>JAHBYJ010000001.1 GCA_019636015.1 Parvibaculaceae bacterium
ATCCCGGCTTGGGACCGGGAAAACGGGGTATGTGTGTAGAAACATCAGACAGTCAGTGTTCTGTTCGATCAGTTTCCTGATCTCGCGAGGACACCGCCGTCCACGTTTCTCTTTCTCATAACCACAATGTCAAAGAGCACTTGAGCTTCACGACGCATTGAGCGTCCCGAAACACAAGGGTCGTAAGCGACCCGAAGGACAGCTTCACCTCGGCTTCCAATGGAAGTCCGGGGCCTGCTGTCATCCATAGTAGGATCGTTTACTAGGCCACAAAGAAAGCGTTGGGGCAAGGCCCTTGAACTCTCTTACCTGAGGGAGCGATCCGCTTCCGGAGAAGCAAGGCCGCCGTGACCTCGTGGAGGCGGTTTATAGGGGGGTGCCCTATGCCTGTCAAACCCCTTTTTCGCGCTTTTTTCAAAAAAATCACGTCTTTTCAGGCTTGACTCTGAGGCCTCCCTTCCCATTGGCGGCGCCAGCGTTTCTGCGGATAGATTCGGAGGCGAAACGGCCCGGACCATGCACATCTGCAGGACAGGGGGCTGAGTTTTCGACTTCCGTCCCGGACTGAAACACACCGCGTCTGCGCGGAGCCGCACTGTTATGGAACCGGCATCACAAAAGCGAAAGAAACTCGACCTATAAGCATTGATAAGAGGTGAAAAATCAATGTTTTGGACCGGCCTTGCGTTGACAGGGCGCCTCAGCCCGGGGCATCGTTCCAATTCACGACACGTTACATTTTGTTTCGGCGGTGGGGCAGTCCGCCAGTTACGCAGCAGAGCGAGGATGCAGCCTCAGGGAAGCGATACAAGCTCCTGAAAGGCCAGTCAGAATCGTGTGCCGGGGGGCAGCGACTTGTACGACACGGGGACCCACGTGACTAAAGACACGAGCCGCATCGCAGATGCGCAAGACCAGTCTGCGAGCGACACCCTCTGGCGTCGCGTCCATCGCAGCGCCAAGCTCTCTTTCAAACTCTACGCTTCCGCAAGCCGCCTGGCCCTTGGCCAGTCCCGCTGGATCGCCGCCTCGGCGGTTCTTTGCACCCTGTCTCTCGGCCTTGTCGGCGCCGGCATCGCAGCCCTCGTAGCGCCTTATGAAGGCGTTGCCACGGCATCGCTGACGGCCGACCGCGCACCGCGCGTCGTCGCCTGGAGCGCCGGCGACGACAAGGAAGCCGCCTCGCAGCTTGCCAGCGCCGAAAAGGCCATTCGTCCGGCCACGGACAATGCGGCTTCGGGCCGCGTCGTTATTGAACTCGACGCGCCGGCCGAAGAAGCAGCGGAGCTGAAGACTGCCTCTCTCGGCGACCCGGGCCTCTTCGATCCCCTGACCGAAGAGGATCTCGCATCGGAAGCCGCCGCCCTTCCCGCCGAAACCGGCCCGGTCGAGCAGCGCGTCGCGATCGAAAGCGGCCAGACGCTGATGGAAGTGCTGCAATCCGCCGGCGTGGACCGCATCGACTCCTATCACGCGGTTGCGGCCCTCACGACGCATTACAGCCCGCGCAAGCTTCGCGCCGGCCAGGAAATCGCGCTGACCTTCATGGAACAGCCCGACGCCCTTGCCGATGGCGAAAGCGGCACCCCGGCGAAATATCTCACGGCTCTCGCGCTTGAGCCGGACCTCGAACGCCTGATCGAAGTCACGCGCAATGACGACGGCTCCTTCAAGGGCCGCGAGATCATGCACGAATTCACCGAAGGCTATGTCCGCGCCTCCGGCACCATCGACAATTCTCTTTTCCTCGATGGCGAGCGCGCAGGCGTTCCCATGCAGATCATCGCTGAAATGATCCGCATGTACTCCTATAGCGTCGACTTCCAGCGCGAAATTCAGCCCGGCGACAAGTTCGAGGTCTATTTCACCCGCAAATTCGACCAGTCGAACCGCCCCGTGAAGGAAGGCGACGTCCACTACGCGTCTCTCACCGTCGGCGGCAAGGTTCACAAGCTCTGGCGCTTCGATCCCGGCCATGGCGAGTGGGACTACTTCGATGAAAACGGCCAGAGCATGAAAAAGTTCCTGATGAAGACGCCGATCGACGGTGCGCGTCTCTCCTCGGGCTACGGCATGCGCAAGCACCCCATTCTCGGCTATTCGAAGCTGCATGCGGGCGTCGACTTCGCCGCGCCGCGCGGCACGCCGATCTACGCCGCCGGCGACGGCACGGTGACGCGCGCCAATTATTTCGGCAGCTACGGCAATTACGTCTCGATCCGCCATGCGAACGGCTATGAGACGGCCTATGCCCATCTCAACGGCTTTGCCCGCGGCATCAAGTCCGGCACCCGCGTCCGCCAGGGCCAGGTGATCGGCTATGTCGGCACGACCGGCCGCTCCACCGGCCCGCACCTCCATTACGAAGTGCATGTGAACGGCAAGAAGATGAACCCGCTCGCCCTCAAGGTGCCGACCGGGCGCAAGCTCGAAGGCCGCGAACTCGCGAACTTCAAGGCGCAGCGCGAAACGATCGCGACCCAGATGGCGGCAGCGCCCGCGGTCACCAAGGTCGCCCAGGCCGGCGCCACGGCAAGCGGCGCGAACTGAGTTCGCTCTCCATACCGAAACGGAAAGGCCGGGCACAACGCCCGGCCTTTTTTCTTGCGTGGGCGCCTGACAACCAGCCGGCGCCGGATCACGTCCGGCAGATCGGCACACCGCCATCGACAGGCATTGCTGCGCCGGTCACGAAGCTCGAGGCATCCGAAGCGAGGAAAAGCGCCGCTTGCGCGATTTCTTCCGGCGCGGCGATGCGCTTCAGCGCATGCAGACTCTCGACAAACGCCCATTCCTCGGACGTGGAGGCGCTGGCGCGTCCCATCGGCGTATCCGTGCCGCCGACAAGCATCGCATTGGCGCGGATGCCCTGCGTGCCATATTCGGCGGCAATGACGCGCGTGAGCCCGACCAGACCGGCCTTGCTCGCCGCATAAGCCGCCATGCCGGGAAGGCCCACTTCGTTTCCGACAATGGTCGACGTGAAGATGATCGACCCGCCGCCGCGGGCGGCCATAGCAGGCAGCTGATACCGGGCGCAGAGAAAGGCCGAGGTGAGATTGACCTCGAGTGTTTTACGCCAGCCCGAGGGCGACATGTCCTGCGTGGCCGCCATCTCGCCGAGCTGGCCCGCATTGTTGAGAGCTATGTCGAGCCCGCCGAAACGCGCGACCGCCGTGTCGGCAAGCGAGGATGCGAGAGTCTCATCCGCGATATGGCCCGCAAGCGCGATGGCTTCGCCGCCAGCGCTCTCGATCTCCTTCACCAGCATGTCGAGTTCCACCGCGCGGCGGGCCGTCACCACCAGTCGTGCGCCTTCGCGCGCAAACAAGAGCGCCGCCGCCCTGCCTATGCCGGAGCTTGCGCCGGTGACGATGGCAACCTTGCCGTCAAGCATTCCCATGAGTTTCTCCCTTGCGTGATTTTCGGGACCGCAAGATGGAGCGCAGAGGAAGGCATGTCTGGCCGGAAACGGACGCGGCACAAAAAGGGCCACCGGAAATCCGGCGGCCCTTCGTTGCGATTTCTCTACGTGAACGGCGCAGTGCTCAATGCACGACGCGGCGGGTCTCGTCGTCGCCGCTATCTCGGCGGCGGGATGCGGCGAGCATGTCGGCGTCGCCGCCCACTTCATGGCCATTGATGACGAGCCCTTCGGCGCCTGCCGAGACCGTCACCGTCTCGCCATCGGCGATCTCGCCCGTCAGCAGGAGCTCGGCCAGCGGGTCCTGCACATTGCGCTGGATAACGCGCTTGAGCGGCCTTGCGCCATAGACCGGATCGTAGCCCGCATCGGCGAGCCAGGTGCGCGCCGCCTCGTCGAGCGTGATCTCGATCTTCCGGTCGGCGAGGAGCTTGCGGAGCCGGCCCATCTGGATATCCACGATCGAATCCATCTGCTCGCGGGTGAGCCGGTGGAAGAGCAGGATCTCGTCGAGCCGGTTGAGGAATTCGGGCCGGAAGCGCGACCGCACCACATCCATCACCTGGTCGCGCACGCCTTCGACATCCTCGCCTTCCTTCTGCTCGGCGAGATATTCGGAGCCGAGATTGGACGTCATGATGATCAGCACGTTCTTGAAGTCGACCGTGCGGCCCTGCCCGTCCGTCAGGCGTCCATCGTCGAGCACCTGCAGCAGCACGTTGAAAACATCGGGATGCGCCTTCTCGACCTCGTCGAAGAGCACGACCTGATAGGGCCTGCGGCGCACGGCTTCCGTCAGCGCCCCGCCCTCCTCATATCCGACATAGCCGGGCGGCGCGCCGATGAGCCGGGCGACCGAATGCTTCTCCATATATTCCGACATATCGAGGCGGACGATCGCCTGATCGTCGTCGAACAGGAATTCGGCCAGCGCCTTGGTGAGCTCGGTCTTGCCGACGCCCGTGGGGCCGAGGAAGAGGAAGGAACCGATCGGCCGGTTCGGGTCCTGCAGGCCCGCCCGCGCTCGCCGCACCGCCCGCGACACGGCGGAGACGGCTTCCGCCTGGCCAATGACGCGCGCACTGAGCGCCTTTTCCATGCCGATGAGCTTTTCGCGCTCGCCTTCGAGCATCTTGTCGACAGGGATGCCCGTCCAGCGCGACACAATCTGCGCGATATGCTGCTCGGTCACGGCCTCTTCGAGCATCGCGCCCTTCTGCTCGCGCTTTTCCGTTTCCGCGAGCTTCTTCTCGAGGCCCGGGATGATGCCATAGGCAAGTTCCGAGGCGCGCTCGAGCTTGCCCGCGCGTTGCGCCTGCACAAGTTCGTTGCGTGCATTGTCGAGCTCTTCCTTGAGCTTCTGCGCGGAGGCGAGCTTCGATTTTTCGGCGCTCCACGCCGCGGCGAGGTCGGCCGACTTCCTTTCGAGATCGGCGAGCTCGGCCTCGATCTTGCCGAGCCGGTCCTTCGAGGCTTCGTCCTTTTCCTTCTTCAGCGCCTCGCGCTCGATCTTGAGCTGGATGACGCGGCGGTCGATCTCGTCGAGCTCCTCGGGCTTCGAATCGACCTGCATGCGCAGCCGCGAGGCGGCCTCGTCCATCAGGTCGATGGCCTTGTCCGGCAGGAAGCGGTCGGCGATGTAGCGGTCCGACAGCGTTGCGGAGGCGACGAGCGCCGCGTCGGAAATCCGCACACCATGGTGAAGCTCGTACTTCTCCTTGAGGCCGCGCAGGATGGAAATCGTGTCCTCGACCGTCGGCTCGTCCACGAAGACGGGCTGGAAACGCCGCGCGAGCGCCGCGTCCTTCTCGACATATTTGCGGTACTCGTCGAGCGTGGTCGCGCCGACGCAGTGAAGATCGCCGCGCGCGAGCGCGGGCTTCAGAAGGTTCGAGGCGTCCATCGCGCCGTCGGTCTTGCCGGCGCCGACAAGCTGGTGCATTTCGTCGATGAAGAGAATGATGCCGCCATCGGCCGCCGACACTTCGGCGAGAACGGCCTTCAGCCGCTCCTCGAACTCGCCGCGATATTTCGCGCCGGCGATGAGCGCGCCGAGATCGAGCGCCATCAGCGACTTGTTCTTGAGGCTTTCGGGCACGTCGCCATTGACGATACGGAGCGCCAGGCCCTCCGTGATCGCCGTCTTGCCGACGCCCGGTTCGCCGATCAGCACCGGATTGTTCTTCGTGCGGCGCGAGAGAACCTGAATGGTGCGGCGGATTTCCTCGTCGCGGCCGATCACCGGATCGAGCTTGCCGGAGCGCGCATCGGCGGTAAGATCGCGCGCATATTTCTTCAGCGCGTCATAGGCATCTTCCGCGCTCGCGCTGTCGGCGGTGCGGCCCTTGCGCACCCGCTCGATGGCTGCGTTGAGCGACTGCGCGGTGATGCCCGCCGTCTTCAGGATTTTTTCCGATTCGGTACCCGGCACGAGCAGCATGGCGAGCAGCAGACGCTCGGCGGTGACATAGCTGTCGCCGGACTTTTTGGCGAGCTGTTCGGCCTGTTCGAAAAGTTTCGCCGTTTCGGGCGCGAGATAAAGCTGGCCCGCACCCGAGCCTTCGACCTTGGGCAGCTTTGCGAGCACCGTTTCGACGCCGGCAAGCGCCTGATCGGGCCGGCCATCGGCGGCACGAATGAGGCCCGCGGCGAGACCTTCCTCGTCGTCGAGCAGAACCTTCAGAATATGTTCGGGTGTAAAGCGCTGGTGCCCGGAGCGAACGGCCAGCCCTTGCGCGGACTGGATGAAGCCCCGGCTCCGGTCCGTGTATTTTTCGAGATCCATCTGTCTTCCTTTCAAGCACGCTTCAGGACAGCCGGTATCCCCGCACCGTCCAGACGCCTCCGGATAGGGCCCCACCCTCATGGAGGCGCGGGACCGGCTCAGATATTGGTGTTGCCTGATAGTCACACAAGGGGCAATCTCCAGACAGTTTGCCGCAGAAACCTGCCGAAATCGTGAAGCCGGAGGAACCGACCATGGGAGATAGCGCAAGGATCGTCGGCCTCTACCGGTATCCGGTCAAGGGCCTCTCGCCGGAAGCGCTGGCCGAAGTCCGGCTGGAGAAGGGCGAGACCTTTCCGAACGACCGGGCCTTCGCGATCGAGAACGGCAAGCATGATTTCGACCCGGCCGCGCCGAAGCATTACCCCAAGATCAAGTTCCTGATGCTGATGCGCGACGAGCGGCTGGCAAAGCTCAAGACGCGCTACGAGGATGCGAGTTCCACGCTTCATATTTCGCTCGGCGGGGAGGAAGTGCTGAGCGCGAACCTTCTGAGCAAGGAAGGTACGAAGGCCCTGGAAGACTTCATGTCGAGCTATATGAGCGGGGAACTGCGCGGCGCGCCGCGCCTCGTCCATGCGCCGGGCTTCTCGCATTCGGATGCGCCGGCAAAGCTCGTCTCGTTCATCAATATGGGGTCGGTGCGGGCGCTTGAGGAGAAGATCGGCGCCCATGTCCACCCGCTGCGCTTTCGCGGCAATGTCTATCTCGAAGGGCTCGCCCCCTTCGAGGATCATGACTGGGTGGGCAAACGCTTCACCATAGGCGATGTGGAATTCGAGGGCGTTCACCGCACGGAGCGCTGCGCAGCCACGAATGTCGATCCCGAGACCGGCGCACGGGACATGGAAATCCCGAAGACGCTGCTCCAGAACTGGAACCATAGCGACCTCGGCCTCTATGCGGTCGTGAAAAAGCCGGGCGTTTTACGGCCCGGCGATCTCTTGTCGCTGTCGGAATGACGCCCGGATGAGCGCCTAGTCGGCGCTGGTTTCGGCAGGCGCTGCTTCGGCGCGCGGCGCATCGCTGCGCGGACGGCGGCGGCGGTTGTTGCGGCGGCGCGGTGCGCCCTCGCCCTGCTCGCCACCGGACGGCGCATCGGCGGAACCGGCCTCCGCCGCATCGTCGCCACCCTCGTCGGCCGAACCTTCCGCTTCATCGCGCGAATGGGAACCGTTGAACGGCTGGCTGTTGCCGTCCTGCCCGTTGCCGTGCTGACCATTACCGCCCTGCTGATGCCAGGGCTGGCCCGAAAGGCGCGGCTGCGGACCGTCCGGCGCGTAATCCGCGTCGTTCTCCTCGTCCTCATCCGGACGATAGCCGAGATTGGTCTGCTGCCGGTGCTGCCCTTCCTGGCCCTGCTGCGAGGCCATGAGAAGGCGGTAATAGTGCTCGGCATGCTGGTAGTAGTTTTCGGCGGTCACGCGGTCGCCGGCCGAAATCGCATCGCGCGCGAGCTGCTGGTATTTTTCGCAGATATGTGCCGCGTTGCCACGGATCTTCACATCGGGACCATTGCTGTCATAGGCGCGGTTTGCCGAATGCTGCGGCTTGCGTCCGCGCCCGCGAGAGCGCTTGGAGTTATTCTGGCCCTGCCTCATATGCTTTGATTTCTCGCTAACTGGTTCAACTCGAGGTCTTGTCTCAAAAGAAGTTCCGTTGCGGGCGGCACAACCGCGCCCGTCCGGCATCGGCACGGCAAACCGCCTGCGATGCGGGCTTTCCCCAGCACACACCTGCCGCCCTTTTCCGGGGAGCGCCAGTTCGATGCCAAGAAGTTTCGGCCTTTATCCTGCGGCCCAGCCCCGGCGCAGCGATAAGATGCAAAGGCCCGTTCAATGCGGGGCTGCCTTCATCGCCTTTCGAACCCGGCCCGAAAAGCGGATCGCCGCTTCGGCCTGTCGTCCCTTGATTGTCGGAGGACGGGGTTCGAGGAGAGAGGCAAATCTCACCCGCTCGTTTTCCCTGATTACAAAGTAGCCCCTGAGGGGGCCGATTCCAACATTTTTCTGGGTTCCGCCGCCCGGAAATTCATCGCCGTGTCCGGCCTGCCACGAGGGCCCGGGGGACGCCGGCGAGGTCCGGAACGGTGCGGAGAACGTGCATTCCAGCCGATTCGAAGAGCGCACCCACCTCGCCGGCCTGGCCGAGCCCGAGCTCGATGACGGCAAGGCCATCCTGCGTCAAAACGTCCGGAATGGAGCGCGCAAGGGCGCGATAGGCCGAAAGCCCGTCCTCGCCGCCATCGAGGGCAAGCAGGGGGTCGTGCTCGCGCACCTCCCGCTCGAGCGCGGCGATATCGCCATGCCTTATATAGGGCGGATTGGAGATGACGAGATCGAACTTTCCTTCAAGCCCCTCCGTCCAGTTGCCGGGGCGGAAGGCGGCCCGCGCCGAAAGCCCAAGCCGCGCCGCATTGGCAGTGGCGACGGAAAGCGCCTCGGGCGAGACATCGACACCTGTGCCCTGCGCCTGCGGCAGCTCATGCAGCAGCGCGAGGAGAAGACAGCCGGTGCCCGTGCCGAGATCGAGGATGCGCGGCGCTGCCGCGTCGCGAAGCAAGGCGGCGGCCGTTTCCACCAGCGTCTCGCTGTCCGGCCGCGGATCGAGCGTCGCGGGCGTCACCGCGAAAGTGAGCCCCCAGAATTCCCGCTGCCCGAGAATGCGCGAGACGGGCTCGCCGGCAAGGCGGCGGCGCTCGCAATCGGCGAGGCGCGCTTCTTCCGCATCGCTCATGCGCGTGCCGGGCTCCCGCAGCATCTCGATATCGCTCGCGCCCGTCACGCCCATGACGAGGAGACGGGCGTCGAGTTCCGGGGATGGAAGACCTGCGGCGCGAAACTTCACGCCGAGCATCCGCATGGCATGATCGCGCGTCGTGAGCGTCACGCTTCGCCTTCCATCGCAGCGAGACGAACCGCCTGGTCCTCGGCGATCAGCGCATCCACAAGCTCGCCAAGCCCTTCGCCTTCGAGCACCTGATCGAGCTTGTGCAGCGTGAGATTGATCCGGTGGTCGGTGACGCGGCTCTGAGGAAAATTATAGGTGCGGATGCGCTCCGAACGGTCGCCCGAGCCGACCTGCCCTTTCCGATTTGCCGCGCGTTCCTTGTCGATCCGTTCGCGTTCGGCGTCGAACAGCTTGGCGCGCAGGATCTGCATAGCGCGGGCCTTGTTCTTGTGCTGCGACTTCTCGTCCTGCTGCGACACGACGATGCCGGTCGGCAGATGGGTGATGCGAACCGCGCTTTCCGTCTTATTCACATGCTGCCCGCCGGCGCCGGAGGCGCGGAACACATCGATGCGGAGATCCTTGTCTTCAAGCTCGACATCGACTTCCTCGGGCTCCGGCAGCACGGCGACCGTGGCGGCCGAGGTGTGGATGCGGCCGCCGCCCTCCGTGACCGGCACGCGCTGGACGCGATGAACGCCGGATTCGAATTTGAGCTTGGCATAGACGCCCGCGCCCGAAATCTCCGCGATGATTTCCTTGTAGCCCCCGACTTCGCCTTCGGACACCGAGATGAGCTCAACCTTCCAGCCCTGGGAGGCGGCATATCGCTCATACATGCGGAAGAGATCGCCTGCGAAGAGCGCGGCCTCGTCGCCGCCCGTTCCCGCCCTCACTTCGAGAATGACGTTGCGCTCGTCCGCCGCATCCTTCGGCAGCAACATGATCTGCAGATCGTGTTCGAGTTTCGGCAGCAGCTCGTCGAGGCGGTCGATTTCCTCGCGCGCCATTTCCGCCATGTCCCTGACACGCAGAAGCTGTTCGGCATCCTCGCGGTCGCGCTGGGCGGCGATGAACTTGCCGATGGCACCCGCCACCGGCGAGAGTTCGGCATATTCCTTCGACAGCTGGACGAAACGGTCGCGCGGCACATCGGAATTCATTTCCGATTGCACCGCTTCATAGCGGGCGAGCACGCTCTGGAGTTTTTCTTGCGGAATCATGAGGGGCCGGTCTCTGGGGAAAGGAATGTAACGAACGGGGCTTTCGTTTCCGCCTCGCTAATCCCCGGCCAGCGCCCGCGGCTCGAGCGCGGCTTCTTCCGCCGCCCGCACCGCCTCGATTTCCTTCGCCTTCGCTTCGACGAGACCGACGAGATGATCGACGATCTCCTCGTTCCTGATCTTGTGATCGCTGAGACCGGCGAGATAGACCATGCCGGAACCCGCGCCGCCGCCGGTGAAACCGATATCGGTCTGCTCGGCTTCGCCGGGCCCGTTCACAACGCAGCCGATCACGGAAAGCGTCATCGGCGTTGCGATATGGGCGAGCCGTTCTTCCAGCACCTTCACCGTGCCGATCACATCGAAGCCCTGACGTGCGCAGGATGGGCAGGAAATGATGGTGACGCCGCGATGGCGCAGGTTGAGCGACTTCAATATGTCGAAGCCGACCTTCACTTCCTCAACCGGATCGGCGGAGAGCGAGACGCGGATCGTGTCGCCGATGCCGCCCCAGAGCAGCATGCCGAGCCCGATCGAGGATTTGATCGTGCCCGTCATCAGCCCGCCCGCTTCCGTCACGCCTATATGGAGCGGACAGTCGATCGCTTCGGCAAGCTGCTGATAGGCCGCGACGGTGAGGAAGGGATCGGACGCCTTCACGCTGATCTTGAATTCGTGGAAATCGTGATCCTGCAGGATGCGGGCGTGATCGAGCGCGCTCTCGACCATCGCTTCCGGACAGGGCTCGCCGTATTTTTCGAGGAGATCGCGCTCGAGCGAGCCGGCATTGACGCCGATGCGCATGGAGCAGCCATGATCCTTCGCCGCCTGCACCACCTCGCGCACACGCGCCTCGGAGCCGATATTGCCCGGATTGATGCGCAGGCACGCGGCCCCCGCCTCCGCCGCCTCGATGGCGCGGCGATAGTGGAAATGAATATCCGCCACGATCGGGATTTTCGTCTCGCGGACGATCTCCTTAAGCGCCCTGGTCGACTCCTCGTCGGGGCAGGAGACACGGACGATGTCGCATCCCGCTTCCTCGATGCGGCGGATCTGCTCGATCGTCGCCTTCGCATCCGAGGTCAGCGTGTTGGTCATCGTCTGGACGGAAATCGGCGCATCGCCGCCCACGGGGACGGAACCGACATGAATCTGCCGGCTCTTCCTACGATTGATGTCGCGCCAGGGTCTGATGCTCATTTGCCTTGCGGGGGAAGCCTCGCTTCCGCACCTCTCCAGTCTGCCGGGAGATCTGCCAACGGGCCCGGCCGGCCTGTCGGGCAGACCATGGCGTGACCTCATAGCAGAAATATGGCGGGCCTGCGACCTTGCGCCTATTCGAGCGCCGTGGCGGGCTCGCCCGGCATAATGGCGGCTTCGGCATCCGAAGCGGGCTGCGCAGGCTGCGGCATGGCGGCGAGCAGGACATCGAGATCGAGCGACTTGCCCGTGAGGACGAGGCCGGGAGGCCCGGCGAGGCCGAGCGACGTGCCATCCACCATGAGCTCGAAGGCGCTCGCATCGCGCGCGACAAGGATCGCACCGGGCGCCCGGGGAACCCGGTAGCTGTCGCCCGCCTTCAGGGTCTGCTCGATCAGCACGCGGCCGCTGCCATCCTCGACCCTGATCCAGGCCCCATCGCGGCGGGCGCGTACGACGACGCGGCCGTCGACATTCTCGGCGCCATAGGGCGTTCCTTCGGGAAGCGGCGGCAGTTCGGCCATGACTTCCGCGCCGGATTCCGCGCTTGCCGCATCGGCCGGCGTATCGCCGGTTTCGCTGCCGGCCGCAAGCGGCGCGGTTTCATAGATCGCTTCGGGCGCAACCAGCGTTCCGGCCGAGGGAGAAATGCGGGAGCTGGGCACCGCACCTTCGCGCGGCGTCGCGGCAGAGGCGCTGTCGCCACGCGTGCTCCGCAAGCTCGGCGGAACGGCGGCGACGGATTCAGCCGGCGCCGGGGTTCCGGCAACGCGCGACGCCATCATTTCATCGGTCGATTTCGTCAGAAGCCAGCCGCCATAGGCACCGGATGCAACGACAAGCGCCACGATCAGCGCCGTGCCGCGCGGCAGGCGGCGTTCCTCGCGGGCGCCTTCCGGAAACTGGAGCTGCGCATTGCCTGCATCCCGCGCATCGAGTTCCGCCTTGTAGCGTTCGACGACATGGCGGCTGTCGAGGCCGAGATATTCCGCATAGGAACGGACGAAGCCGACGGCATAGGCGCGCGCGGGCAGCGCGTCGTAGCGGCTTTCCTCAAGCGCTTCGAGCTGGTCGCGCCGGATGCGCAGCGAAAGCGCGATGCTGCGGATGTCCTCGCCGCGGCGCAGACGCGCCGCACGCAAGTCGGCGCCGACGGATTCCGCCTCGACCGGCATTTCGTTGGTGATGTCTCGAAGATGCAACCGCCGGCGGGGTTCCGACCCGTCGTCCCCCGTCGGAAGCATGGTGACCTTGTTCATCTATCCGGGCTCTTCCCGAGTTGAGCCATCTCAATCCGCTGCGGCCTCAAGGCCTTCGGATCGCCATGGGCGTTTCGAAATGCGACAGCCATGCCCCCGCATGACCGCCACTCACACTGCCCAACTGCAACCGATGGGTAGGAATAGAACAAATCTATTGACAAATCGCAACCGGAGATTGCGCCAAACCCCTGATGCAGGCGGGTTTTTCGTGGTGAGGGGGAACAACAGGTCCGATCCGGACCTTTCGGCCGCCGGCGCCTCTATATCGCGACCCCGTTCTCCTCGGCAAAGGCCGCGAGCTGCTCCCGGACGCTGCGGTCCGGCAGGGCATATAGCCCCTCCATGAAGGCGGCGAGCTTCGCCGCATCGAGGGAGCGGACCATCATCTTGACCGGGCCGATGGCCGCGGGAGACATGGAAACCCGGCGCAGCCCAAGGCCAACCAGGGCCATGGCCTCGAGCGGCCTGCCCGACATCTCCCCGCAAAGCGTCAGCGGCGTGCCGTGCGCCTGGCAGGTCTTCACGATATGCCGCAGGAAGCTCAGCACGGCCGGGCTCAGGAAATCGTAGCGCGTGGCGACGCGGGGATTGCCGCGATCGCTGGCGAACAGGAACTGCAGGAGATCGTTTGAGCCGATCGAGACGAAATCGACCTCCGGCAGCAGCGTGTCGAGCTGCCAGACGAGAGACGGCACCTCGAGCATGGTGCCGACCTCGAGAATGGCGGGCTTCTCCTTGCCGAATTTCTCGAGCCGGGCGATTTCCTTGTCGACCAGCGCCTTTGCGCGGCGGAACTCGGCGATCTCGGCCACCATCGGAAACATGATGCGCAGCGACCGCCCGGCTGCCGCCGTCAGCAGCGCGCGGATCTGGTGGCGCAAGAGCGCGGGGCGGTCGAGGCTGATCCGGATCGCCCGCCAGCCAAGCGCGGGATTTTCTTCCTTGAGTGCCGCGAGATTCATGTAGGGCAGCATCTTGTCGCCGCCGATATCGAGCGTACGGAACACGGCGGGCTTGTCGCCCGCGTGAACCAGGACCGCCTTGTAAAGATCGATCTGGTCGCGGAGGGAGGGCAGCGTCGAGGCGATCATGAACTGGAGCTCGGTGCGGAACAGGCCGATACCTTCGGCCCCCGCTTCTTCGAGATGCGGCAGATCGACCTGAAGCCCGGCATTCACGTAGAGGTCGATCTTCTCGCCATCGAGCGTGATCGCCGGTTCACCGCGGATCGCCTTGTACTGCTCCTGCTTGCGGGCGCGGAAACGCGCCTTTTCCGAATAGGAGGCAATGACTTCCTGCGAGGGACGCAGATAGACCTCGCCCGTATCGCCATCGACGATGATGGCGTCGCCCGGCTCCACATGTTCGAGAATGTCTTCCGCGCGGCCGACCGTCGCAATGCCGAAGGCGCGGGCGACGATCGATACATGCGCGTTCGGCGCGCCCTCCTCGAGCACGAGACCGCGCAGCCTCTCCTTGTCGTAGTCGAGGAGTTCCGCAGGCCCCATGTTGCGCGCGATGATGATGGCGTCGTTCGGCAGGTTCGCCGACAGCGAGGCAAGCGTGACGCCGGTCAATTGCCGGAGCAGGCGGTTCGCGAGATCGTCGAAATCGTGGAGCCTGTCGCGGATGTAAGGATCGGCGGCGCGCTGCAGCCGCGCCCGCGTATCGTTCTGCACGCGCTCGACCGCCGCTTCGGCCGTGAGGCCCGTCTTCACCGCTTCGAGCATGCGCTGCAGCCAGCCGCGATCGTTCGCGAACATGCGGTAGGCCTGCAGCACCTCGCGGTGCTCGCCCGCATGGCTGAGGTCTTCCGTCTCCAGCATGTCGTCGATCGAGCCGCGCAGCGCATAGACCGCCTGTTCGAGGCGCTTCAATTCGAGCTCGGTATCTTCGGCGATGAGCTTCGTCACATGGACGCGCGGCTCGTGCAGCACCGCATGGCCGAGCGCGATGCCTTCGGCGAAAGACGCACCCTGAATGTGGAACGGCCGCTGGCGCTTCAGGTCCGGATCGCCCGGCTCGTCGCCGATGAGTTCGGCCGCGGCCACGACTTCCGCGAGCACCATCGCGACCGTCTGGAGCGCCTCGACCTCTTCTTCCGTGTAGTGCCGCTTGGTGCGGTTCTGCACGACGAGAACGCCGACGACCTTGCCGCTCCTGAGGATCGGCACGCCCATCAGCGACTTGTAGATTTCTTCGCCCGTTTCCGGCCGGTAGGCAAAGCCCGGATGCGACTGCGCATCGGCAAGATTGAGCGGGCGCGCATGGGCGGCGATATCGCCGACGAGACCTTCGCCGACCCGCAGGCGCGTGGCGTGAACGGCGGAGGGCTTCAGACCTTCGGTCGCGGAGAGTTCCAGCTCGCGCGCCTCGTTCATGAGATAGACGGAGCAGACTTCCGCCACCATGTTGGCGGCGATCAGCACGACGATCTTGTCGAGTCTCTTTTGCGCGCTTTCCGGCTCCGCCATGACCTCGCGCAGCCGACGGAGCAGAATGCGCGGACCACCGACGGAGCCCGGCATCAGTTTCCGTTCCTTTTCCAGCGGCGGAGCGAAGAAGCGACCGTCACATTGCCCTCGTTACTCGGCGTCGAGTCCATAGGCTGTGTGCAACGCGCGCACGGCCAGTTCCGTATATTCCGACGAGATCAGCACGCTGACCTTGATCTCCGATGTGGTGATCGCAAGGATATTGATGCCTTTTGCGGCCAATGTCTTGAACATCGTTTGGGCAACGCCCGCATGGCTGCGCATGCCGATGCCGATCACGGAAACCTTCACGACATTGATGTCGGTCTTGACTTCCTTGCAGCCGATCTCGGCCTGGGCCTTGCGGATCACGTCTTCGGCGCGGGCGAGTTCCGCCTGCGGCACGGTGAAGGTCATGTCCGTGCTCTTGCCGTCGTCCGACACGTTCTGGATGATCATGTCGACATTGATGGAATTGTCGGCAAGCGGCCCGAAGATGCGCGCCGCCACGCCCGGCTTGTCTTCCACCCTGACGAGGGTCACCTTGGCTTCGTCCTTCGAATAGGCGATGCCGCTCACGACCTGCTGTTCCACGATTTCATCCTCGTCGCAAACAAGAGTACCGGGGCCGTTTCCGCCCGCACCATAAGCCATGTGCGGCGCGTCCGGCGCATCGAAGCTGGAGCGAACCTGCAGCCTTACCCGATGCACCATGGCCAGTTCCACGGATCGCGTCTGAAGCACCTTGGCGCCGAGCGACGCCATCTCCAGCATCTCTTCGTAGCTGATCTTGTCAAGCTTGCGCGCCTTGGAGACGATGCGCGGATCCGTCGTATAAACGCCATCGACATCCGTGTAGATATCGCAGAGATCGGCCTTCACCGCCGCCGCGATGGCGACCGCACTGGTATCCGAACCGCCGCGGCCGAGCGTCGTGATTCTGTTATCGGGCGCGATGCCCTGGAAACCGGCGATGACGGCAACCTGGCCCTCGCCCATGCGGCGCACGATATCGCTGCCGTCGATGTCCTGGATGCGGGCCGCGCCATGCGCGCTGTCCGTGAGGATCGGAATCTGCCAGCCGAGCCAGGACCGCGCCGGAATGCCGATGCGCTGCAGCTCGATCGAGAGAAGCGCGACCGTGATCTGCTCGCCGCTGGCGACGATCGTGTCATATTCCCGCGCATCGTGGAGCGGCGCCGTTTCCCGCGCCCAGGCGACGAGCTGGTTCGTCGTCCCGGCCATGGCCGATACGACCACCGCGACCTCATGGCCCGCATCGACTTCGCGCTTCACATGGGCAGCCACATTGCGGATGCGCTCGACATCCGCGACCGAGGTGCCGCCGAATTTCATGACCAGCCTGGCCATTGCCTTGAATCCCACTCTCCCCGTCGCCGGGCTTGAACGCCTCGCACGGCTGCGCGCTGGACCGGACCGGGCAGGTCGCCCTATATCATGACCTGTAGACGGATGGACCCGCGCCGCCGGGCGCGGCAATACATACAGGCCCCCGGGCAGTGCCGCAACCTGCGGAAAAGGCCGTGAACCCTCAGAGAACGTAGGGAAACCCTCGCATTATGGCCAGCAAGGCGGAAGGAAAGATGGAGAGCAACGCCCAGGGAAGCGTCGACCCCGGAGAGATCGCCCGGTTTTCGGCCATGGCCGCCGAATGGTGGGACCCGAAGGGCAAGTTCCGCCCGCTCCACAAGTTCAACCCCACGCGCCTTGCCTATATTCGCGACGAGACGTGCCGCCATTTCGACCGCGATTCGAAGTCGCCCCGCCCCTTCGAGGGCCTGCGGTTCCTCGATATCGGTTGCGGCGGCGGCCTGCTCTCCGAACCCATGGCCCGGCTCGGCGCCACCATGGTAAGCGCCGATGCCTCGGAGAAGAACATCGCCACGGCCTCCGTCCACGCCGCCGAACAAGGGCTCGACATCGACTATCGCTGCACGACCGCCGAGGCGCTGGCCGAAGCGGGCGAGCGCTTCGACGTCATCCTCAACATGGAAGTGATCGAGCATGTGACGGACCCGATGCGCTTCCTGAAGGATTGCGCCTCGATGCTCAAGCCCGGCGGCCTCATGTTCGTCGCCACGCTGAACCGCACCCTGAAGGCCCATGCGCTCGCCATTGTCGGCGCCGAGTATATTCTGGGCTGGCTGCCGCGCGGCACGCATGACTGGAAGAAGTTCATCACCACGGCAGAGATGGAACGCGGCATCGCCGGAGCGGGGCTCACACTGAAAGACATGACCGGCGTGAGCTACAATCCGCTGACCGACAAATGGTCGCTCTCTTCCGACACGGATGTGAATTACATGGTGACGGCGGAAAAGCCGCGCTAGTTCGTGCTGCCGCGCGGCAGGATGGGAAGAGGCGCGACCTCGACGCCTTCCTCGATCAGTTCGCGCGCTTCCTCGGGCGTCGCCTCGCCATAGATGTCGCGATGCTCCGTCTCGCCGTAATGGATGCGGCGCGCTTCCTCGGCAAAGGCATCGCCGACATAGTCGCAATTCTCTTCGACATGTTTCCTGAGCGCGAGCATCATCATGCTCATCTTGTGCGCGATCTCCGCCGGCGTATCGGCGCCGCCGCTCCGGCCTGCGCCCTTGGCGATGTTCGGCGCCATCAGCGCCTTCCTCACATCCGGGCTGCCGCAATGCGGGCAGCTGATCTCGCCCGCGGCAAGCTGGCGGTCGAATGTTTCCGACGAGGCGAACCAGCCATCGAAGTCATGGTCGCGGTCGCAGCAAAGCGCGTAACGGATCATGACGCCTGCCTCGGCGCATCTATGGCCGGAAGGCCGAAACCCCGGTCATGGCCGAGCGAAGGCACGCGGCCTCGCGCTTCCGCGATGAGCGCCGTATCGATTTCGGCAAGGATCACGCCGGGCTCGTCATGCGCGGCTTCGGCGACGATCTCGCCCCATGGCGCGATGATGAGGCTGTGGCCATAGGTCACTCGCCCGCATTCATGCTTTCCGCCCTGGGCGGGCGCCATCACGAAGCAGCCGGTCTCGATCGCGCGCGCCTTGAGAAGCGTGTGCCAATGCGCCTCGCCGGTCTGCCTGGTGAAGGCGGCGGGCACGGCGAGGAAATCGGCGCCCGCTTGCGCCAGCGTGCGGTAGAGATGCGGGAAGCGGACATCGTAGCAGATGGTGAGGCCGAGCCTCCCCCATGGCAGGCGCACGAGAGCGGCCTCCCGCCCCGCTTCGTAATTCTTGCTCTCGCGATAGGATTCGCCGCCCGCGAGATCGACATCGAACATGTGGATCTTGTCGTAGCGCGCAACGATCTCGCCCGACGGCGAGAGAAGGAAGGAGCGGTTCGCCACCTTCTCGGCGGAGAGACGTATGGGGATCGAGCCGATCAGCAGCCAGACCTTCTTCTCCGCCGCGAGCGCGCGAAACGCCTCGAGCGCCGGATCGTCCTTCTCTTCGCGCACCTTGCCGAAAAGGTCCTGCGTCTTCGAGACGAGCAGCGACGTCATCTCCGGCGTCGCAATGAAACCGGCGCCCTCCGCCGCCGCCCGGGAAATGAGCGCAGAGGCGGATGCCACATTCTCCGCGACATCCATCGAACTGCGCATCTGGACGCAGGCAGCGGTGAATCTGGATGAGGGCCTTGTCATGGATCGTCAGGCGGCAAGCATCGCGTCGAGCTTGCCGGCCGCATCGAGCGCGTAAAGATCGTCGCAACCGCCGACATGCGCCTCGCCGATGAAAATCTGAGGCACCGTATGGCGGCCATGCGCCCGGCTCATCATTTCCTTCCGCTTGTCGGCATTCATGCCCACATCGATCTCGGTGAAGGAGACGCCCTTCTTCTCGAGGAGCCCTTTCGCCCTGAAGCAATAGGGGCAGAGCATGGTCGTATAGATCGTCACATCCGCCATGGCGGTACTCCGGAAACAAACCAGAAAATGGCGTAAACGCCTGAAATATCTCTCTCCATCATATAGAGGCCCCGCCCGCCGGTACAACCCGGGCAAGACAAAGCACGGAAACCTCCGCCGCGCCGGCCTGAACCAGCACCCGGGCGCAGGCTTCCGCCGTGGCGCCCGTGGTCATCACATCGTCCACCAGCACCACATGCCGGCCCCGGATCGCCGCCTCGCCGCCGGGCGACAGACGAAAGGCGCCTTTCACGTTGCGGCGCCGCTGGTCCCCCGAAAGCCCGACCTGGGGCCGGGTGGCGCGGACCCTCTGGAGGAGCTCCGGCAGGTAGACGAGCCCCGAGCGCCGCGCCAGCGCGCGGGAAAGTTCCGCCGACTGATTGAAGCGGCGGGAAATGAGCCGCCGGCGATGGAGAGGCACCGGCGCCACGATATGCGCATGGGGCAGGATGTCGGCGCCGATCCGGGCAAGCCATCCGGCAAAGGCGGGCGCTGCCTCCATCCGGTCGCTATATTTGAAGCGGTGGATGAGCCGCGCCGCGAGATCGTCATAACGCATCACGGCGCGGGCCCGCGCATAGGAGGGCGGAAAGGCGACAGCCGCGGCGCTCACCGCGCCCTCCCCGGCCTCGAAGGGAAACGGGACGCCGGTGACGGCGCACCAGGGCCGTTCCAGAAAGTCGATTTCGCGCCAGCACGATCCGCAGACCGTCGCATGGCCGGAGACCGCCTCCCCGCAGGCAAGGCAGAGCGGCGGCAAGGCGATATCGGCAAAGCGGGAAAACCCCGCCCGCGCCGCGCCGAGAAATGCCGTAAAGCCGCCGGTTGCCACCCGTTTCTCCCCCGATATCCGGCAAAGCCTAGCACGAGATCGGGAGCGCCCGCTCCGGCCTTGCGGGATCGGGCCCGCGCTCCCATGATGCGCGCCATGCCAGCCCCCGACACACGCATGACTATTTTCGACCGCACGCTGCTCCGGCAGCGGCGTAACCGTGCGGCGGCCGGATTCGGTCAGTTCGATTTCCTGATCCGCCGGGCGGCCGACGACATTGCAGGGCGCATCGCCGCCGCAAACCGGAGTTTCCCCGTGGCGGCCGATCTCGGCGCGCGGGGCGGCTCGCTTGCCCGGGCCATCGCCGGAGAGGGGATCGGCGCGGACAAGATCGGCCTCGTTATCTCCGCCGACATGTCGCTATCCATGCTCGCCCATGCGCCGGGGCTGCGCATGGTGGCAGACGAAGAGGCCCTGCCCTTCGCTCCGGCAAGCCTCCATCTCGTGACGAGCATCCTCTCCCTCCATGCGGCGAACGACCTGCCCGGCGCGCTCATCCAGATTCGCCGGGCGCTGAAGCCCGACGGGCTTTTCATGGCGGCGATCTTTGGCGGCGAGACATTGACGGAACTCCGCCAGTCCTTCGCGGCGGCGGAAATCGAGATGGAGGGCGGGCTCTCGCCGCGCGTCGCGCCCTTTGCCGATCTGAGGGACATTGGCGGGCTGCTGCAGCGCGCGGGCTTCGCCCTGCCGGTCGCCGATACGGACCGCGTGACCGTGCGCTACCGCGATCCGATCCGCCTGCTCGCGGACCTGCGCGGCATGGGCGAAACGAACGTCATGACGGAGCGGCGGCGCACGCCGCTGAGACGCGCGACGCTGATGCGGGCGATGGAAATCTACCGGGAGAAGTTCGGATTGCCGGATGGGCGCGTGCCCGCGACTTTCGACATTGTCATCGCGACGGGATGGGCGCCGCATGAAAGCCAGCAGAAGCCGCTTCGGCCCGGCAGCGCCGAGGCGCGGCTTGCGGACGCGCTGGGCAGCACGGAACGCAAGGTCTGAGCCTCAGAGCGAGGCGAGCCCTTCCACGATCTTCGAATAGAAGGATGTATTGAGCGCCGTGCCGATCGAATTGGCCGCAACGATGATGACGAGCGAAATGCCGGCCGCAATCAACGCATATTCGATGGCGGTCGCGCCTTCTTCCTTCCGGACAAAGCTTCGCAGAAACTTCGCTACACCCTTCATGGCCGTCCCTTTCCCGGGCGCGGCCCTCACAGAAGGTCGCGCAGAACCGCCACCAGCGGTTCGTCCGCGGGTGGCATCGGATAATCCCGGAGCCGTGCCGGGCGTACCCATTGCAGCGCCTGTGCCTCGAGAGCCCTCACCTCGCCTTCCCAACGCCGGCAGACATAAAGCGGCATCAGCAGGTGAAACGTCTCGTACTCGTGGCTCGCGAAGGTCAGCGGCGCAAGACAGGCCTTCGCGACGTCGATGCCGAGCTCTTCCTTGAGTTCCCGGATGAGGCAGGCTTCCGGCGTTTCGCCCGCCTCGACCTTTCCGCCCGGAAATTCCCAAAGACCCGCCAGCGGCTTGCCCTCGGGACGGCGGGCAATCAGCACCCGCCCATCGGCATCGACAAGCGCACAAGCCGCGACGAGTACGAGCCGTTTCGGCCCGCCCGCATCGCTCACGCGCTTGTCGTCCATGCTTGCGCCTATTGGTTAAGGATTTCTGCCGCTGCCGGCCTGAAGGGACATTGCTTCGGAATTTAGTTAATTCCGCGCAAAGAGATCAGCTCCGGTAATCCGCATTGATGCGGATATATTCGTAGGTGAGATCGCAGGTCCAGACCGTGGCCGACGCCTTGCCGACGCCGACATCGACCTCAATGCCGATATCGGACCCCTTCATGTGTTTCGCGACCGGGGTTTCGTCATAGCCCGGCACCGCCATGCCGCTCTTTGCGACATCGACGCCGCCAATGCGGATGGCGAGCTTGTCGCGATCCGCCGCCTCGCCCGACTTGCCGACCGCCATGACGATCCGGCCCCAATTCGCATCCTCGCCCGCGATCGCGGTTTTCACGAGCGGCGAATTGGCGATGGCCATGCCGATGCGCCGTGCCGCCTGATGGCTCTGCGCGCCCGACACCGCGATGCGGATGAACTTCGTCGCGCCCTCGCCATCCTTCACGACCTGGTGCGCCAGATCGAGCATCAGATCGTCGAAAGCGGCGCGGAATTCGCGCAGCCGCGGATCGCTCGCGCGGGTGACCGGAGCCTCGTCCTTCATGGCGGCGCCCGTCGCAAAGACGAGCACGCTGTCGGATGTCGATGTGTCGCTGTCGACCGTGATGGCGTTGAAACTGTCGCGGACGCTGAGCAGCAGCAGCGTCTGCAGGATTTTTGCGGGGATTGCCGCATCGGTGAAGATGAAGACGAGCATGGTCGCAAGGTCGGGTGCGATCATGCCCGAGCCCTTGGCGATGCCGTTGATCGTGACTTCCGCGCCGCCCACCTTGACCTTGCGCGTTGCAAGCTTCGGATAGGTGTCGGTCGTCATGATGGCGCGCGCGGCATCGCTCCAGTTGTCCTCGGAGGCGGAGGCGAGCGCAGTCTCGATGCCTTTCACCACAGGTTCGGGGTCCATCGGCTGGCCGATCACGCCGGTCGAGGCGATGAACACATCCTTCTGGCGGCAATTGCCGCCCTGCGCGGCGGCCGCCGCCGTCGCCTTGACGGTTGCCACGCCCGCCTTGCCGGTAAAGGCGTTGGAATTACCCGAATTGACGACGAGCATGCGGCCCTCGCCGCCTTCGGCGAGGCTGTTGCGGCACCATTCGACGGGTGCGGAAGCGGTCTTCGACGTCGTGAAGACGCCGGCGGGCTGCGTGCCTTCCGCCATTCTGGCGACGAGAAGATCCGTCCGGCCCTTGTACTTGATGCCCGCCTCGGCAGTGCCGAGCAGAACGCCGCCGACGGGCGGCAGCTTCGCATAGGTCTTCGGCGCGAGCGGCGAAACCTTGGGCGCGGCCTTCTTCACCGGCTTCTTTGCTGCCTTGCGGCTCGCTTTCGCCGGCGCCGCTGCCTTCGGAGCGGCGGCAACGGGCTTCTTCGCCTTCGCGACCTTGCGCTTTGCGCGGCTCTGCTTCGCCTTGCTATGCGGCTTCGCCTTGGCCTTGCCGCTGACCTTGCGCTTCGGCTTCACCGAAACTTTCGCACTCTTCCTGACCGCCATACGCCGCTCCGCCTGCCACCCGTTCCGATGATTATTCCTGCGGCACGATCTGCGGACGTCCGCCCGACGGTGCTGCTTCGCCGACGCCGATAATCTCGATCTTTGCGTCCTTGCGCAAACTTTCCATGAGCTTCTGCCCCTCCTCGCGGGCGAGCAGGCGGAAGATGTCTTCCTCCGCTTCCTCGAAGCTCGGTTTCTCCATTTCCCGGAAAGCGATCACCTCGATCAGATGCCAGCCGAAAGGCGACTGGACCGGGGCAGAGATATCGCCCGGCTTCATCGAGAAGACCGCATTCGCGAAGGGCTCGACCATGTCTTCCTTGCTGAACCAGCCGAGATCGCCGCCATCGGCGCCGCTGCCATCCTTCGAATGCTCGTTGGCGGCTTCCTCGAAGCTCTTGCCGCCTGCGATCTCGGCGGCGATCTTCGCCGCCTGTTCCCGCGTATCGACCAGGATGTGACGCGCATGCGCCTCCTGCTCGGGCGGCGCGGATGCAATATTCTTGTCATACCAGGCGCGGACGGATTCATCGCTCACCCGGTCCTGCATGAGCTGAACCCAGTAGAAGTCGCGCAGGGCCTTCTCGTTGAAATATTCCTGACGCCGCTTCACCGCCGGATCGTCGCCCGCATTCTGCTTCTCGGCGGCAAGCGCCACGATCCGCCGGTCGATCAGGTGCCCGAGCAGGAACTGGAACCGGGCATTGGGCTCGAGCCGGGCCAGCGCCGCGCTCAACTCCTCATCCGCGAATGAGAGGTCCGAATAGCGGATCGGCGTGCCGTCGACGGTCGCGACGACTTCATCGGCAACCTCCTCCTGGGCGGCGGCGCCCCCTGCCCCGAGAAGCGGCATGGCCAGCGCCAGAACGGCGAAAAGGCGGGCGGGCAAGGGCATGGGACGATCCTTCCTTTTGAAACCAGAAGCAGGCAGCGGCCAAATGCCGCCATGGGCTTTGCAAACGGCCCGAGACAACCGGCACGAAGCGGCGGAATTTGGGCGGGCCATAATGGCGAGCGCCCGGGAGCCACACAAGCGCCACAGAGCGGGCCTACCAGAGCGGAAATGGACGAAATCCGGCTGTTTCGCTCGGCTCTGCAGGCCTTGCGGGGCCGCCCCGTTCGATTGACAAGCATGGGTCGCCCCCTTACATCGGAGGCGCACCGCAAGAGGAATTTGACCTGATGGCAGGCTTTGGCGCGCTCGCCAAGCGTCTTTTCGGCTCCTCCAACGACCGGAAGATCAAGGCATACAAGGCCCGCGTCGACGCGATCAACGCGCTCGAAGCGGATATGGCCTCCCTTAGCGACGAGGCCCTGAAGGCAAAGACCGTCGAGTTCCGCGCCCGGCTCGCGGGCGGAACCACGCTCGACGAACTCCTGCCCGAGGCCTTCGCCGCCGTCCGGGAAGCGGCCAAGCGCGCGCTCGGCCAGCGCCATTACGATGTCCAGCTCATCGGCGGCATGGTGCTCCACGAGGGCAATATCTCGGAAATGAAGACCGGCGAAGGCAAGACGCTGGTCTCTACGCTTGCCGCCTATCTGAACGCGCTGCCCGGCAAGGGCGTCCATATCGTCACGGTGAACGACTATCTGGCGAAGCGCGACGCGGAATGGATGGGCCAGGTGCATCGCTTCCTCGGCCTCGAGGTGGGCGTCATCCTGCATGGGCTCGACGACAACCAGCGCCGCGAGGCTTATGCCGCCGACATTACCTATGCGACGAACAACGAGCTCGGCTTCGACTATCTGCGCGACAATATGAAGTATCAGCTGGCCGCTATGGTCCAGCGCGGTCATCACTTCGCCATCGTGGACGAAGTGGACTCGATCCTGATCGACGAGGCGCGCACGCCGCTCATCATTTCGGGCCCGCTCGACGACAAGTCGGACCTCTATCTTTCGATCGACGACGTGATTCCGCTGATCCGCGACGAGGACTACGAACTCGACGAGAAGCAGCGCACGGTGAACCTCACCGAAGACGGCAATGAGCGCATCGAGCAGATTCTGAGGGAGCGCGGCATCCTCGCGGAAGGCAGCCTTTACGATATCGAGAACATCTCGATCGTTCATCATGTGAACAATGCGCTCAGGGCCCACAAGCTCTTCCAGAAGGACAAGGACTACATCGTCAAGGCCGGAAAGGTCGTCATCATCGACGAGTTCACCGGCCGCATGATGGAGGGCCGCCGCTATTCCGACGGCTTGCACCAGGCGCTCGAAGCCAAGGAGCGCGTGCAGATTCAGCCGGAGAACCAGACGCTCGCCTCCATCACCTTCCAGAACTACTTCCGCATGTACGAGAAGCTCTCGGGCATGACCGGCACGGCGCTGACGGAAGCGACGGAATTCGGCGACATCTACGGCCTCGAGGTGATCGAAATCCCGACCAACAAGCCGGTCGCTCGCGTGGACGAAGACGACGAGGTCTACCGCACCGCGCGCGAGAAATACGAGGCGATGATCGTCGAGATCGAGGAGTGCGAGAAGCGCGGCCAGCCCGTTCTCGTCGGCACAACCTCGATCGAGAAATCCGAAACGCTCTCCGAACTTCTGAAAAAGAAGAAGGTGAAGCACAAGGTGCTGAACGCGCGCTACCACGAGCAGGAAGCGCATATCGTGGCGCAGGCGGGCGTTCCCGGCGCCGTCACCATCGCCACCAACATGGCGGGCCGCGGCACTGACATCCAGCTCGGCGGCAATCTCGAAATGCGCATCGCCGACGAGACGGCGGGCATCGAGGACCCGGCGGCGCTCGCCCGCAAGACGGAAGAAATCCACGCCGATGTCGAGGCGAAGAAGGCCGAAGCGCTGGCCGCCGGCGGCCTCTACGTGATCGGCACCGAGCGGCATGAAAGCCGCCGCATCGACAACCAGCTTCGCGGCCGCTCGGGCCGTCAGGGCGATCCCGGCCGTTCGAAATTCTACCTTTCTCTCGAAGACGACCTGATGCGCATCTTCGGCACCGACCGCATGGACGGCATGCTGCAGAAGCTCGGCCTCGAGGAAGGCGAAGCCATCGTCCACCCCTGGATCAACAAGGCGCTCGAAAAGGCGCAGCAGAAGGTGGAAGCGCGGAACTACGACATCCGCAAGAACCTGCTGAAATTCGACAATGTGATGAACGACCAGCGCCGCGCGATCTTCGAGCAGCGCATCGAACTGATGCGCGCCGAAGATGTGTCGGAGACGGTGGACGACATGCGCAACCAGGTCATCGACGATCTGGTGGCAAAGCACGTTCCAGAAAAGGCCTATGCCGAGCAGTGGGACCTCGCGGGCCTCAAGGAAGAAGTGCAGAAGACGCTCGACCTCGACCTCCCCATCCTCGAATGGGGCGAGGAAGAGGGCATCGCCGACGAGGAAATCCGCGAGCGCATCCGCTCCGCTTCCGACCGCTACATGGCGGCCAAGGCGGCGCAGGTCGGACCCGATCTCATGCGCCAGGTCGAGAAGGCGGTGCTTCTCCAGACGCTCGACCATCATTGGCGCGACCACCTGCTGATGCTCGATCATCTGCGCCAGGCGGTGGGGCTGCGCGGCTATGCACAGCGCGATCCGCTCAACGAGTACAAGTCCGAAGCCTTCGAGCTGTTTGAAAGCCTGCTCGCCCGTCTCCGCGAGGACGTGTCGCGCCAGCTCTCGGTCGCCCAGTTCGTCACGCGCGAACAGGCGCCGCGGCTCGAGGACGAACGGCTGCCGGAAATGCATGCCCATCACACCGACCCCTTGACGGGCGAGGACGAGATGGCCGATGGCGAAACGCTTCAGCGCACGGTGCGCAACGATCCGGGCATAGCCGTGGATCCGAACGATCCGCGCACCTGGGGCAAGGTCTCGCGCAATGCACCCTGCCCCTGCGGCTCGGGCAAGAAGTTCAAGCATTGCCACGGCGCGATCTGACCGCCCGACGGGCAGAATAAAAAGAGCCGCACTTTCGGGTGCGGCTCTTTTCTTTTGTGCAACGTGAATGTCAGGCCCTGTGCCCTGCCGAACCCGCCTTCTTCAAATGATGGCCGGCGAGGAAGTAATGCGCCGCCGCCCAGACATTCAGCATCGCCGTGCCGAACAGCGCCCAGCGCAGCGACTGATTGCCCATGCCGAGCGTGTAGTTGAAGAAGTCGGACAGGATGCCGACGAATTGCGGGCCGAAGCCGAGGCCGATGATGTTGATGATGAAGAGCATCACGGCGGAAGCAAGCGCGCGCTTCGCAGGCGGCGTCAATGTCTGGATCATCGCGAAGGACGGCCCGAGATAGAAGGCGCCGAGAAAAGCCATCGGGATATAGATGACCCACAGGATCGAGACGCCGTGATTGCCGATATAGAAGGCCGGCCAGTTATCCGTCAGGTAGAAGGCCACGATGAAAGGCACCACCGCAATCTTCGCCCAGGCGACGACCCATGTGTTCCAGCGCACATCTCTTGCGGCGAGCTTGTCGGTCAACCGCCCGCCGAAATAGGCGCCGAGGCCGCCGATGATGCCGACCATGATGGCGAGATAGGTCGAGACTTCGCCGATCGACATGCCATGCGTGCGGATCAGGAAGGCCGGCCCCCACATGACGCCGCCATAGCCGACGAAGGAGGTGATGGTGACGCCGATCACGACATGGCGCGCCGCCGCCGTGCGCCAGAGATGGCTGAAGCCTTCTTTCACGATCACCCGGCCGGTGCGGAAATTGAGCGGCGTGTCGTGCTTTTCGGGCGCGATGCCGTCGGCACCGCCCCGCGGCGGCTCGACCAGCGTATAGCGCACGATGAGCGCGAGGATGAGGCCCGGCAGACCCACCACGAAGAAGGCGGCGCGCCAGCCATACCAGACCGCGACCCAGCCGCCGACAAGGAAACCGATCATCACGCCGAAATAGACGCCGAGCGAATAGATCGCCATGGCGCTGGCGCGCTCTTCCGGCGCATACATGTCGGCGATCATGGAATGCGACGGCGGGCTCGACCCCGCCTCGCCGATGCCGACACCGATGCGCGCAAGCGCAAGCTGCCAGAAATTCTGTGCGAGACCGCAAACGGCGGTCATGCCGCTCCAGATCGCGATCGCCCAGGCGATGATGTTGCGCCGGTTGCCGCGGTCGGCGACGAGCGCGATCGGAATGCCGAGCGTCGCATAGAAGATCGCAAAGGCGATGCCGGAAAGAAAACCGAGCTGCGTGTCGGTCAGCAGGAGATCCGCTTTCACGGGCTCCAGGAGGATACCCATGATGTTGCGATCCACATGGCTCGACGTATAGCCGAGTACGAGGATCGTCAGCGCATATCGCCTGTATGCCGGTGACAGGGTTCCCGGCACCCCGTCTTTTGCCGCCGCTGCTTCGGCCATTCGTTTCCCCTCTCGCATTTGTATTTGTTTTTTCAGACTCTAGAGACGCCCGCGGATGCCCGCAATCTCCCGGGTTTGCTTGCGGCGCGGCATTCCCCTGCCATAATCCCCGGCAACGATAAGCCCCACAGGGAGAGGCCCAGATGTCCGCCACGAAACCGACGCCCTTCAGCATCGATATTCCGCAAGGGAAACTTGACGCCATTCTCGCCAAGGTCCGCGCTTACGAATGGGGCGACATGCCCGAGATTGCGCCGGGCGGCGACCGCTGGGCCTATGGCGCCGACATGGACTACATGAAGGAGCTGTGCGCCTGGTGGGCGGATAAATTCGACTGGCGCGCGGCAGAGAAGAAGCTCAACGCCCTTCCGCAGTTCCACGCCGAGGTGGACGGCCAGAAGATTCACTTCATTCATGTGAAGGGCTCGGGCGCCAATCCGGAAAACCTCATCCTGACACATGGCTGGCCGGGATCGGTCTTCGAATTCTACGGCGTCATCGAGCGCCTTGCCCATCCCGAGAAGTTCGGCGGCAAGGCGGAGGACGGCGTGAACGTCGTCGCGCCATCGCTTCCGGGCTATGCCTTCTCCGGCAAACCGAAAAAACCTCTCGGCCCGAAAGCGACGGCGGCGCTCTGGGACAAGCTCATGCGCGATGTGCTCGGCTATGGCACCTACATCGCGCAGGGCGGCGACTGGGGCTCGGTCGTCTCCGGCTGGCTTGCCTATAATCACTCCACCGCCAAGGGCGGCGGCTGCAAGGCCGTGCATCTCAACATGTGGGGCGTTCGCCCGTCGGTCCTTCCGGAGACGGAGGAAGAGCAGAAATGGGCGGCAGGCGCCGCCATGACGTTCGAACTCGAAAGCGCCTATCTGCGTCTGCAGATGACGAAACCGCAGACGCTCTCCTACGCCATGATGGACAGCCCCGTCGGCGCCGCCGCCTGGATCACGGAAAAATTCCACGGCTGGTCCGACCGGCGCGGCAAGGACGGCAAGGAGCACATCGAGAATGCCTTCACCAAGGAGCAGCTCCTCACCAACATCATGATCTATCTGGTGACCGATACATTCGGCACGGCGACCTGGTTCTATCGCGGCATGTTCGAGGAAGGCGGCACCAACATGGCGCCGGGAACGAAGGTCGAGATTCCCACCGGCATCGCGAACTTTCCGAAGGAGTTTCTCGTCTTCCCGCCGCGCAGCATGGTGGAGAAGGGATACAACATCGTCCGCTGGACCGACTTCGAGCGCGGCGGCCATTTTGCCGCCCTCGAGACCGGCGAAGTCTTCGCCAACGAGGTTCTCGCCTTCGTCAACCAGGTGAAAGGCTGAGCGCGCCATGACCCATCGTATCGTCCCCGCCGATCCTTTTTCCATCCGCGTTTCGGATGGCGAGATCGACGATCTGAAGCGCCGCCTGGGAGCCACGCGTTTCCCGAACGAACCGCTCGGCAATGAACATTGGGACTACGGCACGAACCTCTCCTATATGGAGCGTCTGGTCGAGTATTGGCGCGACGATTTCGACTGGCGCGCGCAGGAAGAGAAGCTCAACCGCTTTCCGCAATATCGCGCGACGCTGACGGATGACGAGGGCGAGGATCACACGATCCACTTCATCTATGAGCGCGGCTCGGGCGACAATCCCGTTCCGCTCATCCTCACGCATGGCTGGCCCTCCACCTTCCGCGAATTTCTCGATGTGGTGGACCCGCTCGCTCATCCGGAAAAATACGGCAAGCAAGGTCCGGCCTTCGATGTGATCGTGCCGTCCCTCATCGGCTACGGTTTCTCGTCGCTGCCGCGGATTCCCATCGGCCCGTCGAAAATTGCCGATCTCTGGCACCGCCTGATGACGGAAGTGCTCGGCTATGACCGCTATGCGGCGGAAGCGGGCGACTGGGGCAGCTTCGTCACCTCGCGCCTCGCCCTCCAGCATGCCGACAGCCTGATGGGCATTCACCTCACCATGCTGCCGCTCCGGCCCCACCTCAAGCATGAGAGCCAGCAGCCGGTGAGCGAGGAGGAGGGCCACTGGATCGCGAAAATGCAGAAATGGTGGAGGCAGGAGGAGGGCTACCGCTCCATCCAGTCGACAAAGCCCATGGCCCTTGCCTTCGCGGTGACGGACAGCCCGGCCGGCCTCGCGGGCTGGCTGGCGGACAAATATTACCGCCTCGGCGACACCGACAAGACCGACACCATGGAAGGCATGATCGCGCGCTTTCCCTTCGATACGATACTCACGCAGTTCTCCATCTACTGGTTCACCGGCACGATCAATTCCGCGAACACGCTTTACAAGGCAGGTCCCGCCGAGGGCTCGGCGCTTCTCAAGCCCGGCGAAAGGGTGAGGGTGCCAACCGCCTATTCCGAATATCCCATCGACACGCTGCCCGACACGCCGCGCAGCTGGGCGGAACGAAGTTACGATATCGTGCGTTGGCGCATGATGGACCGTGGCGGGCATTTTGCGGCAATGGAGGAGCCCGAGCTCTTTGCCGACGATGTGCGCGATGCGTTCCGCGATATGGGGATCACCTCCGGAACGGCGGGTAAATGACGCTCGATCAGGGATTGGCCTTCGGCATCCTGGCGCTCGCGCTCGTGCTTTTCGCATCGGGCCGCTTCCGCCATGACGTCGTGGCCCTGATCGCCCTGATCGCCGTCTCCCTGGCAGGCCTTGTGGGCCCGAACCAGATCCTGTCCGGTTTCGGCCACCCCGCCGTCATCACCGTGGCCGCCGTTCTCGTCGTGTCGGAAGCCCTGCGCAGCTCTGGCCTCGTCGATGTGGTGGTGCAGCGCATATTGCCCCTCACGCGAACGACGACCGGCCATATCGGCATCATGACGGCCGTCGTCGCCCTCGCTTCCTCCTTCATGAACAATGTCGGCGCGCTGGCCGTGATGCTGCCCGTGGCACTTGCCACGGCGGCGGAACGGGGAAGGCCCGCCGCGATCATTCTCATGCCGATCGCCTTCGGCTCCATGCTCGGCGGCATGATCACGCTGATCGGCACGCCGCCGAACATCATCATCGCAAGTTTCCGGGGAAGCTACAGCGACGGCCCCTTCGGCATGTTCGACTTCGCCTGGGTCGGCCTTCCCGTCGCCATCATCGGCATCCTCTTCATCGCGCTCGGCGGCTGGCGCCTCATTCCCCGCGAGCGCAAGGGCGGCGCCTCGCCCGAGGAAATGTTCAGCATCGAGGAATATGTGATCGAGGTGAAGGTGGGCGAGAAGAGCCCGCTTGCCGGAAAGCGCGTCACGCATCTCGAACTCGCGACAGGCGAAGACATAACGCTCGCGGCGCGGGTCCGCAGCGACGGACAGCTGACGCGGCCCGAGTCCTGGCAGCCCATCGAGGCGGGCGACATCTTCATTCTGCGTGCCGATCCGGCCGATCTCGGCGACCTGCTCGACAAGCACGGCCTCGAACTGGCCCCTTCCAGCGAAGAAGAGCATGCGGAGATCAAGAGTGCCGACCTGCGCCTTTCGGAAGCAATCGTCGGGCCGAATTCAGCTCTTACAGGCTTCGGGCCGCGGACGCTGACGCGCATGTCGCAGGGACGCTACAAGCTTTTCGCCGTAGCGCGGCGGGGCCAGCCGATCAGCGGCCGCCTGCATAATGTGCGGTTTCAGACCGGCGACGTTCTCCTGCTGCAGACCGCGGAGGATCAGGACCCGGCTCTTTCAAGCGAACTCGGCCTCTTGCCGCTGCCCGAGCGCGGCCTGCGGCTCGGCGGCGGCCGGAAGCTCGGCATCGCTTTCGCGATTTTTGCAGGCGCCATCGGCCTTTCCATGGCCGGTATCCTTCCCATCGCCGTCGCCTTCCTGGCCGCCATCGTTCTCTATCTTCTCACCGGCATCCTGCCGCTGCGCGATCTCTACCGGCATATCGACTGGACGATCATCGTGCTTCTCGGCGCCATGATCCCCGTCGGCCAGGCCTTGCAGAACACGGGCGCCGACCGCCTGATCGCGGAAAGCATCGTCGGGCTGGCCGGCACATTGCCGCTCTGGGCGCTGATCGCGCTGCTTCTCGTCGTCACCATGGCGATCACCGACATCATCAACAATGCCGCGACCGCGCTCATCATGGCGCCGATCTCCATCGCGATCGCCCAGGCGCTCGATGTGAACCCGGACGCGTTCCTCATGACGGTCGCGATCGGCGCAAGCTGTTCCTTCCTGACGCCGATCGGGCATCAGTCGAACACGCTCGTCATGGGACCGGGGGGATACAGATTTTCGGATTACTGGCGGCTCGGCCTGCCGCTCGAGATTGTGGTGACGCTTGTCGCCGTGCCCGCGATCCTGCTGATCTGGACCTGATCAGATGCGGGCGGGAACGCCCGCGCCGATGTCGATCCAGCTCGTATTCTCGTAACCGAGAATTTCGTAGGGGCCCGGATCGTAGACGAGAGATTCCAGCGTGCCGAAATAGGAGATGATCATCCAGCGTCCGGACGGGGAATGGCGCATGGGCAGTGTCAGCACTTCCACGCGCTCGATGAGATTCTCGCGGCGGCTGCGAATGAGATTCCACCGTCCGCAAGGCGTCGAGATCTGGAGTCTGATCAAGTTGAGATAATCGGGCCGGATCTGCGGCTGCATGAGATCGAGCGCATTGCTGCCGGTCGGATCGAAGCCGAGCGCACGGCAGACCGCCGTGCCGGCGAGACGCTGCAAGATAAGATCGTCCGAGACGACTTCGAGAATGGTCACTGCCGGCATCAGCGCGGCAATGCGGCCCGGGCTGAAATCGCCCCGCTCGGGAACGAAATCCCGCTTCGGCAGACTGTCCCAGTACCCGAAAAAGGTTCGGGCACCTGCGGTCTGCAACACATCTGGCTCGGCAAGCATGAACTGCCCTGGCGCGGTGAGAACCGGAACGACAGGTCAAGTTCTAGGCAATCATGCTTAACGGCAAGTGAATCGCGCGCGCCGCGGGATCAGGACAGGCCGAGGCGTCCCATTGCGAGAAATTTCTCGCGGCGGGTGCGGCGGAGGGAGTCGGCATCGAGCTTTTCGAGCCCCTTGAGCTCCTCGGCCACGGCGTCGCCCGCTTCCTTGATCATCTGGTTCCGCTCGCGATGGGCGCCGCCCACAGGCTCCGGCAATACACGGTCGATCACACCGAGTTCATGCAGGTTCTGCGCGGTGATCTTCATGGCGGTTGCCGCATCCTTGGCCTTGTCGGAACTCCGCCACAGAATGGACGAGGCTCCCTCGGGCGAGATCACGCTGTAGATCGAATGCTCGAGCATCAGCACACGGTTGCCGCAGGCGAGCGCCACCGCGCCGCCCGAGCCGCCTTCGCCGATCACGACCGAGACGAGAGGCACGCCGAGCGAGAGGCAGCGATCCGTCGACCGCGCGATCGCCTCGGCGACGCTGCGCTCTTCGCTTTCCATGCCCGGATAGGCGCCCGACGTATCGACAAGGGTCACCACCGGAATCTGGAAGCGTTCCGCCATGTCCATGAGGCGGATCGCCTTGCGATAGCCCTCGGGCTTCGCCATGCCGAAATTGTGCTTGATGCGGCCCTTCGTGTCCGAGCCCTTTTCATGGCCGATGAAGATGGCCGAGCGGCCGCGGAACCGGCCGATGCCACCGACGATCGCCGCGTCCTCGCCGAACACACGGTCGCCGGCTAGCGGTGTGAAATCCTCGACCAGCCTCTCGACGTAATCGAGGAAATGCGGCCGCGCCGGATGCCGCGCCACCTGAACCTTCTGCCAGGGCGTAAGCGAACTGTAGGTGTCCTGAAGGAGCTGGGCCGCCTTGAGCTCCAGCTTGGCAACCTCGTCGCCGATGCTGACCGACGGATCTTCCTGGGCGAGGAGCCGGAGCTCCTGCACCTTGCCTTCCAGTTCGGCTATCGGCTTCTCGAAGTCGAGATAGGTATGCATTGCGTCCCGGATACTCCCCGCGGACCGCCACGGGCGGAACCGGCCATGGGCCTCGAGGGGCCCCCTCATATGCAAGTGCGCGGCACACTGGCCCGCCCCCGCGCCCTTGTCAACCTGCCGTTGCATATGAGGAATCGGCGGATTCCTGCGCTTCCCGCAGCGTGGCCCCGGCCTGTCACAAACAGGCCCGCCGTCTCGTCTTCGAGGGAGGAAAGTCACAACCCCAGGAGCCCTTGATGCCCCCGAGCGCCCTTCGCCACCCGCCTCTCAAGACGGCAGCCCTTGGCCTCTTCGCCATAATCTGGCTCGGCAACGGACTATGGATGCTGGCCGACCCGGCAGGCTGGTATGCGAGCGTGGCCGGCGTCCCCAATACAGGCCCCTACAACCCGCATTTCGTGCGCGATATCGGCTGCGCCTATCTGATGCTGGGGCTTCTCAGCCTCGGGGCAATCCGCTGGCCTTCCGCCGCCCTGCCGCTGCTCGGCGCCGTGACGCTCTATCTCACCCTCCATGCCCTCCTGCATGTCTGGGACATAGCCGCGGCGAGGCTTCCGCTTTCTCACCTGCTGATCGACCTCCCCGGCGTGTTCGCGCCGCCCGTGATCGCGGCTGCGCTTGCCTGGTGGTGCGCCCCGAAAACCAACTGACCCCGCCAAAGGAAAGGAGATCGCCATGTTCGGATTCATTGCCCGCCGCCTCATCGCCTTTCAGGAAAGGATGACCGGCCAGAGCGCAGACTATATGCGCGACATCCACGAAGGCTCGCCCGGCGTCTTCTGGCGCTTCGCGATTGCCTCCTCGCTCTACCACTATTCGAAGGCGCTGCCGCTCGAGGTCTATAGCGTTGCGGGTCTCGCCGCTGTCCGCGCGGAAGATTGCGGTCCCTGCGTCCAGATTGCCGTGAACCTGTCGCTGAAGGCCGGCGTCGCGCCCGACGTCATTCGCGCAGCCGCGACAGGCGCCGTCGAGGACCTCAATGACGACAATCGTCTTGCCTATGAATTCGCCTATGCCGTTGCGACCCAGGACATTCAGGCGGAAGGCCTGCGCCCCGAGGTCGAGCGGCGCTGGGGCAAGGCCGGTCTCGCCGAGATTGCCTTCGCCGTCGCCAATACCCGCTCCTATCCCACGCTGAAGCGCGCCATGGGCTATGCTCAGACCTGCCGGCGCGTGGTGATCGGCGGCGTGACGTCCGAAGCGCGCCCGAGGGAAGCGGCATGAACAAGAACGACACAGACCAGGCATCCGGCGAGGAGGCATTCGAGCGGCATCGCGCGCGCGCCTTCAAGGTCGCCTATCGCATTCTCGGTTCCGTCGCCGATGCCGAGGATGTGGTGCAGGAAGCCTGGCTGCGCTGGCAGAACACGGATCGGGCAGGCATCCGCAATCTCGAAGCCTGGCTCGTGACCACGGTCGCGCGGATCGGTATCGATCAGCTCAGAAGCGCACGCGCCCGGCGCGAAATATATGTCGGCCCCTGGCTGCCCGAACCGATCGTCGAACTCGCGGATGCGCAGGACGCCTCTCCGGAGGACCGCGTCGCCCTTGCCGACGATATCTCGATCGCGCTGCTGCACATGCTCGAACGGCTTTCACCGGAAGAGCGCGCCGCCTTCCTGCTGCACGAGACCTTCGACTATGGCTATGGCGAGCTTGCCGCCCTGCTCGGCAAATCGGAAGCCGCCTGCCGCCAGACGGTGAGCCGGGCGCGCAAGCGTGTGCGCGACGCCCATCCCCGTTTCAATGCGGACGCCCGTGAACACCGCCGGCTTGCGACAGCGCTCGGCAGCGCCATTGCCTCCGCCAATCCGCAGGCAGTGATCGAATGCATGAGCGAAGACGTGGTGTTCTATTCGGATGGCGGCGGCAAGGTGATCGCCGCCCTCAATCCGCTCTACGGCTCGGACAATGTGAGCCGCTTCCTCCTCGGTGTCGCAAGAAAGGCGAAGGGCCTGATGACCTTGCGCCCGGCGCTTGTGAACGGCGAGCCGGGGCTTCTTCTGCTGGTGGATGAAAAGCTCGAAACGGTCGTGACATTCGCCGTGGAGGCCGGGCGCATCACGACGATCTATGCGATGCGCAATCCGGACAAGCTGACGCGCGTGCGGCTTTAGCGGTTCAGGACGCCTTGCCCTTCTTGGCAAGCGGGTGATGCGTCTGCACGAGGTCCTTCAGCCGCTCGTCCAGCACATGCGTATAGATCTGCGTCGTGGAAATGTCGGCATGGCCGAGCATCTGCTGCACGGCGCGAAGATCGGCGCCGTTCGCGAGAAGGTGGCTTGCAAAGGCGTGGCGCAGCGTATGCGGCGAAACCCGCGTCGGATCGAGCCCGGCGGAGATCGCGAGATCCTTCAGCAATTGCGCAAAACGGTGCCGCGTCAAATGGCCCTGCCGTCCGCGCGAGGGGAACAGCCATGGCGATACATGATCGCCGAGCCGCATGGTCCTGAGCGGCAGATAGGCGTCGATCGCCGCCCGCGCCGTTTCGGACAGCGGCACGAGGCGCTCGCGCCCGCCCTTGCCGCTCACGGCAAGGAAACGCTCCTCGCCGCGCACCGCCGTCAGCGGCAGGCCGACAAGTTCGGAGACGCGAAGACCCGTCGCATAGAGAACTTCCATGAGGCAGACGAGCCGCGCGCGCTTGTAGGCAAGCACAGCCTCTTCCTGGGTGCGTCCGTCTTCGGCGCGCTGGGCGGCGGCAAGAAGCGCATCGACCTCTTCCACCGACAATGTCTTCGGCAGGGGCCGCGCGCGGCGCGGTCCTTCGATGGAGCCGCAGGGATCGTCCTTGCGAACGCCCTCGGCGAAAAGAAATCCGTGAAACTGGCGGAGCGCCGAGAGCCGCCGCGCCGCCGTCGAGGCGGAGAGACCCTGCTCCGTCAGCCCTTCGAGATAGTCGCGGATGTCGCGCGTGGTCGCCGCATCGAGCGCGCGGCCGCGCGAGGTCAGAAACCCGTCAAAGTCCTTCAGGTCGCGTTCATAGGCATCGAGCGTGTTGCGGGCCGCGCCGCGCTCGGCACTGAGCATTTCCAGAAAGGCATCGATGTGATGCCGGTGCGACCGTGACTCTTTCGACATTCAACTCACCTCTTCACTCAACCGCGACCGGCGCTGCTCCGCGCCATGAGGGCCTCCAGAGCAAGGCGCCGCGCCTCGCTTTCGAGCCGGACCGTTCTCAGGCTCGATACGGCTTGCGCCGCCGCGCGCGGGTGCACGGAGCCTGCTTCCTTCCCCCCCATGACATCGAGCGCGATCATGACCGTCTCGCCGACGGACCCCTTCTGGCTCGATGCGTTCAACTGATTCAGCAGCGCTTCAGGCGGCACATGGCCCGAAAGTGCACCGCGGGCATCGAGCAGCGCGTCCCAGACGACGGAATCGAGCTGGAACCCGAGCGCCTCGAGCAGCATCGCCTCGCTTGCCGCGTAGGCGCGTGTCTGCGCGACGCCGGATTTCAGATCGCTCGCGATCTCTGCCGATACTTTCGCACTATCGAAGGCCTGTGGCGAGCCGCTTGCGATGCGCATCAGCCCTTCGAGCTCGCGCAGGTCGCGCCCGAGCATCTGCCCGCCGGACGACATCAGCGACAGCCACTCCTGCGCCTTGTTCCGCTCGCCAAGCGCGATGAAGGCCCGGACGGCGGCCGGCGCCATGGGCCGCAACGCGTCGGACGGCACAAGCGCCTCGAGATCGGGATAGAGCGCCTCGATCGTCGGATAATAGAGGCCGGCCGATTCCGCCGTGGCGAAGGCGAGCCGGAAAAGCTGCATTCGCTCGTCCGCCGCCACCGCATTGCCGATCGCCTGGAAGATCATCGCGCGGCGAAGCGGCGAGGGCTCGGGAATATCGGAAGTCAGAAGCCCAGCCATCTGCTCGGGCGTGAAACTCGGCCGCGAATAGAAGGCGGCAAGCGAGCGCCCGTCGATCAGGCCGTAGGAAGCGGCGCGCTCAGCCGCCACCACCTTCATCTCGTCGGAAATCGAGGCATCGTCGAGAAAGGCGGGCAGCAGCGCCGGCTCCGATATTTCAACCGCGTCTTCCGGGAGCTCGCGTTTGGCGAGCTTGTAGAAGGCATAATTCATGATGCTGAGGCCGTTCGGCTCCGGCGCGCGCAGGACGATGCCGAGCGCCGCCTCGCTGGCAAGCGAATAGAACAGCGCATCGTCCATGCCTTCTTCGCGCGCGAGATCGAGCGTGAGGCTCGCGATCTCCGTATTGCCCGCCGCAATCTGGCAATAGGTGCTGAGCTTGACCGAAAAGGCGGACATAGCGTCATGCGCCGGGTCGCGGCCGGGAGGAATGTCCTTCAGCGCCTCGCAGGCGAGCCGCTCATCGGCCTGCGCAAGCGCGGCCCGGGCAAGCCCGGCGGCGACGGCGGGCGGGCGCTCATTGCCGGCGGCCATGGCGAGTTCGAGGGCCGCCTGGGTGTGGCCCGCGGCAATCAGCCGGTCGATCCGCATCGCATGAAGCGAGGTGCCGCCGCCCGAGGGAGGCTGCGCGCCTGTCAGCAGAAGACGGCGTGCGAGGTCGTTCATTACCGGCGAGGCGCCGGGCACGGGCAGCCGCGCGAGGTAACTGTCGATATCGGCCCGGGAAGCGCCGCGCCACATATCCGGCCCGAAGCCGCCCTGTTGCGGGCTGAGGAGCCCCGAGGTGGAGGCATCGACTCCCGAAAGGGTGCCCATCTCGATGCCGCTGCCGCGCTGGCCCGGGATGGCGCTCAGAGTCTGGACACTGGGTTCGACGGGCTGGCTGCCACTCGGGAAGAACTGGGTCGGCTCCTCCGGATCGGTGGCGGGGGTGCCGGGATAGGCGGCCCCATAGCCGGGAGGCACGATGCGCCGGGGGCCTTCCGCGCCGGAGGCCCGAGGATCTGCGAGATTTTGCGGGCCGGGGCTCGTGGGCACCGCGCCGGCCGGCGCCTGCAGGACATTCGTTTCCTGGGCCGAAAGCGGCGCCGCCACCGGCGACAGCAAGGCGGCCAGCGCAAATCCGGCGGCGAGGGACCGCCTGCCGGGCTTAGCGCGGAAACTGGTCATTCGGGAGAACCTTCTCCACCGATCCGGCCTGCGGCTCCACAGCCCGGTCCAGATAAAACAGCCCGCCCGCGAAAACCGCCACCACGACGGCGGCAATGACGAGAAAGCCAGTAGCACGGCTCATGATATTTCCTCTTCTGGGGCCTTCATGGGACCCTTCGGGTTCATGCCGCCGGAACAGAGTCTGAGCTTTAGGGCCCGCTTGCGGCGAAATTTGGGCGCGACGCGGCGGTCCGAAAGCCTTATCTACAGCCCCGGCAAGGCTGCAACCCCGGCAACAATTGGCTACCATGGCCGTCTTGCCCCGGAGTTCCGGCCGGAGACTAGGGCAACAAGGTTAAGACCGCCAGAACGGCCCCCAAACCGGCAAACGGACCGGAAGGGCCAATGAGGAGCGACACGGAAACCATGATTGCGGACGCAGAAGCGGTTGAGACGCTCTCTCCGGTGCCGCTCGAGCAGCGCTCCATCGTGCTAGTTGGCCTGATGGGGGCCGGCAAGACCACGGTGGGCCGGCGCCTGGCCAAACGCCTCGACCTTGCATTCGTGGATGCCGATGCCGAAATAGAGGAAGCGGCGGGCGAGACCATTCCGGAAATATTCGAAAGGCGCGGCGAAGCCGCCTTCCGCGCCGGCGAGCAGCGGGTGATTGCGCGCCTTCTTGCCGGCCGTCCGCAGGTTCTCGCGACAGGCGGCGGAGCCTATATGGATCCGCTCACCCGGGCCAATATCGCGGCCCGTGGCATTTCGATCTGGCTCAAGGCCGATCTCGATACGCTGATGAAGCGCGTCGGCAAACGCGGCGACCGCCCGCTTCTCCAGAATGGCGATCCGCGCGCCACGATGAAGAGACTGATCGACGAGCGCTACCCCGTCTATGCGGAAGCGGACATAACGATCGAAAGCCTCGAAGGTCCGCATGAAGCGGTCGTCGAGGAGATCATCTGCAAGCTGAAGGAGTTCCGCGCCGCGCGCGCCGGACAGAAAAATGACTGACGCCCCCCGCAAGGTCACCGTCGATCTCGGCGACCGCACCTATGACATCTTCGTCGGCCGCGGCCTGATCGCCGATGCCGCCACGCATCTGAAGCCGCTGTTGCGCCGCCAGCGCGTCGCCATCGTGACGGACAACGCCGTGGCGAAGCTCCATCTGCCGGCGCTCGAAAAGAGCCTCGATGCGGCGGGCATCCGCCACTCCGCGCTGGTGCTGCCGCAGGGCGAAGGCACCAAGAGCTTTGCCGAACTCGAGCGCGTGACAGAATGGCTGCTCGGCGAGAGCATCGAGCGCGGCGATCTCGTGATCGCGCTGGGCGGCGGTGTGATCGGCGACCTGACGGGCTTTGCCGCCTCGATCCTGCGGCGCGGCGTCGACTTCGCACAGATCCCCACCACACTTCTCTCGCAGGTCGACAGTTCGGTCGGCGGCAAGACCGGCATCAACACCAAGCACGGCAAGAACCTCGCCGGCGCCTTCCATCAGCCGCGCCTCGTGCTCGCCGATACGGACGCGCTCGAAACGCTGCCCATGCGGGAATTCCTCGCCGGCTATGCCGAGGTCGTGAAATACGGGCTGATCGGCGATCGCGACTTCTTCGACTGGCTGGAAGCCAATCTCGACAGGCTCAAAGAGGGCGACATCGAAGCGCGCATTCATGCCATCGTGAAGAGCTGCGAGGCGAAGGCCGCAACCGTTGCGGCAGATGAACGCGAGGGCGGCGTGCGTGCGCTCCTCAATCTCGGCCACACCTTTGGCCATGCCCTTGAAGCGGCAACCGGTTTCTCCGACCGCCTCGTCCACGGCGAAGGCGTCGCCATCGGCATGGCACTCGCCTTCGAACTTTCGGCGCGGCTCGGCCTCTGCCCGCGTCAGGATGCAGTCCGCGTGCGCAGCCACCTTGAGCGCGCAGGCCTTCCTAACCGTCTGTCCGACGTGCCGGGCGGCCTGCCCGATGCGGACACGCTCGTCTCGCTGATGGGACAGGACAAGAAAGTCGTGGACGGCAAGCTTACCTTCATCCTCGCCCGCGGCATCGGCGAGGCATTCATCACGCGCGACGTCGATCCTGCCGCGCTGCGTAATCTTCTGCGGGAGAGGGAGCCCGCCTGACCATGGTTTCGCTCGGGCTCGGCGCCATTATCGGCGCCATCGTGTTGCTGCTCGTTCTTTCGGCGTTCTTCTCCGGCTCCGAAACTGCGCTGACCGCCGCCTCGCGCGCGCGGATGCATCGTCTTGCCGAAGAAGGAAGCCGGAGGGCGCGCGTCGTGCTGCGGCTCACCGATGATCGCGAGCGGCTGATCGGCGCAATCCTTCTCGGCAACAATCTCGTCAACATTCTTGCCTCGGCGCTGGCGACAAGTCTTTTCCTTGCCCTCTTCGGCGATGCAGGCGTCGTCTACGCGACGCTGGTGATGACGGCCGTTGTTCTCATCTTCTCCGAAGTCGCGCCGAAGACCTTTGCGATTACAAACACAGACCGTGTCGCCCTCGCCGTATCGCAGCCGCTGCGGCTCATCATCTTCCTCTTCGCCCCCGTCACAGCGGCGGTGCAGTTCATCGTCCGCAACACCTTCCGCATTTTCGGCCTGAATGTGGACGACACGCAGCAGGTTCTCTCCGCTCACGAAGAACTGCGCGGCGCCATCAACCTTCACCATCACGAAGGTTCGGTCGTAAAGATCGACCGCGACATGCTGGGCGGCATCCTCGACCTGCGCGACCTCGAAGTCAGCGACATCATGGTTCACCGCAAGAACATCATCATGATCGATGCCGGCCAGCCGAACTCGGAAATCATCGCCCAGGCGCTTGCAAGCCCCCATACGCGCATCCCGCTATGGCGCAACGAACAGGAAAACATCGTGGGCGTGCTTCACGCCAAGGAGCTTCTGCGCGCCCTTTCGAGCGCCGGCTGGCGCCCCGACGCGATCGACATTCCGGCGCTTGCCTTCAAGCCCTGGTTCGTGCCGGACACGACCACCCTGCAGGATCAGCTCAACGCCTTCCTCAAGCAGAAGTCGCATTTCGCGCTGGTGGTGGACGAGTATGGCGTGCTGATGGGCCTCATCACGCTTGAAGACATTCTGGAAGAGATCGTCGGCGATATTTCGGACGAGCACGACCTCGAAGTGGCGGGCGTCCGCGCCCAAGCGGATGGCAGCGTCGTCGTCAACGGCTCGGTGCCGATCCGGGACCTCAACCGCGCCTTCGACTGGTCCTTGCCGGATGACGAAGCGACGACCGTTGCGGGCCTCGTGATCCACGAGGCGCGGACGATTCCCGATATCGGGCAGACCTTCACCTTCCATGGCTTCCGCTTCGAGATTTTGCGCCGCCAGCGCAACCAGATCGCGCAGCTTCGCGTCACGCCCGAGCGTCATCCGAAAAAATAGGGCGCCAATCTAGTTGGCGGAACCCGCCGCCTCTTCCGGCGTCAACGCCTTCATCGACAGCGCGTGAATGGGATGTCCCATTTCCTCCCGGAGCGCAGAGATGATGAGCCTCTGCCTCTCGACCCTCGAGCGTCCGGAAAAAGCGCTGGAGACCACCGTCACCCTGAAATGCGTTTCGCCTTCGGGCCGGTGGCCTGCATGGCCCTTGTGGAGATGGGACTCGTCCACGATTTCCAGGGTCACCGGCGAGAGAGCCTGTTCGAGCTTGCGTCTGATAGTCTCGGCGACCGCCATGGAGAAATCCGTTACTTTGTTCGTTAACCCGAAGAGGCGCATGCTTCCTTGTTTTGCACGTCGAGCCAACCCATAATTTGAACGTGAAACCGACCTCGAAATATTTCGATTCCATCAGGATCGCCCCTCGCAAGCAGCGCGGCGTGGAACAGCCGCCGCATGTCCGCCGCATGATGCGCGAGGAGGCGCCGAAGCGCTGCGAATGGGCAGGATGCAGGGAACAGGGACGCTTCCGGGCGCCCCGCATCAACCCCGCAGCACCGGCAGGCCCTCTCGATGCCGGTGCCTCCGGCCAGTACAGCTGGTTTTGCGAAAGTCACATCCGCGAGTTCAACCAGAGCTACGATTTCTTCAAGGGCATGAGCGATGCCGATGTCGCCGCCTTCCAGCGCGAGGCGCTGACCGGCCACCGCCCGACCTGGGGGCTTGGCGTGAACGCGGCCAAGGCCGCCTTCGGATCGCCCTTCGCCTCCCGCCTCCGGCAGGGATCGCCTTTTCGCGACAGCTTTGGCTTTTTTGGCGATGAGGCCCGGCCGGAGAGCCCGGAACCGCGGGAAACCCGGCGGAAGCCCCGGGCGCTTGAGCAGCAGGCGCTGGACACGCTGGACCTGCCTGCTTCCGCGTCCTTGAATGAGATCAAGGCACGGTATAAGGAACTTGTAAAAAGGCACCATCCGGACGCCAATGGCGGGGACAGGTCTGCCGAGGAGCGTCTGCGCAAGGTCATTCAGGCCTACGATTACCTCCGGAAAAGCGGCTACTGCTCTTAACGGCGGCAGCGGCGAAGGCAGGCCCGTTACTCGTCCCATGGGGCGGTACAAGGCCCGGAAGCGTGCGGCCAGATGAATTTCGATGGAGCCGGAAACGTGCGATCCGGCTCCGAACCTCTCAAGTACGGAAGTAGGCCCAGGATGAGCTTCGAAGCGAGAAACGGCATGTCGGACAATCTCCCGGACAAGAAGGTCAATGTCCGCGAGGTCTTCAAGATCGACATCGACATGGAAGTGCCGGCCTTCTCGGAGCCGAACGAGTATGTCCCCGATTTCGACCCGGACTATCTCTTCGACCGGGACACCACCATCGCGCTGCTGGCGGGCTTTGCCTATAACCGCCGCGTGATCGTTCAGGGCTATCACGGCACCGGCAAGTCGACCCATGTCGAACAGGTGGCCGCGCGCCTCAACTGGCCCTGCATCCGCATCAACCTCGACAGCCATATCAGCCGCATCGATCTCGTCGGCAAGGACGCCATCGTCCTGAAGGAAGGCAAGCAGGTCACCGAATTCCGCGAAGGCATCCTGCCCTGGGCGCTGCAGCACCCCGTCGCCCTCGTCTTCGACGAATACGATGCCGGCCGCCCGGACGTGATGTTCGTGATCCAGCGCGTGCTCGAAGCCTCGGGCAAGCTGACGCTGCTCGATCAGAACCGCGTCATCCGCCCCCATCCGGCCTTCCGCCTCTTCGCCACGGCGAACACGGTCGGCCTCGGCGATACGTCGGGCCTTTATCACGGCACGCAGCAGATCAACCAGGGCCAGATGGACCGCTGGAACATCGTGACCACGCTGAACTACCTGCCGCACAAGGAAGAAGTGAACATCATGCTGTCGAAGCTGAAGAGCTACGGCACCGAGGAAGGCAGGAAGACGATCGACGCGATGGTCCGTGTCGCCGACCTCACCCGTTCGGCTTTCATCAATGGCGACGTTTCGACCGTGATGAGCCCGCGCACCGTGCTCACCTGGGCGGAGAATGCGCGCATCTTCGGCGGCGATGTCGGCTTCGCCTTCCGCGTGACCTTCCTGAACAAGTGCGATGAACTCGAGCGCGCGACTGTTGCAGAGTTCTATCAGCGCTGCTTCGGCCAGGACCTGCCGGACTCGGCCATCAACATCAAGGTCGCCTGACCCCTGGAATGAGGCCGCCCCGCAGGGGCGGTTCGGCATCGTATGAAGTCCAAGGAAAGCCCCGTCGAGCCGTTCAAGCGTGCGCTGAGCCTCACCATGCGCACGATTGCCGAGCAGCCGGAGCTCAACGTAACTTTCGGAACGGAAGCGCCGGGCCTGCGCGGCCTGCGCGCGCGGCTGCCCATGCCGAGCCGCACCCTGCCGCCGGAAGAAGTGGCGCAGGTTCGCGGCGTTTCGGATGCCTATGCGCTGCGCCTTGCCCATCACGACGAAAAGGTGAATGCGAACCTGCAGCCTGAAGGCGGCAACGCACTCGCCGTCTTCGACGCCGTGGAGCAGGCCCGTTGCGAGGCGATCGGCGCCAACCAGATGAAGGGCATGGCGCAGAACCTGACCGCCGCTCTCGAGCAGCGCTGCGCCGCGCGCGGCTATGACCGCATCTCCTCGCGCGAGGAAGCGCCGCTGTCCGAAGCCGTGGCGATGATCGTACGCGAAAGGCTGACGGGGGAAGCCCCGCCGCCCGCCGCCGAGAAGCTTGTCGAGCAATGGCGGGGCTGGATCGAGGAGAAGGCCGGGCCCGACCTCGCCCGCCTGCATGAACTGATCGACGATCAGGCGGCCTTTGCCCGCGCGACGCGCGACATTCTCGTCGATCTCGACATGGGCGATGAGCTCGGCGAGGCGCCGGACCAGTCTTCCGACGATGCGGAGGATCAGGAAGGCGACAGCGAGCAAAGCTCCGATGAGAGCCAGTCCGGCGAAGCCGAACAGCCGGACGGCGCCTCGGCCGAACAGGTCGAATATTCCGAAGGCGAAGGCGAGGAAGGCGACGAGCAGACCGTCGAAGTCGAATCCGACGACACGCCGATGGATGGCGACACGGACGAGACAAGCGACGGCAACCAGCCCTGGCGCCCGAACCAGCAAGGCGATGATCGCAATCGCCAGCCTTCCTACAAGATTTTCACGCCGCAATTCGACGAAGTGATCGCGGCGGAAGATCTTTGCGATATCGATGAGCTGACGCGGCTGCGGCAATATCTCGACCAGCAGCTGCAGCAGATGCAGGGCGTCGTCTCGCGCCTCGCCAACAAGCTGCAGCGGCGCCTCCTCGCGCAGCAGAACCGCACCTGGGAATTCGATCTCGAGGAAGGCATTCTCGACGCCGCGCGCCTCACCCGCGCCGTGGTCGATCCGATGCAGCCGCTCGCCTTCAAGGTCGAGCACGATATGAATTTCCGCGACACGGTGGTGACGCTGCTGCTCGACAATTCCGGTTCGATGCGCGGCCGCCCGATCACGGTAGCCGCCATGTGCGCCGACATTCTCGCGCGCACGCTGGAGCGCTGCAATGTGAAGGTCGAGATTCTCGGCTTCACAACGCGCGCCTGGAAGGGCGGGCAGTCGCGCGAACGCTGGCTCGCCGATGGCAAGCCCGCGCAGCCGGGCCGGCTGAACGATCTCCGCCACATCATCTACAAGTCCGCCGACAGCCCCTGGCGCCGTGCGCGCCGCAATCTCGGCCTGATGATGCGCGAAGGCCTGCTCAAGGAAAACATCGACGGCGAAGCGCTCATCTGGGCGCATAACCGCCTGCTCGGCCGCCCCGAACAGCGCCGCATCCTGATGGTGATTTCGGATGGCGCGCCGGTGGACGACTCGACGCTCTCGGTAAATGCCGGCAACTATCTCGAAAAGCATCTGCGCAGCGTCATCGAACAGATCGAGACGCGCTCGCCCGTCGAACTTATCGCCATCGGCATCGGCCATGACGTCACGCGCTACTACCGCCGCGCGGTCACGATCGTGGATGCCGAGCAGCTGGGCGGCGCGATGACCGAAAAGCTCGCCGAACTTTTCGACGACGAGACGACGCTTCGCCGCGGCCAATTGAAGGCGCGCGGCCAGGACACGCCGAAGCGTCAGCCCCTCTCGGCGCGCGGCGCGGCGAAGGCCGTCCGCTAGTCCTTCTTCACGCCGATCCGGTAGGCACAGCGCCGTCCGCCTTCGAGCAGATATTCGGTGCGCTCGACCGTGGCTTCGGGCCCGAGCACCATGCGGAAGATCGACAGCTCCGAGCGGCAGAAACTCTGGCAGGTTTCAGCCGCCGCGCAGATCGGACAGTGATCCTCGATAAGCAGCATCCCTTCGCCGTCGCGCTCTGTCCGCGCCATGTAACCCTCGCGCGTGCGCATCTCGGCAAGCGCATGAACGCGCGCCTCGAGCCCGTCCCTGTCCTGCATCGCCGCGGCGTAACCCTGCCGCATGTCGCGCTCGCGCTCGGCGATCAGCCGGTCGAGCCCCTCTTCGCCGAAAATCCGGCGGACATCGCCAATGAGTTTCGCGGTGAGTTCGGCATGGGCGTCGGGAAAGCGCAGATGGCCCTTCTCCGTCAGCTTCCAGTATTTCTTCGGCCGGCCGACACCCGCCACCCGGTCGAAAGAGGCCACAAGCCCCTCCCGCACCAGCGCCTCGAGATGCCGCCGCGCGCCCATGCCCGTCATGGACAGCGAGGCGCCAAGCGCCTCGGCGGTGCGCGGGCCGTTGCGCTTCAGCAGATTCAGGATGCGATCCGCCGTGTCATGCATGAGCCGAATGTCCTCGAGGCTGGATTTGCCAACTCACGGTGTCACCGGATAGGTGAGCCGAACCAATGGCTTGGCACCTGTCAGGGCAGCCACTTCTTTATATAAACAATATAGATTATTTATTCGCTATCCAACAAGGATGGCTCCCATGACCGAATCCGCCTCGCCCCCCTCCAGCGGCCTGTCCGGCGTTCAGCCCCGCCACAAGCGCAGCCTCGCCGCCGCCATCGTCTCGATGGGCATGGTGAACCTTTCCATGGGCATCGCTTTCCCCCTGACCGCGCTCATTCTGGCCCGGCAGGGCGTAGAGCCCGGCATGATCGGACTTTCGGCGGCCGCGCAGGCGGCCCCCGTCTTCTTCATCTCGCCGCTCGCCCCGCGGATCATGCGCCGCTTCGGCCCGGCCAATGTGATGTTCTTCGGCCTGCTGCTGGCCGGCCTCTCCTTCCTGCTGATGGGCCTCTTCGCCAACCTCTATGCCTGGTTTCCGCTCCGCTTCCTGCTCGGCAGCGCCGGCACGCTTCTCTGGGCGACGAGCGAAGCCTGGATCAATGCGCTGGCGCCGGAAGAACGGCGCGGCCGCATCGTCGGCATCTATGGCGCGTCCGCGGCCGCAGGCTTCGCGCTCGGGCCGACCATGCTCGTCGCGATCGGCACGGGCGTCGAACCCTTCTTCCTCGGCGGCGGGCTGATGGCTGCCGCCGCGGCCATCGTCATCACCGCCGACCGGAGCCGCAATCATTTCGAGGCTTCCGAGAAATCGGCGCCGCTCTGGCGGCTGATCTGGGTGGCCCCTGCGGCGCTGCTCGCCAACTTCTTCTATGCAGCGGCAGAAGAATCCCTCGTCACCTTCTTCCCGATCTATTCGATCCGTGTCGGCATGATCGAGGAGACGAGCCTGATGCTGCTCACCATTGCCTCGCTCGGCGCCATTCTGATGCAGCCTGCCATCGGCATCGTCGCCGATCGCGTGAACCGCATGAACCTGTTGATCGGCCTCGTTGCGGCGACAGTCCTCGGCTACCTGATCCTTCCCTTCGCCATGCCGGATTTTCTCCACACCGCCATCGCCCTCTTTCTCGTGGTTGGTCTTGCAAACGGCATATTCACGCTCGGCATGGTGCTGGTCGGCGAGCGCTTCCGCGGGTCCGAGCTTGCAGGCGCGAGCGCCTTCACGACCGCCATGTGGGGTACGGGTGCGCTCATCGGCGCGCCGCTTTCGGGCTTTGCCATGCAGCTCTGGGACCCGCATGGGCTGATCGCAGCCGTCGTGCTGATCTTCCTCGCCTATCTGCCCTTCCCGATCATCGCGCGGATGCGGGCGAAGCAACCGGATGCGGAATGATGAAAAGAACGCTTGAGCTTTATCGCGGCGCGAATATCCTGCGCGGCTTTTCTTCTGCCGCATGGAATGGCTGCAATGTTCGCGTCGCGCGCAACACAGGGACGGGACCGGCTCCTCTGGACTTCTGAAGTCCGGGCGACGCTTTCGCTCGCCTTGCCGCTGATCGCGATGAACCTGTCGCAGGTGGCGATCAACGCGACCGACGTCATCATGATGGGCTGGCTCGGGCCGCAGGCGCTGGCTGCCGGCGCGCTCGGCTCGAACCTCTACTTCGCCATGATGATCTTCGGCATCGGCCTCGTCACGGCCGCCTCGCCGCTCGCCGCTGCGGAACTCGGCCGCCGCCGCCATGCGGTGCGCGAAGTGCGGCGCACGATCCGGCAGGCCATCTGGGCGGGGGCAACGCTCTGCCTGCCCTTCTGGTTCGTCCTCTGGAACACGGAGTCTCTCCTCGTTTTCCTCGGACAGGAGCCTGCGCTCGCCGCACTGGCCGCAGAATATACGCGCGCGCTGCAATGGGCGCTGCTGCCCGCCTTCGTCTATGTGGTTCTGCGCATCTTCATCTCGGCGCTCGAACGGCCCCGCTGGGCCTTCGTCATCAGCTTCCTCGCGATTCCGGTAAACGCCTTCGCGAACTGGTGCCTGATGTTCGGCAATCTGGGCGCGCCTGCGCTCGGACTACAGGGCGCGGGCCTCGGCAGCGTGCTGACAGGCATCTTCATGCTGTCGGCGCTCGGACTTGTGGTGTCCCTCGACCGGCGCTTCCGCCGCTATTACATCTTCGGACGCTTCTGGCGTCCCGACTGGGCGCGCTACCGCGACATATGGCGGCTTGGCCTGCCCATCGGCATGACGCTCGCTTTCGAGGTTCTCGTCTTCAACGCCGCCGTGCTTCTCATGGGGCTGTTCGGCGCCTCTGCGCTCGCCGCCCATTCGATCGCGCTGCAGATCGCCGCCATTACCTTCATGGTACCGCTCGGCTTCGCGCAGGCCGTGACGGTGCGTGTGGGCCTCGCCTTCGGCGCAGGAGATCGCGACGCCATCACGCGCGCCGGCTGGACGCCCTTCACCCTCGGCGTGACCTTCATGGGCCTCATGGCGCTTGTCATGATTCTGCTTCCGGAAAGGCTGATCGGCGTCTTCCTCGATCCCCGTATTCCAGGCAATGAAGATGTCATCCGTCTCGCGGTCTCCTTTCTTGCGGTGGCCGCGTTGTTCCAGATTTTCGACGGCGCGCAGGTGATTGCGGCCGGCATGCTGCGCGGCCTTCAGGACACGCGCATGCCGATGATCTATGCCGCAATCGGCTACTGGCTGATCGGCCTCAGCGCCGGGGTGCTGCTTGCCTTCCCGATGGAACTCGCGGGAACGGGAATCTGGCTCGGCCTGGCGACCGGGCTCGCCGCCGTGTCCGCCATGATGCTCTGGCGCTGGACGCGGCGCGGCGTTCTCGGCCTCGACCGGCTTCACCTGAAGGAAGCCCAATAAAACCGGGCCTCCTTCTCTTGTGCCGCCGCTCCACACCGATATGATGCCTCGCCGGCGCCGGGGGGCCCGGATATTCCGAACGGTAAGGTGACCGGATTGCGTATCGCGTATCGCGCTTTGAACCACGTCCTGATCGGCTGCCTTGCGGTCGCGCTGCTTGCCGTCACGCCGGACGCAGGGGCGGCAACACGCAATATCGAAGTGTCGACCAGAACCGTCCTCTGGAATCCGGAAGACCGGACGGAAATGAAGACCGGCGAGCTCCACTGGGCAGGCGGCATCGAGATCACCTCGACCGACAAGGATTTCGGCGGCTGGTCGGGCCTTGCCGTAAGTTCGGATGGCGCAACGCTGCTTTCCGTTTCCGACGAAGGGCACTGGCTCACCGCCATGGTGCTCTACGATGAACGCGGCCGCCTTTCCGGCATCGCGGAACCGCGCATGGCGCCGATGCTCGGCCTCGATGGAAAGCCTATTTCAGGCAGCAAGACGCTCGGCGATGCCGAAGGGCTTGTCGTCGACACATCGGATGCGGATTCGCTGATGGGCCGGGCCTATGTGAGCTTCGAACGCGCGCACCGGATCTGGCGCTACGATCTCGCCCGCTCGGGCGCCGAGGCGAAACCCGAACAGCTCCTCACGCAGCGCCATTTCGGCAGGCTGAATTCGAATGGCGGGCTGGAAGCGATCGAACTTCTTCCGCCTGCGGAAGAAGGCGGCCGCCCGCGTATCCTCGCCATCACCGAAGACACGCTCGATCCGCGTGGCAATATTCGCGGATTCATCGCCAGGGGCCGCGACATTGCGTGGTTCGGCGTGAAGCCGCATTCGCCCTTCAAGCCGACCGACATGGCGCGTCTTCCGAATGGCGACATTCTGCTTCTCGAACGCCGCTACTCGATGCTGGCGGGCGTCGGCATGCAGATGCGGCGCATCGCGGCGGACGATATTGCGCCGGGCGCCGTTCTCGACGGCGACGTTCTCGTGAATGTCGGCCAGCGCTATTCCATCGACAATATGGAAGGGCTTGCGGTCCGCGCGGACGAAAACGGCGACCTGCTGATCTACATGATCTCGGACAACAACTATAATCCGCTTCAGCGCACGCTCCTGCTGATGTTCCGCCTGCCCGGCGGCGCCGGAGAGGCGAAAATCGGCAACGAGGTCAGGCTCCCCCGAATCCCGGAAGAGGGCGCACCGCGGAACGGAGAAGATAAGTCGGAAGAAGCTGTGCAAGCGCCCAGCTGAGGTGAAGCGCTGCCTCCACGGCAAGCCGTCCGCCCAGCTCCATGTCCCAGACATGCGCGGGCCGCGTATTGAACACCACCGAAAAGGCAAGCCCGCCGAAAAGCGCCGCAAGAAATGGCGCCTTCCACCATGGAATGCCGCGCAGCCAGTCGAACAGCAGGATGTTCACGAGCTGGGCGAAGGCGATCGCGCCGAGGAACGAACCGGCAAGCGCATAAGGCGCAAAGCTCGCCTCGAAATCCTCGATCAGTCCGGCATGGAGAAGCCAGACAATGCCGCCCCCGATCAGGAGCCAGGCAAGCAGCGACGCTGTCAGGGCGAGCGCCGCGCCATAGCGCCGGCTGGTGAGGTTGAGAACGAAGAAGACCAGCGGCAGGACGATATAGCCCCAGTTCATCCAGTCGGACGTGTCGAGAAGCGGATCGATGTCGGCGAGAAAGGCGAGCTCGGGGACAGGCTCGTCGCGCAGCGAGAAGGCAAGCGCAAGGCTCGCGACGAGCGCAACCACCGGAAAAATGAGCCGGATGACCGCCGTGACGAACCGGGAGAACACGCCCGGCCGGCTGACCGGAATTCGATCGACCCCTCTATCCAGCATTAACTTTCCCCCGAGAACGCAACGCCGGGAAGTCTAGCGACCCGCCCGCCCGCCCGGAAGCCTGCAGGCCGAGATTCGATAATTTCGGTAAATACCGGAAACACACGGGCGCGGCCGACAACAAAAAAGGCGGCTCGAAGCCGCCTTTTTGAACGTTTTGCCCGATAGTTCAGGCCGCCGCCTGCACCTTGGCGATTTCGCGCTTCAGCTTCAGCGCGCGGGCCGAGAGCTGATCGTCCGACGCCTTCAGGAGGAAGGGATCGAGACCGCCATTATGTTCGACCGAGCGGAGCGCATGCGCCGAAATCCGCAGGCTGACCTGACGGCCGAGCGCGTCGCTGATCAGCGTCACCTGGCAGAGATTGGGCAGGAACCGGCGCCGCGTCTTGCGGTTCGCATGGCTCACATTGTTGCCCGACATCACGGCTTTGCCGGAGAGTTCACAGCGGCGGGACATGGAGGACTTCCTTCAAAAGAAACGGGGACTGCCGCGAAAAACCGCGCAATCCGTACAGGCGCGCACGTATAAAAGGCCTGCCCGGACCCGTCAAGGCCCGAATCCGCCCTATCGGGGCCCTTCCTCCCGATTGAGGACCAGCGCGAGAAGCCGCCTTGCGGCGGCCGTCGGCGTCGCCCTGCCCGCCGCGACGTCGGCCTCGAGTTCGGGGAGCAGCGCGGCGGCCCGCTTGTCCGCCTTCAGGGCCGAAAAAAGCCCTTCGCGAATCTCGGTCCACATCCAGGCCTTGGCCTGGGACGCACGGAGACCGGCAAGCTCGCCTGCCGCGTCGAGCGCCGCCCGATGGTCGCAGGCCAACTTCCAGACCTCAGAGAGCCCCTCGCCCTTGAGCGCCGAGGCGAGCAGCACATGCGGCACCCAATGGGCACTCTTGGGGCGCATCAGATGAAGCGCTGTCTTGTACTCGATCTGGGCGCGCCTTGCGGCGGGGATCAGATCGCCATCGGCCTTGTTGACCACGATCAGGTCCGCAAGTTCCATAATGCCGCGCTTGATGCCCTGCAATTCGTCGCCGCCGCCCGGCGAGAGCAGCAGGATGAACATGTCCACCATGTCGGCGACCGCCGTTTCGGACTGGCCGACACCGACGGTCTCTATGATCACGACGTCGTAGCCCGCGGCCTCCGTCAGCAGCATCGCCTCGCGCGTCCGCCGCGCGACGCCGCCCAGCGTGCCTCCGGACGGCGAGGGACGGATGAAGGCATCGGGATTGCGCGCGAGGAGCTCCATGCGCGTCTTGTCGCCGAGGATCGAGCCGCCGGTCCGCGCGGAGGACGGGTCGATGGCAAGCACCGCGACCTTGAGCCCCTCGCCCGTCAGATACTGGCCGAAAGCCTCCGTGAAGGTCGATTTGCCGACACCCGGCGCGCCGGAAAGGCCGAGGCGCACGGCCCTGCCCGTATCCGGAAGAAGCTCGGCAAGGAGCTTCTGGGCGATTTCCTGATGATCGGACCGCGAGGATTCGACGAGCGTGATGGCCCGGGCAAGCGCCGTCCGGCTGCCCTCGCGAATGCCCTGGGCAAGCGCCCCGGCATCCGGCAGGTCCCGGCTATAGGAACGGCGAATCGCCTGCTTTTTCTCTGTTCCGCTCATGCTTCCAGTTGCATACTTGGCCGCAAGGGGTCCGTCCAGCCTTCGCGCAGCCTGACCCAGCGGAACGGGCCCCGTTCATCCCGGGTTCAGGCACCATCCGCGATCATGGCCGCAGGCATAACGCTGACTGAGCGAGGTGACCTGACTTGGCACTCAGCAAACATATTTTCGCCGGCGGCGCTGTTTTCGGCACCGCCCTGCTGCTTTCCGCCGCCACGGCGCCGGCGGCCACCGATCCGGCCGAAGACCCGGCACCGGCGCCGAACATCAGCGCCGACTACACGATCTATATCGGCGGCTTCATGGCGGCTGAAGGCTCGATCGACGCCGCGCTGACGGATGACGGCTATTTCGTGAAGAGCCATCTCGGCATCGCGGGCATGCCGGCGCGCTTCTACAATGCGAAGTGGAACATGACGAGCGAGGGCGAGCTTGCCGAGAGCGGCTTGCGGCCGTCCCGCTTTGCCTTCGTCTCCGACGAAAAGGGCACGGTCAAGCACCGCGAAATCACCTATGACGCATCGGGCCTGCCGACGCCGGTTTTCGATCCTCCCGAAGAAGATCTGGAGGAAGTCCTCCCCTTCGAGCGGCGCAATGCCGTCGATCCGGTGAGCGCGCTGTTGCTCCCCGTCGCCGCGGGCGGCAACCCTTGCGACCGGCGCATTCCCGTCTTCGACGGCAAGAGGCGCTACGACCTGCAGCTCTCTTATGACCGCGAGGATCAGGTGACGACCCGTAACGAGGGGTATAGCGGCAACGCCATCGTCTGTTCGGTCCATGTCAATCCGCGCACCGGCATGCGGAAGGGCAAGTTCACCACCATGCTGCAGCAGCGCGACAACACGCAAATCTGGCTCGCCGAAATCGAGGGAGAAGACCTCTACATCCCTGTGCGGATTCAGCTGAGAACGCCGATCGGCGCAGCCGTGATGGATGTCGTGAAATTGCGCCACGACCCGCGCGACCGGGCCGGCGGCATCGACACGGCGATGAAATAGGGAAACGCCGTCAGCGCGTGCGGCGCGACTTCGCCTTGGCCTTTGGCGCGACTTCCTTATGAAGCGCGCGAAGCCGGACCACGAGATCGTCATCGGGCGCAGTGCCGGATTCCTCGATCTCGCTCAGGAGCGATTCCAGACGCTCGGAAAGCATCTCGTAATAGACGCGCTGCTTCTCGGCCGGATCGTTCGATCCGGCTTCGCTCGTCTCACCAAGACGCTGGCGCGGTGACCGCGCAATATTTTCTCCGGCGCTCATCGCACCTCCAGAGATCTCTCAGCAATGATCATCTGCGGCGCCGTGTATTCCCGGTTTCCACATCGGGAGGGCACGGCAATGCCGGTCAAGGCCCATGGGCGTCGCTCAGAGATCGTCGAGCAGGACGCGTGCCTCGCCGGCCGGCTCTTTGGCCGAACGCTTCGCGCGGGGAATTAGTGCAGCGCAAAAGAGGTTGCAAGAACAACCGGCCCTCAGCGCGCTTTTGACGCAGTGAGGGCCATTTCTTGTGCAGTTTTGAGACGTGCCGAATTCTGCGGCAGTCAGGCTGCCTTGCGTCTTTTTTCGCGGATAAGCGCCAGTATTTCGCTGGCCGCGACCGGAATATTCGTACCCGGACCAAAAATGGCCGACGCACCCGACTTCTTCAGGAAGTCGTAATCCTGCTGCGGAATCACACCGCCGCAGATGATGAGAATGTCGTCCGCGCCTTCATCCTTCAGCGCCTTGGCAAGCGCGGGAACGAGCGTCTTGTGACCGGCGGCAAGGCTCGATATGCCGATCACATGCACGTCGTTCTCGATGGCGTCGCGCGCCGCCTCTTCCGGTGTCTGGAAAAGCGGACCCACATCGACGTCGAATCCGAGATCGGCAAAGGCCGTCGCGATCACCTTGGCGCCGCGGTCATGCCCGTCCTGTCCCATCTTCACCACCAGCATGCGCGGGCGGCGGCCTTCCGCTTCGGCGAATGCTTCGATGTCCTTCGAGATTTGCATGAAACCCTCATCGCCTTCATAGGCCTGCGCATAGACACCCGAGATCGACTTGATCTCGGCGCGGTGGCGCCCGAAGACCTCTTCCATCGCATCCGAAATTTCGCCGACCGTGGCGCGCGCCCGCGCGGCATCGACGGCGAGCGCCAGCAGGTTGCCCTTGCCGCGCGCGCCCTCCGTGAGCGCCGCAAGCGCGGCCTTGCACTTTGCCTCGTCGCGCGTGGCGCGAATCTTCTTCAGCCGCGCAATCTGCGCCTCGCGCACCTTCGCATTGTCGATGTCGAGAATTTCCAGCGGGTCTTCCTTGCCGGGGCGATACTTGTTCACGCCGACAATGACTTCCTCGCCCCGGTCGATGCGCGCCTGCTTGCGGGCGGCGGCCTCTTCGATCTTGAGCTTCGGCATGCCGCTTTCGACGGCCTTGGTCATGCCGCCGAGTTCCTCGACTTCCTCGATGAGCTTCCAGGCTTCCGTCGCGAGCGAATGCGTGAGGCTTTCGATGTAGTAGGAGCCGCCGAGCGGGTCGATCACATTGGTCACGCCCGTCTCGTGCTGGATGACGAGCTGAGTATTGCGCGCGATGCGGGCGGAGAAATCCGTCGGCAGGGCGATCGCCTCGTCGAGCGCGTTGGTGTGCAGCGACTGCGTGCCGCCGAGCACGGCCGCCAGCGCCTCGATCGTGGTGCGGATGACGTTGTTGTAGGGGTCCTGTTCGGTGAGCGACACGCCGGATGTCTGGCAATGGGTGCGGAGCATCGAGGACTTCGCATCCTTCGGATCGAATTCCGACATGATGCGCGACCAGAGCAGGCGCGCTGCGCGGAGCTTCGCGACTTCCATGAAGAAGTTCATGCCGATCGCGAAGAAGAAGGAGAGCCGCGGCGCGAATTCGTCCACATTGAGACCGGCGGCAAGCGCGGCACGCACATATTCGCGGCCATCCGCAAGCGTGAAGGCGAGTTCCTGAACCTGCGTCGCGCCCGCTTCCTGCATGTGATAGCCGGAAATCGAGATCGTGTTGAACTTCGGCATGTTCTTCGAACAGAAGCCGATAATGTCGGAGATGATGCGCATCGAAGGTTCGGGCGGATAGATGTAGGTGTTCCGCACCATGAACTCTTTGAGGATGTCGTTCTGGATCGTGCCGGCGAGCTGCTCCGGCTTCACGCCCTGCTCTTCCGCGGCGACGATGTAGTTGGCGAGGATTGGAATGACCGCCCCGTTCATCGTCATCGAAACGGACATTTCCTCGAGCGGAATCTGGTCGAAGAGGATTTTCATGTCCTCGACGCTGTCGATCGCCACACCGGCCTTGCCGACATCGCCGACGACGCGCGGATGATCGCTGTCATAGCCGCGATGCGTCGCCAGGTCGAACGCGACGGAGAGCCCTTTCTGCCCGGCCGCGAGGTTGCGGCGGTAGAAGGCATTCGACTCCTCGGCGGTCGAGAAGCCGGCATATTGGCGAATGGTCCAGGGACGGCCGACATACATCGTCGCCTGCGGGCCTCGCGTATAGGGCGCAAACCCGGGCAGCGTGTTCGCCTCATAGCCTTCGGCGGCAATGCGCTCCATGTCCTCGGCGGTGTAGAGCGGCTTCACGTCGATGCCTTCCGGCGTGTTCCAGACGAGCGACGACGATCCCGCGCCCTTGGTCTGCTTCTCGACCGCTGCTTCCCAGTCCTTGAGCGTCTTCTTGTTCGCCATCGTCTTTCTACTCACGGAATTGACGGAATTTTGCCTGCCGCAGCCTAGCATGGCGGCGCAAAGGCCCCAAAAATCGCGCGGAGTATCCGGGAAGGCGGAAGCCCGGTCAAACCGCCTGAAGGAAGGGCCCGCGAGGCCGCAATTTCGTTGCGTCACCGGCGGCGCGCGGGGCTTTGGCGGCGCGGAGAAAACGGAGCGGAAAGCGAAATGCGCCGCCTTGGCGAGCATATTGGCGGTGCAAATCCGCCTCCGGGCCCAGTAGAGTGGGGCCGGGTACGGGCAAGCGCGCCTCGCGCGGAAGTAAAATTGTGGGGAAATCCAGGAAACATGACCGTAAGCAGCATTCATGCCGGCTCCAGGGCCGGTCTCCTCGTCATTCTCTGCGCGGCGGCCTTGGCGATTACCGCCTGCAGCGGCGGCGGCGCGGCGCGCAAGCGCGGTGCCGATGGCCGCGTGATCCCGACCCTCGCCGAACAGGACCCTTCCGGCACCCTCTATGCGCGGGCCGTGAGCCGCGCGGCCGCGGGCGATTGCAACGACGACACGTTGAACGTGCTCACCTGCTTTGCCTATCGCGGCCAGGGCTATGAAGGCGCGCAAACCGCTCTCGGCCAGTGTTATCTCGCCGGCGGGGAGACGGCCGAAGGCGCCGAATGGGTGCGCCGGGCCGCGGATGCGGGCTGGGCGGATGCGCAGAAAATGCTGGCGCGGCTCTATCTGCAAGGCGAGGGCGTGGAGCGAAACCCGGTGGAGGGCGCCAAATGGGCCCGCCTCTACAGCCGTAATGCCCGTCTGCTCTCGCTCGGCGTGCAGCCCGACATGAGCGTCGCGGAGGATTTTCGGGGTGTCCTGACAAGCGAGGAAAGCGCACGATCCGAGCAGCTCGCCTCGAATTGGATCCCGCGTTACTGGTCCGCCAGCAGCGAGCCCGACCAGCGGGTGCTCTCGAGCTGTGCCGTGGAGGGCCGCCGGCCGCCGGCCGCAAGACCCGAAATCAGGTCCATGCCCAATCCATACTGAGGCATTTCCTGGTTAATACATCGCAAGGCTCCCGCCGGAAACGGCGGGGGCCTTTGTCAATTCGAACGCGCCCATTCAGGGAAACTTTACCCCGCTCCGATAAACCGGAAGGCGGTCGGAGGTCCATTCGGGAGGGACCTCCGGGCACTATTCGCTCGATTCATCGGGAGTGAGGGTAAGGCTCTGGCCAGCGCGCACGGGCATAGCTCGAACGAGATCACACCCGCGGCCGGCCCCCCCGGACACCGCGACCCTTCCGTTCGGCTTGAACTTTTCCACGCGATCATGCTGTCCTATCGCGTGCTGCCGATCTTCTTCCCCCTGATCAGCGGCGTTCTTGCGCTGATTTTCACGCCCGCCGCACCGCTCTGGGCCGTGGCGCTGTGGTGGCTCACGATCCTCGGTATCCATATCGAGTATTACGCCTATCAGCACCGTTATTTCGGCGCTGGCGTCACACCAGACAGCGCCGAGGGATGGATCCGGGCCACGACCCTCCGCTACTGGCTGATGAACCTTGTCTGGCTTGGGCTTTTCCCGCTGTTCTGGAATGCAGGCGGCGACCTCCAGAACTTCGCCATCCTGATGGTCTTCGTCGTGCACGCCGTGATGGCATCCCAGACCGCGCACCAGATCCGCTCCATCACGCTCTCCGTTTCTCTGCCGATCATGGCAGGCGTCGTCGGCGTCTGCATCTCGACCTGGGAGACGACATATCTCGCGCTCGGCCTCGCCTGCGTGCCGACCTATCTCTATCTCCTCCGTCTCGCCCAGCAGCAGCGCGAAGCGGCGGAGGAAATGCTGGAACTCAGGCTTCGCAATGCCGACCTGATCCGCGATCTCGGTCATGCGCGCGATCTCTCGGAAGCGGCGCGGCGCCAGGCCGAGGAAGCGAACGACCAGTTGAAGCGCAGGGAACACCACTTCCGCGCGCTTGTCGAAAACGCATTCGATGTCGTGCTCGTCACCGACGAGAATGCGATCATCCAGTACGCTTCGCCCGCCGCGGCCAAGATCGGGCTCGAGCCCGAGGCCCTGATCGGCATGAACAGTCTGGCCTTCCTCAAGAAGGAACAGCGGGACGAAATTCTGGCGAGCCGCAGCTCCCCCGAAGAAGGCGCGCCTTCCCGCAGCTACGAGCTGCTCGTTCCCGACTACCAGGGCACGACGATCTGGATCGAGGCGACGATGACGAACCTGCTGAACGATGAAAACGTTCGCGGCTACGTCATCAATCTGCGCGACATCACGCAGAGAAAGCGCGCCGAAACGGAGCAGCGCAGCCAGTTCCAGGTCTTGCAGGCGCTCGCCACGGGCGAACCGCTGACCGAAGTGATGAACCGGCTCGCGCTTGGCGCGGAAGAAACGAATCCGGGCGCCCGCGCAGCCGTCTTCCTGCTCGACGGCACGAAAGATCTCGTGACCAGCGCTGCGCCGAACTTGCCCGACGATTTCGAAGGCTGGATCAGCGAATTCTGGCGACAGGAGAAGGATGGTTTCTTCGGTCAGGCCGCCATGGCCGGGACACGCATCGTCGTCACCAACCTGCAGGACGAGCAGCATGGTGAATATGTATCGTCCTATATGCGCAAGGCGGACATCCAGTCGCTCTGGTTCCAGCCTATCGTGTCGCGGAACGGCAGTGTGATCGGCTCCTTCGCGCTTTACTTTCCGGCGGCCATCGAGCCCGGCGCCTGGGAAAATGACTACCTTGCGGGCGTCGCCCATCTCTGCAGCATCGCCATCGAACGGCGGCGGTCGGAGGAGAACCTGCAGCGCGCGACCGAGGCCGCCGAACTCGCCAATCGCGCCAAGACGAAGTTCCTCGCCAATATGAGCCATGAACTGCGGACGCCCCTGAACGCGATCATCGGCTTCTCGGAAATCATGCGGCAGCAGATGTTCGGCCCGCTCGGCACCGAGCGCTACATCGAATATATGAACGACATCCAGGACAGCGGCCGTCATCTCCTCAATGTCATCGACGATATTCTGGATATCTCGAAGATCGAGGCGGGCCGCTATGCGATCGAAGATGAAGAGATCGATTTCGCCGACGTGTTGCGCTGGTCGATCGAGATGATGCGGGCCCGTACGATCGAAAAGAAGCAGACGGTCGATCTGGTCCTGCCGCATGAGATGCCGAAACTGAATGCCGATCAGCGCGCCATGCGGCAGGTGATGCTCAATCTTCTCTCCAACGCAGCGAAATTCACGCCGGAAGGCGGCCGCATCGATCTTTGCGTGGAACTGTCGGCGCAGGGCGAGCTCGTTCTCACCGTGCGCGACAATGGTATCGGCATTCCTGCCGACAAGCTGCAAGAAGTGCTGGAGCCGTTCGGCCAGGTCGACGACACCAGCGCGCGGCAGCATGGCGGCACCGGCCTCGGCCTCCCGATCACCAAGTCGCTTATCGAAATGCATGGCGGCAGCTTCCGCCTGCAGAGCGAGTTTGGAAGCGGCACGGCCGCCACCATGACCTTGCCCGGATGGCGGCTGGTCTGGAGCACGGATACGAAAAAGGCCGCCACGCCGGGAGCGTGACGGCCTTCTCCGAAAATCCTCAAACTTACTCGGCGGCTTTGGCCGGCCTGTTCGATCCGATGAACCCGAACAGATGCCCGCCCACCTTGCGCATCTGGATTTCCTCCGAACCTTCGGTGATCCGGTAACGGCGGTGATGCCGGTAGATGTGCTCGAAGGGCTTGTGGCGCGAATAGCCGATCGCGCCATGCACCTGCATCGCAAGGTCCGCCACCTGGCAGACAAGTCGGTTTGCCCGGTAGTTGCACATCGACACCCGGTCCGAGAGATATTTCGCGACGTCTGGCTTCGACATCTGGTCCATCTCCCACGCCGTCTTGTAGATGAAGGTGCGGATCATCTCACATTCGGTATGGGCTTCGACCAGCGGGAACTGGATCGCCTGGTTCGAGGCGAGCGGCTTGCCGAAAGGCTTGCGCTTCTTGGCATAGGCGACGCTCTCCTCGATGCAGTATTGCGCCGCGCCGACGCCGGATGCCGCCTGACGGATGCGGTTCTCATGCACGAAATGCTGCGCAAGCTCGAGGCCCCGCTCGGGATCGCCGAGATAGGAACCTTCCGGCACCCAGACATTCTTGAAGGAGACGCGCGGATGGTCCGTCGGCATGTTGAAGGTCCAGAGATATTCCTCGACCTGGACGCCGGGCGTATCCATCGGCACGATGAAGCAGGTAATGCCCAGCGCATCGCCAGGCTTGCCGCTTGTGCGCGCGAACACGAAGTCATGCGTCGCGACGTGAAGCCCCGTGTTCCACATCTTCTGGCCGTTGATGAGCCAGCCATCGACGCCGTCGCGCTTCTCGCGCTTCGCCGAGGTTTCCATCCAGGTCGCGTCCGAACCATGGTCCGGCTCCGTGAGACCGAAGGCCACGCGGATCGTGCCGTCGAGCGAGCCCTTGATGAAGGTCTTCTTCTGCTCGTCTGTGCCGAAATCGCGGAACATGAGCACGGTCGGGAAATTGCCGACGATCGAGCTTTCGTTCTGGAGGTCGTTGTGAAGGCCGAGGCCCTTGGCCGCGAGATGGTCGCGGATCACGGCCATGGCGAGGTTGCTGCCGTCCTTGCCGCCATATTCCTTCGGCAGCGCAAAGCGCAAATGGCCGGCCTTGTCGGCGCGGCGGCGCATTTCGCCCAGAAGCGCTTCCCACTCATGGCGCGGCAGACCTTCATTGTCCCAATCGGTGCGCGCATGTTCGCGGCGATGGTCGAAGAACCGCTCATTGTCGTCCTGCGCCTGAAGCGGCTTGATTTCCTTTTCGATAAAATCGTCGAGAACGGCGAGATAGTCCGTGATCTCTTTTGGAATCCTGAAATCCATGGAAAGCCTCCCTCTGCCCTCCGTGATCCGCAACCGGCCCGGAGGATGTTTTGAGATATCGATGGGATCACTATAGACAGCGGTCCAGTTTCTTAAAGGCCGCGCGCCCGGCGCTTTCCGCACGAGGCCCGGCGACGCTGGGGAAGGCGCGACAAAATTTCCGCGTTAACGATTTGTCTGCTTAAGCCGTTGACCAGACACAAGATTTAGCCGTGAACGAAGCCGGAAAACGACGCGGTCACCGATTCGGACCCGGTTCGTTCGCCCAATATTCCGATCGTTAATTCGCCAAGGGTTAATGGGGCCGGCCTTGCTTCCGGCCCCAATTGCGCGGAAGGTGCGCCTTCGATCATGAGTACCGGCCCCCTTCATTCCTCCGACGAAAGACTGCGCGACGGCATCGCGGAGCGCCGGCGCATCACGGCCGTGCTCGGGCCGACCAATACGGGCAAGACGCATCTCGCCATCGAGCGGATGATGGCGCATGAGAGCGGCATGATCGGCCTGCCGCTCCGGCTTCTCGCCCGCGAGGTCTATGACCGGGTCGCGAAAGCGAAGGGAGCGAGGGCCGTCGCACTGATCACCGGCGAGGAGAAAATACTCCCCGCCTCGGCGCGTTATTATGTCTGCACCGTCGAGGCCATGCCGCTCGACCGCGAGGTCGAATTCCTCGCCATCGACGAAATCCAGCTGGCCGCCGACCGCGAACGCGGCCACACCTTCACCGACCGTCTGCTGCGATCGCGCGGCCGCTCCGAGACCATGATGCTCGGCTCGGAAACCGTGCGCGGCCTGATCCAGAAGCTGCTGCCCGACACGCGCTTCGTGAGCCGGCCGCGATTTTCGGAACTTTCATGGACCGGCTCGAAAAAGATCACGCGGCTGCCGCGCCGTTCGGCCATCGTCGCCTTCTCCGCCGACCAGGTCTATGCGATCGCGGAACTGATCCGCCGCCAGCGCGGCGGTGCGGCCGTGGTGATGGGCGCCTTGAGCCCGCGCACCCGCAACGCACAGGTGGCGCTCTACCAGTCGGGCGAAGTGGATTTTCTCGTGGCCACCGACGCAATCGGCATGGGCCTCAACATGGATGTCGACCATGTGGCCTTTGCCTCCACGCAGAAATTCGACGGCCGCCACCTGCGCCCTCTCGGCGTTGCAGAACTCGCGCAGATCGCGGGCCGCGCCGGCCGCTACATGAACAACGGCACCTTCGGCACGACAGGCGATGCCGCCGCTCTCCCTGAAGACGTCATTTCGCGCATCGAGAACCATCAGTTCGAACCGGAACGTGTCTTCCAGTGGCGAAATCCGCATCTCGACTTCACCTCGGTTCAGGCCCTGATACGCAGCCTCGAGGCACCGCCCGGCAGGCCGGGCCTGATGCGCGCGCAGACCGCAGATGACCTCGAGGCGCTCGAGCGCATGAGCCGGATGCCGGAAATCGCCGCCCTTGCCCGCTCGCCCCACGCAATCCGCCGCCTCTGGGAAGTGGCGCAGGTACCCGACTTCCGCAAGACACTTGCAAGCGAGCATGCCTCGCTTCTCGCCCGGCTCTATCTCTTCCTGATGGAACCGGGCGGCGATACGCCCGGACGCATCCCCGATGACTGGCTAGATCGCCAGATCGGCAAGCTCGACCGTTCCGATGGCGACATCGATGTGCTTGCCACACGCCTCGCGCATATGCGGACCTGGTCCTATGTGGCAAACCGGGCGGATTGGCTGCACAATCCTGCGCATTGGCAGGAGCGCGCGCGTAATATAGAGGATAGGCTGTCCGACGCGCTTCACGAGCGATTGACGCAGCGGTTTGTCGACAGGCGCACCAGCGTATTGATGAAACGTCTGCGCCAGAACGAGGATCTTATGGCGGCTGTAAATGGCGATGGCGAGGTTCTGGTCGAAGGCGAGTATGCCGGCCATCTCGAAGGTTTTGTGTTTGTGCCGGATCCCCGCGCGGATGGCGAGCAGGCGCGCGTGCTTCGTGCGGCCGCCGATCAGGCGCTGGTCTCCGAAATCGCGACGCGCGCAGATCGCCTGACGACCGCGCCCGACGCCGATATTGCGCTGTCGGAGCATGGCCGCATCGTCTGGGCCGGCCACCCGGTCGCCGAACTGCGCGGCAGCGACAACATCCTTCAGCCGCGCGTGGAGCTCATCACAGGCGAGCAACTTCATGGACCCGCGAAGGAAGCCGTGCAGTCCCGCCTCGACGCTTGGCTGAAGATGCATGTGACGCAGGTTCTTGCGCCGCTCGTCGCGTTGCGCGATGCCACCGATATCGAAGGCCTGGCGCGCGGCATCGCCTTCCAGCTTGTCGAGAATCTCGGCACGCTTGCGCGCGAAACCGTGGCGGAAGATCTCCGCTCGCTCGACCAGGCGGCACGCGGCCAGCTCCGCAAGCATGGCGTACGCTTCGGGGCCTATTCCGTTTTCATCCCGGCGCTGCTGAAGCCCGCGCCCGCGCGTCTCAAACTCACGCTCTGGGCGCTTGCCCGCAAGGATGCCGACGAGCCTTTCGCGGGCCTCCCAGCCGCGCCGGCGCCCGGCCTCACCTCCGTCCCGGCGGAACCCGCCGCTCCTCAGGGCTTCTATGCCGCGCTTGGCTTCCGCGTTTGCGGGACACGCGCCGTGCGCCTCGACATGCTGGAGCGCGTCGCCGATCTCATCCGCCCGGTGATCGCATCCCGCGCCTATAATGGCGGCTTCGTGGTGACGCCGGACCTGATGTCGCTTGTCGGCTGTTCGGGCGAGGAATTCGCGGGTCTGCTGCGCGGCCTTGGCTATCGCTCGCAGGTCGAAAAGATCGTTCCGCCCGCGCCGGCGGCCCCTGTTGCGGAAGCACCCGCTGCCGCCGAGCCTGCGGCAGATGCCCCCGCAGCAGACGCAGCACCTGCGGAAGAAGAAGGGACAGCACCCGAAGCCGTGACGGAAGAACCTGTGGCCGAAGCGACTGCAAAGCCGGAAGCCGAAGCTGCGCCGCAGGACGGCAGCGCGGAAGCCGCAGCGGTGGAAGCACCGCCTGCCGAACCCGTCGAGATGGAAATCTGGCGTCCTTCGCGCCGCCGTCACGGAGGCGAGGCAAACCGCAAGCCCCGCCGCGACCGCAATCGCGCCGAAACCGCCGCACCGGGACAGCCCGGCGAGCGCCGCGAAGGCGAACGCCGCAATGAAGGCGGCAAGCACGAAGGCCGCAAGCAGGACAACAAGCATCGCCATGGCGGCAAGCCGCCGCGCCGGGATGCGAAGCACGACAAGCCGCGCGACTATGGCTTCAGCAAGCCGAAGCCTCGCGACCGCGAACCCGATCCGGATTCGCCCTTCGCCAAGCTTGCCATCCTGAAAGAGCGCAACCGGACCAGTTGACGATATGAGCGCGGAAACCGGCCAGCCGGGGCAACGCATCGATCGCTGGCTGTGGCAGGCGCGCTTCCTGAAAAGCCGGTCGCTTGCGAGCGGCTTCGTCGAAACCGGCAGGCTCCGCGTGAACGGAGAGCGCATCGGCAAGGCAAGCCGCCTCGTGCGGCCGGGTGACATTCTCACCTTCCCGCTCGGACCTCATATCCGCGTCGTGAAGATTCTCGCCTTGCCCGTTCGCCGGGGCCCCGCACCTGAAGCGCGTGCCCTGTATGAAGACCTCGACCCTCCTATGCCGGCGCCCAGGCCGGAAGAAGGAGCGCCGAGCGGCCGCGAACCCGGAACGGGAAGACCGACCAAGAAGGACCGCCGCTCCATCGACGCGCTGACGAAAGACGACTAATTCACAATTTTCTGCGTGGTTGAAAATCATCGCCGCGCGCTGTAAGTGAAATTTCGATGCTGACCAAGATCAAATCCTTCCTGCTCGGCGCTGCCGAGGAAAAGCGCGACGAGGCGGAGGATCTGCGCATTGCTGTCGTGGCGCTGCTGGTGCGCGCGGCGACGGCCGATGCGGATTTCGGCTCCGAGGAAAAGGAGACGATCCGCCGGATCGTGAGCGAATGCTTCGATCTGGCGCCGGAGGAAGTGAGCGCCCTGATCGAGGCGGCGAAGACGGAGGAAGCCGAAACCCTCGACCTTCACCGCTGGACCCAATCGGTGAAGCGGGCCTATAGCGAGGACGAGCGGGTCCAGCTGATCGAGAGAATGTGGGAAGTCGTCTATTCCGACGGCGTTCTCGACGACTACGAAGCCAATCTGTTGCGGCGCGTTGCCGGCCTGATATACGTTCCCGACCGTCTGTCGGGCGAAGCGCGCCAGCGCGTGATGGCCAGGCTGGGCGTGATGCCCCGGAAGGATTGAGAGGTTCGGGGAAACCCGATCGAAGTGACGGCGCCGGACCGCCGCGCTACTGGAGACTGCGATGACCTATGTCGTGACCGAAGCCTGCATCCGCTGCAAATACATGGATTGCGTGGAAGTCTGCCCCGTCGATTGCTTCTACGAGGGCGAGAACATGCTGGTCATCCACCCCGACGAATGCATCGACTGCGGCGTTTGCGAACCGGAATGCCCCGCCGAGGCCATCAAGCCGGACACGGAGCCTGGGCTCGAGAAGTGGCTCGAGGTCAATTCCGAATATGCGTCCAAGTGGCCGAATATCACCATAAAGCGGGACCCGCCCGCCGATGCCGACGAGTGGCAGGGTGTCGGCGGCAAGTTCGACGAGCATTTCAGCCCGGAGCCCGGCGAGGGCGACTGAGCCTGGTCCATTCCGGCACGCCGGAACCCGGGAAAGCCGCAGAAATCTGCGAAGATTTCGCCCTATCCCCCTGTGTTAACTATCCTTTTTGCGCCCTGCCTTCCAAAGGCGGGGATTCTGTGCTATATATGTCGCACTGAAAATTTCCGCTTACAGCCCTGCTCCGGCCGGAAGATAGCTTACCGTCCGGGCGCAAAAAGGTTGCTGACATAGCCCGGAGGGAAAGACGGCGATCTGAAGCTGCGCCGGGCTACCGGCCGTCCCCGCAATGTCGCAGGGACTGGCTGTGGTCTTCGTACTCGGGAGGGGAGTGTCGGGCGCGGGCGCAAGTCCGGCCGGGCCCTTGCGATGGCGAGGCTCAAGGCGGCCTGGGTGGAAAATGAAACGCGAAGCCGGTGAGAAAGATTCATGTCCTTCTTCCGGCCTTTGGAATTGAGAAAGGCTGGGTACAGGTAGAGACGATGGCGAGCAAAACCACGAAGTCCCCCAAGTCGAAGCCCGCGGCGGCGAAGACAAAGGCCGCGGCGGCAAAACCGGCGGCCAAGGCCCGCGCAACGGCCGCTACGGCCAAGACGAAGCCGGCCAAGGCGGCGCCGAAGAGCAAGGCTGCCGCAAAACCCGCCGCCAAGCCCAAGGCTCCCGCGAAAGCGAAGGCAGCGCCCAAGGCCGCCGCGAAACCTGCCGCCGGCAAGGCCGCGGCAAAACCTGCTGCGAAGCCGAAGGCCAAAGCCGCACCGGCCAAACCCGCGCCTGAGAAGGCCGCCGAGAAAACCGCTGCCGAGAAGAAGCTCGGCACACGGCCGAGCAATGCAGCAAGCAAGCTGATGGCGGCGGCGAAGAGCCGCGCCGAGAAGGCAACCAAGGCGGCGGCGGAAAAGACTGTGCCTGAGAAGCAGGCAGCTCCCCAGAAGCCGGCGGCAAAGACCGAAGCCCCGAAGGCGAAGGCAGCTGAGCCGGCAAAGCCCGCTGCGCCGAAGCCGAACTTCAAGGCCAAGGAATTTGTGGTCTATCCGGCCCATGGCGTTGGCCAGATTCTCGAAATCGAGGAACAGGAAGTCGCCGGACACAGGCTCGAGCTCTTCGTCATCAATTTCGACAAGGAAAAGATGACGCTGCGCGTTCCCACCAACAAGGCGAATGCCGTTGGTATGCGCAAGCTCTCCGACGCAGGTGTCGTCGACTCCGCGATCGAGACGCTGCGTGGCCGCGCCCGGATCAAGCGCACCATGTGGAGCCGCCGCGCGCAGGAATATGAGGCGAAGATCAACTCCGGCGATCTGATCTCGATTGCGGAAGTGGTGCGCGACCTCTATCGCTCCGAGCGCCAGCCGGAACAGTCCTATTCCGAGCGTCAGCTTTATGAAGCCGCACTCGACCGCATGGCGCGCGAAGTCGCCGCGGTGGAGCGGATTGGCGAGGACGCGGCCATCCAGCGCGTGGAACAGGCCCTGCAGGGAACCGGGAAGCGCGACAAGGCGGAAAAGGACGGTGAGGAGAGCAGCAGCGAGGCTGCCTGACCTGCCTCACGCAGACGTTACCGAAAAGCCCGGCAGAAACGCCGGGCTTTTTTGTTTCCACTTTTAAATCACGGAAAGAAAAGGAACATCTGATCAGCTCGGCGGTTTTTACAGCAGGAAGGACGAATTGAAAACGAGGCGCGGGGCATGGTCCAGCCTTGCCTTTGCGCCGTAAGAAAGAGGAGTGAACGGGTGGTACATATGGACACTCCTGAGACACAGCGGGCCAATCGCCGTTTCATGAAGCGCGCCATGACGGTGCCGCTCCTCGACGAGGAGCGGGAATTCGATCTCGCGCGGCGCTGGAAACACGACAGAGACGAGCACGCGCTGCACGAGTTGACGCGCGCCTATATGCGGCTCGTCATCTCGCTGGCGACGCGCTTCCGCAATTACGGCCTGCCCTATGGCGACCTCATTCAGGAAGGCAATGTCGGCCTGATGCAGGCGGCTGCGCGCTTCGAGCCCGAGCGCGGTGTCCGCTTTTCGACTTATGCGACATGGTGGATCAGAGCCGCGATCCAGGACTACATCCTGCGGAACTGGTCCATCGTGCGGACGGGCACCACGGCGGCGCACAAGTCGCTCTTCTTCAATCTCCGGCGCCTGCGCAGCCTGATCGACAACGGCACGCGCCAGCACCTGACGGAAGAGGACCGCATCTTCATCGCGAAGCGGCTCGGGGTCGGCACCGCGGATGTGGAGGCGATCGACGCACGGCTGATGGCGGGCGACCGCTCGCTGAACACGCCCGTGAGCGAAGCCTCGACCGAGAACACGGTGGAGTGGCAGGACCTCCTGACCTGCGATCGCCAGCTTCCCGACGAGGAAGTGATGGAATCGCATGACAGCGAGAGGCGCTCGAAATGGATCGGCGAGGCACTCGAAACCCTGAGCGAGCGCGAACTCACCATCATCAAGGAACGGCGGCTGCGCGACGAGGCGGTGACGCTCGAGATGCTCGGCGAACGGCTCGGTATTTCCAAGGAACGGGTCCGCCAGATCGAGCATGCGGCGCTGAAGAAGATGCGCCGCGCGCTTCTCGACCGCGTGCCGGATCCGGAAGAAGCGGGTCTCCTCGCCTGACTTCTATTCAGCGATGATCTTGTAGCGCCGTCCCGCGACGACCTGTTCGCCGGAGGCGAGACCGTTGAGGACCTTGAACCGATCGGCCTTGTGCTCCGAATGGATCATGCGCTGCGAAAGCGATGCAATACTGTCGCCCGACCGCGCAGTGAGGAGACGCAACCGCAGGGGTTTCACCGCCTTGGCCTCTGCCGCTGAAATCCTGCGGAAGCTCCGCGCCGTTTCCTGCAGGGCGGGCATATATTTCGCTCCGCTTTGCGGCAGGGTGCCGAGAATGAAACGGCCCACCTGATCGGACGAGAACTCGATGGCAACGAGCCGCGCATCGTAATCGCCGATCCGGGTCGGCGCGGCAGCAGCCTTCATGCCGTTGATGGTGAACCGCTCGACGGCGCCGATCCGCACACCGGCCGCCCAGGTGCCGCTCAGATAGCTGCCGATCTCGTCGCCCGGCGCCTTCTTTCCCATATCGAACTTTGCAATCGACCGCTCGGGACCCTGCATCGTGACGGCGGTGGCGCCGTTGACGATGACGAACCCGGGCGGCGCCTCGAAGGCGAAGCGGAGTTCGGGATGGATGAACAGCCTGTCCCGGACAATGCCCTGCGAAGGATTGTCGCCGTAAAGCATGCCGTTTATGGCGGAGAGGAAAGTATCCCTGTCGCGCGCGCCGCCACCCGGGCGAATGCCCGTCTCGCGCGCATGGGCGAGCGCTGCCTCGACGCGCGCGGGTGTCGCTGGATGGCTGGCGAGCCAGTTCGTCTGAGTACCGTCGCGCTGCACGCCGCGAAGTTTCGCTTCGAGCGCCTCGTTCGCGCCCATCGATTCAAGAAAATCCGCAGCCGAATAGGGATCGTACCCTGCGCCGGCGAGATAACGGATGCCGAGCATGTCGGCTTCATATTCCTGGTCGCGGGAATAATTGGCGAGGAAACCCTGGCCGCCAAGTCCGAAAGCCTGATTGAGGGCCTGGCTGCCAACCACGGCGCCGAGCACAGCGCCGAGAATGGACGTGCCGACCGCCGCCGTATGGCGTTGCGCCGAGTGGCGCGCAGCGACATGACCGATCTCATGGCCGATCACGCTTGCGAGCTCCGCTTCGTCGTTTGCCAGCGCAATCAACCCGCGCGTGACATAGACATAGCCGCCCGGTAGCGCAAAGGCGTTGATCGCGGGCGTGTCGAGAACCGTCACGCGATAGGGCTCATCGGGCCGGTTCGTCGCGCGGACGATCCGCGAGGTGACGCCCGCTACATAGGCGCCGAGTTTTTCATCGCCATAGGCGCCGCCAAAGGCCTTGAGAATTTTGGGATGAAGCTCGGCGCCCGCTCTCGCCTCGTCGGCAGGCGACATGATCGGTGCGATCTGGCGCGCGCCGGTGGCCGGGTTGGTCGTGCAGGCCGCAAGCGCAAGGAAACCTGCCATGGCGGCCGCGCATGCGAGGAATGAGCGGATCGTCCCCCGGATCGGGAATGACATCCGGGCGGAAACCCGTGTGGCTCCGGCATGCGGCATCACGTTTCAGTCCTGCCTGTCGAGAAACTCGATCTGCTCGGGATGTGTGACGACAATTTCCGGTCCATTGTTCCGGCCAATCCAGCCGCGCACCCGGATGGTCCGCGCCGCCAGGCGCTCAAGCGATGGCGCCGTTCCACCTTCCGCCTCAAGCAGCGCCACCCATGATTCGTCCTTCCGGAAAAGCCTAACGTCGCGCTCCTGTACTGTCACCGTGAAGTCCGATCGATAGTCTTCGCCGAAATTGAGATAGAGCCGGCCACGAACAAGCGCCGCTTGTTGCACTTTACCCTCAACGAGTTCGAACCGGCCGGCATGCCGGTTGAGGCCGGCAACATCGGACCCATCGCGGATCGCATAGAACGGATCCTGCCATATGCCCAGGCCGGCCGACCGCGCTTGCCGTTCGGCGGCGAGAAGCTGCTCCGCACAGGCCCGATTGTCGGGAAAGGTATAGACCCGGGCGAGCCCCTCATTCAGCATCGCTTGCTGCAGCCAGACTTCTCCGCCAGCGCGCGCGACAAAGGCGTGCGCGAGCACACGGCCATGGCGGTCCAGCCTGGCGCCGCCGTAGCGTAGCGAAACGGTCTCGCCCTCGGCCATTTCCGTCAGCCGCTCCTTAGCCTCGCCGGAGAGCGGCCATGGTTCGAAGCCTGCGCTCCCGAGGGGCAGCTTCGGCGCCTGAATACCCTTGAGGCGCACTTCCCGCCCATCGTCGAGGACCACCGTATCGCCATCGACAATACCGGTTACGACCGCGGCCTCTCCCTGCTCGAGCCGGCAGCCTTCATCGGGGAGAACGGCGCCGGGCGCAGTGCGCTCCTGCGCTGCGGCAGAAGTATCGTCCGCTGCCTTGCCGGAAGTGGAAATGAAGATCGGCGAAAGAAGCCATGCCGTGAACGCCGCGAGGAGAAGCCCCTTCGCGCCGCGACACCCGAAAGGAACGCGCCCTGGACCCAGCTTGCTCAGCCCGGCGCCTCCTCTGTGCGCAAGTCCTGCGCACGAAGCGCAATGATCGCCGCTTCCGTCCGGTTGCGGACGCCGAGCGCCTGCAGGATCGCATTGACGTGCAGTTTGACGGTCGCGATGGAAATGCCGAGCACGCGCGCAATTTCCTGGTTCGACCGGCCCTTTCCGATTTCGGCGAGCACATCCCGCTGGCGCGGCGTGAGCTTGTGGTGGCTCGCCGCGGCGAAGGAATGCGGCGCTTCGGCGAAACCTTCCACCTGAGGGGCGAGCAATATGTCCGGGACGTATCGACCGCCCATTTCGACGAGACGGAGCGCGCTTTCGGCGAGATTGACGCCAAGCGTTTTCGGAATGAACCCGGCAACGCCGATATCCATCACATCGCGCACGAAGCCGGGCGACAGGCGATCGCTGAACACAACGATGCGCGCACTGGTCCGCGAGGCGAAATCCGCCAGCGCATCGAGTTCCGCCGGTGCCGTCGGATTGCCGATGTCGACAAGCGCGAGAGAATAATCGCTTCCGCCGGCCAGCGCCGCATTGCGCAGACCTGCGCCGAGCTTGAGATCGCAACCGGGATAAAGCCGGTTCACTATGGAGGAAAGCCCTTCGCAGAAGATTGGCTGCTCGCCCATGACAAGAATGCGCATCACAGCCTCCCGCTGTTGCAGCGAAACAGGCTGTCAGGTCCGGCAGATGCCGCGCGGTGCCTCGAGCAAGCCGAAAGATGAATCATACAACCCATATCAACCTTTGAGCGTATGACTACACATTTAGACCTAATCATTGCGGAAGGCAAAATTCTCCCGCGAGTCCTTGACCTTCCGGAGATTGCGGCCGTCGCGGACCTGACGTAGGTTGCGCGGCACATGGGGGCCTCGCCGGTGCGGCGCGCGTCCCTGTCGGGATGGCCCCGTAGCTCAGCTGGATAGAGCACAGGATTCCTAATCCTGGGGTCGCGCGTTCGAATCGCGCCGGGGTCACCATCTCCCTGCGAGCCGCGACCGGCGCAAACCGACGCCCGGCAAGGCCCACTGCCACCAACACGGACGGAAAGCACCTTCACTGGGCAAGGCTTCGATTGGCGCATTAGACCCCCCACTGGTATAACTTTGTTGGTAGCGGCTAGGCACAAGATACAAAGATATCTTTGCATTAGTCAACAAGATTTCTTGGTATTCGGACTTAATCTTCTTGGCCAGGTCGTTTCTCGAACATAAAGGCGGAAAACCGGGCCTTTCGGGCCGGTGCGGCGAATGACCGTCCCCCTCCGCCTCAGCGAAATACGCAAGTTCCTTGGTCTTTCGCAAAAGGACATGGGACGCCGGGTCGGTGTTTCCGGCACGACCTGGCAGAATTACGAGCTCGAAAACGCCTCGCCCAACGCCCATGTCCTCGCCCGCCTCTCCTCGGAGGGTTTCGACATCAACTGGGTGCTGACGGGCGAAGGGGCGATGCGCGCCAGCGAAGAGGCGCCCGACGGAAGGCCCGCCGGCTTCTCCGAACTGGGAGCCCGCGACCTCGGGCGGGGCGAACTCGGCGGCGACGGACGGCACGTTCTTGTGCCGCGCCTCACACTCCGGACCCTGGAAGATGAGGCCGGGCGGCGCATGACGGCGGAAGACCGCTCGCTGTTCGAGGCCCTTTCCTTCCGCCGCGACTTCATCGAGCGGGACTTGAAGGCGGAACCGGCAAAGCTGATCGCCATCGAGGCGCCAGACGATGCCATGCTGCCGACGATCGCCCCGGGCGACCTGCTGCTCGCCGACATATCCGAACCGAAACTGCGCGGCAGCGGCATTCATGTGCTTGCGAGCCGCGGCGCGCTGATGGTGAGGCGGCTTCAGGTGAGGATCGACGGCGGTGTGACCGTGTCGAGCGACAATGCCGCGCGCTATCCCGCCGAAGAGATTGAGCCGGACGCGCTTGGCAGGGTAAAGATCATCGGTCGCGTGATCTGGCGCGGCGGACGTCTCTAGAGCAGACCGGAAACCGCGCCGCGATGACCAAAGCCGCCAATGCCGCCTTCGCAGCCGATGCGAAAACCATTCTCGTCATCAAGCACGGCGCCTTCGGCGACGTGATCCAGGCGGATGGCGCGCTGCGCGACATCCGTGAAAACCATCCGGCTGCGTTCATCGCCATTCTCACCACCCGACCCTATCGCGCGCTCCTTGAACGCTGCCCTCATGTGGACGAGGTGATGGTCGATGAGCGTGCGCCGCGCTGGCGCCTTGACCGGATGCTGGCATTGAGAAAGACCCTGCGGGGACGCGGATTCGATATGGTCTACGACCTGCAGAATTCGCCGCGCACGGCTTTCTATTACCGCTGGATGCTGAAGGATTGCCGCTGGTCCGGCACGGCGAGGGGCTGCAGCCATCCGCACCGCGCGAAGGATCCGAAGAAAATCCGCACGCTCGACCGGCTGGCAGGCCAGCTTGAGGATGCAGGCCTCACCATCCGCCACACGCGCAAGCCCGACGTCTCATGGCTCGCCGACGATGCGAGTACCCTTCTCGAAAAGATGGGCGTGACAAAGCCTTATATCGTGCTGGTGCCGGGCTGCTCGGCGCGCCACCCGCAAAAGCGCTGGCCGCATTATGCGGCCTTGGCGGAACGCTTGATCGCGGCGGGACATGAAATCGTGCTGGCGCCGGGGCCCGATGAAATCGAGCTTGCAAGGTCGATCCCCGGCATCTGCATCGAGAAGACGAACTGGATGGAGCTTGCGGGCATATTGAAGCGCGCGCGCTTCGTGATCGGCAACGATACGGGACCGAGCCACCTGGCTGCCCATCTCGGCACGCCGGGTCTCGCGCTTTTCGGCTCGCATATGCCGGCTGAACGCACCGGCATCGTCCGCGAGAATTTCGGCGCTATCGAAGTCGACGATCTCGCCGCTCTATCCGTCGACCGCGTTTATGAGGAAGCGATCAGCCGGATCGGCGCTCACTCGAACTCGGTATAGGATTTTTCCTCGATGATGGACGATCCCGTGAGGAGGTTGATCTCCTTCTTGATCGCCGCGCGCTTGTCATTCTGCTTGTAGACCGAGCGCGCAAGCTCGATGAAGGCCGGGCCGAAATCCTTGTCCGCCTCGCATTGGCGGATATCGTCCTCGATCACCCAGAGCGCCTCGTTGACCGCCTTGAGCTCGCCTTCGAGCCGGCGCAGCTCCGCGCTGTCGGCGAGATTGGCCTTGCGCGCCTCTTCGAGCACCGCAAGCTCATGCCGCACATTGGCAAGCTTCGCCGCATCCGACATGCGCTCCGACTTGATGTTCAGAATGGTGATCTTGTCGATAAGCTCGCCGGGACCGACCTCGATCATGACGGGCTTGGCTTCTTTCTGGGACATGTCGGCTCCGGCCAATGTGACGAAACCCGCCTGCTATAGCGCAAGGCGAGGCTCCGTGTCATCCATGGCGGACGCACCTGCCCTCCCCAGCCCCGAATAAATCCTTGCGGAGGGGGCCTCCGGCGCTGAAAATCTTCCTTCCCGAAGCCGCGAAAATCGCGAGGCCGATGTCCTTCATCTCGAGATTGCTCGACCAGTTGCGCGGTAGCGACATGCCGGAGCTTCGCCATGCCGCGCGTTCTGCCTCGCCCACCCTGATGGTCGAGATCGGCGGCTATGCCCACAAGGCGCGCGACTGGTCGGCGGGCGGCGCCTGCATCGAGGGCTTCGCCGAGGCCGTCGTCATCGGCAATATCCTGAGCGGCCATCTCTATTGGGCAAACGACAGGCGGCGCCTCTCTTTCGCGGCGGAGGTGATGCGGCTCGACCCCGGCGGCGCGCTGGCGCTGCGCTGGCTCGACCTGCCGCTGGCGATCCAGCAGGAGATGGAAGCGCATATCGGCTGAGCCCGCCGCTGCGTCAGTTGCGTGGCGCCCGCCACGGGCTAGGCTCTCTCCCAAAGAAACCGGAAAAGGGAGAGACGACATGGCCTACAAGACGCTCATCGTGAAGAAGGAAGGCGCGGTCGACTGGGTGACGCTGAACCGCCCGGACGCACTCAACGCGATGAACCCCGAACTCGTGGACGAGCTGCAGGATTATTTCGGCAGGCTCTATACGGACCATTCCGTCCGCATCGTCGTGCTGAAGGGCGCGGGCCGCGCCTTCTGCGCCGGGCTCGACCTCAAGGAACGCTCGAACAGGCCGGATGCCGACGCGACAAGCGGCAGCCCGCAATCGGGCCTCGTCGCGCAGCGCCGCATCAGCGAGATCGTGATGCGCATGCGCCGCTGCCCGCAGGCGATCGTCTCGCTCATCCACGGGCCGGCCTGCGGCGGCGGCTTCGCGCTGGCGCTCGCCTCCGATATCCGCATCGCGGGCACGAGCGCGCGCATGAACGCCGCCTTCATCCGCATCGGGCTTTCCGCCTGCGATATCGGCGTGAGCTACTTCCTGCCGCGGCTTGTCGGCGTTTCGGTTGCGAGCGAATTGATGATGACCGGCCGCTTCATCAATGCCGAACGCGCCGAGCACGTGGGCCTTGTTTCGGAAGTGGTGCCGGACGAGAAGCTCGAAGAGGCGGCCGTGCCTTACATCGAGGAGATGCTGACGACATCGCCGCTAGGCCTGCGCCTCACCAAGGAATGCCTCAACATGTCGGTCGATGCGGGAAGCCTCGAAGCCGCGGTGGCCATGGAGGACCGGAACCAGATCCTCTGCGCGCAAACGAGCGATTTCCGCGAGGGCATCTCGGCCTTTCTCGGCAAGCGCAAGCCCGCCTACACGAACAGCTGAAAACGAAACGGCCGCTTCGCGAATTCGCGAAGCGGCCGCTCCCCACACTTTCCCCTCGGATCAGAAGGAGAAGACGAGCTGCGCGCTGAGCTCGTTCACCCGGTCTGAATCGAGATCGTAATGCGTCCATTCGGTACGGACCGACATGTTCTCGGACACCGCGAAATCGGCGCCCGCGCCGCCGAGCCAGGAAAGCTCGCGGCCCGAACCGACATCGTCGTAATTGTGCAGACCGCCCTTGCCATAGAGCGCGACATTGTTCGCGACCGGGAAGGAAACGAGAAGCTCCGCACCATAGGTGTCGACGCTGTCGGTCACGCCGCCGACCGAGATGTCGGCAAGATCGGCATAGAAAGCCTGCACCGCGAGATACTGATTGAGACGCCAGCCGGCCATGCCGCGCCAGGTCCAGTCGTCGTCATTGCGCGACCAGCCCCAGCCGAGACCGCCACCGACATAAAGGCCGGTCTGGAATGCCGTCTGGTTGTAGAGCGTGCCCTGACCCGTGGTGCCCTGACCGGACTGCGCTGCCGCGCCCGTGGCAAAACCGGCGAGACCCATCGCGAGCCCGGCTGTGCAGAGAAGTCGTGTTGCGTTTTTCATTCATGAGCCTCGTTGAGAGAATGTCCAAGGCCCCCTTCACCCGCCGACAAGATGTTCGACCTGTTGCATTCGCGCAAGAAAAAGCGGCGCCCGCTTCCTGCCCGATTGTCGCCGCAATTGAAGAAAGCCTTGTGGCACAAGCACTTTTCGCAACAAGAAATTATGGGAAGAGCCGCGCGATGCACCGATCGTCGCGGCGCGTGTCTTTCGCGCAACAATTTGTGTGAACAAGAGTGAGAAGAAGTGCTTGTGCCGCAGCTACTTCTTCTTGCTCCTATCGATCAGCGGCACCATCCGAATCGTGGATGTGCCCTTCGCGACAATGACGCCATCGGCATTCTTGAGATTGCCTTCGACGAACATGGTGGAGCGGCCGCGCCGCTCGATCCAGGCTTCGGCGACGAGGCGGCCGGGCGTTGCCGGCGCGAAGAAGGACACCTTGATCTCGAGCGACATGGGCGTCTGCTCGAAATTCGTGACGCACATGGCGGCCCGCGCCATGGCCGCATCGATCCAGCCCGTAACGAAACCGCCCTGCACCACGCCGCCCGAATGGCACATGCGCATCTCGGCCTCGACCTCGATCGCGGCGCAGCCCTTTTCGGCGTCCATATACAGTGTACGGACGATGCCGAGCGACTGGCCGAGGCCGTCCTTGCCGGCCTCGTCGTCGAAGCGCTTTTCGGGGGCGGATGTATCGGGCATGTCGGGTCTCGCTGGAACGTGCGGTGATTGAAGATGGCGGCAGTCTAGGCATTTTGGCCTTGCGGGGAAGCGCCATTCCCGGTTCAGATGAAAACCAGCCGCTGTTCATCGGCGGACCGGAAAGGCCCCGGATGGGGCGCCCGGCAAACGGTGATAGAGGGGAAGGCGGGAATGCTTCTCGGACGGCCAATGGCGATCCTTCTTGCCGCCGCGCATCTTGCCATCGGCACAATCATGCTGCCGGGCAGCGCCGGCGCCCGCCCCGCCCCGATGAGCGCGGCGGATCACGCGGCGGCCCTCGCCTTCATCGGCGAAACGGAAACCGCCATGGCGGAAGCCGAAGCGGCGCTTGAGAGCGGGGACACGGATGGCGCCGCCACGCGGCGCGACGACCTCAGCGCCCGGCTCGCTACGCTCCGCCGGATGATGACGGAAGCCGCGCAGCGCGACCGCATCGGCGCGAAAGGAAGCGTCGTCACCCCGGAGCGCGAGCGCGCCCGCGACACGATCGCCCGCGCGGGCGCCATGGAGGAACGGTTGCAGGACCTCTGGACCATCTGGTCCCAACGCGCCCGCGGCGATGCCTCCGGCTGCATGGGGGCGGAGGGCTACCGGCCATGCTGAACAATGTGACGGCCTTCCGCCCGCTCGAGGATTTTGCCACGCTGCCGCCGAAGCTCGCCGCGCTTCATGCCTGGTGGCGCGCGAAGCAGGAGGCGAAAGCAGGCGCACTGCCCTCGCGCGGCGACGTCGACCCCGCCGAACTCCGACACATGCTGCCGCATATCGCGCTGGTCGATGTGCTGCGCGACCCGCTCGACTGGCGCTACCGCCTCGTCGGCACACGGCTCGTGGAGGTGATGGGCGGCGAGCGCACCGGCAAGCGGATGCGCGAACTGCTCACGCCGCCCGCCATCGAAGGTTCGGTCGTGCTGATGACACGCCTCCTCGAAACGCGCATGCCGCTCGCCTTCACGGGCACGCTCTACTGGCTTGAAAGGGAATATGTCGGCTTTCACGCCCTCGCACTGCCGCTCTCGAGTACCGGCGCGGACATCGACATGGCGGTAATGGGACTCGATTTCGGGATACCGGACGCCGGGCCCTAAAGGCGCATCGCCTGTTTTGCGTTTGCGAAATCAGCAAGACAAAGAGATTTTTTCCGACGGCATCGCCATTTGCTTGGGCGCTGCGCAGGAACCATAATCTGCGCGGGCAATATCAAGAGGGGATGATGAAAATGAAAGCTCGCGTACTGCTTATTTTGCTCACGATGCCACTCGCGTCGGCATGCATCAAAGGCGTCGACATGACACCTGCAAAAATCGCGCGGCAGAATATGAGCGCTACGGTGGCAAGTTTCGAGGAAATGGATTTCAAGACCGTCTCGTTCCCATCGGTCACCCCGGAAATGCTTTCCGTCGGAGACCCGGTGTTCGATTTTCGGGAAGACGGAATGAGCTATTTCAGGGCGTACGTGCTTCCGGCATCACAAAGCCCCTACATTCTCGAGGTAACGAGTGACAGGGTTCAATATAATTGTGCCCCTTGCACCTTGGGCATCGTGAGGCCTGACGTTCTTCTTCTCGACGCCGATAAAAAGCCCCTGAAGAACATCCAATGGCCGGAGCCGTACATCAACTCTTCGGTTGGAAAGACTCGGCGATACATGACATCGACAATTACACCGGAAATGGGGGCACGCTATGCCGTGGTCTATACTGCAAGCCGATATATAGGCCATGAGGAAGTCGGTTGGGACCAGGCAGGTTATAGAGGATTAGCCCCCGCAGACAGCATTCCGATTCCTTTGCGACCTCGCTACTGGGCGACGGGCACACCTGTAGGCCCCATGAGTTTCGTTCTAAGGGAAGTAGACAGCGATAGAATCTGAGGTGGCGCTCACCGGCGAAAGCCGTGCGACGTGCCCGACAAGACTTCAGGGCCGCATCGAAAGCTTCAGGCTCGACATGCGGACCAACTCACCTGCCGCGCGGGATTGAGGGTAGAGATGAGGCTGAAGATGGCGGCTTGAGTCCGTCGGCAATAGAAGCCACTTACTCTACCGTCGGTGACAATCCGGGCAACAATGGAAGCATCCATCTGCGCGAGGATATTTCAGCTTCGCAGCGACCACCGCAGGCGCACAAGTTGGAAAGTCACCAAGGTAGGTGCGGTTGCCTAGGCCGGGCAGCCAAGAGCAGCTTTCTCTATGCACTTCATGATCGCCGTTGGATTGCGCGGTATCGTTTACATAGTAGTGAGCCATCTCGTGTTCCTTTCTCGACTTCAGGAATACGCGACGCAACAAGACTAAGGATCAGGTTCACAGCTATTGGGGACGGCACGTAATTGAGTCGGGACCTGTCCGTTGTGTTTATTCAACTTAGGTACATAGAATCAACATTCCCACGGGCGCACTCTCAACTAACTATCCAATCATTTCTTTTGGTCGTCGTCGGCGCTCGAAGACGAATGAGGCAGCTCAAGAATCGGGTCACCTTCAACTTTTGGAAATAGCAGCTGATCAGCGACGTTCTGTAAAACTTGGTAATCTGATGGCAGTTCTTCCGGAGTCTCTCCCTCTTTCGCCGTTTGCGCAGGTGGTAGCACGCGTATTTCAACCGTCATTCCTCGCTCAATGCGTGCCAGAAGAGAGTTGAGTGCTAGAGAAATATCTGACCTTTGCTCGTGTTTCCGTCCACTGCCATCCGGCGCAGAGCGCAATATTTCTTCTGTTTTCTCCTCAACTGCTTGCTTCACAACTTCCTTCATTGTCGACTTGAACGTCTCAGACAGATCGCTTTTCTTGTTCTTGAGCACGTCGATACGCTCCGTTCGCACTCGTATTTCTCTTATTTCCTCAAGTTGTTTCCACGTGTGTAGCGCCCAAGTAACGGCCGCACCAATGGCAGCGATGGTTGCTGGGTCGAGAAGAAAAAAGAAGAGCGGATCGCTGCTAGATATCTGTCGAACTTCAACAGGTTCGATGCTCCCCTTTGTGGCTTCGGAGAATGCACGAATAATCCGATTTAGCTCCCTTAGTTCTTTTATTAGTTGATCTAATTGGTTTTTGAACAGCTTACGCGGTATCAAAAATCCAATCTCAGCTTCGCCAGCCTCCAGATCATCGGTTTCTATTCTCAGAAGCGCTAAGTTCCCCTTTAATTGCTTCAGTTGAGCGATAAATTGCTCACGTTCTTGCCTGAACTTTTCGATTTCATCTCTAGCGACTGCTAGAGTCGCTGCGTTGGATGCAACAATTCCACGGATGTAGCTCGCTATGTCGTCGGAGAAGAATTTCGCCGCATCAATTTCTTCGAGCTGAACGATCTGGGCAGGCTGGAAATTCTTGCGCAAACGGGTCAACGAGGCTTCAAAGTTCTTCGATGCCTCAGAGAATGAGTTCTGATTCGCAGCATCATTTGGACTGTTCACAAGATTTGTAAGCGCCTGAACGAGATCATTCAGCCTTGCCTGCGCTTTTGCTCTTGCCTCTTCCTGAAGAAGAAACTCAACAATTACCCGGAGTCGAGCAGCGTTCACCTCATCCTCCCGACGATTCAAAACCTAGTTACATTACGCCCCATAATCTGACGGGTCAGCCCCCTCGACATCCCGCCTCTTTTCCCCCATATTCCGCCCGCTTACTTACAAAATTGAAGGCAGCGGGAAGCGGCCCGGGTAAGCGCCTCATGGCTTGCGATTGACGCTGCGGCGGCGGGGGCTTAAGCCCTTTCCTTGCGGTGCCCGGCCCATTCCGGGCCTGCCGGACATCCGTCGAAGAAAGACACCGGCTTTCGCCGGTGCAGGCGCGGATGGCCCGGATGAACCGGGCCATGACGGCTGAGTAGAGACCGGGGCTCACAAGAGCCTCACCAGGAGGCCGAAAGGCCCATGGACCCCCGGCTTGCGCCGGGGTGACACGGAATTTTAGAGACAGAAGAGTTCAGACCCCAAAAGCCCTATCGAAGGAGCGCCCCCATGCCGAGCTACAAGGCCCCCGTGGAAGACTTCATGTTCCTGTTCCACGAGCTTCTCGAAATCGACAAGCGCCGCGAGGTGCCGGGCTTTGAGGATCTGACGCCCGACATGACGCAGGCGATCCTCGAAGGCGGCGCGAAATTCTGCGAGGAAGTGCTGCAGCCGCTGAACCAGGTGGGCGACGAGCATGGCTGCGTGCTGGAAAACGGCGTCGTGCGCACACCCCCCGGCTTCAAGGAGGCTTTCCAGAAATATTGCGAGGATGGCTGGAACCGCCTCGGCGCGCCCGTGGATGCGGGCGGCGCGGGGCTTCCCTCCGTCATCACCTTCGCCTTCACCGAAATGGGCATGTCGGCGAACCAGGCCTTCTCCATGTATCCGGGGCTGACGACCGCGGCCTATTCCGCGCTCTGGGCGACGGGCGAGCCCTGGATGAAGGAACATGTGGCCAAGAAGATGATCTCCGGCGAATGGACCGGGACCATGTGCCTCACCGAGCCGCATTGCGGCACGGACCTGAAGCTGATGAAGACGAAAGCCGTGCCGCAGGAAGACGGCACCTACCGCATCACCGGCACCAAGATCTTCATCTCGGGCGGCGATCACGACATGACGGACAACATCATCCACATGGTGATCGCGAAAGTGCCGGACGAGGACGGCAAGCTCGCGAACGATCTCTCGACGGTCAACTTCTTCATGGTGCCGAAGATGCTGGTCGACAAGGAGACGGGCGCGATCACGGGCCGGAACGGCGTTTCCTGCGGCTCCATCGAAAAGAAGATGGGCATCAAGGGCAATGCGACCGCCGTGCTGAACTTCGACGACGCCGTGGCCTATCGGCTCGGCGGCCGCCCGCCGGAGAAGAAGACCGAAACCGGCGAGGTGAAGAAGTCGAAATCGGCCGGCATGGCCGGCATGTTCGGCATGATGAACGGCGCGCGCATGGGCGTCGGCATCCAGGGCATCGCGATCGGCGAAGTGGCCTATCAGAACGGCGTCAACTACGCGAAGGAGCGCCTTGCCGGCCGCGCGCTGACCGGCGCGAAGAACCCGGACGGGCCGGCGGACCCCATCATGGTGTTCCCGGATGTGCGCCGTCTGCTCCTCTCGTCGCGTTCCTTCGTGGAAGGCGCCCGCGCGCTCGCCATGTATGTCTCGATGCTCTTCACGCTGCAGATTTTCGGCAAGGACGAGAAGGAACGCGAGGAAGCGGCCGATCTCGCCCAGCTCATGACGCCGGTCATCAAGGCCTTCTTCACCGACAAGGGCTTCCAGGCAGCGAACGATTCCATGCAGGTGTTCGGCGGCCATGGCTATGTCCGCGATCACGGCATGGAGCAGTTCGTGCGCGATGCGCGCATCAACCAGGTCTATGAAGGCGCGAACGGCATTCAGGCGCTCGACCTCGTGGGCCGCAAGATGACGGCAAAGGGCGGCCGCGCCACCATGACCTTCTTCGCGAAGGTGGAGGAATTCATCAAGGCGAACGAGGCCAATGCCGAGATGAAGCCCTATGTCGAACCGCTGAAGGCGGGCTACAAGCGGCTTGGCGAAGCGGCCGGCTGGCTGATGGAAAACGCGCCGAAGAATTACGACAATGCGGGCGCTGCCTCCTACGACATGCTGAACATCTTCGGCACCGTCGCGCTCGGCTGGATGTGGGCGCAGATGGCGAAGGTCTCGCTCGCGAAGCTCAAGGCCGGCGAAGGCAATCCCGAGTTCTACAAGCGGAAGCTCACGCTGGCGCGCTACTGGATGGAGCGCGAAATACCGCTCACCTCCGGCTGGCTCGAACGCGCGAAGATGGGCGCCGAGGGCTTCATGGAGCTCGAGGAAGCGGCCTTCTGAGGCTGCGGATAGAGAATACGGAAAGGGCGTCCTGAGGGGCGCCCTTTTTTGTTTGCCTCCAACAAAAATGTCACCCCCGGGCTTGACCCGGGGGTCCAGAGCGGCACCCAATAGTGCTGGTGACAGGTCTGTAAGTTTCTTTCGAAGAGTGACGGCGCGTTCCGCGCCTTCTGGATTGCCGGGTCAAGCCCGGCAATGACATGTGTATTTTCACCGCGATGACACTTGTGGATGTGGTGACGCGAAACAAGACCTCACATCCTTGTCTGTTGACGGATGATGCGTCCGGCGCGAGAAAGGCGCATGACGACGCTTCGTTTCACACCCGTCTCGCCCGCCGACCGCGCCACGCTCGAAACGCTGGTGCGCGACTACTATGCCTTTGACGGCCATGAGTATGACGAGGCCGAACAGGGCCCGGCGCTCGATCTCGTCTGCGCCGGCGAAGCGAACGCGCTTGCCTTCCTGATCCATGCGGGTGAGACGCTTGCGGGCTATCTGATCCTCACCATCGGCTTCTCGGTCGAATATGGCGGACGGGACGGCTTCATCGACGAACTGCATCTTGTGGAAGCCTTCAGGAGCCGCGGCCTCGGACGCGAAGTGATGAACTTCGCCGAGCATGCGGCGCGCGAGGCCGGCATCCGCTATCTCCATCTCGAGGTGGAGCTGCATAACGAGCGCGCAAGACGGCTCTACGATGCGCGGGGCTATGAGGATTCCGGCCGCACGCTGATGTCGAAGCGGCTGGCGGACTGACAAGGGACATTTGCCCATTTCCCCTGCGTCATATAGCTTCCCCGCACTCGAAAATCCGAAACGGGGGAACCCAGATGAAAAATCTCTTCAGCGTCGAGGGCAAGACGGTCCTCATCACCGGCGGCTCGCGCGGCATCGGCGAGATGATCGCGACCGGCTTCGTCGAAAACGGCGCCAAGGTCTATATCACCGCGCGCAAGGCGCAGGCCTGCAACGAGCTTGCAGAGGAACTGTCGAAGAAAGGCACCTGCATCTCGCTGCCCTTCGACCTCGGCACCATGGAAGGCATCGCGGGCATCACCGCGGAGCTCGGCAAGCGTGAGCCGAAGCTCGACGTGCTCATCAACAATGCGGGCGCGGCCTGGGGCGAACCGATCGACGACTATTCGGAAAGCGGCTGGGACAAGGTGCAGAACATCAACCTCAAGGGCGTGTTCTTCCTGACGCAGAAAATGCTGCCGCTGCTGCGGAAATCCGCAAGCGCCGAAAATCCCGCCCGCGTGATCAACACGGCGTCCGTCAACGGCATCGAGCCGCCGGAGCTTGAGACCTATGCCTATTCCTCGTCCAAGGCGGGCGTCATCATGCTGACGCGGCATCTGGCAAAGCGCCTCGCGCGCGAGCACATCCTCGTCAACGCCATCGCGCCCGGCCCCTTCCCGAGCCAGATGATGAAGGCAACGCTGGACAGCATGGGCGACTATATCCGCGCGAACAATCCGCTCGGCCGCATCGGCACACCGGAAGACGCGGCGGGCGTCGCGATCTTCCTCGCCTCGCGCGCAAGCGCCTACACGACCGGCGCGACCATCCCCGTCGATGGCGGCTCTGCGGAAGTTTGATCGGCTGGCTCCTTCCTTCTCCCGTAAGGGAGAAAGAAGGAGCCATCGTCAGGCCGTGGAAGCGTGAGGGGTCTTCTCCCTACTCCGCCGCTTCCCGCCTCAGCGCGTGCAGCGCCATCAGCACCCCATGCGCGACGCCCTCGGCGGAGGCCGGGTTCTGCCCCGTCACCACGCGGCCCTCGCGGCAGACCTGGCGCTCGAAGGGCTTGCCGCCCTCGAAGCGCGCACCGAGCCCGCGCAACTGCGTCTCGAGCAGGAAGGGCACGGCCTTGTCCTTGCCGGCCTTGCGCTCCTCCTCGTCGGTGAAACTGTTGATGAGGCGGTCCTTCACGAAGGGCGTGCCGTCCGACAGCCGCGCGCCGAGAAGCCCGGCGGGCCCGTGGCAGACCGCACCGACCACGCCGCCCTTCTCATAGACTTCCGAGATGAGACGCGACAGCGCGTCATTGTCCGGCATGTCCCACATGCAGCCATGGCCGCCAGGCAGATAGACCGCGTCGAAATCCTTCGCGTTGAGCTCGGAGACCGGCGTCGTGTTCTTGAGCGCCTTCACTGCCTTCGGATCCTTCAGGAAGCGGCGGACGCTTTCCGGCCGCTCGTCTTCATCGTCGGGCAGGCTCGAGGGATCGTGCGGCGGCTCGCCGCCCTCGATGGAACCGAGGACCACATCCACGCCATCTTCGAGAAAGGCGTAATAGGGTGTCGTCATTTCCTCGTAGTGGAAGCCGGTCTTCTTGCCCGTATCGCCGAGCTGACCGTGCGAGGTAAGGACGATTGCAATACGTTGTTTCGCCATGTCGCTCTCCATTGCGCTGAAAAAGCGTCATCGCGGCTTCGCACGACGACGCGCCAGCCCCGAGGAGGGAGATAGACCTTGCCGGAGGTGGGAAAAGCCTTATGCGCGAGACACGCTTATGTTTTGCATAATGCGTGAGGACGCCTCATCCCTCGCGTGTCAGCCCGGCATTTGCCGGGCGACACACGAGATGAAGGGCGATGCGGATTACTCCGCCGCCTGCTTCCGCTCCGCTGCGCGGGCGTGGCCGGCGATGAGTTCCACATAGCGCGGGCAAAGCTCGGCGGGAAGATCGTGGCCCATGCCCTCGATGACGATGTGTTTGGCACCCGGCACGGAACGCGCCGTGTCCTCGCCGCCTTCCGGGCGCACCAGCGGATCGGCATCGCCGTGAATGACGAGGAAAGGCACCGCTACCTTCTTCAGTTCCTCGACGCGCGAGCCGTCGCCGATGATCGCCGCATATTGGCGGACACCGCCTTCGGGATAATACATGTGGTCATATTCGCGCGCGACGAAGGCATAAAGCTCCTCGTCCGATTTCGGATAGGCCGGGCTTTGATAGACGCGGCGGCCTTTCATGCGATGGCGGATCACATCCTCGCGTTCTTCGGAAGCAGGCTGCGCCTGGAGCGCCTTCAGGGCTTCGTCGGTTGCGGGCGGCACCGACGGATTGCCGGTCGACGACATGATCGAAGTGACGGAGAGAAGGCGCTCGGGGAAATGGATCGCCATGCGCTGCACGATCATGCCGCCCATGGAAATGCCCATCACATGCGCCTTCTTCAGCCCAAGCGCATCGAGAAGGCCGATCCCGTCCGCCGCCATGTCGGCGAGGCGGTAGGGAATGTCCGGCTTGCGGCCCTCGCGCACGGCGGCGGCGACATCGGCGACTTTCGGCAGGCCGGAGAACTTCTCCGACTTGCCGACATCGCGATTGTCGTAGCGGATGACGCGGAAGCCTTCGGCGCGAAGACCCTCCATCAACTCCTCCGGCCAGCTCATCATGGTGGAGGTATAGCCATTGACGAAAAGGATGGGCGTCCCGTCAGCCGGGCCGCGATCCTCGTAATTGATGGTGATGCCGTTGGCCTTCACCTGCTTCATGTCGACGCCCATGAGGATTACTCCGCCGCCTTCGCCGCCGAAGCGCGCTTTGCCGCCGCTTCGATGGCGTCGGCGAAGGTGTTGACGAGGGCGAGCGGGAAATCGTGCCCCATGCCGGGGATCACGCGAAGCTCGGCGCCTGGAATATTCGCCGCCGTGTCCTTGCCGCCTTCGACCGGCACCAGCGGATCGTCCGCGCCATGCAGCACGACGGTGGGGAGCGAGAGCTTCTTCAGCTTTTCGCGCCGGTCGCCATTCGCGACGATGGCGGCCATCTGCCGCGCGACGCCGACGGGATAAAGCGAGCGGTTCACATCGCGCGTGACCCACTGGCGGAGCGTTTCGGGATCGGTGCGATATCCGGGGCTGCCGATCGTGTTCCAGGCGAGCATGCCGCGCTCGATGGCGGCGGGAATGTCGCCTTCGGGCGCCGGCGTCATCAGGACCGCCATGGCTTCGGGCTTGCCCTGCGGCACGGCGGGATTGCCGGTCGTCGACATGATGGAGGTGAGCGAGAGCGCGCGCTCCGGATGGTTCGCGGCGACGAGCTGCGCGATCATGCCGCCCATCGAGGCCCCCACGATATGCGCCTTGCGGATTCCGAGCGCATCGAGAAGGCCAACGGCATCCTTCGCCATTTCATCGAGCGCATAAGGCGCGGTGGCGGTCTTCCCCGCCATCAGCGCGCCGAAGATCGCCGCCATGTCGGGCATGCCGAGATCGTCGAACTTGTGCGAGAGGCCGACATCGCGGTTGTCATAGCGGATGACGCGGTAGCCGCGCGAGATGAGCTCCTCGCAAAGCTCCGTAGGCCACATGGTGAGCTGTGCGCCGAGCCCCATGATGAGAAGCACGGTTTCGCGGTCTTCCGGGCCGAAGCTTTCATATTCGAGATGAATGCCGTTCGATTTGACCTGCGGCATGAATGGTCCTCCCTGATGCTTGTTGTTCTGTTGGCTGAACTCTAACAGCGCCCTTGCGCGCGAGGCGAGCCAAACGCATATTAATGACAAACATTAGAAACAGCCGCGCCGGGAGGCAACAAGCATGACGCTGACCTACGACCTCTTCTGGTCCTTCCGTTCGCCCTACTCCTATCTGGTGACGAAACGGCTGGTCGCTTTTGAGCGCGACCATGACGTGAAGGCCAATGTGCGGCCGGTCTATCCGATTGCGGTGCGCATTCCCGGCTTCTTCAAGCAGGTGAACCCGATGTGGCCGCCTTATCTCATGAAGGATACGCGCCGCATCGCCGAGATGGAGGGCCTGCCCTACGCCTGGCCCTCGCCGGACCCGATCCTGATGGACATGAAGTCGGGCGAGGTCGCAACCGATCAGCCCTATATCGCGCGGCTGACGCGGGCGGGCGTGCTGGCGGCGGAACGAGGCCGGGGCCTCGCCTTTCTGGACGAGGTGTCCTCCGTCATTTTCGGCGGCGTGAAGAACTGGCATGAGGGCGACCATCTGCGGAACGCCGCAAAACGCGCGGGCCTCGACATGGACGAACTCGACGGGACGGCGGCGAAGGAGGCTGACCGGCTTGAGGCCGCGATCGCGGCAAACGAGGCGGCACAGAAGGCAGCAGGCCACTGGGGCGTGCCGCTGATGGCCTTCGAAGGCGAACCCTTTTTCGGCCAGGACCGCGTCGATCATCTGATCTGGCGGATGAAGCAGCACGGCTTGCGGAAGCGTTAGGCCCTGGTGTCGGCAAATGGTTCGGCCACGATCTGCCATTCGTCCTCATAGACGATCCGACCCGGACGCTGCGTTTTGATCATCACGACCTTGATCCCGTGCTCCTCGAGAATCCATGCTATCTCACGCATCCGGGAGATGTGTTCCTCCGCCTCGGGCTTGATCCACGAGATGCCGTGCGAATTCCTGCGCCACGCCCCTTTTGATTTACTACTGTTGAACCGCTCTGGAACCGGCAATCGATCATCGAACCAAGCAATCAACTTGCTGAGGAGATCGCGATGAACTGCCGACAGAGCGGTCCCATCCAGCAATCCATACGCCTCACTGAAAATGCCGCTCTTCAATCCGGTTTCACCGTCAGCTCGCTCAGTAACAAAGCGAAGATATATCGGCGCCGCTATGCTGCTTTTCGCCATGACTACTCCCCTCGCACGTTGACCAGCCCAAGCTGCGCCGCAATCGCGACGGCATGGGCCCGGCTGCGGGCGCCGAGTTTCGCGACGACATTATCCATGTGATAGCGGACCGTTGTCGGTCTGATACCGCTCCGAGCCGCGATCTCCGCTTCGCGTAAGCCCTGCGCGGCGAGGCGGAGGCAATCCCATTCGCGCGGCGTGAGCGCGGCGCGATGCACCTCGGGCGCGGGCGGATGGCGGGCAAGACGCTCATGCAGCGCGGCAAAGACGTGACCGGCGGCGAGGAGATGGGGCGCGGCCCATGCCGCAATCTCCCTTGCGTCCTCAAGCACCTGCGGACCGGCGAAGCCGAGCATCGCGATCCGCGCGTAAGGAAGCCGCACGGGCACGACGACGACCGCGTTGAACCCCTCGGCCCGCATCATGGCCGCGACGCGCTTTTGTTCGCCGCTATAGGGCGCACGGTGCTTGCGGTGTTCGTCGTAAAGGCTGATCGCGAAGGGCAGATGCTCGAAGCGGCAGCGGATATTGAGGGGCATGCGAAGCGACACGCCGCCTTCCCACATGGCCGAGACGATTTCCGCCGGCCATCCCTGACGTCGCATGAAGCTGTCCGCCGCCGGGTCGTGAAGCGGGGCGGCGACATCGGGCGTCCAGATTGCGCGCGGCATGGCGATAAGTCCGGCCAGCTGCGCAAGCGCCGCTTCGGCGGGGCCGAGCCCACTCGCACGGGCGAGCGCAAGGGAGGCCGCCTGCAGCGCCGCCGGATCGGCAACTTGATTGGCCGCCGCCTTCTCCGCCCTTGCCTTCGCCCTTCTGGCCGCCATTTCATGACCCTGCAGTTTTCGAGGGGACGCGCCCCGATTTATATCCGATATTGGAATTGAAAGGCGAGCCGCGGGCCGCGCCTCCGCTGGGGAATGGACCCGGGCGCGAGGGGCCGCTAGCCTCGCTTCCCTGATCGAGGCCACAGAACCGGACGGACCCCCCATCCCATGAAACGCGACCTGAAAGCGATGAGCACGACCGACTACGACCTCGTGATCGTGGGCGGCGGCATCACCGGCGCGAGCACGGCATGGGACGCGGCGCTGCGCGGCCTCAAGGTGGCGCTGCTCGAGAAGGACGATTTCGCCCATGCGACGACGTCAGGCTCATCGAAGCTCGTCCATGGCGGGCTTCGCTATCTCGTGAATGGCGAGTTCCGCCTGGTGCGCGAGTCGCTGCGCGAACGGCGCATCTGGGAGAATGTCGCGCCGCATATGGTGCATCCCCTGCCCTTCGTGCTGCCGACCTATGGCTGGGGCATGAGCGGGCCCATCGTCATGAGCATCGGCCTTGCGCTTTACGACCTCCTCTCCTTCGACCGCAACTGGCTCTCCGACGACGACAAGAAGCTGCCGGGCTTCAAGCGCATCTCGAAGGGCAAGGCGCTCGACCTGATGCCCTCGCTGAAGCGCGAGAATCTGACAGGCGCAATGATCTATTACGACTGCCAGATGCACGCGCCGGAACGGCTCTGCCTCGAATGCATCGAAGGCGCTGCGGAATATGGCGCCGACGCCGCGAACTACGCCGAAGTGACGGGTTTCACGACCGAAGCCTCGATGAAGCGCGGCGTGAAAGTCTCCGGCGTCACTGTGCTCGACAAGCTGACGGGCGACACGCACACGATCAAGGGCCGCGTGGTCGTGAATGCGGCGGGGCCCTGGGCCGACAAGACCATGGCGCTGGTGGACGAGACGCCGGCGCGCCGCCTCATCCGCTCCAAGGGCATCCACATCATCACGCGCGATCTTTCCGGCAGTAACGCGCTCGCCATCAAGTCGGAACTTGGCGGACACTTCTTCGTCATTCCCTGGCGCGGCCACACCATCATCGGCACGACGGACACGGTGTTCGAGGAGGACCCGGACGATCTCGGCGTGACGGAGCGCGACATCGAGAATTTCCTGATCGTCGTGAATGACGGATTGCCAGGGCTGAACCTGACCCGCAAGGACGTGCTGCATTTCTATGCGGGGCTCAGACCGCTGGTCGACACGACGCCGCAGCAAGTAGACGGCTCGCCGCTCCCCAAGGACAGCTACAATGCAAGCCGCGCGGCGGAAGTCTTCGACCATGGCGCCGAGGAAGCGATCGACGGATTGATTTCGGCGATCGGCGGCAAATGGACGACCTCGCGCCACCTCGCCGAACAGGTGGTGGACCTTGCGCTGAAGAAGCTCGGACAGACGGCCGCCTGCGAGACGCATTGCACGCCGGTCTATGGCGGTGAAATCGGACGCCTGAAAAGCTATGTCGCGCGCCAGCAGAAGCGGCACGCACATCTCGCGCCGGAGATAGTCGCGAACCTCGTCGACTTCTATGGCAGCCGCATCGGCGAGGTGCTCGCGACGGCGGACGAACGGCAGGGCGAGCGCGAGGAACTGCTGCGCCGTCTTTCGCCCGGAACCAATGTCATCGGCGCGCAGGTGGTTCATGCCGTGCGGCACGAAATGGCGCTTCATCTGGAAGACGTCGTCTTCCGCCGCACAGGGCTTGGCACGCTCGGGCATCCGGGCGTGCCCGCGATCGCGCAGGCCGCCGAGCTGATGCGGCGCGAACTCGGCTGGGACGAGACGGAGCTTGCGCGCGAGATTGCCGGGACCGTGCGGCAATTCGATACGGTCTGAGAAAAAGAACAAAGACAGGGGAGGAGATCATGGTCGGGGGGATGCCGCATGTTGCAGCCATCGTGAACCCGCGCTCCGGCGGCGGCCGCACGGGCCGCGCCTGGCGCGTGATCGCGGAGACGCTGGAGAAGGAGCTGGGCCCCATCCGAACGCATTTCACAGGCGGTCCCTCGACGCCGCACTACCTTCCCGCCGCCGAACTCGCGCAGCAGGCGCTGCATGACAATGCGCAGCTTGTGATCGCGGTGGGCGGCGACGGCACCATCGACGAAGTGGTGAACGGATTTTTCGAGGCCGGCGCGCAGATCAATCCGGACGCGCATCTCGCCGTGCTGAACGCAGGCACCGGCGGCGACTTCCGCCGAACCTTCGACCTGCCGCAGGATGCCATCGAAGGCGTGAAGCGCATCGCCAAAGGAACCACGCGCCAGATCGACATTGGCCGCCTCACCTTCATCGCCCATGACGGGCAGGAGAAGGATCGCTATTTCAACAATATTGCGAGCTTCGGCCTGTCGGGCGAAACGGTGCATGCGGTGAACAACGCCACCTGGCAGAAATCGCTCGGCGGCAATTTCGTCTTCACATGGGGTTCGCTCGTGACGGCGCTCCGCCACAAGACGAGGCCCGTGCGCATCACCACCGATCACGGCTTTGAGACGGTGGCGAATATCGGCCTCGCGGCGGTGGCGAACGGGCGCTATTTCGGCAGCGGCATGAAGGTTGCGCCGGACGCCGAGCCCGATGACGGTTTGTTCGACCTCGTCATCATGCGCGATCTCGGATTCATGGACCTGCTGACGGGCTCGGGAAACCTGCGCGACGGCACGCATGTGAACGGGCCGAAGGTGACGGTGACGCGCGCGCGGACCGTAACCGCAGTGCCGCTAGGAACGGAGCCCGTTCTCATCGATGTGGATGGCGAGGGGCCGGGACGGCTGCCGGCCCATTTCGAGATACTCCCCGGCGCGATCACGCTGCGCTGCTGAACAGAAGAAGGCGAGAAACATGACCATCGACCGGACAACGCTGCGCTGGAACGGCTGGGGCCCCGCGAAACAGGAGAACCCGCTGCCCTCGGATTCGCCGAAATGGGAGTGGATACAGGAATCGCTCGGCCTCTCGCGGCTCGCTTCCACGCCCGCCGCCCCTCTTTCCTCGATCCGCCTGCCGCAGTGCCGGATTTCGGAAGCATCGCTCGAGAAGCTGCGCGGCATTGTCGGTCCGAACCAGCTTCGCACCGATGATTACGAACGCGCCTTCCATGCGCGCGGCAAGTCCTATCACGACCTTCTCTATGTTCGCGCGGGCAAGCTCGACATGGCGCCGGACGCCGTGGCCTATCCACGCAGCGCCGATGAAGCGCTCGCCGTGGTGAAACTCTGCGCGGAGGAGGACATCGCGCTTGTGCCCTTCGGCGGCGGCTCCTCGGTCGTCGGCGGCGTCAACGCCATGGCGAAGTCGCTCGGCGGCGCGGTGCTGACGCTCGACACGACGCTGATGAAGCGCATCGTCCAGATCGACAAGATGTCCATGACGGCACGCATCGAAGCGGGCATATACGGGCCCGAACTCGAGGAGCAGTTGCAGGCGCATGGCGTGACGCTGGGCCATTATCCGCAAAGCTTCCCCTATTCGACGCTCGGCGGCTGGATCGCCGCGCGCGGCGCGGGCCAGCAGTCGAACCGCTATGGCAAGGCGGAGAAATGGCTCGTCTCGGCAAAACTCGCAACGCCCAAGGGCTTCTGGACGACGGAGGCGACGCCCGCAAGCGCAGCCGGCCCGAACCTCAACCAGCTCGTCGCAGGCTCGGAGGGCATTCTCGGCGTCATCGTGGAAGCGACGGTGAAGATCCACGACCTGCCGGAGCGCAAGGACTATCGCGGCTATCTCTTCAAGAGCTTCGCCGCCGGCGTCGACGCCGCGCGACGCATCAACCATGCAGAAATTCCGGTCGCCATGGTGCGCCTTTCCGATGCGCCGGAGACCTATTTCTTCCAGACCTTCTCATCTTCCGGCAGCGGCGGGCTGAAGTCGAAGCTGCAATCGGCCTACCTCAAGATGAAAGGCTTCAACGAAACGCCTTGCCTCATGCTGATCGGCCATGAAGGCCCGAAGGAAACGGTGATCTGGGCGCAGGAGCAGACGGAGGAGATCTGCAAACGCCAGGGCGCGCTGGCGCTCGGCACGGGACCCGGCAAACGCTGGTATCACGGCCGCTTCGACAGCCCCGCGATCCGCGACCCGATGATGGACCGGGGCCTCGGCGTCGACACGCTCGAAACCTCGACCCGCTGGTCGAACATCACGAACTTGCATGAGAAGGTGACAGCGGCGATCGCCGAGGCGATGGCGGCGCATATGCCCGAGCAGCATGCGCGTGGCATCGTCATGGGGCATGTAAGCCATTCCTATCCGGACGGCGCCAGCCTCTATTTCACCTTCATCTTCCCGCGCCAGCTCGACCGCGAAGTGGAGCAATGGCAGGCGATCAAGCGCGCCGCCTCCGACGCGATCCTGATGAATGGCGGCACGATCAGCCATCACCATGGCGTCGGCCTCGACCACGCGCCCTGGCTAGCGGAAGAAAAGGGAGAGATCGGCTTTGCGCTGCTGAAAGCGACAAAGCGCGAGATGGACCCGAAAGGCGTGATGAATCCGGGAAAGCTGCTTGGGTAGCCCTTCCTTGCTGTCCACAAATACAAGGATGTCATTCCGGCGAAAGCCGGGATCCATCTGACGTCACGCGCAACTCGCAAGAGCCCTTGGACCCCGGCTTTCGCCGGGGTGACACCTGTGGTTGGCAAGTCCCTTGCCGTCTCAGCTCTTCACCATCTCCTTCGCCATCTCGATGGCGGTGGCGAAGTCAGGCGCCCGGGTGACGCGGTCGAGTACATGCATGTCGGCGAGCACACGGGCGGGCTGCGGCTGCAGCGCCGTGACGATAACCCTCGTGCCGTTCTTCTCGCAGCGGTCGATCATGGTTTCGAGCGCGGTGACGCCCGTCGCATCGATGATCGGTACGGCGCGCAGACGCACGATCAGCACTTTCGGCGGTGCGCCGATCCGCTCCAGCGTTTCGCCAAGCCGCATGGCGACGCCGAAGAAGAAGGGTCCGCGAATGAGGCTCGCGGCGACGCCGGGCGGCAGGTCGTATTCCCGCATGGGCTGGAAATCGCGCGGGCTCTCGTCGCTCACATCTTCCTCGACGAGTTGAAGATCAGCCTGCACCTCGACCGCCTCCGACATGCGGTGCATGAAGAGAACGGCGGCAAGCACCACGCCGACCTCGATCGCGACCGTGAGATCGACCAGAACGGTGAGCGCGAAGGTGATGAGAAGCACCGCCCGATCGCCGATGGGCGCCCTCATCATGTGGCGGAACTTGTCGATCTCGCTCATGTTCCAGGCAACGACGAGAAGGACCGCCGACAGGGCTGCGAGCGGAATATAGGTCGCAAGCGGCCAGGCAAGCCCCATGAAGGCGAGCAGGAAAAGGGCATGCAGCATGCCGGCGATCGGGCTGCGCGCGCCTGAGCGTATATTGGTTGCGGTGCGCGCGATGGCGCCAGTGGCGGGCAGACCGCCGATGGCGGCGGAAGCGCAGTTTGCAACGCCCTGCGCCACAAGCTCCGTATTCGAGCGGTGGCGGCGGCCCGTCATGCTGTCCGCGACCATCGCCGAGAGAAGCGACTCGACGCCGGCAAGGAAGGCGATGGTGAAGGCGCTCGGGAAGAGTGTGACGATGCGGTCCATCGTCACCTCCGGGAAGGCGGGAAGCGCGAAGGAAGGTTCAAGCCCCGCAAAGCGCGTGCCGATCGTGTCGGCGGGGAGCGCAAAGAGCCAGACGAAGAAGGCCGACAGCACGACCGCGATCAGGAAGCCCGGCAGAGCGGGCCGCGTGGCGCGGAGCCAGAGAATGAGAACGAGCGCAGCCAGGCCGACGGCGACGGTGACGGGCGAGACGGTGCCGAGCGCGCCGGAGAGAGCGCCAAGCTTCTCGATGAACGGGGCAGGCTCATTCTCGAGCGTGAGGCCGAGAAATTCGCGCAGCTGGCTTGCCGCGATGATGACGGCGATGCCGGCGGTGAAGCCCGTCACCACGGGCTCCGGAATATATTTGATGAAGGTGCCCGCGCGCAGGAGCCCGGCGCCGATCAGCATGAGCCCCGCCATGGCGGTTGCGATCAGAAGTCCGTCATAGCCATGAACGGCGATGACATTGAAGACGACGACGACGAAAGCGCCGGTCGGTCCGCCGATCTGGAAGCGGCTGCCGCCAAGCGCGGAAATGAGGAAGCCCGCAACAACCGCCGTGATGAGGCCCTTGTCGGGGGTTGTGCCGCTCGCAATCGCAAGCGCCATGGCAAGCGGGAGGGCGACAATGGCGACGGTAAGACCGGCGATGAAATCGGCGCGGAAATCGGCGAAGCGATAGCCTTCCCGGAGCACGGTGACGAGCTTCGGAAGCAAAAGTTGCGGCGATGATGGTTTCCCTTGCGTGGGAAGCCCCCCGGTTTGCGCCTCAGTCCTGTTCGATCAGCTTGCGGAGTTCGGCCTTCGCGATCTTCTCGAGCGTGGAACGCGGCAATTCGGCAACAATGCGAATGTCGCGCGGACGTTTGAAGTCCGCAAGTCCCTTTGCGCAGGCTGCGTCGATCTGCGCGGCAAGGTCCCTCGGCGCCGCCGCCTCCCCGCCCGGCACCAGCACGAAGGCGACGGGTACCTCGTCCAGCATCGGGTCGCGCCTTGCAACGACCGCACATTCCTGAATGCCGGGCACAGTCATGATGACGCGCTCGATTTCGGAGGCGGCGACATTCTCGCCGCCGACCTTCAGCATGTCCTTGTCGCGGTCGGCGAAGGAGATGAAACCGTCTTCGCCGAGCGTCACGCGGTCGCCGGTGATGAAATAGCCCTGATCGTCAAAGCTCTTCGCGGTCGCTTCCTCATTGTTGAGATATTCGAGGAAGAGCGAGAGGCCGGGCACGCCGCGCACGAGAAGATTGCCCGTCTCGCCCGGATCGACCGGCTCGCCATCGTCGCGCAGGATCGCGATTTCGTAAGCAGGCGACGGCTTGCCGATCGACATGGGCCGGTTCGGCAGATGAATGTCGCCGACAATGCCATGTGTGATGGTCTCGGTCATGCCCCACCAGCCGATCGTCTTGACGCCGAAATGAGCGTCGGTTGGCGGTGCGGAAATGCCATTGCCCCAATAGCGATAGGAATGGGATTCCGGCTTTTCCTGCCCCATCAGCGCGCGGACGCAGAAGGGCACCATCGACGTCCAGGTGCAATTATGCTTTTGCGACACGGACCAGAAGCGCGAGGCGGAGAAGCGCGGCTGCAACACAACCGTTGCGCCCGCCCAGAGCGCGGCAAGCACCGAATAAGACTGCGCATTGGTGTGGAAGAGCGGCAGATAGATGAGATGCACGTCGGTCTGGCGGAGATCTTCATGCAGCGCGCAGAGCTTGCCGCCCCAGAGCGCATTGGCATGAGTCCAGACGACACCTTTCGGCCGTGAAGTAGTGCCCGACGTGTACTGGATGCCGACACGCGCCATCGGATCGGGCGCGCGGAGCGGCGCATCGGCGGCATCGCCATAGAGCGCGGCGAAACTTTCGGACTTCGCGGGCAGGTTTTTCTCCTGCGGTGCCGCACCATTGTCCGTCTCGGTGACGACGAGCCATTTGATCCTCGCACAGGACGAGGCGACGAGCGAGGCGAAGGCCGGCTGCGTAATCGCGCCCACAACGCCCGCATGATCGCTGAAATAGGTGAGATCGTCGGCGACGGAGCGCGCATTGGTGGTGACGGCCACGGCGCCGAGATGCGCGCAGGCATACCAGGCGATCAGGCTTTCCGGGCAATTGTCGAGATGGACGAGAACGCGCTCGCCGAACTTCACCCCGCGTTTCTTGAGACCCGCGGCAACCTGCATGACTTCATGCTGGAAGCGCGCATAGGACCAGATGCGCGCCTCGCCCTCGAAAGGCTCCCAGATCAGGAAAGGATGATCTGGCCGCGCCGCCGCATGGGCCGCGAGAAGATGCGGCACGTCGAAATTCGAGAAAGGATGGACGAGCGGCGAGCGGAGCGCGGGCATGGAAACTTCCCCCTGTTGTTTCCGGTCCTATAGCGCAGGAACGCGGAGGCCGCCATGCCCGGCGCCGGATTCTGACGCCGGGTCACAGCCTGCTCTCACTCAGCTCAGGGCTTCCTTCAGTGCCTTTGCCGCAGCCTTCACGGCATCGCGCGCGACGTCGAGCACGCCCTGCATATTGAAAAAGCCGTGGATCATGCCTTCGTAGTTCACATACTCGACTTCCACGCCCGCCTTCTTCAACGCTTCCGCATAGGCCTTGCCTTCATCTCGCAGCACGTCGAAGCCCGCCGTGACGACATAGGCCCGCGGCAGGCCGGCGAGCGACTCCGCATGAAGCGGCGCGGCATAGGGGTTCTTCGGGTCGGCGCCGGCACTCAGCACATAATGGTTCCAGAACCAGTCCATACCTTCGGCTTCTAGCATGTGGCCCGTCGCGAAATCCTTGTAGGACTGCGTGGTGCGCGGCGCATCCGTGACCGGATAGATGAGCAGCTGGAAGGCGATCTGCGGACCTTTCTCGGCCTTCGCACGAAGCGAGACAGCGGCGGCGAGATTGCCGCCCGCGCTGTCGCCAGCGACCGCGATGCGGTTCGGATCGATGCCGATCTCTGCGGCATTCGCCTCGACCCACTTCACGGCGGCATAGGCATCGTCGATGGCGGCAGGGAAAGGATGTTCGGGCGCAAGCCGGTAGTCGACGGCGATCACCTTGCAGCCTGCCTCGTTGGCAAGCGTGCGGCAGAGCGCATCATGCGTTTCGAGGTCGCCGATAACCCAGCCGCCGCCATGATAATAGACGAGGACCGGGCCCGTGCCGCCGGCCGCCACCGGCGTATAGATGCGGACGGGAATGTCGCCCTCGGGGCCGGGAATCGCACGATCCTCGACCTTGCCGATCGCCACGCCCTGCGGATCGAGCATGGAGGCCATGGCGCGATACATTTCGCGCCCGCCCGCCGGGGGCAGGTCGATCAGACGCGGCGCATCGGGATTAGCCGCCATCTGTTCGAGCAACGCCTTCGCCTGTGGATCGAGTGACATTCTGGGTGGCCCTCCCGCCTTGTTAACTTTCGCGAGGGACCGTTTTAGCCGCCGGAGCCGGAACGCGCCAAGCGGCAAATTCGCAAGCGGATCAGTGGAGAATTTCGCCTTCGCGGCTGCGGCGGCCTTCCACCATGTCTTCCACGACGAGACGCAGCATCCGCCAGGCGTCCGCGCGCATTTTCTCCCCGATTTCCTCGAGTTCCAGCACCGCGGTGTCGGCATAGACCAGCGCCTTGCGGCCATGGGTATCGACCATATAGGCGGCGAGAAGATTGAGTTCGCGATCGGTAATCATCGGGCGGGTCTCCGTTTGAGCCTGTTTGGCAAACGGAATTGCAACCGCCGGACCAGCCGAAGGGCCATATAAACATGAGTTATTTCAAGCGGTTAGGTTTTCCATCGGATCGGGTATTAACGACTCCGGCAAGCTTTGCCGGAAAGCCTTGCCGCAGGGCGGCAAATTCGACCTTGGGGCACCGCGGCCCGCCTTGACATTTACCGGTCTAATTCCTATTAAATTGATAGACAATATGGGAATAGAGGCCACCATGAACCGCTTTGAAAGCCGATCCACGCGGAAGGCCGAGGCGAAGCTTCACAACCGCAGCCCTCAGCACTTGCGCCGGGACAGCGATATGGGCGGCCCTGCCGGAAGCAGTCCCGTCGCGCATCACGGCCACGGAAAACCGGCCAGAATCTACGATATCCATTCAGGGAAATTGCAGCGGGCATCCTTGCCGCCCGAAATGGCGGTCGAGCCGGGCGGTCGCGGCAGGAAGTGGCATCCGGGCCTGAGCGCCGCGTTTATCGTCGGCTCCAGCCTGTCCCTTTGGGCACTGATCATCGGCGGCGCCTCCTGGCTGATTGGCTGACGCCGGGTCAGTGCCCCATCAGCCCTTGAAGCCGCCTTGATCGAGAAAACTCTGTTCCTCAGGCGTCGTCACCCGGCCAAGCACTTCATTGCGGTGCGGGAAGCGCCCGAAGCGGCGGATGATGTCCGCATGCTCGACGGCGAATGTCATCGTCTCCGGATCGTCAAGACGCTGCGCGAAATAGGTAAGCCCGCGCTCCTGCGCGGCAAGGTCTTCCGAATGCATGTAGGGCATATAGAACCATTTGCGGGCATTGACCGGCGTCTCGACATCGTAGCGGCGGCGGACCGCCTCATCGGCGAGACCGAGCGCCTTCGCATCCTGCGCAAATGCGCGATGGTCGTTCCGCCACAGGTTGCGGGAAAACTGGTCGAGCACAAGGATGAGGGCGAGCGAGCCCCGCGCATTGTCCGCCCAGCCATCGAGCCTGCCCTCGGAAGCCGCGCGATGCGTCTCCGCAAAGCGCCGCTTTACCTCGGCGTCGAAATCGTCGCTCTTTGCGAACCATTTTTCAGGTCCGGCAGCAAACCAGAAATCGAGGACATCGCGGGGACGGATCATGGCGGTTACCCTAAATCGTCATGGCCCGGCTTGACCGGGCCATCCACGTCTTTCCTGGTGCACAAACCTTATAAGACGTGGATGACCCGCATAAAGCGGGTCATGACGAAATATTGGCGATATGAATAACAATCACACCACAATCACGTCTTCAGGCGCGGGATCGACATAGAGCCGCTCGACAAGCGGCGCGCGGCGCGCGGCCGTAGCCGCTTGGTTCACATAGCCCTTGTCGGTGATCTCGTGACCGTCGATCGAGGGCGGCTCGAGCATGAGATGAATGCGGGCGATACGCGTAGACGAACCGCCGCCGGCCTTGTTGTGCTTCTGAAGCGCGTTTCGCAGATACTCTACCACCTTCGGATGGGAGATCGCATTCTGCGGCGCCGCATCATCCGGCAGGCCCGCAACCTTTCGCGCCGCGGCGATATTCGGCCAGGCGAGGAGCGCGATATAGGGCTTGTCGAGACCGCAGACCACGGCATCCTGCACCAGCGGCGTGCAGGCGGCCACGACATCGGCGCGGAGTGTGCCGGTCGAAACCCAGGTGCCCGAGGACAGCTTGAAGTCCTCCGTCACGCGGCCATCGAAGACAAGACCGAGCTCGGGCTTTGCTTCATCGAGGAACTTCGCCGCATCGCCGAGGCTGTAGAAACCTTCCTCGTCGAAAACTTCCGCCGTCTTCTTCGGATCGCTGACATAGCCGGGCGTCACGGTGGGCCCCTTCACGCGGACTTCGAGCTTCGCGCCATTCGGTACGAGCTTGAGCGTGATGCCCGGCACCGGCAGGCCGACAAGGCCGACGCGCTCCGTCACCCAATGCACGACGGTGATGCCCTGCGTCTCCGTCGCGCCATACATGGTGGTCAACGGCAGGCGGTATCCCGTCTCGGCCACCGCGAGCGCCTGCATGCGGTCATAGATGTCGCTTGAGAGCGTGGCGCCGCCATAGCCCATATATTCGAGGTTCCGGAAGAAGCTCGCGCGGAGTTCCGTGTCCCGTTCCATCGCGTCGGCAAGCATCGCGAAGGCGACCGGCGCCGAGCCGAAGACGCGGGGACTTACTTCGCGGAGATTCCTGATCGTCTGCTCGAACATGCCGGGGATCGGTTTGCCCGCATCGAGATAGACCGTGCCACCGGCATTCATGTTGCCGTTGAAACCGATATTGCCTGCCGAAATGTGATTCCACGGCATCCATTCGAGGCTCTGCGGTATCTCGTTCGGATCGGGCTCCTCGCTGCGCAGCGCTTCGGCGGCGGCGATCTGCGCCATCATCATGCGATGCGTCTGAATGACGCCCTTCGGCATGCCGGTGGAACCGGAGGTGAAGAGATACTTCGCCACCGTGTCATGGCCGATCTTCTCCATCGAAGCACGAACATCCGGGCTCGTATTGGTCTTGAGAAGCTCGTCATAGGACGTGGCGCCGGGGACGCTGCCCGTCTGCGTGACGATTTCCGTACCCTCACCGACCGCGGCAAGCGCCTTCCCATAGAGATCGCCATGATCGGCAAAGATCATTCGCGGTTTCGTCAGCGCGACGACATGTTTGAGCTTCGAGAAATCCGAACTCATCAGCGAATAGGGAACGCTGACAGGCGCGACCGGCACGCCTGCCTTCATCGCGCCAAGCGCCATGACGGCATGGGCGATCGAATTGCTGGAAAGCACCATGAGCGGCGTCGACTGATCGAGCCCGCGCGCGAGAAGCGCACTTGCGACTGCGTCGGCCCTCGCATTCGCCTCGCCGTAAGTGATGTAGCGCCATTCGCCGGAGGCATCGCGCTCGGCGATGAAGTTGCGGTCCGGGTGAAGCGCCGCCCGCTCCTCGAGAATATGCGGCACGCTGCGTTTCATCTCGGGCAGCGGGTAATCCGACGATATGTAGAAGGTACCCTCGTCGGTGCGCTTCACCGTGATCTTTGGCGGCTTCTGTTTCAGCGGCTTGAAGGGCGCAGGCGCACCCGTGGCTTCTGCAAGGCTCATGACGTTCCTCTGGTTTCAAATGGCATTCGGGGCCCGTGCGTTCTGATGCGCGCGGTGCCCCGGATTTTCAGTTTCGAATTTGATCGCCCGGTCAGTTGACCATGCGGGCGCGGCCTTCCCAGAAGGGCGCGCGCAGCTCGCGGCGGAGAATCTTGCCGGACGGATTGCGCGGCAGCGCCTCAATGAAATCGACCGACTTCGGCACCTTGTAGCTGGCGATCCGCGTCTTCGCGAAGGCGATGATCTCCTCCGGTGTGGCCTGCTGGCCGGGCTTGAGCACGACGATGGCCTTTACCGCTTCGCCCCATTTCTCGTCGGGCACGCCGATGACGGCAGCATCCGCAATCGCCTCATGGCCGAACAAGGCATTCTCGACTTCGGCCGGATAGATGTTCTCACCGCCCGAGACGATCATGTCCTTCACGCGGTCATGGATGAAGAGATAGCCGTCCTTGTCGAAATAACCGGCATCGCCCGTATAGAACCAGCCATTGCGGATCGCATCCTTCGTCGCCTCGGCGCGGTTCCAGTAGCCCTTCATGATCGACCCGCCGCGGATGACGATCTCGCCGACCTCGCCGACCGGCACTTCCTCGCCCTTGTCGCCGAACACCCGCACTTCCATGCCGGGGTTCGGGATACCGCAGGAGCGAAGCTTCCCCTTCGCCGGGTCATGCGCTTCCGGCGGCAGGTTGGTCGCGCCGCCCGCCGTTTCGGTGAGACCATAGACCTGCACGAAATCGGCGCCCTTGAAGGTATCCTGCGCGCGGCGCAGCACGTCTTCCGCGATCGGAGAAGCGCCATAAAGAATCTGGCGTACGCTCGACACATCGGTCTTGGCGATGTTGGGCTGCTGCAGCAGGAAGAGAATGACGGCCGGCACCATGAAGGCAATGTTGATCTTCTCGCTCTCGATGAGCTTGAGGATCAGCGCCGGGTCCACATCCTTCAGGATCAGGTTCTTGCAGCCATGGATATTGCCGATAAGGCCGATATTGACGCCCGCCACATGGAACAGCGGCATGCAGACCAGCGCCACTTCGCCCTGGCCCCAGTTCGCCCAGCCGGCCTTGCCGCCCTGGTCGAAGATCGACATGTAGTTCGCATTGGTGAGCTGCACGCCCTTCGGATGGCCCGTGGTGCCGCTCGTATAGAGCTGGATCACGTCGTCTTCCGGATCGGCGGGAAGCATCGGGTCTTCCGCCTTCGCCGCGTCGCGCCAGTCGTCAAAGGACTGCCAGTCGTTGCGGCCGCCATCGAGCGCGATCACTTTGCGGACCGTCGGGCATTCCGGCAGCACCTTTTCCACCATGTCGTAGAATTCGGCGCCGACGAAGAGGATTTCAGTGCGGCTGTCGTTGAGCACATAGACGACTTCGGGCGCCGCGAGCCGCCAATTGACGCCCACGACAACGGCCTTCGCCTTGAACGCGCCGTAGAGCATCTCGAAATAGCGGTCGGAGCCCTTGCCCATGAAGCCGATGCGGGCATCTGGCTTGCAGCCTTCGGCGATCAGCGCCTGGGCGACCTGGCTGGCGCGCCTGTCGAGCTCGCCATAAGTCGTTTCCCGGCCCTCGAAAACCTGCGCCACCTGGTCCGGCGCGCCGGCACCCCAGACGCGCGTAATGTCCGCAACCGACTTCACCTGCGAAATATCGACCATGTCCGCTCTCCTCCCATTGCTCACCCGCGATCCCCCACGGGCTTTTGTTGGGGCCGAGTTTAGCGAGCCGGGCGGACGGGGCAAGCAAAGCCGGAAGGGCGGACCGCTATATCGCCCTTCTTGCCGCTGGACGCAGCGTCCGCGCCGTCTACACTGGCGGCAATCAGAAACGCCACTCAGGGAAGGAACGCTTCATCATGGCCCGCATCCCCTATTTCGATACGTCGAAGGCCACCGGCCGCGCCAAGGACGTCTACGAAAAGCTGCCGAACCTCAACATCTTCCGGATGCTCGGCCATTCGGGCGACATGATCGACGGCTTCATCAAGCTCGGCAATGCGATCCTGATCCATAGCGAGCTCGACCCCGTGCTGCGGGAAATCGCCATTGTGCGCGTGGGCGTGCTGAAAGGCGCATCCTACGAGGTCTATCAGCATGAGGCGATCTCGCGGAAGCTCGGCATGTCCGAGGACCTCATCAAGGCGATCCACGAGGGCCCGGACGCCAAAGTGTTCGACGAGACGCAGCGCCAGGTGATGCGCTTCACCGACGATGTGGTGAAGAACACGCGCGCCTCCGACGCAACCTTCAATCCGCTCGCCGAAAAGCTCGGCTACAAGCAGCTTCAGGAACTCGTGATCACCATCGGTTTCTACACCACGGCCTGCTACTTCCTTGAAACCTTCGATGTCGATATCGAGGAGCCGGGCCACAAGTCAGGCGTGAAACTTCCCGGCATGCAGGACTGAGCCGGGCCGATGGCGCGCATCCCCTATCCCGATCCGGCGGCGCTTTCGCCCGAGGCGCGGAGCCTTCTCGAGAGCCTGCCGCAGCTCAACATCTTCCGCATGATCGCAGGCACGGGCGCCTCCTTCGTGCCCTTCATGGCGTTCATCAACTCCTATCTGAATGCAGGCACGCTCGACCCGGAGCTCAGGGAACTCGTGATCCTGCGAGTAGGGCATCTTTGCGGCTCGGCCTATGAGCTCCACCAGCATCGCCGCGTCTCGCGCATGATCGGCATGAGCGAGGAACGGATCGCGGCATCGGCGGGCACACTCCCCTCGCCCCTTTTCAGCGAGGCGGAGAATGCGGCCCTTGCCTTCACCGACGATCAGGTGGCGAATGTGAAGGCCTGCGCCAAGCTCTTTGCAACGGCACATCAACATCTCGGCGATGCGGGCATGCAGGAACTCGTCATCGTGATCGGCACCTATCTTCTCGTCTGCCGCTATCTCGAAACCTTCGAGATCGACCTCGAGGAGCGGGATATCGACACGAGCGGGCTCGACGAAATCAGAAAGGGCCTCGAGAAACATGGCTGAGGGATATGTGAAGCCACTGCCGCCGGAATCGGCCGGCACGGCGCCGGGGCGCGGGCGGCTCAAGGGCCGCAACATCCTGATCGTCGGCGGCGGACAGCGCGTGCTGGACGCGGCGACCGACCCCGTGGGCAATGGCCGCGCCATGTCGCTCCTCTTTGCGCGCGAAGGCGCCGCCGTTGCCGTGGCCGACATGAACCGCGCCTCGGCGGAGGAAACCGCTTCGCTGATAGGCAAGGAAGGCGGCAAGGCACACGCCATCGGAGCCGATATTTCAAAGCCTGCCGACATCGAACGGATGATCGGGGAAGCGGAAGCGGCACTGGGCCGGATCGACGGGCTGGTGCTCAATGTCGGCATCGGCGTGGGCGGGCTCGGCCTTGAAGGCGCCACGCCTGAGGACTGGGACAAGGTGCTCGCCGTGAACCTGCGCGGGCCGATGCTCTGCTGCAAGGCGGCACTGCCGAGACTCGCGGACGGTTCGCCCGTCGTTTTCATTTCCTCGATTGCGGGGCTTGTGGCCGGATCGCGGCTGCCTGCCTATGATGCCTCGAAGGCGGCGCTTGGCGGGCTTATGCGCCATGTGGCGATGGAAGGTGCCAGGCGCGGCATCCGCGCCAATATCGTGGCGCCCGGTCTTGTCGATACGCCGCTCGGCCGGCTTGCGACGCAGGGCCGACCTTCGCGCGGGCGCACGCCTGTGCCCTTCGGGCGGCAGGCGACGGGCTGGGAGATCGCCTATGCGGCGCTTTTCCTCGTGTCCGACGAAAGTGTCTACATCACCGCGCAGACGCTTGCCGTGGACAGCGGCATGACCGGCATTTCGTGAAGCGGCGGGAGATGCTTCCGGCAACATCAATTAGGGGAGGATGACATGGGTCTCGGGCTGAGCCGCTTTGAATACAAGAAGGGTCTGCACGATCTCGGCAATGGCGGCTATGCCTGGCTGCAGCCCGATGGCGGCTGGGGTTGGTCCAACGCCGGCCTCGTCGTCGATAGCGGCGAGAGCTTTCTCGTCGATACGCTGTTCGACGTGCCGCTGACGCGCGAGATGCTCGACGCGATGCGGAAGGCAGAGCCGAAAGCGGCAGCGAAGATCGGCACGCTCGTCAACACGCATCATAATGGCGATCACTGCAACGGCAATGAATGCTGCGCAGGCGCGGAGATCATCGCCCACAAACTTGCCGTCGAAGGCATGCGCCACGAGCCGCCGGCGCTGCTGGCAGGCTTCCTCGACATGGCGCCAGGACTTGGCGACCTCGGTAAATATGTGACGCAATGCTTCGGCCCCTTCGACTTCAAGGGCGTGACGCAGACGCTCCCGACCACGACTTTCGAAACCGAGCTGACGCGCCATGTCGGCGCCAAGGAAATCCGCATCATGCATGTCGGCCCCGCGCATACGCCGGGCGATGCGTTTGTCTATGTGCCGGCCGACAAGACGGTATTCACCGGCGATATTCTCTTCATCGAAGGGCACCCGATCATGTGGGAGGGACCCGTCGGCAACTGGATCGATGCCTGCGACAGGATCATCGCCATGGATGTAGAGACGATTGTGCCGGGCCACGGGCCGATCACGGGGAAGAACGGCGTGAAGGCGGTGCGGGACTATCTCGTCTATATCCGCGACGAGGCGAAGAAGCGTTACGACGCCGGCCTCTCCGCCTTCGATGCGGCGCTCGACATCGACATGTCGGACTATGACAGCTGGGGCGATGGCGAACGCATCGTCGTCAACGTCTCGACGCTCTACAAGGAATTCTCGGGCGACGACACGCCCAACGACGTGCCAACCATATTCGGCCAGATGGCGGAACTGACGAAACGACAGGGACGCCTGCGCGGCTGACGCAGCGTTCGCGCCGCGCGCACTTGCCGTAACGCATCCGTGATGGCGGCACGGTGGACAGACCGGGCCGCCCTCCCCATGATCCGCGCAACGGACATCGGGAGGAAACCATGGTCACACTTTACGAACATCCGCTCTCGCCCTATGCGCAGAAGGTGAAGATTTCCGCGCGGGAAAAAGGCATCGCGCTCGAACTCAAGACACCCGACGGCATCGGCGCGGGCACAAGCCGGGGCGAATTCGTCGCTGCCAATCCGCGCGCCGAAGTGCCGGCGCTGATCGATGGCGAGACATATATCTTCGACTCGACCATCATCCTCGAATATCTCGAAGACAAATGGCCCGAGCCGCCCATGCTGCCCGCCTCGCCCGCGGAGCGCGCAAAGGTGCGCATGATCGAGGAAGTCTGCGACACGCATTACGAAGCGATCAACTGGGGCCTGGGCGAGATTACCTATTTCCGCCGTGCGACCGGCGCAAAGGCGAAGGACATGCAGGAGCTCGCCGCGCAGCAGACGGCGAAGATTCAGAACTGGCTCACGAAGCAGCTCGGGCCGAACGACTGGTTCAACGGCAAGAGCTTCGGCTGGGGCGATCTCTCGGTCGCGCCTTACGTGAACGCCTCTTCGGGCTTCGGAAATGCGCCCGACGAAGGCTCCCCGCTCGGAAAGTGGCTTGCCCGGGCCAATGCGCGTCCCGCTGTCGCACAGACGGCGAAGGAAGCGGTGGACAGCATCGCGGGCATGCAGGTCGTGGCCGATGTGCTGAAGCAGGGCCTCTTCAAGCGAGAGTATCGCGATCACCGGCTCGAATGGATGATGAAGACGGAAGGCGTCGAGATCGTGCTTGACGGGCTTGAGAAGAACAATATCCGCTTCAGCTACGACTTCGAATAGGACGCTGCGCCATGACCGCCAACGCACAATCGATCATCTTCCATCAATACGACATCTCGCCCTTCTCGGAGAAGGTGCGTGTGATCTTCGGTATCAAGGGGCTTGAGTGGTTCGCCTGCGACCAGCCGGTCATCATGCCGAAGCCGGACCTGGTGGCGCTGACCGGCGGCTACCGGAAAATCCCGGTGATGCAGATGGGTGCCGACATCTATTGCGACTCGCAGGTGATCATCCGCGAGCTTGAGCGTCGCTTCCCCTCGCCCTCCATCTATACGGGCGGCGACAAGGGTGCGGGCTGGGGCTTTTCCATGTGGTCGGACCGCGTGTTCTTTCAGGCGGGTGTCGCGATCATCTTTGGCGGCGGCACACCGCTTGCCGACGAAGCCTTCATCAAGGATCGCGAAAAGCTGACGGGCCGCCCCTTCGACATCGCGGCGATGAAGGCGGCAGCACCTCTCATGGCCGAACAATTCCGCGCGCAGCTCGGCTGGCTCGAAGAGCAGCTGGCGGACGGGCGCGATTTCCTGATGGGCGGAAGCGCGGGGCTGTCCGATGCCGGCGCCTATTACAACCTCGCCTTTGTCCGCTGGACGAGCCCTGCCGGCGTGAAGCTCATCGAGGGCTTCCCGAAAGTCGCCGCCTGGGAAAGGCGGGTGGCGGCGATCGGGCATGGCAAGCGCTACGAGATTTCCCGTGAGGCGGCGCTCGACATCGCGAAGGCGGCCACAAGCACCGAAGCAGCCAAGGCCGATCCGGGCGAGCCGAACGGGCTCAAGCCTGGCGACAGGGTAACCGTGATGGCCGACGATTATGGCCGCGACCCGATTGTCGGCGAACTCGTTTCCTCCTCTGCCCAGCATGTAGCCATCAGACGGAATGACCCGCGCGTCGGCGATGTCGTGGTGCATTTCCCGCGGGCAGGCTTCCTGGTCATGAAGGCATGACCGTGTGAAACCGTGCTAGTCTGGGGATCATGATTCCCGAACTCGGCACCATCGAAGGCTTCTACGGCAAGACCTGGGACTGGGCGGCGCGGGCGGCGCATATAAGCGCCTTCGCGCCCCTCGGTTACCACTTCTATCACTATGCACCCAAGGCCGATGCCTATTTGCGGCGCCGCTGGGGCGAGCCGCATCCAAGGGAAGAGCATGAGGCGCTGGCGAAACTCGCCGCCCACTGCCGTGCGGAAGGTGTGCGCTTCGGCGTCGGCCTCAGCCCTTATGAAATCTATCTGGACTTCGACGAGGCGGCCCGTGCGGCACTGAAACGGAAGCTCGCGGAACTCGACGCTCTAGGCCTCGACGATCTCGCCATCCTCTTCGATGACATGCGCGGCGACCTGCCCCGCCTCGCCGAAACGCAGATCGAGATAGTGAACTTCGTCGCCGATCATACGAAGGCAGGCCGCCTCATCACCTGTCCGAGCTATTACACGGACGACCCGATCCTCGACCGCTTTTTCGGCGAGCGGCCTCCAAATTATCTCGAAACGCTGGGTTGGGGTCTCGACCCTGCCATCGAGATATTCTGGACGGGGCCGAAGGTCTGCTCCGTGGAAATCGGTGCGGATCATCTGAAGCGGGTGACCGAAACGCTCGGGCGGAAACCTTTTCTCTGGGACAATTATCCGGTGAACGACGGCCAGCGCATGTCGCCCTTCCTGCATCTGCGCGCCTTTACCGGCCGCGCGCCGGATATTGCGTCGCTCGTCGCCGCGCATGGCGTGAACCCTGCATCGCAACCCATGCTGAGCCGTATCCCGATGTTGACGCTCGAGGCGATCTATCGCGGCGAAGAGGCCGATGGAGCGCAGGCCTTCCGCGACGCCGCCACGCGTGTGGCGGGAGCGGAACTTGCGGCAAAGCTCGAAGAAGATCTGCCCCTGCTGCAGGACAAGGGCCTCAACGGCATGACGGATGAGGAAAAGGCGGCGCTGCGAAACCGCTACGCCGCCTTCGATCATGCCTGCGCCCGCGAAGTGATCCAGTGGCTCGATGATGAATGGCGCATCACCGACGAGATCGTCCAGGCGCAATAGCCCGGTTCAAGGCGCTGTCATTCCGCCATCCCGGAGCGCGATTTAGCGCGCCGTCATCCCACCATCGATGACGAGTTCGGTCCCCGTCACATAGCGCGACTCGTCCGACGCGAGGAAGACGATACCGGCTGCGATATCGGCCGGCAGCCCCGCATAGCCAAGCGGCACGCCCGCCGTCGCCACCATGTTGGGGTCGATCGTGTTCGCGCCGGGCGGCATGGGCAGCACCGCGGAATTTACGGCCTGCGCGCCGACGCCGCCGCCCTGCGGAATCTTCTGCCAGATCGCCGTGTCGATGATGCCGGGATGGATCGAGTTCACGCGCACATTCATCTGCGACTGCGCACATTCGAGTGCCACGGCCTTCGAGAAGAGCCGCACCGCCCCCTTGGTCGCACAATAGCCGGCAAGCCCAGGCGCGCCCTGAAGCCCGGCCACCGACGAAATGTTGATGACGGAGCCGCCGCCCGATTCCGCGATCACCGGGATCACATGCTTCACGCCGAAAAACACGCCGTCGACATTGATCGCCTGCTGGATCTGCCAGTCCTTGTAGGACATCTCGAAGATCGAGGCGCCGATGGCGATACCGGCATTGTTGACGAGGACATGGATGCCGCCGAACTCGTTCTTGGCGATCGAGGCGATCTCCGCCCAGCGTTCCTCGTTCGTCACATCCTGCTTGTAGCCGCTCGCGACGCCGCCGGCCCTGCGGATGATATCGACCGTTTCCTTGAGGCCCGTCTCGTCGACATCGGTCACGACGACCTTCGCCCCCTCGGCTGCGAGCGCGACGGCAGCGCCGCGTCCAATGCCGTTGGCGGCTCCCGTCACAAGCGCGACCTTGCCCGCTACCCGTCCCATGCTGCTCTCCCCTAAACTTCTTATGGTGTGAAGATCGATTCTTAGGGTATGAGCCCTAGGGCCGCAACGTCCCTGCCCTTTCGGGCGGAGTGCGGCAAATCGGCGCTTGAGAAAAACTATACCAGAGTCTAGTTTCAGGGCATGACGAGATTGCTGAAAACGAGCCGGAACGGGCAACCAAAGCTCGAAGCGCCTAAACGCCCCGGCAAGAAGGAACGCACGCGGCAGGAAATCTACCGCGCGGCGATGAAGCTTTTTGCCGAAAGCGACTATGACAAGGTGACGATCGAGGACATCTGCGCCGAGGCAGGCATCGCCAAGGCGACTTTTTTCCTTCACTTCGCTGGCAAATCGGCCCTGATCGGCGTCTTCAACGAAGAAGTGACGCGCTCGCTATCCGAGCGGCTCGCCGAGCACGAGGGGAGCGCCGAAGAAGAGCTTCTGCTGCTGATCTCGCTGCTGCGCGAGGCCTGGGAAGTGAATGCCACGGTGCTCCACAAGATGTTGAGCGAGTTCCTGGACCAGCCGGCCCTCGTCTCGAAGGCTGCGGAAGCGAATGAAAGCGTGCTCGCGCATGTGACCCGCATCGTGGAGCGCGGACAGGAACGGGGCGAGTTCTCCGATGCCTTTCCGCCGCAAGTAGCCGCGGTTGCCCTGGTTGCCGCCTGGAGCGCCTTCACCGCCTGGTGGCTACAGAACCCGGAGATGGACCGGACCGAGATCAACCGGACGCTGGTCGAATTCCAGCTGAACGGCCTCCGCAAAAGAAACTGACCGGCAACGCCGGAGCCAAATTCGTGAAACCCCAGGGAGAAACACCCATGTATGGACAGAAATTGCGTTTCGGCGCCTTTATTGCGCCCTTTCACCCGCTGAACGAAAACCCGACCCTCGCGCTCGATCGCGACATCGAACTCGTCCAGTGGATGGACAAGCTCGGCTATGACGAGGCCTGGATCGGCGAGCATCACTCTGCAGGCTACGAGCTGATCGCAAGCCCCGAGCTCTTCATCGCCACCGTCGCCGAGCGCACGCGCAACATCAAGCTCGGCACCGGCGTTTCCTCGCTGCCCTACCACCACCCGCTGATGCTTGCCGACCGCATCAACCAGCTCGATCACATCACGCGCGGCCGCGTGATGCTGGGCGTCGGCCCCGGCTCGCTGCCGTCCGATGCTTTCATGATGGGCATCACGGTCGCGAAGCAGCGCGACATGATGGACGAGGCGCTGGACGTGATCGTGCCATTGCTGCGCGGCGAGAAGGTAACGGCGAAGACCGACTGGTTCGAGCTGAAGGATGCGCAGCTCCAGATGACGCCCTGGTCGCGGCCTTCGGTCGAGATCGCGGTGGCGAGCCAGGTCTCGCCGACCGGCGCGACGGCGGCCGGCCGCCACGGCCTTGGCCTGCTCTCCATCGGCGCGACGTCTGCCGGCGGCTTCAACGCACTCTCCTCCAACTGGGCGATCTGCGAGGACACCGCGAAAGACAATGGCAAGACCATCGACCGCAGCCAGTGGCGTCTGGTGGGCCCGGTGCATATCGCCGAGACGCGGGAAAAGGCGCGCGAGAATGTGCGCTTCGGTCTCGAGCAATGGCTCTACTATTTCCGCGAAGTCGCCGCCCTGCCGCTCGCGCCGACCGACGGCTCGGACCCGGTCGATGCGCTTATCGCTTCCGGCATGGCCGTGATCGGCACGCCGGACGACGCCATCGCGCAGATCGAACGCCTGCAGGCGCAGTCGGGCGGCTTCGGCTGCTTCATGCAGCTCGCGCATAACTGGGCCGATTGGGAAAACACCAAGAAGTCCTACGAGCTGATGGCGCGTTACGTCTTCCCGAAGTTCCAGCAGCTGAACGAGAACCGCGAAGCCTCGCTCAACTGGGCGCGCGACAACCGCCCGACCTTCATGGGCGAAGCCATGATGGCGGTGGGAAGCCGCGTGGCCCAGCATGTCGAGAAGAAGGGCACGGAAAATATCCGCCCGGAAATCCTCGCCGCGATGGGCCTCGACAAGAAGACCGACGCCGCGCAGTAAGAAGCGGAAACCTGAAATGCAAAGGGCGGCTCGATCGAGCCGCCCTTTCTGTTTGCCGTCCGGGTCGCCTTAGAGACGGAATTCGCCGGCGCAGATCTTGCCGTAGAGGTGCTGGTCCACCGGCACGTATTTCTTCTGCACCGGGCAATTGAAATAGATCGGCTCGGGAATGACCGACGGATCGAAACCCTCCTTCACCAGTTCGACCTTGCGGTGCTTGAAAGTGCCCGTGATTTCGATCTCGGGCTGGATGCGCAGGAAGACGGGTACCGCATAGTCCGGCAGTTCCTTCTGCATTTGCAGTCGGAACCTGTCGAGATCGAGCGAGCCGTTCTCCGCCACGATCGACGCCATGCCCGCGCGGCCGTCGGCGCCCGGCACATGAACGCCATAGACATTGGCTTCCTTGACACCCGGGAAGACGGAAATCGCTTCCGCGACTTCGGACGTCGCGACGTTCTCGCCCTTCCAGCGGAAGGTATCGCCGATACGGTCGACGAAATAGAAATAGCCGAGCTTGTCCTGACGGAGCAGATCACCCGTGCGAAACCAGGCGTCGCCCTTTTCGAAGACGTCGCGGAGAATCTTCTTCTCCGTTTCTTCCTTCTTGGCGTAACCGTCGAAACGGCCCGTCGGCTGCTCCGGATCGTCGGTGATCTTGCCGAGGGCCTCGCCCGCCTCGCCGAACTCGGCCTTGATGCAGAAGCCGTCTGGCCCGCGCACCGGCTGTTCATTCTCGATATCGAATTTCACGATCTCGACATTGAACTTCGCCTTGGCCCAACTCGGGATGCGGCCAATGGCGCCCGGCGAACCGTCGAAATTCATCAGCGCCACATTGCCTTCCGTGGCGCCATAGAATTCGAGCACGCGCGGGATCTTGAAGCGGTCCTGAAACGGCTTCCAGATTTCCGGCCTCAAGCCGTTGCCCACTGCGAGACGAATCTTGTGCTTGCGCTCCTTCGGGTGCTTCTCGGTGTTGAGCAGGTAGCGGCAGAGCTCGCCGATATACTGGAAGAGCGTCGCCTTGTACTTATGCGCGTCGTCCCAGAAGTGTGTGGCGGAAAATTTGCGGCGCAGGATCACCGAGCCGCCAACCGTCAGCGTCGAACCGACAGCGCAAACGCCGCCCGCCGAGTGATAAAGCGGCAGGACGCAATACATGCGATCCTTTTCGGTCGCGTTCGTGCCTGCCGCGAAAGCGCCCATCATCGAATTCAGGCGCACATGCGGAATCTTGGCTGCCTTCGGATTGCCGGTCGTGCCGCTCGTATAGATGAAGAGCGCATCGTCGTCCTGCGTCACATCCTTGCGGATATCGGCGGGAAGCGGATCGCCGGAAAGCTGCGCCAGCGCATTGTCGAGATCATGCGCGCCCTGCATCTGACCGCCCGTGCTCCAGACAGCCATCGGCCGCTCGAGCTGGTCCGCTGCCGTGGAGTAATTCTCGGCAAGTTCCGCTCCGAGGATCAGGTGGTTCGCGTTTGAGATATTGAGGCAGTGCGCGAGCGGGCCCTTGGTGAGGTTGGTGTTGATGAGCGCGGCCGTGGCGCCCGCCTTCACGATACCGAGCCAGGCGATCAGATATTCCGGCCGGTTTTCCATCATCAGCGCGACGACATCGCCGCGGCCGAGCCCCTGCTCCTGAAGCCAGCGGGCGTATTTATTCGCTTCCGCGTTATATTCACGATAGGTGACCTTGCGGTCCTCGAAATAGATCGCAACGTTGTTCGGCTTGGTCCGCGCCAGGTCCTCGATGATGTCCGAGTAGGTGCGCGACGTGTCTGCGCGGATTTCCTTGAGCTTCTTCAGCGAACGGAGGGCCGCCCGCACGAAGACGATCTCGTTGCCGACCCGCTTGAAGAAACCCATATCCTGCAATCCTCCCGAATTCGCATTGTTTCAGCTGGTTCCAGTGTTTATGCCCGCGAGGGCGGCGGACCGTCAAGAAAAGCCGTCGCGGAAAGGCCGATTTCCTGGCCACCCCGTGACAGGAAGGGCCGCGAACTGCAATATCCCGCCGGGAGCTGTGGGCACCGCTAACATTTTCGTGATCGGACAGGATGACAGACGGCAAGGACGAGGAGCGGGGCGAGATTCTGCTCGATGTGATCGGTCAGCAATGCCCGCTGCCCGTGCTGCGGGCGCGAAAGAGATTGCTGCGCCTCGAGGCCGGAGCGTTGCTCCGCGTTTTCGCGAGCGATCCGGTGGCGCGGATCGACATGCCGCATTTTTGCGCCGAAGCGGGCCACGAACTCGTCGAGGTCCGCGACCGCGGCACATGGATCGAATTCCTGATCCGCCGGGGCAATGCCATGGTTGAGGCCGAGGACGAGCTTCTCGCCAAGCCCGTGAAGAGCCTCTAGAACGCGAACTCCTCGGCAAGGACGGCGTAGAGATATTCGTCCCGCCAGGCATCCTGAATGTATTTGCTGCGCCGGAAGGCGCCCTCGCGCCGCATGCCGAGCTTTTCCAGGACGCGGGCCGAAGCCTTGTTGCGCTGGTCGCAGGTCGCGACGATGCGTTGCAGTCCGAGATCGTGGAATGCCGCCGCCATGACCGCATGCGCGGCTTCCGCGGCATAGCCGGCACCCCAGAATTCCGGATGCAGGACATAGCCGATCTCCGCTGTGCGATTGTCCCAGTCGATGAGCTTGAGACCGACAGCCCCGATGAGCCGGCGCTTCTCGCCGCGCCTGCGGATCTGCTTCAGTACAATGGCGAGATCGAAATTGGCCCTTTGCTTTTCTTTCTGGTCATCCAGGAAGGCGCGGACCGACTGCTTGCTCTGGTCGGCTGTGTTCGGACCCCAGATCAGGAACTGCGTCACTTCCGGGAGCGACGAATAGGCATGGACAGCGTCCACGTCATTTGCCGCAAATTCACGGATGAGAAGGCGCGCCGTTTCGAGAGGAAGGGCAATCGAAGGCGCGAGCTCCGCCCGCTTGCCCCGTCTCATTTTGCGAAGGCCTTGCGGATGGCGGGCAGCTGCGACTCCCGAAAGCCGGAGATCACAGCCTTGCCGTTGTCGAAGACAGGACGCTTGATCAAGGCGGGATGGGCCGCCATGAGTTTGACGGCCTTCGCCTCTGTGAGCCCTGCCTTTTCGTTATCGGCAAGCCCGCGCCAGGTCGTGCTCGATTTGTTGAGCAGCGCCTCCCAGCCGACGGCGCTGGCAAGTCGCTTCACCTCGGCGGCGGAAATCCCTTCCGCTTTCAGATCGTGGAATCGATGCGAAATCCCTTCCGCCTCGAGCCATTTGACGGCCTTGCGGCAAGTATCGCAGTTCTTCAATCCGTGGAGTGTCAGCACCGCCCCGTCCCGCTTATTGCTTCACCGAGAGAAGCATAGCCGGGATCGGGGAAGGGCCAAAGCCTGCTGCGGCAGGCAGGATCAGGCAGCCTGCTTCTGCATCTGCTCGGCGCGCATGGCCTTGAATGCCTGTTCGGCGGCAGTCGCCACCGGTTCCGCTTCACGATAGGCAGCGGGCGTTGCGATACCGAGTTCGGCGCGAACCTGCGCAAGTGGCTTTTCGAGCATGGCTTCCCAGTCGGTTGCGGGCAGCCAGGCGGCTTTCTTTCCGTTCCGGTAGGCCTCGCGAATGACGCGCCAGATCTTGACCTCGGGCAGACTCTTCGCCGTCACGCGGGCGCCGACAAGCACGATGAAGCCGATGCCGCGATTGCGCGTCTGCGCATAGGTGAAGGCAAGCAGCGCGAGCTCGCCAAGCCCGTCGCGGCCATAGCCGGAGACCACGTGCCAGAGATCGTGCTGGTCGCGCAGACGTGCGCCGAAGAGAAGCTCGTCCTCAGAACGCAGGTCGATGCGTTCCACAGCCTCGCTCGCGGCCACAAGCCCGTCGGCGGTGAGGTCTTCCTCGGCCATGAATTCATGATAGGTGCGGCCAAGCGTGCCCGCCGGAAGCGCAGAAAGCCGCGCCCGGTCGCTGAGAGCCGCTATGAGATCGCGCTTCTCGGCCAGGATGCGGCGGCCCGCTTCCGTCTGCACGAAGCGCCGGAAACCCCTGCCCACAGAATCGCCCGAAAGCGCGTCGATGATCTTGAAAACCTGGGACGTGTCTTCCTTGTCCGCGATGAGGGCGCGGATGGCGCGGATCGCCTTGAGGGGTTGCATGCGCTTGCGCGCAGGCTTCGCCGGGGCGGCACTGCGAAACTCGGTTGGGCTTGCTGTCGTCATCGGCTATGTCCCGTTGTTATAGTGGCGGCTTCAGCCCCCGCGCGCCTGTATCTGACCATATAGGCTATACTTACATGTTTGTCAATAGACTCTTCCCCGGAAGGACCTGAGAGTGTCGAGCGCCGTAAAATCCGAGACTTCCACCCCGAAGCCACCCGCAAAGCGGGTACGCCGGACCGCGGAGGAGGCAAGGCGGCTGATCCTCGACGCCGCGGAAGCCCGGCTCGCCCGCCAGGGCCCCGAGGGGCTGCGCCTTCAGGACATCGCCCGGGATGTGGGCATTTCCCACCCCGCGATTCTCCACCATTTCGAGAGCCGGGAAGGCCTTGTGCGCGCCCTGATCGGCCGGGCGAACAGGCAACTCCGCGACAAGCTGCTCTCGGCGCTGGACGGAGACGGGGAAGGCAGCGACACGGCCTATCACATCGGCCATGTCTTCGAGGCGCTGAGCGACCGCGGCACGGCGCGGCTCCTGTCCTGGCTGCTGCTGACCGGACGCGCGAGCGACGAGCAGATGGAGCCCAATGTGATGCGCGAGATCGTGGACGCTATTCAGGCGCGCCGCGAGGACCATGCCCGGCAGGAAAAGCAGCCCGCGCCCGACCGCGAGGACACGCTGTTCATCGCCATGCTGACGGCGAGCGCCGCCTTCGGCGAGGCAATCGTCGGAAGGCAGCTCGCGGAGGCCGCAGGCCTTGACCGGGACGGGCTCGCCCGCTTCCGCCTCTGGTTTGCCCGGATGATCAACGACCACCTCGACACCGGCAAGTGATCACCCGGTCTTCCGCCGGATCAGATCGCGCATCAGCCCCACGAGTTTTTCCGAAGATATTTCCGGCCTCAGCACCCGCGCGACCATCACCCCGTCGAGAAAGACGGAGACGAGTTCTGCGAGGTCATGCGCCTCGCGAAGCGACGCGCCTTCCTCGCGAAGCGCATGGCCGATCAGGTCCGTTTCCGTATCGTAGAAGCGACGGATCGCTTCATCCGTCTGCGCCGAGCGCTGGCCAGAATGCGCATAGTCGAGGATCACCTTCAGGAACCGCGTGATCTCGCCGAAGAGCTGAAGATTGCTGGTGAGCCAGGCATCGAGATCGCCGATGCCGCCTTCGCGCTTCTTGATGTCCTCATAGGCGGCGAGCGCATCCGACAGTGCCTTGCGCACGACGAACTGGAAGAGATCGTCCTTGTCCTCGAAATAGTAATAGATGAGCGCCGGGTTGATGCCGGCCGCCTCGCCGAGCTCCTTGTTGGAGACGGCGGCAACGCCCGAACGCGAAAAGAGCCTGAGCGCCGCCTCGGCAATCGCATCGCGTTTCGCCTCGTTCGGCTGTTCGACAGGCGGACGCCCCGGTCTTCGCGCCTGCGCCGCACGGGAGCCGCCTTTCGCTTTGATGTCTTTCGCGGGCTTTTTCTTTTCTTTTGCCGCGTTCTTTGCCGCCACCGCTATCCGCCCTTCACCGCTTCGGGGATTGCCGGCCATTCCTCCGTTTCGGCTGCTTCCAGCAGCTTCTCGAAATCGGCAACGATCCGGTCGAGCATTTCGCGGCCGAGCTTAGCAGAGGATTCGCTCGGCCGCCCAACCACGCCGTTCGGCGTCACCGCGGGCATGGCATAGCGCCATATCTTGCCGACGGTGACATCTTCGACATCTTCCGCCCGGTCCATCTGTACCCAGTCGGGATCGATCGCGAGCACCATGGATGTCTCGGCGACATTGGCATGGATATCGGCCGCATCGAGCGTATAGAGCCGGAGTGCCTCCGCCGAAATCTCCCAGAGGCCGCGCGTTGCAAAGCGCATATCGGGATGTTCATAGCGCAGCCGCAGGATCGCGCTTTCGATGCTCGGTCCGTTGGTTGCATGACCGGAGATGAAGAGTAAACGGTCGATGCCGGTGGTGCGGATCGCCCAGTCCGCCACCTCACAGAGAACGCTCGCGAGCGTTTCCGGCGAAAGCGAAATCGTGCCCGGCCATGCATCGGAATGGCCGAAGGAGCAGCCATAGGGAATGGCCGGCAGGAGAAGCACATTGCGGCGCCGGCAAGCCTCGCCGCAAATCGTTTCCGCGAGCAGCGTGTCCGTGCCCGTGGCGAGATGCGGCCCATGCTGCTCCGTCGCGCCGATGGGCAGGACCGCCATGCGGCGGCCCTGCCTTTCCACGAGATCGCCGATCTGCGGCGCGGTGAGTTTTGCCCAGGAGGTCATGGCGCGCCCTCATACGAAGGTGAGATAGCGGTCTCGCTCCGTGGGCGTCACCATATAGAACTGGGCGTCCCACTCCTTGCGCTTCTGCGCGACATAGATGTCGATGAATTCGCTGCCGAGCACCGAGCGGGCGAAGTCGTTTTCATCGAGCGCATCCGCCGCTTCGAGCAGCGTCCGCGGCAAGCGGCGCAGATTGCCCGAGCGGGAGACGAGGTCGCGCGACAGGTAGAGATTGTCGTTGAGGGGCGAGCCCGGATCGGCCTTCCGGTCGAGACCGTCGAGCCCGGCATGAAGGCTGAGCGCGGAGGAGAGATAGAAATTGGCGCTCATGTCCGGCGCGCGGTTTTCGATGCAGGGCCGGTTCATCGGGAGCCGCAGCATGGCCGAGCGGTTGTTCCGTCCATAGGCGCGCAGAACCGGCGCCCAGGACATATCGGGCATCTCGCCCTGCGCAATGAGTCCCTTGTAGGAATTGAAGGTTGGGCAGGTGATGGCGCACAGCGCCTGCGCATGATCGAGCAGACCCGCGGTGAAATGGAGCGTCTCATCCGTTACCGGCAGTCCATAGCTCTCGGCAAGCGCGCCGGCGCCGCGCTTTGAGGCGTCGAAAATGTTTTCCTTCGTGTCCACGTCCATGAGCGACATGTTGTGATGCGCGCCGGAACGGAAGTCATTGCTGAAAGGCTTCGGCATGAAGCTCGCGATGGCGCCATGCTTGTGCGCGATGGATTTCACCATGAAACGGAAGAAGGTGAGACGGTCGGCGGTGACGAGCGCGTCGGCATAGCCGAAGTCGATCTCGAACTGCCCGTGCCCGCCTTCCTGATCGAAGGAATAAAGACCCCAGCCAAGTTCCTCGACATAGCGCGTCAGTTCTTCGAGGAAAGCCCCCGCGAGCGAAATCTGGTGCAGGTCATAGGCCGGCGTCGGACCGTGGAAGGTTTCGGACTGGAAGGGGGAGAGCCCCTTTTCCGAGCGGCGCAAGACATAGAATTCAGGTTCGATGCCGAGATTGAAGACAAGATTGCGCTTCGCTGCCTTCTCCCGCGCCTTCTTCAGAATGACGCGGCTGCAATTCGCATAAGGCTCGCCATGGAAATAGAGATCGGACGCAAACCAGCAATAGCGCCTGTCCCAGGGCAGGATCGTTGCGCTGGAGAGATCCGGCACCGTCGCGCATTCGTCGAAATGCGGTCCCACAAGCCCCATGCCTTCAAGCGCGCCGACCGTGAAAAGCTCGGAGCCGCCCGCCATGTCGGCAAAATGCGCAATGGGCACACATTTCGTTTTTGAAACGCCATGCACATCGACATAGGTCGCATAGCAATATTCGACGCCTTCGCTTTTCAGCTTCTTCAGAACTTCCGCTATCTGATCCTTGCCGTTCATGTCCGCTTTCCTGTCGGCCGGTCACTGGGAACGCCCGGCCCAGACACGCCCCGGCCTGGGCGTATCGATCCGGTAATCGCTTGAATGACGTGAAAAGAAACCGCGCCCGAACGCTTCCGCCCGGACGAGCGGGCCGTCGGGATCTTGCGAGACCTCGCCGCGCGCATTGCCATAGCCATGCACGACGCCTGCGAAATCGGAGCCCGTATAGCGCGCATATTCCTGCATCTGATGAACGATGCCGGCGCCGACATCGGGAAAGGTTTCTTCCGACGCCAGAAGCAGTCCGAGACGCTTGCCCATCATGCGCGGAACGACCTCCCCCGACTGCGGATGCGAGGCGGCGACATAGCAGAACATGCGGTCGAAAAATGCCTTGAGCTGCGCCGACATGCCGTACCAGTAGACGGGCGTCGCCGCGATGAAGCCTTCCGCCGGAAGGAACTCATCGAAGAACGCGGCGCGGAATCCATCTTCGATGCCGCACTCGCCATCGACGCGGCGGCAGAGGCGGCAATCGCGGAGAAAGCCGGTGAGAATATCGTCGGCGAAGAGAAGGCGCGCTTCATGTCCGCTCGCTTCGAGCCCCCTTGTCGCCGCCTCGGCAAGCGCCGCCGAATTGCCGTTGCGGCGCGGGCTGGCACTGAGAACGAGGGCACGCATGACGGGATACTCCGGCGACGACTGCGACTTCGGGCACTATTCCATATTTTAATTGATTGATCAATTAAAATAACTATCCCGATTGTGTGCGTCCTCGCCCGGCGCTGCGAGGCTGCTATTCTCGCCGCGCAGCAACGCGGGGACTCGCCATGCAGACGGCTTCCATTTCGATTCGCCCGGCCGAAGAGGCGGACCTTCCCTGCATTCTCGCGATCTATAACGATGCCGTCGCCAACACGACCGCCATCTGGAACGAGACGCCATCCGATCTCGCGGGGCGACGGAGCTGGTGGCAGGAGCGCACCGGCGCGGGCTTCCCCGTCCTCGTGGCTGCCGCCGCCGGCGAGGTCGCGGGATATGCAACCTACGGCCCTTTCCGCCCGCATGAGGGCTATCGCCACACCGTCGAGAATTCGGTCTATATGCGCGAGGACCGGCGGGGAAAAGGCATCGCCGCTGCGCTGATGGAGGCCCTGATCAACGAGGCGCGCACCCGGGATTTCCACGCCATGGTGGCGGGCATTGAAGCGGGGAACCTCGCCTCAATCCGCCTTCACCAGCGCTTGGGCTTCAGGGAAGTCGCACGGATGCCGGAAGTGGGCACGAAATTCGGCCGCTGGCTCGACCTCGTGCTGATGCAGAAGATGCTCGGGTGATACGCGGGAAAATTGCCCCGACCGAAGCGCAGGACCCGAAAGCTGGCCCGCCAACCGAAGCGTATGGCGCGAAAGCTGGCCCGCCAGCCGTAGCGCAAGGCGCGAAGGCTGGTGCCCCTGGCCGGACTCGAACCAGCACGTTGTTGCCAACAACAGATTTTGAGTCTGCCGCGTCTACCATTCCGCCACAGGGGCCCTGAAGCATCGGGCGCGCATCATAATCGGCTTGCGCGCCCCTTCAATCGAAAAGAAGGCTGCGGCATCGGGACCGCGGGACAATGGCCGCCCGCCATGCTTGAATAGCGCCATGCTGGACCGCCTGCCTTCGAATGCCATTCCCTGGATCCTGCTCGCCGCGAGCGCCGCGACGATCGGCGGCGCGCTCTTTTTCGAGCATGTGCTGGGCTACATCCCCTGCGCGCTCTGTCTCGATGGCCGCCAGCCGCATTACTACGCCATGGGAGCGGCGCTCATCGCGGGCATTCTCTCGCGCAATACGAATATCGGCATTCTGGTGCTGATCTTCCTCGGCATCTGCACGGCGCTTTATCTATGGGGGGCCGGCATCTCGTTTCATCACATGGGCGTCGAATATGGCTGGTGGGCGGGGCCGGAGGATTGCGGCGCCATTGGCGGCAGCGTCGCGGGCTCGCTGCAGGACCTGCAGTCGGCGCTCGAACGCGGCGTGAAGGCGCCGCGCTGCGACGAGGCGGCATGGACGCTATTCGGCATCTCGCTCGCGGGATTCAATTTTCTGATCACGCTGACGCTTGCAGCCCTTTCCGCGCTGCCCCTCTGGCGCTATTTCCGGGAGAGCAGAGGAGAAGTGGCATGAGCGCATCGGGCGAAAACGCCGCTTCCCGCGTCTCCGCCCAGCCGGGCCGTGCGCGCAAGGAAGCGATCGAGGAAATGATCCGCGTCGACCACGCGGGCGAATATGGCGCGGTGCGAATCTATGCGGGCCAGCTCGCCGTGTTGCGCCATGTGCCCGGCAAGGAAGAGCTTGTCGCGAAGCTCGAACACATGGCGAAGGATGAGGAAGTGCACCTCGCCCGCTTCAACGAGATCGTGAACGAGCGCGGCGTGCGCCCGACGGCTTTTGCGCCTGTCTGGCATGTGGCGGGCTTCGCGCTCGGCGCGGCGACGGCGCTGCTCGGCGAAAAAGCCGCCCATGCCTGCACCGCGGCTGTGGAAGAAGTGATCGACGAGCACTACCAGTCGCAGGTGCGCCGCCTCGATGAGATGGGCGAGACGGAGCAGCCCCTGCGCGACACGATCGAGAAATTCAGGTTGGAAGAAGTCGAGCATCGCGATGAGGCCATCGCCTCCGGCGCGAAGGAAGCACCCGCCTATCCGCTGCTTTCGGGCGCGATCAAGGCCGCCTGCCGCCTCGCGATCAGGATTTCCGAAAAGGCCTGATCTTACGGCTCCAGCTCGCTGTCCCAGTAGAGATAGTCCTGCCAGCTTTCATGCAGGTAGTTGGGCGGGAAGGCACGGCCATTCTTGTGCAGATCGCCGACGGAAGGCCGGTACGGCGCCTGCATCGGATGCATTTCCGCCTGCTTCGGCATCTTGCCGCCCTTCTTGAGATTGCAGGGCGCACAGGCCGTTACGACATTTTCCCATGTCGTCTGCCCGCCGCGCGAGCGCGGGATCACATGGTCGAAGGTGAGTTCGTGCCGCGCGCCGCAATACTGGCAGGTGAAGCGGTCACGCAGGAACAGGTTGAACCGCGTGAAGGCGGGAAAGCGCGCGGGCTTGATATAGGATTTGAGCGAAACGACGCTCGGCAGCTTCATCTCGAAATTGGGCGAGCGCACCAGCGTGTCGTAGGAGGAAACGATATTCACGCGATCGAGGCAGACGGCCTTGATCGTATCCTGCCATGACCAGAGCGAGAGCGGGTAATAGCTGAGCGGCCTGTAATCCGCGTTCAACACGAGTGCCGGACAAGCATCCGGCGTGGCAAACGATCCGTGCACGCCGCCCTCCTGAAACCGAAGGCCGCCAACAATGGCAGGCCCCCTTCAGACCTGAGATTACTATATATGGTGCGACAGCTTTGTGAAGCGGCCAGTTCTGGCGCGGTGTGACTCAACGCGCCGCCGCCCGTACCCGCCCGGCAAAGGCATCGGCGATGAAACGGCCGCCAAGCTCAAGGCCCGTCTGGTCGATGCTGTGGCCGAGCCCCGGCGAGACATGCCATTCGACAGGCACCTCTGCGGCGCCAAGGGCCTGCACCGCCATATACATGCGCGTGACGGGCAGCATGTCGTCCACCTCGCCATGCACCATGAGAACGGGTGGGCGGCCCCTGATCTCGTCCGGCAGAAGCTCGGGCATGGCAAGCGCGCCCGAAAAACCGACAATGCAGGCTGGCGGCACGGCCATGCGGAGCCCCACATGCAGCGCCATCATCGTCCCCTGGCTGAAACCGACCAGCGCAAGCCGCGAGGCATCGAGCCCGAGCACGGCGAGTTGCTCCTCGATGAAAGCCTCAAGTACCGGGGCCGCCGCCGAAACGCCCAGCGCGATTTCCGCCGGGTCGAGCCGTGAGATTGGAAACCATTGATAGCCCATCGGATTGCCGTCGCAGCGCTGTGGCGCATTGGGCGAGACGAAGGCGGCATCCGGCAGGATCCGCTGCCAGAAGGGCGCAAGCGCAATGAGGTCGTTCCCGTCCGAGCCATAGCCATGGCAGAGAATGACGAGATGCTCTGCCTTGCCGTTCAGGGGCGCGACGCCCGGTCCGCTCAATGCCATTCTCTCTCCCCTTTCGCCGGCTTCCCGCCCGCGCTATCACTTTCGCCCAGCCTAGCAGCACTTCCCCGCAGGATGAAAAACCGGGATGGAAATTCTTCGCTTCGCGCCGAGCCCGAACGGCTGGCTTCATCTCGGCCATGCCTATTCCGCTCTGTTCACCAGCGAAATGGCGAAGCGTCTCGGTGGCCGCTTTCTGCTGCGCATCGAGGATATCGATGTCGGCCGCTGCCGCCCGGAATACGAACAGGCGATCTATGAGGATCTGCACTGGCTCGGCCTGATCTGGGAAGAGCCGGTGCGCCGACAGTCGGAACATTTCTCGGAATACGAACGCCACCTGAAGCGCCTGCGGGAGATGGGCCTCGTCTATCCCTGCTTTGCGACGCGCAAGGAAATTCAGGACGCGATTGCCGCGAGCGGCATTCCGCCGCGCAATTGGCCGGCCGATCCCGACGGCGCACCGCTCTATCCGGGTATCTACAAGGACATTCCGCGCGAGAGGCTGAACCGGCTGATGTGGGAGGGCCGCACCTATGCCTGGCGGCTCGACATGGAAAAGGCCAAGGCCGAAGCCGAACGCATCAATGGCGGTCCCATCACTTTCACTGAAGAAGGCGAAAGCGCTCGCGGAGATACGGGGACGCTGCCGATCGAGCCGGAACTTTTCGGCGATGTAGTGATCGCGCGCAAGGACGTGCCCACGAGCTATCACCTCTCGGTGACGGTAGACGATTCACTGCAGGGCGTGACGCTGGTGACACGCGGGCAGGACCTTTTCCCCGCGACCTATATCCACCGCATCCTGCAGGTGCTGCTCGGTTTTCCCGAACCCCGCTATCACCATCACGGCCTCATCCGCGATGCGGCGGGGCGGCGCCTTTCAAAAAGCGCGAAGGATATGGGTTTGCGGGAACTGCGCGCGGCCGGCGAGACGCCCGCCGGCATTCGCCGCATGGTCGGCCTTTAACCATACGGACAACCGGCACAGCTGTGGCGCGGAACCTGCTTCCGAAAGCTTGAACATGACGGTTTGCACCCAAAGCGGGACGAAACCGTGCCTTTTCGAGCCTGTGGAGCCCCCCAATGGCGACGACCGAGACGCCTTCCGTGCCGAAATCGCGCATCGACTGGATCGATGCGGCGAAAGGCCTGACCATCATTCTCGTGGTCATGGAGCACACGACCTTCGGCGTTCAGAACGCCCTCGGCGTCCTGCCGCCCTTCTTCGGTGCCGTGGCCGAATTCGCCAAGCCCTTCCGCATGCCGCTCTTCTTCCTCGTTGCAGGCCTTTTTGCCTACAAGGCCCTGTTTGGCGACCTCCGCAAATTCGTGGACGGGAAGATCGTCCACTTCGCCTATTTCTACCTCCTCTGGTCCGTCATCCAGATCGGCCTGAAGATCGTGGTACCGCATGAGGGCGGCTGGAAGGTGACCTATCTCGATCTCCTGATGATCCCGATCCAGCCCTTCGCCGTTCTCTGGTTCATCTATTCGCTCGCCATGTTCTTCGGCGCGATGCGCCTCCTCCGCAGTGCGCGTCCCGCCTTCGTCATCTTCTTTGCAGTCGCGCTCTACTTCCTGCGTCTCGACACGGGCTGGATGCTGATCGACGAATTCGCCTGGCGCTTCATCTGGTTCGTGCTCGGCGTCTATGGCGCGCGGCAGATTTTCGAACTGGCCGACTGGGCCCGGGCACATCCCGCCAAGGGCGCGTTCCTCTCGCTCCTGCTTCTTGTGAGCCTTGGCAGTACCGTTTTCTCGCACCTCGTCGATATTCGTGCGTTCGAACTTCTGATGGGCTTCGCAGGTGCGGGCGCCGCGATCATGCTCGTGTCGATTGCCGCCGCGCGGGGGCTCGCCCTGCCGCTTGCCTATGTCGGCAAGCACTCGCTCTACATATTCCTCGCCTTCTTCCTGCCCATGGCGGCAACGCGCATGGCGCTGGTGAAGCTCGGCATGGAGAATGGCGATCTGGTGACCCTCGTGGCAATGAGCGTTGCCGTCGTCACGCCGATCATCGGCTACAAGTTGGTCGAGAAGACGCCGCTCAACTTCCTCTTCATCCGGCCCGACATGTTCCGCCTGACGGCGCCGCGCAATGCGCACCGCAATGTCGTTCTGGCGGCCGGTGGCGACTAGCTTTCGAGAAACAGACCGAGCAGAACCGTCAGCGTGACGAGACTAACGCCGGTCGACAGCACAACGGTGCTCGACGCGGCGCCCGGAGCCGCCTGATAGCGGTTGGCGAGGATCGAGGAATAGACACCGGTCGGCATGGCGGCGAGCAAAGTTGCAGCGGTCACCCAGAGCGGCTCCAGCCCGAACACATATTGCGTCATCACGAAGACAAGCGCGGGATGCACCGTGAGCTTGACGAAGGTGGTGATAGACGCCGCACCCACCGAACGGCGAATGCTGTAGCGCGTGAGCATGGCGCCGAGTACGAAAAGTGCGCAGGGGATCGCCGAACCCGCGACCATCTCGAAGGCCTTGTTGACGATGCCGGGCAGCGGCACGCCGAGCTGGCCGTAAACGACGCCGCAGGCAATGCCGATGATCACGGGATTGCGCACCGTATTCATCAGACCCTGTTTCAGGATCGAACCGAAGCTCGGCGCCTCGCTGCCGTCGCGCGCGCGCGTCAGTTCGAGGAGAAAGGTCGCGATGGTGAAAAGAATAATGCCGTGAAAGGCGAGGATCAGGAAAACAGGTGTGCCGGCCTCCGGTCCGAAGCCCGTGAGGATGATCGGCAGGCCGAGCATGATCGTATTGCCCTGGCCGCAGCCGAAGCCGAGCATGACGCTGTCCGCCGCCGGTCGGCGCAGGATGTAGAGCGCGATCAGCGAACCCGCCGCCCAGACCGCGAGCATGGCGCCGTAATAGGAAATCCAGAGGCCCCAGGGGAGCGCCGAAGGAAATTCCGTGCCCGCAAGGTTGCGGAACAGCAGGATCGGCATGGCGAAGGTGAAGACATAAGTGTCTAGCCCATCGACGCCCGACTGGCTGATGAGTTTCGACCGCGCACCCGCATAGCCGATGGCGATGATGCCGAAAATCGGCAGGACCAGCGAAAGCGCGACTTCCATGTGGAATTTCCGGGTGGCGGAGAGCGGAACGGCGCGGACCCTACGCCTCCCCCGCCCGTCCGTCAAAACCGGAAAAGATCACCAGTCGTAGAGGCCCGTGAACTTCGCAAAGCCCGCAGCGCTCGACCACGAGGCCCATTGCTCGCGCACACGCTTCGTGACGGCGGGACTCCCCGCGCCCTGTCCGATGCCGAGCATCATGAGTTCGCTGCAACCGGCGAAGACGGGTTGGGGCTTCGGCAAGGAGCCGCCGCGCAGCAGCCGCGCCTGTTCGGAATCCTCGAACCCGTCGGTCAACAGGATGAAGCGGACATCGCCCGCCTCGCAATCGACCTGCTGCGACATGGTCTCCATGAAGGAGACGATATAGGTCCAGTCCTGCGCCTGAAGCTTGTCCTCTTTCACGAGCTGCGGCATGGCGGCGACGAGCGCGGCGACGCCCTCGGCCACGGTCTCGGGCCGGGCGCGCGCCGAAATCACCTCGTCGATCTTGAGCGGATTGGCGCTTGAATCATAGGCCCCGAATGTGCGCACCATGAGGCGCGAGCGAACGGGCAGCTTGTCGATCTCGGATGTGAGGCGCTTCGCCACGCGCGCCGCATAGGCCGAATCCTCGACCAGCGGATTGCTCTTCGAGATGTCGAGGCCGATGACCACGGTCTGCGGCGCGGCGGGCGCATCGACAGCCTGCACGGACAGGGAGACGGCAAGAAATCCGGGGACAAGGAAGAGGCCGAGCCAACGGCGCATGCTGCTCACTCTCCCGCCGACCCGATGGGGATGCGGCGTGCCTCGCGCGGCGGCAGAAGCTCGCCCATCGGCTCGCGAACGGGCTGGAGATAGGCGGGTCCTGCCTTCATCGCATTGCGCGAGCGGCGCTCCCACCATTCGTCGAAGAGCTTTTCATAGCGGCCGAGATGTCGCGAGTCTTCACAGGTCTTGAGCTTGTCGCGGAAAGAGGTCGCCGCGCCATTGATCGCCATTTCCTTGCGCAGGCCGAGAAAACTCCGCCCTCCGGTGTCCCGCGCGGCAAGCGCATCGCCCTTGCGCCGCGCTTCCTCGAGCCCTTGTTCATAGGAACGGCATTCGCGCATGAGCCCGGTCCAGAGGAGATGGCGGCGGTTCTCAGGTCCTTCCATTTCCGACAGCGCGTGGCGATTGCTGTCATGCTCGGCTTCGAGCGCGGCAAGCCGCTCCATCGAGGCGCGACGATGACGGAAGTCTCGTGCATGAAAGACGCGGCGAAGAGACTCCGCTGCGTAATGGATGCAGAGCGCGGCAACGCCGGTAACGACGAGGAAGACGATGCCGAGCGAGGCAAGCCAGGCCATGGGCTGCCAGCCGCGCATCTCGTCGATCTCGCTGGCGGCCCGCTGCGTCTCCTGCGTCGCCTCGGTAGCGATACCGAGCCCCGCCAGAGCGTTGCCGAGCGAAGAGCCGACCGAGCCGTCGCCCGTGGCCGCGATACCGTTCGGCAGCGACATCAGCGCAAGCAGCACGCCGACACCGAGCAGCATGGTAAGGGCGAGCACGAAGACGATGCGCACGAAGAGCGCCTTGCCGAAGGGCCCGAGCTGTTCATAGAGAATATGGGCGGCGACCGTCGCAAAAAGCACCTGCATCGACTTGAAGGCGACGGAGGAGCCGAGCGCGCCCGGCAGTTCGAGGAACTCATTGGCGAGCGCGCGCGTCCAGAATTCGCTGACGATCATGTAATCGACGATCAGCGCCCCGAAAGCGATGAGACCGACCGTAATGAATGTCAGAAGATAGAAACTCGAAAAGCGCGCCTGCCGCTCGCTCGCGACATAATTGCGATTGATCTGCGCGCGCATCTCTTCGGGAAGGAGAGAGAGGGCCTTGCTCATGCTTTGGCCCTCCGGCTGAAGAAGCCGCGCTTCTTCGGCGCTTCCTCACTCACGCCTTCGAGCGGCGCGGCGAGGCGCTTCGCCAGTTCGGCAATCTCGCGCTCCAGCGTTTCTTGCCGTGCGCGCCGCCGCGCAAGCTCGGCGGCATAGGCCGCATCGAGTTCCGACAGCCGCGAAAAGACATGAAGCTCGGGCAGCGGCTCGGCATTCCGTCCATAGGTCCAGGCCGTCTGGCCCTTGTCCGCCTGTGTGCCGCTCTGCCCGCTCGTGGTCTCGAAACCGTTGCTCATCAGCCGGCCCTCTTGCTCACGCACCCCGTATTAACGACTTGTTAACCGTAACAGTCTTGGCGGCCGGAGCGGAGTCCCGAATAACGCGAATGAAAGCAAATGGAACCCGCCGCAATACCGCCCGATACTCGGGTGCACCCAAATTTCCACTGTGCCATTGGAGGACTCCAATACGGCGGAAACATTATGGGAATATGGCAGGAATGTGATCGAAGCGGCGCTTAAGCCGCCTCGTCCGTGTTGTAGTCCACCAGGCGGACGACTTCGGCCATGATGTCGTTGATCTGGAAATCCTTCGGCGTATAGATCGCGGCGACACCGGCGGCACGAAGCTTTTCCTCGTCGTCGGAAGGAATGATGCCGCCGACAACGACAGGGATGTGGCCAGCGCCTGCATCTCGCATCCGCTTCATTACGTCTTCCACCAGCGAGACATGGCTGCCGGAAAGGATGGAGAGGCCGACGACATGCACGTCGCCCTCCTGCGCCGCTTTCACGATCTGCTCGGGCGTCAGGCGGATTCCCTCATAGATGACATCCATGCCGCTGTCGCGGGCGCGCACCGCGATCTGCTCGGCGCCGTTCGAATGGCCGTCGAGGCCCGGCTTGCCGACAAGGAACTTGAGGCGACGGCCAAGCTTCACCGATACCGCATTGACCATCTCACGCACGCGGTCGAGATCGCCGGGCGCGTTGCGCGCCGCGCGGGAGACGCCGGTCGGCGCGCGATATTCGCCATAGATATTACGGAGCGCGGCGCCCCATTCCCCGGTGGTAACGCCCGCCTTCGCGCAGGCGATGGAGGGCTCCATGATGTTGCGGCCTTCCTTCGCCGCCGCACGGAGATCGGCAAGCGCCGCCTCGACCGCCGCCGCATCGCGCGTCTCGCGCCACTTTTTCAGCGCCGCGATCTGCTCGGCCTCGACGCCATGATCGACGACATGAATGGAGCCTGCGCCTGTCGAAAGCGGCGAGGGCGCGGACTCCTCATACTTGTTGACGCCGACCACCACCTGCCGTCCCACCTCAATTTCTTCGAGGCGCGCGGAATTCGATTCGACGAGGCGCTCTTTCATGTAGGCGCTTTCGACGGCGGCGACCGCGCCGCCCATTTCCTCGATGCGGGCAAGTTCTTCGCGCGCTTCCGCTTTCAGCGTCTCCACCTTTTCATCCATCACCTTCGAACCGTCGAAGATGTCTTCATAGTCGAGAAGGTCGCTTTCGAAGGCGAGTATCTGCTGCGCGCGGAGCGACCATTGCTGGTCCCAGGGGCGCGGCAGCCCCAGCGCCTCGTTCCAGGCGGGCAGCTGCACCGCACGGGCGCGCGCATTCTTCGACAGCGTGACGGCGAGCATCTCCAGCAGGATGCGATAGACGTTGTTTTCCGGCTGCTGCTCAGTGAGGCCGAGCGAATTCACCTGTACGCCATAGCGGAAGCGGCGGAGCTTTGCGTCCTCGACGCCGTAGCGCGTCCGGCAAAGCTCATCCCAGAGGTCGACAAAGGCGCGCATCTTCGCGATCTCGGTGATGAAGCGCACACCGGCATTGACGAAGAAACTGATACGGCCGACGACCTGCGGAAAATCCTTTTCCGGCACCTGCCCGCTCGCCTTCACACGGTCGAGCACGGCAATGGCGGTCGCAAGCGCAAAGGCAAGCTCCTGCACCGGCGTCGCACCTGCTTCCTGCAGATGGTAGGAGCAGACATTGGTCGGGTTCCACTTCGGCACCTGCGTATAGGTGTAGGAGACGATATCCGTCAGCAGACGCATCGAGGGCTCGGGCGGGAAAACATAAGTGCCGCGCGAAAGATATTCCTTGATGATGTCGTTCTGGACTGTGCCCTGGAGTTTCGCGCGATCCGCGCCCTGCTCGTCCGCCACCGCGATATAGAGCGCGAGCAGCCAGGCCGCTGTCGCGTTGATCGTCATGGAGGTGTTCATCTGCTCCATGGGAATGCCATCGAACAGCGCGCGCATGTCGCCGATATGGGAGACCGGCACGCCGACCTTGCCCACCTCGCCCCGCGCCAGCACATGATCGCTATCATAGCCCGTCTGGGTCGGCAGGTCGAAGGCTACGGAAAGGCCTGTCTGGCCGCGCGAGAGGTTCGTCCGGTAAAGCTCGTTCGAGGCCTTGGCCGTCGAATGCCCGGCATAGGTGCGGAAAATCCAGGGCTGGTCCTTCGCCATGACTTCTTGCCTTTACGCTGCGTCGAATGCGGAAAGGGGGGAATTATCACAGGCTTTGTTGCAGCGCAAAAGACCAAAGTCGCGGGGCGCTTCAGGGGATCGCGAGACCCTCGATCTCGACGGGAATGCCGTTGAGGATCGCCGTGCCCGTCAGCGTTTCAAGCTCGCTGTCCTGGGTAAGGATATTGCTGTTCACGCCGGGTCGCTCGCCCGCGAGCGAAAGGCCGGTGCCGGGAAGGTCGTGGCCCCAGCCATGCGGCAGGCTGACAACACCCGGCATCAGCTCCTCCGATGTTTCGACAATGGCCTCGATCGAACCCGCCGGGCTCCGGACAATCGCCCGCGCCCCGTCTTCGAGAGACAGGCGCTTTGCGTCCTGTGGATGAACCATGAGCGTGCACCGGAACGGACCTTTGGCGAGCACCGGCAGATTGTGCATCCAGCTATTGTTGCTCCGGGCTTGACGTCTGCCGATGAGAAGAAGCCCGTTTTCGCCGCCGGCCGGTACGGCCAGAAGCGCCTCCGCCGCTCGCATCATCAGCTCTGGCGCAAGTTCGATTTTCCCGCTCGGCGTGCGCAACACCTCCGGCAGCCGGGGCTCGAGCGGACCGAGATCGATACCGCTATGCGGAGCCGCTTCGACTGCCGCAAGCGTAAGTCCGCCAGGCACCCTGCCGAAGGCATCGCCATAGGGGCCCACCCGCAACTGCAGATCGAGGATGCGTTCGACACCCCGGCGATTGCCGAGCTTGGCGAAGACCTCGTCCTCGTCAAGACCATGCGCGGCGCCGAATGGGTCGGACGTTGCGGCGGCGATCAGCTGGCGAACGACCATATCTTCAAGCGCCTGAAGTCCTTCGCGCGTATGCACGCCGGCTCCCTGCGAAATGGCTGCGAGCTGAAGCATGATCTCCCACTCGTCGAAGGCGCCTCCCGCCGGATCGAAGAGAGCCGGCGAGTAGCGCGCTCCATTGCGCGTCATGAACGCACTCAGGAAGCTGTCGTAGTGACATTTCTCGAATGCCGTCGTGCCCGGCAGCACGACATCTGCATGACGCGCCGTCTCGCTCAGATAGATGTCGATGGCAACCATGAAATCGAGGCGGCCGAGAGCGCGGTCGAGACGCGCGGCGTTCGGCGCGCTGAGAACGGGATTGCCGGCGATGCAAATGAGCGCGCGCACCCTTTCCGCGCCTTCTTCCTCGATCTCTTCGGCCAGCGCGGCGACCGGCAATTCGCCGTTCACTTCCGGATAGCCGCTCACCCGGCTCCTGTATCGGTACGGCACGAAGCCGGAGCCCTTGCCCGGCGCGCCCCGCGTGTTCGGCACGAAGGCCGGCGGCTTCGCGAACATGGCGCCGCCAGGACGATCGAGATTGCCCGTGGCCACGTTGATCGCATCGATGAGCCAGCTCGCGAGCGAACCGTGCTTCTGTGTCGTTGTGCCGATGCGTCCATAAACGGCAGCGCGCTCGCTTGCTGCAAGGTCTCGCGCGATCCGTTCAATGACATCGAGAGGAATGCCGCATTCCGCGCTCATGCTCTCCGGCGACACTTTTCCGGCGAGCGCGGCAATTTCGTCGAAACCCGCGACATATGCGGCGGCGTCGCCGGCATCGGCAAGCCCGTCGCGGAAAAGCACATGCAAAACGGCAAGAAGGAAATGCGCGTCCGTTCCGGGCCGGATGAAGAAATGCGCATCCGCCACGGCTGCCGTTTCCGTGCGCCTCGGATCGATGACGACGAGACGGCCGCCGCGTGCCTGCATCTCGCGAAGACGGCCCCTGAAATCCGGCACCATCCACAGGCTGCCGTTCGACACCATCGGGTTTGCACCAAGCATGAGCAGATAGTCGCAACGATCGATATCGGGAACCGGCACCGTCAGCGTATCGCCGAACATGAGTCCACAGACAAATTGTTTCGGTACCTGATCTACGGTTCCGGCGGTGAATATGTTTCGTGTACCCGTCGCCTCTGCAAGCACACCGAATCCCAAAGCGAGTGCAACGTTGTGCGCCGTCGGATTGCCGATATAGAAGGCGACGGACTGTGCGCCATGGGCCTTGCGAATGGCGGGAAGGTTTGCGTCGATCGTCTCGAAGGCCTCCTGCCAGCTCGCCCGTTCGAGCTTGCCGTTCCGTCGCACAAGCGGCTGACGGAGCCTGTCCGGGTCGGCATCGAGATCCTTGAGTGCTACGCCTTTGGGACAGATATGGCCGCGCGAGAAAAAATCCGCCGCATCGCCGCGTATGGAAACAATCTCCCGGCCGCGCGTCGCGATCTGAAGCCCGCAGCCGGCCTCGCAGACGGGACAGATGCGATTCGATACCTTGAGTTCGCTCATGAGATCCCTCCCCGGACCGTCCTTTCAAGCAGCTTAGGGAGAGGACGGATCAGCCGCAACGAACTCCGACGAAGGACCTAGATCCTGACGTTGCGTCAGAGCGCATCGCTCAGAATGTCGACGATGATCCCCGTGGCGACAGCCACCAGCAGGATGTCCGTACCGGCGATGATGCGGTCATAGCCCGGCCGGGGAGGCAGCCCAGCCACAAGGTCGCTCGGCAGATAGCGCTTGGCGATGCCGGGCGGCAGCGGTTTGCCACGGGCCAGATTCTTGGCGATGCCCGGCGGCAGGGGCTTCGCGTTGTAGGGGTTGGCCGCAAAATAATCCCGGATGAGCCGCGTCTCCTCGGTGCCGAACGACACCGAAATACTGGCCCCGATGTCGATGGCAGAATCCGATCCGGGCGGATTATCCGGCTTTCCCCCTTTTGCATGAACAAGGCCCGCAGGCAGGAGAAAGGCGAGAGAAAGCATGATTGCAACGGGACGGATGGGCATATCGGCCTCATTTCATGAATCGAGCTCGTCCCATTCAGCCGCGGCCTTGTGGCGGCAATTTGACGCCGCAATGGATATCGCGACGGCCCCGGACGCGTTACCCTGCCGGAATCGAAACTGAAAAGCACAATAAATGGAGGGACTTTATGTCTGACATCAATCAGGACCTGTTTCAGCTCGCCATGTCGGAAAAGGCGCGGCCGCTGATGGCCGCCGTGCAGAAGCACATTGCCGAAAATGTCGAGCCGATCACCGAAGAATTCTTCCGCCTGAACGACGAGAAGACCGACCGCTGGTCCTGGCATCCGCGTCAGCTTGAACTGCTGGAAGGCGCCAAGAACAAGGCCAAGGAATCGGGGCTCTGGAACTTCTTCCTGCCCGACTCCGAAATCGGCTCAGGCCTTACCAATCTCGACTATGCCTATATCGCGGTCGAACTCGGCAAATCGCCGCTCGCCTCCGAATCCCTCAACTGCAGCGCGCCCGACACCGGTAACATGGAAGTGCTGGAGCGCGTCGGCACGCCCGAGCAGAAGAAGAAGTGGCTGGAACCGCTGCTCAACGGCGAAATCCGCTCGGCCTATGCGATGACCGAGCCCGACGTGCCGAGCTCCGACGCGAAGAACGTGCGCACCAGCGCCGTGCTTGAGGGCGATGAATGGGTGATCAATGGCGAGAAGTTCTATATCTCCGGCGCCGGCGACCCGCGCTGCAAGATCATGATCGTCATGGTGAAGACGAGCCCGAACGCCGCTCCCAGCAAGCAGCAGTCGCAGATCCTGGTGCCGAAGGACACGCCCGGCGTCGAAATTCTCGGACCGATGAAAGTCTTCGGCAAGGACCATGCTCCGCACGGCCACATGCATATCCGCTTCAACAATGTGCGCGTGCCGAAGGAAAACATCCTGCTCGGCGAAGGCCGCGGCTTCGAGATCAGCCAGGTGCGCCTTGGCCCCGGCCGCATCCATCACTGCATGCGCTCCATCGGCAAGGCTGAAAAGGCGCTGGAACTGATGGTGAAGCGCTCGGCCACGCGCGAAGCCTTCGGCAAGCCGATCGCGAAGCTCGGCGGCAACCTCGAGATCATCTCGCGCGCCCGCATCGAGATCAATGCGATGCGCCTCGCCGTGCTTCAGGCGGCGAAAGCGATGGACGTGCTCGGCAACAAGGAAGCCCGCGTCTATGTGAGCGCGGTGAAGGCGATGGTGCCGGAGAAGGTCTGCCTCATCATCGACCAGGCGATCCAGATGCACGGCGCGGCCGGCATCTCGCAATGGACGCCGCTCGCCGACATGTATACCGACATGCGCCACCTGCGCTTTGCCGACGGGCCGGACGAGGTGCATCACATGGTCGTCGGCCGCGCCGAAGTGCAGAAGCACGGCCTCTGGTAAGACCGGCACCACCGGTCCATACCCGGCACATGACCGCCGCAGGGAACCTCTCTGCGGCGGTTTTGTTTCAAGGCAGCGACAACCCGCGGAAAGCGCCAAAAACTGCCTTTCCCGCCTCGAATTCTATGCTGCACTGCAAAATATTCTTGCTTCCGCAGCGTCATATGCCAATGATCCGCCCCGGCGCGGCACAAAGACCGCGAGAACCGTGGCGAGCGAGGTATCTCCGATGACGCAGATGGAAAAGAAGGATCTCTACGAAATCGGCGAGATCCCCCCGCTCGGCCATGTGCCGGAGAAGATGTATGCCTGGGCCATCCGCCGCGACCGCCACGGCCCGCCGCAACAGGCGATGCAGGTCGAGGTTCTGCCTACCTGGGAGATCGATTCGAACGAGGTACTCGTTCTCGTGATGGCGGCCGGCGTGAACTACAACGGCGTCTGGGCGGGTCTCGGCACGCCGATCTCCGTCTTCGACGTCCATGACGTGCCCTACCACATCGCAGGCTCCGATGCGTCCGGGATCGTCTATGCCGTCGGCTCCAAGGTGAAGCGGTGGAAGGTCGGCGATGAAGTCGTCATCCATTGCAATCAGGACGATGGCGACGACGAGGAATGCAATGGCGGCGACCCGATGTTCTCGCCTACCCAGCGCATCTGGGGCTACGAGACGCCCGACGGCTCTTTCGCGCAATTCTGCCGCGTGCAGTCGCAGCAGCTCATGCCGCGCCCGAAGCACCTGACCTGGGAAGAGAGCGCCTGCTACACGCTGACGCTCGCCACCGCCTACCGCATGCTTTTCGGCCACCGCCCGCACATACTCTCACCGGGACAGAACGTGCTGGTCTGGGGCGCGTCCGGCGGCCTCGGCTCCTTCGCCGTGCAGCTCTGCGCCACGGCAGGCGCCCATGCGATCGGCGTCATCTCGGACGATTCAAAGCGCGACTTCGTGATGTCGATGGGCGCGAAGGGCGTCATCAACCGCAAGGATTTCAATTGCTGGGGTCAGCTTCCGAAGGTGAACTCGTCCGAATTCAACGACTTCATGAAGGAAGCGCGGAAATTCGGCAAGGCGATCTGGGACATCACCGGCAAGGGTATCGATCCCGACATCGTCTTCGAACATCCCGGCGAGTCGACCTTCCCCGTCTCCTGCATGGTGACGAAGCGCGGCGGCATGGTCGTCTTCTGTGCCGGAACCACGGGCTTCAACCTGACATTCGACGCCCGCTTTGTCTGGATGCGCCAGAAGCGCATTCAGGGCTCGCATTTCGCGCATCTGAAGCAGGCATCGGCCGCGAACCAGCTCGTCATCGAGCGGCGCATCGACCCCTGCATGTCGGAAGTGCTCTCCTGGAACGACATTCCGCTCGCGCATGACAAGATGTGGAAGAACGAGCACCTGCCGGGCAACATGGCGGTTCTCGTTTCCGCCGCAAGGCCCGGCCTGCGCACCGTGGAAGACGCGATCGAGGCTGGCAACAAGGCGGCGTGACGCTCTGGCCTCAGCCGAAGGCAAAAGGCCGGCGATATGCCGGCCTTTTCCTTTGCCAGCTTCACCGCGCCCAATAATCCTTCGAGAACATCACGAGGACCGTCAGAAGCTCGAGCCGGCCAAGCAGCATGGCGAAGGCGAGGATGAGCTTCGGCCCGTCTGGAATGTTGGCGAAATTGCCGGAAGGGCCGACCTCGTGTCCGAGACCCGGGCCGACATTCGCCATTGCCGTGACGGCGGAGGATAGCGCCGTCACGAGATCGAGCCCGAAAGCGGCGAGCGCAAGCGCCACGACGAGAATCGACGCCAGATAGACGAACACGAAAAGCGCGACGGAGAAAACGATCTCGCGATTCACCGTGCGCTCGCCATAGCGCAGTGTCTGCGCGACATGCGGATAGAGCGTCTGGCGAATCTGGCTCTTGAAAAGAATTCCGAGTATCTGCAGCCGGAACATCTTCATCCCGCCGGAGGTTGAGCCGGTGCAGCCGCCAAGGAACATGAGGATGAAGAAGGCCATGATCGCGAACGGACCCCAGAGCGTGTAATCCGTGCTGGCAAAGCCCGTCGTCGTGACGATGGAGGTAACGTTGAAGGCCGTAAGCGTCAGCGCCTCGAAGAAGCCGTAGTCGCCGCGCGCCGCGAGCCAGAGCGCCATCACCACGGAAACACCCGCCAGCATCGCCACGAAGCTGCGCACTTGCGGATCGTCCCACAGCGTCTCGCCTACGCCGCGCAGCGTCTGCACGTAGAGTGCCAGCGGCAGCGCACCGGAAATCATGAAGACGACCGCCGTCCAGTGGATGAAGGCATTGTCGAAATAGCCGAAGGATGTGTCATGCGTGGAATAGCCGCCCGTCGATATTGTCGACATCGCATGGTTCATCGCATCGAAAGGCGACATGCCGCCAACGATATAGGCAAGCGCACAGAGCAGGGTGAGCAGCAGATAGACTTCGCCGATGGCAACCGCGATCTGCCCGGGGCGCGGCAGGACCTTCTCGCTTCTGTCCGAACTTTCGGTTCGGAAAAGCTGCATGCCGCCGACGCGCAGGAAGGGCAGAATGGCCACCGCTGTGAGAATGATCCCGACACCGCCCATCCATTGCAGCAGCGAGCGCCAGAGAAGAAGGCCGGGCGGCGTCCGGTCGAGCCCGATCATCACGGTGGACCCTGTGGTCGTGACCCCCGAAACCGCTTCGAAAAAGGCGTCCGTATAGTTCATGTCCACCAGCGAAAAGACGAACGGCAGCGCCGAAAACGCGCTCACCGTGAGCCAGCCAAGCGACGTCACCATGAAGGTGGCGCGGTGGTTAAGGTCGCGGCTTTCCGTCTGGTTGGAGAGCATGAGCACGCCGCCGACAAAGGCGGTTATGACGGCGGAAAAGAGAAAGGCTTCCCAATCGCCCGTCCGGGCGACGATCTCGGCAAGAATTGGCACCAGCATCAGTACGGAAAGCGTGACAAGCAGCGCCCCGATGACGAGCCCGACAACCTTGGTGCTGTCGGTGGTTTCCTTGGCCTTGACGCCGCTTCCGTCCATTGCCGCCCCTGTGGTCCCCGTTTGCGAATCGTCCTCCGGCTGGCCGGAGCCGGGGCTAAGAGATATATAGGGATTGAGAGGCAGGGGCTATTCCCGGGCGGCTACGCCAGGGCCCGCTCCTCTGTCCCGCCCCGGCCGCACCCGGCCCCGATTACAAGTCACACGAAGCGAGTTCTTTCATGAGCCAAGCCCCTGCCTCCCTTAGCGACCGCGGCGCTGCCGATATTCTTCTGCCCGATCTTCTGCCGCTCGCGAAACAAGCCGCAGACGCGGCAGACCGGCTTCTTGCCGCGGCGAAGCAGGCCGTCGTCGCGAAAGTCTCAAGGGACGGCAAGGTTTCGGCCGCGCTGATCGAGCGCGAGCAGTTCGCCGCGCATGGCCTTGCCTGGGCGGCGACCTATGTCGAGGCGCTGCGCCAGCTCTCGGCCTATGCGCATCGCATGAGCGAGGAAAAGCGGCTCGGCGAGTTCGAGGCCCTGATCGTTCAGGTAGCCTTCGGCGAATATCTGACCCAGATGACGGGTGGCATCCCGATGAGCCAGGGCGAAACCGTGCGCCCGCGCGACCTCGGTATTGCAGAAGCCGACATCGCCGCTTTCGAAACCGCGCCGGCCGTGAAGACGCTCACGGCGGCGGGCAACACGGCGGAGGTCCGCGCGCGGATCGCGGAGTTCATTGCCGCCAACAGCGGCGCGGCCACCTTCGGCAATGCCGGCCTCGAGGACACTTATGAGGCGATCCGCGACCAGATGCGCAAATTCGCCGATGCCGAAGTCATGCCTCATGCGCATGAGTGGCACCTGAAGGACGACTACATTCCGCTCGAGGTGATCGCGCAGATGTCGGAGCTCGGCGTCTTCGGCCTGACCATCCCGGAAGAATTCGGCGGCCTCGGCCTCGGCAAGGAGTCCATGTGCGTCGTCTCGGAAGAACTGTCGCGCGGCTATATCGGCGTCGGCTCGCTCGGCACGCGCTCGGAAATCGCCGCGGAGCTCATTCTTGGCGGCGGCACCAAGGACCAGAAGGACAAGTGGCTGCCGAAGATCGCAAGCGGCGAAGTGCTGCCGACCGCGGTCTTCACCGAACCGAACACGGGCTCCGACCTTGCAAGCCTGAAGACGCGCGGCCGCCGTGAGGGCGATGTCTACAAGGTGACGGGCAACAAGACATGGATCACACATGCCGCGCGCGCGGACGTGATGACCCTACTCTGCCGCACCAATGACGAGCCCGGCTACAAGGGCCTTTCCATGCTGCTGGCGGAAAAGCCGCGCGGCGATGACGCCAATCCATTCCCCGCCGAAGGCATGACGGGCGGCGAGATCGAAGTGCTCGGCTATCGCGGCATGAAGGAATTCGAGATCGGCTTCGACAATTTCGAGGTGAAGGCCGAAAACCTCCTCGGCGGCGAAGAGGGCCAGGGCTTCAAGCAGCTGATGCAAACCTTCGAAAGCGCGCGCATCCAGACGGCGGCCCGCGCCGTGGGCGTCGCTCAATCGGCGCTGGAGCTCGGCCTTCGCTATGCGCAGGAACGCATCCAGTTCGGCAAGCCGATCTTTGCGTTCCCGCGCGTCTTCGGGAAGCTCGTGATGATGGCCGTAGAAATCATGGTGGCGCGTCAGCTCACCTATTTCGCTGCGCGCGAAAAGGACGGCGGAAGGCGCTGCGACCTCGAAGCCGGCATGGCGAAGCTCCTCGCCGCGCGCGTCGCCTGGGCGGCCGCGGACAATGCGTTGCAGATTCATGGCGGCAATGGCTTCGCGCTTGAATATCCGGTGAGCCGCGTGCTTTGCGACGCGCGTATTCTCAATATTTTCGAAGGTGCGGCCGAAATCCAGGCGCAGGTCATTGCGCGGCGGCTGCTCGAAGGCGGGAACTGAAACCATGAACGAATTTTTCACCTGGGCAGGCCCCATCGCGCTGCTTGCCGTGCTCGCGGTTCTCATCCTCGGGCTCTGGAACATGATGCGCGGCGGCTCTGCCAGCCGTTCCCAGACATTGATGCGCTGGCGTGTGGGCCTACAATTCCTTGCCCTCGTCATCATCATGACAGGGCTCTATTTTGCTTCGCGCTGACATTGCGCTGCCCGGCGGGCGGCGCCAAGGGAGGAGCGATCATGGCGGACAGATCCATATCGGCGGCTGAACTGCCGAAGAAACGCGTCACCATTTCCGGCCGCCACATGGCCTATGCGGAGATGGGCGAGGGCGACCCGATCGTCTTCCTGCATGGCAACCCCACCTCGTCCCATCTCTGGCGCAACGTGATGCCGCACCTCGCCGATCAGGGCCGTTGCATCGCCCCCGATCTGATCGGCATGGGCGACAGCGAGAAGCTCGAGCCCTCCGGCCCCGAACGCTACACATTCCGCGAGCATCGCCGTTTCCTCGATGCCTTTCTGGAAACGCTTGGTATCGTGCGGAACGTGACTTTCGTCATCCATGACTGGGGTTCGGCGCTCGGCTTCGATTGGGCGAACCGTCACCGCGGCGCGGTCGAAGGCATTGCCTACATGGAGGGGATCGTCCGTCCCCTGACATGGGACGAGTGGAACCAGGATGCCCGCCGCATCTTCGAAGGCTTCCGCTCGGATGCCGGTGAAGAGATGATCCTGAAGAAGAACCTCTTCATCGAGGCAGTGCTGCCGGGTTCGATTCTCCGAAAGCTCACCGAAGAGGAAATGGCCGTCTATCGCCGTCCCTTCGCCGAAGAAGGCGAGGCGCGCCGCCCCACCCTCTCCTGGCCGCGCCAGATTCCGCTCGATGGCGAGCCCGCCGATGTCGTCGAGATTGCCGGCGACTACGCGAACTGGATGTCCCATAACGAACTCCCCAAGCTCTTCGTGAATGCAGAGCCGGGGGCAATCCTTATCGGCGCCCAACGCGAATTCTGCCGGAGCTGGAAGAACCAGACCGAAGTCACCGTGAAGGGCAATCACTTCCTGCAGGAAGACAGCCCGCACGAGATCGGCGAGGCCGTGGCGAACTGGCGCAAGGGCTGGAAGAAGAGCTGAAGGCTTGATCTCCCGCGCCGTTCGGGCGAGTCTCTGAAACCGAGACAAGCCGGGGGAGACCGAGACCATGAAGGACACCGTTTCCGTCAATTCGAGCTTCAGCACGTCGATGAAAAGTCTGCATTGGGCGATCGCCGTGCTTGTGCTGCTGATGATCTATGGCGGCTTCACGCTGAGCCGCGAAACGGCGACTCTGCATTTCGGCATCGGCATCGTCATTCTCACGCTGATGGTGATCTGGCTCGCCACCAAGAACCGCTCGCCGCGTCCGGCCTATCCGCCCATGCCGCGCTGGCAGGAAATCACGGCGAAGGCCGTTCACCACAGCCTTTATGCGAGCGTGACGCTGCAGCCGGTCTTCGGCCTGATGATGGTCACGACCTCGAAGCGCGATCCCGTCGCCTTCTACGTCATTCCATTGAAGATCGCGCAGAACGACACGATCAACGCCATAGGCCACACGCTGCACGGCATCAATGCCTGGATCCTCACGGCGCTCGTCGCCGTGCATATTCTTGCGGCGCTCTATCACCACTTCTTCCTGAAGGACAATGTGCTGAGGCGCATGCTTCCCTTCGCGAAACCCTGACCGGACAACATGGTCACGCTGAACAAGATCTATACGAAGAGCGGCGACAAGGGCACGACGGCGCTGGCAACCGGCGAGCGCGTGCCGAAACATGCGCTCAGGATCGAAAGCTACGGCACGGTGGACGAGACCAATTCCGTGATCGGCATGGCGCGGCTCCACACCGCCACCCTGCCGAGGCTCGACGCCATGCTCGGCCGCATCCAGAACGAGCTCTTCGACCTCGGTGCGGACCTCGCGACGCCTGCGAAGGACGAGACGCTCGGCTACGAGCCCCTGCGCATTCTCGACAGCCAGGTGAGTCGCCTCGAGGCGGAAATCGACGAGATGAATGCGGCGCTCGCACCGCTCAACTCCTTCATCCTGCCGGGCGGCACCCCGGCCGCCGCCCATCTCCATCTCGCCCGCACGGTCTGCCGGCGCGCCGAACGTCTCGTGACGGCCCTCATGGAAGGCCCGCATGAAATGGTGAACGAGGCGGTGCTGCGCTATCTGAACCGCCTCTCCGACTTCCTTTTCGTCGCCGCCCGCCACGCCAATCTGGGCGAGGATGGCAAGGGCCCCGGGGACGTCATGTGGGTTCCCGGTTCCACGCGCTGAAGCGGCGCTTTGCCTCGAATCCCTTTCGTTGACAGGGAGGGGGTCTGCCACTAGGTTCCCGCACCGCAACAGCAGCTATGTGGCAGCGGGCGGTTTTGGCATCGTTTTCCCAAGAAAACAGCCGTTTTCAAGGCAGTGAGCCGCCGTCCAGACCTACACCAAGACCGGCGCCGAGGTTTCCGTGAGGCCCCGGGGGTTCGCCCCTTGAGTTCTCGCCGCCAAGGCAACGCGCAGGGAGTCCGCCTCGATGAAAGTCCTCGTTCCGATCAAGCGAGTGGTCGACTACAACGTGAAAATCCGCGTGAAATCGGATGGCACGGGCGTCGATCTCGCCAATGTGAAAATGTCGATGAACCCGTTCGACGAGATCGCCGTTGAAGAAGCGGTGCGCCTCAAGGAAGCGGGCAAGGCGACGGAAGTCATCGCCGTGTCCATCGGCGCTCAGCAAGCCACCGAAACCATCCGCACCGCGCTCGCCATGGGCGCCGACCGCGGCATCCTGGTAAAGACGGACGACACGGTCGAGCCGATCAACGTCGCCAAGATCCTCAAGGGCATCGCCGACGCCGAGAAGCCGGACCTCATCATTCTCGGCAAGCAGGCGATCGACGACGATTGCAACCAGACGGGCCAGATGCTTTCGGCGCTGCTCGGCTGGGCGCAGGGCACCTTCGCCTCCAAGGTCGAGGTCGATGGCGGCACGCTGAACCTGACCCGCGAAGTCGATGGCGGCCTGCAGACGCTGAAGCTCAAGATGCCGGCGGTGATCACCACCGACCTCCGCCTGAACGAGCCGCGCTACGCCTCGCTGCCGAACATCATGAAGGCGAAGAAGAAGCCGATCGACGAAAAGGCGCCGGGCGATTTCGGCGTCGAGGTGAAGACCCACCTCCAGGTCGTGAAGGTGAGCGAGCCGCCGCAGCGTTCCGCCGGTGTGAAGGTTGAAACGGCTGCCGAACTCGTATCGAAGCTCAAGGAAGCGGGAGTGATCGGATGACGACGCTTGTTATTGCAGACCACAACAACAAGGCGCTGAACGACGCGACCGCGAAGACCGTCACCGCTGCCGCAAAGCTCGGCGGCGATGTCGTCGTGCTCGTCGCCGGCCAGGGCTGCGATGCCGTGGCCGAAGCCGCCGCGAAGCTCGACGGCGTGAAGAAGGTGATCGTCGCCGACGACGCACTTTATGCGCATCCCGTCGCCGAGCCGCTTGCCGCGCTCGTCGTGAGCCTCGCCGGCAGCTATGACGCGATCGTCACCGCCGCCACCACCGTCGGCAAGAATTTCATGCCGCGTGTGGCCGCGCTTCTCGATGTGGCGCAGGTCTCGGAAATCACCGCCGTCCAGGGCCCGGACACGTTCGAGCGCCCGATCTATGCCGGCAACGCGATCCAGACCGTGAAGTCGACCGACGCGAAGAAGGTCATCACCGTCCGCACCACCGCCTTCCCGGCGGCGGGCCAGGGCGGCTCGGCCTCGATCGAGAAGATCGGCGCTGCCGAGAACCCCGGCCTGTCGGAATTCGTGGGTGAAGAACTCACGAAGTCGGACCGTCCGGAACTGACCTCCGCCAAGGTGATCATCTCGGGCGGCCGCGGCATGCAGAACGGCGAGAACTTCGCCATGCTGGAAAAGATCGCCGACAAGCTCGGCGCTGCCGTTGGCGCTTCGCGCGCGGCAGTCGATGCCGGCTTCGTCCCGAACGACTATCAGGTCGGCCAGACGGGCAAGGTCGTGGCGCCGGAGCTCTACATCGCAGTCGGCATTTCCGGCGCGATCCAGCATCTTGCGGGCATGAAGGACTCGAAGGTCATCGTCGCGATCAACAAGGACGAAGAGGCCCCGATCTTCCAGGTCGCCGATTACGGCCTCGTGGCCGACCTCTTCAAGGCGGTCCCCGAACTCGAAGAAGAGCTCGGCAAGGCCGGTCTCTGACCGATAGCGCCGAAAGGGCCGAAATCGAAGCGCCGCCGGGCTTTCCGGCGGCGCTTTTTCTTTACGCTGGCAGCCTTACGCGCCATTCTTTGTGAAATTTCGGGCAGATGCCCCTGCAGGGTGCGTCCAGGGGGGCGCGCCACCAATCCACGGGTTTCGAGTAATGAAGTTTCGCAAGGTAGGCGTCATCGGCGCCGGACAGATGGGCAACGGTATCGCGCATGTCTGCGCGCTCGCAGGCTATGACGTCGCGCTCTACGACATCTCGCGCGACAGGATCGAGGCGGGCCTTGCGACCATCGACGGCAATATGGCGCGTCAGGTTTCAAGCGAGCGTATCACCGTCGAACAGCGCGATGCCGCCCTCGCCCGGCTTTCCGCCGCCGAGTCCATGGAGTCGTTCGAGGATGCGGATTTCGTCATCGAATCCGCCACCGAGAACGAAGAGGTGAAACGCAAGATCTTTGCCGAACTCTGCCCCCATCTGCGCGACGACGCGCTTCTCGCGACGAACACCTCATCCATCTCGATCACACGGCTCGCCGCCTCGACCGATCGCCCGGAGCGCTTCATGGGGCTTCACTTCATGAACCCCGTGCCGGTGATGGAGCTCGTGGAGCTCGTGCGCGGCATCGCGACCGACGATGACACCTATGAAGCGGTACGCGTCTTCGCGGATTCGCTCGGCAAGAAGATCGCGCAGGCCGAAGATTTTCCGGCCTTCATCGTCAACCGCATCTTGCTGCCGATGATCAACGAGGCGGTCTATACGCTTTACGAAGGCGTCGGCTCCGTTGAAAGCATCGACAAGGCAATGAAGCTCGGCGCGAACCATCCGATGGGGCCGCTGCAGCTTGCCGACTTCATCGGACTCGATACCTGTCTTTCCATCATGCAAGTGCTCTATGACGGTCTTGCAGATTCGAAATATCGTCCCTGCCCGCTTCTAGTGAAATATGTCGAAGCGGGATGGCTTGGCCGCAAGACACAGCGCGGTTTCTACGATTATCGTGGCGAAAAGCCTGTACCGACGCGCTGAGGCATCGTTTCGTTAGAGAAACGGAATGCTGCCAATTCCTTAACCGGCCCATGCCAGACTGCGCGCCATGCGGTGAGGGACGCATGGGGTTGGAGAAGATGGCCGGAAGTTTCGGAACGGGAGAGCGTGCGAAGGAAATCACGGAAGAGCCGCAAATTGTTGCGCTTCCCGAGCATCCTTCGATTATCGAACTGGCGGCCTATCTGGAGCGGCTCCGGGGCGACCGCGAGATGGCCGACCGGGGCGATATCAGGCCTTCCGAGATCGCCCGGCTCCTGCCGAACATGATCATCGCCGAGGCGGTGAAGGGCGGAGAGGATTTCCGGGTCCGCCTTTTCGGCACGGCGCTGGTGGAATTGCTGGGCGAAGAGAGAACGGGAAAGCTCCTCTCCGAATTCGCCGAGGAAGGAGCCGCCTATTCCCACAAGAATCCGGATGCCGTGCAGCGCCGCTGGCTTTTCATCACGCAGAAGGCTTTTTTCGGCCGCAAGCCCGTCTTCGTGAAGGTGCCGTTCGCGGCCTCGGGACGGCTTTATCTTATTGGCCATTGCCTGTCGGTGCCGATCACGGCGGGCAGCAGCGAACCCGCCCAGACGGTGGGGGCCATGTTCGTGACCCGGGCCGACCCCGCTTAGTCCGACCGCCTTTCAGCTATTCGGCAAGAGCCCGTAAAGGCTGAGTGCCTTGCGGATCAGCCCCTTTGCGTCCTCGCTCGCCCAATTGGCAGGGCCCGCCATACGGCCGATTTCGAGCCCCTCCGGCGAAATCAGGATGGTAGTGGGCAACCCGAAAGCGGCCAAGGTGAAATTCGCCCGCGCCGAGGGGTCGTGATAGAGCGCGAGATGTTCGACGCCGATTTCGGCAAGAAAGGTCGCTGCCACCTCCGGCCCCGCCGAGTCCACGCTCAGCGCCAGAACCTCGAAGGTCTCCCCCCCGAATTCGGCCTGAAGCCGGTCGAGTTCGGGCATTTCCTCCCGGCAGGGCGCGCACCAGGTCGCCCAGAGGTTCAGAAGGATGAGTTTGCCCCGGAAATCGGCAAGACTGGCCTCCCGCCCCTCCCTATCCCTGAAATTGACTGCGGGCAGCGGCACCGGCGCCGGCTTCGGCACGAAATTCGCGACCTCGCCCTGCGCCGCCGCATCGAGCGCGGCCTGGGCCCGGCCATTCGCCGGGTTGCCGCCCCCCTGCCCGATCAGATATACCCCCCCGGCGATCAGGAGGGCCGCTCCGGCGAGCAGGGCGAGCAGTTTCGGGCTTGTCTGGGGCATTCCTTACTCTCTAATCGGCATCCGAAGGGGGCGAACAGGCCTTCGCCCCGGAGAACAACAATGAGCAACAAGATGTGGGGCGGCCGCTTCGGCGAAGGCCCCGACCGGATCATGGAGGAAATCAACGCCTCCATCGGCTTCGACCAGCGCTTCTTCGCCCAGGACATTGCGGGCTCGAAGGCGCATTGCCGCATGTTGGCCGAAAAGGGAATTATCTCAAGCGAAGATGCCGACAAAATCGTCGCAGGCCTCGATGCGGTACTGAGCGAGATCGAAAGCGGCAAGTTCGAGTTCCGCCGCGATCTCGAAGACATCCACATGAATGTGGAATCGCGGCTTGCCGATCTGATCGGTGCGGCGGCGGGCAGGCTTCACACGGCACGCTCGCGCAACGACCAGGTCGCGACCGACTTCAAGCTCTATATCCGCGACACCCTGGACCATCTGGACGAGCAGCTTCGCGATTTCCAGCTCGCGCTCGTCACGCGCGCAGAAGAGCATGCGGCCACCATCATGCCGGGCTTCACGCATCTCCAGACCGCGCAGCCCGTGACCTTCGGCCATCACTGCCTCGCCTATGTCGAAATGGCGGCGCGGGACCGGGGGCGGCTTGCCGATGCAAGGAAGCGCCTCAACGAGAGCCCGCTCGGCAGCGCGGCACTCGCCGGCACCTCCTTCCCCATCGACCGCCACATGACGGCGAAGGCGCTCGGCTTCGACGGCCCGACGCGGAATTCGCTCGATGCCGTCTCCGACCGCGACTTCGTGCTCGAAACGCTGGCGGCGGCGGCGATTGCCGCAACGCATCTCTCCCGGCTTGCCGAGGAAATCGTCATCTGGTCGACGCCCGGCTTCGATTTCGTGCGCCTGCCGGACAGCTTCACCACCGGCTCCTCCATCATGCCGCAGAAGCGGAATCCCGACGCGGCCGAGCTCGTGCGCGCGAAATCGGGCCGCGTGATCGGCGCGCTCACCTCTCTCCTCATCGTGATGAAAGGCTTGCCGCTCGCCTATTCGAAGGACATGCAGGAAGACAAGGAAGCGGCGTTCGACGCGCTCGACGCGCTCTCCCTGTCGCTTGCCGCCATGACCGGCATGGTGCGGACGCTGACCGTCAACGAGACGGCCATGCGGGCCGCTGCCTCGCGCGGCTTCTCGACCGCAACGGACCTCGCCGACTGGCTGGTGCGCCGCCTCGGCGTTCCCTTCCGCCAGGCGCATCACGTGACGGGCGCGCTGGTCGCCAGGGCCGAGAAGAAGGGCACCGATCTCGATGGTCTGACGCTCGCCGAAATGCAGGAAGTGGAGCCCGGCATCACGGATGAGGTATATTCCGTGCTCGGGGTGGACAATTCGGTCGCAAGCCGCACAAGCTTTGGCGGCACCTCGCCCGAGAATGTTCGCGGGGCCGCAAAACGCTGGCGCGAGGCCCTGGAAACAGGCCGATAGGGGGATAGTGCGAATGATGACGCGAGGAACGAAAGCCGCCCTTCTGGGCCTCATTCTCGTGACGGCGCTCGCCGCCTGCGGCCGCAAGGGCGAGCTTGAACCGCCTCCCGGCGCGCCGCCGCAGCCCGTTGCCGAGACCACCCCGACCGCCGAGGAAATCCTCGGCGACGAGCCGCCCATCGACGCCCGACCGATCGAAAAGGACTTCGACGAGATCGCGCCGCGCCGCCGCGTCGACAGCTACAACTACTGAGCGTTCTCCGGCGGAGCGCGCCCAACCGGACGCCGACATGCATCATTTCGACTATCAGGGCGGCATTCTCCACGCCGAGAATGTAGCCATACCCGAGATTGCGGCCGCGATCGGCACGCCCTTCTATTGCTATTCGAGCGCCACGCTTGAACGGCACTACCGTGTCTTTGCCGATGCCTTCAGGGGCCAGCCCGCGCGCGTCTGCTACTCGGTAAAGGCGAATTCAAACCTCGCCGTGGTGGCGACGCTCGCCCGGCAGGGCGCCGGCGCCGACGTTGTGTCGGAAGGCGAACTTCGCCGCGCGCTCGCGGCCGGCGTGACGCCCGACAAGATCGTTTTCTCCGGTGTCGGCAAGACCGAAGGCGAAATGGCCTTCGCGCTCGATACCGGCATCGACCGCTTCAATGTCGAGTCGGAACCGGAACTCGAACTTCTCTCGAAGCTCGCCTCCGAGCGCGGCGTCACCGCCCGTGTAGCAATCCGCGTGAACCCGGATGTCGACGCGAAGACGCATGAAAAGATCGCCACGGGCAAGGCGGAAAACAAGTTCGGCATTTCCTGGAAGCGTGCGCCGGCCGTCTATGCCCGCGCGCGCGAGCTGCCCGGTATCGAGGCGGACGGCATCGACGTTCATATCGGCAGCCAGCTCACGGCGCTGGAGCCCTTCGAAGCGGCGTTTGCGCGCGTCGCCGCCATGGTCGAGGCGCTACGGGCGGAAGGCCATGCCATCGCCCATGTGGATCTCGGCGGCGGCCTCGGCATCCCCTATCGTGGCGACAACGATATTCCTCCGCATCCGGATGAATATGCCGCCATGGTGAAGCGCACCATGGGCGATCTGGGCTGCGAACTGACATTCGAACCCGGCCGCCTCATTGCCGGTAATGCCGGCATTCTGGTAAGCCGCGTGATCTACGAGAAGCGGGGCGACGACAGGAACTTCCTGATTCTCGACGCAGCGATGAACGATCTCATCCGCCCGACCCTTTACGATGCCTTTCACGAGATACGCCCTGTAGCGGCACCGCATGACGCAGAACGCATCGTCTACGATGTCGTCGGGCCGGTTTGCGAGACGGGCGATTTCTTCGCCAAGGGCCGGGAACTGCCGCGCTTGAAGGCCGGTGATCTCGTTGCCATCATGTCGGCGGGCGCCTATGGCGCTGTCCAGGCCTCGACCTACAATACGCGGCCGCTGGTGCCGGAAGTCATGGTGAAGGGCGCGGAGTTCCGCGAAGTCCGCGCGCGCCCCAGTTATGACGCAATGCTGAAACAGGATATCATTCCCGACTGGCTCGACAGGGCGTGACATCTCCGCTCCGGGCCTGCAGTGAACCGCTTTGGGGCGAGAGGCGTTGACCGGCCCGGACGACAAAGAAGCCAGATCTACCGGCACCGCGAAAGGCAATGATTCGGCGCATGCGCCGAAGCTGCCGAAGCGCGTCGAACGGCGCGTACGCGTCGCGCGGGCTCTGCTCGTTTTCGAGGCGCTGCTCCCCGCCATCTGGCCGGCGGCGGCGCTTGCGGGGCTTTTCGTTTCACTCGCCTTGTTCGGCTTTTTTGCGCAGCTCGGCAGCGGTGCTCACTGGGTCATGCTTGCGGGCTTCGGCGCGGGCTTTGTCTGGCTCGCCTGGCGCGGCTTTCGCGGCTTTCGCTGGCCGGGCCGGGAGGAAGCGCTTCGCCACCTCGAACGATCGTCGGGCCTCTCCCATTCGCCTCTCTCCTCCTATGAGGACGTAGCCGCCGCCGAGACCGGCGACCCGGCCCTTTGGGCCGCGCACAGGCGCTGGATTGCGGATCGCATGGCGCGGCTCCGGCTCGGACTACCCGCCTCGCTGCTCGCAGCCCGAGATCCCTATGCCTTGCGCGCAGCCGTGCTTCTGCTCCTGGTCATCGCCCTTGTTGGCACCGGCCCCGGTCATCTCGCCCGCATCGGCGACGCGCTTCTTCCCGGCACCGCCACGGCGCGCGCGGCAAGCGTCGAAGCCTGGGTGACGCCGCCTGCCTATACCGGCAAGCCGCCGCTCTATCTCGAAAAGCCGAATGCCGAGGGCCTGGGCCGCAGCGAGCCCGTGACGGTGCCCAAGGGCAGCATCCTCTCGATCCGCGTCCATGGTGTCCGGAACGCCCCGGTTCTCGAGCGGCATGACAGCGAACGCGAGCGCCCCGAGGAACTGAAAGCGGCGGGCAGCGGCAATTTCGCCCTCGACGCCAGCCTCATGGAAAGCGGCGAAGCGGTTCTCACCGAGGGCGGCCGCATGATCCGCGGCTGGCGCTTCGAGGTAATGCCCGATGCCCCGCCGGAGATCGAACTCACCCGGCCGGTTGCGCGCTCCGCTTCCGGCGCGCTGCGCTTCTCCTACCGCGTCACTGACGATTTCGGCGTTGCCTCCGGCGACGTGCGGATCGAGCTCGACCGGAGCGGCATCGCAGACGATGAGGAAAAGATCAACGCACCGCAGCCGCGCGTCACCCCGCCCGGCATTCCGCTCAACCTGCCCGCCCGCCGCCCGCGCGAGGCGGAAGGAGAGACCTATGCCGAGCTCACGGCGCATCCCTGGGCGGGCCTTCCCGTCATCATCACGCTCATCGCACGGGACGACATCGGCCAGGAAGGACACGCCGAGCCTATCGCGATGGTGCTGCCCGAGCGCGAATTCACCAAGCCGCTCGCCCGCGCGATCGTGGAGCAGCGCCGCCGCCTTGCCCTCGATCCGCGATCCAGCGGAAGCGTTGCGCGCTTCATCGATAATTTCACGCAGGATGCCGACCGCTATATCGAGGACCGGGTGGTTTATCTCACGCTGCGCGCTGCTTACTGGCGCCTGACGGATGCGACCCGCGATACGGACCTCACCGGCATCTACGATCTTCTCTGGTCGATTGCGCTCCGGATCGAGGATGGCGACCTCTCGCTTGCCGAACATGATCTGCGCAAGGCGCGGGAAGCTCTTGCAGAAGCGCTCGCGCAAGGCGCCGATGCAGAAGAAGTCGCACGCCTGATGCAGGAGCTGCGCGAGGCCTTCTCGCGATATATGGAGGCGCTTGCGGAAATCGCGCCCTTTGAAGACGCCGAAATGATGAGCGGTATGCCGGACAGCGACATGGAATTCATCGAGCCGGGCGAACTGGAGGCCATGCTCGACCGGATCGCAGAACTTGCCGCAAGCGGCGCGACCGAGCAGGCACAGGCACTGCTCGCGGAACTGCAGAACATTCTGGAGAACCTCCGCCTCGCCGACGAACCGCAAGGTATGACGCCTGGCGAAGCCGCCATGGCGCGTGCGGTGGAAGAGATGGACCGCGTCATCGCCGGGCAGCGCGAGCTGCTCGACCGCACCTTCCGTGAACTCGAACTGCTGCGTCAGGACCCGGATGCGGAGCGCAAGCTCGGCCTGCAGACCCCGGAAAATCCGCTGGACGATCTGGCCGGAGATCAGGAAGAGCTGGCGAAGGAACTCGACGGCATCCTGAAGATGCTGGAGGAAAAGAGCGAAGAGACACCCGATGCTCTGGCGGAAGCGCTTGCCGCCATGGAAGACGCGAAGGAGCGGCTCGATGCGGCGCGCGCCGATCGCGCCATGGCATCGCAAGGCATGGCGATCCAGAAGATGCAGGAAGGCGCGCGCGCGCTCGTGGACAAGATGATGGCAAGCCGCTCCGCGCGAGGCCAGGGCCGCGGCCAGGCGAAGTCGGACCCCTTCGGCAGACCGTCACCCGGCAGCGGCCAAGGCCGCGGCCTCGGCGAAAGCAGGGGCGAGGCCGTGCCCGACAATATCGACATCCAGCGCGCGCAGCAGATTCTCGAGGAGCTGCGCGAGCGCGCGCGCGAACTTGGCCGCCCGCAGATCGAACTGGATTATCTCGAAAGACTGCTGCGCCGGTTCTAGTCCGGCCCGCCATCGAGCACGGTCTGGACGCGCATGACGAGCTCGTCGAGCGTGAAGGGCTTCAGCAGAATATCGTGGATGATGGCTTCGAGCCCATGCGCCCGCTCGCGTTGATCCGAATAGCCGGTCATGAGCATGATGCGGAGCGCGGGATGATTGCGCGAGGCAAGAAGCGCAAGCGAGACGCCATCCATCACCGGCATCAGAATATCGGTAAGCAGCAGGTCGTGCGGACGGCCCGCCTGCCCGGCGCGCGCAAGCGCATCGAGCGCCTCGCTGCCATCGCCTGCGCCTTCGACCTCATGCCCGGCGCCCCGCAAGGCGCGCACGACGAAAGTAAGAACATCCGGCTCATCTTCGGCAATGAGGATGCGCGCCATCGACGTCAATGCTCCACATAGCCGACAAAGGGAAGCTGACGCCAGGCATGGGCGACATCCATGCCATACCCGACGACAAAACGGTCCGGACATTCGAAGCCGGTGAAATCGGCCTTCATGCTCACCGCAAGCTTGCCCGGCTTGTCGAGCAGCACGCAGCTGCGTACCTGCCGCGCGCCGCGCGCCGTCATCAGGTCCTTTGCAAAGGCGAGAGTGCGGCCTGATTCGAGAATGTCGTCGACGAGAAGCACATCGCGATCTCTCACCGGCGCTTCCATGTCGCGCAGGATGCGCACTTCGCCGAGCGATTGCGTGCCCGCGCCATAGCTCGACAGGCTGATGAAATCCATGTCGGGCTCGACGCCCGCCTCATGCAACGCGCGCAGCAGATCGGCGGCGAAGATGAAACTGCCCTTGAGAATGGGCACGATCAGCGGATCGCGCCCCATCGTCGCGGCAATTTCTCCGGCAAGCGCCCGCACTCTTGCGGCAATCTCGTCTGCGGTGAAGAGGACTGCGATCTTTGCGCCCTGCGGCGCGATCCGGCTCATGCCCTATTCGCCTGCGGGCGCGGCAGGCGCATCCCGCGAGACATGTCCGTCGGCGGAGGCAACATCCGTCGTGTCGGCAAAGCGAATTTCGATATCGCGCGATTCGGGCGGCGGGCTCGAAAGCCTCGTGATGAAGGCCGCCGCTTCATTGGGCGGAAGCGCCGCTTCCTCAAGCGCAAAGGTCCAGTGATAAAGCTCGACCTGGTTTTGATCGCGCAGGCCGACGCGAAGCCTCGGCAGCGCCACTCGCTTGTCGGTGATGTTCAGCACTTCGCCCGTAATGGCGAGAACGGGAAGTCCTTCTTCGGTTTGCCGCTCATAGGCGACGTTCCGGAATTCGAGGCCGCGCAGGTTGATCTCCTCGCCGGCCGCGGCATAGACCTTGGCAGTAGCTGGCCACCAGGCGGCAATCTCATGGCGCCAGGCATAGCCGGAGCCAAGCGTGCCGGCGACGAAGAGGGCGAGTACCGCCCATCCGGCGGCGATCAGAAGGCGGCCTCGGCGCATGGAGGCGGCGCGGCGCACTTCGCGCCGGAACCTGTTGCCGATATCGGCGGCAACGCTCATCCGCGATAGAGGCGCGGCTTCCATTTCCGCGTCTGGCGCGCGGTCGGCGAAGACGACATCCTCCGCTTCCGCGGTAGGTGGGGCTTCCGGGGCAGGTGATTCCGGCTCCGCCTTCGCTTTCTCGCCGAACATCTTTTTCCGTCCGCCCGGCGCCATGGCACCGGCCAGCGGCTGCGGCGCGGAAGCGGCCTCCGGTTCCTGATGCCAGCTATGGCCGCATTTCGCACAGCGCACCTTCCGGCCTGCCGGCGCGAAGGACGCGGCATTGACGGGATAGCGTGACGAGCAGGACGGGCAGGTGATGATCATCCAGAGAAGTCCGGCGGTTCCGATATGTCGGCGAGACGTCCCCGGTGCAGCGAAATGCGCCCGGGTTTCTGCAGAGCCTATTGAAAGTACGGGCGTGGTTAAAGTCGCGTTAAAAGCGCGCGCGGTTTCGCAGAAATCCGCCGGAAAAGCGCGCCTTCCGGCTTGCGGGCGCCGCCCCGGCACCGCCGGATCGTGATACCGTCGCAGCATGATTCGCTTCGAGAATGTCGGAATGCGCTATGGCATGGGACCTGAGGTCCTGCGCGATGTGAGCTTTCACCTCGCGCCGGGCTCATTCCATTTTCTCACCGGCCCTTCGGGCGCCGGCAAGACATCGCTCCTGAAGCTGATGTTCCTGGCGAACCGCCCCTCGCGGGGCCTCATCACCATGTTCGGCGAGGACGTGGCTACGCTGCCCCGGGCCAAACTGCCTTCGCTCCGGCGGCGGATCGGCGTCGTCTTCCAGGAATTCCGGATGCTCGATCATCTGACGACCTATGAGAACGTCGCCCTGCCCCTGAAAATCCAGGGCCGCAAGGAAGAGACCTATCGCGCCGATGTCGAGGAACTGCTCGCCTGGGTCGGCCTCGGCGACCGCATGAACGCGAAGCCGCCGACACTGTCGGGCGGCGAGAAGCAGCGCGCCGCGATCGCCCGCGCCGTCGTCGCCCAGCCGGACCTTCTGCTCGCCGACGAGCCGACAGGCAATGTCGACCCCGACATGGGCCAGCGCCTGCTGCGCCTCTTCGTGGAATTGAACCGGCTCGGGACATCCGTTCTGATCGCAACCCATGACCGTGCGCTCGTGGAAGCGGCGGGTGCGCCCGAACTCGTATTGCGAAACGGGGGGCTGACCATCCGTGGCTGATCCCCGCCGCCAGCCCCCACGCCCGCGCCCCGCCATACGGCCTTTCGAGGAAGAGCGGCAGGGGTCCGGCCTTGCATCGCTTCTCGTCGAGACGCGCAGCGTGATGCCGGCGGCCGGCGCAACCGGGGTGCCGCTTCTGCTGGTCGTCGCCGCAATGTGCTTTCTCGCGAGCCTTGCGCTTGGCGCCGCGCTGTCGGTAACGGGCAAGGTCCAGGAATGGAACGCCGACATTTCCGGTTCGCTCACGGTGGAGCTCCGGCCGGCGCGCGACATGAGCGCCGACGACCAGATCGATGCGGTGATGTCCATGCTCGCCGGAACGAAAGGTATCCTCTCGGCAACGCCGCTCCGGCGCGAGGACACGGCCGCCCTTCTCGAACCCTGGCTCGGCACGGGCGTCGTGAGCGACGACCTGCCCCTCCCCACCCTCATCGATATCCGCATCGACGAGACGAGCCCGCCCGATCTCGCGCAACTTGCGATCGACGTTGCCGCCGCCGCGCCTGGCGCCTCGCTCGATACGCACCGCCAGTGGCAAGGCGAATTGATGAGCGCCGCGCGCTCCGCCACATGGCTCGCCTATGGCGTGCTTGCCGTCGTCGCGGGCACCACCATTGCCATCGTCGTCTTCGCCACCCGAGCGGGACTCTCCGCCAACCGGGAAGTGGTGGAGGTGCTCCACCTCATTGGTGCGCGCGACAGTTTCATCGCCTCGGAAGTACAGCGCCATTTCTTTCATCTCGGGCTTCGCGGCGGGCTGATCGGCGCGCTTGCCGGAGCGGCAGCCTTCTTCGCCCTGGGGCTCGCGGGCGGCACGGGGGACATGTTTCTCGTCGCGGCCTCGGGTCTTGCACCTGAGCATTACCCCGCGCTCCTCGCGATCCCCGTGGCGGCGGCTCTCGTGACCTTGATGACGGCGCGGATCACCGTTTTGAGCACCCTCGAACGCATGTTGTGAGGCGCTTTAACTTCCCCTCGGGCGCACCTATCATGGAACCCTCGGGCGTGGGTCAAGGGACGGAACCGGCTATGGCGGCGAAGGAAGCGCTGCGGCAGAGAATGGAGCAGCGTGTGACCCGCATGGCCGTCGGCATTGCGGCGCTGCTGGCCGTCATCTATGCCGCCGGGTTTTTCATCTTCACGGCAACGCTTGAGCGAACACCGCCATCCGAAGTGCCGGTGGCAGACGGCATCGTGGCGCTGACGGGCGGCCCGGACCGCATCTCCGTCGCCTACCGCCTGCTCGAGCAGGGCAAGGGCACGCGCCTTCTCATCACCGGCGTCAATCCGGACGTGACGGTCGCCTCTCTGAAGAAGATCGTTCCCGGCGAAGCGGTGAAGTTCGATTGCTGCATCGATATCGGTTACATGGCCGCGAACACGATCGGCAATGCGGCCGAAACCGCCGAATGGGTGCGCGAGCAGCGCTACCGCTCGATCATCCTCGTCACCAGCACCTATCACCTGCCGCGTGCCCGGCTCGAACTTGGCCGCGCCATGCCCGGCGTCGAAATCACGCCCTACCCCGTCTTTCAGGATACGCTGCACCTCGACGGCTGGTGGGCCTATCCGGGCACCACGCGGCTGCTGATTTCCGAATACACGAAATTCCTGCTGACGCTCGCCTATGGCCGCGCGTCGATGCAAGGCTAGCGAGGGAAGGAACCCTTTCGTGCTGCTCTTTCTCCGCTCCGCTGCCTTCAATCTGTGCTTCTATGCCATGTCGGTCGTCATGGTCCTCGGTTGCTCGCCGCTTTTCCTCCTGCCGCGGCGCTTCACCTTCAAGGCAATGGCCCTCTGGTCCCACGCAACGCTCTTCCTGCTGCGCGTCATTGCCGGCACGAAATACGAGATAAGGGGCAAATTGCCCGACGGCCCTGTTCTCGTTGCCTCGAAGCACCAGTCCATGTGGGACACGGTAGTGATGACGGCAATCCTCAACCGTCCGGCCATGGTGCTGAAACGCGAACTCCTCTGGATTCCCTTCTATGGCTGGTACGCGCAGAAATCGCGCATGATCGCCATCGACCGGGGCGCAGCATCGGCCGCGATCCGCCGCCTCGTTGCGCAGGGCAAGGCCGCAATTGCCGATGGACGGCCGATCGTGATCTTCCCCGAGGGGACGCGCTCTGCCCCCGGGGCGAAGCTTGAATACAAGCCCGGCATTGCCGCGCTCTACCGTCAGCTCGGCGTGGCCTGCGTGCCCGCCGCCGTGAACTCCGGTCTCTTCTGGGCCCGGCGCGGCTTCGCCCGCAAGCCCGGCACCATCGTCATCGAATTCCTGGAACCGATCCTGCCCGGCCTCGACCGGAAGAGCTTCATGGAAACGCTCGAAACCCGCGTGGAAACGGCGACGGCCCGCCTGGTCGGCGAGGCGGGCGGCCCATCGGCCATTGCCACCGGCCCTGTGGAAATCACCCGCCCCTGATCTGTGGAAAACGGGGATAGGTATAATTATATTGTAATTTCAGATGGTTAGACTTTCCCTGCCCGGTGATATGTCGGGCACAAAATAGGAACATGCCGCACGCGCACCCGTGCTATAATTTCCGCCTGCCAAGCCTGAAAGAGACCCGATGCATCCGATCGCCGAACAGATCTGGGATATGAAGTACCGCCTCCATGCCGAGGACGGGACGCCGCTCGACCTGACGGTGGCGGACACATGGTCCCGCGTGGCGAAGGCGCTGGCTGAGGCAGAGGCTCCGGAAAGCCGCGCGCATTGGGAAGCCCGTTTCCGCGAGGCGATGGAGGGTTATCGCTTTCTCCCAGCAGGCCGCATCATTGCGGGCGCGGGCACGGGCCGCGACGTGACGCTCTTCAACTGCTTCGTGATGGGCGAAATCCCGGACACGATGGCCGGCATTTTCGACGGCCTGAAGGAAGCCGCCCTCACCATGCAGCAGGGCGGCGGCATCGGCTACGACTTCTCGACGCTGCGCCCCAGGGGCGCGCCGGTGAAAGGCGTGGGCGCGGATGCCTCCGGTCCGCTCTCCTTCATGGACGTCTGGGACGCGATGTGCCGCACCATCATGTCTGCGGGCTCGCGCCGCGGCGCCATGATGGCGACCATGCGCTGCGACCACCCGGACATCGAAGCCTTCATCGAGGCGAAGCAGGAGGCCGGCCGCCTCACCATGTTCAACCTCTCGGTGCTCGCGACCGATCCCTTCATGGAAGCGGTGAAGAAGGACGCCGACTGGGACCTCGTCTTTGACGGCACCGTCTACAAGACCCTGAAGGCGCGCGCGCTCTGGGACCGCATCATCCATGCGACCTATGACTATGCCGAGCCGGGCGTCATTTTCATCGACCGCATCAATGCGCGGAACAATCTTTATTACGCCGAGACGATCCATGCGACGAATCCTTGCGGCGAGCAGCCGCTGCCGCCTTATGGCGCCTGCCTGCTCGGCTCGATCAATCTCGCCGCGCTGGTGAAAGAACCCTTCACCGAAGCAGCTCATGTCGACGAAGCCGAACTCGACGAACTCGTGCGCATCGCCGTACGTGCGATGGACAACACGATCGACGTGTCGCGCTTCCCGCTGCCCGAGCAGCGCCACGAGGCGCAGGCGAAGCGCCGCATCGGCCTCGGCGTGACGGGCCTCGCCGATGCGCTCATCATGTGCCGTACGCGCTATGGCTCGGACGCTTCGCTCGCCCTCATCCGCAATTGGATGAAGGTGCTGTCGCGCGCCGCCTATCTCGCCTCCGTCGACATTGCGAAGGAAAAGGGCCCTTTCCCGCTTTTCGTCGCCGATGCCTATCTCGCGGGCGAAACCGTCTCCGGCCTCGACCGCGACATTCGCGAGGCGATTGCCGAACACGGCATCCGCAATGCGCTTGTGACTTCGATTGCGCCGACCGGCACCATCTCGCTTTTCGCGGGCAATGTGTCCTCCGGCATCGAACCCGTCTTCGCCTATGCCTATACGCGAAAGGTTCTGCTGCCCGATGGCACAAGGCGCGAGGAGAAGGTGCGCGACTTCGCGGTGGACCGCTTCCACGAGATTTTTGGCGCGGAAACTTCGCTGCCCGATTATTTCGTCAATGCGCAGGAACTCACACCCGCCGAGCATATCGCCGTGCAGGCCGCCGTGCAGGACTATATCGACAGCTCGATCTCGAAGACGATCAACGTGCCGGCCGATATTTCCTTCGAGGACTTCAAGAACGTCTATATGGACGCCTATGAAAAAGGCCTCAAGGGCTGCACCACCTATCGCCCGAGCGATGTGCGCGGCTCTGTCCTTTCCATCGACGAGACCCCTGCGCCTGCCGAGCAGGCGGTGCTGCCGCTCGCCGCTCCCACACCGCAGACCGAACGTTACGAGAAGGACGGCGTCGTCTATATGTCGAAGCCGCTCGAGCGCGAAACGGTGCTGCCGGGCTTCACCTACAAGCTGCAATGGCCGGAGAGCGACCACGCGATCTACATCACCATCAACGACATCATGCAGGCCGAAGGACAAAACAACAGGCGCCGTCCCTTCGAGATTTTCATCAACTCGAAGAACATGGAGCATTACGCCTGGACCGTCGCGCTGACCCGCATGATCTCCGCCGTCTTCCGCCGCGGTGGCGATGTGACTTTCGTCGTCGAAGAGCTGAAAGCCGTCTTCGACCCGCGCGGCGGCTCGTGGATGAAGGGCCGCTATGTGCCGAGCCTCCTTGCCGCCATCGGCGAAGTGATCGAACAGCACATGATCGATACGGGCTTCATTGCCGCGAAGGATGGCCGCCCGGTAACGGAAGCGCTCCGCGCCGTCGCGGGCGACCCGCCCCCGCCTCCCGGAAGCGCAACGGCCCTGAAGGGCTGCCCGCGCTGCGGCGAACGCGGCATGGTGCGGCAGGAAGGCTGCGAAACCTGCACCTCCTGCGGCTACTCGAAGTGCAGTTGAATCACACAAGCCTCTTCCCCTTTCTTCCGCCCGGCCTATCTCTTCCTGCCGGATGGAACCTGAAATCACATCGCCCGGTGCGGGCCTGACACCTATTTCCCGCCTCCTGCTGCTCGAAAACCCGAACAGCGGCGGCGGCAAGGATTGGGACACGGACCGCTTTGTCTCGGCGGCGCGCGAGCTCGGCATTGCCATACGCCATGAACGCCCGGACGGCGCCGATGCCTGCCGTGCCCTCTTCATGGAAGCGGACGAAATCGACGCCGTGGCGGTGGCCGGCGGCGACGGCACCATCAATCCGCTGATCGAATGCCTGGTGGAGCGGCAGGTGCCGCTTCTCGTGCTCCCGGCGGGGACCGCAAACGATTTCGCCCGCTCCCTCCGCCTGCCGCGAGAGCCTGAGGCGCTGGCCTGTCTTCTGCTGGAAGGCCATGTCGGCACCGCCGATGTCGGCTATGCGAACGGCAAGCCCTTTCTCAATGCGGCGAGCATCGGCATGACGAACACGATCAGCCGGTTGCAGACGAAGGAACGCAAGCGGAAATGGGGTGTGCTGAGCTATGCCTTGAGCGCGCTGCAGGCAGCGCTCGAACCCCGCAGCTTCGTCGCGCGCTTCGACGGCGGAAGCGAGCGCGGCGACCTGCGCTGCATCCAGCTTCTGATCGGCAACGGCCGCTTCTATGGCGGCGGCATGACGGTCCACGCCGATGCCACGCTGACCGACGGCACGCTCCATCTCTATGCGGTGGTGCCGCGCTCCGTCTTCGGCCTTGCGGCACTGTTGCCCTTTCTCCGCTTCGGCCGGGCCGATCTTGCGCCGGAAGTTCTTTGCGACGAGGGCCAGGAAATCTCCATCGCGACGCGTCCGCGGCGGCACGTCTTTGCCGATGGCGAGGAACTGACCGGGACGCCTGTGCGTTTCAAGGTGAGGCCGAATGCGCTCAAAGTGATCCTGCCACGGGAGAAGGATGAATGACGGAATTGCTGCTGACCGATTCCGAGGCTGCGCTGAAGGCGCTCGGCGTCGCCTGCCAGTCGGCAAGCCGCTACTACGAGACTGCCGCGGGTGTCACTCATGGCGAATGGAGCGAGCATGCCGCAATGCGAAGCTTTGCCTGCCGTGAAATGAGCAAGCGCATTGCCGATCAGCTGAAGCGCGAGGACGTGCTGCCCGGCACACCGGATGAGGACCTTGAGTGGCTGAAGGAAATCGCCCTGCGGGCCCAGACGGCCCTCACCGGCGACGAGGAGGGCGCACTGCTGAAAGGTTATGCCCATGCGGAACGGAAAATCTGGAAGGCGCTGGGCGATCTCGGCGTGGCGGGCATAAGCCGCGAACAGGCGGACATTGCCCGCAAGCTCGCCGCCGATCTTGCCGACGCATTTCTCTGGCTCGGACGCGAAAAAGAGGCTTTGCTGAAGCAGAACGGCAACTGATCTGCTTCGGACCTCATGCGCGGCTTCATCCACCATTTCGATCTGACGGTGAAAGACCCTTGGGCCTCCGCCCCCTTTTATGACGCCGTGCTCGGCTTCATGGGCTATCGCCGCTGGTCGGAAGATACGGACGGCATCGACTGGGAGCATGCCACTTCGCGCGACTTGCTGCCGACTATCGGCATCTTCCGTGCCCGCGGGCCGAACGCCGCCCGTGGCCACGACCGTTACTCTCCGGGTCTCCATCACGTCGCCTGGATCGCCGACAGCCGCGATGACGTGGACAGGCTCCACGCGCTGTTGATCGAGATCGGCGCCACCGTGCTCGACCCGCCTGCGGACTATCCCGAATATGGCGAAGGCTATTACGCCGTCATGTTTGCCGACCCCGACGGATTGAAACTCGAGTTCGTCTATGAACCCCGAGCGTGAGGTCCGGCTTCGGCGAGCGCCCGGCATGCGACTCGGCTAGACTCCCCGCCATGAGCAAACTCGAAATCCGCAATGCCGATGCGCGCCGCCTCTTCCTCGACCATCATGCGCTGACAGGCGAGGGCGACGCTCGGCATGAAGCACCGGAGACCTTGGCGCTCGTCCGCCGCCTCGGATTCGTCCAGCTCGATTCCGTCAATGCGGTCGAGCGCGCGCATCACATGATTCTCTTCTCGCGCGCGCCCTCCTATCGCCGCGAACACCTCCATTCCCTGCACCACGAACACGCGTCGCTTTTCGAGCATTGGACGCATGATGCCTCGCTGATCCCGATAGAGTTTTATCCCTATTGGCGGCATCGGTTTCGTGCCGCGCGGGTGAAGATCGAGGCAAACCCGCGCTGGCAGGAACGCTTCGGCCCCGAGGGCGAGAAAGTCTTGCGCAATGTGCGCCGCCGGCTCCGCCGCGAAGGCCCCTTGATGGCGCGCGACTTCGAGGACAAGGGCGCGGGCGGCTGGTGGGGCTGGGGTCCCTCCAAGACGGCGCTCGAACTGCTCTGGCGCACGGGCGAGGTCGCGATCGCCCGGCGCGAGGGCTTCGAGAAGGTCTATGATCTTGCCGAGCGCGTGATCCCGGATGAGCACCGCCTCGCAAGACCGTCCGAAAGCGCGATGAAGGACTGGGCCTGCCGCGCCGCGCTCGACCGGCTTGGCTTTGCCACTCCGCAGGAGATCGCCGCCTTCTGGCACCTCGTCTCCATTGCCGATGCGAAGGCCTGGACCGCGAAGGCACGGAAGCGGAATGAGATTGCAGAAGTCTCCGTCGAAGGCGCGGATGGCGCGTGGAAGTCTGCCTTTGCGCCGGCCGACATTGAGGCGCGCCTTGCCGCCGCCGAAGAAGCACCGGCGTCGATGCGCCTGCTCTCGCCCTTCGATCCCGCGATCCGCGACCGCAAGCGCGCCATGCGCCTTTTCGACTTCGACTACCGCATCGAGATTTTCGTGCCCGAGAAGAAGCGCAAATACGGCTACTACGTTCTGCCGCTGCTTGAGGGCGACCGCTTTGCCGGTCGCGCCGATCTCAAGGTGCATCGCGCGGAAGGCCGCCTTGAGGTGAAAGGGCTCTGGCTCGAACCCGGCATGAAGCTCGGCAAAGCGCGTCAGAATGACATCCTGCTCGCTCTCGAAAATCTCGGCCGCTTTACGGAGACGCCGGAGATCGATGCAGCCGCTGCTCTACGGCGTGCCAGAGCCGGGTGAGCCCTTCATCCGCTATGCCCGCCTCGTCGAGATGGCGCACCGTGCTTTCGAGATAGTCCGGGTTCCGGCCCGACTGCCCTTCGCCCTCGGCGATGAGCCGCACCTGCGTGTCGAAATCGAGCCGGCCCGCATATTGCGCATGTTTGCGGTCGACCACGAAGCACAACGCCTCGACGGTGCCGCCGCCATCGACAAGTTCCACCCGCTTCACGACATCCCGATAGACAAGGGTGACCTGTTCGCGCGCCTGCAGGTAGCGCTTCGTCTCCTCGGCGCGGGCGGCTTCCACCCGGAAGGCGACGCCGCGGCAGGCGCCGCCTGCATCGAGCCCGAAAACGAGCCCCGGCTTCTCCGGCGTACCGCGATGGACATGGCTGTAGACGCAGAAGGAGCGATGATAGCCGCGTAACAAGGCGGGACGGCGTTCCTCATGCTCGAATCCCGGTCGCCACATCAGCGACCCATATCCAAAGACCCATAAATCCTTCATTCTGGCCCCCCTTCGCGCGGCCACTATAGTCATGAGCGCGAGACGCAGGCAAAGAAGGACGATCTGACAGGATGACGCCTGAGAAGATGACAGATGTGACGGAACCCAGATCGGGCATTCGCTGGGGCATCGCCGGGCCCGCCTTGGCGCTGCTCTGTCTTGTCGCCGCCTATACCGTCTACTGGTTCATCGTGACGGACGAAATCCGCAAGCAGGTCGAGGCTTTTTCCGCCAATCCGCCGAATGGCCTTGTAACGGGCTGGAGCGATTTCTCCATGCGGGGCTATCCCTACCGGATCGAGGCGGATTTCCGGCATCCCGCTCTGAGCGCCCCCGCCGCGCCGGAACAATGGGAATGGCGCTCGGAACGCGCCGCCGTCGCCCTCCTGCCCTACAATCTTCGCCACGCCGTACTGACTTTCGGACAGGAACACGCGATCACCTATCGCGACATCCGGAACGGCCGCACAAATGAAATCCGCGCCACCGTCCAAAAGGCGCAGGCGAGCTATGTCGATCTGAAGGACATGCCTGTCGGCCGTATCGCCCTGGATGTGAACGGTCTCGATGCCGCGCACAGCCGCGCAGGGCACGACAGCGAGCGGTTGCGCGCGACGCGGCTCCAGTTTCACGCCCGCCCCGCCCTGACGGAAGAGGAAGACGTTCTGCCCGCGGCTTACGATTTCGCGCTGCGGACGGAAGGCGTCGAGGTCGAGGGGGCGCAGCGCCTGCCGGTACTGGGGAACAGCATCGAGCATCTTCTCATGCAGGCGCGCCTCCGGTCCGTGCCCGATACGCCCCATGTGAGCGCTGTCGAACTGCTCGACGCCTGGCGCAACAGCGGCGGCACGCTCGCAATCTCCGATCTCATCGTGAAATGGGGCCCGCTTGATCTCACCGCGAGCGGCGAACTCGCGCTCGACCGGCGAAACCGCCCCGAAGGCCAGCTCAATGCGCGCGTGAAGGATTTCAAGGGCCTTCTCGACGTGATGGAACGCGAAGGCTTTGTGAAGGAAGAGGAAGCGCGCCTCGCGCTTGCAGGGCTCACGCTGGTGTCGCAGTTCCAGGGCAACCGTTCGGACGAGGTGCAGGTCCCCGTCATCATGCGCGAGGGCCGCCTCTATCTTGGGCCGCTCGCCGTCGCCGAGCTCGAACCGCTTTACTGATCCTGCTTGCCGCCCGGCTGCGCATGCGTCGGGTTGCGGCCGAAATTCGGTGCGGCAATGTCCTGGCCCGCATCCACGATGGAGCGGCGGATCGCGCGTGTGCGCGTGAAAAGATCGAACAGCTTGTCGCCGTCGCCCCAGCGGATCGCGCGCTGCAGCGCCGTCAGATCCTCGGAAAAACGCCCGAGCATTTCGAGGATCGGTTCCTTGTTGTTGAGACAGATATCGCGCCACATCGTCGGATCGGAAGCCGCGAGCCGCGTGAAATCGCGGAAGCCGGACGCCGAATATTTGATGACTTCCGATTGCGTCACCGTCTCGAGATCGCTCGCCGTGCCGACGATATTGTAGGCGATGATATGCGGCAGATGGCTCACGATCGCGAGTACGAGATCATGATGCTTCGGCTCCATCACATCGACCTTAGAGCCGCAGGCCGTCCAGAAAGCGTTGAGCTTGTCGACGGCAGCCTGATCCGTGCCCGGCACCGGCGTCAGAATGCACCAGCGCCCTTCGAACAATTCGGCAAAGCCCGCATCGGGTCCACTCTCTTCCGTGCCGGCAATCGGATGGCCTGGAATGAAATGCACGCCTTCCGGCACATGCGGGCCCATGTCGCGAATGACGGCGAGCTTCACCGAACCGACATCGGTAAGGATCGCACCCTTCTTGAGATGCGGTTCGATTTCCGCCGCGACGGGTCCAAGCGCGCCGACCGGCGTACAGACGACGACAAGATCGGCATCTTTCGCAGCCTCAGCGGCGCTCTCATGCACGCTGTCGACAAAGCCGATCTCGAGCGCGCGCTTCCGAGTCGCCTCTGAACGGGCATGTCCGGCAATGTGGCGCGCAAGCCCCGCCCGCTTGATGGCATGGCCGAGCGATCCGCCGATCAGGCCGAGCCCGATGATCGCCACGCGCTCGAAATGGAATGCGCCGCTCATGCCGCGCCCGCCTTCCGCTCCATGAACTCGGCAAGCGCCGCCACCACAAGGCGGTTTGCCTCTTCAGGCCCAACGGTGAGGCGCAGGCAATCCGGAAGCCCGTAGCTCACCATCTGCCTCAGGATGAGCCCGCGCTTCATCAGGAAGGCGTCGGCGTCACGCGCCGTCTTGCCCTGCTCCATCGGGAAGCGGATCAGCAGGAAGTTCGCGACGCTCGGCGCCGCCTCGAGCCCGAGCTTGCCGATCTCTTCGGTGAGCCAGCCGAGCCACGTGTCGTTATGCGCGCGCGCCTTCTCGACATGCGCCGTATCGAGAATCGAGGCGACACCCGCCTTCAGCGCCGGGATCGATACGTTGAAAGGCCCGCGAATACGGTTCACCACGTCGCAGATATGTGCCGGCGCATACATCCAGCCAAGCCGCAACGCAGCGAGCCCGTAGATTTTCGAGAAGGTGCGCGTCATCACGACATTCTCCGACGTCGCGACAAGCTCGATCCCCGCTTCGTAATCGTTCCGGCCGACATATTCGCTATAGGCCGCGTCGAGCACGAGCAGGATGTCAGGACGAAGCCCCGCCTGCAGCCGGCGTACTTCGTCGGATGGCAGATAGCTCCCCGTCGGATTGTTCGGATTGGCGATGAAGACGATCTTCGTCTTCGCTGTCACGGCGGCAAGGATCGCGTCCACATCCGTGCGGAGATTCTTCTCCTTCACGATGATGGGCGTCGCACCCGCTGCCTTGGTGACGATCGGATAGACGAGAAACCCGTGCTCCGTCGAAATCGCCTCGTCACCCTCGCCGAGATAGGCCTGGGCCAGAAGATGCAGCAACTCATCCGAGCCCGCGCCGCAGACGATCCTGTCCGCCGCAAGCCCGTAGCGTTTCGCAATCGCGCTCCGCAATTCCTCGGCGCCGCCATCTGGATAAAGTTCGAGGCTTTGCGCCGCCGCAATGAAAGCCTCGCGCGCATGCGGGCTCGGTCCCAGCGGCGTTTCATTCGCCGAGAGCTTGTAGATCTTGCCGGCGCCTTCCGCGCTTGCGCGGCCGCCAACATAAGGCTCGATTTCGAGAACGCCGCGTTGCGGCTCTGGCCGTTTCATCGCTGCCTCACTCGCCATCGCGCTCGATATGCAGCGGATTGGCATAACCGCCGAGAAGCCGCGCATCGGTCACAGGCTCTGCAACGATCGCTTGAAGCCGCTCGTCGCCATCCTCGATATGGTGCGGAACCGCGAGAAGATAGAGATGCGATGCCGAGCCATTTTCGACCTTCGCACTCGCAATTCGGCGCCCCTCGAGCCCGGCGGCTTTTGCCAGCGCGGCCACGCGCGTATCGCTGAGGCTTTCCGTCGAGGAAATAGCCACAAGCGCCGTGTCGTCGCCCGTCCTGTCGAAATCGCTATGCGCGAGCACCAGCGCCCGCGCGCCTTCTACGTCCTTCTCGAGCTCCACGAAAGGAAGCCGCGCCACGACGCGCATGCCGGTTATCCCGCCTGTCGCAAGTCCCACCCACCAGTGGTCTCCGTCCCCCGCCTCGGGCTCCGGCAGCACGCCGACTGCGGAACGGTCCTGCGAGACGCGGCGCAGCACTTCGCGCGCTTCGCCATGAAGCTCCATCGGCGTGGTCGAGCCATAATAGTTCCGCGCCAGATCCCAGAAACCGAGCGCCTTGCCCTCGCCGCCATGGACATCGACCCGGAACGGCCCCTGTATCCGCGTCATGGCCGACATGATCTCGCGCCAGAGCCGCACCAGCACCCGGAGCGGCAGCCGCCCTTCATGGCGCGCCGCAAGCCGCCGCAGCACTTGCGCTTCGCGTCCCGGCCGGAAAGCCACGAAACTTCCCTCGCCGGCCTCGCTGGCGGCCCGGGCCTTCGCCTCGGCCACGGCGACGACAAGTTCCGTCCGCTTGCGCAGCAGGTCATGCAGCGCATCGTCGATGGCGTCGATCTCCTTGCGGACATCGGCCAGGGCCTGCTCGGGCGTGGTCGTCTCGCTCGTCATTCTGCTTCACCGGACGAAATTCTGGTCCGCAAGACGAGCCTCCTGCCCTCCCCGCGGGAGGGCTATTCATACGAGGGCAACCCATTAAAATCAAAAGAAAACATTGACATTTCGGGGGGTGCGTCCCTAGCTATGCAGCCTGTTTGGCGGGGGCCTGAGCGCCCGCTCCGGGGCCGCACAGCCGCCCTCAAGGGCCCAGAGGCGCTATGAACACGATCGGCAAGGCCGGGCGCCCGGGGGGCGATTCCGGCCCTTACAGCACAGAGTTCGAGGAGGCCGGAATCCGGGTGCGGCGCGCATCCGTGACCTTCGGCCCCGGCGAGCCGCTGGCGCTAGATTCCGGTGTGGAACTGAGCCCCTTCACCATCTCCTACGAGACCTATGGCGAGCTCGATGCCGCAAAGTCGAATGTGGTGCTTGTCTGCCACGCGCTGACCGGCGACCAGTATGCCGCCAGCACCCAACCCCATACCGGCAAGCCCGGCTGGTGGACCTCCATGATCGGCCCCGGCAAGCCCATCGACACCGACCGCTTTTTCGTGATCTGCCAGAATGTCATCGGCGGCTGCATGGGCACGACCGGCCCAAGGGACGTCGCCCCCTCCACCGGGCGGCCCTATGGCCTCGATTTCCCCGTCATCACCATTGCCGACATGGTGCGCGCCCAGGCCATGCTGCTCGACAAGCTCGGCATCGGCGAAATTTTCTGCGTCATCGGCGGCTCCATGGGCGGCATGCAGGTGCTGCAGTGGGCGGCCGCTTATCCCGACCGCGTCTTCTCCGCGATTCCGATCGCGACGGCCGCGCGCCATTCGGCCCAGAACATCGCCTTCCACGAAGTCGGCCGCCAGGCGATCATGGCCGACCCGGAATGGAAGCAGGGCGCCTATCTCGCGCATGGCACGAACCCCGCAAAGGGCCTCGCCGTCGCGCGCATGGCCGCGCACATCACCTATCTCTCGGAAGCAGCACTGCACCGCAAGTTCGGCCGCAACCTGCAGGACCGGGACAGCATCACCTATGGCTTCGACGCGGATTTCCAGATCGAGAGTTACCTGCGTCATCAGGGTTCGACCTTCGTCGACCGTTTCGACGCGAATTCCTATCTCTACATCACCCGTGCCATGGACTATTTCGACCTCGCGGATGATTTCGGCGGCGTGCTCGCCAATGCCTTCAAGGGGACGAAGTCGCGCTTCTGCGTCGTCTCCTTCACCAGCGACTGGCTGTTTCCGACCTCGGACAACCGCCAGATCGTGCATGCGCTGAACGCGGCGGCGGCGAAAGTGAGCTTCGTCGAGATCAAGACCGACAAGGGCCACGATGCTTTCCTGCTCGACGAGCCGGAAATGTTCGCGACCTTGCGCGGCTTCATCGGCAGCGCCGCGCGCGCTAAGGGCATCGGCGCATGAGCGGCACGTCGGGGCATGTCGATGGCCGCATCGACCTCGATCTCATCGCGGAGATGATTGCGCCGGGTTCGCGCGTGCTCGACGTCGGCTGCGGCGATGGCGACCTTCTTGCGTTGCTCCAGTCGAAGAAGAATGTCGACGGCCGCGGCGTCGAACTCAGCCAGGAGGGCGTGAACGCTTCCGTTACGCGGGGGCTCGCCGTGGTGCAGGGCGACGCCGATACCGATCTTGCCGACTATCCGGACGACGCATTCGACTATGTGATCCTCAGCCAGACCATCCAGGCGACGCGCAATCCGAAGGAAGTGCTGCGCGCCATGAAACGCATCGGCAGGCGCGTCGTCGTCTCCTTCCCGAATTTCGGCAATTGGCGCGTCCGCCTGAAACTCCTCTTCGACGGCCGCATGCCGGAAACCCGGTCGCTCGGCCATAGCTGGTACGACACGCCGAACATCCATCTCTGCACCTTGCTCGACTTCGCCGCCCTCTGCGACGATCTCGGCCTCGATATCGAGGATGCGGTGATCCTGACCGGCGACAAGGCGCGGCGGATTTCTAATCCCGGCACGCTCGCCAATCTCTTCGCAAGCGACGCCGTCTTTCTCCTGTCGCGGCGGAACTGAGCCTCAGCCCTTTTCGAGCGGCGTCACGCGTGGCGCGGGTACAGGCGCCGGCATCGGCGCGATGGCCCTCACCCGTGCCTTGGCGCGCGCGGTGAGGGAAGGCTGCGAGGCGGCATAAATCTGCTTCGTCGCTTCAACCAGGATAACGCCGGAAAAGCGCGGCCAGAGCATCTGCCCCGCCCTCTCCCAGGCGGCAGCCGATCGGACGAGCGGGCGCCAGTCGAAAGGCGGCGCGAAAAGCGCGACCTCCCAGGCGGATGGCGAGAACATGGATTCCCGCAGGAGCTGTGTGAGCTGCCCGCGCGAGAACGGCTGACCGTGACCGAACGGCGTCGCATCGCGCCGCGCCCAGAGGCCCCGCCGGTTCGGCACCACGATGAGCACGCGGCCCCCTGGCGCGAGAACGCGCCAGACCTGCCGCAGCATGCCGCGCATCGCCTCGCTGGCTTCGAGCCCGTGAATGACGAGCACCCGGTCCATGCTCTCCTCGGGCAGCGGCAATTCGAGCTCATCGACAAGGCCGGTGAGGCATTTGCCTTCCGCCGGCCAGTGCATCACGCCCTGCCGCGCCGGCATGAGCCCGATCACCCGTTGCGCCTCGCCGAGCCAGGGCGCGAGATAAGGCGTTGCGAAGCCGAGCCCGAGCACGTTGAGCCCGCGCAGATTGGGCCAGAGCTTTGCGATACGCCCGGCAATATGCCGCTGCGCGACGCGCCCTAGCGCCCGCCCGTAAAAGTCCCTGAGGTCGATCACGTCCATATGCATGGGCAGAGTCTAGCAAATTTCATTGGTCCGTGCCGGGTTCACGCGGGGGGTGAAGCGCACTAGGGTAGTCGGATCACGCTAAAGAACCGGAAATGAAGACGGCGCGGAGGACTTCCATGGCCAGGCTTGAAATCCACCAGTTTCCCTGTCTGAACGACAATTACGGCTATCTCGTCCACGAGCCCTCTTCGGGCGCCACGGCCGCGATCGACACGCCGGAAGTGAAGCCGATCCTTGACGCGCTGGCGGAAAAGGGCTGGAAGCTCACGCACATCCTCAACACCCATCACCATTTCGACCATGCGGGCGGCAATGCGGAACTGAAGGACAAAACGGGCTGCATCGTGATCGGCCCGAAAGGCGAGCAGGAAAAAATTCCCGGCATCGACCGCGCCGTCGGCGAGGGCGACATTGTCGAACTCGGCGCCGCCCGCGCCCGCGTGATCGACGTGCCGGGACATACGCGCGGCCACATCGCCTACAGCTTTGGCGATGAGCATGTCGCCTTTGTCGGCGACACGCTCTTCGCACTGGGCTGCGGCCGCCTCTTCGAGGGCACACCGCAGCAGATGTGGACCTCGCTCGGCAAGCTCATGGCGCTGCCGGACGACACGGCCGTCTATTGCGCGCATGAATATACGCAGTCGAATGCCCGCTTCGCCCTCACGGTCGAACCGCAGAACGCAGCGCTCGCCGCCCGCGCAAAGGAGATCGACGAGAAGCGCGCCCGCGGCGAATGGACGGTGCCCACGACCATCGGCCTCGAAAAGGCGACCAATCCCTTCCTCCGCGCGGCGAGCCGCGATCTTCGCCGCACCATCGGCCTCGAAACCGCATCGGATGTGGAGGTCTTCGCCGAAACGCGGAAAAGAAAGGACAATTTCTGATATGCCCGGCCTTCCCGGAGATCTGAGCGCAGACGCCATCGTCGACATGCTGAACATGCAGCCCCATCCCGAGGGCGGCCATTTCGTTGAAACCTTCCGCGATGCGGGCGGCGGAACGCGCGCCCATTCGACGGCGATCTACTATCTTCTGAGGGAGGGCGAACGCTCGCACTGGCATCGGGTCGATGCCGCCGAAGTCTGGCACTGGTATGCGGGCGGGCCTCTTGCCCTCTCGCTTTATGAAGAGGGCGCGGCCCCGCAAACGCGCTTGCTCGGCCAGAACCTCGAGGCTGGCGAACGGCCGCAGATCGTCATCCCGCCGCAGATCTGGCAGGCCGCCGAACCGCTGGGTCTGTGGACGCTGGTCGGCTGTACCGTTGCCCCCGGCTTTGAATTCGGCGGCTTTGAAATGGCCGAGCCCGGCTGGCATCCCGGCCGCTAGGGCCCATTTTCCTCAGGACCTGTGGCAGGCGCGCTCTGGCCGCCTCCGGGCGGGCGGCTAGACTGCGGGCAGACACACCACCGGTCCGTGGGGGGTTTCGAGGTGAAACCGGTTCTCGCCATTCTGGCCTTTTGCGCCGCGCTCGCCTGCGCGAGCCTGCCTGCGGGCGCCGTCGAGACCTGCCCGGGCGATCCCACCGCGCCTGCAGATACCCCCGCAATCCGCATCGATACGAAGGGCGGCCCGGCGCTCGGCGCCATGCAATACCCCCGAACCGCGCCGCTCGCCGCGAAGCAGGTCGCCTTCACCTTCGACGACGGCCCCAATCCCGATACGACGCCCATTATCCTCGATATTCTCGACCGACATTGCGTGAAGGCGACCTTCTTCATCATCGGCATCTATGCCGAGCGTCACCCCGAGATCGTCCGCGACATCGCTGCGCGCGGCCACACCATCGGCACGCATACCTGGTCGCATCCGAACAATCTGCGGCACCTCTCGCTCGCCAGCGCGCAGCGCGAAATCCGCCGTGGCTTCGAGGCTGCGGAACAGGCGCTTGCGCCCGCCCCGGAGGAAAGCCGGTCGCGCCTGCTGCCCTTTTTCCGCTTCCCCGGCCTCAACGACAGCCCGGCGCTGATCGGCTGGCTCGGCGCACGCAACATAGCCACGCTCTCCTGCGAATTCGGATCGGACGACTGGCGCCAGATCGGTCCCTCCGAGGTGAAGCGCCGCACCATGCGGAACATCGCCTCGGTCGGACGCGGCATCCTCATCATGCACGATACCAAGCCCCGCACGGCGGAAGCGCTCTCATCGCTGATCGTCTCGCTCCGCCAGCAGGGCTACGAAATCGTTCAACTGGACGCAGGCGACGATGCGCGCGAGCTGGCCGCCGCCGTGCCCGCCCCCTTGCTCGGCGCCGTCAGGCGCGCGGAGGCGCCTTCCGCGCCTCTGTCCGCCGCCCTTGCTCCTATGACAAATCCATCACTTGAGGAGGCGGAAAGCCTCCGCTAGCCTTTGCTCATGACCGGAACGCGCAAGAAAACGCCGATGCCGAGCCGCCGCGATGTCCTTCATCTCGGTGCGGGCGCTGCTGCGCTCCTCGTCCTCCCATCGATCGCCATGCCGTCGATCGTCCGGGCCGAGACGCCTTACAAGAAATCGCTCCGCATGCAGAGCCTCAATTCCGGCGAAAAGCTCGACATCACCTTCTGGACGGATCAAGGCTATGACGCGGATGCGCTGAAGCGCATGTCATGGTTCATGCGCGACCTGCGCACCGGCGAAGTGCATGACGTGCATCCGGGGCTACTCGACCTTCTCTGGGAGATCGACAGCCACACGCGCTCGAAGAACCCGATCTACACCATGTCGGGCTATCGCTCGCCCAAGACGAACGACTGGCTGAACAGGCGCGGCCATGGCGTCGATCCGGGCAGCTTCCATATGCGCGGCATGGCGATCGACGTGACGCAGAATTTCGCCGATACGGAAGAGTTCTACCGCGTCGCAAAGAAACTCGGCAAAGGCGGCGCAGGCTACTACCCGACAAAGACACCTTATGTCCATGTCGATATCGGGCCGCTCGACAACTGGGTCTATCCCGGCATGCCGCGCCCGGACCGCGACGAGGAATATGACCTCTTGCAATCCGTCGCCGAAACGAAGGAAAGCTGAAACGAAAACGCCCCGGAAATTTTCCGGGGCGTTTCGCTTTTCACCTGGCCGATATTACCCGGCAATATATTGCGCGCCGTTCGCCGTGATCGTCGCGCCGGTGATGAAGCCCGCCTTCTCGTCGGCGAGGAAGCTCACGCAATGCGCGATCTCTTCCGCCTTGCCGAGGCGGCCGACGGGAATGGTTGCAATGATGCCCTCGAGCACCTTCTCCGGCACGGCGGCCACCATATCGGTATCGATATAGCCGGGCGCGATGCAATTCACCGTGATGCCCTTCTTCGCCACTTCCTGCGCCAGCGCCTTGGTGAAGCCGATCACGCCGGCCTTTGCCGCAGAATAATTCGTCTGACCCATCTGGCCCTTCTGGCCGTTGATAGACGAGATATTGATGATCCGCCCGAACCCGCGTTCGCGCATGCCGTTGATGAGCGGCTGGCACATGTTGAACATCGAATCGAGATCGACGGCGATCACCTCGCGCCATTGCTGTGGCGTCATCTTGTGGAGCATCCCGTCCCGCGTAATGCCGGCATTGTTGACCAGCACATCGACGGGTCCGAGCGCGGCTTCGACCGCGGCAATGCCTTTCGCGCACTCGTCATAGTCGCCGACATTCCACTTGAAGGTCTCGATGCCGGTTTCCTTTGCAAAGGCCGCAGCCGCCTCCGCATTGCCGGCATAATTCGCCGCCACCTTGTATCCCTTGTCGCGTAGCGCCAGGGAAATCGCGGCGCCGATGCCGCGCGTGCCGCCCGTTACGAGCGCAACCTTGTTCATTGTCGAAAGCCCTTATTGCTGAAGTTCAAACGCGCGGAGCCCCCCGTGAAGAGGTCTCCTCCCTCCTGCCACCTCGGGCCTTTTCAGCCTCTTTCGACGCAAAGAGCGATGCCCATGCCGCCGCCGATGCACAGCGTGGCAAGGCCCTTCTTCGCATTCCGCTTTTCCATTTCATGCAGCAGCGTCACGAAGACGCGCGCGCCCGACGCACCGATCGGATGGCCGATGGCAATGGCGCCGCCATTGACGTTCACGATGTCGGGGTTCCAGCCGAGATCCTTGTTGACCGCAAGCGCCTGTGCCGCAAAGGCCTCATTCGCTTCGACGAGATCGAGATCGTCGATCGACCAGCCGGCGCGCTTCAGCGCGAGCCGCGAGGCGGGAATTGGCCCCGTGCCCATCACCGCCGGCTCGACGCCCGCATGGGCCCAGGAAACGATCCGCCCCAGCACCTTGCGGCCTTCCTTTTCCGCCCGCGCCGCATCCATCAGCACGACCGCCGCAGCGCCATCATTGATACCGGAGGCATTTGCCGCCGTCACCGTGCCGCCATCCTTCTGGAAGGCCGGTTTCAGGCCCTTGATGCCGTCGAGCGTCACGCCATGCTTGATATACTCGTCGCTGTCCACGACCGTATCGCCCTTGCGCGTCTTGATCGTGACAGGCGCAATCTCGTCCTTGAACCTGCCTGCCTTCTGCGCGGCTTCCGCCTTGTTCTGCGAGGCAACGGCAAATGCGTCCTGCTCGTCGCGGGTGATCTGCCAGCGCGCGGCCACATTCTCCGCCGTCTGGCCCATATGGTAGCCATGGAAGGCGTCCCAGAGGCCGTCCTTGATCATCGTGTCGACGAAATCGAGCGAGCCCATTTTCTGTCCGGCCCGCAGATAAGCGGCATGCGGCGCCTGGCTCATGCTTTCCTGACCGCCGGCCACCACGATCTCGCTGTCGCCGTTGACGATCGCCTGGTAGCCGAGCGCCACCGCGCGAAGGCCCGAACCGCAAAGCTGATTGACGCTCCAGGCCGGTACTTCGACCGGCAGGCCGGCATTGACCGAGGCCTGGCGCGCCGGATTCTGCCCTTGCCCGGCCTGCAGGATCTGTCCCATCACCACTTCTGACACCGCATCCTTCTCGATGCCCGCACGCTCGAGAGCCGCCGAAATCGCCACCCGGCCGAGTTCATGCGCCGGCAGGCCCGCAAATACGCCGTTGAACGCGCCGACGGCTGTGCGCGCCGCGCCGACAATGACCACCTCGGTACCGGATTTGCTCATGGCTCTGCTCCCTGGAACCGGCCCGGGCGTCGGGCCGCATGATATTGGCCGCGCGGCCCGGCGAAACACCGCTCTCCTCTTCCCGGCTTCATGGAATGCCGGGACGGGCTGTTTTCGGTGCATCGCAATGCGGGACTTGCGCAGCGCAACAATACCGCGTCACAATGCCGAAAGACAGGGGCAAGGAACCCACCGGCAACGCAAATTGCCAGATCTGAGGGGATAAGGGTTCCGCCGGGTAATAAGCTCTAGCGAGAGAGTGGGAAAGCCGTGGCAAAAAAGACTTCATCCACGGACGATGATGTCATCGTTATAAAGAAATACGCGAACCGCCGCCTCTACAACACGGCGACGTCGAGCTATGTGACGCTCGATCACCTTTGCGAGATGGTCAAGCAGAGCAAGGAATTCGTGGTGCGCGACGCAAAGACCGGCGAAGACATCACGCGCTCCGTGCTGACGCAGATCATCTTCGAGGAGGAAGGCAAGGGACAGAACCTCCTGCCGATCAATTTCCTCCGCCAGCTGATCCGCTTCTATGGCGACAGTCTGCAGAGCTTCATTCCCTCCTATCTCGAAATGAGCATGAACAGTTTTTCCAAGGAGCAGGAAAAACTGCGCCACCGCGTGACGAGCGCTCTGGGCGGCCGCGAAAGGCTGACCCAGTTCGAGGACCAGATCCGTCAGAACCTCGAAATGTTCGACAATGCCATGCGCATGTTCTCGCCCTTTTCGCGCCCCGCCACGGGCCGGGGCGAGCCGAAGGATCAGCCGAAGCCGGAAAAGACGGAAGCCGAACCCGGCAAGACCGGCGGCGAACTCGACGAATTGAAGAAGCAGCTCGCGCAGATGCAGGCGCAACTCGAGGCGCTGTCGAAGAAGTAACCGTTTCGCAAAATCAGGCGGTGCTGCGGCTCGAAACCAGCGCCGGGCCGCTGCGTGGCAGCGACATCACCGGCTCGCCGAGATAGAAGCCCTGCATGTACTGAACGCCGAGATTTTTCAGCATCTCGACCTCCTCCGCATTGCTGACCCATTCGGCCACGGTCGGCAGGTTGAAGTTCCGCGCGAGATCGACCAGCGTCCGCACGAAGAACTGGTTGTCCGGGTTCGTCGCCAGATCGATGACGAAGGAGCCATCGATTTTCACGAGATCGACATCGAGCATCTTCAGGTTGCGGAACGAGGTGTAGCCTGCACCGAAATCGTCGATCGCAATCTTGCAGCCAAGCCCGCGGAACATGGCGACGAATTCCGTAAGTTCCACCACTTCATGAATGGCGACCGTTTCCGTGATCTCGATAACGAGCCGCCGGGCAAGGTCGCGATCTGCCTGCAGATAGGAGGCAAGCGTCTCCCGCCACAAGCGATCGGCCGTCGTGCGTCCCGAAACGTTGAGCGAAAGCGTGACTTCGGGATGTCCGCGCAGCGCCTCGACCGCAAGTTCCATCACGCGGTAGTCGAGCAACCCGATGATGCCGAGCTTTTCCGCCACCGGCACGAAATGCCCGGCCGAAACGATGCTGCCATCGGGCTGCTCCATGCGCACCAGGCACTCATGCAGCGCCGCCTTGCCGGTCATCGTGTCGATGATCGGCTGGAAGGCAATGCGGATGCGCTTGTCGTTGAGTGCGGTAATGAGTTCGTCGGCAACATTGATGTTGCGCAGCCGTGTCTTCTCGCGCTCGCGCGACGGCGCGTACACGACATGGGTGTCGCGAAGCCTCTGCTTCGCCGCGATCAGCGCCTCCTCGGCGCGCGCCAGCGCCTGATCGACGCTCGACGCGTGGCCCGGAAGCGCGATCGATCCCGCAGAAACGGTGACGGCCACGGGCCCGCGCGCAGTGAGAACCACCTTGTCGCGCACTTCCGCGAGAAGCCGCTCGCAGACGCCGCCAAGGCGTTCCTCGTTGCAGTTCCGGAGCACGAGCCCGAACTTGTTGCCCGCATAGCGCCCAAGCGAGTCGCCGCGCCGCGCAAGCGAGCGCAGACGCTCGCCCACATTCACGATCACCTCGTCCGCGACGTCGAAGCCGAAGGCATCGTTGATGAGCGCGAGATTGTCCACCGCGATCAGCAGGAAGGCGGAGTTCTGCCGCCCGCGCTGCGACGCGATCATGGCATCGGTCAGCGCTTCCTTGAGCCTGACGCGGTTGAGAAGGCCGGTCAGTTCGTCATAGGTCGAAAGCCGGATGAGTTCGGACTCGCGCTTGTGGCGTTCGTCGATCGCGCGGAGTACGCCCACAGCGACGGCAGGCGCGCCATCCGCGCCGCCGAACCAGCGCCCGCGATCCTCAACCCAGCGCATGCCGCCGAAATCGTCGCAGATCTGATATTCGAGTTCGTAAGGCACGCCATTGCCCGTATCGCTCTCACGCGACCGGCAGATGAGCTCGTAGCGGCTCGGACCTTCGGTCACGAGGCGGGCGGCGAAATCGCGATGTGTGGAGAGCTTGGCAATATCGGGAACGCCGAGCAGGAATTCGGCACCGGGGCTCCAGGAAAGCGAGTCGTCGTCGATCGACCAGCGGTAGGCGGCATCGCCCACGGCCGTGACCGCGCTTTTCAACACGTCTTCCGATTGCGCTTCCATGATACCGAAGCCATACGCAACATCGACTCTGCGCGCTTCCTGCGTCTTCGAGTCCACAACACCGCTCCTGCCGCGTTCGTTAACTCGAGGCCCAATGCCCCAACCAAGGCGCTGTTCTGGCGCCCTTGACTGCATCATCGCTTTCAAGCCGTTAAAATTTCGAGAAGCCGCGTAACCACTAAACCTTTAAATAGTTTGGTTAATTCGCGATTCTGTGCCGTTGCGAAACATGAACGCGGCTTTCCACTCTCCAAATCACCGCAGACTCATGGCAGGCTTCTTGCTGCTGCGTGCAACAGATTGAACGCGGCACCGTAGATGGGATCGCGCGGGCGGCGCGGACCATTCGGGGGACAAGACATGTCAGGCATAGTGCCGGCACAAGGAATAGGCAGAAATCTTCCCGCGCTGAGGCGGAGGGAAGAAGCGACGCGCGCGCAGCGCAGCGGGCAGGCGCCGCTGCCCGACTTCGAAAGCATCTCCACCGCCGCACTTGGCCGCCCGCACCTCACCTCGACGCGTCCGGTCGCCTCCTTCCTCGCCCAATATGTCGACCAGCTCGGAAGCTTCGGCCGCTCGCAATACCGGAAGGAAGAAAGGCGGCAACAGGCAACCGCTGCCTATATCGAGGCCGACATGTTGCCCGACCTCCTGACCGAGACGCTTCGCCCGCGCCGCGAACGCAAGCTCTGACGGCTATCAATAGCCGATGGCGGCGCCGTCCTTGCGTGGATCGGAGCCGCCGACCAGTGTTCCCCGCTCGTGATCGATGAAGATCGCCTGGCCGCCGCCATGCGGCAGGAAAGTCTCCTTGATCTTGTGCCCGCGCGCCGCAAGACCCTCCCGTGTTGCCGCAGACAAGCCTCGCTCCACATCGAGCGCATCTGCGCCGGGAAAGGCACGCGGACTGTCGAGTGCTTCCTGCACATCCATGCCGTAATCGAGTATATTGGTTGCGACATGCACATGGCCGACCGCCTGATAGGCGCCTCCCATGACGCCGAACGGCATGACCGCGCGGCCCTTCTCCACCATCATGGCCGGAATGATCGTGTGAAGGGGGCGCTTGCCGCCCTCGACGCAGTTCGGATGTCCTTCCTCCATCACGAAGCCGGAACCGCGGTTCTGGAACATGACGCCCGATTCCGGCGCGAGAATGCCGGTGCCGAAGCCGAAGAAAAGCGAATTGATGAAGGAAACGGCGTTCCGGTCGCGGTCCACCACGGTCAGATAGACCGTGTCCCGATTGAGCGGATCGCGCAGCGAGGAAAGATCCTCGATCCTGCGGTCCGGCATGATCCGCGCCGCAAGTTCATCGGCGAGCTCCTCCGACAGCATCCAGTCAACCGGTACATCGGCAAAGCCCGGATCGGCGACATGCCTGTCGCGAATGTCATAGGCAAGCCTCGCTGCTTCCATCTCGAGATGAAAACGCTCCGGTCCGTGCGGATCGAGTTTGCCGAGATCGAACCGCGCCAGGATGTTCAGCATGAGGAGCGCGGTGATGCCCTGCCCGCTTGGCGGAATTTCGCAGATTTCCCGCCCGCGATAGGCCGTGCGGATGGGCGTCACATAGTCGCCGCGGTGCGAAGCGAAGTCTTCAGGCGTATGGAAGCCGCCAAGCGAGCGTAGCTTCATGACCATGTCGTCCGCGACGGCGCCTTGATAGAAGGCGTCGCGGCCCTTCTCGCCGATGGTACGCAAGGTTCGGGCGAGCACGGGCAGACGGACCCTGTCGCCCATACCGGGCGCCTTGCCTCCATTCGTATACTGCGCCGTCGCATCCGCATCATGGGCGAGGTGCCCTTCCAGAAACTGCCACTCCTGCGCAATGCGCGGCGCAAGCGCGAAGCCCTCTTCGGCGAGCCTGATCGCGGGTTCGAAGATGCGGCCAAGTTCCATCCGGCCGTGATCCTCGACGAGCCGCGCCCATGCATCGATCGCGCCGGGAACTGTCACGGAATGAACGCTGTTGAGCGCCAGCGTACCGCCCGCCGCCTTCAGCTTGTCGAGCGTCAACGCCTTCGGCGCCCGGCCGGAGCCGTTGAAGCCGACAATGTCGCCGCTGCCGCCCTTCGACAGCAGCACGAAGCAGTCGCCCCCGATCCCCGTATTGTAGGGCTCGACCACGCAGAGAACCGCGCTCGCCGCAACCGCCGCGTCCATGGCATTGCCGCCCGCGCGCAGAATGGAAATGGCCGCCTCCGCAGCCAGCGGCTGCGATGTGGCGCACATGCCGTTGACGGAATGAACGGTCGAACGGCCGGGGAAATGAAGATCGCGCATGGAACTGCTCAACTGGTGCGTGTCGCAAGAATGAGCGACTGGAGATCGGCAATCGCCCGTTCGATCCGGACGAGGCGCGCCTCCATCTCGGCGAGCCTGGCCATCACCGCGGCATCGCCGGATTGCGGTGCCGCCGGAACGGGCGTCGAAACGCCCGCCTTGTTCGCCACCGCCGCCGGCGCCTCGCCGAGAAGCCCCGCGAGAATGCTTACCTCCTGCGGCGCGAGCTCGCGCTGGTCTTTCCAGATTTCATCGACCTGGGCGCGGGCAAGCCGGAGCGCCGCCGCGACATCGTCGCGCGTGCGCCCCGCCGCCTTCAGCTTCGCGTCGAACCATTCCTGATCGAAGAACAGCGCCATGCCCGGTGTCAGCGTCCCTTGAATTCGGGCGCTCGCTTTTCAAGGAAACTGCGCACGCCCTCGCGATGATCTTCCGTCTGGAAGAGCTTACCCAGTGTGCCGCTGACCCAGCTACCGATTTCGCGCAGGTCGCCATAAGAGGTGCGGCGAAGTCCCTCCTTCATGTAGCGGAGCGCCAGCGGCGGATTGACGGCGATGCGCGCGGCAAGCGCCTTCGCCCGCTCCATGAGCTCGCCATGCGGCACAACCTCGCTGACAAGACCAATACGACCCGCTTCCGCCGCATCGATCACGTCGCCTGTGAAGAGAAGTTCGGCGGCCTTGGCGGGCCCCACGATCACCGGCAGCCGCCACAGCCCGCCTACATCGCTGACGAGGCCGCGTTTGATGAATATCTCGCCGAATTTCGCCTGTTCGGAGGCGATGCGGATATCGGCGAACAGCGTGAGCTCCATGCCCCAGCCGACGGCGGCGCCATTGACCGCCGCGATCACCGGCCGGTCGCACTCGAGCGCGGCAACGGCGGCGGGCGTCGGCTCCGGCCTGACGGAAGTGAGCCGCGTCACGCTCGCATCGTGCTGCTCGCCGGTCATCATCTCCTTCACGTCCTCGCCCGAACAGAAAGCGGGATCGGAGCCGGTCACGATCACGCAGCGCACCTCCGGGTCGGCCGAGGCGGCACGAAACGCCGCCTCCACCTCGTCATAGGCGCGCCGGTTCAGCGCATTGCGCCGGTCCGGGCGGTTGATCGTGACGATGGCGACATGGTCGCGCACCTCGTAGAGCAGACAGGTGAAATCCGCCGGAGCGATCTTCGGTGCCTGGGCCATATCCTCTCCTCCCTCTGTTTCTTGTCTGTCGTTACTTGAAGTCTCCCAGTGCATCGCCACCCGCATCGCCGAGCTTCGAGCCGCCATCGCAATCGACGATGGTGCCTGTGATGTATTTGGCATTGTCGGTCGACAGGAAAAGCGCCGTATCGGCAATATCGGTCTTGGTGCCGTAGTCCCGCATGGCGATGCGCGACTTGATCGCCTTTTCCATTTCCGGCGTCGGCGCGAGCCGTGCCATGCCTTCCGTGTCGGCGATGGGGCCGGGCGAGATCGCGTTGACGCGGACGCCTGCCGGGCCCCATTCCATCGCGAGGCACTTCGTCAGCATGTTGATGCCGGCTTTCGCGGCACAGACATGCGCCTGGAAGAGCGATGGATTTACCGCCTGCGGCGCCGTGATGGAGATGAGCGAGGCGCCCGGCCGGTTGAGATACTGGAAGGAGGCGCGCAGCACATTGAAGGTGCCGATCAGGTCGATATCGACCACCGTCTTGAAGCCGTTGGACGACATGCCGAGCGCAGGCGCCACGAAGTTGCCCGCCGCACCGGAAATCACGATGTCGATATTGCCGAACTGCTTCTGCGCCGTTGCGAGCGCCTGATCGACCGAATTGAAGTCGCGCACGTCGGCGGCCAGGCCGATCGCGTCGAAGCCTTCATCCGTGATCGTCTTCGCCGCCGCCGTGATCTTCTCATGGCTCCGGCTGATCAGTGCGATCTTCGCGCCTGCCCGCGCGAAATGCTGCGCGATGCCGAGATTGATCCCGCTGGACGCACCGGCGACGAAAGCCACCTTGCCCGCCAATATCTTTTCCTTGAATGCATCAGCCATTTTCATCTCCCTGACCTGCCGCGGCCACGCCGCTTTTGCCCGCATCAAGCCTGCATTTCAGCGTGCCCGCAACCCTGCGCGGGCAATTGTGGCCGGGCGGGCGAGGCACTAGACTGCGCCGGCAACGGCCTTCCGCAGGGGAAGGCTCCGGCGAGGACAAAACGGCAATGGTGCCCGGTTTATGACCTATGTGAAGGCAGTCGGCGTACTTCTCGTGGCGATCGCGCTCATCATGCTGATGAGCTATTGGGCGGCGGGCCGCGCGCGCGCCGCGCTCGACGCGGATGCCCGGGAGAAGCTCCTCGCCGACGGCATCGCCTACAGCTTCATCGACCTCCCGGACGGCACCGTGCATTACCGCCTGGAAGGGCCGGAGAACGGCCAGCTCGTCGTGCTCGTTCACGGCTTTGCAACGCCCTCGGTCATCTGGGCGGACTATGTCAAGCCGCTCACCGATGCGGGCTATCGCGTTCTCGCCTTCGACAATTACGGCCGCGGCCTCTCCGACCGCCCGGCAACGATCTATGATGCCGATCTCTTCGACCGCCAGCTTACCGGCCTGCTCGACGCGGTGGGCGCAAACCGCCGCGTCGACATTGTCGGCTATTCCATGGGCGGCGCCATCGTCGCCGTCTTTGCCGCGCGCCATCCCGAACGCATCCGCTCGGTGACGCTCATCGCGCCGGCAGGGCTCGGCAAGCTTTCCAATGCGCGCACCGACATGCTGATGCGACCCGTGATCGGCGACTGGATCATCCGTCTCTTCGGCACGAAGATGTTCTATGCGGCGGCGGCCGAGGAAGCGAAACACATTCCAAATCCCGGCCCCCTTCTCGCCGCCGTGAACCGCCAGCTTCAATATCGCGGCTATGGCGACGCGCTGCTTTCGACCATGCGGCATTATCCGCTCGAAACGGCCGACACCTATTATTCCGCGGTGGGCGCCTCCTCCCTGCCCGTCCTTGCGATCTGGGGCGAGGCGGACGAAGTGGTGCCTTACGCGCATGCGGAGCGCCTGATGGAACTCGTGCCGCAGGCGCAGCTCCGCTCCTATCCAGGCATGGGCCACACGATCGGCGTGGTCGACCCGAAACTCGTGGGCGGGCTCATCCTGCGCTTCCTCGGTGAACAGGAAGCGCGGCTCACCTCTCCCGGCGCCGCGGGAAAGCCGCGCGGCCCCCTCGCCCGCATGGAATCGCGCCGCTGCAAGAGCTGCGGCGCCGATCCGGCGGAAACGAACTGACGGCAGAAGAAAGTCCGAGCCGAGATGAAGCCGCTCGTCGAAGAGCTGGAATGGATATTGCCGCATGAAGTTTTCGCAAACTTCGCGCAGGAGCCGTTCGCGCTTCTTCTCGACAGCGCGACCGCCGGGCCGGGGAAGGATGCGAGCCTCCATGGCCGCTGGAGCTTCATCGCCGTCTCGCCCTTCGATACGCTGACGCTTCGCGTTGAGGATGGCGGAAAACCCTTCGACGCGCTGAAGCGGAAACTTGCAGGCCTTCCCTCTACCGGGCCGCACGAGGACCTGCCCCCCTTTGCCGGCGGCGCGGCGGGCTTTTTCGGTTACGGCCTTGGCGGGACGCTCGAGCGCCTGCCGCCGGAGACCTCGCCCTTCGCCACGGACGACCAGCACCTGCCGGACATGGCGCTCGGCTTCTACGACACGGTGCTCGCCTTCGACATGGTCGCGCGACGCGCCTTCATCGTCTCCACCGGCTTGCCGGAACGGGACGAGGCGAAGCGCAAGGCTCGTGCCGCTGAGCGCCTTGCCGATATCCGGGCGCGCATCGCCCTGCCCCGCCGCAACGCGACTGCCGTTCCCCCCGCGCCGCGCCCGCTTCGCTCGAACTTCACCCGCGAAGAATATGAAAGCGCCGTCACCCGCGTGATCGAGTACATCCATGCAGGCGACATCTTCCAGGCCAATCTTTCGCAACGCTTCGAGACGGAACTCGCCGAAGGCGACACGCCCTACGCGCTCTATCTGCGGCTGCGGGCGGCAAGCCCCGCGCCTTTCGCTTCCTTTTTCAATTTCGGCGCCGGGGCGCTCGCGTCCTCCTCGCCCGAGCGTTTCCTGTCGCTTCATGACGGACATGTCGAGACGAAACCGATCAAGGGTACGCGGCCGCGCGGCGCGACGCCGGAAGAGGATCGGTGCCTCGCCGCCGAACTTCTCGCATCCGAAAAGGACCGCGCCGAAAACGTGATGATCGTCGATCTCCTTCGCAACGACATCTCGCGCGTCTGCGAGGACAGTTCCGTCATTGTCGAAAATCTGTGCGCGCTCGAAAGTTTCGCCAATGTTCATCATCTCGTCTCCACCATCCGGGGGACCTTGCGCGACGGCATGAATGCCGCCGATCTCCTCGCTGCCTGTTTTCCCGGCGGCTCCGTCACCGGCGCGCCGAAGCGCCGCGCCATGGAAATCATCGCCGAACTCGAACCCACGGCACGCGGCCCTTATTGCGGCGCCATCGGCTGGCTTGGCGCCGATGGCGGCATGGACAGCGCCATCGCGATCCGCACCATGGTGATCGCGGGCACCCGCGTCACCTTCCAGGCGGGCGGCGGCATCGTCGCGGATTCCGAACCCGCCGCCGAATATGAGGAAACGCTCGCCAAGGCGCGCAGCATGCGCGAGGCTCTCGGCCACATCGATGCGGCGCCACGGCTGCTTGCGGGAGAAACCGCATGATCCTCGTCATCGATAATTTCGACAGCTTCGTGCACAACCTTGCCCGCTATATCGGCGAACTCGGCCATGAGCGCCGTACCGTGCGGACGGATGAGATTTCCGTCGCGGAGGCGCTGGCCCTCGAACCCCGGGCGATTGTGCTGTCGCCCGGTCCCTGCGGTCCGGACAAGGCGGGCATTTCCGTCGAACTTGTCAGGGCAGCGGCGGCGCATCGCATTCCGCTTCTTGGCGTCTGCCTCGGTCATCAGGCGATCGCGGCGGCCTTCGGCGGCGAGATTTCGCGCGCGCCGCGCCCGGTCCATGGCAAGGCATCTTCCATCCATCACGATGGTAGCGCGCTTTTCGCCGGTATGCCGAGCCCCTTCATGGCGGGCCGCTATCACTCGCTCATCGCCGGGCTGCCGGAAGGCGGGCCGCTCCGCCTCACCGCACAGACGGAAGACGGGGTACCCATGGCACTCGCCCACGAGACGCTGCCGATTTTTGGCGTTCAGTTTCATCCGGAATCGATCCTCACGGATTATGGACACAGGCTGCTCGGTAATTTCCTCGATCTGGCTCACGCCGGGCGCATCACCGAAGCGAGGCAAAGCGCATGAAGCTCTGGCTCAATGGCGAAATTGCCGATGCGGGCGATATTCGCATCGACCCGGCTGACCGGGGATTACTTCTCGGCGACGGTCTCTTCGAAACCATGCTGGTGCGGCGGGGAACCCCGGTTTTCTTCGAGGAACATCTGCTTCGCCTGATGAAGGGCGCGGAAGTGACGGGCATGCTCATGCCCTATGCGCCCGACGCGATCCGGGATGCCTGCCGCGACCTGCTGAAGGCGAACGGCCTCGAGGACGCGCCGCGCGCCTCGCTCCGCCTGACGCTGACAAGGGGCACCGGCCCTCGCGGCCTCGCCTTGCCGCCGGAACCGAGACCGACGGTGCTGATCGGCGTTGCGCCCGCCGGCCCGCCGCCCGAGCGCCTGTCGCTTGCCACCGTCTCGCCGCGGCGCAATCCCTGGTCGCCCTCGGCGCGTCTCAAGGCGCTCGCCTATCTCGACAATGTGGTGGCGAAGGAAGAGGCGCGCGAGAAAGGGGCCGACGACGCGCTGATGCTCGACACGGGCGGCATGGTCGCCTGCGCGAGCGCCGCCAATATCTTCCTCTGGGAAGGCAACCGCCTGATCACCCCGGCGGACCGCGGCGCGATCCTGCCGGGGATCACGCGCGCGGCGCTGCTCGAACTTGCGCCCGGCATCGGCATAGAAATGCGCGAGGAAGACATTGCGCCGGAGCGGCTTTCACGCGCCTCCGGCCTCTTCCTCACCAACAGCCTGATTGGGCTCGTGCCCGTGTCGCGGGTCGACGGCGTGGAAGTGCACGCCCATCCCCTGACCGCGCGGCTCGCCGCGGCATACGAACTCCTGCTCGATGCCGCGGCAGCCGGCTATTGATCACTCGCCGACGGTGAAGTCGCGCCGCGCCGCCGTGATGGTGACGGTGAAGCCTGCGATCACATCGAACAGGGCGAACATGACAAGGGCGAAGAAGGTCGAGGTGCCGAACTCCGGCAGCACGATGAACTGCACCAGCGCGATCAGCAGCACGAGCATGGACAGCCCGTGATTGACAATGGTCGAGGTGCCGGTCTGCGTGGAACTGACAAGCTCGAGAAAGAGGAGAACCAGCGCCCCGAAGACGATCATGTCGCCGACGGCAATGGTCCACATCGCACCCGAAACGAGCGATACCGAGAAGACCTGCGTGTCCAGGGACAGGCCGGTCAGATAGACGATGATGTTGTAGGCAATGATGGCGAATGCCATCAGCGGCAGCGTGCGAAACATGTCAGACTTCCCTTCTTGCCCCCGTGGTCCGGCCTCTTCTGTGCCACTCTAGCACAGTTTCCGGTACCATAACCCGCTTCCGGCGGCCGGGATCCCCAAGTTTCAATGACGGTTAACGACAGGACGGCAGAAAGCACATGACGGGCGCAGCTGAACATTTCTCCCGGTCCTATGACGAGGCGAGGCGGAAGTTCCTTGCCGCCGCCGAGGCCGCGGGAGCGGCGATCCGCCACCATGTGCACCCCCTGAAAGGCCCGTCGGGCGGGGAACTCGCGACCGATGTCGCGCGCTTCGGCCCCGGCAATGCCTCGCGGGTGCTCGGCATCGGCTCGGGCACGCATGGCGTCGAAGGCTATTGCGGATCGGGCATCCAGACCGTGCTGCTCCGCGAGGGCTTCGCCGCGACCCTGCCGGACGACATGGCGGTCGTCTTCATCCATGCGATCAATCCCTACGGTTTTGCCTGGGACCGCCGCGTGAACGAGGACAATGTGGACCTCAACCGCAACTTCGTCGATCACACCGAGCCCTATCCGGCAAACCCGGGTTACGAGGAACTGGCGGATGCGATCAACCCGCCAGACCTGTCGCCCGAGACCATGGCGAAATGCCGTGCACGGATGAAAGCCTATGCCGCAGAGCACGGGCCCCGCGCCATGCAGCATGCGCTGAGCGCCGGGCAGTACACGCATCCCAAGGGCGTGCAGTTCGGCGGGCATGCACCCGTCTGGTCGAACCGGACGCTGCGCGCGATCATCCGCGCCGAAATGGCGGCGGCGAAGCGCGTGGCCTTCGTCGATCTGCACTCCGGCCTTGGCGCGCGCGGCGCGGCGGAAATCATCTGCACCGAGCCGGAAACAAGCGGCGCCTACAAGCGCATGGTCGAATGGTGGGGCGCTTCCGTGCGCTCCACGGTGGGCGGCGGCTCGATCTCTTCCGATGTGCCGGGCTCGATCCCGGTCTGCTTTGCCGATGAGTTGAAGGGCCGCGAGGTGACCTCCTGCGGCCTCGAATTCGGCACCGTGCCGATTGCCGAGGTGACGGTGGCGCTGCAATCCGACAACTGGCTTCACCAGAATGGCGGGCATGACAATCCGCAGGCGGCGGAAATCGCGAAGCTGATCCGCGATGCCTTCTATGTCGATGCCGACGACTGGAAGGAGCAGGTGACGGAGACGGCGCGCTGGACCTGCGCCCGCGCGCTCGCCGGGCTCTCTGCCTGAAAACCGGACAAAGGAAAACGCCGCTCCCGGAGGAACGGCGTTTCAAAACTCTCGGCCGGTGCGGAAAGGCTTATTCGCCCTTCGGCTTCAGGATCTGCTTGCCGCGATACATGCCGCTCTTGAGATCGACGTGATGCGGGCGGTGAAGCTCGCCCGAATCCGGGTTCTCGACATAGGCCGGCTGCGACAGCGCATCGGCCGAACGGCGCATGCCGCGCTTCGACGGGGTGGTTTTCCTCTTGGGGACGGCCATGGGCTTCGCTCCGATTGCTCCGCGAGCGGTCCGCCGGAGGCGAACCCCTGCCCTCGCGAAAAAGGCTTTGAAAACAGGATAATGGCCGTGACCGGCTGATGCCGGTACGGCCTTTGGCGGGCCTTATACAGTGAAACCGGACGGAAAGTCCATACGGGCCCTCAATTGAGGTGGACCACGGCGCATTCATCCGCCGGAACCCGCGCCCGGGCGCAGGAGGCGCGGGCCGCCCGCTCCTCGGCGAAGGGGCCCATCCGCACCCGGTGAACCTCCTCGCCGGACATGCGCACCGTATCGATGGACACGCGCTCCTCGCCCTGGAGATCGGGCTCGGCGGTCAGAATGTCGAAATAGCGCCGGCTCGCCCGCTCGATGGTCGAATAGCTGCCCACCTGGGCATAGAACCGGCCGGCAGGCGCGGCGGGCGCGCCGAGAGAGGCAACCTGCACCGGCACCTCGCCCCGGCGGGGCCGCGCAAGCGGGCGCGGCGCGGTGGCCATGGAGGCAATGGAACCCGTCGCGAGCCCGGCATGCGGGTCCTCGTCCCAATAAACATATTGGGCCTGCGGGCGCGACTCCGGGCGTGACTGGGGCCGGCTGGAGGCCGGATCGCGATAGGGAACCTCGATGGTCCGCTCGACGAGACGGTCCATGCCGCCCCGGTCGTAGCTGCGCGTTTCCGCGACGCGCGGCGCGGGATCGACAAGTCCCCGCTCCTTCTGGATCACGAAAAGCCCGATCAGCACGGCGCCGAGCACCAGCCAGAAACGGTCGCGTTGAGCCTTTTCGAACATGGCAAGCCCCCTCTTTCCTCCCCGCCCTTCGAGGGGCGGATGAAAGGAGACTCACGCAATATGGTTAATCCTGCTTTAAAACTGGCTCACACTGGCACAATTTTGGCCGCTCAGGCCGCCAGAACGCTCGCCGCCTCGCGGAAGGGAACGCCCAGCGCCTCCGAGACCGCCCGGTAGGTAATCGCGCCCTTGTGGACATTGAGCCCGGCGAGGAGATGCGGATTGTCGGTGAGCGCCTTCCGGTAGCCTTTGTCGGCAAGCGCGAGCGTGAAGGGCAGCGTTGCATTGTTGAGCGCAAAGGTGGAGGTGCGCGCCACCGCGCCCGGCATGTTCGCCACGCAGTAATGCACGACGTCATGCTTGATATAGGTGGGCTCGGCATGGGTCGTCGGATGGGAGGTGGCAAAGCAGCCGCCCTGGTCGATGGCGATATCGACCAGCACCGAGCCCTTCTTCATCTTTTTCACCATCTCCTCCGTCACGAGCTTGGGCGCGGCCGCGCCCGGCACGAGCACGGCGCCGATGACGAGATCGGCGCCGAGCACATGTTCCTCGATCGCATCGACCGTCGAATAGATCGTGTTGAGGCTCGGCCCGAACTGCATGTCGAGCTCATAGAGCCGGTGCAGGTTGAGGTCGATCACCGTGACATGGGCCTCGAGGCCCATAGCCATGCGGGCGGCATTGGTGCCGGAGACGCCGCCGCCCAGAATGACGACTTTCGCGGCCGGCACGCCCGGCACGCCGCCAAGCAGCATGCCGCGCCCGCCCTGCGCGATCTCGAGGCAATGGGCGCCCGCCTGAATGGACATGCGGCCCGCGACTTCCGACATGGGTGCAAGCAGCGGCAGCCCGCCGCGCGCATCCGTCACCGTTTCATAGGCGATGGCGACGCAGCCCGATTCCACCAGCCCACGCGCCTGTTCGGGATCGGGCGCGAGATGGAGATAGGTGAAAAGGATCTGCCCTTCGCGAAGCTGCTTCCATTCGGAGGGCTGCGGCTCCTTCACCTTCACGACCATGTCGGCGGCAGCGAAGATTTCCTCCGCCGTATCGGCGATCCGCGCGCCGGCGGCGACATATTGCTCGTCGAAAAGGCCGAGCGCGAAGCCTGCCCCCTTCTGCACCGTGACCTCATGCCCGTGATGCACCGCCTCGCGCACGGCGGACGGCGTCATGCCGACGCGATACTCATGGACCTTGATTTCCTTGGGGACGCCGATACGCATGGGATTGCCTCGTCAGGGGTGAGACTTCGGAAAAAGTGTAGCGCGCCCCGGTTGCCCCTCCAAGGCGGTGGAGGGGGCCAATCGAGGCTACATGTTCAGGATATTAAACGCGGGACCGCCAAGGGACGGCGTGGCAGATGCACGAGTGACGGGATCGCCTTCTATTCGTAGCTTATTTTAAACAGGCGAAAACCCGCCGCCCCATGCGAAGATGGGCGGCAAACGGGGCGGCCATGAGTTTCATTTTCGACGACAATCTGCGCGGCGGCCTGAGCGAGCGGCTTTCGCGCTTTCCGCGTGCGGCGCTCGACACGGGCGGCCTGAAACATGCGGCGGTCGCCATCACGGTCGTGCCGCACGAGACGGAAGCGGCCTTCCTGCTGACGCGGCGCGCGCCGAAGATGAACGCCCATGCCGGCCAATGGGCGCTGCCCGGCGGGCGCATCGACAAGGGCGAGACGCCGGTCGAAGCGGCCTTGCGCGAACTCTCCGAAGAAGTGGCGCTCGACATTCCGCCGTCGCAGGTGCTGGGGCTCCTCGACGATTACCCGACGCGGTCGGGCTATCTCATCACGCCGGTCGTGGTCTGGGCGGCGGATCTTTCGGCCATGCATCCGAACGAGGCGGAAGTCGCCTCGATCCACCAGATCGCGCTCCGCGAACTGGTGAGGCCCGACTCCCCCGTCTTCCTGACCATCCCGGAAAGCGAGCGGCCCGTGATCCGCCTTCTCATCGGCGACGATCACATCCATGCGCCGACGGCGGCGCTGCTCTATCAGTTTGCCGAAGTGGGCCTGCGGGCGCGGGAGACGCGCGTCTCGGACCTCGAACAGCCCGTCTGGGCCTGGGGCTGAGCGGCCTCAGGCGGTCTGATACGGCCCGCGAAAGCCGAGGCGCCGCGCCGCCCTTGCCGGCCAGCGCGCCCAGGCCTTCTCATGGAAATAGAAGACGACCGTGTTGACCGCAGGCTCGATCAGCGCGACGCCGAAGGCAATCGCCACCTCGCCCGTCAGCGCATAGGTGACCCCGAACCCCACCGCGAAATGGAGCGTGCCGTAGCTGAGGGTCTTCATCACGTCGCGCATTGTCAGGGTCCTTCCTTGGCCGCTATTGCGACTTATTCTTATTTAAAAGAGAGGGGGCGAGATGTCAAGGGGCAAAGGCTTATGAGTGCCGCGCCCCTCACCCGCCCTCACGCGCGGCACCCCCTCACCCTTCCCGCCTTTGGCGGGCCCCTTCCCTCTCCCCTCCGGGGAGAGGGACAAGAATGGCGATCCCCTGGCCCCTTTTTCCTCTCCCCTTAGGGGAGAGGGAGGGAGCGGGCGTCAGCCCGCGGAAGGGTGAGGGGTGCGGCAAGTTCAGAGCAAACGAAAGGCACCGCCGGAACGCGCGGTTACGGCAAGGCCTCGATACAATTCTGGAGATGGAAAAACAGGTGGGAAGGAGCGTCACGCATATCAAGGGGCGGGCGGAAACATTCCGCATGCGGAAATAGCTGAAAAACTTATCCCCGGTTTTGGGCGGGGTGATGATTCGGTTTTCGGGTAAGGCGTTTGTTCGGGGTCCACCCTCCCCCTGCGGGAGGGTCGAAATTTGCGAGCGCAAGCGAAGCGAATTTCGGGGAGGGGGTCTCCGCTGTCTGCGGATGGCGCGCCTTCCGTTTCCCTCGCCTACCCCTCCCCTAAAAATCCTGACGGATTTTTAGACCCTCCCACAGGGGGAGGGTGGTCCAGATGGATGGACGGCAAAAGAGAGCGACGCCCTCAAGGCAGCGTCAGGATCACCGGGCCGTTCTTCGTGGCGACGAGGGAATGTTCGTATTGCACGGTCGGCGCGACGGGATCGGCGAGCAAGGTCCAGCCGTCGCCCGCCTCCGCCGCCATCTCGCCGCCCATCGACAGGAAGGGCTCGATGGTGAAGACGAGGCCTTCGCGGATGATGCGCCGGTCGGAGGGGTCCGCCCAGGTGGCGATGCCTTCGGGCTCTTCATGCAAGGAGGCGCCGACGCCATGGCTCGCGAGATTGCGGATCAGCGAATAGCCGCCCTTCGACGCGAAACGCTCGATCTTCTCGCCGATCGCATTGAGCCGCCCGCCGGGGCGCACGGCGCGGATGCCCTCCCACATGGCGCGCTTGCCGTCGCGGCAGAGACGGTCGATATGCGTTTTCACCGGCGGCACGGGAAAGCTCGCGCCGGTATCGCCGAAATAGCCGTTCTTCTCCGCCGAGACATCGATGTTGACGAGATCGCCCGCGCGGATGACGCGCTCGCCGGGAATGCCATGCGCGATCTCTTCATTGACGCTGATGCAGGTGGCGCCCGGGAAACGATAGGCGAGTTCCGGCGCCGACCGCGCGCCCTCGCGCTCGAGCATCTTGCGGCCCATATCGTCGAGCTCGCGCGTCGTCATGCCGGGCTCGATGGCGGCGCCCATGGCGGCGAGCACCTGCGCCACGATGCGGCCGATGGCGCGCAGTTCCTCGAGATCGGTCTGCGATGTGACGGTCATGGTGCGGCGTTCCCGATGCGAAAGCGGATGACGGGACCATCCCATGCAGGCGTGGCGATGTCATGTTCCTCGATATCGCCGGCGCGGGGATGGCTTGCGATGGCGCGGCGCCAGAATGCGAGCGCAGCAAGGTTGCGGCGGGCAACAGCGGCTTCCCAGACCCCGGGATAGAGGTCGAAGATCGCATGCGCGGCCGCGGTGCCGGCACCGCCGCGGCGATGCTTCCGCAGGATGAAAAACTCGGCCATGTTACGGTCGACGGGACGACCGCCATGCGAAACGGCATTGAGAAGCGCGAACCCCGCAACATGCCCGCCGAGGCGCAGAAGGAGCGGCACCCGACTTTCCTCTTCCCAGTATCGGTCGAGATAGGGATAGGCGGGAAAGAGCCCCGCGCCATCAACCTCCCCTTTCGGCGTTCCCGCCCAGAACTCCGAAAAGTCATGCGTATAGAGCTGCATGAGGTTCGCGATGACGGGCTTTTCGTCGAGCCGCGCGGGGGAGACGTTGATTTCGATCATGGGGGAGTTTAGCGCGGGCGGAGTGGCCATGCGCGGTAAAATAAAAAGGACGTCATGCCCGGGCTTGACCCGGGCATCCAGGGGCGGCGACCGGACTAGAGTCGTTTCAAGACGCCGCTTACGCGGCTACTGGATTGCCGGGTCACGGACTGACGTCCGGCCCGGCAATGACATTGGTCTTGGTGGCACGCCTACCGCTGCAATATCTTCGCGGCCTCTTCGGCGAATTTCTTCGCGCCCTCGCCATTGCCTTTCTGGAGCTGGGCGAGATCGACCGGCACGGTGACGCCCTTCTGTGCGGCGGGGCGGGCGGCGATGGCGTCGAGCCAGCGCTGCAGATGGGGGAGACCTTCTGTCTCCACGCCGGACCATTTATGTGTGCGGACCCATGACCAGTTGGCGATGTCGGCAATCGAATAATCGCCCGCGAGATACTCGTTTTCCTTCAGATGCCCGTCGAGAACGGCGAAGAGGCGGCGCGATTCGTTCTGGTAGCGGTCGATGACGGACTGAATTTTTTCGGGGAAGTAGCGGAAAAAGACATTGGCCTGACCCATCATCGGGCCGACGCCGCCCATCTGGAACATGAGCCACTGGATGACGCGCGATCTGCCCTTTGCATCGGCGGGCATCAGCCTGCCCGTTTTCTCGGCAAGATAGATCATAATGGCGCCGGACTCGAAAACCGCGAAATCGCCCTCGTCGCGATCGACGATGGCGGGGATACGCCCGTTCGGATTGATGGCGAGGAAAGCCGGTTCCTTCTGCTGGTTCTTCTGCAGCTCGATCGCATGGACCTCGTAGGGCAGGCCGAGTTCTTCCAGCGTTATCGAGGCTTTCCAGCCATTGGGCGTGGAGGCGGTGTAGAGATCGATCATGGGGCTGCTCCTGTGTGGCCGGCGGGCCGGCGCAATCTATTGGCGCTTAACGTGCCATTTTATTGCCCGGGCGGCCAGCGCCATTTGGGGGGGAGCCGGGAGGGCGCAAGCCCCGCCCTGCCGAATTATTTTGCAGCGCACATGGGAGTCCGCCGCCCCGCGTGAATTTTTTGTCATGTGCAGCGCCGCCCGGAAAAAGACGCAAACCCCCGTTTAAGATTCTCGACGCCGGGGTGAGGCAACATGCCGGGTTTGCTTGCGCTTACGGAAAAACCATTGAACACTGACGATCTCGGCCGCTCGACCTCAACGGCAGGGGCTGGACGCAAAATCTCAATCGGAGGATCACTTCCATGAACCGCAAAAGAGGCATGCCCGGGCTGATCGGAGCGCTGTCGCGCCGCCAGTTCGTGACCGGCGCCGCGGCCGTCGGCCTGACGCTGACCGCCAAACCGAAATTCGCGTCCGCGCAGGCGGGCAATGTCGTCTTCGCCAACTGGGACACCTATATCGGCGAAACGACGCTAGCGGACTTCACCGAGGAAACCGGCATCGGCGTGACGGTGGACACCTTTGCCGACGTGTCGGAACTCTTCGCCAAGATGCGCGGCGGCAATGTCGCCTATGACGTGATCGTGCCGTCGAACGACTGGCTGCCCCGCATGATCGCGGCGAACATGGTCCAGGAACTCGACCATTCGAAGATCCCGAACATGTCGAACCTCTTCCCGCGCTTCATGGACGAGCCGTTCGATCCGGGCCGTAAATATTCGCTTCCCTATATGTGGGGCACGGTCGGCATCGGCTACCGCAAGTCCGCCGTGAGCGGCGTGCCGGACAGCTGGAAGGTGCTTTACGACAGCGACGAGCACGCCGGCAAGATCGCGCTGCTCTCGGACTGCGGCACCATGCTCGGCTGCGCGCTGAAATATCTCGGCTATTCGCTGAACTCGACCGACAAGGCCGAGAACGAGGCGGCGGCCGAACTCATCATCAAGCAGAAGAAGAACATCAAGGCCTTTGCCGAGGATAACGGCCAGGACCTGCTCGCCGCCGGCGAAGTCGACGTCACCATGGAATATAATGGCGACATCGTGCAGCTGATGACGGAAGACGACGATGTGGACTATGTCGTTCCGAAGGAAGGCGGCATTCTCTGGGAAGACGTGCTGGCCATTCCGGCGAATGCGAAGAACGTGGACAATGCCCACGCCTTCATCAACTACATTCACGCCGCCGAGCCGAACCAGCTCATCACCGACTACATCCAGTATGCGACGCCGAACAAGGCGGGCTACGAGCTGATGGACGAGGATTACCGGAACAACCCGGACATCTTCCCGCCGGAAGATGTGGTGGAAGCCTCGGAATATGCCGAATATCTGGGCGAGGAAGTCACGCAGATGCGCGAGGCCCTCTGCACCAAGATCAACGCCGCCTGACCAGGGGGCAAGGGGCGGGCAAGAAATTGCCCGCCCTTTTCAATTCCGCCCTTTTTCCTTTTCCGCGATCATGCTTTTCTCGGGCGCGGAAAAGGAAAGCGGGAGGGCCGCGGCGCGAGGGGAAATCGCGCCATCCGGCTGCCGGCTTCACGGCGGGTGACTTGCCCGCCTGGTTTTGTGTCTGATGTTCTGTTTGCCCTTCGGGGGGCTGCTGCATGGAAAACTGGAAGAGTTCGGCTCGTGCCTTCTGGGTCAGCATGGCCCCGCCCACCTTCTGGCTGGTCGCCTTCTTCATCATCCCGCTGTCGCTGATCTGGCTTTACAGCTTCAGCTCCAAGACGGGCATCGTCGAGATCACGCTCGACTGGAACCTGCGCCAATATGCGCGCGCGCTGGAGCCCGTCTATCTCGGCATTTTCTGGAAGTCGATCTGGATGGCGGCCGCTACGACCGCGATCTGCGTGGTGGTGGCCTTTCCGGTCGCCATCGCCATCGTCTTTTCCAAGCCCACCATGCGAATGTGGCTGCTGCTGCTCGTCATCCTGCCCTTCTGGACGAACCTGCTGATCCGCACCTATGCGCTGATCGCGGTGCTGCGCACCAACGGCTTCATCAATAACGGGCTCGACTGGCTCGTCACCCATGCCGACTGGCTGCTCTCCTTCGTGGGGCTCGGCGACAACATGCTGATCGGGCCCTACCGGCCCATGGCGCTGCTCTACAACAACACGGCCGTGATCTTCGGCCTTGTCTATGTCCACCTGCCCTTCATGGTGCTGCCGCTCTATGCGGCGCTCGACCGGCTCGACCGTTCCTATCTGGAAGCGAGCCTCGACCTCGGCGCAGGGCATTTCCGCACCTTCTTCCTGATCGTGGTGCCGCTGGCGCTGCCCGGCATCGCGTCGGGCGTCATCATCACCTTCATTCCGGCGATGGGCTCCTACCTCACGCCCGACCTGCTGGGCGGCACGGACAGCTACATGATCGCCAATGTGATCGCGAGCCAGTTCAAGCAGGCGAACAACTGGCCCTTCGGCGCGGCGCTCTCCTTCCTGCTCATGTATGCGACCTTCTTCGCGCTGGCGATCCGTGCCGTGCTGATGAGGAAGGAAGGCCGGGGAGACAGAAGATGAGAGACAGGAGATGAGTATCTTCCGCCGCAATCCCGATCCGATCGGCCCGCTCGACTATGCGCGGCGCTTCTGGCTGCGCGCCATCGTGGCCGTGACGCTCTTCTTCCTTTATGCGCCGATCATCGGCCTCATGGCCTTCAGCTTCAACGACAGCCGCCGCAACGTCGTCTGGCGCGGCTTCACGACCGACTACTACGTGAAGTTCTGGAACAACGATTCGCTGATGCTCGCCTTCGCGAATTCGCTGACGATCGCCCTGATGACGACCGTGGTGAGCACGATCCTCGGCGCGCTCACCGCCTATGTGCTCTGGCGCTACCGCTTTCCGGGCAAGGCCGTCTATGAAGGCGGCATGGCGCTGCCCATCGTCATTCCCGAAATCTGCATGGGCGTTGCGATGATGGTGTTCTTCGCGCGGATCGGCTGGCCTGCGGGCCTGCCCTGGCCGATCAATCTCGGCTCGATCACCATCGCGCATATCGCCTTCGCCTTCCCCTTCGCGGCCATCGTGATCCGCGCGCGGCTCGAAAGCTTCAACCGCGAATTGTCGGAATGCGCGCGCGACCTCGGCGCGAGCGAATACCGCGTCTTCCGCGACGTGGTGGTGCCGCATATGAAGCCCGGCCTCATTGCGGGCGCGCTGCTGGCCTTCACGCTCTCGCTCGACGACTTCGTGATCACCTTCTTCACCGCCGGTCCGGACACGGTGACCTTCCCGGTGAAAATCTATTCCATGGTGCGTTTCTCGGTGACGCCGGAAGTGAACGCCGCCTCCACGGTTCTCATTCTGGTGACGCTCGTCGTGACCGCCGTGGCGCTCTGGGTGCAGAACCGCAACAACATGATCGGCAAGTCCGCTCACTAGAAAGCCATCGAACCATGTCCGACGCACCCATCATCCAGATCAAGAATGTTTCGAAGCTCTATGGCGGCACCGTGAAGGCGGTGGATGGCGTGGACCTCGAGGTGAAGCGCGGCGAGTTCTTCGCGCTGCTCGGGCCTTCGGGCTGCGGCAAGACCACGCTCCTGCGCATGCTGGCGGGCTTCGAGGTGCCGACCGGCGGCCAGGTCATCATCGACGGGCAGGACATGTCGAACGTGGCGCCGAACAAGCGGCCCGTGAACATGGTGTTCCAGTCCTATGCGGTGTTTCCGCACATGTCGGTCGAGCAGAATGTCGGCTACGGCCTCAAGATGGAGCGCCGGCCGGCCAGGGAAATCAAGGAACGCGTTGCCGAAGCCCTCGACCTCGTGAAGCTCGGCCATCTCGCCAAGCGCATGCCGGACGAAATGTCGGGCGGCCAGCGCCAGCGCGTCGCGCTTGCCCGCGCATTGGTGAAGCGCCCGAAAGTGCTGCTGCTCGACGAACCGCTTTCAGCCCTCGACGCGAAGCTGCGCGAGGCGATGCAGCTCGAACTCGTGCGGCTGCAAAAGACGGTCGGCATCACCTTCGTCATCGTGACGCATGACCAGTCGGAAGCGCTCTCCATGGCGAATCGCATCGCCGTGATGGCGCAGGGCAAGGTGCAGCAGGTGGCCCCGCCCGCCGAACTCTATGAAATGCCGGCAAACCGCTTCGTCGCCGACTTCATCGGCAAGATCAACATGATCGAGGGCGATGCGGTGGCGGCGGGCGATGGCGCCGTGCGCGTGACGGCGCCGCCGCTTGGCGAGGTAACGCTCTCCGGCACGGCAACGGGCAAGGTGGCGCTTGCCGTGCGGCCGGAAAAGATTTTCGTGGACGAGAAGGAACCGGCCGACCCCGCCCTCATCAAGGTGAAGGGCAAGGTCGGCGAAGTCGCCTATTTCGGCAGCTATTCGAATGTCTTCTTCGACATCGGCCTCGGCCAGCCGCTGCAGGCCGACATCTCGAACCTGTCGCGCGATATCGAGGAATATACCTTCAAGGCCGGCGAGGAATACTGGGTCTACTGGCGCAAGTCCGACACGCTGGTGCTGGGCGACTGAGGCGCCGTCACTCGTCGCCCTCGATGCTCGGCAGTTCACCGCCGCTCGCGCTGATCTGCTCGACCATGCGCACGATGCGCTCGATCACCATGATCGGCAGCACTTCATTGAGGAAGCGGATGCCCTCGACGCCGAGCTTCGCGGCTTCCGGCTGGTCGAGCTTGTCGCCGAGACGGCTGTAGAAACCGACCACTGCCCGGCGCGCCATCCAGTCCGTCATCTGCACATAGATGTCGTAGCTGTCCACCGTGTAGCCGATATCGGGCGTGAAGCCGAGGCGGCGCGCCTCCGCGATGAGTTCGATCAGGCGGACATTGCGCTGGTTAAGCCAGTCCCCGTCTTCCCGGTGATCGATGAAGATGAAGCCGCTTGCGGCGAAGGCGCGAATTTCCTTCAGGTCGAGGCCGGTCTTTTCCGACAGATCCTCGATCCGCATGGGGCTGAGATTGCGCCCCTCGGCGAGCAGCGGCCCGAGCGCGACCTCAAGCCCGATCAGCCGTTCGAAGCCCTGGCTCGGCGCCTCGACGACTTCGGAGGTGACGATGGTCTTGATGACCGACAGGGGGAGATGGCGTTCCTGCTGCAAGCGGCGGATGAGATTGAGCCGCCGGACATGCTCCTTGCCATAGGCGGCGACATTGCGCTTCGGGCGCACGGGCTCTGGCAGCAATCCTTCGCGGATATAGTAGCGGATGGTCTCGCGGCCGATACCGGTCGCGGCCTCCAGTTCCTTCATCTTCATTTTATGGGCTTCATTGTCATGACGCCGCTCCCCCGGACCCACGGCTTCCGCAAAGTGTAACAGGTTCGGCGGGAAATTGCGTAGCCTGAATACTCATCCGGGAATGGGCAGGGGACGCGCCCGCTACGGGGCGCATCATCCCTCGTTGCGGTGCGACGGCCCGCGCCGGGCGATCTCGTTCATCAACTCGACCTGAATCTGCTGGATTTCCATCAGCCGCTGCCATTGGTGGATGAGCAGATGGTCGAGCTTCTCATGCAGGTGCCGGATTTCGAGTTCGGCCTTCAGATTGACCTTGTAGTCGTTGCGGGCGCGGATGCGGTCGCGCGCTTCCTGCCGGTTCTGGCTCATCATGATGATCGGCGCCTGAATGGCCGCGAGGCAGGACAGCACGAGATTGAGCAGGATGAAGGGAAAGGGATCGAAGGGCCGTGCGAAGAGGCCGACCACATTGAGCGCGATCCAGCCGGCCAGCACCGCGGCGAAACTTCCGATAAAGGCCCAACTGCCGCCGAAGGTGGCAATGACATCCGCCGCGCGCTGGCCGAGCGTCAGTTCCTCGTCGAAGACCTCCTCGGCATTCTCGGCAAGGATCTCGTCTTCCTCGAGACTGCGGACGACCTCGCGTTCGAGTTCGTCGAGCTCGCCCTTGTCCGCCTCTATGGCGCGGCGGACATAAAGGTCGCGATAGGCATTGAGATGGCGGGGGCAGATCGCGCCATCGGCCGGCGCATCCGGATGTTCGGCGCGGATGAGCGCGTGGATCGGCTCGCGGACGGAGGAGAGCGGCACGAGGCCGGGCCGCCGGCGCCCCGGCCCGCAAATGAAGCAGCGATGTTGCACGGTGTCGTCGCCTCTCTCGCCCTGCATGGCCCGGCTCCTCTGCCCTGACGGCGGAATTATACAGCGCCCGATGAAAAAAGGGCGGCGCCGAAGCACCGCCCTTTCCGTTCCGTTCGCTGCGGACGATCCGCGCCTCAGAGGCGCTCGACGATCGTGACGTTGGCGAGGCCGCCGCCTTCGCACATGGTCTGCAGGCCGTAGCGCTTGTTCTGGGCCTTGAGCGCATGGACGAGCGTCGCCATGAGCTTGGTGCCCGAGGCGCCGAGCGGATGGCCGAGCGCGATGGCGCCGCCATGCACGTTGAGGCGCGCGGGATCGGCGCCGAGATGCTTCGCCCAGGCGACCGGCACGGAGGCGAAGGCTTCGTTCACTTCATAGAGGTCGATGTCGTCGATCTTCATGCCGGCCTTCTTCAGCGCCTTTTCGGTGCCGGGGATCGGGGCTTCGAGCATGATGACCGGATCGCCGCCGACCACCGTCATGTGATGGATGCGGGCGAGCGGCTCGACGCCGAGCGCCTTCAGGCCCTTCTCGTTGACGATCAGCACGCCCGACGCGCCGTCGCAGATCTGCGAGGAGGTGGCGGCCGTGATCGCGCCGCCTTCGGCGAGGAGCTTCACGCCCTTGATCGCCTCGAGCGAGGCATCGAAGCGGATGCCTTCATCGATCTTGTGGATTTCCTTCGAGCCGTCTTCCAGCGTCACTTCGAGCGGCACGATTTCCCGGTCGAAGAGGCCGGCCTGCGTCGCCTTGATGGCCTTCTGGTGGCTGTTGTAGCCGTATTCGTCGAGCTGGTCCTTCGTGAGGCCGTATTTCTTCGCCATCATTTCGGCGCCCGCGAACTGGCTGAACTGGATGTTCGGGTAGCGCTCTTCCATGTTCGGGCTCTTGTAGATGCCGAAGCCGTTCTTGAACGGCAGCGAGATCGGCATGCCCATCGGCACGCGCGTCATGCTTTCGATGCCTGCCGCGATGACGACATCCATGGCGCCCGACATGACCGCCTGCGCGCCGAAGTGAAGCGCCTGCTGCGAGGAGCCGCACTGACGGTCGACGGAGGTCGCCGGAACGCTTTCCGGCAGGCCGCCCGCGAGCACCGCGTTGCGCGCGATGTTCATGCCCTGCTCGCCCGCCTGGTCGACGCAGCCGACGATCACGTCCTCGATGAGTTCCGGATCGACGCCGGTGCGCTTCACCAGATCCTGGATGACCTTGCCGCCCATATCGGCGGGATGCCAATCCTTCAGTTTGCCGCCCTTGCGGCCGCCGGCGGTGCGGGCGGCGGCGACGATATAGGCTTCAGCCATGTCGATGTCTCCTTGGTTGGCTCGCCCCGCCCGCGCAGGGCGGCGGAGCAATGACGCTTCCTGAATATGTATATACACGGTCTGTCGCTGCAAGCCGTCGATCCGCGTATTTGCCCGGTATCTTCAACATGGGACAGGCCTTGTCCAGCCGGAAACAAGCGCTTGCAAGTTCGCAAAACTCTGCCCAGAGTTGCGAGAAAGCCTTGCTGCACAACAACTTGGCGGTTTACGCAACGTCAGAGCGGCCCATCCCGAAGGCTGACCGAATTTGCACCGCCGCCGCGAGAAAAGGAACAGGGCGAACCGCCCGGGAGGACCCGCATGAGCGACAAATCGATCGACAATGCCATCGTCGACCCCAAGACCTACGCCCATATCGACGAGTTTCACAAGCTCTTCACCAGGCTGCGCGCGGAAGACCCGGTGCGCTGGACGGAGCCCGACGGCTATCGCCCGTTCTGGACCGTCTCGAAGCATGCCGACATCATGGAAGTGGAACGGCAGAACGACAAGTTCCTGAACGATCCGCGCCTGACGCTGCAGACCATCGAGGTCGAGGAGAAGGTGAAGGAATTCACCGGCGGCCAGTCGAAGCTGATCCGTTCGCTGGTGGACATGGACAATCCCGACCATCGCAACTATCGCGGGCTGACGCAGGCCTGGTTCATGCCGCCGAACCTGAAGGCGATCTCGGCGCGCGTCGACGCGCTGGCCGAGAAATATATCGACCGGCTGGAAGCGCAGGGCGGGCAATGCGACTTCGTGTCGGACGTCGCGGTCTGGTATCCGCTGCGCGTCATCATGACGGTGCTCGGCGTGCCGGAGGAAGACGAGCCTATCATGCTGAAGCTGACGCAGGAACTCTTCGGCTCGACCGACCCGGAAATGCGCCGCGAACAGTCGGACTTCAACGTCAACACGGTGACGGACTTCTTCAACTACTTCAACGCGCTCACCGAGGACCGCCGCAAGAACCCGAAGGACGATGTGGCGAGCGTGATCGCCAATGCGACGATCGACGGCGAGCCCATCGGCCATCTCGAAGCCATGTCCTACTACATCATCGTGGCGACGGCCGGCCACGACACGACAAGCTCGACGGCGGCGGGCGGATTGCTCGCGCTGATGCAGAACCCGGACGAGTTCGCCAAGCTCAAATCCGATCCGGAGAAGTATCTGAACGGCGCCATCGACGAGATGATCCGCTGGACGACGCCGGTGAAGCATTTCTTCCGCACGGCGGCGGTGGATTACGAGCTGCGGGGCCAGAAGATCAGGGCGGGCGACAATCTGCTGATGTGCTACTGGTCGGCGAACCGCGACGAGGAAGCCTTCGAGGACCCCTTCTCCTTCCGCATCGAACGCTCGCCCAACAAGCACCTCGCCTTCGGCTATGGCGCGCATCTCTGCCTTGGCCAGCATCTCGCCAAGATGGAGATCAAGGCGCTCTACAAGGAACTGCTGGCGCGGCTCGACCATATCGAACTCGCGGGCGACCCGGCCTTCGTGGAAGCGAGCTTCGTCTCCGGCCTGAAGCGCCTTCCCGTACGCTACCGGATGAAGCGCAAGGCGGCGTGAGGGGAGAATAGCCTCACTCTCCTCTGTCACCCCCGGGCTTGACCCGGGGGTCCAGAAGCCGCCTGCAGGCGGCGTCTCGCTTCGCAAAATGTCTTCGGTGGCATGCGCCGGATTTTTGCAAAGAATGACGGCGCTAACGCGCCTTCTGGATTGCCGGGTCAAGCCCGGCAATGACAATGTTGGACAAGCAAAAAAGGCGGCTCCTTCGAGCCGCCTTTTTCGTGTCCGGTAGCGGGACTTACTCGTAGACGAATTCCTTGCCCGTGAGGTCGATCTTCGGCACCACGTCCTTCTCGGTCCAGTAGTCCTGCGTGTGCTGCCATTCGGGCTTGTCGCCGCATTTCGGCAGGAGATGCATGCCGCGCTGGAGATAGCCCGGATTGAAATTGTCCGGATCGATCCAGGGCTGGAGCGTCATGTTGTGGTCTTCGGGGCGGAGCGCCACCGTGACCTTCTTCTTGCCGAGCTTCGACATGTGGTTGAGAAGCCGCGTCACGAAATCGCCGAGAATATCGACGCGCAGCGTCCAGCTCGCCCGGAAGTAGCCGAACACCCAGACGAGGTTCGGCACGCCGGTGAACATCATGCCGCGATAGGTGACGGTGTCGGCGAAATTGACCGGCTTGCCATCGACCGTGAAGTCGATATCGCCCATGACGCAGAGATTGAAGCCCGTCGCGGTGACGATGATGTCGGCCTCGAGCTCCTTGCCGGATTTGAGCAGGATGCCCTTTTCCGTGAAGCGTTCGATCTCGTCGGTTTCGACCGACGCCTTGCCCGACGCGATGCCCTGGAAGATGTCGCCATCGGGCACGAAGGCGACGCGCTGCTGCCACGGGCGGTAGCGCGGCGTGAAATGCTTCTGCACGAATTCTTCCGGCAGGAAGAGGCGCACCGCATCGAGCAGTTCCTTCTTCACTTCCTCAGGCTCCTCGAAGGAGCGGCGCGCAAATTCCTTCTGGTTGTGCAGGATTTCGCGGCGCGTGATCTCGTGAATCCACGCCTCGTCCACCTGCAGTTCGCGCAACCGGTTCGCAAGCTCGTTCTCGTTGCGGCCCGGAATGAAATAGGTCGGCGAACGCTGCAGCAGCGTGACATGGCCGCAATCGCCCGCGATGGCCGGGACGAGCGTTGCCGCCGTCGCGCCCGAGCCGATCACCACGACATTCTTGCCCTTGAGGTCGATATCTTCAGGCCAGGTCTGCGGATGGACGATGCGGCCCTTGAACTTCTCCATGTCCTTCCATTCCGGCGTATAGCCGGTGGCATGGCGGTAATAGCCCTGGCACATCCAGAGGAAGTTGCAGGTGAAGGTGAAGCGCTCGCCCGTGTCGGTGCGCGTCGCCTCGACCGTCCAGAGATTGTCCTTGCTCGACCAGGTGGCCGAGGAGATGCGATGGCTGTAGCGGATATGGCGCTTGAGGTCGTTCTCCTCGATCACCTCGTTCATATAGGTGAGGATCTCTTCCGCCGTCGCGATGGGGGCGCCGGTCCAGGGCTTGAAGCGATAGCCGAAGGTGAAGAGATCGCTGTCGGAGCGGATGCCCGGATAGCGGTGCATGTGCCAGGTGCCGCCGAAACTGTCGAGCGCCTCGAGGATGACGAATTTCTTGTCCGGCGCCTGCTGCTGCAGATGCCAGGCCGAGCCGATGCCCGAAATGCCGGCGCCGACGATGACGACGTCGAAATGCTCGGCCTTGGAGGCGCCCTTTGCCTCCGGCCTTTCAAGCGTGTCCGTTCCTGTCATTTCCTGTCTCTTTCCCTTGGGCGGCGCTTCTTCGGTCGCCGGATTTCAATGGCCCTATCTTGAGGCCATGAAATCTAGGGTCAATACCCTAAATTTCCGCGGGGCGGACTAAATTGACGCAGGGTCAGGGCAGGGCCCGCTTGTAGAGGTGCCAGGTGGCGTGGCCGAAGACCGGCAGCACCACGAAAAGCCCGAGAAACAGGGGAAGAGAGGCGGCGAGCACGCCAAGCGTCACGAAGACGCCCCAGCCGAGCATGACCAAGGGGCTCTGAAACACCGTCTTGATGGAAGTGATCATGGCGGTGACCATGTCCACCTCCCGGTCGAGCAGCAGCGGGATCGAGATGACGGTGATCGAGAAAAGGACGAGCGCCAGCACCCCGCCCACCACATGGCCGATACCGAGAAAGAGGAGCCCGTCCTGCGTGGTGAAGACCACGGTGAGGAACTGTTCGAAAGAGGCGAAGGAAACGAGGCCGAGGAAAAGCGCGATCAGGAGCCGCACCTGATACATCCAGACCCAGAAGACGAAGAGCATGACGAAGGCCATCCACGAGACTTCGCGGCGGCGCTGCGCCCAGATGACAGAGACGACATCGCGCCATGCGGGCCGCTCGCCCGCGGCAAGCCTCCGGCTCACCTCGTAGAGCCCCACGGCCGCAAAGGGCCCGACCAGCGGAAAGCCGATGGCGAAGGGATAGATGAGCCAGGGCAGCTGCCAGACCGTGAGCGAGGCGACGATGACCGCGCCGATCAGCGCAAAGAGGCCGCCAATGACGAGGCCGAACAAGGGCGCGCGCAGGAAATCCCGAAACCCCGCTTTCAGCGCAAAGGCGAGATCGCCGAATGTCATGGTGTGGATGCGCGGCAGGCTGCCCGGCAAGGCCGGACCGGCGGACAGATCGGACATCTTCTTCCTCCCCTGAAACGAAGACGCTGACAGGGAATTATGAGCAGAAGACGGGATGTCCTTCCAGTGGCGTCATGCCGCAGCGATGTTTGCCGCCACGCCGCCGCCCGCGAGATAGGCCTTCCAGGCGGCAAGGAGCGCCGCCGTCTCGCCCGCGCCGAAGACATAGCGGTCCGGACGGACGAGAAGCGCAGGCGCGCCGCCCATCATCTCCTTGAAGAAGGCGGCGCCGCTGCCGAGCGCGGAAAGCGAAACGGCAAAGCCGCCCGACGCCGCAAAGCCGCGCGAGGCCTCGCTCTCCTCGCGGACAACGAGGATGGGCGCAAAGCCCGCCGCATCGTCGAGACGGGCGCGCATGAAGCGCGCATCCGGCGCGACCATGCCGCCGCCCGGCAGCACGCCGGACTTCAATCCTTCAAGCGCAATCATCTCGTTCATGCGCTTGTCTTCCGGCGCGGCGAGCATGTCCTTGTCGCGGGCGCAGGCGGCTTCCACATCCTGCGTGCAGACGATCCTGCCGAGCGCGACCGCCATGCCGGTTATCATGCGAACATGGGGCTCGCGCTCCGCCTGATAGGCGTCGAGCAGCGCATCGCCCGCGCGGCCCCTGAGCACCGCCTCGATCTTCCAGGCGAGATTGGCGGCATCGCGCGTACCCGAGCAGAGACCTTGCCCGAGGAAAGGCGGCATCTGATGGGCGGCATCGCCCGCGAGAATGACCGGGCCCTTGCGCCACTCCTTCGCGATCAGCGCATGAAAGCGATAGACGGCACGGCGCTCGATCCCGAATTGCGCGGGATCGTGATAAGGCGCGATCATGGCGGCAATCGCCTCGTCGCTCACGACATCTTCGGGCCTTTCATGCGGCAGCAGCATGAACTCGAAACGATGCCGCCCCGGCGCCATTGGCATCGACGTGACCGGCCGCGCGGGATCGCAATATTGGAGGCCGACCGTCGAGATGCGCGTGACGCCGCCTGCCAGCACCGTGTCGATGACGAGCCAGGGCTCGTCGAAACCCATATCGTCGAAGGTGATGCCCGCGCCGCGCCTGACCGTGCTGTTGCCGCCATCGCAGCCCACAAGAAAGCGTGCGGAAATTTCCTTCACGCCTTCAGGCGTTTCGACTTCGGCAACAACACCCTCGCCTTCCGCGCGCCAAGTTTTCAACGCCTGGCCGAGACGGACGGAAACGGAGGGGAGCGTTGCAAGGCGTGCGCGGAGCGCATGTTCGAGCGTCGGCTGATGGAACATCGATGTCCAGGGCCAGCCGGTGGGCGCAAGTTCGCCCTTCGGCGAAAAGCCCATCAGCAATTCGCCCGCCGCATTGCGGAACTCGTAAGCCGAAAGCGGCTGGCTTGCGCCGGCTACGGCTTCCGCGCCGCCCGCGAGATGGAGAAGGCGCATCGTCTCGTGATCGAGATGGGCCGCGCGCGGCATCGGATAGACTTCGCTGTCGCGCTCAATGGCGATGGCGCTGACGCCCATGCGTCCGAGATAGACGCCGAGCGCCGCACCAACGGGACCGAGCCCGACGATCAGAACTTCCGTTTCCTCGCGCATGATGCCGCCTCTCAGCCGATCACCGTCTCTGCCTTTTCCGGCACGACGCGATTTTCGATATGGCCGAGCTTTTCCACCTCGACGCGCACGACATCGCCTTCCTTCAGGAACTGCATCGGCTTCATGGCCGCGCCAACGCCGCCCGATGTGCCGGTGAAGATCACATCGCCCGGATCGAGCGTGAAGGCCTGGGAGAGATGCGCGATCTGGTCGAAGCAGTTGAAGATGAGATGCTTCGTGTTGGAGTTCTGGCGCAGCTCGCCATTCACCCAGCACTTGATATCGAGCGCATGGGGATCGCCCACTTCGTCCGGCGTGACGATCCACGGCCCGATGGGACCATGCGTATCGAAGCTCTTGCCGATCTGCCAAGTATTCGTGCGGAGCTGCCAGTCGCGTACGCTGACATCGTTACCGACGAAATAACCGGCGATCACCTCATGCGCGCGTTCCTTCGGCACATGCTTGCAACGCTTGCCGATGACAAAACACATCTCCGCCTCGTAATCGAGAAGCGAGGAGACGGCGGGCAAAGCCACATCGTCGTAAGGGCCGTTGATGCAATTGTGCTGCTTGTTGAACCAGACCTGATGCTCGGGCATGGGCTGGCCGGACTCTTCGACATGGTCGCGGTAGTTGAGACCGATGGCGAGCACCTTGCCGGGGAAAGGAACAGGCGCGAGAAGATGCACATCGGCAAGCGGAATGGCCGAGCCCTTCGCCGCCGCGGCGCGTGCTTCCGCCATCGCCTTGTCGCTGGAGATGAGCGCCACCATGTCGCGCGGCAACGAGGGCGCGGCCGCGGACAGATCGACGATGCCGCCGCCGGTAACGACGCCGATCCGCGTCTCGCCCTTGTAGTCGAATGTTGCGAGTTTCATTTCCGTCTCCTGTTTCCCGCTTACGAACCCATGCTGGGCGGCGCGGGCGGGCCCCATTGATTGCCCATCAATTGATCGATGCCGACGACATTGGGGGGCGTTTCATTGTTGAAGAGGTCGCCATCGGTCCAGTGTTCGACCGTGTGGCCCCAAGGGTCGCGCCAATAGTCGAAAATCTGGCTGCCGAGAATGTGACGGCCGACACCCCACTCATGGCGGCGGCCCGACTGCGCCAGCACTTCGCGGCCGGCCATCAGGTCGTCGAAGTTTGCCACTTCGAAGGCGGCGTGATTGAAGCCGGGCGTGCCCGTGCCGACGGGAAAGAGCGTGTGATGATCGACATGCGTTGCGCCCCGGTCGCAGCGCAGGAAGGCGCCGATGGGCGCGCCGGGCGCGATCTCGATTTCGTCGGACGTGACAAGGCCGAAGCGCGACTTGTACCAGGCTTCGCTTTCGCGGAAATCGCGCACATTGATGACGCAATGGCCGAGACGCTTCACCTGGCTTGGGCCGGGCTGTACGCGAAGCGGTGCGCCCTGACGGGGACGCTCCTCGCCATCATTGTGGACGAGGTGGCGCGCCACCGGCAATGCGGCGGGCTTCTGCTGCCCCGCAACGACATCGACCTCGAAGCCGTTGGGGTCGGTGAAGCGAAGGCGCAGGCCGCCGCCCGGTGCATCGCTATCGCTCGCGGCAAGACCGTGCTCGCCCGCGAGCCTTTCGAGATCGGCGACGCTTTCGGCATAGAAGCCGAGGCCGATGAAGCCGGGCTCTCCAAGCTCCGTCACATGGCCGAAGGGAAGCGGATCCGTGCCGCGCATGAAAAGCGACTTGTCGCGGCGCTCGGCGCGGACCATGCCGAACTCGAGCAGGAATTTCTCCATCTCGTCGAGATCGGGCGCGCGAAAGCGCACATAGGCAATATCGGTTACCTTGATCATCTTTTCCTCCCGCGCTGTTGCGCCTAGCCGAAGAGTGTGATGCCGCTTGCGTCGAAGGGGCGGGCGAGAATCTCCCCGATCTCGTCATGCGTGAGGCCGAGCCCGGCAAGCAGCACCGCCGCCATCTCGCTGGCATATCCCTCGCCGCGCAGGATCTCCTCGCCGGAAATGCCGCTTTCGCGCCGGTCGAGCAGATGGCGGATTGCGATGGTGCCGAGCGCGACGACGAGATGAAGCGCCGCAAGCTCGCCCGGCACGCGGATGCGGCCCCTGGCGATGCCGTCGCGAATGTCACCGAGAAGATGGGCATTGCCTTCCGCATCGAGTGCGGCGCCTGCATCGTAGATGCGCGCGAGCATGGCGGCCTTGACCGGATCGAGCACCGTGCCCGCCATGAAGAGGCGTATGCCGCGCGCGATGCGCTCGGCCGGATCGCCGATGCCGCGATTGATCTCCTCGACCGCCGCATTCATCGAATGGCGGACGAAGGCGGCGACGGCCCGCGCAATATCCGCCCGGTCGGTGAAATAGTTGTAGAAGGTGCCCTTCGCGACGCCCGCGACCTGGACGATCTCGTCGATGGTCGTTGCATCGACGCCCTGCTTCGCGAAGAGCCGGAGCGCCGCTTCCACCAGAATGGCGCGCATCCGCTCGCGCCGCCGCGAACCGGGCTCTTCCATGCTGGCAGCGGCCTGACGGGCCATGACGTCCTCCCTTCCGATCTTCTGACTAATTGGTCATTTGGTGACGAAATAGTCAACTAGACGGCCAGTCAGTTTTGGCCCCCGCCGGTCAAACCCGCGGAAACGCTGGAACTTCGGGAAGAAAAAAGAGTCAGAACGTGCCCGCGAGCGCCTGGCGCATGGGGCATTTGTCATGCAGCAGCCCCCTGAACACGAGGTCGAGCTGGAATTCGACGATCCGCTCGCGGTCGGTCCAGGGAAACTGGTCATGGGTAATGAGCAGCGAGACGATGCCGTGCATCGCCGCCCAGGCGGCTTCGGCCAGCAGGTCGGTGTCGGCGTAGCGCGTGCGGCCGGCGAGCGCCACATCCCGCACCGCACGGTCCAGCACATCGAAGGAAAGCGAGCCCTTGGAAGGGGTGTTGCGCGCTTCGTCCGTCCGGGGCACGGCGAGCCCTGCCCGGGCAAGTCCCGACATGGGCGTCATGAAGACGAGGCGATACTCCTCGGGCCGCGACAGACCATGTTCGATATAGGCGCGCATGGATCGGCGCAGCCTGAGAAGCGGCTCCGTCTCCTCTGCAATCGCCGTTTCAAGGGCGGCGAGCAACTCCGCAAAAAAGCCCTCGATGATGACGAAGAAGATAGCTTCCTTGTTCTCGAAATGCTGATAGATGGCCGCCTGCGTGATGCCGACGCGCTTCGCGATCTTGCGCATCGAGACATTGTCGGTGCCTTCGGCAGCGAAAAGGGAACGCGCGGCGGCAACGATCTGGCCACGCCGCTCCTCCGGCGAGAGCCGCTTGCGGCGGGGCTTGGACGGCACCGCCCCTTGTTTCCCCTGCGTCTTCACGACTTTTTTATCCATGCCGCTAATTAACACCGTTCGGTAGGCTTGACCAGCATGTGCCTCTCCCTAAATAAACACTGTTAGGTAACTGAGGAGGGTTGGGGATGGCTGCTTCGCCGCGTCTGGTGTTGGCCGCAGTATTGGGCGCGGGTCTGCTCGCGGGCTGCGGCGAGGAAGCAAACGGAAAGGCGGCCGCGGAGGCGGAAAACGCCGTTCCGGTTCAGGTGGCCCTTGCCCGCCCTGCGCCCGAGGCCGGGGATGTGACGGCCTATGGCATCGTCCGCCCGGACCGCGAGGCGGTGCTCTCCTTCAAGATTTCCGGCCTTGTGAAATCCATTGCCGTCGACCGGGGCGACCTTGTCCGCAAGGGCGATGTGCTGGCCGAACTCGACCTGCGCGAGATCGCGGCCGAGTCGAGCCGCGCCGCCTCGGCCGTCGAAAAGGCGAAACGCGATGTGGAGCGGCTCCGCCCCCTCGCGGAAAAGGGCTTTGCGAGCCGCCAGACGATCCAGGACGCGGAGACGGCGCTCGATGTCGCAACGGCGGAGCGCGCCCGCGTCGAATTCAACCGCAGCCTGTCGCGCATCGTGGCGCCTGCCGACGGCGTGGTGCTGACGCGCCTTGCCGAGCCGAACGAGATCGTCAATCCGGGCGCGCCCATCCTCACCGTGAGCCAGGGCGGCGGCGGCTTCATCATGAAAGCGGGCCTTGCCGACCGCGACGTGGCGCGCATCCGCATGGGCGCCCCGGCGCAGGTCACAATCGACGCCTTTCCCGGCGAGAGCTTCACCGGCACGGTGCGGCGCATCTCCGCGGCGAGCGAGATGCGGACCGGCACATTTGAAGTCGAGATTGAGCTTGCCGGCCTGCCGGAAGGCGCGGCGAGCGGCTTCATCGGTCAGGCGCGGATCGAGCCCGCGCGCGCGGCGGAAAACGCCGCGAACCTCGCCATTCCCGCGACCGCCATTCTCGAGGGCCATGGCTCGAGCGCGAATGTCTATGTCGTCGACGAGGAGAGCATGACGGTGCGCCCCGCGCGGGTGCAGGTGTCGCATCTCATGGGCGAGGACATCATCGTCACCGGCGGATTGAAGGAAGGCGACCGCGTGGTGAGCGCGGGCGCGCCCTATCTGCGGCCCGGCGCGAAGATCAAGGTCGTCACCGATCTCAAGGCGGCCCGCGCCGCCGCGCCGGAGACGGCGCAGCCATGATCCTCAGCAATATTTCGGGCTTTGCCGTCCGCAACTGGCAATTCACGCTCGTCGTCTTCGCCATGCTGGCGGCGATCGGCTTCAACGCCTTCAACTCGATTCCCCGCGCCGAGGACCCGGAACTCAAGGGCCCCTTCGCCGTGGTCAATGTGGCACTGCCGGGCGCCGACCCCGCCGACATCGAAAAGCTCGTCATCCGCCCCATCGAGGATGTGGTGAACCGGCTCGACGATCTGAAGGAAATCAAGAGCCGCGCCGAGGACGGACTTGCCGTCATCCAGGTGGAGTTCGACTGGTCGACGGACCCGGACAAGAAATATGACGACGTGGTGCGCGAGATCAACGCGCTGAGGCCCACGCTTCCTTCCGGCATCCGCCGCCTCGACATCAGCAAGTTCCGCACATCGCTCACCAATATCGTGCAGGTCGCGCTCGTTTCGGAAACGGCGCCGAACCGCGTGCTCGAGGACCTTGCCGACGACCTGACGGACGAGCTCTACCGCGTGCCCGGCGTGCGCGATGCCGAGGTCTGGGCGCTGCCGCAATCGGAAGTGCGCGTGGCGCTCGACTTCGGCCGCCTCGCCGCGATCGGCATTCCCGTGACGGCGGTCGCGAATGCCGTTGGCGCGAATGCCGCCGATGTGCCCGGCGGCCCGATCCATGCGGGCGCGCAGCGCTTCAACCTCAAGACCGCAGGCGGCTATGACGATCTCGAACAGATCCGCGACACGGTGATCGGCAATTTCGACGGCAACATCGTGCGCGTCCGCGACGTGGCGGAAGTGTCCTGGGCGACGGAAGAGGCGACCTATCTCGGCTGGTACAATGGCGAGCGGGCGGCTTTCGTCACCGCGAACCAGAAGGAAGGCCAGAACGTCTTCAAGGTGCGCGACGGCATTTTCGAAGTGCTCGACGCTTTCGAGGAACGCCTGCCCGCCGATGTGCGCATGGAGCGCGCCTTCGACCAGTCGATCTCGGTCGCGAGCCGGCTGAACCGCCTCTATCTCGATTTCGCCATAGCGGTGAGCCTCGTGATGATCACGCTTCTGCCGCTCGGCCTTCGCGCGGCGGGCATCGTCATGGTGTCGATCCCGCTTTCGCTCGCCGTCGGCATCGCGCTGCTGAACGCGACGGGCTTTTCGCTCAACCAGCTTTCGATTGCCGGCCTCGTTCTCTCGCTCGGCCTTCTCGTCGACGATTCGATCGTGGTGGTCGAGAACATCGAACGGCATCTGCGCGAGGGAAAACGCCGCTACGAGGCGGCGATCGCGGCGACATCGCAGATATCGCTTGCCGTGGTCGGCTGCACCGCGGCGCTGATCCTCGCCTTCCTGCCGCTTCTCTTCCTGCCGGAGGGAGCGGGCAAGTTCACGCGCTCCCTGCCGGTCGCCGTACTCTTCACCGTCACGGCATCGCTCGGCATCGCGCTCACCATCATTCCCTTCCTTGCGAGCCGCCTTCTCAGCGACAAGGCGCATCCGGAAGGCAACATCTTCCTGCGCGTGGTGATGCGCGGCATCCATAAATTCTACCGGCCCCTGCTCCATGTCGCGCTGACCTGGCCGCGCAGCACCGTGATCGGCGCCATGGCGCTCTGCTTCGCGAGTTTCACGCTCATCCCGGTAATCGGCTTCAGCCTCTTCCCGCCGGCAGACAGCCGCCAGTTCGTGGTGCGCATCGAGATGCCGCAGGGCATCGGCATCGAGGAAACCGCGAAGGCGCTCGACTATGTGACGGAGAAACTGCTGGAGCGCCCGGAGATCGAATGGGTGATGGGCAATGCCGGCCGCTCCAACCCGCAGATTTTCTACAACGAGAATGCGCGCGAGCAGCGCCCCAACAAGGCCGAAGCCTTCGTGCAGATGACGGAGTTCCACCGCGAGCGGACGCCGAAGCTGCATGACGAGCTGCGCGCCGAGTTCAACAAGTATCCGGGCGCGCAGATCGTGCTGCGCACCTTCCAGAACGGTCCGCCCATCGAGGCGCCGATCGCCGTCCGCATTTTCGGCACCGATCTCGACATTCTGAAGGAGCTGGCGGCGGAGGCGACGAGCGTCATCGAATCCGTCGAGGGAACGCGCGACGTGGTGAACCCCGTCCGCCTCGACCGCACCGACTACAATCTCGGCATCGACACGCAGAAGGCGGGCCTTCTCGGTGTCGCACCGGGAGAAATCGACCGCACGGTCCGTCTGGCCATTGTCGGCGAGACGGTGGGCGCCTTCCGCGAGGCCGACGGCGACGAATTTCCCATCGTGACGCGGCTGCCGCTCGACCGGCACCACCATATCGAGGCGCTGCAGGACATCTATGTACCGGCGGCGGGCGGCGCGGCGATACCGCTCAATCAGCTCTCGCAGCCGCGCCTCGAAACGGCGCCTGCCCGCATCGATCGCTTCGACCGGCAGCGCCTCACCACCGTTACCGCCTATACGCAGACGGGCTACAACACCGAGAAGGTGACGAACGAAGTCTTCGCCCGCCTCGCGGAACTGCCGCTGCCGCCCGGCTACCAGTTTGCGGCGGGCGGCGAGATCGAAGCGCGCCAGCGCGGCTTTGCGGGTCTCGGCAATGCCATCCTGATCGCCATTTTCGGCATCATCGGCGTGCTCATTCTCGAATTCCGCGCCTTCCGCACCACGCTGGTCGTCGCGGGCGTGATCCCGCTCGGCATGGTGGGCGGCTTGCTCGGACTTCTCGTCTCCGGCTATTCGCTCTCCTTCACGGCGGTGATCGGCTTCATTGCGCTGATCGGCATCGAGATCAAGAGCTCGATCCTGCTGGTCGATTTCACGAACCAGCTGCGCCGCGAGGGCGTGGAACTGCGCGAGGCGGTGGAGCGGGCGGGTGAAATCCGCTTCCTGCCCGTGCTGCTCACCTCGCTCACCGCCATCGGCGGTTTGACGCCTCTCGCAATGCAGGGTTCCGGCCTCTATTCGCCGCTCGCCTTCGTGATCATCGGCGGCCTCATTTCCTCGACCGTGCTGTCGCGGCTCGTGACGCCTGCCATGTATTACCTGCTCGCTCCGCGGGAGATGGAAGAGAACCTCCCGGGACACGGCATGGACGGCGCGCTGGCGCGGCCGGCCGACTGATCCTCCGGCCGCGCTTCAAGGCGGACTCCCTCATCCGCCGCGGCCAAAGAGAAAGGGCGGCTCCTCTTGCGAGGGCCGCCCTTTCGATTTCGCATAGACTGCCGGATCAGTGGCCGCGCATCACCGCGCGGGCTTCCTCTTCGGACAGCGGCTTGCGCTTAAGCGGCCAGAGATACTCGAAGACCGCGACCAGCGCCGGCAGCAGCGTCACCGCGCCCAGCATGTTCACGATGAACATGAAGGTGAGCAGGAGGCCCATGTCGGCCTGGAACTTCAGCGCCGAGAAGGCCCAGGTGCTGACGCCCACGGCGAGCGTGAGGCCGGTGAACATCGTCGCCGAACCCACGTCGTAAAGCGCCTGCAGATAGGCCTCATGCGGAGTCTTGCCCATGCGCATGTAGCGCTGCATGCGGTTGTACTCGTAGATGCCGTAGTCGACGCCGATACCGACGGCGATGGCAAGCACGGGCAGTGTCGAGATCTTGAGACCCACGCCGAAGGCGGTGAGGAACCAGTCGCCGATGATCGTCGCGAGGATGAGCGGAAGCACGCAGCAAAGCGCGCCGCGCCACTCGCGATAGGTGATGATCACCAGCGTCATGATGACCGCGTACACATAGAGCAGCATGGGCAGCTCGGACTTGTGCACGATCTCGTTCGTCGCCGCCACGATCGGCACGTTGCCCGTACCGATACGCATGTTGAGCCCGTCATAGGGATGCTCGGCGATATAGGTCTCGAGCTCGGCCCGGACGTGGTTCACGGTCTTGGCCTTGGTGTCGCGAATGAAGATCGCGACGGCCGCCGTGGAGCAGTCCGTGTTCACGACGCCCGATGCGCTCGCAATGCTCGACGTCGCCTGGGCGAGCGCCGCGGAATTGCGAGGCAGGTTGCGCCACTTCGGATTGCCTTCCTGCCACATGCTGTTGATCGCACGGGCAAGAACCGGAAGGCTGATGACCGACTGCACGCCATCGACGTTGCGCATGTACCAGCTCATCTTTTCGAGATGGTGCATCTTGCCGTAGTCGATGCAGACCACGCCGTCGGATTCGACGATGACGGTCAGCACGTTGAGGCCGAGCGCAAAATTTTCCGCGATGTAGCGGCTGTCCTGGTTGTAGCGGGCATCGGGCCAGAGTTCGCCGGCACCCGCATGCACGTCGCCGATCTGCTTGTCGCGGGCCTCATAGAGACCGACCATCGCGATGATGAAGCAGAGGCCGACGAAGGGGAACGCGATCTTCGGCGTGGCGATCTTCGAGAGCGCCGGCCAGAGCTTCGCGCGCGTTTCCATCGCACGGCGCACCTTCGCACCGTATTCCTCTTCCGGCGGCGCGATATAGGACACCAGAAGCGGCAGCATGATGAGGTTCGAGATGATCTTGAAGCCAAGACCGATCGAAGCGGTGATCGCGAGTTCCTGGATCATGCCGATCGGAATGATGTAGAGCGTCGCGAAGCCTGCAAGCGTCGTCAGAAGCGCGACGACGCCGGGACGGAACAGGAAGGTGAAGGTCGCGCGGGCGGAAGCCATCTTGTCGAGGCCCGCCGCCATTTCGGCGCCCACCATGTTGATCTGCTGCACGCCATGGCTGACGCCGATGGCGAACACGAGGAACGGCACCAGCACGCCGAGCGGGTCGAGACCGAAGCCCAGAATGTGGAGCAGGCCGAACTGCCAGACGAGCGAGCAGAGCGAGGCACCAACCGTGACCGCCGTGAGAATCCACGAGCGGCAGTAGAGCCACATGGCAAAGCAGGTAAGCAGGAAGGCGATGGAGAAGAACATCACCACCGAGCGCGCGCCGTCTGCGATGTCGCCCGTGAGTTTGGCGAAGCCGACGATCTTCACGTCCGTCGTTTCCGAGACGTATTTGTCGCGGAGGTCTGTTTCGAGCTTCCGCGCGACTTCGAAATAGTCCAGACGCTGCTGCGTCTCGGGATTGAAGTCGAGAAGCTCGGCGCGAATCATCGCACCCTGGAAATCGGTCGAGACGAGGCGGCCGACGAGATCGGCGCGCAGCGTGTTCTGGAGGACCGTATTGATGTCTTCGTCGGTGCCCGAGAAGTTCGCCGGGATCACGTCGCCCGCTTCAAGGCCTTCTTCCGTCACCGCGATGAAGCGGGTGTTCGGCGTCCAGAGCGACGTCACCGTGTGACGCGCAACGCCCGGAATGTAGAAGAGGTCCTGCGTGATGTCGTTCAGCTTGTAGAGGAAGTCGCGATCGAAGATGTCGCCTTCCTTGTTCTCGAGAACGACGAGAATGCGGTTACCGCCGCCAAAGCTTTCGGAATATTCGAAGAAGGTTTCGATATAGGGATGCCCGATCGGGAGCATCTTCGTGAAACCGGCGTCCATGCGAAGCTGCGACGCGGAAATGCCCATGACGACCGTGAAGATCGCAAGCAGCACCAGAATCGGCGCACGCAGGCCAAAGACGATATTTTCAATACGCTGCAAAATAACCTCCCCGTGGGATCGGCATCCGTTTGCAAGCCGGATGCGTCGAAGGCTTTGTGGTACGGCGAGAGCTTCAGCTCTTCTCTGTTATCCATGTCCCGGCGGAACGGCCGTGTGAAATCGTTCCATCCGGTCGGTGCGGCGGGCGAAGCGTGCACCACATGCTGCCCGGCATTCGGTTTGACGATCGCAACAGGACTGTCGCTCATCGCCTTCCGTATGCCTGCTCGCAGGCCGGGGCGGAATAGCGGCTTTCAGTGAATTTCGCAATCGTGCCACCCCGTCGGGCGGTTTCAATTATCACGACATGCAGGTTTGGCACAGTCTTATTGTGCCTTTGAAAACGGGGAGAACCTCCGCTCGCGGCGGGAAAACATCGAATCTGCATCTATCCATCGCCGGCCCACTCCTCGCGCCGGCCGCGTTCAATTCCTCTTCTTGGTTAATGCGGTGCGACACTCCGTAGTGGTCATGACCGCGCGCCCCGACCGCGAAACCGGGAGCGGCCCATGCCCCCTCTGTGACAATTTGCAGCGCGGCAAGCTGGCCGATTCCCGGAAAACCGTACACATGCTATGGTTTTAGGGCTGGGTTGCAGGGGGCATCCGCGGGGCTGAGTCGCGCCGCGAAACCCGTTCTCCCGGCTTGAGGCAACACAAGCAAGGACATCGGGACATGGCGATTTCAACCGCGCCCGGCACGGCCACCCCTCCCGGCATCATGACCTCCTCGGCCTGGGCCGTTCTGGTCTCCCTGGTCGCCGGAGCATTTCTCTTCATCGCCATCGCAGCCAATGCGCAGGACGCCCCCATGGCGGTCCACTCATGGCTCTTCGCCTTTGCATTCCTTGCAGGCGTCATGCTGATCGGCCAAAGGCACATGACCGTCTCGGAGGCCCTGGCGCATAACCGCCCGCTTGCCGATGACGGCACGGGCTATGCCGACGGCGTGGTCAAGGCAGGCGCCATCGCCACCCTGTTCTGGGGCGTGGCGGGCTTCCTCGTAGGCGTCGTGATCGCCTTCCAGCTGGCCTTTCCGGCGCTCAACTTCGACACGGATTTCCTGAATTTCGGCCGTCTCCGCCCCCTTCACACTTCGGCGGTGATCTTCGCCTTCGGCGGCAATGCGCTGATCGCGACCTCCTTCTATGTGGTCCAGCGCACCTCGCGCGCGAGGCTTGCGGGCGACATCGCCCCCTGGTTCGTCTTCTGGGGCTACCAGCTCTTCATCGTGATCGCCGCCACCGGCTATCTGATGGGCGTTACCCAGTCGAAGGAATATGCCGAGCCCGAATGGTACGCCGATATCTGGCTCACCATCGTCTGGGTCGTTTACCTGCTGGTCTTCCTCGCCACGCTCGCCAAGCGCAAGGAACCGCATATCTATGTGGCGAACTGGTTCTACCTCGCCTTCATCGTCACCATCGCGATGCTGCATATCGGCAACAATCTCGCGATCCCCGAGACGCTGACCTCGTCCAAGAGCTACGCGCTTTTCCCGGGCGTGCAGGACGCGCTGATCCAGTGGTGGTACGGCCACAATGCGGTGGGCTTCTTCCTCACCGCCGGCTTCCTCGGCATGATGTATTACTTCGTGCCGAAGCGCGCCGAACGGCCGGTCTATTCCTACCGGCTCTCCATCGTGCATTTCTGGTCGCTGATCTTCATTTACATCTGGGCAGGCCCGCACCATCTGCACTTCACGGCGCTGCCCGACTGGGCACAGACGCTCGGCATGACCTTCTCGATCATGCTGTGGATGCCTTCCTGGGGCGGCATGATCAATGGCCTCATGACGCTGTCGGGCGCCTGGGACAAGCTGCGCACGGACCCCGTGATCCGCATGCTCGTCGTCTCCGTCGCTTTCTACGGCATGTCGACCTTCGAAGGCCCGGTCATGTCGATCAAGGCAGTGAACTCGCTCTCGCATTACACGGACTGGACCATCGGCCACGTGCATTCGGGCGCGCTCGGCTGGGTCGGCTTCATCTCCTTCGGCGCCGTCTATTGCCTCATCCCCTGGCTCTGGAAGCGCGAACGGCTCTATTCGCTCGCGCTGGTGAGCTGGCACTTCTGGATCGCGACCATCGGCATCGTTCTCTACATCACGGCGATGTGGGTGTCGGGCATCCTGCAGGGCCTGATGTGGCGCGCCTATGACGCGCAGGGCTTCCTCGAATATTCCTTCGCGGAAACCGTCGCGGCGATGCATCCCTTCTATGTCATCCGCGCCTTGGGCGGGCTCCTGTTCCTCGCCGGTGCGCTCATCATGGTCTACAACTGCTGGATGACCATCAAGGGCCGCTACCGCGAAAGCGAGCCCCTGTCTGTTCCGGCGCCTGCGCGCGCAGCAGCGCAACCCGCCGAGTGAGGAGCAAGGTCATGTCCAAAAGATTTTCCCATGAAAAGATCGAGAAGAACTCGATCCTGCTCCTCGTCCTCACGCTGGTGACGGTGGCGATCGGCGGTCTCGTCGAAATCGTGCCGACCTTCCTCATCAAGAGCACGATCGAGGACGTGAAGGGCGTGCGCCCCTACAGCCCGCTCGAGCTTGCCGGACGTAACATCTATCTGCGCGAAGGCTGCTACAACTGCCACAGCCAGATGATCCGTTCGCTGCGCTCGGAAGTGGAACGCTATGGCCATTATTCGCTGGCGGCGGAAAGCAAGTACGACCACCCCTTCCAGTGGGGCTCGAAGCGCACCGGGCCGGACCTTGCCCGCGTCGGCGGCAAATATTCCGACGAGTGGCACCGCCTGCACATGGCCGATCCGCGCGCCGTGGTGCCGGAATCGGTGATGCCGGGCTATCCCTTCCTTGCGAAGCGCCCGCTCGACTACCGCAATATCGAGAACGGCTTGCGCGCGCTGGCAGTCGCCGGTGTGCCCTATTCGGAAGAAGCCATCGCCAATGCAAGGGCGGACCTTCTGGCGCAGGCGACGCCCGATGCGGATACGGACGGGCTGATGCAGCGCTATCCGAAAGCGCAGGCGCGCGACTTCGACGGCAATCCGAAGATGATTTCGGAGCTCGACGCCCTCATCGCCTACATGCAGATGCTCGGAACGCTGGTGGATTTCAGCGCCTATGAGCATGCCGACCTGCAGCAATAGGAGCCGACAGTGGAAGACGCAACGACCTATGACGTGGTGAGAACCTGGTTCGGCACGGGCGGACTGATCCTCCTCGTGGTGCTTTTCGGGATCATCCTCGTCTATGCGCTGCGCCCCTCGAACAAGCAGAAATTCGACCGTATGGCCCGGCTGCCCCTGAAGGACGATGAGCCTGCAGAGAACGGCAAGCCGGAGGCCGGCAAGAAGGACACGGAGAGCGGAGAATGAGCGAAAAGCACAAGGACGATGTCACCGGCGTCGAGACGACCGGCCATGAATGGGACGGCATCCGCGAGCTCAACAATCCGCTGCCGAAATGGTGGCTCTACACCTTCTACGTCACCATCGTCTGGTGCTTCGCCTATTGGGTGGTGATGCCGGCCTGGCCCTATCTCACCACCGAGGGCTGGACCTATACGAAGGGCGCCATCGGCTATGAACAGCGCGCGGTCGTTGCGAACGAGATCGCGGCCGTGCACGAAACGCGCGCCGAAGCCATGCAGCGGATCGCCGAACTGCCGCTCCCCGAAGTCGCCGCCGATGCGGCCCTGATGGAGCTCGCGCTCGGCGCCGGCAAGGCGGCCTTCGGCGACAATTGCGCGCCCTGCCACGGCTCCGGCGCACAGGGCTTCAAGGGCTTCCCGAACCTCAACGACGACAACTGGATCTGGGGCGGCAAGCTCGACGACATCCACTACACGATCACCCATGGCATCCGCTGGGAAGCCGCGCCCGATACGCGCAACAACATCATGATGGCCTATGGCCGCGACGGACTGCTGACGCGCGCCGAGATTTCCGATGTCGCGGAATATGTGCTCTCGCTCACGAACCGCGCGGAGAATGCGGAAGCAGCAAGCCGCGGCGAAGAGGTCTTCGCGAGCCAGTGCGTTGCCTGTCACGGCGAAGGCGGCGTGGGCAATCGCGAGCTCGGCGCACCGAGCCTCAACACCGCCGTCTGGCTCTATGGCGGCGAGCGCGCGGACATCATCGAAACCGTGTCAAACGGACGCAGCGGCACCATGCCTGCTTGGGGCGGACGCCTCAACGAGGCGACAATCAAGTCGCTCACGCTTTTTGTGCACTCCCTGGGCGGCGGCGAAGACGAAGCGGCGCCCGCCATGCGGTGACGCGCGGATCCTTTCCCGCGCGGCCCGCCGGGGAGCAATCCTCGAGTAAGGCCGATGACAGATACCGCACTCTCTCTCGAACGCCTCGCCGCCGAAGCCGCGGCCGCAGCGGATGCAGACCCGCACGGGGCGGAGGGCGAAAGATATACCGCCGTCAATTCGGAGAAGAACCGGCCGCTCTATGCGAGTCGCGTGAAGGTCTATCCGAAACTCGTCCACGGCAATTTCCGCCGCCTGAAATGGCTGGTGATGGCGGTGACGCTGGCGATCTACTACGTGACGCCCTGGCTGCGCTGGGACCGCGGCCCCGGCCTTCCCGACCAGGCAGTGCTGCTCGATTTTCCGGCGCGGCGCTTCTACTTCTTCTTCCTCGAAATCTGGCCGCAGGAATTCTACTACGTCACCGGCCTTCTCATTCTGGCGTCGCTCGGCCTTTTCCTCGTGACGAGCGTGGCGGGCCGCGTCTGGTGCGGCTATGCCTGCCCGCAGACCGTCTGGACCGACCTCTTCGTTCATGTGGAACGCTTCTTCGAGGGCGACCGCGCGGCGCGCATCCGCCTCGACAAATCGCCCATGAGCGGCGCGAAGCTCGCGCGCAAGACGGGCAAGCATATCGTCTGGCTGCTGATCGCGCTGGCGACGGGCGGCGCCTGGGTGTTCTATTTCGCCGACGCGCCGACGCTGGCTGTGCAGCTTCTGAGCCTCGAGGCGCCGGCCATCGCCTGGCTCTTCATCGGCCTCTTCACGCTGACGACCTATACGCTGGGCGCCATCGCGCGCGAACAGGTCTGCATCTATATGTGCCCCTGGCCGCGCATCCAGGGCGCGATGTTCGACGAGGAATCGCTCCTCGTCTCCTACCGCGACGACCGCGGCGAAAAGCGCGGGCCCCACAAGAAGGGTACGAGCTGGGAAGGCCGCGGCGACTGCATCGATTGCGGACAATGCGTGGCCGCCTGCCCCATGGGCATCGACATCCGCGACGGCATGCAGCTCGAATGCATCCAGTGTGCGCTCTGCATCGACGCCTGCAACGACATCATGGACAAGGTGGAGCGGCCGCGCGGCCTCATTACCTACGACACGTTCCGCAACCAGGAGCGCCGCAAGGCGGGCGAGACGCCGCGCCTGAGCATTCTGCGCCCGCGCACCATTCTCTATTCCGTCCTGATCCTTATTGTCGCCGCGATCATGCTGTTCGGCCTGAGCACGCGCTCGACGCTCGATGTGAACGTGATCGCGGACCGCAACCCGCTTTTTGTGGTGCTGTCCGATGGCGCGATCCGCAACGGCTATCAGGTCAAGATCCTGAACAAGGAACATGAGGCACACACCTATCGCGTCTCGCTTTCCGGCCTCGATGGTGCCATGCTGACAAGGCCCGCGCTGGCCGGCGAGGAGGAAGCTCTGGTGCATGTTCCGGCGGATTCGCTTGTGAATGCCCGCTTCTTCGTGAGCCTGCCGCCGGCCCGGATTGCCGCAGAGGGCGGCGAGGCCGGCTTCGCCTTCGTGGTGACGGAACTCGGCAGCGGCCGGGAAGTTATGAAATACGCAACATTCCGGGGACCGGCAAAATGAACCCCGACAAGACAGATTACCGCCCCTCCCGCGTCCGCAAGATCACCGGCTGGCATGTGCTGGCGGGCTTCGTTGTCTTCTTCGGCATCGTATTCGCCGTGAACGGCATCATGGTCTGGCGCGCGCTCACGACCTTCGACGGCGTGGAAACGGCGGGCGCCTATCAGAAGGGCCGCGCCTACAACCACCTGCTCGACCGGATGGACGAGCAGCGCGAACTCGGCTGGAGCGCCGAACTCACGACGGAAAGCCTGCCCGGGCCCGCGCATCGCACGAAGCTCGGCGTCTCCTTTGCCGATAGCGAGGGCCGCCCGCTGCAGGACCTCGACGTAGAGGCGATCTTCTGGCGCCCCGTCGCCGCAGGCGCCGACCGCGAGGCGAAGCTCGCCGAGACCGGGCCCGGCCAATACGAAGCGACTTTCGATCTCGCCCATCCGGGCAACTGGATCGTCCGCGTGGCGGCAATTGCACCGGGCGGCGAAACCTTCGTCACCGAGAACCGCGTCGTGCTGCGCGACTGAGGACAAGATGGCAGAGCTTGCCGCCGGATTGCAGGAAAGATCGGGCATCGACCCCGCCCTCTTCGTGCGGAAGACGCCGGAAGGCGAGGCGCGCCTCGACCTCGTGGTGGCCGGCATGCATTGCGCGGGCTGCCTCAGAAAGGTGGAAGGCGCGCTGACGAAGCTCGACGGCGTGACCCATGCCCGCGCGAACCTCTCGACCAAGCGCGTCGCCGTGCGCTGGGATCCCGCGCGGCTCCATGCGGACAAGATCGTCCGGGCGCTCGCCGACACCGGCTTCACCGCCGTGCCCTTCGATCCGAAACTCCTCGGCACTTTCGACGAGAACGAGACGCGGTTCCTGCTGCGTTCGCTCGGCGTCGCCGGATTTGCGGCGGCGAATGTCATGCTCATCTCGGTGTCGGTCTGGTGGGGCCTCGTCACCGACATGGACGAGACGACGCGCGCCTTCTTCCATTGGGTCTCGGCGCTGATCGCGCTGCCCGCCGTCGCCTATGCCGGCCAGCCCTTCTTCCGCTCGGCGCTGAAGGCGTTGCGCGCGCGGCAGATGAACATGGATGTGCCGATCGGCCTTGCGGTGATCCTCGCGACCTCGATGAGCCTCGTGCAGACCATCGTGAATGCGCGCCATGTCTATTTCGATGCCAGCGTGACGCTGCTCTTCTTCCTGCTGATCGGGCGCTATCTCGATGTGCAGGCGCGCGCGAAAGCCTGCTCGGCGGCGGAAAACCTGCTCGGCCTGCGCGCGACCGCCGCGACGCTGATCGCACCGGACGGCACGCATCGCTCGGTCGCCGTGGAAAGCCTCGAACCCGGCATGAAGGTGCTGGTGGCGGCGGGTGCCCGCGTGCCCGCCGATGGCGAGATCATCGAGGGCGCGAGCGAGATCGACACGAGCCTCGTCACCGGCGAAAGCCTGCCCGAACGCGTGGGGCCGGGCGGCGGCGTCTTTGCGGGAACGCTCAATATCGGCGCGCCGCTCATCGTTCGCGTGACGAAGCGCGACGATGAATCGCTTCTCTCCGAAATCGTGCGGCTGATGGAGTCGGCCGAACAGGGCCGCGCGCGCTATGTGCGCATCGCCGACCGCGCGGCGCGCTTCTATTCGCCCGCCGTGCACCTCATGGCGGCGGCAACGCTCGTGCTCTGGTTCGCGCTCGGCGCGCATTGGGAAACGGCGCTGACGAATGCCATCGCCGTGCTCATCATCACCTGCCCCTGCGCGCTCGGCCTTGCCGTGCCCGTGGTGCAGGTCGTCGCGACCGGACGGCTGATCCGGCAGGGCGTGCTCGTCAAGGCGGCGGACGGGCTCGAACGGCTCGCCCAGGGCGACACCATCGTCTTCGACAAGACCGGCACGCTGACGCTCGGCCGGCCGCAGCTCGTGAACATGGGCGAGGCGCCGCAAGATATGCTTGCGCTCGGCGCGGCGCTGGCGGCATCGAGCCGCCACCCGCTGGCACTCGCACTGGCCGCGCACGGCACGGGCCTAGCGCGACCGAAGCTCGACGATGTGCGCGAGGTGCCCGGCATGGGCCTTGAAGCGGTGCATGACGGCGCCCGCCTTCGCCTCGGCAATGCGGGCTTTGTGGACGCGGAAAGCACTGCCGCCCATGGCGGCTCCGAACTCTGGCTGAAGCGCGAGGGCGGCGATGCCTTCTGCTTCCGCTTCGAGGATACGGTGCGCCCCGATGCGCGGGAGACGATTGCCGCGCTGAAGTCGCGCGGCTTCGCCGTTGAACTTCTCTCCGGCGACCGCGAGCCGGCAGTGCGGAAACTTGCCGGTGAGCTCGGCCTCGACGAATGGCGCGCGGCGGCGCGGCCCGATGCGAAGATCGCGCGGCTGGAAGAACTCGCCGCGCAAGGCCGCAAGGTCGTAATGATCGGCGACGGGCTGAACGATGCCCCAGCGCTCCGCGCCGCGCATGTCTCGATCTCGCCGGCGGATGCAGCGGATGTGAGCCAGACGGCGGCGGACTTCATCTTTCAGGGTGTGCGCCTCGGGCCCGTGCTCGAAACGGTCGATGTGGCGCGGCGCTCGCAGCGCCTCGTCTTCCAGAATTTCGGGCTTGCCATCGGCTACAACATCTTCGCCGTGCCGCTCGCGGTCGCGGGCTATGTGACGCCGCTCGTCGCCGCCATTGCCATGTCGAGTTCCTCGATCATCGTGATCGTGAATTCGCTCCGCCTGAACCGGAAGGCGAAGGAAGCGGCATGAGCATTCTCGTCTATCTCGTGCCGGCGGCGCTTCTTCTCGGCGGGCTTGGCCTCGCCGCCTTCATGTGGTCGCTCCGGAGCGGCCAGTATGACGACCTTGAAGGCGCGGCAGAGCGCATTCTCTATGATGACGACAAGCCGGAGCCGGACAGGACGGAAACGGGCGAGCCGGAAAACTAGCCCTCGCCCACAAGGGCGCGCTGCGCATGCCATGTCGCATGGCCGAGCAGCGGGAAGATGACGGCAAGCCCGAGAAACCATGTCGCGATGCCGAAGGCGGTGAGCAGCGCGACGATCCAGCCCCAGAGCAGCATGGTCCAGAAATTCTCGCGCACCGCGCGGATGCTGGTCAGCACCGCCGTCACCGCATCGATATCGCGGGCGAGAAGAAGCGGCACCGAAATCGCCGACAGCGCGAAAACGGCGAAGGCGATGACGCCGCCCACCGCCGTACCGATGGCAAGAAGCGCGAGGCCGCGCGGGCTGAGCAGCAGCATGGGCGCGAATTCGGATAGCGGCGGGATACCGACCGGCCCGTAGAAAAGCGCGAAAATCCACCCGGCGATGCGGAGCCAGATGATGAAGGCGCCGGCCAGCATGGCGCCGACAAGGGCAAGCTGCGAGAGATTGCGGCTCGACACGAAAACCACATCGGCAAGACGGACCCTTTCGCCCGCCTCGAGCTTGCGGCTTGCTTCGTAAAGACCGACCGCGAGCAGCGGCCCGATCAGCAGGAAGCCCGCGCCGAAAACCGGCAGCAGGGCGCTGAAGCCCGCGAGGAAAAGAATCCCGGCAATCGAGAAGGAGAGAAAGAGGAAGGCGCAGCCATAGCCAAGGCTGACTGCCGGTATGGTCCGCAGGTCCGCCCAGCCCGCCTCGAGCCAGCGCCAGGGCTGGTCCGCCCTCACCTTGCGGATAACGGGCGCCGCCCCGCCTGCGGGCATTGCTCCCTGATCTGCCGATACGCTCATCCCGCCCCTCCCAGAGCCATGCTCCATGTCATGCTATCCCTCGAAAACCCTTTCGTCCATGTGGGATTAGCCCGGGGGACAATCGCAAAAGCGTGAGACCCGGTGACGCGACGTGACGGGAAAACGGAACGCCTGCACACTAGATTGAGGGAAACTGAAGGAGACCCGGCGTGAACCGCATTCTTTCGAGCCTTGTCGCGGTCTTTCTGGCCGCCGCCGCATTCGCCCCGCCCGCCAGCGCCGGCGAGGCGGTCGCCATCTTCGCGGGCGGCTGCTTCTGGTGCATGGAGCCGCCCTACGACAAGACCGAAGGCGTGATCAGCACCATATCGGGCTATACCGGCGGCGAGGTGGCGAACCCGAGCTACAAACAGGTTTCCTCCGGCACCACCGGCCATATCGAAGCGGTGAAGATCGTCTACGATCCGGAAAAGGTGAGCTACGAAAAGCTGCTCTACATCTTCTGGCGGAACATCGACCCGATCCGCGCCAATGCGCAGTTCTGCGACGAGGGCGCGCAATATCGCAGCGCAATCTTTCCGCAGGACGAGGCCCAGCGCGAGGCTGCCGAAAAATCGAAAGCCGAACTCGAGGCCACGGGCCGCTTCACCCGGCCCATCGTGACCGAAATCCTCGACGCCGCGCCTTTCTATCCGGCGGAGGATTATCATCAGGACTATTACAAGAAGAATCCGAACCGCTACGCCTATTACCGATGGAGCTGCGGCCGCGATGCACGGCTCGAACAGATATGGGGCACGGAAGCGGGAGGCCTGAAGGAGGGCACATGATGTCACGGCGAACATTTCTCGGCAGCACCGCGATTGCGGGCCTGCTCGCGGCAGCGGGCCTTGCCGCGCGCGGCGGCAAGGCGGATGCGGCGGAAGGCACATTCGAGATCGTGAAGAGCGATGCCGAATGGAAGGCCGAACTCACGCCCGAGCAATATTACGTGCTGCGCAAACATGGTACGGAGCGCGCGGGGTCGAGCCCGCTCGACCGGGAAAAGCGCGCGGGCACCTTCCATTGCGCGGGCTGCGACCTGCCGCTTTTCGCCTCGGACAGGAAATATGACAGCGGCACCGGCTGGCCGAGCTTCTGGGCGCCGCTCGACAACGCCATCGGCACGAGCGAGGACCGGAGCCTTTTCATCACGCGGACGGAAGTTCATTGCCGCCGCTGCGGCGGGCATCTCGGCCATGTCTTCGAGGACGGTCCGCCGCCCACGGGCCTGCGCTACTGCATGAACGGCGTGGCGATGACGTTCAGGCCGTCGGGCTCTGCCTGAGCGCGGCCTGCACCGCCGTTTCGAGAGCACTGAGAAAACGCGAACGGTCGCCCTTGGAGAAGGCCGGGCCGCCGCCCTTCGACTGGCCGGTCTCGCGCAGCTCGCGCATCAGGTCGCGCATGGCGAGCGCCATGCCGATACTGTCCTTCGTGAAGGGCCGCCCGTCATGCCCGAGCGCGGCGGCGCCCGCCGCCAGCGCCCGCGAGGCAAGCGGAATATCGCCCGTTACCACGATATCGCCGGGACCCGCCCTCTCGGCGATCCAGTCGTCCGCCACATCCGGCCCCTGCGGCACCACCACCATGCGGACCAGCGGATGGCGCACGGGCCGCATGCCGCCATTGCTGACGATATGAATGACGAGGCCATGGCGCTCGGCAACGCGGATCGCCTCGTCCTTCACGGGACACGCATCCGCATCGACATAGATTTCGGTCATCGGGCGTCGCTCATCCGCTTGCTGCTTTCCAACGGGCGCGATGATAGCTTCGCGGCGTGAAAGAGACGTCAGGAAAATCGGCGCCGCGCGCCGCGATCGTCGGCGGCGGTCCGGCGGGGCTCGCCGCAGCGGAACGGCTTTGCGAGGTGGCGGAGGTGCATGTCTTCGACGCCATGCCCTCGCTCGGCCGGAAGTTCCTGCTGGCGGGTAAAAGCGGCCTCAACATCACCCATGGCGAGGCATTCGAGACGTTCCTGACGCGCTTCGGGCCCGCGCGCGAAAGGCTCACGCCTGCGCTGCGCGGCTTCACGCCGGAGGCGATCCGCGGCTGGGCGGCGGGGCTCGGCATCGAAACATTCGAGGGAAGTTCGGGCCGCATCTTTCCCCGCGCGATGAAGGCATCGCCGCTGCTGCGCGCCTGGCTCGCCAAGCTCACCGGGAAAGGCGTTACCTTTCACCCGCGCCACAAATGGACCGGCTGGACGGATGCGGGCGCACTCCGCTTCGAGACGCCCGCAGGCGAGGTGACATTCGAGGCTGACGCCACAGTGCTCGCGCTGGGCGGCGCAAGCTGGCCGCGGCTCGGCTCCGACGGCGGGTGGGTGCCGCTGCTCGAGGCGCGGGGCATCGAGAGTGCGCCCCTCCGGCCCGCCAATTGCGGCTTCGATGTCGCATGGAGCACGCATATGAAAGAGCGCTTCGCGGGCGCGCCGGTCAAATCCGTGACGCTTTCCCATGACGGCGAAAGCACGAAAGGCGATTTCGTGGTGACGGAAAATGGCATCGAGGGCAGCGCCGTCTATGCGCTGGCGGCACACTTGCGCGATGCGATCGAACGCAGCGGCGAGGCTTATCTCGCGCTCGACCTCGCGCCGGACCGGAGCGAGGAGCGCCTCACCCGCGATCTCGCAATCCCGCGCGGCAAGGCATCGCTTGCAAACCACCTCCGCAAGAAAGCGGGCATCGACGGCGTGAAGGCGGCGCTGCTCCGCGAAGGCGCAGCGCAGGACATATTCTCCGATCCCGCCGCCCTCGCCCATGCGATCAAGCATCTGGAGGTGAGGCTTCTCCGGCCGCGCCTCATTGCCGAAGCGATCAGCAGCGCGGGCGGCATCGCCCTTGCCGAACTCGATGCGGATTTCATGCTGCCGAAACTGCCCGGCATTTTCGCGGCAGGCGAAATGCTCGACTGGGAGGCGCCGACAGGCGGCTATCTTCTTTCCGCCTGCCTCGCCACGGGCCGCGCCGCCGGTGACGGCGCGGCGCGCTTCCTCACGCGTTCTTGACGAGCATGCCGCCATCGACCGGGATGGCGATGCCGTTGAGATAGGAGGAAGCCGGCAGCACCACGCTCAGCGTGACATGCGCAACCTCTTCCGGAAATCCGTAGCGGCGGAGCGGCACGCGGCGCTTGGCGAAGATTTCCTTGTGCTCGTCGGGAATTTCCTGCGTGATGCCGGTGCGGATCGGGCCGGGGCAGATGCAGTTCACGGTAACGCCTTCGCGGCCGAGCTCGACGGCGAGCGCGCGGGTGAGGCCGATCACGCCATGCTTCGCGGCGACATAAGGCGAATTGCCGGGCGTCGCGCCGAAGCCTTCCGTCGAGGCGACATTGACGATGCGGCCTTCGCCGGACTTCTTGAGCGAGGGAAGCGCGGCACGGACGAAACGCACATGCGCGGTGAGCATCACATCGAGCGCGAGCGCCCATGTCTTCTCGTAGCCTTCCTCGCCGATGCCGTGAAAGGTCGCGAGACCTGCATTGTTGACGAGAATGTCGAGCCCGCCGAAGCGCGCCTCGACTTCCTTCACCACGCGGATAATGCCGTCCGCATCGGCGACATCGAGCGCCCATCCATGTGCCTCGCCGCCTTCCGCCTTGATCTCGGCGACGACGGCATCGACCCGCTCCTGCTTCAGATCGACAACGGCGACCTTCGCGCCTTCGCCCGCGAAGATATGCGCCGTGGCGCGGCCCATGCCGCTTGCCGCACCCGTGACGAGTGCCACCTTGCCCGCAATCGAGCGGCTGAGTTTCCTGACCGGTTCCATATCTCTCCCTCCGTTTGAATGTTCGTTGGCGGAGAGACTAGCGAAATGAGGGGCTGTGCGCGAGGCGTCCCTGCCTGCCGCAGCGGTGCCCTCATTCCAGCGTGAAGGCGATCTTGAGCTTCACCTGATAGTGGCCGACCTTGCCGCCTTCGATATGGCCGCGCGTCTCCACCACTTCGAACCATCTGAGCTCGCGCAGCGTCTTCGACGCCTTGGCGATCGCGTTGGCGATGGCATCTTCGATGCCCGTCGCGGACGAACCGACGACCTCGGTGATCTTGTAGACATTGTCGGACATGGGGTGACCTCCTTCGCTGCGCCCCCCGGGGAAGCAAATTGGAGCGCGGGAAGCCCAGGGCAAGGGCAGCCGGAAAACATGGCTATCCCCGCCCATGTTTGGCAGAATGGAGAAAAGCGCCGGAGGAACGCACATGACACTTCCCTCGCGTCTTCTTTTCTTCATATGCCTTGCGATTTTTGGCGCGGCCCTGCCGCTTGCGGGGCAGGACACGCAGGAGAGCGAGGCGGCGCCGGGCATCGCCCTTGTCGCGACGGTGAAGGGCGCCATCGGCCCCGCCACGGCGAAGCAGATTTCGGATGCGATAGCGGAAGCGGAAACGCGCGAGGCCGAAGTGCTGGTGCTGCGTATCGACACGCCGGGCGGCCTCGTCACCTCGACGCGCGACATCGTGAGCGCGATCCTTGCCGCGGAAGTGCCGGTTGCCGCCTATGTCTGGCCGGGCGGCGGACATGCGGCAAGCGCCGGCACCTTCATCGTCTATTCGGCATCCGTCGCTGCGATGGCGCCCGGCACCAATATCGGCGCGGCAACGCCGGTCACCATGGGCGGCATGCCCGGCACGCCGCAACAGCCCCCGGCGCGGCCGGGCGAAACCGGGGACGAACGCGCCACCCCTTCCAATGAGGAAGCGCTGTCGAAGAAGGCGACGAACGACGCGGTGGCGCTGATCAGATCGCTCGCCGATGCCCATGGCCGCAATGCCGAATGGGCAGAGGAGGCGGTGCGCGAGGGCTCGAGCCTCGGCGCGCGCGAGGCGCTCGAAAGGGGCGCCGTCGAGATCATTGCCGCAAACCTCGATGAACTGCTTGAAGCCATGCATGGCCGCGAGGTGGCGGCGGGCGGCGCGCTGCGAGTGCTTAACACGGCGGGCGCGGAGATCGAACATCTCGAACCCGGCTTCATGGTGAAGCTGCTGGCGCTGATCAGCAATCCCAACGTCGCCTTCCTGCTGATGATGATCGGCGTCTACGGGATCATCTTCGAGCTTTCAAATCCCGGCAGTTTCGGGCCCGGCGTGCTCGGCGCGATCTGTCTTCTGCTCGGCCTTTACGCGCTCAACCAGCTGCCGCTCGACTATGCAGGCGTGGCGCTGATCGTGCTCGGCCTCACGCTGATGGCGGTGGAGGCCTTCACGCCAACCTTCGGCGTGGCGGGCTTTGGCGGGCTCGTCGCCTTCATCTTCGGTGCGGCCATGCTGATCGACAGCGACAATCCGGAATTCCAGATTTCATGGGTGACGATCGTCGCGACGGCGCTCGCAAGCGGCGCGCTGCTGATCTTCCTTGTCGGCTACACATTGCGCGCCATGCGCCGCCCTGTCGCGACCGGCGTGGAGGAAATGACCGGCGCCGAGGCCCGCGTCCTCGAATGGGCGAATGGCGAGGGCTATGTGCATATACATGGCGAGCGCTGGCATGCGCGAGGGCCCGTGGAACTCGCGCCCCACAGCACGGTTCATGTCGAGAAACTGGACGGCCTGACCCTCGTCGTGAGGTGAGCCGCCCCCAACCAGGAAGGAAGGCCCATCATGGGAGGCTTCGCGGTCTATATTTTTCTGGCGGTCCTGCTGATCGCCTTCTTGGTCGCCGCCGTCAACATCCTGCGCGAATATGAGCGCGGCGTCGTCTTCACACTTGGCCGCTTCTCGCGCGTGACGGGCCCCGGCTTCATCATCATCATTCCGATGGTGCAGCAGATGGTGCGCGTCGACCTGCGCACCTTTGTCGAGGACGTGCCGACGCAGGACGTGATCTCGCGGGACAACGTCTCGGTGAAGGTGAACGCGGTGCTCTATTTCCGCATCGTCGATCCGCAAAAGGCGATCCTGAACGTCGAGAACTACATGGAGGCGACGAGCCAGCTGGCCCAGACCACGCTGCGCTCCGTTCTCGGCAAGCACGAGCTCGACGAGATGCTGGCCGAACGCGACAAGCTCAATGCCGACATTCAGGTCATTCTGGACGAACAGACGGATGCCTGGGGCATCAAGGTCGCCAATGTCGAGATCAAGCATGTCGATATCGACGAAAGCATGGTGCGCGCTATTGCCCGCCAGGCGGAAGCCGAACGCTACCGCCGCGCCAAGATCATCAATGCGGAAGGCGAACAGCAGGCGGCCGAAAAGCTGGTGGAAGCAGGCCAGATTCTTGGCGGCGACCCCCGCGCCATGCAGCTTCGCTATTTCGCGGCGCTGCACGACATTGCCGGCGACAAGTCCAACACCATCGTCTTTCCGCTGCCGATGGACCTGGTGGAGGCACTGAAGCCCGCAAACAAGGCGTGACTGCCATTGCCTCCAAATAGGTCCGGTCTCCGCTCGCCGGACCGCCCTTCCCTTCTCGATAATGCAACCGGCTGCAACGGAAAGTATTGCAGCCGCTGCGCGGGAAAGGGAGAGGGGCATGGCGGCGGACTATCTGGACGGCTGGCAGAAGCGCGATCCGAAACTCGAAGCGGATGCCATCGCGCTCTGGCGGAAGCACGGCGTTCTGCCCGCCGGTGTGAACCCGGAAGAGCGCGCCCGCGAAATCTGCTGCCTCGCCTATGAAGACGGCGAACTCGCCGGCATCTCCACCGTCGCCATCGAACGCTACCGGCCGCTCCTCAACAAGCGTTTCGGCTTTCTGCGCGTCTTCACTTCGCCCGAGCACGAACAGCAGCAGATCGCGATCGGACTTGCCGTGGAGGCGCGGCGCATTCTCGAGGATTGGTCGGTTGCCCATCCGCAAGAGGAACTCGCCGGCATGGCGGCCGTCTATCAATCCCACAAGCTCGGACGGTTTCCCGTCGGCAAGTCCGGCCTGACGCTGGCCGGCCTGACGCCGGAGGGCCACCAGATGCGCGTCACCTGGTTCAACCACCTGCCCCTCTTCTGAGGGGCTTTTTTCACAAGGAAGGAGACTGAAGCGTATGAACAACGCCACGCAGCCGCGCGCGCCGCGCCCCGATCTCAACCTCGCTTATGCCGTTGTTGCCGCCGGCGCGCTTATCGCCATTGCCATCGCAACGAATGCCCTGCTCGGGCCAGGCAAGAGCCCGCGCCTGATGCCGAACCCGCAAGGCGGCATCTGGGTGGAGCGGAGCGGCACGCTCTTTCTCTGCCGAGCGCGGCAGGACGCGGCGGGCGCCTGCGTCAACCTCGCCGATGGCTCGATTGCCGCCTTTGCCGATGTGATCCGCTGACTTCTGACGTCATCTGAAAGCAAAAAGGCGCCCCGGAGAAATCCGGGGCGCCTTCCTCTTTGCCCTTTCCGCCGCGATCAGAAGGCGAAGCGGACCGCCGCCGCGAACGCATGCTCGTCATAGTCGCTCTGCAGCTCGCCATCGTAAGTGACGCGCAGGCTATTCCCCGGCTGGCTGCAGCATTCGGTACAGCCCAACCGCAGCAATGATTTCCGCGTCTCGATCAGCTTCAATATGGGCTTCCGGCGGAAGGGAGGCTGAAGCCTAGGCCATCCGGGAGATGGTGGAGCGGAAGCGCGCCAGAGCATAGGTAAAGAGCACGGAGCCGATGATCAGCAATGCGAGAAATTGCGGCCAGACGACGGAGAGCCCGGCGCCGCGATAAAGAATGGCCTGCGCCATCGCCACGAAATGGGTGGTCGGCGCGGCAAGCATGAGATAGCGCACGCCATCCGGCATGCTTTCGCGCGGTGTCATGCCGCCCGACAGCATTTCGAGCGGCACCAGAATGAGAATGATGAGAAGGCCGAACTGCGGCATGGACCGCGCCAGCGTGCCGAGGAAAATCCCCATCGAGGTGACGGCGAAGAGGTGAAACAGCGCGCCGGTCAGGAAGAGCGGCACGGAGCCCTGGATCGGCACGCCCAGAATGCCGTCGATGACGAAGAAAAGCGATATGGAGCAGGCGACCAGCACGACCAGCGCCATCGACCAAAGCTTCGCCGCCATGATCTCGAACGGCGTCACCGGCATGACGAGGAGATGCTCGATCGTCCCGTGCTCGCGTTCGCGGATCAGCGCCGCGCCGGTGAGAATGATCGCCAGCATGGTGATGTTGTTGATGAGCTCCATCACCGATCCGAACCACATCTCGCTGAGCGCGGGGTTGAAACGCGCGCGCAGCACGAGTTCGACGGGAAGCGGCTCGGCATGGGCGTCGCGCTGCACGAAGGCCGTGACCTCCCGGTTCACGATCGACTGGATATAGCCGCTGCCGGTGAAAGCCTGCGTCATCCGCGTCGCATCGACATTGAGCTGGAGGGTGGGGGACTTTCCCGCCAGCACATCGCGCTGAAAGTTGGGCGGTATGTCGAGCGCGAACGTATCGAGTCCCGCATCCATGCGCGCATCCATCTGCGACTGATCGATGAGGGACGGCCTCAGGAAATAGGGCGGATAGAATGCGTCTACAATCCGCGCGGAAAGCGGCGAGCGATCCTCATCCACGATCGCGATGGCGGCCTTGTTGAGCGATTCCGGCAAAGCCGTTGCCGCGACATAGATCGCCAGCGTGAAGGCATAGAGGATGAGCCCGGCAAGAATGGGGTCGCGGCTGAGGCTGCGCAGTTCCTTGATCCCGAGATTCCATATGTTGGAGAGGACCATCGCTCACTTCTCCTGTTTTCGCAGGAAGATCGCGCTGGCCGCCGCAAGCACAGGAACGGCGATGAGCAATGGCATGAAGGACGCGCCGAGATCGCCGAAATCGAGTGCCTTGGAGAAGGTGCCGCGAACGATGGTGAGGTAATGCGTCGTCGGGTAGATCTCGCCGATGAACCGCCCTGCCCCTTCAAGCGACGACACGGGATCGGTGAGACCGGAAAACTGCGCCGCGGGCAGGATCGTCAAAATGGCCGTGCCGAATATGGCGGCGATCTGGCTCTTCATCATGGCCGAGATGACGAGGCCGATGGCGGTGGAGCAGAAGACGTAGAGAAGCGTCGCGCCGAGCAGCGTGAGGAAACTCCCCGTGAACGGAACCTCGAAGAAGAAGACGGCGAACAGGACGAGGAAGACGAAGTTCAGCATGGCGAGCGCCACATAGGGAAGCTGCTTGCCGAGCATGAACTCAAGCCGCGTGACGGGCGTGACATAGAGATTGACGATGGAACCGAGTTCCTTTTCGCGGACCACGCTGACGGCGGCCAGCATGGCCGGTATCAGCATGAGAAGCAGCGGGATTACGGCGGGTACCATCGCGACCAGGCTTCTGACATCGGGATTGTAGCGGAAGCGCATTTCGACCGTCGCGGGGCTCGTCACGGCGATGCCAGCCTCCGCCGCCTTGGTCATCAGCCAATGCGTATGCATGCCGGTGACATAGCCTTTTGCCGTTTCGGCCCGAGCCGGCATGGCGCCGTCGAGCCAGCCGCCGATCTCGACCGGCCGGCCGCGGGCGACGTTGCGTGCGAAGCCTTCGGGAATCTCGAGCGCAAGGCTGATCTCTCCCGCTCTCATGCGACGGTCGAGATCCTCATAATCGGCAATCTCGGGCCTCTCGGTGAAATAGCGCGAGCCGGAAATGGCAAAACTGTAGTCGCGGCTTGCCGATGTGCGGTCGCGGTCGAGAACGGCGAAGTTCAGATCGTTGATGTCGAGGTTGATGCCGTAGCCGATCACGAACATCAGCACCACGGTGCCGATCAGCGCGAGCGTCGCGCGGACGGGGTCGCGCCTGAGCTCGAGCGATTCGCGTCGCGTATAGCTCAACATGCGCCGCGGATCGAAAAGGCGGCGGCGATGCCTTGCGCCCGCAGCCTCGTTCGGCACGAGGGTTGCCGATGCCCGCGGCGCTTCCGTGCCGGCGCCCGCCCGGCTGAGGCAAATGACGAAGGCTTCGTCGAGCGAGGCCGCACCATGCGCCTTGACGATATTGGCCGGCGTGTCGCTGACAAGCACACGGCCCGCATGCATGAGGGAAATGCGGTCGCAGCGCTCCGCCTCGTTCATGAAATGGGTCGAGATGAAGATCGTCACTCTGTCGCGCCGTGCGAGTTCCACCAGCATCCGCCAGAATTCGTCGCGCGCAACCGGATCGACGCCCGATGTCGGTTCGTCGAGGATGAGCATCTCCGGCTTGTGGATCATCGCGACCGCAAGCTGCAGGCGCTGGCGCTGGCCGAGCGGCAGCTTGTCGGGAAGCATGTCGAGAACGTCCTCGATCCCGAATCGCGCGGCCATCTCCGCAATGCGGCTTCCTATCTCCCCTTCCGCTATCTGGAAGAGCCGCGCATGAAGTTCGAGATTCTGGCGGACCGTGAGTTCGGAATAGAGCGAGAAGCCTTGCGTCATGTAGCCGACGCGGCGGCGTATATTCACATCCGTTCCATCGACGCTGGCGCCGAAAAGCGTCGCCTCGCCTTCGCTCGCTTTCAGCAGGCCGGTGAGCATCTTCATGGTCGTCGTCTTGCCGCAACCATTCGAACCGAGAAAACCGAATATCTCGCCCCGCTCGATGCGGAAGCTCACATTCTCGACGGCAGTGAAGTCGCCGAAGCGCATGGTGAGGCCCCGTGCCTCGATCGCCGCCTCGCCATCTTCCGATGCGCGTGGCGGAATGACGACTGCTTCATGCGACCGGCGTTTTTCCTCCGGGAGCAGGGCAATGAAAGCCGCCTCGAGCGTCGGCGCGCCGGTGCGCGCGCGAATATCGTCAGGCGTGCCCGTCGCCAGAACGCGCCCTCCATCCATCGCGACGAGCCAGTCGAAGCGTTCCGCCTCTTCCATATAGGCGGTGGCGACGGCGACGCTCATCTGCGGATTCTCGCCGCGGATGCGCCCGATCAGCTCCCAGAACTGGCGCCGCGACAAGGGATCGACGCCCGTCGTCGGTTCGTCGAGGACGAGAAAATCCGGATCGTGGATCAGCGCGCAGCAAAGCCCGAGCTTCTGCTTCATGCCGCCTGAAAGTTTCGCCGCGGGCCGGTCCGCGAAGGGCGCGAGCCCCGTCGCGTCGAGAAGCGTCGCAATGCGCGCCTCGCGCTGCGTCTTGCCATGGCCAAAGAGGCGGCCGAAGAAATCGATATTCTCGAAAACGGAAAGCGTCGGATAGAGATTCTTGCCGAGGCCCTGCGGCATATAGGCGATACGCGGACCGGCCCTGCCACGATGCCGGGCGGACGCCATGTCGCCGCCGAGAACTTCGATGCGTCCCGCCTGTCCGGCGCGCGCGCCCGCGATCAGCGACAACAGGCTCGACTTGCCGACGCCGTCCGGCCCGATCAGCCCGACGAGGCAGCCCGCCGGCAGATCGAGGCTGACATCGTCAAGCGCCCGGACATGGCCGTAGCGCAGCGTCACGCCCTCGAGCCTTGCGACGGGCGGCGGCTCCGTCATTGCGGCAGCTTGACCTGAAGCTCGTCCGGCCAGTCGAGGCGCGGATCGAGGCGCACATAGGCCATGCCCGGCAGGCCGGTCTTCACATCGCGGATATGTTTCTGCAGAAGATCGGGGTCGATCCGCGCCTTGATGCGGAACATGAGCTTCTGGCGCTCTTCCGCCGTCTCGACCGTTTTCGGCGTGAACTGCGCGACATCGGCGACGAACGTGGCCTTGGCCGGAATGACATATTGGGGCGCGGCGTCGAGCACGAGATGAATATCGGCGCCGAGCGCCACGCGGCCGGCCTCTTCCGTCGGCAGGAAGAATGTCATGTAGACATCGCTGACATCGATGAGGTTGAGAACCCGGCCGCCCGCGGCGACGATTTCGCCTGGCTGCGCGATGCGATACTGGATGCGTCCGGCCCGCGGCGCGCGGAGCGTCGTATCCTCGATATCGGCTTCCAGGCGCTCGATCGTGGCGCGCACGGCCTCGACCTCTGCTCCCGCACCGATCACCTGGGATTTCGCGGTGGTGATGGCCGCTTCTGCAGCGGCGAGCTGCGCGGAGGCAGCGCTCAGGGCTGCCCTCGTCGCCTGAAAGCGCGCCCTGTCGTCGTCAAGCACCTGGCGCGACGCCGTGCCGCGCTCGGCGAGCTGCTCCGTCCGCGCAAGACGGCTCTGCGCCGCATCGACCTCCGCCTTGCGCTGCGCGACAAGGGCATCGGTTGCGGATTTTTCCGCTTCGCGCTGGCGGACCTGGCTCTCCGCTGTTTCGACACCGATCTCGGCACGCTGCAACTGCGCCTTGGCCTGCCGCAATTGCGCTTCGAGGGACGCCGTGTCGAGCCGGACGAGAATCTGTCCCCGTGCGACGAAGTCGCCCTCGTCCACATACATGTCCTGGATGCGGCCCGGCGTCTTCGCGGCGATGTCGATCTCGACCGCCTCGATGCGCCCGTTGCCGCTCGCAAACCCGTCCGGCAGGCCCTGCGGCCGGAGCCATTGCCACGCGAGATAAAGCGCCCCCGCCATCGCGAACGCGATGCCCAACCTGATGAGATTGGTCCGGGTCAGGTGCTGCATGATTCAAGAATAGCGATTTTGCGTGACGCAGGCACTGCGGCATGGAGGCGAAGACAGGCCGCCGAATTCGCTTGCAATCGGTGTGAAAGGTCGTATTTTTTAATTGGAATAATTCTAAATTGATCCCCGGACCGACGAATGGAGGAACATCCGATGAGCAATCGAGAAGGCGGCAAGTGCCCGGTGATGCATGGCTCAATGACCACCGCCGAGCGCTCGGTGACGGAGTGGTGGCCCAACGCTCTGAACCTCGACATTCTTCATCAGCACGACACCAAGCCCAATCCGATGGGCAAGGACTTCAACTATCGCGAGGAGCTGAAGAAGCTCGACGTCAAGGCCCTGAAGAAGGACCTGACCGACCTGATGACGAACAGCCAGGAATGGTGGCCGGCAGACTGGGGTCACTATGGCGGTCTGATGATCCGCATGGCCTGGCACGCGGCAGGCTCCTACCGCCTGTTCGACGGCCGCGGCGGCGGCGGCACCGGCAACCAGCGTTTCGCTCCCCTCAATTCCTGGCCGGACAATGGCAATCTCGACAAGGCGCGGCGTCTCCTCTGGCCGATCAAGAAGAAGTACGGCAACAAGGTGAGCTGGGCCGACCTCATGATCCTCGCCGGCAACGTCGCCTACGAGTCCATGGGGCTGAAGACCTTCGGCTTCGCCTTCGGACGCGAGGACATCTGGCATCCCGAGAAGGATGTCTATTGGGGCTCCGAAAAGGAGTGGCTCGCGGAAAGCGTGCTCCGCTATGCGAATGAGGAAGACCCGGAATCGCTCGAAGCGCCGCTCGGCGCCGTCCATATGGGCCTCATCTACGTCAACCCGCAGGGCCGCGACGGCAAGCCCGACCCGCTGAAGTCGGCGCATGACGTGCGCGTGACCTTCAGGCGCATGGCGATGAACGACGAGGAAACCGCCGCGCTCACCGCCGGCGGCCACACCGTCGGCAAGGCCCATGGCAATGGCCTCGAATCCAATCTCAGCGCGCCGCCCGAGGCCGCCGAGATCGAGGAGCAGGGCTTCGGCTGGATGAACCACAAGACCCGGGGCGTCGGCCGCGACACGGTCACGAGCGGTCTCGAAGGCGCATGGACGAGCAAGCCCACCACCTTCGACATGGGCTATTTCGACATGCTGTTCGGCCATGAATGGGAGCTCAAGAAGAGCCCGGCCGGCGCCTGGCAGTGGCAGCCCGTCGACATCAAGGAAGAAGACATGCCGGTCGATGTGGAGGATCCCTCGATCCGCCGCATGCCGATCATGACCGATGCCGACATGGCCATGAAAATGGACCCGATCTACCGCGAAATCTGCGAGCGGTTCCGCAAGGACCCTGAATATTTCAAGGATACGTTCGCGCGGGCATGGTTCAAGCTCACCCATCGCGACATGGGACCGAAGGTCCGCTACATCGGCCCCGAAGTACCGAAGGAAGACCTGATCTGGCAGGACCCCATTCCGGCCGGCCGCAAGGACTACGATGTCGCCGCCGTGAAGGCGAAGATCGCGAAGAGCGGGCTCAGCGTCTCCGAGATGGTCTCGACCGCATGGGACAGCGCCCGCACCTATCGCGGCTCCGACATGCGCGGCGGCGCGAACGGCGCCCGCATCCGGCTTGCCCCCCAGAAGGACTGGGACGGCAACGAGCCGAAGCGCCTTCAGAAGGTGCTCTCGGTGCTGGAGCCGATCGCGAAGGAAACGGGCGCGAGCCTCGCCGACGTGATCGTGCTGGCAGGCAATGTCGGTATCGAACAGGCGGCGAAGGCGGCGGGCACGACCATCGAAGTGCCCTTCGCGCCGGGCCGGGGCGACGCGACCGCCGAGCAGACGGACGCCGAATCCTTCGAGGCGCTCGAACCGCTGGCGGACGCCTATCGCAACTTCCTGAAGCGGAACTACGAGCTGCCGCCCGAAGAGCTGATGCTCGACCGCACGCAGCTCATGGGCCTCACTGCCCCGGAGATGACGGTGCTTGTCGGCGGCATGCGCGTGATGGGCACCAATCATGGGCAGACGAAGCATGGCGTCTTCACCGATCGCGAGGGGGCGCTGACGAACGACTTCTTCGTCAACCTGACCGACATGGCGAACAGCTGGGTGAAGACGGGCGACCACTATGAAGTGCGGGACCGCAAGACCGGCAAGACGAAATGGACGGCGACCCGCGTCGACCTCGTCTTCGGCTCGAACTCGATCCTGCGCGCCTATGCCGAAGTCTATGCCCAGGACGACGGACAAGAGAAGTTCGTGAAGGACTTCGTGGCGGCCTGGGTGAAGGTCATGAACGCCGACCGCTTCGACCTCGCAGCCTGACGCTTTAGCCGAGGTTCACAAACAAGCGCCGCTCCCGGATCATCCGGGGGCGGCGTTTTTCATTTTACGGATGCCGCAACCGGCCGGAAATCAGACGGCGCTTTGCTGCGCTTCCTCCGCGCCGGCCGTTTCTTCCCACCACCCGGCCAGCGCATCGATGAGCGGCACGAGCCTGTTGCCCGCCGCCGTGAGATCGTATTCCACGCGCCGCGGATAGCCTTCGAATTCCGTGCGCGCGACGATGCCGGCCTCTTCCAGCTTGCGCAGCTCGAGGGCAAGCATCTTGTGCGAGATCGTCGGATTGTCGCGCCGGAGATCGCTGAACCGCTTGGTGCCGTCCTGCAGATAATAGATAAGCAGCGTCGGCCACCTGCCGCTCAGCACCTGCATCACCTCCTCGATCGGACAACGCGAGACGAGTTCTTTCATCTGGGCCTCATGGTTACGAAAAGGTGCGTAATTTACTCTGCCCCGCATGCCGCTATTCTCGGGCTCCGCTGCGCAGCGCGATTTTCCATTCACGGAGAAAAGCTCTTGGAACCGATCCTAGTCTATGGCTTCCCGTCCGGAAGCTCCATGGGCCTCGTCGCTGCGCTTGAATGGCTGCGCGAGCCCTATCGTCTCTGCCGCGTCGACATGCTGGGCGAAATGCGCGACCCGGCTTATGCGAAGATAAACCCGCGCCACGAAACGCCCGCACTCGTTGCGGGCGGCAATCGCGTCATTACGGAAACCATCGCCATCGCCGCCTGGCTCGAAGCGAGAGACGGGGAGAGGCGCATCAGCTTCGATCCATTGTCGCCCGAGGCGGACCGCATGCACCGGTTCATGGGCTTCATCAATACCGGTTTCACCGGCGCTTTCGGCCCGCTCTGGGCGGCGATGGAAATGGAAACCGACAACCCCGCATTGAAGAATGCCCTGCGCGACTGGGGCCGCGACGGCGTGATGGAGCGTCACAACAAGCTCGAAGCGATGATCGGCGAAACGCTCTATCTTGCAGGCGGCAAGCCGACACTCGCCGATGCGCTTCTCATCGGCGTCGCACGCTGGCTCGACTTCCACGACGTGGCGCCGAAGGAACGCTGGCCGAAACTCGCTGCCCTGCGCGCACGCCTCGAAGCCGACCCCGCCGTGATCTACGCCACCGCGCTCGAGGAAGGAGAAACACAGCAAGGCATCGGCGCCTGCAAAGGCCATGTGCCGCTCGCTGAACTCATAGCGCAGATAGAGTGAGGGACGGAGGCGTTCGCGCCCTTTCAAAGAGCGTCATTGTTCTCAGCACGCACGCCTCACGCATCAAAGCTCTCGCGAACCTGCGCTTGCCGCGGCAAGGCCGCCGGTAACGATCGCCATCAAGGTTCGCAGGCCCGCCTCCTGATCGATGCCGGCCTTTGCCGCGGCCTCGACATGCGCGGGGTGAACGAAGACGGTGAAGGCGTCGCGGACCGCACCCGCAGCCGCGTCGAGATCCATCGGGCCGAACTCCCCCCGCGCGACGCCATCGGCGAGGATGCGGCGGAGGAGCCCGGTCATGCGGCGTGCATAGTCCATAATGAGATCCGGGCGCTCCTCCACGATGCGCCGGTAAAGCGCATGCATCTCGGGATCGCTGCCGAACTTGGTGCGCTTGCTCCGGTGGAGCGTCAGGACGAGCGCCGCCAGCCTCTCCGCAGCGGGCCCTTCCGCCTCGACGAAGGTTTCGGCGAGCGCGGCTTCCTCGGCCATGGTTCCGGCGGCGAGCGCGTCGAATATCTCGGCCTTGGACCGGAAGTGCCGGTAGATCGCGGAATGAGACAGGCCCATCGCCTGCGCGATATCGACCACATTCGTCTTCGCGCCGCCAAAGCGGCGGATCAAATCCCGGGCCGTGTCCAGGATGCGGTCGCGCTGGTTTGGAAGGGTGTTTTCCATGGCGCCGATCTAAGGCCAAAGAGGGGCGGGAGGCAACATGTAACAAAATACATTTTTTGTCTTGTGTTATATGTCTGCAACTGCGATGGTGGCCCCGCAACCAAGGGAGCACCGCCATGACATCGCTTTCCACCGCGCCAGCCGGCCGCACAGCCCTCGTCACCGGAGGGTCCGGATTTGCGGGCGGCCATCTGATCACCCACCTGCTCGAAGCCGGCTGGCAGGTGCGCGGCATCGGCCGCTCGGCGGCGAGCCGGGCCGCCGTGGCGGCAAAGGGCGCCGAGCCCTGGGATGCCGACCTCACCGACCCTGCCGCCCTCGAGCGCGCGATGGCGGGCGTGGACACGGTTTTCCACGTTGCTGCGCATTTCAAACTCTGGGGGCCGCGCCGTCTCTTTCGCGCGATGAATGTCGCAGGCACCCGCAATGTGGTGTCCGCAGCCGAGCGCGCAGGCGTCCGGCGCGTCGTCTATGTCAGCGCCGCGGCCGTCGTCATGGGGCGCCCCGAACCGCAGCGCGGCGTGACCGAGGACCTGCCGCTGCGCCGGATGGGCTTCGCCCCCTATTCCACGAGCAAGGCCGAGGCGGAAAAGATTCTCCGGGCCGCAAACGGCCGCCGCAAGGGCTTCTCGACAGTCGCGATCCGCCCGCCCTTCATCTGGGGACCGGACATGCCGGCGCTCGACCATATGGTGGAGACGGTGAAAGGCGGGCAATTCCAGTGGGTCGCGGGCGGCGGGCAGGCCTTGTCGACCTGCCATGTGGACAATCTCTGCCACGCATTGATCCTCGCGGCCGACCGCGGAGAGGGCGGCGCGGCCTATTTCGTCTCGGACGGCGTCGACACCACGCTGAAGACTTTTCTCGCCCGCCTCTTTGCGAGCCGCGGCGTCACGCCGAAAGACCGTTCCGTGCCTTTCGGGCTCGCCTGGACGATGGCGGGCGTCATGGGGGCGGCCTGGCGCCTCCTGCGCCTGAAGGGCGAGCCGCCGATCACCCGGCAGATGCTGCGGCTGATCGGCAAGGACTTCACGATCGACATCTCGAAGGCGCGGACAGAACTCGGCTATGCCCCGGTGCTCACGCCCGAAGACGGGTTTCGCATGATGGGAAATGCTGCGCCCGCCTCATCACACGTCCATTCCGGCTAGTCTTGCAACTGCGCGGACGACCGCTGGCGCCGAAGATAAATGAGGGTGGGATTGGCGAAGGGCTGGCCAGAGCCCGATTCCAAATAGCAGTCGAATTCGCGCGCCTGACACTTTAGCCGAGGCTCACAAGAATACACCGCCTACGGATTATCCGGGAGTGACGGTTGTTGTTAAGAGGAATCACTTGCTGTGCACTTTTAGCGGATAGCACTTGATAGACTGATGCACATACTGTTACCGCACAACCGTTCCAAATTTTAATCGGACCGCCGTCACTGCACCTCGACTACTCTCGAGGTCACGACGGCTCTCAGCTGACCCATCCCACTAACAATCGCAACTCATCGCCCACGTTCCAGTAGATGCGGAGCCTTAAGGCAGTGTCTATCGCTCCCAGCGCGTCTCGGTAGCAAGATACTCCCATATAACAGTCTTCACCGTTATGGCGTCGGACCAGTCGATAGAATAGCGATAGCGACCAGCCTCGACCGTCATCCAACCGCCCACCATGGCCTCTTCGTCCAGCAATTGGACGGTCATGCGACTGCCGACCTCTGGCCAGATGGCAAACTCCGCGTCGGTGCCGACTGTCTCGAAGGCGTCGCGCTGCTCAGGACTCAGTTGCCCCAACGGTACGAATGTGACGAGTTCCGGCGCTTCGAACAGCGGCTCGCCGATCTCGTGATAAGCGTGACCACGAGCATTCTTTACAATGACGCGCCGTACTTTGTCGGCATCGGGAAAGAGGACAAATGGCTGCAGGTTTGCGAACTGGAGAAGCTGTCCGTCCGGCCCCTTCTTGAGGGAACGAACTACGTGCCTGTTACTTCGCAGTATGGTCGCCGCTTCGGGATACCTCGTTGGATCCGGATATAGGCTGCCAACCATCACCGCATGAAGCACACAGAGAAGGTAATTCTCGTCGGAGGAGAAGCTGGAGTTGCAGCGCCGACAGACAAGAACCTGCGGCAGATAATCCATTTCACCACCCAAGCCGCCGTCATAGCTAGCACCCCGTGCTCGAAGTGCTTTAGTAAGAAGGGACTGCGTTGGAACATGGTCACGATTGCTCTCGACGTCGGCAATCACGGCACCACAGTGGATGCACCATGCCTTCAGCCTATCATCAGTGTAATCCCCAATTTCTCGCACTTGACGAATCCTCCGCCAGAGTTGTGCATATTCACACAGCTGACGATCACCTGAATGAAGGTATGAAAACTCAGTGAAACCTGCCAACCCGCAAGCGGCCCCATTGAAGCTGAAAGCGAGTTGCTTTCGATTTCCATGTCGCTTGGTAGCGCGATGATCAGCAGCAGTATCGCTCACGAAGGCTCAATCAGCGAGAAATAGAGGGGAGACGGTGGGATTGGCGAAAACAGGCTTTGGCCTGTTTTCGTCCTTGGCCTGACGGCCTTCGGATCGAGCGGCCTTGCCGCTCGCCCCAAAACGCCTTTGGCGTTTTGTCGAACATGGGTTCTTTCCGCCCGCTCTTCCGCCATTAAAAAAGGCCCCCGGAAGGGGGCCGTTTTTAATGGCGGAGAGGGTGGGATTCGAACCCACGGTACCCTTGCGAGTACGCCGCATTTCGAGTGCGGTACTTTCAACCACTCAGCCACCTCTCCGCAGAGGATGGCGGCCCATCAAGGCCGCCCGCAGGGTCGAAACGGCGCGGAATTTAGACGCGGCAGGCGCCGGGCACAAGGCTTGATGAGCGCGCGGGCGCCATTTTCCCGGAACCCTCGTCCCCATAGGTGAAGTCGCGTCCGCCTGCTAGACTCCTCTCCCATGAGCGGGACGAGGATCGAGGGAGAAAGCATGCCCGAAACGGCGCCGAAGGCGCGCGTCGCGGCCGCCTGGGCGGTCCATGCCTTCACGGCATCGGGCGTGGTGACGGCGCTGCTCGCCATTGCGGCGCTCATCGCGGGCGATCTCAGGCTGGCGCTGCTCTGGCTCGGCGCCGCCCTCATCATCGACGGGGTGGACGGGCCCATGGCCCGCAAGGTCGAGGTGAGCCGCTATGCGCCGCGCTTCGACGGCGCCGTCCTCGACCTCGTGATCGACTATCTGACCTATACGGTGATCCCGGCCCTTCTCGTCTACCGCTTCGGGCTGGTGCCCGCAGGCTTCGAAATCCCCGCCGCCGCCTACATCATGCTGACCTCGCTCTATTGCTTCGGGAATCGCGAGATGAAGACCGGGGACCTCTATTTCTCGGGCTTTCCGGCCGTCTGGAACGTGGTGGTGCTCTATTTCTATGTGCTCGGCACGGGGCCGTGGATGAACCTCGCCGCCATCGCCGCGCTCGGCATCCTGACCTTCGTGCCCTTCAAATATGTCCACCCTTTCCGGGTCCGCATGTGGCGGCCGCTCACCCTCGCCGTCACGGGGCTCTGGGCGCTTTCGACCTTCTGGCTGGTGCTGGCAAGCGGGCCGGGGACCGCCCCTTCGGAGGCTGCCCCCCTCGCCTTCTGGGCGTTTCTGGCGGCTTCGCTCTATTTTCTGGGGCTCTGCGCCTGGCGCACGCTGGCGGGCCCCCGGGATGGGGAAAAAGCCTGAGAAAGCCCTGATTTCAGTGGATTTCCCGGGTCTTCGCGGCTTGACAGTGAAGCCTCCCCCTGTATATTGCGCGCCAATTCGGCCCGTGCCGCTGTCACCGGCGGCCGCAGGGCCTTTTTCGTTACATGGTGGTATCAGAAATGTTCGCAGTCATCCGGACCGGCGGCAAGCAGTACAGGGTCGCGAAAGACGATCTCCTCGAGGTTGAGCGCAATGGTGGCGCCGCCGGCGACAAGATCGATCTCGAAGTCCTGATGCTGGGCGGCGAAGGCGGCACGCTCAAGGTCGGCGCTCCTCTCGTGGAAGGCGCCAAGGTCAGCGCGGAGATCGTCGAACACACCCGCGGGCCGAAGCTCACGATCTTCAAGAAGCGCCGCCGCCAGAACTATCGCCGCAAGAACGGCCATCGCCAGGATCTGATGCTCGTCAAGATCCTCGATATCGCCGGCTAAGCGGGACAGAGGAGCAGAAACATGGCCCATAAAAAGGCAGGCGGTTCATCCCGCAACGGTCGCGACAGCGCCGGCCGCCGTCTCGGCGTGAAGAAGTTCGGTGGCGAGAGCGTCATTCCGGGCAACATCATCGTCCGCCAGCGCGGCACCAAGTGGCACCCCGGCGCCAATGTCGGCATCGGCAAGGACCACACGATCTTCGCGAAGTCCGAAGGCGTGGTCTCGTTCCACAAGGGCAAGAACGATCGCGCCTTCGTGTCGGTCGTGACCGCCAGCATGCCGGAAGCGGCGGACTGAACAGCGGGGTGATGCCACCTCGCAAGGGTGGCGACCATCGGGAATTCAAAGGGAGATGGACCGCCATCTCCCTTTTTTCTTGCCCTGACGACAGGGGGAGCCCGATGCGCGAAGAACTGAAGACGGAAAGACTGCTCCTGAGGCCGCTGGAAAAGGCCGATGCCGAAAGGCTCGCCCGCCTCGCCAACAACTGGAATGTCGCGCGGATGCTCTCCCGCATGCCCTATCCCTATACGCTCGACATGGCGCATGACTGGATCGCCCGCACGGCATCGGAGCGCGCCGGGGACGAGGAATTCGTCTATGCGGTGACGAATGACGAGGGCTTCATCGGCACTTGCGGGCTTCAGTCCCATGCCGACGGCACGCATGAGATCGGCTACTGGATCGGCGAACCTTACTGGAACCGCGGCTATGCGAGCGAGGCCGCCCGCGCGGTGCTGGACGAGGCCGAGGCCCGTTTCGGCGCGGAGACGATTATCTCCGGCCATTTTTGGGAAAACCACGCCTCGGGCCGCGTACTGACGAAACTCGGCTTCCGCTATACTGGCGAGGAGCACCGCTGGTGCGTGGCGCGGCAGGAGAAAATGCGCTGCCTGACCATGCGGCTGGCGCGACGGGAAGTGGCAGCATGAAGTTCCTCGACCAGGCGAAAATCCATATCCGTTCGGGGAATGGCGGTGCCGGCTGCGTGAGCTTCCGCCGCGAGAAATTCATCGAGTTCGGCGGGCCCGATGGCGGCGACGGCGGCAAGGGCGGCGACGTCATTGCCGAATGCGTCGAGGGGCTGAACACGCTGATCGACTACCGCTTCCAGCAGCACTTCAAAGCGAAGACCGGCATGCACGGCATGGGCAAGAACCGGTCGGGCGCGAACGGCGCCGACATGATCCTGAAAGTGCCCGTCGGCACGCAGATCTTCGAGGAAGACGAGGAAACGTTGATCGCCGACATGATGGAAGTCGGTCAACGCGTCGTGCTTGCGAAAGGCGGCAATGGCGGCTTCGGCAATGCCTATTTCAAATCCTCGACCAATCAGGCGCCGCGCCGCGCGAATCCCGGCCTCGAAGGCGAGGAAAAGACGATCGTGCTGCGGCTGAAGCTGATTGCGGATGCTGGGCTTGTCGGCCTGCCCAATGCCGGTAAATCGACATTCCTTGCAGCGGTGAGCGCGGCAAAGCCGAAGATTGCCGATTATCCCTTCACGACGCTGACGCCCGGTCTCGGCGTCGTCAGCGTGGACACGCGCACCTTCGTGCTCGCCGATATTCCCGGCCTCATCGAGGGCGCGCATGAAGGCGCGGGGCTTGGCGACCGCTTTCTCGGCCATCTCGAACGCTGCCGCATTTTGATTCATCTGATCGACGGCACGCAGCAAGACGTGGGCGAGGCCTATCACGTCATCCGCGGCGAGATCGAGGCCTATGGCGCGGGGCTTGAAGAGAAGCCCGAAATCCTCTGCCTCAACAAGGCGGACGCGCTGACGCCGGAAGAGCGCGAGGAGAAGGTGGAGATCCTGCGCGAGGAAAGCGGCGGCGGCGTCTTCGTGATTTCCGGCGTCTCCGGCGAAGGCATACAGGGCGTGCTGCGGCTTGCGGCGGACGAGATCGGCGCGAGACGGGCGGAAGAACGAGCCGGGGAAACGGAAGAGGAAGAGGGCTGGCAGCCTTGAGCAACCATCTCGAAACAGCGCAGCGCGTCGTCGTCAAGATCGGCTCGGCGCTGCTGACCGACGCAGAAACCGGCAAGCTCAACCGCACCTGGCTGCAGGCCATGGTGGAGGACATTGCGCGGATGCGCGCACGCGGACAGGACATGCTGATCGTCTCGTCCGGCGCGATCTCGCTCGGCCGCCGCGCGCTGAAACTGCCCGCCGGAAAACTGAAGCTCGAAGAAAGCCAGGCCGCTGCCGCCGTCGGTCAGATCGGTCTTGCCCACGCGTTCCAGGAAATTCTCTCGGCCTATGGTTTCTCCTGCGCACAAATCCTGCTGACGCTCGAAGACACCGAGGAACGCCGCCGCTATCTCAATGCGCGCTCGACCATCAACACGCTCCTGAAGCTCGGCGCCGTGCCCGTCATCAACGAGAACGACACGGTGGCGACGACGGAAATCCGCTATGGCGACAATGACCGGCTCGCCGCGCGCGTCGCGAGCATGGTCTCCGCCGATTGCCTTGTGCTGCTGTCCGATGTCGACGGGCTCTACACCGCGCCGCCGCATCTGCCGGGCGCGAAGCATATTCCCGAAGTCGCCGAGATCACGCCCGAGATCGAGGGCATGGCGGGCGATGCCGCGAGCATCTATTCGCGCGGCGGCATGAAGACGAAGATCGCCGCCGCCCGTATCGCCACCGAAGGCGGCGCGCGCATGGCGATCGCCAATGGCCGCACGCTCCGCCCGCTGCAGGCGGTGGAGGAAGGCGCGCGCGTCACATGGTTCGCAGCCCATTCGACGCCCTTTGCCGCGCGCAAGCGCTGGATTTCGGGCTCGCTGAAGAGCGCGGGCACGATCACCATCGACGATGGCGCGGTGAAGGCGCTCATCCAGGGCCGCAGCCTCCTGCCCGCCGGCGTGCGCGAGGTCGAGGGCGATTTCGAGCGCGGCGACGCCGTGACCGTGCGCGATCTGCAGGGCCAGGAGATCGCCCGTGGCCTTACCGCCTATGACAGCCGCGACGCGCGCATCATCAAGGGCCATTCGAGCCGCGAGATCGAGGATCTGCTTGGCTATTCGGGCCGCGCCGAAATGATCCACCGCGACGATCTCGTGCTGAAAAAGCCGTGAATCGTGGCGCCCGCAGCCCCATATGAGGGAACGAGCGAAGTTGTAAGACGAGACGCCGCCTGAAATAATCCGGCGGCCCGACAGGACCCCGACAGGACAAGGACTGGGTGAGCCCCGTGAGCATCGTGAAACTCAATACCGGCGAGACCGAGATTGCAGCCCTGATGGCAGGCATCGGCGCGAAGGCGCGCGACGCCGCGACCGCGCTCGCGACAGCGCCGACGAAGCAGAAGGATGCCGCCCTCCTTGCCGCCGCCATGTGCATCCGCGCCAATGTGGACGACATTCTGGCCGCGAACGAACTCGATGTCGCCGATGCTAAGAAGAACGGCCTGACACCCGCCATGATCGACCGGCTCGCGCTCGATACGAAACGCGTGGAAGCGATCGCAAAGGCGCTGGAAGAGATTGCGGCGCTGCCCGATCCCGTCGGCTCGAAGATCGCCGAATGGGACCGCCCGAACGGTTTGCATATCGAGCGCGTGCGCGTTCCCCTGGGCGTCATCGGCATCATCTATGAAAGCCGCCCCAATGTGACGGCGGATGCGGGCGCGCTGTGCCTCAAGGCCGGCAATGCCGCCGTGCTGCGCGGCGGCTCCGAAGCCTCGCGCTCCAACAAGGCCATTCATGCCTCGCTCGTCGAAGGCATCCTTGCGTCGAACCTCCCCGAGGCCTCGATCCAGCTCGTGCCGGTGACAGATCGCGGCGCAGTCGGCGAAATGCTGAAGGGCCTTGGCGGCAATCTCGACGTCATCGTGCCGCGCGGCGGCAAGAGCCTCGTTGCCCGCGTACAGGAAGAAGCGCGCGTACCCGTCTTCGCGCATCTCGAAGGCGTCTGCCACGTCTATGTCGATGGCGAGGCCGATCTCGAGATGGCGAAGGAGATCGTGCTGAATGCGAAACTGCGCCGCGCCGGCATATGCGGCTCGGCGGAAACGCTGCTCGTCGACGAGGCCTGCGCGGCGACGCATCTCGGCCCCCTCGTGAAGATGCTCATCGATGCGGGCTGCGAAGTGCGCGGCGATGGCGCGGCGCAGAAGGCCGATCCGCGCGTGAAGCCCGCGACGGAAGAGGACTGGTACACCGAATATCTCGACGCGATCATTGCGGTGCGCGTGGTGAAAGGCATCGGCGCCGCCATTGCCCATATCCGCAAATACGGCTCCAGCCACACCGAAGCCATCGTGACCGCGAACAGCAAGACGGCGGACCGTTTCTTCGCGGAGATCGACAGCGCGATCCTGCTCCACAATGCCTCGACGCAATTTGCCGACGGCGGCGAGTTCGGCATGGGCGCAGAAATCGGCATCGCGACCGGCAAGTTCCATGCGCGCGGCCCTGTCGGCGTCGAACAGCTCACAAGCTTCAAATATCTGGTGCGCGGCAGCGGCCAGGTTCGTCCCTGAAATGCGCCGCGAACTGCTGACGCCGGGACTGAAGGTCGGGCTGCTCGGCGGTTCCTTCAACCCGGCGCATGACGGCCATCTCCATATCTCGCTGATGTGCCTGAAAGCGCTCGGCCTCGACCGCGTCTGGTGGCTCGTCTCGCCGGGCAATCCGCTGAAACCTGAAAAGGGCATGGCGCCCTTCGGGAAGCGCTTCGCCTCCGCCGAGGCAATGGCGCGCGATCCGCGCATCGTGGTGAGCGGCATCGAGGCGGCGCTCGGCACGCGCTACACGGCCGATACGCTGGCGGAACTCACGGGCCGCTACCCTGACGTCCGCTTCGTCTGGCTGATGGGCGCGGACAACATGCTGCAGTTCCCGCGCTGGCGGAACTGGCGCGAAATCGCCATGACGGTGCCGATAGCCATCTATCCCCGCCCCGGCTACACACTGAAAGCGCGGTTGTCCCCGGCGGCAAAAGCGCTCGCGCCGGCCATTCTCGACAGCACGGACGCGCCCCTGCTGCCGCACATGGCGCCGCCTGCCCTCGTCTTTCTGTCCGGCCCCGAAAGCCCGCGCTCGGCAACCGAAATCCGGGAAAAATCCGGCTGGAATGCCGGCTGAGTGCGGCGCATCCCGACGGCGTCATTGAATTGACGCCGTGCGAGGCTTATTCTTCCAGCGTTAGCGGGCTTTCCGCTCCGCTCACACAAGCAGATGTAACGGTTTGCCAAAAAGGAGCGTATTCCTGAGCAGACAATCCACGGACCTGAAGGTCCAGAGCGCGGCCGGCGCCAAGTCCGCCGGCACAGTGAAAAAGGCCCCCGCCCGCAAGGGCAAGGCGGCCGATACCGGCAAGTCTTCAGCGATGCTCGCTCTCGTGCTCGAGAGCCTGGAAGAAGACAAGGCCGAGGATGTGGTTTCCATTGATCTCGCAGGCAAGACACCCATCGCCGACCATATGGTGGTCGCGAGCGGGCGGTCGCAGCGCCATGTCGGCGCCGTGGCCGATCACCTGCTCCGGCGCCTGAAGGAAGCAGGCTTCGGCAATGCGCAGGTCGAGGGAATGAAGCAGGGCGACTGGGTGCTCATCGATGGCGGCGACGTGGTGGTCCATGTCTTCCGTCCCGAAGTGCGCGAGTTCTACAAGCTGGAGAAGATGTGGTCTGCCGATATTCCGGCCGACCAGCTCGCGGTCTGAGGCCAGATCTCCCTCAGACCCCGCGGGCGGCTTCTCCCCGTCTCCGCTGAAGGTGTCCGGCCTCGCCGGAGGGGGAATTCATGCGCATCCAGATCTGCGCCGTGGGACGGCTGAAGGCCGGTCCCGAAAAGCTCCTTATTGACGATTATCTCTCCCGTCTCGATGTTGCAGGCCGCGCGCTCGGCATATCCGTCCTGCCGCTGACCGAGGTCGAGGAAAAACGCAAGCTCCCCGCAGCGGAACTCATGGCGCGCGAGGCGGACCTCCTGACATCGGCCGCCGCAAAGGGAGCAACTCTCGTCGCGCTTGATGAGCGGGGCCGCAACGAAACGAGCGAAGCCTTTGCGCAGCGCCTCGGGAAGTGGCGCGATGGCGGCGTGTCCGACATTGCCTTCGTGATCGGCGGCGCGAACGGGCTCGCGCCGGCACTGCGCGAACGGGCCGCCCACACCATGTCCTTCGGCGCCATGACCTGGCCGCATATGCTTGTCCGCGTCCTCCTTGCCGAACAGCTTTATCGCGCAGTCACGATCCTCGCAGGACACCCCTATCATCGCGCCTGAAAATGGACCGTCATCAAGTGGACACCATGAAGGGCTTGCACTAGTTTGCAGGTCGCAATGCGGGCTGGCGATTCGAGTGCCCGAAGCAGGCGGAAACCCAACCCGATCATGAGTACGACCTCCGGCGCCCGACCTCTTGTCCTTGCCTTGCTCGACGGCTGGGGCATTCGCGGCGAACGCGAAGGCAATGCCGTCGCGCTGGCGCGCACGCCGATCTATGACCGCCTCGCCGCTACCTGGCCGCGCACGGAACTCACCGCTTCAGGCGAAGCGCTCGGCTTGGCTGCAGGCCAGCCCGGCCATATGGAAGCCGCCTATGCGACGCTTGGCGCAGGCAGGCCCGTCGAATCCCCGGCACGGATGATCGGCCGCGCTTTCGCCGCCGGCGGTGCGGAGGGCATTGCGAACCACCCGCTTCTTCGCGAGATCGTCTCGCGCGTCCGCCCGCTTGGCGGCGCCGTACACCTGATCGGCGTGGTCACGCCTTCGCGGATTGCGGGCTATCAGCACCATATGGCGGTGCTCGCCGCCCTTTTGAGCCATGAAGGCGTCAAGGTCTGGGTCCATGCCGTCATGGACGGGCAGGACACGGGGCCGCAAAGCGGCATTTCCCATCTGCAGGAATTCCTCGACGATATTTCGGGCGCGGAGAACGTGGCCCTTGGCAGCCTTTCCGGACGCAGCCTCGGTTTCGACCCAGGCGCCGACAGCACCTCCATCGCCGCGATCTGGCGGGCCATTACAGGCGCCGATGCACCGTATACGGAATATCCAACGGCTTATCTCGACGAATGCTACCGCAAGGGGCTCGACGACGACCGCGTTCCGCCGCGCCTCGGCAGCGCCTATCGCGGCATCAGGCAGGACGATGCGATCCTGCTCGTCAACCTGCAGCCGGACCACGGCCAGGCCCTCCTTTCGGCGCTGACGGACCCGCAAGGCTCGGGCCTGCCGGGTGCGGCCCCGGCGCTTGCGGGCGTCTACACGATGACGCCGCTCGCAACCCCGCTGGCCGTGGAAACGAAGCCGCTTTTCGGCGCAACCGGCTTCCGCCCCAGCCTGTCCGAACTCGTGGCCGACGCCGGCATCGCGCAGCTCACGCTCGCCGAAAGCATTGCCGAAACGGCCATGTCGAACATTCTGCGCGGCGGTGCGGCGACGCTCTTTCCCGGCGAGACCATCCTCGTCACCGACACGCCGCCGCTCGCCCAGATCGAACGCAAGCCCGATCTCGCCGCCGCCGCGCTGACAAATGAATTGCTTGCCGCCCACAAGAAGGGCGAACATGGGCTGATCACGGTCGGCTTTCCGAATGCGGCGCTGCTCGGCCGCACCGGCAATCTGAAGGCGACCGTGAACGCCATCGAGGCGATCGACAAATGCCTCGGCAAGATCGCGGCGCAGATCGACAAGAGAGGCGGCATGCTCCTTCTCTGCGGCACCTATGGCAAGGCGGAGCTGATGATCGACCCGGAAACGGGCGGGACCATGCGCCACACCACTGCTTCTCCCGTGCCCTTCATCATGGCGGGCGGCAGCCGCAAGATGCCTCTTGCCCGCGGCACGCTCGCCGATGTGGCGCCCACAATGCTCGATCTTCTGGGCATAGCCGCCCCCGCCGGGATGAGCGGACGGCCGCTTGTTGCAGCGGCAAACCCGCAAGACGCGGTCGGTGCGTGAGTTGCGCCATATCGGGGCGCTCGCCCTTGCCGGGCTGCTCCTCGCAGCGCCCGCCGCACGGGGCGAGACGACGGAACCGGGCGACCTCGATGCGCTTCAGAAGCAGATCGACACAACCCGCGAAAGACAGCTGGAGCTCCAAGCCCAGGCCGAGGCAGCCCGCGCCGAAGCCGAGGAACTGCGCCGCAAGCTGATCGGCACCGCCGCGCGCGTCCAGTCCTACGAGGCGGATGTCTCGGATTCCGAGGCGCGGCTTCAGGGGCTGACGGGGGCAGAAGCCGTTCTGACGGCCCAACTCGAAAAACGGCGCGACGAGATGGCCGAGCTTCTGGCCGCCCTGTCCCGTCTCGACCGCCACCCCCCGCCGGCCCTTGCCGTCCGGCCGGACGATGCGCTTGCCGCGATCCGCTCCGCCCTGCTGCTCGGCGCCGTGGTGCCGGAACTCCAGGCGGAAGCCCGCGAGCTGCGCACCCGTCTCGAACAATTGGCGGCGATCCGCCAGGACATTCTCGATGAAAAGGTAACGCTCGGCGAGACCCGGAAGTCGCTCGATGCCGAACGGGCCGAGCTGCAGGCGCTGCTCGACCGGAAAGTGGTGCTTCAGGCCCGGCTCGACCGCGAGGCGAAAACCGAGCAGGAGCGGGTCGCGGCGCTTTCGCGCCAGGCGACCGACCTTTCCGACCTCATTGCCCGGCTGGAGACAAGCGCCGCAAGCCGCCTGCCGGCCGCCCGGCCGGACCCCGCTCCCCCGGCGCCCAGGGCCGAGGAGCCCCGGCCCGCCGCCCGGGAACGGGCGGCGAAGGAGCAGGAATACGCCATGCTTCGCCCGCCGGCCTCCCCGCCTGCCATGCCCTCTTCCCGGCGCTTTTCGGACGCCCGGGGCGTCATCCGCCCGCCCGTCTCCGGCGCCATCGTCAGGACCTATGGAAGCGAGGGGCCCAGCGGCGGAAAGACGCAGGGAATAACCATTTCGACACGTCCCGATGCTCAAATTGTTGCCCCATTTGACGGCAGAATCGCCTACGCAGGTTCCTTCCGCCACTATGGCCAACTCTTGATAATATCGGTGGGAGAGGGCTACCATATCCTTCTGGCAGGCATGAACAGGATCGATTGCGTCGTGGGCCAAAACGTCCTTGCCGGTGAACCGATCGGCACGATGGGCACCGCGCCTGCCGGCCGTGACATGACCTCAGAAAGAAATCCGGATGGGCGGGGCGCATCGGGCGGTCCCGCGCTCTATATCGAGTTTCGCAAGGACGGAAATCCGGTCGACCCCCGCCCCTGGCTGTTGATGAGTGACGAAAAGGTACGTGGTTAAATGAACAAGTCCGTCCTGGCTGGCTTCGCCGTCGGCACCCTGCTTTCCTTCGCCGCCATCACCGGCGTCAATTACGGAGCGGTGGACTCCCGCGCCTTCGCGAACGAGTCGAACACCTATCGCCAGCTCAACCTCTTCGGCGACGTGTTCGAACGGGTGCGCGCGGCCTATGTCGAGCCGACCGACGACGCAAAGCTCGTCGAGAATGCCATCAACGGCATGCTGACCTCGCTCGATCCGCATTCGAGCTACATGACGCCCAAGACCTTCCGCGACATGCAGGTTCAGACGCGCGGCGAATTCGGCGGCCTCGGCATCGAGGTCACGATGGAGAACGGCGTGGTGAAGGTGGTGACGCCGATCGACGACACGCCGGCAAGCCGCGCCGGTCTTCGCCCGAACGACTACATCACGCATATCGACGGCGCGCAGATCCTCGGCATGACGCTTTCGGACGCCGTGGACAAGATGCGCGGGCCGGCCAATTCCAACGTGTCGCTGACCGTGGTGCGCAAGGGCGTCGAGGAACCTTTCGAGGTGAAGCTCACTCGCGCGATCATCACCATCAAGTCGGTGCGCTACAATCGCGAGGGCGATATCGGCTATATCCGCGTCACCTCGTTCAACGAACAGACATCCGATCTGCTCGACAATGCGATTGTCGAACTGACGAAGGAAATCGGCACGGCGCGCCTGCGCGGCTTCATCGTCGATCTGCGCAACAACCCGGGCGGACTTCTCGATCAGGCGATTTCCGTCAGCGACGAATTCATCGACGGCGGCGAAATCGTCTCCACGCGCGGCCGCCATCCCGAAGACACGCAGCGCTACAATGCGCGTCGCGGCGACGTGACCAAGGGCAAGCCGATCATCGTGCTGGTGAATGGCGGCTCGGCGAGCGCGTCGGAGATCGTCGCGGGCGCCCTGCAGGATCACCGCCGCGCGACGGTTCTCGGCACACGTTCCTTCGGCAAGGGCTCGGTCCAGACCATCATCCCGCTCGGCTCCGACGGCGCGCTGCGCCTCACCACAGCGCGCTACTACACGCCGTCCGGCCGCTCGATCCAGGCCAAGGGCATCGATCCCGATATCGTCGTGCACCAGACCGACCCCGACGAGAAGAAGAAGATGTCGAGCGCAGGCGAAAGCTCGCTGCCGGGTCATCTCGCCTCGGACGATGGCGAGGAAGTCGCCGGCTCCGACAGCTTTGTTCCCAAGGACAAGGCCGACGACAAGCAGCTTCTCTATGCGATCGACCTTCTGAACGGCGTCAGGCAGGACGCAGCATTCCTCGGCGGACGTACGTCGAGCGCAATGGCCAACTGACGCGGTCCGGCCAGCCGGAGACGCCGGAGACGAATGTCGGACATGGTGGCGAAAATGGCGGCGAGCGGCTCCGGACCGGACCGGCAAGCAGAGCCGGAGGACGGAAGCGGCCTCCGCGGCGGCCGCATCCTCGCGGTTGCCGCCGCCATTGTCGCCCTCGTCTATGGCGGCACCTTCGCCTGGCTTCTTATTTCCGACAGCCGGCTGGCGGGCGAGCCCGTGGTGCGCCTCGCCCTTGCCGCGCCCGAAGAGCCCGCCGCGCCTGAGGAGACAGAGGTGCCTGCGGAAACGGGGGAAACGGCTATCGACCCGCTCGATGCGCCTGCCGATCCGCAGACGACCCTCGAAGACGGCAGCGCCCCGACGGACGAAGAGCTCGCCCTGCTCGATGCCGCGCGCAATCTCGATCTCGACGCGGAACAGGATGTCTCCGGCGAGGTGCGGATCACCGGCGCCGAAACGCTCGGCGCGCCGGAAACGACGCCTGCCCCCGCAGCACCTGTGATCAGGCTTGCCCCGGCGCCGGATCCCGCTCTGGTCGAGGCCACGGCGGAAGGCCCGCTCCCCCGGATCGCGCGCGACGGGCGGCGGCCTTCGCAGGTCTATGCGCGGCCCGTGCCGCCCGGCACACAGACGGGGCGCCGCATTGCGATTATCGTCAGCGGCATGGGCATCAGCGAAAGCGCGACCGCCCATGCAATCGAGACGCTGCCGCCTGAAGTGACGCTGTCTTTCGCGCCTTACGGTGCGCGGCTCCAGGAATGGATCGACAAGGCGCGCGAAGCGGGCCACGAAGTGCTGCTCGAGCTGCCGATGGAACCCTTCGGCTATCCGCAGAACGACCCGGGCCCGCACACGCTTCTGACCGGCGGCAATACCGCGGAGAATATTTCGCGCCTCGAATGGCTGATGAGCCGCTTCACCGGCTATGCCGGCGTGATGAACTATCAGGGCGCACGCTTTACCGCCTCCTCCACCGCGCTGAAGCCCGTTCTCGCTGCGCTCGGCGCGCGCGGGCTCCTCTATGTCGACAATGGCGCCTCGGCGCGGAGCCTCGCGCCCGCCATGTCGCGCGAGGCCGGCATGCCGGCGGTGCAGGCGACGCGCATCATCGATCCCGTGCAGAGTCCTGAAGTGATCGCCAATGCGCTCGACATGCTGCAGCAGGTATCCGCCGAAAGCGGCGTGGCGGTCGGCGTTGCTTCCGGCTTCCCCGTGACGGTGGACGCGCTCGCGCAATGGGCGACCAAGCTCAAGGACGAAGGTTACGTGCTGGTGCCGGCAACGGCCGCCGCGGAGTGAGATGGATGCCCGAGCATTTGAAGGACGGCAGGCCCGTCGATCCAGAATCCCTGCCCTACCGGCCCTGCGTCGGCATCATGCTGATCAATCGCGACGGGCTGGTCTGGGCGGGGAACCGCATCAATGGTGCGGGCGGCGCGCAGGAACTGACAGGCGCGGCGCTCACATGGCAGATGCCGCAAGGTGGGATCGACGAAGGCGAGAACCCGCGCGACGCCGCCTTCCGCGAGATGAAAGAGGAGATCGGCACCGACAAGGCCGAAATCATCGGCGAGACGTCGGGCTGGCTCACCTACGATCTGCCGCCGCATCTCGTGGGCGTCGCCCTCAAGGGCGAGTATCGCGGCCAGAAGCAGAAATGGTTCGCCATGCGCTTCACCGGCAAGGACACGGACATCGACATCGCCGCCGACGACCACCAGGAATTCAGCGAATGGGCCTGGGTGCCCGTCACTGAACTTGTGGAGCTGATCGTGCCCTTCAAGCGCGGTGTTTACGAGCAGCTGCTGCGCGAGCTTGGGCCGCTCGCCAGACCGGCCTAACCCGTCTTCCAGCCGAGCAATATCTCTTCGAGCCTTCCCGCCAGCGGCATGATCCGCGTTTCATAGGCGAAGGCGGCATAGTCCCACCTGTCGCTCTCCTTCAGCGCCTGGATGCGCTGGAGCTTCTCCTGCACCGTGGCGAGCAGCATGACGAGACGGTCGATCCTCGGCCGCGCCTCATCGGGCGTTTCGCCGCGAACGCCGGAAAGAACGCCGCGCAACGCATCGAACGCAGGAGCGGTTGCCGACTCCGGAAGCGAGATTTGCTTCGGGCTCGCGGCATAGCGCTCCAGATCGTCGCGCAGAATTTCCAGTTCGCCGCGGAACGCCGCGAACGGCCCGACGGGTCCGACATTTTCCGGCGATGAGACGGCGAGCATCGCGCTCATTGCATTGCTCGCCTGCTCCTGCGCTTCGCCGAGCGCCGGGAGAACGTCCTCCCTGAAGATCTGCAATCCCGGATAGCGGTTCGCGGTGCGCACGATCGCAGCCACCGCCCGTTCCTCCGACAGCAGCCGCGACGCGAGACGCTTCACCTCTTCGAGTTCAACCAGTCTCTTGCCATCGGTCCAGTTTGCGGAGTCCGCATCGAGCGCCTCGAGTGCCGCCTGCATGCGGCGTGTGGCCTCGAGCCATTCGGCGCGGAAGCCGTCGCCATCCGTGAGGAGAAACCCGCGCAAGGCAACCATGCTCGCCTCATGCGCGTCGAGAAAACTTCCGAGGCTCGTCTCGAACGAAGGCGCGGGCAGCGCGGCCTCGACCGGCATGGTCTCGGGCCGGGGGATACCCTTCTCTCCCATCGGCAGAAAGAAGAGAATGGCCGTCGCCAGGGCCGATCCCGCAAAGACCCAGAACCAGCGCCGCCGAAGCTTGGCGCCGGGAAAGCCCTTGCTGGAAAACAGCCGCCTCCGGCGGGCAGGCGCCGGTTGCGCCCCGCCGTGGAAACTCGTTGTCTCTGCTTCAGGAGAGATAGCGCCGGGCGGTGCGCTCGCGCTGCCTTTGCGGCCCGGAAAGGCACTGACATTCTTCGCCAGCGGGCCGCCAAAGCGGGTTCGCCAGTAATGCTCCGCATCTCGCGTCGATGAAAACGGCATGACACATCCTGCCCCTGCCGTACCCCGACCAGCACTTGGGCTAACCCTAGCGCGGAATCCGCCGATTATGGAAGCGAGATTTGTCCATAAATGTCGGTACACGTTGTTTTGCTGGCGCGCCGCGCCATTTGGTGCTTTGAATCGCCCTAGCGGGGTACGCGGGCATTGCCGCCGGATCACACATCCGGGGCACATTGCGCGGAGGATGTCATGTCCACCCTGACTCGTACCGCCATGATCTGCGTTGCAGCGGGCGGCATTTTCCTGGTCCTGAACGATTGGCGCGGCAAAACCGGCAACCCGGTAGGCGATGCCTATGCGAGCGTTTATGCCTATGTCGCAGGTGGTGCGGCGCCGCCGATACCGCTTGCGCGGCCGCCGCATCTTGCTCTTGCCGCACTCGGCGAATGCCTGCGCGGCACCGGCCGCGTTGAAGGCGAGAACGCCTATGCCGCCTATTGCACCGATCTGGCGAGCCTTGGCGCGATACCGCCCGCGCCGCCTGAAATCCTCGCCGCGTCTTGCGGGCAGACGATGGAAGCCGAAGGGCTGCTTCCCGTGCACAAGGGTTGCCGCATGCCGAGCCCGCGCGCCGGCAAGGTTCTCTATGCCGGACGCTTCAAGGGCTATCTCGGTGTGGTGATCCTCGAAACGCAAAAGGGGCGCATGACGCTCGCCGGACTTGAAGAGATTGCGGTCGCGCGCGGCGCGGCAGTTGAGAAGGGTGACACGCTCGGCACGGCCCCGGCGGCGACGGCGCCTGCGCTCGCCGGTGCGGCCGCGGACGGCGGACCTTACCTTCTCTACATGAAAGGCGACGCGACCCCTGTGCCCGGAGCCTGATCAGACGGCAGCGCGGGAAAGCCGCCAGTTGCGGAAGCGCCAGTAGCGCCAGGCAAATGCCGAAACCATGCGCATCAATGCGCCGTGAGGCTTTAGGCCTGCCGCCTTGCCGACCATCGAGATCAGCCGTTCCACATGCTGACGGCGATAGAGCCCGAGCGCGCGCTTTTCATAGGCCTTGGCGAAGCGCGCGCGCTCGTAAGGCACACTTCCATCCGCCGGCGTGTTCGCCGCGTAATAGGCGCAGGCGAGTTCGTCGTCATCGGCTTCCGACACGCGGCCGATCGCGACGCGAATGCGGTCGAGAACCGAAGGCGGCGTCTCGCCGAGATCGTTGAATTGGTCGTAGAAGAGCTTGTAGTGGCGGAACTCATCCGCCGCGATATTCGCCGCGATCTGCTTCAGCACCGGCTCGTCGGTCGCATCCTTGATCGCGGTGTAATAGGAAGACGTGCCGCTCTCCACCACGCAGCGCGCAATGAGCTCGCCGCCGCGGCTGCCGCGCACGCTCTCGATCGCATCGAGCGGAATGGAATAGCCTTCGCGGAAACGCTTGAAGGCTTCGTCGAAGCTGAAGCCGGGATCGGCAAGCTCCGCCCAGCGCGCCAGCGCTTGGCCATGCTGCACTTCCTCCCCACCCCATTTGTGGATCGCTTCCTTCACATCCGGCCGGTCGGCAAAGACGTTGCAGAGATAGGTGACATAATCGGGCGCGTTGAACTCGACCATCGCCGCCGCCTTCACCGCGCGCAGGATGTCGGCATCGACCTTTGAAGGGTCGAAGTCCTGCCATCTGATGTCATCCAGCGTCCAGTGACGGCTCATGGGCCCGGTTCCGTTCATCGCGTCTTGTCACAATAACAATATAAAGCGAAATCGGGCGGCGTTAAGAGCGGCGCAATGGCGCGGGTCGAAGCCGCTCTGGCCCAATTCTACCCTGAAATGCGAAGAGGGCGGCCTCCGGACCGGAAGCCGCCCCCTTGAATTCGCCCTGCGTGGCTCAGATCGCCTCGCGAAGCGCCTTGAGCTGGTCGAGCTTTTCCTGCGCCCGCTGCCGCGCCTCGTCGGACTTCGCATCCGCGACATCCTCTTCGGCATTGGCGATTTCGGCCGCAAGCGCCGCCGCATCGAGCTCGGACAGCGGCACCGTATGCTCGGCAAGCACGGTGAGGCCCGCCGGCGTCACTTCCGCAAAGCCGCCGCGCACGAAATAGCGCCGCTCCGGCTGGCCCTCGACCACGACGCCGATGACGCCGGGGCGGAGCGTGGCCATGACCGGCGCATGGCCGCCCATGATGCCCATGTCGCCCTCGCTGCCGGGCACCGTCACCATGTCCACCTGCTCGGACAGGAGGAGGCGTTCGGGCGACACGAGATCGAAACTCAGCTTCTCAGCCATTCGCTTTTACCTTCGTCCGGCTCGCGGTCTTACGCGGCTTCCTTGGCGAGACGCTCGGCCTTCGCGATCGCATCCTCGATCGTGCCGACCATGTAGAAGGCGGCTTCCGGCAGATGGTCGTAGTCGCCGTTGCAAAGGCCCTTGAAGCCCTTGATCGTGTCCTTGATGTCGACGAGGACGCCCGGCGAGCCGGTGAAGACTTCGGCGACGAAGAAGGGCTGCGACAGGAAGCGCTCGATCTTGCGGGCGCGGGCGACGACGAGCTTGTCTTCTTCCGACAGTTCGTCCATGCCGAGAATGGCGATGATGTCCTGGAGCGACTTGTAGCGCTGCAGGATTTCCTGCACCTGACGCGCCGTGTCGTAATGCTCCTGGCCGACAACGCGCGGCTCGAGAATGCGGCTCGTCGAGTCGAGCGGGTCCACCGCCGGATAGATGCCCTTTTCCGAGATCGCGCGGTTGAGCACGGTCGTCGCGTCAAGATGCGCGAAGGAGGTCGCGGGCGCCGGGTCGGTCAAGTCGTCGGCGGGCACGTAAATGGCCTGCACGGACGTGATCGAGCCCTTGGTCGTGGTGGTGATGCGCTCCTGCAGCGCGCCCATGTCGGTCGCGAGCGTCGGCTGATAGCCCACCGCGCTCGGGATACGGCCGAGAAGCGCCGACACTTCCGAACCCGCCTGCGTGAAGCGGAAGATGTTGTCGACGAAGAACAGCACGTCCTGGCCCTTGTCGCGGAAATGCTCGGCGACGGAAAGACCCGTCAGCGCGACGCGGGCGCGGGCTCCCGGCGGCTCGTTCATCTGGCCGAACACGAGGGCGCATTTGGAGCCCGACGTATCGCCGTTGTTCTCGCGCGGGTCCTTGTTCACGCCCGACTCGATCATTTCATGATAGAGGTCGTTGCCTTCGCGCGTGCGCTCGCCCACACCGGCAAACACCGAGTAGCCGCCATGCGCTTTGGCGATGTTGTTGATGAGTTCCTGGATGAGAACCGTCTTGCCGACGCCGGCGCCGCCGAACAGGCCGATCTTGCCGCCGCGCGCGTAGGGCGCGAGCAGGTCGACGACCTTGATGCCCGTGACGAGCATCTGCGCTTCCGTCGACTGCTCGACGAAGGCGGGGGCTTCCTGGTGGATCGGGCGGGTGCCTTCGGCCTTCACAGGGCCTGCTTCGTCGATCGGCTCGCCGATGACGTTGATGATGCGGCCGAGCGTGCCTTCACCCACCGGCACCGAGATCGGCGCGCCGGTGTCGCGGACTTCCTGACCGCGGACGAGGCCTTCGGTCGTGTCCATGGCGATGGTGCGCACCGTGTTCTCGCCGAGATGCTGCGCGACTTCGAGGACGAGGCGGTTGCCGCCATTGTCCGTTTCAAGCGCGTTCAGAATGGCGGGGAGGTTGTCCGTAAAGGTCACGTCCACAACGGCGCCAATAACCTGAGCGATCTTTCCGACTGCCTTGCTCATGCGAATTCCTTCGTTCTTCCCGTTAGGGATCGTCCTAGAGCGCTTCCGCGCCCGAGATGATTTCGATCAGTTCCTTGGTAATCTGAGCCTGACGCGAACGGTTATACGTGATGTTCAGCTTCTTGATCATGTCGCCCGCATTGCGCGTGGCGTTGTCCATGGCCGACATCTTCGCGCCGTACTCGCCCGCGACGTTCTCCAGCAGTGCACGGAAAATCTGCACCGACAGGTTGCGGGGGAGAAGCTCCTTGAGGATCTCGCTTTCCTCGGGCTCGTATTCATAGACCGCGCCGCCGAGATCGACGCCTTCGGCGCCCTCCGGCAGGCTCGCCGGGATGAGCTGCTGCGCCGTCGGCACCTGGCTCACCACATTGACGAACTTCGAATAGAAGAGCGTCGCAACGTCGAATTCTCCCGCCTCGAACATGTCGAGCACGGTCTTCGAAATATCTTCGGCCTGCGCGAAACCGATCTGCCGCAGCCCCGTGAACTCATAGGACTTCACGATGCGGCTGGCGAAATCGCGCTTCAGGAGATCGCGGCCCTTGCGGCCCACGGTCAGGATCTTCACGTCCTTGCCTTCGCCGATCAGCCTGTTGATGTGCTGACGCGCAAGACGCGAGATCGACGAGTTGAAACCGCCGCAAAGACCGCGGTCGGCGGTCGCAACGATCACGAGCTGCACCTGGTCCGAGCCCGTGCCCGCGAGCAGCTTCGGCGCATCGTCGCGGCCAGCCATGCCGGTCGCGAGATTGGCCATCACGCGGTCCATGCGCTCGGCATAGGGACGCGCGGCCTCCGCCGCTTCCTGCGCGCGGCGCAGCTTCGCGGCGGCGACCATCTGCATCGCCTTCGTGATCTTCTGCGTCGCCTTCACGCTGGCGATGCGGTTTCTTAGGTCCTTGAGGCTGGCCATTCGCCCTTACCCTTTAGCCTGATATCAGGCGAACGCCTTGGAGAAGCTTTCGACCGCGGACTTGAGCTTCGCTTCCGTGTCGTTCGAGATCTGCTTCTCGTTGCGGATCGCATCGAGAATATCGGCATGGGACGAACGGATGTTGCGCAGCAGCTCCTGTTCGAACCGGCCGACCGCCGATACCGGCAGCTTGTCGAGATAGCCGTTCACGCCGGCATAGATCACGACGACCTGCTCTTCCACCTTGAGCGGCGAGAACTGGCCCTGCTTCAGCAGTTCCGTCAGGCGCGCACCGCGATTGAGCAGGCGCTGCGTCGCGGCGTCGAGGTCGGAGCCGAACTGCGCGAAGGCCGCCATTTCGCGGTACTGCGCGAGCTCGCCCTTGATCTTGCCGGCAACCTGCTTCATCGCCTTGATCTGCGCCGACGAACCCACGCGCGACACCGACAGACCGACGTTCACCGCCGGACGGATGCCCTGATAGAAGAGGTCCGTTTCGAGGAAGATCTGACCGTCGGTGATCGAGATCACGTTGGTCGGGATGTAGGCGGACACGTCGTTCGCCTGCGTCTCGATGACGGGCAGCGCGGTCAGCGAACCGTTGCCATTATCGTCATTGAGCTTCGCGGCGCGCTCGAGCAGGCGCGAATGGAGATAGAAGACGTCGCCCGGATAGGCTTCGCGTCCCGGCGGACGGCGCAGCAGCAGCGACATCTGGCGATAGGCGACGGCCTGCTTGGAGAGATCGTCATAAACGACGAGGGCATGCATGCCATTGTCGCGGAAGAACTCGCCCATGGTGCAGCCGGCGAACGGCGCCAGGAACTGCAGCGGCGCGGGATCGGACGCGGTCGCGGCGACGACGATCGAATATTCGAGCGCGCCGTTCTCTTCCAGCGTCTTCACGATCTGTGCAACCGTCGAGCGCTTCTGGCCGATGGCGACATAGATGCAATAGAGCTTCTGGTTTTCGTCGTTGCCCTGATTGAGCGGCTTCTGGTTCAGGATCGCGTCGACGGCGATGGCGGTCTTGCCGGTCTGGCGGTCGCCGATGATCAGCTCGCGCTGGCCGCGGCCGATCGGGATCAGCGCGTCGATCGCCTTGAGGCCGGTCTGCATCGGCTCATGCACCGATTTCCGGGGAATGATGCCCGGCGCCTTCACGTCCACGCGGCGGCGTTCGGACGAAACGATCGGACCCTTGCCGTCGATCGGATTGCCGAGCGGATCGACGACGCGGCCGAGCAGGCCCTTGCCGACGGGAACGTCCACGATCGCGCCCGTGCGCTTTACCGTGTCGCCTTCCTTGATGTTCTGGTCGGAGCCGAAAATAACGACGCCGACATTGTCCTGTTCGAGGTTGAGCGCCATGCCGCGCACATTGCCCGGGAACTCGACCATTTCGCCGGCTTCGACATTGTCGAGACCGTAGACGCGGGCGATACCGTCACCGACGGAAAGCACCTGGCCGATCTCGGATACCTGCGCTTCCGCGCCGAAATCCTGGATCTGCTGCTTGAGGATGGCGGAAATTTCCGCAGCCTGAATGTCCATCAGGAGGCCTCTTTCATGGCAATCTTGAGAGAATTGAGTTTGGTCCGCAGGGATGAATCGATCATCCGGCTGCCGACCTTGACGACGAGCCCGCCGAGGAGCCCGGCATCGACCTTGGTATCGATACGCACGTCGCGGCCCGTCGCGGATTTGAGCGCGGCCTTCAGGTTCTCGACCTGGGCATCGCTGAGCGCGTGGGCGGAAGTCACCTGGGCCGTCATCTCGCCGCGCTTGTGCGCAAGAATCGAGCTATAGGCCGAAATCATGTCGGGAAGCGCGAAGAGACGGCGATTCTTGATCACCAGCCCGACGAAGTTCTTTACGAGGCCCGAAATACCTGCCTTGTCGAGAAGGGCGGCAAAGGCACGGCCTTGGTCTTCGGCGCTGTAGATGGGGCTGCGAACGAGGCGGGTCAGGTCGTTGCTGGCTGCCAGCATGGACGAGATGCGGCCGAGATCGCCGGCAACGGCATCAAGCGCGCCCTGCGCTTCCGCCAGTTCGAAGAGGGCCGTCGCATAACGGCCGGCCACGCCAGAGACGGGATGATCAGATGACACGTGCGGCGCTCGCCTGTGTTTTTTCGTGGAAATCGGCGCGGCGGCCAGAAGCCTCGCGCCAACCATTTGATTTCATTAGCTAATTTCAGCCGCCGAAAGGGCGAAAACCGAGCCCCCTGAAGGCCGGGCGTTAGGTAACACATGGTCCGCGCATGCGCAACATGCTGGCCCGGAAAATGGGCGCGCCTGCGGCATTTTGGGCCTTTTGCGGCTGCGGGGAACACCCCTTCCCCAGCGTCACGTCCGATGCTCACTCACATGAAGCTGTAGGGGTCCACATCTACCGAGACCCGAACCTGGTTTGGAACCTTGAGCCCGTCGAGCCAGGCATGGAGAAAGGCCTGGATATTGACGTTCCGGCCCGCCTTCACGAGGAAGCGGAGCCGCGTGCGGCCCCGCAGCAGCGCCATGGGCGCGGGCGCGGGCCCAAGCACCGTCACGTCGTCGGCGCGGGGCGCCGTCCGCGCCATCTCCCGCGCGACGCGCTGCGCGAGCCCGGCATCGGGCGCCGAAACCACAATCCCGGCAAGCCGCCCGTAAGGCGGCAGGCCGACCCGCTCGCGGGCCCGCGCCTCGCGCTCGAGGAATTCGTCGCGCCGCCCGGATACAAGCGCGCACATCACGCCATGCTCCGGCATGAAGGACTGGAGGAAGACGCGGCCGGGCCGCTCCGCCCGGCCCGCCCGGCCCGCCACCTGCTGCAGGAGCTGATAGGTCCGCTCGCCCGCGCGGAGATCGCCATTCTCGAGACCGAGATCGGCATCGACCACGCCCACCAGCGTCAGCCAGGGAAAGTGATGACCCTTGGCGACGATCTGCGTGCCGATCACGATATCGGCCTCGCGCGCCTCGATGGCCGCGAAGACTTCTTCATGCGCCGCCGGTCCGCGCAGATTGTCCGACGAGACGATGACGGTGCGCGCCTCCGGAAAGATCTCCGCGACTTCTTCCGCGATGCGCTCGACGCCGGGCCCGCAGGCGACGAGAGACTCTTCCGCGCCGCAGGAGGGACAAGCTTTCGGTACCGGCGCCGAATAACCGCAATGATGACAGGCAAGCTCGCGGCGGAAACGATGCTCGACGAGCCAGGCCGAACATTGCGGGCACTCGATGCGATGCCCGCAGGTGCGGCAAAGCGTGAGCGGCGCGTAGCCGCGCCGGTTGAGAAAGAGCATCGCCTGCTCCCCCGCCTCCAGCGCCTTTGCCATTTCCCTCACCAGCACTGGCGAAAGCCAGCGTCCGCGCTCCGGGGGATCGGCGCGCATGTCGATCGCCATCACCTGCGGCAGCACCGCTTCGCCATGGCGCGAGGAAAGCCGCACGGCGTCGTATTTGCCGAGTTCCGCATTGACCGCCGTTTCAAGCGACGGCGTTGCCGAACTCAGCACGATGGGAAATTGCCCGAGTGAGGCGCGCACCACACTCATGTCGCGCGCATGATAGGTAACGCCGTCTTCCTGCTTGAAGGCGGCATCGTGCTCTTCATCGACAACGATGAGGCCGAGATCGCAGAAAGGAAGAAAAAGCGCCGAGCGCGCGCCGACAACGACAGAGGCACGCCCTTCCGCAACGCCGCGCCAGACACGGCGGCGCTCGCGGCCCGGCAGGTCCGAATGCCATTCCGCCGGACGGCAGCCGAAACGGCGCTCGAAGCGATCGAGGAACTGGCTCGTGAGCGCGATCTCAGGCAGCAGGATCAGCACCTGCTTCTTTCGTTTGAGCGCCGCCGCCACCGCCTCGAAATAGACCTCCGTCTTGCCCGAGCCGGTCACGCCGTCGAGAAGCGTGACTGAAAATTTTTCCGCCTCGACCGCACCGGCAAGACGCGCCGCCGCCGCGGCCTGCTCTTCGGAAAGCGACACGCCCTTCTGCTCGACAAGCGGATCGGGAAACGGCACTTCGGTCGGAATATCGACCGGCAGCAGCGTTCCCGCATCCACGAGCCCGCGCACCACGCCGTCGGAGACGCCCGCTTCCTCCGCGAGCTCGCGGACCGTGCGCGCGAAACCGTCTTCCGCCACCTCGACAACGCGGGCCCGCGCCGGCGTCATGCGCTGGGGTCGCGCATCGCTCAATATATAAGCCGTGCGCATCCGCGCCGGCTCAAGCGCGCCGGGCGCACGAATCGCGAGGCGAAGAACCGAGCCCGCAGGCGAAACCGTGTAGCCCGCAACCCAGTCGACGAAACGCCGGAGCACCTCCGGCATGGGCGGCACGTCGAGCACTTCCGCAACCGGCTTGAGCCTGTTATGGCCCACCTCGCCCGACCCCGGCCCCCAGACCACGCCGAGCAACTCCTGCGTGCCGAGCGGCACAACGACATAGGACCCGGCATGGAGCTCCATGTCCGCCGGCACCTTGTAGTCATAGGGCTTCGGCAGGGCGAGCGGGATCAGCACGCTGACCGTACCCGTTAACGCTTCCGGTGCCGCGACCCGGTCTGTGGATATTTCGGTGCTCATATGTTCTGCAGGGACATTAACGCGCCGGGGCCTTCGCACCCGCGATGTTCAAATCCGAAGCGACACTGTAACGCCTCATAAAGCAAGCGCCACGATACGGCTTGCAGAAAGCGCCCGGCCCCACCAAAAGAAGCGAGCCTTCGGCGCGCCACTCGACTAGACTGCAGCCCTTGGGGGGCGCCTGCGCCGGAACGAAAAGCACGGAAAGACAATCTCCGTATGAAATTCTTTGTCGATACTGCCGATGTCGCCGAAATCCGCGAACTGGCCGCAACGGGCCTTCTGGATGGCGTGACCACCAATCCCTCGCTCATCGCCAAATCGGGCCGCGACTTCCTCGAAGTCGTGAAGGAAATCTGCTCCGTGGTGGAAGGGCCGGTCAGCGCCGAAGTGACGGCGCTCGATTCGGAAACCATGATCGCGGAGGGCCGCAAGCTTGCCGCCGTCGCGAGGAACATCGCCGTGAAGGTGCCGCTCACCTGGGACGGGCTGAAAACCTGCAAGGTACTGACCGGCGAAGGCACGATGGTGAACGTGACGCTCTGCTTCTCCGCGAACCAGGCGCTGCTTGCCGCCAAGGCCGGCGCAACCTTCGTCTCGCCTTTTATCGGCCGTCTCGACGACATCAATCTCGACGGTATGGAACTCATCCGCGAGATTCGCGAAATCTACGACAACTACCCGGCGCTTCAGACCGAGATTCTGGCGGCATCGATTCGCACCGCGAACCATGTGAAGGAGTCGGCGCTTGCCGGCGCCGATGTCGCCACCGTTCCGCCCGCCGTGCTGAAAGGCCTTGCCACGCATCCCCTGACCGATAAGGGACTCGAAATGTTCCTTTCGGACTGGAAAAAGACAGGCCAGAAAATACTTTAGAAACGTATTGAGGGGATGCTGAGGGCATGAGCCAGCAGAACGACAGCACCGGCGCGCAGCGCATCGCGGATACGGGAACGGCGGTCAGCGCCGACGAGGTGAAGGCCTATCTGCGCCAGCACCCCGAGCTGCTCGCCAACGATGCCGATCTCCTCTCCTCGCTCGTACCGCCCTCGCAGTCGACCGGCCGCAATGTGCTCGACATGCAGCACTTCATGATCGGCCGCCTGCAGAACCAGGTGCGCATGCTGCGCGACATCCAGTCCGACCTCATCGAGGCGACCTCGCTCAACAGCATCGCGCGCGAGCAGGTTCATGCCGCCGCGCTGCAGCTCCTCGATGCGAAGAGCTTCGAACATCTGATCGAATACACGACCTCGCCGGACGGCCTTGCCCGCATGCTCGGCATTCGCGCCGCGACCATCTGCATCGAAACGGCGAACGGCGTTTCCGGCATCGGCATTCGCGGCGTGCGCGTGCTGGAGCCGGGCGGCGTGGACCGTATTCTGGGCTTTGGCGAGCGCTGCCGCCTCGCCTCCCATGTACGCGGCAGCCGCGGCCTTTATGGCAACCTCGCGGAAGATGTGCATTCCGAGGCCCTGGTGCGGCTCGATATATCGCGCGGCTCGCCGCCGGGCCTCCTCGCGCTGGGCGGCTTCGAGGCCGAACAGTTCCACCCCGATCAGGCGGTGGACCTGCTCGAATTCCTCGCCAACGTCGTCGAGCGCTGCGTGCGCCAATGGCTCGACCTGCCGCCCGCCCGCTGAGCGGCGCACCCGCGCCGGACGACGCCGCGCGAGCGGTGCCTGCGGCTGCGGATGTTCAGGGTGAAATCCGCAACTGGTATGCCCATCTTCTGGGCGAGAAGCGGATGAGCGAAGCGACGCTCGTCAACTATCACCGCGACATCACGCGCTTCTTCGAATTTCTCGTCGATCATCTGGGTGGCGCGGCGGCGCTTGCCGATCTCGAGCGGCTGGAGCTGCGGGACTTCCGCGCCTTCGTCAGCCACCGCCGCAAGGACGGGCTGCAAAGCCGTTCCATCGCGCGAACGCTATCGAGCATGCGCTCCTTCTTCCGCTATCTCGACCGCACGAAAATCCTCTCCAATGCCTCGGCGCTCGCGCTCCGTTCGCCGAAGCTGCCGCATGCCCTGCCGAAGCCCCTCACCGTCCGGGGCGCGGATGCCATGCTCGCCGAGGCAGAACTTGCGCAAGGCGAGCCCTGGAAGGGTGCGCGCGATCTTGCCGTGCTGACACTGCTCTATGGCTGCGGGCTTCGCGTGTCCGAGGCGCTTTCGCTCGACCGGGGCGAGGCGCCGCTGAGAGAAGTGATGCGCATCACCGGCAAGGGCAACAAGGAACGCCTTGTGCCCGTGCTGCCCGCCGCGCGCGAGGCGGTCGAAAATTATCTGAGGCTCTGCCCCTTCGGTCTTGCGAAGGACGATCCGCTCTTCGTCGGCGGGCGCGGCAAGCGGCTCAACCAGCGGCAGGTCCGCGAGATGATGATCCATCTCCGCCGCCGCCTCGGCCTGCCGGAATCGGCGACGCCCCATGCGCTGCGCCACAGCTTCGCGACGCATCTTCTCGCCGGTGGCGGCGACCTCCGCTCCATTCAGGAGCTGCTCGGCCATTCGAGCCTTTCGACCACGCAGATGTATACGGAAGTCGATGCAGCCCGCCTGCTCGAGGTCTATGACAAGGCGCAGCGGAGAAAATGAACAAGACAGGCACTGTCGTCGCGGTGAGTGTGAGCCCCACCCACACGATGCTGAAGGAGAACGCGTCCCGCATCGCATTGCTCCAAGGGCTCGGCGTCGAGGGCGACGCGCATATGGGCGCGACCGTGAAGCATCGCTCACGCGTCGCGCGCGATCCCTCGCAACCCAATCTGCGCCAGGTTCACCTCATCCATGCCGAATTGCTGGACGAACTCGAAGAAAAGGGCTTCACCGTTGCGCCGGGCCGCATGGGCGAGAACATCACCACGCGCGGCATCGCCCTTCTCGACCTGCCCACGGGCACGAGACTGCATATCGGCGACAACGCGATCGTCGAAGTGACGGGACTGCGCAATCCCTGCGCCCAGCTCGACGGCATAAAGCCCGGGCTGATGCAGGCTGTGCTCGGCCGCGATGCAGAGGGAAACCTCATCCGCAAGGCGGGCGTCATGGGCATTGTGCTGCAAGGCGGCGAGGTGAAACCGGAGGACGGCATCCGCGCCGTCCTGCCGCCGGAACCTCATGTCGCCCTGAAGCCGGTCTGATACCGGCCGATCACATGTGGATGGGAACGCCCGTGACCGACAGCGCGGCTTCCTTCACCGCTTCCGACATGGTCGGATGCGCGATGCACATGCGCGCAATGTCTTCCGAACTTGAAGAGAATTCCATCGCGACGACGGCCTGCGCGATCATTTCGCCCGCGCCCGCGCCGATGATGTGAATGCCGAGAATGCGGTCGGTCTTCTTGTCCGCGAGTATCTTCACGAAGCCGTCCGTCGTCTTGTTCGCCTTGGCCCGGCCATTCGCCGTGAAGGGGAACTTGCCGGCATTGTACTCGATGCCCGCTTCCTTCAGTTGCTCTTCGGTCTTGCCGACCGAGGCGACCTCCGGCGAGGTATAGACCACGCCCGGAATGACGTCGTAATTAACCGCGCCATAATGTCCGGCAAGGCGCTCGGCCAGCGCCACGCCCTCTTCCATCGCCTTATGCGCGAGCATCGGCCCCGCGATCACATCGCCGATCGCATAGATGCCGTCGACATTGGTCTTGAACGACGCATCGACCTCGACCCGGCCGCGCTTGTCGGTCTTCACGCCAACCTTGTCGAGACCGAGACCGCCGGTATAGGCGACGCGGCCGATCGAAACGAGAACCACATCGGCATCGAGCACTTCCGTCTCGCCGCCCTTTGCCGGTTCGACACTGACCTTGAGGCCGGACTTCTGCTTCTCGACCTTGGTCACTTTCGCGCCGAGCTTGAAGGAGAAACCCTGCTTCTTCAGGATGCGCGTGAAATTCTTGACGACCTCGCCATCCATGCCCGGCAGGATATTGTCGAGATATTCGACCACCGTCACTTCGGCGCCAAGGCGGCCCCAGACGGACCCGAGTTCGAGGCCGATCACACCGCCGCCGATGACGAGAAGCCTGCCCGGCACCTTGTCGAGCGCGAGCGCGCCGGTGGAGGAAACCACCGTCTTCTCGTCGATCTCGACGCCCGGCAGCGTCGCCACGTCGGAGCCTGTGGCGATGACGATGTTTTTCGCCTCGAGCGTGCGGTCGCCGGCTTTCACCTTGCCGGGCGCGGCGATGCTGCCCTCGCCCTTCACCCATTCGATCTTGTTCTTCTTGAAGAGGAACTCGATGCCCTTGGTGTTGCCGTCGATGGCTTCGTCCTTGAAGGCGAGCATCTTCCCGAGATTGAGCTTCGGCTTTGCGATCTCGATGCCCATGACTTCAAAACTCTCGCCCGCCTCGTGGAAAAGTTCGGAGGCATGGAGCATCGCCTTGGAGGGAATGCAGCCGACATTGAGACAGGTGCCGCCGAGCCGGTCGCGCTTTTCGACAACCGCAACCGTGAGGCCGAGCTGCGCCGCCTTGATCGCGCATTCATAGCCGCCCGGGCCCGCGCCGATCACCACAAGGTCGAAAGCATCCGCCATTGAATTACCTCAGAGGTCGAGCAGCAAGCGCTGCGGGTCTTCCAGCACTTCCTTCACGCGCACAAGGAAAGTCACGGCTTCCTTGCCGTCGACGATCCTGTGATCGTAGGAAAGCGCCAGATACATCATCGGGCGGATTTCGATCTTGCCGCCGATGACCATGGGCCGCTCCTGAATCTTGTGCATGCCGAGAATGCCGGACTGCGGCGCGTTCAGGATCGGCGTGGACATGAGCGAACCATAGACGCCGCCATTCGAAATCGTGAAGGTGCCGCCCTGCAGCTCCTCGAGCTTGAGCGCACCGTCGCGCGCGCGGCGGCCGAAATCGTTGATCGTCTTTTCGATGTCCGCAAGCGACAGATCCTGCGCATCTCGCAGGACTGGCACGACAAGGCCGCGATCCGTGCCGACCGCGACGCCGATATTGTAGTAGTTCTTGTAGACGAGTTCCTCGCCGTCGATCTCGGCATTGACCGCCGGGATTTCCTGCAGCGCATGGATGCAGGCCTTCACGAAGAAGCCCATGAAGCCGACGCGCACGCCATGCTTCTTCTCGAAGAGGTCCTTGTACTGGTTGCGCAGCGCCATGACATTCGTCATGTCCACCTCGTTGAAGGTGGTGAGCATGGCCGCCGTGTTCTGCGCTTCCTTGAGGCGCGTCGCGATGGTCTTGCGGAGCCGCGTCATCTTTACGCGCTCTTCGCGGGCCGAACGGTCGGCGGGCGCCGGCGCCTTGACCTGCGCGGTTGTGGCAGGCGCAGAGGATTTCGAAGCCGCGGCTTCTTCGGCATCCGCCTTGGTGACGCGGCCGCCCTTGCCCGAACCCTCGACCTTCGACAGATCGAGATCGTTCTCTTCCGCCACGCGGCGCACGGCGGGAGAGGGCCCGGCATCTGCGGGCTTCGACGGCGCCGCCGCTTCAACCTTTTTCGGCTCGGGCTTTGCTTCTGCCTTCGCTTCCGCCTTTTTCGGCTCTTCCTTCTTCGGGGCGGGCGCAGCGCCCTTGCCCTCGCCGATCTGGCCGAGCAGCGCGCCGACTTCCACCGTCTCGCCATCCTTTGCAACGATCTCGGAGAGAACGCCGGCGGACGGCGCCGGCACTTCCACCGTCACCTTGTCGGTTTCGAGCTCGACAAGCGGCTCATCCGCGGCGACGGCATCGCCCGGCTTCTTGAACCATTTGGCGACGGTCGCCTCGGTCACCGACTCGCCAAGCGTGGGCACACGAATTTCCGTTGCCATCTCGTCTTCCGCCTTTCCGCTCTTCCGTCTCCGCCGCTCAATCGACCTTGAGCGCTTCGGAGAGAAGCTGGTTGAGTTCCTGATTGTGCTTGCTCATGAGGCCCGTCGCTGTGGCCGCCGATGCCGGACGCCCCGCATAGGTCGCACGGCGATAGCGCGAGCCGATATGATCGAGCACCCATTCGATATTGGGCTCCATGAAATACCAGGCGCCCATGTTCTTGGGCTCTTCCTGGCACCACACGAATTCCGCATTCGGGAAGCGCGCGAGTTCCGTCATCAGCGATTTCGCGGGGAAGGGATAGAGCTGCTCCACCCGCATCAGATAGATGTCGTTGATGCCGCGCTTCTCGCGCTCCTCATAGAGGTCGTAATAGACCTTGCCGGAGCAGAGAACGACGCGCTTGATCTCCTTGTCGCCGACAAGCTTGATTTCCTGGTTGGGCAGGATCTCGGCATCGTCCCAGAGCACTCGGTGGAACGAGGAGCCCGGCCCGAATTCCGAGAGGTTCGACACGCAACGCTTGTGACGCAGCAGGGATTTTGGCGTCATCAGGATGAGCGGCTTGCGAAACTTGCGGTGCATCTGCCGGCGCAGGATGTGGAAATAGTTCATCGGCGTCGTGCAGTTCGCGACCTGCATGTTGTCTTCGGCACACATCTGCAGATAGCGCTCGAGGCGGGCCGAGGAATGCTCCGGCCCCTGGCCTTCATAGCCATGCGGCAGCAGCATCACGAGGCCCGACATGCGCAGCCATTTCCGTTCGCCCGACGAGATGAACTGGTCGATCACGACCTGCGCGCCATTGGCGAAGTCGCCGAACTGCGCCTCCCAGAGCACCAGCGCATTGGGCTCGGCGAGGCTGTAGCCATATTCGAAGCCGAGCACGGCGGCTTCCGAAAGCATCGAGTTGATGACTTCGTATTCGGCCTGGGATTCCGAGATGTTGTTGAAGGGGACGTATTTGTCTTCCGTCTTCTGGTCGTTCAGCACCGAGTGGCGCTGCACGAAGGTGCCGCGCTCGGAATCCTGGCCCGACAGGCGCACCTTGATGCCTTCGTCGAGCAGCGAGCCGAAGGCAAGCGCTTCCGCCGTCGACCAGTCGATGCCTTCGCCGCTCTCGATCGCCTTGCGCCGGTTGTCGATGAAGCGCATCACCGTCTTGTGGACGGTGAAACCTTCCGGCACTTCGGTGATCTTGCGGCCGATCTCCTTCAGCTTCGAAATCTCGACCGCCGTTTCGCCGCGCCGCGCCTCGCCCTCGGCCTTGCCCAGACCGGACCAGCGCCCGTCGAGCCAGTCCGCCTTGTTGGGGCGGAAGGTGGAAACGGCGTCGAAATCTTCCTCGAGTTGCGCGCGGAACGCCGCGAGACGCCCGTCCACTTCCTCGGCGCTCATCAGGCCCTCATCGACAAGCCGCTTCGAATAGATCTGCAGCGTCGTCGGATGGTCCTTGATCTTCTCGTACATGAGCGGCTGCGTCATGCTCGGATCGTCGCCTTCATTATGGCCGAAGCGGCGATAGCAGAACATGTCGATGACGACGGGCCGGTTGAAGCGCTGGCGGAACTCCGTCGCGATCTTGGCGGCGTGAACCACCGCTTCCGGGTCATCGCCATTCACGTGGAAGATCGGCGCCTGCACCATCTTCGCCACATCGGACGGATAGGGCGAGGAACGGCTGTTGATCGGGCTCGTGGTGAAGCCGATCTGGTTGTTGATGATGAAATGGATCGAGCCGCCGGTGCGGTGGCCCTTGAGGTCCGACAGGCCGAGACATTCGGCAACGATGCCCTGGCCCGCAAAGGCCGCATCGCCGTGAATGAGGAGCGGGATCACCGTGCCGCGCTGGCGGTCGTGATGCTGGTCCTGCTTCGCGCGCGCCTTGCCGAGCACGACGGGGTCGACGATTTCGAGATGCGAGGGGTTCGCTGTCAGCGACAGATGCACCTTGTTGCCGTCGAACTCGCGGTCCGACGAGGCGCCGAGGTGATACTTTACGTCGCCGGATCCATCGACGTCTTCAGGCGTGGAAGAGCCGCCCTTGAACTCATGGAACACGGCGCGGAACGGCTTCGACATGACGTTGGTCAGCACGTTGAGACGCCCGCGATGCGCCATGCCGAGGACGATTTCCTTCACGCCCAGCGCACCGCCGCGCTTGATGATCTGCTCGAGCGCGGGAATGATCGCTTCCGCGCCATCGAGACCGAAGCGCTTGGTGCCGACATATTTGACGCCGCAGAACTTCTCGAAGCCTTCCGCCGCGATCAGCTTGTCGAGGATCGCCGAGCGGCCCATGTCCGTGAAGGCGATTTCCTTGTCCGGCCCTTCGATGCGTTCCTGAATCCAGGCCTTCTCTTCCGGGTCGCCGATATGCATGAACTCGACGGCAAGCGTACCGCAATAGGTACGCCGCAGAATGTCGAGCATCTCGCGAACCGTCGCCGTTTCGAGGCCGAGCACATGGTCGATGAAGATCGGCCGGTCGAGATCGTCCGGGCCGAAACCGTAGCTTTCCGGTTGCAGCTCGGGATGCTGCGACTTCGGACGAAGTTGCAGCGGGTCGATATCCGCATCGAGATGGCCGCGGATGCGATAGGCGCGGATCATCATCAGGGCACGGACGGAATCGAGCGTCGCCGAACGGATTTCCTCCTGGCTCGCGCCGGGGCTGCGCTGCTCGATCTTCGCGCGCACCTTCGCCGTGTCGGCGCCAGCCTCGCCCCAATTGCCGTCCAGCGCGCTCACAAGCTCGCCATTGGCGGCGGGCGGCCAGTCGGCGCGCTTCCAGGAGGCGCCCTTCGCCTCTTTCAGCACATCGCCCTTGCGGTCGCCCAACCCCGCGAAAAAGGCCTGCCAGTCCTCGTCGACCGAGTTCGGATCGGTCTGGAAGCGCGCATAAAGCTCTTCGACGAAGATCGCATTGGCGCCATAGAGGAAGGACGTCCGCTCGAAGCGGTCGTTCGCACCGTCATTGCTCATGGGAATCTGTCCATTGGACTTCGGAGCGGCAGGCGCCGCTTCCGGAAGCACCGCATCGTCGGAAAGAAAATCATTGGGCGTCACCTGGCCGCCGGTCGCCTTGAAGATGGCGTCCAGCGTCTGCCATTCCGGCCGGCGCTGGCCGTTCATGCAGCGCGTGACCGTGGAGACGGACACACCCAGCTGCTCGGCAAAGGCGCTTGCCGTCAGATTATTCGATTCGAGCCAGTCGGTGAGTTTCATGGTTAAGGAAGTTGCCATAGAGGCAACACATCGTCAACGGGGTTTGCCTTCAAGGCACATACTGGAACACCCCCAGCATCGCCTGCAAAACCCTTGGAATTCCTTAACAATATAGGAGAAGCATGACGGATTTACACCGCCGCGCGCCCCTCTGAAGCCGATTTTCATGTCAAACGGGGCTCCCGGACAACCGGAAGCCCCGCCCCGTATCTCAAAAGGCAGCCTGCCTTACTTCTTCAGCACCTCGACCAGCGTCGTGCCGAGCGCCGAAGGCGAAGCCGCGACCGTGATGCCGGCCGAGCGCATGGCGTCCATCTTGTCGCCCGCACCGCCCTTGCCGCCGGCGATGATCGCGCCGGCATGGCCCATGCGGCGGCCGGGAGGGGCCGTGACGCCGGCGATGAAGCCGACGACCGGCTTCTTCACCTTGGACTGCTTCAGGAATTCGGCCGCGTCCTCTTCGGCCGAGCCGCCGATTTCGCCGATCATGATGATCGAATGCGTGTCGGGGTCGCCGAGGAACATGTCGAGGCAGTCGATGAAGTTCGTGCCGTTGACGGGGTCGCCGCCAATGCCGATGCAGGTCGACTGGCCGAGGCCCGCCGCTGTCGTCTGCGCCACCGCTTCATAGGTGAGCGTGCCCGAGCGCGAGACGATGCCGACCGAACCCGGCTTGTGGATGTGGCCCGGCATGATGCCGATCTTGCACTGGCCCGGCGTGATGACGCCCGGGCAGTTCGGGCCGACAAGGCGCGTCTTCGAGCCCGACAGCGCGCGCTTCACCTTCACCATGTCGAGAACCGGAATGCCCTCGGTGATACAGACGGCAAGCTCGATACCGGCATCGATCGCTTCGAGGATCGCGTCCGCCGCGAAGGGCGGCGGCACATAGATGGCGGATGCCGTCGCGCCCGTCTTTTCGACGGCTTCGGCAACCGTGTCGAAGACCGGGAGGTCGAGATGTTTCGAGCCGCCCTTGCCGGGGCTCACGCCGCCGACCATCTTCGTGCCATAGGCAATCGCCTGTTCCGAATGGAACGTACCCTGATTACCCGTGAAGCCCTGGCAGATGACCTTGGTGTTCTTGTCGACGAGAACGGACATTATGCGGCCTCCTTCACGGCTTTGACGATCTTCTCGGCCGCATCGGCGAGGTTGTCCGCGGAAATGATGGGCAGGCCCGATTCCGCCATGATCGTCTTTCCAAGCTCGACATTGGTGCCTTCGAGGCGCACCACCAGCGGCACGCTGAGCGAGACTTCCTTCGCGGCGGCGACGACGCCTTCCGCGATGATGTCGCAGCGCATGATGCCGCCGAAGATGTTGACGAGAATGCCTTCGACGCTCGGGTCGGACAGGATGATCTTGAAGGCCGCCGTGACCTTCTCCTTCGTCGCGCCGCCGCCCACATCGAGGAAGTTCGCGGGCTCCGAGCCATAGAGCTTGATGATGTCCATCGTGGCCATCGCAAGGCCCGCGCCGTTCACCATGCAGCCGATCTTGCCGTCGAGCTTGATGTAGTTGAGGTCGTATTTCGACGCCTCGACTTCCGACGGGTCTTCTTCCGTCAGGTCGCGCAGCTCCACGATGTCCTTGTGGCGGTAGAGCGCGTTCGAGTCGAAATTCACTTTCGCGTCGAGGCAGACGATCTTGCCCTCGCCCGTGACGACGAGCGGATTGATCTCGAGCATGCTCATGTCTTCGGCAACGAAGGCCTTGTAGAGCTTCTCGATCAGCGCCACGCCCTGCTTGTTGAGATCGCCTTCGAGGCCGAGCGCATAGGCGACCTTGCGGCCATGAAAGCTGCTGATGCCCGATGCCGGATCGACGGAGAAACTGAGAATCTTCTCGGGCGTCTTCGCGGCCACTTCCTCGATATCCATGCCGCCTTCGGTGGAGGCGATGAAGGAGATGCGCGACGTGGCGCGGTCGACGAGCACCGAGAGATAGAGTTCGCGCTCGATCGAGGAGCCTTCCTCGATATAGAGGCGATGCACTTCCTTGCCTTCGGGGCCGGTCTGATGCGTGACGAGCGTCGAGCCGATGAGGCGCTTTGCCTCCTTCTCGACATCCGCGACCGACTTCACGACCTTCACGCCGCCCGCCTTGCCGCGGCCGCCGGCATGAATCTGCGCCTTGACGACCCAGACGGGACCGCCGAGCTCGTTCGCTTTCGCGACGGCCTCTTCCGGAGTGAACGCCGCATGCCCCCGGGGCACCGGCACACCGTACTTCGCAAGCACGGCCTTGGCCTGGTATTCGTGAATATTCATGAAGAACCGTCCGGCTGGAGAGCGGCGCGGGAACCCGCGGCGCCAGGGAAAAACTCGTCCGATAGCCCCGATAGCTATGTCGGTCGGCTGCGAGTTATACCACCCGAGCGGGCGGGCGCAACCGGCAGATGGAAGCGAAAAGCCCTTGGAAACCGGACTTTTCGCTTACAGAAAACTCAGTTGCGCCAAGGCGATAGCAGTGACGCTGCGTCACCGCAGATCGATCGTCTCGATCTTCTCCGAGCCTGCCGGCAGGCGGAGATAAAGCCCGTCATAACCGATCATGACGCCGCGCTTGCGTATATCGGAGACGCCCCTCAGAAAGACGCGCTCCGCGAGCGCATTGGGCAGCCGCGGTACGACATGGGTATAGACGAGCAGCTTCGTACCCGCCTCGTTTGCGACTTTCGCCGCCTGCACAGGCGTCGCGTGATAGTCCTGAATGTCATACATGACCTTGGAGCGGCGATCCCCGCGCGCCGCCAGCCCTTCGCCCAGCAGATCGACCATATGGGCGGCAAGCGCCTCATGGACGATCACGTCCGCGCCAGCGCCGAATGTCGCGACATTGCGGTCTTCCTTCGTATCGCCGCTGAAAACCACGGACCGGCCCTTGTAGTCGATGCGGAAGCCATAGGCAGGCTCCACCGGTTCATGGCTGACGCGGAAGGCGGTGACCTTGACGCCTGCATCCTCGAACACCGTCACCCCGGTATCGCGATCCGGCACATCGACCGTGATGGGCCGGAAATTTGCGCCTTCCTCGGAGAAGAAGTCGGGGCCGTGATGGGCAATCCGGTAGCCGTCATCGAGCGAATAGGCGAGATCGAAGCCCGCCGCCACGGTTTCGACGCCGGGCGGACCGTAAAGCGCCAGCGCCTCGCGCCGGCCCGATGCCCAGCTGTTGAGCGCGATATCGGGCAACCCGCTGATATGGTCGGAATGGAAATGGGTGATGAGAACGCCGGTGATATTGCCGACCGGCAGTCCGAATGCGGCAAGCCTGTCCCAGCCGCCGAGCCCCGCATCGACCACGAACACATGCTCGCCCGCATAGACGATGGCGCAGGATTGGGCCCGGTCGGGGTCCGGCATGGGCGAACCCGTGCCGCAGAGCACCACGTGGAGCGCCTCAGGGTCGAGCACGGCATCGTTGAACGCCATGTTCGACTGCACGACCCGCCGGAGCATGGCGTCCTGCACGTCATCGGAGAACCAGAGCGCGGCAAAACCCGCCGCAAACAGAACGAGCACCGCCGCTACCGCAGCCGCAACAAGACGCTTCATGGCCGTCGCTCCCCAAAAGCCCATCGTTAATGTTGAACATTAAATTGGCGTGACCCGCCCGGCAATCAAGATATATTGACATTTTATGTGCCAATAAAAAAGGGCGAGCCCGTGGGCCCGCCCTTTCGCATCCGGCTGGAATCGGATTACTTCTTCTTGGCCGGAGCCTTGCCCTTCGCCGCCGCGCCCTTGGCGACCGCGGGATCGATCTTCTTGCAGGCATCTACAAGGCCCTGCACGGCATTGACCGAATTCTGGAACTGCTTCTTCTCGGCGCCATTGAGGTCGATCTCGACCACGCGCTCGACGCCGCCCGCGCCGATCACCACCGGCACGCCGACATACATGTCCTTCACGCCGTACTGGCCATTGAGATAGGCCGCGCAGGGAAGAACGCGCTTCTGGTCCTTGAGATAGGCCTCGGCCATCTGGATGCCGGAGGCGGCGGGCGCATAGAAGGCGGAGCCGGTCTTCAGCAGGCTGACGATCTCCGCGCCGCCGTCGCGCGTGCGCTGGATGATCTTGTCGAGCTTCTCTTTCGTGGTCCAGCCCATCTTCACGAGGTCGGGAAGCGGGATGCCGGCAACCGTCGAATAACGTGCCAGCGGCACCATCGTGTCGCCGTGACCGCCCAGAACGAAGGCCGTCACGTCTTCAACGGAGACATTGAACTCTTCGGCGAGGAAGTAGCGGAAACGCGCGCTGTCGAGAACGCCCGCCATGCCGACAACCTTGTTGTGCGGCAGGCCCGAGAACTGCCTGAGCGCCCAGACCATCGCATCGAGCGGATTGGTGATGCACACGACAAAGGCGTTCGGCGCATATTTCGCGATGCCTTCGCCGACCTGGCGCATGACCTTGAGGTTGATGCCGAGAAGATCGTCGCGGCTCATGCCGGGCTTGCGCGGCACACCGGCGGTGACGATGACGACATCGGCGCCCTTGATGCCCTTGTAGTCATTCGTGCCGGAGAGCGCGGAATTATAGCCTTCGACCGGCGAGGTCTGGGCGAGGTCGAGCGCCTTGCCTTGGGGCAGGCCTTCCGCGATATCGAAAATGACGACATCGCCGAGCTCCTTGAGCCCCGCGAGGAGAGCGAGCGTACCGCCGATCTGGCCGCCGCCGATAAGTGCGATTTTCTTGCGCGCCATGGTTTGTGAAGCCTCCGAGCTGCCTGCGCCGTGGTTAATCCGGCTGCCTAGTAGCGTGAATCCGCGCCCGCCGCAACGGAGGGGCCGGTTTAAGCCGAATTTAATCCTTGCCTGATATTAACCACGAATTGTGTCTCGCGTTGACACGTGGCGGGGACGAGCCCCATGATTTTTCCCGAAGCAAGTAAGCGGTCAGGCCATATCGCAGCGGGGGCGCGAGGCCGGGACCGTCTGTACCGGGGGCGTATCACCATGTCGGTTTCGGCCAGTTGCCGAAAGGCCGCGCGCAAGGCGCGCAAATCCGTACTCTTTCTGGCGGCGGGCGCGGGTTTCATCGCCCTTTCCGGCTGCGCCGCGCCGGCGATCGGCGCTCTCACCGTCGCCGAAGTCCTGACCATCGCCGGCATTTCCTCCAGCATCATGACGGGCCGCGACCTTGGCGAGCATGCGCTTTCCGCGCTCACCGGCAAGGACTGCCGCTTCCTCGAAGCCGCGCTGCGGGAAGGCCGCTCCTTCTGCGAGGACAGGGGCTCGGAAGCGACGAAGGGCGATTTCGGCGGGCTTCTCGCCTTCTTCGAGCGCGAGGACGGCTCGAAAGCCGAAACGCAGGTCGCCGCCGCCGATCTCGACCCGGCCCTGCTCGGCTTTGCACCGGTCAACCGGCATGCGGCCCATGAATTCTCGCTCGAGGTTGCCCGCGCCGAAGCGCGCCGCGAGCCGAAAAAGACCATTCATTTCGGCATGATGTCGGCAACCTTCGGCCAGAGCTGGGCCTATGACCTCGACATGAAACCCGACACCCAGACGGGCCCGCAGATCGCGGCAGCGCCCGCGCAAACGCCCGTGACCGGCCTCGGCCTCCGCCCCGCGCATTCGCCCTATATGGGGCTTTGAGCGCTCAATCGGCGCTTCGGAGCGCGATATAGCCGGCGCTTTGCATTTCCACCAGCCGCGAAACCGTGCGCTCGAACTCGAAGGCGCCGTCGCCTTTTTCATAAAGCGATGAAGGCGGCGCTTCAGCCGAGAGGATGAGCTTCGTCTTCGCCTCGTAAAGCGCGTCGATCAGCGTCACGAAACGCTTGGCCTCATTGCGCCGCTCCACCCCCATCACCGGCACGTCACGGATGATGACAGTGTGGAAACACTGCGCGATCTTAAGATAGTCGGCGGCGCCGAGCGGTCGCGCACAAAGGTCCGAAAACGAAAACCGGGCGACGCCATGCATCGCTTCGGGCACGTCCACCGCGCGGCCCTTCAGCGACAGCGTCATCGGCTCGCCATGGACGGCATCGGTAAGCTTTTCGAAGGCATCGTCGAGCGCCGCGTCCGCCGCCTCGCCAAGCGGCGTGTGATAGACGGGCAGTCCCTTGATGCGATCGAGCCGGTAATCCGTTGCGCTGTCGAGATGCAGCACATCCATCTTCGTCTTCACGAGATCGATGAAGGGCAGAAAGCGATGCCGGTTGAGCCCGCCATCGTAAAGCCCGTCCGGCGCGCGGTTCGATGTCGCGACCACGACGACACCAAGCTCGAAAAGCTGAGCGAAAAGCCGCCCGAGGATCGAGGCATCCGCAATGTCATGCACCTGGAACTCGTCGAAGCAGAGAAGCGAGGCCTCGCGCGCGACCATCTCGGCAACCGGCGGAATGGGATCGGAGCCCTTCACCGTTCCCGCCTTTTCCTTCTGCCGCCAGTCGAAGATGCGCTCATGCACCTCCTGCATGAAGGCATGGAAATGGACGCGGCGCTTCGGCGCTATGGTTGCTGTGTCGAAAAACAGGTCCATCAGCATGGACTTGCCGCGCCCGACCCCGCCCCAGATATAAAGCCCTTCGGGGGGCGTGACGGGCTTGCCGAAGCCGAAGCGCGAAAAGGGACCGGCCTTCTGGCCCGGCCGCCATTCCGCCAGTTCCTCGGCGAGATGCTGCAGCCGCGCGGCGACATGCGCCTGCGCCGCATCCTCGGCGATCTCGCCGCGGGCGATCTTCTCGCGATAGGCAGGAAGGGGGCCGGAAGTCATGATGGTCGGGCTGGCCGCAGGAAACGGGAACGTCCTGCAAGCACATAACGCGAAACGCCCGGGCTTTCACCCGGAAACTTGGGGCGTCAGCCCATCGCCCGCCATTGCTCGAAATAGGGCGCAAGCGCGAGCGCCTTGTCTTCCTCGGTCAGATGGATGCCGAAATGGGTGGCGAGCACCTCGGCGATCTCGTCCACGCTTTCGAGCTTCCGCGCCTCGGCCTTGCCGTCGAGCCCCCTGATCTTGAAATCGCGGTTGAGAAGCGAGATCCACTTGTCCTCCTGCGGCCGCCCGGCGATCAGGAACTGCACGAAGATCGAGGATGGATGCGTGGAGGTGTACCAGCTCGCCACCTCATAGTCGGTGCGGCGATGCGGCTCCAGCGTGAAGCGGTAGATCGGCGTCCAGTCGCCCGCGATCTTCGCCTGCAACTCGAACCCGTCGTGATGGGGCAGCAGCCGGCGCGGCTCATGCGGCGTTTGCTGCTCGATGCCGGTTTCGAAACGGATCGGCCCCGTCATGGTGAGACCGCCGAAGCCGACATCGGCGATATAGGGGCCTTCCGGCAATTCGACGCGGATCAGCATGTGGGAACGCGCCGTATCCACTTCTTCCGGCGACATCCAGCGCACCCGGCCGATCAGCGTCGTGAAGTCGAAGCCGAGCGCCTTCAGAGCGGCGGCGAAAAGCGCATTGACCTCGAAGCAATAGCCGCCGCGCCCGTCGGCAACCAGCTTCTTCTGCAGCGAGGCGAGATCGAGATTGATCGGCCGCTTCGCCAGCACGTCGAGATTTTCGAAGGGGATCGAGAGCGCATGCGCGTAATGGATCGCCTTCAGCGTATCGAGCGTGGGCGTGCGGGGCCCTTCATAGCCGATCCGCCTGAAATAGGCGTCGAGATCGATTGTATCGTCGGTCATGGCCGGGCTCCGTCGAAAAGGCTCTGCCGCATATGGAAGCTTCGCTCCCGGAATGGAAGAGCCAATTTCCTCTCAGCGCCATTAATTGGCCCCGATCAGATGCGGGCACCCATACCCGGCTCGCGCCGTTCCGGGTTGGGTGTACTTGATTCATGAAGTCTTTTGCGAATGACATTTGCTGCGCTCCCCCATTGGAACTTGCCGCCGATATAGGCGCGACCAAACCACAGCGGAATGGCGAACTTGTCGGTTTCCCGGCTCCAGCCGAATATATGCTGCACGCGCTGCGGCGTGCTCGACTTCACCGTCACGATGCGGCGCGAAGTTGAGATGGACCGAACGTCATGCCACGGCACGAAGACCGGTCCCGCAGAATCGAATGTGATGCCCTTCTCATCGAGAGCCAGCAGGACGGCGCCGCGCAAGACAAGCAACAAGACGCGCAAGCCGATATAGACGCACAGTGCACCGAAGAAGATAAAAATTGACAGCTCAGCCCAGGGCGGCAGTTTGGCCATGAGATCGCAGATAAACTCATTTCTTCCAGGTGAACACTCCCGGCCAATCAGTTTGTTGCCGGTGAACAGGATGGCAGTACCGAATGAAATCGAGGTCAGAGCGAAGATCAATGATTTCGCACGGCCCTTTACAACTAGTGACGGATTCATCATTACCCCCTTTTCGACTGCCCCGGGGAGTAGAAAAGCAAATGGCGCTCCCCAAGGGAAGCGCCATTTAGTTCGCTCACGAACTTACTTCACTTCATCGTGGGAATGACGAAGGAAGAACCTTCCGCCAGTCCGCTCGGCCAGCGCGACGTGACCGTCTTGATCCTTGTCCAGAATTTCACGCCTTCCGGCCCGTGCTGGTTCGTGTCGCCGAAGGCGGAGCGCTTCCAGCCGCCGAAGGTGTGATAGGCGAGCGGCACGGGGATCGGCACATTGATGCCGACCATGCCGACCTGAACGCGGCTGGCGAAGCTGCGCGCCGCATCGCCGTTCCGCGTGAAGATCGCAACGCCATTGCCATATTGATGCGTGGTCGGCAGCGACACGGCCTCGTCGAAATCCTTGGCGCGCATGATCTGCAGCACGGGGCCGAAGATTTCCTGTTTGTAGCTTTCCATGTCGGGCGTCACGCGGTCGAAGAGCGAGCCGCCGAGGAAATAGCCGCCTTCGTAGCCCTGCAGCTTGAAGCCGCGGCCATCGACCAGAAGCTCCGCCCCTTCCTTCACGCCCATATCGATATAGGACTTCACCTTCTCGAGATGCGCCTTGCTGACGAGGGGGCCGTAATCGCTGTCGGCGGCGGTCGAGATGCCGACCTTCAGCGCCTGCACGCGCGGCACGAGTTTCTCGACAAGGCGATCCGCCGTTTCCTCGCCGACCGGCACCGCGACCGAGATCGCCATGCAGCGCTCGCCCGCCGAGCCATAGCCCGCGCCGATGAGATCGTTCACCACCTGGTCCATGTCGGCATCGGGCATGATGATCGCGTGGTTCTTCGCGCCACCCATCGCCTGCACGCGCTTTCCATGCGCGGCACCCGTCGCATAGACATATTGCGCGATGTCGGAGGAGCCGACGAAGCTCACCGCCTGGATCGCCGGATCGGTGAGGATCGCATCGACCGCCTCCTTGTCGCCATTGACGACATTGAGAACACCGGCCGGCGCGCCGGCCTCCATGAAGAGTTCGGCGAGGCGGATCGGCACGGAGGGGTCCTTCTCCGACGGTTTCACGATGAAGGTATTGCCGCAGGCGACCGAGACGCCGAACATCCACATCGGGATCATGGCCGGGAAGTTGAACGGCGTGATGCCGGCGCAGACGCCAAGCGGCTGGCGCATCGAATACATGTCGATGCCGGGACCGGCGCCTTCCGTGAACTCGCCCTTCATCAGATGGGGAATGCCGCAGGCGAACTCGATCACTTCGAGGCCGCGCTGGATGTCGCCCTTCGAATCCGCGATCACCTTGCCGTGCTCGGCGGAGAGCATATGGGCAAGTTCGTCCATATTGGCTTCGAGAAGGCGCTTGAACTCGAACATGACGCGGGCGCGGCGCTGCGGGTTGGTGGCCGCCCAGTCCGGGAAGGCTTTTGCCGCGACCTCGACCGCCGCGCGAAGCTCGGCCGCGCTCGCGAGCGGCGTGCGCGCGGTGACTTCACCCGTATTCGGGTTCGTCACATCGAGAAAACGGCCGCTCTTGCCGGGCACATGGGCGCCGCCGATGAAATGCGTGAGATCCTTCGCCATAGCCCTGTCCGCCGGCCGCTTGCGCCGCCGCGTCTCCCTTGTGATTGATTATGCCGTGCCTGTTTAGCCCGCCGCCCGCGCGAACGGCAAGGCCCGCCCGGCAACCGGCTCCCTGCGGGGCTTTGTTCCGGCTCCGTTCCCGCCGTGCCCCAGCGTCAACAGTCCGAAAAGATTTCCGATAATGAGCCATTCACTGTGGCGTTTTGCGCCAAATCATCCGTAACATTGCCGCCGGGCGCCTGTTGATCCGTGGGAGAACAAAAAGCGGGGGGCCTGAGGGCCGCGGGGAACTAGCGGCCGGGGTGAAACACTGGGCGAAACGACGCCAAGAGGAAAACATCATGTCCAACTTCATGAAGACCGCTATCGCCATCATCGTCATCGCCGTGGTGCTCGTGATCGGCTACCGGATGATGAATCCGGAAGACACGACCGTCGGCGATGCCGTCGAGCAGGCCGGCGAAGCCGCGGGCGATGCGATGGACGCCGCGGGTGAAGCCGCGAGCGACGCCATGGAGGCGACCGGCGAAGCCGTGAGCGATGCCGTCGACGCCACCGAGGAAGCGGCCGAGGACGCAGCCGATGCCGTGGAAGGCACGGCCGAGGAAGCCGCCGACGAAGCCGAAGAGGAAGTCGAAGGCCAGCAGTAAGGCCCGGCGCCCGAGCGGCGGATGGAACGAGGCCCGCGCCTTCCGGCGCGGGCCTTTTTCATGGCCGTCAATCCGCCGCCGCTTGCGCGAGTTCCCGCTTGAACCAGCGCGTGCGGAGCCAGAGTGCGACGCTGACCAGCGCGACGAGCACCGGCACCTCGACGAGCGGTCCGATCACGGTGGCGAAGGCGACCGGCGAGGCGATGCCGAAGGCGGCGATCGCAACCGCAATCGCAAGCTCGAAATTGTTGCTCGCCGCCGTGAAGGAGAGCGACACGGTGCGCTGGTAGTCGGCGCCGAGAAGACGGCTCATGGCGAAGCTCACCATGAACATGATGAAGAAGTAGAGCGCGAGCGGCACCGCGATGCGTACCGCATCGAAGGGCAGCGCCAGCACCGCCTCGCCCTTTAGCGCGAACATCACGAAGATCGTGAAGAGGAGCGCGGCCAGCGTGAGCGGCGCGATGCGCGGCACGAAGCCATTGTCGTAGGCCTCGGCGCCGATGCGCGGGCGGAGGAAGCGCCGCGTGAGATAGCCGGCCGCAAAGGGCACGCCGAGATAGAGGAAGACGGCGCCAGCGATGGTCCAGAAGCCGACATTGAGCACCTGCCCCTCGATGCCGAAGAGAGGCGGCAGCACGGCGAGGAAGAACCAGGCATAGACGCTGAAGAAGACCAGCTGGAACAGGCTGTTGAAGGCGACGAGGGCTGCGACATATTCATTGCTGCCGCGCGCCAGCTGGTTCCAGACGATGACCATGGCGATGCAGCGCGCAAGGCCGATGAGAATGAGGCCGGTCATATAGGCCGGTTCGTCGCGCAGAAAGATGACGGCGAGCGCAAACATGAGAACCGGCCCGATGAGCCAGTTCTGCACGAGCGAGAGTGCGAGCACCTTGCGGTCCTCGAAAATGCGCGGCAATTCCTCGTAGCGCACCCGTGCGAGCGGCGGATACATCATCAGCAGGAGACCGGCTGCAATCGGCAGATTGGTGCTGCCGATGGAAAGCCCGTCGAGAAAACCCGGCACGCCCTCGACGAAACTGCCGAGAAGCGTGCCGAGCGCCATCGCTGCAAGCAGCCAGAGGGTGAGCCAGCGGTCGAGAAAACCGAGGCGCCGCGAAGCTTCCTGTTCCGGCATCAGCTTGCCTGCGCCGGATTGCGGCCGAGATCGTCGAGCCGCTTCTTCAGCGACAGATTGTCGAGCTTGGCGAGCGGCAGATTGGTGAAGATGTCGATGCGCGCACGAATCTGCCGGAAGACATCGAGGAAGAAGGCGTGCTTTTCGGCATCGCTCCCTTCAAAGGCGGCGGGGTCCGCGAAGGGCCAGTGCGCCGACATGGGCTGGCCCGGCCAGATCGGGCAGACTTCGCCCGCCGCGTTGTCGCAGACGGTGAAGACGAAATCCATATGCGGCGCACCGGGCACGGCAAACTCGTCCCAGCTTTTCGAGCGCAACCCCTCGGTAGCGACGCGCGCATTGCGTAGCACGTCGAGCGCGATGGGGTTGACCTTGCCGCCCGGATGGCTGCCCGCGCTCCACGCCTTGAAGCGGTTGCCGGGCAGCGAGTTCAGATAGGCTTCGGCGAGAATGCTGCGCGCCGAATTACCCGTGCAGAGGAAGAGCACATTGTAGGTCTTGTCGCCGCTCATCGGCGGTACTCCCTGATATGGATCAGCAGCAGGCCGAGACGGGCTTCGGCGCTTCCACCTTCTGCACCTCGGCCTTGGGCGCCGAGCAGCCGCAGGCGGCCGCGTCTTCCGCCGCGAGATCGAGCTTCTGAAGTTCCGGACCGCTGCCGAATTCCTCCATCTGGTGCATGGTGAAGAAGGCTTCCCAGCGCACGCCGTCGGGATCGGCCGTCCAGCTCTTTTCCGACTTGTGATAGCAGCAGGTGGTGACGCCTTCGGGCAGATAGGGCGCTTCGGCCTGCTTCAGCCGGTCGAAAATCGGCTCGAGCTCTTCCTGGTCTTCGACCTGGATGCCGGCATGGGAAAAGCCGATCTCGCCCGAAAGCGATTCCACGACGAAGTTGACGCGCGGATCCTCAAGCATCCATTTCGCATAGCCGGGGCGGCGGACCGAGGGCTCCGCGCCGAACAGCGTCGAATAGAACAGGACCGACTTTTCGAGATCCTTCGCACCGAAACTCACATGCAGACGCTTCATCAGATGCACTCCTTTTCCTTGGCCTTTTCGGGGGTTGTGGCGGCGCCGGGCGCGCAGGGGGACAAGGTCCCGCAGGCGCCCTGGCAGCAATCGTCGAGCAGATAGGCGGTGAGGCCGAGCATGGCTGCGAGGTCCGCCTTGTAGATGAGGGAGCGGCCCTCGCGGCGCTGAACGATCAGCCCCGCGTGGGTGAGCTCCTTCAGGTGGAAGGACAGCGTGGCCGGCGCGACGCCGAGCGCATCGGCAATCTCGCCCGCCGCAAGCCCGCCTTCCGCCTCAAGGGGCGAATGGGCGCGGACAAGGGCGCGGAAGATCGCGAGGCGCGTTTCCTGCGCGAGGGCCGAGAGGGCAGCGATGGCTGTTTCCATTTCCATACTTTGACAATTATCGAAATATAGCCGCTTGTCAAGAGGTCCTGTCCGGATTCCAGATCTTTCCTGCGACGGAATGACCGGGGAGCCCCGTATGAAGGATCAGGCGGGGCGATCCCCCCTCGAGCCCCGCCTTTCACGACCCCTCGATGCGCCCGCCCCTCCCCGGGACGGCGCTCCGGCCCGTGCCGCCCTCCCTCCCCCTTGGGCGGCGCGGGCCGATTTCCGGGGGTCTCAGGCGCGCAGCCCTTCCAGCAGCATCCCGATTTCGGCGGCGAAGTGGCGGCGCATGGCCTTCGGCTTTTCTGCGCCGCCGATCTCGCGCGCGGCCTCGCAAAGCGCGCCGAAGAGAAGCAGCGCAAGCGGCCGCATGGGCCGCTTTTCGATGAACCCTGCCTCGGCCGACAATTCGAGCCCCTTCTGGATCATGCCGAGCCCATAGCGCGCATCGATCTCGTGCCAGAGATCCCAGCCGAGAACGGGCGGCCCGTCCTTGAAGATGATCCTCTGCACATCGTCGCGCATCGCCTCGTCGAGAAAGGCGAGGCAGCCGGCCTTGAGGCCCGTCCAGGGATCGGCGGCGCGGGACGCCTGCCGCACACGCGCCGTGAGCTCCTCCTCCACCGCCTCGAAGACCTCGAGGAAGACTGCCTTCTTGTCCTTGTAGTGATGATAGAAGGCGCCCTTCGTGAGGCCTGCCTCGGCGGCGATACCGTCGATCGAGGCCGCCTCGTAACCCTGCGCCACGAAAAGCGCCCGCGCCGACAGCGTGAGCTTCGCGCGCGAGGACGCCGACCGCTCTTCCTGCTTCACCATGATCTGCCTCTTGAAAACATACCCGAAGTATGTTTTACATACTCCGGGTATGCAACTTCAGCGGAGAAAGCCGATGCCGGACCGTGCCGTGGTTCTCGATCTCATCGCCCATGTCGAAGCGGGCAAATATGTCGAGGCGATCGAACGCTTCTACACCGGGGACGCCACCATGCAGGAAAATCTGGGCGAACCCCGCGGCGGCCGCGACGCGCTTGTCGCCGCCGAGCGCACGGCGCTCGAGAGAAACCGCATCGTGGCGCGCAAGGTGGCCTGGTATCTGGTCGATGGCGACCGCTCCGTCATCAACTGGGTCTTCGAGATCACCGGCCCGGACGGCAAGACGAGGGTGATGGACGAAATGGCCTGCCAGGACTGGGAGGGCAACCGCATCCGCCGCGAACGCTTCTGCTATGATCCCGCCTCGATCGCCGAAAGGGCCTGACGCGGGGAGAGACCATGATCGTGATTACGGGCGCGGCGCGCGTCAGCGAGACGAACCGCGCCGCCTTCGAGACAGTGGCCGAGCGGCAAGTGCGCCTCTCCCGCGCCGAGCCGGGCAATATCTCCTATTCCTGGTTCGAGGACCGGATGGAGCCCGGCCGCTTCTTCTTCTACGAGGAGTGGCGGGACCGGGCGGCCGTCGACTTCCATTTCGCGCAAGACTATTGCCATGAATTCATGAAAGCCGCGCGGCGGCTCGCCGAGGGCGAACCCGAGATCACGATCCGCGAAATCATGGTGAAGCAGAGGTAAACCATCCGGATGCGGAACGGTTGCCGTCATTCACCTGACGTTCAGGGATTTGGCGTTACGCTCCTTCCATGCCGCGCTTCACAACCTCTTTTGCGGCATGACTTCCAGGGCAAGGCCCCGGCTGCGTTTTCGCCCCGGCACATCCTTCGCCCGAACAGGAACCCGGCCCGTCCCCCCGACGGCCGGGTTTTCTGCTTCTGCTCCGGCTAACGAGAGGCTGCCCCCTCACCCTTCCCACCGCCGCTTCGCGCCGGCGGGCCCCTTCCCTCTCCCCCACGGGGAGAGGGAGGGAGCGGGCGTCAGCCCGCGGAAGGGTGAGGGGGGCGGCCTCGAATTGCGCGAGATGCCCCGGACGAAACTCTCGTATAATTGCGCAAACCACGAGGGAGCCTTCCATGATCCGCCGCCTTGCCGCGCTGCTTGCGCCTCTCCTTCTCGGCGCCTGCCTGATTTCCGATGGCGACCTGATCTCGCCGGCGGAGGCCGACTATCCGGTGGCCGACGGATCGCGCTTCACGGTCTATATGCTCGACGAGAACGGCGCGCGCGCCGACGAGACGCCCGAGACCGCCGTGGTCACCATCGAGAACGGGCGCTATGCGATGCGGACCGGCGAGGAGAACAAGGTCTTCACCGGCCTGATGAAGCAGATCGGCCCCGATCTCTTCGCGGTGATGATCCGCGAGGAGGACGAGACGGAAAGCAATCTCTATGCGCTGATGGAGCGCAACGGCACGACATGGCGCCGCTGGGGCATGGTCTGCCCGGACTTCGTGTCGCTGGCCGAAAGCGAAGGCGTGAAGCTCGCCGAGTTCGGCATGATCGTCCGCAACAGCGACTGCGTGGTGGACGATTTCGCAAACCTCGAAAAGGCGCTGCGCTTCGCGCATGAACGGCAGAAGCCCGATGCGGAATATGCGGCGGAGTGAGACCGCCCGCCCTGCCGTTCCGGCGCAATTCTGGAGATGGGATTATAGGTGGGAAGGAGCGTGACGCTTTCAAGGGAGCGGGCGCACTCGTTCCGCATGCGGAAATAGCGAAAAAACTTATCCCCGGTTTTGGGAAACAGGTGCAGACGGGTCACGCTGGGCTTTGACACTGTGATCTTCTTCAAACACCAGGTGTCATCCCGGCGAAGGCCGGGACCCATTGGTTCTCTCAGCAAGAGTGATTTGGGATGACACTTGCGGCAGGCACGGTCACACAACATTGCGATCTGCGGCAAACTGACTTGCGAGTGGGTCCCGGCTTTCGCCGGGATGACACCTGTGGGTTGGGAGTGCAGAAGAAAAAAGGCCGCCCGGAGGCGGCCTTTGAAACTTGCGGAGATGCTGGCGATCAGGCCTGCCGCTCCACCATCATCTTCTTGATTTCCGCGATGGCCTTGGCGGGGTTGAGACCCTTGGGGCAGGTTTTCGCGCAATTCATGATGGTGTGGCAGCGATAGAGGCGGAAGGGATCTTCCAGCGCGTCGAGGCGCTCGCCCGTTGCCTCGTCGCGGCTGTCGATCAGCCAGCGATAGGCCTGCAGCAGCGCGGCGGGGCCGAGATAGCGGTCGCCGTTCCACCAATAGGAGGGGCAGGACGTCGAGCAGCAGGCGCAGAGAATGCACTCGTAGAGACCGTCGAGCTTTTCGCGGTCTTCATGGCTCTGGCGCCATTCCTTTTCCGGCGAGGGCGACTTCGTCTGCAGATAGGGCTCGATGAAGGCGTGCTGCGCATAGAAATTGGTGAGGTCGGGCACGAGGTCCTTGATCACCGGCATATGCGGCAACGGATAGATCTTCACATCGCCCTTCACCTCGTCGATGCCCTTGGTGCAGGCGAGCGTGTTCGCGCCGTCGATATTCATGGCGCAGGAGCCGCAAATGCCTTCGCGGCAGGAGCGGCGGAAGGTGAGCGTCTGGTCGATCTCGTTCTTGATCTTGATGAGCGCGTCGAGAACCATCGGCCCGCACTTGTCGAGATCGACTTCATAGGTGTCGATGGTCGGGTTCTTCCCGTCATCGGGCGACCAGCGATAGACGCGGAAGCGCTTGACGTTTTTCGCATCCGGCGAGGCCTTGAAGGTCTTGCCCTCGCTCATCGTGGAATTTTTCGGCAGTCGGAACTGGACCATGATCTAGACCCTCGCGCGGCTCAGTAAACGCGCGCCTTCGGCTTGATGTATTCGATATCGTTGGACAGCGTATAGGCATGCACCGGACGGTAGTCGATGGCGGGCTTGCCGTTCTCGTCCACCCAGCACAGCGTGTGCTTCATCCAGTTTTCGTCGTCGCGTTCGGGGAAGTCTTCCCGCGCGTGGGCGCCGCGGCTTTCCTGGCGGTTGACCGCGCCTTCGACCGTCGCCACCGCCTGCACGATGAGATTGTCGAATTCGAGCGTCTCGATGAGATCGGAATTCCAGATCAGCGAGCGGTCGCTGACGCGGATATCCGGAATGCCGGCGACGACATCGGCAATGCGCTTCTGGCCGGAGACGAGCGTCTCGCCGGTGCGGAACACGGCGACGTCTTCCTGCATGGCGCGCTGCATGGTGAGGCGGAGTTCCGCCGTCGGCGTCGAGCCCTTGGCATTGCGGTACTTGTCGAGCCGCGAGATGGCAAGCTCGCCCGCGCCTTTTGCAAGTTCCGGCTGGCGCTGGCCGGGCTGGACGAGTTCGGCAGCGCGGAGCCCCGCGGCGCGGCCGAAGACCACGAGGTCGATCAGCGAATTGGAGCCGAGGCGGTTCGCGCCATGGACCGAGACGCAGGCCGCCTCGCCGATCGCCATCAGGCCCGGCACCACCGTATCCGGATTGCCGTTCTTCAGCGTCAGCACTTCGCCGTGGAAGTTCGTCGGGATGCCGCCCATGTTGTAATGGACGGTCGGGAGCACCGGGATCGGCTCCTTCGTGACATCGACGCCCGCGAAGATGCGCGCGCTCTCCGAAATGCCGGGCAGGCGCTCGTGAAGGATCGCCGGATCGAGATGGTCGAGATGGAGATGGATGTGATCCTTGTGCTCGCCGACGCCGCGGCCTTCGCGGATTTCGACCGTCATCGAGCGCGAGACGACGTCGCGGGAGGCAAGGTCCTTCGCCGACGGCGCATAGCGCTCCATGAAGCGCTCGCCTTCGGAATTGGTGAGATAGCCCCCTTCGCCGCGCGCGCCCTCGGTGATGAGGCAGCCCGCGCCATAGATGCCGGTCGGATGGAACTGCACGAATTCCATGTCCTGGAGCGGCAGGCCCGCGCGCAGCACCATGGCATTGCCGTCGCCGGTGCAGGTATGGGCCGAGGTCGCCGAGAAATAGGCGCGACCGTAACCGCCCGTCGCGAGAATGACGAGCGAGGCGCGGAAGCGGTGGATTTCGCCCGTCGCCATGTCGAGCGCGACGACGCCGCGGCAGGCGCCTTCGGCATCCATGATGAGGTCGATGGCGAAATATTCGATATAGAACTCGGCCTTGTGGCGGACCGACTGGCCGTAAAGCGTGTGCAGGATCGCATGGCCCGTGCGGTCGGCGGCGGCGCAGGTGCGCTGCGCGATGCCTTCGCCGAAATTCGTGGTCATGCCGCCGAAGGGACGCTGATAGATCTTGCCTTCTTCCGTGCGCGAGAAGGGTACGCCGAAATGCTCGAGCTCGTAGACGGCTTCGGGCGCCTGGCGGCAGAGATATTCGATCGCATCCTGGTCGCCGAGCCAGTCCGAGCCCTTCACCGTGTCGTACATGTGCCAGCGCCAGTCGTCCGGCCCCATATTGCCGAGCGAGGCGGAGATGCCGCCTTGCGCCGCGACGGTGTGGCTGCGGGTCGGGAACACCTTGGTGATGTTCGCCGTGCGCAGGCCCTTTTCGACGCAACCGAGCGTCGCGCGAAGACCCGCGCCGCCCGCACCGACGACGACGACGTCGAATGTGTGATCGTGGAACTCGTATGCAGCCGTCATGAGCTTGGTCTCGACGATAGAGGAAAGGTCAGGCGCTGAAGCCGATTTTCGCCACCGCATAGATGCAGGCGATACCGGCGGCATAGGCAAAGAAGGTGTTGGCGATGAGCGAGAGGGTGCGCAACGCCGGGCCCGTCACATAGTCTTCGATCACGATCTGCATGCCGATGCGCATATGTATGACGGCCGCGCCGATGAGGAGAAGGGCCGCGATGGCGACGAGCGGATTGCCGAGCCAGCTCCGCGCCGTTTCGTAATCGGCGCCCGTGAGGCCGACAAGAAGGCCGACGAAGAAGAGGAAGAGCGGCACCATGGCGATCGCCGTGACGCGCTGACGGATATGATCGCGCGTGCCGGACTTCGCCGAGCCCATGCCGAGAACGCGGCCGAACGGCGTGCGCATGTCGCGGGCGGAAGGATTGGAAGCGGTCTTGTGGGTCGAGGACATCAGATCACCCCCCGCATGGAAAAGACGACGGCCCAGACCGCCACCGTGCCGAGAATGCCGGCGAGGGTCGCGAGCCAGCTGATGATGTCGGCGGATTTCGGCGAGGTCGCCACGATCTCGTCCCAGAGGAGATAGCGGATGCCGCCGAAGAGATGATGCAAGAGCGCCCAGGTGTAGCCGATGAGAACGAGCTGGCCGAACCAGTGCCCGGCCGCCGCCTGGAAGGTCGCATAGGCCTCGAGCCCCGTCGCCGCCGCGATCAGCCACCAGGCGAGAAGCGCCGATCCCGCATAAAGGCCCATGCCGGTGATGCGATGGATGATCGACATCGCCATGGTGATCGTGAAGCGGTAGATCTGCAGGTGCGGAGAGAGCGGCCGCGCTACGGCCTGTCGCTGGTCAGCCATCCGAAAGAACCCCGTTCGGGCAACATGAGGATCGCGCGGCCCCGGCCGGGACCGCGAAAGTCAGTCCGTTGTTTAGCTCGCGTTGCAGCACAACGCAAATGCCGAGGCGCGAGGAAAATGCCGGAAAATCCGGGCCGGCAAAGAAGGGGAAAACGCTGCGGAAGCGAGCCTCGCCGCGCCGGGGAACTGAGATTGATTCTCAACTGATGGAGGCCGATGGCGCGCAGGCGATTCTCGTCCGCGCCTTGGGATCAGAACGGCGCGGTGCCGATGTATCCGGGCGGCACGCCGCGGCCGATATCGAGCCAGTGCCAGACGGTCGAATGCTCGATGCGCTCCAGACCCGGCAGCTCGTCGAGCGGCTTTGCCTCGAAATTCACGAAGATGACGATGTGGTCCGGCGCGCCGCCCGCCTTGGAGATCGGCAGGATCGTATATTCATAGTCGATCCGCCGTCCGTCCTCGGTGCTGGCCGGCGTCATCTGCCAGAGCCCGCAAGGCGCCTTGAGGCAGGCCATCACGCAATCATAGGCATGAGTGCGGATCGCGGGATCGGCCAGCGTCAGATAATCGACGCCCGTGAGATCGGAGCCGAAGAACTCGCGAAAGCCCGAGCCGGTAAGCCGGAAGGGAAGCGCGACAGCCTGCGGGTCCGGCTCGATGATCGCGAACCAGCGTGCGAAAGGCGCGACGCGGCGAAGATCGAGATCAGCGCGAGCGGGAACGAGGTTCGCGCCCCGCGCGGCCTCCCAGGCCTCCTCGAAGGCGATGCTGTCCGGCGAGCGCAAGGCGATGCCGCCCGGAACGGGACTGGAGATTGTGTCGGACGAAAGCATGTCGGTCATGAGCTGGTTCGATCCGTTCCGGAGCCTAGCCCCGCTTCGTAAAGCGTATATTAAGAATGCGCGTCAGCGGCGCGGCATAAACGCCCAGTAATCGAGATCGAGGATGACGCCTTCCTCATAGCCCTTGTCCTTCGCGCCCGGGAAATCCGCGCAAGGCCGGTCCTTCGTGGCGATGGTGCGCAGCCTGAGCGCGCCGAGATCGGTCCGGCCCTTCAGCTCCGCCTTGTCGAGCACTTCCGACCAGGCAAAGACCGTGTCGCCGCCGAAGCAGGGCGCGACATGCCGCCCGCCATTGATGGCGGCGATCAGTACCGCATTGCCGAGACCGTTGAAGGAGAGCGCGCGGGCGAGCGAGATCACATGGCCGCCATAGATGAGGCGGCGGCCGAAGCGGCCATTTCCTTCCGTATACTGATTGAAATGGACCTTGGCCGTGTTCTGGTAGAGCCGCGTCGCCATCATGTGTTCGGCTTCCTCGATGGTGATGCCGTCCACATGGCCGATCTTTTCGCCCTTCTCGTAATCGTCCCAGAGATGGGGCGAACCGGAGGCGGCCGTGTCGAAGCCTTTGAAAGATGTGCCTTCGGGCGCAACGAGATGTTGCGCGCCGACGGCGGCGGGGAGATGCGGCACGTCTTCTTCCGGTGCTTTTGCCGCCTTGTCGCGCTTCCGCACCATCACCCAGCGCACATAATCGAGAACGATCTCGCCCTTCTGGTTGCGGCCGGTCGAGCGGACATAGACGACGCCCGTCTCGCCGTTCGAGTTTTCCTTGAGCCCGATCACCTTCGATTCCGTCGACAGCGTGTCGCCCGGAAAGACGGGCTTCAGGAACCGGCAATCCGCATAGCCGAGATTGGCGACGGCATTGAGCGAGACGTCCGGCACCGTCTTGCCGAAGACGATGTGGAAGGCGAGCATGTCGTCCACCGGCGCCGACTTGTAGCCCGCCTTGCGCGCGACTTCGGCCGAGGATTGCAGCGAGAAGCGCGAGCCGAACAGCGCCTGGTAGAGCGCGACATCGCCTTCCGTGACCGTGCGCGGCGTTGCGTGATGCAGCACCTGCCCGACCCTGAAATCCTCGAAATAATTGCCTTCGTTCGTCTTGGCGTTCGTCTTGGCGTCCGTACCGCTCATTCGCTGTCCTTGTCCTTGCGCTCCATGTCGAGGGCGATGCCGAGCGCAATGCCGATGCCGGCCCCCATGGCGATGCCCACGCCGATATTGTCGAAGGCGGCGCCGAGCCCGGCGCCGATGGCGACGCCCATTGTGATGCCGATGGCGAGATTGGTGCTGCTCATGATTTTACCTTTCGCCCCGGCCCGCTTGCTGACTACCCCGCCGCTTCAAGCTCCGCGATCGCATCGGCGATGGCGACGGTGCGCTTCGCGATGTCGGCGTGGAGGATCTCGACCATCTTGCCGTCGACCTTCAGCACGCCCTTGCCCTTGTTCTCCGGCAGTTCGAACGCCTCGATGGTCTTGCGCGCAAAGGCGACCGTTTCGGGGTCCGGCGAGAAGATCGTATTGCAGGGACCGACCTGGCTCGGATGAATGAGCGTCTTGCCGTCGAAACCCATGTCGCGGCCCTGCTCGCAGATCGCGGCGAAGCCTTCCTCGTTCTTGATGTCGTTATAGACGCCATCGAGAATGACGAGACCATAGGCGCGCGCCGCGACAAGCGCGAGCCCGAGCGAGACGAGCATCGGCACGCGGTCCGGCGTATGCGCGGCGCGAAGCTCCTTCGCGATATCGTTCGTGCCCATGACCCAGACCGACATGCGGCTGCCCGGCTCGCGCGCCTTCTGCGCGATCGACTGGATGTTGAGCGTCGCCAGCGGCGTCTCGATCATGCACCAGAGCTGGAGGCCGGGCTTTGCGCCGGCGTCGGACAGCGCCTCTTCCGCGCGCTCGACATCCGCCGCCGAATTGATCTTCGGGACGAGGATCGCATGGGGCGCGACGGCGGCCGCCGCCTTGATGTCGTCGCGGCCCCAGGGCGTGTCGAGCCCGTTCACGCGAATGACGATTTCACGCTTGCCATAGCCGCCGCCCTTCACCGCGGCGCAGACCTGGGCGCGCGCCTCTTCCTTGGCGTCGGGCGCGACCGCATCTTCGAGGTCGAGGATCAGCGCATCGGCCGGAATGTCCTTCGCCTTGTCGAGCGCGCGGGCATTCGACCCCGGCATGTAAAGAACGCTGCGGCGCGGACGGGCGGCGATATCGGCCATGAAACTGTCTCCTTCGCGGGATGTGCGAGGGGACACTATAAAGGCCTGCGCCGCCTGTGAAGAGGGATACTGCCCCTGCGCCGAAATCAACTCGCGAGGCGCTGGGGAACCTTCAGCACGCGGGCATGCGGCATGCGGATGGTGATGATCGTGCCCTTGCCGGGCTCGGATTCGATGACGAGCGTCGCCCCGTGCATCCGCGCCAGCGCCCGGGTCAGCGGCAGGCCGAGCCCGGTTCCCTCCGTCGTGTAGATATTGCTGTCCTTGCCGATCTGGCGGAAGGGCTCGAGCGCGACGGGAATATCCTTCTTCGCCATGCCGATGCCGGTATCCGACACGCGGAAGGCCATGCGGTGATCGGGCTCCATGAAGGCATCGAGCCTGATGCTGCCGCCCTTGGGCGTGAACTTGACCGCGTTCGAGACGAGATTGAGGAGGATCTGGCGCAGCGCCCGCTTGTCCGCCGTGAGGCCCGGAAGTTCGGCCTCGATGGTGACGGTCAGATCGACGCCTGCTTCCTCCGCGCGGTGGCGCATCATGCGCTCGCAGCTCGCCACCACGTCGATCACATCGAGTTCTTCCTCGTAAAGCTCGTAGCGGTCGGCCTCGATCTTGGAGAGGTCGAGAATATCGTTGATGAGGCTGAGGAGATGGCTCGAGGAGCGGTGGATATCCACCATGTAGTCCTTGTAGCGTTCGTTCCCGATCGGCCCGAAGAGTTCGCCATTCATCACTTCAGAGAAGCCGATAATCGCATTGAGCGGCGTGCGGAGTTCATGGCTCATGTTGGCGAGGAATTGCGACTTCGAGGCATTGGCCATCTCGGCGACGTCGCGCGCATCGCGCAGCTCGTTCGCCACCTGCTCGCGCTGCTTCACTTCGCTGTTGAACTTGTCGAGCACGAGATTGTAGCGCCGCGCCATTTCGCCCGCTTCCGTGAAGGGTTCGACCGGCACGGGCTTTGAGAAATCGCCGCGCGCGGCCTGCGCTTCCATGGCACCCAGCACGTCGAGAAGCGCGGAGGAGGCGCCATGCTCGGCGAAATTGAGGCCGATGCGCTCGGCGTCCGACGAGACGCGGAGCGGCAGGAAGATATCGATGATGCGGAGCACCGAATAGGCGACGCCGAAGGCGAATACGCCGGCCGCAGCGACACCCGCAAGCTGCACGCCGAATTGTTCGAACCGCGTATGCCCGTTGGGGAAATAGGACATCTCGCCGAGGAGCGCGACGGCCAGCGTGCCCCAGATGCCGGCGGCCAGATGAACCGGCACCGCATCCACCGCATCGTCGATGCGGAGCTTCTGCAGGAAATCGCTTGCGACGAAGCAGACGATGCCGCCGCCGGCGCCGATCAGCACGGCGCTCGACGTCGAGACCATGTGGCAATTGGCGGTGATGGCGACGAGGCCCGCCAGCACGCCGTTGAGCGCGAGCTGCACATCCGGCAGGCCGTTCCGCACCCAGCTGATGCCGATGACGGCAAGCCCGCCCGCCGCCGCGCCCAGCATGGTATGGACGAGGATGAAGGGGACGGATGTGTTGAGCGCGAGCGTCGAGCCGCCATTGAAGCCGAACCAGCCGATCCACAAGAGGAACATGCCGAGCGTCGCCATGGGCATGTCATGCCCGTCGACGCGCCGCCCGTCCGGACCGAAGCGGCCGATGCGGGGGCCGAGCACGATGATCGCGGCAAGCGCCATCCAGCCGCCGATGGAATGAACGACGGTGGAGCCCGCGAAATCGATGAAGCCGAGCTTTTCGAGCCAGCCCTGCGCCTCGCCGGCAAGAATGCCGCCCCAGGCCCAATGGCCGAAGACGGGATAGATGAGCATGGAGAGGACGGCGGCGGTGATCGCGTAGCCGCGAAAGCTCATGCGCTCGGCAACGGCGCCCGACACGATGGTGGTGGAGGTGGAGCAGAAGGCGAGCTGGAAGAAGAAGAAGGCCATGAGCCAGGCAGCGCCCGCATTGCCGTCCGGCGCGCCGTCGAAGGCAAAGCCCGTCATGCCGAGAAAGCCGCCGGCGCTCAGCCCGAACATCATGCCGAAGCCGACAAGCCAGAAGCCCATGCCCGCAACGCAGAAATCCATCACGTTCTTGACCGCGACATTGATGGAATTCTTCGCCCGGACGAGACCGGACTCGAGACAGGCGAAACCCGCCTGCATAAGCAGCACGAGTACGGTGCAGATGAGGACCCACACCGTATCGATCGACTGCGCAACACTGCCCACAACGCACCCCCGTCAGAAACGCGACAGGAGGCAGTATTCCGGTGAAAGGTAAATTTTGTTTTCGTTGCGCTGCGAAGAGATACGAAAAACCCGCGGGAATCCTGCACATTTTTTGTGCATGGATTGCGGGAGAGTTAATTCGATAAGTCAGGGGACGGAGGAAGGTTGAGGGGCGGCGCGGCCTCTTACGCCGCCTTCTTCAGATAGCGCGCGCCGAGAATTTCCGCGATCTGCACCGCATTGAGCGCGGCGCCCTTCCGGAGATTGTCGGAGACAACCCAGATATTGAGGCCGTTCTCGATCGTCGGGTCGACGCGGATGCGGCTCACATAGGTCGCATATTCGCCGACGCTTTCGATGGGCGTGACATAGCCGCCATCCTCGCGCTTGTCGACGACGAGGCAGCCCGGTGCCTCGCGCAGGATGTCGCGCGCTTCATCGTCGGAGATCGGCCGCTCGAACTCGATATTGATCGCCTCCGAATGGCCGACGAAGACCGGCACGCGCACGCAGGTCGCCGTCACCCTGATCTTCGGATCGAGGATCTTCTTCGTCTCGACCGTCATCTTCCATTCTTCCTTCGTCTGCCCGTCCTCCATGAACTCGTCGATATGGGGAATGACGTTGAAGGCGATCTGCTTGGTGAAATTCTCCGTGACGATATTGTCGTTGACGAAGATCGCGCGTGTCTGCGTGAAGAGCTCGTCCATCGCCTCCTTGCCCGCGCCCGAGACCGACTGATAGGTCGAGACGACGATGCGGCGGATGCCTGCCGCGTCATGCAGCGGCTTCAGCGCGACGACCATCTGCGCCGTCGAGCAATTGGGGTTCGCGATGATGTTCTTCTTCGTGTAGCCGGCGATCGCAGGCGCATTCACTTCCGGCACGATGAGCGGCACATCGGGGTCCATCCGCCACTTCGACGAATTGTCGATGACGACGCAGCCCTGGGCCGCGATCTTCGGCGCCCATTCGGCGGACATGACGCCCGATGTCGCCATCAGGCAGATATCCGTGCCCTTGAAGTCGTAACTGTCGAGCGACTTCACCTTGAGGTTCCGCTCGCCATAGGACACTTCCGTGCCCTGGCTGCGGCGCGACGCCAGCGCCACCACCTCATCCGCCGGAAACTCGCGCTCGGCGAGAATGTTCAGCATCTCCTGGCCCACGTTCCCCGTGGCGCCGAGAACGGCAATCTTGTAGCCCATGATCGTCTTCCTTCTTGAGGACCGCTTTGCCTGGAGCGGTCCTCCAACGGGTCAAGCGGCTATCGAGTTTCAGGCATTCAGCTTGTCGAGGGCGGCGAGGATGGCGTCGCCCACCTCTTTGGTGCCGACTTTTTTCATGCCGGGCTGCATGATGTCGCCGGTGCGCAGCCCGCTGGCGAGCACATTGTCGACGGCTTTCTCGAGAAGGTCGGCATCAGCGCCGAGCTCGAACGTGTAGCGGAGCGCCATGGCGAAGGAGAGGATCGAGGCGATCGGGTTCGCCGCGCCCGTGCCCGCGATGTCCGGTGCGGAGCCATGCACCGGCTCGTACATGGCGCAGGCCTTGCCGGACGCATCCTTCGCACCCAGCGAGGCGGACGGCAGCATGCCGAGCGAGCCCGTCAGCATCGAGGCGATGTCGGACAGCACGTCACCGAAGAGATTGTCGGTGACGATCACGTCGAACTGCTTCGGATTGCGCACGAGCTGCATGGCGCAATTGTCGGCCAGCATATGCTCGAGCTTCACATCGGCGAACTTCTCCTTGTGAAGCTTCGAGACTTCCTCGTACCAGAGCACGCCGGACTTCATGACGTTGCGCTTCTCGACCGACATCACGCGGTTGCCGCGCTTCCTCGCAAGATCGAAGGCGACTTCGGCGATGCGGCGGATTTCGCCCGTCGTATAGACCTGCGTATCGACGCCGCGCCGCTCGCCATTGCCGAGATCGGTGATTTCCTTCGGCTCGCCGAAATAGACGCCGCCGGTGAGTTCCCGCACGATCATGATGTCGAGGCCCTCGACGATCTCACGCTTCAAGGACGACGCATCGGCGAGCGCGGCAAAGCAGAGCGCGGGACGCAGATTGGCGAAGAGTTCGAGATCCTTCCTGAGGCGCAGCAGGCCCGCCTCCGGGCGGCCCTCATAAGGCACGTTATCCCATTTCGGCCCGCCGACCGCGCCGAGCATGACGGCATCGGCCTTCTTCGCTTTTTCGACCGTCTCGTCGGTGACGGCAACGCCATGCGCGTCGTAGCAGCAGCCGCCGACAAGCTCGTTCTCGATCCTGGCGTCGAAGCCGCGCTTCTCGTTGTACCAGCCGATCACGCGCTCGACTTCGCCCATGACTTCCGGGCCGATGCCGTCGCCGGCGACGATGAGGATGTTTCTTGTCATTTGAATCTCGGTCTTCTCTCTAGTTCGTCATTGCCGGGCTTGACCCGGCAATCCAGAGCCGCTTGCTCCGTGCCTGCCGCCCCTGGATGCCCGGATCAAGTCCGGGCATGACGTGATAAAATTTTGGCTCAAAGCCAGGGCGCGGCGGTTTCGAGTTTCTTTTCGAAGCCCGCGATCTTGTCCTGCTTCTGCAGCGTGAGGCCGACACCGTCGAGACCGTTCAAGAGGCAATGCTTGCGGAAGGGATCGATGTCGAAATTGATGACGCCGCCATCGGGCCCGCGGATTTCCTGCGCCTCGAGATCGACAGTGATGATGGCGTTCGACCCGCGCTCGGCATCGTCCATCAGCTTGTCGACTTCCGATTGCGGCAGCACGATGGGCAGAATGCCGTTCTGGAAGCAGTTGTTGTAGAAGATGTCGGCAAAGCTCGGCGCGATCACGCAACGGATGCCGAAATCCAAGAGCGCCCAGGGCGCGTGCTCGCGCGACGAGCCGCAGCCGAAATTCTCGCCGGTGACGAGAATCTGCGCCTTGCGATAGGCCGGCTTGTTCAGCACGAAATCCGGCACCTCGTTGCCCTTGTCGTCATAGCGCATCTCGTCGAAGAGATTCTTGCCGAGCCCCGTGCGCTTGATCGTCTTCAGGAACTGCTTCGGGATGATCATGTCGGTATCGACATTGATGATCGGCAGCGGCGCCGCAACGCCCGTCAGCTTGTTGAACTTGTCCATCTACCCGTCCATCTCACTCTTTAACTTCATGTTCCCTGGATTCTGCAGTCTGCCGGTCCGGCAGGCCTCGACATTTGCGAGATAGGCACGCTGCTTGCCTTCGCGGCTTCTGTCGGGCCGCTCTATCTCGAGACCCTTTGTTCTCAGCACTTCTCCGGCATCCATGGCCTTGGTGGAATCCGAAACCTCTTCGGCTCGCTTGAAATGAGCCGTAAGCTCGATCATCGGATTCGCACCTTTCATGCCACCTCCGACACACATCATCTGCATCTTCACGTTCGATACGGCGAAGTGCGTATATCCGTTGTCTGCCGCAATGGCCGCCGCTCTGACGAGAGCAATATTTATCGTCTGCTCCTGCGACGTCACTTCGCTGCCCGTGACATCGATCATGTATGTGCGCTCATCGATCTTCTTGTCACGATAGCCCGTTGCCGGACCTTCCATCGCGATCCAGCCCCGCTCTTCATAGCCGGTCGGACTGAAAGAGCTGGCCCGTATCGGCGCCACATCCTGAGCCGAAATCGTACACGCAGCGATCATGAAACTCATCGCAGCAATCGCGCAGACACCTCCGTATAACTTCCTGCCTTGCTTCATCGCCGTCTCCCCCCGGTTACCGGCATAATAATAAAGAACGATCCTACTTCATCTCCCGCACATCGACGAAATGGCCCGCAATCGCCGCCGCCGCCGCCATGGCGGGCGAGACGAGATGCGTGCGGCCGCCGCGGCCCTGACGGCCTTCGAAATTGCGGTTCGACGTGGACGCGCAGCGCTCGCCGGGCGCGAGCTTGTCGGCGTTCATGGCAAGGCACATGGAGCAGCCGGGCTCGCGCCATTCGAAGCCCGCTTCGAGGAAGATCTTGTCGAGACCTTCCTTCTCCGCCTGTTCCTTCACGAGGCCGGAGCCGGGCACCACCATCGCATTGACGGTGGAGGCAACCTTGCGGCCGGCCTTCAACGCCTTTTCGGCGATGGCGGCGGCGGCGCGCAGATCCTCGATCCGGCCATTGGTGCAGGAGCCGATGAAGACGCGGTCGATCTTTACCTCGGCGATCGGCGTGCCGGGCGTGAGGCCCATATAGTCGAGCGCGCGCTGCATCGACTTCGCATGCGCTTCGTCATGCACATCCTTCGGATCGGGAATGCGGTCCGTGATCTTGATGACGTTTTCCGGGCTCGTGCCCCAGGTGATGAGCGGCGGCAGGTTCGCGATGTCGACCGTCACTTCCTTGTCGAACTTCGCATCCGGATCGGAGGGCAGCGTCTTCCAGTATTCGACGGCCATCTCCCAGGCCTTGCCCTTGGGCGCGCGGGGACGCCCTTCGAGATAGGCGAAGGTCTTTTCGTCGGGCGCGATGAGGCCGGCGCGGGCGCCGCCTTCGATCGTCATGTTGCAGACGGTCATGCGGCCTTCCATGGAAAGGTCGCGGATCGCCTCGCCCGCATATTCGATGACGTAACCGGTGCCGCCGGCGGTCCCGATCTCGCCGATGATCGCGAGCACGATGTCCTTCGCGGTGAAGCCTTCCGGCGCCTTGCCCACCACATTGATGCGCATGTTCTTCGCCTTCGCCTGGATCAGCGTCTGCGTGGCGAGCACATGCTCGACCTCGGACGTGCCGATGCCATGCGCGAGCGCGCCGAAGGCGCCATGCGTGGAGGTGTGGCTGTCGCCGCAGACGATGGTGGTGCCGGGCAGCGTGAAGCCCTGTTCCGGCCCGACGATATGCACGATGCCCTGACGGATATCGGACATCTGCAGATATTCGACGCCGAAATCCTTCGCGTTGTGTTCGAGCGTCTCGACCTGGATGCGGCTTTCCTCATCCTCGATGCCCTTGGAGCGGTCGGTCGTCGGCACGTTATGGTCGGCGACGGCGAGCGTCTTTTGCGGCGCATGCACCTGACGCTTCGCCATGCGCAGGCCCTCGAAGGCCTGCGGGCTCGTCACTTCATGCACGAGATGACGGTCGATATAGAGCAGGCCCGTTCCGTCTTCGGCCATGTCGACCAGATGCGCGTCCCAGATCTTGTCGTACATGGTTCTCGGCATTGTGCGGGGCGACATTTTTGCTTTCCTCGTCTTTTCAAAATCTCTTGTTCGGGTCCAGGCCGCTCATACGAAAAAAGCGGGCTTGGGCGCTTCACCGCCCTGCCCGCTTTTGAGAGACAGTCTCCGCGTCAGCGGACGAAATCAGGCGGCGCCGGTCTCTTTCGAGCGGTTCTTGTCCTGCTTCTCGGTAATTCGGGCGGCCTTACCGCGCAGACCGCGCAGGTAATAGAGCTTCGCGCGGCGCACGCGGCCACGGCGAACCACCTTGATCGAGTCGACAAGCGGGCTGTAGAGCGGGAATACGCGCTCGACGCCTTCGCCATAGGAAATCTTGCGAACGGTGAAGTTCTCGTTCAGGCCGCCGCCCGCGCGCGCAATGCAGACGCCTTCATAGGCCTGGATGCGCTCGCGCGTGCCTTCCACCACCTTCACATTGACCTGCAGCGTGTCGCCGGGGGCGAAATCGGGGATGGTCTTGCCGTTGGTCAGCGTGGCCATCTGCTCCTGATCGAGCTGCTCGATGATATTCATGGGTCTCAACCTCGGATATGAAGGCGTTCGGGCATTTCCGGGATTTTCCCGGCCCGGAAGCGCGCTTCCCTAACACATATAATGCTCATTGGCGACTGTCTTCAGGACCTTTCCCCGAGAAATTTTTCCCAGAGATCGGGCCGCCTTTCCTTCGTCGTCTCTTCGGCGCGGGCACGGCGCCAATCCTTAACCTTCTTGTGGTCGCCGGATGTCAGAACCGGCGGAATTCCGCGCCCTTCGAACTCCTGGGGCCGCGTGTAATGCGGGTACTCCAGAAGCCCGCTTTCGAAGCTCTCCTCCTCGCCCGAGGCGTCCTTGCCCATGACGCCGGGGAGAAGCCGGATAACCGCATCGAGAAGGCAGATCGCCGCCGGTTCCCCGCCCGACAGGACGAAATCCCCGAGGCTCACTTCCTCCATGTTGCGGGCCTCGATGACCCGCTGGTCGAGCCCCTCGAAACGCCCGCACAGGACCACCGCGCCCGGACCCGCCGCCAGTTCCCGCACCCTTTGCTGGGTGAGGGGCCGCCCGCGCGGGCTCAGATAGATCAAGGGCCTTGCGTCACCCGCCGGGTGAACCGCATCGACCGCCGCGGCCACGACATCGGCCCGCATCACCATGCCGGGTCCGCCGCCTGCCGGCGTATCGTCGACCGAGCGGTGCCGGTCCGTCGCGAAGCCGCGAATATCGACGGTATCGAGCCGCCAGATACCCGCCTCCAGCGCACGGCCCGCAAGCGACACGCCCAAGGGCCCCGGAAACATCTCCGGAAAGAGCGTGAGGACCGTCGCGGACCAGCCTTCACTCATCGCCCTCTCCCGCGCTGCTGCCGTCACCGCCATCGTCGAAGGTGCCGAGCGGCGGGTCGATCACGATCCGGCGCCCGTGAATATCGACTTCGAGGACATTCTCGTCCGTGAAGCCCATCAGCACCGTTTCGCCGCCCGCCTCCGGCGCGATTTCGAGAAGGTCTCCCGCCCCGAAATTCTGCACCCCGACGACCCGGCCATAGACCCGGCCATCGGCACCGGCCGCCTGACAGCCGGCGAGGTCGGCGTGATACCAGCCGTCCTCCTCGCCTTCGGTCTCCGGCAGGCGCTCGCGCGGCACATGAAGTTCCGTACCCCGGAGCGCCTCCGCCGCGTCGCGATCGGCAATGCCTTCGAGCCGGCAGAGCACGAGATCCTTCACCATGCCCTTCGCCTCGATGGCGAAACGCCGGGCGCCGTCCTTCGTCTCGACCGGGCCATAGGCGGCGACGCTTTCAGGCGCTTCGGTGAAGGACTTCACTTTCACGAGCCCGCGCACGCCATGCGCGCCCACGACGACGCCCAGACAGACAGCAGGACCGATCGTTCCGCGCTTGCCCTCGCCCATGGCCGCGATGCGCAAGCGTGATTACGCCTGCGCCTCTTCGGCGGGAGCTTCGGCCGGCGCTTCCTCGGCAGGCGCCTCGGCGGCGGCCTTCGCGGCAGCTTCGGCTTCCTCGGCCGCCATGCGGGCGGCTTCGAGGCGCTCCTGCGCCTTCGCCTTCGGCTTCGACTTTTCCGGGTTGTTGCGCGCGGTGCGGTTATAGACGCCGGCATCCGTCAGGAAGCGGGCGACGCGGTCGGTCGGCAGCGCGCCGACGCCGAGCCAATGCTTCGCACGCTCGACATCGAGCACGACGCGCGCGGCATCGTCCTTCGCCAGCAGCGGGTTGAACGTGCCGATCTTCTCGATGAAGCGGCCATCGCGGGGCGAACGCGTATCGGCGATCACAACGCGGTAGAAGGGACGCTTCTTGGCACCGCCACGGGCGAGCCGGATCTTGAGAGCCATCTTGTCTTACCTTTCGCTTGAACCGGCCTTTCGGGCCGGAATGTCATTCATCCGTAAACGAATTGTCTCGATCACTTTTTCTTCTTGCCGGACGGAAGCCCCGGAAGACCGGGCGGCATCCCGCCGAAACCTGAGCCGGGCAGCCCCGGCAAACCGCCAGGCCCGATACGCGGCAAGCCCTGCGGCATGAGCTTTTCCACCGCCTTCGGATCGGCGGCCATCTCGGGCGGCATGTCGGGCATGCCGCCGCCAAAGAGTTTCGACATGAGCCCGCCCTTCTGGCGGCCCATCGCCTTCATCATGTCCGCCATCTGGCGATGCATCTTGAGCAGGCGGTTGATTTCCTGAACTTCCGTGCCCGAGCCCTTCGCGATGCGCTTCTTGCGGCTCGCATTGAGGACCTTCGGGTTCTCGCGCTCTTCCTTCGTCATGGACGAAATGATCGCGACCTGACGCTTGATCGTGCCGTCGCCCATATGCGCCTGCGCGGCCTGCATCTGCGCCTTGCCGACGCCGGGCAGCATGCCGAGCAGACCCTTCATGCCGCCCATGCGGCTCATCTGCTTCAGCTGCTCGCCGAGATCGTCGAGATCGAACTGCCCCTTGCGGAGCCGCGCGGCCATCTTCTCGGCCTTCTCGGCGTCGATGGTCTCCGCCGCCTTCTCGACCAGGCTGACGATATCGCCCATGCCGAGAATGCGGCCCGCGATGCGCTGCGCGGTGAAATCCTCGAGCGCATCCATCTTTTCGCCGGTGCCGAGAAGCTTGATCGGCACGCCGGTGACGGCGCGCATGGAAAGCGCCGCGCCGCCGCGCCCGTCGCCATCGGCGCGGGTGAGCACGATGCCGGTGACGCCGATGCGCTGGTTGAACTGCTCGGCGACATTGACGGCGTCCTGGCCCGTCAGACTGTCGGCAACGAGAAGCGTTTCATGAGGGCTTGCGATATCGCGCACCTGCGCGACCTCGGCCATCAGCTCTTCGTCGATATGGATGCGGCCGGCGGTGTCGAGCATCAGCACGTCGAAGCCGCCGAGGCGCGCGGCTTCGACCGCGCGTTTGGCGATCTGCACCGGCTGCTGGCCGGCCACGATCGGGAGCGTCGCGACATCGACCTGCTCGCCGAGAATGCGAAGCTGCTCCTGCGCAGCGGGACGGCGCGTATCGAGCGAGGCCATCATCACCCGGCGCTTTTCGCGCGCGGTGAGGCGCTTGGCGATCTTCGCCGTCGAGGTGGTTTTGCCCGAGCCCTGGAGACCCACCATCATGATGACGACGGGGGACGCCGCGCGCAGCGAGATCGAGGTATCGGCTTCCGCGCCGCCCAGCATCTCGACCAGTTCGTCATGAACGATCTTGATGACCTGCTGGCCCGGCGTGACCGACTTCAGGACTTCCTGGCCGACCGCGCGCTCCTTCACCCTGTCGATGAAGGACCGGGCGACCGGCAGCGCTACGTCCGCCTCGATGAGCGCCCGGCGGACCTCGCGCATGGCCTCGTCGACATCCTTCTCCGAAAGGGCGCCACGGCCCTTGAGCTTGGAAAGAACATCGCCGAGGCGGCCTGACAGGTTCTCGAACACTTCTAGGTCAAGTCCTTGCAACACAAAGCAAAATCGCTTCCGCGAGCGAATATCGCCGGCGGAAGTTGACCCGGGCTCAATGCCTCGGGCGGGTCGGGGCGTCACAATGTCCCGAAAACGTGGGCGGACCCTAGGGGCTCGCCGCCCTCAAGTCAATGATTTGACGAGCAGCCGCAGCGCCGCCTCGCCAAAGGCATACATGTTGGCGGCGCGGTCGGCCGAGCCCGTGCTGACCGTGATGGAAGCAGGAACCGGCCCCGCAATGCCGATGACCGCCGTGCCGGGCGGGGGCCCGTAAGGCGAACCCGAAGGCCCGGAGGCACCCATCTCCGCAAGCGCCCATGTGGAACCGAGCTTCTGCCTGACCACATCGGCCATCGCCGCCACATTAGGTTCGGTGAGCGGCTTCACATCCGGCGCGGGCGGGCCCTGAAGCGCGTAAAGCGCCTTCGCCGCACCCCGCGTATAGATGACGGTCGAGCCGAGATAGAAGGCGGAGGCGCCGGGCTGCGCCACCAGCGCCGCCGAGACGAGCCCGCCCATGGAGCTTTCCGACAGCGCGAGGGTCTCGCCCCGCTTTTTCAGAAGTTCCGCGACATCCGCCGCGAGCGGGATCAGCCTGTCCATTGTCCGGTCTCCAGATCGCGCACGGCATAGAACTCCTTGCGCCAGATGAGATAGAGAAGCCGCGTCGGCATCTTGTAGGCGCGGGCGACATAATCGGCCTGCGCGGCATGGATTTTCCAGCCTTTGACCTTGGAAGACACGTTGCCGGGCGTGGAATGGGTGGGGAGCGGCTGGTTCTCGGCGACGAAGCGCCCCGTCCGCCCGCCAAGCCCCGTAAGCGAGTTCCGGGGAATGAGCGGATAGGCGACGAAGCGGGGGCCGCGATAATCCCCATTACCCGCGCGGAGCCGGGCGACGGCCTGCTCGGCAACGAGGCCCATCCGCATATGGTCCTTGTGGCCGGTGGCGCCGCTTGCGGGCCAGAAGGCGACCACGAGATCGGGCCGGTAGCGCGTAAGCGCCGCCTCGACCCGGGAGACAAGCTCCTCCACCGGCTGGTCCGGCACCTTGCCGTCCGGGTAATCCCAGACTTCCTGCTCGTCTATGCCAAGGGCAAAGCCGTTTTTCAGCACTTCGGCATGGCGGATCGCGCCGAGCTCGCTCTGGCGGCAGACCACGGGACTTTGCGTGCCCGCATCGCCCTTCGTGGCCGTGACCATGGCGAGATAGGCCCCCTCCGCCTTGGCCGAGGTGAGAAGCCCGTTGATGAGCTGCTCGTCGTCGGGATGGGCAAAAACGGCGAGAAGCCGCCGCGCCCCGAGCAGCCCCGCAATCGAGGGCACATGCCGCGCCGCCTTGTCCTCGAAATAACGGCTCATGCGGAACCAGGCGGCAAAAGCCGCCAGCGCCAGAACCGCGATACCGCCAAGCAGCCAGAGCATGGCTTCCCCCTTCTTCTTTCCTGTCCCTCCCCCACTACTGGCACAAGCGGCCAAAAAGGGCCATATAGAGCCCATCATGAACCGCTCGGCACACCATTTCCGGAAGATGAACGGCCTCGGCAACGACTTCGTCGTGCTGGACCTGCGCCGCGAGCCGCTGGCGCTGACCGACGCGCTGGCGCGCGCCATTGCGAGCCGGGAAACGGGCATCGGCTGCGACCAGCTCATCACCATCGAGGAACCGCGCCATGGCGGCGATGCCTTCATGGGCATCCGCAACAATGATGGCGGCGTGGTGGAAGCCTGCGGCAATGCCGCGCGCTGCATCGGCCGGCTGATCCTGGAGGAGACGGGCAAGGACCGCGTGGTGATCGAAACGCCGGCGGGCGACACGATTGCGACCCGCGCCGAAGGCGACGACATCACCGTCGACATGGGCGAGCCGCGCCTCCTCTGGAACGAGATACCGCTGTCGGAAGAATTCCGCGACACGCGCGCGATCGAGCTCGAAGTCGGGCCTCTCGGCAACCCGATCATGCATTCGCCGGGCGTCGTCAATGTCGGCAATCCGCATGCGATCTTCTTCGTCGACGATGTGGACGCGATCGACCTCGGCCGCATCGGCCCGATGCTCGAACATCACCCGCTCTTCCCGGAACGCGCGAACATCTCCGTCGCGCAAATTCTCTCGCCGGTGCATATCAAGCTGCGCACCTGGGAGCGCGGCGCGGGGCTGACGCGGGCCTGCGGCACCGCCGCCTGCGCTGCGACGGTTGCAGCCGTCCGCCGCCGCAAGACGGAGCGCAAGATCACGGTGAGCCTGCCGGGCGGCGACCTCTCGCTCGAATGGCGCGAGGCGGACAACCACATCTACATGACGGGCGCCGCCGCGCTCGACTTCGAAGGCACGCTCGACCCCGCGCTTCTGACGGGGAAGGCATGACGAAGGGGACCGAGATCGTCACCTTCGGCTGCCGCCTCAACACCTATGAGTCGGAAGTGATGCGCGCCCATGCCGAAGCGGCAGGCCTCGGCAATGCCATCGTCTTCAACACCTGCGCGGTGACGGCCGAAGCCGAACGCCAGGCGCGGCAGGCGATCCGGAAAGCCCGCCGCGAGAACCCGGCCGCCCGCATCATCGTGACAGGCTGCGCGGCGCAGGTGAACCCGGACATGTTCGCCGCGATGGACGAGGTCGATCTCGTGATCGGCAATGACGAGAAGATGAGGCCCGAAAGCTGGCAGCCGGCGCTCGCGCTCCACGCGAATGAAAAGGTGCGCGTGAACGACATCATGTCGGTCACCGAGACGGCGGGGCATCTGGTACAGGGGCTTGAGGGCCGCGCCCGCGCCTTCGTGCAGGTGCAGAATGGCTGCGACCATCGCTGCACCTTCTGCATCATCCCTTACGGCCGAGGGCCCTCGCGGAGCGTTCCCGCGGGCGAAGTCGTCCATCAGGTGCGCGCGCTTGTCGAGAACGGCTACCGCGAAGTGGTGCTGACCGGCGTCGACATGACGTCATACGGTGCGGACCTGCCAGGCCGCCCGAGCCTCGGCAATCTCGCGCGGCGCATATTGAAGCTCGTACCGGAACTCGAACGGCTCAGGCTCTCCTCAATCGACAGTATCGAGGCGGATGACGAGCTGATGCGCCTCATCGCCGAGGAAGACCGGCTGATGCCGCATCTCCATCTCTCGCTGCAATCGGGCGACGACATGATCCTGAAGCGCATGAAGCGCCGGCATCTGCGCGCGGATTCGATCCGCTTCTGCGAGGAAGTGCGCCACCTCCGCCCCGATATCGTCTTCGGCGCGGATTTCATCGCCGGCTTCCCGACCGAGACGGAAGAGATGTTCGAGAACACGCTGCGGCTTGTCGACGACTGCGGGCTGACATGGCTGCATGTCTTTCCCTTCTCTCCCCGCCCCGGCACGCCTGCCGCGAAAATGCCGCAAGTGCCGCGTGAAATCGGAAAGGAGCGCGCCGAGCGATTGCGCGCGAAGGGCGAGGCCGCCGTGCGCGCCCATCTCGACAGCGGCCTCGGCGCGACGCGGCCCGTGCTCATGGAGACGCCGACGCTCGGCCGCACGCATCAGTTCACGCCGGTGCGCGTGAGCGAAGCCGCGCGGGCAGGCGAGATCCTCGCGCTCCGCCTCGCGGCCCATGACGGCAAGAGCTACGAAGGACGGGCGGCGTGAGCGAGACAGATACGGAAACCGGCGAGAAGAAGAAATCCCTCTTCCAGCGGATGAAGGAAGGGCTGACGCGCTCGACGAAAAGCCTGTCGGACGGCGTCACCGGCATTTTCACGAAACGCAAGCTCGATGCGGCGACGCTGGAAGAGCTGGAAGAGCTGCTGATCTCCGCCGATCTCGGCCTCGATGCCGCCGCCGCCGTGACGGAAGCCGTGGGCAAGGATCGCTACGACAAGGAAGTGAGCCCGGAGGAAATCCGCGTGATCCTTGCCGGCGAAATCGCGAAAGTGCTGAAGCCCGTCGAGCAGCCGCTGGCGATCGACACGACGAAAAAACCCTTCGTCATCCTGATGGCGGGCGTGAACGGTGCGGGCAAGACGACGACCATCGGCAAGATCGGCGCGAAACTGAAAGCGGAAGGCAAGAGCGTGATGCTCGCGGCGGGCGACACCTTCCGCGCGGCCGCTGTGGAGCAGCTCAAGATCTGGGGCTCGCGCATCGGCGCGCCGGTCTGCGCCACGAAGATCGGCGGCGATGCGGCGGGCCTTGCCTATGAAGCGTTGGCGCGGGCGAAGGACGAAGGCGCGGATGTGCTGATGATCGACACGGCAGGCCGCCTGCAGAACAAGGCGGACCTGATGGCCGAGCTTGAAAAGGTGATCCGCGTGATGCGGAAGCTCGACCCGGAAGCGCCGCATGCCGCCCTTCTCGTGCTGGACGCGACGACGGGGCAGAATGCCGTCAACCAGGTCGAGATTTTCGGCAAGGTCGCGGGCATAACGGGTCTTGTGGTGACGAAGCTCGACGGCACGGCGCGGGGCGGCATCCTTGTCGCCATTGCGCGGAAATTCGGCCTGCCGGTTCATATGATCGGCGTCGGCGAGGGGATCGACGACCTGCAGGACTTCAGCGCCGAAGCCTATGCAAAGGCGATTACCGGCGCCGCCGCCTGATCCATGACGGCCGGCGCTGCGTAGGACAATTGGGAAACGGAAGGCAGCATATGAGCGACACGGAAGCCCAGAAGACTCATGGCGGCATGTCGGCCTCGCAATGGGTCCGCATGGCGATCGAGCTTGGGCCGCTTGCCGTCTTCTTCATCCTGAATTCGCGCGCCCATGCCCTTTTCGGCAATGTGGAAGCGCAGAACATCTTCTATGCGACCGGCGGCTTCATGGTCGCAACGGTGATTTCGCTTTCCTATTCCTATGCGAAGTTCCGCCGCATCCCGACCATGCCGCTCGTCTCCGGCATCTTCGTTCTCGTCTTCGGCGCGCTCACCATCTATCTGCAGGACGAACTCTTCATCAAGGTGAAGCCGACCATCGTGAATGCGCTCTTCGCGGGCGCACTGCTCGGCGCCGCCGCCTTCGGCAAGCCGATCATGAAGCAGCTTTTCGACGGCGCCTTCGACCTCACCGACAAGGGCTGGATGGTGCTCACCGTGCGCTGGGGCCTGTTCTTCGTCTTTCTCGGCGTCGTCAATGAAGTGGTGTGGCGGAATTTCTCGACCGACTTCTGGGTGAGCTTCAAACTCTTCGGCGTGATGCCGCTCACCATGATCTTCGGTCTGGCGCAGATTCCGGTGCTGACGAAATATGCGCCGCCGAAGAGCGGCGACTGAGCGGCCCTCACTCCCCTTCCGGGTGCAGCTCCCTGTCCTTCGTCTCCGGCACGAAGATGAGGCCGACCACCAGCGTCATGGCCGCAATCGCGATCGGATACCAGAGCCCCGAATAGAGATTGCCCGTCGCCGCCACGATGGCGAAGGAGACGGTCGGCAGGAAGCCGCCGAACCAGCCATTGCCGAGATGATAGGGCAGCGACATCGACGTGTAGCGGATGCGGGTCGGGAAGAGCTCGACCAGCATGGCCGCAATGGGCCCGTAAACCATCGTCGCATAAAGCACGAGGATGAAGAGGATCAGCACCACCATCGGGTAGTTGATCTCGTCCGGATTGGCGGACGCCGGATAGCCGGCCTCCGTGAGCGCTGCCGAAAGTCCGGCATTGAAGGCCGCGCGCTGCGCGCCTTCCTCGTCTTCCGAGGCATCGAAGGAGAGAATGACCGTCTCGCCGACCAGGATGCGCGTTTCCTCGCCGGGCGCGAGCGGGCGATTGTCGTAGGAGACGCCGCGCTGCGCGAGGGCCGACTTTGCGACGTCGCAAGGCGTGGTGAAGGAGGCGGTGCCGACCGGATTGAACTGGAAGGAGCAGGTGGAAGCGTCGGCGACCACCGTGACGGGCGAACTCTTCTGCGCCGCTTCGAGCGCCGGATTGGCGAAATGCGTGAGGCCGGCAAAGAGCGGAAAATAGGTGAGCGCCGCTAGCAGACAGCCTGCGAGAATGATCGGCTTGCGGCCGATCCTGTCCGACAGCGTGCCGAAGACGACGAAGAAGGGCACGCCGAGCAAGAGGCCGAGGCCGATCAGAATATTCGCGATCTCGGCATCGACCTTCAGCACCTGCGTCATGAAGAAGAGCGCATAGAACTGGCCCGTGTACCAGACAACCGCCTGACCGGCGGTGAGGCCGATCAGCGCGATCAGCACGATCTTGAGATTGCCCCATTCGCCGAAACTTTCCTTGATCGGCGCTTTGGAGAGCTTGCCCTCCTCCTTCATCTTCCGGAAAAGCGGCGACTCGTTGAGCTTGAGGCGTATCCAGACCGAAATGCCGAGCAGGAAGATCGACAGCAGGAAGGGGATGCGCCAGCCCCAGCTTTCAAAATCCTCCTTCGACATGGAATAACGGCAGGCGAGGATGACGAGAAGCGACAGGAAAAGGCCGAGCGTCGCCGTGGTCTGGATCCAGGACGTGTAGGCGCCGCGCTTTCCCTTCGGCGCATGTTCGGCGACATAGATCGCCGCCCCGCCATATTCGCCGCCGATGGCAAGCCCCTGCGCGAGACGCAGCAGGATGAGAATGGCCGGCGCGGCAAAGCCGATGGTTTCGTAATTGGGCAGGAGGCCGACGATGAAGGTCGCAAGCCCCATGATGAGGATCGTGACGAGAAAGGTGTATTTCCGGCCAACGAGATCGCCGAGCCGCCCGAAGACGATGGCGCCGAAGGGACGCACCGCGAAACCGGCGGCAAAGGCGAGCAGCGCGAAGATGAAGGCGGCCGTCGGGTTCACGCCCGAAAAGAACTGCACCGAGATGATCGCCGCGAGCGAGCCGTAGAGATAGAAGTCGTACCACTCGAAGACGGTGCCGAGGGAGGAAGCGAAGACGACGCGTCTTTCTTCCCCCGTCATGCGCTGCGTCGCGGCCTGTGCCATGAATCGTTCCCCCGTTTGAGCCCGGGGAGAAGATGCCGCGAAAGCAGGCACAATTCCAGAGCCTGCCCTGCCCTCAGAGGCCCGGCACGGGACGTTTCGGGAACAGATTGCCGTTTTCACCGTCGGGATTTGTGAATGGTGCGATGACGGATTTGTCCATCACCGAACGGAACTGCGTCAGCGCCCAATAGACGCTCGGAAAGGCGAGTTCTTCCCAGGGGATGTCGTCCCATTCGAAAAGAGCCACCTCGAGGCTCTCCTCGCCCGCCGAAAAGGAGGGCGACTTCAGTTCCGCGCGATACATGATCTGCACCTGCGCGATACGCGGAATATTGTAGATGGCGAGGAGATCGCGCAGCACGATGTCGGCGTTCGCCTCCTCTCTCGCCTCGCGGCGCGCGCCTTCCTCCGTCGTCTCGCCCTGCTCCATGAAGCCCGCAGGCAGCGTCCAGAAGCCGCGGCGGGGCTCGATGGCGCGGCGGCACAACATGAATTTTCCGTCATGTGTGACGACGGAACCGACCACAATCTTCGGATTTACATAGTGAATGAAGCCGCAGCGGTCGCAGATATCGCGCGGCAGACTGTCTCCGGATGGTACGCGGCGCGAAAAGGCGACATCGGCTTCCGCGCCCGTTTCGCGCGGCTTTGCCTCGGCGGGCATCTTGCCCCTTGTTTCTGACTTGTCTGACATGACTTCGAAAAATGCCCGTCTTGACTTGTTGGTCCGCCTACGGAAATAAGCGAATTATAAACTTTGTTGCCCGAATGCGATAAGCGGCTGGAGAATATTTGGCTTTCTCTGCACACCGTATCGCGAAATTCCGCGCACAGACCTGTTTGCGGAATATTGTCTCTTTCCGCCGCTTCGCCCTTGCAAGAGCATGGGGTGCGGGTGCATATGATGATAAAGCGCAGGCCCGGCCGCGGCCATAGAAACGCCGCGAAGAGGCGCAAGGATCACGCGTCAGGATCAGGCGCAAGGAACAATCCCCCATGGGGCCCCCGGAAGGGCCGCGCCCCAGTGAGGCCCGCTCCGGGCCCGTATACGCCAGAGGACAGAACAAATGGCAGCCAGGAAACAAACCGGAAGTTTCGACCTCGAGAATTCGCTGAGCCATTTGCTGCGCCGTGCACAACAATTCGCCTATGAGCAATTCGTGCAGCAGATGGGTGCAAGCTCGCTCACACCCCGCCAGTTCATCGTGCTGTTTGCCGTGAACGAGGAAGAGGGCCTCAGCCAGACCGATCTCGTGAACCGCACGGGCATCGACCGCTCGACGCTTGCCGACATGATCAGCCGCATGATCAAGAACGGCCTTCTCGCCCGCAAGCGCACCGCCGAAGACGCCCGCGCCAATTCGGTGCGCCTCACCGCCGCCGGCCGCCGCGCGCTGAAAGGGGCGATGCCGAAGGCGCTTGCCGCCGAAAAGGCGCTGCTCGATGCGCTGCCGAAGGGCGTGCAGAACGAACTCCTGAAGGCGCTCGGCCACCTCAATTCCGCGATCGAGGGCATGAAGGTCGAGGAAGAGGCGCCGAAGCCCCGCAAGAAGCCGGCGGCGAAGAAGCCCGCCACGCGCCGCAAGAAGGCCGCCTGATCCCGCGCTTGCGGGCGGCGCGGCCGGGGTGAAGCCTCAAGATCGCGCCGCCCTGAGCGCCGGCAGGATTTCTTCCGCGATCGCTTCGGGCGTCAGCGGCCCGACATGCTTCAGGGCAATGCGCCCTTTCCCGTCCACGATATAGGTTTCCGGCACTCCATAGACGCCCCAGTCGATGGCGGCGCGGCCATTTGCATCCGCGCCGATCCGCTCGAACGGATTGCCGAGCTCGGCGAGGAAACGCCGTGCGGCGGCGGGATCGTCCTTGTAGTTGATGCCGTAGAGCGGCACGTCGGCGACGCGCTGCAGCTCCACGAGAAGCGGCATCTCGGTGCGGCAGGGCACGCACCATGACGCCCAGACATTGACGATGACGGGACCGCCCTGGCCGAAATCCGCGGTCTCAAGCCCCGGCCTGTCGAGCCCCTCGACCGCGGCAAGCTGGAATTCGGGCACATAACGCCCGATCAGCGCGGAGGGCACTTTCGACGGATCGCCACCGCGATAGATCGCGACATAGAAGACGCCCGCGAGCACCAGAAAGAAAATCACCGGCAGCAGCGCCGCCAGCCGGAATCGTGAATTCAACGGTCGTCCTCTCGGGCTGGCGCGGCGGCGCGGCGAACACGCCCGCCCGCGGCCTTCTCAAGTTTGTCGGCAAGCGACGACTGCCGCCGCCAATCGGAAAGGCTCTGCCAGACAAGCGCAGCGACCACCGCCGCAGCAAGCCCGTAGCATGTCCAGACATAGGCGGCGTACCCGCCCATATGGAAAAACTCCGCCATCGCGTCACGCCTCCCCTTCATCGGCGCGCGCGAGGCGCAGATTGCGCACCCGTCGGCGCATGATCTCCGCCCGCATCCGCACGAGATGCAGCGTGAAGAAGAGCAGCGTGAAGCCCGCCGCCATCAGACCGAGCGGCAGCAGCATGGCGGGCGCGATGGTCGGCCCGTCCATGCGGAAAACGGAAGCCGGCTGGTGCAGCGTGTTCCACCAGACGACGGAATAGCGGATCACCGGAATGTTGATCGCACCGGCAAGCGCGAGCACGGCGGCCGCGCGCGCGGCGCGCAAGGGATCCTCGATCGTCGCCCAGAGGGCCATATAGCCGAGATAGAGAAAGAAGAGGACGAGGACGGAGGTCATCCGCGCATCCCATTCCCACCACGTACCCCACATCGGCTTGCCCCAGAGCGAGCCGGTGGCGAGCGCGAGAAAGGTGAAGGCCGCGCCGATGGGCGCCGCCGACTTCGCCGCCACATCGGCAAGCGGATGGCGGAAGATGAGCGCGACGGCGGAGGCGAGCGCCATCACCGAATAGCCGAGCATGGCAAGCCAGGCGGATGGCACATGCACATACATGATGCGCACCGTCTCGCCCTGCTGATAATCGGGCGGCGAATTGAAAAGCGCGAACCAGAGCCCGGCGCCAAGCGTCAGCAGCGTCAGCGCCCAGAGCGGCGCAAGCAGCCGGTCCGACAGCGCCATGAAGCGCGCCGGATTGGCATAGGCATGGAATTTCTGCGCGGCGGTGAGGCTCATGGGAAGCCATTTAGCGCGGGGGGCTTGCGGAGGGCAAGCCGCATGGGCAGGCATTTTGCCGCGCCGGAGCAAACTCGCCGGAAGCCCCCGGTTCAGCGCAAAATGGCGCGAAGGGCGGCCGCCGCCCCGAGCGGGCCGATGGCGATGGCGGCGAGCGTGATCGCGCCGAGAAAGAGGAGCGCCTGGCGCGCCGCCTGCCCCTCGAAGCCCACGGCCGCCGCCTCGACCGCACCGACGCCGAAAATCAGCACCGGCACATAGAAGGGCAGCACCAGAAGCGAGGCGAGAAGCCCGCCCCGCCTGACGCCCACGGTGAGCGCGGCGCCGACCGCGCCGATAAAGCTCAAGGCCGGGGTGCCCACGAGCATGGCAAGCATGAGCCAGGGCATGGTTTCGGGCGGCAGGTTGAGCAGGATGCCGAGCACGGGGGCTGCGATGACGAGCGGGAGGCCCGTCACGACCCAATGCGCGAGCGATTTCGCAACCGCAACAAGCTCGAGCGGCAGCGGCCCCATGGAAAGGAGGTCGAAGCTCCCATCCTCCACATCCGCCTGGAACATGCGGTCGAGCGTGAGCAGCGAGGCGAGCAGCAGCCCGACCCAGAGCATGCCGGGCGCGAGAAGTTCCAGCACCGGCCTGTCCGGACCGACGCCGAGCGGCACGATGGCGACGACGGTCAGAAAGAAGAAGACCGCCATGCCGCCGCCCCCGCCGATACCGGCGGCGAGCCGGATGTCGCGGGCGACAAGGGCGAGAAAGGCGCGCCTCACGATGCCATCTCCCGTGTGAGCCGGAGTTCGGCGGCGCCCTGAAGCCCGAGATCGAGATGCGTCGCCGCGACGATGATGCCGCCGCCCGCAAGATGGGCGGCCATGAAATCGCGGAGCCGCGCGACGCTTGCCGCATCAAGCGCAACACTCGGCTCGTCGAGAAGCCAGAGCGGGCGCGGCGCGACCGCAAGCCGCGCCAGCGACAGGCGCCGCTTCTGCCCGGCGGAGAGATAGGCGACGGGAAGATCGGCGAGCGGCGCGAGCGCCATGGCCTGAAGCGCCGCGTCGGGCGAGGCCGCATCGCCCGCGCCGAGAAAGGCGCGCCAGAAACGCAGCGTTTCAATCACACTCATCATGGGCTTCAGCCCGTCGAGATGACCGACATAATGGGACTGCTCGGCAATACCGCATTCGGGATCGCCGCCTGTCAGCGCCACTTCGCCTTGCTCGACTTCGAGAAGCCCCGCGATCTGCCGCAACAGGCTCGACTTGCCGGCGCCGTTCGGCCCCGTCAGCACCAGCGCATGGCCCGCCCCGACCTCGAAGGAAAGCCCCTCGAAGACGAGCCGCCCGCCCCGGATGCAGGCAAGATCGCGCGCGGCGAGACGAAGATCAGATGTCGTCAAAGCTGCCGCCCCTGCCCTTGCCGGACGCAAACCGCGCCGCGCCCTTCAGCGTTTCGCCGGAGGCGAGCACCTTGCGGCCATGCTCGAATTCATTGGCGAGCGCGAGATCGTAGGGAAGGTCCCATTGCTCATGAGCCGACATGCGGTCATGCCGGAGGCAGAGCTGCGGGAAACGGGAAATATCGAGCGCGAGCTGCTCCGCCGCCTCGCGGGCCCGGCCCTTCGGCACGACGCGATTGGCAAGCCCCATCTGAAGCGCTTCTTCCGCATTCACGGGCCGCCCGGTGAGAATGAGATCCATCGCGCGGGCATGGCCGATAAGGCGCGGCAGGCGCACGGTTCCGCCGTCGATCAGCGGCACGCCCCAGCGGCGGCAGAAGACGCCCATCACCGCGTCTTCTTCCACCACGCGCATGTCGCACCAGAGCGCGAGTTCGAGCCCGCCGGCGACCGCATGGCCGGAAATCGCGCCGATCACCGGCTTGTTGAGAATCATTCGCGACGGGCCCATGGGTCCGTCATCGGCGAGGCGCGTGAAATCGGCACCCGTTGCGGGGGGCACGGAGCGATTTCCCTTCCCCGTGGACACGGCCTTGAGGTCCGCGCCCGCACAGAAGGCGCCGCCCTCGCCGCAAAAGACGGCGACAAGCGCCTCCTCGTCCCCTTCGAAAGCGAGAAAGGCATCCGCGAGTTCTTCCGCCGTGGCGCGGTCGACAGCGTTCTTCACCTGCGGACGGTCCAGAATGACAGTTGTGACAGGACCTTTTTTCTCGACGCGAACCGAAGCCATTGCCGCCTCCTCACCTGCTGTCCGATGCTGATTATCACGCCTTGCGCGGAAGGCGAAGCATGGTCAACGCTGGCGAAAGTCATTATAGTCCGCCGCGAAAAGCATCCAGGTTCCAGGCTCGAAAGCGGCGGCGAAAAGGGCTGAGGCACATGCGGATTTTCCGCATGCGCGGCACCGCCTCAAATCCTCCCGCATGACGCCCGGACCGCGCATCACCGAGGACGACAAGCGATGGCGAAAAAGGCGACGGCCAAATCCACCAAGGACAAGGCGAAGAAGAAACCGGCGGCGAAGAAGGCTGCTCCGGCAAAGAAGGCTGCAGCGAAGACGGCGAAGAAACCCGCCGCGAAGAAGGCCGCCCCGAAAAAGGCGGTGAAGAAGGCTGCGCCGAAGAAGAAGCCTGCCGCCGCGAAAAAGGCCGCGCCCAAGAAGGCCGCTGCGAAGAAAGCCGCGCCGAAAAAATCCGCCCCGAAAAAATCTGCCGTGAAGGCGAAGGCTTCCGCGAAGAAGGCGGTGAAGACCGCCCGCAAGGCCGCGAAGAAATCGACCGGCGCGACGAAGAACTCCGCGCTGAAGACGAAGCGCGCCGCAAAGCGCACGGTGAAGAGCGTGAAGAAGGCAGCGGCGCCGAAGAAGAAGGCAACTGCCGCGAAGAAGGCTGCCGCCAGGAAGGCCGCGCCGAAGAAGTCTGCCGTGAAGAAGGCGGCGCCGAAGAAAACCGCTGCGGCGAAGAAGCCTGCTGCAAGGAAAGCCGCGCCCGCCGCAAAGGCAGCGCCGAAGAAGGCCCCTGCTGCGAAGAAAGCCGCGCCCGCGAAAAAGGCGGCGGCGAAGAAGCCCGGCAACAGCTTCGGCGCGCGCAAGGTGCTGAAGGTCGGCAAGCGGAGCTACACCTATTACAGCCTGCCCGACGCAGAGAAGAAGGGGCTCGACGGCATCTCGCGCCTGCCCTTCTCGCTGAAGGTGCTGCTTGAAAACCTGCTCCGCTTCGAGGACGGCCGGACCGTCACCAAGGAAGACATCGAGGCGGTGAAGACCTGGCTCAAGACCCGCACCTCGGATCGCGAGATCGCCTATCGTCCGGCCCGCGTGCTGATGCAGGACTTCACCGGCGTGCCCGCCGTGGTGGACCTTGCCGCCATGCGCGACGCCGTGAAGACGCTCGGCGCCGATCCGAAGAAGATCAATCCGCTGGTACCGGTCGATCTCGTGATCGACCATTCGGTGATGGTCGACAAGTTCGGCACGCCGACGGCCTTCAAGGAAAACACGGAAATCGAATATCAGCGCAACCGCGAACGCTATGAGTTCCTGCGCTGGGGCTCCAAGGCCTTCAACAATTTCCGCGTGGTGCCGCCGGGAACCGGCATCTGCCACCAGGTGAACCTCGAATATCTCGCCCAGACCGTCTGGACGAAGACGGAAGGCAAGGAAGAGATCGCCTATCCCGACACCTGCGTCGGCACGGACAGCCACACCACCATGGTGAACGGTCTTGCCGTTCTCGGCTGGGGCGTGGGCGGCATCGAGGCGGAAGCGGCCATGCTCGGCCAGCCGGTTTCGATGCTCATTCCGGAAGTGATCGGTTTCAAGCTGACCGGCAAGCTCAATGACGGCGTGACCGCGACCGACATGGTGCTCACCGTCACCGAGATGCTGCGCAAGAAGGGCGTGGTCGGCAAGTTCGTCGAATATTACGGCGCCGGCCTCGACCACCTCACGCTCGAGGATCGCGCGACCATCGCCAACATGGCGCCGGAATATGGCGCGACCTGCGGCTTCTTCCCGGTCGACAACGAGACGCTGAAATATCTCCGTGCAACGGGCCGCTCCGAAGAGCGCGTGGCGCTCGTCGAGGCCTATGCGAAGGCGCAGGGCATGTTCCGCGAAAAGGGCATGGCCGATCCCGTCTTCACCGACACGCTGGAACTCGATCTCGGTTCCGTCGTGCCGAGCCTTGCCGGTCCGAAGCGTCCCCAGGACCGCGTCTCGCTCACCGACGTCAAGTCGAACTACCTCAAGGCGCTTGAAGGCGAGTTCGGCAAGCCCGGCCAGGCGGCGACCCGCGTGCCCGTCGAAGGCAAGGACTTCGATCTCGGCCATGGCGATGTCGTGATCGCGGCGATCACCTCCTGCACCAACACGTCGAACCCGAACGTGCTGGTCGCGGCAGGCCTCGTCGCCCGCAAGGCCCGCAAGCTCGGCCTCAAGGTGAAGCCCTGGGTGAAGACCTCGCTCGCCCCCGGCTCCCAGGTCGTGACCGATTACCTCACGAAGTCCGGCCTGCAGGACGATCTCGACGCCATGGGCTTCGATCTCGTCGGCTATGGCTGCACCACCTGCATCGGCAATTCCGGCCCGCTGCCCACCGAAATCAGCCAGGCGATCAACAAGAACGATCTCGTGGCCTCGGCGGTGCTTTCGGGCAACCGCAACTTCGAAGGCCGCGTATCGCCGGATGTACGGGCGAACTATCTCGCCTCGCCGCCGCTCGTCGTCGCCTATGCGCTGGCGGGCTCGACCCAGATCGACCTGACGAGCGAGCCGCTCGGCACAGGCGCAAACGGCCAGCCGGTCTATCTCAAGGACATCTGGCCAACCACGCAGGAAGTGGCCGACACGGTGCGCGCCTGCGTCACGCCGGAAATGTTCCGGTCGCGCTATGCGAACGTCTTCGACGGCGACGATGCCTGGAAGGGCATCAAGGTGTCGGGCGGCCTCACCTATGGCTGGGACGGCGACTCCACCTATGTGCAGAACCCGCCCTACTTCGTGGATATGGGCCGCGAGCCCGCGCCGCTGAGCGATGTGAAGGATGCGCGCATCCTCGGTCTCTTCGCGGACTCGATCACGACCGACCACATCTCGCCCGCCGGCAACATCAAGGTGCAGAGCCCAGCCGGTTCCTACCTGAACTCGAAGCAGGTCGGCGCCCAGGACTTCAACTCCTATGGCGCGCGGCGCGGCAACCACGAAGTGATGATGCGCGGCACCTTCGCCAATATCCGCATCAAGAACCAGATGCTGAAGGGCATCGAAGGCGGGCTGACCAAGCTGCAGCCGGAAGGCACGCAGATGCCGATCTACGACGCGGCGATGGAATACAAGCGCCGCAACGTGCCGCTCGTCATCTTCGCGGGCAAGGAATATGGCACGGGTTCGAGCCGCGACTGGGCGGCAAAGGGCACCATGCTTCTCGGCGTGAAAGCCGTGGTGGCGCAGAGCTTCGAGCGCATCCACCGCTCGAACCTCGTCGGCATGGGCGTGGCGCCGCTGCAGTTCATCAACGACATGAGCTGGCAGTCGCTCGGCCTTGACGGCACGGAGACCGTGACGATCGAGGGCCTCGCCAATGTTAAGCCGCGCAGCATGGTGAAGGCCGTCATCACCTTCGCCGATGGCGCGAAGCAGGCGATCGACCTTCTCTGCCGCATCGATACGCAGGATGAAGTCGAATACTACGAAAACGGCGGCATCCTGCCCTACGTGCTGCGGAACCTCGCGGCATGAGGCGGAAGCCATAGAAACGAAAAGGGCGCCCTGCGGGGCGCCCTTTTTTATTGCCTGTCGCGACGGCTCCTATTCGGCCTGGTCGAACATCGCATCCGCCGGGCCCGCCTCGCGGGTCAGCACGTCGATGGTCTGGGTGAGCTGGCCGCTCACCTCCTGCGGCAGCTTGTAGGTCCAGGGCGAGAGGCGCCGGTTGAGATCTTCGGCACGGAGCGCCGCTTCCTCGCTCTCGCCTTCGGCCGTGAACTTCGCCCAGAGCGCGCCGCCCTGCCCGCCCATATGCATGGTGAGCACCATGCCATCGAAAGTCTCGACAACGACGCGGGGACCATCCTCCGGCATGTCGAGCGTATCGGCAGGCGCCACATCGTCGAATGTCGCCTCGAGCAGCGCCGTGGCCGACTTGTTGGTGACGGGCGCGCCGCGCGAGACGCGGCCTTCGGGAATATTCACGAGGGCGAAGTCGGCCGCTTCCGCGTCCGCCCGCTCCATCACCACCGGCCTTTCCGTGCCGGCCCAGAGCGTGACCCGCGCCACATCCTCGCGCGGAATATCGACGAAAGTCGTGTCGAGCCAGTCGAAGGCGCCCTTGTGCAGCGGCAGCCGCCCGCGCGCGAGCCAGGTCTCGTCCTCGCCGTCGCGGCGCACATAGACAAGGCCCTCGCCCTTCACATCGACCGCGCGCTCCGGCACCTTGCCGACGAGCAGCCCGGCCATGCGCTCATCGCCGCTGAAAAGTTCGACGCGGATCGCCGAGCCGATATCTTCCGGCTTCATCAGACCGAGATTGCGGTGCCATTCGGGATTGGCCGTGCGCGGCTCATAGGCCTCGATATTGCCCATGCCGAGCAGCACATTGCGCACGAGCTCCTCGCTGGCCGGATAACCGCCGCGCGACTCGACGCCCCAGACGCCTTCGGCATTGCGGCGGAGCGAGACGACCTCCTCCCCGCCCATGCCGCGGCTCGAGGTGTAGACGATGCGGTCCGCGCGGTCGAGCCGCGTTGCAAGACCTTCGAAGAGCGGGTGCGGCACGAAATTCGAGCGCACGCTGCTTTCATCGTTCACCACCGCGATGATCGCGGCGACGAGAACGGCCAGCGTGACGGCGGCCAGCAGCACGAGATTGCGCAGCGGCCTGTTCTCCATGAAGGAAGCGGTGGAGGCGGTCATTGCAGGTCACGCTCCCTTTTCGACGCGCGCCTTGCGGCGGCGGTGGCGCAACACGGCGGCGCCGATCGCGAGAATGGCAAGCACAATGGGCACCAGCGCGATATTTGCGAAGCGCAGATTGGAGCCGAGCGCCTCGACATCGCGGCGCAGATCGCGCTGCACGTCGCGGAGCTTCTTGCGGCTGTCCAGAAGCTCGGCACGGAACCGGGCAATCGCCTCCGATTCCGCCTCGCTCGTGCCGCCATTGGCTTCCGCCGATGCCCCGCGAATCTGGAGCTCGGTCAGGTTGCGCTCGGCTTCCGCCACGCGCTTTTCAAGCGCCTCCTGCTCGGCGAGGAAGCGGCGCTCCGCCGTGCGGCGCAGCTCTTCCACCACCGTGAAGGGCCTGTCGATCTTGTCGCGCGCGCGCAGCGAAATGAGTTCGTTCGATCCCATGAGATTGTCGATGGCCGACATGATGAAGACGGCATTGTCGGCGATGGGCTGCGCGATGCGCTCGCCGAGATAGGACTCCGTGCGCACCCAGAAACGGTCGTCGAAAATGTCGCTGTCGGCAAAGAGGATGATATTCGCATCGCCCTGCGAGGCGGCGATATGCTGTCCCGCCTTCTCTCCCGAGCGGCGCTGGATGGGCCGCCCGTCCTCGTCGACGCTTTCGGCATCGGGCTGCGCCTCGAAGGCGCTCTTCACCGGCCCCGAGATCCGCGCCGCGATCGCATAGCGCTCGCCCGTTCCCTCGAAACCGCGCAGGAGATCGTCCGGCCGCGGCCCCTGCTTCACATAGTCGACGTCATAGAGCTTGGCATCTTCGGAGGAAGAGACGATGGGCGAGAAGCGCGTCGTCGCGCCTTCGATGGGGGTGAAGCGCCCGACCGTGCCGAGATTGAGCCGCACGACATCCGACGTCACGATGTCGTCCGCGGCGACATTGTCGCGCGGCACGGCAAGCCAGATCACATAGTCGCTTTCCTGGCGGCGCGCATCGAGCCCGGTGCGCACGCGCTGCGCCATGGTGCGGTCGCCCACGATCTCGCGCGGGTCGTAGCGGACGCCCCAGGCCTCGAGGAGCGGCCCGAGATCGGACATTTCCGTATAGCCGCGAATGGGCTCGCCATTCGGGCCTGCGGTGAGGCTCACTTCCGAATGCGGATCGAGGAAGGCCAGCACATGGCCGCCGCGCATCACGAACTGGTCGATGGCATAAAGGGTGCGCGGATCGAGCGCCTTCGGATGGGCGATCATCAGCACATCGACGCGGGGCGGCACGGCTTCGAAACGCTGCTCGAGGAATTCGAGTTCGAAGCGGTCGCGCAGTTCCTCGTAGATCATGAAGGGCTGCGACTCGCCCCGCATGGCGGACATGAGCCCGCCTGTGCCGGTGTCGAGCGGCAGGTTGGTGACGATGCCGAGAACCGGCCGCTCGGGGCGGCTCAGATTCTGGATCATGCGCGCCACGTCATATTCGAGATACTGTTCGCGCTCATCGGTGAAGAAGGGGACGGATTCGAGACCGTCGACGGAATTCGTGCCGACAAGGCCGAAATAGATGATGTCGCCCGTCTGCGTCGGCGCGCCCTTGAGGCCGAGCGACATGGCAAGGTCTTCCTCTTCGGAGAAGGGCTCGGGATCGATCACCTCGAGCCGGATCATGCCGCCCGACCGTGCGCGCAATTCCTCCAGCATGTCGCGGACATGGCCAGCATAGATGCGGATACGGTTGTAATCGGTCGAGAGCTTCTCCGAATAGAAGAAGCGCAGCGTGATCGGTTCCTCGATCTTGCCGACGACCTCTTTCGTGCCATCGGAGAGCGTGTAGAGGTTGTTCTCGGTGAGATCGACGCGGGCCGTGCGGAACATGACGTTCGAGAACATGTTGACCGCGAGGAACAGCACCGCGAGCAGCACGAGCATGAGGACACGATAGGCGGAGCGGCTGATCTGCTGGTTGCTCATGGTCCTAGCCCGCCTTCTTCATGTCGACGACGATGCCGCAGGCGACGAGCCAGGTGGCGATCAGCGACACGAAATAGATCACGTCGCGCAGGTCGATGACGCCGCGCGTGATCGCGTTGAAATGCGTAAGGAAGGAGAAGGAGGCGATGGTGGACACCACCTGCTGCGGCGCCCAGCTCGCGAAGAAATCCGTGACGATGGGAAGCCCCGATACGGTGAAGAGGAAGCAGACCGCGACGCTCACCACGAAGGCGATGACCTGGTTGCGCGTGACGGCGGAAAGGCAGGAGCCGATGGCGAGATAGCCGCCCGCCATGAAGAAACTGCCGATATAGCCGGCGAGGATCACGCCATTATCGGGATCGCCGAGATAATTGACCGTGATCCACATCGGGAAGGTGAGCGCGAGCGCGATTCCTGAAAAGGCCCAGGCCGCGAGAAACTTGCCGAGCACCGCCGCCCAGAGCGGCACGGGCAGCGACAGCAAAAGCTCGATCGAGCCCGTGCGGCGCTCTTCCGCCCAGAGGCGCATGGAGATTGCCGGGATCAGGAAGAGATAGAGCCAGGGATGGAAGTTGAAGAAGATCGTGAGATCGGCCTGCCCGCTCTCGTAATAGCCGCCGAGATAGAAGGTGAAGGCGCCCATCGTGAACAGGAAGATCACGATGAAGATGAAGGCGAGCGGCGTCGCGAAATAGCCGGCAAGCTCGCGGCGGAAAATGGCGAGAAGCTCGTTCATGCCGCGTCTTTCCCCTTGGCGGTGTCCGAGCGCGTGAGGCTGCGGAACACTTCGTCGAGGCGGCCGGGCTCTCCGTAAAGCGCGCGCACATGCCAGTGTTCCTCGCGCGCAAGCCGCGCCACCGCATCGACCAGCATCGTGTCGCTTTCGGAAGCGGCCTGCGGGAACAGCGTGAAGGTCGTCTCGTCGCCGCGCGGCATCACCTCGATGGTGGCGATGCCCGGCAGGTTGCGGAGTTTATTGGCGATCTCAACCGTGCTCTGGCCGCCCAGCGTGATCGAGACGGCATTGTGATAGCGCGAGCGCGCCATCAGCGCGCCGGGCGTGCCGTCGGCAACGACGCGGCCGCGATCGATGATGAGGGCGCGTGTGCAGATCGCATCCACTTCTTCGAGAATATGCGTCGAGATGACGATGGCCTTGTCCTTCGCCATGCGGCCGATGAGCTTGCGCACTTCGAATTTCTGATTGGGATCGAGGCCGTCCGTCGGCTCGTCCATGATGAGGACCGGCGGATTGTGCAGGATCGCCTGGGCAAGACCGACGCGGCGGCGAAAGCCCTTGGAAAGCGTGTCGATCGGCTGCTCGAGAACGCCGCCGAGTTCCGTCGCGTCGGCGGCGCGCTCGATCGCCTCATCCGCCGCGCGGCCGGAGAGACGCCGCACCCGCGCGATGAACTGCAGGAAGCTGCGCGGCGTCATGTCGCCATAGGCGGGCGCGCCTTCCGGCAGATAGCCGATCTCGCGCTGCGCGGCGAGCGTGGAGGTGACGATGTCGTGACCGCAGACCCGCGCCGTGCCGGAGGTCGGCGCGAGGAAGCCCGTCACCATCTTCATGGTGGTGGACTTGCCGGCCCCATTGGGGCCGAGGAAACCCAGCACCTCGCCGCGCGCAACGCTGAAGCCGATATTGTTGACCGCCGTGAAGGGCCCGAACCGCTTGGTGAGATTCTCGATGACGATCATCGGCTCGCCGCCAGCCGGCGCCGGACGGTCCTCTTTCGTCATGTGTGTCCCGGAAACGCTTATGATCTCTCTCCCCGGAAGGGCCTCGGGCTCTGCCGGCCCGCCTGCCCATTCCACAATTTCCGCCGCTCCCCGAAGCGGGAATTTTGTGTAGGCCAGCCCGCCAAGTCCTTCAAGTGAAAGATGTTTCATTTTCGTCAGGGGCCGGAAGAGAGGCAAAAGAAAAGGCCGTCCGGGAGGGGGGGGTTCCCGGACGGCCCGCAGCCCGAAGGCTGATCTCTCTCGTTGCGCTCCCCCGAGGGGATGGGGTTGGCCCGGCTCCCCCAATCTATCCCGGTGGGGCTGGGGGGCTGATGAAACCGGAACGTCGCAGAGAACCGGGCCAATGAGGCAACGATGGAAATATGGAAGGGTAGTGTGGCTCTCGAAGGGCTGAAAAAAGGCAATATTGTGGTTTCGCCTGATCCATTCGATTTATCCAAAAGCCGCAGAAATCTGCGGCTTTTTATAACAATGGGATGACGCCGGAGAGCCCATATGCCATGCTTTTCATATGCTCCGCCCACAGCTTGTGAGTGGGCGTGAACGGGAAGGAAGCAGCACGGCATGACCGATGGCGCCGATTCGGGATCGCAAAGCGCAAGCGCCGCGCCGCTTACCCTCGTCGCCCCCGGCGGAACGCCGCCGGCGCGGCCGCGCGAAGCGGAAGTCTTTTTCGACCGCGCCGAGCTCGATGCCATTCTCTCCGTCTATGGCCGCAAGGTCGCCGAGGGCGAATGGCGGGACTATGCGATGGGCGCGCACAAGGATGTCGCCGTCTTCGCCGTCTTCCGCCGCTCGAGCGAAATGCCGCTCTACCGCATCGAGAAACGGCCGAAGCTCGCCCGCCGCCAGGGCGCCTATAGCGTCGTCGCGCCGACCGGGCTCATCCTCAAGCGCGGCCACGAGCTGAAACAGGTGCTCAAGATTTTCGAGAAACGCTCGCTCCGCCTGATCGACGCCTGACCGCAAGGCGCGCAAACGAAAAGCCCCGGCATCGCTGCCGGGGCTTTTGCTTGTTACCTGTCCTGCGGCTCAGTTGCGCTGGCTGCCCAGGAACTGCAGCAGGAACATGAACATGTTGATGAAGTCGAGATAGAGCGAGAGAGCGCCCATCACGGCCTTCTTGCCGGCGGCGGCAACGCTGTCTCCTTCGTAATACATGCCCTTGATGCGCTGCGTGTCATAGGCGGTGAGGCCCGCGAAGATCAGCACGCCGAGCACCGAGATCGCGAACTGCAGCGCCGAGCTGCCGAGGAAAAGGTTCACCACCATCGCGATGATGATGCCGATCAGGCCCATGAAGAGGAACGAGCCCATGCCGGAGAGATCGCGCTTCGTCGTGTAGCCGTAAAGGCTGAGCGAGCCGAAGGCGGCCGCCGTGACGAAGAAGGTCGTGGTGATGCTCTCGCCCGTGAAGACAAGGAAGATCGAGGAGAGCGAAAGGCCCATTACCGCCGCGAAGGTCCAGAAGAGCATCTGGGTGGCGGCGAGGCTGAGGCGCTGAACGCCGAAGCTCAGCACCAGAATGAAGGCGAGCGGCGCCAGCATGACGACCCAGCGCAGCGGGCTCGTGTAGAGCGTTTCGCCGAAATTCGTGAGAAGCGGCCCCGTCGCCGTTTCCTGCACGGCGGCGGAATATGCGAAATAGGCGACCAGCCCGGTGAGGGCGAGGGCACCCGCCATGTAGTTGTAGACACTGAGCATATAGCTCCGCAGACCCGCATCGATCGACATGTCGGCGCTTGCGCCGAGGCGGGACTGGTGGAGCCGTTCCTGATCGTAATTCGCCATAAATCTGCACCCTCCTGCGTGTGCTTGCAGCTATATTGGCCGAGCGCCCCGCGAATTCAAGCAAAACCGGCGCTGTTGCAGAGACTTAACATCCGGAAAAGCCTGACATTTCCGTGATTTCAGTCGACCCGGAGCACAGGCGCCGCCGGTATGGAGAGCGCCCGCCAGGTGCCCATGAGGCCGAGACCCACGGTAACGAGCGCCGCCGCGAGCACCGTGACGGCCAGCGTGCCCGGCAGGAAGCTCCAGGGCAGGTCCATCAGCATGGTGACGACCACGAAGGAGGCGACCGTGCCCGCGAAAGCCGCGACCAGCGCCGTGGCGAGCCCGAGCGCCGCATATTCCCTGACATAGATGCCGAGGATCCGTCCCCTTGTGGCGCCGAGCACCTTGAGCACCACGGCGTCGCGGACGCGGGAATGGAACCCCGCCGCCATGGCGCCCGCCAGCACCAGAATCCCGGCCGCGAGCGTGACCGCGCCCGTGGCCCGCACCGCCATGGCGAAATTGCCGAGCAGCGAATTGACCGCTTCGAGCGCTTCGCGCACGCGAACGGAAGTGATGTTGGGGAAGCCCGACGTCACCTCCCGCTCCAGCGCTTCCTCGGCCTCCGGCCCGCCATTCATCTCGACCGTGGCGAGCACCGTATGCGGCGCGGCCGACAGCATGCCCGGCGAGAAGACCAGCACGAAATTGATGCCGAGATTGCTCCAGTCGATCTCGCGCGTATTGGCGATCTCGGCCTCGATGTCGCGGCCCAGCACATTGATGGTGATCCGGTCGCCGATGCCGACGCCGAAGCCCTGCGCAAGCTCCTCGGAAAAGGAGACGAGCGTCGGGCCGTCGTAATCCTCGGGCCACCACTGGCCGCGCACGATCGACGAGCCTTCGGGAGGCGTGGCCGAATAGGTGATGCCGCGGTCGCCCCGAAGCGCCCATTGGGCTTCCTGCGCGACATTGAGCTGTTCGGCCGGCACATCGTTCACGGCCGAAATCTTGCCGCGCAGCATCGGCACGCGGTTGAAGCCCGTGACGTCTTCCCGCGCGGTGACGAGCGCCTCCAGCGCGTCGATCTGGTTCGGCTGCACATCGACGAAGAAGAAGGCGGGCGCGCGGCCCGGCAGGTCGCGCGTGATCTCGCCGGTGAGATTACCGTTGATGAGCGACACGGTGACGAGAAGCGTGAGGCCGAGGCCGAGCGACAGCACGACGGCGGGGGTCGGCGCGCCGGGGCGGTGGATATTGGCAAGTGCAAGACGAAGCTCCGGCGAGCGCACCCGCGGCGCGCGCGCCGCCAGCGCCATGATGCCGCGCGCGGCGGCCCAGAGCAGGATGAAGACGCCGGCCGCCCCCATCACGAACCAGAGCGCGAAGAGCCGTTCTTCGGCAAGCGCGATGGCAAGCCCCGCGAGCACGGCAAGCGCCGCCGCCGTCGCCGCGATGTAGAAGGGGCGCGGGAAGCGGCGGAGCGGCGCCACGAGATCGCGGAAGAGGCTCGTCGCCGGGACTTCGCGCGCCCGCGCAAGCGGCCAGATCGCAAACGCGAGTGCGGTGAGCACGCCATAGGCGGCGGCGAGCATGAGCGGCCCGCCATAAAGGCCGAGCTCGGCGGGAATGGGTATCATGTCGCCCGCCACCGCTTCGACGATGAAGGGCGCGGTACCGCCGAGGACAAGGCCGATCACGATGCCGACAGAGGCAAGCGCCATGACCTGCAGAAGATAAAGACGGAAGATGAGCGCGCCCGGCGCGCCGAGACATTTGAAGATCGCAATCGTCGCGCGCTTGCCATCAAGATAGGATTTGACGGCATTCGCAACGCCGACGCCGCCAACGACAAGCGCGGTAAGCCCGACGAGCGAGAGGAACAGCGCCACCCGCTCCACGAAACGGCGCACGCCGGGCGCACTGTCGCTTCTGTCGGTGATGCGCCAGCCCGCATCGGGGAAGCGCGCATTGAGCTCTTCGACCCATGCCGAAATGTCGGCGCTTGTGCGCGCGGCATCGGGCAGGCGGATGCGGTAGTGATACTGGACGAGGCTGCCCGGCTGCACGAGGCCGGTCTGCTCCAGCGCTGCCCAGGAAATCATCGCGCGGGGGCCGAGCGCAAATCCGTCCGAGACGCGGTCCGGTTCGCGCGTAATGGTCGCGCGGAGCTCGAAATCCGTGTCGCCGATCCGCACATGATCGCCGACCGCGACACCGAGCCGAGAAAGAAGATTGGGCTCGACCACAAGCCCCGCCACGCCGTCGCGAATTTCTATCGCTTCGTCGAAAGGAATGCCGGGCGAAAGCTCCATCCGGCCGTAAAGCGGATAGGTATTGTCGACCGCCTTGAGCTCCACCAGCGTCTGGCCGCGCGCGGCATCCGCCGCTGCATTGCGGGCCATGGCGCGCATCTCGGCCGAGGCTGACACCTCTGCACGTTCGCCGAGAAAGGCGCGTTCCTCGGCTGTCGCCTCGCGGTGAATGAGACGGATCGCGGCATCGCCGCCGAGAATGTCCTGCCCGCCCTCGGCGAGCCCGCGCGTGAGCGCCGCCGACACCGAGCCAACGCCCGCAATCGCCGCCACGCCAAGCGCGAGACAGGCGATGAAGACGCGGAAGCCCTTGATGCCGCCGCGCAGTTCCCGCCGGGCAAGGCGGGCAGCCAGCGCCAGCGACGTGGCGTTCCCGCTCATGCGAGCGCTCCCGTTTCGATGGACTCGATGAGCCCATCGCGGAGCCGCACGATCTGGTGGCAACGCGCGGCAAGCGCCTCGTCATGCGTGATGAGAACGAGCGTCGCATTCTTGCGGGCGTGCAGATCGAACATGAGCTCGATGATCTCATGGCCTGTCGACTGATCGAGATTGCCGGTCGGTTCGTCCGCCAGCAGGATGTCGGGATCGCCCGCGACCGCGCGCGCAAGCGCCACGCGCTGCTGCTCGCCGCCCGACAATTGTCCCGGATAATGCGTGAGCCGGTGGCCGAGGCCGACCAGCTTCAGCTCTTCCTCCGCCCGGTCGAACGCATCCTCGCGGCCCGCGAATTCGAGCGGGATCGCGACATTCTCGAGCGCCGTCATGGTGGGAATGAGGTGGAAGGACTGGAAGACAATGCCGATATGGTCGCGCCGGAAGCGCGCAAGCGCATCTTCGGACAGCGCCGTGAACTCCGCGCCTGCGCAGGTGATGCGGCCGGAACTCGGCCGCTCGAGCCCCGCCAGCACCATCAGCAGCGTCGACTTGCCGGAGCCGGACGGCCCGACAAGCCCCGCCGTTTCGCCCCGCGCGATCTTGAGATCGATCCCCTTCAGAATATTGACCGGCCCGGCAGTGCTCGGCAGGCTGAGTTTCACGCTGTCGAGTTCGATGATTGTATCGGACAAGTTTTGGCCTACTTGTTGGTGTGAAACGGGGGCACCGGCGGAATCTACGCTTCGGCCGGAGAACCGGATCGGGCGGGAGGGCGCCGCCTCGCTGACGCAGAAGACGGAAAGGCAAGTTATACTATGCGATATGGCCTCCCTGCGCCGCTTTGCAAGTTTTTCGCGAGCTGGGCAATCGTCCTTCTCCTGGTCGCGCCCGCCGCCGCCGAGGACCGCCTCACCATCGTCGCGCTCGGCGACAGCCTTACCGCGGGCTATCTTCTGGGCCCGGACGAGGGCTTCACCCACCAGCTCGAAAAGGCCCTGAAGGAAGCCGGTCACGATAATGTGACCGTGGTGAATGCCGGCGTTTCGGGCGACACCACATCGGGCGGTCTGGCGCGGCTCGACTGGGCCGTGGGCCCCGAGGCCGATGCGGTGATCCTCGAACTCGGCGCGAATGACGCGTTGCGCGCGGTCGACCCGGCGCTGACGCGGAAGAACCTGCAAGAGATCGTCGCCCGGCTGAAGGAACGCAATCTCCCCATCCTGCTCGCCGGCATGCTGGCGCCGCCCAATCTCGGCCGCGACTATGGCGAGAGCTTCAACCCGATCTACACAGAACTTGCCGAGAGCGAGGAGCTGATCCTCTATCCCTTCTTCCTCGACGGCGTGGCCGGGGACCGGGCGCTCAACCTCTCCGACGGCATCCATCCGACGGCGGAGGGCATCGGCATCATCGTCGAGCGCATCCTGCCCAAGGTCGAGGAGCTGATCGCCGAGGCGAAGGAGCGGGCGGCGGAGTGAGGGCGGTATCCGTCTCTCTTTTCGCGGCTCTTGTCACCCCCGGCTTGACCCGGGGGTCCAGGGTAGTGAATCAAGACGCCAGCGAAAACCGATGGCTTGACAGTCTTGCGAGACAGACGGCGCTGGCGCGCCTTCTGGATTGCCGGATCAAGTTCGGCAATGACATTATTGAATTAGAAGAACATCAAAATTCCTTCGGGGGGATCAAATGGAATATCGCGACCTGGGACGCACCGGCCTGAAGGTGAGCTCGATCTGCCTTGGCACCATGACCTGGGGCCAGCAGAACACTGAAGCAGAAGGTCATGAGCAGATGGATTATGCGCTCGCTCAGGGCGTCAACTTCTTCGACACCTCGGAAATGTATGCCGTGCCGCCGAAGCCGGAGACGCAGGGCGCGACCGAAACCATCATCGGCAACTGGTTCAAGGCGCGGAAGAACCGCGACAAGGTGATCCTCGCGACCAAGGTCGCGGGCCGCAGCCCCATGACCTGGCTTCGCGACAATGGCGCCGGCACCGAGCAGAGCAAGGCGCAGATTGAGGAGGCGGTGAACAAGAGCCTCAAACGTCTGCAGACGGATTATATCGATCTCTATCAGCTTCACTGGCCCGACCGCCCGATCAATCTCTTCGGCGGCCTCGGCTACCGGCATATCGACGGCGCGACGCATCCGATCGCGGAAATTCTCGAAACGCTCGACGGCATCGTGAAGGCGGGCAAGGTGCGCCATATCGGCCTCTCCAACGAGACGCCCTGGGGCACGATGAAGTTCCTCCACCACGCGGAAACGAAGGGCCTGCCGCGCGTCCAGTCGATCCAGAATGCCTATAATCTCGTGAACCGCACCTTCGAGCTTGGCGGCTCGGAAATCGCGCATCGCGACGGCGTCGGCCTTCTCGCCTATTCGCCGCTGGCGCAGGGCTATCTCACCGGCAAGTACCAGAACGGCGCGCTGCCGCAAGGATCGCGGAAAGCACTCTTCAACCGGCTGCAGCGCTATGAAAGCCCGCAGACGAACCGCGCCATCGAAAGCTACCTCGCCATCGCGAAGAAGCACGGCCTCGACGCCTCGCAAATGGCGAACCAGTTCGTGACGACGCGGCCCTTCGTGACGTCGAACATCATCGGCGCGACGACCATGGAGCAGCTGAAGCTCGCCGTGACGAGCGTGGATGTGAAATGGACGGAAGAACTCGAAAAGGACATCGAGGCCGCCCATCTCGACCAGCCGAACCCGGCGCCTTGAGGTTCTCATTCCGATTGTCATTGCCGGGCTTGACCCGGCAATCCAGAGCCGCACACTCAGAAGTCGACGCCCTGGATGCCCGGATCAAGTCCGGGCATGACAGTTTTGAATGGTGACCGACTCCCATGATCCGCCTCTTCACCGCGCTGGAAATTCCCGATGAGGTCGCGGAGAAGCTCGTGCCGCTGCAGCAGGGGATCGACGGCGCGCGCTGGATCGAGCGGCCGGACTTCCACATCACGCTGCGCTTTGCGGGCGATATTCCCGAAGATGTGGCCGATGAATTCGCCGCGGCGCTTGAGGAAATCCCGATGACGCCCTTCGAGGTCGAGATCGAGGGCCTTGGCGAATTCGGCGGCGCGCGGCCCCATACTCTATGGGCGGGGGTGAAGCCGTCCGAGCCGCTCCGCATCCTGCAGGGCCGCCACGAAGCCGCCGCGCGGCGCGTGGGCCTCAAGCCCGAGACACGCAACTTCGCGCCGCATGTGACGATCGCCCGGCTCGGCCGCGCCGAAACGGCGGAAGTCTACAGCTTCATCCGCGCCCACTCGCCCTTCGCCGCGCCCTGTTTCACGGCTGAACATTTCACACTTTTTTCGGCGAAAGGCGCGACCGGCGGCGGACCTTATGTGGCCGAACGGCGTTATCCTGACTTCAGCTGGGTGGAGGACGACTAGCCCCGGCCCGCCGCTTCCTCAATGGCATGCATGTCATCGTCCGAAAGGCCCATATGGTGACCGATCTCATGCACCAGCACATGCGTCACGAGATGGCCGAGCGTCTCGTCATATTCGGCCCAGTAGTCGAGCAGCGGGCGGCGGTAGAGAAACACCATGTCCGGCATGTGCACGGGCTCCATCACCGAGCGCTCGACATGGGAAATGCCCTGATAGAGACCGAGAAGCTCGAAGGGGCTTTCGAGCCCCATCTCCGCGGCGACTTCATCGTCCGGAAAATCCTCGATGCGGATGATGAGCCCCTCGCAGCGCGTGCGGAAACCTTCCGGCAGCCGCTCGAAGGCCTCGTCCGCGATCTTCTCGAAATCCTCAAGCGTCGGCGCCTTGAGTTCGTTCCAGTTCATGGGGCCTCAATCCTCTCTTGCGCGGCAAGCTTAAGAGCGCGAGGCTCACGCCGCAATTCTTGTAAGGCCAAGGGAGATAGGACATGAGCGGGAAACTTGCAGGCAAGGCACGCGAAAAAGCGCTGAAGGGGCTCAAGGGCTGGACCAAGGTGAAAGGCCGCGACGCCATCGAGAAGAGCTACAAGTTCAAGAATTTCAACGAGGCCTTCGGCTTCATGACGCGGGTCGCGCTCGCCGCCGAGACGATGGATCATCATCCCGAATGGGCGAATGTCTGGAACCGCGTCGATGTGGTGCTGACCACGCATGATGTGGGCGGGCTCTCGGAAAAGGACATATCGCTCGCCGCGCTGATGGACCGCTGGGCGGGCAAGGCCGGAAAGACGGGGAAGAGCTGAAGCATGGCGGATGGACCGGAAAAAGCGCGACCCCGCGTCGTCATTCTGGGCGCGGGCTTTGCCGGCCTGACGGCGGCGAAGAAACTCGCGGGCGGCCCCGCCGATGTAACGCTGATCGACCGGCAGAACTATCACCTCTTCCAGCCGCTTCTCTATCAGGTGGCAACGGCGACGCTCTCGCCCGCCGATATTGCGGTGCCGATCCGCTCCATCCTGCGCGGCGAGAGCAATATCGAGGTGCTGCTCGACCGTGTGACGGAAGTGAACCGCGAGGAGCGGCGCGTGAAGCTCTCAAGCGGCAAGGAAGTCGCCTATGACTGGCTCATCGTCGCGACGGGCGCGCGCCACGCCTATTTCGGCCATGACGAATGGGAAGAGGCGGCGCCCGGCCTGAAGGAAATCGACGAGGCGACGGAAATCCGCCGCCGCATCCTGCTCGCCTTCGAGCGCGCGGAGATGGAGGCAGATCCCGAAAAACGCAAGGCCCTCATGACATTTGTCGTGGTGGGCGGCGGACCGACCGGTGTCGAGATGGCCGGCGCCATCGCCGAACTCGCGAAGAAGGCGCTTGCCGCCGACTTCCGCCATATCGATCCGAGCGGCGCCCGCGTGGTGCTGATCGAGGCGGGCCCGCGCATCCTGACGGCCTTTCCCGAAAAGCTCGCCGAGGCGGCGCGAAAGGGGCTCGAGCGCATGGGCGTCGATGTCGAACTCGAACGGCCGGTCACGCTTTGCGACCGTGGCGGCATCGATACGGAAAAGGGAAGGATCGAGGCGCGCACCATCGTCTGGGCGGCAGGTGTCGAAGCTTCGCCGGCCGCCGAATGGCTCGGCGTCGAGAGCGACAAGGCCGGGCGCATTCCCGTCGGCGAATGCCTGACGCTGAAGGATGACGACCGCATCTTCATCGCGGGCGACATCGCCTCCTTGCGCTGGAAGGACGACATGAATGTGCCGGGCATCGCGCCGGCCGCAAAGCAGATGGGCGCCTATGCGGCGAAGGCGATACGCACACGCTTGGCGGGCGGCACGCCCCCGCCCTTCCGCTACCGCCATAACGGCAATCTCGCCACGGTGGGCCGCAAGCTCGCCGTGATCGATTTCGGCTGGCTGCACCTCAAGGGACGCTTCGCCTGGTTCGTCTGGGGCTTCGTCCACATCTTCTTCCTGATCGGCTTCCGCAACCGGCTCTTCGTCATCCTGCGCTGGCTCTGGGCCTATTTCACCTTCCGCCGCGGCGTGCGGCTCATCACCGGCCCGGTGGACATCGCCTGAACAAGAAAAAGCCCCGGTGTTTCCACCGGGGCTTTCGTATCGAAGCGCTGAAACTTTAGCGCGGGGCCATGCGGATCGCGCCGTCGAGACGAACCGTCTCGCCGTTGAAATAGCCGTTGCGGATCATCTCGGTCGCGAGCGAGGCATATTCGTCCGGGTTGCCGAGACGCGAGGGGAACGGCACCTGCGCGCCGAGCGCCTGACGCACCTTTTCCGGCGCGCCGGCGAGCAGCGGCGTGTCGAAGATGCCGGGCAGGATCGTGTTGATGCGGATGCCTTCGCGGCTGAGGTCGCGCGCGATGGGGAGCGTCATGCCGACGACGCCCGCCTTCGAGGCCGAATAGGCGGCCTGGCCGATCTGGCCGTCCTGCGCGGCTACGGAGCCCGTGTTCACGATCGCGCCGCGATCGCCATCGGAGAGCGGATCGAGAGTGAGCATGCCGGCGGCCGACTTCGCGATGCAGCGGAAGGTGCCGACGAGATTGATCTGGATGATGAGGTTGAACTTGTCGAGCGGGAAATATTCCGGCTTGCCGGTTTCCTTGTTGCGGCCGGCCGTCTTGATCGCGTTGCCGGTGCCGGCGCAGTTCACGAGGATGCGCTCCTGGCCGATGGCGGCGCGGACCTTTTCAAAGCCCGCATCGACGCTCGCCTCGTCGGTCACGTTCACTTTCGCGAACACGCCGCCGAGTTCCTTCGCCAGCGCCTCGCCCTTCTCTTCCTGAAGGTCGAAAATGCCGATCTTCACGCCTTCCTTGGCGAGACGGCGCGCGGTCGCGGCGCCGAGGCCCGAAGCGCCGCCCGTGATGATGGCGCTGATGCTGCTGTCGAGTTTCATGGTTTTATTCCTTCTCTGCATGGGCCGCCGGGCCCCGCGTTTCCCTGTCTGCGGGCGTGGGAACCGCGCCCGATTGGCGCCGATTTAACAAATTCGGACGCCAAAGAGCGAGCCAAAAATCACGGCGGATCGGGGCATTTCCGCCGCGCCTGTCATTGACGCAGGGTCGCCTTGGCTTGCAAGGCCGGGCGATCCACCCCATCTTCTTCCGGCGCAAGGGCGGGGGCCGATAAGGAAAGCTGCGGAGGCATTCGATGCCCATGTCACGGGGAAATTCCGAGGCCGGAGACGCCGAAAGCGGGCTTCTCGACCCGAAGCATCAATTGCCTGCCGTGATCGCCCGCAACGAGAAGACCGTGTCGGAAGGCTTCTGGCGGAAGCTCCTCAAGGTCGCGGGCCGCGTGCCCTTCGCCGAGGAAGCCGCCGCGGCCTGGTTCTGCGCGCGCGATCCCGAAACGCCGACCCGCGTGCGCGCCATGCTCCTTGCAGCACTCGCCTATTTCGTGACGCCTGTCGATTTCATTCCGGATTTCGTCGCCGTGTTCGGCTTCACCGACGATGCGACCGTGCTGATGGCGGCCTTGGGCCTCGTCTCGTCCTACATGAAGCCGCGCCACCGCAAAGCGGCGCGGGAGGCACTCGGGCTGCCCCCCGCGAAAGACGAGCCGGAAAACGGCTGAGCGATCACGCCACCCAGACGCCGCTCGCATTGGAGCGGTAGCCGAGCGAACGATAGGCCGCATCGACCAGCGCCTGCCCGCGATTGTTGAGCAGGATGCCTGCCCCCATCCGGTTCATGTTGTAGCCGAAGCTCATGGCGCATTCCGGGTCGGCAAAGCCGATGGAGCCGCCCATGCCGACATGGCCGAAAGCCGCATCCGACATGATGCAGGACGAGTTCGGCTCGTTCTTCAGCTTGCGATTGTCCATCGACTTCATGAAGCCGAGCGCGAAACGCGACGGGATGAGAAGCGTCGCATCCTCATGCGTCGCCATGGCGACGCGGCCCATGCGGGCGAGCGTGTCCTTGCCGACGAGATTGCCGCCGCCATTGGCGAGCGGCTGATACATGCCGGCAAGCCCGCGGCCGTTCGAAATGCCGTTGCCCGATCCGATCTCGGCCGCGTGACACGCGCGCGAATTGAAATCGACATTGCCGCCATTGAGCAGGAAGAGATGCGCGGGGCTCGAAGGGTCCGTCATCAGCGCCTGCGTGAATCTGGAATTGGCGGCCGCGGGATCGGGCTCGGCAAAGATCATCGGCGCGATGCGCGGCTCGATTTCCTCCGGCGTGCCGATCCAGAAATCGATGCCGAGCGGCTTTGCGACTTCCTCGGCAAAGAACCTGCCGGTGCGCTTGCCACTCGCGCGATGCACGAGCTCGCCCACCGTCCATGCGAGTGTTACGCCGTGATAGCCGTTGCGCGTACCGGGCTTCCAGAAAGGTTCTTCTTCCTCGATGAGCTTCACCATGTAGTCGTAATCGTAATAGGCGCCGTCTTTCAGCCGCGTGCGCAGATGCGGCTGGCCCGCCGAATGATCGAGCATCATGGAGACGAGCGTCTCCTCCTTGCCGTTCTTGGCATATTCCGGCCAATAGTCCGCGACCTTCGCATCGAGATCGAGCTTGCCCCGGTCGGCGAGCATATGGGCGCAGAGCGAAGTCGCGCCCTTGGTGCAGGAAAAGACGATCGAGACCGTATCCTTCTCCCAGGGCGCGCCATCCCGGGCTTTCTTTCCGCCCCAGAGATCGACGACGGTTTTCCCCTCGAGCGTGATCGCGACATTCGCGCCCACCTCGTCGTTCTTCTCGAAATTCTCGACAAAGGCGTCGACCACCGGCTTGAACTTCGGATCGTAATTGCCGTGAAGCGTCCCGGCCTTCGTCTCTTTCGAGAAATTTTCCATCGTCTCTCTCCCTGCTTTTGTGTTCGTGTTTTCTACCGGCTCGACCGCAGCCCGCCATAGCCCGCTTCGATCAGCACCGGCTTGATCGCCTCCGTGAGCACCTTGTAGCCCTCGGCATTGAGCGAGAGCCGGTCCCAGCGGAACAGTTCCTTCCGGATATTGCCGCGCTCGTCGATCATGCCGGGCGTCGCGTCGATGAAATGCATTGTCGGCTCGGCGCTCACGTAATCGGCGATCAGCGCATTGGCGCGTTGCGCGCCATACCAGCGCTCCTTGCGCGCGGGCGAGGGGCGGATCGCCACGAAATAGACCGGCGCGTTGAGGTTCTCCGCCCTGAGCGAGAGAACGAGTGTGCGGAAATCGTCGAGCACATCTTCGGGCCGCCGGCCCCGCACGTCTGCCAGATCGGCGTCGCCCGCCATGATGACGATGGCGCGCGGCCTGTAGGGATGGATGATGCGGTCGCGGTAATAGGCGATATGCGGCAGTTGCGCGCCGCCGAAGCCGCGCTGGATCACCGCGACGGGCGCCATGTCCTCGCCGAGCGTCTCCCACAGGCGCACATCGCGCCCGCCGACAAAGAGCACCGCATTTTCAGGCGGCGGGTTGGAGACATCGCGCCGCTCGAAAGCCGCGATCTCTCCTTCCCAGTATTCCGGATCGCCCGAGGCGAGCAGCACATAGATGAGGAACGCGAAAAGCGCGAGGACGGCAACGCCGAAGCCGATGCCGAGCGTCACCAGTCCCCGTCTCATTCTGCCGCCCCCTCTTTCCGCCGGTCAGCGCGACGGCACGATGACGATCTTGCCCTTCACCTTGCGGGCCGCCATGTCCTTCAGCGCCTGCGCCGCTTCCTCGAATTTGTAGGTTTTGGAGACATGCGGCTTGAGCTTGCCCTGCTTGAACCAGGTCATCAGCTCGGCGAGGTTTTCCTGATGGCGTTTCGGCTCGCGACCGGTGAAGGCGCCCCAGAACACGCCGACGATCTGGCAGCCCTTGAGGAGCGCGAGATTGAGCGGAATTTTCGGGATCGGACCGGCGGCAAAGCCGATCACCAGGAAACGGCCTTCCCAGTTCGTCGCGCGGAGCGCAGCTTCCGAGTAATCGCCGCCCACGGGATCGTAGACCACGTCGGCGCCCTGGCCGCCCGTGAGTTCCTTGATGCGATCGGTCAGCGCCTTCTGTGCGTCCTTGTCGAGCGCACCCGCCGGATAGAGGATCGTCTCATCCGCGCCATGTTCCTTGCAGACGGCGAGCTTGTCTTCCGACGAGGCGGCAGCGACCACGCGCGCGCCCATCGCCTTGCCGAGTTCGACGGCGGCAAGGCCGACGCCGCCCGCGGCGCCGAGCACCAGCAGCGTCTCGCCGGGCTTCAAATTCGCCCGGTCCTTCAGCGCATGATGCGAGGTGCCATAGGTCATGAGAAAGGCGGAGGCCGTCACGTAATCCATCTCGTCCGGAATCGGCGTCACGCGGGCCTGGTCGAGCGCGATCTCTTCCGAGAAGCCGCCCCAGCCGCAGGAACCGATCACGCGGTCGCCCACCTTCACCTTGTCGACACCCTCGCCGGTCTTGATCACCTTGCCGGAGACTTCCCCGCCCGGCGAGAAGGGCAGCGGCGGCTTGAACTGGTACTTGTTCTCGATGATGAGGACGTCCGGGAAATTGACCGCCGCCGCATGGACCTCGAGCACCACCTCGCCTTTTTTGGGTTCCGGGCTCGGCACATCTTCGATGACGAGGCTGTCCGGCGGACCGTATTCCTTGCAAAGAACGGCTTTCATGGTCGTCTCCCCTTTTTGGTTTGATATGCCGAAAATATCGCTGCCATTCCCTTAGCACGATGAGGCCGATATTCGCCAGATTGGCGGGGCCCGGGCGGGGCTGCCATGCTTCCGCCACATCGCGCCTCCACATTCGGCTTCGAATCGGGCCCGGAAATCGGCCCGAAAAGGGGGACTTCCGGGGCTCACCGGCTGGAAATCGGGCCCGCCTGCCGCTAAGGTCAGGCGCGAATCCCGGGCCGGACTTCAGGGGTCGCCCCGGTCATGAAAAAAGCAGGCTGAGAAGAGTTGGAGAACATGCCGAGACGTCCGTTTCCTTCCTCGCCGTTCAGAATGACCCTCGCCGCCCTGGCGCTCACCTTTGCCGTGACCGGTCTTGCCGCCACGGCCTCTGCCCAGGAAGCGCCGAAGCTTCTCGGCCGCTATGACGACTGGTCGGCCTATAGCTACGGCTCGGGCAATGACCGCATGTGCTACGCCATGACGACGCCGACCAAGATGCAGCCCGCCGGCGCGAGCCGCGGCGACGTCTATTTCATGGTGACGCACCGCCCCGGCCGCAACACGAAGAACGAAGTGAGCATGCGCGTCGGCTATCCCTTCAAGGATACGAGCCGGCCTTTCGCCCAGATCGGCAGCGACAAGTTCCAGATGTTCTCCGGCGTGCAGCAGGGCGGCGAACACCGCTCCTGGGCCTGGCTCGAGAATCCGTCGGACGAGACCAAGATGATCCGCGCGCTCCGCTCCGGCAGCTCGATGGAAATTCGCGGCACCTCGCAGCGCGACACGCTGACGATCGACACCTATTCGCTCAAGGGCTCGTCGGCCGCGCTCAACAAGATCGACGAGACCTGCAAGTAAGGTCCGGCAGGGCAGGAATCCGCGGATTCCTGCCCTTTTTGCCGTCCGGTGCGCGCGCCTGTTGGTGCCGCCGGCACGCTTTGTGATAAGAGAAGCCGAATTCCCCGGTCTTGCCCATGCAGGCCCGGACAGATCGCTTTCAGGTACGGGCTCATGGCCACGCTCGACATCGCACATGAAAAACTCGGCGCTGCATCGCAGGCGGCGGCGCCCGCGCGCGCGGAGACGAAGCCGAGCCTTGTCGGCCTGACGCGGCCGCAGCTCATGGACGCGCTCAAGGCGGCGGGCTTGCCCGAGAAACAGCTTCGCATGCGCGCCGGCCAGATCTGGAACGGCCTTTACAAGAGCGGCTTCACCGATTCCACGCGCATGACGACGCTCTCGAAGGAACTCCGCGAGACGCTTGGCGCGGCTTTCGATATTTCTCGCCTCGAGATCGTCACCGAACAGAAGTCGGTCGACGGCACGCGGAAATGGCTCCTGCGGCTTCCCTCGGGCGTGCCGGGCGCACCCGGCCCGGAAATCGAGACCGTCTATATCCCCGAAGAAGGCCGCGGCACGCTCTGCGTTTCGTCACAGGTCGGCTGCACGCTCACCTGCACCTTCTGCCACACCGGCACGCAGAAACTCGTGCGCAACCTCACCGCGGGCGAAATCGTCGGCCAGGTGCTGATTGCGCGCGATGCGCTTGGCGAATGGCCGGACTCCAACCGCAATTCCGACGACCGCCTCATCACCAATATCGTGATGATGGGCATGGGCGAGCCGCTCTATAATTTCGACAATGTGCGCGACGCGCTCGACGTGATCTCCGACGGCGAAGGCATTTCGCTCTCGAAGCGCCGCATCACACTCTCGACCTCCGGCGTCGTGCCGATGATCGAAAAGGCGGGCGCCGATATCGGCTGCATGCTCGCGATCTCACTCCACGCCGTGAACGACGAGACGCGCAACAAGCTTGTGCCCTTGAACAAGAAGTACCCGATCCGCGAACTGCTCGATGCCTGCCGGAATTATCCGGGCCTGTCGAACGCGCGGCGCATCACCTTCGAATATGTGATGCTGAAAGGCGTGAACGATTCGATCGAGGATGCGAAGGAACTCGTGCGGCTCCTGAAAGGCATCCCGGCGAAGATCAACCTGATCCCCTTCAATCCCTGGCCGGGCTCGCCTTACGAGTGCTCCGACTGGGCGCAGATCGAGAAATTCGCCGACTTTATCAACCGTGCCGGCTATGCGAGCCCCGTCCGCACCCCGCGCGGCCGCGACATCATGGCCGCCTGCGGACAATTGAAAAGTGAGACGGTGAAGAAACGCGCGAGCGAGCGGTTCAGGGAAGACGCGGAGGCCTGACGCATGCAGGTGTGGCGCATGATGAGGGGCTATCTCGCCGCTTGTGCCGCAGCAGCCATTACCGTCTCGATCCTCACAGCAATCGTCATCGCAGCTACCGAATCCGACTCCCAGATTATTCTTGCGATAGTCGCGATGTTGATTGGCGTACCAATGAGTTTTGCGATTACATTGATCGCCGCCATGCCCGGCGCCATTGTCATCGTCGTCATCGCGCGCATTGCCGGGTTCAGCAGCTGGACGTACTACGTCACGGGCGGCATCTTGAATGCATTGCTCGTTGTCATCAGGATTGCAATAAGCAGCGACAACGGCGTTCTCTCCGTCACCGATATGTCTACATATATTTCGCTTGTTCCCGCCACCCTTATGGGATTCGTGGCTGGCCTCACCTACTGGCATGTAGCCGTTCGTGAGCGCGGGACGGCGAGCGGGGAAGCACCCAAATCGGGAGGCTGGGGCACCGCATGAAAGCCGCCATCTACCGCTGGCGCGTGAAGCCGGAAGATGAAGCCTACTTCGCGCGGCGCTGGCACGAGATCACCGAAGATATCATGGCGCGGCATGGCGGCGGCGGATCGCGGCTGCACCGCGCGGAAAATGGGGACTTCGTCGCCTATGCGCGCTGGCCCTCGAAGGAAGCGCGTGACAAGGCCTTCGCCGATTACTCGAAAGATCCCGGCCGCGCCATTCCGCAGCGCGAGGGCAAGGCGGAACTCATCGAGGAAATCTGGCTCGATGTGCTGGACGATCTGCTGATCCCGGAAACCGAACTGCCCGGCCGCTTCAAATAATCTATGGCTTGCGCGGCGCCTGCCGGTCTTCCGCGGCGAACCTCTCTCTCAACCCTCGCCAGTCGACCGACGCCACCCATTGCGCCATGCCGGTCGTCTCCGGCAGATATTTGCGCACAAGCGCCATGTCGGCGTTCCAACCGCCGGACGGTGTGGACCTGTTCCAGGCAAGCTGCGGCACGAGCGATGGCCCGATGCGCAACTGCCCGACCGCGCCTGCCTTCTCCGCGCCCTCGGCGAATTGTCCCAACAGGTCGAGGTCGACTTCCTGGTAGACGACATCGCGGCCGATGACGCGTCCGATCTCGGCGGCGAGATCCTTGAGAGTGCAGATATCGCTCGCAAGCTCCAGCGAAAGGCCGATGAAGCGTTCCGGATCGGCAAAGGCCGCGGCGGCAAATGCAGCCTCGTCCTCGACCGCGACAAGCTGGAACGGCCGTTCGCCGGGAAACGGAAACTGCAGCACGCCCCGCTCGAAAAGACCGGCTATGGCGCGCGGCGTGACGAAATTCTCGAAGAAGCTCACCGGGCGAATGACGGTGTGAGGCAAACCGATGGCGGCGAGATGCCGTTCGATCTCGGCCTTGCTGTCGAAATGCCGGATGCCGAGCCCGGCCGTGCGGTCGGTGCCGCCGACCGAGGCATAGACGAAATGGCGGACGCCCGCCGCCAGCGCCGCATCGGCGATGTTCTTTCCCTGCCGGACTTCGGCCTCGAACCCGTGTTCCCAGAAATCCTGCACGCTGAAGATGCCATGCGCGCCGCTACAGGCCGCCCGCAACGAAGTTTCGTCCATCAGATCGGCGCGCAACACTTCTGCTCCAAGGTCCGCAAGCGCGACGGCGACCGCGCTGTCCGGATTGCGCGTCAGCGCGCGCACATGCCAGCCATCGCGCAGCAGGCGCCGCGCCACCGCGCCGCCCTGCTGCCCCGTCGCGCCCGCGACGGCGATCTTCCCCTTGCCCGTTCTCATGCGGCTGCCTCGAGAATGAGCCGCGCGGTTTCTTCGGGCTTCAGAACCATCGTGTCGTGGCCGCAGGCGATTTCGCGGCAGGTCCAGTCGCCGCCCTTGCGCGCCTCATCCGCATGAAGCGTGTATCCCATCAGCGCCGTCGGCGGCTCGGTGCAGACGATATAGGTCTTGGCGATACCGCCGGTGCCGCCATTCACAAAGCGCACAGGCTCGAGCCAGCTTTGCACCGGATGCGGCGTCAGCCGCCGGCGCAGCCAGTCCGCCAGTTCCGTGTTGGCCGGATCGACGCCGACGACTTCGGGCGGCATGGCCGGAATCCAAACCCCGTCCGGCGCAAGCCCGCGAAATGCCTCCCGCATCCGCTCGATACTTTCGGGCGCGGCGCCGGGAATTCGCGATGCAAAATCATCGCCATCCTCCGGCACCGCGGCATCGATATAGACGATGCGCGCGATGCGATCCTTCAGGCGGTCCGCGACCGAGGTCACCACCATGCCGCCATAGGAATGGCCGACCAGCGTCACATGCCGAAGCTCATGCGCCTCGATGACGCGAACGATATCCTCGATATGCGTTGCAAGTCCGGGCACGGGATCGGCGAGATGCGCCCTGTCGCTGAGGCCGGTCAGTGTCGGCGTGAAAACACGATGTCCCGCCGCTTCCAGATGCGGCCGCACAAGGTCCCAGCACCATCCTCCATGCCATGCGCCATGAACGAGTACGATGGGCGATTTCCTGTCGAGGTCGGGCACCTGCTTTTCCTTTCGGCCGAGCTTGGATTTCGTGCCGGCCGCGGTGGCCTTCGGGCGCCTCGGGAAGACGAGAGAAAGCAGGCGCATCGGCACGAATATCTCCGTTGCTTGATAGGCAGCGGAGATCGTGCGCCTGTGCGCGAACTGCAAGATTGTGCCGCGCTTGTCCCGCGCGAATTGGCCGATTGGCCCCTTTAGCGCCTCGCCCAGGCGAGCGCCGCTTCGAGCCGGTCGTTCCCCCAGAAAAGCTCATCGCCCACGATGAAGCTCGGCGCGCCGAAAATGCCCTTCGCAATCGCCGCGTCGGTCTGTGTCTTGAGCCTCTCCTTGTTCTCCGGCGCATTCGACCGCGCGATCAGCGCCGCAGCATCGAGAGAGAGGGAGGTGAGAATTTCCGCGAGTACGCTTTCGTCGGAAATATCCTTCTGCTCGGCGAAGTTCGCGAGATAGACGCGCCGCGTGAATTCTGGACCCCAGGCCTCGTCCTGCCCGAGCAGCGCGAGCCGCGCCGCCTTCAAACCGTTCTGCGGGAAGCGCAAGGGCTCCTTCAGCGTGAGCCCATCCGCCTCGCAGATGCGCGCCATGTCGCGCCACATATATTTGCCTTTGGCGGGATAGATATTGAAGGGACTGTCGTTCCAGCCTTGTGCCCCGAAGATCGGTCCGAGCAGAAAGGGACGCCAGCGCAACTCGACGCCCGCCGCCCTTGCGGTACGTTCGGCGCGCATCGCCGCCGGCCAGGAATAGGTGCTCGCGAACTCGTACCAGAACTCCACTTCCATGGCGCCCTCCCCCTGTCGATGCACCGTTCTACACGCGCCGCGCCGCCACCCGCCAGAGCCAATCCGCGCAATGGACCTTGCAGGCCCTCACACCCTCGTCTCCGCATCGAGCTTCAGCGTCTCCGCGATGCCGCGGATCAGTGCGATGTCCTCGACGAAGCGGCGGATATGATCGCTGCCGCGCAGGTCCTTCCAGACGGCGGGTTGAGAGAAATAACCGCGCCGCCCGTCGATTGCGAGAAGCAGGTCTTCGCCCTCGAAGGCCGCTTGTATCGGCTCGCCCGTCACTTGCTTCAGCGCCACCAGACGCTCCATGAAGGCGGGGGTGAGCAGATAGCGCGCCTCCACCTGATCGCTCGAAAACACCTCGAAGAGTTTCTCGAATTGCGGGTCTTCGAGGCGGACGCGCTCACCCGGGACGCCTGCATGACCGAGCGCATTCAGAAGCCCCTGATCGCCGCGCAGGATAGTGCGGCCCGAAAACCGTTTCGGAAAACGGTAGCGCGCCACGAGCCCGCGAAAGACAAGCTCGTAATCGTCCTGCTTGTCGCGCTTCACCCGCCTTTCGAGAAAGGCCTCGGCAAGCTCGAAGGGAACGCCGCCCGCCTCGCCCGCGACATGGTCTTCCAGCGTCTTGCGGCTGTATCCGGGAAGCAAATGGCAGCGCTCGAACGGCTCGAGGAAATCGGCCGGCGCCGCCGGCGCATAGCGATAGCCGAAATGACCGAAAATCTTTGCCGACAATTCCTCGGCGAATTGCCGGCCCCATGTCATGAGCGCGGTGAATTGCAGCAAGCCGATGATGATGACCGCTGCGGAAGCGAACAGCGCGAACCCGCGCATGTCCTCATCCGCAATGCCGGTGGAAAACGCAAAGCCTGCAAGCCCCGCTCCGACGATCGGCGCCGCCCGCCGGAAAGCGCACTTTGCGACAAGCTTTCGCTCCGCTTCCTTCGCCTCGATGAAGGGTGCGATCTCGCTTTCGTAGAAGGCGTCGAAGCCTTGCACGGCTGCCTCAGCCCATCAGCTTGCTGACGCTCACGGGCTCGCGCGCCGCCGCGTCTTCCACCTCATAGAAGGGGAAGGGCTGCACATTGGCGATCCGCGCGACGATGGAGCCCGGGAAAATCTCCACCGCATTGTTAAGCCGCGTCACCGCCGAATTGTAGAAGCGCCGGGCAGCCGCGATATTGCCTTCCACTTCCTCGAATGTCGCCTGCGCCCGCGTCACCGTTTCGGCGGAGCGGAGCTCGGGATAATTCTCGGCGACCGCAAAGAGCCGCATCATGCCCGTTTCGAGCGCGCGCGAAGCTTCGAGATGGGCGGCAACCACCGCCGGGTCGTCCTTCGCGTAAGGTGCCGCCACCTTCGCCCGGAGCGCCGTCAGCCCTTCCAGCAGCTCGCGCTCATGCGTCATGAATTTCTGCGCCAGCGCCACGATATTGGGCAGGAGATCGAACCGCTTGCGAAGTTGCACATCGATCGAGCCCATCGCCTCGCGCACCTCGTTCCGCCGCGTGATGAGGCTCACATACCAGGCATAGCCGCCGGCAATGGCGAGCCCGAGAAGAATGAGCAGGATGGTCGACGCTTGCATGGGAGCCCCCGAATTGGCCTGACAGCGCTTCATTATGGCAGGCAATTCCGTATTCGTCGCTATTTCCGGGGCGGGTCCTTCAGTCCGGGGGAAGCCCGGCCGCCCGCAGCACGAAGGACCAGATTTCCTGCTGCGCCTGTGCAAGCGGCAAGGGCGGGCGTGCGGAAAGCGCGTGATTGATGCCCGCCGTGACGCCGCCCAGGATCATCGAGACGAGAAGCGCGGGATCGAGCGACATGTCGATCTCACCCGCCCTTTGCGCTTCGGCAATGTTGCGCGCGCCGAGAAGATTGAGCCTGCGCCGCCGCTCCCGCTCCTCGGAAGCAAAGCCCGGGTCGGCGCGCACCACATCCACCACCAGCGGCGCCACCGGGTCTTCATACACGAGGCGCACGAATTCCTGCGTGCGCGCCCTTTCGCGCTCCCGCCAGCTTGCCCCCTCATAGGGGATCGCAAGCACCGCCTCGTCGAGCCGTTCGTAGAAATCCTTCACGACGGCATTGAGCAGACCTGCCTTGTTGCCGAAGTGATAATAGGCAAGTCCTTCGGAGACGCCCGCGCGCTTTGCGACCTCGGTCATTTCGAGATCGCCCGCACCGTCGAGCAGTTCGCGCCGCGCCGCGTCGACGATCAGGCGCCGCGCCTCCCGCGGGGAACGGCGCTTCCGTGCTTTCGTTTCGCTCACGAGACGCCTGCTTCGTCGAGCAGACGTTTCGGATGCATGCCGTTCACCATGCCCATGAAGGGCGGATAGATGCTGTAGCCAAGCATCCGCCGCATATCTTCCGACACGGATTTCACCGTCTCCGGAGAGAGCGACAGGAAATAGTTTTCCTGCGTCCGCAGCCAGGGCTCGCAATACTGGCAGGTGACGGCAAGGCGCGGCGCGGCGGAAAGATTTGCGCCCCCGCCATGCCACAGCGTACCCGGATAGAAAACGACGGAGCCTGCCGGCATCACCGCCTTGATCTTTCTGTCGTCCTCGCCGGGCATCCGCCCGTCCGGCCAGACATGGCTGCCCGGCACCACCACGGTCGCGCCGTTCTCTTCCGTGAAGTCGTCGATCGCCCAGACGGTCGCCGCCCCGAGCGGCGGGCGGGGGCGCGGCACACGGTAGAAACCGTCATCCGCGTGCAGATATTGCGCCGCTTCGCCCGGCATGATGTTGATCGCCTGGCACTGCGACAGGAGATAGTTCGGCAGGAAGATGCGGTCGAGCAGCGCGAGGATGCGCGGATGCTCGATCAGCGGGTCGGTGGCGCGCGTCTTTTCGGGCACGGCATAGAGGCGCTGCGTCTTATGCCCCTCGAAAGCGTTGCGCCCCGTATGGCCGAGCAGCGGCGCGAGCGCCGCCTTTATCTCCGCGATCTCGGCCTCGCCAAGCAGCGATTCGATGATGACATAGCCGTCCCGCTCAAGCGCCCGCATATCCGCCTCGACAAGCGCGGGATCGACCCGCGCGGCTGCCTCGCTGCGGCTTGCCTTGTGGGTGCCGGCAAGGTCGGAGCCGAGCGCCGCCAGCGTCTCGACCTCGGGAAAGAGCTTCTCTGCGGACATGGGCCTGGTCTCCTTATTGAGTTAAACTCAATATAAACCTCCCGCCTCGCCGGTCAATGAAAATCGGGGCAGCCCCCTGCGCCCAAGGCCCCTCCTCCCATTGTGTCACCCGGGCTTTTCCCTATAGTGCGCCGCAAAATCGACCCTCCATAAGGTGACGACATGAGCGCCGACAAATCCGTGAAAAAGGTGGTCCTGGCCTATTCGGGCGGCCTCGACACCTCGGTCATCCTGAAATGGCTGCAGGAAACCTATGGCTGCGAGGTGGTGACCTTCACCGCCGATCTCGGCCAGGGCGAGGAGCTGGAGCCCGCGCGCCAGAAGGCCGAGATGCTCGGCATCAAGGAAATCTATATCGAGGACCTGCGCGAGACCTTCGTCCGCGACTATGTCTTCCCGATGTTCCGGGCGAACGCGCTTTATGAAGGCGTCTACCTGCTCGGCACCTCGATCGCCCGGCCGCTGATCGCCCGGCGCCAGGTCGAGATTGCCGCCGAGACGGGCGCCGATGCCGTCGCCCATGGCTCGACCGGCAAGGGCAATGACCAGGTCCGCTTCGAGCTTGGCTACAACGCGCTCAATCCCGACCTCAAGGTGATCGCCCCCTGGCGCGAATGGGACCTGACCTCGCGCGCGAAGCTCATCGAATTTGCCGAGAAGCACCAGATCCCGATCGCGAAGGACAAGCGCGGCGAAGCGCCCTTCTCGGTCGATGCGAACCTTCTCCACATCTCCGCCGAGGGCAAGGTGCTGGAAAACCCGGCCGAGGAAGCACCGGAATATGTCTATTCCCGCTCCGTCTCGCCGGAGGAAGCGCCCGACCGCCCGACCTATATCGAAGTCGGCTTCGAAAAGGGCGATGCCGTCTCCATCGACGGCGTGAAGATGAGCCCGGCAACGCTCCTCGCAAAATTGAATGAACTCGGCGGCGCGAACGGTATCGGCCGTCTCGATCTCGTCGAGAACCGCTATGTCGGCATGAAGTCGCGCGGCGTCTACGAAACGCCGGGTGGCACGGTGCTCCTCGTCGCCCATCGCGGCATCGAGTCGATCACGCTCGACCGCGGCGCCGCGCATCTGAAGGACGAGCTCATGCCGCGCTATGCCGAGCTCATCTATAACGGCTTCTGGTGGAGCCCCGAGCGCGAAATGCTGCAGGCGCTGATCGACAAGAGCCAGGAAATGGTGACGGGCACGGTGCGCCTGAAGCTCTACAAGGGCATGGCGACGGTCGTCGGCCGCTCCTCGCCTTACTCGCTCTATTCGGAAGCCCACGTCACCTTCGAGGACGACGCCGGCGCCTATGACCAGAAGGACGCCGCAGGCTTCATCCGCCTCAATGCGCTGCGCCTCCGCCTCCTCGCCGCCCGCAACAAGAGAGTATCGAAGTAATGCGTATAGATGCCATTCCGGTCGGCAAGAATCCGCCGGACGACATCAATGTGATCGTGGAAGTGCCGCATGGCGGCCACCCGGTGAAATACGAGCTCGACAAGGAATCGGGCACGCTTTTCGTCGACCGCTTCATGCACACGGCCATGCAGTATCCCTGCAATTACGGCTTCGTGCCGCATACGCTCTCGCAGGACGGCGACCCGGTGGACGTGCTTGTCGTGAGCCGCATTCCCGTCGTGCCCGGCGCCGTCATCCGTTCGCGCCCCATCGGCGTCCTGATGATGCATGACGAGGCAGGACAGGATGAGAAAATCCTCGCCGTGCCGGTCGAGAAGCTCAATCCCTACTACAAGAATGTGCAGAACTATACCGACCTGCCGGACATCCTGATCCAGCGCATCACCCATTTCTTCGAGCACTACAAGGATCTCGAGGAAGGCAAATGGGTGAAGATCGACGGCTGGAAGGACGCCGCCACCGCCCGCGCCATCATCCGCGAAGGCATCGAGGCCGCGAAGAAGTGTTAGAACCGGAGATCGAGATATGACCCGATTTCGGCCTGCAGCCCGCTCCGTTCAGCACAATGATCAAATGAGGCAGGAGAATTCAGCGCAGCCAATAAGGCTTCAGAACTGACGCGGAATCATCGGTCACAAAAAATTCCCCGGGTTTGCTTCGTTCATAATAACCAAGCAACTGTTGCTCATAACGGGCGTCCGGGAAAGTGATCGCCCCGGATTTTCTGGCTTCCCTGAAATGTTCCAGATACGCATCGAAAGGTATGCTCATATCTCTTCCGACTGGAATGAGTATCTTCGAGAGTGATCGAAGCGAAGCAGATGATGGCTCTCCCGCTGACAGAGATACCGAGGAAGTGAAAAATCGGAAAATGCGACTTCCCCCGTAAATCCGGTGAACACAAACATTTGCTTTCCAAAGCTCAATCCGATTCTTCGCTAGGCTTGAGAACTCTTCGTTATCTGCTGAAATGTCGGACAAAAGAAAATTTTTCCGATCGATAGAGAGCATCGCCTCGGGATAATCTCGATATGAGTTGCTGGAGCCGCTCGCTTCATCGAGCGCCTTCCGGGTAGCACTTAGCCATGCATCGGCGAATTCAGATATCTCTTCCGGCGCTATCGCCAAGGAGCATCCCGGATACATTCTGCGGATGGTCTCCATAAACGCCATCTCTCCCCAGCCCGCAACGGCCAGATAGCGCAACTTTTCATCGAGATGTTTTCCCGTGTAATACCTTGCAAGCGCTTCCTGCTGCTGCGGAGACGGCGCCAGGTCCTTGTAACGGTATGTCTTGCCGTAGAGAATTCCCACGACTTCTTCATCGTCGGGGGTCGCCATCGCAGGCAGCGGAGTGACAGCGGCAAGTCCCACAATCATCGCCAGAGCCAAGAACAGAGATTTCATTGCGCGCTCCTCGACAAACAGCTTCTCGTCACTGTCACCTAACAAATTGACTATGGATCGGCGGACATCGCCAGGGTGCGGCTGATCGCCATCAGCGGACGGCCGCTTTCCTTGCGCCATGTGTTGAAGGCCTCCTGCACCGCTTTCATGGCTCTGGCCGAGGTGGGCGCCTTGTCGACGACGCCAGCATTGATGAGCGCGGCGACCACCGAAGGCGACATCACCCAGCCATCGACGCCCATCTGACGGAGGAAGAGCTGCGCACTCGCGCCGGAGAGCCGGTTGCCGCGCTTCTTCATTGTCTCAAGAAGATTCACGAAATTCTCCGGCTTCGCGCCGCCGAAGAAAGCGCCTGCGGAACCATATTCTTCCGCGAGGTCGCAAACGAAGCGGGCATTGTCCCGTGCTGCTGCGATCTTCGCCCCGTTCCGCACGATGCGCGCATCGCCGGCGAGGCGCTCTATATCCTCGTCCGTATAGAAGGCGATGAGATGCGGGTCGAAGCCCTCGAAGACCGCTTCGAATCCCGGCCATTTGTTCTCGATGATGCGCCAGACGAAGCCTGCCTGAAAGACAGCCCTGGTCATGCCCGCAAGCCAGCGGTCGTCGGGAATTTTCTTAAGCGCCGCGACACTTTTCGGCTTGGGAAGTTCAGCCGCCAGCGCCTTCGCGCCGCCATGCCGCTTCGCTGCTCGCGCGAATATCTTCTCGAACTTTTCCACGCTCCCCTCCCTTGACCGGTGGGCGAAGTTCAGCCGCGCGTCACGGCCGCTGCCAGGGCGTTTCGACCCCGAGCACATGGCCAGCCACTTCCTGCATCAGCACCTTGCCGCTGTCGGAATTTGTCAGCACCACCACGGCGCTGCGCCGCGCGGGCTCGATCACCATGAGCCCCCGCAAGCCGATATTCGCGCTCGACTGCCAGATGGTGAGCCCGTCCATGCGCTCGCGCGTGTAGAAGCCGAGGCCCGTGCCCGCGCGGTCGCCGATCGGGCCGCTCACCTCGATACGTTCATCCACCATGCGCGCCCGCGCCGACACGCCGATCAGGTCGCCATTGATGAAGCCCGCGGCAAAGCGCGCGAGATCGTGCGCGCTTGAGCGGAGCGACATGGCGGCGTTGAAATCGTCGCCATCGCGCGCCGGCAGCGGCACCTGCCATGACATGAAGAAGAGGCTCGCCAGCACCACTGCAACGAAGGAAAAGGGACTGAAGGCTTCACGGCGCATCCCGCGCGAGACCATGCCGTCCTGCCAGCCCTGACCGAGCACGAAACGCCCATACTGGATCGCCGCCGTGAGCAGCAGCACGCCCGCGATCCAGACGATGAAATAGCCGAGGCAGAAGATCAGCGCCCAGCCGCCCTGCATGTAATAGAGAAGGAGGCTCGCGCCGAGAGGTGCGAGAACCGCCGCAGGCACGAGATCGAAGGGCTTGAGCTTCAGCCGGTGGAAGCCGAGCCTGACGATGAGCAGCGTGACGATGAGAGCGCCCGCGAAGATCGCCACGAGGGGCACGGCGAAGGCCGCGATCGGCACCCAGAGCGCATCGTGTCCTCGCGCGACGGCATCCACCAGCGCTTCGGGAATGATATAGCCGGAGGACGACATGCCGAGCGGCTGGAACAGCCGCTCCCGCATCAGCCGGTCGAAGGGCTTCCCGTCGGCTTCCGCCATGACATGGGCGAGATAGACGAAGCCCATGCCCGAATGGCGATAGCCGCTGCCGGGTTCGAAGCCCACGGAGCGCGAACCGAGCCGCACATGGTCGGAAAGGCCGGAGCGATGCGTCAGCACGTGGCGCAGCGTGACCGCATCGGAGGCCGCGCGATTGGGCAGCCATCTCTCTGCGAGCATGCGCGACAGCGGCTCGTCCAGCGTGAGCTTTCCCTGCTGCACCATTTGCAACGCGGTGAAGGCCTGCAGCGACAGGCCGATGCTGCCCGCCTCGAACATGGTGTTGGGCGTCACCGGCTGGTCGCCATCCGCATCGGCGATGCCATAGCCCTTCTCGAAGACGATCTCGCCATCTGCAACGATAGCGATGGCGACGCCCGGTACGGAAAGCTCCTCCATGCGCTCTGCAATGAAATGATCGAGCGCCGCCGCCATCTCCTCGCGCGGCCAGTCGAGCATGCCGCCATCGGCATCGAACGCCTCGGCCCGTATCGGCGAAATGCAGAGCGCCGTCAGCAGCGCCATGACGCCAAAGGTGAAAAGCGGGAAACGGGGCCGGCGCTGAATGGCGTGCATCTAGAGCGTTCCGTCCCCGTCGATCGGCATGCGCGGTATCTGGAAATTGAGGCGGAGCGCATCGATCCGTTTGCGCAGATCCTCGTCGAGCGGCCCTTGCGCTGCAGCACCGGCGACGGCGCGCAGCTCCTCGCGATTCTTGACGCCGAGCACCAGCGTATCGACGCCCGGCATCGCCAGTGCATAGCGATGCGCGACGAGGGCGGGGTCCTCGCCCGCCTCGCGGCACAACGCACGAAAGGGCGCGGCCTTCTGATAGTCCCGCATGTCCGGATCGTCGACCGCCAGCGGACGGTCGATCTTTTCGGTGAGGGCGCCCGCCTGCACCGCGCGAATGCCCATCACGCCGACATCGTTGTTCTTTGCCGTGCGGATGATGTTGCGCGGCTCGGGCGGCTCCTCGTAGCGGCGCATGCCGCCGGGCGAATCCATGAGATTCGTGACCGCCTGCACGACGGCGGGCTTCGGCTCGCCGCGAAGAATTTCCATGATGCTGCGCGGCAGCCCCGTGCCCGTGATGCCCCAGGCGCCGATCAGGCCCCGCGCCTTCAGCTTCTCGAAAGCCGGGACGACCTCGCCGAAGAACACGCTTTCGCGCACCGCGCCGTAATCGGGATAGGCGGGATCGAGTTCATAGGCGTAGTCGTCGGGGCAGATATTCGAATGCAGGAAGAAGATATCCGCCTGCTCGCGGCCCATGGCCTGAAGGCTGCGCGCCACGGATTTCTCGATCCGTTCCGCGATCCCGGCATAGTGCCGCTCGCCGATCATGCATTTCGTGGTGACGCGCAGATGCGACGGCCATTTGCCCTCGAAGGCTTCGCCCGCCACCGCTTCCGCTTCGCCGCGCCCGTAAAGCGGCGCAAGATCGATCAGGTTGATGCCGAGATCGACCGCTTCGCGCAGCGTCGCCACCGCTTCGTCTCGCGATGTCTCGCCCCAGATCTGGCCGAGCCCGCCGCCGCCCAGCGACAGCGCGCTGACGGGCCAGAGAGTTCCGAGGCGGCGCATTTCCATCGGTCAGAAATCCTTTGGCAGCTCGATGCCGTGACGGCGGCAGGCCGCGATCACCGTATTGCGCAGGAGACAGGCAACCGTCATCAACCCGACACCGCCCGGCACCGGCGTGATCGCGCCTGCGACCTCCGCCACATCCGCGAAATCGACATCGCCGACAAGCCTGGTCTTGCCCTCGCCCTTCTCCGGCGCGGGCACACGGTTGATGCCGACATCGATGACGATGGCGCCGGGCTTCACCCAGTCGCGCTTCACCATGTTGGGGCGGCCGACCGCAGCGACGAGAATATCCGCCTCCCGCGCAATCGCAGGCAGATCGTGCGAGCGGCTATGCGCGATCGTGACGGTGCAGTTTTCCTTGAGCAGCAATTGCGCAACCGGCTTGCCGACGAGATTGGAACGGCCGATCACGACCGCATGCTTGCCGGAGAGATCGCCGGCCGCCTGCTTCGCCATGATGAGGCAGCCTTCGGGCGTCGCGGGCACCATGGCCGGCAGCCCGCTCGCAAGCCGCCCGGCATTCAAGGGATGCAGCCCGTCCGCATCCTTCGACGGATCGATCGCATCGATCACATTCTGCTGGCTGATATGATCCGGCACCGGAAACTGCACCAGAAATCCGTGCACGGCGGGATCGGCATTGAGCTCGGCGACTTTCGCGAGCAGCGCCGCCTCGCTCGTCTCCGCGGGCAGGCGATACTCGTAGGAGTTCATGCCCGCCTCTTTCGTCGCGAGTCCCTTGTTGCGGACATAGACCTCGCTGGCGGGATCGTTGCCGACGAGAATGACGGCAAGGCCGGGCGTCAGCCCATGCTCGCGCTTCAGCCGCGCGACTTCCACGGCCACGCGGGCGCGCAGATCGGCGGAGATGATCTTGCCGTCGATAAGGGAGGCTCTGGAAGACGTCATGCGGGCACCTCGATAGCTGGATTGGTGCCCAGGCGAGCGGCTCTGTCTCGCCCCGCGCTCCACGGTGGTTCACCACCTCATTCTCGCCAGTCACACGGGGGCAGCGGCACTATAATAAGGAGGGGTGCGGCGCGGCAAGGCCTGCCGGGGCTCATTTGCGCCGTTCCGGCAAGGCATCGAGCCAGGCCCGGAGCCGGACGAGAAGCGGCTCCGGCTCTCCGGCCGCAAGCACGGTCTTGAGCCGGGCCGTCTCGCCCGATGTGAGGGAGAGCGAGGAGCGCGGCAGGCCCCATGCCTTGGCGAGCAGCGCGAGCACAGCCTCGTTCGCCTTGCCCTTTTCCGCGACGCTCGAGACCCGGAGCTTCAGATGGGCGGCGCCCGCCGCATCCTCGCCCCGCCCCTCGATCCGGTCCGCGCCGCCCCGCGGCGTGACCCTGAGCCGGATCGAAACGCCGCCCGGCACCGCCCGGAAAGGCAAGGCCCTATCTCAGGCCGAACCAGATGGGCACGTCATAGGTGAGCAGGTTCTGCACGAAGACGAGCAGCAGGATCAGGATCACGGGCGAAATATCGATGCCGCCGAGATTGGGCAGGATATTGCGGATCGGCCGGAGCGCCGGTTCCGTCAGCCGGTTGATCGTATCCGCCACCATGTAGACGAAGCGGTTCTGCGTGTTCACGACATTGAAGGCGATGAGCCAGCTCAGCACCACGCCGATGATGAGCACCCAGATATAGATCGAGATCAGGGTGACGATGAGGTTCAGAAGGGCAATCATGGGGGTTCGCCGGTTGTGGTTCTTCGGGGTGAGGCGGCTCGCGCGGGGCAGCCGGGAAACGGCCTGAAACGCGTGGCCGGCAGACCCGGCCCACCAAGATGTAACCGCCGGACTGGGCCGGTTCAAGGAGAGCTTTGCCCGGCCTGGACGGCTCTCTTGACACCTGCCCCGCCGCCGCCTAATAAGCGGCCTCCGGCGCTGAAAAGCGCAGGGCTCCGGGGCCGTAGCTCAGTTGGGAGAGCGCCTCGTTCGCAATGAGGAGGTCAGCGGTTCGATCCCGCTCGGCTCCACCATTTCCCGGATGCCCACCCCCCCGAAAACCAGTCCGAAATCAGGTCTCGTCCGGCTCCGGCGGCAGCCAGTGGTCGAGGAAGCGTCCGAGCCAGGCCTTGAGCGTGGCATCGTGTTTTTTCCGGCCCTGCCGGTGAAGCTCCACGGGCTGGGCGCCCGGCTGCGAGAGCCGCTGGGTCGCGAGCGTCAGCCAGGCATCCATCATCGGCGTCGAAAGCTCCGGATGGAATTGCAGCCCATAGGCCGCCTTGCCATAGCGCATGGCCTGCACCGGAAACTCCTCGCCTTCGGCAAGCTGCACCGCGCCCGAAGGCAGGTCGAAGCCCTGCCCATGCCACTGATAGACATATTGCGGATCGTCGAAGAGGGCGCGGCCCTCCCCGGTCGGCCTGATCGGGTAATAACCGACCTCCACCCGCTCGTCCTCGCGCGAATAGACCCGCGCGCCGAGATGCCGCGCCATCATCTGCGCGCCGAGGCAGATGCCGAGAAAGGGCTTCTCTTCCTTGAGCGGGACGCCGATCCATTCCGTCTCCGCCTTGATGAAGGGAAGATCGTCATTGGCGCTCATCGGCCCGCCGAAAATCACCGCGGCATCGTGGCCCTCCATCGTGGCCGGCAGCGGATCGCCAAGCGCCGGGCGGCGGATATCGAGTTCGCAGCCGCGCCGGATCAGCGCCTGGCCGACCCGGCCGGGACTGGACCTCTCCTGATGGAGAACGATGAGAATGCGGCGACCCATGCGAGCACCAATGTGGGGCCGCTCTCCCGGCCGCGCAAGAGGCGCCGGCCCTTCACATCGCGCTGATGCCGCCGTCGATCTTGATTTCCGCGCCGGTGATGAATTTCGACTCGTCGGAAGCGAGATAGAGCACGCAATAGGCGACATCGTCCGGCTCGCCGACAATGCCGAGCGGCACCTGCTTGGCGAGCTTTTTCACCAGCTCTTCCTTCGACATGCCCCGCGCCATGCCGTCCAGGATCGGCGTGTCGATGAAGGTCGGGTGGATCGAGTTCGAGCGGATGCGATAGCCGCGCTTGGCGCAATGAAGCGCGACGGACTTGGAGAGCAGCCAGACGCCCGCCTTCGCCGCATTATAGGCCGCCATGTTGTGGCCCGCGATCAGCCCTGCAATGGAAGATGTATTGATGATCGAGCCGGGCGCATGGGGCACCATATAGGGGATCGCATATTTGCAACCGAGAAAGACGGAATCGACATCGACCGCCATGACCTTCTTGTAGGTCTCGAAGTCGGTCTCCTCGACCGTGGTACCGCCGCCGATACCGGCATTGTTGAAGAGCACATTGATGCCGCCCATCGCCTTGTCGGCTTCGGCGAGCGCATCCTTCCAGTGATCTTCCCGCGTCACATCGAGGCCGACGGCGAAGGCCATGCCCGGATGATCGGCATTGATCTCGGCGGCGACGGCGGCGGCGCCCTTCTCGTTGATGTCGGCGAGCGTCACTTTCGCACCCTCGCGCGCGAGCATGATGGCCGACGCCTTGCCGAGCCCCTGCGCGCCGCCGGTGATGAAGGCCATCTTGCCTTCGACGCGGCCTTTTCTATCCTTTGTCATTCCCGTCTCTCGCTTGCGGTTTTGAAATCTCGAGGCGCGTCAGAGCATCGCCGTATTGGTCGGCACGCCGAGCAGCAGCCGTCCCGTCAGTTCATAGGTCGCATCCGACACCATCATGTGCTGTGTCGCGACATGCACGTCGCGGAACTGGCGCTGCAGCGCGGAGTTGCGATAGACGGAGCTGCCGCCCGCCAGCGTATACATGAGATCGACGGCCTTGGTGGCCGAGCGCACGGCATGCGTCGTCGCGAGTCGCAGATCGCGGCGGTGCGCGACCGTGATCTCGCCGGTCTTCGTGGCCGCTTCCCATGCCGCATCGATCGCTTCCATGAGGAAAGCGCGGCCGGAGCGCGTCAGCGCCTCCGCTTCCGACACATCGAGATGCGCCTTGGCGCGCAGCGCCAGCGGCTTGGACGAGCCTTGCGGCGTCTTGCCGCCCGCAAGCTCGACAAGTGTGTCGATGGAGCCGCGCGCGAGCCCGAGCGACACGGCGGCAATGCCTATGCCGAGCAGCCCGAAGGTCGGGAAGCAATAGAGCGGCCGCTTCAGCGGCTTGTCGCTGACAAGGCTCACCGCGCGCGTGGCCGGCACGAAGATATCCTTCACCTCGAAATCCGTGCTGCCTGTGCCGCAAAGGCCCGAGACATCCCATGTGTCATGGAGGTGAACCTGGTCCGCCTCGAAAATCATCATCCGGTTCTGCGGGATTCCCTCGGCCGCCATTTCCGGCTTCCCGTCATCGCCGAGGATCATGCAGCCGCCGGAAATCCACTGCGCATTGCGCGAGCCCGAGCCCCATTGCCAGCGGCCCGAAACACGATAGCCCGCGACGCCCTTCTCATTCGCATGCACGGCCTTGCCGCGCGGCGCGAAGACGCCGGCCGTGATCGTCAGCGGATCGCCGAAAATGCGCTTTGCTTCCGAAGGATCGAGGAACGCCGCAACAAGACCCGACGTCGCACCGATGAAGACGCACCAGGCGGCCGAGCCATCCGCCTGCGCGATCCGCTCGACCACCTTCACGAGTTCGCCCGGATGGCTTTCGAGCCCGCCATATTCGGCCGGAATGCAGAGCCGGTAGAGCCCGGCTTCCGCGAAGCGCGTGGCGATGTCCTGCGGCAGGAAACGGTTTGCCTCGATCTCGGCGGCGCGGGCCGCAATCTCGGGCGCGAAACCTTCCGCCGCCGCGAGGAGATCCGCACCCGTCTTCTTCGCTGTGTCCGTTGCGGTCATGCCGCCCTCCTGTTGTTCAGGCGCCGAGCTTCAGCCGGTTCGCGATATTGTTCTTCTGCATGTTGGACGAACCGCCGACGATGGGCAGGCTCACCGCATCGCGCGTATAGCGCTCCATATCCATCTGGTCGGAGAGGCCATAGGCGCCGGTGACGCGCATGCACATCTGCGTGACCTCAGCCGCGGCCTCGCAGCAGAAGAGCTTGGCCATCGAGGTCTCGACCGAGCAGGGCCGCCCCTGATCGGCAAGCCAGGCGGCGCTGTAGAGCATGAGCCGCATGGCGCGCACTTTCGTCTGCGCTTCGGCAAGCGTGTGCCGGACGGCCTGGTGGCCTGCAATGGCGCGGCCGAACTGCACGCGGTCTTCCGAATAGGCCCAGGCATCGGCGAGCGCAGCCTCGGCAAGGCCGAGTGCGCAGGCCGAAAGTTCGAGCTTTTCCACTTCGAGCGCGCGGCCCGCAAGCTGGTTCCAGCCCTTGTTCCACATCGCCTCGCCGCCGAGAATATTCGCGGCCGGTACGCGCACATCCTCGAAGATCACATCTTTCGTCTCGACGCCGCGAATGCCGAGATGGCCGAGCGGCGTAATGGTGATGCCGGGAAGCGTCGGCGGGATCAGCACGATGGAGAGATTCTTGTACTTCTCTTCCTTCGGCCCGGTCCGCAAGAGGCAGAAGATGTAGTCGGCGATATGCGCGCCCGTGCACCAGCGCTTGGTGCCGTTGACGATGAGCGTGTCGCCGTCGCGCCGCGCCGTGGTTTCGACGGTTGCGAGATCGCCGCCGACATTGGGCTCGGAGAGTCCATAGGCGAAGAGAAGATTGCCGGAGGCCACCTTCGGCAGTAATTGCCGCTTCTGCTCTTCGCTCGCGCTCTCGCCGAGATTCATGCCCGCATAGCAGACCGCCATGATATAGGGGCAGGCGACGGCCACGGAGCGCTTCGCGATTTCCTCGATCACGGCCATCGTCGCATAGATGTCGACGCCCGCACCGCCGAAACGCTCCTCGACGGTAAGGCCCATCATGCCCATCTCGCCGAGCTTCTTCATCACCCCAGCGGGATAGATATTGCCGCGGTCCCATTCGCGCGCCTTTTCCCGCGGCATCTCTGCCTCGACGAAGCGGCGCGTGGTCTCGCGCAGCATGCGCACATGTTCCGGTTCGTCGAAATTGAGCGGCAGCTCACTCATCGCGGCATCCATCTCTCAGCGTCCCGTGAAAGCGGGCTTGCGCTTCTCGAGGAAGGAGCGCACGGCCTCCTTGTGGTCCTCCGTCGTGAAGGTGAGCATCTCATAGCCGATCGACGTATCGAGGATCGAATGCGCGAGCTGCTTCAGCCCGATATTGACGGAGACCTTGGAATATTTGATCGCCTGGATCGCGCCGCCGGCAAGCTTGTCGGCAAAGGCTTCCACACGGGCGTCAAGTTCGGCATCGGGCACGACATGATTGATAAGGCCGATGCGCTCGGCCTCGGCCGCCGGCACGGGATCGCCCGTCATGAGATATTCCTTGGCGCGCGCATAGCCGACGAGCTGCGGCCAGATGATCGCGCCGCCATCGCCGGCGACGATGCCCGCGCGGACATGCGGATCGGCAAAGCGTGCATTGTCGCTCGCGAAGATCACGTCGCACATCAGCGCGATGGTCGCGCCGAGACCGACGGCGGGCCCGCGCACCTTGGCGATGATCGGCTTTTCGAGATCGAGCAGCGAGAAGACGATGCGCTTTGCCTCCGCCGCATCCGGCCCCTTCTCGCCCGCCTCGAAGCCGCGCTTCATCCAGTTGAGGTCGCCGCCCGCCGAAAAGGCCGCGCCGTCGCCCGTAAGCACGATAATGTCCGACAGGGGATCGTCCGCCGCGTCGAGAAAGATACGCGAGAGTTCGCGGTGCATCTCGCCATCGACCGCATTCATCAGGGCCGGGTTGCTGAGCGCCAACGTGAGCACGCGGCCCTTGCGGCTTGCCTTGATGCGCGTGTAACGGCCGAAATCGACCTCATCTGTCATGGCTTTCCTCCCTCGCACGGGCCGTGTGATCCGGCCCTTGCCCCGGATTGTGGCGCGCCGCTCCGTGAAAGAAAAGCTGCAATGAAAGCTGAAATGAAAAAGCCCCGGACCTTGCGGAACCGGGGCTTTCTCTTTGGCTTGCGGCGAGGCTCAGCTGTCGCTGTCCATATGGGTGATGCTGATGCGCGCACCCACCTGCTCGCGGGCCTTTTCCATATCGTCCGGCATCAGCTTCGCGCCGGGCTCGCCGAAGACGACGATCTGGCCGTCGGGCCCGTCGGTCACGGCGGCATAGCCGAGACGGTCGGCGCGCGTCACTTCCGTGAAGCTCTGGCCGTTGTTGTCGCTGTAACCGACATAGCCCTGGAGGCCGACCAGAACGATCTTGCCATTGCCGAGCTGCACGCCGCCGGCGATCGACTTGTCGGTGCCGGTGTCGACCTTCACCCAGGTCTGTCCATTGTCGGAGGAACGGAAGGCGTTGCCGCGCATGCCGAACACCATCACCGAACCGTCGTTCATGCCGAAGCCGCCCCAGAACGAACCTTCATACTGCGTCTGGATGCGCTCGAAGGTGCGGCCCTGGTCCGGCGAGCGGTAGACGACGCCGAATTCGGCGGAGACATAAAGGTCGCCGTTGTTCGCCGCGAAGAGCTTGTTCAGGTGGAAGTCGTCGAGCACGCCTTCGCTGAGCGAGCGCTCTTCCCATGTCTCGCCGCCATCGGTCGTTTCGACGATGAAGGAGAAGGCGCCCATGGCGAAGCCGCGGTTCTCGTCCTCGAAATAGACCGTCATGAAGGCCATTTCGGATTCGGAGTCGTTATAGACGAGATCCCAGTTCTCGCCGCCATCCGTGGTGCGCAGCACGGTCGCATCGTGACCGACGGCGAAGCCGACATTCTCACCGACGAATGTCACGCCCGTAAGCGTCGCCTGTGTCGGCACCGACTGCGCCTGACGCCACGTCGCGCCGCGATCGTCGGAAAGAACGATATGGCCGAATTCGCCGACAGCGATCAGACGGCCATTGGCATAGGTCGCATCGAGCAGAAGCGATTCCGCCGCGAGCGAAGACTGCATTGCATATTCGGGACCGGCTTCGCCCTCGTCCTGCGCGGCGGCGGGCAGCGCGGTGGGGCCGAAACTCAGCATGACGGCGCCAATGGCGGCGATCGACGCAAGCCGAAGGCGCTGCGCCCAATTCGAGACGACGGAAAGATCAGACGAAGACATGAACTAGAGCTCCTGCACTCGGGCATTTCCGGCCGCTGCCTGCTCTGCCGGGACCGGTTTTTCCGGTCTCCGCCAGCCGGGCGGCAACCCCCTGTTTTTCGATTGTTATATCGTTTTTCCGATCTTATAGCGCATTTTTTCGAGCGCGTCTTGGCCTCGCGCACAAATGACGCAGCGGCGCGAGGTGCCATGGTTAAGGGCTTCCGGGGAACGCCCTGAAAGCGAAAGGCCGGACCCGTTTCCGGGCCCGGCCTCTGCTTGTTCTTCCTCAGCTCTTAGCGGACGCCGAGCTGACGGATCGAGTTCGGCGTGTAGCGCGACGGATCGAGTTCGTCGGCGAAGTAGTTCACCGGCGGCTCTTCGTTCTGCAGCGCGAGCGCCAGATAGCGGCCGGCCTGCAGGTCGTACACGATTTCGCCGGCGGAGCCGCAGAGCGGCACGTTGTAGCGCTGGATCTGGTGCATTTCCTGCACGCGCCAGAGCTGGCCACGGCCGTCATAGAGTTCCACGGTCGACATCTGCCACGCGTCTTCTTCGTTGTGATAGACGCGGCGCGAATAGACGTGACGGGTGTTCGGACGAAGCTTGGCTTCGAATTCCCACACGCGGCGGGCTTCGTAACGCACCTTGTCCTGGTTCAGGTGAGCGGCCGTCAGATAGTCGCGATAGGGCGTCGACTCGCCTTCATAGGCATTGGCCGAAACCAGACGGACATTCTTGCCGAGCACGGTCCAGTCGTAGCGGTCCGGCGCACCGTTATAGCCGTCGAACGCGTCCGAGGTCGACAGACCGTCCGAGTTCGTGCCCGGATTGTCATAGGCGATGTTCGGCGCGCGGCGCACGCGGCGGGTGCCCGGGCTGTACTGCCAGGCCTGGCGCGGCTGCACCTGGGCGTTCAGGGCTTCGTACACCAGGATCACGTTACCCGCGGCACGGGCCGGAGCAATCGTGTTCGCGATGTAGTAGATCGAGATGTTGTTCAGGTCTTCGGCGCGCTGCTTGGACGGATCCGACCAGGCGAGAATGGCTTCGTCCTGCACGATCTGCAGCGTGTAGTCGCCGCCGCGCGTGACCGGCGCCGCAGCAAACTGACGCACCGCCTTGAACGAGCGGTAACGCAGCGTGTGGTTCCAGACCATTTCGAGCGCGTTGTTGGCGATCGGGAACGGCGTGCCGAAAATGGCTTCGCTGACGCCCGCGCCGCCGCCGACGAGTTCGCCGACCTGGGCATTGCGCTTGGTCGCTTCATAGTAGCGATCCGGGAAGGCGCAGGAGCGGCGCGTCTCATAGACGTTCATCTTGTAGGACGGATAGGTCTGCAGCATCGCCTTGTAGCCCGGCGTGAGCAGCGCTTCATACTGTCCCATGTTCTGGCCGGTGACCGTGTACTTGATCGGGTCGCTGGCGAACGGGTTGGCGAGCTTGTCGCCCGGCTTGTAGCTGACATTGCTCGGCACGGTCTGCAGACCGCCGGTCCAGGCAGGGATATCGCCCTCGCCGGCCTTTTCCGAGCCCATCGGGGTCAGATCGTTCCCCAGACGATTCACCTGGGCTTCCGGAACCTTGGCCAACGCGCTTGTCGCGATTGCGCTGATCGCAAGGGCGGACACCAAAAAGGTAGTCCTTTTCATATAAATTCCCTCCACTGGATTTCTTCTGGGCTTTCGACACGGGTGCTCTTGATGTTTTTGCACCGCATATCGAGGCCGGTTTCCCCGCCTTGATCGGAACCGATGATAGCAAATTGCCTAGGAGGCGCAAATCGGCGGAAGCGGATTCTGTGTCTCCCAAGCCTCTATTACCCTCGATTTTCGGGCGCTTTGCCCGGCTTTTCCATTAAATCTTTTTAATGTGAGTTTCACGGGCAAGCCCCGCCCAAGCGGCATGAAAAATCCGTAGACGGATTATTCCGGCATCGCCGCGCTTATGGTGCGGCGCAACATGAATGTCCGCGCGGCAAAAGAAAAACCCGGCGGCCGAGGCCGCCGGGTCCATTTGCGTCACACGCTTCTGAAGATCAGAAGGCGTAGGAGACGTTGAGCGACACGAAGTCCATGTCACCGCTACCCTGATACTTCTCGTTGCCGAGGAAGTTCGTGTAGCTGATGCCACCGCGCCAGTTCTGGTAGGAGCCGTTGAGCTGGAGGCTCACCGACTTCGCACCTTCGCGGTAGTTGGAGAGCGGCGCCGGGCTGTTGCCGGAAACGCCGTGGCTCCACGCCAGCGTCGGGTTCAGAGTGATCGCAGTACCGAACGCGTTGTTGTACTGGAGCTGACCGAGAAGGACGTAACCCCAGGACACGGAGGTCGGACGGCAACCCTGACGGGTGGCGAGACCGAGCGCACCGGCAAGCGGAAGGTCCGTACCGCCGCTGGTGCAGACGTTCTGCCACCGGCGAGTGGAGACCGGCGAGTTTTCAGCAGGCGCATCCGGCGCATACATCATGCCGACTTCCGTCACCAGGATGCCGAGATCGGCGCCCGTGGCTCCGATCAGCGGGTTCGACGCCGAATAGGTCGCCGTCGTGCCCACCTGAGCGGTGTAGATCTCGGTCCGCTCATAGCCCTGGATGTCCATCGACGAACCGCTTGCAATGCTGCCGCAACCGGCAGGGCTATAGGTGTCGTTGGCACCGAAGGCCGAGCCGACCGCACCGCCCGTGATCTGCTCGAAGACGCAGCCGCGGCGAAGTGCGTTGATGGTCAGCTGGTCGGTGTCGTACTGCACCGGCTGGTTCGAACGATAGGTCACGTCACCCTGCACACCCCAGGTGCCCAGCGTGGTGTTGAAGCTGAAGCCATAGAGCTTGATGTCTTCAGGATACTCGAAGTAGAGACCGATCGCAGGCGTCGCCTGCGGACCGGCGGCAAGCATGATTTCCGTTCCGTCCGTCACCAGATAGGGGGTGACGCCGGGGATAACCGACGTGGACTGCTGGGCCACGAGCGCGCAGTTGGCGATCATGAGCGCGAGCAGCGAGTTCGCCTGCACGACCGGATTGGCCATGCCGGCAAACAAGGCGCCCACACCCGGCGCGGTCGTCAGATCGTAGCCTTCGATACCCGTGTTGAAGGCGTTGATCACGCCCGCCGGGCCGGTGACCACCGGGCCAGCAGCGGCGCTGCCGGCATAGAAGGCGTCGGCATAGGCCAGACCCGCCGCATAGATGCCGTCCGGATCCGTCACGATGGCGCTGTTGAGATAGTCCAGCGTCGCGGTGCTCAGGCCGAGAGGCACACCATACACAGCAGCGTTCGGCTGCGTGGTGGTCGCCGCGGCGCCGTTGGCGGCGTTACAGCTGTTGTACTGCAGCGCACGGCTCTGCACGCCGGTCGTCGGGCCGGCAAGCGAATAGGTGCCGACTTCCGCCTGCGTCCAGTCGATCTGAATACGCTCGCTGGCGATCGGCAGACGCGAATGGTAGTTCATGAAGTAGAAGCCGAACTCGGTATTGTTCAGATCTTCCGAATACCAGCGCGCGGCAATGCCGTACTGGCCGCTGTCGCTCGGCTCGCGGTCGCGGTCGCGGGCCACGATGCCCGAGTCGCCATAGGCGAGACGGAGCGCTTCGGTGCTGCCATTCGACAGCGTGCCCCACTGGCCGGCTCCGAGGCCGCCATAGGGCAGCCGGGAGTTGTAGGCGGTGTAGTCCAGCGCGTCGGCGCCGCAATCGCGCAGATTGTTGCCTGCACCATTATAGGCGGCGTCGAAGGCGGCGCTGATCGCGTTCGGGTTCGAGCAGTTCCGGAAGATGCCGGAGCCAGGCCCGCCCGTCAGGAACGACGTGGCATTGAAGTTGCCGCCGACGCCGCTGCCATAGCCCGTCACGTCGGACGTCGAGAAGGGCGTACCCGGACGGTCGAGCTGGAAGCCCGCCCACTGAAGCTGATAGAAGGCTTCGAGCGAGAGATTGTAGGGCAGGCCGATCGAGGCATCGATCGCCCAGACCGGAACGAGGCCTTCCTTGATTTCCGCGCCGGGGCGGCGGAACGCATTGACGTCGATCGGGTTGACCGAGTTCACGCCATTGAGCAGGAAGGTCGATTCACCCCAGCTGATGACCTGCTTGCCGAGACGGACGTTGAGCGGCAGGCTGCCCACGTCGAAGTTACCGGCAACATAAAGGTCGAGCAGGCGGATATCGCGCGCTGCATCGGCTTCGCCGTCGATGAGGTTCGAACGGTCATAAGAGCTGTCGCTCGCGAGCACGGCGTCGTAATACGAGTTCACGCGCGAGAAGAACGTGAAGTTCCTCCACTCCGCCTGAATGTCGTTGGTCATCTTGTAGGTATTGCCGATCAGATCGCCGCGATTGAAGTTCAGGCGGCCGTCATCCGTGTTGATCGAGCCGGAAATCTTCGGCTGATACGCGTTGATGTCTGCACCCGCGTTTTCGTTCGTCGCATAGGCGCCGCCCGTACCCGACTGGAAGAAGGCCGGTCCGTCCGGCGTATCCGTCACCGGGCCACCGTTCGAGGTCGGCAGATACAGATGGTTGGTGTCGACGGTCCGCATCGACACACCGGCGCTGAGCGTGGTGTCGAAATGCACCCTTACGCTGCCGAAATTATATTCGATAGCGTTGGCTGTGCCTGCCGATGCGATCAGCATCGTCGCCGCAGCGCTGCCGAGCAGCACTGAGCGCAAGCTTCCTCTTTTCATAGAGCGATCCTCCTCGATCCTCGATGGCTTCACTAACTTTGCAGCCAGGTCGGGAGGTAGGACGAATATATGTATGAAAGCATTCGACTGTTCCCCCCCGGCCAGTCAGCATCCCTCACTCGTTAGCCCACATTTATTAGTGGTTTGAGTCAAGACCGCGAAGATGCGGAGCGGGGCTCCGGATGCAACATTCGGGAGGTCTATGGCATTTATGACACGGCCGTAACGTATTACGGCACATGGATGCATTTTGCCATTAACGTTGTTGCAACGCACACTGAACATGTGCGTTGCAACAATCACATACCCGAATCAGTGAGGAGAGCGGGTTCAATGCCCGCTATGGCCCGCCGCGCGCACCGGCGCTTCCACCTCGACCTCGCCCGCCGTCTCGAAAACGAGCGTGAGGGGCACCGTCTGGCCCTCCTCGAGCGGCGCCTCAAGGCCGATCAGCATGATGTGCTTGCCCCCCGGCGCAAGCTCGACCGTTTCGCCCGAAGCCACCGGCAGATTGCCGAGACGGCGCATCCGCATGACCATGTCTTCCACCGTCATGTCATGGATTTCGACCGTATCGGCCACGGGCGAGCGCGCCTCCAGAAGGACATCGCCGTCGCCCGTCTTGTTCTCGATGGTGAGATAGGCCGCGCCCGTCTGCGTCGCACTGGCGCGTACCCAGGCGTCGCGCACTTCGAGAGCGCCGCTCTCATTGGCGGATTCGCCGCAAGCGGCAAGAAGCGGCGCGATGAGGACGAGCGGCAGAAGGAGCGGGCGGAACATGGGGCATGACCTCGCGGGAAGGGGGTGAACGGAGGCCCGCACCTTAGCCCGACGGAGTGCCTGCTGCATATGCAGCGCCGATATTCGCCATCAATATAATACTCAATGTCATCCCGGGGCTTGTCCCCGGGACCCAATCCACGTCGCGGCACAGATGAGCTATTTCGTGTACATCCTCGCCAGCCGCAAGCACGGGACGCTCTATATTGGCGTTACAAACAACCTTGCCCGCCGCGTCTGGGAGCACCGCCAAGGAATCGGGTCGAAGTTCACGAAGAAATATCGCGTTCATCGACTCGTCTATGCCGAGCCATATGACGAGATCGAACGCGCCATCCAGCGCGAGAAGACGATGAAGGAATGGCCCCGCGTCTGGAAGATTCGCATGATCGAACGTGACAACCCCGACTGGGACGACCTCTATCTCAAACTGAACGGATAGGCGAGTGGGCCCCGGCAACAAGTGCCGGGGTGACACTGGAGTTTGAAGCCCTGCCTACCCCTGATGACGCTCGCGCCCCGCATGACGCCAGCGCGAGACGATTGCCTCGAGCCCCGCCCGATCGAGATTGGGCTTGCTCCAGGACTGCGAGAAACCGGCATTGTGGTTCCGCGGCACGCCGCGGGTGGAAATGTCGGCAAACTTGATCCGCATGGGCATGGCGACGCCCTGGCCGAGCACGATGGCTTCGCGGTCGCCGAGCAGCGGCAGGAAATCGAGAAGGTCGAGCGCCCCGTCATGCGTATTCGCGCGCATCACCTGCTGGTCGCGTTCCGTCGAGAGCCGCATCGCGACGACCGTGCTGCACTGGGAAAGGATCGTGGCATCGAGTTCCGACGGGCGCTGCGTGACGAGCGCGAGCGACAGCCCGTATTTGCGGCCCTCCTTCGCAATGCGCGACAGGGCCTGCCGCGTCGGCTCGAAACCGTTGCCCGATGCCGGCGCATAGCGATGCGCCTCCTCGCAGACGAGGAGCATCGGCAAGCCGCCCTTGCTCCAGACCGCGAGATCGAAGGCGAGACGCGAAATCACCGAAATCACGACATCGAGAATTTCCGGCGGCACGGTCGAAAGATCGATCACCGTGATCGGACGGCCGTCATTCGGTACACGGAACAAACGGCCGAGAATATCGGTCATCGTGTCCTGCACGGTCAGGCTGCCGAACATGAAGGAATAGCGCTGGTCGCTCGCCAGCGTCTCGATCCTGCTCTTCAGGCGGCGATAGGGGAGCGTCGCCTGCGTACGGTCGAGCTTGCCGAGCTGCTCCTCGAGAAAGGCGAGCACATCCGAGAGCCTGAAGGGCGTCGGCGCGTCGACGCTCATCCCGCCCGTATCGCCCGGCCGGCGCGAAAGCTGCCGATTGGACGAAGCATCGGAATAGCGCCGCTTCGCCGCCACCACGGCATCGGAAAGAATTTCGACTTCCGCGTCGTGATGCGCGTCGCCGGTCGTGAGCGCCGCCGAAAGTTCCTGGAAGTTGAGCAACCAGAAGGGCAGGTGGAGATTGCCGGGATCGATGAGCTCGGCGCGCTCGCCGAAGGCCGTCGGATATTCATTATGCACGTCCAGCATGACGATATGCGCATGCGCATGCGCCTCGAGTACGCGCTGCAGGATGGCGGTAAGCGCGCAGGACTTGCCGCAGCCCGTCGTGCCGACCACGGCGAAATGCTTGGCGAGAAGATCGTCGACGATGAAGCGCGCCGGCACCTCCGGGTCCTGATAGAGCGATCCGACCTCGACCGTCGCCACATTGGGCTGCGTATAGACACGGGTAAGGTCGTGCCGGTCCGCGAGCAGCACCGCATCGCCGATCGCGGGCAGATGCGACACGCCGCGCCGGAAGGTGAGCCTGCCGCTTGCAGGTTCGTCCACCACTTCGCCGGCGAGATTGAGTTCGACAAGGCGGATCTCGTCGGTGCCGCCGCCACCTGCGGGCGACGGCGAACTGACGGCGGAGACCAGGCCGATCACCGCCGAGCCCGGCGTCGGAATCTTGACGAGCTGGCCGATCTCGATGCGGTGAAAGGAAAGCTCTGCCGCCGCTTCCTTTTCGAGTACGGCGATCGCCTGCGATCCCGACACGGACACGATATGCGCAACGCGCTTCGGCGGCGAGGCCGGCATGCCCCGGCGCTCGATGACGGGCGGCGCTTCCGGCGCCGCTGCCTCATCTGCCGCCGCCGTCTGGTGCAGAGTGCTCATTGTCTTTCGCCTCGATTGCGCGACCCGTCCTTGCCCGCTTTCGCAGGCGGCAGGGTGAAGAAGACCGTGGTTCCCCGCCCGGGTTCGCTATGAATGTGAAACTCGCCGCCATGGAGCTTCGTCAGCGCAGCCGCAATCGGCAGGCCGAGCCCCGTGCCTTCATGGCCGCGCGAATAGCTCGACTGCACCTGGCCGAACGGCGTCATGGCATAGTCGATCTGTTCCTTCGTCATGCCGATGCCTGTATCGGCGACGGCGACGGTTGCGCCGCCGTCGGGCGTGCGGGTCGCGACCAGCACGATGCGGCCGCCCTCGGCGGTGAACTTGTTCGCATTGGACAGAAGGTTGAGCAGCACCTGCTTGATGCGGCGCACGTCGATCTGCATCTGCGGCAGCACGGGATCTGCCTTTACTTCGAGCACCTGATGCTTCTCGCGCACGCGCGGATCGATCAGCACCGTGCAGGCATCGATCAATTCGCGCAGGTCATGCTCCTCGCGCGCAAGCTGGAACGTGCCGCTCTCGATCTTCGAGATATCGAGAATGTCCGAAATGATGTTGAGGAGATGACGCCCGGCGCCTGCAATATGCTCGGCATACTCGACCGTCTTGTCGGACGGCTTTCCGCTTGCCGCGATATGCTGGATGAATTCCGAAAAGCCGATAATGGCGTTGAGCGGCGTCCGGAGCTCATGGCTCATATTGGCGAGAAATTCGGACTTCGTCCGGCTCGCCATGTCGGATTCGATCTTGGCGGAGCGCAGTGCTGCCTCCGACCGCTGGCGCGATACGAGCTCGCCAAGGGTCGAGGAATAATCCGCCAGGAGCGACTTGCGGCGGCTGCGCTGTGAGAGTTTCTGCCCGAACATGGAAGCAACGCGGTCTTTCTGCCAGTTTCGGACAGAAGATAACCGGCGCTTCCTTGCGGCCGGGTAAACGTCCCGTTAGGGAAATTCACCGTTTTCGTTAAGTGGAATAGGGGCTCAGCCGAGCGCCGATTCGTTGGTTTCGCCGGTCCGGATGCGGACCACCTGCTCGAGCGGCTGCACGAAAATCTTTCCATCGCCGGTCTTGCCGGTCTGTGCCGCCCGCTCGATCTCGCGGACCGCCTTTTCGACGAGTTCGGCGCTCACCGCCACGTCGATCCGGACCTTCGGCACCTCCATCACGCGATATTCCGCGCCGCGATAGATTTCCGAATGGCCGCGCTGCCGGCCGAAGCCCTGCACCTGGGTGACCGTAATGCCCTCGATGCCGATGGCGACCAGCGCGTCGCGCAATTCCTCGTATTTATGGGGCCGGATAATCGCGGTGATCATGCGCATGGGATAGCTCTTTTCATATTCGAGGCCGTGAAGCACGAGGCGGCGTATGGCCTCGGAACGCGAGGGCAGGTCCGCCTGCTCGCGGCGCCAGCGGTCGACGAGATTGTTGAACTCGACCGAGGCAACGAGCTGAATCCGCTGGTCAAGTTTTTCCATATTCACCTTCACTCATACATCGCCGCAGGGCAGAAACCCGCCGGAATCCTTGCCTTTCCCCTTCTACCAGCGCCTTTCGCCGCTGTCCAAGAAATGTGTAACTACGCCTCTCGCTCATATTGACAAACTTACACATGTTGCTCATATTGAGTGTGAGACAGCGGATACGAACTTACTCTTTCAGGCGGAGCAATCAGATGAGCGATCTCACCTACAGGGGCGTCGAGCACCATGGCGGCAAGCAGCAGGGTCCCTCGAAGGACGCCCTGATGAATTATCGCGGTGCGAGCCACCATTCGGCCGATATGCACAAGGGCAAGCCGCAGGCGAACCGGGCCGGCCTTCTCTATCGCGGCGTGCCGCAGCACTGAACCGGAACTGCCCGCGTTCCGACGACCGAGGGTTGCCTTCCCCGGCGCGAATGAGGGTCAGGCAGGTCCGGACAGGCGAAAGGCCGTACCCGTCACCGCGGGGCACGGCCTTTCCGTTTTCAGTCCCTTGAGGGGTCCGGCGTCAGACGACGCGGAAATTCTTGAACTGCCAGGGATCGTCTTCGTCGAGGTCCTCGGGGAAGAGCAGCCCCCGGTCGAGCAGCGGCGTCCAGTCGCTATAGGCGCCCACCATCTTTCCGAGATAGGGCCGCGAAATATCGAGGATGCGCTCGAAATCCATCTCCTCGGGCTCTGTGATCCAGCGGTCCGGATTCTCGATCGCCCAGATGACGCCCGAAAGCACCGCCACCGTCACCTGCAGGCTCGTCGCATTGTTGTAGGGCGCGCAGGCCCGCGCCTCCTCGATGGTGAGCTGCGAGCCGTACCAGTAGGCGCCTTTCGCATGGCCCATCAGCAGCACGCCGAGCTCGTCCATGCCCTCGGTGATCTCCTCCATCATGAGCCGCTTGTGCGGCTGCATCTTCCAGTTCTTGCCGGCAAGTTCGTGGAGCGACAGCACCGCCACATGGCAGGGGTGATAGGCATAGTGAACCGTCGGCCTGTAGCTCGCCGCGCCGCCTTCCCTCACCGTGAAATAATCGGCAAGCGAGATCGCCTCGCCATGCGTGATGAGCCAGCCATGATAGGGCCCTTCATTCGGCGTCCAGCTGCGCACCCTGGTCGAGGCACCGGGCCGCGTCAGATAGATCGCGCAGCGCGAGCCCTCGGCATGGCCCTGCCCGTCCGCCGGCATGTGCCGCTCATGCGTGCCCCAGCCAAGCTCGGCCGGCTGGCAGCCTTCGCTGACGAAGCCGTCGACCGACCATGTATTGACGAATTCGCCGACCGATTTCGGAATGGGCGAGACCTGCGTGTCGCGCTCGGCGATGTGAATGACCTTGATGCCGAGCCGCGCGGCGAGTGAGGCCCAGGCCTCGCGGCTTTTCGGCACCTCCGTCTTTACGCCGGTGTCGCGCGCAATGTCGATCATCGCCTGCTTCACGAAATGCGAGACGAGGCCCGGATTGGCGCCATGCGTGAGAACCGCGGTCGGCCCGCTTTCATATTTCCGCTTCAGCGCCAGCGCCGCCTCGCGCAGCGCATAATTCGAGCGCTGCGACGGCGAACGCTTCGTATCCGTATACTGCCCGCTCCAGGGCTCGATGCAGGTGTCGAGATAGAGCGCGCCTTTCGAGCGGCAGAACTCGACCAGCGCAAGGCTCGACACATCGACCGAGAGATTGACGAGAAAATCGCCCGGCCCGATCAGCGGATCGAGGATCGAGAGATAATTGCCCTGCCTGAGCGGCGTCACCGTGAAGGAGACGCCATAAGCTTCCGCTTCCTCGCGCCCCGCCTCATCGGCGGTGAGCACGGCGATCTGCGACGGTTCGATGTCGAGATGGCGCAGGATCAGCGGCAGCACGCCCTGGCCGATACTGCCGAACCCGACCATCAGCATCCGGCCCTTGAAACTTGCGAGTTTGCCGTCGCTCATCTCCACCTCTCAACTTTTCGCCGCCGCGCCCCGGAAGGACGCACGGCAAGTCCCCGCAGCATGTCCTAAATGCGCTGCAGGACGCCTCACGGCAAGCAACTTTTGGAGCGAGGAAATGGTGCCGCCTGCGTGACTCGAACACGCGACCCCCTCATTACGAATGAGGTGCTCTACCAACTGAGCTAAGGCGGCGGCGCCGGCAGGCCGCAAGGCCCCGCGCGAGGGCCCTTGAGATACCCCGCCCCGAGCCCTTTGGCAACAGGGAGTAGGGAGCGGCGCCCTATTCTGCGCCCTCTTCCTCCCCGGTCTCCTCTTCCGAGGCCCCGGCCTCCGGCTCGCCCTCCCCGGCGGCAGAGGCTTCGGGAGCGGCCGGAGCGGCGGGTGCAAGCGCAGCGGCGAGGAAGGCCGCGACGTCGGCAGCGCTCTCTTCCGGCACTTCCTCCATCGGGATATGGCCGACATTCTCGTAGATCACGAGCTCGGCATGCGGAATGCGGGTCTTGAACTCATGCGCCGCCGAAACCGGAATGAGCCCGTCCCGATCGCCCCAGATGATGAGGGTCGGCGCCGAAATCTCGCCGAGCCGGGCGGCGAAGGCCACCTCGTCCCGCGCCGCATTCTGCGCGAAGCGGATCCGCGTCGCATCGCGATTGCCTTCATGGAGGGTCAGGTCGAAATAGCGCGCGACCATCTCGTCCGTCACCTTCGACTGGTCGACAAAGACCTTCCGCACCCCCTCCTCGACCACCGAACGCGGCAGCACATAACGCATCGCCTTGCTGATGACCGGCATGCTCGCGATGCGGAAGGCGAGCGGCACGTCATTCGCGTCGCGCTCGACCGGAATGCCCGCCGAATTGACGAGCAGCAGCGCCGAAACGCGCTCGGGGTTCTCGAGCGCGACCATGGCCGAAACGCCGCCGCCCATCGAATTGCCGCCGATCGCGAAGCGGTCGATGCCGAGCGCATCCATGACCTCGATCACGAAAGCGGCCATCGCCTCGCGCGAATAATCGTCTCCCGGCACCCGGCCCGTCAGCCCATGCCCCGGCAGGTCCATGCTGACGATGCGATAGGTCCCGCCGAGTTCGGCCACCCAGGGCTCCCAGGTGTGGAGCGAGGCATTGGAGCCATGCACCAGCACGAGCACCGGCCCCGACGGATTGCCCTCGTCGCGGATATGCGCGCTCGCGCCCGAAGGCAGCGTCGCGAATTGCGAGGCGCCGCCTGCATATTTGCCGACAAGCTGCTCGCGCGGCACATCGAACCGCACCACCGAAATAACGATCACGGCAAACGCGAGCACGATCAGCGTCAGCGTGCCCGCCAGTATGCGTCCTACCATTTGCGTTCCCCCCGGGCCTCCCCCGAAGCCCCGTCGGCTTCATCGTCAGGCCCCGGATCATCGGGGAGAGGCGGCCGGAAGACAAGCACCTCGCTCGGCTTCTCGGCGGCCGCATCGGCCTCGGGCGCGGATTCCTCCGCCGCCGCGCTCTCTTCCGCGGGCACGGGCAGCGTTCCGGATGCGGCGTCTTCTTGGGGCTCCAGGGCGGCGGCGGGCGCGGTCGCCGGAACGCTCCAGCGGAGCTCGTCGAATTCGCCCGTCACCGGATTGATCGGCGACCAGCGATGCGCCCGGTAGCCGGTGCCGCTCCATTGCGGGTCTTCCGGCGCATGCAGCGCGCGGGTGAGCCAGCCGCGCGCCGCCCCCCGGTCGCCGAACTCGCCTTCCTCGATCTCCGCCATCAATTCGCAGATGCGCTGCGTCGGCGCCTCGCTCGCCCCGGGACCGGCATAGGCGGAGAGCGCGTTGCGCGCGCCCGCCCAGTCGCGCGCGAGGATCGCGCCGCGCGCTTCGAGAATCCGGCTCTCGACATGGCCAGGCTGGCGCGCGGCAAGCGCCCTTGCCCGCTCCGCCCTGTCATAGCCCGTCTCGCCCTCGATCATCTCGAGCCAGACATCGGCAAGATCGGGATGCGGCTCCGACTTCCAGGCCTCCTCCACAAGCTTCATGCCCTTGCGGAGCTTGCCTGTCGCCGCGTGAAGCCGCGCGGCAAGCGCCGCCACCGGCGCGAAGTGCGGCTCGAGCGATGCAGCCTCCGCCGCGAGCTTCGCTGCCTGGTTGAGCGCGGCGTCGCGCGCCTCGCCCGTCTGCATCCGCGCCGCCTCTTCCGCCGTCATCGCCTTTGCGGCGAGCAGCACCGCACGGCGGCGGCGCCCGTCGTCGCGCGGAATGAGCTTCGCGGCGACCACGCGGTCGAGCGTTTTCAGCGCGCCGTCCCAGTCTTCTTCCGCCGCCTCGATCTCGAACACGGCCTGCGCGGCCCATGGCGTTTGCGGACGCAGCGTGAAGGCGCGCCTTGCATGGGCAAGCGCCCTGTCGCGGTCGCCCGCGCGCCGCGCCTGGATGAAGAGCCCGCGAAGCCCGAGAAACTCCGTCTCCGGCGCCGCCAGCATCTCTTCGAAATATTTCGTTGCGCCCGCCTCGTCGCCTTCGAGCTGCGCGGCCTGCGCGGCAAGGAGCAGCGTCAGTGGCGGTGCATCGAGAAGCTTGTGCGCCTGCGCCGCATAGCGTTTCGCATCGCCCGCATCGCCGGCGGCGACCGCCACCATGCCGCGCGACAGCGCAAGAAAACCCTTTTGCTGACGGCGCTTTTCGAGAAAGGCCGACACGCTTGCCGGCGTCTCGATGAAACTCACGACGATCCGGTAGACGAAAAGCGCGAGAAAGGCCGCGAGCGCCATCGCCGCCACGCCGATCACGAAGCTTGTGCGGATTTCATAGCCGCGCCAATGCATGACGAGCTCGCCCGGATTGTCGGCAAGCCAGATCGCGATACCGCTTAGAACGGCGATGATGAGAAAGGTGTAAAGCGCGCGCAGCATGTCAGCCCCTCGCCGCCGCAAGCTCGCCCGCAAGCCGCGCGCTCAATTCGCGCACAAGGCGATCCGTTTCAAGCCGCGCCTTCGCGTCGCCGATCCATGGGCCCGCCGCCTCCGCCGCGGGACCCGAAAGCGCTTCGGCTTCCGCGACCGCGCCGCCGAGATCCTGCACCTTCAAGCGCTCTTCCATGCGCGCGACAACCGCTTCCGTCGTCTCGCCGGAAATCTCGCCCGTACGCCTGATCGTCACCAGCGATTTCGCATTGGAAACGAAGCGCGACCAGAGCCCGTCTTCATCGGCGCGCCTCTCCGCATCGAAGATCGATTGCGCGAGCGAAGGAAAGCGCGCTTCCAGCGCCGCGCGTGTCGGCACGCCGGATTGCGCTGAAGAGGCAAGCGCCTCGAGTTCGGGTTCGTTCGGCAGGAAGGTCCGCACCACGCCAAGCTCCGTCTCGAAGCTGCCGGCGCTTTCCGCCGCGCGTGCAAGATTGGCAAGCGCAAGGCCGAGCGCCGCCCGCGCCGCAGCATCGGGGTCTTCCGCCTCTTCCTCGAGCGCCGCGACGCGCGCTTCCATCTTCTCGATCTCGGGCAGGAGCGCGGCGAGGCGGATATCGAGCGCCTTCACCAGCGCATCGACGCCCTCGACACGCGCACCGAGCCCTTCGGGCGGTAGCCGCGTTTCAAGGGCGGAAACCGCCTGCTGCAGCGAAGCCACCGTTTCGCGCGTATCGCCCAGCGCGGATTTGAGATCGCCCGCCTCGCCCGCAATCCCGTCGAGCCGCTCGTTGATCGCCGCCGCACCGTCCGGCGCATCGGAAAGCGCGGCAAGATTTCCCTCAAGCGCATCGAGACGCGAGGAGAGCGCGGCAAGCGCTTCGCCATTCGCACCGGCGCTCGTCCCCGCCGCCTCTTCGAGCGCATCGAGCCGGTCGCCATAGGCGGTGAGTCGCGCATTGTCTTCCTCGCCCGCCGGCAGCACGCCGAGCGCGAAAAGGCCGAGCAGCATGGCCGCCGCGCCGCCAAGCCCCGCACCGCCCGCAAGGAGAAGTCCTGAATATCCGTTCCGGCCCTTCGCCGGTTTCGCGGCCGCTCGCTCGCCGGGGCCTTCCTTCGGCGCCTGCTCCTCGCCCTTCACCTCTTCCGCCACGCCGTCCAGCACCGGCGCTTCCTTGCGGTTCTCGCGCGGGCGGCTGTCGCGCTGTCCCGTTTCGGGCTTCAGATATTCGGCCTGCGTTTCGCCGGACGTCGAGGATGCGTCGTTGGAATTCTTGTTATCTGAATCACTCATGGCGAGGCCTTCTCGGGGGAGGGTTCCGGCATCGCCCACACTATAGAGAAGCGGACGCGCCGGGTCAGGCTGAACTTCCGGGAAAAATCAGGCGGAAATAAGCGCGAGAAGCGCATCGAGCGACGGGCTTGCCGCGACCCGGATCTCGGCGATGCCGAGCCCGGAAAGCTCATCCGCAACCGCCGCCGACAGACAATAGGCCGTGACGCGCCCGGGGAAAGGGGCAAGGCCCGCCTCCCGCATGAGAGAAGCGAACTGCCGTGCGGTGCGCGGCGAGAAGAAGAGCACGCCGTCGATCCCGCCCGCCTTGAGGGCCGCAAGGACGCTCTCCGGCAGCGCGCGCTTCTCCGCCTTGTAAAGCACCGCGCGCTCGACCTCGAAGCCGCGCGCCTCGAGCATCGCTTTCAGGTCGCCGGCGAGCACGCTGCCCGCCGCATGGAGGAGTGGCCCCTTGCCCGGATCGAGCACATGCGCCGCCAGCGCATCGAGCGCATTCACATCGCCTTCCGCTGCGCGGACATTCGCAAAGCCTTCCGCACGCGCCGCGGCCGCGCTCCCCTCGCCCACCGCGAGGACGGGAATCCGTTTCAGATTTTCATCGGCCTGCCGCGCCAATGCGCGCGCACCATTGGCACTCGTCACCAGAAGCGCCTGCCATGCGAGCTGCGGCAGCGCCACATCGTCGAGAAAATGAATCGAGAGAAGCGGCGCGATCGTCACCTCATGGCGGCGCGCGCGAAGTTCGGCGGCGAGCGCCTCGCTCTCCCGTTCGGGCCGCGTGACGAGGAGCCGCATCTGCCTCACGCGCCCGAAAAGAAATTCGGACCCGCGCGGGATTTGAGTTCTTCGCCCGCATCCATGCCCATGGTGACCGCATCCTGCGCAAGCCCCTCGCGCTCCGTCTCGATCACTTCTGTGCCATCCGGCGTCAGCACCATGCCGCGCAGCCTCATCCGCTCGCCCGAGATTTCCGCAAGCGCTGCAATCGGCGTGCGGCAGGAGCCGTCGAGTACGGCGAGCAGCGCCCGCTCGGCCGCGACGCGCAATCCGGTCTCGCCATGATGGATTTTCTGCAGCAGATGAAACGCTTCATCGTCGCCTGCGCGCCGCTCGATGCCGATCGCGCCCTGCGCCACGGCGGGCAGCATCTCTTCCGGCGCGATGGAAGCGGTGATGCGGTCCGAAAGCCCCATGCGGTTGAGCCCCGCAACGGCGAGGAAGGTCGCATCCGCCACACCATCGGCAAGCTTCCTGAGCCGCGTGTCGACATTGCCGCGAAACGGCACCACCTCGAGATCGGGCCGCCGCGCCTTCAGTTGCGCCGCGCGCCGGAGCGACGAGGTGCCGACCTTCGAGCCCGCAGGCAGCGCCGCGAGAGAGGGAGCCTTCAGCGAGATGAAGGCATCGCGCGGGTCTTCCCTCTCGAGCAGGCAATCGATTACAAGCCCGTCGGGCAGCACGGTCGGCATGTCCTTCATCGAATGGACCGCGACATCGATCCGCGCATCGAGAAGCTGCTCCTCGATTTCTTCCGTGAAGAGCCCCTTGCCGCCGATCTCCGAAAGCGCCCGGTCCTGCACCCGGTCGCCTGCCGTGCTGATCACGACGATCTCGGTCACCTCTTCCACATGGGCATGGGCGGCAAGCGCGATCCGCCGCGCCACCTCGTTCGCCTGGATGAGCGCGAGTTTCGAGCCACGGGTTCCGATGCGGTAGCGGCGTTGCATTGAGGGTCTCTGAAGTTGTATGCCAGCGGGAACCCCGCGCGGAGCGGTTCGTTCCGAGGCCCCTTATAGCCCTTTCGTCCGCGAGGCGAGAAGGAAAGCCCGGGCGTTCCGGGCATTTTTGCCAGAAGAAGCTGCATGAACCGGCCCCTGACCATCCTCGGCATCGAAACGAGCTGCGACGAGACCGCGGCCGCCGTGGTGCGCCGCCCGGCGGGCGGCGGGCGGGGCGAAATCCTCTCCAATGCCGTCTTCTCGCAGATCGAGGCCCATGCGCCTTTCGGTGGCGTGGTGCCGGAAATCGCCGCCCGCGCCCATGTCGAGCATCTGGACGGGCTCATTGCCCGCGCCATGAAGGAGGCGGGCACGGACTGGGACGACCTCGACGGCATCGCCGCAACCGCAGGGCCTGGCCTTATCGGGGGCGTCATCGTCGGCCTGATGACGGCAAAGGGCATCGCGGCGGCGCGCGGCCTCCCCTTCATTGCGGTCAACCACCTCGAAGGCCATGCGCTCACCGCCCGGCTGACCGACGGCCTCCCCTTTCCCTATCTCCTGCTTCTTGTCTCCGGCGGCCACAGCCAGCTGCTTGTGGTCGAGGGTGTCGGCCGCTATCGCCGCCTCGGCACCACCATCGACGATGCGGTGGGCGAGGCTTTCGACAAGGTGGCGAAGCTGATGGGGCTTGGCTATCCGGGCGGCCCCGCCGTGGAGCGCATCGCCCGCGAGGGCAATGCCGCGCGCTTTCCGCTCCCCCGGCCCATGGCCGGGCGGCCGGGCTGCGATTTCTCCTTTTCGGGCCTCAAGACCGCCGTGCGCCAGCTTGCGGAAGGACGGGAAACCCTATCGGGGGAGGACAAGGCCGATATTGCCGCCGCCTTCCAATGCGCGGTCGGCGATGTCCTTTCCGACCGCTGCGAGAACGCCATGGCCGCGGCGAATGATCTGATCCCGCCCGGCCATCGCCGTCTTGTCGTGGCGGGCGGCGTTGCCGCCAACCTGGTGCTGCGCGAGCGGCTGATGGTTTCGGCCCATGCCTTCGGCTATGAATTTGTTGTCCCCCCCTTGAAGCTCTGCACCGATAATGGCGCCATGATCGCCTGGGCGGGGGCGGAGCGCATGGCGCTCGGCCTCACCGATCCGATCGATACCGGGCCCCGCGCCCGCTGGCCGCTCGACCCCGAAGCCGCGCCCGCAAGGGGCGCCGGCGTGAAAGCCTGACGGAAGGAAGCCCATGAGCCTGCAGCTTGTTCTCCTCAATCAATTGCTGCGCTGGCAGATCAAGCGCCGCTTCCGCAAGAATCCCGATGTGCAATTGCTGCGGCCATTGATGCTTCAGATGGAAGCGCGGACGTCGCGCCTCCCCGCCGATATCGCGGTCGAAGACCTCGCCCTTGGCGGCGTGCCCACGGAACGCCTCTCGGCGCCCGGCGCCGATGACAGCCGCACCTTCTTCTATATCCATGGCGGCGGCTTCGTCGGCGGCTCGCCCCGCACCCACCGCCCGCTCACCTGGCGTCTGGCGAAAGAGGTCGGCGTGCCCGTCCATGCGATCGACTACCGCCTCGCGCCGGAACACCCCTATCCGGCCGCGCTCGACGATTGTGTCGCCGCTTACCGCGCGCTGCTCGACAAGGGCTATGCCGCGAAATCGATTGTCGCGGGCGGCGATTCCGCGGGCGGCAACCTGACGCTCGCGCTCGCCCTGCGCCTCAAGGCGGAGGGTCTGCCGCTCCCGGCAGCGCTCATCTGCCTTTCGCCGGCGACCGACATGACCGGCACCGGCGCCTCGCGCCACGAGAATGCCGAGGCCGATTCGCTTTTCGTCGAGGAGATGTTCGACAGCCTGAAGCCTGCCTATTTTCACGGGCTCGACGAGCGCGATCCCTTCCTCTCGCCGCTCTTCGGCGATGTGACGGGCTTCCCGCCCGTGCTGCTCCAGGTCGGCGAGTGCGAAATGCTGCGCGACGATTCCGTGCGCATGGCGGAAAACCTGAAAGCCGCGGGCGTCGAGACCGTGCTCGAGGTCTGGCCGAAGGTCTGGCATGTCTGGCAGCTCAATGCCGACATGCTTCCGGAAGGCCGCGAGGCAATCACCCACATCACCCGCTTCGCCCGCCAGCACCTCGCCCTCACCTGAAAAAAGAACCCCGCCGCGGGGAGGCGGCGGGGTCAAGCGCCCTCGGGGGGAGGGCTCGGGGATCACCGGACTTCCATCGAGGGGGGAGGGAAGAAGTCCGGTCGAGGAAACCTGTTGCGGATCGGCTCAGACGATCTGGGCGACGCCCGAGGTCTGTACGATCAGGGCAATCGTGTAGACCACGAGCAACGCGGCGGCGGCTTTGGTGGCGACGCGCTCCGCGAGGGGGAGGATGTTCCGGTTCGGCGTCATGTCGGTATTCCTTCTCGGACGGCGGGGTCTCCGCCTGAAATTCGGTCTCGCCTTCGCTCAGACCGCGTACTGGGACGCGACCTGGGCGAGAAACACGACGGCATAGCCGGCGACGGCGAGGGTAAGAACGCGGCTCGTCAGCTTGGAATTCAGAGTGATCATGGCTCGTCTCCTGATGCTTCGGCGGGGCTGCTTTCCGGGGTTCCCCGCTGACAGGCTGGATGTAGGGGAGCCTTGAATGAAAAACAATGAATAAAACAAAAAATATTCAGCGTTCAGGATTTATGTTGCTGCAACGCAACACAAGGCGTCTCCAGACCCTACGAAAATTGCGTGTTTTCAATGGCTTGAATTAAAAATGCGCCGCATCCTCCGGTCAGATGCGGCGCAACAAAAATAGAGGCTTGTGGATAAGTCTGGAACGATTCAAGCCATGACGGCCTGTTTTTCCGGGTCGACACAGGCGCAGCCGGCCCGAAGTCCCGCCACCACGATCTGGTAGACGCCTTCGAGCTCCCTTTCGAGCTTCGGCAGCGGCAGGCGGGTGAATAGCTGGGGATAGGAGAATTTGAGCGTGGCCGCCTGGATCATCTCGGCGGCGAAATCGGGGTCCGGCACATTGAACTCGCCCGAGAGATTGCCGAGCTCGACGATACGGGCCAGCACCTCGCGCTCCCGCTCCAGGCCCTCATTATGGAATTCCGGCCGCTCGGCAGTCACGATCTGGGCCATCTCGACGATTTTCGGGTTTTCTTCCAGTTTGTGGAAGGTTTCGCGGAGATCCATGAACAGGAAATCGTGAAGCCGCTGCGCGGCGGTCCGGCCCGGCGTGGTCAGCACCCGGCCGAGATCTTCCGCCGTCTGGGTCGAGGCCTCGCGGCAGATCGCCTCCGCAATATCGAGCTTTCCTGCGAAATATCGATAGAGATTGCCCGGCGACATATCGCAATCGACGGCAAGCTCCGCCATGGTTGTCTTGCCATAGCCGTAATGCATGAAGCGGCGTTTGGCGGCGGCGAGGATTTTCTGATGCGTATCGTCTTGAATGCTCATACAGATAGTTTAATGCGCCGAAGTAAATAATCAACGAATCGTTCAATCGTTAGCGCCTGCAACATGAGCCTGCCCGCCGGAGACCTCACTTGAGCCAGAAATACCAGAAAATATCGGTGGTTGGCGGCGGCGCCTGGGGAACGGCGCTGGCCCAGGTGGCGGCCAAGGCCGGCCGCGAGGTGACGCTCTGGGCCCGCGAGGCAGACGTCGTGGAGGCGGTGAATGCCGCCCATGAGAACCGGGCCTTCCTGCCCGGCATTCCGCTCGACCCCTCGATCCGCGCGACCGGCGACATTGCCGAAGCGGCCCATGGCGACGCCCTGCTGATGGTGACGCCCGCCCAGCATATGCGCCGGATGCTGGAGGAACTCGCCCCCCATGTGGCGGAGGGAAAGCCTGTCGTGCTCTGCGCCAAGGGCGTTGAGCAATCGACCAGCCAGCTGCTGACCGAGGTGCTCGCCGAGGCCATGCCCCGCGCCCTGCCCGCCGTCCTTTCGGGCCCGAGCTTTGCGGCGGAAGTCGCACGCGGGCTGCCGACGGCGGTGACGCTTGCCTGCGAGGACGAGGCGGTGGCCGAAGCCCTCGTCCATGCGATCGGGCTTGCGACCTTCCGGCCCTATTACTCCTCAGACCTCATCGGCGCCGAAATCGGCGGCGCAGTGAAGAATGTCCTCGCCATTGCCTGCGGCATTGTCGAGGGCAAGAAATTCGGCGACAGCGCGCGCGCCGCGCTCACCACACGCGGCTTCGCGGAGCTGACGCGGCTCGGCCTTGCGCTTGGCGCAAAGCCCGAAACGCTGGCGGGGCTTTCCGGCCTTGGCGACCTCATCCTCACCTGCAACTCGCCGAAATCGCGCAACATGTCGCTCGGCCTCGCGCTTGGCGAAGGCAAGACGCTGGAAGAGATCATGGGCGCGCGCAATTCGGTCAGCGAAGGCGTGCACTCCGCCACCGCCGTCGTGGCGCTTGCCCGCCGCTACGGTATAGAAATGCCGATCGCCGAAGCGGTGGCGAATATCGTGACCGGCCGCGCCGGCGTCGATGAAACCATCGCGGCGCTGCTCGCCCGCCCCTTCCGCAGCGAAACCTGAAAACGGAAACCGACATGCTCTTCTGCCTCATCTGCACCGACAAGCCGGACGCGCTCGACCTGCGCCTCGCCAATCGCGAAGCTCACCTGAAGTACTGGGGCGAGGCAGGTTGCGTGAAAATCGGCGGGCCATTCACCAATGACGATCAGAGCGTCATGAACGGCTCCATGCTGGTGATCGATGTGGCCGATCGCAGGGCGGCGGAAAAACTCGTCGAGAACGATCCCTACAACAAGGCGGGACTTTTCGTGGCGACGGAAGTGCGCGCCTGGAAATGGCTGCTCGGCCAGAAGGACTGAAGATCATGGCTTACTGGCTTTTCAAATCCGAACCGTCCACTTGGTCCTGGGAGGACCAGAAGAAAAAGGGCGCGAAGGGCGAGCCCTGGAACGGCGTTCGCAATTATCAGGCGAACAACAACATGAAGGCGATGAAAAAGGGCGACCTCGGCTTTTTCTATCATTCGGTGGATGAGAAGAGCATTGTCGGCATCGTCCGCGTGATCGGAGAGCACCGCCCGGACCCGACGGACGAAAAGGGAAAGTTCGGTCTTGTCGTGATCGAAGCGGTCGAGGATTTGCCGAAGCCCGTGACGCTTGACGATGTGAAGAAGGAGCCGGCGCTTCGCGACATGGTGCTGGCGAATAATTCGCGTCTCTCCGTGCAGCCGGTGCGCGACGATGAATGGAAGCTCGTCTGCAAGATGGGCGGGCTGAAGAAAGCGCCGTGACGGGACCGGAAATCTGCGCACTTGACGATCTCGACGACCCGGGCGCGCGCGGTTTCACGCTCGATGAGGGAAAGTCGCGCCGCGATATCTTCCTTGTACGGAAGGAGGGCGCCGTCTTCGCCTATCTGAACCGTTGCCCCCATGCGAACCAGAAGCTCGACGCAAGGCCCGGCCGCTTTCTCACGCAGGACGAAACGCAGATCATCTGCGGCGGTCACGCCGCCCTCTTCCGCATCGAGGACGGGCTCTGCACCAGCGGCCCCTGCGCGGGGCAACGCCTTGAGCCCATCGTGGTGGAAGTGGCGGACGGCGTGGTGCGGCTGGCGGGCTAGGCCGGTTTTGTGAGACGCCTAAGCCATGGCTCGAGCTTTTCGAACCGGAACTCGCCGCGATCGAAGAGCCCGATCATGAAGTCGTAGGCCTCAATCGGATCGCCATCGAAGACATAACCATTAAGCCGCAGGAAGACGTCTGCGACAGCGAAGGCGATCCGCTTGTTTCCATCAATGAAAGGATGGTTGACCGCGAGGCTTTCGAGAAGCGCCGCCGCCTCGGCAATCACATCTTCGTAGTAGCCCGTTTGTGGACGAAAGAGCGCGGACTCGACCGCCCCCATGTCACGCACACCATGCGCGCCACCATAGAGATCGATGAGCTCCTCGTGGATTGCGAGGACTTCAGACAGGGTAAGATAATCGGGCATTGCGCGAGGCTATTTTGCGAGGCGTTTGTAGAGCTCGGCATTGCGGCGCACGCTGTCCCGGAAATGCGACATGACTTCGGCGCGCGGACGCTCGCCCGACTTGCGCGCAAGGTAGTCGCGGAAAGCATCTTCGACCACGGCCTGAAACTGCCGTCCTTCGGCTTTGGCAAGCTCGCGCATCTGCTCCAGAAGCTCTGCGTCGGCCTGACTGGCGAATTTCTGTCGAATGGTCATCGGGGCACCTCGCAAGGACTGTCTTGATATATCAAGAAATGGCTTGAAATATCAAGACACCCCATTTAACCCCCTACTCCGCCTCAAATTTCCGGAAATCCTCGATCAGCCCTTCGGCCGAAAGCGCGATCAGTTTCTCTCCATCCTTGGGGTCTGCAAGCGAGGGGTCGGAGCCGATGCGGCCGTCCGGGAAGGCGGCGCGGTAGCTTTCCGCATCCGTATACCGGCCCCAGGGCGCGACCTTCGGGCTCATCTCGGCATCCTTCACCGCATGGGGATGCAGAAAATAGGTGACGGCGATTTCCGACGGCGTCGCGTGAACGCCATGCGAGGCGCCATAGCGCTTCTGGCAGAAATCCATCACCGGCTTGAAGTCCCACCAGTTGGTGCGCCTGCACTTCACGGGGCCGCGATTGCTCGACGCATTCGCCAGCGACTGGTCGGCATAGATTTCGGCGAAGGCCGCCTCGATGGTTGCGACGTTCCCACCATGCCCGTTGAAGAAATAGATACGCTCGAAGCCGTGCCGCGCGAGCGAGGACACCCAGTCGTGGATCGCCGCGATCATGGTGGAGGGGCGGAGCGTCAGCGTGCCGGGAAATCCGAGATGATGCTGCGCGATGCCGACATTGAAGGTGGGGCCGACAAGGAACCCCGCCTGCTCCCCCGCACGGGCCGCAATCGCCTCCGGGCAGATCGCATCCGTGCCGATGAGCCCCGTCGGCCCATGCTGCTCCGTCGAGCCGATGGGGATCACGATCCCCTTCGACCTCTGCAGATAGGCCTCGACCTCCGGCCAGCTCGCATGATGCAGCAGCATGGGAGAAGCATAGAGGAGGCGGGAGCGAATGTGGAATCGGGGGGATTCGCGCGGGCCTGGCCAATCCCACAGGTGTCATCCCGGCGAAGGCCGGGACCCACTCGCCGGTCCCCTCGCCGCAGCAAGAGCTGTTGAGTGAGGCGACTGCAGCCAACGCAGAAAACAGAACCGCGAGTGCTGAGAGAACTACCTGCCTGCGCGAAGCCGGGGCTTCGCTTCGGCGAAGGCAGGATGGGTCCCGGCCTTCGCCGGGATGACACTTCTGTTTTGGAGCAAAACGCAGTGCACATTCGCGGCCTTCCGGCATCGGCCGCCTTCCCGCAACATGCGCCTCATCCGGAATCCCAAGGAGCATCCCATGACCGTCTATGCGCTGGCGCAATTCACGATCCACGACCGTGCGCGCTACGAGGCCTATGCCGCCCGCTTCGCCGAAACCATGAAAGGCCGGAAGGGCCGCCTGCTCGCGGCGCAGGAAAATCCGGAAGTCGTGGAAGGGACACGGCAGGGCACCAAGCTCGTGCTGATCGAGTTTCCCGACGAGGCAAGTTTCCGCGACTGGTCGGAGAGCGCCGAATACCGCGCGATCTCGGTCGACCGCGAGGCGGCGACGGAAGGATGCGTGCTGCTGGTGAAGGGTCTGGGGTGACGCGCTACACTGGGCGACATGCACATCCGCCGCGCCCGACATCACGACTGGCCGGAGCTTGCCGCGATTTTCATCGCGGCCCGCGCGACCATGACCTACCTGCCCGCGCTCCACACCGATGACGAGACCCGCGCCTTCATCAAATCCGTGGTGGAGACGCAAGCCGTCTGGGTCGCCGAGGCGCAGGGCCGCCCCGTCGGCTTTGCCGCGCTTGATGGGCAAGACGGCGGCTGGCTCCACCATCTCTATGTCGCGCCGGCCGCGCATAACGCAGGGGCAGGCTCCCTCCTGCTCGCGAAGGCGAAGGCGGAGCTGCCGCAGGGCTTTTCCCTCTGGACGTTTCAGGCCAATCTCGGCGCCCGGCGCTTCTATGAGCGCCACGGATGCAGGCAAGTGCGCCGCACGGACGGCGACAACGAGGAAAACCTGCCCGACATATTGTATGAATACCGCCCGTAAGAGGCGGCAAGGCAGAAGCGGGGAAGAGTGCGTTGAGCGACCAGGCGAAGAAGAAGAACAAGACCCTCGAAACGGAAAATCGCGGGCCCCTGAAAGGCGTGCGCATCGTCGATCTCACCGCCGTCGTCTTCGGCGCCTATGCGACGCAGATCCTGGGCGATATGGGCGCGGATGTGATCAAGGTCGAAGCGCCCTCGCCGACGGGCGGCGGCGGCGCGGGCGGCGACATCATGCGCTGGCCGGGGCATCTGCCCGAAGGCGCGGCGCCCGATCTCGGCCCCATCTTCCTCACGATCAACCGCAACAAGCGCTCGGTGCTGCTCGATCTCGGCACGGCCGCGGGCCGCGAGGCGCTGTTGAAAATCGTCGCGACCGCCGACGTGCTGACATCGAACATCCGCTATGCGGCGATGAAGAAGCTCGGCCTCGCCTATGAAGATGTGAAGGCGGTGAAGCCCGACATTATCTTCGTTCATGCGGCGGGCTATGGCTCGGACGGGCCTTATGCGGGCCTGCCGGCCTATGACGATCTCATTCAGGCAGGCTCCGGCGCGGCGGACCTGCTCGGCCGCATGGATGGCGACCCGAAGCCCCGCTATATCCCGACCATCATGGCGGACAAGGTGTCCGGCCTCTTCATGGTGCAGGCCGTCACCGCCGCGCTCTTCCACAAGGAGCGGACCGGCGAAGGCCAGTTCGTCGAAGTGCCGATGCTCGAGGCCGTCACCTCCTTCGTGCTAGCCGAACATTTCTACGACCATGTCTACGACCCGCCGACCGGGCAATGGACCTATGGCCGCATCACCAATCCCGACCGCCGCCCCTATCGCACGAAGGACGGCCATATCGGCCTGCTGCCCTATTCCGACAAACAGTGGGAACAATTTTTCGAACTCGCAGGCCGCCTCGACGACTACAAGAACGACCCACGCTTCAACAATTACAAGGCGCGCACCGTCCATATCCGCGAGCTCTATGCGATGATCGAGGAGACGACGGAGACGAAGACGACGGAGGAATGGCTGGCGCTCCTGAAGCCGCTTTCCATTCCCGCCGTGAAGATGAACCGCCTCGACGACCTGATGGACGATCCGCATTTGCAGGCCGTCGATTTCTTCCAGCGCTACGACCACCCGCATGCCGGGCCTTATTTCGCGCTGAAGCCGCCGGTGCGCTTCACCGAAAGCCCGTCATCGATCCGCCGCCACCCGCCCCGTCTCGGCGAACAGACCGCGGAAGTGCTGCGCGAAGCGGGCATGAGCGAGGAAGAGATCGCGAAGCTGACGGGCAGGTGACGCGCGGGCGGGCACCCTTGTCCCCCCTTCTCCCGCCCGACATAATGCGCGAAACCAAGAAACCCGCGTCTTTCAGGGAGGCCTCCATGTCCGACGAATTGTTCCCCGTGCCCGCCGAATGGAAGAAGCGCGCCATCGTCGATGCGGACAATTACCGCAACATGTATGAGGCGAGCGTCAACGATCCGGAAAGCTTCTGGCGGCGCGAGGGCCTGCGCATCGACTGGATGAAGCCCTATACGAAGATCAAGAACACGAGCTTCGATCCGCATAATGTCTCGATCAAATGGTTCGAGGACGGCACGCTGAATGCGAGCGTGAGCTGCATCGACCGCCATCTCGAAACCCGCGCCGATCAGGTGGCGATCATCTGGGAAGGCGACGATCCGGCCGATCACAAGGAGATCACCTATCGCGAACTTCATGCCGAAGTCTGCCGCTTCGCCAATGTGCTTAAAAGCCGCGGCGTGAAGCGCGGCGACCGCGTGACGATCTACATGCCGATGATCCCGGAAGCGGCTTATGCCATGCTCGCCTGCGCGCGCATCGGCGCGATCCACTCCGTCGTCTTCGGCGGCTTCTCGCCGGACAGCCTGGCGGGCCGCATTCTCGATTGCGATTCCAATTGCGTCGTGACGGCGGATGAAGGCGTGCGCGGCGGCCGGAAGATTCCCCTGAAGGCGAACACCGACGAAGCCTTGAAGAAATGCCCCGGCGTCAAATCCGTCATCGTCGTGAAGCGGACCGGCGGCAAGGTGGAGATGGCGGCAGGCCGCGACGTCTGGTACGGCGAGGAAGCGGCGAAGGTGCCCGCGACATGCGCGCCCGAGGAAATGAACGCGGAAGACCCGCTCTTCATTCTCTATACATCGGGCTCGACCGGAAAGCCCAAAGGCGTGCTCCACACGACCGGCGGCTACATGGTCTATGCCTCCATGACGCATCAATATGTCTTCGACTATCAGGATGGCGATATCTACTGGTGCACGGCGGATGTCGGCTGGGTGACGGGCCACAGCTACATCCTCTACGGACCGCTGGCGAATGGCGCGACGACGCTGATGTTCGAAGGCGTGCCGAACTATCCCGATGCCTCGCGCTGCTGGCAGGTGATCGACAAGCACAATGTCAACATCTTCTACACCGCGCCGACCGCACTTCGTGCCTTGATGCGCGAAGGCGAGGAGCCGGTGAAGAAGACGAGCCGCAAGTCGCTGCGCCTTCTCGGCTCCGTCGGCGAGCCGATCAATCCCGAAGCCTGGCTCTGGTATCACCGCGTGGTGGGCGACGGGCGCTGCCCGATCGTCGATACATGGTGGCAGACGGAAACGGGCGGCATTCTGATCTCGCCCCTGCCCGGCGCAACCGCCTTGAAGCCCGGCTCGGCGACAAATCCCTTCTTCGGCGTGAAGCCCGTGGTGGTCGATGCCGAAGGCCGCGTGCTCGAAGGCGCGACGACCGGCAATCTCTGCATCGACGATTCATGGCCGGGCCAGATGCGCACCGTCTATGGCGATCACGAGCGCTTCGTGCAGACCTATTTCATCCAGTATCCCGGCCGCTATTTCACCGGCGATGGCTGCCGCCGCGACGAGGACGGCTATTACTGGATCACGGGCCGCGTGGACGACGTCCTGAACGTGTCGGGTCACCGCATGGGCACGGCCGAAGTCGAAAGCGCGCTGGTCGCGCACCCGAAAGTCGCCGAAGCCGCGGTCGTCGGCTATCCGCACGACATCAAGGGCCAAGGCATCTATGCCTATGTGACGCTGAATGCCGGCGAGCCCTCATCGGAAGAGCTGCGCAAGGAGCTGGTCCAATGGGTGCGCAAGGAAATCGGCCCCATCGCCTCGCCGGACCTCATCCAGTTCGCGCCGGGCCTGCCGAAAACCCGCTCCGGCAAGATCATGCGCCGCATCCTGCGCAAGATCGCCGAGGACGACTTCTCGAACCTCGGCGACACCTCGACGCTCGCCGACCCCTCCGTTGTCGACGACCTCGTGAACAACCGGCAGAACAAGGCGGGGTGATCCCTTCCGCTTTTGCCCTTGCGGCTTGCGGGCAGCCTTCCCACCTGACTATCTTCGCTATTCGGGTCAGGGAGGGCAGTCATGGCGGATTGGCAGATTGGCGACGTGAAGATCACGCGCGTGGTGGAGTTCGAGGCGGCACTGCCGGGCGGCGGCGAGGGTTCGATGGTGGTGAAAGCCTATCCCGATGCCGTGAAGGAAATCGGCTGGCTCAGGCCTCATTTCGCAACCGACGAAGGGCATCTCCGCGTCGCGATCCAGGCTTTGCTGATCGAAACACCCGCGAAACGCATCGTGGTCGACACCTGCGTCGGTAACGACAAACCCCGTGGCAACCCCTTCTTCAACAAGCTGCAGACCGGCTTCCTGAAGGACTTCGAGAAAACCGGCTGGACGCGCGACAGCGTGGACATCGTTCTGTGCACGCATCTTCATGTCGATCATGTCGGCTGGAACACGATGCTTGTCGACGGCAAATGGGTGCCGACCTTTCCGAAGGCCCGCTATCTCATCGGCAGGCGCGAATGGGACTTCTGGTCGACTGAAGACGATAAGGACAATGCGCCCGTGCTCGCCGACAGCGTGCAGCCGATCTTCGACGCGGGCCTCGCCGATCTCGTGGCCGACGATCATGTCGTCTGCAGCGAAGTGCGGCTCCGCCCGACGCCCGGCCACACGCCGGGACATGTGAGCATCGTCATCTTGTCCAGGGGAGAAAGCGCCGTCATTACCGGCGACCTGATGCATCATCCCTGCCAGATGGCGAGAACCGACTGGCGCAGCGGCTTCGACACGGATGGCGAGATAGCCGAGAAGACGCGGTCCGATTTTCTCGCCGAAATGGCGGAAGAACCTGTGCTCGTTATCGGCACGCATTTCGCGACGCCATCGGCCGGCCACGTGAAGCGTGACGGCGACGGGTATCGGCTCGAGGTCTGAAGATGGAACCCTCCCGCCCTTCCACTCGTTCTATTCCCAACTCATACGGGAGAACGAGGAGAGAAACATGCGCGGCATCCTGCTCTGGGCCATCGGCGTCCCCATTCCGATCATCATCCTGATCTATCTGCTGTTCTGATCGCTTCACCGGCAAATCCCCCAGCGGGACATTTCGAAATGGAAATGGTCGGCATGGAGCGCGTTGTAGTCGGGGCCGAGCACCATCGGGAATAGTCCGCAGGCGCCGTCCCGCACCTCGGCGAGGAAGCGGCCCTTGTCGGTGTCCTTGTCCCAGTCGGCAAGCAGCGTGATCCGCCGCCCGTCGGCAAGGTCGAAGCCCGCAATGTCGATCGCATTGGCTGCCGCATGGCCGCTGCGGCGACCGCTCGCGGAATGGTTCACATTGCGGCAGGCATAGGTGCCCGCATGGCGGATGCGCGTGACCTCCGTGCCGAGATGCTCGCGCGCGGCAGGCTCCACCACATGCCGCTCCCACATGAGAAGCGCCGCCACAGCCGGGCAGGTGAGATCGAAACTGCCGCCATAGGAAATCCGCGACTGCTCGAGCCGGAGCCCGCGCTCCATGCCGCAGCCTTCGGCGCGCGAGGCAATGCTGCTCTGCCGCGTCTTCGCGCCCGCCGCCTTCACCACCGATGTGCAGATTGCATATTCGTTTGCGAGCCCGCGGAGCTTCAGGCTCGTGAGAAGATTGGGCGGCTCGCGAAGATCGGGCGGCTTGAACGGGTTATAGGCGTCCGGAAAATGGAAAAAGGCGAACCAGAGCGCGGCCCCGAGCCCGAGGATGAGAAGCAGGAAGCGGAAGGCAAGTCCGGCGATGGCGAGCAGGCGGCGGATGCGGGGCGAAAATCTCTCGTTCAACTGTCGTCCTCGGTCGCGCCCCCGCTGCGCCCCGCCCCGGATTGTCGCGGAGGGAAATCAGAAATCGCTGATAACGCCCTTCGCTTCCCAGTCGCCATAGCGCGTGGGCTCCTTGCCGCCGCGCCCGTTGATCTCGCGAGGGGGAGCGGGCGCCTCGTCCGCCTTGCGGCGGCGCTCTTCCGCCTCGGCAAGGGCGCGTTCCGCCGCAGGCGTCAGCGGTTTGCGCGGGGCTTCCGCCACGCTTTCGCCGCTTTCCTGCGTCTTTCTCTCATCCGTCATCGTCCGGCGCTTTCTTGAACAGGGACTTCTTCGACTACATATAGATTGCGAAGCCCGCCGCATCCAGCCCGGCAGGCGCCCACAACGCCCGAGAGGACCGGCAGAGAAAAATGAACACGCTCAAGACCTTCATGTTGCTCGCGGCCATGACCGCGCTTTTCATGGGGCTCGGCTATCTGATCGGCGGCGCAGGCGGCGCGATGATCGCCTTCCTTGTCGCCGCGGCGATGAACTTCTTTGCCTACTGGAATTCCGACAAGATCGTGCTGCGCATGTATAGCGCAAAGCGCGTGGACGAGACGACGGCGCCGAATTATGTCGGCATCGTGCGGGAGCTCGCGAAGCGCGCCAACATGCCGGTGCCCGCGATCTACATCATCGACAATCCGCAGCCCAATGCCTTCGCGACCGGCCGCAACGAGGACAATGCCGCCGTCGCCGCGACGACGGGCCTCATCCGCATGCTCTCGCCGGAAGAACTCGCCGGCGTCATGGCGCATGAACTCTCCCATATCAAGAACCGCGACACGCTGACCATGACCGTGACGGCGACCATTGCCGGCGCGATTTCCATGCTCGCGAATTTCGCGCTCTTCTTCGGCGGCAACCGCAATGCAGGCGGCGCCATCGGCGCGATCGCCCTGGCGATCCTCGCACCCATGGCGGCGGGCCTCGTGCAGATGGCGATCAGCCGCACGCGCGAATATTCCGCCGATCGCGGCGGCGCCGAAATCTGCGGCAATCCGATGTGGCTTGCTTCGGCGCTGGAGCGGATCGACGAGGCCGCCCGCCGCGCGCCGAACGAGGCCGCGGAAGCAAACCCCGCCACCGCGCATATGTTCATCATCAATCCGCTGAACGGGCGCGGCCGCGACAATCTCTTCTCGACGCATCCGGCGACCGCAAACCGCATCGCCGAGCTGAAGAAGTTCGCCGAGGCGAACGCCGCCGCCCCGCGCGCGCCTTGGCGCTAAGGCTTCGCAGTTGACATGGCAGTCTTTTTGCCGTACATCAGACAAAATGTCTGAGTATGGAGAAGGCCATGATCTACATGTCCTCCGCGCAATGTCGTGCCGCCCGCGCTCTTCTTGAATGGAGCCAAGAGGAACTTGCTCAAAATGCACAAGTTGCAAGAGCCACAATTGCCGATTTCGAAAGAAATACACGAACCCCCATACGGAACAACCTCATCGCTATTGCAATGACATTTGAAGCGGCAGGGATAGCCTTCATTCCGGAGAATGGAGGCGGTGCCGGAGTCCGATTTCGTAAGGTGGAGCTTGAGTACACCCGCGAAGTTAGAGAAGCCAGTGATGGAATTATCATCCGTGTAAGGTACTTTGGTTCCCCATATCGGGTGCTAGTACCGTACGATGTCATCGAGGATCTCTATCGTGAGAATCCCAGAAAAGGTGAATACGTAAAGGCGGTCGAACGGCGACTGCCGACATACCTTCGCGCAATCGAGGGAGCGCTTGCTAATGGCCTCGCCGACGAAAACGGAGAGCTGTGCCTGACGCATATGATGTTTCCCGAGGAAGCATTCTAACGTGTTTGGCTTTGCGCAAGGGCCGGGCCTGTGGTCTAACCCTCGGCCCATGAACGATCGAACATCCGACAACGACAATGCAATGCCGGGCCTTGCCGCCCGGCAGGGCGCCGTGGCGCTGATCGGCGCCGTGCTGACGAGCCGCCGCGCGCTGGACGAGGCCTTTGCCGAAGAGGCGGGTTCGGGCGCGCTGGCCTCCGCCGCGCCGCGCGACCGCGCCTTTGCCCGCGCCATCGCCGCCACCGTCATGCGCCGCCTCGGCACCATCGACCGGCTGATCGGCGGCGCCCTCGACAAGGAACTGCCGAAGCGCGCCGGGCCGACGCTCGACATCCTGCGCGCGGGCGCGGCCGAACTTCTGTTCCTGCGCGTGCCGGCCCATGCCGCCGTCGCCATGAATGTCGAGACCGCGGACAGGGATGCGACCGCGAAACATTACAAGGCGCTCGTCAATGCCGTGCTGCGCCGCCTCTCGCGCGAGGGCGATGCGCTTCTCGCCGAGCTCGACATGGAACGCCTCGACACGCCGGACTGGCTCTGGGAGAGCTGGACGGCTGCCTATGGCGAGGCGGCGGCGCGCGCCATCGCCCGCGCCCATTACGAGAACCCGCCGCTCGATATCTCGGTGAAGGATGAGAGCGCTGCAGCCATGTGGGCCGAGGAACTGGGCGCCGCTCTGCTGCCGACCGGCACGCTCCGCCTCGAGGAAGCGGGCCGCGTCGAGGAACTGCCCGGCTTTGCGAAAGGCGTCTGGTGGGTGCAGGACGCCGCCGCGGCGCTGCCCCCGAAACTGCTGGGCGATGTCGCAGGCCGCGACGTGCTCGACCTTTGCGCCGCGCCCGGCGGCAAGACGGCGGCGCTTGCCGCGCGCGGCGCCCATGTGACGGCGCTCGACCGCTCGAAGCCGCGCCTCGAACGGCTCGCCGAAAATCTCGCCCGCCTCGGCCTCAAGGCGGAAACCGTCGCCGCCGACGCCGCCGCCTGGGCGCCCGGCCGGACATGGGACCGGATCCTGCTCGATGCGCCCTGCAGCGCCACCGGCACGGCGCGCCGCCACCCCGACGTGCTGCGCCTCAAATCGCCCGCCGACCGCAACAAGCTCGCCGCCCTGCAAACGCGCCTCCTCGACCATGCGGCGGCGCTTCTCGCGCCGGGCGGCATTCTCGTCTTTTGCACCTGTTCGCTCGAGCCGGAGGAAGGCGAGCGGCAGGTCGAAGCCTTCCTTGCCCGCCATGCGGATTTCGCGCGAGTGCCCATCGCGCCGGAAGAACTGGGCGGCATGGGCGAGATCGTCACGGGCGGAGGCGACCTGCGAAGCCTCCCCTGCCACATGGGCATCGAAGGCGGCATGGACGGTTTCTACGCCGCAAGGCTGACGCGGCGCTGACGCCGCTATTCACCGGTTGACGCGGGCGGGGCCTCTCGGCAGTCTGGCGCGAGCTTGCGGGGGCAGCATAGATTGAGCGACACGGAAATTCAGCTTTCAGGCGAGGCCGCAGCGCCTTCCGCCTGCATCATCTGCGGCGGCGGTTCCTTCCGTCCGGCGGGCATTTCGTCCGGCTACCGTATTTTCAAATGCACGAATTGCGGCTTTCATTTCGTCTATCCGACGCCGCCGCTTTCCGAGATCGCGGCGATCTACGAAAAATATTCGTCCAACCAGCATTATGCCGCAAAGGCCGAGCGCAAGGTGCTGCGCGCCATGAAGCAGATCAGGCGCTACAGGCATCTCGCGCCGGGTAATCGCTTCATCGATTTCGGCTGCAACATCGGCACCGCGGTGGAGGCGGCGACGCGGCTCGGCCTCGATGCCTATGGCGTCGACATCGATGAGGAAAGCGTCGGCATTGCCGAGCGCGAATATCCGCGCGGCCATTATCACGCAGGCTCGCCCGAAAGCCTGCCGGCGGACTGGAAGGATTTCGACTTCGCCTTCATGATCGAGGTGATCGAACATCTGCCCGATCCTCATGCCTATGTCGAGGCGATGAAGGCGCGGCTCCGGCCGGGCGCGCTTCTCTATCTCACCACGCCCGATGCCGGCCACTGGCGCGTGCCGCGCGATTTCGTGAAGTGGCACGAGGTCTTCCCGCCGCAGCATCTCCACTTCTTCACGCGCGATGCGATGCGCCGCATTCTAACGGCGCATGGCTTCGAGGTTATCCGCTTCATCTGGAGCCCCAAATCGCGCCTCAAGGTGCTGGCGCGGAAGACGTGACGGGAAGGCGGCGCAGGTGAAACTCACATTCAGGCAGCGCGCAACCTGGCTCGCGCATCTGTTCAAGGCGGTCGCCTATCAATATCACCGCGACCTCGGCCGCCGCCTCGCCGCGCTCCTGCCGGAGGATGGCGTTGCGATCGATGTCGGCGCCCATGCAGGCCAGCACGCCAAGCTCTTTGCGAAGGCGATGCCGCGCGGCACCGTCTATGCCTTCGAGCCCGGCTCCTATGCCCTGTCGATCCTGAGAAAGACCCTCTTCCTGCATCGCCTGGCGAATGTGGTCGTGGTGCCCTGCGGCCTCTCGAACGAGCCGGCCGTGATGACGCTCTCGATCCCCGTGAAGAAGCGCGGCAGCCTCGGCTTCGGCCTCTCGCATCTCGGCGCGGAACGGCCGGACCGCGAGGCCGTCCATGAAGAGGTCCGCCTCGTGATGCTGGACGGCTTCGTCGCGGAACGGGGCATCGGCCGGATCGACTTCATCAAGGCCGATATCGAGGGCTGGGAACCCCATTTCCTGCGCGGGGCGCTGGCCTCGATCGACCGCTTCCGCCCCTCCATCATGCTGGAAGTGAACGAGCAGGCGCTTCCCGGCAGGCCGGACGGCAAGGAGATCTTCCGGATTCTCGAGCCCTTCGGCTATGCGATTTTCAAGACATTCGAGCGCGACGCCTATCGCATGGTACGGGTGGACCGCTATGACGGCCCGGCCGACTATGTCTTCGTGCCCGAGGCCAAGGCCCATCTCATCGGGCAATGACGAAGCTCCGCAGGCTTCCCGATTCTTGCGCCTTGTGAGGCTTGCTGTTAATCACTGAGCAGGGCCCGACCGCAAAATCCTGTGTGCGCGGGCATCATTACCACAAGAGCTTTGAGCGATGAGCGGCAAACCGAGCGGCATCAAGATTGCCCCCTCCATTCTCGCCTCCGATTTCGCCCGTCTGGGCGAGGAGATCCGCGCGATCACGGAGGCAGGCGCCGACTACATCCATGTCGATGTCATGGACGGTCATTTCGTGCCGAACATCACCATCGGCCCGGATGTGCTGAAGGCGATCAAGCCTTGGTCGGACAAGGTCTTCGACGTCCATCTGATGATCTCGCCGGTCGACCTCTATATCGAGGCTTTCGCGAAGGCAGGCGCGGACATCATCACCTTCCATCCGGAAGCGGGGCCGCACCCCCATCGCACCATCCAGGCGATCAAGGCGGCAGGCTGCAAGGCCGGCCTCTCGCTCAATCCCGGCACCCCGCTCGAATTTCTCTGGCCGCTGCTCCACGACATCGACCTTGTGCTCGTCATGTCGGTGAACCCGGGCTTCGGCGGTCAGAGCTTCATCGAGAGCCAGCTCGCCCGCATCGAGACCATCCGCAAGCGGATCGATGCCGAGGGGCTTGCCGTCGAGCTCGAAGTCGATGGCGGCATCAATTTCGAAACGGCGCCCCGCGCCATCGCAGCCGGCGCCAATGTGCTCGTCGCTGGCACGGCCACTTTCAAGGGCGGCCCGTCCGCCTATGCGGCGAATATTCAAAGACTGCGCAGCGGCGCCTGAGTTTCAGCCGCGGCGCGTGAGGGGAGGGCCGCCTTGATGGCCACTGCGCGACCGGGAGAGCGACGACGGGATGGCCGTGCCCCTGCGGGCAATCGCCTGAGCGATCTCGCGGGCGCGGCGATCATCCGTATGCGGAATGCAGCGCTTGCCCGCGCCTTCGACACATGGGCCTACAAACAGACGCTGCGCGGTCCCATGCCCGATCACATGGTGCTTTACCCGCCGGAACTCCGCCCCGGACGGGCAAGCGCGGCGGATGCGCTTTTTCAGGGACGGTGGTTCCTGCCCGGCGGTCAGGTACGCGCGCCGGGCGGCTCCTCGCCCTTCGCCGCCGATCCGCCAAGCGAGCGCTGGTCGGAAGAACTTCACGGTTTTTCCTGGCTGCGCCATTTCACCACCGCGCATGACGCGAACAATGGCGACGCCGCGCGCCGCTATGCGCAGAAACTCGTCGCCGACTGGATCGAGACGGAGGGCGACTGGCACGAGATTGCCTGGCGCCCGCAGGTGATCGGCCGCCGCCTCACCTCATGGGTTGCGAATGGCGCGCTCATCATCGACGGCACCGATCTTGTCTACCGCTCGACGCTCTTGCGCAACATGGCGCGGCAGGCGCGCCACCTCGCCCGTGTCGCCTCGATTGCGCCGGCCGGCGAGCCGCGCATCACCGCCGCCATGGGCCTGGCCTTTTCCGGGCTCTGCCTTTCCGAGGGCCACAAGCGGCTGAAAAAGGGCGTCGCGCTTCTCTGCCGCGAGCTCGACCGGCAGATTCTCGCCGATGGCGGCCATGTGAGCCGCAACCCCTCGGCACAGCTTTCGATCCTGCTCGATCTTCTCTCGCTTCGCGACGCCTTGAGCGCGCGCCGCATCGAAGTGCCGAAGCCCGTGCAGGATGCGATCGACCGCATGACGCCGATGTTGCGCTTCTTCCGCCATGGCGACGGGCGGCTCGCGCTGTTCAACGGGTCGACCGAGGGGCCGGACGGGGCGATCGACGCGGCGCTCGAGCGCGACGATGCGAAAGGAAAGCCCTTCGGCTTCGCGCCGCATTCGGGCTATCAGCGCCTCGCCGCAGGCCCCGCCAGCCTCGTCATGGATACGGGCGCACCGCCCCCCGGCCCCTTCAGCCATGAGGCCCATGCCGGCTGCCTCTCCTTCGAAATGAGCGCCGGCCGCGCCCGCATGATCGTGAATTGCGGCGCGACGAAAGTGCTCGGCCCCGACTGGGAGGCCGCAAGCCGCGCCACCGCCGCCCATTCGACACTCGTGCTTGCCGACACATCGTCGGCGCGCATGCTGAAGGGGAAAATCTCGCGGACCTTGCTCGGCGCGCGCATCATGGAAGGCCCCGTCGCCGTCGAAAGCCGCCGCAACGAGAACGAGGCCGGCATCTGGCTCGAGACGAGCCATGACGGCTATGTCGGCCTTTTCGGCCTGCTGCATTGCCGCCGTCTCTTCCTCTCGGCAACGGGCGAAGACCTGCGCGGCGAGGACCGGCTCGAAACCGTGGGCCGGACGCGCGCCCGCTTCTGGCAGCACCGCTATTGGCAGAAGCCCGTCGAGGATCCCGCCTTCTCGATCCGCTTCCATATCCACCCCGATGCACGCCTCTCCCTCGCCCATGACCGCACCAATGTGCTGGTGCTGCTGCCGAACGGCGATGGCTGGCAGTTCCGGGCCCGCGCGGAAGGCGGCGAATGCGAAATCGCGATCGAGGAAAGCGTCTATCTCGGCTCCGGCGACACCACCCGCCGCGCCGAGCAGATCGTCGTCATGGGCCGGGTCTTCCGCGGCGAGGCACGCGTGAACTGGGCCTGGCGCCGCCTCTCGACGCGCAATGCCGGCCACCCGAAGCGCGAGGACGAGGAAGTGCCCGAATTGCCCGACCTCGACCTGCCGCCGGGGGAGTGACCTAGCTCTTCTTCGGCTCCAGCACCATCTGGCTCTGCGTGACGACGGCGCAGAGCCGCCCGTCGCTCCGCGTGATCTTCGTCTGCCAGACCATCAGCCGCCCGCCCTTGTGAAAGGGCTCGCAGGTTGCAGTCGCCACGTCGCCGATGGGCACGGGGGCGAGGAAATTCGTCTTGCTCTCGACCGTCGTCGTCGCCGCCCCGCCCTTGAGATTGAGCACGGTCGCAACCGCGCCCACCGTATCCGCAAAGGACATGATCGCCCCGCCATGGAGAATGTCCGGCACGGTGCAGAGCTCCTTCCGCACCGTCAGCTTCGCCACCACGCGGTCGGGCGTCGCCTCGGCGAGCTCGATGCCGAGCAGATTGGCGAAAGGCAGGTAGGAGATGTCCGGCAGCGCGCTCATGGGGATTTCCTCGCATTTTCAGGGCTTTGGGCGATAAGCCTAGCCGCCCTCGCCCGGCCTTTCGATAACCTTTGAGGTAAAGGCCATGGAGCCAATTCGGCTTCAGCGCCCCGAGCGCAGCCTTGGCCCCCTCGCCGCTTCATGCTATTGCCCCGGCCATCCTTCCGCCCGCCGACCGGAGCCTCCCATGCCCACCGCCAAAGCCCATCCCCAGGCCGCCGATATCCAGCGCGTCCGCCGCGCTCTCCTTTCCGTTTCCGACAAGACGGGCCTCGCCGAATTTGCCCGTGCGCTGCATGAGGCGGGCGTCGAACTCGTCTCGACCGGCGGCACGGCGAAGGCGATCAAGGATGCGGCGCTGCCGGTGAAGGATGTATCGGACCTGACGGGCTTTCCCGAAATGATGGATGGCCGCGTGAAGACGCTGCATCCGAAGGTCCATGGCGGGCTCCTTGCGATCCGCGACGATCAGGCCCATGCCGCCTCGATGAAGGAACATGGCATCGGCGGCATCGACCTTCTGGTCGTCAATCTCTACCCCTTCGAGGAAACGGTGGCGAAGGGCGGCTCTTACGACGATTGCGTCGAGAATATCGACATTGGCGGCCCGGCCCTGATCCGCGCCGCGGCGAAGAACCATGCCTATGTCGCCGTCGTGGTCGACGCGGCGGATTACGAGGCGGTGCTCTCCGAAATTCGCGGCAAGTCCGGTACCTCGCTCGCGCTGCGCACGAAGCTCGCGCAGAAGGCCTATGCCCGCACCGCCGCCTACGATGCCGCCATCTCGAACTGGATGGCCGATGCGATCGGCGAGACGGCGCCCGCCTACCGCGCCTTTGGCGGCAGCCTCAAGCAGACGCTGCGCTATGGCGAGAACCCGCACCAGATCGCAAGCTTCTATGTCTCGAGCGAGAACCGCCCCGGCGTCGCCAATGCCGTACAGCTTCAGGGCAAGGAACTCTCCTACAACAATATCAACGACACGGATGCGGCCTTCGAACTCGTCGGCGAATTCGATCCGAAGATTGCGCCCGCCATCGCCATCATCAAGCATGCGAACCCTTGCGGCGTCGCGACCGGCGCATCGCTTGCCGATGCCTACAGGAAGGCGCTCGCCTGCGACCCCGTCTCGGCATTCGGCGGCATCATCGCCGCGAACATGCCCCTCGATGGCGAAACGGCGGAAGAGATCGCCCGCATCTTCACCGAAGTCATCATCGCCCCGGACGCCGACGAAGATGCGCGCCGCATCATCGGCGCGAAGAAGAACCTCCGCCTCCTCGTCACGGGCGGTCTGCCGGATGCGGGCGCGCCGGGCCTCAATTTCAAGGCGGTGGCTGGCGGCATGCTCGTCCAGTCGCGCGACAATGGCCGCATAGACGAGCTTGACCTCAAGGTGGTGACGAAGCGCGCGCCGACGGCGCAGGAAATGGCCGACCTCAAATTCGCCTTCCGCGTCTGCAAGCATGTGAAGTCGAACGCGATCATCTATGTGAAGAATGGCGCGACGGTCGGCATTGGCGCCGGCCAGATGAGCCGCGTGGACTCGGCCCGCATCGCTGCCCGCAAGGCGGAGGACGCGGCGGAAGTCGCAGGCGAGAAGAAGCCCGCCACCATCGGCTCGGTCGTGGCGTCGGATGCCTTCTTCCCCTTCGCCGACGGCCTGCTCTCGGCGGCGGAAGCGGGCGCCACCGCCGTCATCCAGCCCGGCGGCTCCATGCGCGACGATGAAGTGATCGCGGCGGCCGACGAAAAGGGCCTCGCCATGGTCATGACCGGCATGCGCCACTTCCGCCACTGAGGCGGAAGACAAGCGCCATCAATGCGTGACGGCGCTTGAGCGTTCTTCCTTCACGAAGAGAAGACCGATCAACCCGGCAAGGATGAGCGGTACGACGACCATCAGCCCGAAGCGCTGGTTCTGCGTCATCGCCGTCACGATGCCGATGAAGAGCGGCGCGACCCAGGCCGTCGCCTTGCCGACCAGCGCGAAGAGGCCGAAGAACTCCGTCATCATTTCGCGCGGGCTGATCCGCGCCATCATGGTGCGGCTCGACGCGATGACGGGCCCGACCGTCATGCCGAATATGCCGACGGTAAGAAGGAAGAGCTGCTGCGGCAGCGTCGTGAAGGCGCCCGCATCCGCCGCCACCGGCACATGGATGACGTAGAAGATCCGGTCGCGGTCGAAGGAGAGGAGCAGCAGGAAGCTCGCGATCACGCCGAGAAGCGACCAGACCAGCGTCCGCTTCGAACCGATCTTGAGATCGACCCAGCCGCCAAGGAAGGCGCCGAAAGCGGCGAACAGCGTCACCCAGATGCCGTAGACCGCCATCTCCATCGCGCCCCAGCCGAAGATGCCCGCCGCAAGAATGCCGCCGAACACGAAGATCGCCGTCATGCCGTCATAGAAGAGCATGCGCGAGAAAAGATAGAGCGCGACATTGCGGAAATGCCGCACGGAGCGGAGCGTCGCCGCAAGACGCCGGAGCCCTTCGCGCGCGGCCTGCGTGCGGCTCAATCCGCGCCGCTTCTGGTCCGGCACGAGGAAGAGCAAGGGCAGCATGAAGACGACGAACCAGAGGCCCGAGATCGGCCCGATGATGCGGTCCGTCTCATGCGCTTCCTTCGAGAGACCGAAAAGGGGCTCGTCCGGAATGAAGGGCGCCGAGACCTCGCCCGGAAGCTGGAAGAAAAGCAGCACCAGCACCAGCGCGACGATGGCGGCAAGCTGGCCGACGCCGATGCCGATGCCCGACAGAAGCCCGATCCGCCGGTCTGAAGCGATGGTTGGCAGCATGGCGTTCGCAAAGATGATCGTGAATTCCATGCCGATCGCGGCAACGACAAGCGCGATGGCGACGGGAAGCAGCGGCTGTCCCGGCACCGCGAACCAGAGCGAGAAGCAGCCCGCCGCGCAGATGAGCATGGTGAAGACGATCCAGGGCTTGCGCGGTCCCGCCGCATCCGCCATCGCGCCGAGAAGCGGGCTTAAGAGCGCGATGGAAATACCGGCCACCGCCTGCACATAGCCCCAATAGGCCTGGCCCTCGATGGGATTGGCCGCCAGCACCTGCGTGAAGAAAGGCGGAAAGAGAAAGATGGTGATGAGCGAGAAATAGGTCTGGTTCGCCCATTCATAAAGAACCCAGGCGCCCTGCGCGACATTGGAGGCAGGCTCCCGCCCGCCCGTGTCATGCGGCGGCTGCAGCTCCGGCACCGCCCCTTCGATCACCGCGTTCAATCGACCGCCTCCGCCCTTTCCTCGCGCACGAAGAGCATGCCCGCAAGCCCGATCCCGAGGAGAATGAGGATCGAGGCAAAGCCGATGCGCTGGCTCTGGAAGAGATGCGTCACCACGCCGACGAGTAGCGGCCCGAGAAACGCCGTCGCCGTGCCGGACAACGCATAGATGCCGAAGAACTCCGACATCTTCGAAACGGGCGCGATGCGCGCGAGCATGGTGCGGCTGTTCGCATAGGCCGCCGTGATGCAGATCGCGACGATGAGAACGACGATGAGATACATGAGTTCGGGCAGCGTCGCGAAGAAGGGCAGATCCCAGATCGGTCCTGCCGCCGCCGCATCGTAGGGCAGGAAGAAAAGCTCCGTCGGCGTGATCGAGATCGCGAGCACGAGCCCGACGCAGGTGCCGCCGATCGAAACGAGGATCGCCCGCTTCGAACCGAACGCATCGTCGAGCCAGCCGCCGAAGAAGCCGCCCGCCACCGCAAAGACCGAGAGCACGATGCCATAGATCGTGAGCGTGAGCGGGCCCCAGCCGAATACGCCCACCGCATAGACGCCGCCGAAGACGAGCACCGCCGTCTTGCCGTCATTGTAGAACATGCGCGCCCCGAGATAGATCGCGATGTTCCGGTAATGACGAAGCTTCCGCACCGTGCCGATGACATTGCCGATGCCGCGCGCGATCGCCTTCTTCACCGGCACATTCGTGCCCTTCACATCGGGCGTCCACAGAAGCAGCGGCAGCGAGAAGACGAGCAGCCACGCAGCGACGATGGGCCCCGAGATACGGCTGTTCTCATGCGCGGCGGCGTCGATGCCGAACAGCGGTGCGGAGGGCACGAAGCCCCAGTCCACATTGCCGGGCAGCATGAAGGCCCAGAGCATGAAGCAGAGAATGAGAAGCGCGCCGGCATTGCCGAGCGCAAGGCCGAGACCGGAAAGAAACCCGATCCGCTCATGCGGCGCGACGGCCGGCAGCATCGAATTGTGGAACACGGCGGAGAATTCGAACGCGACCGCGATCAGCACGATGAGCGCCGCGATGGAAAGAATGGAAAGTCCGCCCTCGCCCGGCACCGCCCACCACAGCGCGAACATGGCAGGCACCATGATCGCGATGAAGAAGACGATCCAGGGTTTGCGCTTGCCGCCCGTATCGGCGATGGCGCCGAGAATGGGCCCGAGCGCTGCGATGAAGAAACCGGCAATGCCGTTGATGTTGCCCCAGATCGCCTGGCCGCGAACGGGATCGCCCACCACCGTGCTCGAGAAATAGGGCGAGAAGATATAGATGGTGATGAGGATCACATATGGATTGCGCGCCCATTCGAAAAGCGCCCAGCTCCACTGGCCCTTGCCGTCCGCCGCCTCGCCGCCCGAGGCGGAAAGAAGCTGCGCGCTTGCCTGTCCCGGCACCTGAACGCGGACAGGCTCGTCGCCCGGCCTCTTGTCGACGGCATCCACTCTCATCGCCCTCCCGTTACGCGCCGCTGCCCTGCCGCAACGGCGGCGCGAAGTGGAGCATGAAAGAGGCGGTCAGGGAAGCGCCGGAAAAAGCCCTACGCGGCCACGCCGCAGCACTTCTTGTATTTCTTGCCGGAGCCGCAGGAGCAGGGATCGTTGCGGCCGATCTTCTCCGCGCGGCGCGGACGCACGCCCATGATGCCGTCGACATACCACCAGCGTCCGTCCTGGCGCCTGAAGGTCGAGGTCTCGTGGTGGACGCGCTCGTCGCCGGCCTGGGTGTAATGCGCGACGAACTCGACGACGCCTTCATTCTCTCCCGTGCCGCCGCCTTCCGTGTGGCGAATCTCGAGGCCTGTCCATTCGCTCGCCGCTGCCCAGTCGGCCGCGCCCTTGGCGTCGAAATCCTCGCGCGTGCCGGGAAGCAGCGTTTCTTCGAGATAGGGGATATTGCCGGTCGCGAAGGCCGAATAGCGCGAGCGCATCAGCGCTTCGGGCGTCGGCGGCAGCTTGTCCCCGGTGAGATAAGGCTCGCAGCATTGGCCGAAATCGAGGCCCGAACGGCAGGGACAGGGAGCGGAACCGGAGATCATCGGACACCTCGAAAAGAAAAAGCCGCCCGGAGCGTTTCCAGGTGAAGTGCCACCTTTGAAATTAAGGGGCGGTTCGCCGTCCGGAAACGCGACCCGACAAAAATCGGGAGCGATTTTGCTTTTCGAAGAAAAGCGAAGCCGCTCCAGAGCGGCTTTGCATATTGGAGCGGGCGATGAGATTCGAACTCACGACCCCAACCTTGGCAAGGTTGTGCTCTACCCCTGAGCTACGCCCGCATCCGGGTCAGCCGGTGAGCCCGAAGGGCGCCAACCGGCTGTGAGGGCGGTGTTATGACCCATCGCTGGAGCCTTGGCAAGAGCGGAATTGCGTGGATTTTCACCCGCTTGCGGCGATGGCTTCCCCATGCCAATCAGGAGCCATGAGCACCGGGAAACTGACCACGCCCGCCGAATTCCTCGCCTGGCTCGAGGAGAAGGGCATCCCCCATGAGAGCCGCGAGCACCCGCCCCTCCACACGGTCGAGGAGGCAGAGGCCCACCGCGCCACATGGGACGAAGCGGCGCGCGAGGGCGCCTTCTGCAAGAACCTGTTTCTCAAGGACAAGAAGGGCCGCCTCTTCCTCATCGTTGCGGAGGAACCGCGCGACCTTCGGCTGAACAGCCTGTCGAAGCCCATCGGCTCCGCCCGCCTCTCCTTCGGCAATGCCGAACTCATGTGGGAGGTGCTGGGCGTGCGGCCCGGCTCCGTCACGCCCTTTGCCCTGGTGAACGACCGCGACCGCCGCGTGACCCTGGTGCTCGACGCGCCCATGCTCGAGCATGAACGGCTCAACTACCACCCGCTCGACAATCGCTGGACGACCACGCTCACCCGCGCGGATTTCATGCGTTTCCTGAAGGAAACCGGCCACGAGCCGCTGATCCTCGACCTCGTGGCGGCGGCGGGCCCTAGCGGCGAAGCCGGCTGAGCCAGAAGGCGAGAAGCGGCATCAGGATCAGCTCCGCCGCAAGCGCCGAGCCGACATCCGAACTCAGAAAGGCCTCCATGTCGGGCTTCGCGAACCGCGCCACGCCGCCGAGAAAAATCCCCGCAAAGACCACATAAAGCGCCTGCGCATATTTCAGGGGGTCGAGCGCGCCGAGAAGGAGAACGAAGCCGGTGGCGGCGAAAAGCCCGCCGAGAAAGCGCGTATGACTGTCGATCAGCCTGTACTGCGCCTCATCCGTCACCGCGAAGAAAGGCCGCTCGCCGAGCCAGCCGGCGGTCGCGACCCCGCCCGCGACCACATTGAGGGCGAGCACGAGAACGATCGCGCCCGAAAGCGCGACGACGATACGAAACAGGGTCTGCGACATGGATTCCCCCCAAAAGGCCGCCTGAAGACGTTCCATAAATGGGGAGGCCGCCCCTCTTTAACAGGCCACGCCGCAGAAAATTCACGCTTCCTTGCGCCCATGGCGGCCGCCCGCTAAACCATTGTTTCACAAGCCCGCCGCCCCACCTTATGGGGGCGAAACGGCGGCAAGACCGGTGTTGAGAGAACGGAACGGCAGATGGAACCGATCATCGGACAAGGCGGCGGACAAAACGGCGGACAGGGCGGCATGGCGGGTGGGGGCGACCTCATCGTCGACACGACGACCCGCGATTTCGGCAGGGACGTGATCGAGGCCTCGCAGCAGGTTCCCGTCATCGTCGATTTCTGGGCGCCCTGGTGCGGGCCCTGCAAGCAGCTGACCCCCGTGCTCGAAAGCGCGGTGAAGGCGGCGCGCGGCGCCGTGAAGCTCGTGAAGATGAATATCGACGACGAGCCCGAAATCGCCCAGCAGCTCCGCATCCAGTCGATCCCCGCCGTCTACGCCTTCAAGGGTGGCCGCCCCGTGGACGGTTTCATGGGCGCGCTGCCGGAAAGCCAGGTGAAGGCGTTCATTGCCCGGCTCGCAGGCGGCGACATGGGCCCCTCGCCGGCGGAAGAACTGATCGAGCTCGGCCGCGAGGCCTTCGAGGCGGGCGACATCTCGCGCGCCGCACAGGCTTTCGCGCAGGCCGCGCAGGAAGAGCCCGGTCACCCGGCCGCCGTTGCAGGCCTTGCGCGCTGCTATATCGAGGCGGGCGATTTCGACCGCGCGAAACAGACGCTGGCGCTGGTCCGGCCCGATGCGCGCAACGATGCCGAAATCGCCGCCGCGCAGGCCGCCCTCTCGCTTGCCGAAAAGGCGGGCGATCTCGGCGACATCGCCGAGCTTCAGGCGAAGGTGGACGCGAACCCGAAGGACCATCAGGCCCGCTTCGACCTCGCGCTCGCGCTCAATGCGCGCGGCGACCGCGAAGGCGCAGTGGACCAGCTTCTCATCAGCATCGAATATGACCGCAACTGGAACGACCAGGCGGCCCGCAAGCAGCTCGTCGAATTCTTCGACGCCTATGGCCCGAAGGACGAGATCACGCTGAGCGGCAGGCGCCGTCTTTCCTCGATCCTTTTCAGCTAGGCCGCAATATGGGGCTCACGGATCAATATCGCAGCACGGAGGACATGCCGGGGGCGATCCCCGTCTTTCCGCTTGCCGGTGCGATATTGCTGCCGCGCGGACAATTGCCGCTCAACATCTTCGAGCCCCGCTACCTGAAAATGGTCGATGACGCCATGCGCACCGAGCGCATCATCGGCATGGTGCAGCCGGATGGCGAAGCGGCGATCCTCGCTTCGCAGATCGAGGGCAAGACACCGCCCCTCTGCGCCATCGGCTGCGCGGGCCGCATTACCTCCTGGGCGGAGACGGGCGATGGCCGCATCGTCATCACGCTGACCGGTATCATGCGCTTCCGGTTGAAGAACGAACTTGCCGCCATGACGCCCTATCGCCAGTTCGAGATCGCCTGGGACGAGTTCGCGGGCGACCTTGAGCCCGGTTTCGGACAGGACGAGGTGAGCCGCGAACGCCTCCTCGAAATCCTGAAGCAATATCTCGATACGCATGGGCTGCAGGCGGACTGGCGCGCGATCAAGCTCTCCTCGAACGAGACGCTGGTGAATTCGCTCTGCACCATCAGCCCCTATGGGCCGCGCGAGAAACAGGCGCTGCTCGAGGCGAAATCGCTCGAAGACCGCAACCAGATGCTGATTGCCCTCACCGAAAAGGCGCTGCGCGAACTTTCGCCCGGCGATGCGACGGTTCAATAGGACGGAAAGAATGACCGAGGCCGATATAAAGGAAGGCGCGCCTGCGCCGCGCATGGAAGTGGACCCGAAGCTCCTCGAGATTCTCGTCTGCCCGGTGACGAAGTCGACGCTGCGCTACGACCGCGAGAAGCAGGAGCTTGTCTCCGACAAGGCCCGCCTCGCCTTCCCCATCCGCGACGGCATTCCGATCATGCTGGTCGACGAGGCGCGCTCGCTCGACGATGCGTGACGCCTGGCCGGCAAGCCTGAAGCTGAAAAAGGCCGAGCGCATTCTCGAAGTGACTTTCGAGGATGGCGCGCATTTCCGTCTGCCCGCCGAATTGCTGCGCGTCGAAAGCCCCTCCGCCGAGGTGCAGGGCCACGGGCCCTCGCAGAAGAAGACCGTGCCCGGCAAGGCCAATGTCGCCATCGTCGCGCTCGAACCGGTCGGCAACTACGCCGTCCGCATCGTCTTCGACGACGGCCACGATACCGGCCTCTACACCTGGGACACGCTCTATCGGCTGGGGACCGACAGTGACAAGCTCTGGACGGATTACCTCACCGCATTGGAGCGGCAAGGCCTTAGCCGCGAGTGAAGGTCAGAGGGTCTGAGCCGTCTGATTTTCGGGTATTTATGGGTACGTTTTTGGGTATCACGACACTTACCCAAAAACGTCATGGCCCGGCTTGTCCGGGCCATCCACGTCTTCACTTTCTTGCCAAGTCAGCCAAGACGTGGATGACCCGCATAAAGCGGGTCATGACGCATGTTTTAGAATAGAAGTTAGCTGCTCAAATCGGCGCGCATAGTTGCAATGAGCCGTTCAAATGCAACACGTCTTTCGGCTTGATTGTCGTTGGTATCGACTATCTCTGGCACACAACGCGAGACATCCGGCGATCCAAATAGATCGCATCTGGTTTGCCACAGCGCAAAGTTCTTTGAGTTCTCATTTGAAGGCGCGATAGCCGCGCGATGTAGAGCATCGAGCAAACCCAAATACGCTTCCCGTTTCTCCTGATACATGCGGCTTGTCACATGCGGTCACCGAGCAATCAGGTGGTCAACGACAGATTTGAGAAGAGACCCAATACCCAGTCCGGCGATAAGCGGCAGTATCCAGTCGATTTGAATTCACGCTCTATATCAGATCGTCGAGATCGACGCGAAGCGCATCGGCCAGCGCCCGCATGGTCGAAACGGTGCCGTCGCGGCTCCCGTTCTCGATCTGCGAAAGATAAGGCTGGCTGATACCTGCCGCCTTCGACAGTTCGGCAAGTGTCATACCGCGATGACTACGCCAGACGCGAACGGGGTTCTCGCCATCGAGAAGACGATTGGCGATGTCAGCCGGAACAAGCTCGTCTTCTCCTGCCTTGAGCCGCCGCTTTGCTGCATCATAGGCCGCAACATCGGACACCGACTGCGCTGCCGCACGCAGCCTCTCATATTCCGCAAGCGGCAGCACGACGAGCTTGCCGCCTTCCGGCGTATCTATGATCTGCGGTTTGCTGGCGCTTGCCATTCCTAGTCCTCGTAGATGCTTCCGCGTGGGCCAATGGCGAGGATCGCCATGACATTCCCCTGCTTGTCAAAAATCACGCGCCAGTTTCCGACGCGAAGCCTGAAGCCGTCCCGCCCCTTGAGCTGGACGACGTTGTTAGCCTGAGACGCCGGATCGCGGGCATAGACCTCGATTTTCTGCCGGACGCGCTTGGCCTCGTTCGCCGGCATCCGCCTGAGCGATTTCACGGCATCCCTGCTATAGGCGATATCAAGCACCCGCATACATTAGCATTTTGCTAACATTCTGCAACAGAGAATTGCTAATAGAAAACTTTACTTAAACCGCCTCGCCCCTGAGCAGCCGCGGCAAATCGCCGACCACGCCGCCGGCATGGCGCATGAAGAAGCGGCGCGCCGGGCCGATCTGCTGCACGATGCCGAGGCCGAGATCGCGTGCAAGCCGCACGGGGCCGATATCGTTCGAGAACAGGCGATTGAGCCCGTCCATGAGGAGCGACAGCGCCACATTGTCGAAACGCCGCCAGCGCTGATAGCGCTCCAGCACATCGAGCGAACCGATATCGAGGCCGAGCCGCGCGGCATCCACGACGACTTCCGCCGCCGCCGCCACATCGCGCAGCCCGAGATTGAGCCCCTGCCCCGCAATCGGATGAATGCCATGCGCCGCATCGCCGATCAGCGCGAGACGCGGGCGCACATAGTCGCGCGCAAGCTGCAGCGTCAGCGGATAGGACCAGCGCGGGCCCACAGGCGCGCAGGCCCCGAGATAATCGCCGAAGCGCGCGCGCATCTCGTCCGCGAAGGCCTCGTCGGAAAGCGCGAGGATCGCTTTCGCGTCCGCCGTCTTTTCCGTCCAGACGAGCGAGGAGCGGTTGCCGACCATGGGCAATATCGCGAAAGGCCCGCCGGGCAGGAAATATTCCTGCGCCACGCCCTCATGCGGCGCTTCATGCTCGACCGTGCAGACGATGCCGGTCTGCCCGTAATCCCAGCCGACCGTCTTGATGCCCGCCGCCTCGCGCGTCGGCGATCCGCGCCCGTCGGCGGCGAAGCAGAGCCGCGCCGACACCGTCTCGCCATTGCCGAGCGTCGCGACCGCCTGCGCGCCATAATCGACGCGCTTCACGCCTTGAGGCGCGATCAAACGGATGAGCTTCTGATCCGCCACCGCCTTTTGCAGCGCGATCCGCATATGCCGGTTCTCGATCAGATGCCCGAGCGGCTCGTCGCCGATTTCCTTGTGATCGAAATGGAGGAAGAAGGGCGATGCCCCTTCGCGGACGCGCCCGTCCGACACCATGATGTCGTTGATCGGCTGCATCTGTCCTTCGAGATGCTGCGCCACGCCGAGCTGCGCGAGCATCCGGCATGAGGCAAAGGCGATCGCCGAGACGCGCCCGTCGAAAGCCGCATCCGTCGCCGTGGCGGGATCGAGCGCATCGACCACCGTCACGCTGAGGCCCCCTTGCGCGCAGGCAAGCGCGAGCGGGAGGCCCGAAAGCCCGCCGCCGACGATCAGAATGTCGCTGTCCGGTTTCATGGGATGGAAGATCGGCCGGGAGGGCCCGAAAGGCAAGCGGCGGATGGACGCAAGCGTCCATGGGCCCTAGTCTCCGCCCGTGAGGAGAGCCCCATGAGTTTTGCAGACAAGACCGCGCTTGAGCTTGGCCGCGCCTTCGAGGCGGGAACCGCCGATCCGCGCGAGGTGACGGAGGAATTTCTCGAGCGCGCGGGCCTCCTGGACCCGGACAACCGCGTCTATGTGCGCCTGCTTGAACGCCGCGCCCGTTGGGAAGCGGACGCCGCAAGCGACCGCGCGAGACGCGGCCTCCGCCGCCATGCGCTCGACGGCGTGCCGCTCTCCTGGAAAGACCTTTTCGATGTCGCGGGCGAGGCGACGGCCGCAGGCTCGCTCGCGCTCAAGTCCCGCGTGCCCGAACATGATGCCGAGGTGCTCGCCCGGGCAACGCGGCTGGGCTCTGTCGCGCTCGGCAAGACCACGATGACCGAGCTCGCCTTTTCCGGTCTCGGCATCAATCCGAAATTCGGCACGCCCGCCAATCCGCATGACGAAAAAATCGAGCGCGTGCCGGGCGGCTCCTCGGCGGGCGCCGGCGTCTCCGTCGCCGCCGGTCTCGCACCCGCCGCCGTCGGCACGGATACGGGCGGCTCCGTGCGCATCCCCGCCGCCTGGAACGGTCTTGTCGGCTTGAAGACGAGCGCCGGCCGCCTGCCGCTCAAGGGCACCGTGCCACTCTCGCCCACCTTCGACACGGTGGGCCCGCTCGCGAAGGATGTGGAAGACGCGAACGCGCTGCTGGCCCTGCTCGAAGGCCGCGCCGCGCGCCCGCTTCACGCGGCGGGTCTCAGCCGCGCCACTTTCTGGCTGCCGCAGGGCGGTATCGTCTGGGAGAGCGTCGAGCCGCCGATCCGCTCCGCGCTCGACAATGCCATCCGCCGTCTCGTGCGCGCGGGCGCGCGCATCGCCGAACATCCGCTGCCGGAACTCGACGAGGTTCACGCACTCGCCTGGGACCCGAAGGCAAGCCGCCTCGTCGCGGAAGCCTATGCACAATGGGGCGGCATGCTCGCCGCCAATGAAAGCCTCGTCTACCGCCCGGTCTTCGAGCGCGTCATGGCGGGCGAAAAACTCATGGCGGGCGATCTCGTGCGCGCCGACCTGAAGCGACGGGACATCGCGGCGCGCTACCTCGCCGCGACCGCGGGCGTCGATGCGGTAATCCTGCCGACCGTCGCCATCGCTCCGCCGCCGATCGCCGAGCTTGAAGCGGGCGGCGAACCTTACGGCCGGGCAAACCGCCTCGCGCTCCGCAACACCACCATCGGCAATCAGCTCGGCCTTGCCGCCCTTTCGCTTCCCTGCGGGCAGGACGATAACGGCCTTCCCATCGGCCTTATGCTGCAGGCTGCTCCGGGCACGGAAGAAAAACTGCTCTCGCTCGCCCTCGCGCTTGAGCGCCTCCTCAAATGAAAAGGCCCCGGCATCGCTGCCGGGGCCCTTCCCACCTGATCCTTGAGAAAGATCAGTTCGTCGCTTCCTGCCGCGCCCGGTCTTCAAGTGCGCGCTTCTGGATATAGGACTTGATCGCCTTCACGTCTTCTTCCGACAGATGGTCGGCGAAGCTCGCCATGCCGTTGTCGGAAAGAATGCCGCCGCGCACGATATCGTCGAACACGGCCCGCACATTCTCGTTCATGCGGCGCAGGTCCGGCGTGACGCCGGGCGAAATCGCCAGCGCGCCGTGGCAGAGCATGCAATAGGTCGCATAGCCGATCTCGCCATGCCGCACCTCTTCTTCCGAAGCGGTGAGTGCCGGCCATTCCGGGATCGACTGATCGCGGAGCGCAAGCTGCGGCAGTTCCCCGCCGCCGCCGATCTTGAAGGCGATGAGACGGCCCTCATTGCCATACTTCGCCGCCGCCGATGTGCGCGCATCGCCCGAAACGATGTTGACGCCGCCCCAGCCCGCAAGCACGGCGATATACTGCTCGCCATCGACCGTATAGGTCACGGGCGCGGCGACGATGCCGGTCTGGATATATTGCGACCAGACGCGTTCGCCCGTATCCGCCTTGTAGGCATGGAAATAGCCATCCGCCGTGCCCTGGAAGACGAGATTGCCGGCCGTCGCAAGCACGCCGCCATTGAGCGGCGCCGGATATTCCGCCTGCCAGCGCGGTTCGCCCGTCACCGGATCCCAGGCTTTCAGATAGCCCTTCTCGGTCGGGATTTCCGGCAGCGCGTTGATCGCATCGATATAGGCGGTCCAGTCGATGCCGGTGTTCCACCAGTTCTTCTTCACTTCATATTCGCCGTCGCGCTTCCACTGTTCGGAGAGCGAATAGATGCCGGCGATGTCCTGCGTCGGGATATAGACGAGGCCGGTGCCCGGATGGAAAGCCATCGGGTGCCAGTTATGCGCGCCATTGGCCGACGGCAGCACGAAGGCCGTGCGGTCGCCGAATTCGCCTTCGCCCGTTTCGACGGGGCGCCCCGTCTCGAGGTCGACATGGCTTGCCCATGTAACGGTCGAGAAGGGATTGGCCGAGATGAGCTCGCCCGTGTGCCGGTCGAGCACATAGAAGAAACCGTTCTTCGGCGCCTGCATGATGACGTTGCGCAGCTTCCCGTCGATCTCGATATCGGCAAGCATCAAGGGCTGCGTCGCCGTGTAGTCCCAATTGTCGCCGGGCGTCGTCTGGTAATACCACTTCATCCGGCCCGTATCCGCGTCGAGCGCAAGGATCGACGAGAGATAGAGATTGTCGCCGCCGCCGGGCGAGCGGATTTCGCGCGTCCAGGGCGAGCCGTTGCCGGTGCCGACGAAGAGCGTGTTGGTCTCCGGCTCGAACACCATCGAGTCCCAGGCCGTGCCGCCGCCGCCCACCTTCCACCACTCGCCGCCCTTCCAGGTCGGCACCGCGGCTTCGAGTTCTGGATGTTCGAGCGGCTCGCTCGGATCGCCCGGCACCGTGTAGAAGCGCCAGGCCTCTTCGCCCGTCTCCGTGTCATAGGCGGTGATGTAGCCGCGCACGCCATATTCGCCGCCGCCATTGCCGATCACGACCTTGTCGTTGAAGACGCGCGGCGCGCCGGTGATCGTGTAGGGCGGTCCGGGGATCGTGTTCACTTCCCAGACGACCGATCCGTCCTTCGCATCGAGCGCGAAGAGCCGCCCGTCGAAACTCGCCGAATAGACGCGGCCCTTCCACACCGCGACACCGCGATTGACGACGTCGCAGCAGCCATAGCGGCCCCACTCGCCCGGCACTTCCGGATCGAAGCGCCAGAGTTCCTCGCCCGACTTCGCATCGACCGCGATGGTGATGCCCCAGTTGAGCGAGAGATACATGACGCCATCGACCACGATCGGCGTCGCCTCGAGGCCGCGCGTCGTATAGGTGTCGGTCGACCAGGCAAGCGACAGCTCGCCGATATTCTCCGCCGTGATCTGGTCGAGCGGCGAATAGCGCTGCTCGTCATAGGTGCGGCCATGCGCGAGCCAGTTGCCGGGTTCGCTGTCGGCATTGACGATGCGCTCGAGATCGACGCCCGTCACGCCTTCGATGCGGGGTGCTTCCGTCGCCGCCGGCGCCTCTGCCACCACAGGCTCTGCGGGAGCCGCCTCCTCGCCGCCGCCGATGAACTGCCAGCCGATGAAACCGGCCAGCACCAGCCCCGCCGCGGCATTCACCGCCACGGGCCAATTCTTCGCTAGATCAGCCATGGACCTCCCCGTCCCTGATGCGCCCTGTCCTCCGGCGCCTGCCTCTTTATGCGGAGCTTTTCTCCGCCTTTTTGTTGCAAAACTCTAGCTCAAGGCCAGAGGCCGGAAAACCCACCCCATCCCCCAAATTGCCGGCTCGCCCGGGCGCGGGCCTTGTGACCGGCGGAAAGCATGACGCCTGTTTTTTAGGCATATTTTTAAATCCGCTCATTTATTGGGCAACAAATTGCGCCTTTGCCGCTGCCATCGGCAGTTCTCCCGGAAATTGCCTCGATATTTCATGGGGATAGCCAGAATTTGGGCAGCGGCACGCTTTTTGAGAAGCAAAGGCCCGTGAGGGCCCGCCGCCGGGAGACGGAGGGACCCCGCAGGCAAGCCGGCATCCGACCCGGCATTCATGGAGAGAGACATGCTCAACCTCGAAACAGGGAGCCTCATCCGCAGGGCCGCATTCGGCGCGGCGGCGGTTCCCCTCGCATGGGCGGCGACGGCAGGCGCTGCTCTGGCACAGGAAGAAGTCCCCACCATCAGCGCCGGCGACACGGCCTGGATGATCGTGGCGACGGCCCTCGTGCTGATGATGACCATTCCGGGCCTCGCCCTTTTCTATGGCGGCATGGTCCGCAAGAAGAACGTCGTCGCCATGACGGCGCAGAATTTCGTTCTCGCCGCGCTCATGAGCATCGTCTGGATCGCGGTCGGCTATTCGCTGGCCTTCGGCGATGGTGGCTCGATGAACGCCTGGATCGGCAATCTCGACAATTTCTTCCTCGCGAACCTCTCGGTGGATTCGATCTCCGGCACCATTCCGGAGAGCGTCTTCATGATGTTCCAGATGACCTTCGCCATCATCACGCCGGCGCTCATCACCGGCGCCTATGCGGACCGCATGAAGTTCTCGAGCATGCTCGTCTTCATGGTGCTCTGGTCGATCTTCATCTATGCGCCGGTCTGCCACTGGGTCTGGGGCGGCGGCTTCCTCGGTTCGGACGGCGTGCTCGATTTCGCGGGCGGCACCGTGGTGCATATCAATGCGGGCATCGCCGGTCTCGTCGCGGTTCTCGTGCTTGGGCCCCGCAAGGGCTTCCGCACCGAGAACATGGCGCCGCACAATGTCGTGCTCACCATGATCGGCGCCGCCTTCCTCTGGGTCGGCTGGTTCGGCTTCAATGCGGGCTCGCAGCTCGCCGCCGACGGCCGCGCGGGCATGGCGATGGCCGTGACGCAGGTTGCCGCAGCCGCCGCGGTTCTCGCCTGGATGGCCGCCGAATGGTTCGTTCACAAGAAGCCGACGCTGCTCGGCCTCGCGACCGGCGCGGTTGCCGGCCTCGTCGCGATCACGCCGGCCGCCGGTTTCGTCAATCCGCTCGGCGCCTTCTGGATCGGCATTGCCTCGGGCCTGATCTGCTTCGTCGCCTCGACCAGCATGAAGAAGGCGCTCGGCTATGACGACGCGCTCGACGTCTTCGGCGTCCATGCGGTCGGCGGTATCGTCGGCGCGATCCTGACCGGCGTCTTCGCCACCGCCGCGATCACCGGCGCCGATGCGCCGCTCGGCGCGATCGACGGCAACTGGGCGCAGGTCTGGCTGCAGGTGAAGGGCGTTCTCGCAACGATCGTCTATTGCGGCATCGGCACCTTCATCCTGCTCATGCTGACGCGCCTGATCATGGGTCTGCGCGTCGAGCCGCAGCAGGAAATCGAAGGTCTCGACATCAGCCTGCACGGCGAGACGGTGCACTGATACGCACTCACACATGTTGCACGCGGGAAAGGGCGCTCCTCCGGGAGCGCCCTTTTCATATGGCGGCCGCGATGCGCTTTTTCCGTGCGCTGACCTTTCGGGCCCCTTGCACAGAATTTGTGCATCGCTGCGCTTCTCATCGGGCAGCGCCTCCGCGAGACCCGGCAGCCCCGCACAAGATATGCGCGAAACGCGCGGGATTCGGCAGTTTTCCCACGCTCCCGCGCAAGGGCTGCAAGCGGCACGGTTCTTGATAGTGACTGAAGGCTTGCTTCCGTCCGGGCATGGCTCGCTTGGCGATTTCCGGAGAGGAGCGATGAGACGCCGGTGCCGAGAGGGGCCCCCGGCGCCATACAAAAGAGGAAACTCAAATGAAGCTCGTCATGGCGATCATCAAGCCATTCAAGCTGGACGAAGTGCGCGAAGCACTGACCACGATCGGCGTCCAGGGTCTGACGGTGACCGAAGTAAAGGGTTACGGCCGCCAGAAGGGTCAGACCGAAATCTATCGCGGCGCGGAGTATGCGGTGAACTTCCTGCCGAAGCTCAAGATCGAAGTTGTCGTTGCGACAGATCAGGTCGACGGCGTCGTGTCCGCCATCAGCGGCGCGGCCAAGACCGGCCAGATCGGCGACGGCAAGATTTTTGTGATGTCGGTCGAACAGGTGCTGCGTATCCGCACCGGCGAGACGGACGCGGAAGCCCTTTGATCCTTACACGGATCGACGGCTTCCGGTAACGGGGAAGGCAACCCTCGAACGAGAGAGGAACTATGACCAATATCGGACGATACACAAGGCTGGCAGGACTGGCGGGCATGAGCCTGCTGGCCATGGCCGCCCCTGCATTCGCGCAGGAAATCGAAGAGGTGGCCGAGGAGGCCTTCACTCTGACCGCGCCGGAAACGGCCTACATCTTCAACACCCTGCTCTTCCTCATTGGCGGTTTCCTCGTCATGTGGATGGCGGCGGGCTTCGCGATGCTCGAGGCGGGCCTTGTCCGCTCCAAGAACGTCGCCATGCAGTGCACGAAGAACATCTCGCTCTTCTCGATCGCTGTCATCATGTACTACCTCGTCGGCTACAACCTGATGTATGACGGCGTGGATGGCGGTTACTTCGGATCGATCTCGCTCTGGGGCGTGGACGATTCCGGCGGCGTCGCCGAAGACGGCACGGGCTATGCGGCCGCATCCGACTGGTTCTTCCAGGTCGTGTTCGTGGCGACCGCTGCCTCGATCGTGTCGGGCACGCTTGCCGAGCGCATCAAGCTCTGGCCCTTCCTCCTCTTCACGGTCTTCCTGACCGGCGCCATCTACCCGATCCAGGGTGCCTGGCAGTGGGGCGGCGGCTGGCTCAGCGAAATGGGCTTCTCCGACTTCGCAGGTTCGACCATCGTCCACTCCACGGGCGGCTGGGCGGCTCTCATGGGCGCCATCGTTCTTGGCCCCCGCATCGGCAAGTATGTGAAGGGCGGCGGCGTGAACCCGCTCCCCGGCTCCTCCATGCCGCTCGCGACGCTCGGCACCTTCATCCTGTGGCTCGGCTGGTTCGGCTTCAACGGCGCCTCGCAGCTTGCCATCGGCACGGTTGCCGACGCGCAGGCCGTCTCGACCGTGTTCATCAACACGAACATGGCCGCTGCCGGCGGCGTGATCGCCGCGATGATCCTGACGCAGCTTCTCTACAAGAAGGTCGACGTCACCATGGCGCTGAACGGCGCCCTGGCCGGTCTCGTCTCCATCACCGCCGAACCGCTTGCGCCAACGCTTGGCTGGGCGCTCGGCATCGGCGCCGTCGGCGGCGTGATCGTGGTCCTCACGGTTCCGCTCCTCGACAAGCTCCATATCGACGACGTGGTGGGCGCGATCCCCGTCCATCTCTTCGCCGGCATCTGGGGCACCATGGCGGTGCCGCTGACCAATGCGGACACGAACTTCGCCACCCAGGCGACGGGCGTGATCTCCATCGGCATCTTCGTCGCCGTGACGAGCCTCGTGCTCTGGCTGGCGCTCCGCTTCACGATCGGCATCCGCTGCACGGAAGAGGAAGAGATGATCGGCCTCGACAAGGCGGAAATCGGCGTCGAAGCCTATCCGGAATTCACCAGCTGACGAATCTCTCGGGCGGGGCCTTTCCTCAGAGGCCCCGCTCTCTCCCACGGCCGCCCGCCCCTTGCCACCACTTCCGGGCCGGGCGGCATCACTTGAGCCCGCGGGTCCCCCCTGCGGGCTCTTTTTTCGCCCGGGACGCCGCCCGCCCAATCCCGTGGCATTTTCTCGATATGCATAAAAATTAGTCCGGTTGCCTCGAAATGCAGGCCATTCCATAGGCATCCGCTGCGCCGGCCTGCCTGCTTATTTTCCCTAAGCCCCTGATCCATAAGGGGCGGTTCCTGCCCGCTTCACTGGCATGCATATTGATTATGCAATGCGCTGAAGAATGAGGCCGCGTGGTCCCTGCCGGGGCTCTCTGCGGCCCGGCTCCGCACCGGCGGCTCAACACCGGGCGGAGAGGTGGCACTGGAAAGGGAGAACCTTCATGGAAGAGATCGAGACTGCGGCCGCGGCCAGCCTTGGCGCGGGCGGCGATGTGTTTTTCATTCTCTTGGGCGCGATCCTCGTCTTCGCGATGCATTCGGGCTTCGCATTCCTCGAGGTCGGCACGGTCCGCCACAAGAACCAGGTGAACGCGCTGGTGAAGATCCTCGCGGATTTCGGCGTCTCGACCGTCGCCTATTTCCTGATCGGCTACATGGTCGCCTATGGCGTGACCTTCTTCGTCAACGCCGCGGTGCTGAGCGGCGCCGAGCCCATGGAAGGCGTGGAGTTCGGACCGCAGGGTCTCTCGCTCGTCAAATTCTTCTTCCTCCTCACCTTCGCCGCCGCGATCCCCGCGATCATCTCGGGCGGCATTGCCGAGCGCGCGCGCTTCTGGCCGCAGGCGGCCGCGACCGCCATCATCGTCGGCCTCGTCTATCCCTTCTATGAGGGCCTCGTCTGGAACGGCAATTTCGGCTTCCAGGACTGGCTCGAAGCTACCTTCGGCGCGCCCTTCAACGATTTCGCGGGCTCGATCGTCGTTCATGGCGTGGGCGGCTGGCTCGCCTTCTCGGCCGTGATCCTCCTCGGCAAGCGGCAAGGCCGCTACACGAAGGACGGCAAGCTCATCGGCTTCCCGCCCTCCTCGATCCCCTGGCTCGCGCTCGGCTCCTGGCTGCTCTGCATCGGCTGGTTCGGCTTCAATGTCGTCTCCGCCCAGTCGCTCGAAGGCGTTTCGGGCCTCGTCGCCATGAACTCGCTGCTCGCCATGGCGGGCGGCATCCTCGCCGCCCTCGTCGCCGGCAAGAACGACCCGGGCTTCATCCATAACGGCGCGCTGGCCGGCCTCGTCGCCGTCTGCGCCGGTTCGAACATCATGCACCCGGCCGGCTCCTTCGTGGTCGGCGCGGTCGCGGGCGCACTTTTCGTCTACATGTTCGATGCCTGCCAGCGCCGCTTCAGGATCGACGACGTGCTGGGCGTCTGGCCGCTGCACGGGCTTTGCGGCCTCTGGGGCGGCATCGCGGCGGGGATTTTCGGCCTGACCGAACTTGGCGGCCTCGGCGGCGTCACCTTCATGAGCCAGCTGGTCGGCTCGCTCGCGGGCGTCACCTATGCGGCGGTCGCGGGCCTTGCGGTCTATGGGCTTCTGAAGGTCACCGTGGGCATCCGCCTCACCCCCGAGGAGGAACATCGCGGCGCCGACCTCTCGATCCACCAGATCGGCGCCAACCCGGAATCGGAGATTCCGCAACGCTGACCGGAACCCGCGCCGGACCACGGGAAGCAACCCATAACGGATTTGTTAACGCGCCGTTAAATATTTGCTTCCAATTTTGTGGATAAGGCGCGGGAATTCCACAGTTTTTTCCACCGGGCGAAGCGGGCCTGAGTACTGGACCGCTTCGCCGCCCATGGTTAAGATCGCGCCGTTCTGCTCTTCGGGCTATTTACCCGGTCCATGCGTATCTTGTGGCGCGCGGGTCGGACGCCACAGGAACTTGTGCGATCCCCATGACTGCGAGCGCCACCTCCCGCTTCGAAGGGCTGCCCGACAGCCCCTTCCCGCGCCTCAACGCGCTGATCGAAGGGGTTGAGCCCGGCAAGCCGCCGCTCATCATGTCGCTGGGCGAGCCGCAGCACCCGTTCCCCGCTTTCGTGACCGAGGAAATTTCCCGGCATTCGGCGCTTTTCGGCAAGTACCCGCCGATCATCGGCACCGAGGCCTTCCGCGAGGCCGCTACAGGCTGGCTCGGCCGGCGCTATGGCATCGCGGCGCAGATCGGCAAGGGCCTCGCCCTCGATCCCGAGCAGCAGGTGCTGCCCGTCAACGGCACCCGCGAGGCGCTGTTCCTGATCGCCCAGGTGGCGACCCCGCCCGAAAAATCCGGCAGGCGCCCGGCGATCCTCATGCCGAACCCCTTCTATCAATGCTACGCCGCCGCCGCGCTCGCCGCGGGCGCCGAGCCCGTTTATATCGCCGCGACGCGCGACAACGGCTTCATGCCGGATTTCGAGGCCCTGCCCGAAGAACTGCTCGCCCGCACGGCGATGATCTATTTCTGCAGCCCGGCAAACCCGCAGGGCTCCGTCGCGAGCCTCGACTATCTGCAGGGCCTGATCGCGCTGGCGCGCCGCCACGGCATCACACTCGCGATCGACGAATGCTATGCCGACATCTATGACCGCGAGCCGCCCGCCGGCGCGCTTCAGGCGGCGCTCGCCATGACGGAGGGCAAGGCCGGCAGCAAGGAAGATCCCTTCGCCAACATCGTCGTCTTCCATTCGCTCTCGAAGCGCTCGAGCCTGCCGGGCCTGCGCTCGGGCTTCTGCGCGGGTGGCAAGGCGCTGATGCAGCGCTTCCGTAATTTCCGCAACATCGCGGGCCCGCAAGTGCCGCTGCCCCTGATGGCGGCGGCAGCCGCATGCTGGAACGACGACGCCCATGCGAGCGCCAACCGCGACCTCTATCGCGCGAAGATCGACGCCGCCGAGCGCGCGCTCGGCAACCGCTTCGGCTTCTACCGCCCGGCCGGCGGCTTCTTTCTCTGGCTCGATGTAGGCGATGGCGAGCGCGCCGCGCGCGACCTCTGGGCGAAGGCCGGCGTGAAAGTGTTGCCGGGGGCCTATCTCTCGCGCGAAGATTCGCCTTACGGACCGGGCGGCAATCCGGGCCGCGCCTATATCCGCGTCGCGCTTGTCGGCAGCGAGGCGGAAACGGAAGAAGCGCTGTCGCGCATGGCGGAGGTGCTGTGATCGGCGCAAAGCGCAGCCGCAGCGCCGCAAGCGGGAAGACGCGAAAGACCGGCGGCAGGAAATCGGGCCCGGCGCCGCGCAAACAGACGGCGAGAGCCGATCGGAGGACGGATCGCGTGAGGAAGTGGATCGTCAATCCGCTGACCTACCTGCCCCCGGCAGTGAACGACTTCGTGACGCGCCGCCTGATCGAGGCCGCGGGCGTCGTGCTGATGGCGCTTGTCGGCTTCTGCGTTCTTGCCGTGCTGAGCTGGTCGATCGACGATCCGAGCCTCAACAATGCGACGACGCGCGAACCCGCGAACTGGATGGGTCTGCCCGGCGCCTATACCGCCGATGTGCTGCTGCAGACGCTCGGCCTTGCCTCGATCTTCCTGCTGCTGCCGCCCTTCGTCTGGGGACTGCGCGCCTTCACCCATCGCCTGACGAGCCTCATCGTCTTCCGCGTGGCCGCCTGGCTTGCGGCGACGCTCACCGCCGCCGCTTTTTTCGGCGCGCTGCCGCATTTCACCTTCTGGCCTCTGCCGATCGGCCTTGGCGGCGTGCTCGGTCAGGCGCTGGCGGCGCTTGGCCTCAGCCTTTTCGCGCCGATGACGGGCGCGGGCGCCGCCTATACGCTGACCGCGCTCATCGCGCTGCCTGCCGCCTTCTTTCTTCTCCTCTTCGCCACCGAAACCTCGCTCTCCGATCTCCGCGCCGCATCCGATTGGGCCCGCGCGAAATTCGAGCGCGATGAAGACGAGGAAGAGGAACTCGAGCGCCGTTATCCGGGCGGCATGCGCGCGCGCCGCCGCGATGCGCCCGCCGCCGATTTCCACCGCCCGCACCGCCCCGATGTCGAGCCGAGCAGGCTCCGCGTCGTGGTCTGGACGGTGGGCGATACGCTCGGCGACTGGCGCGACCGGCTGCTGAAGCGTGGCGACTATGCGCCGCTCGACCCGGAAGAAATCGAAGCCGCGCGCCAGGGGCGCCTCGGAAGTTTCGGCCGCCGCCATGCCGATGACGAGGACGAGACGCCGAAGCGCCGCCGCCGCGAAAGGCGCGATCCCGAAGACCGGATCGAACCGACACTGGCCGACAGACCCGCGCCGCGCGTGAACCGCTCGCTCGCAAAACCGGTGAAGCCCTCGAAGCGCGCCGCCCGCGAGGCGCAGCCGAAACTGCCGCTCGAACCGGCCGGCAATTACCAGCTGCCGCCCTTGAGCCTTCTCGCCAAGCCGAAACCGGTGACGAGCGTCGGCACGCAGCTCACCGACGAGGCGCTGCAGCAGAATGCGCGGCTTCTCGAATCCGTGCTCGACGATTTCGGCATTCGCGGCGAGATCATCTCGGTCCGCCCCGGCCCCGTCGTCACGCTTTACGAACTCGAGCCCGCGCCTGGCATCAAGTCGTCCCGCGTGATCTCGCTCGCCGACGATATCGCCCGCTCGATGAGCGCGGTCTCGGCCCGCGTCGCCGTCGTGCCGGGCCGCAACGCGATCGGCATCGAACTGCCGAATGCGCGCCGCGAAACGGTCTATCTCCGCGAACTTCTGGAGACGCAGGATTACGAGAATTCAAGCTCGAAGCTGACGCTCGCGCTCGGCAAGAATATCGGCGGCGAGCCCGTGCTTTCCGATCTCGCGCGCATGCCGCACCTCCTGATCGCAGGCACCACGGGCTCCGGCAAGTCGGTCGGCATCAACACGATGATCCTGTCGCTCCTCTACCGGCTCTCGCCCGAGCAGTGCAAGCTCATCATGATCGACCCGAAGATGCTCGAACTCTCCGTCTATGACGGCATTCCGCATCTTCTTGCCCCCGTCGTCACCGAACCCAAGAAGGCGGTCGTCGCCCTCAAATGGGTGGTGAAGGAGATGGAAGACCGTTACCGCAAGATGTCGAAGGTCGGTGTACGGAACATCGACGGCTACAATACCCGCGTCGGCGAGGCGAACGAGCGGGGCGAAGTGCTGGTCCGCACCGTGCAGACGGGTTTCGACAAGGAAACGGGCGAGGCGATCTACGAGGAAGAGGAGATGGACCTTTCGCCCATGCCCTTCATCGTCGTCATCGTCGACGAGATGGCCGACCTGATGATGGTCGCAGGCAAGGAGATCGAGGCTGCCGTGCAGCGCCTCGCGCAGATGGCCCGCGCCGCCGGCATCCATATCGTGACGGCGACGCAGCGCCCCTCGGTCGACGTCATCACCGGCACCATCAAGGCGAATTTCCCGACCCGCATCTCCTTCCAGGTGACCTCCAAGATCGACAGCCGCACCATTCTGGGCGAGCAGGGCGCCGAGCAATTGCTGGGTCAGGGCGACATGCTCTACATGGCGGGCGGCGGCCGCATCCGCCGCGTCCACGGGCCTTTCGTCTCGGACGAGGAAGTCGAAAAGGTCGTGACCTTCCTGAAGAAGCAGGGCGTGCCGGAATATCTGGAAGCCATCACCGCCGAGGAAGAGAGCGGCGACGATCCCTTCGCCTTCGATGGCGGCGGCGGCACGGGCGACGACCTCTACGACAAGGCGGTCGCCATCGTCGCACGCGACAAGCGCGCCTCGACAAGCTACATCCAGCGCCGCCTGCAGATCGGCTATAACCGCGCGGCGCGCCTCATCGAACTTATGGAAGAACAGGGTGTCGTGAGCCCGCCCAATCATCAGGGCAAACGCGAGGTTCTCGTCGGAGATCACTGAAAACACGTGTTTTTCGGGATTAATTTCCTCTTTACCAACGCCGCCAAAAGGCCCTTCGGGGCTCCATATTTCGCCACAAAGGCCGCCCATGATCTGGCTCATGAAAGACTTCGACCAGAACCATCGCCAGCGCCAGCGCATGCTCTATGCAGCAGCGGTGATCGGTCTCGGTCTTCTCTTCGTCACGGTGATCACGGCGGGAAGCCAGGCGCGTGCGGAAGCCGCCGCGGCGGCCGACATGCCGGTGGCGTCCGAAACAACGGCGATGGACGATGCCGATGCAAAGGCGCTTGCCGAGGCAAGCGCCTATTTGAATGCGCTGGACAGCATGCAGGGCGATTTCCTGCAGATGGGTCCCGATGGCTCGGTCGCCGAAGGCAAGTTCTATCTGCGCCGCCCGGGCCGCCTGCGCTTCGAATACAATCCGCCCGAGCGCCTGCTCGTCGTGGCGGACGGCACCTGGGTCGCCGTGAAGGACAGCACCGCTCCCGCCCAGCGCTATCCCATCGCCTCGACGCCCCTCAGCCTCATTCTCGGCAGCAATGTCGATCTCTCCGGCAATGCCCGTGTGCTGAACGTCGAAAGCCAGCCCGGCGCCCTGCTGATCACCATCGCCGACCGCAAGGGCGAGGCCCCCGGCCAGATCACGCTGATCTTCGACCAGCCGCGCATGCAGCTGCGCCAATGGGTCGTGACCGACGCGCAGGGTCTGCAGACCACCGTGGCGCTGCGCAATGTCGAAACCGGCATCCGGGCCGACAATGCGCTTTTCGTGCTCCGCGAGGACCAGCGCCCGACGATCGGCGGACCGCGCTAGAAACCGCTGCTCGCTGGCGCCCCGGCCCGCCGTCTATTATCCTCAACGCATGAAGCCTGTTGCGCCGGTCCGCGCCTTGACCGGCCTTCGCGCGCGCGGATACTTGTGAGCTGCATGACCCGAAAATCGCATCGCCGGCCCGTTATCGGCATCCCTTGTGACGTGAAGATGCTGGGGCCCCACCCCTTTCACGCTGTGGGCGAGAAATATATCGCCGCTGTCGATGGCGGCGCGGGCTGCCAGCCCGTTCTCCTGCCGGTGCCGCGCGCCACGGCGGGCGAACCCTTCGACAGCAGCGCGAAGCTCGACGAGATATTCTCGCTCTGCGACGGGATTTTCCTCACCGGCTCGCATTCGAATGTCCATCCGGAACATTATGGCGGCACGCCGCCTCGCGAAGGCGTTCTCATCGACCGGCAGCGCGATGCGCTGACGCTCGCGCTGATCCGCGAATGCGTCGCCCGCGCCGTGCCGCTCTTCGTCGTCTGCCGCGGCTTTCAGGAGATGAATGTCGCCTTCGGCGGCACGCTGCACCAGCATCTCCAGGAAATGCCGGGCGAGCCGGGCTTCGCCCCCCGCTTAGACCATCGCGAGAACAAGGACGATCCGCTCGAGGCGCAATACGGCCCCGCCCATGAGGTGACGCTCGAAGCGGGCGGCGCCTTCGAGAAGCTCCTCGGCACACGGACGATCCGCGTGAACTCGCTGCACGGTCAGGGCATCGCCCGGCTGGCGGATCGCCTCGCCGTCGAGGGCCGCGCGCCCGACGGCACGGTGGAGGCGGTGCGCGTGAAGGAGGCGAATGCCTTCGCGCTCGGCGTGCAATGGCACCCGGAATGGAAATACTGGGAGAACGATATCTCGCAAAGACTTTTCGGCGCCTTCGGAGACGCCGCGCGCGAGGCGGCGCATGGGGCGGCATCCGTCCCGGCTTGATCAAGGAAAGAGTGGTGTCCCATGGAAATGGGCGAGGAAAAGGAAGAAGCGGTCTCGACGGTCGAGGATCTGGTGAAGTGGCTGAAGGACCGCCGCATCACCGAGGTCGAATGCATGGTCTCCGACATGGCCGGCATCGCCCGCGGCAAGATCATTCCGACGCGGAAATTCATCGCCGGTCTCAATGACCGGTCGCTGAAGCTGCCGGAGTCGATCTTCGGCCAGACCGTGACCGGCGACTATGTCGACAGCGATTTCCTCGGCGACATCGAGCCCGACATCGTTCTCGATCCCGATCCCGCCACCGTCCGCGTCGTGCCCTGGTACGACGAGCCGACGGCGCAGATCATCTGCGATGCGAATTACCGCGACGGAAGCCCCGTGCCCATCGCGCCGCGCAACGTGCTGAAGCGCGTCCTCGCGCTGTTCGAGGACAAGGGCTGGCAGCCCGTCGTCGCGCCCGAAATCGAGTTCTATCTCGCGGCGAAGAATATCGACCCCGACTATCCGCTGGAGCCGCCCGTCGGCGCCAATGGCCGTCAGGAAACCGCGCGCCAGTCCTACGGCATCGATGCGGTCAACGAGTTCGATCCGATCTTCGAGGACATGTACGATTTCTGCGAGGCGCAGAACCTCGATATCGACACGCTGATTCACGAGTCGGGCGCGGCCCAGGTCGAGATCAATTTCGATCATGGCGATCCGCTCGAAATCGCCGATCAGGCCTTCCTCTTCAAGCGCACCATGCGGCAGGCGGCATTGCGCCACGGCATCTATGCGACCTTCATGGCAAAGCCCTATGAAGGCGAGCCCGGCAGCGCCATGCATATCCACCAGTCGATCGTGAGCGCGGAGACGGGCGACAATCTTTTCGCGACCAAGCAGGGCAAGGACACGAAGCTCTTTCTCGGCTACATCGCCGGCCTGCAGAAATTCCTGCCCGACGCGATGGCCTTGATCGCGCCGAACGTCAATTCCTACCGCCGCATCGTCCGCGACCATGCCGCCCCCATCAACACCCATTGGGGCCATGAGAACCGGACGGTCGGGCTCCGCGTACCGGAAGCGAAACGGCAGGGCCGACGCGTCGAGAACCGAGTGCCGGGGGCGGACGCGAACCCCTATCTCGCCATCGCGACCTCGCTCGCCTGCGGCTATATCGGCATGGTGAACGACCTGAAGCCGACCAAGGAAATGACGGGCAATGCCTATGACAGCAAGCGCTACGCGCTGCCCCGCCACCTCCTCGACGCGCTCGACAATCTGCGCACGGCAACCGAACTCAAGGAAGTCCTCGGCGCCGATTTCGTGACGCTCTACATGGACGTGAAACTCACCGAACACGAAGCCTACCAGCAGGTCATCTCCGCCTGGGAGCGCGAGCATCTTCTGCTGAACGTGTGAGCGTTTATTCTTCGTGAGACAAAAGGAAAGCTGACAAGGCTCGTCCCGTTTCGGCAGGGCGTTCGAGCATCGGCAAATGACCGCACCCTTTGAGAATCCGGAGCTTTGCATTTTGCAGCCGGTCTGCAAGCTCTTGCGCACCTGAAACATGGAACACGCGCTCGCGGTCGCACCAGAGAACGAAGGCGGGTGCGGAAATTCTCGGGATGGCCCGCGGAAAGTCTTCGGCATGCGTCGCGCCGACTTCGGCCCAGATGCGTTTGTTCTTCGCTGGATCAGCAGCGTCGCGCGCTGCCCAAAGATCGAGGATCGGTTGCGGGATGAACGGCATCGTGTCGAACAGATAGTGAAAACGGTCGAAGTAGGCTTCTTTGCTCGTCACAACCATCGGCGACGGGCCGCCGGCGGCAATCGCGCGTTCCATTTCACTGGGCTGCGCCCCCGGCACACGCGGCGCACCGCCGACAAAGCTGACCGACAAAACTTCCTTCGGCCATCGCGCCGCCATGATGCCGACAATCGCGCCGCCCATCGAGTTGCCGGCGAGGTGATAGCGGTCCAGACCAAGCGCCGTTAGAAAATCGTGGAGCCGTTCGACTTGCTGGTCATAGGCATAGGTTCCGCCGGCCGGTATCCCGCTCTCGCCGAACCCTGCAAGATCGGGAACGATGACCCGGAAGTTTCCGGTCAGACGCCCGGCAACGCCGTTCCAGTGATCCTTCTCGGCGTAAATTCCGTGCACCAGCACGACAGCATCGCCTTCGCCGCCTTCCAGGTAGACGATGCGCGCGCCGCCAACCTCGATTGATTTCTCGGCCAACCCTGCCCCGTAGCGTTGCAACGACTGCGTTGCCGCGAGCAGTGTTCTGGGGCTGCCCCAATAGACAGCAATCCCGGCGACAAGACCCGCTGCCGCAAGAAGAAGGCCCGCAAGCATTAGGCGGTTGGACCAACCGCCGGGAATTCGCATCCGCCATTTGTCGTAAATCTGGTGAAGAGCAGCCATATATCCTCCAAAGCATACCGATCTGTCTACTTTTGACGAAGCTAGACAGATCTGTATGCTTTGGCAAGCCCGCCCATGGATTTTCAGGAGAAGCTGCGTCATGGCTGCCCGCCCAACCCCTCGCCGCGACCGGCTTGTCGATACGGCATTGCGCCTTTTCGCGATTGAGGGCTTTCACGGCACCGGCATCGACCGAATTCTGGCCGAGTCAGGCGTTTCCAAGATGACGCTCTACAAGCATTTCCCGTCCAAGGACGATTTGATATTGGCGGCGCTCCGGCGACGAGACGAAAGTTACAGAGCCTGGCTCGAGACCGAAGTCGCGGCCCGCATTGAAACGGGCGAGCACCCGCTGGTTGCCTATGTCCATGCGATCCAGACATGGTGTGACCGGCCGCAGTTCAACGGATGCACATTCATCAACGCTGCCGGTGAATTTGGCGATCCGAAGCACCCGGTTCATCGGGCGGCTGGCGAACACAAGCAGGCGATGCTTGCCTTCGTCGAACAGCTTGCCCGCGACGCCAGCTGCAACCATCCGCAAGAAATCGCGTTGCAGACAAGACTGCTATGCGACGGCGCAACGGTAATGAAGCAGGCAATCCGCAGCGACCGGGGATTCGAAGCGGCTGCCGAGGCCGTCAAACGCCTGGCCAACATCAGTTGAGCCGGAAACTGGCCCCCCGCCGCCCCCTCCCCTATACTCGCTCCATGACAAGCGATGCCTTCACACCTGCCGCGCGGATGCGGCTCGCCAAGCGCGAGTTGCTGATCCTCTGCGCCCGCATCGGCTATAACCCGTAAATCCGCTCCGGCGCGGCCCCGCAAGGCTGCGCCCTTCCGCATCTCTCTTTCATTCGGAACACGGAGCAAATTCCCATGTCGCAGACCGCCGCACTCTCGAACCAGACGAAACGCTGGCAGGAGATGGACGCCGCCCATCACCTCCACCCCTTCACGACGCACAAGGACCTCGCTGCCAAGGGCGCGCGCGTCATCACTCATGCCGAAGGCGTCTATCTCTACGACTCGGAAGGCAACCGCATCATCGACGGCATGGCGGGCCTCTGGTGCGTGCAGGTGGGCTATGGCCGCGAGGAACTGGCGCAGGCGGGCTACAAGGCGCTGAAGGAACTTTCCTACTACAACAACTTTTTCCAGACGACGAACCCCTACGCCGCCGAACTCTCGCAGAAGCTCGCCGAAGTCTGCCCGAAAGGCATCGACCGCTTCTTCTTCGCGAATTCGGGTTCCGAAGGAAACGACAGCGCGGTGAAGATCATCCGCTATTTCTGGAACCTGCAGGGCAAGCCTAACAAGAAACTCTTCATCGCCCGCAAGAAGGCCTATCACGGCGTGACGATGGTCGCGGCCTCGCTGTCCGGCCTGACGCATATGCACCCGCAGGCGGACCTGCCGATGCCGGGCTTCCATCATGTCGAATGCCCGGACTGGTTTGCCGAAGGCGGCGCCCGCACGCCGGAGGAACACGGGGCCTTCGCCGCGAAGAGCCTCGAGGACAAGATCCTCGAACTCGGTGCGGAGAACGTCGCCGCCTTCGTCGCCGAGCCCGTGCAGGGCGCGGGCGGCCTCATCATTCCGCCCGCGAATTACTGGGCGGAGATCCAGCGCATCTGCCGCAAATACGATGTGCTGCTCCACATCGACGAAGTGATCTGCGGCTTCGGCCGCACCGGCCGGTGGTTCGGCTCGGACACGTTCGGCATCGAGCCCGACATGATCAACATGGCGAAGGGCCTCTCCTCCGGCTATCAGCCGATCGCCGCCGTCGGTCTCGGCAAGCGCGTCGGCGATGTCGTCTTCAATTCGGACGAGGAGTGGTCGCACGGCTTCACCTATTCCGGCCACCCGGTCGCGGCCGCCGTCGCGCTCGCCAATCTCGAACTCATGCAGAAGGAAAAGCTCGTCGAAAAGGCGGGGGGCGAAACCGGCGCGCATTTCCAGAAGCGGCTTGCCGAACTCGACGCCCATCCGCTGGTCGGCGGCACGCGCGGCGTCGGCCTCCTCGGCGCGATCGAGCTCGTTAAGGACAAGAAGACCCGCGAGAAATTCCCCGATGTCGGCACCACCGGCGCGGTCTGCCGCAATCACTGCTTTGCGAACGGCCTCATCATGCGCGCCATCGGCGACACCATGGTGCTGAGCCCGCCGCTTTCGATCACGACGGGCGAAATCGACGAACTCTTCGCCCTCGCCCGGCGCTGCATCGACCTGACGGCGAAAGACCTCGGCGTCGCCTGATCGGGGCACCGGGCCTTGCGGCGGTTTGTCGCAGCGCCCGGCCCCGCCCGGCGCTCGCCCGGCAAGCCCATGAAATCGCTCACCCTTTCCCGTGTGAGGCAAGACGAAAGGGGCCGATTCATCTTTCGTTAGGACGTGTATTGAACCCCCGCCATGCCGCACCTATCTACTTGGTCATGAGGGCCGAGCATTGAAGCCGCCTGGGTGACCTGCCCCCCGCTCACCCCCGCGGCGCTTCTGGCCCCATCCGGCGCCGGTCTTCCCCTCCCGGCGCCAAGCGCGAAATGCGCTGTTGCGCCCCGTCCTCCCCCGGCGGGGCGCAACTCTTTTGCGCCCCGCCTTCTTTGAATTTGAAGGATGGGGGCGCAACTCTTTTGTGCCCCGCCCGAAGCGTCTAAGCTCCCCCACCCTTCGAACGATACGGGCCTCATGTCTCGCTTTTCCGATTTTTCCGGCGACCCCACCCATCTGATTTCCGATGCCGAGCTTGAAGAGCTCGAACAGGAAATCCCGATCCTGGCCGGCCTGCGCCGCTTCGGCGAGGAGGCGGTGCGCATGCCGTGGTTCTCGAAGCTCGGCCGCCCGCTCGACCGCGAGGAGCGCGCGCTCGCCCGCTCCTTCCTCGACGGGCTCGGCTTTCCAGATGTCGAACCGGCGCGGCTGCGCGACTGGTCGGAGGCGGCAGACGCCGCCATGACGCTCGATATCGAGCCCGCCCATTGGGAAGCGGAGGAAAGCCTGCGCGCCGGCCTCGCCGCCGATGCGCTCGACCTTCTGAGCGAGGACGCGCTCAACATCGCCATGACGCATGTCTCGGCGCTCCTCGGCGAGCGGCTGCGCGGCGCGGTGGAAGAAGCGGCCGATTTCTGGGAGGTCGAGGACCTCGAGCTTCTGAACGCTGCCGCGGGCGCCGCCCTTCATGCCGCGCATGGCGCCGCGCTCTCGCTCGTCTCGGGCGCGGAGGACGATCATCCCTTCCGCCGCAAGTTCGCGCTCTTCGCGCGCGGCCGCTGGCCCATCGGCATTGCGGGCCTTACCCTCAATATTTTCTGATTCGCCGCACAGGAAGAAACGGACAGACCCTTGGACCTGAAGATCGCGACCTGGAACATCAATTCTGTCCGCCTGCGGATCAATCTCGTGGAGCAGCTTCTGGCGGAAGAACAGCCGGACGTCCTCTGCCTGCAGGAGATCAAGTGCATCAACGATGCCTTTCCCCTGAAGGCGATCAGGAAGGCGGGCTACGAGCATGTCGCCGTGCACGGCCAGAAGGGCTATCACGGCGTCGCGACGCTGAGCAAAATCCCTTTCAAGAAGACCGCGAGCCGCGATTTCTGCGAGAAGGGCGATTGCCGCCACATCGCCGCCGATCTCGACGTGCCGGGCGGTTTGCAGATTCACAATTTCTACGTGCCCGCCGGCGGCGACGAGCCGGACCCGAAGATCAATGTGAAATTCGCCCACAAGCTCGACTTCGTGCGCGAGATGAGCTCGCTCTTCGGCAAGATGCGCGGCAAGGGTACCAACCGCATGGTGCTGGTCGGCGATCTCAATATCGCGCCGCTGGAACACGATGTCTGGTCGCACAAGCAATTGCTGAAGGTCGTGAGCCACACGCCGGTCGAGGTGGACCTCATGAACGAGCTCTATGCCTCGCATGACTGGGTCGATGTCATGCGCCGCTTCGTGCCGGATACGGAGAAGCTCTATTCCTGGTGGAGCTACCGCGCGAAGGACTGGCTCGCCGCCGATCGCGGCCGCCGCCTCGATCACATTTGGGTAACGCCGGCGCTGAAGGATGCGCCGCTCTCCATGCATGTCCGCAAGGATGCGAGGGGGTGGGAGCGGGCGTCGGACCATGCGCCGGTAATCGCGACGCTGAGGCTTTGAAGCTGGGGGGGCCAGCTTTCGGGGGTCGAGGCCTCGCCTCCACCCGCTCCTGGGGTTCCTACCTGTCTGGCCGCCATCCGGACATGGGGGGAACCGGAGGGGCTTCTTATTAGGGTAGATACCCCATAATAGGGTATTGACCCTATTGTAGCAAGGGGGCAGGGTCAGCCCGCCCCATGAGGGGAAGACAGGCCGCGAAGGCTTGCGCGAAAAGGGCAGCGATATCCACCCATGGCATTGAAAACGAAGGATAAAATCCTCACCGTCAGCCTCAAGCTCTTCAACGAGAATGGCTATGACGCGGTCACGACGGCGCGCATCGCCGAGGCCGTGGGGATTTCCGAAGGCAACCTCTGGTACCACTACCGGACGAAGCGCGACCTCGTCCGCGCCCACCAGCTTGCCCTTTTCGAGCAGATCGACAAGCGCCTCGCCATCACCTCGACGCCCGAAACCGTGCTGGAGAACTACGCCCTCTTCAACCGCTCGGTCTTCGAGGAAGTCTGGACCTATCAATATCTCTATCGCGACCAGGCCGAATATGGCCGCACCTCGCCCGAACTCGAAGACAAGGTCGGCGCCGTCTATGAGATGACGACGGCCATGGTGATGCGCTTCTTCCGCCACATGATCGAGGCGGGTCATCTCGCCATACCGGAAGACGAACTGGCGCCGCTTGCCGACAATATCTGGATGGTGATCCGCTACTGGCCGAGCTTCCTGCGCGAAACGCGGCGCACCGTGAAGCTCGACAAGGCGGCGCTCAATGCCGGCATCCGCCACCACTTCGCGCTCTTCGAAACGCACCTCACCCCCGCCGCGCGCCGCTTCTTCGAGAAGAACGCCTACGCGTAAGGGGCCTCAATCGAGATAGCGCCGGACGGCACGCGCCTCCGCACGCAACAGTTCGCCCCGCTCCACCTGCCCGAGATGTTCAAGGTTCCGGGCGGCATGTTCGCGTTCTTCGATTTCGGCCTGCAGGATGGCACGCACACGCTCCGCATCGAGCAACAGCCGCTCCGCTTCCGGGGAAGCCCCGTCAAGACCAGCGCCCGGCCGCAAGGGCACCGCTTCCGCATTGTCGACGGCAGCGACAAGCGCCCGGATCAGCTTCACTTCCATGGTGCGCCTGCCCTTCATGGCCGCCAGCAGATCGGCCCGCAGGCGCGCCTTCAAGCCCGCTCCGGCATCTTCACCCATATGGCCTCTTTACCCGTTGAGATTGTCCCTAAAATTCCCTATTATCTTATACTTAGAAGATAATGTGGAATTATAGAGGATAAAAGGGGATATGTCTGACCGTCTGTTCACGGCCGAAGAAGCGGCAGCGCGGTTGAACCTTCACCCGAAAACCGTGCGCCGCCATATTCGCGATGGACGGCTCACCGCCACCCGGATCGGCAAGTCTTATCGCATTCGCGCCGCCGACCTTGACGCATTTGCAGGCATTGCGGGCGGCGCCGCGGAGCCCGGCACGCCTGCCCGAACGACCTGCATTGTCGATCTTCCCCATATCCCGTCCGAGGGCGCCGGGCGGCTTGCATCGTTCCTTCATGCCGCCGCCATGGCGGGCGACGCGGGAACGCCGCCGCTTCATCTCGAAACCGCCTTCGACCCTGCAAGCGGCACCATGAAGATTGTGGCGATCGGCATTCCCGGCGACGTTGCACGACTGCTCGAGCTGCTGCACCTGCATCTGAAGGACCGGCCGTGAGCGACCCGGTCTATCGGAGTGTGGAGGCGGCGGCATCGGTCGAGGCGCTCTACCGGCGCGCGCTCGACAACTGGCCGGTAGCCAAGCGCGAGCTTTTCCTGCCGACGCGCCACGGCCCGGCTTTCGCAATCGCTTCGGGTCCGGAGGAAGCGCCGCCCGTTATTCTGCTTCACGGTTCCATGGCGAATTCTTCCGCCTGGATGCCGGACGTCGCTCTCTGGTCGGGCAAGTTCCGGCTTTATGCAATCGACCTGATCGGCGAGCCGGGCTTCAGCGCACGGGTCCGACCGCCCCTCGACAGTGACGACCATGCACTCTGGCTCGACGATATTTTCGAAGGACTCCGCCTTTCGCGCGCTACCCTTGCCGGCACTTCGCTCGGCGGCTGGCTCGCGCTCGACTATGCGAGGAGAAGGCCGCAGGCGGTTCGCGCGCTGGCGCTCACCTGCCCGGCCGGCATCGGCCGCCAGAAAAATCTTCTTCTGAAAGTGCTGCCGTTGCTTCTTCTCGGTTCATACGGGAAGCGCCGTATATGGGAGATGGTGTTCGGTCCGGCCCCCGCAGCGCCGCCGGCCGGAACGGACCCTCTGACCGCCCTCATGGAAGCGATCGGGAGCAGCGTGAAACCGCGCGTGCTGCGCATCCCGCAATTGACGGATGCCGAACTCCGCTCCCTCGCCATGCCGCTGCTTGCCATTGTCGGCGGGCGCGACGTGCTTCTCGACTCGCGCGACACGCTGCGGCGATTGCAACGCAATGTGCCGCATGCCGAAATCTGCTTCATCGAGGAAGGCTATCACTTCCTGCCCGGCCTCGCGCCGCGCATCATGGAATTTCTGGAACGGAACGCCTGAGAGGGCATCACGCCTCAGGCTTTTCCTTCTTCTTCAGCGTGACGAAGGTCGCCGTCGAGCTTCCCGTGGCGAGCAGCTTGCCGCTTTCCTCGTCCACGAGTTCGCCCTCGATGAAGCCGACCGACTTGCCGCGCTTGATGACCCGGCCCGTGCCGATGATGCGGCCCGGCCGCGCGGCATTGAGCATCGAGACCTTCAGTTCGAGCGTCGGCGAAATCTGCCCCCATTCGAGATCGAGGCCGACGGCAAGGCTCATCACATCGTCGAGCATGGCCGCCACCATGCCGCCCTGGATGCCGCCCCACATGTTGCAGAGTTCGGCGCCTGCATTGAAGGCGACCTTGACGGTGCGCTTCTCCTTGTCGGCATCGAGAATTTCGAGGCCGAGATAGCGGCTCGCCGGCGCCATGCGCTTGAACACCGCCTGGATGTTCGGCGGCCAGTCCGCCTTCGGCGCCGCTGCGCTTGCCTCTTTCACCTGACCCTCGCTCATTCCCTTGCCTGCCCTTTTTTCTTGTCCTTGTCCCGCCCGAGCCTTTCGCGAAGCCCGGCGAGATCGTCACCCACCGCTTCCAGCCGGTCGGCCACGCGGCCCGCGACCGAGCCCGCCATTTCCGGAAACTCGCCCATCAGCCGCTGGAACATGTCGCGCCCGATCCGGAGCGCCTGAAGACCCGTGACGGCGCGCAGCGTGGTGCGCCGCGCCTCCGGTCCGAAGAGAGCCGTTTCGCCGATGAGGTCGCCCCTGTCAAGCCGGTGGGCGCGAGGCTCGCCCGCTTCGTCCCGCGCGAGCATCGCCGCCTCGCCCTCGAGGATGAGCCAGGCGCAATCGGCCTCCTCGCCTTCGTGGAAGAGCGTCGCGCCCGGCGCGAAGTCGCGCCGCTCGCAGGTGAAGGCCACGACCTCCAGCCGCACGGGATCGAGCCCGGCAAAGAGATCGAGCTTCTGCAACAGGGCAACGGCGGGTTCGAGGCTCATCGGGAAATCATAGCGGAGGGGCCCCGCCCTGTCGCGCGCCCAAAGTCGCGCCCTGCCCCGTTCATTTGCGCCCCCGCGCCCGCGCCGTTATGAAGGATGACCCGGCGGAAACCGGGACCGGATTCTTTCCTGCGAGGCCCGAATGAGCGCAGAGACGCGCGGCATTGCCTGGGACTACCCCGCCCCCTTCATCCATGAAGTGCGGGTCGAGCCCCAGCATATCGACGATTTTCAGCATACGAACAATGTCGTCTATCTGACCTGGATGGCGAAGACGGCATGGGAACATTCGAAGGCCCTCGGCCTCGATTTCGCGGCCTATGCCAGGGTCAATCGCGGCATGGTGGTGCGCCGCCACGAGCTTGAATATCTCGCCGCGAGCCGCGAGGGCGAGCGCGTCCTGATCGGCACATGGATCACGGGCAATGACGGCAAGCTCCGGCTCCGCCGCCGCTTCCAGATGGTGAATGCGGAGACGGGCGCAACGCTGCTCCGCGGCCTCAGCGATTTCGTCTGCATCAATATCGAGACGGGCCGCGCGACGCGCATGCCGGCGGAATTCGCTGCGGCCTATGCGCTCACGGCCTCGGTGCCCGGCGATAATTGAGGCCGCGCGCCCTCATGCGGCGATCCGTCCGATTGGCAAGCCCCGGGCGATGCGGCACATGAAAGCCGTAGCTTACGGGAGTCCCGCCCATGGACCGGATCGACAACGCAACGCTTTTTACGCTCAACCTCATCATGACCGTGGTGCTGGCCGCACTCGTCTGGGGCGTGGGCGCTTTCGTGGTCGCAGCCCTTGCCGGCGTGCCGCTCGCCCTCGGCGCGATCGTCGGCCTCTCGCTCACGGCGAAGGCCTAGGGCACGAGGCGATAGCCGCCCGTTTCCGTGACCAGGATTTCGGCGTTCGAGGGATCCTTCTCGATCTTCTGCCTGAGCCTGTAGATATGGGTTTCGAGCGTATGCGTCGTCACCCCTGAATTATAGCCCCAGACTTCCGCCAGCAGGATATCGCGGCCGACGACGCGCGGTCCCGCTCGGTAGAGGAATTTCAGGATCGCCGTTTCCTTCTCCGTGAGCCTGACCTTCTTCTCCGCCGCATCGCTGAGAAGCTTCGCGCTCGGCCGGAACGTATAGGGCCCGATCTTGAAGACGGCATCCTCGCTCTGCTCATGGCTGCGCAGATGCGCCCTGATCCGCGCCAGCAGCACGCCGAAGCGGAACGGCTTCGTCACATAGTCGTTCGCGCCCGCATCGAGCCCGAGGATCGTGTCGGCATCCGTGTCGGCGCCGGTCAGCATCACGATCGGCGCGGTGACGCCGGCCTTGCGCATCAGCCGGCAGGCCTCGCGCCCGTCCATGTCCGGCAGCCCGACATCGAGCAGCACGAGATCGGCATGATGATGCTTCACATGCTCGAGCCCCGCCGCCGCGCTTGCGACCGAGGCGCAGGAAAATTCCTCGTGAAGCTGCAATTGCTCGGCGAGCGAGTTCCGCAGCACATCGTCGTCGTCGACCAGCAGGATTTTTTTCTTGGCGCTCATGGGCGGGGTCTACAGCGAATAGCCGAGGCGTTCGATATGCGGCGCAAGCACGGGCAACACCGGCTTCATCTGCGCCTCATAATGCCGCCAGCGTTCCGTCGAGCTCGAATATATGGGCTGCGTCACCTGCGAATAGGAAGGCGTGCGGATCGTGCCGCGCTGGAGCGCATGCGCCGCCGGGTCGCTCACCGCCTCGTTCCAGTCGAGCCCGAGAAAATTCAGCACCGGCTCCACCTCGCCCCTGAGATCGGCGACGAGATTTTCGTAGCGCACTTCCTGCACCTTGAGCGGCAGGAGCGCGCGGTACTGTTCCCACAGCGCAAAGACGCGATCGTAGAACCGCGCCGAGCCTTCGAGCGTCAGGAAATTCAGCATCGCCCCGTTCGGCACGAAATCCTGCATGAAGCAGGACAGCACGCAATCCGCCGGATGCCGGAGCGCGAGAATGAACTTCGCCTCCGGCAGCACGCGCGCGATGAGCCCCGCATGCACCATGTTGAGCGGCATCTTGTCGACGACGATCCGGCCCTCGAGATCGGCATCGGCGGCGCGAAGCTCGCTGAAATAGATGTCGCGCAAGGCGGCCCGCTCCGCTTCATCGAGCGTGAAAAGCGCCTTCGGATATCCCGGAAAGCCCTTCCTCATCGCATTGACGAGCGGCATTTCCTCGAGCACCTGAACCTTCGGATGGGCATCGAGAATCTGGTCGAGCAGCGTCGTGCCCGAACGCGGGAAACCGACAAGGAAGACCGGCGCCGCCGCATGGCCGGGCTCGCCCTCGATGCCGGGAAGCGCGCTCATGCGGCTCACATTTTCCTTCGTCATCAGGCGCGACAGCTCTTCCACCTCGCCGATGAACTTGCCGCGATCCACCCGTTCGAGCGATTTCAGCTCGCTCGTCCGCCGGTTCATCGCCTCGAAATGCGCGAAGGCCGCAGAGTAGTCGCCCATCTCGTCGCAGATCTGGCCGAGCTCTGACAGGACGAGCCGCGCATCCGGCGCGCGCATCGGCGCCGCCGCCACGCTTTCGAGCCGCCCGCGAAGCTCGCCGAGCAGCGCCTTGTTCTTCTTGTCCTTGCGGCGGCGCGCCTTCGCCCATGTCCGCAGGGCGCCCGCATCCGCCGGCGCTTTCGCAAGCGCCTTCTCCGCCCAGAGCACCGCCGCATCGAGATCGCCGAGCCGCTCATAGGTCATCGCCAGAATGGCCGTGATCTGCGCGGGCTCGCCGCCGAGCACGGCAAGCGCCTGCTTGCAATAGTCGACGGCCTCGCGGAAAAGCCCCGCATCGCTCGCCGCCGATGCCGCGCGCATATAGGAGGCGGCTTCCTTCGGCTGCAATTCGATCAGCCGCTCGAAATCGTCCATCGCATCGGCATAGTCCGAATTATCCTGATGCAGCTGCCCGCGATTGAGATAGAGGTCCGGATAATCGGGATTGATCATCTCGGCGCGGTGATAGGAGATCAGCGCCTCCTCCGCCTTGCCCTGGTCGCGCTGCGCATTGCCGAGATTGACCCAGACATTCGCATGACGCGGCATCAGCGCGGCAGCGGTCGCGATGAACTTTTCCGCCTTTTCGGCATCCCCCTTGCCGAGCGCGACAAGCCCGATGAGATGCATCGCATCCGGGTTCTTGGGCTCCGCCTGCAGCACGGCGGCGGCCGCCTGCGCCGCATGCTCGAGCCGCCCGGCAGCGAGATTGGCGCCGCCCAGCTGCAAGAGCCGCGTGATGTCGTCCTTCGAGAGAGGGCGCGGCGCGGCGCCGGCTCCCGGCATGAGAGGCCGCCCGCTCGCCGAGGGCGGCAGGCCGACCGTGGGGCGGAAGCCGGCTTGCGGATTGAAGCCCGGCAGGCCGGATTTTCCGGGGCCCTTGGGCGGCTGGTTGCGGCTCATGACGGAAACGGGGGAAAGGAGGTTTTCATGCGCGCGGAGTGTGCCACAGGCCGCCGCGCCGACCAATGGCTTCGGCCCCGGCAGGAAGCCGCCCCCACCCGGCAGATTTTGCCGCCCTCGTCCGATGGCCCGCGGAAAAAGCGCGGAAACCCGCGGCTGCGCGCTGGCCCGCTCCTTGCTCCTCTGAAGCCATGACCGAGATCGCCGCCACAGCCATTCCCCTGCACCAGACGCCCGGCAAGCGCAACATGGCGTCCGCCGCCTTTGCGGAACTGCGCGCCGCCCGCGCCGAGGGCCGCGCGCCCGAGGGCAGCGAGCTGAGCTTTGCCGACCTCGTCGACACCATCAATCCGCTGCAGCACATCCCGGTCGTCTCCGACATCTACCGCCACCTCACCGGCGATGCCCTGAGCCCGCAATCCCGCGTCGCGGGCGGCATCCTGTTCGGCGGCGTCATCGGCGGCGTCGCCTCGGTGCTGAGCCTCGCCATTTCCGGCGACGGCGAGAAGGGCCTCGGCGACACCCTGCTCGCCTCGGTCCTCGGCGGCGAGGAAGAGCCCGCCGCGGCAACGGCGCTGGCCGAAGCCCCGAAAGAGGCAGATGCCGCCCCCGAAGCGCCGCTCGTGACCGCCTCGCTCGCGCCCTCGCGCCCGGCGCAGGCGCCCGCAAAGCCCGCACCGGCCGCTCAAGCTGCCCCGGCCGCCCCGGCTTCAATGTCGCCGAGCCTGAGCCCCGAAGCCTTCAACGCCCTGCTCGGCGCCTTCGCCGATCCCGCCCCGCTTCGCGATGCCGAAGCCCGCCTGACCATGGGCAGCGGCGACGACGAGAGCGACGAAGCCGTGATCCTCTCCGCGCCCGGTGGCGCCGCGCTTGCCGATGCAAGCCTGATCACCGCCATGCAGCAGGCGATGGACAAATACCAGGCGATGCAGTCCGTCACGCGATAAACCCGGAGGCTGGCGGTGCATGACAAAGCCGCCTAGAGTCCCGGCACCATGACACGCGCTGATCTTCTCGATGAAATTCTCGTCACCGCGCCGCCCGGCAGCACGACGGGTATCCTGATCGCGGGCAATGACCGCTTCGATTGCGCGCTTGGCCGCACCGGCATTCTCATGGAGAAGCGCGAAAGCGATGGCGGCACGCCGGCCGGATGCTTTCCGCTTCGCGCGCTCCGCTACCGCGCCGACAGGCTCGCCGCGCCCGCGACCGCCCTTCCCTATGCCGCGATCGAGCCGCAGGACGGCTGGTGCGATGCGCCGGACGATCCGAACTACAACCGGCCGGTGAAACATCCCTACCGCGCCAGCGCCGAGCGCATGTGGCGCGACGATCATCTCTACGATCTCGTCGTCATTCTCGGCCAGAACGACGATCCTGTCGTGCCGGGCGCGGGCAGCGCGATCTTCTTCCATCTCGCGAAGGAACTGGAGACGGGCTTCCGCCCGACGGAAGGCTGCGTCGCGCTGCGCCTTCCCGACATGCTGAACGTGCTCGCCCGCTGCGGCCCGCGCACCGTGATGCGGGTTGAGCTTGGCTAGATTGAGCTCAGGAACTTCGACTCCGAGCTATCTCGTGGTCCCACCCTCCCCTTGAGGGAGGGTGGATGATTTTCCAAGGATGCGAGGAGCACGACCTCGCTCAGCCCCTCGTCCCGAACAAGGCGCTGCCGATGCGCACATGGGTGGCGCCGAGCCGCACCGCCGTTTCGAAATCGCCGCTCATGCCCATAGAGAGTTTCGCGATGCCGTTGCGCCGCGCGATCTTCTCGAGCAGCGCGAAGTGGAGCGCAGGCTCCTCGTCGAGCGGCGGAATGCACATCAGCCCCTCGATATCGAGTTTCCATTTATCGCGGCAGCGCGCGAGAAACGCATCCGCCTCCAGCGGCGCAATGCCCGCCTTCTGTTCCTCCTCGCCTGTATTCACCTGCACGAAAAGCCGCGGCAGGCGCGCACCCTTTTCCCGCGCGCGCATGAGCGCCAGCGCAAGCTTCTCGCGGTCGAGCGTGTGGAAGACGCCGAACAGCGCCAGCGCATCGTCGAGCTTGTTTGTCTGCAAGGGGCCGATCAGATGAAGTTCGAGACCGGGAAAGCGCGCACGAAGCGATGGCCATTTCGCCGCCGCTTCCTGCACGCGGTTCTCGCCGAAGATGCGCTGCCCCGCCTCGATCAGCGGCAGGATCGCTTCCTCGCCGAAGGTCTTGGAGACGGCGATGAGCGTCACGTCTTCCGGATCGCGCCCGGCCTCGCGCGCCGCCTTCGCGATGCGGCGGCGAATGTCGGAAAGCCGCTCCGCCGCATCGCCGGGACTGGTATCTCGCGCCGCGCCTGTCATAGTTTCACTCCGGATGAGACGGGAGAGAAACTAGTGTCAGCGGCGCAGAGAGACAAGCAGGACGGCGCGAGGATGCTGCGCGCCGCCCGCGCCCTTTCCGCGGGCCGCGCCCCGGTGCCGCTGATCGCGATGACGGATGCCGCGCGGGCGCCGGACCCTGAGGCAGCACTTCGCCGCCTGCCGCGCGGCGCGGCGCTGATCTGGCGCGCCTATGACGGCGAACCGGAAAGAGATGAGCTGCGCCGCCTGACATCGCTCGCCCGCCGCCGCGGCATCCTGCTTCTCGTTGCAGGCGCGCCGCACCTCGCCGCGCGAACGGGCATCATGGGGCTCCACCTGCCAGAACGCGAGCTGCGCCGCCCGCGCAGCGGCACCCATGTAATCCCGCGTCTGAGCAACACGCGCGGCCTGGCGCTCACCGCCGCCTGTCATTCCGAAGCCGCGATCCGCCGCGCGGCGGCAGCAGGCGCCGATGCGGTGCTGATCTCGCCGGTCTTCGCAACGAAGAGCCATGTGGGAGCAAGGCCGCTCGGCCTCCTCCGCTTCGCGAGCCTCGCCCGCCTCGCGCTGAGCCTCGGCCTTGCGCCCTGCGCGCTGGGCGGCATAACCACCGAAGCGCAGGCCCGCCGCCTCATGGGCACAGGCGCCACAGGCATCGCCGGCATCGGCTTTCTCGGATGAGGCTCAATAGCCGTCGGGAATATAATTGAACCGCGCCATCTGTTCGCGGTGATCGGCGACGATGCGCGCAACTTGGTCGGGAGAAAGCCGGTCCTGCCAGCCGCCGCTCTTTCCTTCGCGGAAAAAGCGTTCCGCCTTGTCCGGCTTTTCTATGAAGCCCCGCTCGCTCTCCTGCTTCTTCAGCTGGTCGAAAGAAGCAAACCGGATTGCGCGCGCGATTTTCGCTGCATCGGCGGGTATCCCGAGAAACCGCACAACCCGCCCGAATTCCTTTTCCGGCGCCGAGACGAGATCCTCGTATCGGACGACGAGGATTTTCGGACTGGGCCGTTCCGTCCAGCTTCGTACATGGCCGGACCAGCTGCGATAGAATTCCGGCACCTGTTCCCCGGTGAGCTTTGTTCCGGCACCTTCATTGGCGATGAACCCGATCGCGCCTTCTATGTCGGGCACGCCGAAATGATGTTGCGTCGAAAGAACGACATCGAGCGGGTTGCGTACGATATAGATCGCGCCGGAAGTGAGGGATGCCGTGTGCAGGGGCACACCTTTCCAGCTGCCGAAAAAATTATGCGTCTTGACGAGAATGGGGTCCGGCCTGAGTTCGCTGATCCGCCGGTGGCCCTGCGGACGCAGTTTCGCGAGCTCGGCCATCGTGAGCTCTTCAAGCGGCGCGCGCGCAAAGGGCTCATACCAGCCGCGCGAGGAATCCGTCGGGCTCATTGCGCCCATCCGGTTGATGTCGAGCGGTTCGTCCCTGTCGCGCAACAGGTTCAGCAGGAAGATACGCATCCATGTGTTGCCGGATTTCGGATAGGATGCGAGCCAGATCAACGCGCCCATGTATCGGTGCCGCTCCTTTTTTGTCGCGCAAGATCAGACCGTAGCTGCCGATGACGACGGCACGGCGTCGCGGTAGTCTTCGGGAATATAGCCGAAGCGATCCATCTGCTCGTGGTGGTCGGCAATGATGCGGCGGACCTGATCGGGCGTCAGCTTCTCGCGCCACTGGTCCCGCTTGCCTTCTCGAAAGAAGGACTTCGACACTTCCGGGCGTTCCCTGAATCCTTCCTTCTCTTCCTGCGCCTTCAGCACCTTGAAAGAGGAGAATCTGATCGCACGGTCGAGCCGGTCCGGCGAAGGTTTCAGCCCGAGAAAATTCGCGACGGTCTTGAAGCTTTTCTTGGGCTTGTCGAGCATGTCTTCGTAGCGCATCACGAGAAGCCCAGGACTCGGATTTCGGGTCCAGGTGCGGACATGCGTGGACCACGAACCGTAATGTTCCGGTACGTGCCGGTCGCTTGACGCCGATCCGGCGGATTCATTCGCCAGCATTTCGATCGCTGCCTCAAGCGTAATTCCAAAGTGGGGCATCATCGACAGAACGACGTCGAGCGGGTTCCGGACGATATAGATGGCGCCGGCCGTCGCCTCCATATTGTGGAGCGGCACGCCGGAGTGCTCGCCGAGATAGTCATGCGTCTTGACGAAGACGGAGTCCGGAAAGACCGTCGTGAAGTCCTGCTGGACCTGCATCCGGTAGCGCGCGACCTCTTCCGCGCTGAGCTCTTTGAGCGGAGTGGCGGTGTATTTCGCATACCATCCCGCGCTCGACCCCCCGAGACAGAAATCCGTGATTTCGTTCACGCTGACCGGGGTGTGGCTGTTGCGGAAGAGGTTGTGCAGGAAACTCCGCATCCATGTATTGCCGGATTTCGGATAGGACGCGAGCCAGATCAGGGCACCCATCTTGCGGTTCCTCGTCTTTGTGGATTGCCCTGTCCTAGCAAGAGCGGCCCGCAATGGCCAGAGAAGGCGAAGCAGGAGCCGGGCAAAAGAAAAAGAGCGGGCCCGAAAGCCCGCTCTTCCAATTTGATGTTCCCTTGGGAACGTTCGTCGCTTGCGCGATTAGAACGAAACCGAGAGGACGAGACCGCCCGAGATCGAGTCGTACTCGGCGCCGCCATTGAGTTCGACGTCCGTCATCTGCAGGTCGAGGCCGATATCGACGCCCGAGCCGAGATTGTAGCCGCCGCCCGTCTGCCAGGTCTTGGCTTCTTCGCTGAAGCCGCCGGCAGCGGTGTTTTCGGTCTGGAGATAGGCAACGCCAACCGTCCACGGACCCGTGGCGTAGGAGAGGCCGGCCGTCCAGGTTTCGGTTTCGAGGCCGGTCGCGCTGGCGAACGCGGTCGAGGGCAGGCCGAGATCTTCGGACTGGTACCAGGCGCCGCCGAGCGTGAAGCCGCCGAGGCCGAGGTTGAGGCCGAGGCCCCACTCTTCCGGATCCGAGGCGACGATCGGGGCATCGCCCGTCACGTAGAAGCCCGACACGCCGAGATCGACGCTGCCGAAGGAGCCGGCATAGTTGAGCGCGACTTCCATCACGTCTTCGATCGACGTGTTGTTCGCGACAACGCCAAGGCCGTTCGCCGTCGGACCGTTATAGGTGGTTTCCGGCGTGTAGGAGAGGCCGAGCTGGAAGCCGGCGAAACGCGGGGTGAAGTAGGTCACCTTGTTCGCATCGGCAGCCATCAGCGAGAACGTCGAATGGCGGATGCCATAGGTCGTCGTGTCGTTGATGTTCAGGATGTTCGGGCTGTCCACGCCATTGCCCGGAACGAACCAGGGCGAGGTGTAGTGCATCTTGAAGGCCGCACCGTCCGTGCCGCCGATTTCGAACCGGCCGAAGCCGCCTTCGAGATAGGCGAAGAGTTCACGGAAGCGGGCGTCGTTCTGCTGGCCGAAGACGTTCCAGTCGTCGGTGAGCGAGAGCGTCGCGAGGACACCGGCGACCATGCCGTTGTCGAGCGTGCCTTCGGCGTTGATGTCGATGTTGCGCGCGACGAGCTTGACGGCGGTGTCGTTGAACGTGGTCGCGCCGAAGTCGTCATGGTCGATGATGTAGAAGCCGGCCGTGACCGTGCCGCCGACCGTGACTTTGAGCGGATCGCTCGCGAGCGCCGGGCCGGCGATCAGGCCGGCGGTGACGAGAGCGGTCGTCCCAAGGAGTGTCTTTTTCATGTGTTCCTCGCAGTAGTCAGCTGAAAGCTGTTCCATTCGTACGAGCCGCAGAAACTTGTCCCCCGAGAGGATATTTCCGAAGCTGCGTTCATCGCCGGGCCGACTGAAGAAACTGCCCCCCGAGCGCGTGCACCGATTAATCCGTTGATAACCCCCCCGGGTCAAGCACACCGCTCCGCATGACGGAGGAATGTCAGCGCATGTTGCGCAAATGGCACAAAACTGCGGAGTGCCTCGAATCCCCGCTCGCGAAGCGGCAGCCGGTCGTCCGCCCGATGATCGAATAGTGCAATCAATTGGGGCGGACTCGCCGGGAGGCGCATCCGGCCACCCCTCGGGCAGGCGCCGGTTCCCGCTTCCGGCTTGGCCCCAAATGTGTGCCTCTGAAGACACACCCGCCGCTTTGGCCGCTTCCGCCGCCCGCCCTCCCCGGCCCTGGCGTGAGAGCCGCCGGAAGCCCCCGAAATCTGCGTGATTGCGGGACAAGGGCTTCTCTCGCTATAAAGGCGCGCCGCCATTTTCGGCGGCGAGAAGCCATATTCAACAGCTCTCCGCAGGCCTGTTTTCCAAGTACCGGCGGATATGAGGGGCGTAACGCGAGAGGCTTGCCGTAAATCGATGACCTACCCCGCTCTGACACGCGCGAAATCCACCGCCGCGGCGCTCTTCCTTGTGGCCGCTTTCGGGCTCACGGCCTGCGGCCCCTCGACCTCGAATTTCCCCGGCCAGCCCACAGGCACCGGCGGCCCGAACAATCCGACGGGCGAGCGCCAGCGCGAATCGATCTTCGGTGAGGACGGTCTCAGGCTCTTTGGCGGCGGCGGCTCGGACGACGCGGCCGGCTCCGGCATCGGCGTCAACTCCTTCCTCTGGCGCGCCTCGCTCGACACCATCTCCTTCATGCCGCTCGCCTCGGCCGATCCCTTTGGCGGCGTCATCATCACGGACTGGTACCGCGACCCCAATGCAACGAATGAGCGCCTCAAGGTCACGGTCTATATTCTCGACCGCCGCCTCCGTGCGGATGGCGTGAAAGTGGCGGTTTTCCGCCAGGCCCTCGATGAGCGCGGCGACTGGGTGGATGCCCGGGTCGCGCCCGGCACCGCCCTCCAGATCGAGAATGCGATCCTTGTGCGCGCGCGCCAGCTTCGCATCAACGCGATCGAGGCCTCTGAAACGAAGTAATCGGGGCCCTCCGGGGCCCCCCACCCTGAAAGGCGCCCCGCTTCCGGCGGGGCCAGGCATCCGGCCATGTCCACACGTTACAATGCCCGCACCGCAGAGCCGAAATGGCAGAAGATCTGGGAAGAGCGCGGCGACTTCCTGACCGGCGGCGCCGACGATCCCCGGCCCAAATATTATGTTCTCGAGATGTTCCCCTACCCGTCGGGGCGCATCCATATGGGCCATGTCCGCAACTACACGATCGGCGACGCCATCGCCCGCTACCGCAAGGCGCGCGGCTTCAACGTACTGCACCCGATGGGCTGGGACGCCTTCGGCATGCCGGCCGAGAACGCCGCCATGGAAAAGGGCGTGCACCCCAAGGGCTGGACCTACGACAATATCGCCGCCATGCGCGCCCAGCTGAAATCGATCGGGCTTGCGATCGACTGGAGTCGGGAATTCGCGACCTGCGACCCGGAATATTACGGCCAGGAACAGGCGCTCTTTCTCGACATGCTGGAAGCGGGCCTCGTCACCCGCAAGAAGAGCATGGTGAACTGGGACCCGGTCGACAATACCGTGCTCGCCAACGAGCAGGTGATCGAGGGCCGCGGCTGGCGCTCCGGCGCCATCGTCGAGCGCCGCGAACTCACGCAATGGTTCCTGAAGATTTCCGACCTCGCCGACGAACTTCTCGACGGTCTCGACACGCTGACCCGCTGGCCGGAAAAGGTGCGCATCATGCAGCGCAACTGGATCGGCCGCTCCGAAGGCGCGCGCGTGTTCTTCCCGATTGAAGGACTGAAAAACAGCGCGGAGCAGGGAGCGCAGTCCCGCAGCGACGCGCAACTTGAAGTGTTCACGACGCGGCCCGACACGCTGTTCGGCGCAAGCTTCTGCGCGCTCTCGCCGCATCACCCGCTGACGCAGGCCCTCGCGAAGGACAATCCCGCGCTCCAGGATTTCATCCGCAAATGCGACCAGATCGGCACTTCCGAAGAGGCGATCGAGACGGCGGAGAAGATGGGCTTCGACACAGGCCTCAAGGCGCGTCATCCCTTCATTGAGGGCAAGACGCTGCCGGTCTATGTCGCGAATTTCGTGCTGATGGAATATGGCACGGGCGCGATCTTCGCCTGCCCCGCCCATGATCAGCGCGACTTCGACTTCGCGAAGAAATATGGCCTGCCGATCATTCCGGTCGTCACGCCGAAGGACCGCGCCGGAGATGCTTCGTGGACGGATGAATTGCTCGCCGGCAAGGAAGCCTTCACCGGCGACGGCGTGGCGGTGAATTCCGATTTCCTGAACGGCCTCGACGTCACCGCCGCAAAACGCGCCGCCATCGAGAAGCTCGAGGCGCTGGGGCTCGGCGAAGGCACCGTCAATTACCGCCTGCGCGACTGGGGCATCTCGCGCCAGCGCTATTGGGGCTGTCCGATCCCCGTCATCCATTGCGCAAAATGCGGGACCGTCCCCGTCCCGCGCGACCAGCTGCCGGTGACGCTGCCCGACGACGTGACCTTCGACCGGCCGGGCAACCCGCTCGACCGCCACCCGACATGGAAACATGTCGCCTGCCCGCAATGCGGCGGCGAAGCGGCGCGCGAGACCGACACTTTCGACACCTTCGTCGACAGTTCCTGGTATTACGCGCGCTTCACCGCGCCCCGTGCCGCGACGCCCACCGTGAAGGAGGAAGTCGCCCACTGGCTCCCCGTGGACCAGTATATCGGCGGCATCGAGCATGCGATCCTGCATCTTCTCTATGCGCGCTTCTTCAACCGCGCCATGCGCAAGACCGGCCATGTCGCGATCGACGAACCCTTCGAGGGCCTGTTCACGCAGGGCATGGTGAACCACGAAACCTATCGCGATGCGGCAGGCCGCTGGGTCGCGCCGTCCGACATCGCCATCGAGACGGTGGACGGCAAGCGCGTCGCAAGGCGCCTCGATGACGGCTCGCCCGTCACGATCGGCTCCGTCGAGAAGATGTCGAAGTCGAAGAAGAACACGGTCGACCCCGAAGACATCATCGCGAAATACGGCGCCGACACCGCGCGCTGGTTCATGCTGTCGGACAGCCCCGCCGACCGCGACGTGCAATGGACGGATCAGGGTGCCGAAGGCGCCTGGCGTTTCACGCAGCGTCTCTGGCGCATGGCGACCGAGAAACCCGAAGAGCTGTCGCCGCTCGGCGCGCCGCCACCCGCCTCCTTCACGGAGGACGAACTGGCGCTCCGCCGCCTCGCCCATCAGGCGCTTGCCGCCGCCGGCGAGGATATCGAGCATCTGCGCTTCAACCGCGCCGTCGCCCGCGTCTATGAACTCGCCAATGCGATTTCGGCTTTTGGCGGCGCGGACGAGGCCGGCAAATGGGTCCGCCGCGAGGCGCTCGAAATCCTCATCCAGATCGTCGGCCCCATGATGCCGCATCTGGCCGAGGAGTGCTGGGAAGCGCTCGGCCACAAGACGCCGCTTTCGGGCAGCGAATGGCCGGTTGCCGACAAGGCCCTCCTCGTGGAAGACTCCGTCACCATTGCCGTGCAGGTGAATGGCAAGCGCCGCGACGAGCTGACCATCGCCCGGGACGCGGACAAGGAAACCGTGGAGCGCGCCGCGCTCGCGCTCGATAAGGTGGAGAAGGCGATCGATGGAAAACCCGTCCGCAAAATCATCGTCGTGCCGGGCAAGATCGTCAACATCGTGGTCTGAGCGGGGGGGCCGGGCCGCGCAATGGCTCGCGCTTGCCTTCCTGCTGCTCGCCGCACCCATGATCGCGTCCTGCGGCTTCACGCCCCTTTATGCCGAGCGGGGCTCTGCCTCCGTCACCGCCGATCTTGCCGGGCTCGATGTGCGCGCGCCCGACACGAAGCTCGGCCGCGAGCTCAAATATAATCTTCTCGACCTGCTTTCGAGCTCCGGCAACCCGCCCTCGAACCCGGCCTATGTGGTCGAACTCGCGCCCACCGTCTATGACGAGGATCTGGCGATCGAGCGCGACGCCGACGTGACGCGGAAGAACCTCGTCATGGTGGTGCCCTTCCGCCTGGTCGATACGGCGACGGATGCGGTCATCATGCGTTCGACCGCCCGCTCGCGCTCTTCCTATAACCGCGTGGAGAGCGAATTCGCCAATATCGTCGCCGCGCAGGACGCCGAAAGCCGCATCGCCAGGGCAATCGCGGACGACATCAGGCTGCAGCTCTCGATCCATTTCGACCGCCAGGCCCGCGCGGGCGGCTGATCCCTTGAAGATCGCTCCCCGCGAGGCAGACCGTTTCACCGCAAAGCCGGACCCGAAGGCCGCCGCGATCCTGGTCTACGGTCCCGATTCCGGCCTCGTCACCTCCCGCATCAAGACCATGATGAAGACGGTGGTCGACGATCTCGCCGATCCCTTCCGCATCGCCGAATTGTCGGACAGCGAATTGAAAGGCGATCCCGCCCGTCTCGCCGACGAGGCCGCCGCCATCGCCATGCTGGGCGGGCGGCGCGTCGTGCGCGTGCGCGGCGCTGCCGACGGCTTGACGAAGATTTTCGAGAGCTTCCTCGCCGATCCTGCCGGCGATGCGCTGGTGCTTGTGGAGGCGGGCGAACTCGGCCCCCGCTCCTCGCTCCGTCTTCTCTTCGAAGGCGCGGACAATGCCGCCGCCATTGCCTGCTACGCCGACGACCGCGCCTCGCTTGAAGGCGTGATCCGTTCGCGCCTCGCCGCCGAAGGTCTCGCCGCGGAACCGGCGGCGCTGCAATATCTCCTTGAAAATCTCGGCTCCGATCGCGGCGTCACGCAGAACGAGCTCGAAAAGCTGGTCCTCTATGCAGGGCCCGGCAAGCCCGGCGAGAAGCGGGAGGTGACGCTCGACGATGCCCGCGCCAGCGTCGGCGACAATGCGGGCTCGAGCCTCGACGAAGTGATCGACGCGGCGATGGACGGCAATATGGAAGGCCTCGACACGGCGCTGGCGCGCGCCCGCGCCGCCGATACCAATGCCATCGCCATCCTGAACGCGTTGTCGCGTCATTTGACGCAGCTTCATCTTGCCTCGGCGCGGATCGAGACCGGCAGCGACATCGAAGGCGCCATGCGCGGCTTCCGCCCGCCGGTCCATTTCAGCCGTAAAAACTCCGTACAAAGACAATTGCGCGCATGGAACCGGCGAAAGCTCGACCGCGCGCTTGCCCTCGTGCTCGAGGCGGAAGGCCAGTGCAAGAGCTCCGGCCAGCCCGACACCGCCATTTGCGGCCAGACGCTGCTCAGGATTGCGCAAGGCGCAAGAGCCGGAAGACGCTGAACCGCCGCGCCCCCTCACCCTTCCGCGGGCTGTCGCCCGCTCCCTCCCTCTCCCCCTTGGGGAGAGGGAAATTTGCGAATTACGTGAACTGAATTGTGCCCATCTTTCCCTCTCCCCTCCGGGGAGAGGGAGGGAGCCGTCGAAGACGGCGGAAGGGTGAGGGGCCGTGGCAATGCCTGTTAGCAAAGCCGTGTCCTGTGGCGGGCCAACCCTCCGTACCCGGAGGAATTCCTCAGTTGAGCTTCTGGCCCCGTCCGGCGAGGCGGCGGCAGATTTCGTCGAGCTGCTCGAGCGTCTTGTAGGCGATGGTCACCTCGCCGCCCTTCTCGCCCGAAAAGGAAATCTCCACCTTGAGGCCGAGCTGGTCGGAAATGTTCTTCTCCAGCGCCCGCGTATCGGCATCCTTTTCAGGCGCGGGCAGCGCCTTCGGCCGCGCGCCGCCGGAAGCGGGCGCCTCGTGCCGGCGCGTCAGCGCTTCCGCCTCGCGGGCCGACAGGCCTTTCGCCACGATCTCGCGCGCGAAATCCTCCGCCTTGTCATGGCCGATCAGCGGCCGCGCCTGGCCGGCGGTGAGCTTGCCCTCCTCGATCAGCCCGCGCACGCCATCCGGCAGCGAAAGCAGCCGAAGCGTGTTCGCCACATGGCTGCGGCTCTTGCCGATCAGCTTCGAGAGCTTCTCCTGCGTATAGTCGAATTGCTGCATCAGCCGCTCATAGCCCGCCGCCTCTTCGACCGCATTGAGATCGGCGCGCTGCACATTCTCGATGATCGCGATTTCGAGCGACTCGGCATCCGTCAGTTCCTTGACGATGACCGGCACCTGATGAAGCTGCGCCGCCTGGGCCGCGCGCCAGCGCCGCTCGCCCGCGACGATCTCGAAGGCGTTTGCCGCACCGGCAACGGGGCGTACGACGATCGGCTGAAGGATGCCTTTCTCGCGCACCGAGTTGGCGAGGTCCTCGAGATCCTCCGGCCGGAACGTATGACGCGGCTGGAAGGGGTTCGGCCGCAGGAATTCGATCGGCACCTCGCGCACGCCGCGCGGGGCAGGCGCTTCCTTGTCGCCAAGCGCGAAGGCGGTGTCCTCGCCGATCAGCGCCGCAAGACCACGTCCGAGCCGGCTGGGTGTATCCTCTGCCATAGCCATCGCTTCCCTTCCAATGCCTTCCATCGAAATCCCGTCCGCCTCTACCCGTTACTCTATTCTTCGCCCATCGCGCCGGTAGCGCCAGCCCTACCCGCTCATAATGGCGGAAAATCGGGCGCTGCCAGCCTCCGGCCCTACCCCGTATGACCCATTTTCAAATGGTTTCAAACGGTTAAGAGATTTTCTTAAGACAGGTCAAACTCCCTGTCCCAGATGCGGCTCCAAAATCAGGCCGCCGAGCGCCGGATCGCCCGCTCGCGCTGGATCATTTCCGCCGCCAGACGCATATAGGCCTTGGAGCCGGCGCAGCGATGATCGTAAACCAGCGCCGGCTTGCCATAGGAGGGCGCTTCCGAAATGCGCACATTGCGCGGAATGACCGTGCGATAGACCTTGTCGCCGAGATGGGTACGCACATCGCTCGCCACCTGGTCCGACAGCTTGTTACGCTGGTCGAACATGGTGAGCACGATGCCCTGAATGTCGAGCCGCGGATTGAGGCTGGTCTTGACCCGCTCCACCGTGCGCAGCAACTGGCTCAAACCCTCCAGCGCGAAGAACTCGCATTGCAGCGGCACCAGGATCGCATCCGCCGCCGTCATCGCATTGATGGTGAGCAGGTTGAGCGACGGCGGGCAGTCGATCAGCAGATAGGAGTAGGGCCGCAGCGTCATCGCCTTTTCGGCTTCGCTCGTCTCGCGCTGCTTGCCATGGCGCGGCATGCGAGCCAGCGCATCGCGCAGCCGGTGCGAGCGGCGCTGCACGGTTGCAAGCTCGAGCTCGGCGCCCAGCAGATCCATCGTGGACGGAACAATATCGAGGCCCGGCACTTTTGTCGGTACAACCGCATCTTCGATCAGCGCCGCACCGATCAGCACATCGTATGCGGAAACCTTGCGCTCGGCCGTGGTGATGCCAAGGCCCGTGCTGGCATTGCCTTGCGGATCGAGATCGACGATCAGCACCCGCTCGCCGACCGCGGCAAGCGCGGTGCCGAGATTGATCGCCGTCGTCGTCTTGCCGACGCCGCCCTTTTGGTTGGCGACGACGAGAATGCGCGGACGATCCGTGGACGGAGCATCCAGCGGGTTCGACCCGGTAGTACCTTGCGTGAAAGGAACGGATGCAGCGGCCTTGGCCGCGTCAGCTACCAGCGTCTTGTCGGTCTGTTCCATGGAGGCCTCTCACCTGCAGCACGGAACCGCCTGGGTCCGACTGGCTGGGGGAATGTTCTGCCTCGAATATCCAATTTTTCCGCGCTTCGGTCAATTCGTCCTGAAGCCCCTGCCCCTTCAAAAAGAGCCCCAGACTGTCCGGCCCGAACAATGGGGCCGCCCAGTCGAACAGCCGGTTGAGCGGCGCCAGCGCCCGGGCGGAAATGACATCGAAAGCCCCCGCCCCCTCGGCGAAGGCCTCGATCCTCATATTATGAACCTGGGCGGGCGCCCCCGTCACCCGGATCACCTCCCGCATGAAGACGCATTTCCGCTGGTCGCTTTCGACGAGATGCGTCTCGAAGCCGGGCCGCTCCCGCAGCAGAATGGCCACCACCAGCCCCGGGAACCCGCCCCCGGAACCGAGATCGGCCCAGCGCCTCGCCCCTTCCGGTGCGAGCCCTGCCAGCTGGGCGGAATCGAGCATATGGCGCCGCCAGAGCTCATCCAGCGTGCTCGCGGAGACGAGATTTATGCTCTTCTGCCACTTCCGGAGCAGGGACTCGTATTGCGTGAGCAGGGCAATTGTTTCACGTGAAACATGTGTCGCGGCGGAAAAGGATTCCGCATCAACGACTTGGGGGCGACCAGACACTATATGTTGGGGCATACCAGATGTAGGCCTCAAGCACTGCGCTTTTGTTTCACGTGAATCATTAGGGTGGTGAGGGCCGCCGGCGTGACGCCATCGACCCGGGCCGCCTGCCCCAGCGTGGCCGGCCGGGCCGCGGCGAGCTTCTGCCGCACCTCGATGGAAAGACCCGAAATGGCGGCATAATCGATGCCGGAGGGCAGTGCCAGCCCCTCATCTTTCCGGAAAGCCCTGATATCGGCTTCCTGCCGGTCGAGATAGCCGGAATATTGCGCCTCGATCTCAACCTGCTCGGCGATATGGGGCTCGATCCCCTGCAGTTCCGGCCAGATCGCGCCGAGCCGCGCCATATCGACATCCGGATAGGCCAGAAGATCGCCCACGGAACGCGAAACGCCGTCCTGGTTGACCTTGAGCCCCTGCCGGGCAAGCTCGCTGGGACTGGCGGAAAGGCCCTCACACAGCACCCGCGCGGCTGCCAGCGCCGCCTCCTTGGCCCGGTAGGCCTCGGCCCTCGCCTCGCCCACCACGCCTGCCGCAATCCCCGCCGCGGTCAGCCGCTGATCGGCATTGTCGGCCCGGAGCGTCAGCCGGTACTCGGCCCGCGAGGTGAACATGCGATAGGGCTCGGACACGCCGCGGGTGATCAGATCGTCGATCATCACGCCCGTATAGGCTTCCGCCCGGTCGAGAATGAAGGGGTCGGCGCCCCTGGCCGCCAGCGCCGCATTGAGCCCCGCCACGAGCCCCTGCGCGGCCGCTTCCTCATAGCCCGTGGTGCCGTTGATCTGGCCTGCCAGATAGAGCCCCGGCAGCTTCCGCGCCTCAAGCGTCGGGGTCAGCTCGCGCGGATCGATATAGTCATACTCGATCGCATAACCGGCGCGCTTCATGACGACCTTCTCAAGCCCGGGAATGGTCTTGAGGAAGGCAAGCTGCACCTCTTCCGGCAGCGCCGTCGAAATCCCGTTCGGATAGATCGTGTCGTCGTCGAGCCCTTCCGGCTCCAGGAAAATCTGATGGCTGTCCCGCTCGCGGAAACGCACCACCTTGTCCTCGATGGAAGGGCAATAGCGCGGCCCCACCCCTTCGATCCGTCCGGCATAGACCGGCGAGAATTTCAGGTTCTCCTCGATGATCCTGTGCCCGGCCCCGGTCGTCCTTGTGATATGGCAGGAGACCTGCGGTGTGGTGATCTCCCGCGTGAGAAAGGAGAAGGGCACCGGCGGATTGTCGCCCGGCTGCTCCTCCAGCGAGGCCCAGTCGATGCTGCCGGCGGCCAGCCGCGGCGGCGTTCCGGTCTTGAGGCGTCCGAGCTTCAGCCCAAGCCCGTAAAGTCGCTCGGAAAGCCCGAGCGCCGGCGCCTCGCCCACCCGGCCTGCCGGAATGCGCTCTGTCCCGATATGAATCATTCCGCGCAGGAACGTGCCCGTGGTCAGCACCACGCGCCGCGTGCGGAACTCGCGCCCGTCCTCGGTGACGACGCCCCGCACCTCCCCGCCCTCGACCGTGAGGTCGGAGACGCCGCCCTCGATCACTTCGAGATTGCGGTGGTTGAGGATCGCCGCCTGCATCGCCTGCCGGTAGAGCTTGCGGTCCGCCTGGGCGCGGGGGCCCCGAACGGCCGGACCCTTGCGCCGGTTCAGCAGCCGGAACTGGATGCCCGCCGCGTCGGCGACCCGCCCCATCAGCCCGTCCAGCGCATCGACCTCGCGCACCAGATGACCCTTGCCGAGCCCGCCAATGGCCGGATTGCAGGACATCTCGCCGATGGTCGCGATCTTGTGCGTGACGAGCGCCGTGCGCGCGCCGGCCCGCGCGGCGGCGGATGCCGCCTCGCAGCCCGCATGGCCGCCGCCGATCACGATCACATCGAATTCGCGCGTCATCGAAACACCGGATGAAGGACCAGAAAAAGGAAAAGTGCTTATGGCCGTAGGAACGGATTCGCGGGCCATGTTTCGCAGAGCAATAGCCGCCCCCGCCTGCCCCGTCAAACTTTTCCACAGAGTCGAATGAGGATTCCACCGAGTTGAGGATTCTCGCGCAAGCCCTTGTCAGGGAATCGGATTCGGGGCTTGGCCATGTTTCACGTGAAACAGCAGGCCCCCTCACCCTTCCCACCGCCGCTTCGCGACGGCGGGCCCCTTCCCTCTCCCCCATAGGGAGAGGGACAAGAAGGGCGATCCTCCACCACTTTCTCTCTCCCCTCCGGGGAGAGGGAGGGAGCCGTCGAAGACGGCGGAAGGGTGAGGGGCCCTCACTTCCCGATGCAGAAATCCCGGAAGATCACATCGAGCAGGTCTTCCACATCGACCCGCCCCGTGATCCGGCCAAGTGCCCGGGCAGCGAGGCGCAAATCCTCCGCCACCAGCTCCGCATCGAGCCCTCGGGAAAGCGCCGCTCCCGCCCGGGTGAGCGAGGCGGCGCAATCGCGGAGCCCCTCGCGGTGCCGCGCCCTTGTGATGACGGGATGCTCGCGCGCCTCATAGGCCGTGCCGATCCGCTCCCGGAGCGTGGCTTCGAGGCTTTCGAGCCCCGCCCCCGTCAGCGCCGAAACGCCGATGGCGCCGTCCGGCACGGCGCCCGCGAGATCGAGCTTGTTGAAGACGCGGATATCCCCCTCCCGCGCCAGCGCGAAATCGCCGCCGGCATCGGGCGCCGCCACCACGATCCGCAGATCCGCCGCCTCGGCCCTCGCGAGCGCGCGGCGCACCCCTTCCCGTTCGATCGCACCCGCGGCCTCGCGAAGCCCGGCGGTATCGGCGAGCGTCACCGGCACACCGCCGATATCGAGCCGGACTTCGAGCACATCCCGCGTCGTCCCAGCCTCATCGGACACGATGGCGGCCTCCCGCTTTGCCAGCCGGTTGAGGAGGCTCGACTTCCCCGCATTGGGCGGGCCGACAATCGCGACCTCCACCCCGTCGCGAAGCCGCTCGCCCCGCCCGCCATCGTCGAGATGGGCGGCAATTTCGGACGACAGCGCCGCAATCTCCGGCCCGAGCTTTTCGATCAGGTCGCCCGGCACTTCCTCATCCGGGAAGTCGATTTCGGCTTCGGCATAGGCAAGCGCCTTCATCAGCCGTGCCCGCCAGCCCTCGTAAAGGCTCCCGAGCGCCCCTTCCATCTGGCGGAGCGCCTGGGCGCGCTGCGCTTCGGTCTCGGCATCGATGAGATCGGCAAGCCCCTCGACTTCGGTGAGATCGAGCTTGCCCGCCTCGAATGCGCGGCGCGTGAACTCGCCGGGCGCGGCCGCCCGTAATCCCTCGATCTTTGCGAGCGCCGCAAGCACGGCGGCAACGACGGCGCGCCCGCCATGGACATGGAACTCGGCGACATCCTCGCCCGTGAAACTGTGGGGCGCCTCGAAGAACAGAAGGAGTCCGCGATCGAGCGCCGCGCCGGTTTCGGGATCCTTGAGCCGCCGCAATTCCGCGGCGCGCGGCTGCCCCGCTCCACGCCCCGTCAACGCCTCGATCGCATGGCGCACATGCGGCCCCGACAGACGCAGCACGGCAATGCCGGCGCGTCCCGCCGCAGAGGACAGGGCGTAAATCGTTTCCACTCCGAATCGATCCGTTATCGGTGGCTCTAGGATTCTTTCTTCGTGCCGTCTTTTTTCGGCGGCTGCTTCTTGCCCCCGCCCATCGCCGTCTGCGCCATGCCCCAGAGGAGATTCTGGAACTGCTCGAGCCCCTGCGCGCCGACCGGCATGATCGCCTTCACGATCTGCTCGGGATCGATATAGGACATGTTGGAGGCCATGCGCTTCTCGAGCTCGGCAATGAGGCGCTGCTGCATCGGCTCGAGATCCGGCAGGCCCATCAGCCGCCGCGCTTCGACCGGCGTCAGCTCGACATCGATTGTGACTTTCATCGCCCTATCTCTTTCTCGACGGGGGGCCGCTTATGCCCCACATTGCCGCGACAAATCAGTGTGAAACCTGCGTCCCGAGTGAACCGCCCGAAAGCCCTCATGTCACGAAATTTCCTGCGCGAAGAAACGAGCCCCTATCTCCTCCAGCATGCCGACAATCCGGTGCATTGGCGGCCCTGGGGCGAGGAGGCGCTGAATGCCGCGCGGAAGGAAAAGAAGCCGATCCTTCTCTCGGTCGGCTATGCCGCCTGCCACTGGTGCCATGTCATGGCGCATGAAAGCTTCGAGGACGAGGCGACGGCGGCCGTGATGAACGAACTCTTCGTCAACATCAAGGTCGACCGGGAAGAGCGGCCGGATATCGACGCGATCTATATGTCCGCGCTTCATATGCTGGGGCAGCAGGGCGGCTGGCCGCTCACCATGTTCCTCACGCCGGATGGCGAGCCCTTCTGGGGCGGCACCTATTTTCCGAAGGAAGCGAATTACGGCCGCCCCGGCTTCGTGCAGGTGCTGACCGAAGTCTCGCGCATCTTCCGCGAGGAACCGGCCAAGGTCTTCAAGAACCGCTCCGCGCTGACCGACGCGCTGAAGAAACAGGCCGGGACCGCCCGGCCCGGCGAGCCGACGCCGGAAGTGCCCGCGATCGTGGCGGAGAAGCTCGCCGAGATCATGGACCCCGTTCATGGCGGCATTCGCGGTGCGCCGAAATTCCCGCAGGTCCCCCTCCTCTCGCTCCTCTGGCGCGTGCATCTCCGCACTGGCCGGGACTATTTCGCGGCGCCGGTTCTCCGCGCGCTCGACCATATGTCGGAAGGCGGCATCTACGACCATCTGGGCGGCGGCTATGCGCGCTATTCGGTGGACGAATTCTGGCTCGCGCCGCATTTCGAAAAGATGCTCTACGACAATGCGCAGCTGATCGACCTGCTGACGCTCGCCTGGACGGAAACCGGCAAGCCGCTCTACGCGCGCCGCATCCGCGAGACGGTTGAATGGGTCTCCCGCGAAATGACGACCGATGGGGGTGGGTTTGCAGCCTCGCTCGATGCCGACAGCGAGGGCGTCGAGGGCAAGTTCTATGTCTGGTCGGAAGCCGAGATCGACAATCTCTTCACGCCGGGCGAAGCGGAACTCTTCAAGCAGGTCTATAACGTCTCGGCTGAGGGCAACTGGGAAGAGACGAATATTCTGAACCGCCTCGCCCGCGCCGATGCGCCTTTCAGCGACGAGGAGGAAGCGGCGCTTGAGCCTTTGAAGGCGAGGGCTTTTGCCGAGCGCGACATGCGCGTGAAGCCCGGCTTCGACGACAAGGTGCTGGCCGACTGGAACGGACTGATGATCGCCGCCCTCGCCCGCGCCGGCGCGGCGCTTGGCGAGGCAGAATGGATCGGCATGGCCGCCTCCGCCTTCCGCTTCGTGATGGAGACGATGCGTGTCGATGGCCGGTTACATCATGCCTGGCGCGAGGGCCGCTTGCAGCACCTCGCCATGGCGGACGATCTCGCCAATATGGCCGATGCCGCGCTCGCCCTTGCCGAGGCGACGGGGGACGGGGCCTATGTCGCATCCGCCGAAAGCCTGATCGCGGAACTCGACCGCTGGTATGCCGACGAGACGAATGGCGGCTATTTCTTCACCGCGTCGGACGCCCCCGCCCTTATCGTCCGTAGACGGACGGTATCGGACGATGCAACGCCCGCCGCCAATGGCACCCTCCCCGGCGTGCTGACACGGCTCGGCCTGATGACGGGAAAGGACGAGTATCTGGCAAAAGCCGACGCGCTCATTCGCGCCTTTGCCGGCGAGCTGCAGCAGAACATCTTTCCCTTGGGGAGCTTCATCGCGAGCCTCGACACACGGCTGCGGCCCCTGCAGGTGGTGCTGATCGGAAGCCTTGAGGAGACGGCGGAACTCGCCCGCGCCGCCTTCTCCGTCTCCTGCCCTTCGCGGGTGCTGATGCGCGTCGCGGACGGCACGTCGCTCCCCGCCTCCCACCCCGCCCATGGCAAGACGGCGGTGGACGGCAAGCCCACGGCCTATGTCTGCGCCGGCGAAACCTGCTCGCTCCCCGTCACGGAAGCGGCGGCACTGGTGGAAGAGATGAAGCGGGGGCGGGCATCCGCCTGAACCGTTTCAAAGCCCTGCAGCGATCTTCTTTGCCCGGTCGAAGATATCAGGTGTGAACGGCAGCGGCTCGCGCGGCTCATGGTCCGCCTGCGCGAGGTCGAGACCCCACCAGCCCACATTGCGCCAGGCGCCGAACTTGAAACCGACTTCGTCGTAAACGCCGATGGGCATGAACCCCTGGGCTTCGTGCAGTCCGACACTGGCCGCATTGGGAAGCGTGATCCCGCCATAGACGCGGTGATAGCCTTGGAGCCGCAGCGCTGCGAAGAGGACGGCATAGAGTGCGCTGCCGATGCCCTTCCGGTGTGCGCTGCTATCGAGATAGATGCCTGCGTCCACCGACCACCGATAGGCGGCGCGCTCCCTGTGCGGGGCTGCATAGGCATAGCCCGTCACATTGCCGCGGTCCTGATGGACAAGCCAGGGCAGAGCGGGAAGAACTTTCGCGATCCGCTCCGCCATCTGTCCCTCGTCCGGCGGCACGGTTTCGAACGAGATCGCGGTGTCGCGGACATAAGGCGCATAGATACGGGCGATCGCTGCCGCGTCGGCGGATGTCGCGATGCGGACCCCCGCGATCGCAGCGGAATTCGTGACGGGGCGTGCCATGAGGCTCTCCATTGACAGCGAGCACAATATCCATCATATAAGACATTATGTCAACGATAGTGGACGATCCGGGCACAGAGCTCGCGCAGCGGATTGCGGCGGAACGGGGAGCGCGCGGCTGGTCGCTCGCCGAACTGGCCGCCCGCTCCGGCGTCTCGAAAGCGATGCTGAGCAAGATCGAGCGTCGCGAGTCGAGCCCCACGGCTTCCATCCTTCTTCGTATCGCGGGCTCGTTTGAAATGACGCTTGCCGAACTTCTCACCGGCATGCAGGGGGAAGATGCGCGGCTGAGGCGCGCCGGCGACCAGCCCGTCTGGACCGACCCGGCAACAGGCTATCGCCGCCGTCAGGTCTATCTCGGCTCGCGGCTTCCGCTGGAACTCGTCGACGTGGTTCTCCCGCCGGGCGCGCGGGTTGCCATTCCGGCCTCTTCCTACGCCTTCATCCGCCAGCTCGTCTGGGTGATCGAAGGAAGCCTCACGATTACCGAAGGCGAAGACGAGACCGTGCTCGCGACGGGCGACCGGATCGAATTCGGCCCGCCATCGGATTGCATGTTCCGCAATGACCGCGACGTGCCGTGCCGCTATCTCGTCGCGGTCATGCGCCAGCGATAGAAGGATCGCCTCTTACCGCCCCGCCTTCCGGGCCGATGCCAGCGGCTCCGGCGGGTTCGGATGCTCGGGGCTCCCGAGGCCCGCTTCCGCGCGGATCCAGCGCCAGAAGGCGTTGACCTTGGGCTTCCTGAGGCTCCCTTCGGGATAGACGAGCCAGTAGCCCTCCTCGTCCGGCATCTCCATGTCGAAAAGCCGGATGAGTTTCCCCTCCGCAAGATCGGCCATGGCGAGCGTGTCGTTCGCAAGCGCGACGCCCTGGCCGCCGGCGGCCGCCTGCAGCGCGAGCGAGGCCTCGATGAAAAGCGGCCCGCGCGCGCCCCAGCGCGGGTTCTTCACGCCGGCCTGTTCGAGCCAGTTCACCCAATGCTGCATCGTCTCTTCATGGAGCAGCGGATAGGATTTGAGGTCCTCGGGCTTTCGGATCGGCCGCTTCGGGTCGATGAGCATGGGCGAGCAGACCGGATAGACCGTCGCCTCGAAGAGCTTTTCCGATACCACATCCGGCCAGCCGCCGAGCCCGTAGCGGATGCCGAGATCGACATCCTCGCGCGCAAAATCGACAATGTCGGAGGACGGCAGCAGGCGGAGCTCGATCTCGGGGTGAGCGCGGTTGAACTTGCCGAGCCGGAGCACCAGCCAGCGCGCCGCAAAGGAAGGCTCTACCGAGACCGTGAGCGTCGCGCTGTCCTTCGCGCCCGCAAGCGCCCAGGCCTCGGCCATCTGGTCGAAACCGGCCGACAGCACGGGGAGAAGCTTCTGCCCGCGCTCCGTCAGTTCGACATGGCGGCCGGTGCGGTGGAAGAGCGGCGCGCCGAGTTCCTCTTCGAGCGCCCTGATCTGATGGCTGACCGCCGCATGGGTGACGCTGAGCTCCCGCGCCGCTTCCGAGAAACTGCCATGCCTGGCCGCCGCCTCGAAGGCGCGCAGGGCTTTCAGCGATGGCAGGCGGCGGGGGGCCATGTGTTAGTTTTTCTTACAACTGCGGTGCAAAAAGATCGTTTGAGTTATGGCATCGGAAAGCGCATATCAGCGCCATAGACCAAGTTACAACAGGATACACGGGCCGAAACCAAAGGGCATCCCCCTCCCGGCCCGTGACAAAACGGTGAATTAAATGAACATCCTTGCCAATTATGCCTCGAGCTATGTGAGCGCCCTCGATGTCGCTCTTTCCGCTCGCAGCGCGGACACCCATCGGGGTGAGGGCAAGATCGAAGAGCGGACGCAAAGCCGTCTCGCCAGACTTCTCTTCCCTGCCCCGAAGGCGGAAGCCCGCGCCGCCTGACAAAGGCGCGGATTCCGCACCGCATCCCTCGCATCGGCCGTTAAGGATCGTTAGAGTCCCCACTCCGACAATCCCCCCCGATGCGAAGGAGATGTGCAGTGAGCGGCGAAACCATCACGATCAAGGGTCCCGACGGCAGCTTTTCCGGCTATCTGTCGAAGCCGAAATCCGGAACCGGCCCCGGCATCGTGGTCATCCAGGAAATCTTCGGCGTCAACAAGGTCATGCGCGACCTGTGCGACTGGCTGGCCGGCCATGGCTATGTCGCGCTCTGCCCGGATCTCTTCTGGCGGATCGAACCCGGCATCGACATCACCGACCAGACCGAGGCCGAATGGAAAAAGGCCTTCGACCTCTTCGGCAAGTTCGATGTCGACAAGGGCGTCGCCGATATCGCCACCACGATCGAGAAACTGCGCGGCCTCTCGTCCGGCAAGGTCGGCGCGGTGGGCTATTGTCTCGGCGGCCAGCTCGCTTACCTCACCGCCTGCCACACGGATGCGGATGCCTCCGTCGGCTATTACGGCGTCAATATCCAGAACCGCCTCGACGATGCGAAGGGCATCTCCTCGCCGCTGATGCTCCACATCGCCGGCAAGGACGAGTTCGTGCCGCCGGAAGCGCAGGAGGCGGTGGTGAAAGGGCTCCACGACAACCCCCATGTCACCATCCATCGCTATCCGGAAATGGACCATGCCTTCGCCCGTCCCGGCGGCGCCCATTACGACAAGGCGACGGCCGAGGAAGCGAACGACCGCACGCTCAAATTCTTCGCCCGGCATCTGGGGTAGCAGCAATCTCCCTTTCCACCCTCCCCTTGAGGGAGGGTCGAAAAATTCAAACGCAGTGCGGAATTTTTCGGGGAGGGGTGGTGACGCTCACAGCAAGGAGCATCGATAGAGAGTACGTTCGGGGAGAGCGGAGTCCCCCTCCCCGAACGAGCTGCCGCTCGTTCGACCCTCCCTCAAGGGGAGGGTAAAGTCTTGTTGGTCTCAATGTGAGTGACGCATCTTGTCTCTCGAACTCTATCTCGGCTTCATCGCTGCAACGCTGATCCTCTGCATCATGCCGGGGCCGGTGGTGACATGGCTTGTCGCCTGCGGCATTGCCGACGGGCCGCGCGCCGCGCTGACGGGCCTTGCCGGCACATCGAGCGCGCTCATCGTGCATATGGGCCTCGTGCTTGCGGGGCTTGCGCCGCTTCTCGCCGCGCTCGGTCCCTGGGCGGATGCCGTGAAACTGATCGGCGCCGCCTATCTCGTCTTTCTCGGCGTGCAGGCCTTCCGCGCGCCTTACGAAGATCCCGAATTGCCGGAAGCCGTGAAGCGCAAGGCATCGGCCGCGACGCTCTACCGCCGCGGCTTCGTCATCGGCGTGACCAACCCGAAATCGCTCGCCTTCTACGCCGCCTTCTTTCCGCAATTCGTCAGCGCCTCAACGCCCGCCGGTCCGCAGCTTCTCATCCTCGCCACGACGTTCATTATCGTCGCCACCTTGTCGGACGGCACCTTCGCGGTGATGGCGGGCAAGCTCGCGCCTTATCTGAAAGGCCCGCGCGCCCAGAAAATCAGAAACAGGATCACCGGCAGCGTGCTCGTCGCCTCGGGCGCCGCCCTTGCGCTCACGCGCCGCTGATCTCGGGCAAATCAAGAACAGGGAGAAGACCAATGACGACGATAAAGGCAATCCGCATCGAAAAGACCGGCGGGCCGGAAGCAATGGCGCTGCGCGAGGTGGAGCTCGGCGCCCCGAAGCACGGCGAGATCACGGTTCGCGCGAAAGCGATCGGCGTCAATTTCATCGACACCTATCACCGCTCGGGTCTCTACCCAGTGCCGCTTCCCTCGGGCATCGGCATGGAAGCGGCAGGCGTGGTGGAGGCCGTCGGCGAGGGCGTGACGCAGTTCAAGCCGGGCGACCGCGCCGCCTATGCCTCGGGCCCGATCGGCGCCTATGCGGAAGCGAACAATGTCGCCGCCGCAAGCGCGGTGAAGATCCCGGACGGCATCGCCGACGATGAAGCCGCCGCCATGATGCTGAAGGGCCTCACCGCGCAGTTCCTGCTCCGCCAGACCTTCAGGGTCGAAAAGGGCCAGACGATCCTCTGGCACGCGGCGGCCGGCGGCGTCGGCCTCATCGCCTGCCAATGGGCAAAGCATCTCGGCGCCACCGTCATCGGCACGACGAGCTCGGAGGAGAAGGCAGCACTCGCCCGCGCCCATGGCTGCGATCACGTGATCGACTACACCAGGGAAGATGTCGCAAAGCGTGTGCTCGAAATCACCGGCGGGAAGAAACTCCCCGTCGTCTATGACGGCGTCGGCAAGTCGACCTTCATCTCCTCGCTCGACAGTCTCGCGCCGCTCGGCCTGCTGGTCAGCTTCGGCAATGCGTCCGGCCCCGTCACGGATGTGAACCTCGGCATCCTCGCCCAGAAAGGCTCGCTCTATGTCACGCGGCCGACCATGTTCCACTACGCCGCGAAGTCGCCGACCGCGCTTCAGGAAATGGCGGACGACCTTTTCGCGGTCGTGAAATCGGGCGCGGTCAAGATCGAGGTGAAGCAGCGTTACTCGCTCGCCGAAGCCGCCCGCGCCCATATCGACCTCGAGGCGCGCAAGACCGTCGGCGCGAGCGTGCTGGTGCCGTGACGGCGATGCCGGTCACCGGCTCCTGCCTCTGCGGCGCGGTGCGCTTCCACGTGAAGCGCATGAGCGGCATCGTCGAATGCCATTGCTCCATGTGCCGCAAGGCGGCGGGCGGCCATGCCGGCTTCTTTTTCGTCGCCATGCGCGATGAAGTGACATGGGAGGGCGCGGAGCACCTCACGGTCTATCGATCCTCGCCTGCGCTCGAACGGTCGTTCTGTTCGCGCTGCGGCACGGCCATGACGGGCGCAAACCTGGTGGAACCCGACGACACGATCATTCTCGCCGCCAACGCGCTGGATGAACCGGTGCCCGCGCGTTTGATTGCAAGAGAACACACCGCCTCGAAAGCGTCATGGTTCGATGGCCATGATGCGGCCCCCGCCTGCGAAGGCCCCTGGCCCGGATGGAGAGATCTGAAACCGTGAAACGCATCGCCGCCCTTGCCCTCGCCTTCCTCGTCATTGCCGCGCCCTCCTTCGCGCAATCGCTGAATGAACGGGACGTCGAGATCGATGGCGGCCAGGCGGCGCTTCACGGCACGCTGACCCTGCCCCTTTCCGGCGCGCCGAAGGAGATGGCGCTGATCCTGCCGGGCTCGGGCCCGACGGACAGGAACGGCAATTTCCCCGAAGGCCAGAACGACAGCCTGAAACTTCTGGCCGACGGGCTCGCGGCGAAAGGCATTGCGGCGCTCAGGATCGACAAGCGCGGCGTCGGCGCAAGCCTTGCCGCCGCGCCCGACGAAGCGGAGATGCGCGCCGAAACCTTTGTCGAGGATGCGCTGGCCTGGGCGGATTTCCTGAAGGCGGAACTGCCGGAGGCCCGCCTCTTCCTGATCGGCCATAGCGAGGGCGCCCTGCTCGCAAGCCTCGTCGCGCAGCAGCGCGAGGTGGCGGGCATCGTGCTTCTCGCAGGCGTCGGCCGCCCCGCGCCCGATCTCATCCGCGAGCAGATCACGGGCAGCAGCATGAGCGACGAGTTGAAGCGCCGCTCCGATGAATTGCTCGAGACGCTGAAGCGCGGCGAGACGGATGACGATGTGCCGCGCGAACTCATGCCCCTCTACCGGCCAAGCGTGCAGCCCTATCTGATTTCCTGGTTCCGCCACGACCCGGCGGAGGAATTCGGCAAGCTCGATATTCCCGCCATGATCGTCCATGGCGGCCATGACCTGCAGGTCCGGCAGGTCGATGCAAACCGGCTCTCCGCCGCAAGGACCGACGCGACCTTCCTCACCATCGAGACGATGAACCATGTGCTGAAGGAAGCGCCGCTCGACCGGGCGGAGAATATCCGAACCTATGCCGATCCTGCCCTGCCGCTCGCACCGGGCCTTGTCGACGCGGTTGCGGATTTCATCCTCAAGATGGCAGAGCCCGACTAGGCGTCAGACGGTCAGCTCCGGCGCGTGCGGAACGCCCGCACCCGTGTCGAAATAGACGGCGCGGCGCAGCTTGAAGATTTCGTGGAAGCTCACATCCGTGGACCAGGCCTCGACGCGCTCCGCCGGCGCCACCGTGCCGATGATGCGCTTCTTGCCGTCCTCGCCGGGGCCGATCGGCAGCGTCATGAATTCGCAAGGGTAGTTCCGTCCGCTGCTGTCGAAGATGTCGCGGATCATCAATATGCCGCAGGGCTGCTCATGAAGCAGGCGAAGCCGCTGCCGGTCCGTCTCGACTTCCTTGTGCCCCTGCACGAAGACATCGATGCCGGTGAGGTCCATGCCGGTCGCCGCGGCAAGCGCGCTGCCATAGATGCGGAAGACAAGCGCCCCGTTCGGCTCCCAGGAGAGATAGCGGATATAGGGCAGAAGCTCGACCAGCGCCCGGGGCTGCACATCGCCGGCATCCGGCATGGGCTTCGCCCCCCGCGCCTCGTGCCACCAGGCGAGCAATTGCGTCCCGACATTGGAGAGCGGCACCCCGCCGATTTCCACCGGCACCTCGGGCGCCGGGCCTGCAAGCCGCGCCTTGACCCGCTCAAGCGCAGGCCATTCGAGAAGCGGCTGCACCCACACCGATTGCCGCTCGCGCGGATCTTCCCGCTGCCCTTCGGACGCCATGCAACCACCCCCGCCACTCAACCGGACACACGCCTTGCGTGTGAAAAGAGTAGCAGATTTTGAGGCGGCGGAACGGCTTCGCTCTGCCCCCGATTCACCGTCATTATGCTGGTATTGACCACCAGTATCGACACTGGTAATGTGAATCCATGGGCGAGATGCGCAAGATTACCGTTGAAGTTCCGGCAGACCTTCTTGAGAGGGTTCAAGGCTTCACGCGCGAGGGCGTAACCGAAACGGTCCGCACGGCATTGAGGAAAATGGACGCGCTCCGCGCCCAGCAGGAATTGCGCAGCCTGCGTGGCAGCTTTCGCTTCACGATCGACCTCGATGCCTTGCGCGAAGATCGCGACCTGCCGGCACCCCGATGATTGCCGCCGACAGTTCGACGCTGATTGCCTATATCGGAAATCTCGGCGGCGCCGATGTCGATCATCTCGATGAAGCGCTGGCATCCGGCGATGTGGTGATCTCGCCGGTGGTCCTGTCCGAGCTGCTGTCCGATCCGAAACTTCCCGGCCACCTCGCCGACCTCGTGAAGCGTCTGCCCTCCTTCGAGCTCGGCGACGGCTTCTGGATTCGCGTGGGCGAACTTCGCGCGCACCTCATCGCCCGCAAGCTTCGTGCGCGGCTTCCCGATGCGATGATCGCTCAATCATGCATCGACCATGATGTGCCGCTCATTACCCGCGATGCAGACTTTCGCCATTTCGCGAAACATGGCGGCTTGAAGCTCGTCTGAGCACCTGTATGGAATTTTCGGTTCTCACGAAAAAAGGGCGGCCCTTCGGACCGCCCTTGTCTCTCCCTGTCCGCGCGCGGCGGTCAGGTATTCATGCTGTCGAAGAATTCGCTGTTGTTCTTCGTCTGCTTGAGCTTGTCGATCAGGAACTCGATGGCATCGACCGTGCCCATCGGATTGAGGATACGGCGCAGCACATACATCTTGGAGAGCTGGCCCTTCTCGACCAGCAGCTCTTCCTTGCGGGTGCCGGACTTGAGAATATCCATCGCCGGGAAGACGCGCTTGTCGGCAATCTTGCGGTCGAGAATGATTTCCGAGTTACCCGTGCCCTTGAACTCTTCGAAGATGACTTCGTCCATGCGGCTGCCGGTATCGATCAGCGCGGTGGCGATGATGGTGAGCGAGCCGCCTTCCTCGATATTGCGCGCGGCGCCGAAGAAGCGCTTGGGGCGCTGCAGCGCGTTCGCATCGACACCGCCCGTCAGCACCTTGCCCGACGAGGGCACGACCGTGTTGTAGGCACGACCGAGACGCGTGATCGAGTCGAGCAGGATCACCACATCGCGTCCGTGTTCGACAAGGCGCTTCGCCTTCTCGATCACCATTTCGGCGACCTGGACGTGGCGCGTCGCCGGCTCGTCGAAGGTAGAGGAGATGACCTCGCCCTTCACCGAGCGCTGCATGTCGGTCACTTCTTCCGGCCGCTCGTCGATCAGGAGCACGATCAGATAGCATTCGGGGTGATTGGTCGTGATCGAATGGGCGATGTTCTGGAGAAGCACCGTCTTGCCCGTGCGGGGCGGCGCGACGATGAGGCCGCGCTGGCCCTTGCCGAGCGGCGCCACGATGTCGATGAGCCGCGCGGAACGGTCCTTCAGCGTCGGATCGTCCACCTCCATCTCAAGCTTCGAGTCCGGATAGAGCGGCGTCAGATTGTCGAAATGGACCTTGTGGCGTGCCTTGTCCGGGCTCTCGAAATTGACCGTCGAGACCTTGAGCAGCGCGAAATAGCGCTCGCCATCTTTCGGGCTCCTGATCTCGCCTTCCACCGTATCGCCGGTCCTGAGCGAGAAGCGGCGGATCTGCGAGGGCGAGACATAGATGTCGTCCGGGCCCGGCAGGTAGTTCGCTTCCGGCGAGCGCAGGAAGCCGAAGCCGTCCGGCAGCACCTCCACCACGCCTTCGCCGATGATCTCGTCGCCCTTCTCGGCATATTGCTTCAGGATCGCGAACATCATGTCCTGCGTCCGCAGCGTGGAGGCGTTTTCGACCTCGAGTTCCTCGGCGAGCGAGAGGAGTTCCGTCGGGGATTTGGCCTTGAGGTCCTGCAGCTTGATCTGCGTCATCGGCTTGGTCGGTCTTTCTCTGGAAGGTTCTTCGGGGTTTCCGTCCTGGCGGGGCCTTCGGGTAAGCCTTTGAAGCCTGGGCCGTTTCGCGAGGGAGGGGAAATCTGTCTTTAGGGAAGGATAGAGGTTCTATCGGGCGGAATGATGTCTGTCGGGAAATCTGCTTTCCGTCGCCGCGAGAGGCCGGGACTTCCGCCCATTGCCGCCTGATGCGGGGGTCTTCTGGCCGGGAACCGCCCTTCGCTCTGGAAGGGGCGTCTCTTGGAGCCTGAAAAACACGCAAGGAAGGCCGCCGGAAGAAACCCGGCTTGAAACCCATATAAAGCGGGCCGCCCGGGATTTCAACTGAAACAGGAAAGGGCCGCCTCAGAAGGGTTTCGGCACCGCGAGCAGGACGATGACGATCACGAGGACGAGCGGCACCTCGTTCACGATCCGGTAGAAGCGGGCGGGCCTGCGGTTCTCGTCCCGCTCGAATTCCTTCCGCCAGCGCGAAAAGGCGCCGTGAATGCCGCCCATGGCGAGCACGAGCACGAGCTTCACCTGCATCCAGTGGTCGGAGAAAAGCGCCGGATTGATCGCGAGCATCAGCCCGCCAAGGATGAAGGCCGCCACCATGGAGGGGTTGACGATGCCCCGGAGCAGCCGCCGCTCCATGACCTTGAAGGTCTCGGACTTGTCGGAGCCCGGCTCGCTTTCGGCATGATAGACGAAGAGCCGCGGCAGATAGGCCATGCCGGCAATCCAGAAGATCACCGAGATAATGTGAAGCGCCTTGATCCAGAGATAGTAGCCGGCCAGGAAATCGCCAAGAAAAGCCATCTTCTTCTTGTTCCTTTACTTGCCGTTCTGGCGGATCGTCTTGAGCCCCGCCCGCGCGGTGCAGACATGGCCTGCCGCCTCTTCCGGGCAGAGGATCGTATCGCGGCCCGCGGCTTCCCGCACCAGCCGCGCAAGCCCTTGAATGAATTGGGGTTCCGTGCCGAGCGCGGGCACCCTCACATAAGCGGGGACGCCCGCTTCCTGCGCAAGATGGCCATATTCCTTGTCGAGCTCGACAAGCGTTTCGGAATGTTCGGAAACGAAGGCGACGGGCAGCACGATGAGGCTCTTGCCCTCGGCCCCGGCGCGGCGGATTTCATCGTCGGTCGCAGGCCCGATCCATTCGAGCGGCCCCACCCGGCTCTGATAGCAGGTCACCCAGTCGAGGCCGGGGAGCCCGAGCCGCGCCACGATCGCCGCGCAGCTCTGCTCCACCTGGGCCTGATAGGGATCGCCCTGCTCCACCACCTTTTTCGGCAGTCCATGGGCCGAGAACAGGACCCGCCAGCCCTCGAGGTTCCCGGCGCTGGCAAGGGCTTCCTTCAGAAGCGCGGCATAGCCGGCGATGAAGCCCTCATCCATCGGATAGCAGCAAATGGCCCTTGCCGGGGCGGCAAGCCCCGCCTTGGCCGCCGCCCGCTCCCAGTCCCGCAGCGAACTCTCGGTCGTCGTGGTCGAATATTGCGGATAAAGCGGCAGCAACACCACCTCATCGGCGCCCCAGGCCTTGGCGGCGGCTGCCGCCTCCTCCGCGAAGGGATGCCAGTAGCGCATGGCGATGAAGGAGCGGTACTCGGACTCGCCACCGGCTAAGGCGGCATCGAGCGCGCGGCCCTGCTCCTCGGTGAGCGGCAGGATCGGCGACCCGCCGCCAAGCTCCGCATAGATCTCCCGTGCCACGGGGGCACGGCGCTTCGAGACGATTTTCGCGATCAGCCAGCGAAACGGGTTCGGCACACGGATGATGGCCGGGTCGTTGAAGAGGTTGAAGAGAAAGGGCTCCACCGCCTCCGGCCGGTCCGGACCGCCGAGATTGAAGAGGATGACCGCGATCTTCTTCTTCATCGCCTCAGCCCCGCCAGTCCTTCACGAGTTTCACAAGCTCGCCGACATGGTCGGGCGGTGTCTGCGGCACGATGCCGTGGCCGAGATTGAAGATGAAAGGGCCATGCCCCAGCGTCTCCAGAATATGCCGCGCCTGCGCCCGCATCTCCTCGCCGCCCGCGACGAGCAGCAGCGGATCGAGATTGCCCTGCACGCAGCCTTGTCCCTGAAGATGCGCTTTCGCCCAACCGGGGCTCACGCCTGTATCGAGGCTCAAGCCCTCGACTTTCGTTTCGCGGAAATAGCGCTCCGCCATGCCGCCCGCCCCGCGCGGAAAGGCGATCACGGGGATATCCGGGAAGCGCGCCTTGAGTTTCGCCCGGATCGCCTTCATGGGCTCAAGCGCGAAGCGCTCGAAGGAAAGTTCCGGCAGCGAGCCCGCCCATGTATCGAATATCTGCAGCACTTCGGCGCCCGCTTCCACCTGCGCGGAGAGATGCTCGACGGTCGCCTCGACCAGAATGTCGATGAGCCGCTGGAAGGTCTCGGGCTCGCGATAGGCGAGAAGCTTCGCCGCCGCCTGATCGGGGCTGCCGCGGCCGCCCACCATATAGGTCGCAACCGTCCAGGGCGCGCCGGCAAAGCCGATCAGCGTTACCTCCGAAGGAAGGCTGGCCTTAAGCCGCGACACAGTCTCATAGACGGGCGCAAGCGCCGCCTTGACGCCGGCGGGCGATTTGAGCGTGGCAATGCCCTTGCCATCGGTGATGGGCTCCAGCACCGGGCCCTCGCCCTCCTTGAAGGCAACCTTCTGGCCAAGCGCATCCGGCACCACGAGAATATCGGAAAAGAGGATCGCCGCATCGAAGCCGTAGCGCCGGATCGGCTGCAGCGTCACTTCCTCGGCAAGCTTCGGCGCATAGCAAAGATCAAGAAAGCTGCCGGCATCCGCGCGCACTTTCCGGTATTCGGGAAGATAGCGACCCGCCTGGCGCATGAGCCAGATGGGCGGACCATCCGTCTTCTCGCCTGCAAGGGCCTTGAGAAGCTTCTTCTGCGGAGCCTTTCCGTCGCTCACTCGTTCTTTTCCTATCTCTATAGAAGAGTCTTGAAAGTAGTGGATAGTGATGGATGCCTGTGGATGGCGGGGATCAATGCCTGACGCCGATTCATCCACAGTTCCCCGCCGCATGGGGACCCTTCCGCGCGGCGCGCCCTTTCTATGCCACAGCCTGTTGATGATTGCAGCACGGCAAACCGCCGCTCCTTTATACGCAAGCGCTTGGCTTGTGGATGGCTCTCGACGTGCAATCCGTTAATTCCGTGGAAAAGCCTCTGCCTCATCACCGCCCGGCCGGTCATACCCGTTTTCCGCAAGCGGCGCCTTGGCTTTTCCAGCGGACTCATGAAAGCGGGCACGGAATCCGAATGACGGGTATGACCCGGTAGGGCTTCCCCGGAAAGTGCCGCTTCTCACCGTTAATCACAGCTTTCCACAAGCAGGCGTCATATATGGCAGAGCGCCGTTATGGGCATTGCGGAAAAACAATTGGCCTCCCCCCTGCCTCCCCGATAGGTTTGCGAGCCGCCGGACGGAGCCTTTCCGGCGCCGGGAGAGACATGACGAACAAGCGCGTATTCCATCTTCACCTCGTATCGGACGCGACGGGCGAAACGCTGAACATGGTGGCGCGCGCGGCCTGCGCGCAATTCGAGGATGCGCGCCCCGTCGAACATGTCTATGCGCTGGTGCGCGGTCCGAAGCAGCTCGAGCGCGTGCTCGGCGAGATCGAGAATGCGCCCGGCATCGTGATGTTCACCATGGTGAATGACGAGCTCCGCGCGCGCCTCGAAAAGCGCTGCGCCGAGTTGCAGACGCCCTGCATCTCCGTGCTCGACCCGGCGATGAAGGCGCTCGGGCAATATCTCGGCAAGGAGAGCTCGCACAAGCCGGGCTCCCAGCACATCATGGACGCCGAATATTTCGACCGCATTGCCGCGCTCAACTACACGATGAGCCATGATGACGGGCAATCGGCCGGCGACCTCAACGATGCCGACATCATCCTTCTCGGCGTCAGCCGCACCTCGAAGACACCGACCTGCATCTATCTCGCCAATCGCGGCATCAAGGCCGCGAATATTCCGATCGTGCCGAATGTACCGCTGCCGGCGGATCTCGACAGCGCCGACAAGCCGCTGATTGTCGGCCTGACGACGAGCCCGGATCGCCTGGTGCAAATCCGCAAGAACCGTCTTCTTTCGCTGCACGAGAATACCGACACGGATTATGTCGCGCCCGACGTCGTGGCGGATGAAATCACCTTTGCGCGCCGTCTCTTTGCCAAGAATGGCTGGCCGGTGATCGACGTGACGCGCCGTTCCATCGAGGAAACGGCCGCCGCCGTCCTCAACCTCTATAATGAGCGCCAGCGCGGGATGCAGTGATGGCGGAGACGAAGCTCATCCTGGCATCGGCAAGCGCGGTGCGCCGCAAGCTTCTCGAGGATGCGGGCCTTGAATTCGAGGCCGTGGATTCGCAGGCCGATGAAGATGCGATCAAGCAGGGATTCGCGGCTGGCGATCTCACCCCCGATGAGGCAACGGATGCGCTGGCGCTGAAACTGGCGGAAGAAAAGGCCCTTGCCGTCTCGGCAAGATTCCCCGCAGCTCTTGTCATCGGCGCCGATCAGATTCTCTCCTGCGGGAGCAAGCGCTACGACAAGCCGAAAAGCATGAGCGAGGCGCGCGCGAACCTGATGGAATTCCGCGGCCGCCCGCATATCCTTCATTCTGGTCTCGTTCTCGCGAAGGAGGGCCGCATCGTCTGGCGCCATTCCGCGCGCGCGACGCTCACCATGCGCGACTTCTCGGACGCCTATCTCGATCACTATCTTGGCGAAGTGGGCAGCATGGTGATGAAGAGCGTCGGCTGCTACCAGCTCGAAGGGCCGGGCGTGCAATTGTTCGAGAAGATCGAGGGCGACTATTTCTCGATCCTGGGGCTGCCCATGCTGCCGCTGCTCGCGGAACTCCGCGCGCAAGGAATGGTGCGCTCATGACCAAGACCGAGCGAGGAGCCGCTTCGTCCCGCAGCGAGGCTAGGCCATGACAAGAAAAGTCTGTGTCATCGGCTGGCCCGTCGCCCATTCGCGCTCGCCCATCATCCATAATCATTGGATCGCGAAATACGGCATCGAGGATGCGGAATATGTGCGTCTCGCCGTCGAGCCGGAAGGGGCCGCCCACACGATCCGCAATCTGGCCGGCCTCGGCTTCATCGGCGCGAATGTCACCGTGCCGCATAAGGAGACGGCCTTCGCCGCGCTGGAGCGGCATGACGCCATGGCTGCGCGGCTCAAGGCGGTGAACACCATCGTCACGCTTGCAGATGGCACGCTCGAGGGCCGCAACACGGATGGCTATGGCTTCATCGCGAACCTGAAGGACCGCGCGCCTGGCTGGCGGGCGGACAAGGGCCCCGCCGTGATCCTCGGTGCGGGCGGCGCGGCGCGTGCGATCGCCGCCGCGCTCGAAGATGAAGGCGCGCCGGAAATCCGCATCGTCAACCGCACCCGCGCGCGCAGCGAAGCCCTCGTCGCCGAATTGCGGCTCTTCTCCGCCCGCATCGTGGCCGGGCCCGATGCCGTAAAGGCGCTGAAGGAAGCGGCCCTCCTCGTCAACACGACGACGCTCGGCATGAAGGGCGAGAGCGATGTCGATCTCGATCTCGGGAAGTTGCCTAAATCCGCGCTCGTCACCGACATCGTCTATACGCCGCTCGAAACGGGGCTTCTGCGCCGCGCCCGCGAGGCGGGGCATCAAGTGGTGGACGGGCTCGGCATGCTGCTTCACCAGGCGGTACCGGGCTTCGAGGCCTGGTTCGGCGTGCGGCCGGACGTGACGGAAGAACTGCGCGAGCTCGTGCTCGCCGATATTGCGGGAAAATAGGGAGAGCGACGATGCTGCTTGTCGGCCTTACCGGTTCCATCGGCATGGGGAAATCGGAAACCGCAAAAATGTTCCGCGCGCTCGGCGTGCCGGTCTATGACGCCGATGCCGCCGTCCACAAGCTTTACGAGAAGGGCGGCAAGGCGGTGGAACCGATCCGCGCCGCCTTTCCCTCCGCCATCGTCGACGATGCGGTCGACCGCAAGGCGCTGTCGCGCTCCGTGCTCGGCCTTCCCGACGAGATGAAGAAGCTCGAGGCAATCGTCCATCCGCTGGTCGGCGAGGCGCAGATGGATTTCCTCCGCACGAACATGGAAGCCGGCGCACACATGGTGGTGCTCGACATTCCCCTTCTCTATGAAACCGGCGGCGAGACGCGCGTCGATGTGGTCGTCGTCGTCTCCGCGCCCTATGATCTTCAGAAGAGCCGCGTGCTCGCCCGGCCCGACATGGACGAGGCGAAATTCGCGGCCATTCACGCAAAGCAGGTGCCCGACGCCGAAAAGCGCCGCCGCGCCGATTTCATCGTCGAAAGCGACAAGGGTCTCGATCATGCCCGCGCGCAGGTCGAAGCGATCGTCGAGGCGTTGAAGTCGCGGGAAGGCCGCGTGCTGAAGGAGCGTCTCGCCGGCGCCCGTTGAAAAGGGAGAGCTCATGGAACAGCGCATCAGCTTCATCACGCTCGGCGTCTCGGATGTCGCCCGCGCGAGGACTTTCTATGAGACGCTCGGCTGGCAGGCACTGGCGCAGAGCAATGAAAGCGTCGCCTTCTTTCAATGCGGCGGCATCGTCTTCGCGCTGTTCGGCCGCGCGGCGCTGGCGGAAGATGCGAAGGTCGCGCCCTATGGCGAAGGATTTTCCGGCGTCGCGCTCGCGCATAATGTGCGCGAGAAACACGAGGTCGATCTGGTGCTCGCGGAAGTCGAAGCCGCCGGCGGCCGCATCCTCAAGCAGGGCCAGGAAGCTTTCTGGGGCGGCTATACCGGTTACTTCTGCGACCCCGATGCCCATATCTGGGAAGTCGCCTGGAACCCGGGCGGCACAATCGGCGAAGATGGCTCGTTCCATTTTGCGCGCGAATAGGCGAGACTCTGGTGGCGCATCCTTCGGGGGAAGGATCTGCGGGCGATACGGGGACATGACATGCGCGAAATCGTGCTCGACACGGAAACGACGGGGCTGAGCCCGCAGGACGGCCACCGCCTCGTCGAGATCGGTTGTCTCGAACTTTTCAATCACGTCGCGACCGGAAAATTCTTCCACGCCTATATCGATCCCGAACGCGACATGCCGGACGGCGCCTTTCAGGTGCATGGGCTCTCGACGGAGTTCCTGCGCGGCAAGCCGAAATTCGCCGAGGTAGCGGACGAGTTCCTCGCCTTTATCGGCAACGACCCGCTGGTGATCCACAATGCGGGCTTCGACATGAACTTCATCAACTGGGAGCTGAAGGCATCGGGCCGCCCGGCGCTGCCCATGGCGCGCGCCATCGACACGCTCGATATTGCGCGCAAGAAGTTCCCTGGCGCGCAGAACAGTCTCGATGCGCTCTGCCGCCGCTTCAATGTCGACAATTCCGGCCGCACCAAGCATGGCGCGCTGCTCGACAGCGAACTCCTTGCCGAAGTCTATCTGGAATTGATGGGCGGGCGGCAGCCGGGCCTCGTGCTGCAGGCGGATTTCGGGGGCGCGGGCGGTGGCGCAAAGCGCATTGCGCGCGAACCGCGCCCCGTCGCCCTTCCGCCCCGCCTCACCGATGCCGAGCGTGAGGCGCATGACGCTTTCATCGCCAGCCTCGGCGGCGATCCGCTCTGGACCGCGCTCGCGAAGGAGTGAGCGGCGGGAGCCCTCAGTTCGGCTTCGCGGCGCCTTCCACCTGCTGGGCCATCTGGTCGCGGCGCTGCTGATAGAGGCTGATGAAATCGATCGGGTCGATCAGCAGCGGCGGGAAGCCGCCATCGCGCGTGACATCGGCAAGGATGCGCCGCGCGAAGGGGAAGATCTGGCGCGGGCATTCGATGACGAGCACCGCTTCGAGATCGGCTTCGGGAACATTCACGAGGCGGAAGAGCCCGGCATATTCGATCTCGGCGACGAACATGGGCTTTTCCTTGATGAGGGCCTCCGCGCCGATCTTGAGCGCCACCTCGAAATCCGTCTCGGCCATGCGCTTCACGCCGACATCGACGCGCAGATTGATGGCGGGCTGCTCGTTCACGGGGCCGAGCGTCTGCGGCGCGTTCGGGTTCTCGAAGGAGAGATCCTTCACATATTGCATGAGCACCCGGAGCTGCGCGGCCTGCGTGCCGCCATTCGCCTGATCCGACATTGGAGTCTCGCCCTTTCGCGTCGCGGAGAAGGCTGCTGGCTAGCATGGAACGGGGGACCGGACAAGAAAGAGCCGGTCCTTATTGCCGCCAGGGTGAATCGTCGCGCGGAAGCGCGGGGCCTTCCTCGCCGATTTCCTCCGCCTCGCCCTCGATCACCGGGCCCGCGCCCGGCGGCGGGCGCCGCCCCATGCCGCTCATATGAATATGGACATGGGCGGATTTTGCGAAACGCGTCGCCGCATACCGCGCGACCGCCATGCGGAGCGGCGGCACGAGAAGCAGCGCCCCTGCGAAATCGGTGATGAAGCCGGGCAGCATGAGAAGCACCGCCGCGCCGAAGAGCAGGACGCCCGCGAACATCTCCGCGACCGGCGGTTCGCCCCGCTGCATCGCCTCTTCGGCGCGGCGCCAGGTCTGAACCCCGTTGAAGCGAAAGACCGACGCGCCGAGAAGCGCCGTACCGATCACGACGGCAAGGGTGAGAGGCAGGCCGAGGATGCCGCCCAGCACCACGAAACCCGCAATCTCGGCAAGCGGCAGCAGGATGAAAAGCGTAAGGAAAACCGGTCGCAAACGAATTTACCTCGGATTATGCGGGTCGCACCCCGCCCCGGCAGGGAGAATAGGGCTTGGGGCGCCTTCCGGCCATGATGGCCCCTGCCCGCTCAGGTAGCAAAATGCCTTCCGGTATCCTAGTTTTAAGGGTAGGTACGAACCCGGACCGGCCCCCCGCCCTGGCGTGGGAGAAAGCGGTTCCCCGAAGGCTCCTCGAGCAATGGACGACGGTGTGACACTTCTCAATCTCATTCTGCTCGCCATCGCGGTCGGCGTGTTTCTGAAGCTCAGAAGCGTGCTCGGCCGCCGCACTGGCCATGAGCCGCCGCCCTACGATCCCTATTCCTCGGACAAGGGAACTTTCGATCCCGCCAAGGGCGACGACAAGGTGGTGACGCTGCCCAAGCGCCAGCGCGAACCGGCGCCCGCCCGCGACCGCACGGTGGATGCGGCGCGCGATCCCTTCGCGTCTGTGGGCGCCGCGCCTTACCGCTGGCGCGGTGTGGCCGACGAGGGCTCGCTCCTCGCCGGCAAGCTCGATGCGATTGCGACCGCCGACCACCATTTCGATGCCAATGAATTTCTCGGCGGCGCCCGCGCGGCCTATGAAATGATCGTGACCGCTTTCGCCGCCGGCAACCGCGAGGCGCTGAAACCGCTTCTGAGCGAGGAAGTCTACAAGAGCTTCGAAGGCGCGATCGCCGCGCGCGAGGCGAAGGGTCTGACGGTCGAGCAGAGCTTCATCGGCATCGAGAAGGCGAAGATCGCCGATGCGAACCTGTCGGGCACGCGCATGCGCATCACCGTCTCCTTCAAGAGCGAACTCATTTCCTGCACCAAGAATGGCGACGGTGTGGTGGTGGAAGGCGATCCGGTGACGGTGCATGAAGTGACGGATGTCTGGACCTTCGAACGCGATGCGAGAAGCCGCGATCCGAACTGGCTGCTCGTCGCAACGGGCGCGGCGGCGGATTGATCCGGCATGGGCATGAAGCATGGTCTGGCGCTGCTGGCGGGCGTTGCCGCTTTCCTTGTCGGTTGCGGCACCGCTGAGATGAGCGCGGAAGCGGCGGGCCCGCAGCGCCTCTCCTTCGCAGATCTTGCGGGCTGGAACACCGACGACCAGTCGGCGGCGCTCGATGCGTTCAAACGTTCCTGCGCGCGCATTCTGAAACTCTCGCCTTCCGCTCCGCTCGACACGAAAGGCGGCGACCGGCTCTATGGCACGGCGGGCGACTGGCAGCCGGCCTGCGAGGCGGCGGCGCAGGTGGGCGATGGCGCGGCCGCCGCCAATGCGCGCGGCTTCTTCCAGCACTGGTTCGTGCCCGTGCGTTTCCCCTCCGAGAAGGGCCTTCTCACCGGCTATTACGAACCGGAGATGAAAGGCGCGCTGACGCGGCACGGGCCTTACCAGACGCCGGTGCTTGCGCCGCCCGCGGGCTTCCGCATGGTCGATGGCGGCGGTTCGTTCCCCGCCCGCGCCGAGATCGAGAATGGCGCGCTCGATACGAACGGTCTTGCGATCGCCTGGCTTGAAAGTCCGATCGACGCGTTCTTCCTGCATGTGCAGGGCTCGGGCCGCGTTCGCCTCGAAACGGGCGAAATCGTGCGCCTCAATTTCGCGGCGAAGTCCGGACACCCCTATACTTCCATCGGCAAGGTGCTGGTCGATCGCGGCGAACTCACGATGGAAGAAGTCTCGATGCAGACTATCCGCGCCTGGATGGAACGCCAGCCCGACAAGGGCCGCGCGCTGACGCATGAGAACAAGTCCTATATTTTCTTCCGTATCCTGAGGAATATCGACCCCGAGCTCGGGCCGCCCGGCGCCGAAGGCACGAACCTGACGCCGGGCCGGAGCCTCGCCGTCGACCGCTCGCATCATCCGCTCGGCACGCTCATCTGGCTCACCACCGAGCATCCGACGGTCGACGGGCGGGACGTGGTGCCCGTCGCCCGCCTCATGGTGGCGCAGGATACGGGCTCGGCGATCAAGGGCCGCCAGCGCGCCGACATATTCTTCGGCTCGGGCACGCAAGCGGGCGAGATCGCCGGCCGCATGAAGGCGGAAGGCGAATTGATCGCGCTGGTGCCGAAAGCGATTGCGCCGTAAAGGAAGAGCCGGAGCGGCAAACGGGCAGGCGGGCAGATGGCGAAGGACAAGGACGTGAAGCCGCGCCGCCGCAGCCGGAGCCTCACCGAGGAAGAGCAGAAGCTCTGGCGCGACGTCACCAAGGACGCAAAGCCCCTCGCGCGGCGGCGCGCGAAGCCCACCGACGAGCCTGCCTCTTCCGCCGCCCCCTCGCCTGCCGCACCGCCCGCTCCCGCATCTCGGGCCGTTCCGGCATCGCCGCCAAAGCCCCGGGGCCCCGCCGCGCCGCCGCCGCTCGCACCGCTTGAGCGGCGCACCTCGCAGAAGCTCGCCCGCGGCCAGGTCGAGGTGGAAGCGACCATCGATCTTCACGGCCACAATCAGGAACGCGCCCATGGCGCGCTGCTCGATTTCATCGCCCGCTCGCGGGCGCGCGGCCTTCGCTGCGTTCTCGTCATCACGGGCAAGGGCGCCTCGCCCTATGCCCGCCACACGCTCCATGGCAGCACCTTTTACGAGGTGCCGGAGCGGCAGGGCGTGCTCCGCAGCGCCGTGCCGCGCTGGCTCACCGAGGCCGAATTCCGCCTTCATGTCTCGGGCTTCCAGCCGGCGCATCCGAAACATGGCGGCGGCGGCGCCTTCTATCTCTGGCTGAGGAAGAAGCGATGACGCCCTTCGGCCGGAAACTGCGGGAGCTCCGCGCCGCGCGCGGCGTCACCATGAAGGACATGGCGGCGGCGCTGCGCGTCACGCCCGCCTATCTCTCGGCGCTCGAACACGGGAAACGCGGCCGCCCGAGCTGGCGCCTCGTGCAGGCGATCATCGGCTATTTCAACGTGATCTGGGACGAGGCCGAGGAGCTGGAGCGGCTGGCAAGGCTTTCCCATCCCCGCATCGTCATCGACACCTCGGGCCTTGCCCCGCAGGCAACGGAAGCGGCGAACATCCTCGCCGAAGACATTGCCCAGATGACACCGGCCGAAATCGACAGGCTGCTCGCGCTTCTGAAGGAGCGGAAACGCAGCCGGCGGGCCTGACTCGCTCTCGGAGAACGCCGCCCCCCGGCCCTGACTCGCCCTCAGCGAAACACTCTTTCCGCGGATCGCCCGGCGTGAATTTCCCTGAGCGGCTGGATTCGCAAGGAGCATCCCATAAACCGCATATATGACTCTCATTGAGATTTCGCGCCTAGCCGCATGACCCCCTGCCCGGCAGCATGGGTCCATGAACATGCCGAGCCTCGCCCCGTCCCGTCTGCCCGACCCCTCGCTTGAGAGCCTGCCCGGCCTCTGGCGCCGCTCGCTCATCGCCTGGCCGGACGGGCGCGAGGACCGCACGAGTTTCGTGAACTGGCTGCAGGGCCCCGGCCTCTATCTCGATCTGCGCCAGCCCGAAGCCGCGCCCGATTTCTCCGACGTGACCTGCCTTTCGGACCTGCAGCTTCGCCATATGGACTGGCTCGCCCGGCAGGAAGGCTTTGCCGGTGAACTGGTGCATGAGGATGGCTGGTTCGAATGGCGCCGCGACATCGATTTCCAGCCCCAGGCGGTCTATTCGGATATGGGCCGCCTCTGGGTCGAGGGCGATCTCATGATCGAGGAGGGAAAGGACATTCCCTATATCGAGCATTGGCACCGCGAACCGCTGGCGGCGGGTGCCGTCTGGGCGGCACGGCTCGAGGACCGCGAGACCGGCGCCCGGGGCGCGCTCATCCGCTATGGCCACCTCTTCATGTTTGCCCGCGAGCGGCTCGCCACTCTCCCCGCGCATCGCCCGCTCACCGAATGCGTCGCCGGCGCGCGCGACCTCGTCCATGCGCGCGAGTTCCTCGATTGCGAGATTTCGCAAGGCGCGGTCACGGGCGCGGGCTGGATCGTCCAGCGTTCGACGCTGCCCTTCCGCGAAGCAAAGCCGCTTGCGCCCGCCCTGACGGGCGACCTCCTCGAAACGGAGGACATGGATGCGCGGGGCAAGCCGCTGACGCGGCATTGGGAAATCACCGATCTGCGCGGCGAGCCTCAGCTCAATGCCGCGGCCAATGGAGCCTTGTAATGAGTGAGACGGAAGCAAAGGGAAGGGCCTTCACCGAAATTCCGGTGATCGACATAGCGCCGCTCTTTTCGGACGACATCGAGGAACGCCGCAAGGCCGCCGCCGAGATGGCGGAAGCGGCGAGCCGCGTCGGCTTTCTTTATGTGAAGGGCCACAATATTCCGCGCGCCATGATCGACACGCTCGAGGCGCGCGCGGCAGAGTTCTTCGCAAAGCCGCTTGATGAGAAGATGGACCTCTATATCGGCAAGTCGCGCGCCCATCGCGGCTATGTGCCCACCGGCGAGGAAGGTTTCTATTGCGGCGGCAACGCGGCCAAGATCGACAAGAAGGAAGCCTTCGATCTATCCGTCGAACTGCCGGAAGACGACCCCGATCATGTGATCGGCTACCGCATGCTGGGGCCCAACCAGTGGCCGGCCGACATGCCCGAGATGCGCCGCGACGTCTACACCTATTACGAAGCGGCGATGGAGCTCGGCCGGACGCTCTTCCGCGGCTTCGCGCTCGGTCTCGACCTGCCGGAAGATTATTTCGACGGCTGGCTGACGAAGCCGCCCTCGCAGCTTCGCATGGTGCATTACCCGGCGGACCCCTCCCGCGCCACCGCCGAATGGGGCATCAGCGCGCATACCGATTTCGAGTGCTTCACCATTCTCCATGTGACGGCGCCGGGCCTTGAGGTGATGAATGCGGCGGGCGACTGGATCGACGCGCCGCCGGTCGAAGGCGCCTTCGTCATCAATATCGGCGACATGCTGGAAGCGCTCACCAATGGCCGCTTCATCGCAACGCCCCACCGCGTCCGCAACGTGCCGGAGGAACGTTTCTCCTTCCCGCTTTTCTGCGCGCTCGACTACGACACGGTGGTTTCGCCGCTCCCGCAATTCATCGACGGCGAGAAGCGCTATCCCTCCTATGGCGTCGGCGATCATCTCGTGACGCAGACCATGCGCTACTTCCAGTATCTGCGGAAGAAGGTGGAAGCGGGCGAACTCGCCCTGCCCGAAAGCGAGGAACATGCGGAGGCATTCGGCCGCCGCGAGAAGCAGGTCGCCTGACAGAAGAGCGCCGCTTCGAAACGAGGGGAAACACCGGGAAGACCGATTTTTCGCGCGGGATGCAATCCGCGCGGCGAGAAGAGGTTTGACCAGTGAAAGGACATCACATGAAGCGTTTCTCTTTCCTGTGGACAAGCGCCATCGCGCTTGCCGCAGCCCTCATGCTCGCCTCTGCCTTTGCGGGCAGCGCCGAGGCGGCGGAGAAGAAGAGCTTCAAGCTCGTCTGGGGCCTCTATACGGGCTATGCGCCCTGGGCCTATGCCGAGAAGGCCGGCATCATGGACAAATGGGCGGAAAAATACGGCATCGAGGTCGAGATCGTTGCGCTCAACGATTACATCGAGTCGCTGAACCAGTTCACCGCCGGCCAGTATGATGCGCTGGCGACGACGGTGATGGACACGCTCACCATTCCGGCCGCCGGCGGCGTCGACACGACGGCGATCATTCTCGGCGACTACACGAACGGCAATGACGCGATCTTCGTGAAGGGCGAAGGAAAGACCATGGCGGACCTCAAGGGAAAGAAGGTCTACCTCGTGCAATATTCCGTCTCGCATTACATGCTGGCGCTCGCGCTCGAAAAGGCCGGCATGTCGGAAGACGACATCGAGACCGCGAATATCGCCGATGCCGATTTCGTCGCCGCCTTTTCAACGCCCGCCGTCGAGGCGGTCGTCACCTGGAACCCGGCCACGACGCAGCTGAACCAGATGAGCGGCATCACATCGGTTTTCGATTCATCCGAGGTCCCGGGCGAGGTGCAGGATATTCTGGTGGTGAACACCGAAGTGCTGACCGCCAATCCCGAATTCGGCAAGGCGCTCGCCGGCGCCTGGTATGAAACGCTCGCCCTCATGAAGAAGGACGATGCCGAAGGCGTCGCCGCGCGTGAATATATGGCGGGCGTGCTCGGCACCGACCTCGCCGATTTCGACGGCCAGGTCGCGACCACCTATTTCTACGATGCGGCGGAAGGTGCGGCGGTCTTTGGCGGACCGGTCATGCCCGGCATGATCGAAAGCACCACGGGCTTTGCCTTCTCCCATGGCCTTCTCGGGCCGGACGCGAAGGACAAGGGCCATATCGGCGTCGCCCTCGCCGACGGCACGGTGATCGGCAACAAGGACAATGTGAAATTCCGCCTCGACACGAGCTACATGCAAGCAGCCGCCAGCGGCGAGATGTGAGGATAGATTCTCAGCGCTCCCCATCAGGACCACCCTCCCTCAAGGGGAGGGTGGGAACCGAAGCAGACGCAGCGCGAGAACTACAAAATAAACTTCGACAGATCCGCGTTCTTCGTCAGATCGCCGATATGCTCGCGCACATAGGCTTCGTCGACCCTCACCGTCTCGCCCGAGCGGTCGGCGGCGGCGAAGCTGATTTCGTCGAGCACGCGCTCCATCACGGTGTGGAGGCGGCGCGCGCCGATATTCTCGACCGTTGAATTGACCGACGCCGCAATATCCGCGATCGCATCGACACCGTCATCGGTGAAGTCGAGCGTCACCTCTTCCGTCTTCATCAGCGCCACATATTGCTTGATGAGGCTTGCTTCCGGCTCGGTAAGGATGCGCCGGAAATCCTCTTTCGTCAGCGCGCGAAGTTCGACGCGGATCGGGAGCCGCCCCTGCAGTTCCGGCAAGAGGTCGGAGGGCTTGGCGATATGGAAGGCGCCCGACGCAATGAAGAGGATGTGGTCGGTCTTCACCGCTCCGTGTTTCGTGGCCACCGTCGTGCCCTCGATCAGCGGCAGCAGGTCGCGCTGCACGCCCTCGCGGCTCACATCGCCGCCCATCTTTTCGGAGCGCGCGCAGATCTTGTCGACCTCGTCGAGAAAGACGATGCCGTTCTGCTCCACCGAGCGGATCGCTTCCTGCGTCAGCTGTTCCTGGTCGAGCAGCTTGTCGCTCTCTTCGGCGATCAGCACCTTGTAGCTGTCGCGCACCTGCATGCGCCGCGGCTTGGTGCGTCCGCCAAAGGCCTTTCCCATGATGTCGGAAAGATTGATCATGCCCACCTGGCCGGGCATGCCGGGAATATCGAGCATCGGCATGCCGCCGCCCGTATCCGCCACCTCGACCTCGATCTCCTTGTCGTCGAGCTCGCCATTGCGGAGTTTCTTGCGGAAGCTTTCCTTCGTCGCCTCGCTTGCATTGACGCCGACAAGCGCATCGACGACGCGGGCTTCCGCGGCGATATGCGCCTTCGCCTGCACGTCCTTGCGCTTCTTCTCGCGCGTCATGGCGATCGAGATTTCCACGAGATCGCGGACGATCTGTTCGACGTCGCGGCCGACATAGCCGACTTCCGTGAATTTCGTCGCCTCCACCTTCAGGAAGGGCGCTTCGGCAAGTTTCGCGAGGCGGCGCGAGATTTCCGTCTTGCCGACGCCGGTCGGCCCGATCATCAGGATATTCTTCGGCAGAACCTCGTCGCGCAGTTCCTCGGGAAGCTGCTGGCGCCGCCAGCGGTTCCGGAGCGCGATCGCGACCGCGCGCTTCGCCTCGCGCTGGCCGATGATGTAACGGTCGAGTTCGGAAACGATCTCACGCGGCGAAAAACTGGTCATGGGAAGAAGGAAAACTCCGTATCGGAAAGGGAAGCGGAAATCCGCGCCGCATGAATTTGCTTTCAGGCGGCGTCGAGGCTTTCCACGGTCAGGTTGTCGTTCGTATAGACGCAGATCTCGGCGGCGATCTTCATCGCCTTGCGCACGATCTCTTCCGCCGTAAGGTCCATATCGGCAAGCGCCCGGGCGGCCGACAGCGCGTAATTGCCGCCCGAGCCGATGCCGATCACGCCGCCCTCGGGTTCCAGCACATCGCCATTGCCGGTGAGAACGAGCGTCGTCTGCGCATCGGCAACGATCATCATGGCCTCGAGCCGGCGGAGATATTTGTCGGTGCGCCAGTCCTTGGCGAGTTCGACGCAGGCCCGCATCAGCTGGCCGGGATATTGTTCGAGCTTGGCCTCGAGCCGCTCGAACAGCGTCATGGCGTCGGCCGTCGCGCCGGCAAACCCCGCCAGCACATCGCCGCGGCCGAGCGGGCGGACTTTCCGCGCATTGCCCTTCATGATGGTCTGCCCGACAGAGACCTGCCCGTCGCCCGCCACCACCACCTTGCCGCCCTTGCGGACGGAAAGGATCGTCGTACCGTGCCATTGAATGGGGTCGTGCGGGGAAGCCATGTCTGTCCTTCGGTTTGAGGTTGCCGGGGCGGGCTGCCGCTACCATGTGGCCGCTTGGGACCGGCGGGTCAAGGCCGGGCTGGCGGACGGGGGCCTTGCCTTCGGCCCCGGAACCTGAAATTGATAATGTTTCTCAACAAGGGAAGGGAGGCGCCTGATGTCCGGACTGCTGAAAACCGAGGAGGCGCTCCGCACCGTCTATCCCGATCCCGGCCAGACGCGGGGCAAGGTGCTGCCCATGCTCGAGCAGCATGCCCGCGCCTTTATCGGCCTCTCGCCCTTTCTCTGCATCGGCACCTCGCGGCCGGACGGGCTCGGCGACGTCTCGCCGCGCGGCGGCGAGCCGGGCTTCGTGCATGTGCTCTCCGATACCCGCCTCGCCATGCCGGACCGGCCGGGCAACAACCTGATCGACACGCTCTCGAACCTCGCCCATTCGCCCGCCGTTGGCCTTCTCTTCTTCGTGCCGGGCTTTGAGGAAATGCTGCGGGTGAACGGCGTCGCGGAAGTAACCACGGACCCCGCCCTGATGGAGCGTTTCGTGGTGGACGGGAAGAAGCCCCGCTCCGTCATGCTGATCGAGGTGCGGGAAGTCTTCTTCCATTGCACCAAGGCGCTGAAGCGCTCGGGCCTCTGGGACGCCTCGAAGCAGGTGCCGCGCAATGCCATGCCGAGCTTCGGCCAGATCATTCGCGACCAGATGAGCCTCGACCTCGCCCCGGCGCTGATCGACACCGCGCTCGAGGACGACGCGAAAAAGAACCTTTACTGACGGCGTTCCGCTCACTCCGGCAGGTGAAACTCGCCGGGATCGCCGCCCATCTCGCGGACCTGCGCCTCGAGCTGCCGGATGCGCCGTTCGAGCCGCTCGAAGGCGGGGCTGAGGTCCGCCGCGTCCCAGCGCGGCAGGATATGGCTCGGGCAGTTCATGTCCCATTCGTCGAGCTCGATCAGGATGGCGCGCTCGACGCGGCCCCGGTAGTTCGGGTCGGCGAGCGAGCGGGTGAGCGCCGGATCGTCGCTCACCGCCCGCGCCCGGCCCCTGATTTTCACCCTTTGCCGGTTCGGATAGTCGATCAGGAACAGGAACACCTGGTCGTTCTCGGCGAGATGGCCCAGCGTCACGAATTGCTGGTTGCCCACGAAATCGGCAAAGCCGAGCGTCTTCTCGTCCAGCACCTTGAGAAACCCTTTCGGGCCGCCCCGATGCTGGATGTAGGGCCGCCCCGCCGCATTGGCGCTGCCCATGTAGAAATGGTCCCGCGTCGCGATGAATTGCGCGAGATCGGCGGTCATGCGGGTCTGCCAGGCCATGGGGGGCGCTCCTCAAGCTCTAATTCAGGGCTTCATATGGCGTGCCGGGTGCGCCGGCGCCAGCGGAAACTCTCTTCTATATATTGTGTGAGACAGCGAACCGGACACAATGGAACAGCAATAGAAACAATTTGAATCAAGAACTTGGCCCTTGCATCGCAAGAAAAACAGGAACAACTTGAAGTATCGGATGAGAAGAACACGGAAATACTGGTTAACGCCTCATAAGGCATTGTGATTCAAGATAATTCGGTCATTGGCGCCAAGGCGATGAAATCCCTCGCCTTTTGCGCTGGAAGGCGGGAAGCCCGCCTGTTAAAAGCGGCCCCGAAGCGCCATATCGGGGCGAAGATCAACCGGACCCGGAACCCATGCAGAGCGATAGCCGCGTAGCGACCGTCGAGCGCAAGACCAAGGAGACGAATGTTTTCGTCTCGCTCGATCTCGACGGACAGGGCGAATATGACGTCGATACGGGGATCGGCTTCCTCGACCATATGCTCGAGCAGCTGTCGCGCCACTCGCTGATGGACCTGAAGGTCCGCGCACAGGGCGACCTCCATATCGATTTCCACCACACGACCGAGGATACCGGCATCGTGATCGGCGAGGCCGTGCGCCGGGCGCTGGGCGACTTCAAGGGCATCCGCCGCTATGCGACGGCCATCATCCCGATGGACGAAACCTGCACCCGCGTCTCGATCGACGTGTCGCAGCGCCCCTATCTGGTCTGGAAAGTGAAGTTCACGAAGCCCAAGCTCGGCGACATGGATACCGAACTCTTCAAGGAGTGGTTCCAGGCTTTCGCGCAGAATGCGGGCATCACGCTGCACATCGAAAACGTGTATGGCGAGAACAATCACCATATCGTCGAAAGCTGCTTCAAGGGCCTCGCCCGGGCGCTGCGCGAGGCGGTGGAGATCGACCCGCGCGCGGCCACCCGCATCCCCTCGACCAAGGGCGTTCTCGGCACCTGATCCGGCAGGCCGGAGCCGCAAATGCTTTTCAAGCGGCACATTCTCGATGCAATAGCAAAAGGCGAGGTCACCCTCGCCTTTCGCCGCTGGACGCGGCCGACCGTGAAGCCGGGCGGAACCCTGCGCATGGCGGCCGGCGTGCTGGCGATCGAGGCCGTGGAAAGGGTCGCGCCCGAAAACATCACTGCGGCGGAGGCAAGACGCGCCGGCCACGCCTCGCGGAAGGAACTCCTTGCCGAACTTGCATCGCGAAAGCAGGGTGAGGTCTATCGCATCCGCTTCCGGCTCGCAGGCGCGGACCCGCGGGTCGCGCTTCGCAACAAGCGCCGTCTCACCCGGGCGGAGGGAGAGGCGCTCGCGGCGCGGCTCGCTGCCATGGACAAGGCAAGCCGCCGCGGGCCCTGGACGTGGAAATACCTCGCCCTGATCGAGGCCCATCCAGGCCTCCGCGCAGCCGATCTCGCGGCGAAGGCGGGGCGGGAAACAAAGGTATTCAAGACGGAGGTCCGCCGTCTCAAGGAACTGGGCCTGACCGAAAGTCTCGAAACCGGCTACCGCCTGTCGCCGCTCGGGCGAGCCTTCCTGCTGGTTTTCGACCGCGATCTGTCCTAGATAGGGCGCGAATTAAAGCCGTTTGCCCGGCTTCCGGGCGGAATGAGTTCCATGCGCATCTACACGGTCCACGAGCTTCCCGGCGCGCCGCTCGACGGCGACGGGATCGTGCTGGTGAAGGAGGGCTTCTCCTTTCCGGCCTTCGCCTTTTCATGGGCTTGGGCGCTTTATCACCGCATGTGGGTGGCGCTCGCGATCTGGATCGGCGTCGCCGTCACGCTTTCCTGGGCGACGCAGGCGGCTTTCGGCCCATCCGCCGCCATGGTGGTCTCGCTCGCGCTCAATTTCATGCTCGGCGCGGAAGGAAACGACATCCGCCGCTGGACGCTTGCGCGGCGGGGCTATCGCGAGGCGGGGCTTGCCACCGGCGCCTCGCTCGAGGAAGCCGAGCGCAATTTCCTCGCGAGCTGGGACCGCCCGCTCGCCGTCGAGGAAGTGAAGCCCGTCACCGCGCCCGTCTGGCCGCGCCGCCCGCAGCCGGCGCAAACCGAAAGCGGCGTCTTCGGCCTCTTTCCCGATGCCGGCCCGAAGCCCGGACACTGACCCATGATGAAAGTCGCGATCATCGATTACGGCTCCGGCAATCTCCGCTCCGCCGCCAAGGCCTTCGAGCGTGCCGCGCGCGAAGCGGATCTCGCCGCCGACATTCTGGTGACGAGGGAGCCGGAAGCCGTGCGCATGGCGGATCGTATCGTGCTGCCGGGCGTCGGCGCCTTCGGCGATTGCGCAGCGGGCCTGCGCGCCATTCACGGCATGGAAGAAACGCTGGTGGACACGGTGCGCCGCCAGGCAAAGCCCTTTCTCGGCATCTGCGTCGGCATGCAACTCATGGCGGAGCGCGGGCTCGAGCACGGCGTCCATGAAGGGCTTGGCTGGCTGAAAGGCGAGGTCGTGAAGATCGAACCCGCCGATGCCGCGCTCAAGATTCCCCATATGGGCTGGAACGAACTCGAGGTATTGCGTCCGCATCCGCTGCTCGAGGCGATGCCCGCGACCCATGCCTATTTCGTCCACTCCTATGCCTTTGCGGTCGAGGAGCCGGATGCGCTTGTCGCCCGCGTCGATTATGCGGGCCCCGTCGCCGCCATGGTCGCGAAGGACAATATGGCGGGCACGCAATTTCACCCCGAAAAGAGCCAGGAACTCGGCCTCGCGCTGATCGGCAATTTCCTGAAGTGGCGAGTCTGAAAGAAATCCGATGATCCTCTTTCCCGCAATCGATCTGAAGGACGGGCAATGCGTCCGCCTCGTGCATGGTCTGATGGACCAGGCGACGGTCTTCAATGACGATCCGGCGGCGCAGGCGCGCGCCTTCGAGGAAGCGGGCTTCGACTATCTCCATCTCGTCGATCTGAACGGCGCATTCGAGGGACGGCCCGTGAATGCCGGCGCCGTCGAAAGCATTCTCGCGGCGATCTCCATGCCCGCCCAGCTCGGCGGTGGCATCCGCGATCTCGCGACGATCGAGATGTGGCTCGAAAAGGGCGTCACCCGCGTCATCATCGGCACGGCCGCGGTGAAGAACCCTTCGCTCGTGATCGAGGCCTGCCGGAAATTCCCGGGCCGCATCGCCGTCGGGCTCGATGCGAAGGGCGGCCACGTGGCGACGGAAGGCTGGGCCGATGTCTCCGACCTCAAGGTGCTCGACATGGCGCGCCGCTTCGAGGATGCGGGCGTCGCCGCCATCATCTACACCGATATCGACCGCGACGGCGCGCTGCAGGGCCTCAATATCGAGGCGACCGTGGCACTGGCCGATGCGATTTCCATTCCGGTGATCGCATCGGGCGGCCTTTCCTCGATCGAGGATCTGAAGAAACTCATTGCCGCCAATTGCTCCGGCATCGAGGGCGCGATTTCCGGCCGCGCGCTTTACGATGGCCGTCTCGATCCGAAAGAGGCTCTCGCCCTGCTGAAAGGCGCCTATTGATGCTCAAGGCCCGTGTCATTCCCTGCCTCGATGTGAAGGATGGCCGCGTCGTGAAGGGCGTGAACTTCGTCGACCTTCGCGATGCGGGCGATCCGGTGGAAGCTGCCCGCGCCTATGATGCGGCGGGCGCCGACGAGCTCTGCTTTCTCGACATCACGGCCAGCCATGAAGAGCGCGCGATCATTTTCGACGTGGTGCGCCGCACCGCCGAGCAATGTTTCATGCCGCTCACCGTCGGCGGCGGCGTGCGCACGGTTGAAGATGTGCGTGCGCTGCTTCTTGCCGGCGCCGACAAGGTATCGGTCAACACCGCTGCCGTTTTCAATCCGGATTTCGTGCGCGTTGCGGCGGAGAAATTCGGCAATCAATGCATCGTCGTCGCCATCGACGCCAAGCAGGTCGCACCCGGCAAATGGGAAATCTTCACCCATGGCGGGCGCAAGGAAACCGGCATCGATGCTGTCGAATTCGCGAAGAAGGTGGCAGCTCTCGGCGCCGGTGAAATCCTCCTCACCTCGATGGACCGTGACGGCGCGAAATCGGGCTATGACATTGCGCTCACACGCGCCGTGTCGGATGCCGTGCCCGTGCCGGTGATCGCGTCGGGCGGCGTCGGCAATCTCGACCATCTCGTCGAAGGCATCCGCGACGGTCATGCGAGTGCCGTGCTCGCCGCCTCGATCTTCCATTTCGGCGATCACACGATCGGCGAGGCCAAGGCCTATATGGCCGGGGCGGGCCTCCCCATGCGGCTCTGACCACAATTCCTTGTGGCCTTGCACCGTGCGCCACACAACGGGGCCCGCGCAAAATGGCCGCAGCCCATTTGTGACAATTGCGTCCCGGTTCCACTACAGTCACAATGACCGCGAATTGGGGCCCGTTGCGCGTGACCCTCGCCCCCCATCCAGGGCACGAACGAACGAATAATGTCCGACCGCGAAATCGAACTGAAGCTCGTCTGCGAGCCTGCGGAGCTTGAGCGCGTGAAGCGAGCGCCAGCCCTGCAAAGGCTGAAGCGCGGCCGCGCCAGCGGCAAGCATCTTCATTCGGTCTATTTCGACACGGAAAAGCTCGCGCTCGGCCAGAACGGTCTTGCGCTCCGCCTGCGCAAGAGCGGCAATGAATTCATCCAGACGCTGAAAACGGAAACCGGCGCCTCCGCCGACGGGACGGGCGCATTGGCGCGCGACACGGGCGAGCATGAAGCGCGGCTGCCGCGCGGCGCCTCGGCGCCGGACCTGAACCGCCTCCCCGCCGATCTGCGCAAGCGCATCCGCAAGCTCGCGAATGGCTCGGCGCTCGCGCCGCGCCTCGAAAGCGATATCCGCCGCACGGTCCACAATCTGGCGACGCCCGAAGGCGACCGCATCGAGCTCGCGCTCGATCTCGGCGCGTTGCGCGCCGGCGGCCGCGATGCGCCGGTGAGCGAAATCGAACTCGAACTGAAAAAGGGCACGCCCGCGAGCCTCTACCGGCTTGCCCTCGACCTGAACGAGGTGGCCGATCTCCGCATCGGCATGCGCAGCAAGTCGGAACGGGGCTTTGCCCTTCTGAATGAGGAGAAGCCGCAAGCGGTAAAGGCAGAGCCGATTGCGCTGCCCGCCGGTATTTCGCTTGCCGATGCCTATGCGGCGGTGCTGCGCCACTGCCTCGTGCATCTCATGGCGAACGAGGCGGCGGCGATGGAGGCGGGCCTGCCCGAGGCGCTGCACCAGATGCGCGTCGCGCTTCGCCGCGCGCGCTCGGCCTTCGAGATTTTCCGGCCCGCCATCGGCGGCGAGCGCGCCGATCATCTCGCGGCGGAAGCAAAGTGGCTGGCGAACGAACTCGGCGCGGCGCGCGACTTCGATGTCTTCCTGTCGGATATTCTCGCGCCGGTGAAACCGGTGAATGCGGGCATCAAGGAATTGCGCATGCGCGCCGAAGCCGCCCGCGCGGAACATTGGGAAAATGCCCGCGCCGCCATTTCCTCGCGCCGCTACACGCGCTTCCTTCTCGAATACGGCCTTTTCCTCGCCGAACGCGGCTTCGAGACAAGGCCGAAGGCGCCGCGCCTCGCGCATGACTTCGCGGAAGACGCACTCGAGAAGCGGCTCAAAAAGGCGGCGAAGCTCGCCCGCGATATCGAGAAGCTCGATATGGAGGAGCGTCACGAGTTGCGCAAGCGGCTGAAGAAGCTGCGCTACGCGCTTCACTTCTTCACCTCGCTCTATGCGGAAGAGGATGTGAAGCCCTGGCTCCGCCACCTCTCGCGCATGCAGGATGTCTTTGGCGGGCTGAACGACGTCGCGACCGCGCATCTCATTCTCGACGGTTTCTCCGACGGCCGCGCGATGAAGGCGGCGTCCGCCCGCGTCATCGCCTTCCATGAAAAGCGCGCCGAGCGCGACTGGAAAGGCGCGATCCGTCTCTGGAAGCGCTTTGCCGAAACCGTCCCGTTCTGGCGCAAGTCAGCGTGAGCGAACGGTAAACCGCCTTCCGCGAGAGCGGCATTTCCCCATTAATCAAATCTGAATTTGTCGGACGATAGGATCGCCCGGTCTCTTCGTTCGTTGAGTGCAGTATCCGCGTAGCGTCAAGGTTTTCCGTCAATGTCAGATCGCTCCCCCACGGCCGCCGCCCGCCAGCCCGAACCGTCCCAGACGGCGCGGAGCAAGAGCGCGGACAATAACGCTATCGTCGGGCGGCGCATCAGCCAGGAGGCGCTGAAGAAGCTCTGCGAACTTCACGAGCGCTACCTGAAGGGCATTCCGAACGGCTGGTGCGTCGTGATGAAGGAGTGCGATCTCTCGGGTCTCGACTTCCGCAGCCTGAACTTCGCGCAGGGCCATTTCATCGGCTGTGACTTTTCCGGCTGCAATCTCGAAGACGCGCATTTCATGGGCGCAAATCTCTTCGGCGCGAATTTCGATCACTGCAACATGACCCGCACGAACTTCTCCCGCGCCGATCTGCGCGGCGCGAACTTCGCCGATGCCGAAATGACGGATGCGCAGCTCGACGGCGCGGACCTTCGCCGCGGCGCGGTGATCAAGCGCGGCGCGACAGCGCCGACCGGCCGCGAGAACTCGACCTTTCGCGGCGCGCGCATGTACGGCACCAACATGTCTGAATGCAAGCTGCTCGATGCCGATTTCGAGGGCGCCTCGATTTCGGGCACGAGCCTGCAGGGCGCGGACCTCCGGGGCGCAAGCTTTGCGGGTGCCGAACTTCGCGGCGTCGAACTGAAAGGCGCCAATCTTGCAGATGCGGATTTCCGCCGCGCCGTGATGGACGAGGCGACCGTTTCGCGCGGCGATCTCATGCGCGCGACGCGGCCCCGGCCTGCGCCGGGCCCCGACCGCATGAAGCGGATTCTCGTCTCGCATCTCGAATGGATTCAGACCGGCGAGAAGCAGGGCGCGCGGGCGGATTTCTCGCGCATGGATCTCTCGCGGGTGGACTTCTCGCGCCAGGTGCTTGCCAGCGCGAATTTCCACGAGGCGATCCTGGCGGATGCAAATTTCGAAGGGGCGATCCTCGCCGCGGCCGATTTCTCGAACGCCATCCTCTACCGGGCGAACATGAAGAGCGCCGATCTGCGGGGCGCAGACCTCCGCGGCGCGGACCTCAAGGGTGCCGACCAGAGCGGCGCCAAGACCGGCGAATTGGCGGGCACGCGCCTTGCGACGCGGCTTTGACGCCGCGTAAAGCCCGGCCACTGGCCTCAACTCCGTAAATCTGCTACGCAATGCCGCCGCGCGGGGCCTCTCCGGTCCCGCGGGAACGGCAGTCAACCGCCCGGAGTGCGCCCCATGGCCGCCGATGCAAAGCTGCTCGATCGCCTTTTCGAGGTCATCGCCGCCCGCAAGGGTGCCGATGCGGCCTCCTCCTATACGGCGAAGCTTCTCGCGAAGGGCGTGCCGGCCTGCGCGCAGAAACTCGGCGAGGAAGCGGTCGAAACCGTGATCGCCGCAGCCTCCGGTGACCGCAAGGGCGCCGTCTCCGAAAGCGCCGATCTTCTCTATCACTGGCTGGTGCTTCTGGCCGCGCTGGATCTCGATCCGGCCGATGTCTATGCCGAGCTCGAGCGGCGCGAAGGCCGCTCCGGCCTCGACGAAAAAGCCGCGCGCGCCGAGCGCTGAACGGGGGAACGCGAAACCCATGTCCGCAGCCGAAATCGAAGCGAACGGCAACTCGGCCTCGCTCTCGCCCTTCCGCCATTTCACCGCCCAGGATTGGGGGCGTCTCCGCCAGGACACGCCGCTCCCCCTGTCGGCGGCGGAGCTTGAGGAACTGAAGGGTTTTGGCGAGCGTATCTCGCTCGACGAAGTGTCGGAAATCTTCCTGCCGCTCTCGCGCCTGCTGAATCTCTATGTCGGCGAGACGCAGGAGCTTTATCGCGTGACGTCGAACTTCCTCGGCCGTGCGCAGGACAAGGTGCCCTATATCATCGGCGTCGCGGGCTCGGTCGCCGTCGGCAAATCCACCATGGCGCGTATTCTGCGCACACTGCTGGCGCGCTGGCCGAACCATCCGAAGGTCGATCTCATCACCACGGATGGTTTCCTCTATCCGAACAGGGTGCTCGAAGAGCGCGGGCTGATGCAGCGCAAGGGTTTCCCCGAAAGCTTCGACATCAAGCGGCTGATCCGCTTTCTCTCCGATGTGAAGGCGGGTTCGGCCCGCGTCGAGGCGCCGGTCTATTCGCACTTCACCTACGATATCCTGCCGGGCGATACGGTCGTGGTCGACCGTCCGGATATTCTGGTCGTCGAAGGGCTCAATGTATTGCAGCCCTGGAAGCCCGCAGAAGGCGACGAGCCGCAGCCCTTCGTCTCCGACTTCTTCGATTTCTCGATCTATCTCGACGCCGATGAAGAGGCGATCCGGCGCTGGTATATCGAGCGCTTCCTGAGCTTGCGTCGCACCTCGTTCAAGGACCCGGCGGCCTATTTCCATCGCTATTCGAAGCTGACGGAAGACGAAGCGGTCGAGACGGCGGATTCGATCTGGACCTCGATCAACCTCGCCAATCTCCACAAGAACATCCTGCCGACGCGCCAGCGCGCCGACCTCATCCTGCGCAAGGGCGACGACCACCGCATCCGCGACGTCTATCTCCGGAAGCTGTGAGAGCGGCCGGAAAGTAAAGAGCTTGCCATCAGGACCACCCTCCCCTTGAGGGAGGGCCGAACAAGCGCAAGCTTGTTCGGGGAGGGGGCTTCGCTATCGGCAATTTCATCCGTAGCCGGAATATGCCGCCTACCCCTCCCCGAAAAATCCCGCGCTCCGCTTGAATTTTTCGACCCTCCCTCAAGGGGAGGGTGATTTGAGCATCGAACTCAAAAACGGTGGGACAAGGACGACGCTCCGCGAACTCTCAAGCCAATCCCTTCGCCTTCGCCAACTCCGCCAGCGAGACCTGCGGCCGCGGCCCGTAATGCGAGATGACTTCGGCGGCGGCCAGCGCGCCGAGCCGTCCGCAGGTCACCGGGTCCTTGCCGCGCGTGAGGCCGTAAAGGAAACCCGCGGCGAAGAGATCGCCCGCGCCGGTCGTGTCGACCACCTTCGCAACCTTCTCCGCATCGACCACATGCACCTCGCCATCGGCGACAATGACCGAGCCCTGCTCGGAACGCGTCAGCGCGGCGAACTTGCAGTCCTTGCGCACCTGCTGCAATGCCTCGTCGAAAATATCGGTCTCGTAGAGCGAGAGGATCTCGGCTTCGTTCGCGAAGAGAAGATCGACCTCCTCCTTCGCCAGCCGGCGGAACTCGTCGCGGTAGCGCGAGACGCAGAAACTGTCCGACAGCGTCAGCGAGACGAGGCGGTCCGCCTCATGCGCGATCTTTGCCGCTTTCAGAAAAGCCTCTTTCGCACCGGGCTCGTCCCACAGATAGCCCTCCATATAGGTGACGGCGGACGCCTTGATCGTCTCGGCGTCGATATCGCCGGCGGTGAGCTTCTGCGCTGCGCCGAGAAAGGTGCTCATGCTGCGCTGCGCATCGGGCGTCACGATGATGAGGCAGCGCCCGGTCGGCGTGCCCTCGCCCGCCGGCGCCGCCGGAAAGTGGACGCCCAGCGCCTTGATGTCGTGGATGAAGACCTCGCCAAGCTGATCGCGTTTCACCTTGCCGAAAAAGGCGCCCTTGCCGCCGAGCGAGGCAAGCCCCGCAATCGTGTTGGCGCAGGAGCCGCCCGACATTTCGACCGCCGCCGACATCTTGCCATAGAGCTCATCGGCGCGCGCCGCATCGATCAGCGTCATGCCGCCCTTCTCGATGCCGTTCGCGGTCAGGAAATTGTCGTCGGCGTTCGAAATCACGTCCACCAGCGCATTGCCGATGCCCGCCACGTCATACTTTATTTCGGTCATGATCCTCTGGGAGTCTTTTGAAGAAATTCGGGGTGCGGGGCCGCAGTATAGGGATTGCGCCCCATATGTCCAAAGCGGCCCGCGCGCCCCGAAAACCGGCCTTTCTAGATCCAGCGCCGCGTTTGCGTGCGATAGGCGGCATAGGCCTCGCCGAAATTCTCCGACATGGCCCTTTCCTCGAACCGGATGTACCAGCGGTCCGCGACGACGATGAAGGCAAGCGCCACGATGAGCCCGGTGAGGCAGTTGAGCGCAATGGCGGCACCGACAAGCGCGCCCGCGAAACCGAGATACATCGGATTGCGCGTGTAGCGGAAAAGCCCGGTGGTCACGAGCTTGTCCGGCTTCATGAATGTGTTGATGTTCGTCTTCGCCCTGGCGAACTGGCGCGAACCGGCGATCGTGATGCCGAGAAAGAAGAGCGCGATGAGGATGCCCGCAATCGTTTGCGCCGGGCTTCCCCATTTGGGTTCGGGCTCGGCGAAAAGATGCACTGCGGTCATGAGCGCGAGCGCAATCAGGAACAGGCGCGGCGGCAAGAGTTTCTGCTGCATGGGGTCCTCCCTTTCGACAGCATCGGTTAAGTCACTAAACATTTCTTGCAAAATTTTTTCAGATGTCCCTTGTCCTCCTCTCATGCGTGTCGATCACCCGGACGAGATCGTCGATTGCCTCACCCAGTTCTTCGAGGCGCGGCAACATCTTTCCGCCAAGCGCCGTCTTGAATGAACCGGCCATCCGGTCGTGGAAGCTCTCATGCGCCGCATGGCCGCGCTTGCCGAGCGGCGTGAGCACCAGCGTCACCTCGCGCGCGCTTTTTGGATTGGCGCGCTTCTCGACAAGTCCCTTGCTCACAAGCCGCGTTACCATCTGCGAGGCCGCACCCTTGGTGACACCGAGTACGGAGGCGAGCGCCGTCATGTTGATCTCGCCGGCGCGGCCCACCGCCTGCACGGTGTGGATTTCGGCGCGGCTGAGCACCATGCCGGTGCCGAATTCGCGGGGTCTCGCGTCGAACTCATGCGCGCGCATGAGAAGCCGGTAGAGCTTCGCCACCACTTCATCGGCACATTCACGCTCGGCTGTGCTGCATTCCGGTTTCTTCGCCATGACCGTCCTAACTGTATAGTAGCTAAACTATCATGCGTCCAGCGTCGAGATTGAGCTTACCGTCCGCGGGCACTAGTTTAGCGCGGGGAGTTGCCTTGGGATTCCGGAGATTTCGATGCTGTCCGATGCGCTGCGTGCCTTCCGCGGAATATTCGCCCCGCCCTATCGCCGGGTGATGTGGCTGACGCTCGCCATCACGCTCGGCGTGCTGGTGCTCTTCGGCGCGGGGCTGCAATGGGCGCTGGCGGCGCTCCCCACCTTCGGGCCCGATCTCGCCGGCGGCTGGCTCGATACGGCGATCGAATTCATTGCCCGCTTCCTCGCGGTGATCGTGCTGATCCCGCTCGTCCATCCGGTCGTCTCGCTGGTCGCGGGCCTCTTTCTCGAGGTGATCGCCGCCCGCGTCGAGGCGGAGGATTATCCGGCCGATCCGCCCGGCACCGACCAGCCCTTCTGGCAGTCGGTGGTGGTGGCGCTCCGCTTCACGCTGGTGCTCATCATCGTGAACCTGCTGGCGCTGCCCTTCTATCTGCTGCCGGGCGTCAACCTCGCGCTCTTCTGGATCGTGAACGGCTATCTCCTTGGCCGCGAATATTTCGAGCTCGTCGCGCTTCGCCACCTCGCGCCCGCCGAGGTCGAGGCGATGCGCGCCCGCTACCGCTTCCGGATTTTCCTCGCCGGCGTTGTGGTCGCGCTCTTCACCACGGTGCCGCTGCTCAATCTTCTTGCGCCGCTTTTCGCGACCGCCTTCATGGTCCACACCTATAAGGGCCTTGCCGCCCGCCGCACCGCGGCCTGAGGAGAATGAAATTGAGGAAAGCTCTCTTCGCGCTCGCCCTGCCGCTCGCCCTCGCCGCCTGCGCCGCGCCGCAAGGCGGCATGCCGCGCTCGGCCTCGCTGGGCGCTGGCCCCCTCACCGCGCAATCGCTGATCGGGGCCGCGCCCGCCGCCATTTCCGCCCGTCTCGGCGCCCCCGATTTCCGCCGCACCGAACCCAGCGCCGAGATCTGGCAATATGGCGGGCAGGATTGCAGCCTCTTCCTCTATTTCTATGGGCAGGAAGGCGCGCGCCATGTCGATGCGCGAAAGCTCGAAGGCGGCGCGGCGGACAAGGACCAATGCCTTGCCTCCGTCATCGCGAAGCGCAACGCGCCGGTGTCGTGAGATTCAGGCGGCCACCGTCTTCGCCTTGAAGCGGCAGAGATCGCTCACCGGGCAGGCCGGGCAATCGGGCTTGCGCGCCTTGCAGACATAGCGCCCATGCAGGATCAGCCAGTGATGCGCGTGGAGCCTGTATTCGGGCGGCACCGCCTTTTCGAGCTTCTTCTCGACTTCCACGACATCCTTGCCGGGCGCGAGCCCGGTGCGGTTCGAAACGCGGAAAATATGTGTGTCGACCGCAATGGTCGGCTCGCCGAAGGCGACATTGAGCACGACATTGGCGGTCTTCCGCCCCACGCCCGGCAGCGCCTGCAACGCATCGCGGTCGCGCGGCACCTCGCCGCCATGATGCTCGATCAGCATGCGCGACAGCGCGATCACATTCTTCGCCTTGTTGCGGTAGAGGCCGATGGTCTTGATATGCTGCACGAGCCCCGCCTCGCCGAGCTTCACCATCTTCTGCGGCGTATCGACCGTCTTGAAAAGCTCCTTCGTCGCCTTGTTGACGCCGGTATCGGTCGCCTGCGCCGACAGCACCACGGCGACGAGCAGCGTATAGGTGTTGCGGTATTCGAGTTCGGTCCTGGGCTCCGGCAGCTTCTCGGCGAGGCGGCGGAAGAACTCGGCGATATCGGGCTTTTTCATCAGGCTGGCGCGGGTCATGAGCCGGAACTTTGCGCATAAGCCGGGCGCGCCGCAAGGGCATATTGCCGCCTTGCCGGGCACGGAGCCCGGGCCTACCTTTCACGCATGACCGCCTTGCCCCCGACCGCCGAGCCGCTCGCGCCGCCGCTTCATTTCGATGCGGTGATCCTGCCGCATCGCTCGCTCTCCATGCGCGGCTTCGCGATCCTGATCGGCGTCGTCGCAGCGGTGAATTTCACGGCCGGGGCATATTTCATGGCGAAGGGCGCCTGGCCGGTGCTCGGTTTTTGCGGGCTTGAAGTGCTTGCCGTCTGGTGGGCCTTCCGCGCGAATTACCGCGCCGCCCGCGCCCATGAAACGGTGCAATTGTCCGACGATGAACTGCGGATCCGCCGCGTCGATGCGAAGGGCCGCGCCGAGGCCGTGAGCCTCCAGCCCTATTGGGTGCGTGTCGCCCTGAAAAAACTGCCGGACGAGTCGACAAGGCTCCATCTCGTGAGCCATGGCCGCGAGGTCGAGCTCGCCTCGCAGCTCTCGCCCGCCGAGCGCGCCGATTTCGCCGCCGCGCTCGAGCGCGCCCTCATGAAGCTGAAGGCCGCGCCGCAACCGGCCTAATGCGCCTCGCGCTCGATCAGCATCTTCTTCGAGAGAACCTTGCCCTTGTCGTCGAGCTCGTAAACGATCGGCGCGCCGGTCGCGATATTGAGCTTGAGCACTTCTTCGCGTGAAAGCCCGTCGATCTGCATGACGAGCGCGCGCAAGCTGTTGCCATGCGCGGCGACGAGCACGCGCTCGCCCTTCAGCACGCGCGGCAGGATCGTGCTTTCGTAATAAGGCAGCACGCGCTCCGCCGTCATCTTCAGGCTCTCGCCGCCGGGCGGCGGCACGTCATAGGAGCGGCGCCAGATATGCACCTGTTCCTCGCCCCATTTCTCGCGCGCATCGTCCTTGTTGAGGCCGGAGAGATCGCCATAGTCGCGTTCGTTGAGCGCCTGGTCCTTCACGATCTCGATATCGCTCTGGCCGAGTTCGGCCAGCATGATGCGGTTCGTTTCCTGCGCGCGCGAAAGCGCCGAGGTGAAGGCGACGTCGAAATGGAGGCCGGCCTTCTTCATCGCCTCGCCCGATTCCTTCGCTTCGGCCTTTCCCTGTTCGGTCAGCCCCGGATCGCGCCAGCCCGTAAACAGGTTCTTCTCGTTCCATTCGCTCTGTCCGTGGCGGACAAGCACAAGCAGGTTAGCCAAGTCTCGCTCCATTCATCCGTATGGAAATTATCTGAGGCCGAGCACATCGGCCATGTTGAAAAGGCCGGGGCCCCTCCTTTGACCGTCGACGCCCTGGCCCCATTGCGCGGCCTTGAGCGCGCCGCGCGCGAAGATGCCGCGGTCCTCCGCGATATGGCGGAGCACGATGCGCTCGTTTTCCGTGGCGAAGATCACGTCATGCTCGCCGACGACGGAACCGCCGCGCAGGCTCGCAAAGCCGATGGCGCCTTCCGCGCGCGCGCCGGTGAGCCCGTCTCGGCCGCGCTCGGAATGGTCGCCGAGCGAGATGCCGCGCCCCTCCGCCGCCGCCTGGCCGAGCAGCAGCGCCGTGCCCGACGGCGCGTCGACCTTGTGGCGGTGATGCATCTCGACGATCTCGATATCCCATTCGGGACCGAGCGCCTTCGCGGCTTGCGCGACGAGCGCGGCGAGAAGATTGACGCCGAGGCTCATGTTTCCGGCCTTGACGATGGTCGCATGGCGTGCCGCCGCCTCGATGCGGGCCTCCTCTGCGTCCGAAAAGCCCGTCGTGCCGATCACATGGACGATGCGCGCCTGGGCGGCGAGCGCGGCGAATTCGACGCTCGCCTGAGGCACCGAGAAGTCGATCAGCGCATCGGCATCCTTGATGACGGTAAGCGCGTCCGCCGTCGCGGCCATGCCGAGCGGCGCCGCAAGCCCCGCCAGCTCGCCGAGATCGCGGCCGAGATGGGGCGATCCTTCGGATTCGATGCCGCCCGCAAGGGCAAGCCCGTCCGTCTCCGCAATGAGGCGGAGAAGCGTGCGCCCCATGCGGCCGCCCGCGCCCGTGACCGCGATCCTGATATCCTGTGCCATGGTTCCGTTTCCCGAGGCCTTTGCGGGCTCTATACCAGTCCCCTTTCAGCCGCGAAAGACAAACCACGCCCCGAGCGCGATGAAGGCGAAGCCGATGCCCGTGTTCCAGGTCGGCGTCTGGCCGAGATAAAGCGCCGAAAACACCACGAAAACCGTAAGCGTGATGACTTCCTGAAGGGTCTTGAGCTGGGCCGCCGAGAAAACCTCATAGCCGATCCGGTTCGCGGGCACCGCGAGGCAATATTCGAGAAAGGCGAGGCTCCAGCTGAGAAGCACCACGGTCAGGATCGGCGTCGAGGTGAATTTGAGATGCCAGTACCAGGCCGCCGTCATGAAGACATTGGAGGCGACAAGAAGGGCGATCGGCACGAGATAGGCGGAGAGCGGCGCTGTCATGGGAAATCCGGACGTGAAAAACCCCCGGGGGAGATCCGCCGGGGGCTTTCAGATTAGTGAAAGGCTGCCTCTCCGAGAATAGGCAGAATTGACAATAGACAATTGTCACATTACATTTGCGCATGATCCGCAGCTTTCGGCACAAGGGGCTGAAACGCCTCTACGAGGAAGGCGACCGCCGTAAGCTCCCGTCAGAGGATGCGGCGAAGATCACCCGTATCCTCGCCCGCCTCGATGTTGCCGGATCGCCCGAAGACATGGATGTGCCGGGCTTCAGGCTGCATCCGCTGAAGGGCGACCTCAAGGGGTTCTGGGCGGTGACGGTGAGAGCCAACTGGCGCGTGATCTTCCGGTTCGAAGGCGGTGACGCCTTCGAGGTGGATTTTGTGGACTATCATTGAGTGGAGTAACGCCATGCCGATGAAGAATCCGCCGCATCCCGGCGAGCATATCCGGTACGACTGCATCGAGCCCCTCGGACTTACCATCACGGAAGCCGCTCGCCATCTCGGTGTGACACGACAGGCGCTCAACAATGTCGTGAACGGGCATTCGGGAATTTCGCCGGACATGGCGGTTCGTCTGTCGGCTGCTTTTGGCGGTAGCCCGGAGCTCTGGCTTCGCCTGCAGATGCAGTACGACCTTGCCCGCGCGGAGAAGAAGGTCGATCGGAAAAAGATCAGCCGTCTCACCGAAGCGGCGTGACGGCTGATTCTGCTTTGCTGGATTGAAGCGTCAGTTCTGGAACCCGTCCCAGAACTCCTTCACCTTGGCGAAGAAGCCGGTGCTTTCCGGGCTGTTGCCGGGCGATGAAGCCTCCTCGAACTGCTTGAGGAGGTCCTTCTGCTTCTTGGTCAGGTTCACCGGCGTCTCGATGGTGATCTGGATATAGAGATCGCCCACCTCGCGGGAATTGACCACCGGCATGCCCTTGGCCCGCAGGCGGAACTGGCGCCCGGTCTGCGCGCCTTCCGGCACTTTCACCTTCACCTTCTTGCCGCCAAGCGTCGGCACCTCGATCTCTCCGCCAAGCGCGGCGGTGACCATCGAGATCGGCACGCGGCAGAAAAGGTCCGCCCCGTCGCGCTCGAACAGGCGATGCGGCTTCACCGAGAGGAAAATGTAGAGGTCACCCGACGGTCCGCCCCGCATGCCGGCCTCGCCCTCGCCTGCAAGGCGGATACGCGTGCCGTCCTCGACGCCGGCCGGAATGTTGACGGAAAGCGTGCGTTCCTTCTCGACGCGGCCCGCGCCGTGACAGGCGGTGCAGGGCTTGTCGATGGTCTGGCCGCGGCCGTGACAGGTCGGGCAGGTGCGTTCGACCGTGAAGAAACCCTGAGAGGCGCGCACCTTGCCGTCGCCATGGCAGGTCGGACAGGTGACGGGGCTCGAGCCCGGCGCCGCGCCCGAGCCGTGACAGACATCGCAGGCGACAGAGCCCGGCACGCGGACCTGCGCCTTCTTGCCCTCGAACGCCTCTTCGAGCGTGATCTCCATATTGTAGCGGAGATCGTGGCCGCGCATCTGGCCATTGCCGCGCCGGCCCCCTCGCCCGCGGCCGCCCATGAATTCGCCGAAGAGATCGTCGAATATGTCGGACATGGAGGCGCCGCCGAAGCCGCCGCCCATGCCGCCGGGCCCGCCGCGCGCGCCCATGCCGCCATCGAAGGCGGCGTGGCCGAACTGGTCATAGGCCGCACGGGACTGTTCGTCCTTCAGCACGTCATAGGCTTCGTTGAGCTCCTTGAAGCGCTGCTCCGCTTCCTTGTCGCCCTGGTTCTGGTCGGGGTGATATTTCTTCGCGAGCGTGCGGAAGGCCTTTTTCAGCTCATCCGCCGTCGCGTTGCGGCTCACCCCGAGCACGTCATAGAAATCGCGCTTCGACATGGGGGTCACCCTGAATGGGCGGCAGCGGATGCGTGTATGCGCATCCGCTTCGCCTTATGGATTGTGAGGACTGCACGCGTCATGACGCAGCCGGATCAGGCGGACTTGTCCTGATCTTTCTTGTCGTCGTCGACTTCCTCGAAGTCCGCATCGACGACATCGTCATGGGCCTTGCCGCCCTCGCCGCCGCCGGCGGCTTCCGCCTCGGCTTCGGCCTGCGCCGCCTTGTAGAGCGCTTCGCCCATCTTCATCGAGACCTGCGTCAGCGCTTCCGACTTCGCCTTGATGGTGGCGGCATCGCCATCCTTGAGCGCCGCCTTGAGCGCTTCGAGGGCTGCCTCCACATCCGCCTTCACATCGGCGCCGATCTTGTCGGCGTTTTCGGCGAGCGTCTTTTCGGTCGCATTGGCAAGGGCTTCGGCGTGGTTGCGGGTTTCCGCTTCCTCGCGCCGCTTCTTGTCTTCCTCGGCATGGGCCTCGGCATCCTTCACCATCTTCTCGATGTCGGCTTCCGAGAGACCGCCCGATGCTTCGATGCGGATCGTCTGTTCCTTGTTCGTCGCCTTGTCTTTCGCCGACACGTTGACGATGCCGTTCGCGTCGATGTCGAAGGCGACCTCGATCTGCGGCACGCCGCGCGGCGCGGGCGGAATGCCCACAAGGTCGAACTGGCCGAGGAGCTTGTTGTCCGCCGCCATTTCGCGCTCGCCCTGGAAGACGCGGATCGTGACCGCCGACTGGTTGTCTTCGGCCGTCGAGAAGGTCTGCGCCTTCTTGGTCGGGATCGTCGTGTTGCGTTCGATGAGGCGCGTGAAGACGCCGCCCAGCGTTTCGATGCCGAGCGACAAGGGCGTCACGTCGAGCAGCAGCACGTCCTTCACATCGCCCTGCAGCACGCCCGCCTGGATGGCCGCGCCCATGGCGACGACTTCATCCGGGTTGACCGACATGTTCGGCTCCTTGCCGAAGAACTGCTTCACCGCTTCGCGGATCTTCGGCATGCGCGACTGGCCGCCGACGAGAACGATCTCGTTGATCTGGCCGGCCGAGACGCCCGCATCCTTCAGCGCCGCCTTGCAGGGGTCGATCGTGCGCTGGATGAGGTCTTCCACAAGGGCTTCGAGCTTTGCCCGCGTGATCTTCATGGTGAGATGCTTCGGGCCGGAAGCATCCGCCGTGATGAAGGGCAGGTTCACTTCCGTCTGCGTCGCCGAGGACAGTTCGATCTTCGCCTTTTCGGCGGCTTCCTTCAGGCGCTGCAGCGCGAGCTTGTCGCCGCGCAGGTCGATGCCGTTCTCTTTCTTGAATTCGTCGGCGAGATAGTTGACGAGGCGCATGTCGAAGTCTTCGCCGCCGAGGAACGTGTCGCCGTTCGTCGACTTCACCTCGAAGACGCCGTCGCCGATCTCGAGGATCGACACGTCGAACGTGCCGCCGCCAAGGTCATAGACCGCGATCAGCTCGCCATCCTTCTTGTCGAGGCCATAGGCAAGGGCTGCCGCCGTCGGCTCGTTGATGATGCGCAGCACTTCAAGACCCGCGATCTTGCCGGCGTCCTTGGTCGCCTGGCGCTGCGCGTCGTTGAAATAGGCGGGCACGGTGATGACGGCCTTCTCGACCTTCTCGCCGAGATAGCTTTCCGCCGTCTCCTTCATCTTCTGCAGGATGAAGGCCGAAATCTGCGAGGGGGAATATTTCTGGTTCTGCGCTTCCACCCAGGCATCGCCGCTGTCGGCGCGGACGATGTTGTAGGGCACCATGCCCTTGTCCTTCTGGGTCGTCGGATCTTCGTAGGAGCGGCCGATCAGGCGCTTGATCGCGAAGAGCGTATTGGTCGGGTTGGTGACGGCCTGGCGCTTCGCGGATTGTCCGACAAGGCGCTCGCCGTCCTGCGTGAAGGCCACCATCGAGGGCGTGGTGCGCATGCCTTCGGAATTCTCGATAACTTTGGCGGTGTTGCCTTCCATCACCGCGACACACGAATTCGTCGTGCCGAGGTCGATACCGATGACTTTAGCCATGAGCTTACTGGTCCTCTTTCACTTGCGGCGGGCCGGGCGGGCCTCGAAGGCACCCGCTGACCGGGGATGAACCCGGCAGACCGGCCCCCAAAAGGGGTCCTTCCCGGGAATTCCATCCCGGTACGGGGGTTGAAACGTTGCGCTGTATATAGGTTTGGGTTTTACGCCCCGCAAGCGTTGATGCGGCAATATGGCCACATGGCGGGGCTTTCGGGACTCAATCTGCCCGGCAGGCCCCGAAAGCGCGAAAGCGGCGGAAAAACCGCCGCTCCCGGGTTCCCTTTCGGGACCTTCTACCCTGCCCTGCGTGACGTCCCGGTGACACCCGGGAGGCGCTTCAAAGCTGGTTGTCGGGATAGACCCGGTTCCATTCGCAGGGCTGGTTCTGCCAGTCCTGCTTGGCCTGCCGGGCCTCGAGGATTTCGGCCTCGCTCATCTTCGAGCGCAGATCGCCGATCTCGCCGACCGCCTCGGAATAATTCTTGTCCACCGCAAGGTTGAACCACATCAGCGCGAGCGGCCTGTTCTCGCGCTGGGTGGTAAGGAAGGCGGCGGCCTTGGCGGGCGCATTCATGCCGCGCACGAGATCGCCCGAATAGATGCGGCCAAGCTCGTAAAAGGCCCGCGGCTCGCCCTGCTTCGCCGCCTTGCAGTACCACTCGGTCGCCTTCTGGTTGTTGAAGACACCGGCGGAGCCAGCAATGGTGCAGCAATGGCTGTCGCCCATCTTCATCTGGGCGGCCACATCGCCCCGCGCCGCCGCGTCCTCATTGGCCATGATCCGGGCATTGTCGGAAGCGCGCGTCGCACCCTGAATGGCCGCCGCCGCACAACCCGAAAGACTTGCCACAAGGGCAAGCCCGATGAAAACGGCGGCGAGCCGCCCTATCCTTCTTTCCATGATCAGATCCCCCTGTTGCCCGCAGCTTCGCGGCACCGACCCGGCCACAATATGACACACACAATGCCAAAATACCAGTCTCGCCCGGCCCCGGTCGAAACCGGCTTCGAGGGGATCGCGCTCTATCCGGGCTTGCTGGACGGGCAAGCGCAAAAGGCGCTCTTGGCCGAACTGATGGCGGTACTGGAAGCGGAAAAGCCCTACCGGCCTCACATGCCGCGCACCGGCAAGCCCTGGTCGATCCACCAGATGAATTTCGGGGAGCTCGGCTGGGTCTCTCGGCCGGACGGCTATGCCTATTCGTCAACAAACCCGGTTAACACCCGCAAATGGCCGGCCATACCGGCGGCCCTACTCGCGCTTTGGGACCTTGTAGCGGACTATCCCGCCCCGCCCGAATGCTGCCTCGTCAATCTCTACGACACGCCGAAATCGCGCATGGGCCTCCACCGCGACGAGGACGAAGCGGCGCTCGATGCCCCTGTCGTCTCGCTCTCGCTTGGCGATACATGCATCTTCCGCGTCGGCGGATTCGCCCGGGGCGACAAATCGAAAAGTTTCAGACTCGCCTCGGGCGACGTGCTGGTGATCGGCGGGCCGTCGAGGCTGCGCTATCACGGCGTCGATCGCATCATCCACGGCTCGTCCCGCCTCGTCCCCGGCGGCGGCAGGATCAACCTGACACTGCGCCGGGTCACGAAACCGGTCTGATCCGGCTCAATAAGGCATCCAGCCCGGCACCGGCGACACGCCGAAAGCCCAGAGATGGCCGTAAAAGGCCGCGCCGAAAATGACGAGCGCGAGCAGGATTCGCCACCAGCCAAGTTCGCCGATCTTCAGCTGGTTGCGGCCGGCGATGATGGCGGCGAAGGGAAGGTTGGAGGTGCGCGCCGCAAAGCCCGTCCAGGCATCGCCGAGCTTCTTGCGCTTCTTGTCGTCGATCGAGAAGGTGCCAAGCACCGCAAGCAGTGCGAAGGTCCCGAAGAAGATGACGGATGCCTGGTCGCCATTGATGAGAATGTGCCAGAGCGCCCAGATCGCGGTGCCCCAGAGAAAGGGATGCCGCGTGATGCGGAGCATGCCTTTGACGGTCTCCGGGTCTTTCGCCAGCTCTTCCGTGCCGACCGAGGTCGGGTTCGGGGTCGTGACGCCGATCACAACGAAAAGTGCGGCGATCAGGATGACGATGGGCGAGAGATGCATCGCCCAGACCGGCGGCGCCCAGTAGAGCGGGTTCGGCCCGATGACCGCCTCGTTATAGCTCATGGCGAGCCAGGCAATGCCGACCAGCGAGACGATGGAAAAGCTCGCAAACCAGGCCCGCTCGCTGATGACGCCGACAATCGCCGCCCGGAGCGCCGTGCCCGCCACGACGAGATGGATCGCGAGAAAGAAAGCCGCAGCCGCCCAGAGATTTGTCATCTTGTCTTCCCCTGCTTCATAACAGCGTTATAGAAGATGGGAGAGGGCGTTTCAATCCGCAAGCCCCTTGGCAGAAACCGGCCTCAGGCGGTCGTATCCACCTTGCCGCCGTTCTGCGCGCCCCCGTCGTCCTTCGCGACGCCGACCCGCGCCGCGCGGAGCAGCCGGCCGCCGATACGGTAGCCTGCTTCGAGCACATGGACCACGGTTCCCGCCGGCTGGCCGGTGCCGGGCACCTCGAACATGGCCTCGTGATGGTTCGGGTCGAAGCGCTCGCCGGGCTCGGGCGTGATCTCGCGGATGCCGTTCCGCTCCAGCGCGGCGGTCAGCAGCCGCTCGGTCATCTCGACGCCCTCGATCATGGCCTTGAGGCTGTCGCCCGCGGCGTCGCGCTCGTCCTGTTTCAGCGTCTTGAGCGCGCGGCGCAGATTGTCGGAGACTTCCAGCATGTCGCGGCCGAAACCGGCATTGGCATAGCGCGCCGCATCCTGCTTCTCGCGCTCGGCGCGCTTGCGGGTGTTCTCCATTTCGGCGGCGGCGCGGAGCAGCCGGTCGCGGAGATCGGCGTTTTCGGCCTCGATCGCGGCGATATCGGGCCCGGCAACGGCCTCCGGCGCGGCCTCGCCCTGGGCGGCGGGCTCGCTCGCCAGCGTCTCGGCCAGTTCTTCGGCCGGGGCCTCGGCGGATTCGTTTTCCTGCTTCTTGGTCTCGTCGGTCATTTTTCTTCCGGTTCTTCTGTCCGCTCAAGCGGCTGTCCGGTCCGATGTGCGCGCGGCAGCCCGATATGTCAACCGGGCAGGGCGCCGCAAGGTCCTCAGTTGATGAGCCGGCCCACAAGCTTTGCCGTGTAATCGACCATCGGGATCACGCGGGCATAATTGAGCCGTGTCGGCCCGATCACGCCAAGCACGCCCACCACGCGCTGCTGCGTGTCCATATAGGGGCTGACGATGAGCGAGGAACCCGACAGCGAAAAGAGCTTGTTTTCCGAGCCGATGAAAATCCGCACGCCATCGGCTTCTTCCGCGAGCCCCAGAAGCTGCACGAGGTCGCGCTTGTTTTCGAGCTCGTCGAAAAGAAGGCGGATGCGCTCGAGGTCTTCCACCGCGTGGACATCTTCGAGAAGCCGCGAGCGTCCCCGCACGATGAGCGATTTCGCGAGCGGATCGTTCGAGGCGGTGGAACCCGACCAGGTGGCAAGCCCCGCCTCGATCACCCGGGCGGTGAGCGCATTGAGTTCCGCCTTCTGCGTTTCGAGGTCGCGCGCGATCAGGGTCTTGGCTTCTTCCAGCGTGCGGCCCCGAAGCTGCGCATTGAGATAGTTGGTGGCCTCGGCAAGCGCGGAAGGGGTGAGGCCCTTCGGAATGTCGATCACGCGGTTCTCGACCCCGCCGCCTTCCGTCACGATCACCACAAGCGCGCGGCCCTGATCGATCGGCACGAATTCGATATGTTTGAGCGCCGCATCATAGGTGGGCGCGACGACGAAGCCCGCCGCATGGCTGAGGCCGGACAGGAGCTTCGAGGCCTCGTCCAGCACGTCTTCCACGCTTTTATGCGAGGCGGAAACCTGCCGCTCGATAGAGCGGCGTTCCTCGTCGGTGAGATCGCCGATCTCGAGAAGCCCGTCCACGAACATGCGAAGCCCGGCTTCCGTCGGCACGCGGCCGGCGCTGGTATGCGGCGAGAAGATGAGGCCGAGGGCCTCGAGATCCGACATCACATTGCGGATCGAGGCGGCCGACAGCGAGATCGGCAGATGGCGCGACAGGAAGCGCGAGCCCACCGGCTCGCCGGTCTCGAGATAGGTCTCGACGACACGGCGCAGGATCTCGCGCGAACGTTCGTTGAGATCCATCACGCCGACCATGTTTGAGCCATCCTCCAGCTTGCCGTTAAGTCCATGAAACTTGGACATAAATTAATGCGCTTTCCCGCCGCTGGAAACAATTTATCGGCGAAATTTCCGCACCGGGCGAAATGGGGAGGGCAGGGCCCGCCGTCAACCGCCTGCCTGCCTTTACGGCAAGCCCGCCCCCATGTAACAAGGCCCCCAAACAGAAAGACGAAACCAAGCCAGCACTGGAACCCAGATATGCGTCCTTCCGGCCGTCAACCGCATGAAATGCGGGCCGTCAGCTTCGAACCCGGCGTCGCCAAGCATGCGGAAGGCTCCTGCCTCGTCCGTTTCGGCGATACCCATGTCCTCTGCACGGCGAGCCTTGAAGAGCGGGTGCCGCCTTTCCTGAAGGGCGGCGGGCAGGGCTGGGTGACGGCGGAATACGGCATGCTGCCGCGCTCGACCCATGAGCGCATGCGCCGCGAGGCGGCCCAGGGCAAGCAGTCCGGCCGCACGCAGGAAATCCAGCGCCTGATCGGCCGCTCGCTCCGCGCGGTGGTGGACCTCCGCGCGCTGGGCGAACGCCAGATCAGCGTCGATTGCGATGTCATCCAGGCCGATGGCGGCACGCGCACGGCCTCGATCACCGGCGCCTGGATCGCGCTTCACCAATGCATCGAATGGATGCGCGCCCGTTCCATGATTTCCGCCCCGGTCATCAAGGATCATGTCGCGGCGATTTCCTGCGGCATCTATCAGGGCGTGCCTGTCGCCGATCTCGACTATGCCGAGGATTCGACCGCCGACACCGATGCGAATTTCGTCATCACCGGCAAGGGCGGCATTTGCGAAATCCAGGGCACGGCCGAGGCCGATCCCTTTTCGGAGGACGAGTTCCTCTCGCTCCTGAAACTCGCCAAGGGCAGCGTTGCCGATCTCGTCCGTCTGCAGAAGGAAGCCATATCGAAATGACGCGGAAGTTCGAAGGCGGGAAGCTCGTCGTCGCGAGCCACAATCCGGGCAAGGTGCGCGAGATCGGCGAATTGCTGGCGCCCTTCGGCATCGAAACGGTGTCGGCCGGCGCGCTCGGCCTCGACGAGCCGGAAGAAACCGGCGACACCTTCCGCGCCAATGCCGAACTGAAGGCGCTCGCCGCCGCGAAATCCGCAAACCTCCCCGCGCTTGCCGATGACAGCGGCCTCTGCGTGACGGCGCTGGGTGGCGCGCCCGGCATCTATTCCGCGCGCTGGGCGGGACCGTCCAAGGATTTCGGCTTCGCGATGGAAAAGCTCCGCCGCGGCATGCTGGAGGCGGGCCCCGTCGATGTCAGCGCCTGGTTCATCTGCGGCCTCGCGCTCGCCTGGCCGGATGGCCATGTGGAATATTTCGAGGGCCGCGTCGATGGCGAAGTCACCTGGCCGCCGCGCGGCGAAAAGGGCTTCGGCTACGATCCGATCTTCATCCCGCAAGGCTACGAGACGACCTTCGGCGAAATGGAGCCGCAAGCGAAGCACGACATGTCGCACCGCGCCCATGCTTTCCGGCAGCTCGTGAATGCCTGTTTCGCAAAATAGCAGCGGCACGCCCGAGGAAACGGAAGGCGGCTTCGCCGTCTATGTCCACTGGCCCTTCTGCCAGTCGAAATGCCCCTATTGCGATTTCAACTCCCATGTCGTCGCCAATGTGGACCAGGCGCAATGGGCGCTGGCGCTCACGCGCGAGCTTGAGCATATGCGCGGGCTCACAGGTCCTCGTCATGTGCGCTCCGTCTTTTTCGGCGGCGGCACGCCGTCGCTCATGCTGCCCGCAACCGTCGATGCCGTGCTCACGAAAATCGCCGGTCTCTGGACGATGGAGGAGGGCGCGGAAATCACGCTTGAGGCGAACCCGACCAGCGCCGAGGCGGAGCGCTTCAAGGGCTATCGCGCGGCGGGCGTCAACCGCCTCTCGCTTGGCGTGCAGTCGCTCGACGATGCTGAGCTGAAATTTCTCGGGCGCCTGCACAGCGCGGACGAGGCGCTCCGCGCCATCGCGCTTGCGCGCGAAACCTTCCCGCGTCTTTCCTTCGATCTCATCTATGCGCGCCCCGGCCAGAAGAGAGAGGCATGGGAGAGAGAGCTCCGCGCCGCGCTCGCCCATGCGGCCGATCACCTCTCGCTCTACCAGCTCACCATCGAGCCCGATACGGCCTTTGCGAAACTCTACGAGAAGGGTGCCTTCCGCCTGCCCGACGATGACGAGGCGGCAGCCCTTTATGCGCTCACTGGCGCTGTCTGCGCGGAGACGGGATTATCCGCCTACGAAGTATCGAACTACGCGAGGCCCGGCGCGGAATCGCGCCACAATCTCGTCTATTGGCGCTATGGCGATTATGCAGGCGTCGGCCCCGGCGCGCATGGCCGCATCACGTCGGGCGGCAAGCGCATCGCCACCCGCGCGCGGAAAATGCCGGGCGACTGGATGGCTTCCGTCGGGCGGGACGGCCATGGCCTCGAAGCGATGGAAGATATTTCGCCGGGCGAGCAGGGCGACGAGATGATGCTTATGGGCCTGCGGCTTTCGGAAGGCGTCTCGCTTGCGCGCCACGCGCGGATCGCGGGCGCGCCGATTGCCGAAGCGCGCATCGCCGCGCTCGTCTCCGACGGGCTCCTCGCCCGCGACGGCGGCCTCATCCGCGCAACCGGCGAAGGCCGCATGGTCCTCGACGCCGTGCTGGCGCGGCTGCTGGCGTAATCTCAGAACACCCGCGGGTTGAAGCTCGTCGGTGCCGGGTCGATCACCACGGCGCCTGTCGGGCGGATTTCGAGAATGGCGAGGCCGCGTTCCGTGCTGCCATCGGAGTTGAAGCGGAAAATGCCGTCGACGCCCGCGAACCCGTCCTCATTGGTGAGCGTTTCCTGCGTATAGCGTTCGCCCTCGGGAAGACCCGAAAGCGCGACGGCAAGGCTCACCGCATCATAGCCGAGGCTCGCGATCCGGGGCGGCGTCGCGCCATAGGCGCGGCGATAGCGCTCGAGGAACTGCGCATGGGCTTCCGGCGGCGGCGCGGGATACCAGGCCGCATTGAGCGGCGGCTCGCGTGTGAGGGAGGCGTCGTCCCAGGCACCGGTGCCGAAGAATTTCACCTGCCGCGGATCGACATCGTAGTAGGGGAGCAGCGGCGCCATGGCTTTCAGCCCCTGTCCGCCTTCCGGCATGAAAAGCGCGTCATAGGTGCCGCCGCCATAGGCGCGCGCCACGCGCTGCGCCGGGTCGTACATGGATTGCGGATCGGCGGGATAGCTCGTCGAGGCGACGATGCGGCCGGCGCGGTTTCCCACCGCGCGCTCGAAAGCGGCGCGCACCCGCTCGCCATAGCTTCCTTGCGGGTAAAGCGCGGCAAAGCGCGTCATGCCCTGCGTCGAGGCGTAGTCGACGATCCGCTCCACATCCTGATCGAGCGGGAAGGACAGGAGATGAATGCCGGGCCCGCCGACCGAACTGTCGGAGGAAAAGGCGACGACCGGCACCTTGTATTCGCGCGCAAGCGGCGCGACGGCGGTCACCTCCTCGGCAAAAAGCGGTCCGATGATGAGTTCGGCGCCGGCATCGAGCGCCTCGCGCGCCGCTTGCCGGGCGCCCGCCGCCGTGCCGCCGGTCGGCTTCGGAATGAGCAGCATGTTGGCCGCGTCGAATTCGAACAGCGCGAGCTGCGCCGTGTTGTAAAGCGCATTGGAGAGCGTGCGCACATTCTCGCGCGGCGAATTGAAGGGCAGGAGCAGCGCCACGCGCACGGGCCGCTCGGTCCCCATGAAGGCCGGCGTGACGAAGCGCGACGGATCGCGGCCCACAGTGGCGGGCGGCGTCGCGGCGGGCGGCGGCGTCACCTCCACGCGGGGCGGCACCTGCACTTGCGGCGGCGGCGAAGGCTGTTTCGGCGTCGTATCGCAGGCCGCCATGAAAAGCGCCGCACCGAGAGCGATGGCCGTCTTCAGGGCCGTGAAGCGGGAAGAACGGGCAGGGCGGGCGAGTGTCGTCACCGGGAAAATCCTGAACAATCGAAGGCCGGAAGCGGGGTGCCCGCCTCCCGCGGAGATTAGGCGGCGCGTCCCTGCAAGTAAACCGCAAGGGGCCGAAACCCCTTCCCGCATTGCCAAAACCGCCCGCGGGGGCCAAGTTCCTGCCATGACCAAAGCCTCACTCGACGCCCGCCTCGCGCCCGGCCTTTATGTCACGGCAACGCCCATCGGCAATGCGGGCGATATCACGCTGCGCGCGCTCGATGTGCTTGCGCGTTGCGACCTCGTGCTCTGCGAGGATACGCGGGTGACGGCGAAGCTTTTCGCGATTCACAATATTCAGGTAAAGACCGCCCCCTATCACGACCACAATGCGGCGGAGATGCGCCCGCGCGTGCTGAAGCGGCTCGAAGCGGGCGAGGCGGTGGCGCTCGTCTCCGATGCCGGGACGCCGCTCGTCTCGGACCCCGGCCTCAAGCTCGTGCAGGAGGCGGTCGCCGCCGGGCATCATGTGACGGCGCTGCCCGGCGCCTCCTCCGTGCTTGCCGCGCTGACGCTGGCCGGCCTGCCGACAGACCGTTTCTTCTTCGCAGGCTTCCTGTCCCCGAAACAGGAGGCGCGGCGGAAGGAGCTTGCAGAGCTTGCGGCCATTCCCTCGACCCTCGTTTTCCTCGAAAGCGCGAACCGGCTCGCCGCCGTGCTGGCCGACATGGCCGCGACGCTCGGCGGCCGCGAGGCGGCGGTCGCGCGCGAACTCACCAAGAAATTCGAGGAAGTGCGGCGCGGGGCTCTCGGCGAGCTTGCCGCGCACTATGAGGAAGCGGGCCCGCCCAGGGGCGAGATCGTCATTATTGTGGGCCCGCCCGAAAAGCGCGCCGCACTCTGCGCCCATGAAGTAGACGCCATGCTCGAAAATGCACTCGCCCGCGCCTCGCTGAAAGATGCGGTCGCCGAAGTCGTCGCCATGACCGGCCTGCCGCGCCGCGACGTCTATGCCCGCGCGCTCGAACTTTCGGGCGCGAAATAGCATGGGCCGCAAGGGCGATGCCGCGACCGGCCGCGCCGCCCATCGCCTCGGCCTGCGGGCGGAAATGCTTGCCGCCCTGCTGCTCAGGCTCAAGGGCTACCGGATCGTCGCGCGCCGCTTGAAGACGCCCGCCGGCGAGATCGACATGGTGGTCCGCCGGGGCCGCGCGCTCGCCATTGTCGAGGTCAAGGCGCGCGGTCTTGACGATACGGCCGTCGAGGCGCTGCTGCCGCGCCAGCAGCGCAGGCTGGAGCAGGCCGCCGCGCATTTCCTCGGCCGCCATCCGCAGCTTGCCGGTCTCGCCCTTCGTTTCGATGTCGTGCTCGTCACACCCTTCCGCCTTCCCCGTCACATGAAGGATGCCTGGCGGCCATAATCCTGCCGCATCGCACCCTTCATCATTCGCCCGGATTATTTTTCTCGAGGATTCCCGGCATGAAGAACCTTCCCCTTCTCGCGCTTGCAGCGGCGCTTTCGCTCGGCGGTTGCGTGCCGCTCGTCATCGGGGCGGGCGGCGCGGCGGCTGTCGGCGCTTCGCAGGAGCGCGGCCTCGAACAGGCGGTGGACGACAACCAGATCGCTTTCGAAATAAACCGGAAGCTTCTCGCCGAGGATTCGTCGCTTTACCGGGGCGTCTCGACGCAGGTGCAGAAAGGCCGCGTGCTTCTCACGGGGTCCGTGCCGAAGCCCGAAGACCGCATAACGGTAACGCGCGTCGTCTGGACCATCGGCGGCGTCAGGGAAGTGATCAACGAATTGCGCGTCGGCGAGAAGGGCGGGTTCTCCCAGTCGGTCAGCGACACGACGATTTCGACCAAGCTGCGCACGCGCCTCACCGCCGACAGGAATGTCAGCGGCATCAACTATTCGATCGAGACGGTGAACGGCACGGTCTATCTGATGGGAACCGCGCTCAACCAGGCGGAACTCGACCGCGTCATCGCCCATGCGCGCGACATTTCGGGCGTGCGCAATGTCGTCTCTTATGTGGAAGTGAAGCGCAGCGCGAACTGAGCGCCACCCGCCGTTCCATTTCGGCGCTTGCGGGCGCGGTCTTTTCCGCGCCAAGATGGCGCCCATGGGCAGCGAGACTTCATTCATCGAGCGCGAATTGCGCGCTGCGGGCGACATGCCGGATGGCAAGATCGACATCGCGCATGTCGCGCTGCTGCTCGCGGCCTGCGACCGTCCCGGTCTGCCGCTCGCACCCTATCGCGGCCATCTCGCCGAACTCACCGCCGCCGCGCGCGACGCGATGGGCGCGGAAGATCATCCGGTGCAGGTCGCAGCGGGTATTCTCGCAGGGGTTCTGGCGGGACGCTTCCGCTATCTCGGCGATGCGGAAACCTATGACGATCCGAAGAATGCAAACCTCGCCGATGTGATCGACCGGCGGAAGGGCCTGCCCGTTACGCTCGGCATTCTCTATCTTCATGTCGCGGCGCGCCTCGGCCTCGACATGGCGGGGCTGAACTTTCCCGGCCATTTCGTGCTTCGCCTGCGCACGCAGGGCGAGGCGCTGGTGATCGACCCCTTCAATGGCGGTCAGCCGCTCACCCCTGCCGATCTTCTGACGCTGCTGCGCGGCGTCGAGGGGCCGCAGGCGCGGCTCACGCCCGAAGCCTGCGAGGCGGTCGGCACGCGCGACATTCTTCTCCGGCTCGAAAACAACATTCTCTCCCGCGCCATTCGCGGCGGCGACTATGCCCGCGCGCGTGAGGTCGTCACGCGGATGATCTGGCTCGCGCCGCAGCGCGCAGGGCTCCGCTTCGAACTCGGCCGCCTCGAGGTTCATGCGGGCCATATGGGGGCAGCGGCGGATGCCTTTGCGACCTGCGTCGACATCGCCACCGATATCGGCGAAACGCGGATCGCCGGCATGGCCGAAGAGGCGCTCAGAAGGCTGAAGACAAGGCTTAACTGAGGCCCGAGATTTTTTGCTCGCAAAGCGCAGGCAAGCCCCCCATCTTTCCCCCGAACAGCCTTCAGGCCGCGTCCGCGGCCCATACCCCGCCTCGACCGCGAGAAGAACAAAATGAGCCTCACCGTCGCCATCCAGATGGACCCGATCCACACCATCAACATCAATGCGGATTCGACCTTCGCCCTCGGCCTCGAGGCGCAGGCGCGCGGGCACAAGCTCTTCTATTACGAGCCGGTCGACCTTTCCATGCGCGACGGCCGCGCCTATGCCCAGATGCGCGAGCTGACGCTCCGGCGCGAGACCGGCAATCATTCGACGCTCGGCAGCCGGGAAAAGGTTCATCTGGAGAAAGTGGATGTGGTGCTCATGCGCCAGGACCCGCCTTTCGACATGAGCTACATCACGGCGACGCATATCCTCGAAACCGCGCATCCGAAAACGCTGGTCGTGAACGACCCCGCGGAAGTGCGCAACGCCCCGGAAAAACTTTTCGCCGTCCGCTTCAAGGGCCTCCTGCCGCCGACGCTGATCAGCCGCGACCCGCAGGAGATCCGCTCCTTCCGCAAGGAATTCGGCGACATCATCGTGAAGCCGCTTTTCGGCAATGGCGGGGCGGGCGTCTTCCGCATCCGCGAGGGCGACGAGAACCTGAACTCGCTGCTCGAGATGTTCGGCCAGATGAACCGCGAGCCCGTCATCGTGCAGAAATATCTGCCGGAAGTGCGCCAGGGCGACAAGCGCATCATTCTGGTGGATGGCAAGCCCGTCGGCGCGATCAACCGCGTGCCGGCCGAAGGCGAGGCCCGCTCCAACATGCATGTCGGCGGACGGCCGGAGAAATGGTCGCTGACGAAACGCGAGCGGGAAATCTGCGAGATGATCGGACCCGAACTCAAGGCGCGCGGGCTCATCTTCGTCGGCATCGACGTGATCGGCGACTATCTCACCGAGATCAACGTGACCTCGCCGACCGGCATTCAGGAAATCGACCGCTTCGACAATGCCAATCTCGCCGGCCTTGTCTGGGACGCGATAGAGGCGCGGCGCTGACCGCAAGCCAGCGCCGCATGTCCTCAGTCTTCCTCGACCGTGGTCGTCGTGGTTTCCGTGCGGACCGTCTGCGGCTGGTCCTGGATGACGGTGCGCTTCGTCACCGTCTGCGTGTCGCCGCCGCCGCAGGCCGCCAGCGTGAACGAACCGAGCGCAAGCATGGGCAGAAGCAGATAAGGGGTCAGTCGGGTGCGGGTCATGCCGGTCTCCTCTTTCCTCTCATGCCCAACCCGGCTGTGAAAACGAACGGAGAGAGAAGCTGTTCCCTTCGGGGGCAGGGGCCTCGAAGAAACCCATGTTTCGCCGCATATGTGATCGCGGCATTTGTGTGTGCGTGATTTGCGGCTACGATTCACCGGAACGAAGAAGACGGCAGGGCAAGGGGAGGCGGCATGCGGATGAACAGGCTGAGATGGGGCATCGTCGCCGTCGGCGTTCTCATTTTTCTCGCTGCGCTCTGGACGCTGCGCCCGTCCTTCACGCCCGGCCCGCCCGCGCCGACGGCAGAGGAGCGTGCGGCGGAGATTCACCGCCGCGCCATCGTGATCGACACCCATGTCGATATTCCGGGCTTTTTCGGCACAGCGCCCTATGACCCCGCCTTGCGCGGCGAATGGCCCATTCAGGTCGATCTTCCCCGCATGCGGGAAGGGGGCATGGATGCTGCCTTCTTCATCGTCTATGTCGGCCAGACGGAGCGGAACGCCGTCGGCTATGCCGAAGCGGCCTCCGAAGCCTTGCGGAAATTCGCCGCCATCCGCCGCCTCACGGATATTCAGTACAAGGATGAGATCGGCCTTGCGCTCACGGCGGCGGATGTCCGCCGCCTGCATGAGGAGGGAAAGCTCATCGCGCTGGTCGGTATCGAGAACGGCTATTCGCTGGCGCGCGAACCCGGCCTTCTCGATTTCTATTACGGTCTCGGCGCGCGCTATCTCGGCCTTGTCCATAACGGCCATAACGATCTGGCCGACAGCGCCCTGCCGCAGGACCGCTTTGGCGACAAGGCGAATGAGGAAGGCGGCGAACATGGCGGTCTCTCCACGCTCGGCCGCGCCATGATTGCGCGTGCAAACGATCTCGGGCTGATGGTCGATGTCTCCCACGCCTCGCGCGCGGCAACGCTTGCTGCGATCGAGGCGTCGCGCCTGCCCGTCATCGCGTCTCATTCTTCCGTTGCGGCGCTGCGCGACCATCCACGCAACCTGACGGATGAGGAGTTGAAGGCGCTCGCCGCGAAGGGCGGCGTTGTGCAGATCGTCGCCTTCGACGAATATCTCCATGAGGTGCCGGAAGAGAAGCGGGTGCGGCGGCGCGACCTCGCCCAGTCGCTCGGCGTGACGAGCCTCGATGACGTCTTCTCGATGGAGGGCGAGCGCAAGCGGCAATATCTCGACGGCATCGCGCTCCTCGATGCGGAATTCCCGCGCGCCACCGTCGCCACGCTGGTGGACCATATCGATTATGCCGTGAAGCTGATCGGCATCGACCATGTCGGCATCTCGTCCGACTTCCAGGGCGGCGGCGGCATCGAGGGCTGGTCCCATGCCGGCGAAACGCCGAACGTCACCGCCGAGCTTCTGCGTCGCGGCTATTCGGAAGAAGACGTCGTGAAGCTCTGGGGCGGCAATCTCTTGCGCGTCATGGAAGCGGCGGAAGCGGGGCGGCGGCGCTGAGCGCCGAGGCCCCGCGTCCGGGAGGCAGCGAGCCTTATTCCGGCCGGTCGATCGGCAGCGACTGCGAGTTCTTCGACGGCAGGTCGGCGGTCGAGGGCGTCGAGGTCGAGCCCATCGAGCCCGGCGCCTGCTGCGAGGGGCCGATATCGTCGCTGTTGCCGCAGGCGGCGAGGAGCAGGGCGCTCGCGAAAAGCGCGGCTCCGGTGAGCGTCTTCATGGCTGATCCTTTCAGGTTTGCCGAGGACTTGGGAAGAGAACGTTCCTGCCCGAACGGGGTTCCGGAAAGTCACGCTCGATGTTCTTACATTGTTCTTGCGGACACCGCATGAGTCCGGCTAGGGTTTTCCCGTAATACGGGGGCATCCAATGGTCGCGCATGTCGAGACGGTGGCGTTTCAGGGCGTCGAGGCGCGGCCTGTCGATGTCCAGGTCCATATGGCGGGCGGTGTCGTCGGCTTCGCGGTGGTCGGTCTTGGCGACAAGGCGGTGGCCGAAAGCCGCGAGCGGGTCCGCGCGGCCCTGCAGGCGATCGGCCTCGGGCTCCCCGCCAAGCGCATCACGGTCAATCTCGCCCCCGCCGACCTGCCGAAGGAAGGCAGCCACTACGATCTTCCCATCGCCCTCGGCCTTCTCGTCGCCATGGGCGTGCTGCCGCCGCAGGAGGTCGAGCGCTATGTCGTGATCGGCGAATTGTCATTGGATGGCGCGATCAATCCGGTGGCGGGCGCGCTTCCCGCCGCCATCGCTGCCAATGCGCGCGGCAAGGGCCTCATCTGCCCGCTGGATTGCGGGCCCGAGGCCGCCTGGGCCGGCATGGGCGAGGACAATCCGGGCGGCGTTCTCGCGCCGCGCTCGATCATTGCGCTGGTCAATCACTTCCGCGGCACGCAGGTGATCTCGGAGCCCGCACCCCTGAAGGCGGTGGAGACCGGGCCGGTGCCCGACCTTCGCGACATCAAGGGGCAGGAAAGCGCGAAACGCGCCCTCGAAGTCGCCGCCGCGGGCGGCCACAACATGCTGATGGTGGGTCCGCCGGGCTCCGGCAAGTCGATGCTCGCGGCGCGCCTGCCGGGCATTCTCCCGCCGCTCACACCGCGCGAAATGCTGGAGACCTCGATGGTCGCCTCGCTTGCGGGCGAGCTCCACCGCACCGGCGTCTCGCGCCGCCGTCCCTATCGCGCGCCGCATCATTCGGCTTCGATGCCGGCCCTTGTCGGCGGCGGTCTTCGCGTGAAGCCCGGCGAAGTCTCGCTCGCGCATCGGGGCGTCTTGTTCCTCGATGAACTGCCGGAGTTCCCGCGCCAGGTGCTGGACAGTCTCCGCCAGCCGCTCGAAACCGGCGAGGCGGTGGTCGCCCGCGCCAATGCGCATGTGACCTTTCCCGCAAGGTTCCAGCTTGTCGCCGCGATGAACCCCTGCCGCTGCGGCCATGCGGGCGATGCCGCGCGCGCCTGCCCGCGCGTGCCGCGCTGCGTGATGGATTATCAGGCGAAACTGTCGGGCCCCATGCTCGACCGCATCGACATTCATATCGAGGTGCCGCCCGTCGCCCATGCCGATCTCGCGCTCCCGCCGCCCGCCGAAGGATCGGCGGAGGTTGCCGCCCGCGTCGCCCGCGCCCGCGAGACCCAACAGGCGCGTTTCGTGGAACTCGTCGGGCCGGGCTCCATGCTGCTGAACGCCCATGTCGAGGGCGAGCTTCTCGACCGCATCGCCGCGCCGGATGATGAAGGCCGCCGCCTTCTCGTCGAGGCATCCGAGCGCATGGGCCTCACCGCGCGCGGCTATCACCGCGTATTGCGCGTCGCCCGCACGCTGGCCGACCTCGAAGGCGCGGACAGTGTCCGCCGCCTCCATGTCGCAGAGGCGCTCGCCTATCGTGAAACCGTGGCCGGACGCCTCGGCGCCGCGGCATAGCGCGCCCCCGTGGGTAAGGGGGCGGGTAAGGGGCCGGTAAGGGATCAGAGCCCCGCCAGAATGCCGGCGAATGCGAGGCAACCGGCGGCGACGGCCATCGTCCCGCCGATGTGGAACGACCTCAGCGCCATCCAGTTCGCAAGGCCGGAAAGAGCGAAGATCGTGCCGGCAGTCGCGGCGATCGCGTTCCCGGCGCCGGCAAGACCGGCCTGCACAAGGGCGACCCCGAGAATGGCCCAGGCCAGCGACGGCAAATGCCATACGCCGCGAAGCAGCTCCCGCATCCGCCCTTTCCGCAGGAAGGCCGATGCGTCCTCCGCAAAGAGCGGCCGCAGCACGTTGCGTTCGCCGAGCAGTGAGTGACCGAACCCGGTCGCGATGCCGAGCATGCCGGAGGCGATCAGAAAGAGGCTTGCCATGTCGTGTCGCTCCATCCTGCCGGGCCGCCGCCACTTTACCTTTTGCTAACCATAAGACTTAGCGCTTTCTCAAGCATGACACGGGCAGATTGTCGGGCAAATCGCTCGTTTCGCGCATCGGGATCGGCCCTTCATGTCCCTGTTCCCCCTCGAACAGACCCCGCTTTATCTGCTCCTCCTCGCCGCCGCCCTGCTGCCGGCGCTCGAGGCCTGGCGCCGCGCCTCGGTGCGCGCGAAGCGCCACCTCTCCCGCATCGCCGATCTCGAGGCGCGCATCGAAAATCTCCGCGACGAGAAATGGGAACTCGCCGAGCGCGGCGAACGCTACCGCGATCTCGTCCGCGCCCAGGGCGATCTCATCCTGCGCAAGGACCTGCAGGGCCGCCTCACTTATGTGAACGACGTCTTCTGCGACACGTTCGGCTGTCTCCGGACGGAGGTGATCGGCCGCCCCTTCGTGCCGGACCTGCCGGAAGGTGCGCGCCCGCGCATGCTGGCGAGTTTTGCCGGCCTTGCCACACCACCCTATCGCATGCGCTACGACGAACGCTGCGTGACGGCGCGGGGCCCGCGCTGGATCGCCTGGGAGGAATTCGCCGTCCGCGACGAGGACGGCAAGCTGATCGAGATTCAGGCGGTGGGCCGCGATGTCACCGACCGCAAGGAGGCCGAAGAGCGCCTTGCCGAGGCGCTTCAGCTCGCAAAGGATGCGAACCGGGCGAAATCGCTCTTCCTCGCCACCATGAGCCATGAAATCCGTACACCGATGAACGGCGTGATCGGCATGGCAAAGCTCCTGCTCGATACCAAGCTCGAGCCCGCGCAGCGCTCCTATGCGGAGGCCGTGCGTGCCTCGGGCGAGGCCCTTCTCAACATCATCAACGATATTCTCGACTATTCGAAGATCGAGGCAGGCAAGGTCGTTCTGGAAGAGGCCCTGTTCGATCCGCGCGCCGTGCTGGAAGGCGTGGCCGAGCTTCTGGCGCCGCGCGCCTTCGACAAGCATCTCGAAATCGTCACCGAGATTTCGCCCTCCGTGCCGCGCCGCATCGTCGGCGACGAAATGCGCATCCGCCAGATCCTGCTCAATCTCGCGGGCAATGCGATCAAGTTCACGGGCGAGGGCGGCGTCGCGCTGCGCCTCTATCGCGATATGGCGAACGGGCACGGTGCTCGCGGCGAGATCGTGATCGAGGTCGAGGATACCGGCATCGGCATGGACGAACATGCGCGCGAACACATTTTCGACGAGTTCGCGCAGGCCGATCAGTCCCATGCGCGCCGCTACGAGGGCACTGGCCTCGGCCTTGCCATCACGAAGCGCCTCGTCACCGCCATGGGCGGCCGCATCGAAGTGGAAAGCGAGGAAGGGGAGGGCTCGCTCTTCCGCGTGCGCCTGCCGCTCCGCCGCGCACCGGGCGAGAGCGATGCGCCCGCACCTGCAACGCTGGCGGGCCTCACCGCCCTCATCCTGAGCGAACATCCGCTGGTCGGTCGCGCGCTCGCAGCCGCCGCGGAAGCCGCGGGCGCCGGGACCCATCTCGTCGCCTCGCGCGACGGGCTTGCCGATGCGCTCCGCGCCACAAGCCCCGACATCTTCATCTGCCCGCTTGGCGAAGGCGCGGCCGGCCTTGCGGCAGAGGCCCGCGCCATCATGCCGAATATCGGCACGCTGCTCCTGCTTCGCCCGCAGGACCGCGGCCGCCTCGCCGAACTTGCAGGCGGCCCCGGCGCCCCCTTCGACGGTTATCTGGTGCGTCCCGTCCGCGCCGCCTCGCTCGTCGCGCGCATGACGGCGCTTCGCGTGCGAAGCTGGATGCCGCATGCCCCGGCGCCCGAGACGCGCGATTATGACGATACGGTCGATGCCGAAGCGCCGCCACTGCCGCCTCTCGCGCCCGCCGCGCTCTCGCAGCTCACCGTGCTTGTCGCCGAAGACAACGAGATCAACGCGCTGCTCACCCGCACCCTGCTCGAACATTCGGGCCATGAAGTCCGCCTCGCGCGGAACGGCGCCGAAGCCGTCGCCGCGCTCGAGGCCGACGCGAATGGCGAGATCGATCTCGTACTGATGGACCTTCACATGCCCGGCATGGACGGCTTCGAGGCGACAGCCCGCATCCGCGCGCTCGGGCGCCCTCACGCCTCGATCCCCGTCATCGCCCTCACCGCCAATGCCATGGCGGATGACCGCCAGGCCTGCCTCGATGCGGCGATGGACGACTACCTCTCGAAGCCGGTGGCGGCGGAGGACCTCGCCCGCACGCTCTCGCTCTGGGCCTGCCGCCGTTCTTCCCACGGTCTCCCCGCTGGCGAAAAAACCGGGACCGCCTAAAGTGGGTGCGGTTCCGATTCGGAGCCGCGATCCAAGGGGGAGACGGGCCGCATGCCGGCAGACCAGACATCGAGCGAACGGCCAACAGCCCGGCCAACAGCCATGACGCGCGCCCGCGGCTGGGCGTCGAGCTTCGCGGTCTATCTCGAATACCGCACCATCATCATGCTGTTGCTCGGCTTCGCGGCCGGCCTGCCTTTCCTGCTTGTCTTCTCGACGCTGTCGGCATGGCTGCGCGAGGCGGGCATCTCCCGCACCGATATCGGCCTCATGTCCTATGTCGGCCTTGCCTATACGATCAAGTTCCTCTGGGCGCCGGTGATCGACCATATCCGCCTGCCGCTGCTCGACAGGCTTCTCGGCAAGCGCCGCGCCTGGATGGTGCTGGCGCAGCTCGTTGCCGCCTCCGCGCTTGTCGGCCTCTCGCTGCAGGACCCCGCCCAATCGCTGATGCCGGTCGTCATCTTCGCGCTCATCCTCGCCTTCGCCTCCGCCACGCAGGATATCGCCGTCGATGCCTGGCGCATCGAGGCCGCGCCCGACGAGAAACAGGGCGCGATGGCCGCAACCTATCAGCTCGGCTACCGCGTCGCCCTCATTGCCTCGGGCGCGGGCGCGCTCTTCATCGCCGAAGGCGTGTCCTGGTCGGCGGCCTATTTCACCATGGCGCTGCTGATGGGCGTCGGCCTTGCCGCCGCGCTGCTCGCGCCGCGCGTCGCGGAAGCGGAAGCCCCCGCCATCGGCGAGGAAACGGTGGAGCGCTTCGTTCATCGCATGCATGCGGATGGGCGCATGGCGCGCATCACGGCCTGGGTCTACCGCGCCATCGTCGCGCCCTTCATCGATTTCTTCGGCCGTTACGGCTGGTGGTCGCTCGCCCTCCTCGCGCTGATCGGGCTCTACCGGGTGCCCGATTTCGTCATGGGGGTAATGGCGAACCCGCTTTACATCGATCTCGGCTTCGAACTCTCGACCATCGCCACCATCGTGAAGTTCTACGGCATCTGGATGACGATCGCGGGCGCGCTGGTCGGCGGCATCGTGACGGCAAAGATCGGCGTGTTGCGCGCGCTGCTGCTCGGGGCGATTGCCGCTACCGGCACGAACCTCATATTCGTCTGGCTCGTCTTCCAGGGGGCGGATGCGGCGGCCCTTACGGTGACCATCTCGATCGAGAATTTCTCGGGCGGCTTCGCCGGCACCTGCCTCATCGCCTATATGTCGAGCCTCGTGAACCACAGCTTCGCGGCCACCCAGTATGCGCTGTTCAGCTCCGCCTTCGCGCTGCCCGGCAAGCTGATCGGCGGCCAGTCCGGCGTCATGGTGGACGGCTTCTCGGCATCCGCCGCCTTCACCGAGCCCTTCATCGCCATGGCGCCGCACCTTACCGCCCAGACGGCAGGCTATATTCCCTTCTTCGTCTCGACCGCGATCATGGGACTGCCGGCGATCCTGCTGATTCTCGCCGTCATGATCTTCCGCCCGCAGCCGAAGCCTGCCCCCGGCGCCCAAAATTAACGCTTTACTTTCAAGGCCTTGCAGGCGACATCAAGCTGTCATCCAGGCCTGCGACAAGCGATCCGGACCCATGGGTCCGCCCTCGCGATTTCTTGGCAAGGGCGGGCGATGATGAAAGGATAGCGAAATGACCGTTCACAGCCTTGCCGGGAACGAGGCGATCACGGTCTGGGGGGATGGCGCGGCAGCTCTTGTGCCCGTGTCGGGTTTCGGGCGCACCGGGCGAGGTGCGGAAGTGGGTTCAGGTTCCGGCGTAATGACAGCGACAGAAACGAATGGAAGCGCCGCCGCGCTCGCGTCGGCAGCGGCGCGGCCGGTGAGTTACGGGCGCAAGGGCGCGCTCGAGGTGAGGCTTGCCCGCTCCGCGCGCGAGATCGATGCCGCTCAGGCCGTGCGCTACCGCGTCTTCTACGAGGAAATGTCGGCAAAGGCCGATGAGGCGACGAGGGCGAGCAAGCGCGATGTCGACCGTTTCGACGAGATTTGCGACCACCTTCTTGTCGTCGATCACGATCTGGTGCCGGAAGGCGAGAGCGCTGAAGGCGATCTGCCGCCCGAAGCGGTGATCGGCTGCTACCGCCTGCTGCGCCAGGAAGTCGCGGAGCGTCATGGCGGCTTCTATACCGCCAGCGAATATGACATAGGCCCGCTTCTCGCGCGCCATTCCGATCTGCGTTTTCTGGAGCTCGGCCGCTCCTGCGTGCTGCCGCCCTACCGCACCAAGCCGACGGTGGAACTCCTCTGGCACGGCATCATGCATTATGTGACCGAGCACAAGCTCGACGTCATGTTCGGCTGCGCGAGCTTCGAGGGCACGGAACCGGAAAACCTCGCCCCCGCGCTTTCATGGCTCCATCACCATCACGCGGCGCCCGAGGACTGGAAGGTCCGCGCGCTGCCGGAGCTTTATGTCGAGATGAACCGCATTCCGGCGGACGAGCTCGATCAGCGCGAGGCGCTCCGCATGCTGCCGCCCATGATCAAGGGCTATCTCCGCGCGGGCTGCTATATCGGCGAGGGCGCGGTGATCGACCGGCAGTTCGGCACGACCGACGTGCTGATCCTCTTCCCCGTCGCGCAGATTTCCGACCGCTACCTGACGAAGTTCGGCGCGAAATATGGCACGCCGGGCAAGCAGGGCTGAGAAGGGATATGCGAGGGCTGCCCCTCGCTCCCTTTATCGTCATGACCCGCTTTATGCGGGTCATCCACGTCTTCCTTTACATCATCTGCCGTCAAGACGTGGATGGCCCGGACAAGCCGGGCCATGACATTGTTGGCTTGAGAGACGTCTAGCCACCTACCGGTAGAGATTATAAGCCGCCAGCGCCGCCATGTTGACGAGGTCGGAAACGGTCGCCGTCATCGGCACGATCTGCACCGGCTTCTTGAGGCCGACGAGAAGCGGGCCGATCAGCGTCGAGCCGCCCAGCACGCGAAGCAGCTTGGTCGAGATCGAGGCGGCGTGGATCGCAGGCATGACGAGCACATTCGCCGTGTCGGTCAGCCGGCAGAAGGGATAGAGCGCCATCGTCTCGCGGTTGAGCGCGACATCGGCGGCCATCTCGCCTTCATATTCGAAATCGACCTTGCGCCGGTCGAGAATGTTCACCGCCTGGCGCACCGTCGAGGGGCGCTCATGGATATGCGTGCCGAAGCTCGAATTGGCGAGCAGCGCGACGCGCGGCTCATAGCCGAGGCGGCGCGCGACTTCGGCCGCCTGCGTCGCGATATCGGCAAGCTCTTCCGCCGTCGGCATTTCATAGACATTGGTGTCGGCGACGAGCACGGTGCGCCCGCCTGCCACGACGAGCGTCACGCCGATGGGGCGCTTGTCGTCCACCGCGTCGATCACGCGGCGCACTTCCTCAAGCGCCACCGAATAGGTGCGCGTCACGCCCGTCACCATCGCGTCCGCATCGCCCCGCTCCACCATCACGGCGGAGAAGATGTTGCGGTCATTGCTCACGAGCCGGTGGCAGTCGCGATAGAGATAGCCGTTGCGCTGCTGCTTCTCGTAGAGGAAGTCCGTATATTCCGGCACTTTCTCGGAAATGCGCGCATTGCGGATGTCGAGCCCGACGCTCGCATCGAGGCCGATCTGCGCCATCGTATCGCGGATCTGTTCCTCGCGGCCGACAAGGATCGGATGGCCGAGGCCCGCATCGCGGAAGGCGAGCGCCGCGCGGATCACGCGCTCTTCCTCGCCTTCGGCAAAGACGACGCGCTTCGGGTCGCGCCTGACCTTGTCCATGATGACCTGCAGCGTGCCGGCAGTCGGGTTGAGGCGGGCCTGCAGGCGGTTCTTGTAGGCTTCCATGTCGACGATCGGCGCGCGCGCGACGCCCGTATCCATCGCCGCCTTCGCGACAGCCGGGGGAATTTCGCGGATGAGGCGCGGATCGAACGGCACGGGAATGATGTATTGCGGGCCGAAGCGCGGACGCTCGCCCTGATAGGCCGCCGCCACTTCGTCCGGCACGTCCTCGCGGGCGAGCTTTGCCAGCGCCTCCGCACAGGCGATCTTCATTTCCTCGTTGATCGCGCTGGCGCGCACATCGAGCGCGCCGCGGAAGATATAGGGGAACCCGAGGACATTGTTCACCTGGTTCGCATAGTCGCTGCGGCCCGTCGCCATGATGGCGTCGTCGCGCACCTGCGCCACTTCTTCCGGCGTGATCTCGGGATCGGGATTGGCCATCGCGAAGATGATCGGCCGCGCCGCCATGGAGGCGACCATTTTCGGCGTCAGCGCCCCCTTCACCGAAAGGCCGAGGAAAACATCGGCGCCTTCCATCGCTTCCTCGAGCGTCCGCCGGTCGGTCGTCACCGCATGGGCCGACTTCCACTGGTTCATGCCTTCGCTGCGGCCCTTGTAGATCACGCCCTTGGTGTCGCAGAGGATCGCATTGTCATGCGGCAGGCCCATCGCCTTGATGAGCTCGAGACAGGCAATGCCTGCCGAGCCCGCGCCGTTCACGACAACCTTGATGTCCTTGATGTCGCGCTTGGTGAGATAGAGCGCGTTGATGAGGCCGGCCGCCGTGATGATTGCGGTGCCGTGCTGGTCGTCATGGAAGACGGGAATGTCCATGAGCTCGCGCAGGCGGCTCTCGATCACGAAGCAGTCGGGCGCGGAAATATCTTCCAGATTGATGCCGCCGAAGGAGGGCCCGAGATAGCGCACCGAATTGATGAAGGCGTCGACATCCTTCGTATCGACTTCGAGGTCGATCGAGTCGACATCGGCAAAGCGCTTGAAGAGGACGGCCTTGCCCTCCATCACGGGCTTGGAGGCGAGCGCCCCGAGATCGCCGAGCCCGAGGATCGCCGTGCCGTTCGAGATCACCGCGACGAGATTGCCCTTGCTCGTATATTCATAGGCCGCATCGGGATTTTCCGCGATCGCGCGCACCGGCACCGCCACGCCCGGACTATAGGCGAGCGACAGATCATGCTGCGTCGCCATGGGCTTGGTGGCGTTGATTTCGAGCTTCCCGGGCTTGCCCTGGGAATGGAAGAGGAGCGCTTCCTCGTCGGTAAACTGGCGGCGCTTTTTGCTCATTTGTCTGGTCCGGCGTGTTCGGCAAGCGGGCAGGGCGAAATGCCCCGGTCTCGAAGCCCGCTTTTTAGGCTGGCGACCCGCCAATAACAAGCGAACTCCGTTGATTTTGCGTGTCCTTGCCACGCTTTCCGGGGCCTGTCCCCCTTCTTTCGGGGGCCGTTCGGGGGCTCATCGCGGTCTTTCCGCCCGCGCCGGTTCTGATACTCTCCGGCCCCATGTCCGAACGCGCCGCCTCCTTCCGCCATGAAAATGCGCCCGCCGCCGCTCCGGCGGAGGCCGGCCCCTCGCGGGAGGCGACGCCCCCCTCGCGGGAGGCGACGCCAATGATGGCGCAATATCTGGAGATCAAGGGGGCCTGGCCCGATGCGCTGCTCTTCTACCGCATGGGCGATTTCTACGAGCTTTTCTTCGAGGATGCGGTTGCCGCTGCGGAAGCCCTCGATATCGCGCTGACGAAGCGGGGCAAGCATCTCGGCGAGGACATCCCCATGTGCGGCGTCCCCGTCCATTCCCATGACGTTTACCTCGAAAGGCTGATCCGCAAGGGCTTCAAGGTCGCCGTCTGCGAGCAGGTGGAAGACCCGGCGGAAGCGAAGAAGCGCGGCTCGAAATCGGTCGTCGCCCGCGCCGTGCAGCGCCTCGTCACGCCGGGCACGCTCACGGAAGAAACCCTGCTCGATGCCCGCGCCCATAATTATCTGGCGGCGCTCGCCCGCGTCGGCGCGGAAGAGGGCTTCGGTCTTGCCTGGGCCGATGTCTCGACCGGCGATTTCGCGGTGACGAGCGTCCCCGCCTCGGGCCTCGGCGCGGAGCTTGCGCGCCTCGCGCCCGGCGAATTGCTCGTCGCCGAGGGTTTTTCGGCGGACGACTTGGCGGGCCTCTCCGCCACGCTGACGGCCCTGCCGCCCGCCCGTTTCGATTCCGGCAATGCCGAGCGGCGGCTGAAAGCCCATCTCGGCGTTGCCGCGCTCGATGCCTTCGGCGCCTTCTCCCGCGCCGAACTCGGCGCCATGGGTGCGCTGCTCGACTACGTGGAGCTGACCCAGGTCGGCCGCATGCCGGCGCTACGGCCACCGCGCCGCGTCGCCTCGGGCGACACCATGGCGATCGACGCAGCGACGCGCGCGAACCTCGAACTCGTGAAGACGCTGCAGGGCGAGAGCGCGGGCTCGCTCCTCGCCGCGATCGACCGCACGGTGACGGGGGCCGGCGCACGCGAACTCTGCGCCCGCCTCACCGCGCCGCTCACCGACCCCGCCGCGATCAACCGCCGCCTCGATGCCGTCGAATGGTTCTTCGAGGCGCGTAGCCTTCGCGCCGATATTCGCACTCACCTGAAATCCGCGCCCGATATCGCCCGCGCGCTGTCGCGCCTCTCGCTCGGCCGCGGCGGCCCGCGCGACCTCGCCGCGATCCGCGACGGGCTTGCCGCCGCGCACGGCCTTGCTGCTGCACTGGAAGCATCGCCGCCCGCGATCCTTCCCCTGCCGGAACTGATCGGCGCCGATTGCCGCGCGCTTGCGCAGGTCGCATCGCCCCTTCGCGCGCAGCTTCAGGCAATGCTCGCCGATGAACTGCCGCTTCTCGCCCGCGACGGCGGCTTCATCGCGAAGGGAGCAAGCGGCGAACTCGACGAGACCCGCGCGCTTCGCGACGATGCGCGCAAGCTCATCGCCGGGCTGCAGGCGAAATATGCGTCGGAGACCGATATCGCCGCCCTGAAGGTGCGCCACAACAATGTGCTTGGCTATTACATCGAAGTGCCGCCGCGCCATGGCGAGAAGCTGACGAAGGAGCCCTTCTCCGGGACCTATATCCATCGTCAGACCATGGCGAATGCGATGCGCTTCACGACGCCGGAACTTGCCTCGCTTGCGAGCCGCATCGCGGAAGCCGCGGGCCGCGCGCTAGAAATCGAACTCATGCTTTTCGATGAGCTCGTTACGGCAACGGTTGCGGAAACTGCGGTTCTGTCGCGCGCGGCGGAAGCGCTCGCCGCGCTCGACGCGACCTCGGCGCTTGCCGAAATCGCCGCCGAACGGCGCCATGTGCGCCCCCGCATCGATCAAAGCCTTGCCTTTGCGGTCAAGGCCGGGCGTCACCCGGTGGTCGAGGCGGCGCTGGCCCGCACCGGCGAGCAGTTCGTGCCGAATGACAGCGATCTCAGCGCGGGCGAAGACGGCAGCAAGCGACTCTGGTTGCTGACCGGCCCCAACATGGCCGGCAAATCGACCTTCCTCCGCCAGAACGCGCTCATCGCCGTCATGGCGCAGATGGGCGCTTTCGTGCCGGCGGATGAGGCTCATATCGGCGTGGTGGATCGGCTCTTTTCGCGCGTCGGTGCGGCGGACGATCTCGCGCGCGGCCGCTCGACCTTCATGGTCGAGATGGTGGAGACGGCGGCGATCCTCAATCAGGCAGGGCCCCGCTCGCTCGTCATCCTAGACGAGATCGGCCGCGGCACCGCGACCTATGACGGATTGTCGATCGCCTGGGCGGCGGTCGAGCATCTGCATGAGGTGAACCGCTCCCGCGCGCTCTTCGCGACGCATTATCATGAGCTCACCGTGCTTGCCGAGAAACTCCCGCATCTCGCGAATGCGACGATGAAGGTGAAGGAATGGAAGGGCGACGTCATCTTCCTGCATGAGGTGGGGCCGGGCGCCGCCGACCGTTCCTACGGCATTCAGGTGGCGAAGCTCGCGGGGCTTCCGCCGGCAGTCATCGCCCGCGCCCAATCGGTCCTTGCCGCGCTCGAAAAAGGGGGCGAGGGCGCAAAGACTGCAAAGCTCATCGACGACTTGCCGCTCTTTTCGGCGAGCGCGAAGCCCGAAGCCGTGGTGGAAGAAAGCGCGGTGGAGCAGGAACTGAAGGCGCTCAACCCGGACGAGTTGACGCCCAAGGCCGCGCTTGAATTCGTCTACAGGCTGAAAGGCATGGTGAGGGACGAGTAGGCGTTTTCGTTGTAACCCCATAACGTCATGGCCCGGCTTGTCCGGGCCATCCACGTCTTGGCGGCGAATGAAAAGGAAGTCGTGGATGACCCGCCTGAAGCGGGTCATGACGAACGGGGAATGAGGGAGAACCCTACTTCCTCGCCACGTAGATGCACTCGTCGCGGAGAAGCCCCCACTTCACTTCTTCTTCCGGCTTCCGGCGATAGGCCTCCACCTTGAAGCCGGCTTCCTCGAGCTTCCTTGCGAAGTCGCGGCCATAGAAGCGCTTGTGGTCCGTGCCGCCGAAATGGACGAAGCGCTCGTCCGGATCGGTGATCGCGGGGTTCTCATAGGTCTCGTCCCGCGACAGGTTGATCGGCACCGAGAAGAAGCCGTACCCGCCGGGCTTCAGCACACGGAACATTTCTCGCATCGCTACCTTGTCGTCGTCCACATGTTCGAAGACATGGTTCGCGATCACGACGTCGAAACTGTTGTCCGGCCGGTCGATCTTCGTGATGTCGAGCTGGAACCGCGCGATCGGCGAATAAAGATCGGCGGGCTCATAGCCCGGATTGTTCTTCATCGCCCGCATCAGCCACTTCTCGGGGCCGAACTGCAGGATCGTCTTCGTCGAAAGGTCGATGCCGTGATCGTCGAGATAGAGCTGCAGCAGGCGGTGGCGCTCGCGGCTCCCGCAATTCGGGCAGCGTGTGTCCCAGCGGGAGGGCCGCCCGACCGAGAGGAAAATCCCGTGATAGCCGCAGACGGGGCAGGTGCGGTGGATCTTCTTGCGCGAAAACTGCGCCCGGTCCTTCCACCAGCCCTGCAGCAGCCGGCTGAAAATCTTGCGCCGGTCGATCTCGGTATTATGCGTCAAAATCCGTCCGCCTGTTCGGCTCCCGCTCGCTTTGGGGGCCCTTTGAAGTCGGGGCCACAATGTCGGCCCCGGCCAAATATTGTCAAGCAATTGAACGCCCGGCCCGCGAAAGCGGCAAGGATTTCCATACCTTGGGCCGGATGTGATAAAGCTTCTCGAATGGCGGCGCGGCCGCGCCGCCTGCCCTGCCGACGAGTGGAGATGCCCTGATGGGCCGCACCCTGCCCAGCCTGCTCGAAATTGCCGATCCCGCCGGCATAAGGGAAAAGCTCGATGCCGTCCGCGCCGGCGCGAAGGACGATCTGGCGCTGAAGCGGGGCGTCGTCTCGGTGCTGAAAACGGCGCTCACCGCCGGCCGCGCCAAGGCGCGCGAGCGGCTGGAGCAGGGGGCCCACCGGGGCCGCGCCTGCGCCGAGAGCCTCTGTTATCTGCAGGATGTCATCATCCGCGAGCTTTACACCTTCGCGACGGCCCATGTCTTTCCGGCGCCCAATCCGAGCGAGGCCGAGCGCCTCGCCGTCGCGGCGGTCGGCGGCTATGGCCGCGGCACGCTCGCGCCCGGCTCCGATATCGATCTTCTCTTCCTGCTGCCCTACAAGCAGACCCCCTGGGGCGAGAGTGTCGTCGAATACATGCTTTATGCGCTCTGGGATCTCGGCCTCAAGGTCGGCCATTCGACGCGCTCCATCGCCGATTGCGTCCGCCTCTCGCGCGAGGATTTCACCATCCGCACGGCGCTGCTCGAGGCGCGCTACATCTATGGCGACCGCCCGCTCTTCGACGAATTGCAGCAGCGCTTCGACGAGGAAGTGGTGAAGGGCACAGCAAACGAGTTCGTCGAGGCGAAACTCGCCGAACGCGATGTGCGTCACCAGCGCTCGGGCGAAAGCCGCTATCTGGTCGAGCCCAATGTGAAGGAAGGCAAGGGCGGTCTTCGCGACCTCAACACGCTCTTCTGGATCGCGAAATATGTCTACCGCGTGAAACAGGCTTCCGATCTCGTCAAGGTCGGCGTCTTTACGAAAGAGGAATACCAGACCTTCCGCAAGGCGGAGAATTTCCTCTGGGCCGTGCGCTGCGAGCTGCACTTTCTGACCGGCCGCGCCGAGGAGCGCATCACTTTCGACATCCAGACCGAGATGGCGAAGCGCCTCGGCTATCAGGAGCATCGCGGCCTGAAAGCGGTCGAGCGCTTCATGAAGCATTATTTCCTGGTCGCGAAGGATGTCGGCGATCTCACGCGAATCTTCTGCGCCGTACTCGAGGATCAGGAAAAGAAGAAGAAGCCGTCCATCGGCCGCTTCATGCAGGCGATCCGCCGCAAGAAGGTCATTCGCGGCTTCGCGGTGGAGACGAACCGCCTCACCGTCGCGAACGACAATTTCTTCGAGAAGGACCCGGTCAACATCATCCGCCTCTTCCATGTGGCGGAGAGCCATGGCCTCGATATTCACCCCGACGTGCTGAAGCTCGTCACGCGCTCGCTCGGCCTTGTCGATTCCTCGCTCAGGAAGAACGAGGAGGCGAACCGTCTCTTCCTTGAAATCCTCGCCTCGAAGAAGACACCGGAAGCGACACTCCGCCTGATGAACGAGGCCGGCGTGCTCGGCCGCTTCGTGCAGGATTTCGGCCGCATCGTCGCGTTGATGCAGTTCAACATGTATCACCACTACACGGCGGACGAGCATCTCCTGCGCGCCATCGGCATTCTCTCGGAAGTCGAGAAGGGCAAGGAGCGCGAGGAATATCCGCTCGCCCATGAGCTGATGGGCAAGCTCAAAAGCCGCAACGCGCTTTACATGGCGGTCTTCCTTCACGACATCGCGAAAGGCCGCGACGAGGATCATTCGGATGCCGGCGCCGCCATCGCGCGCCGCCTCTGTCCGCGGCTTGGCATGAGCGAAGGCGAGACGGAAACGGTCGCCTGGCTCGTCCAGAACCACCTCGTCATGTCGGATGTGGCGCAGCGCCGCGACATTGCCGACCCGCGCACCGTGAAGGATTTCGCCGATCTCGTGCAGAGCCCCGAGCGGCTGCGCATGCTCTATGTGCTTACCGTCGTCGACATCAAGGCGGTCGGCCCCGGCGTCTGGAACGGCTGGAAGGGTCAGCTTCTGCGTCAGCTCTATTTCGAAACCGAGGCGCTGCTGCAGGGCGGCGAAAGCGCGCTCAACCGCAAGGGCCGCGTCGCCGAAGCGAAGGAGGCGCTTGGCCAGCGCCTCGCCGACTGGTCGAAGGCGGCGCTCGACCGCTATCTGAAGCGCCATGGCGATGCCTATTGGCTCTCCACAGATACGGACATGCAGGAGCGCCATGCCCGCTTCATCGAGCAGGTGAAGGATCAGCCGCTGGCGATTTCCGCCGAACCCGCACCCATGCGCGACATTACCGAGATCACGCTCTACACGCAGGACCATCCGGGCCTCTTCGCGCGCTTTGCGGGCGCCTGCGCCGTGCTCGGCATGAACATCGTCGATGCCAAGATTTTCACGACACGCGACGGCATGGCGCTCGACATGCTCTGGGTTCAGGACCAGGACGGCACCGCCGTGCGCGAGGAGCGCCGCATCCACCGCCTCGAAGACATGATCCGCAAGGTGCTGGCGGGCGAGGTGCTGCCGCCCGATGCGATCGAGAGCCGCCAGCGCCGCGAACGCCGCGCCGATGCCTTCACCGTCGCGCCGCAGGTCTTCATCGACAATGATGCCTCCGATGCCTTCACCGTCATCGAGGTGAACGGGCTCGACAGGCCGGGCCTCGTCCATGCGCTCGCCCGCGCGCTCTTCCATCTCGGCCTCACCATCGGCTCGGCCCATATCACGACCTATGGCGAGCGCGCGGTGGACGTCTTCTATGTGAAGGATGTGATCGGCCACAAGGTAACGAATGCGAACAAGAAGAAGGCGGTGGAGCGCCACCTCCTCGAAGCCCTCGCCGATCCGATGAAAAAGGCACGCCCCGCCCGCCGCCGCCGCGAGGACGCGGCCGCTGCCGCCGAGTGAGGTCCGCCTAGATGAACCTCGTCCGCTCGGCCGCGACAGTCGGCGGCACCACGCTGATCAGCCGGCTGCTCGGCTTCCTGCGCGACGTCATGGTGGCCGCCGCGGTCGGCACCGGGCCCGTGGCGGATGCCTTCTTCGTCGCCTTCCGTTTCCCGAACATGTTCCGTTCGATCTTCGCGGAAGGCGCATTCAATTCGGCCTTTGTGCCGCTTTTCGCCAAACGTCTCGAAGGCGACGGAAAAGATGCCGCGCGGCGCTTTGCGGAAGATGCGCTCTCTGTGCTGCTTGTCGCGCTGCTGGTCCTCACCATCGCGGCGGAACTCGCCATGCCTTGGCTCATGCTTGTCTTCGCGCCGGGTTTTGCCGACGACCCGCAGAAATTCGACTGGGCGGTCGAGTTCACGCGGATCGCGTTCCCCTATCTCCTCTTCATCTCGCTCACCGCGCTTCAATCGGCGATCCTGAATTCGCTCGGCCGCTTCTTCCCGGGCGCCGCTGCGCCGGTCATGCTCAACATCACGCTGATCCTCGCGATCCTCTTTCTCGTGCCGCTGACGGACAATCCAGGCCGCGCGCTGGCCTGGGGCGTGGCGGCGGCGGGCGTCGTGCAGTTTCTCTGGCTCTCCGTCTCGCTCTGGCGCGCGGGTTTCGTGCTCCGGCTGCGCGTGCCGAGGCTTACCCCCGAAGTGCGCCGCCTCTTCCGCCTCGGCGTGCCGGGGGTCATCGCCGGCGGTATCACGCAGGTGAATCTCACCATCGGCACCATGATTGCCTCGCTGCAGGCAGGCGCCGTCTCCTGGCTCTATTATGCCGACCGCATCTATCAGCTGCCGCTCGCTGTCATCGGCATCGCCATCGGCATCGTGCTCCTGCCGGAATTGTCGCGCCGCCTGCGCGCGGGCGATCATGGCGGCGCAAGCTGGAGCCAGAACCGCGCCATCGAATTCTCGATGCTGCTGACCGTGCCTGCCGCCGTCGGTGCGGCCGTGCTCGCCGCCGACATCATTCGCGTGCTGTTCGAGCGCGGCGCCTTCACCAGCGCCGACACGGAAGCAACCGCGCTCGCCCTCATCATCTATGCCGCGGGCCTTCCCGCCTTCGTGCTGATCAAGGTCTTCCAGCCGGGCTTCTTCGCGCGCGAAGACACGAAGACGCCGCTCCGCTTCGCCGCGATTTCGATTGCCGTCAATATCGCAACCTCGATCGTGCTGTTCATTCCCTTCGGCTTCGCGGGCATCGCGACCGGCACCACGCTGTCCGCCTGGGTGAATGCCGGCCAGCTCGGCACGCGGCTTTACCGCAATGGCGAATTCGCACCCGACCAGCAGCTGGTGCGCCGCCTGCCGCTCATGCTCATGGCGGCGCTTGGCATGGGCGCGGCGCTCTGGTTCGGCGCCGATGCGCTTGAAGCCTTCCTGGACGATGCGCTTATCGTCAGCCTCTCGGCGCTCCTCGCGCTGATCGGCTTCGGCGTCATCACCTTCTTCTTCCTCTGCCAGGTGACGGGTGCATTGCGTATCGGCGATCTCCGCCGCGCCTTCACGCGGGGCTGAAACATGAGCAATTCCGGCCTTGCACCGGGCCCGGCGGACGCCGCTTCACCTTCCCATTGCCTTTGGGGCCCCCGCGCCGCATAACCTGCGCGAAGCCATGAAGGCCAAAGTGACGGAATTCTCGAATGGACCAGCCGCAAAACCGCGTTTTCTCGGGCGTTCAGCCCACTGGCAATCTGCATCTCGGCAATTATCTGGGCGCGATCCGCAATTTCGTGGGCCTCCAGGACACGCATGAATGCATCTATTGCGTGGTCGACATGCACGCGATCACCGTCTGGCAGGACCCGAAGGAACTCGCCGCCAATACGCGCGAAGTCGCCGCCGCCTATATCGCGGCAGGCATCGACCCCGAGCGCCACATCGTCTTCAACCAGTCGAAGGTGGCCGCCCATGCGGAACTCGCCTGGATCCTGAACTGCGTCGCCCGCATCGGCTGGCTCAATCGCATGACGCAGTTCAAGGACAAGGCCGGCAAGGACCGCGAAAAGGCCTCCGTCGGGCTCTATGCCTACCCCGTGCTCATGGCCGCCGACATTCTCGTCTACCGCGCCACCCATGTGCCGGTCGGCGAGGACCAGAAGCAGCATCTGGAGCTTGCCCGCGACACGGCGCAGAAATTCAACAATGATTTCGAGGCGCCGGATTTCTTCCCGCAGCCCGAGCCCCTCATCATGGGCCCGGCAACGCGCGTCATGTCGCTCCGCGACGGCACCAAGAAAATGTCGAAGTCGGACCCGTCGGACCTCTCCCGCATCACCATGCGCGACAGTTCGGACGATATCGCGAAGAAAATCCGCAAGGCGCAGACCGATCCCGAGCCGCTCCCCGAAACCTTGGAAGGGCTTGAGGGCCGCGCGGGCGCCGACAATCTCGTCGGCATCTATGCCGCGCTTGCGGGCAAGTCGAAGGCCGAAGTGCTGGCCGAATTCGCCGGCGCGCAATTTTCTGTCTTCAAACCGGCGCTCGCCGATCTCGCGGTCGAGAAATTGTCGCCCATCACGAACGAAATGAAACGCCTGATGGACGACAGGGCCTATATCGACGGCGTGCTGGAAAAGGGCGCCGCGCGCGCCCGCGCGATAGCGGACCCCGTGGTCGCCCGCGTGCGCGAGCTCGTCGGCTTCATCTGAGGGCGGACGGCGCGGGGGCGGCCCCGGTATAGCTTGATCTGCGCTGTCAAAACCCCATCTTGGGAAGGTATTATTCCCCGGGGAACCGCCCCTCACCGCACGGAGGACCGCCCGCCCATGACTTTCAGCGAACGCCTGGCCGACTGGCGCGAAAAGCTCCGCCACCGCTGGATGTATCGCCGGGGCGATGGCTCGGCCTCCCCTTCTGCCTCTTCATCGGGCGCCCCCGCATCGGAGGCGGGCGCCGCCCCCTCGGGCGCGGGCTTCGGGGCGCGCCTCGCTGCGCTCGCCGCGCTGATGAACCGGCCGGGCGCGGGCGCCATGGCGAAGCGCGCGCTGATCGCCGTCCTCGTCTTCATCCTTTTCTATTATCCGGTCGGCATGATCGTGGTGCACAAGGTCGATGACGATCTCGATTTCGCGCCCGGCCCCGCCGACAGCGTCGAGGGCGGCAGCGTGGCGGTCTCCTATGCGGCGGCGCTCATCGACCGCGAGGTGAACCGGCATAGCTGGACCGCGAACGACCCCTTCTTCCAGCCGGGCACCATGCTCGACAACATGCCGAATTTCCAGCAGGGCATCATGTCGGCGCTGGCGCGTTTCGGCTTCGAGCTGACGGACCAGCTCGGCCGCTCGCGCGGCTCCTCCGAGGCCGATCCCGATCTGCAGCGCGCCGCCGGCCTCCTGCAATATCCCGGCAATGTCTGGATCTGGAACCCTTCGGTTTCGCTCGCGCCGCGCGCAAGCTCGGAATCGCAATATCGCGACGCCCGCGAAAAGCTCCTCGCCTATAACCGGCGCCTTGCTTCCGGCACCGCGAATTACGACATCCGCGCCGACAATCTCATGGCGACGCTGGAGCGCTTCGCCGCCGATCTCGGCTCCTCGTCCGCGCTCATCGATCGTCACGTCACGGATGAAGCGGGCAGCTTCCTCGACACCCAGGCCGACGACATCTTCTATTTCACCAAGGGCAAGCTCTACGGCTATTACATGGTGCTCTCCGGGCTCGAAAAGGACTTCGCCCGAATCATCGCCGAGCGCGGCGTGCAGAAATCCTGGAACGAGATGATGGACAGTTTCCGCAAAGCCGCGCTCATCGATCCCTGGGTGGTGACGAACGGCGCCCCCGACGCCCAGTTCCAGCCCAACCACCTCGCCATGCAAGGCTTCTACCTCATGCGCGCCCGCACGCAGCTGCGCGAGGTGAGCAATATTTTGCTGAAGTAATAAGGATGTTCATTCAACCGTAGATACAAGTCCGAAACGAAAAATCTTCTGTCGTTCCGTCTGTTCGATTGACCCAAAAACATCGAGTTCCGAAGCCGCCGCTGCGGACGCTAAAGTGGGAAATTCCGCAGCCAATTTTTTCAGTTGCCTCAGGGTGAAGAACAAGCGCCCCCATCAAGATCGCTGCATCGTCCGCGCTCACCTTGTCGCCCAAATCATATTTGTAGAGCATCACTTTCAAGTATTCTTCAGCATCACCCTTCTTGGCGAAGTGCAGTGAACCAAAGCTGATCGGCTTTGCTGGCATTTGATTCTCCATGATGAGCTTCAATCATTTGTCCACCTTCGTCAGGAGGAGAGTTTCTCTCGAATTTCCCGAAGGATGATCGCGGGAATGTCCATTCCCTCAAATTGTGATTCGCGCTCAGCAACCCATGCTAAGCAGTCTTCCTTACTTAAGTTGTCGGCGACGATTTTCTCATATAGCGCGACCGCGCTCATTCGCGACAACCCTAACTCCATCAATGAAAGCAGAGTGCGCGAGGATACGCCAAATTCAAGCTGCGTTCCGATATCGACGTCGGGGTCAATCAGGTCTTCCCTTCCTATCTCCCGCAAATGCCGACTAAGAACGTCCATGTAAGCAGAGAAATACTTTGGCGCTCTAAAGCGTGCCGTCTGTTCAACCAGCTCCATAGTGCTTCGGATTAATGCAGGCAGCGTGTAGGGCTTGTTGTTTTTTTTATGATAATCGATGTTCTTCCGGATCATTGCCGCCAAAGAGAAGCCACTAAGCCATTGGACGACGATCAGAGCATGAAGTGGGATCAATCCATCGGGTAAGAATGCGGGAAAAAGATGTTGGTTGATGCGCCGCATAATGGTCACGAAACGATCATAGCTATCTACGCTGTTAACCTCAGCAGGCAACAAATTTTCAACATCGCCTGCGTAACTTCGGAAGGCATCCAACAGGTGTTGGAGACCAAGGGCGCTAACGCCGGGATGACGGCCGGCGAGCTTCGCGTCGATTTCAACCTGTTCTGCTAGTAGAGCGAGACTCTTGTTTAGCCTCGCTACGGTCGCCGGATCATGGCGCTTCGCGAGATCGGCTTCCAATATCGATCCCAACCGCAGGTAAGAAGCAAGGAGATACGCTCCTACCTGCTCAAATTTGTCTGCATTGTTGATTTCAGTCAGAGCGACAGTGGCTCGGCGATCAAGATAGTCAGCCATGCTGTCGCCCATATCGAGGACTGTGTCACTCTCGCGCTTGATCGGATAACGCAACCGCACCGGCACACCGCGAGGCCAAGCTTCTCGGTCATGCGGATCGATGCATATAATGTTACCTTGAAACTCATTGCCCCACCGGCCCGCCCGCCCGGCGAGATTCCAGAAGTCATGTGGCTCCATCGGATGTCCAACGCCCTTTCGGGGGCCGCGCAAGACAATAGTGCGGCATGACAAATTGACACCCTCAATCAAGGTCGAAGTGCACACCAAGCAGCGGATCTTGCCTGAACGAAACAGGCGCTCAATCTCGAGTCGTATCAGTGACGGCATATTGCCATAGTGGAAAGCAACGCCTCGCTCAACCAACGGCGCCAGCATAAAATTGGGGTGTACCCCCTTTCGAGCGAGGTCCGCCAACTCAACGAGCTCAGGATCAGGTGCCTCTGGCTGAGGGAGTAGCTGGCTGATCAAGTTGGCTACGTTCTCCGATTCTGCCGCACCAGAAACATAGACGAGCGTTCCACCCCGCTCACCCACTGCCGCAGCAATAAATGCGAGCCGCTTGCGCAAACCGGCAGGCGAGTTGGCCAGTTGAAGTGTGCCAACCGGCAACATCGCAGTTTGCTGACGAACGGCAAGGCTCCATAGCTTTGGCTTGCGCGGAACCTGTTCGGCAACGATAACGTTCTGAAGAACCGTCGGTGCATCGCTATCTACGGCGGCTACGCGCACTCCCTCAGGTGCGTCAGCGAGAAGCTCCTCCGGATTTTGGGTCGCAGGGCTAATAAAGACCACTTTGAGTTTCGGATTGGCGCGGCTCGCGCGCTCTACCGCATCTTGTAGGATAACGCCTCGTTGATTGTCTCCAATCTTATGTGCCTCATCCACGATCAACACATCGGTAGTGAATGCATCACTCAGGATATTGGCAAAGAGATGAAGCCGTTCCTGAGTAAACACCAGTATAAGTAACTTTCCACTTGCTCGCGCGGTATCATACTTGTCGCGCAATGGAAGTGAAGACACCTCGATGTCACGATCTTTGCCGAGCAGAGATAAGAGATTCCCCTCAATCTCTGAGACCAGAGCTCTGGTCGGGGCCAGATAAACCGCAACGCGGGCTTCGCTAGAACGAAGTTGGTCTATCAGCCACTGCAGTACAAGGAATGTCTTGCCCGATGCCGTTGGAGCTGATGCGGAGAGCCAATTGTGGTCGCCGGCATTGGACCAGAAGCGTTGTTGGAATTCATTAACTTGAAGCCATTGTCCGCTCGACTCTACGAGCACCGCCTGATCCATCTGACGCCGTTGTGCTTCGATACGCAATGCGATTCCAAGGCGGCCCTCAAGGTCGGGGGGAAGCAATTCGCGATCATTGGCGAGCTTAGTCGCACGGAAATTCGAAAGCTTGCCGAACAAAACCGCGCCAGCGTCTTTGATTGACTGCCTGTCAGAAAGCGATATGGCGCCAGTCGCAATTCGTAGTGCCGCCTCTTGATTTTCTCGAACATCGGAGCGAGCCAAAATACTTCCGGTTAGCAAGAGTCTCGGCCAATCGATCGTTGAGACCGGGTCATCCCCTGGTTCTGTTATAAGATTGTCGAGCTCGGTCTTGACCGTACACTGCGTGATGGTGTCGAGGTCATCCCGGATACCCGTCTCGATCAGCCATGACTGGAGCTCGTTTAGATTCATTTCTCTATCCCCATCGCCCTGAGGAACGCCCCGCGGAATTCGCTGGCAGATGGTAGCGGAAGGCAGAACATCTCTATTTCAAATTGGTGGAGCTTCTCAATTTTGAGGTGTTCCTCAATTTTTGTCTTCCAAGCTGAGATTTCACTCCGTGCAGCTTCAGCAAGCTCGTCCGCAACCGCTTTGACATCTTTGTCGGGGTAGAAGCTCGCATCAAATCCGACAAGGGCTACCCCACAATACTGCACACGCTTAGAAAGCGTTGAGTCCTTATCAAAATAGCGCTTGAGTGCTTGCGTCAGTGACGGATCGCTAAGATCTGCTTTGTCGCTGAGTAGGATGAGGTCGCGCTCGCGCTCCGCGCCTTCATGCTCCTCCTCAACTAGGAACGGCGCCAGAGAAGCCAAACAATTTTTGATCGCAGCTCCGCTGTTTTGGTAGACTTTCGACTCTCCCCAATAGAGCTTCAGCATCCCTTCTTTGGTGACGCCCGCGTACACACCGTCCGCACCATGATAGTGCATCCTTCCGTCTGTCTTCAGGTCCATTTTGCAGAGTATCTGCGGCAGCTTGAGGAATCGTTCGGCCAGAAGAAAAAGGAGCATCTCGCCTCCTTCTCCTGTTGTGGCAATATCAGTGAAAGAACGCCGGGCCTCCTCCGTCAAAGCGGCGACGGCCTCGGTGCTATTGAACTTGAGATCGCGAGCCTTGGCTTGGGCAAGCTTGGATCGTGGAATCGCGTAGTCGGCGACAGCATTGCGCATAAATTCAGCAAGTCGTCGTACTTGGGTACGCCCATTCCCATCCACAGTCAGGCAATGGCAATGAATTTTGACCAAACAGCCATCTATCAGAACATCACGCTCGACCAAGGCGAGGTGAACTTCCAACGCTTCAGGGTCCCCTGTTAGCGCTGATGTCAGGTCAGTTGTTTTTATCGTGGACAGGCTATCCCCCTCTTTTTGCCCGAGTGCCATCTAGCAGAGTGCCCTAAAGAACGACGACAAATCTCACGTATACTAATACATATTCGCACCAAAGACCCCTCCGTATGCCCCCCATCATCACAGCCTTTGAAGCCTCTCCCGACCGCGGCCGCGGGCTTGCCCGCGATACGCGCATTCGCTGGGCGCTGGAGGAGGCGGGGGTGGCTTATGAGGTGCGGCTTCTCTCCTTCGCGCAGATGAAGGAACCGGCGCATCTCGCGCTCCAGCCCTTCGGGCAGATCCCGACCTATGAGGAAGAGGGCGTCGCGCTCTTCGAAACGGGCGCGATCGTGCTTCATATCGCGGAGCGCCATGGCGGGTTGCTGCCGGAAGACGATGCGGCGCGCGCCCGCGCGCTCTCCTGGATGTTTGCCGCCCTCAACACGGTCGAGCCTCCGATCCTCGAACGCGAGTCGGCGGGCTACGCGGAGCGGAACGAAAGCTGGTATGAGGCGCGGCTCCCCTTCATGGAGGCCCGCATCCGCGCGCGGCTCGAGCAAGTCGCCGCGCATCTCGGCGAGGCCGACTGGCTCGACGGCCAGTTCAGCGCGGGCGACCTGATGATGGTCTCCGTGCTGCAGAGGATCGCGGGCTCGGCGCTGCTGGCCGCCTTTCCCACGCTCTCATCCTATGTCGCCCGGGCCGAGGCGCGGCCCGCTTATCGCCGCGCTTTCGCCGCGCAGCTTGCCGTTTTCGAGGCCGCCTCGGCCAAAAAAGCCTGAGGCTTGCTCCGCGTCCCGCCCGGTGGCAGCATCCGCCCCATGAGCGCATCCGAACCGTCTTCCCCCGGCGCCAAGCGGCGCAAATTCCTCGTCATCGTGGACGGCACGCCCGAATCCGAAGTCGCGATCCATTTCGCGAGCCTCCGCGCGAGCCATACCAATGGCGTGGTGACGCTGCTCGCCGTGATCGAGCCGGGCGAGGCCGCGCAGCAATGGCTCGGCGTGAAGACCATCATGCAGGAAGAGGCGCGCGCCGAGGCCGAGGAACTGCTCCACCGCCTTGCCGCCCATGTGAACGAATATGCGGGCATCATGCCCGAACTCGTGATCCGCGAGGGCCGCCGCACCGAGCAGGTGATGCAGCTCATCGCCGAGGACAAGGATGTCGCGATCCTCGTTCTCGCCGCCGGCACGGGCAAGGAAGGGCCGGGCCCCCTCGTCTCCATGGTGGCCTCGGCGGCCGACAAATCCTTCCCCATTCCCGTCACCGTGGTGCCGGGCAGCCTCACCGAAGAGGCGATCCGCTCTCTCGCTTGATTCGCCGCGCGTGAGGGTCCATCTATAGGGCAAATCGCGGGCGCGCCGCGCGCCGCTAAACCACGATACCGAAAGGGTTTTTGCCCATGTTCATCCAGACCGAGGCGACCCCCAACCCGGCGACGCTCAAGTTCCTGCCGGGCCGCGAGGTGCTGGGCGAGGGCCGCGCCGCCGATTTCCCGACCGCCGAGGCCGCCGCCCGCTCGCCGCTCGCCATGCGGCTTTTCGCGGTAGAAAACGTCTCCGGCGTCTTTTTCGGCGCGGATTTCATCACCGTCACGAAGTCGTCCGGCGAATGGCAGCATCTGAAGCCCGCGCTGCTCGGCGCCATCATGGAGCATTTCACCTCCGGCGCGCCGATCCTCTTTGCCGCCGGCGGCGCGGAGGATGATGACGGCCATGCCGCCCATGACGGCGAGGACGGCGAGATCGTCACCCAGATCAAGGAAATCCTCGATACGCGCGTCCGCCCCGCCGTCGCGCAGGATGGCGGCGACATCACCTTCCAGGGCTATGAGGCAGGCGTCGTCTTCCTCAACATGCAGGGCGCCTGCGCGGGCTGCCCTTCCTCCACCGTCACGCTGAAGCGCGGCGTGGAAAACATGCTGAAGCATTACATCCCCGAGATCGTCGAAGTCCGCCAGATCTGACGCGTGACGCGCGGTCACTTCGAGGCGCGCATGGCTGGCGCCGCCGCGCGAAGCCGCTATCGTGGCGGAAGTTTCATTCGAATATCCCGGAGGCCTTATGAGCAGCAAGCTCGACGACAAGTCGCTCGACATCATCTTCCGCGAGGCGCGCACGCATAATGCGTGGGCGGACAAGCCCGTTTCCGACGAGACGCTGAAAGCGCTTTACGAGCTGATGAAATGGGGCCCGACCAGCGCCAACTGCTCGCCCGCCCGCATTATCTTCGTGAAGTCGAAGGAAGCGAAGGAAAAGCTCGCGACGGTTCTCTCCGAAGGCAATCTGAAGAAGTCGATGCAGGCCCCCGTCACCGCCGTCATCGGCTATGACGTCGAATTCTACGAGCGCCTGCCCGAGCTCTTCCCCCATGCGCCGGAAGCAAAGACCTGGTTCAACTGGTCGAAGGAATGGGCCGAGCAGACCGCCTTCCGCAACGGATCGCTGCAGGGCGCCTATTTCATGATCGCCGCGCGCTCGCTCGGCCTCGATTGCGGGCCGATGTCCGGCTTCGACATGAAGAAGGCGGACGAGCTTTATTTCGCGGGCACCACGGTGAAGTCGAACTTCCTCTGCAATCTCGGTTACGGCGATCCTTCGGGCCTCTTCGCCCGCAGCCCCCGCCTCCCCTTCGACGACGCCTGCACGATCGTCTGATCCCTGTACGGAGCATCGCGCCCCTTGATCCTTCTCGCCTTCGACACAGCGCAAGGGGCGCTTTCCGCCGCAATCATGGATGGCGAGGGCGTGCTCGCCTCATCCTTCGAGCCGCGCACGCGGGGACACGCCGAAGCGCTGATGCCGCTTCTCGAAACCATGCTGGCGGAAGCAGCCCTCGGCTTCGCCGATCTCGATGCGCTCGCCGTCACCATCGGCCCCGGCACCTTCACGGGCCTTCGCGTCGGCCTTGCCGCCGCGCGCGGCCTCGCGCTCGCCCGGTCGCTGCCGCTGGTCGGCGTCACCACGCTTGAGGCGGTGGCCGAGCCCGCCGGCGCCGAAGCGGACGAAACATGCGTTGCGCTTTTCGATGCGCGGCGCGATGAAGTCTATATGCAGGCCTTTTCGTCCTCTCTTGCACCGCTCACCCCGCCTCTCCTTGTCGCGCTCGACGAGGCGCTGGCCCATCTGCCGGAAGGCAAGGCCGTGCTCGTCGGCACCGGCGCGGAACTTCTGGGCGCCCGCCTCGAAGCGGCGGGCCGCCCCTTCCGCCTCTCCCCGGCGAAACCGCAGCCCGAGGCGCAAGCGGTCGGCCGCATCGCGCTTGCCCGCATCGCCGCGCAGGGGCTTGGTGCCTTCCGCGTCGCGCCCGAGCCTCTTTATATTCGCGCGCCCGATGCGAAGCTTCCCGGCGGTCGCGATCCGGAGGCCGCGTGAGCGAGGCGCCGCGCCCCGCGGGCGCGGAACTCGCCGCCGCCATGGCCGCGCTCCATGCCCGCGCCTTCGACGAGCCCTGGGACGAAGCGGCGATGCGCGAGCTCCTGGCCATGCCCGGCACCTTTGCGCTCGCCCTCGGCCCGGGCCCGGCGCTGTCGGGCTTCGTCATCTTCCGCATCGGCGGCGGCGAAGCCGAAATCCTCACCATCTGCGTCGACCCGGCGAGCCGCCGCGCAGGCCTCGGCCGCCGCCTCGCCGAAGCCGCCGTTGCTCACGCCATGGCGGGCGGCGCGGAGGCGATTTTCCTCGAGGTTGCCGACGACAACGAAGCCGCCCTCAGGCTCTATGAAGGCATCGGCTTCTATCTCGTCGGCATGCGCCCCGGCTATTACCGCCGCGCGGGCGCGCCCGTCGCCGCGCGCACGCTGAAGCTCGATCTCGCCCCGCCCGCGCGCCCGTCTTAAATCCTTTGCAGGAAAAGGGTTTTTCGGTGCGGAAAGCGCCTGCGCCCGCGCCGCTCCTTGGTGACAAGCCCATTGCCCTTGGCCTATGATGCGCGGGATGACAGACAAGACGACAGCGGCCCTGCGCCCCGAAGACATGCCGATGGATCCCGAACGGATCGAGACTCTCTGCGTCGAAAAAGGGATGCGGATGACGGATCAGCGCCGCGTGATCGCGCGCGTGCTTTCCGTCGCGCATGACCATCCCGACGTCGAGGAGGTCTATCGCCGCGCCGCCGATGTCGACAGCAAGATCTCGATCGCGACGGTCTACCGCACGGTCCGCCTCTTCGAGGAAGCGGGCATTCTGGAGCGGCATGATTTCCGCGATGGCCGCTCCCGCTACGAGCAGGTGCCGGAAGAACATCACGATCACCTGATCGACCTTCAGAACGGCACGGTCATCGAATTCCATAACGACGAGATCGAGCGGCTGCAGCAGATCATCGCGCGCGAACTCGGCTTCGAGCTGGTCGATCACCGGCTGGAGCTCTACGGCGTGCCGCTCGACCGGAACAAGAAGACGGATACCAGGAACAAGGGCTGACCCCTGTTCCGCCCCTTGGGGCGGCGGGGCTGGAGACGCATATGGCAACCGCTCGGGCCGCTGTTCTGCTTGCCGGCTTCATGCTCTCGGCGGTCATTCTGATGCCGCTGCAATGGGCCGGCCTGAAATTCGGCTTCGCCTATGCCCGCGCCCTGCCCAACCGCTATCACCGCTTCCTGTGCTGGCTCGTCGGCATCAAGGTCACCGTGCGCGGCGAACCCTATCGCGGCGGCGCAAGCCTCGTCACCGCCAATCACACATCCTGGCTCGATATCCCGGTCATCGCCTCGCTCGCGCCCTGTTCCTTCGTGGCGAAGAGCGAAGTGGCGGGCTGGCCCTTTTTCGGCACGCTGGCGAAATTGCAGCAGACCGTCTTCGTGGAGCGGGAGCGGCGCACCCGCACCGCCCATTCCCGCAACGAGATCCATGCCCGCATCGCGGCGGGCGACCGGCTGGTGCTCTTCCCCGAAGGCACCTCGAGCGACGGCAACAGGGTGCTGCCCTTCAAGAGCGCCCTGATGAGCGTCGCCCAGCTCACCATCGTCAATGGCGAGGAGGACAGGGAGGACGATCTCGTGGTCCAGCCCCTTTCCGTCGCCTATGTGAAGCTCAACGGCATCCCTATGGGCCGCTATTTCCGGCCCTTTTTCGCCTGGTATGGCGATATGGAACTCTTCCCCCATCTCTGGGAGGCCTTCTCCCTTGGCCCGATCGAGGTGATCGCCGAGTTTCATGAACCCGTCACGATCCGCGAAATCGGCAACCGCAAGGCACTGGCGGCCTATTGCGAGGCGCGCTGCCGCGAAGGGGTGACCCGGGCGCTGAATGGCCGCGCCGGCGAGCCGCAAACCGAACTGGCCGCGCCTGAGGAAATCCGCCCGCTCGCGGCGGGCGCCTGAAAGGTCAAACCGGTCGCCCGCCCGGCGCAAGCCATGTTAGACTGCGCCCATGGTTGAGTTCCCTGAGGAGCCGAGCGCACACATTGCAGGATAAATCCGCGCCATCCCGACCCGTCGCACCGGCTGAGGCCCCGCAGGCCATGCCCGGCGCGCCGCGCAAGAAGATCTTCGTGAAGACCTATGGCTGCCAGATGAATGTCTATGACTCGGCCCGCATGGTCGATGTCATGGCTCCGTCCGGCTATGCCGAGGTCGAGACGCCCGAAGAGGCCGACATCGTCATTCTGAATACCTGCCACATCCGCGAAAAGGCGGCGGAGAAGGTCTATTCGGAGCTCGGCCGTCTGCGCGATCTGAAGAAGGAAAAATCCGGCCGGGGCGAAAGCCTCGTGATCGGCGTGGCCGGCTGCGTCGCGCAGGCCGAAGGCGAGGAGATGCGCCGTCGCGCACCCGCCGTCGATCTCGTGCTCGGCCCCCAGACCTATCACCGCCTGCCGGACTATGTGGCCCGGCTCGAAAATGGCGGCCCCGGCATCGTCGAGACGGAGTTTCCGGCGGAAGACAAATTCGAGGCGCTGCCCGCGCCCGAGCGCCGCAAGACGCTGGCGCGCGGCGCCACCGCCTTCCTCACCATCCAGGAAGGCTGCGACAAGTTCTGCACCTTCTGCGTCGTGCCTTATACCCGCGGCGCGGAATTCTCGCGGCCCGTCGCGCGCATCCTCGACGAGGCCCACGCCCTTGCCGATGCGGGCGTGCGCGAGATCACGCTGCTCGGCCAGAATGTGAACGCCTTTCACGGCGAGGACGGGAAGGGCGGCGCCGCTTCTCTCGGCACGCTGATCCGCGAACTCGCGAAGATCGATGGTGTCGAGCGCCTGCGCTACACGACGAGCCACCCCCGCGACATGGATGAAGAGCTGATCGCCGCCCATGCCGAAGTGCCGGAGCTGATGCCCTATCTGCATCTTCCCGTGCAGTCGGGGTCCGACCGCATTCTCGAGGCGATGAACCGCCGCCACGATGCGGAAACCTATCTCCGCCTCATCGAACGCATCCGCGCCGCACGCCCCGACATTGCGCTCTCGTCCGATTTCATCGTCGGCTTCCCCGGCGAGACGGACGCGGATTTCGAGGCGACGCTGTCGCTCGTGCGCGAAGTGGGCTTCGCGCAGGCCTACAGCTTCAAATACAGCCCCCGCCCCGGCACGCCCGCGGCGGGAGAGGAAGATCAGCTTCCCGAAGAGGTGAAGAGCGAGCGGCTTGCCCGCCTGCAGGATATTCTCGGCGAGCAGCAGATCGCCTTCAACCGCGCCTGCGCGGGCCGCGTCATGCCGGTCCTGTTCGACCGGCGCGGCAAGGGCGAGCGCCAGCTCGTCGGCCGCAGCCCCTGGCTGCAATCCGTTCACGTCGAAGAGGCGCCGGAAAGCCTTTTCGGTGAAATCGTCGAAGTCGAGATCGAGGAAGGCTATCGCAATTCCCTGCGGGGACGCCTCCTGATGACGGAGGCCGTCACCGCCTGATGACATGTGGTCATTCGCACAGCGAAAGGACAGGGCTGAGTTGAGCGCAACGGGTGGCGTAAAGACCGCGAAGGGCGGCGAGGGCGGCGACGACAGTCTCGTCATCGCCTTTGACGACAATCGTCTGTTGACGGAGCTTTTCGGAACGAACGACAGGAATCTGGCGCGGATCGAGCAGGGTCTCGGCGTGCTCGCGACCTCGCGCGGCAACAAGCTCGTCATCACCGGCAAGCCCCATGCGCGCAATCAGGCGGACCGCGTCTTCCGCGATCTCTATGCGCGGCTGAAATCCGGTCAGGACGTGACGGCAGGCGAGGTCGACGGGGCGATCCGCATGGCGACCGCGCCCGAAGCCGATCTCGACAAGCCGCAAGGCGGCTTCGGCCGTCACCAGATCCAGACGAAACGCCGCGTGATTTCCGCGCGCTCGCAGACGCAAGGCACCTATATCGATGCGCTGATGCAGAACGAACTCGTCTTCGGCGTCGGCCCGGCCGGCACCGGCAAGACCTATCTCGCCGTCGCCGTCGCCGTCTCCATGCTGCTGCAGAAGCGCGTGGACCGCATCATCCTTTCGCGTCCGGCCGTCGAGGCGGGCGAGCGCCTCGGCTTCCTTCCGGGCGACCTGAAGGAAAAGATCGATCCCTATCTGCGCCCGCTCTACGACGCGCTTTACGACACGCTGCCCGGCGAGCAGGCGATGAAGGGTCTTGAAAGCGGCGAGATCGAAGTCGCCCCGCTTGCCTTCATGCGCGGCCGCACGCTCGCCAATTCCTTCGTCATTCTGGACGAGGCGCAGAACTGCACGCCGGTGCAGATGAAGATGTTCCTGACGCGCCTTGGCGAGAACAGCCGCATGGCAATCACCGGCGATCCGAGCCAGGTGGACCTGCCGCTCGGCGCGAAATCGGGCCTGCGCGATGCGCTCGATATTCTCGACGGTGTGCCGGGCGTCGCCACCGTCAACTTCACCGATGCCGATGTCGTGCGGCACCCCCTCGTGACGCGCATCGTGAAGGCCTATAATGCCCGCGAGCGCGATCTGCTGGGAGAGAAGGGCAAATGAGCGCCACGCCAGGGCGAAAACGGGGCGAAAAGAGCCGAAGTCCGGTTTCCGGGCTCGAGATAGAGGTTCTGCGCGAGGCTGGAGACTGGGACAGCGCCGCCGAGGAAACGGTGCGGCGCGCGGCCGAGCATGCCTATGCGGTGGTTTGCGGCGGCGAGCCCGGCGAACTCTGCGTCGTGCTCGGTGACGATGAACTCGTGGCCCGGCTGAACAAGGCCTATCGCGGCAAGGAGGGGTCCACCAACGTGCTCTCCTTCCCGGCCGCCGAAATGCCGGATACCGGCGCTCCCGAACAGGCTTTCCGCGACGAGCTCCCCCTTCTCGGCGATGTCGTCCTCGCCCGCGAGACGATCGCGCGCGAGGCGCAGGAACAGAACAAGAGCTTCGCCGATCACCTCACCCACCTCACCGTTCACGGCGTTCTGCATCTTCTCGGCCACGATCACATGGCTGATGAGGAAGCGGAAGAAATGGAAGCGCTCGAGCGCGACATTCTCGAGGATCTCGGCATTGCCGATCCTTATGCCGTCTGACATTTCCGACGAAACGACTGCAAGACAAATGGCCGATACAAGCGAGCGACAGGGCGAACCGCCAGCAAGGGACGAGAGGCAGCGTCCCCGTTTCGGCTGGCTGCGGGCATTTCTCGGCAAGGGCAACGGAAACGGCGACAGCTCGCTGCGCGAAAGCCTCGAGGAAGTCATCGAGGAGCACGACGATTCCCACCGCAGCCTGACCGCCGAAGAGCGGCACATGCTCGTCAACATCCTCAAATTCGGCGAGCTGCGCGTGGACGATGTCATGGTGCCGCGCGCAGACGTCGTGGCGGTCGACGAAAACGCGACGCTTGACGAAGTGCTGCGGCTCTATCGCGACAGCGCCCATTCGCGCATGCCCGTCTACCGCGAAACGCTGGACGATCCGGTCGGCATGGTCCATCTGAAGGATGTGCTGGCCTTCCTCGCGCCCCCCGCGACCGAGACGGCCGCGCCGCGCCCGCCCTTCTCGCTCCGCACGATCCGCCGCGACGTTCTCTTCGTGCCGCCATCCATGCCCGCGATCGATCTTCTGGTGAAGATGCAGGCGACGCGCATCCATCTCGCGCTCGTCATCGACGAATATGGCGGCACCTACGGTCTCGTCTCGATCGAGGATCTCGTGGAACAGATCGTCGGCGAAATCGAGGACGAGCACGATGTCGACAGCGGCCCCTCTCTCGTGAAGCGCGATGACGGCACCATCGATGCCGATGCACGCTGCGACGTCGACGATCTCGAGGAGATGATCGGCGTCCGTCTCGTCGATGAGGAGAATGAGGACGACATCGACACGCTGGGCGGGCTCGTCTTCTCGCTGCTCGGCCGCGTGCCCATCCGCGGCGAGCTTGTGCGCCATCCCGCCGGTCTCGAATTCGAGGTGAAGGATGCCGATCCCCGCCGCATCAAGCGGGTGCGCATCCACCTTCTCCCGGCCCCGGGCGAGGAAGAGCCGCTCGCGAAAGCGGAAGGCTGAGCCCCGTGCGCATCGAGACCCTGCTGCCCGCCGCGGTTTTCCGCCTGGAAAGTTTTGCTTCCGCCCTTGCCGAGCTGCGTGGCTGGCGCCGCCATGGCGCGGCTTTCGCCGCCGGCGCCGCGAGCACGCTGGCGCTGCCGCCCTACGGGCTTCTGCCGCTTCTCTTCATCACCATCCCCGTTCTCGTCTGGCTGCTCGATGGCGTGGGCGAGCCGACGCGCTCGCGCCGCCGCCGCGTCCTGTGGCGCGCGGGCCTTATCGGCTGGTGGTTCGGCTTCGGCTATTTTTTGCTCGGCCTTTTCTGGGTCGGCAACGCCTTCCTTGTCGATGCGGAGAAATTCGCTTTCCTCCTCCCGGTCGCGGTCACGCTTCTGCCGGCGGGCCTCGGGCTCTTCACCGCCGCCGCGACGGCGTTTGCGCGTCTCTTCTGGTTGCATGGCTATCGCCGCATCGCGATCTTCGCCGTGGTCTGGACATGCCTCGAATGGCTGCGCGGCCATATATTGACGGGCTTCCCCTGGAACCTGATCGGCAGTTCCTTCTCGGCCTCCGATGCGCTGATGCAGGCAGGCGCGCTTGTCGGCCCTTACGGGCTCACCTTCTTCGCGATGCTGATCGCGGGCGCCGTCGCTTCCTTCGATACGCGCGGCGCCTCGATCGCGCGCCGCATCGACGGCAATCTTCTTGCCGCCCCCGCCATTGCACTTGCATGCCTCGCGCTCATCTGGCTCGGCGGCGCGGCGCGCCTTTCATCCGCGACGCTCGATTATTCGAACGCTGCGCAGGTTCGCATCGTCCATCCGAACACGCCCTTCGCGCGCGACTGGGACAGCGAGGAGCGGCTCCTCACCATCATCGGCCAGCTGTTGCGCATGTCGCGCGAGCCGACGGAAGAGCGTCCCAACGGCCCCGCCCCCGGCACGCTGATCGTCTGGCCGGAAAATGCCGTGCCCGTGCTGCTCGCCCGCGAGCCTTATGTGCTGGCCGCGATCGGCCGCACCCTGCCCGAGGGCTCGCATCTCATCGTCGGGTCGAACCGCGCCGAATCTGCGCCCGGCGGCCCGGCGAACCGGCTCAGCGTCTTCTACAACTCGCTCTATGTCCTGAACGACAAGGGCGAGATCGTCGAAACCTACGACAAGCATCATCTCGTGCCCTTCGGCGAATATGTGCCGCTCCGCCATCTTCTCGGCCGCATCGGGCTGCGCCAGCTCGTGCAGTTCCAGGGCAGCTTCGAGGAAGGCCCGGGCCCGCGCACGCTGAACGTCGCCGGCGTCCCGCCGGTGAGCCCGCTCATCTGCTACGAGGTGATCTTCCCCGGCAAGGTGGTGGCCGCCGGCGAGCGACCGGCCTGGCTCGTCAACATCACCAACGATGCCTGGTTCGGCGCCTCGGCGGGCCCCTATCAGCATTTCTCGCAGGTGCGGATGCGCGCGGTCGAGCAGGGACTGCCCATCGTCCGCTCGGCCAATAGCGGCGTCTCCGCCCTGGTCGATCCCTATGGCCGCGTCCTTGAGAGCCTGCCGCTCGACCAGGCCGGCGTCATCGATGCGCAGCTTCCCGCCCCCCTCTCGCCGACGCTTTATGCACGGCTTGGCGATTTTCTGGCCGCTTTCCTGATGCTGCTCGCGGCCGTGGCTGCCTTTTGGGATGCAAGGCGCCGCCGCCCCGGCTGATCGCCGGTTGCATCCGGATTGGACGGCAACCCTCCATTGCCGCCATATGCGACGGGGTGCGGGCTGGCGTCCGCGACTTAAAGTTGTAGTCTTGGCCCCCTGCTACTTGTAGAGGTCCACCCATGACCCGCAAATTGCCCAATCCCGTGGATGTGCATGTCGGCGCCCGTGTCCGGATGCGCCGCATGCTGATCGGCATGAGCCAGGAAAAGCTCGGCGAGAGCCTCGGTCTCACCTTCCAGCAGGTCCAGAAATACGAGAAGGGCTCGAACCGCATCGGCGCGAGCCGCCTCTATCAGATCGGCACGGTGCTGGGTGTGCCCATCGACTTCTTCTTCGAGGGGCTGGAGCGGGAGGGGCAGGCGGATGGCGCCGCACCTGCCCATTTCGATACCGAACTCCTCTCAAGTGCCGAGGGCATCCAGCTCAACAGCGCCTTTTTCGCGATTTCCGACCCGCGGCTCCGCAAGCGCATTCTCGATCTCGTAAAGGCGCTGGCCGGCGAGCCCGACGAATCCGGGGCGGAATAGCCGGTTTTCCTTCATTACGGTGAATGACAGAACGATATGCACTTATGTGCATATCTTTTTCCGATCTGCTGTTGACCCCGCATCTGTTCCTTGCAACAACCATGGCCGGCGGCGGGGGCAGCGCTTTGCCGGCCATTGGCAGACATGCCCATTGCACCGCCACGAATGAAAAATGCCGGAGGCGTTTTCGCCTCAACCGGCATGAAACTCATCTCACACATATGAGGGAGATCAATTTTGGCTAGGTCAAATTACCTGTTCACCAGCGAATCCGTTTCCGAGGGGCATCCCGACAAGGTGTGCGACAGGATTTCCGATGCCGTCGTCGATCTCTATCTCTCGCGCGATCCCTTTTCGCGCGTGGCCTGCGAAACGCTGACCACGACGAACACCATCGTCCTTGCCGGCGAAGTGCGCGGTCATGAAAGCATCACCAAGGAACTGATCGAGGAAACGGCGCGCAACGCCGTGAAGGCGATTGGCTATGAGCAGGATGGCTTCCACTGGAAGAACGCGCGCTGCGAAGTGCTGCTTCATGCCCAGTCCGCCGACATTGCCCAGGGCGTCGATGCGAGCGGCAACAAGGATGAGGGCGCGGGCGACCAGGGCATCATGTTCGGCTATGCCTGCCGCGAAACCGATGTGCTCATGCCGGCCCCGATCATTTATTCGCACCGCATCCTGAAGCGCATGGCCGAGCTCCGCCATTCCGGCGAACGCCCGGAATTCGAGCCCGATGCGAAGAGCCAGGTCACGCTGAAATATGAAAACGGCAAGCCCGTCGGCGTCACTTCCGTCGTCGTCTCGACGCAGCACAAGGCCGGCGTAAAACAGTCCGATCTCCGCGAGCTCGTGCGTGGCGTGGTGAAGGAAGTTCTGCCCGAGGGCTGGTTCCCGCCGGAAGAAGAATTCTATGTGAACCCGACCGGCATCTTCGTCATCGGCGGACCGGACGGCGATGCGGGCCTCACCGGCCGCAAGATCATCGTCGACACCTATGGCGGCGCAGCGCCCCATGGCGGCGGCGCCTTCTCCGGCAAGGACCCGACGAAGGTCGACCGCTCGGCGGCCTATGCCTCGCGCTACCTCGCAAAGAATGTCGTGGCGGCGGGCCTTTCCGACCGTTGCACCATTCAGCTTTCCTATGCGATCGGCGTTTCGAAGCCGCTGTCGATCTATGTCGATACGCACGGCACCGGCAAGGTCGAGGAAGAAGCGATCGAGCGCGCCGTGGCGAAATGCATGGACCTTTCGCCCCGCGGCATTCGCGAGCATCTTCAGCTCAACAAGCCGATCTATGAGCGCAGCGCCGCTTACGGCCATTTCGGCCGCACGCCGGATTCGGATGGCGGCTTCTCCTGGGAGAAGACCGACATCGCCGACAAGATCGCAGCCGCGGTCCGCTGAGCGGAAGAAGGGGCGCCCTTGAACGGCGAAAGCGACATCCCGCGCCGTCACGTCTATGGGCGCACCAAGGGCAAGACCCTGAAGCCGCGTCAGGCGAATTTGATGGAGACCCTCTTTCCGAGGGTCTCCATTTCGCTTGATGAGGCGGTGATCGAGCCGAAGACGCTTTTCGGCGATGTGGATGAGGTCTGGCTCGAAGTGGGCTTCGGCGGCGGCGAACATCTCGCGCATCAAGCCGAAACCCATCCGCGCGTCGGCATCATGGGCTGCGAGCCGTTCCTCAACGGCGTCGCAAAGCTCGTTTCCGAGATCCATGAGCGCGATCTCGCGAATGTCCGCATATTGAACGACGATGCGCGCTTCCTGCTGGAGCGGCTTGCGCCCTCGAGCCTCGCCCGCGTCTTCATCCTCTATCCCGATCCCTGGCCGAAAAAGCGCCATAACAAGCGCCGCTTCATAAATGAGGAGACGCTGGGCTTCCTCGCCAGCGCCCTCCGCAAGGGTGGCGAGCTGCGCTTTGCCTCCGATATCCCCGATTACATCGCCTGGACGCTCGCTCATCTGAGCCGCTTCAACCGCGAAAAGGGCGAGACCTTCCGCTGGACCGCCGAACGGGCCGAAGACTGGCGCAGACCTTACGAAGGCTGGCCCGGCACCCGTTATGAGGCGAAAGCCATCCGCGAGGGCCGCACCCCCTGCTACCTCGCCTTCGAGCGCCTCTGAGCCGCCCCTTGCCCTTGGGGTGAAAGGGGTCTATATAGACGCCAACAAGTCAGCGACGCTCCAGAGAGTGGGCTGTCTCCGGAAACGGGGGCCCGCTTTTTTTGTTATCTGGAGCCCCGTTTGACATCCATCTGGAGTGCGGCCTTGGCCTCGACGGGTCTCGACAGGAAAAGGGAAGAAGCGGCGGATGCGCTCGATACGCATCTCGTCGCGCCGCATGGCGTCCCCCGCAAGATCTTCGATCTCCTGCGCGGCCCCGCCGAAGGCGCGGGCTTCGAAATCGTGCGCATCCGCTTCGGCCTGCAGGACGGGCACACGCTGCAGATCATGGCCGAGCGCGCCGACGGTTCCATGTCGGTGGAGGATTGCGAGGAGCTTTCGCGCATCCTCTCCGCCGTGCTCGATGTCGAGGACCCGATCCCCGGCGAATACAATCTCGAGGTTTCATCCGCCGGCATCGACCGGCCGCTGACGCGGCTGAAGGATTTCGAACGCTGGCAGGGCTTCGATGCGAAGATCGAACTCTCCGAAGCCGTCGGCGGCCGCAAGCGTTTCCGCGGTCTGCTGCAGGGCGCCGAGGATGGCGAGATCCTCATCGAAAGCGAAGTCGAAGGATTTTCGGAGCCGCAGGTTCTCGGCCTGCCGTTCCAGAAGGTGAGCGAGGCGAAGCTCGTGATGAGCGACGACCTCATTAGGGAAAGTCTCAAAAGACAGGGCCCGGCCGATGACGCGCCGGACGCCTCCTCTGACGGAGAATAGAGAATGGCACCGGCAGTAAGCGCCAACCGGCTTGAACTGTTGCAGATCGCTGATGCGGTCGCGCGTGAAAAGTCGATCGACCGCGAAGTCGTGATCGAGGCGATGGCGGAGGCGATCCAGAAGGCGGCCCGCTCGCGCTATGGCGCCGAAAACGAAATCCGCGCCCGCATCAATCCGCAGACCGGCGAAATCCGCCTCGTCCGTCTTCTCGAAGTGGTCGACCAGGTCGAGAACGACGCGGTGCAGATCGATCTGAAGTCCGCGCAGCGCCGCAACCCGGCCGCGCAGACCGGCGACCTCATCGAGGACGAACTGCCGCCCGTCGATTTCGGCCGCATCGCCGCCCAGACCGCAAAGCAGGTCATCGTGCAGAAAGTGCGCGACGCCGAGCGCGAGCGCCAGTACGACGAATACAAGGACCGCATCGGCGAGATCGTGAACGGCATCGTGAAGCGCGTCGAATACGGCAATGTCATCGTCGATCTCGGCCGTGGCGAAGCCATCGTCCGTCGCGACGAACTCCTGCCGCGCGAAACCTTCCGCAATGGCGACCGCATTCGCGCCTATATCTATGACGTGCGCCGCGAACAGCGCGGTCCGCAAATTTTCCTCTCGCGTTCGCATCCCCAGTTCATGGCCAAGCTCTTCGGCCAGGAAGTGCCGGAAATCTATGACGGCATCATCGAGATCCGCGCCGTCGCGCGCGATCCCGGCAGCCGCGCCAAGATCGCCGTCATCTCGAACGACAGCTCCATCGATCCGGTCGGCGCCTGCGTCGGCATGCGCGGCAGCCGCGTCCAGGCGGTGGTGAACGAGCTTCAGGGCGAAAAGATCGACATCATCCAGTGGTCGCCCGATGCGGCGACCTTCATCGTGAACGCGCTGGCGCCTGCCGAAGTCGTCAAGGTCGTGCTCGATGAAGACACGCAGCGCATCGAGGTCGTCGTGCCCGACGATCAGCTCTCCCTCGCCATCGGCCGCCGCGGCCAGAATGTGCGCCTTGCCTCGCAGCTTACCGGCTGGGATATCGACATCCTGACCGAAGCCGAGGAAAGCGAGCGCCGCCAGGCAGAGTTCCTGAGCCGTACGACGATCTTCGCCGAGGCGCTTGATGTGGACGAAATGATCGCCCAGCTTCTCGCCTCCGAAGGCTTCGCCTCGATCGAGGAAGTGGCCTATGTCGATCTCGACGAAATCGCCGATATCGAAGGTTTCGACGAGGATACGGCGCAGGAAATCCAGAGCCGCGCGCTCGAATATATCGAGCGCCAGAACGCCGAATATGACGAGAAGCGCCGTGCGCTGGGCGTCGCCGACGAGCTTGGCGAGGTCGAAGGCGTGACGCCGAAGATGCTTGCCGCCTTTGGCGAGAACGACGTGAAGACGGTCGAGGACCTCGCCGGCTGCGCCACCGACGATCTTATCGGCTGGAACGAGACCGTGAATGGCGAGCGCAAGCACCAGCAGGGCATTCTCGAAGGCTTCGATCTGACGGCCGACGACGCGAACGACATCATCATGAGCGCGCGCCTCAAGGCGGGCTGGATCACCGAAGCCGATCTCGCCCCGCAGGAAGAAGAAGACGGAGAGGACGCGGACGAGCTTGGTGAAGAAGCCTGACGAGGGCCATGAGGGCCCCGAGCGGCGCTGCATCGTCACGGGCGAGGTAGGCGGCAAGGAAGGCCTGATCCGTTTCGTGCTCGATCCGGAAGGCCATGTCGTGCCGGATCTCGCCGAAAAGCTGCCGGGCCGTGGCTTTTGGGTCACGGGCCGGCGTGAGATACTTGAACAGGCGGTGCGGAAGGGACATTTCGCAAAGGTCGCCCGGGCGTCCGTCACAGCCGGTCCGGAGCTTCCGGACCTTGTGGAACGCCTGCTTGCCCGCCGCGCGGGCGACGCCATGGGTCTTGCCCGCAAGTCCGGCGCGCTCGAGACAGGCTTCGAGAAGGTGCTGACGGCCATTGGCCGCGGCCGCATCGCCGCCCTGATCGAGGCGCGGGATGGCGCGCTGGATGGCCGCCGCAAGCTCGAACAGCGCCTCCGGGTGGCGAAAGAGCAAGGAATTCTGGGCGATGTGCCCGTTCTCGACCCGCTCTGGGCCGACGAATTGGGTTTGGCATTGGGCCGCGGAAATGTGATACATGCAGCCCTGATCCCGGGGCGCATACAGGCGAAAGTCTTGGCCGAACTTGCCAGGCTCTCGCGTTATGGGCGGAGTGACCGCCCGGAACAGGCTCGAGCGGACGACGCCGCACGGGAAAGCTGACGAAGGAACGGAATGACCGATCAGGCCGATACGAGCGAACGCAAACCGAAAGCCGCAGGCGGGAAAACCCTGAGCCTCAAGCGGACGGTGGAATCTGGCCATGTACGCCAGAATTTTTCGCATGGACGCTCGAAGTCGGTCGTCGTCGAGAAAAAGAAGAAGCGTACGCTGAAGACGGACGGCACGCCCGCGCCGGTCGAGGAAAAGGCGAAACCGGTCGCGCCGGCCAAGGAAGCGCCGGCCGCCGCTGCCGCGCCCGCACCTGCGCCCGCGAAGAAGGAAGCCGCCCCCGCCGCCGAGAAGAAGCAGGCCCCGCGCGCCCGCTCCGGTGTCGTGCTGCGCACGCTCACCGAAGAAGAAAAGGCCGCCCGCGCGCTGGCGCTCGACAGCGCCCGCGAGCGCGAGGGCGAGGATCGCCGCCGGGCCGAGGAAGAAGCGCGCCGCTTCGCCGAGGAAGATGCGCGCCGCGAGGCCGAGCGCAACGCCGCCGCCGCCCGCGCAACGGAGGAAGCCGCCCGTCTTGCCGCCGAGCAGGAAGCGCGCGCTCGCTCCGCCGAGGATGCGAAGCGCCGCACTGCCACCGACGCCGATCGCCCCGCACCCCGCGCCGCCGTCAAGGAAGTCGCGGTCGAGGATGGCGACGAGGAAGAAAAGCCGAAGCGCAGCGCCGGTCATGCGGCGCCGAAGCAGCCTGCCGTCCGCAGGGGCGAAGAGCGCCGCCGCGGCAAGCTCACCATCACCAAGGCTTTCGACGACGATAGCGGGCGTCAGCGCTCGCTCGCTTCGATGCGCCGCCGCGTGGAGCGCGAGCGCAAGAAGCATATGGGCCAGATGGACGCGCCGCAGAAGATCGTGCGCGACGTCGTCATCCCGGAAATCATCACCATCCAGGAACTCGCGAACCGCATGGCGGAGCGCGCGGTGGACGTCATCAAGATTCTGATGAAGCAGGGCATCATGCTGAAGATCACCGATGTGATCGACAGCGACACCGCCCAGCTCGTCGCCGAGGAAATGGGCCATACCGTCAGGCGCGTGGCCGAGTCGGACGTCGAGGAAGGTCTTGTCGGCGAGGACGATGCGGCGGAGCTGAAGCAGCCCCGCGCGCCGGTCGTCACCGTCATGGGTCACGTCGACCACGGCAAGACCTCGCTTCTCGACGCATTGCGCAAGACCGACGTCGCCGCCGGCGAAGCGGGCGGCATCACCCAGCATATCGGCGCCTATCAGGTGACGCTCGGCTCGGGCGACCGCATCACCTTCCTCGATACGCCGGGCCACGCCGCCTTCACCTCCATGCGCGCCCGTGGCGCCAAGGTGACGGATATCGTGGTGCTGGTCGTTGCCGCCGATGACGGCGTCATGCCGCAGACGATCGAAGCGATCAGCCATGCGAAGGCCGCAGGCGTGCCGATGATCGTCGCCATCAACAAGATGGACAAGCCGGAAGCAGAGCCCTCCCGCGTGAAGAACGAACTGCTGCAGCATGAAGTCGTGGTCGAGGATTTCGGCGGCGATGTCATGGCGGTGGAAATTTCCGCAAAGAGCGGCATGGGCCTCGACAAGCTCGAGGAAGCGATCCTGCTGCAGGCCGAAGTGCTCGAACTGCGCGCCAATCCGGATCGTTCGGCCGAAGGCATCATCGTCGAAGCGAAGCTCGACAAGGGCCGCGGTCCTGTCGGCACCGTCCTCATCGAGCGCGGCACGCTGCGCGTCGGCGACATCATCGTGGCCGGCACCGAATGGGGCCGTGTCCGCGCGCTGATCAACGATCGCGGCGAGAATGTTCAGGCCGCCGGTCCCTCGCAGCCGGTCGAAGTGCTCGGCCTTGGCGGCGCACCGGAAGCAGGCGACGTCATGAGCGTCGTCGAGAACGAAGCGCGTGCCCGCGAGATCACGGATTACCGTCAGCGCGTGCGCCGCGACAAGCGCGTCGGCACGGGCAACCGCACCTCGCTCGACCAGATGCTGTCGCAGCTCAAGGAGCAGGACAAGAAAGAGCTGCCGATCGTCGTCAAGGCGGACGTGCAGGGCTCGGCCGAAGCGATCGTGCAGGCGCTCGAAAAGCTCGGCACCGACGAAGTCACCGCCCGCGTCATTCATGTCGGCGTCGGCGGCGTCACGGAGTCGGACGTCACGCTCGCCACCGCCTCGCGCGCGCCGATCATCGGCTTCAACGTCCGCGCCAATTCCCAGGCGCGCGATGCCGCGCGTCAGGACGGCGTCGAAATCCGCTACTACTCGGTCATCTACGATCTGGTGGACGACATCAAGGCGGCGCTTTCCGGCATGCTCTCGCCGGAACTGCGCGAGACCTTCCTCGGCAATGCCGAAATCCTGGAAATCTTCAACATTTCCAAGACCGGCAAGGTCGCAGGCTGCCGCGTCACCGAAGGCGTGGTGCGCCGCGGTTCGCATGTCCGCCTGATCCGCGACGACGTCGTGATCCACGAAGGCAAGCTCTCGACCCTGAAGCGCTTCAAGGACGAAGTGAAGGAAGTGCAGTCCGGTCAGGAATGCGGCATGGCCTTCGAGAATTATCAGGACATGCGCAAGGGCGACGTCATCGAATGTTTCGATGTCGAGGTGGTGAAGCGCAGCCTCGATTGAGGCTGCCGCCCCCGATTGTCATTTCCCTCTCCCTTCGGGGAGAGGGCGTCCGGGCAAGGCCCGGGTCGGATGAGGGGGTAAACGGAAAAACCCCATGCAGAGAAAATCCGGTTCCGGAAAATCACCCGGAAAATCACATCGCGGCGCCAGCGCGCCGAGCCAGCGCCAATTGCGCGCGGGCGAACTCGTGCGCCGCGCTCTTGCCGATGTCGTCTCGCGCGGCACGATCCGCGACCCTGACCTCATCGACCGCAGCTTCACCGTCACCGAAGTCCGGATGAGCCCGGATCTGCGCCACGCGACCTGTTTCGTCGCGCCGCTCGGCCATGGCGATGCGGCGGCGCTCGCCGCGGCGCTCACCCGCGTCCGCGCCTATCTACGCGGCCAGCTCTCGAAGGAAGTCACCTTCAAGTTCATGCCGGACCTCTCCTTCGAGCCCGACACCTCCTTCGACAATGCCGAGGCGATCGACCGCCTGCTGCACAAGCCTGAAGTCGCCCGCGATCTCGGCCCCGCCGGCGACGAGGACTGAGCCTCATGGCCCGGCACAAGAAAGGCGATCCGGTCTCTGGCTGGGTCGTTGTCGACAAGCCTTTGGGCCCGACCTCCTCCGATGTGGTGAACAAGGTCCGCCGCGCCTTCAATGCGCAGAAGGCGGGCCATGCCGGTACGCTCGATCCGCTGGCGACGGGCGTCCTGCCGGTGGCGCTGGGTGAGGCGACGAAAACCGTGCCCTTCGTCATGGACGCCACCAAATCCTACCGCTTCACCGTCCGTTTCGGTGTGCAGACCTCGACCGACGACGCCGAGGGCGAAGCGGTGGCGGAAAGCCCGGTCCGCCCCGCGGATTCCGAAATCGAGGCCATGCTGCCCCGCTTCCGGGGAGAAATTCTGCAGGTTCCCCCGGCCTTTTCGGCCATCAAGATCGATGGCGAGCGGGCCTATGCGCGGGCAAGGGCGGGCGAGACGGTGGAGATGAAGCCCCGGCCCGTCACCATCCTTGAAATCCGCCTCGTTTCGCGGCCGGACCCGGACCATGCGGAGCTCGAAATCTCTTGCAGTAAAGGGACTTACGTCCGCTCGCTGGCCCGGGATCTGGCCCTGGCGCTGGGAACCGCAGGCCATGTCTCGGCGCTTCGCCGCACCCGCCACGGCCCCTTCGGGGAGGAGGCCGCAATTCCGCTGGATAAACTCCTCGCCTTGGGCCATATTGCGCCCGCTCCCGGCCCAGGGACGCATCTGCTTCCGCTTGAGACCGCGCTGGACGACATCCCGGCGCTGGCCGTGAGCGCAGAGGATGCGGCCCGCCTGAGAAAAGGTCAGGGGGTTTTGTTGCGTGGGCGTGACGCACCCATCCTGTCCGGATCGGTACTGGCCACCCATCGGGGAGACCCGGTGGCGCTGACCGAATACGGGCAGGGCGAGCTTCGCCCCGTGCGCGTGTTCAATCTCGAATTATAGGAGATCCCGATGTCGATTACGCCGGAGCGCAAAGCTCAGCTCATCAAGGAATTTGCCGGCAAGGACGGCGACACCGGCTCCCCCGAGGTGCAGGTCGCGATCCTGACCGAGCGTATCGTGAACCTCACGGAACATTTCAAGGGCCACGCCAAGGACAATCATTCCCGCCGCGGTCTCCTGAAGATGGTGAGCCAGCGCCGCAGCCTTCTCGACTATGTGAAGAAGAAGGACCAGGCGCGTTACGAAAAGCTGATCGCCCGTCTGGGGATTCGGCGGTAACAGGGGTGCTTATTGCCCCATCGGTTCTGCTTTGCACGGCGCCTGCCCGGAGGTTCTTCGCGAATCTCGAGGGCGGGCGTGCGTCTTTCAGGGCCGTCTGAACAGAGACATTCGTCCGTTTACGGATGGATTTCGCGATCGAACCCGCCGCCACCCGTCTCGCGGCGCCGGGTTCCGGGCTCCCGAAGGAGCCGGGGCGCACAGGGCGCGTTTGCGGAACTCCCTCCTTTCGTCCGGCCGCGGAACAGCGGCAGATAGAGCGGCCGCCGCATGATGGTGGAAGAACGCATGAAAAGCGGGGCCGCGGAACAGGAAACCGATATGTTTGATATTACACGCGAAGAAATCGAATGGGGCGGCCGTCCGCTCATCCTCGAAACGGGCAAGATCGCCCGTCAGGCCGACGGCGCCGTCATGGCGACCTATGGCGAGACCACGGTGCTCGCCACCGTTGTCGGCGAACGCAAGCCGAAGCCGGGCCTCGATTTCTTTCCCCTGACCGTGAACTACCAGGAAAAGACCTATGCCGCGGGCAAGATTCCCGGCGGCTTCTTCAAGCGCGAAGGCCGCCCGAGCGAAAAGGAAACGCTCGTCTCGCGCCTGATCGACCGTCCGATCCGCCCCCTCTTCATCAAGGGCTTCAAGAACGAGACGCAGGTGATCGCGACCGTTCTCAGCCACGACATGGAAAACGATCCCGATATCGTGGCGATGATCGCAGTGTCCGCCGCGCTCACCATTTCGGGCCTGCCTTTCCTCGGCCCCATCGGCGCCGCCCGCGTCGGCTATATCGACGGTGAGTACAAGCTCAACCCGATGATCGACGAAATGCCCGAAAGCGCGCTCGACCTCGTCGTCGCCGGCACCGCCGACGCCGTGATGATGGTCGAATCGGAAGCCAAGGAACTGACTGAAGAAGTCATGCTCGGCGCCGTCATGTTCGGCCATCGCGAGTTCCAGCCGGTGATCGACATGATCATCCGCATGGCCGAGAAATGCGCGAAGGAACCCCGCGCCGTCGACATCAAGGACAATTCTGCGACCGTCGCGAAGGTCCGCGAGCTCGCCGAGAGCGATCTTCGCGCCGCCTATCAGCTCCGTAACAAGGCGCAGCGCCACGAAGCCATCGCCCAGGCGAAGGACAAGGTGAAGTCCGCACTTTGCAACCCGGAAGACCCGAATGCGGTACCGGAAGTGGAAGTCGGCGGCCTCTTCAAGGAAATCGAGAGCGACATCGTTCGCAACTCGATTCTCGACACGAAGACGCGCATCGACGGCCGCGATCTCGAAACGGTCCGCCCGATCGTGTCGGAAGTGGGCGTCCTGCCCCGCACCCACGGCTCGGCGCTCTTCACGCGCGGCGAGACGCAGGCTCTTGTGGTGGCGACGCTGGGCACCGGCGATGACGAACAGTTCATCGACGCGCTGGAAGGCACCTACAAGGAAAACTTCCTGCTGCATTACAACTTCCCGCCCTTCTCGGTCGGCGAGACGGGCCGCGTCGGCTTTACCGGCCGCCGCGAAGTAGGTCACGGCAAGCTCGCCTGGCGCGCGCTGCGTGCGGTGCTCCCGGCCAAGACCGACTTCCCCTACACGCTCCGCCTCGTCTCGGAAATCACCGAGTCGAACGGTTCCTCCTCCATGGCGACGGTCTGCGGTTCGTCGCTCGCGATGATGGATGCCGGCGTACCGCTGAAGCGCGCGGTGGCGGGTATCGCCATGGGCCTCATCCTCGAGGGCGACCGTTTCGCCGTCCTGTCGGACATTCTCGGTGATGAAGACCACCTCGGCGACATGGACTTCAAGGTGGCGGGCACGGCCGAAGGCGTGACCTCGCTCCAGATGGACATCAAGATCACCGGCATCAACGAAGCGATCATGAAGCAGGCGCTCGCCCAGGCGAAGGGCGGCCGCATGCACATTCTCGGCGAGATGGCGAAGGCGCTCGACACGGCCCGCCCCGAAATGGGCGAATATGCGCCGCGCATCGAAGTCATCACCGTGCCGACCGACAAGATCCGCGAAGTGATCGGCACGGGCGGCAAGGTCGTCCGTGAGATCGTGGAAAAGACCGGCGCCAAGATCGACATCTCCGACGACGGCACGATCAAGGTGGCATCGTCCGACGCCGCCTCGATCAAGGCCGCCATCGACTGGATCCGCGGCATCGTCGCGGAGCCGGAAATCGGTGCGATCTATGAAGGCACGGTCGTGAAGGTCGTCGATTTCGGCGCCTTCGTGAACTTCTTCGGCCCGCGCGACGGCCTCGTCCATATCTCGCAGATGGCGCCGAACCGCGTCGAGAAGGTCTCGGATATCTGCAACGAAGGCGACAAGGTTAAGGTGAAGCTCCTCGGCTTCGACGATCGCGGCAAGGTCCGCCTCTCGATGAAGCACGTCAATCAGGAGACGGGCGAAGAGATCGTCTATGAAAACGAGCCCGCCGAGCAGCCCCGCGAAAAGCGCGAAGGCGGCGGTGGCGGCCGTGGCCGGCGCCGCGACTAGGTGCGGAGCTTAGTAGATACTGATTGTGAGAGGGCGTTGGGAAATCCAGCGCCCTTTTCATTTGTGACAAGGATCAGACGAATGAACCCGAAGGACTATCTGAATGTTGTTGTCAGGCCGAACATTGCAGAATTTGAAGAGGAGTACGGCGACATTCGACGCGCGTACAACGCGACAGCAGCGCTGGATTCTTTGATTGCTCACATCCACGAATGGTGCAGAGCGAATGCTCCGGCTGAATTGGCAGGCGTTGCCGACGACAGTCACTTTCGGCACGTTCTCGCTCAGCGCTATGGAAACACTGACTTGAAACTGCTCATAGATGTCGCGAAGTGTCAGAAGCATGTTCGTCTGACGAGGGGATCACCTGCGCTAACAAGCTCGGATCAAGTTGCGACAAAGTCACTTGGTTGGGGACAAGCCCGGTGGGGCGAGGGGCGGTGGGGCAGTCCTCCACAAGTCACGATAGAGGTTGCACCCGGCGAATTCCGAGTTCTGGGCACAGTTCTGAACGAGGCCCTGGCGGTTTTGGAAGGAGAAATTTCCAGACTCGGCATATGATTCGGAAATTTCGATGAGTCTTGGGGACAATATGCGTTCAATTTTTGTCGTTGCTCTTCTTTCCCTTCTCGCAATTCCCGCCTTCGCCGACGGAGCCGATGCCGAAGGCCCCTCGCCCGACTGGCGGTCGCAGGCGACAGAAATCGACCGCGACAAGCTCGACCGCTACGAGGATGCGGTGACGAAAGGCATGATGGAATCCCGCGTCGCGGGCGAGGAGCATGGCACCTATAACGAACTCACTAGCATCATGGAGGGCACGCTCGCGCCCGCCGATCCGGAAAGACTGAAAGGCCAGTGGAACTGCCGCACCATCAAGGCGGGCGGGCCCTTCGCCGGCTTCGTCGTCTATGGCTGGTTCCGCTGCGACGTCGTCGAAAAGGACGGCCGCCTCTTCTTCGAAAAGCTCACCGGCTCGCAGCGCATGTCGGGCTTCCTCTACGAGCGCGATGAAAAGACCTGGGTGCTGCTCGCCGCGCCCAATGAAGGCCATTCGGGGCCCATCCGCGACTATTCGGGCCCCGAAGGCGGCGTAACGGATCCGCAGCTGATGGATGAGCCTGCTGTTGCGGCCCTCCTCGAAGACGGCCGCGCCCGCATCGTCTTCCCCTGGCCGGAACTTGAATCGACCTTCAACGTGCTCGAGATGAAGCGGCGCTAGGCGACCATATATTTCTCCCAATAGCCCGCCGCCGGCTCGATCTGCTCGACGACATCGACCCAGAGGCCCGACGGATCGTGGAAGCCGAAGCGGCGCTGGCCGAAAGCCTCGTCGGTAAGCGGATAAGTGACGGAAAGGCCGCCGGCGAGCGCCGTCTCGTGTGCGGCCTTCGCGTCTTCCACCTGCAATTCGAGGCACATGCCCTTGCCGGAAAAGATGTCCGGGCCGGGCGGGGCGGACGGGTGATCCGGCGACATGAAGGCAAGGCTCGCCGTCTCGCCCTCGCCGTAAAGCAGCACGAACCAGCTTGAGGAAAAGACCGTGGTGAAGCCCAGATGCCGCTCCCAGAACTCGGCGCAGTCATGGAGTTTCGGAGTCACGATGATCGGATAGCGGTCCACGAAGCGCATGCTGAGTTCTCCTTGATTTAACATACAGTCAGTCTGTATTTGGAAATATGTTCACAGACTGTTAGTATGTCAATGGCAACCGGGGACATTCGGGGCAGGCGGCGAGGAAGCATGGCAGGCGTGAGAGAGGAAAAGGCGCGCAAGACGAGGGCGAAGCTCGTCACTGTCGCGCGGCGGCTCTTCGCGAGGCAGGGCTTCGCCGCTAGCTCAACCGAGGAAATTCTCGAAAAGGCAGGCGTCACGCGCGGCGCGCTCTATCACCATTTCGCGGACAAGGCGGCCCTCTTCGAGGCGGTCTGCGTTGCGCTTCATGAGGAGGCCGTCGCCGAAATCGGCCGTGCGGCGGGCGAAAGCTCGGGGCCCTTCGAGGCTCTGCTTGAAGGCTCGCTCGCCTGGATGGCGCATTTCGCAAAGCCGGAGGTGAACCGCATCCTGATCGTCGAGGCACCCGCCGTGCTCGGCTGGGAAAAATGGACGGCGCTCGATGCGGCGCATGGTTTCGGCGAATTGCTGGAAGGCGTGGAAGCCGCGCGGAAGGCAGGCGAGATCCGCAATATCGGCGCGGAAGAACTCGCCGTACTCCTCAATGGCGCGATGAATGCAGGCGTCTTGTGGGCCGGCTACAAGGGCGGCAAGGCGGGAGCCCGCATGGAAAAGGCGCTGACGGAACTTATGACTGCGCTGAAGCGATGAAGGCTCAGCCCTCGCTGCCGCCTTCCATCTGCTCTTTCAGCTCGTTCGCGCGCGGCAGGCCGATGATGTTGTAGCCGCCATCGACGAAATGCACTTCACCGGAAACACGCGCCGAAAGATCGGAGAGGAGATAGAGGCCCGCGCCGCCGACATGGTCGAGCTCGATCGATTCCTTGATCGGCGCATGCGTCTTGTTCCACTTGAAGACGAAGCGCGCATCGCCCACCGCCGAGCCCGCAAGGGTCCGCATCGGCCCCGCCGAAATGGCGTTCACGCGAATGCCGTGGCGGCCGAGATCGACCGCGAGATAGCGCACGCTCGCCTCGAGCGCGGCCTTCGCCACGCCCATCACATTGTAGTTCGGCATGACGCGCGTCGAGCCGCCATAGGTGAGCGTCACCATGGAGCCGCCCCGCGTCATCAGCTTCGCCGCGCGCCGCGCGACATCGGTGAACGAGAAGCAGGAAATATCCATCGTGCGCAGGAAGTTCTCCCGCGTCGTGTCGACATAGCGGCCCTTGAGCTCGTTCTTGTCGGAATGGGCGATCGCATGCACGACGAAGTCGAGCACGCCCCATTCCTTTTCGAGCGTCTCGAAGGTCGTATCGAGGCTCGCACTGTCCGTGACATCGCAGGGGATGAGCAGGTTCGATCCGGCCGATTCCGCCAGCGGCTTCACGCGCCGGCCGAAGCTCTCGCCCTGATAGGTAAAGGCAAGCTCCGCTCCATGCGCGGCAAGCGCGCGCGCAATGCCCCAGGCAATCGAATGGTCGTTCGCAACACCCATGATGAGGCCGCGGCGGCCCTTCATCAGCGGGCCTGTCAGCACCAGGGCTTCATCGCCCGATTTCTCGCCACCAGAACCGTGCATGCGTCTGTCGTTCCCCGAAAAAAGAGAGTCCGCACCGGCTTGCGCCGGTCCCCCGAACCGTCAGCCGTTATAGCGCTGCAGCGCCAGCGTCGCATTGGTGCCGCCAAAACCGAAGCTGTTGGAAATGGCGAGGTTGATATTCGCCCCGTCGATCCGCTCGCGAACGATATTCGCATCCGCGATTTCGGGGTCGATCTCGTCGATATTGGCGCTCGCAGCAATGAAGCCGCCCTGCATCATCAGCAGCGTATAGATCGCTTCATGAACGCCCGCCGCGCCCTGCGCATGGCCCGACAGAGATTTCGTCGCACTGATCGGTGGCATCTTGTCGCCGAAGACCTCGCGGATCGCCTTCACCTCGGGAATGTCGCCTACCGGCGTCGAGGTCGCATGCGGATTGATGTAGTCGACCGGCGCTTTCACATTCTCGAGTGCCATCTTCATGCAGCGCACCGCGCCTTCGCCAGACGGCGCCACCATGTCCGCGCCATCCGCCGTCGCGCCATAGCCGACGATCTCGGCATAGATTTTCGCGCCGCGCGCCTTGGCGTGTTCGAGTTCCTCGAGCACGAGAATGCCGCCGCCGCCCGTGATGACGAAACCGTCGCGGTCCTTGTCATAGGCGCGGCTCGCCTTTGCAGGCGTGTCGTTGCGCTTGGAGGACATGGCGCCCATCGCATCGAAGAGCACGGAGAGCGTCCAGTCGAGCTCCTCGCCGCCGCCCGCGAACATCATGTCCTGCTTGCCCCACTGGATCATCTCGGCCGCATTGCCGATGCAATTCGCGGAAGTCGAGCAGGCCGAGCTGATCGAATAGTTGACGCCCTTGGTCTTGAACCAGGTCGAGAGATTGGCAGAGCAGGTGGAGGACATGGCCTTCGGCACGGCGAAGGGGCCGACTTTCTTCGGGCCTTTCACCGGCTCCGTCCGCGCCATGTCGGCGGCAGCGACGATCGCCCTCGTCGACGGTCCGCCCGAACCGACGATGAGGCCGGTGCGCGGATTGCTCACATCCTTTTCTTCAAGGCCCGCATCGGCGATCGCCTGGTTCATCGCGATCCAGGCATAGGCCGCGCCGTCGCCCATGAAGCGCCGCGCGCGGCGGTCCACCGCCTCGTCGAGATCGATCTTCAGGCTGCCATGCACCTGACTGCGGAAGCCCATCTCGGCATAGACATCCGATTTGACGATGCCGGACCGGCCTTCGCGCAGGCTCGCAGTTACTTCCTGTGCATTGTTGCCGATGCTGGAGACGATACCGAGCCCCGTGACGACCACACGCCTCATGGCAGCCTCTCTTTCACTCTGGTTCTCGCGGCCGCAAGGGGAGAGGGTGTGCCTGTCTCTCCGCGCGGGCCGTTGGCTGATGATATCCGATCCGTCGATGCGCTCAGGCGGGTTGCTCGCCCGCGCCGAACAGACCGACCTTCATGTCGCTGATGGTGAAGGCCACCTCGCCATCCGCCTTGATGATGCCGTCGGCCATGCCGAGCACCAGCTTGCGGTTGATGACGCGCTTCAGATTGATGACATATTCGAGCTTTTTCACGGCGGGCGTCACCATGGCGGAGAATTTCACCTCGCCCACGCCGAGCGCGCGGCCCTTGCCCTGTCCGCCGATCCAGCCGAGGAAGAAGCCGAGCAGCTGCCACATGCCATCAAGGCCGAGGCAGCCCGGCATCACCGGGTCGCCTTCGAAATGGCAGGCGAAGAACCACAGGTCCGGCTTGATGTCGAATTCGGCAAGGATCTGTCCCTTGCCATATTCGCCGCCCTCGTCGCTGATATGGGTGATGCGGTCGATCATCAGCATGGGCGGCAGGGGAAGCTGCGGATTGCCCGGCCCGAACATACGCCCATGGCTGCATTCGAGCAGGTCTTCGAGGGATAATGCCGATTTACGTTCCGCCATTGCCGTCCGCTCTGTAAGGGCCCGCCGCGGCGCCGTTATTCCGGGCCTGTCCGGGGCCGTCCCTGGTCCGGGCCAGGCTCGTGCCGGTCCGGTTCCTCACTGTCCTGTGGGCTTCGTAACATACCCTTGGTCCGGCGCAAACCCTTGATGCAAGGGCATTTTGCCCGTGGCCGGGACGGCTCACCCCGGGCGTCCCGCTCTTGACAAATCCATGACCGGGACCCTATTTATTGTTTGTAACGATTACAAACTGCAGGCTTGGTGCGTGTGTCGCCTTCAGCCTGCCGGAAGTGAAGAGGATCGGTTTCGTGACGCAGGAACGTCCCTACGCACAGACGCTTACGAAGCTCCGGGAGGCGGGTCTCCGCCCCACGCGGCAGCGGCTGGCCCTTGGCCGCCTCCTCTTCGATGGCGGCGACCGCCATGTCACGGCCGAAGCGCTGCATGACGAGGCCCAGAAGGCCGGCGTCAGCGTCTCGCTCGCGACCGTCTACAACACGCTGCACCAGTTCACCTCCGCCGGTCTTCTCCGCGAGGTGGTGGTGGATTCCGCCCGCACCTATTTCGACACCAATATCGACGACCATCACCATTTCTTCTTCGAGAGCGATGGCGCGCTGATGGATATTGCCGGCAATGATGTCGTGATCGGCAGCCTGCCGCCCGCGCCCGAAGGCATGGATGTCGCGCGTGTCGATGTGATCGTGCGCCTGCAGGGCCGCAAATAGGCTGTCCGCCTAGTCGAATTCCTCGCCCGCATAAACGCCCCAGAGCTGGTCCTGCGCGATCCAGCCTTCAAGCCCGCGTATATCGAGACGGCACCAGCGCGCCCGGCAGCTTTTGAGCCGCGCAATATATCCCTTTTCCGCATAGGCGACGACCGCGGCATCGCCACGCGGGGCGCTCCGCAGCGCCACGGGGCCGCCGTCGTTTTCCGCCGCATCCACGATCACGCTGCGCTCGCCCGCAAGCATCGTGTGCCAGATCCAGCCGCCATCGCCTTCATGGTCGCGGACCCTGCGCCAGTTATTGGATTCCGCGATGACCTCGAGCGGCAAGCCGCTCTTGCGATAGACCCAGTCGATGGGGAAATCCGAGCCCGGCCCACGCCTGACATTGGCCTTGGAGGATTTGAGGCTCACGAAGCGCGGCACCGGCAGCCCGGTCGATGGCCCCGGCCGCCGCTCGGGCATGGCCTCCGCCGCGGCACCCGCCGCTTGCGCCGGGGCCGGGCCGCCCGCAAGCACGAAGACAAGCGCAAGCGCGGCCAGCGGCAGCGCCGCAACCGCGCACCCTCTCCGCCATGCTTTTCCACGCTTGTGCAGTCTTGCCTGTTCCCGCATCTCTTTTTCCCGCCGCGATCTTCCCCCTCGCCGCGACTCAGCCGATTTTGCCAGAATTTGGCGCAAACAACCGGATAAACCTGATAGTAAAGTGCACGCGGAGCCGGATTCCCGCCGCAGTCCCGTTTCACTCTGGTCCGGCCCCACTGCCCGGAGTTCTCCATGACCGCCCGAAAGCCGCTCGTCATCGTCACCCGAAAATTGCCAGCGCCCATCGAAGCGCGCATGGGCGAGCTCTTCGATGTCCGCCTCAATGCGGACGATCATCCCTTCACCGCACCGGAACTGGCAGACGCGCTGCGCCAGGCCGATGTGCTGGTGCCGACCGTGACCGACCGGATCGACGCGAAGCTTCTGGCACAAGCCGGTGAAAATCTCCGTCTCATCGCCCAGTTCGGCACCGGCGTCGACAATATCGACGTCGAGAGCGCGCGCCGCCGCGGCATCACGGTCACTAACACGCCGGGCGTGCTCACCGACGACACGGCGGACATGACCATGGGCCTCATCCTCGCCGTGCCGCGCCGCCTCTCGGAAGGCGCGCGCTATCTGCGCGAACATGAAGGCCAGTGGCCCGGCTGGTCGCCCACCTGGATGCTCGGCCGCCGCCTCACCGGCAAGCGTCTCGGCATTATCGGCATGGGCCGCATCGGGCAGGCGGTCGCCGCCCGCGCGCGCCCCTTCGGCCTCGAAATCCATTATCACAACAGGAAGCCCGCCAACGCCGTCATCGAGCAGGAGCTTGGCGCGACCTTCTGGGAAAATCTCGACGACATGCTGGCCAAGGTCGATATCGTCTCGGTCAATTGCCCGCTCACGCCGCAGACCTATCACCTGCTCGACACGCGCCGCCTGAAACTGCTGAAGCCCGAGGCCTATATCGTCAACACGGCGCGCGGCGAGATCATAGACGAGAACGCGCTCATTCGCGCGCTGGAGGCGGGCGAACTCGCAGGCGCCGGCCTCGACGTTTTCGAGCATGAGCCGTCCGTCAATCCGCGCCTGATGAAATTGCCCAATGTCGTCTCGCTGCCGCATATGGGCTCGGCAACGATCGAGGGCCGCGTCGAAATGGGCGGCAAGGTCATCGTCAACATCAAGACCTTTATGGACGGCCACCGCCCGCCGGATCGCGTCATCCCCGCGATCATGTGAGGCGGAGACTCATGCGGCGGAAGTGGATATTTCTTGTTCTTCTGGCCGCCCTCGTCGCGCTGATACTGTCTATCCGCTTTTCTCAATTCATGGAGCAGGACAATTGTCTTGATAGTGGAGGCATGTGGCTGGACGGAGAATGTGTCGGGGCCCGCGCAGTCGGCTGATTGCAGCATTGACCCCATACCGTCATGGCCCAGCACTCCCTTGGGATCATTCGGCGGGAACAATCCAAAACCAGAGGTGTCATTCCGGGATTTATTCCCGGGACCCATTGGCCTTCCGTCTTGCAGAAGTGTGGAATGGATCCCGGCAACAAGTGCCGGGATGACACCTGAAAATTAAACGTGCCTGCTCAAATCCGCGATCGTCGGATTCTCCCCCGTCAGCGGATTCTTCGGGTCCCATTTGAGCGTCAGCGTACGGAAGCGCGTGTCGAGCGCGTCATAGATCAGCAGCTTGCCCGCAAGGCTCGTTCCGGCGCCGGTGATTTCCTTGATGACTTCGAGCGCCTGCAGCGAGCCGACAACGCCGGTGAGCGCGCCGATCACGCCCGCTTCCTCGCAGGTCGGAACGGAGCCCGGCGGCGGCGTCTCGCCGATGAAGTCGCGGTAATTGGGTTTGGGGCGCCCCTCCGCATCGCGTTCGAAGGCGCGGAAGGTCGCAACCTGCCCCTCGAACTGGCCGACGGCGGCGGAGACGAGCGGCACCTTCGCGAAATAACAGGCATCGTTCACGAGAAATCGTGTCTCGAAATTGTCGCAGCCATCCGCCACCACGTCATATTGCGAAATGATGGAAATCGCATTGGCGCCGGTGAGGCGCTCCTTGTGCTGAATGATTTTCACATCCGGGTTGATGCGCCGCGCCGCCTCCGCGGCACTTTCCGTTTTCGTGCGGCCGATATCGCCCGTGCCATGCGCGATTTGCCGCTGCAGGTTCGAAAGCGATACCGTGTCGTTGTCGATGATACCGATCGTGCCGACGCCCGCCGCCGCGAGATAGATGAGGCAGGGGCTCCCGAGCCCGCCCGCGCCGATCACAAGCACCCGTGCATCGAGGAGCTTTCGCTGCCCCTGCCCGCCGATCTCCTTCAGCACGATATGGCGTGCGTATCTTTCAAGCTGTTCGTTGGTGAGTGCCATGGCAAAGTCATAGCATGGCCGTGGGCGAAAATCGCCTCAGCCGCGGGCCACGATGAGGTTGGTCTGGCAGGTCCGGCCAAGCAGCCCCGCCGCGTCGTAGAGCGCGCCTTCGCTCATCCCCATGCCGTTTTCATGCAGCATCGCTTCGGGCAGGACGCCGATCCATTCGCCCTTCGGCGCGCGGGCGACATGCACCGAGACATCGACATTCGGAAAGCCGAAATTGGTGGGCCAGGCGCCGCTCGCAGAAAGCCAGAAGGCGGAGGCATTGTCGGCAGCGGTGAAAAGCGTGGCCAGCAGCGAAGGAAATGGCATCAGCGGCCGCGTCATCCGCGACCAGCGGATGCCGGGCTTTCCCGCGGCATCGCGCTCCTCGCGCATGTCGAGAATATGGAGGAAGTTCACATGCTCCGGCCGCCGCCCGTTCGCCCAGAGCGGCAGGCTTTCCGGGTCCGCCGCCCAGTTGCAACCCTCAGGTTCGGGCGTCAGCGGCGCCGCACGCATCGGCGCGGGCTGCACAAAGATCGCCTGTCCCTTGGCGATCAGCTTTTCCGTCGCCGGATCGGTCAGCAGACATTCGGCGACCGCATTGCGCTTTCCCGCCTGCAGCACGCTCACTTCCGTGCGCAGCCGTGACAGCGGCGCCGGCCGCAATATGGTGACCGACGCCGAAAGCGGCACGCCCCAGCCCTCATCCAGCGCGTGTTCTTCCATCGCCGCACCCACGAGGCCCGCCACCGCGCCGCCATAAAGCCCGCGAAAAGGCCCCGCCGCATAAGGGTCGGGCATCCACAGATCGCCCTCGCGGGCAAAGATCGGCGCGGACGAAACGGAAAGCGACGTGTTCATGGGAATACTCGCGAGGGAACAATGCCGGAAGGATGGACAGATAGTCGCGCGTCATGTGCCACAGCAAGGGCTTGTCTGCAATCTGCGCGTCACATTGGTGGCAGCAACACCGCGCTCTGGCAGGAGCGGCCGATCCAGCCATAGGCGTCGAAGATTTCCGCTTCCGTGAGCCCGCGCCCGTCGCCATGCCAGGAGCCGCGCTGCGCCGTCCCGATCCATTCGCCCTTCGGCGCGCGGCAAAGATGCAGCGAGAGATCGGCATTCGGCCAGCCGCCCGCATCGGGCCGCGTGCCGCTATCCGTGACGGTGAAGAGCGTCGATACGTCCGCCACCGCCATGGCGGCGGAGAAGGGCGTCGGGTTTTGATGGAACGGCCGCTTCAGGCGGAACCATTTGGCCCTGGTGCCATCCGCATGCCGTGTGTCGCGTATGTCGCAAAGGTCGAGAAAGCCCGGCCCCTTCACCGACGATTTGAAGAACTCGGGCCGCTCCCATTTCGGAAATGTCTCGGGCGCGAAGGCGGGTTCCTCCGGCGCATGGGGCAGACCGTTGATCGCGAGCGGTTGCTGGAAACAGGCGCTCGCCTTCGCCTGCAATTTGCCGCCCGCCCAGAGTTCGTTTTCGATGACGGAGACACGGCCGCCCTCGCGCAGCGGCGTCACCTTGCTCGAAATGCCGTTAAGCGGCAGCGGCCGCAGGAGATAGAGATGCGCGGAGACAAGCGCGCCGAGCCCGCGCTCTGCTGCCATCGTCTCCATCTCGCCCACGCAAAGCGCCGCCACCGCGCCGCCATGCATCCCGCCGAAGGGGCCTTGCGCTTCCGGCAGCGCCTGCCAGATACCGCTTTCATGGCGGAAGACGGGGCTCATATCGATTGCCGCTGCGTTCATTGGACTACTCGCTCGATGTGTCAGCCGGCAATCGCTTCTTCCACGTCGCGCAGCCGGTCCTTGCCGAAATAGATGTCGCCATCGACATAGAAGGTCGGGATGCCGAAAGCGCCGCGATTGACCGCGTCTTCCGTATTCGCCACGAGCTTCGCTTTCACATCCGCCTCGCCCGTCCGCGCCAGAATATGCGCGCCGTCGATACCGGCTGCGTCGAGCACCGCCTTGATGACGTCCGGATCGTCCATTTTCTTGCCGTCTTCCCACATCGCGGCCATCACCGCATCCATGTATTTCGGCAATATGTTTTCCATTTCCGCCGCAATCGCGCCGCGCATGATCTGCAACGTGTTCACCGGGAAATGCGGATTGAACTTGAATTTCGTCAGTCCGTGCTTCTTCACGAAGCGTTCGATTTCGAGGAACTGGTATTCGTTCTTGTTCCTGATGCCCTGATTGGCGATCACGGGCGAGACATTGTTCGTCGCCTTGAAGATGCCGCCGAGCAGCACCGGCACATATTGAAATGTGGTGCCCGTGCGCTTCTCGATCTCCGGCCCAACCTTCCACGACAGATAGGCATTCGGACTGCCGAAATCGAAAAGGAATTCCACTTTCTTCGTCATTGTCTTCGTCTCCCCAATCTTGTTCAGAAAGTTTCCATCCAAGGCCTGAGATCGAGCTCATGCGTCCAGGCGTCGCGCGGCTGCACATGGAGCTGCCAATAGGCTTCCGCGATATGCTCGGGGTTCAGAATCCCGTCCTGCTCCTTCAGCGCATAGCGCGACGGAAAATTGTCGCGGATGAAGGCCGTGTCGATTGCACCGTCGATGATCGGATGCGCCACGTGAATGCCCTTAGGCCCAAGCTCCCGCGCCATGCTTTGTGCGAGCGCGCGGAGCGCGAATTTCGCGCTGGCGAAGGCCGCAAAGCCCGGCCCCCCGCGAAGGCTCGCCGTCGCGCCGGTGAAGATGATGGTGCCGCGGCCGCGCGGCGACATCACGCGCGCCGCCTCGCGTCCCGTGAGGAAGCCCGCGAACGCCGCCATCTCCCAGACCTTGCGATAGACGCGCTCGGTCATTTCCGTAATCGGAAAATTCACATTCGCGCCGATATTGAAGACGAGCACCTCGACGGGGCCGACCTCGCGCTCCACCGTCGAGAAGAGCTCGATCACCTGCGCCTCGTCGCGCGCATCCGAGCCGAAGCCCCGCGCTTCGCCGCCCGCCGCCTTGATCTCGTCCAGCAGCGGCTCGAGCTTCTCCGCGCTTCGCCGCGTGACGCAGGCCACATAGCCGCCCCTGGCGAAGCGTTTGGCCACCGCCCCGCCCGTCGCATCGCCCGCGCCGATGATGACCGCTGCTTTCCTCTCGCTCATGGCCGGGCCTCCGCTGGCTGGGGCTGAAAGTAAGTTCCCTTTCGGAACTGTTAGGCAAACATGGGTTCCGAAAGGGAACCTGTCAAGCTATACTGCCGCCAAAGGAGACATCATGCGCTGGGAAGAGCTGGATCGGGAGCCCTGTTCGCTGGCTCGTTCACTGTCGATTGTCGGCGACCGCTGGACGCTGCTTGTGCTGCGCGAATGTTTTCTGCGGGTGCGCCGCTTCGAGGAATTCGAGCAGCGCCTCGGCATTGCCCGTCACGTTCTCGCCGACCGGCTGAAGAAACTCACGGATGCCGGCGTGCTGGTGAAAGTGCCCTATCAGGAGCGCCCGCGCCGCGAGGAATACCGCCTCACCGAAAAGGGCCTCGACCTCTATCCCGTCATGCTCTCGCTGCTCGACTGGGGCGACAAATGGATGTCGGGCGAGGAAGGCCCGCCCGTTCTCCGCCGCCACAAGGCCTGCGGCAAGATCGCCCGCGCCGTGCAGGTCTGTTCTGAATGCGGCGAACCCATGGGCGCGCGCGACATGACGGTCGAGCTTGGGCCGGGCGCCGAGGGAAGGGAATTGCCTCCCGCCGCAAAGGCGGAAGGCAAATAAGTCAGATCCCGTCGAACAAGGCCGTCGAGAGATAACGTTCCGCGAAGGACGGAATGATCACGACGATCGTCTTGCCCTTCATCTCGGGCCGCGCGCCGACTTCGAGCGCAACGGCAATCGCCGCGCCGGAAGAAATGCCGCAGGCGATGCCTTCCATCTTCGCGGCCTTGCGCGCATGCTCGAAGGCCGTCTCGTTGCCGATGGTAATCACTTCGTCGATCAGCGACTTGTCGAGATTGCCCGGCGCAAAGCCCGCGCCGATGCCCTGGATCATGTGCGGGCCCGGCTGGCCGCCGGAAAGCACGGGGCTGTCTTCCGGTTCCACCGCGATCATCTTGAGGCCGGGCTTGCGCGCCTTCAGCACCGAGCCGACGCCGGTAAAGGTGCCCGCCGTGCCGATGCCCGAAATCACCGCGTCGACCTTGCCCTCGGTGTCGTTCCAGATTTCCTCCGCCGTCGTCTTGCGGTGGATTTCCGGGTTTGCCGGATTGTCGAACTGCTGCGGCATCACGGAGTTCGGGTACTGCGCGAGAAGTTCCTCGGCACGGGCGATGGCGCCCTTCATGCCCTTTTCCTTCGGCGTGAGCTCGAGTTCCGCGCCGAGCAGCGCCAGCATCTTGCGCCGCTCGAGCGACATGCTCTCCGGCATGCACAGAATGAGGCGATAGCCCTTGGCCGCGCAGACGAACGCGAGCGCAATGCCCGTGTTCCCGGAGGTCGGCTCGATGATCACCGTGTTGTCGGCGATCTTGCCCTGTTGCTCCAGCGCCTCGATCATGGAAACGCCGATACGGTCTTTCACGCTCGAAAGCGGATTGAAGAATTCGAGCTTCAGCAGGATGTCGGCAACGACGCCCGCTTCCTTCGCCATGCGATTGAGCCGCACCAGCGGCGTATCGCCGATGGTTTCGGTGATGCTGTTATAGACGCGCCCGCGTCCCGGCTTCTTGCTCTCGCTCATGTAGGCCTCCCGGACCTGAATGCGACGCCCAGAATATGACGTCAGGCTCCCACGCGGGAGCGTTTGAAATCAAATAGTGAAGTCGGCGCTGATTTTCGAATTGCCGACACCGGCTTCCTCCGCCTTGCGGCAGAGATCCTCGATGGTGATGGCGTCGAGCTTCTCCATAAGCTCCTCCTGCACCTCCCGCCAGAGCGGCGCGACAACGCGCTCGCCAAGTTCGGAAGGCGTGGCCGCCGTCGGCTCGTCGGAGGCTTCCATCGCGCCCACGACGCGCACGACATCGCCGACGAGAATGCGCCGTCGCTCCCGCGCCAGCGTATAGCCGCCGCGGGGCCCGCGCACGCCTTTAAGGATGCCGGCATGCACAAGCTGCTGCATCACCTGTTCGAGATAGCGCTGCGGAATGCCCTGCCGCTTCGTGATTTCCTTCGATTGCACGGGATCGGGCCGCGCATTGATCGCGACGTCGACGACGGCCTCGAGCGCGAGCCAGGTTTTCTTGGAAAGTCTGAGCATGGCGCTACCCCCTCGTTCCCGTCGAGCCGAAACCGCCCGCGCCGCGCGCCGTCTCGTCGAGCGCGGCAACCTCGGTGAACTCGGCCTGCGTCACCGGCGCCACCACCATCTGCGCGATACGCGTGCCGCGCTCGATGGCGAGAGCCTCCTGCCCGAGATTGATGAGGATCACCTTCACCTCGCCGCGATAGTCGCAATCGATGGTGCCGGGCGAATTGAGAACGGTGACGCCGTTCTTCGCGGCCAAGCCCGAGCGCGGCCTGACCTGCGCCTCGAAGCCTTCGGGCAGTGCTATGGCAAGCCCTGTCGGCACCATGGCACGTGCGCCGGGCTCAAGCGTCAGCACCTCGCCTTGCGCGAGTGCGGCAATGAGGTCCATCCCCGCCGCACCGGAAGTTTCATAGCGCGGCAGCGGCAGTCCTTCGGCATGCGGCAGGCGCTGCACGCGAATATCGATTTTCGGATTCATTCGGCGGCCTTGGAAGTCGAGAAATGATCGGCGATGCGCCGCGCGAGACGTTCGGCAACCGCCTGCTTCGGCAACAGCGGCCAGTCCTCCTGTCCCTCGCGGGAAATGAGATGCACGGTATTGAGATCGCCGCCCATCACGCCCGTTGCGGGCGAGACGTCGTTGGCAACGATCCAGTCGCAGCCTTTCCGCTGGCGCTTCGCCACGGCATGGTCGATCACCTTTTCCGTCTCGGCGGCAAAGCCGATCACGAGGGCAGGGCGGTTCATTTTCAGCTGTGACAGCGTGGCGAGAATGTCGGGATTCTCGACAAGCATCAGCGCCGGCGCCTGTTCGCCCGGCTGCTTCTTCAGCTTCTGTTCCGCATCGCTCGCCACGCGCCAGTCGGCGACGGCCGCCGCGCAGATCGCGATATCGGCGGGAAGGGCGGCCTCGCAGGCGGCGAGCATTTCCCGCGCCGTCTCGACGCGCTTTACCGTCACGCCCGGCGGGTTCGGCAGGTTGGTCGGTCCGGACACGAGTACCGTCTCCGCGCCGAGCCGCGCCACCGCCTGCGCGATCGCATAGCCCTGCTTGCCGGAAGAGCGGTTCGCGAGATAGCGCACCGGATCGATCGGCTCATGCGTCGGCCCGGAAGTGATGAGAATGCGTTTGCCTTTCAGCGGGCCGCCGCCCGGAAAGGCGAGTTCCGCGAAATGGCTTTCGATGGCAGCGAGTATTTCCGCAGGCTCCGCCATCCGCCCCGGCCCATATTCGCCGCAGGCCATGTCGCCTTCATTGGGGCCCACGACATCGACGCCGTCGGCCAGCAACGTCTCGAAATTGCGCTGCGTCGCGGGGTGGAGCCACATCCGCACATTCATGGCGGGGGCGACCAGCACCTTCTTGTCGGTGGCGAGCAGCGCCGTGCTGGCGAGATCGTTTGCAAGCCCATGCGCCATCTTCGCCATGAGATCGGCGGTTGCGGGTGCAACGACCAAGAGGTCCGCATCGCGCGACAGCTCGATATGGCCCATCTCCGCTTCGTCGGTCAGGCTGAAGAGATCGGTATAGACCTTGTCGCCCGTAAGACTGGAGACGGAGAGCGGCGTCACGAAATGCTCTCCGGCACTTGTCAGGATCGCTCGCACGGAGGCGCCGCGTTCCTTGAGGCGCCGGATGAGTTCGAGGCTTTTGTAAGCCGCGATCCCGCCGCCGATGACCAGCAAAATGCGCCGTCCCATGAGGAGTGTGTCGCTCAAGCCTGTCTCCTGCTCGCCCGAAAGGGTTCTGCCCCAAATTCTGCGTAAATATAGATATTCACGAAGGAGATTTGTAGATCAAATATTCGCGCATGTTTTCCGCGGAATTAACACCGGAATCCGCGGTGCTCAGAAGAATCTGGCGAGAAGGAGGGCGCCAGCGGCGCCAAGGGCCGCCCAGAGCGCCGGGTGCCGCCAGGCAGACGCCGAATTCCAGGCCCGGGCGACGGCCTCGGCCGAAGAGGGATGAATCCGCACCCCCTCCTCGTCCACGCTTTCGGCGAGAAGCCGGGTGGTGCGTTCCGCCCGGTCGAGTATCTCCGGCAGGTTAGCCATGACCCGGCCGAGATGCAGCGCACCCGCCGCCGCTTCTTCGATGCGGGCCTCCGGCCCCAGCCGTTCCATCATCCAGGATTTCAGCACCGGCTCCGCGCTCTCCCAGATATTGTGATCCGGGTCGAAATGCCGGGCCACGCCCTCCACCACCACCATGGTCTTCTGCAGCAGCAGGAGCTCCGGCCGCGTCCGCATGTCGAACTGTTCCGTCACCTGGAAGAGCTGCGCGAGGAGCTTGCCCATGGAGACCTCGCGTGCCGGCCGCCCGAACACGGGCTCTGCTACCGCGCGCAGCGCCTGCGCAAAGGCGTGGATGTTCTTCGTTTGCGGCACATAGCCCGCCTCGAAATGGATTTCCGCGACGCGCACATAATCGCGCTGCACGAGGCCATAGAGGATTTCCGACATGAAGCGCCGCTCATTCGCGCCGATCCGGCCCATGATGCCGAAATCCACTGCGACGATATTGCCCTCCGCATCGACGAAGAGATTTCCCTGATGCATGTCGGCATGGAAGAAGCCGTCGCGCATCGCATGCATGAGGAAGGATTGGATCACCTGCCGTCCGAGCCGGTGCATGTCGTGCCCCGCCTCCATCAGCGCGGCGCGGTCGGATGCCGGAATGCCCTCGATCCATTCCATGGTGATGACGCGCCGTGCGGTCCGCTCCCAGTCGATCCTGGGCACGCGGAAGCCCCTGTCATTGGCGATATTCTCCGCCATCTCCGACATGGCTGCGGCTTCGAGGCGAAGATCCATCTCGATCCGCACGCTTTCGGCAAGCGTCGCCACCACTTCGACCGGGCGGAGCCGCCGCGCCGGCGTGTAATGACGCTCGATCTGTTCGGCAATCCAGAAGAAACTTTCGAGGTCCCGCGCAAAGCGCTCCTCGACGCCGGGCCTGAGCACCTTCACCGCGACTTCGCGTTCTTCTTCGGCCTCGCTTTCGGGCTTCGTGCGCGCGCGATGCACCTGCGCGATTGAGGCGGCGGCGATGGGTGAGCTGATCTCGCGGAAGAGATCGCCCATCGGCTTGCCGAAACCTTCCTCGATGATCGCGCGTGCCTCGCCCATGCTGAAGGGCGGCAGCTTGTCCTGCAGCGAGCGCAGGTCTTCCGCCAGGACATCGCCGATAATGTCGGGCCGCGTCGCGAGAAACTGGCCGAGCTTGATATAGGCGGGTCCGAGCGCTGCAAGCGCCGTCGCCAGCCTTTCGCCGGCACTGCCGCTCGTCTCGGGCCTCGCCTCCCAGGGAAAGCGGATTTTCGCCAGCGGCATCAGCGCAAGCAGCGCACCGGGCATTTCCTCGCGCAGCTCGAGGGGGAAGAGCGCATCATGCCGCCCGAGCACGCGCGCCGCGCGCGTCAGCCTGGCGATGGATCGGAGCGCGCGCAGCATGTCAGAGGCGCCAGCCGGAATGAATGGCGGCAACGCCGCCCGTGAGATTGCGATAGCTCACCCGGCCGAAGCCCGCCTCCTCGATCATGCGCTTGAATTTTTCCTGCTCGGGAAAGCGGCGAATGCTCTCGACGAGATACTGGTAGGGCGCGCCGTCGCCCGTCACCCACTCGCCCATGCGCGGGATCGCCGCAAAGGAATAGGCGTCATATATATCGTCGACGCCCGGCAGCGTGACCTGGCTGAATTCGAGGCAGAGAAAGCGTCCACCCGGCTTCAGCACGCGAAAGGCGTCTTTCAGCGCGCGGTCGATATGCGTCACGTTGCGGATGCCGAAGGCGATCGTATAGGCATCGAAGGAGCGGTCGGGAAAGGGCAGCGTCTCGGCATCGCCGCAGGCAAATTCCACGCGGCCCTCGAAGCGCTGCGCTTCCGCGCGGGTACGGCCGACGCCGAGCATATGCCGGTTGATGTCGCAGACCGTCACTTGCGCATTTTCGCCCGCACGCTCGAGAAAGCGGAAGGCGATATCGCCCGTGCCGCCCGCCACGTCGATCAGATGGAAGGGCCTTGCCGTGCGCGGCGGGTTCAGCCAGTCGATCATCGCCTGCTTCCAGGCGCGGTGCAGACCGCCCGACATGAGATCGTTCATCAGGTCGTATCGCCCGGCCACCTGCTCGAACACCTCGTGAACGAGACCCGCCTTTTCCGCTTCCGCCACCGTGCGGAAACCGAAATGGGTTTCCCCCGCGGACCGGCCGCCATCCTGATTTTTCGCATCTGCGCTCATGCGGCGGACCATAGACCGTTTTCCATTGAGGCGGAACAGCCCGCCGGTTCGGGAAACGTTCCATACAAAAAATGGCGCGCCGTCGCAGGGGACGCTAGGTTGATGCCGCCCGCCACCAGCAGTCGGAACCCATGCCCGAGCTACCCGAAGTCGAAACCGTGCGCCGCGGTCTCGCGCCAGCGATGGAGGGCCGCATCCTCGCCTGTGTGACGCAGCACCGTCCCGATCTCCGCTTCCCTCTGCCGGAACGGTTTGCCGCGCGGCTCTCAGGGCGCCGCATCTCGCATCTCACGCGGCGCGCGAAATATATTCTCGCCCATGTCGAACCCGGCGCGCAGGAACGCAGCGAGGATGTCCTCATCATGCATCTCGGCATGTCGGGCCGCTTCACCATTCACGGAGCGGATGGCGCCCGCGCGCCCGGCCTTTTCCATCATGGGGCACCCGGCGGCGAGCGGCACGATCACATCGTCTTCGACATGGAGGACGGAACCCGCATCGTCTATGCCGATCACCGGCGCTTCGGCTTCATGGACCTTGTGCCGGCGGCATCGCTCGAAACCTGCCGCCATCTTGCGGGCCTCGGGCCCGAGCCGCTCGGCAATGAATTCTCGGCGGATGTGCTGACGGCGCGCTTCAAGGGCCGCCGCACGCCGGTCAAGTCGGCACTGCTCGACCAGCGCAATGTCGCGGGCCTCGGCAATATCTATGTCTGCGAGGCGCTGTGGCGTTCGGGCATCTCGCCGAAGCGGAGCGCCGCCTCGGTCGCGGGGCCGGCCCGAACCGCCCGCCTCGTCAGGGCGATCCGCGATGTTCTCGGCGAGGCGATCGCGGCGGGTGGCTCCACGCTCAGGGACTATGCCCACACCGACGGCGAGCTCGGCTATTTCCAGCATTCCTTCGCCGTCTATGACCGCGAAGGTCAAGCCTGTTCAAAACCCGGCTGCGGCGGTACCGTCAGGCGGATCGTGCAATCGGCGCGCTCGACATTCTATTGTCCGGCCTGCCAGAGATAGCCGCAGGACGGGGTAGGAAAGGGGAAAATCCGACATGGCCTTGATGGATCGCTGGCGCGCGTTCGGCCTCGCCCTTGCCTGCTGCCTGCCGCTTGCCATTTCGCCCGCCGCCGCGCAATCGGCCTATCTCGACGCGGTCGAGGACATGCCGCTCATGGACGGCCTGACCGAAACCGGCGACAGCGTCGTCTTCGACAAGCCCGCCGGCCGCATCCTGCGCAGCACCGCGCAAGGTGACGTAGCGCCGGAAAGCGTCGCGGCCTTCTACGCCGAGACATTGCCGCAGCTGGGCTGGACGCGCGCGAGCGAATATGAAAGGGAAGGCGAGGCCGGGCATCTCGTCTTCACGCGCGAAGGCGAACAGCTCGACATACAGGTTCTGCCGCAGGCCGGTGGCAGCGAGGTCCGCTTCTCGATCGAGCCGCGCTGAGCCGTTCCGCATACCGAGACACCGTTCAAGGGAGACAGTCACTCATGGCCTACCAGAACATTCTGGTCGAAAAGAAAGGTGCGGTCGGCATCGTCACGCTGAACCGTCCGGATGCGCTCAACGCGCTCAACAAGGGCCTGATGGATGAATTGACGCTGGCGCTCGATGCCTATGAGGCGGATGACGCCGTGCACTGCATCGTCATCACCGGTTCGCAGAAGGCATTCGCCGCCGGGGCGGACATCAAGGAGATGCAGCCGAAATCCTACATGGATGTCTACAAGGAAGATTTCATCACCGCGAACTGGGAGCGAGTCACGCGCTGCCGCAAGCCGGTGATCGCGGCGGTCGCGGGCTACGCGCTGGGCGGCGGCTGCGAACTCGCCATGATGTGCGATTTCATCATCGCCGCCGACAATGCGAAGTTCGGCCAGCCCGAGATCAAGCTCGGCGTGATGCCGGGTGCGGGCGGCTCGCAGCGTCTCACGCGCTTCGTCGGCAAGTCGAAGGCGATGGAAATGTGCCTCACCGGCCGCATGATGGATGCCGAAGAGGCCGAGCGCGCAGGCCTTGTCAGCCGCATCGTGCCGGTCGACCGGCTCATGGACGATGCGCTCAAGACCGCCGAGACGATCGCGGACATGTCGCTTCCCATCGCCATGATGACCAAGGAAAGCGTCAACCGCTCTTACGAAACCACCCTTTCGGAAGGGGTGCGTTTCGAGCGCCGTCTCTTCCATTCCATGTTCGCGACCGACGACCAGACCGAAGGCATGGCCGCCTTCATCGAGAAGCGGAAGCCGCAGTTCCGCAATCGTTAAGGAAGGCCGGAAAAAGCGCCGGTTTCCGTGGCTTTTTTCCCGCTCGCGGAGCGTCCGCTCGCCGGTTGACGAATGGGGGCCCCGCGCGTATAAACCCGGCTTTCGAGGGGCGGGCTCGTGTGCGAAACGCGAGCCGCCTTTCTTTTACCAGAGATTTTGCGGAGCTGGCGCCAGGGAGCGCCGCTTCCGCCGACAAGGGTCCGAAGTCCGATGGCGAATACGAAATCCGCGAAGAAGGCGATCCGCAAGATCGAGGCGCGCACGGAAGTGAACCGCGACCGCCGCAGCCGCATGCGCACCTTCTGCCGCAAGGTCGAGGAAGCGATCGCAAGCGGCGACAAGTCCGCCGCCGAGACCGCGCTTCGCGCCGCGCAGCCGGAGATCATGCGTGCCGCGCAGAAGGGCGTGATCCACAAGAACACCGCCTCGCGCAAGGTGTCGCGTTTTGCGGCACGCGTGAAAGCGCTTGCCTGACAGGCACTTCTTCGCCGCACACAACCTGTGGCGTCTCCATCCGATACATGAATGATGAAAGCCCGCGAGACTCTCGCGGGCTTTTGCGTTGCGCGCATCGCACAAAACTCTCCCGCGTTGCGAATGGAAATTTTCTGCAAGCGCGGCTCGCAAAAACAAAACACTTCACATGCGGGCACTTGCGCGCCGCGATGTATGTTTGCACCGCATGCACTACATCATGTTGGGTGCGCGGAGACGTCACAACGACAAAAATTTTGTGACGCAATCGATTCTTCCGCTTGCCTCTACAGGGTCCAGCCGGTATGTTTAACAACCTCAGCGGGGCCGATGAATACTGTGTTTATTGAGTAAAAATTTAGCGAATACAGTATTTCTTCTTCCCCGCCCGGGAAAAACCAAAGTATCCAGACAGATTGCCAGTGACGAGCCGGGGTAAGTTCGGTATTACCTCCGTGCGGGCGGATGTCTTGTGTCCGGCAGTCGGGGGAGTGCCGGTCCCGATCGGGGTGAGGCGGGTAATTGAGCGGCGGGGTGATCATGTCGAAGGAAGCGGAGGGCGGCGCCATGCCCGGGATCGTCGGGATCCCTCCGGAAAATTATGCGGGCGATGTCACCCCGGCCGAGGCCTGGCGCGTCCTGAGCGAGAACCCCGATGCCGTTCTCGTCGATGTGCGGACCCGCGCCGAATGGTCCTTTGTCGGCCTGCCGGACCTCGGCGCCGCCGGCAAGGAGCCGGTGCTGATGGAATGGCAGCAGTTTCCGACCATGGCGCTCAATCCGGGTTTTGCCGCCGACCTCGCCTCGGCGCTCGGCAATGCGCGCAAGGATGCGCCGGTGCTCTTTCTGTGCCGGTCCGGCGCGCGCAGCCGCTCGGCGGCGATCGCCATGACGGGGGTGGGGTTCGGCCGCTGCTTCAACATCGTGGGCGGCTTTGAGGGCGACCTCGACGGGACGAAGCATCGTGGCACGCAGAACGGCTGGAAGGCGGCGGGCCTTCCCTGGATGCAGTCCTGAGGGGACGAAGGCGGAATAGGGGCAAGCCGGGCCGCCTCGTGGAGGGTCCCGGGCAGAATTGAAGAGGCTGAGAGTTTGGAAGAGGAACAGATCATGCCGGTATCGGCAGAAAGGCAGTCGCGCAATATGTCGGACATGCCGCTTTCTTCCGGGGGGAGATCGTCTGCACGCAAGGGCGCCGCATCCGCGATGACGCCGGCCGACCAGTGGCGGCGTGTGCGCGCGCGTCTGCATGCCGAATTGGGCGAAGCGACCTTCAACAGCTGGTTCAAGCAGGTCGAGCTGTCGGGCGTCGATGAAAACCGCGTCATGCTGTCGGTGCCGACGCGCTTCATCCGCAACTGGATCGTCTCGCATTATGCCGATCGCCTCGCCAAGCTCTGGGAGGAAGAGGACGCCGCCTTCACGCGCGTCGATATCGCCGTCCAGGCCGATATTCGCGCCGAAGCGCGCGCGCAGCAGCAATGCGAAGAAGCCACCGCACCTCGCGCCGGCGCGGAGGCAGTGCCCCTTCCGCGCGAAGAGGTGGTGCTCTCCGCGGCTGTGCCGCAGGGCTTCGAGGATGCGGGTGTCGGCGCTCCGCTCGACCCGCGCTTCACCTTCGAGGCCTTCGTGGTCGGCAAGTCGAACGAGCTTGCGCATGCCGCCGCGCGTCGCGTCGCCGAAGCGACGGACGTCACCTTCAATCCGCTTTTCCTTTATGGCGGCGTCGGCCTCGGCAAGACGCATCTGATGCACGCCATCGCCTGGGAAATCCGCAAGCGCCATCCCGAGCGCAAGGTGCTTTATCTCTCGGCCGAGAAGTTCATGTACCAGTTCGTGCGCGCGCTGCGCTTCAAGGACACCATGGCCTTCAAGCAGCAGTTCCGCTCGGTCGACGTGCTGATGATCGACGACGTGCAGTTCATCTCCGGCAAGGATTCGACGCAGGAAGAATTCTTCCATACCTTCAATGCGCTGATCGACCATAACCGCCAGGTCATCATCTCCGCCGACCGCTCGCCTTCCGATCTCGAAGGCATCGAGGAGCGCATCCGCTCGCGCCTCGGCTGGGGGCTCGCCGCCGACATCCATCCGACGGATTACGAACTTCGCCTCGGCATCCTGCAGGCCAAGGCCGAAGAGATGATGAGCCGCAACGGCCCGATCTCCATTCCGCCCGGCGTGCTCGAATTTCTCGCCCATCGCATCGTCTCGAATGTGCGCGAGCTCGAAGGCGCGCTGAAACGCGTCGTCGCCTATGCCTCTCTTGTCGGCCGCCCGATCACACTCGACATGGCGCAGGAAGTGCTGCGCGACCTCCTGCGCTCCAACGACCGCAAGATCACCATCGAAGAGATCCAGCGCCGCGTGGCGGAATATTACAACGTCCGCCTGGCCGACATGCTGTCCGCCCGCCGCGCCCGCGCGGTCGCCCGCCCCCGCCAGGTCGCCATGTATCTCTCGAAGCAGCTCACCACCCGCTCGCTGCCCGAGATCGGACGCAAATTCGGCGGCCGCGACCACACCACGGTCATCCATGCGGTCCGCAAGATCGATGAGCTTTGCCAGGTCGATTCAGGCATCGAGGAGGATGTCGATCTGCTGCGCCGGATGCTTGAGGGCGGCCACGGCGCGGGCTGAGGCGCCCGCCCGGAAGGGCCCCTGAAAAGCCACATGATTCCAAGGGTTTAGGGGCGGGCTCCAAGCGCCCCGCCGCGCCCCCGCGTCAGCCGAAAAACGTGCATGACGCGGCCGATCTGCTATACTTGTTTTTGCGAATTTCTGCGGAAATCCGGCAATCGCCGGAGCCTGTCCGGCAGGGGTGTCCAGCCGCTTGGCGGAGGCCCCCTCGGTCAGGCCGACCGACCCCCTGTCCGCGGTGGTATCGAGGACTTGGCGCCCCCGCTCCGGGCCGCGCGATCCCCCTCCGACACTCTTCGAACAGGGCGAGCGGCCGGGCGGAATTCGCCGGCGGCAGCCGGTGGCGCCGCCGTGGGGAAGTCAAGCAAGCCCGGATGGGGGACTGAAGAGAGACCATGAAGATTACGATCGAACGGGGCGCGCTGCTCAAGTCTCTCAACCATGTGCAGTCGGTCGTCGAACGCCGCAACACCATACCGATCCTGTCGAATGTGCTCATCAAGGCCGAGAACGGCCAGCTGAGCCTCACCGCCACCGATCTCGATATCGAGGTGGTGGAGGCGATCGACGCGGATGTGGCCCAGCCCGGCGCCACCACGGCATCCGCCCACACGCTTTACGACATCGTGCGCAAGCTGCCCGACGGCGCGCAGGTGGAGCTCTCGACCGGCGCCGATGAAGGCCGCCTCCAGCTCACCGCCGGCCGTTCGCGCTTCGCGCTGCAGTCGCTGCCGCAGGAAGATTTCCCGGCCATGGCCGCGGGCTCGCTGCCGCACCGCTTCGAGCTTCCCGCCGAAGCCATGCGCCGCCTGATCGACAAGACGCGTTTTGCGATCTCGACCGAGGAGACGCGCTACTATCTGAACGGCATCTATTTCCACGCCGTCGAAGGCGGCAAGCAGAAGGCGCTGCGCGCCGTCGCGACCGACGGCCACCGCCTCGCCCAGGTCGATCACGATCTGCCCGAAGGCGCTTCCGGCATGCCGGGCGTCATCGTGCCGCGCAAGACCGTGCTTGAGCTCCAGAAGCTCCTTGAAGGCGGTGCAGGCTCGCTTTCGGTCGGCGTCTCCGAAACCAAGATCCGTTTCGAATTCGATGGCATCGTGCTGACCTCGAAGCTGATCGACGGCACCTTCCCGGATTACGGCCGCGTCATTCCCGCCGGCAACGACAAGCTCATGTCGGTCGACGGCAAGCGCTTCGCCGAAGCCGTGGATCGCGTCTCGACCATTTCGACGGAAAAGTCGCGCGCCGTGAAGCTCAATATCGAAGATGGCAAGCTGACGCTTTCGGTCACCAACCCGGATTCGGGCAGCGCCACGGAAGAACTCTCCGTTTCCTATTCGAGCACGCCGCTCGAAATCGGTTTCAACGCCCGCTATCTGCTCGACATTACGGGCCAGCTCGATGGCGAGGAGGCAAGCTTTGCCTTCGCCGATTCCGGCTCGCCCACGCTGGTGCGCGACAGCGAGGACAGCCTTGCCATCTATGTCCTCATGCCGATGCGGGTCTGAGCGGGCGATCAGGGCGGAAGGCTTGAAGATTGGGAGTGCCTCACACGGGTGAATTGCGTGCCATTGGCCGGCCGGCCTCATCGCCGGATATGTCCGGCGTGAGCCGCCTTGCGCCCCGCGTCCGGCTGAGCCGTCTCGTCCTCACCGATTTCCGCTCCTATGCGCGGACCGAGCTTCATCTCGACGGCCGTCCCGTCGTGCTGACGGGCGAGAACGGCGCCGGCAAGACGAACCTCCTCGAGGCCGTCTCGCTCCTCTCGCCGGGCCGCGGCCTTCGCGGCGCAGCCTATGCGGAGCTTGCGCGCGATAGCGGCGCGGGCGGCTGGGCGGTTGCCGCCACGCTCGAAACCGATGGCGGTCCCGTCCGCATCGGCACCGGACTTGAGCCCGGCATGGACCACGCGTCGCGCTCCCGCGCGGTGCGTGTCGGCGGTGAACAGGCGGGCCCCTCGGCGCTCGCCGAACTGGTCGCCCTTGTCTGGCTCACACCGGCCATGGACCGGCTCTTTGTCGAAGGGGCGGGCGAACGCCGCCGCTTTCTCGATCGCCTCGTCATGGGCTTCGATCCGGCGCATGGCGCGCGCGCCAATGCCTATGAGCGGGCATTGCGCGAGCGCAACCGCCTTCTCGCCGATCAGGTCTTCGACGATGCCTGGCTTTCGGGCCTTGAGGAGCAGATGGCCGAGCACGGCGTGGCGCTTGCCGCCGCGCGCCTCGAAATGCTGGCGCGGCTGCGCGGTGCGCTTGCCGCCGCGGGCGACGGCGCCTTCCCCCGTGCGGACGTCGCGATCGAGGGCGTGCTCGAAGCAGCGCTCGAAACCGAACCGGCGGTCGATGTCGAGGACCGGTTCATCCGCCTGTTGAAGGAGATGCGCGCGCGCGATGCGGGCGCCGGCCGCACGCTGGACGGACCCCATCGCAGCGATCTTCTCGTCCGCCATATGGGCAAGGACCGCGAAGCGCGCCAGTGCTCGACCGGCGAACAGAAGGCGCTGCTGCTCGGCATCGTGCTGGCCAATGCCCGGCTCATGGCGGCCATGGGCCGCCCGCCGCTGCTGCTGCTCGACGAGGTGGCCGCCCATCTCGATAGCGAGCGCCGTGCCGCGCTCTTCGATGAAATCATCGGCCTCGACCTGCAAGCCTTCATGACGGGTACGGACCCGTCGCTCTTTGCCTCTCTGGGATCGCGTGCGCAGAACCTGCATGTCGATCGCGGCGCCGTCTCGGGCGCCTCATAGCTTCAAGCAACGAAGGAAACGCGGAAATGAGAAACGACAGTGAAACCCCCGATGTCGACGCCCTGAAGGGCCAGCTCTCGCCCTTCGTCGAGCATGGCCTCTTCAAGGCCCGCACCGTGCTCGTCACCGGCGAGATCAACGACCGCCTCGCGCGCACGGTCTGCGAACGTCTGCTTGCCATGGCGGGCGAAAGCGACGATCCGATCACGGTCATCGTCTCTTCGCCGGGCGGCCATGTCGAGTCGGGCGACATGATCCACGACATGATCAAGTTCATCAAACCGCGTGTGCGCGTGCTTGGCACGGGCTGGGTCGCAAGCGCCGGCGCGCTGATCTATGTCGCCGCCGAACGCGACAACCGCTATTGCCTGCCCAACACCCGCTTCCTGCTCCACGAACCGCGCGGCGGCGTGCGCGGCTCGGCGACCGAGATCGACATCCAGGCGCGCGAAGTGCTGCGCATGCGCGAGCGCCTCAACAAGATCTTCGCCGACGCCACCGGCCAGCCGCTGGAGCGGATCGTGAAGGACACGAATCGCGACCACTGGATGAGCGCGGAAGAAGCGAAGGAATATGGCGTCGTCGGCAAGATCATCCGCAGGGCGGACGAGATCGCCTGATACCGCAGGAACTGCGAAAGACCGTTTGAAGGAAGAAGCTCATGTCCAATCCCGCCGATGGAACACCGGAAGAATATGGTGCGGAGTCGATCAAGGTCCTGAAGGGCCTCGATGCCGTGCGCAAGCGCCCCGGCATGTATATCGGCGACACGGATGACGGCTCCGGCCTTCACCACATGGTCTATGAAGTCGTCGACAATTCGATCGACGAGGCGCTGGCCGGCTATTGCGATGCCGTGAATGTGCGTCTCAATGCCGATGGCTCCTGCACCGTCATGGACAATGGCCGCGGCATCCCGGTGGAGATTCACAAGGGCGAGGGCGTCTCCGCCGCCGAAGTCATCATGACCCAGCTTCATGCGGGCGGTAAGTTCGACCAGAATTCCTACAAGGTCTCGGGCGGCCTCCACGGCGTTGGCGTCTCGGTCGTGAATGCGCTGTCCGACTGGCTCGAACTGCGCATCTGGCGCGGCGGCAAGGAGCATTTCATCCGCTTCCAGCACGGCGTGCCCGACGCGCCGCTTTCCGTCACCGGCACGGCGCCGCTCGGCGCCGATGGCAAGCATGTCAGCGGCACGGAAATTACCTTCCACCCTTCCGCAGAAACCTTCACCCAGACGGAGTTCAGCTTTTCGACGCTCGAACACCGGCTGCGTGAACTCGCCTTCCTCAATTCCGGCGTGAAGATCAATCTGGTCGATCATCGCGGCGTCGAAACGAAGGAAGTGAACCTGATGTACGAGGGCGGGCTCGAAGCCTTTGTCCGCTTCCTCGACCGCACCAAGACGCCCCTGATCTCGAAGCCCATCGCCATCGGCGCCGAGCGCGACGGTATCACGGTCGAAGTCGCCATGTGGTGGAACGACAGCTATCACGAGAATGTGCTCTGCTTCACGAACAACATTCCCCAACGCGATGGCGGCACTCACCTCGCCGGCTATCGCGGCGCGCTCACCCGCGTCATCAACAATTATGCGAATGAAAGCGGCATCGCGAAAAAGGAGAAGGTGAGTCTCACGGGCGACGATGCGCGCGAGGGACTGACCTGCGTTCTCTCCGTGAAGGTGCCGGATCCGAAATTCTCCTCGCAGACGAAGGACAAGCTCGTCTCCTCCGAAGTGCGGCCCGTGGTCGAAAGCCTCGTCAACGATGCACTCTCGACCTGGCTCGAGGAGCATCCGGCGGAAGCCCGCCAGATCGTGACCAAGGTGGTCGAAGCCGCCGCCGCGCGCGAGGCCGCCCGCAAGGCGCGCGAACTCACGCGCCGCAAGGGCGCGCTCGATGTGTCGAGCCTGCCCGGCAAGCTCGCCGATTGTCAGGAGCGCGATCCCGCGAAATCCGAACTCTTCATCGTCGAGGGCGATTCGGCCGGCGGCTCCGCCAAGCAGGCGCGGGACCGTTCCAACCAGGCCGTGCTGCCGCTTCGCGGCAAGATCCTCAATGTCGAGCGCGCGCGCTTCGACAAGATGCTGTCGTCGAATGAAATCGGCACGCTCATCACCGCGCTCGGCACGGGCATCGGCCGCGACGATTTCAACATCGACAAGCTCCGCTACCACAAGATCATCATCATGACCGACGCCGACGTCGACGGCGCTCATATCCGCACGCTCCTCCTCACCTTCTTCTATCGCCAGATGCCGGAGGTGATCGAGCGCGGCCATCTCTATATCGCGCAGCCGCCGCTCTACAAGGTGCGCCGCGGCTCGTCGGAAACCTATCTGAAGAACGAGAAGGCGCTTGCCGACTTCCTCGTTTCGACGGGTATAGAAGACATGGTGCTGACGCTGCATGATGGCTCGCAGCGCGCCGGCCCCGATCTTCAGGACATCGTCGCCAAGGCGCGCGCCATCCGCAGCGTGCTCGATGGCATCCCCGGCAAGTATCCGCATTTCGTGGTCGAGCAGGCGGCAATCGCCGGAGCGCTCAATCCGAAGGCGCTGGCCGAACCCGAACACGCGGCGGCGGCCGCCGCCTATATAGCGCGCCGTCTCGACCTCCTTTCGGAAGAAACCGAACGCGGCTGGACCGGCGAAGCGACGGAAGACGGCGGTTTGCGTTTCGCGCGCGAGGTGCGCGGTGTTCGCGAGGAAGTGCTGATCGACGGGCCGCTCATCGCGAGCGCCGATGCCCGCCGCCTCGACGGCTATACCGAGCATCTGCAGGAAGTCTATGTGAAGGCCGCCACGCTCCGCCGCAAGGACGAGGCTCATGCGATCCGCTCGCCCTCGCAGCTGCTCGAAGCCGTGCTGGCCGCAGGCTCCAAGGGCAACACCGTCCAGCGCTACAAGGGTCTTGGCGAGATGAACCCCGACCAGCTCTGGGAAACCACGCTCGACCGCGATGCCCGCTCGCTGCTCCAGGTGAAGATCCGCGAGCTCGACGAGGCGGACGACCTCTTCGTCAAGCTCATGGGCGATGTGGTGGAGCCCAGGCGCGACTTCATCCGCGAAAACGCGCTGTCGGTGGCCAACCTCGATATCTGACGCATACGGGAAAACGTTAACAGCGCGTTAACTATCGCTGTCTAGCTTCGGCACGGGGGCATTGTGCCTGGGGCGAATCGCCCGGAGGCGCGGCGCGAAAGGCAGCTTGTCATGTCGTCCCGTAAGGCCCGGACAGCGCGCGGGGACCGCGCCGCGGAAAACGGCGAGCGCGGCTTGAGGCTTGTCCGCCGGGCGGGCCTCGGGCCGGTGCGCCTCGGCGTCGGCGCGAATTCGGATATTCTGGCGGAACTGCAGGCAGACGAAGACGGCGACATGGGACGCTGGGACGAGGATGACTGGGAAGATCGCGGCTTTCGCCGCATCGAGCCGACCTTCGCTGCCGAAGGTCCGCGCCGGAAAGCTGCGTCCAAAAAGCCGGCCCAGAAGCAGGCGCCGAAGAAATCCGCTCCCGCAAAATCCGCGTCGAAGAAATCCTCCACCCGCAAACCTGCTGCGCGCCTGAGCGCCGGTGAGCGCGTCGGTACGCGCAACGCCCTTGCCCAGGGCCGTACGCTGCTTGGCAACATTGCCTATGGCGCCGTGGTGCTCGGCCTTTGGGGCATGATCGCCTTTGGCGGCCTCCTCTTCTGGTACGGGCTCAACCTGCCGGATACGTCCGGCCTCTACGATATGCGCCACACGCCGTCGATCTCGATCGTGGCGACGGACGGCGAGGTGCTGAGCCATCGCGGCGATCTCACCGGCGGCTTCACCTCGGTCGCGGATCTTCCGCCCCATGTGCCGCTTGCCGTGCTCGCGACGGAAGACCGCCGCTTCTATCGTCATTTCGGCGTCGATCCCATCGGCCTCGCCCGCGCCATGGTGGTGAACTGGCGCGCCGGCGCTTATGTGCAGGGCGGCTCCACCATCACCCAGCAGCTTGCGAAAAACGTCTTCCTGAAGCCCGAGCGCACGCTCTCGCGCAAGATCGAGGAAATGGTTCTCGCCGTCTGGCTGGAACTGCGTTTCACCAAAGACGAGATTCTCACGCTCTATCTGAACCGCGTCTATTTCGGCGGCGGCGCCTATGGTCTCGAAGCCGCCTCCGAACGCTATTTCCGCAAGCCCGCCCGCGCGCTCACCCTGCCCGAAGCCGCGATGCTTGCGGGCCTTCTCAAGGCGCCGTCCCGCTACTCGCCGACCAACGATATCGATCTCGCCCGCGAACGCGCCCGCATCGTGCTGCAGAACATGGTCGCCGCCGGCTATATCGCACCGGAAGACGCGCAACTCGGCAGCACGGCGCCCGCCTCGCTCCAGGGCTATGCCGCGCGCGGCTCGATCAATTATTTCGTCGACTGGATCGCTGAAGCCCTGCCCGATTATGCCGGCAAGCCCGACACCGATGTCCGCGTCATGGCGACCATCGATCCCGATCTCCAGCGCGAGGCCGAGCGTCTCATCGCCGACATGTTGGCAAGCGAGGGCGCCGGGCTCGATGTGAGTCAGGCCGCCCTTGTCGCCATGACACCCGATGGCGCCGTGCGTGCCATGGTCGGCGGCCGCTCCTATGTGCAAAGCCAGTTCAACCGCGCCGTGCAGGCAAAGCGCCAGCCGGGCTCTGCCTTCAAGCCCATTGTCTATCTGACCGCCATGGAGCGCGGCTACACGCCGGATACGCAGCGCATCGACCGCCCCGTGACCTATGGCGGCTGGTCGCCCTCGAATTATTCGGGCCGCTTCGAAGGCGACATGACGCTGCGCACCGCGCTCGCGAAATCGATCAACACGGTTGCCGTCCAGCTTGCGCATGAAGTGGGCGTCCGCAATGTCATCGCGACCGCCCGCCGCCTCGGCCTGCAGGATGAGATGCCGCCAAATCTTTCGATCGCGCTCGGCACCGGCAGCGTCAACCTGCTGGAACTCACCGCCGCCTACGCCGCCTTCGCCAATGGCGGCTACGGCGTCATCCCGCATGGCATCGAGGAAGTCCGCGCCGAAAGCGGCGAGGAACTCTATCGCCGTCAGGGCTCCGGCATCGGCCGCATCGCCGATCAGCGCTCCATCGCCTATATGAACAACATGATGAAGGCCGTGATGGTCTATGGCACGGGCCGCAATTCGACGCTGCCCGACCGCCCCGTCGCGGGCAAGACCGGCACCAGCCAGGATTTCCGCGATGCCTGGTTCATCGGCTATTCGGCCGATCTCGTCGTCGGCGTCTGGGTCGGCAATGACGACGGCAAGCCGATGAAGAATGTCACCGGCGGCACTTTGCCCGCTCGTATCTGGCACGCCTTCATGACGCGCACGCAGGAAGGCGTCCCCGTCGCCGAACTGCCCGATGTGCCGCCCGCCGAAACCCTTGCCTATGATCCGGCGCCCGCGCCCGTCGCCGGTGTCATGGGCGCCGCGCCCGGCACCTCCGATACCTATGAATGGGAACAGCCCGGCTTCTTCGAACGCCTTTTCGGCATCGGCGGCAGCGGCACGGATAGCCGTCCGGCTCTCCAGCCCGGCGGCCGCCGCTAGGTCTCACCGGCGCGGCGGCCGATCTGCGTCACCGCGAAGGTGAGAACGCCCATCAGCGCGATGGTGCCTACCATCGCCATGGGCCCCTGGTCGACGCCATGGCCGACGAGAATGCCGGTCACGGCACCCGCCATCGCCTGCAGGAAGCCGAGGAGTGAAGAGGCAGTACCCGCCATCTCGGGAAAGGGTGTGAGCGCGCCCGCCATCGCCTGCGGCATGGAAAGCCCGATGGCAAATCCGTAGATCACGACAGGCAGCACGATGGCGAGCGCGGATGGCGCGACCGACAGCGCGGTCAGCATCAGGAGCCCGCCAAGCGCCGCGCAGAACCCGCCGACCCGAAGCGTCGCATCGATGCCGAGCCGCCGGACAAGCCGCCCGCCGGTCAGCGAGCCGGTCACATAGCCGCCGGCCATGGCGCCGAAGCAAAGCCCGTAAAGAACGGGCGACAGGCCGAACTCGCCCTGCAGCACGAAGGACGAGCCGGAGATGAAGGCGAAAAGTCCGCAAAAGGCCGCGCTCGCAATGGCGAGATATTTGAGATAGCGCCGGTCCGCGATGAGACGCCGGTAATTGGCGAGGATCGCGCGCGGCGCCGCGCTTTGCCGCCGCGCGGACGGCAGCGTTTCGTCGAGGCTCGTTGCAACCATGAAGGCGAGCACCGCGCCAAAGGCACCCATGGCGATGAAGTTCGCCTTCCAGCCATAGAGGTCCTGCACCACGCCGCCGAGCATCGGCGCGGCGGCGGGCACGAGCCCCATGATCGCCGCCATGCGCGCGAGCATCTGCCCCGCCTCTGGCCCCTCATAAAGGTCGCGCACAATGGCGCGGGCCAGCACCACCGAGGCGCCGCCGCCCACCGCTTGCAGGGCGCGCGCCGCGATGAGCTGCTCGATCGAGGCGACGAAGAGCGAAACGAAGCAGCCGATCATGTAGAGCGCAAAGCCGGCAAGCAGTACCGGCCGGCGGCCGTACCGGTCGGCAAGCGGCCCGTAGAAAAGCTGCGACCCGGCAAAGCCGATCAGATGCACGCTGAGGGTGAGCTGCGTCGCGCCCGTGGAAGCGCCGAAGGTCTCGGCGATCGCGGGCAGCGAGGGCAGGTACATGTCCGTCGACAAGGGGCCGACCGCGGTCAACCCTGCAAGGAACACGGTGAAAACCGCCGTGCCGGGCGAAAGCCTCATCTCGCCGGATGCTGGTTTCCGCGGCCGCCCGCGAAAATGCCAAGGGGATCGGCGCCGAAGCGATGCAGCCCCGGTCCGTTCATTTCGAGCCAGCGTTTGGCCGGTTCGTAGTTCGGGATCGCCTCTTCGACCAGCGCCCAGAAGCGCGGCCCGTGATTCATGTGCCTGAGATGCGCCACCTCATGCGCGGCCACATAATCGAGCACATAGGAAGGCGCGAGAATGAGCCGCCAGGAAAAGGAGAGAGCCCGCGACGGCGAGCAAGAGCCCCAGCGCGTGGTCGTGTCGCGCACGGTGATGCGGGACGGCCGCACATCGAACTGCTCGGCATAGAAAAGCGCGCGTTCGTTCAATTCGTCCCGCGCCTTCGTTTTCAGCCAGTCGGTCACGCGCCGCTGCACGAAATCGGGATGGCCCGTCACGCGGATTTCGGGGAGCCCGCCCGTGTCGATGCTGCGCACCCGCCAGACGGGGCCGCGCTCCATGGCGTCCTCGCGCCGCGCGCCCACATAGCGGACCACATGTTCCTTGCCGCGATAGGGGATATGCGCGCCGTTCCGGAAGGGCACCGGCGGCGGCACCCGGTCGAGACGTTCGGCGATCCAGTCGCGCTGCTCGCGTGCGAAAAGGAGCGCCTTGCCGACGCTGCGGCGGGACGGCGCCGTCACCTGCACGGAGCCGGCGGCAAGGTCCACGCGCACGATCATGCGCTTGGCCCTCGGATTATGGCGTATGGTCACGGGCACTGCCCGGCCGTCGATCTGGATATAGTCGAGATGGAGCGAGGCAGGCTTCACGGGTTTGTTCATAATGCGGTCGAGCCCAATGCCCGCCAGGCGGGCGATGACGACGGTCTGGTCTTTCCTGTCCGAAGGCAAAATAGATAGGGTCGAATCATGACAAGGATGCCACGTTTCCATTTCGCTTTCGCGGTCCACGATCTGTCAAGCGCCAGAGAATTTTACGGCCGCCTGCTCGGCTGTCCGGAAGGCCGCTCGGACGAGACATGGGTGGACTTCGATCTCTACGGTCATCAGATCGTCGCTCATCTCGCGCCGCCGCGCGAGCGCGAAGATGAGGCGAGGAACGAGGTCGATGGCGACCATGTGCCGGTTCCCCATTTCGGCCTCATCCTCGGCTGGAAGGAGTGGCACGAACTGGCGGACAGGCTCCGCGCCGCCGGCATCCGTTTCGAGATCGAGCCTCATATCCGCTTCAAGGGACAGCCCGGCGAACAGGCGACCATGTTCTTCCGCGACCCTTCGGGCAATGCGCTCGAGTTCAAATCCTTCCAGGACGAAGGACAGATCTTCGCGAAATAGGCGGCCTAGCGCTTCCCGTGCCGCGCCATGAACTCGCGTACGCGGGGCGCGATCTCGCTCTTCCAGCGCGTGCCGTTGAAGACGCCGTAATGGCCGACGCCCGGCTGTTCCCAATGGGTCTTCATGCCGTCGGGCAGGTTCGAGCAGAGCTTGTGCGCGGCCTTGGTCTGGCCGACGCCGGAAATATCGTCCTTCTCGCCCTCGACCGTCATCAGCGCCGTCCGCGTGATCGCGTCGGGCCGCACCGTCCTGCCGCGATGGGAGAACTCGCCCTTAGGTAGCGAGTGCTTCACGAAGACCTCGTCCACCGTCTGCAGGTAGAACTCCGCCGTCATGTCCATGACGGAGAGATACTCGTCATAGAACTCGCGATGCTTTTCCGCCGAGTCGCCATCGCCTTCGACCATATGGTCGAAATAGCTCCAGTGCGCATCCATGTGGCGGTCGAGATTCATCGCCATGAAGCCCGAAAGCTGCACGAAGCCCGGATAGACGCGCCGCATCACGCCCGGATGCGGCCAGGGCACGGTGGTGATGACATTGCGTTCGTACCATTCCGTGCCGCGCTCGGTCGCAAGCCGGTTCACTTCCGTCGGGCTTTCGCGCGTGTCGATCGGGCCGCCCATCAGCGTCATCGAAAGCGGAACGTAAGGATCGTCATTGTCATGCATCACCGCGACGGCGGCAAAGACCGGCACCGAGGGCTGGCAGACGGCAAGAAGATGCACGTCCGGCCCGAGCAGATGGCACATGTCGATCACATAGTCGATATAGTCGTCGAGATCGAACGAGCCTTCGGTGATCGGCACCCGGCGCGCATCCGTCCAGTCGGTGATGTAGACCTCGTGATAGGGAAGCATCGCTTCGACGGTGCCGCGAAGCAGCGTCGCATAATGGCCGGAGAGCGGCGCGACGATCAGCAGCTTCTGCTGCGGCGCGACGCCCTTCATGGCGGAGGGCTCGCGTTCGAAATGGACGAGGTTGCAGAAGCTTCGCTCCCAGACCACCTTCTCGGTTACGGGTACAGGACGGCCATCGATCTCCGTCTCATGCAGGCCGAATTCCGGCTTGCCATAGCGCCGCGTCGTCGATTCGAACACGTCGATCGCGGCGGCGAGCGTCTTGTGCGTCACGGATTCGGCAAAGGGATTGAGCGGGTGGCGGAGCGCCCAGAGGCTTACTTCCGCGGCCGCGCGGAAAGGGGCGATGACCGCGTGATTGAGTTCATAGAAATGATACAGCACTCGCGAACCTCTCGAACGGACGGGCGGGGCCTTGTCGCCCCGCGCTCGGTCCTCCCCCGCGCCGCCCATGTTGCAGCGCAACAATTAATGTAGGCTTGCAGGAAGGCCTCTCCAAGAGGATTCTTTCGGACGCATTACGGAAAGAAAAGGCCCCGCCCGTTGCCGGGCAGGGCCTTCAGGATCGATGGCGGACCTCAAGTGGGCCTCGCCGGGCGGCGGCCTACTGCGCCCCGCCGCAAAGCCTTGTCCACTCCGCCTTCGGGCGTCGCGACGCCGCGCGGTTCGCCGCCGAAATCATCGCCTTGTAGGAAGCGGTGATGATATTCGCGTCGATACCTACGCCGAAAAGATCGCCCGCATGTTCGGGGTCGGCCACTTCCATGAAGGCGACGGCCTTCGCATCCGTGCCGGAGCCGATGGAGTGCTCTTCATAGTGGCGCAGCTCGATACCGAGTTTCAGCGCCGCCATGGCCGCGTCGATCGGTCCGTTGCCGAAGCCTTCGATCTGTTCTTCCTTGCCGAAGCGGCGTACACGGATTTTCACGCCCTGTTTGCCGCCTTCGTCGAACAGCGTATGGGAAATATACTCGATGGGTTCGGCCCGCGTGAGATATTCCTTCTCGAAGATCGCCCAGATGTCGGCGGCGCGCACTTCCTTGCCGCTGTCATCCGTCACCTTCTGGACGGCCTGGCTGAACTCGACCTGCAGCCTTCGCGGCAGCCGAAGATCATACTCCGTTTCGAGGAGGTAGGAGACGCCGCCCTTGCCCGACTGGCTGTTCACGCGAATGATCGATTCATAGGTGCGGCCGAGATCCTTCGGGTCGAGCGGCAGGTAAGGCACCTGCCAGATATCGCCGGTCTTGTAGGCCGCAAATCCCTTCTTGATCGCATCCTGATGCGAGCCCGAAAACGCCGTGAAGACGAGATCGCCCACATAGGGATGACGCGGATGGATCGGCAGCTGCGTGCAATATTCCGCCGTGCGCGCAATCTCGTTGATCTGCGAGAAATCGAGCCCCGGGTGAATACCCTGGCTGTAGAGATTGAGCGCCAGCGTCACGAGATCGACATTGCCCGTGCGCTCGCCGTTGCCGAAGAGACAGCCTTCCACGCGGTCGGCTCCCGCCATGACGGCCAGTTCGGCGGCGGCCACCGCCGTGCCCCGGTCATTATGCGGGTGTACGGACAGAATGATGCCGTCGCGCCGCTCGAGGTTCCGGTGCATCCATTCGATCTGGTCGGCATAGATATTCGGCGTCGCCATTTCCACCGTGGCCGGCAGGTTGATGACGACCTTGCGCTCGGGGTTTGCGTCCCAGACCTGCGTCACCGCATCGACGACTTCCTTGGCGAAGTCGAGTTCGGTGCCGGAAAAGACTTCGGGGCTGTACTGGAAGGTCCAGTTCGTCTCCGGCATCTTCGCCGCGATTTCCTTGATCTGGTGTGCGCTTTCGGTGGCGATCGCCTTCACGCCCTGCTTGCCTTGGCCGAACACGACCTCGCGGAAGTTCGGCGCGGTAGCGTTATAGACATGGACGATGGCGTTCTTCGCACCTTGGAGCGATTCCATGGTCCGGGCGATGAGCTCGGGCCGGGCCTGCGTCAGCACTTCGATCTTCACATCGTCGGGCGTGTGTCCGCCTTCGACGAGTTTGCGGATGAAGCCGAAATCCGTGTCCGAAGCGGACGGGAAGCCGGCCTCGATTTCCTTGAAGCCGATGCGCACCAGCATTTCGAACATGCGCAGCTTCCGCTCCGCATTCATCGGCTCGAAAAGCGCCTGGTTGCCGTCGCGAAGATCGGTGCTCATCCAGATTGGCGGCCGGGTGATGGTCTTGTTCGGCCATTGGCGGTCGGTCAGCGGCACCGCCGGGAAGGGGCGGTATTTGACGGAAGGATCTTTCAACATGGGCAATCTCGCTTCTTGATCGGCGCGGCGCACGCATCGCGGGTCTGTGGCGCTGACGCGGCGCAAGGATTAGTCGGAAAATGTCGGAAGGGGAATGTTTTCTGCGCTCAGGCGCAGAGAAGCGCGCGCCGAAGAAGCGCGAGTTCAAGGCCGAAGGCCGGGGCGATATGCCGGTTGCATTCCATGGCGGCGACCATAATCCGGGTCCGGAAGGGCGTCAAGCCGCAGAAAAGCGCAATAATCCTGACCTTTTCGGCCCTAATCGAGATAGGTCGCGATCTCCCGTGCCATCTCCTCGGGCGAGGTGTGCGGCCTGAACAGTTTGAGATATTCCCCGTCCGGCCCCATCAGGAAGACGATCGAGGAATGGTCCATCGTGTAGCCGGCGGAGGAACTTTCATCCTCGGCCTTGCGGTAGAAGACATGCCAGGCCTTGGCCGCCGCGTCGATCTGTTCGGGCGTGCCGGTCAGGCCGACAAGACGGGGATGGAAGAGCGCCACATAGCGCGCCATCACCTCCGGCGTGTCGCGCTCGGGATCGACGGTGATGAGGACGGGCGTCACCTGCTCGCCCTTTTCGCCGAGCGCCTTGATGGCCGCCGCCATAGCGCCGAGCTCTGTCGGGCAGACATCCGGGCAGAAGGTGAAACCGAAATAGAGCAGCATGTAGCGGCCGCGGAAATCGGCTTCCGTTACCGTCTCGCCCTCATGGTTGACGAGCGTGAAAGGCCCGCCAACGCTTGCGGCGGCGGGAGCCGACCCGCCGGGATTGCGGTTTTCCGCCGTGCCGACGATCAGTTCCGAAAGCGCAATGCCGATAAGGATCGCGAGGACGATGCCCGCCGCGAGAGCGATCTTGCCGTTTCGCGTCATCTCGTGCCTCCGGCTGCGCCGCACGGCCTGCAAAAGGGTGCATGGGCGCCGCAATGGTCTATACTGCTGCTGCCCTTGCTGGGGCGGCTTCCCTGTCTAGCGTCAAACGAGCGTCGTGAACAATGTTTCGGTACCCGAGAACCCGCCACGGCGGCAATATGACACGTTCCGCCGCCCTCGCCGCGGCCGCCGCCTTTCTGGCGCTCGCCTTTGCGGCGCCGGCCTCGGCGGTCCAACCGGGCGGCCCCTCGAACTACATCATCGACAATGACACGGTCCATGCGGCGCGGACCGGCAATGACGATGCGCTGAAGGTCGAGCTCATCAAGGGCACCTCGCCGAACGAAACCGGCCGCGACCGCATTCCGATGCTGCTTCTGGCCGCCGCCAACGGCCATATGTCGACGGTGAAGCTCCTCCTCGAATATGGTGCCGACCCGAACCGCCGCGCGCCGGACGGATCGACGCCGCTCTCCGTCGTCTCGCTGTCGGGCCGCGCGGATATTGCCGAAGAATTGCTTCAGGCGGGCGCCGATCCGAACCGTGCGGGCGCCAACCGCGATCTGCCGCTCTTCATTGCCGTCCGCGCCCGCCGGGCTGCGGTCGTCGAAGTGCTGATCCGCCATGGCGTCGATACCCATGAGACCGACATGACCGGCCGTACGGCGCTCGATCTTGCGGATGAAAGCCACTTCCGCGAAATCTCCGCCATACTGCGCGCTGCCGGTGCCTGAACTGGAGCGGCTTGCTCTTTTGCGGCGGCACCCTATCTCTATGAGGTAGATTTTGGCCGAAGGTGCAATGACAGATCGCGGAACTTCACGAGGGCAGGGCGCTGAAGAAGGCGGGAGCGAGCGGGACGACGCGCCCGCGCCCGGCAAGCCTTGGCACCATTTGCCTGATGGGACCTTCCGCAATCCGAAGGGCTGTCCGAGCCGGGGGCAGGGCCGCATGCGCCATGCGGGTCCCTTCTTTCTCGAAATGCTCAAGATGGGCGCCCGCAAGGTCGAGGTGCCTGAGGGCCATGTCGTGCCGCGCGCCGAAGCGGTCCGCGCGCTTCAGGCGCATGCGGAGCAGGGTGAGGACTATCTGACCTGGCTCGGCCACGCCTCTTTCCTGATCCGGATGGGCGGCCTCAATATCGTCACCGATCCCTATCTCACCACTTACGCAGGTCCGGCCGGCCTCGGCCCCCGCCGCTACGTGAAGTCGGGCATTCCGATCTCGGCCCTGCCGCCGATCGACATTCTCGCCATCAGCCACAATCACTACGATCATCTTGACGAGCGCGCGCTGGCGCGCCTTCCCGGCAAGACGCGGATGACGGTGGTCGTGCCGCTCCGGCTGGGGCGCTTCTTCCGCGAGCGCGGCTTTCCGAATGTGGTCGAACTCGACTGGCATGAGCGCCACGAGGTGCGCGGCGTTTCCATCACGGCGCTGCCGGTCGTCCACTGGTCGCGCCGCTCCGGCTTCGACACCAATCGCACCCTCTGGGCGGGCTTCGCGCTGAAGAGCGAGAACCATCACCTCTTCTTCGGCGGCGACAGCGGCTATGGCCCGGTCTTCCGCGATATCGGCGAGGCCTATGGGCCTTTCGACACGGCCCTGCTCGGCATCGGCGCCTATGAACCGCGCGAGATGATGAAAGCCTCCCATGCGACGCCCGAAGAGGCGATCCAGATGGGCCTCGATCTCAAGGCGCGCCGCGTCGTCGGCATGCATTGGGGCACGGTGCTGCTCACCATCGAACCTCCCTTCGAGCCGCCGGAGCGTTTCCTCAAGGCGGCGGACGAGATGGGCTATGCGAGTGAGGACGCCTGGATCATGCGGATCGGCGAGACCCGTCCTCTTGTGGGCGAGTGGCCATCGAACCGCTGACGCGGCGATCCGCCTTGCGGATTTCTCTTTCTGCAGCATGACGGCGCTCATCCGGCGCAGTAAACTCCGCCTGACGGGAGGGCGGAGCCGATGACGACGATTGACGACCGCGTGGCCATGCGCTGGCTGAGGCAGAATTTTCTCGCGGGCCGTGTCATGCCGGGCGATCCGAGCGGGCAGGTCCGCCTGCAGACGCTGGTCATCCTGCGCTGGCTTGCGATAGGCGGTCAGCTTGCCGCCGTCCTCATCGTGCATTTCATGCTGGGCTTCCCGCTGCCGCTCGGCGCCTGTCTCGCGGTCATTGCGGCATCGGCCTGGCTCAATGTCTTTCTTACGCTGCGCTACCGTTCGTCGATGCGCCTGCCCGACTGGCAGGCTGCGATCTATCTCGCGATCGACCTTGCGCAGCTTGCGGTGCTGATCTTTCTCACCGGCGGCCTGCAGAACCCCTTCGCGCTTCTCTTCATGGCGCCGGTCGCGATTTCCGCCTCCACGCTTTCGCTGCTCTCGACGGGATTGCTGCTCGCCCAGGCATTCACCTATGTGACGCTGCTCGCATGGTTTCACATGCCGTTGCCATGGCGGCCGGGCGAGACGCCGGACCTGCCGCCGCTTTACGTTACCGGCCACTGGATCGCGCTTCTGCTCGGCCTCGGCTTCATGGCCGCCTATGCCTGGCGCGTCTCGCAGGAATCGCGGCGCATGTCGGCGGCGCTGGCGGCGACGCAGCTTGTGCTCGCCCGCGCGCAGCGCCTCTCCGCGCTCGACGGCCTCGCCGCCGCCGCCGCGCATGAACTCGGAACGCCGCTCGGCACGATTTCGCTGGTCTCCAAGGAATTGCTGCGCGGCAAGATGAGCGAAGAGGAAATGAAGGAAGACCTCGCGCTCCTGAACAGTCAGGCCGAGCGCTGCAAGGATATTCTCTCCCGCCTGTCGCGCGAGCCGGACGATGCGGATGCGATCTATCTGCGCCTGCCGCTGCATGGCCTGCTCGATGAGCTCGTCGCCCCGCATCGCGGCATGGATGTTTCCTTCCGCATCGAGACGGTGGGCGAGCAGGACGATGTGAGCGAGCCTGAAATCTGGCGCCGGCCGGAAATGCTCTACGGCCTCGGCAATTTCATCGAGAACGCCGCCGATTTCGCGCGGAACGAGGTCGCGGTCACGGCCCGCTACGGCAAGACGCATGTAACCGTGACCATCATGGATGACGGCCCGGGTTTCGCCCCGGATGTGCTCGAAAAGCTCGGCGAGCCCTATGTGACGACAAGGCCGCGCGACAAGCGCCTCCGCACCCCCACCGACGGCAATCATGAAGGCATGGGGCTTGGCTTCTTCATCGGCAAGACGCTGCTTGAGCGCACCGGCGCGACCGTGGAGATCGGCAATCGCGCGGACGGGCGGCCCGGTGCGGAGATTTCGGTGCGCTGGCCGCGGCGCGCCGTCGAGGCAGACCCTGCCTTTCCGGCCGCTGGCGGTTGACGGCGGCTTGGCTTTGCGGGCGGCTTTGGCCTAAAATCCGCCATCGCCCGAGAAGATTGGATGGAACGTGACCAGGACTGCAAATGCCGCCGGCGGCGAAAGCCCCGTAATCCCCGAAGATCGCACCTTGCTTCTGGTCGATGACGACGTGCCCTTTCTCACTCGCCTCGCCCGCGCCATGGAAGGCCGGGGCTTCGAGGTGATGACCGCGAACACGGTGAAGGAAGGCAAGGATCTCGCGCGCAGCCGCAAGCCAGGCTTCGCAGTGGTCGACATGCGCCTCGAGGACGGCAACGGGCTCGATGTCGTGGCGACGATTGAAGAGGCCCGCCCGGACGCCCGCATCGTGGTGCTCACGGGCTATGGCAATATCGCGACGGCGGTGACGGCGGTGAAGCTCGGCGCGGTCGACTATCTTGCAAAGCCCTCCGATGCCGACCAGATCGAAGCGGCGCTTCTCGCGACCGGCGGCGACCACGCCGTGCCGCCCGAAAATCCCATGTCGGCGGACCGTGTGCGCTGGGAGCACATCCAGCGCGTCTACGAGCTCTGCGACCGCAATGTCTCGGAAACGGCGCGCCGTCTCAACATGCATCGCCGCACGCTGCAGCGTATCCTCGCCAAGCGCGCGCCGAAGTAAGTTCCTATGCGGCCTGAATTGCCTTGATCGACAGGAGTTCCTTCTTGTCGATCTGGTCTCGCGCAGTTTCCAGATCATAGTGCGCCTGCAGGTTGAGCCAGAATTCCGCAGACGACCCAAAGGCACGCTCGAGGCGAAGCGCAGTATCGGGAGAAATATCGCGCCGTCCGCCGACTATGGCGCTGATCCGGTTGGCGGGTACGCCAAGCCTCTGGGCGAGCGCATTGGCGCTCAGGCCGAGAGGCTTCATGAAGTCTTCAGCCAGGACTTCGCCGGGGTGAACGGGGTCCAACTTCGCCATACTCATCTGCCTCACGACTTTAGTGGTAATCCACAATTTCCACATTCTCCGGCCTGCCATCTCTCCAGACAAAGCAGATCCGCCATTGATCGTTGATGCGAAGAGACATCTGTCCCTTTCGGTTGCCTTTCAACGCTTCGAGCCTGTTTCCGGGCGGAAACTTCAGGTCGTCAAGAGACTTGGCTGCATCCAACTGAGCCATCTTGCGCAGGGCGATGCGTTCAAAGGCACGAAACCGCGCAACCGGTTGCCGGCTCCACAGGCGCTCGGTATCCCTGCTGGCAAAGCTGCCTATCATGCTGACCAGGATAGTACGTTGTACGTACTACGTCAAGAAGGCCTTATTCCGGCTCGAGAAACCTGTGGACGCGCCGCGCCGAAATGCGCGCGGCGTGCAGCGTCAGCTTCTTGCGCCGCGCGGGCGGCAGCGGCGTCACCGGGCCTTCGCGAAGAATCTCGGCGCCGTAGCGGTCGGCGACGACGAGTCCCACTTCCGCCGGAATGATCTCGCGGGGAAATTCCGGCGGCACCGCGAAATAGAAGCGGTCGCAGAAGTCGAGATATTCTTCCCACTTCGCATCCGTCCGGTAGTCGATCAGGCTCGACTTGATCTCGATCACGATGATTTCGTTCTTCGGTCCGAGCGCGAGTATGTCGACGCGCCGCCCGGTCGCAAGCGTCACTTCGGTCACGGGCGCATAGCTCATCTGCGCGAGCAGGCGGCAGACACCGCGCTGCACGCCAGCGGCAGTGGCCGATTGCCGCCCGTCGAAGAGGCGGAACTCGTCCATCTCCATGTCGGGCAGGTCTGGAAGATCGTCCTTGGCCATGAGGGAAGCTAGTCCTCGATGCCTGCGCGCCGCAAGGCCTCGTCGAGAAAGCTGACGCGGCGCATGCCCTCGCGCGGGTGGCCCGCATTGCTGCCGAGCGCGAGCGAGACGGCGGCGTTCACCGCGATTCCCAGCCGGAAGCGGAACTCGTCGACCGGATGGCCGGACACCGCCGCATAGGAGCGGAAGATCGCATCGCGAAGCGGACCGGGATTATCGAAATGCCGGAAGTCCTCTTCGGCAAAGCCGACGCCCGCCTCCGCGAAATCGACAAGGGCGGGGCGCAGACCGCGCGCAGCCAGCACGTTCGAGAAGTTCACATCGCCATGCAGGAAGACGCGCGGCGCATCTTCCGCCGCGATCGCCTCCTTCAGCCGTTCGAGCCGCGCGCGAAGCGCGGGATCGTTGATCCGCATCATCGCTTCGGAAATGCTCCTGAGCGCGGGGCTGCCGAGCTTTGCCGCCTCCTCGGCAATCGCCGCGCCGGCGCGATGGAAATGCGCCAGCGCCGCGCCGATCTCCTCGCCGAGCCTTTCGCGCTCCTCGCCACGCAGCGCATAGATGCCGCCTTCGTCCACAGGCCGCCCTTCGAGCTTTTCGAGCCGCAGCCAGCCCGCAAGCGGCGGCCCGGAAAAGCCATAGGGATTGGAAAAGCGTCCCCCTGCCAACAGCCGCGGCAGGCGGACGCCCTCAATCTGCTGCAACAACCCGAGTGCCGTCGCCTCGCGGTAATGCTTGCTCTCGCCCGTGCCGAGCCCGCCATTGCGCCGCACGAGCTTCAGCACCGTGCCGTCGCCGAGATCGTGCACGGTGCCCCAGAGACCCTCGCCGAGAAGGCCCCATGGGCCCGGCGGCAGATCCGGGACTTCGGCAGAAACAGTGTCGTGAAGATCGCTCATGGCGCGGCACTCTATCAGCCGCCGGGAGGCAGGGGAGCGAAAAAAGGAGGGCGGCTCCGGTGGAAGCCGCCCCAAGTCATTCCCTCTGGAGAGGACCCGTCGGGAAACCTATTCGGCCGCTGCGCTCTGCATCGGATTGCCGCGCTTGGCGAAATTGACCGTCTTGAGGAACTCGATGCCCTGTTCGGCGATGTCGTCGCCGACCATGCGGTCGTCTTCGTTCTTCAGTTCTTCCATGTCGACATAGGTCGCATAGAAGCTCTTTGTGCGTTCGGTGATGATGCCGGCCTTGAGCAGCGTCTTCACGAGAACGCGGAAGACGTTGGCCGCATCCTTCATGCCTTCGCGGCGGTCTTCATCCGTCACCGCTTCCAGCATCTCGGCCTGTACCTCACGCCAGTCGAGGCCGAAATCGGCATAGATGAGTTTCTTCTGCTCGGGATTCACGAGGTTGAAGAGCAGCGTCTGGAAGACATTGGCCGCCCAGTCCTCGATGATGTCGCGCTCTTCCGGCGCGAGCTTCGGGATGGTGCGGTCGGCCCAGATCTTGCCGAACTTGTGGTGGAAGGCCTCGTCCGTCATCGCAAGCTGGCAGAGCTTCACGAGCAGCGGGTCGCGCGCCGTGTTGAAGAAGGTGGCGAAGGTGCCCATGGCAAGGCCTTCGACGAGAAGCTGCATGCCGACGATCTTCTTGTAGACCTCCTTGGCATTGACCATCTCGGAGAGAAGGTTCGCCAGCGTCTCGCCGCAGGGCAGCGGCTTGCCGAAGCGCGACTGCACATATTTCGCGAAGGCCGTCACGTGCCGCGCCTCTTCGCGCGCCTGGTTGGCGGCATATTCCTGTGCGCCCGGATCGAGCAGGATGTGGCAGAGCGAGGCCGAGAGGTTCAGCGCGCCCTGCTCGCCATGCAGGATCGCCGACATCATCCAGCGCGCCGTCTCGTTCACGAAGCGCACCTTTTCCTTCTCGGACAGTTTCTCGAAGCAGGGCAGCTTCAGTTCCGGCACGAGCTGCGGGTCGATCGCCATTTCACGCTCGAGATCGAAGGGCTCGGAGAAGTCGATATATTTCTTGTCGAGCGGATCCCAGAAATGGTCATGCGTCGCCGAGATGATCTTGTCGAAGGCGGAGGAGCGGCGGTTGTACCGTTCCGTGTTCATCATCGCCTGGAAGTCGTCCGGCGAGACGGCATCATAGGCATTGTCCTTGGTGATCTGGCGCGCTGCGGTCATCTGTCTCTCCATGCGTGCTTTGGACCGGCCGCTATCGGCCAATATCCTTAGCCTGAATGTGGGTATTTGTGCGCCGCACAAGCAATTCAAAAATGACGCCTGCGTCATTTTGCGCAGGGGGCGAGAGGGGCGCAGCGGGTCCGTCAGGGGCTCGACAACTGCGCACGATTTCTGTATCTCTCGCGGCCCTTTCGCTCCGGGCATGCTCCGGATTTCCTCAAATGTATTGCTGTGGCGCCGCCCGCGCGTTTCCGCGGGCCCGCCAGACGGATACGAGGTTTGCCCATGTTCATTGGCCTCGATTTCGGGACGACCAACAGCGCGCTCGCGGTCGCTCCCCATGAAGGCGGCTCGCGGCTTGTGCCGGTCCGCCATGAGAAGGCGCAGCTCCCCACCTTCCGTTCCATCCTCTATTTCGATGCGGAAGAGCGCGACCGGAATGGCCGTCCACATGCGTTTGCGGGGCCGGCCGCGATGGATGCCTATCTCGACCGGGGCGCCGATGGGCGCCTGATCCAGTCGGTGAAGTCCTATCTCGCCAATCCGACCTTCACCGCCACCAGCATCTTCGGCAGCCGTTTCACGCTCGAAAATCTGATCAGCTTCATCGTCGCCAGGTTGATCGATGCGACGGAAGAAGCGGGCGACCTGTCCGCCCGCATGGCCGCCGGTCCCGTCGTCGTCGGACGCCCGGCGCGCTTCGTCCGCAACAGCCTCGGCACGCCGGACAACACGCATGACGAGCTTGCGATCTCGCGGCTTCGCGAGGCGCTGCACGGCATAAGAATTCCGGACGTGCATTTCGAGTTCGAGCCCGTTGCCGCGGCCTATGCCTATGAAGCATCGCTCGCAGAGGACGAACTCGTGCTGATCGGCGATTTCGGCGGCGGCACATCGGACTTCTGCCTGCTGCATGTCGGGCCCGGCATGAAACAGGTGAAGGAGCGCGGCGAAACCATTGTCGGCGTGTCGGGCGTCGGCCTCGCCGGCGATGCCTTCGATGCCCGCCTGATCGAACATTGCGTGGCGCCGCGTCTCGGCAAGGGCACGAACTACATGAGCGGCGGCAAGCGCCTGCCTGTGCCCGCCTGGCCCTACGACACGATGAAGCGCTGGCATGAGCTGAGCCTCATCAACACGCGCAAGACGCGCCGCATGATGGAGGAGATCGCGCGCACCGCGGAGGCGCAAATCGAAATCGAGGCGCTCTCGCATCTCATCGCCGAGGAACGCGGCTTCGCGCTTTATCGCGCGGTGGAAGCGGCGAAGGTCGACCTTTCCGGCGCGGCGGAGACGCGGCTCCGCTTCGCACTCGGCCCGCTCGAGATCGACACCGTGGTGAAGCGCGCCGATTTCGAGTCCTGGATCGCGCCCGAACTTGCCGACATCGCCTCCTGCGTCGACCGCCTGCTCGAGGAAACCGGCACCTCGCCGGAGCGGGTCGACCGCGTCTTTCTGACGGGCGGCTCTTCCTTCATTCCTGCGGTGCGACGCCTCTTTGCAGCCCGGTTCGGCGAGGCGCGGCTTGCAGGCGGCAACGAACTGACCTCCGTCGCGACCGGCCTGGCGCTCGCCGCCCGCCAGCGTTTCGGTGCCTGAGGGGCCGGTATTCTCCCAAAACAGCATAAAAATGACGGCGGCGTCATTTTCAAGCGAGATCGAGGGTGCTAGCATCCTTGGGTAAAACTGACGCACACGTCACTTTACGTATGACAAGTCCGCAATTTGCGCTATTCTTGACGCAACGGAAAAGCAGAACGCGCCACAAGGCGGCAGGAACCCGGAGGAAAACCGATGAGCGATGCAGCGGTGAAATACGAGATCGACGAGGCGCGCGAGAAGGCCTACACGACGCCGCTCGACCAGTACGATCCAGCCGATCCGATCCTCTTCAAGACCAATACGATGTGGCCCTATTTCGAGCGCCTGCGCGCCGAGGCGCCCGTCCACTACAGCACGGTGAACGAAGAGGTCGGTCCCTATTGGTCGGTCACGCGCTACAAGGACATCATGGCGGTGGATACGAACCACCAGGTCTTCTCCTCAGAAGGCAGCATCGTGCTGCGCGACCAGGACGAGGACTTCCAGCTACCCATGTTCATCGCGATGGACCCGCCCAAGCATGACGAACAGCGCAAGGTGGTGAGCCCGATCGTCGCGCCGGCGAATCTTGCCAAGCTCGAAAGCACGATCCGCGAGCGGCTTTCCCGCATTCTCGACGAGCTGCCGGAGAACGAGCCCTTCAACTGGGTGGACCGCGTCTCGATCGAGCTCACGACGCAGATGCTCGCGACGCTGTTCGATTTCCCCTTCGAGGAACGCCGCAAGCTCACCCGCTGGTCCGACGTCGCCACGGCGACGCCGATGGAAGGCGGTCTCGTCGAAACGGAAGATCAGCGCCGCGCCGAACTTCTCGAATGCGCCGAATATTTCATCGGCCTCTGGAACGAGCGCGTGAATGCGCGCGAGCCCGGCAACGATCTCATTTCGATGCTGGCGCATGGCGAGTCGACCCGCAACATGGACAAGATGGAGTATCTCGGCAACCTGATCCTCCTCATCGTCGGCGGCAACGACACGACCCGCAATTCGCTTACCGGCGGCCTCTACGCGCTCAATCAGTTCCCGGAGCAGTACCGCAAGCTGCAGCAGAATCCCGGCATCATTCCGAACATGGTCGCCGAGATCATCCGCTGGCAGACGCCGCTCGCCTATATGCGCCGCACCGCGCTGCAGGATGTCGAGCTCGGCGGCAAGAAGATAAGAAAGGGCGACAAGGTTGCCATGTGGTACGTCTCGGGCAACCGCGACGAGACCGTGATCGAGAATCCGAATGAACTCGTGATCGACCGCGCCCGCGCCCGCCAGCATCTTTCCTTCGGCTTCGGCATCCATCGCTGCGTCGGTAACCGCCTCGCCGAGATGCAGCTCCGCATCACCTGGGAAGAAATCATGAAGCGCTGGCCCGACCAGCGCCTCGAGGTTGTGAAGGAACCGGTCCGCGTTCACTCGAGCTTCGTCAAGGGCTATGAGGAAATGATGGTGGTGGCGCCGAAGCGCAAGCACTGAGTGACCGTCCGGATATGGACAGGATCAAGCCGGGCCGGAGATATCCGCGCCCGGCTCTTTCATTGTGGCCGGTTCACGCGGTGGCAAGCCGAGTCTGTACCTTCATACCAAGATAAGGAGCGAAGGGAGTATGAGCAGAAGCATCAGTCCGAGGCTGATGATCGCTCTCTTGACCAGAAAGGGAACGGCGAACGCAAACAACAGGACTGCGATCTGCAGGATGCAGGAGATCAGGTACGTTGCCTTTGATCTGTACTGCCAATAGCCCGCGGCGGGCCCTTCCGCGCCCCACGGATAGCAATTGCTTCCCGGCTCCAGGCCCTGCTGTCCGCACGCCACGGCGGTAGCCGCTTGAACGAAATCGAGAATAAACACGACGAGAAGCAAGACTGCCAGGACCTGAAAGGCGATCTCCATCCAACTGGGATGCCGAACGCGCATGGAAATTCCTCCCGGAAGTGACAACCGCGAGCTTAGCTCGAAACGACTGCTTGTCGCGGAGAATTGCATCGCGCCAAATAAAAAGGGCGGCTTCCGGAGAAGCCGCCCGAGTTCGATCGAGGGGGAACGAGTGTGAGGGAACAGCACTCGTTTACGTTTACGCTACTTACTCCGCCGCCGACACGGTAACGTTCTTCAGCGCATCGACATTGGTGCCGAAATTGATCTTCTGCAGATAGCGGATGCCGTCCTCGGCGATGTCGTCGCCGACCATGCGGTCGCCTTCGCCCTTCAGCTCTTCCATGTCGACATAGGTCGCATAGAAGGCCTTGGTGCGGTCGGTGATGATGCCGGCCTTGAGCAGCGTCTTGATGAGCACGCGGAAGATGTTCGTGCCTTCCTTCATCGCTTCGCGGCGGTCGTCGTCGCCGAAGGCTTCCAGCATCTCGAGCTGGACCTGCTGCCAGTCGAGGCCGAACTCGCCATAGATCACCTGCTTCTGCTCGGGATTCACGAGATTGAACAGCAGCGTCTGGAAGCACTCGGCCGCCCAGTCTTCGATGATGTTCTGCTCTTCTTCCGAGAGATTCGGAATCGTGCGGTCGGCCCAGATCTTGCCGAACTTGTGGTGGAAGGCTTCGTCCGTCATCACGAGCTGGGTGAGCTTGACGAGCAGCGGATCGTTCGACTTCGCGTAAAGCGTTGCGAAGGCGCCCATGGCGAGACCTTCGACCAGCATCTGCATGCCGACGATCTTCTTGTAGACCTCCGGCGCGCCGACGATGTTGGTCAGCAGGCCGCCCAGCGTCGTGCCGACCGGGAGCGGCTTGCCCCAGCGCGCCTGCACATATTTCGCGAAGGCCGTCACATGGCGGGCCTCTTCGCGCGTCTGGTTGGCGGCATATTCCTGTGCGCCCGGATCGCGGAGAATGTGGCAGAGCGAGGCCGAGAGGTTCAGCGCGCCCTGTTCGCCGTGAAGGATCGAGGAAAGGGCCCAGCGGGCGCTTTCATTGGCAAGCTTGACCTGTGCCTTGCGGTCCAGCGCCTGCACGCAGGGAAGGCGCAGCTCCGGCACCATCTCTTCCGGCATCACCATCTGGTTTTCGAGATCGAAGGGCTCCGAGAAGTCGATGTACTTCGTGTCGAGCGGATCCCAGAAATGGTCGTGGGTCGCGGAGATGATCTTGTCGAAGGCGGTCGAGCGCGCATTGTAGCGGTCGACTTCCATCATCGCGGGAAAATCATCCGGCGCGACGGCATCGTAGGCATTGTCCTTGGTGATCTGCCGAACTTCGGTCATCGGGTCCTCCAGAAAGGGAACGGCCCGCAAAGGGGCCGGAAACGCTTATGCCGGTCTGGCGGGGAGAAGCCCCGCACCGGTCTCCTTGTTTGCGGAAGAGAATAGGGGGCATGACCCCAGCGTCAAGGGAAAAATGACGCATACGTCAACTTTGCCTTAAGATACGGTTTTCCGCGCAACTTCGCGGATTCGAGCTACGCACCTGTTACAAGTCGCCCCCGAATGTGGTAGGGAAATATCAGTGATGATGACCTGTCCGGACCGGCAGCGCGGGGAAGCGCGAACGCCGGTCAAAAGAAACAGGCATCTCGGGAGGGGGCTTAAACCCCGAAAGAACGAAAGCGGCTTCCTGTCCGGGCGGGCAGGCGGGCGCCGAAATCGGGGAGATGCGGCCGGGTAGGCCGCACCGCCTGGAAGGCGGGTATCCTCCGCGAAGTCAAAAGGCCGGCCGGGGCCGCTGGCAAGAGGCGCGAAGTCGCGCCTTGTCGGCGACGCGGCGGAATTTGTGATTTGCAACGACCGCATCTCCGTCATGGGGCTGCGGCGAGGGGAATGACGGGTACAGTCGATGATTAAACTTCTCGAGAATGTCGTTTTTAGCCTGCGCCCGCTGATCCTTCTGGGCCTGTTCGTCCTGACGGTCCTGACGGGCTTCTATGCGCTGCAATTGCGCATGGATGCGGGCTTCGACAAGCAGCTGCCCATCGGCCACGAATATATCGAAACCTTCACCGAATATCGCGAGCAGCTCTTCGGCGCGAACAGCATCATCGTGGTGCTCGAGCCCAATGAAGGCGATATCTGGAGCAAGGAATTCTTCAAGGTCTACAAGGACCTCACCGACGACATCTTCTTCCTTCCCGGCGTATCCCGTCACACGGTGACATCGCTCTGGACGCCCAACACCCGCTACATCGAAATCACGGAAGACGGCATCAGCGCCGACGACGTCATCTCCGGCAAGGTCACCGCCGACTCGATGACGGAACAGAATCTCCTGAAGATTCAGAGCAACGTCATTCGCGGCGGCTTTGTCGGCCGCCTCGTCGCCGACGACTTCGGCTCCGCCCTCGTCGTTGCCGAACTCCAGGACTACGATCCGTCCACCGGCCAGCGGCTCGACTATTTCGATCTTGCCGCGAAACTGGAAAACCAGATTCGCAGCAAATACGAGAACGAACAGTACACGGTCCGCATCATCGGCTTCGCCAAGCTCATCGGCGACATCGCCGACGGCGCGAAGACCGTGGTCCTGTTCTTTGCGCTCGCCTTCGCCCTGACGGCGCTGGCGCTCTATCTCTTTGCGCGCTCCATCATGCTCACCGCGGCGACGCTTTTTGCCTCGCTGACATCGGTGGTCTGGCAGTTCGGCCTGCTCACCTTCCTCGGCTACGGCCTCGACCCGCTGGCCGTGCTGGTGCCGTTCCTCATCTTTGCCATCGGCGTCAGTCATGGCGTGCAGCAGATCAACGTCGTCACGGCGGAGCTCGAAGCCGGTGCCGACGGAATGACCGCCGCGCGTTCCGCCTTCTCGCGGCTCTTCGTGCCTGGCTCCATGGCGCTCGTCACGACGCTGGTGAGCTTCGGTACGCTCTACATGATCCCGGTCACGATGATCCGCGAACTTGCGATCACCGCATCGATCGGCGTGATCCTGAAAGTGCTCACGAACCTCATCATGCTGCCGCTGCTCGTCAGCTACATGAAGTTCGACGACAACTTCCGCGCCCGGGTCCACCGTTCGCGCGAAGGGCGCCTCAAGGTCATGCGTTCGCTCGGCTTCGTCGCGAATCCGAAGATTGCGCCCTTCGTCCTGATCGGTGCGACGGTTCTCTTCGGCATCGCCGTCCATCAGGCGACAAACCGCCATGTCGGCGCGCTGCATGCGGGTGCGCCGGAACTGCGCCCCGACGCGCGCTACAATCTCGACTCGAACAAGATTGCGGCCGATTACGCGCTGGGCCTCAACGTGCTGATCGTCGTCGTGGAAACGCCGGCGGACAGCTGCGTGCAATATCCCTACATGGAGTTCCTCAACAAGTTCTCCTGGTACATCCAGAACGTGCCCGACGTCACGCTGGTCGGCTCTCTGCCCTTCGCGATCAAGGGATCTGCCGCCGGCTGGAACGAAGGCAACCTGAAATGGAAGGATATCCCGCGCAACCGCCCGGCGCTCGCGCAGGCGGCAAACACGGTGCCCGGTTCCTCCGCACTCTATAATCAGGACTGCACCATCCTGCCGCACAGCTTCTATCTGCGCGACTCGAAGGCGACGACCGTCAACCGCGTCATCGAGGCCGTGAAGGAGTGGCGTGAGAATAACCATATGGAGGGCGTCAACATCCGTCTCGCCTCCGGCAATATGGGCGTGCAGGCTGCGGTGAACGAAGAGATCACCGAAACCGAACTGCCCATGATGCTGTGGGTCTATGCAGTGATCGTCGCGCTCGTCATGCTCACCTATCGCGACTGGCGGGCCGTCATCGCCTGTTGCCTGCCGCTTACCTTCGGCACCTTCTTCGGCTACTGGTTCATGGAGGTGCTGCAGATCGGCCTCACCGTGGCGACGCTGCCGGTGATGGTGCTCGCGGTCGGGATCGGCGTGGACTACGCCTACTATATCTACAACCGCGTGCCCTATTACATGGGCGAAGGCATGACGGTGAGCGACGCCTTCCGGCAGTCGCTGCAGGAAGCCGGCATGGCGACCTTCTTCACCGCGCTCACGCTGGCGGTTGGCGTCTCGACCTGGGCCTTCTCGGACCTAAAGTTCCAGGCGGATATGGGCCTGTTGCTCGCCTTCATGTTCATGGTCAACATGATCATGGCCGTGAGCGTGCTGCCGGCCCTTGCGGTCACGCTCGAAAAGCTGGTGCCGCGCAAGCGTCCGGTTGCGCGTCAGGCAGCGCCCGTCCACTGAGGCGGATCGCAGGCAAATGAAAAGGCCGCCGGTTTCCCGGCGGCCTTTTTCGTTGCGGTGTCTTGCCGTCAGGCTTCCGGCGTGTAGCGCACCGGCATGTCCTTGATGCCATAGATGAAGTTCGAGCGAAGCCGGCGGATCGGCCCGGATACATGTATGTCCGGGAAGCGGCGGAGCAATTCCTCGAACAGAACCTTGAGCTGCAATTCGGCAAGACGCGACCCGAGACAGAAATGCTGCCCCGCGCCGAAGCCGAGTTGCGTCGCGGTGGCCGGATTGCTGTAGCGCGTCACATCGAAGCGGTAGGGATCCTCGAACGCCTCCTCGTCGCGGTTCGCGGACGCGTACCACATCACGACCTTGTCGCCCTTGCGGATCTTCTGCCCACGGATTTCCGTGTCCTCCGTCGCCGTGCGGCGCATATGAAGAACGGGGCTCACCCAGCGCACGATCTCCTGCACGGCGCTTGGAATGAGCGAGGGATCGTCGAGAAGCTTCTGCCGCTCCGCCGGGTTTTCGGAAAGCGCAAGCAGGCCGCCCGAGATCGAATTGCGCGTCGTCTCGTTGCCGGCCACGACAAGCAGGATGAAAGTGCCGATATAGGTGGGGAAACTCATCGACTGCCCGTCGATCTTCGAATGGGCCAGCATGGAAATGAGATCGTCGCCGGGTTTCTCCAGCCGCTGCTGCCAGAGCCCCGCCGAATAGGCCGCCATCTCGGACAGGCATTTGTGCATGTACTCGTCCGAGACGCGAAGCTCCGGATCGTCTTCGCCGACCGTCGCATTCGACCATTCGAAGAGTTTCGCGCCGTCGCTTTCCGGCACGCCGAAAAGCTCCGCCAGCACCTCGATGGGCAGCGCGGCGGCAACCGCGGAAATGAATTCCGCCTCGCCCGTCTTCGGCAGATTGTCGAGAAGCCGCGTCACGCGCGCGCGAATGCGCTCCTCCATGTTCGAGATGCGCTTCGGCACGAAACCCGGCGTCACCATGCGGCGGTAGCCCGCATGTTCCGGCGGGTCCATCGAGATCATGCTCGCTTCGGTCGCGTTCCCGTCGATCTCGTTCTCGTTGAAGATGCGGTGCCCGCCCTTGTCTTTCGCCGATGAAAAGACCTTCGGATTCTTCGAAATCGCCTCTATGTCGTCATAGCGCGTGATCGCCCAGAAGCCGGTGCTGTCCGCTTCCGGATTCCAGTAGACCGGCTCCTCCGCGCGCAGGCGCCGGAACGCCTCGTGATGTTTCTCGTGCAGATAGAGATCGGGATCTTTCAGATCGGGCTTGCCGCCGAGATCGATCGCCTTCGCCTTTGGCCTGAGCATTGGAACGTCCTCCCCATGTTCTTGTTGGAGAGAAGTCTAGGGCTCAACGACGCATCCGCTCAAGCGACAGGAAAGCCGACCGCTGCCTCGAGTTCCTTCAGCGCCTGTTCGGGCGAGACAACCTTGATGGTCGTCATGCCGAGCGCCTTGGCCGGTTTCAGATTGATGCCGAGATCGTCGAGATAGACGCTTGCCGCAGCGGAAACGCCGAGCGACTCGCAAGCCATCTGGTAGATGCGCGGATCGGGCTTGCGGATGCCGACCTTGGAACTCTCGATCACATGGTCGAAAATCGACATGACTTCGGCAACCGCTTCGGCTTTCTCGCTGCTTCGCGCCATGCCGGCGCCTTTGCCGGCGGAGACGTTGTTGGTGATGCAGCCGACCTTCGCGCGTTCCTTGCAGCGCTTGAGCGCCGTCACCATTTCCGGCCGGATGTCGCCCGACAGGAGTTCGATGATGTCGCGGCCGGGAATGCGGCTGCCCCTGGCGGCGGATTCTTCGGCGAAGAGCCGGTCGAATTCCTCAAGCGTGCATTCGCTGCGCTCGAAAAGCGCCCAGGCATTGGTGTCGGGATTGACGGCGTTGATGCCGCGAATGAAATCGGCGGGCAGGCCCTTCTCGCGTTCATAGCGGTTGAATGCCTCGAAGGGGCTCGATGTGAGTACCCCGCCGAAATCCCAGATCACAGCTTCGATCATGTAGGTCCCTCGCCTTGCGAATGTCGTTTGGCGGGAACCTACACGTTTGGAGCGGGAAGAGCCAAGCCGCCGGTCAGCGCGGCTTGACCATGCAGTCCTGACCGGCGGATTTGAGGCGCGTACAGGCCGATTGTGCATCCGCCTTGCTGCCGAAACCGGCGGCGCGGACGCGGTAGAACACGCCCTTGTCGCCGAGATCGGCACGCTCGATATCGAGCGCATGGCCGCCAAGGACCGCGCCATGCTTTGCCTGCAGCGCGTCCCAGGCGGTGCGGGCGGCCGCTTCCTCGCGCAGCGCCATGATCTGCACGACGAAGGCGCCGCCGCTTGCCGGTGCGGCAGCGGGCGCCGCTGCCGTGGGCGCGGGTGTTGGCGCTGGTTCCTGCGCTGCGGGGGCGGGCGCGGCCTCGGCAGGCGCGCTTTCAACCGGCGCAATCGCAACAGGCGCAGTCTCGGCAGGTGCAGTCTCCACTGGCGCCGCCGTTTCCGGCGTGCTCCGCAGTTCCGCCACGGCATCCTCCGCGGGGGCCGTTTCGGCGGGAGTGGCCGCGGTGTCCTGCGGTTCCTCTGCTGCCGGCGCCGGGACTTCGGCTTCCGCGGCAGCTTCGGGCGCCGTGCGCTGGGGCGCCGCGGGCCCGGGCTGCGCCGTGAGGTCGGGCGAAACGGGAGCAACGCCGGTGCCGCTATCATTGAGCGAGAAGGCAACCAGCACGCCGACGAGCAGCGCGACGCCGATAAAGGCAAACGCGATCACGCGGCCGCGTCCGCTGCCCTCCTCGTCTTCGGGCGTATAGATGATTTCGGGTTCCGGCGGCCTTGGCCGCTCTTCCTCATCCGATCCGTACATCTGCGGCCTCTCCGTGGCGGGGCTGGCATAAAGCCCCGGGGCTGGGCCTTCTTCGACGCCGATTCCGGTCAGATGGGGCTGCCGCCCCGAGGCAAGCGTCACGCGCGAAACCGGGTCAACGGAAGAAGGCTCCGCTTCACCCTTGCGCGCAAGCAGGTCGCTCGTCAATGAGGCAGGCTTCTTGGCCATCAGGCGGCGCCCCTCAGCACGCTGTCCGGCGTGCCGGCACGCTGCGCGCCGGCTAGGGAAGCGGCGGCCAGCGGCGAGGTTTCGCGGCCCTTGAGCCGTGCATCGAGAAAGGCCCAGAGCTCCGCCACTTCATCGGGAGACTTCGTCCCGGAGCCGATTTCCATCACCGTCCGGCCATCGATCATGCTGGAGGCGAAATCGATTCGCTGGTGGAGGATCGAGGGCGCCACGGCGCCATGATGCGACAGGGCGATCACAGCCTCGGTGGTGATGCGGGCACGGGCGGAAGCGCCGTTCACGGCGAAAACGAGCGGCTTGCCCACTTCCTCGCAGATCCGGACCGTTGCCCCGGCCGCGCGCAGGTCATGCGGGCTCGGCCGGGTCGGGATCACCACAAGGTCCGACTGGGCGATGACATGGCCGATGGTCGAGGTGATGGCGGGCGGCGTGTCGATGACGACGAGCTTCACGCCGCCATCCCTGAGCCGGGCAATATCCGCCTCGAGCCCCTCGCTGGAGGTGCGGACGAAAAAGGGCCGCTCAGCTTCCCGGGCGTTCCACCACTGCGACAGCGAGCCCTGCGGGTCGGTGTCGATAAGCGCGACGGGTCCGGCCCCCTGGCGCTCGGCCTCGACGGCGATATGGCCGGCAAGCGTGGTTTTCCCGGAGCCACCCTTCTGGGACGCGAACGCGATGACATGCATGGCTTATTCCCGATGACCGGCCGCCCGCTCAATTTCTTTGATCGCGGCCCTGAAAAAATGACGCGCCGGCCTCTATCGGGAAAGAGCTTTCGCGCTCCCGCGATCCGCCGGTACTGCGTGATCGAATATCGAAAAGGCCGAATCAGCCCCCGCACCGAGAGTAATGTGTGACCCATTCTGGCTCAACATGTGGCGGAGAAAAATGACGATGCCACCATAAAATGTGTTGATGGTGTCACATGGGCCAGGGGGCGCTGGTTCAGCCGCGGCCGGCTTCTGCCACGATTTTCACCATTGCGCCTGTCAGCCGGGCAAGATCCTCCTCGCCGATGACGAGCGGCGGCGTCGTGTAGACGATATTGCCGAAGGGCCGGATCCAGACGCCTTCCTCGACGAAACGGCGCTTGAGGAAGTTGAGATCGCCGATCCGCTCGAGCTCGATCACGCCGATCGCTCCCTTCACGCGGACATCGCGCACGCCGGCAAGTCCTCGCGCGGCTTCGAGCTCGCGTTCGAGCTGGGCCGCGATCGCCGCCACCTGGCCGAGCCGGGGCTCGCGCTCGAAAAGGTCGAGCGAGGCATTGGCCGCCGCGCAGGCAAGCGGATTGCCCGTATAGGTGGGCCCGTGCATGAGGGCCTTGCCCGCATCCTCGCCGAGAAAGGCTTCGAAGACCGGCGCGCGGGCGATCGTCGCCGCAAGCGCCATGGTGCCGCCCGTGAGCGCTTTCGACAGCGTCACGATGTCCGGCACGATTCCCGCCTGCTCGCAGGCGAACATGCTGCCGGTGCGGCCGAAGCCGGTGAAGATTTCATCGAGGATCAGCAGCACATCATGCTTGTCGCAGAGCGCGCGGAGCGCCTTCAGCGTCTCGGGTCCATGGAAGCGCATGCCGCCTGCGCCCTGCACCAGCGGTTCCGTGACGACGGCGGCGACCTCATGCGCATGGGCCGCGAGGAACCTGTCGAGCGCGGCGGTCTTCTCTTCATCCACCGGCAATTCGCAGATGAACTGCTCGGCGATCGCGCCCTTGAAAAGCGTGTGCATGCCTTCGTCTGGATCGCAGACGGACATGGTGGCGAGCGTGTCGCCGTGATAGCCGCCCTTGAAGGAGACGAAGCGCGTGCGCCCGCGCCTTTCATTGTTGATCCAGTACTGCACCGCGATCTTCATCGCGATCTCGACGGAGACCGAGCCGGACTCGGAAAAGAACACATGGCCGAGATCGCCGGGCAGCTTTTCCGAAAGCCGCGTGGCAAGGCGGCAGGCCGGTTCATGCGCAAGCCCGCCCAGCATCACATGCGGCATCTTCTCCAGCTGCCTGATGACGGCTTCGCGAATATGCGGATGGTTGTAGCCATGCGCCGCCGTCCACCAGGATGAAATCCCGTCGATGAGTTCGCGCCCGTCCGAGAGCGTCAGGCGCACGCCTTCGGATTTCGCCACCGGCAGCGCCATCGGCGTCGTCTGCATCTGCGTATAGGGCAGCCAGAGATGCGGCGCGCCTTCGATGAGCCAGGCGGGCGGGTTCTCGGTCAGCGGATTGAGCGGCGGAACGGGCATGCCTGCCGCGTCACTTCTCCGAGGGGCAGCTATGCGCGGGCATCGGCACGATACCGAGCTTGTCGAGCAGGCGCCGGTCCTTATCCTCTTCCGGGTTCTTCGCGGTCAGCAGCTTGTCGCCCACGAAGATCGAGTTGGCGCCCGCCATGAAGCAGAGCGCCTGCAGCTCTTCCGACATGAGCTCGCGCCCCGCAGCAAGCCGCACGACGGATTTCGGCATGGCGATGCGCGCCACGGCGATCATGCGCACGAAGTCGATCGGATCGACCTTCTCGCTGCGGCCGAGCGGCGTGCCTTCCATCGGCATCAGCATGTTGATGGGAACGCTCTGCGGATGCTCTTCGAGGTTCGCCAGCGTCATCAGCATGCCGATACGGTCATCGGCACTTTCGCCCATGCCGACAATACCGCCCGAGCAGACATTGATGCCCGCATTGCGCACGCGCTCAAGCGTGTCGAGCCGGTCCTGATAGGTCCGTGTGCTGATGACATTCGGATAATATTCTTCCGACGTATCGACATTGTGGTTGTAGTAGTCGAGGCCCGTCTGCGCGAGGCGATGCACCTGCTGGCCGGACAGCATGCCGAGCGTCATGCAGGTTTCCATGCCCATTTCCTTCACGCCCTCGATCATGGCGCAGATCATGTCCATGTCGCGGTCCTTGGGCTCGCGCCAGGCCGCACCCATGCAATAGCGCGTCGCGCCCGCTTCCTTCGCCTTGCGGGCTTCCGCCAGCACCTTCTCGACTTCCATCAGCTTGGACGCCTTGAGGCCCGTCTCGAATTTCGCGCTCTGGGCGCAATAGCCGCAATCTTCCGGGCAACCGCCGGTCTTGATCGAGAGCAGCGTCGACATCTGCACTTCGTTGGCCTTGAACCAGCGGCGGTGAACGAGCTGCGCCTCGAAGACGAGGTCGTTGAAGGGCAGGTCGTAAAGCGCCTGCAGTTCGGCCCGCGTCCAGTCGTGCCTCGTCTCGTCCGGATTGCTGCGCCGGACGATGCCGCCGCCCTGCTGCGCTTCGGGCTTTTCAATACGGGTCTGGATAGTCATGGGCCGCGCCTTCTCTCGATGCGGGGTCGGAACATGCCGGGCAGCATAGGCGGCTCCCGCTCCAATGCAAGGTTTGGCAACGCGTCCTCAATCGTCGCCCCAGCGCCGCAAAAGCGCGCCCTGCACCTTGAGAAGCCGGTTGACGAGGGCGGTGTCGCCCATCGCTTCCGCCTGACGCAGCGCCAGTGCGAGGTCGAAGAGGGTTTCGCGTTCCTCCGCCCCGCGCACCAGGCTCCGGACCCAGCCGACGGCCGCCCGCCGCTCTCCCCTCGTCACCTCCGTCACCCGGTGCAGCGTGGTCGATGGATAGAGAACCAGCGAGCCGGCAGGCAGTTTGACGAGCCGCTCGCCCCCCGGCTCCTCGATCACGAGTTCGCCGCCTTCATAGGTCTCGGGCTCGGACAGGAAAAGCGTGAAGGAGAGGTCCACCCGCGTCCCGTCCATGAAGGCATCGTCCACATGGGTGCCATAGGCCATACCCGGCCGGTAACGCGACAGCAGCACACGGACAAAGCCGCGCGGCCGCGCGGCGGCGCGGAAAACCTCATGGGCACCGAGCCTTTTTTCGACAAGGGCGGTGAAATCGGCGGCAAGCCCCTCGGGCCTTGCCTGCTCGTTCTTTTTCACACGGCGGGCGACGCGGCCCGCGGTCTGAGCACCGTCCTGAAAGCCCTCTTCCTGCCGGAAGACCGTTTCGGCAAGTTTCAATTCTGCCTTGCCGAGTACATCCGCAATTTCGATGAACAAGCAGGGCTCCTTGCGATCAAGTCATGATAATGAAAAGCGTTTGCAACTTATCCGGCGGCGGGATATTGGTCGAGGCGAGTATTGCCGCAGGGATGTCCGCTGCGCCAGCGCACCCGGGTGTTTCACGTGAAATGGGGATTTGAATGAAGTTCCGCGCCCGCCTTTGGACCAGCATCAGCGCCGCCACCCTCATTGCCGCTTCCGGCGCCGTCAGCGGCCTTGCCGCCGCGCCTTCCGCGGACGGCGCGAAGCAGGCCGGCGCCGGGAATGGCAATGCCGGAAGCTTCCTTGTCGCTTCTGCCGGTGAGGGCGGTGAAGGGGGCGAGGGAGGCGAAGGCGGAGAGGGCGGAGAGGGCGGTGAAGGCGGCGTCGATCCGGATCTCGCCGCGAAGGACCCGGCGCTTTATATCTCCGCGCTCGACATCATCCGCGCCCATTATCTGGCGGGCGAGGCCATGCTGGAGGTGGAAGGCGGGCGCCAGGCGGCCGGCGAAATGTTCGCCCACCCGATTTCCGAGGTCTATATCGACCTCGAGCCCGTTTTCGAGGCGCAGGGCGCCGCCCCCTTCATGGACGAGATGACGGAGGCCGTCGACAAGGCGCTTTCCGGTGCGCCGGTGGCCGAGGTGAAGGCGGCCGCGGCAAAGGTCTATGCGGCCCTCGATGCCGCCGAGGCGAAAGCGCCTTCGGGCGGCAAAAGCGCCCTTGCCGTGGAAGGGGCCCTCACCGCCGACATGTTCGAACGCGCGGCGAAGCAATATGACGCTGCCCTTGCCCCCACGGGCACGGACGAGGCCTGGATCGACGGTTATGGATTCTGGAAAGTCGCCGAACTGCGCGCCGACGCGCTGACGCCCAAGCTCGGCGCCGGTCACGAGGACCTCGCCGCCGAAATCGAGGCCGCCAGGGCGCTTTTCGCCGCCGCTTATGCGAGTCCGGAAAGGCCCGGCAGCCCGCAAGCGGAGCCGGGCGCGCTCTATGCCGCCAGTTCGAGGATCGGCCTCCGGTCGGGCCGCCTCTGAGCGATGGGGCTTGCACGCCGGGCCAAGGCACCCCATACCTCGCGGTAACGAGAGGAAAGAGGCCATGGCCGGCAACCCCAGAGACAGTCTCGACGATTTCGCGCGGGCAAAGCTCGACGCGCTGGAAGCGCAGTCGCTCCGCCGCCGCCTGATCGAGACCGACCGCCGCGAAGGCGCGGTCGCCTTCCGCGATGGGCGCCGTCTCGTCTCCTTCTGCTGCAACGACTACCTCAACCTCTCGCAGAACGGGACGGTGAAGCGCGCCGCCATCGAGGCCACGGAGAAATACGGCACGGGCTCCGGCGCTTCGCGCCTCGTCTCAGGCAATCATCCGCTTTTCCGCGAACTCGAAACCCGCCTTGCGGACTGGAAGCAGACGGAGGATTGCGTCGTTTTCGGCTCGGGCTACATGGCCAATCTCGGCATCATCCCTGCGCTCATGCGCGAGGACGATCTCATCATCGCCGATGAACTTTCCCATGCCTGCCTTCTCTCGGGCTCGAAACTGTCGGGCGCACGCGTCGAGATTTTCCGTCACAACGACATGGCACATCTCGAAGCCCTGCTCGCCGCGCATCGCGGCGGCGCAACGCATTGCCTCGTCGTCACCGACGGCATTTTCAGCATGGATGGCGACGCCGCACCCGTTGCCGGGATGGCGGAGCTTGCCGCGCACCACAATGCCTGGTTGATGACCGACGATGCGCATGGGATCGGCGTCGTCGGCCATGAAGGACGCGGCTCGAGTTTCATGGGCGCAACGAAAGCCGATGTGCCGCTGCAGATGGGAACGCTCTCGAAAGCCATCGGCGCCTATGGCGGTTATCTCTGCGCAAGCGCGCCGGTCGCCGATTTCATCCGCACCCGCGCCCGCACGCTCATTTACTCGACGGGTCTGCCGCCGGGCACCGCTGCCGCCGCTATCGCCGCGCTCGATTTCATCAAGGCCAATCCCGACTATTGCCGCCGTCCGGTGGAGAAGGCGCGCGCCTTCACCCGTGCGCTCGGCCTTCCCGATCCGGAAAGCCCCATCGTCCCCGTGATCCTCGGCGACGCAGATGCAACGCTTGCCGCCTCGAAGCTGCTCGAAGCCGAAGGCTACCTCGTCACCGGCATTCGCCCGCCCACCGTGCCCGCGGGCACGGCGCGGCTGCGCTTTACCTTCACCGCCGAACATGACGACGCGGATATCGCGCGTCTTGCCTCAATCGTCCGTGAACGGATACTTCCCCGCCGCGCCGCCGAATAGACAAGAGTCCCATGCCTCCCATTTTCGTCACTTCTTCCGGCACCGAGATCGGCAAGACCTATGTCTCGGCCATGCTCACGCGCGAATTGAAGGCCCGCGCGATCAAGCCGCTGGTGAGCGGCATCGACGAGGAAACTTTTGCCGAAAGCGATCCTGCGGCACTTCTTGCCGCCATGGGCGAGGACGTGAGTTTCGCCAATGCAGGCCTCGTCTCGCGCTGGCGCTTCAAGGCGGCGCTCTCGCCCGACATGGCGGCAAGGCGCGAAGGCCGGTCGATCGATTTTGCCGAGCTCGTCGATGAATGCACCGGCGCGGCGCAGAAATACGATCCGCTGGTGATCGAGGGCGTCGGCGGTCTCATGGTGCCGCTCGACGGCACGCATACCGTTCTCGACTGGATGAAGGCGCTCGACGCGAAAACGGGCCTGGCGCCGCTCCTCGTCGTCGGCGCCTATCTCGGTACGATCAGCCATACGCTGACGACGCTGGCGGTGATGCGCGCGGAGAATTTGCTGCCCCGCGCCATCGTGGTGAGCGAGAAGGAGCCGGGCCCCGTCCCCGCCAAGGAGACGGCGGAGACGATTGCGCGCTTTGCGGGCGGCGTTCCCGTGCGGGTCCTGCCGCGCGGGAAGACCGTGCCGCTCGCCGATCTATTCTGAAACGGTCGCGACCGTCATCTTCGCGCTGATTTCCTTCAGCCTCTCGTTCATCGAGACGAAGACGAGATACATCTCGCAGACGACCCGCCAGAAGATGAGCATCAGCGCGCCGCCGCCCAGCGCAAAGACGAGCTGTGCAAGCCCGAGCCAGGCATTCCGCCCCATCATGTCGATCGAGCCCGCAATGGAGCCGAAGACGAAGAGCACGATGATGACAAGGCCGAGCCAGTAGAGAATGCGGACGATCTCGCCGGCGATCAGTCTGTCGAAGGTCAGGAAATCCTTGAACTGCATGGAGCCCTCCCATGGCCTGCCCCAATATGCGAGGCAGGCGGAAAAAGACGCAAATGTGTGATTGCTACTTCGGTCCGAAGAGGAACCAGAGGATCAGACCGAGAACCGGCAGCAGAATGACGATGACGATCCAGATCGCCTTCCAGAGCGGCTCCGCGCCGCTCTGCGCGATGCGCACGATGGCGTAGATATCGAGGATCAGGATGGCGACGCCAAGTATGCCGCCATATCCATTGCCTAGCATTCGGACCTCCTCACGCGGAAACTGCTGGACAGCCTAACCGCTTCGCTGTGTGACGTAAGTTGTCATTTGCGGGATTGCGTATCCCTTTCGTAGACAAATGTGATCACAAAAGGCGCGGCGTGGCGATGCCTTCGAATTCGAGCAGCCATTTTTTTGTGGGGAGACCGCCGCCGAATCCCGTCAGCGATCCGTCGGCGCCGATCACACGGTGGCAGGGAACGATGATCGGAATGGGATTCCTGCCATTGGCAAGACCGACCGCCCGCATGCCTTTCGGATTGCCGATGACGCGCGCGATATCGGCATAGCTCCGCGTCTCGCCGAAGGGAATGGCGGCAAGCGCGCGCCAGACGCCGAGCTGAAAGGCGGTGCCGGAGGGCGCGAGCGTCAGCTCGGAAAAATCCTTCTTCCTTCCCTCGAAATATCTGTCGAGCGCCTTCACCGCCTTGCCGAGATGTGCGCGCGCCTTCGTGCTGCCTTCGCGCACCGGAAACGAAATATCCTTCTGGTTCGGGAAGAGAACGGCGGCGAGCCCCGCATCGGTGGCGGCGAGGCGGAGCCGCCCGATCGGTGTGTCGAGCGTCGCCGTGGCAAGCGTATCGTCCAGGGGCAATTTCATGCAGTCTCTCCTTCGATGGTCCAGAGCGCGAGCGCCGCATAGCCGCGCCACGGCCGCCATTGCACCGACATGGTTTCGAGTTCCTTCGTGGAAACGGGCGCGCCCTTGCCCGCCGCCTTGCGCAGGCCGAGATCGGAAGCAGGAAAGGCATCCGGCTCGCCGATGGCGCGAAGTGCGATGTAATGTGCGGTCCATTCGCCGATGCCCGGCAGCGCGGTGAGCGCGGCAATCCCCGCCTCGAGGCTTTCGCATGGGGCGAAGCGGACATGTCCCTTCGCCGTGGCGCGGGCGAGGGCGTTGATCGTCGCGATCCGCCCGCCGGTCAGGCCGAGCCCCGAGAGATCGGCGCTGGCAAGTGTTGCGGGGCGCGGAAGGAAATGCGTGAGGCCATCTTCATTCGCGGGGCAGGGCGTTCCGAATTTCGCGACGATGCGGCCCGCAATGGTCGTTGCGCCCTTCACGGAAATCTGCTGGCCGAGCACGGCGCGCAGCGCGAGTTCGAAACCGTCGAAGGCGCCGGGCACGCGCAGCCCCGGCGCGCGGGCAAGCCTCGGCCCGATCACCGGATCGGCCGTGAAGGCGCCGGCGATCGCGCCGGGATCGGCATCGAGATCGAAAAGCCGCCGGAGCCGCGCCGCAATCGCACGGATCGGAAGCGCGCCCTTGCCCGGCTCGAAGAAGACGATCTTCGCTTCAAGCGCGTGGCCCCTGGCGGCAGGTTCGACGCTCAGGATGCCTTTTGCGCCGTCGATCTCGAAGCTGCGCGCATAGCGCCGTCTTTCTATCTTCTCCACGCCCGGCAGCGCGCGGAAGGAAAGATAGGCAAGCACGCGCTCGAAATCGAAAGGCGGGCGGTAGCCGAGCCGCAGCCTGATTGCGCCGCCGGCCTGAGCCTCGCTCGCGCGCCGGAGTTCTGTCGGCGCCACGCCATAGGCGTCCCGGATGGCGCTGTTGAAGCGGCGAAGGCTCGTATAGCCCGCCGCAAAGGCAACGTCGGAGAGCGGCATCCGCGTATCGCTGATGAGCTGCTTCGCCGTCAGCAGCCGCCGGTTCGCGGCAACGGATTGCGGCCCCGCGCCCACATGCGCGAGGAAGAGGCGGCGGAGCTGCCGCTCGCCGAGGCCGAGCCGCGCCGCCAGCATCTCCACGCTTCCCTCATCGAGCACACCTTCCTCGATGAGCCTGAGCGCGCGCGAGACCGTCGCCGCCGTGCCGGCCCAGGCAGGCGTGCCCGGCGCCGTTTCCGGCCGGCAGCGCAGGCAGGAACGGAAGCCCGCTTCCTCGGCCGCCGCCGCCGAGGGCACGAAGCGGCAATGCGCGCGCTTCGGCACGCGTGCGGGGCAGACCGGACGGCAATAGATGCCGGTCGTCGTGACGCAAACGAAGAAGCGCCCGTCGAAGCGGGCGTCCTTTGCCTGCATGGCGCGGTAGCACTGGTCCTCGTCGAGGGCGCGGACCGGCAGGATGGTCTGGTCGATCATGTTCATGGATTGAAGTCTATGCCGCCGCCGTCTCCGGCGCTCGCCAAAATCGGACATGTCCATTCATGTCCAGAATGACGCCACCGTCATGTATTTCGTGCCTGTTTCGAGCCTTGCCCGGCCCGTCTCACCCGATTGTGCATTTGAGTTCGGGGCCGCCGCTGTTAGGCTTCCGGCCAACAAAATTGAAACGCTCTCCGGCAGGGAACCGGGGAAACATTCGGGGAGGACAGGAATGTCGGACAAGGGAGGCGCCCTGCCGGGCGTCGCCGGTGGCATTGCGCCATCGCAAGGCTTCAGCGCGGCCTATCGCAACTATGCGCTATTCGTCCTGATGCTGGGCTATACGGCGAATTACGTGGATCGTCAGATCCTCGCCATCCTGCTCGAGCCGATCAAACAGGACCTTGGCGTTTCCGACACGCAGCTCGGTTTCCTTTCGGGCATCACCTTCGCGATCTTCTACGCGACGCTCGGCGTGCCCATCGCGATGCTTGCCGACCGTACCAACCGGCGAAACATCGTTGCCGCCGCCATCGCCATCTTCTCGACGATGACGGTCGTCTGCGGCTTCGTGACGAGCTTCGTGCAGCTCGCGCTTGCGCGTATCGGCGTCGGCATCGGCGAGGCGGGGTCGAGCCCGCCATCGCATTCCATGATTTCCGACATGTTCCCGCCCGAGAAGCGCGCCTCCGCCATGGGCGTCTACTCGCTCGGCATCAATATCGGCATTCTCGTCGGCTTCCTCGTCGGCGGCTGGGTCAGCCAGTGGTATGGCTGGCGCGCGGCCTTCTTCGTTGTCGGTGCGCCCGGCATTCTCATCGCGCTTCTGATCCGCTTCACGCTGAAGGAGCCGCAGCGCGGTCACGCAGATGGCATCACGGCGCAGGCGACGGCCGCGGCGCCGAAATTCATGGATGTCTGGAGGCTTCTCTGGGCGCAGCGTTCCTTCCGCCACATCGCCTTTGGCTGCGCGCTTGCCGCCTTTGCCGGCTATGCGGGCGTCACCTGGATTCCGGCCTTCCTCATCCGCTCCTACCAGATGGGCCCGGGCGAAATCGGCACCTGGCTCGCGCTCATCATCGGCTTTGTCGGCGGCGCCGGTACCTATGTCACCGGCTGGCTGGCCGACCGCTATGGCAAGCGCGATGTGCGCTGGAACCTCTGGGTGGTCGCCATCATCATGTTCCTCTGCTTCCCCTTCTCGGTGGGCATGTATCTCGCGGGCGACAAATACATGACGCTCGCATTCTTCCTCATTCCGGCCTTTGCAGGCGCTGCCTATATCGGGCCGAGCCTCGCCATGACCCAGGCCCTCGTCACGCTCAGGATGCGCGCGGTCGCTTCCGCCGTTCTCTTCCTGATCCTGAACCTGATCGGCATGGGCCTCGGGCCGCAGGCCGTCGGCCTCGTCAGCGATATGTACCTGCCGGCCTATGGGCAGGAGTCGCTGCGCTATGCGCTTCTCACCGTCATGTTCGTCTGGCTCTGGGCAGGCGTGCATTTCGTGCTCGGCGCGAAGACACTGAAGGACGATCTTGACCGGGCGAGAACGCAGGGCCTCGGCATCTGACGCGAAAAAATGTCCGCTCGAACGGGCGGTGCCTTTGTGAAAGCATGGCGGGGTGAAGGAGCCCCGCCATGTCCTTTTCGGCTTTGCCCGATGAGATGCGCGCCATGCTGCTCGATGCGCCGGGAAAGCCCCTGCGCCTCGCACATGTCCCCGTGCCGCATCCCGGGCCCGGCGAAGTCGCGGTCAAGGTGGAGGCCTGCGGCGTCTGCCGCACCGATCTTCATGTCGTCGATGGCGAATTGCCGCAACCGAAATTACCGCTCGTGCCGGGCCACGAGATCGTCGGCCGCATCGCGGCATTGGGCGAGGGCGTCGCTCGTTTCCGTATCGGCGAGCGCGTAGGCATCCCCTGGCTCGGATGGACATGCGGAGAATGCCGCTTCTGCCGTGCGGGCAAGGAAAATCTCTGCGAGAAGGCGCTCTTCACCGGCTATACGCGCGATGGCGGCTACGCGGAATACACGCTTGCCGATGTGCGCTACTGTTTCCCCGTCGCGGAGAGCTATGACGCTGCGGAGGCGGCGCCGCTTCTCTGCGCCGGGTTGATCGGTTATCGCTCGCTCCGCATGGCGGGCGAGGGCAAGACGCTCGGGCTCTATGGCTTCGGCGCTGCGGCGCACATCGTGGCGCAGGTCGCGCGTCATGAGGGCTGGCGCCTCTTCGCCTTTGTGAAGCCGGGCGATGAGACGGCCAGAGGCTTCGCGCTCTCGCTCGGCGCCGAATGGGCTGGCGGATCCGACGATGCGCCGCCCGAGCTTCTCGACGCCGCGATCATCTATGCACCGGCGGGCCCGCTCGTCCCTGCCGCGCTGAGGGCGGTCGCCCCCGGCGGGCGCGTCGTCTGCGCCGGCATTCACATGTCCGATATCCCTTCCTTCCCCTATGACATCCTCTGGCGCGAGCGATCCCTTCACTCGGTGGCGAATCTGACCAAGGCCGACGGCAGTGAATTTCTTGCCCTCGCGCCGAAAGTGCCGGTGGTGACGACGGTCGAGCCCATGCCGCTCGAACGGGCGAACGAAGCGCTGGCGCGGCTTCGCGACGGACGCCTTACAGGTGCCGCGGTCCTTGTCATGGAATGACCGTCACGCGGGCGTCGCAATTCTCCGGCAAGCCTGCGAGGTCTGCTTTCGCCGGTGCCTGGATGAAAAAATCCCTGCCGCTCGTCGCCCTGTTCTGCCTCGCTGCGCCGGCCCACGCCGTCGACGAGAGATACAAATCCTATGCGCCGCGGCCGGAACTTGCCGGAGAGGTGGAAGTGCGCGGCGCGCCTGCGCCCTCAAACCTCCTCATTCTCTGGGGCGAGAGCTTCCGGGCGGCGCAGCCGGGCATTGCCATGAAGGAAGGCGGTGGCGGCATTCGCGCTCGCGTCGCGATCGAGGCGCTTGCCATTCTCGTCCACAAGGACAATCCGCTCACCTGCCTGTCGCTTGACGAGGTGAAGGCGCTGTATGCGGCGAATGCCAACTGGGGAGCGGCGGGCGCCGCCGGCGCTTTCGCAGGCGAGCCGGTCAGGCCGTTGATGCGCGAGGAAGGGCTCGGCGAGGCGGCCTTCTTCAGGGAAGCGGTACTTGGCGATCTGGCGCTACCTGCGGAGACGGTGCGCTATCCGCGCGCTTCCCGCCTTCTCAAGGCGCTGGCGGAAACGCCGGGCGGCATCGCCTTCCTGCCCGCCGGCTATCGCGGCGAAGGCACGAAAGCCCTGCAACTCTCGAATGGCGGCGCTTGCGCCGCGCCCACGCAAACCAATGCGAGCCGGGCCGGCTACCCCCTGTCGCGCTTCGTCTGGCTTGAGGGAAAATCGGACAAGGCAACGCTCGCCTTCTTCGACTATGTCCTTTCCCTGGAAGGCCAGCGCGATGCCGTTATCGCGGGGCACTTCTCGCTCCCCTTCGTCTTCGCTGCGGAAGAGCGCGAGAAGCTCGATCTCGACTGACATCAGCGCAAAACAAATCCCCGGTGGATTTCTCCACCCCGCGCGCGACCGCGCGCAAGACAAAAACCCCGGTGGATTTCTCCACCGGGGCCTTGCCGTCTTGCGATCTGCGAGGATCGGGACCTTGTCCTAGAAGGCGAACTGCGTGCGCAGGGCGACGGCCTGATGGCCGAAGTCGAGCTGGGCGGCGCCGCGGTCGTCGACGTCCACGTCGAGGTAGTTCAGCATGAAGCGGACGTTGTTGTTGACGTACCAGTTGAGGCCGGCGGTGATGATGCGCTGCTCGCCGCCGAAGACGCCATTGCCGGTGTCGTTCAGATCGGCCTGGCTGTAGCGCGCCGCGATTTCCCAGGCACCCGCGCCGCCGCTGCCGAAGCCGAACGGATTGGCAGGCTTTACGCCCGAATAGGCAGCCTTCTTGATGTCGTACTTGTAGGCTTCGCCCGTGAGGATCCACGACGCCTGCAGATACCAGGCGCTGAGGTCCACATCGCTCAGGCCGCCAAGACGGCTGACGTCGTAGCGGTAGTATTCGCCCTGGGCGCGGAACGGACCGTAGTTGAACGCGAGTTCTGGACCATAGACCGACACGGTGTCGGCGGTGCCGGCAAAGTTCGCGTCGATATACCGCGAGCCATCGATGCGGAGTTCGGGGCGGTCACGAAGGCGGACCGCGTCGGCCGGAAGCTTGAAGGAGTGCGAACCGGAGACGCCGAAGTGGAAGTTCGCGCCTTCCTTCGGGGAGGTGGCGTAGGCGAGACGGCCCACGACATTGGAGCTGTCATAGTCGTCGAGACCACCGCCCGCCGCCGCCGAGCTCATCGTGTAGTAGGCAGCGCCGAAGAAATTGTCGGTGTAGTGCGCCGCGCCGAGCGTCATGCGGGCTTCGCCGGCCGCCGGCGTGATGGCGAGGTTCACGGCCGTTGCACGCTCGATGAAGGTGATGTCGTTCGACGAGGTCGAATCGTCGAGCGTCATCTTCGGCTTCGTTGCGCCGATCACGATGTCGGTGCCCTCGATGCCGGTATAGGTGAGCGCGACTTCATAGATGCGGGCGTTCGATTCCGTGCCGCTGTCGCCGAAGTTGAACTCGATATTGTACTTGAAATCCTTGGCGAGCGTGCCGTTGAATCCGAGACGGGCACGGCGGAAGTTCGCATTGCCGCGAAGCCCGGAATTGCCGGTGGCGGCGATCATCTGCGTCTCGTCCGAGTCGCTCATGTGGTAGCCGCCGACGTCGAGATGCGCGCGGCCCGTGATGCCGAAGGTGAAGTTGCCGTCGGCGGTCTTGAAGACAGGACGGCCGTCCTTCAGGCTCACTTCGACGTCGCTCTTGCGCTCTTCAAGCGTCTTGATGCGATTGCCCTGCTGGATCTCGACATCGTCGATCTTGCGCTGCAGCGCTTCGATCTGCGCCTTGAGCGCGTCGAGTTCGGCCTGGGTATTGCTGGCGGCAAGAGCCGGTCCCGCGAGAAGGGTGGCGGCGCCGAGTGCAGTGCCAGCCAGCAGAATGTTTCTCAACGTCATTTGACGTCTCCGTGTTCAATGATTGGGCTTCTGTTGCAGGATTGGCAGCCGCGACGGACGCCGCGAACACCCCCCATGGGTTCCGCAAGTAGCAGCCGCCTGTGACGGTTGGGTTCCAGTTTTGTGACAGTCGAATGACGGCCGCTCACTGTGGCAAAGCTGCACCGTGCGCGTGGCGTCGCGGCGCGTATCCGGCAGTTCCGGGATTACAAGAAAGGGCCGGAAAATCGGCGAGACATTGCGCCGCCCGGACAAAGAAAAAGGGCGGCAAGGCCAAAGCCCCGCCGCCCCAAGGAAGATATCGCAGAATTCGGACTTTAACTTCGGGAAAGCCCGGCGTCAGCAGTCCGTCAGGCAAGCGGCGGCAGGGTAACGGTCACCGTGCAATGGTCATCGGCAACTTCCATCCGCGCCCGGAGCTGCCGGATGAGACCCCGGAAGAGCTTGATATGCGCCTCCCCGGGCTTGCTTTCCATGAGTTCGCCGAGGACCGGCTGGTCCACATTCATGGTCAGGACGGAGCCTCCCCTCGGCTGCTTCAGCAATTCGAAGTCGTAACGGCTGATCGGCTCGCCATCGGAGGAGAGCTGCAGCGCCGCTTCGGCAATCAGCTCGGTGACGAGAAAGGCAAGGGTCAGCGCCGCGTCGGGCAGGGCGTATACGGGTTCGGGGCAATGAAGGGTGATGACCGGGCGCCCCCATTCGCTCGGAAGCTGCCTCTCGGTGGACTGGCAGAGATCGCGCAGCAGGATGGCGAGATCGACGGAGCGCAGATCGTCTCCCTGATAGAAGGAAGTGTGGACGATGCCGAGCGCATTGAGGCGCCGCTGCACATCCTGGAAGATCGCCGCCTGCTCTGGCGTCTCCGCGCGCCGGCTCTGAAGGTTGAGCAGGCTGTTCATCACCTGCAAATTGTTCCGTACACGGTGGTTGATCTCCCGCACCAGCGCCTTTTGATGGTCCACGGCCGCGCGCAGCTCCTCATTGCGCACCTGGATGGCATCTGCAAGCGTGTTGAACTTCATCGCGACGGCCTGCACTTCGACGGGCGCGGAGTCATCCCGTTCGATGCGCGCCGTATCGTCGCCCGCGATGTAGCGTCTTATCGCCTGCCGCACCTTGTTGAGCGGCTCGATCACCATGTGATCCGCCGCCCAGCCGGCAAGCAGGCTTGCCGCAAGCCAGATGAGAAACGGAAACAGAAGCAGGAAATAGAGAATGGTGCGCCCGCCGGCCGACGGATCGTCCGGCTCCTGCGCATAGATACCGAACAGGTTTCCCGGCAGCGATGCAATGACATAGATGCGCCTGGTGCCGTCGCCGCCCCGGCTGGTGAAGGCACCGGTCGCGAGTTCGCCGCTGCGTACCAGATTGGAGGGAAGCCAGCCCTCGATCGGCGCGCCCCGGCTCCGCTGGGCAAGGATGCGCCCCGACGGATCGGCAATGGCGATCGCGCCGAAGTCGGAGAGATCCGCGTCATCGGTCAGAAGCGAGAGGAAGCGAGTGGGAACCTGAGCCGCGATGAGACCGGTGAGCCGCTGGTCGCGGTCGAAGACGGGGAGCGTCGCCGTCATCATCGGGATCTGCTCTAGGGCATCGGGCTGCGTAGTCTGATCCTTGGGGCGGATCACCAGTTGCTGCGCAGCGAAGGCCCTTTCAATCCATTCCCGGGGGAGCTCCTCTTCTCCGCTTTGCAAGGCGGGCGAGCGGCAGACTGTTTGCCCGTCCACGGTCAGGAGCTGCAGCGACGTTATATGGCGGCTCTGGGCCAGCACGCGCCGGAAGATTTCATCGCAGGCTTGCTCATTGGTGATGTCGGAGGAAAGCGATGCCGAAATCGTTTCGAGAAAAACACTGATTTCCTGAAGGACGCTCCGCTGGCGCATGAGCGTTGCCTCTCCCGACTCGATCGCTACGCTTTCGCGAAGGGCTTTCGTGTGCAGAGAATGACTGTATTGGGCAAAGGCCGCGGCCGCGCAAAGGGGAAGAAGGATCAACGCGAGCCTTATGGCGACGCGGCTCTGCAGCGTCAGCCGCCCTTCGGGAGAGCGGCCGAAATTCCTGAACCAGTTTGCAGGTGCTGCCCGGAATTCCAAGTTCGGCCCCCGATCCCTTTCCCGCCCGTCCCGAAGGCCAATGGGCCGAAAAGGGGGCTGCTAATTCTTCTCTGGGCCGTCGTCCTTCTCCGACAATTTGCCCAGAAGGGCCGCAAATTCATCGGGAATAGGCTCGTTCAGCACGGTCTGATAGGCGCGGCGAAGCCCTGTTCCCAGCGCTTCGCGCCGGGCATTCTGCTCAACCTTGCTTCGCGTCCCGGCGCCGTTCTGGGCCGGTCCGTCTTGCTTTTCGGTCTCGTCCGCCACTCCGATGTCACTCCACGGGCCGGATGCCCGGTACAAGGTCCCCGTCAGCTTCCGGAAAAATTATTTTCTGAGGCATGAAACTCTTTCAGCTTCCGAGGGTTCCATAAAACAACAGATTTTTTGCGAATTTCAACCGCAGACAGCCGGGCGCCGATCCGGCTACGATTATTCAAGGCCAAATACGGAGTCCAGAAAACCGATGTCTCTTGCCGATCAGATTGCCCCGCTTCTGCCGCATCTGCGCCGCTATGGCCGCGCTCTCACCGGCACCCAGAAGGCGGGCGATGCCTATGTCCGGACGCTTCTTGAAGCGATCATAGCCGACGACACGATTCTCGACCGCAATCTCGATCCGCGGGTGGCTCTCTACCGGGCCTTTCATGCCATCTGGTCGAGCGCCAAGGTGAATGTCGTCGAACCCGGCAATGCCGGCGGTGTCGAAGGCGTGGTTTCGAAGCGGCTGGCCCATGTCACCCCGATCAATCGTCAGGCGCTTCTCCTGACGGCGATGGAAGGCTTCAGCAATCAGGAAGCCGCCATCGTTCTCGATTCGGATGCGTCCGGTGTGGCCTCCATGGTGGATGCCGCCCTGAAGGAGATCGACGCCCAGATCGCCACCACGGTGCTCATCATCGAGGACGAACCCATCATCTCCATGGATCTCGAGCAGATCGTCCGCGAGCTCGGCCATGATGTAATGGCAACGGTGGTCACGCGCGACGAAGCGGCGGCCGCCATCGCCAAGCGCCGTCCCGGGCTTGTCCTTGCCGATATTCAACTTGCCGATGGCAGCTCCGGCATCGACGCGGTGAAGGACATTTTCGCCCGCTTCTCCGTGCCCGTGATCTTCATCACGGCCTATCCGGAACGCCTTCTGACCGGCGAGCGTCCGGAGCCGACATTCCTCATCACCAAGCCCTTCCTGCAGAGCACGGTAAAGGCCGCGATCGGCCAGGCTCTCTTTTTCAGCGAGCAGGAAAGCGCTGCCGCCTGAACGGGCGCCGATCTTTGGGTAAAGCAAAGGCGCCGTCTCCGGACGGCGCCTTTCTTCTTTTGGGCGGCCTTCCTGCGGTTCCGATAAGGTCACTCGGTGATCTTCGACATTTCGCTCATGATGGCATTCGTCGTCTCGCCCGCGCCGATGGCGCTGCTGGCACGCGCAGGTAAGAGGCCCTTCTCTATCATTTCATCGAGGGCGGCACGGGCGCGCGCCACACGGCTTTTCACCGTACCGACCGCGCATTCGCAGATGCTCGCCGCTTCCTCGTAGGAAAAGCCGCCCGCACCGACGAGGATGAGCGCCTCGCGCTGCGCTTCCGGCAGACGCATCAGCGCCCGCTGAAGATCGGAGAGCTGCAGCTCGTGATCCTGGTGCGCGGGCGTGGAAAGCGTGCGCTCTGCCACTTCCTCATCCCACTCGCCCTTGAAGCGCGCGCGGCGCATCTGGGACAGGAACTGGTTGCGCAGGATAACGAAGAGCCAGGCGCGCATATTGGTGCCGGCCTTGTACCGCTTGCGCGCCGCCCAGGCTTTCAGCAACGCGTCCTGCGCGAGGTCGTCGGCCATGTCAGGCCGGCCGCACAGGTTGCGCGCAAAGGCACGCAGATGCGGAATGAGCGTCTCAAGCTCTTCCTTGAACTCCTTGTCGCTCAGCGGAGCGGCATCCGGGGCTTCCGTCATCTGTGTCATGCCGTTACTTGCCGTCGCTACCATCGAGCCGTTCAAGCAGCTCCCGGAATTCATGGGGAATGGGTTCCTGTATGACTTCGCGGTACATGTTGCGGAGTTCGCGCCCGAGCGCGGCTCCTCTTGCGCCGGTCTCGCGCCTTGATGCGACTGCATCCCCTCTCCGCTCTCCTTTTTGCCTGTTGTCTATCATGCTATCCGGTTCGGCTGTTTCTGGCGCGCCCATCGACCGGGCGACATGGGGGTTTGCATTGAATAACGCACGACCCCGAGAATGGTTCAGTGGCGCTGGCCTGGCGCCGGTATCTCCTTGTTGCAAAAGAATTTTACCCGGTTTTCAGCGTCCCGGTCCGGCGCCTTGATAGCGCCACTCCGGACGCAAAACCGCCCGGGGAAGCGCCCCGGGCGGTGAGGACTCGACTGGCTGCGGCGATCGCTTAGTGGCCGCCCAGCCAGGTGTCGATTTCCTTCTCGACCTCTTCCTTCTTCTTGCCGTAGCGCTCCTGAAGCGCGCCCGCAAGACGATCGCGCTTGCCTTCGATCTTGGTGAGGTCGGAGTCGGTGAGGTCGCCCCAGGTCTCCTTCACCTTGCCCTTCATCTGCATCCAGTTGCCTTCGACCTGATCCCAGTTCATGGCGCTACTCCTTTGCTGTGAATTCACCTCCCTGCTCAATGCAGGTGTCGTCTAAAAAACCGATGGCCGGGGCATTCGTTCCGCCAAGCCCCACTCGCAAACGGCGAAGGGCCCCGCAGGGCCCTCCGGCATCTCCTCTTTCCACTCCTGTTAGAGCGGCGGCCTGCGCCTGTTCACCATCCCGAAGATGAGGCTGATGAGGAAGAGAACGATGAAGATAAAAAACAGAATCTTCGCAATCTCGGCCGCTCCCGCAGCAATGCCGCCAAAGCCGAATACGGCGGCGATGATCGCGATCACGAAAAATACGGCTGTCCAGTAAAGCATGGTCGTCACCGGTCCTTTTGTTGCTGCGGCGATTACGGTCGAGACCGGAATTCGTCCGCCCTGTGATGATCTAACGCAGCAGTTCCCGCCGGGTTCCGTTCAGCGCCAGGACCGCAGGCCCATCGGCCGGCCGCGCAATTCCATGTCGCGGGTGACCTGATGCGCGAGCATGAGCTGCAGCATCAGCCACACCGTGCCGCCCGCGATCAGCAACGCGAAGAGCACCAGGATGACGAGCGGCACGATCTGCCACATCAGTTCGAAGGACTCCGTCAGCGGTCGAGCGACGAGAAGGCTCGCGATGAATGCCGTGCCGCCGAGAATGCAGAAGGACCGCAAGCGCCGCTCCCACCGCCGTTGCAGGGATTCCGAAAACATGGCCGTCACCTCCGTGATTCGAACTGTGGCGAGAACGTGTCCCGCCACAATCCGTTCCATATTCACGAAGAGTTATTTTCCGCGTGTCCGCGCCGCCACGGCTCATCGTCGCTGCGAAAGACAATGGATGCCATTAGAGAAATATTGGAACCAGCTCCCGTGATCGCGCGTTGCTGCTGATCACACGTGTATCGCGAGGGACCAAAGGGATGTCGTATCCGCTTCAAGCTCACCTACCGCAACAGGCGGGCACACATGAACGTGCCTCGGCGCCGGTCACCCTGCAGGAGGCTCTGCGCTCGGACGACTTCTGCCGCAAGCTCCTGGAAAATGCGCGCTGGCCGAACGGACCCGTCTGCACCAATTGCGGAACGGAAGGGCGCGCAAGCAGGCTGACGACGCGGCCGGGCCTCTGGACATGCCGCGCCTGCCGCCGCTGTCAGTTCTCGGTGACCTCAGGCACGCCGCTCCACCGCACGCGGCTTCCTCTTTCCTACTGGGTGCGTCTCTTCAACATGATGCAGGTAGGCGGAGTTTCCCTCAGCATCTCGCAGGTAAGCCGCCGTTTCGATGTGGCGCATCTCACAGCCGAGAACATGCTGAAGCGTATCGGTGAAATGCAGGCTGAAATGCCGGACATGAGTGCGCGTCTCGGCGAATTGCTTCGCGAGGTCCCGCGCGACGCGGGTGCCGTGCGTCAGAACGTGGTGTAGCGCGGCGGCGGGGCCTCGGGAAGGATCGGATAGGTTCCGCGATATTCCCTGAGCGGCATGTACTCTTCTTCCGAGTCCCCCGAAACATCGGCGAGCTTTTCTTCCTCGCCCGCGATGCTGGCCGCCACATCGCGGATGCCGGCAGCGGCGCGGACGATGAGTTCGCGGCCCGCCTGACAGGCAAGCGCCTGCCTTTCGCAAAATCCCGCAACATCGCGCGTTGTCTGCGAAACGACGATCTGTGCATTGGTGAAGCTTGAAAGCTGACGGGCGATTTCCGCCTGGTCTTGCTCTTCCGGCATGCCGGCAATATGCGTCGCGGCGAGAAGTTGCGGCTCATCGGCAGGCGCGGGCGCAGGTTCGGCGAGCCGGACCACATACCCGACAGCCACCATCGCTATAAGCAATTTGAACGCGAACCTGATCATGCCTCTGCACCTCGGTATTTGAGGTAGGGCGACTATAACAGGTTTCAACAGAGAAGAAGTCTCTGAAGCGTGATGAATTGTCGTGCGGCCCGAGTCGTTTCCGCGCGAATATTAACGATTGCCGCTGTTAACCTTCATGAATTACTTGGTCTCAGGCTCTAGATAGCCGCGCGTCAGCACTTCAAGAACGACATCGGAATATCGCTTCATCAACGCCTCGTCGATGGCATCCACGCCATGCACGAATTTGAGGACGGAGCGGTTCGCGAAGATCTGCTCGCAGGCGCCGAGCGCCGCCATATAGAAGAGCGTAGGGTCTATGGGACGGATCGTGCCGTCCGCGATGCCCGCTTCCATCAGCTCGCGCGCCGTCCGCGCCAGGGGCTCCGCAAAAAAGGTCGTGATCTCGCGCGCATTCTCCTCCGAACTGTCGCGCATCAGCACGGCAAGCAGCCGGTAGAGATAGGGATAGCGGAAGAAGGTACGGATGACGCCGGAGATATGGCGGCGCAATTTTTCGGCCGGCCGCATGTCGAGCGAGAGCAGCCGGTCGAGCTCGCCGAGCGCCGTCGCCGCATCGCGCTTGGCCAGCGCCAGCAGGAGGCCGTCCTTGCCGCCGAAATAATAGCTGACCAGCGCCACATTCACTTCCGCCCGGGCGGCAATGTCGGTGAGCGGCACGTCGATCGTCTGGCGCTCGCTCATCACGGCGCCGGCGGCGTCGAGCAGCAGGTCCCGCGCTGCCGGGCGTGGGGGTGCCGCCCGCGCCTTTCCCTTCTCCTGCGCCTCCACCAAAGGTCTCCTTGCATCCGTGCCCTTTTCGATTTAAATATAGATTTAAATTTTTAAATGCACCATTAAAAATAACCTGCGGAAACAGCAGGAGCCGGGAGGCAGGCCCATGAAGATCACGGCGGCGGTTGCGCGCGCCCCAGAAGCGGATTTCAGCATCGAGGAGCTGGAAATCGACGAGCCGCGCCCGGACGAGATTCTGGTCCGGGTCGTTGGTGTCGGCCTCTGCCATACCGACCTCGTCTTCAAGGCGAGCCAGACCATCCCGCTCCCCGCCGTTTTCGGTCATGAGGGCTCGGGCATCGTCGAGAAAGTGGGCTCGGCCGTGACAAAGGTGGCGCCGGGCGACCGCGTCGCCATCACCTTCCGCTCCTGCGGCGCCTGCGCGCGCTGTGAGAAGGACGATCCCGCCTATTGCCACACCATGCCCATGCTGAACTACGCCGGCATGCGCGCGGACGGTTCGAAGGCGCTGCATGGCGATGGCGGCGATATCGCGAGCAACTTCTTCGGCCAGTCCTCTTTCGCCACCCATTGCCTCACCTATGAGCGCAATGTCGTGAAGGTGCCGGACGATTTTCCGCTGGAACTGGCGGGGCCGCTTGGCTGCGGTATCCAGACGGGCGCCGGCGGCATCATGCGCTCGCTCGCCTGCGAAAAGGGCTCCTCGCTTCTCGTTCTCGGCGGCGGCGCCGTCGGCCTCTCCGCCGTCATGGGCGCCGTGGTGCAGGGCTGCGAAACGATCATCGTGCTCGAGCCCCATGAAGCGCGGCGCAAGCTCGCGCTTGAGCTCGGCGCGACCCATGCGCTCGATCCGGCGGAAGCGAAAGACCTTCCTGCCGCCGTTCGCGCCATCGTCCCGATCGGCGTCGACTATGCGTTCGACACGACGGGCATTCCCCCGCTCCTGCAATCGGTCATGCAGTGCCTCGGGCCCCATGGCACGTTCGGCATTGTCGGCATCGCCCCGCCGGGTACGCCGATGCCGGGCGACCTCATGCAGGCCGTTACCTTCGGCCATACGGTGAAGGGCATCATCGAGGGTGACAGCGACCCCGACACCTTCATTCCCGAAATGATGGAGCTGTACAAGAAGGGCAGGCTTCCCTTCGACAAGCTCGTCAAGACCTATCCGTTGAGCGAGATCAACCGCGCCATTGCGGACCAGCATCATGGCGATTGCGTGAAGGTTGTGCTTCTCACCGGCCAGAACTGAAATACGAAACCCGAAGAACAGGACATCAGGGAGAAACGTGAATGTCTGACGCCTATATCATCGACGCCTGCCGCACGCCGCGCGGCATCGGCAAGGTCGGCAAGGGCTCGCTCGCCCATCTGCACCCGCAGCATCTCGCCCGCACCGTGCTCGCCGCACTCGCCGAGCGCAACAATCTGAAGACGGATGAAGTCGATGACGTGATCTGGGGCACCTCGTCCCAGCGCGGCGCGCAGGGCGGCGACATGGGCCGCATGGCGGCGCTTGACGCCGGCTATTCGATCAAGGCCTCCGGCGTGACGCTCGACCGTTTCTGCGGCTCGGGCATCACGACGGTGAACCTCGCCGCGGCGCAGATCATGTCCGGCATGGAAGACCTCGTCATTGCCGGCGGCACCGAAATGATGAGCTACACCTCCGCGACCGCCGATCCGAAGACGCCGCCAATGATGGACGCGGGCAACCTGCATCTCCGCAAGCAGCATCCGCAGTCGCAGCAGGGCGTTTGCGCCGATGCGATCGCGACGCTGGAAGGCATCGACCGCAAGGCGGTGGACGAGCTTGCCCTCGTCTCGCAGCAGCGCGCGGCGAAGGCGCTTGAGGAGAACCGCTTCGCGAAGTCGCTCGTCACCGTCTACAATGATGACGGTTCGGTCGCGCTCGATCGGGAAGAATTTCCGCGTCCGCAGACGACGATGGAAGGCCTCTCGGGCCTGAAGCCCTCCTTCGAAGCCTGGGCCGGCATCCCGGTCGACGCCGAAGGCACGACCTATGGCGACCTGATCCGCAAGCGCTATCCGCAGCTCGACAAGTTCAACCACATCCACCATGCCGGCAATTCCTCGGGCGTCGTGGACGGTGCGGCGGCAATCCTGCTCGCCTCCAAGCAATATGCCGACAAGAACGGGCTGAAGCCCCGCGCGCGTATCGTCGCCACGGCGAATATGGGCGACTGCCCGACGCTGATGCTCAATGCGCCGGTGCCCGCCGCGAAGAAGGTGCTCGAAAAGGCCGGCCTCAAGGTCGGCGATATCGACCTCTTCGAGATCAACGAAGCCTTCGCCGTCGTCGCCGAAAAGTTCATCCGCGACCTGAAGCTCGACCGCGAAAAGGTGAATGTGAATGGCGGCGCCATGGCGCTCGGCCATCCGATCGGCGCTACGGGTTCGATCCTGATCGGCACCGTGCTCGATGAACTCGAACGCCGCGACCTGCGCTACGGCCTCGTCACCATGTGCGCCGCGGGCGGCATGGCGCCGGCCGTGATCATCGAACGCCTGAAGTAACAGTGACTGACCGGGAGGATGCGGCAGGCCCGCATTCTCCCGCCCCTCAAGGGAGGTTGCATTCCATGACCTATACGATCACCGAACTTGCCAATGAATTCGGCCTCACTCACCGCGCGCTTCGCTTCTATGAAGAGAAGGGCCTGATCGAGCCGGAGCGCCGGGGCCAGACGCGCATCTATTCGCATCGCGACCGCGCCCGCATCCGCCTCATCGTCAATGGCCGCGATGTCGGTTTGACGCTGTATGAAATCCGGCAGATCCTCGATGCCTACAACAAGGACGATTTGACCGAGCAGAACCGCCTCGCGGCGAAGTTCTTTCGCAAGCGGCTCGACGCGGTGAAGGAACAGCGCCGCCGCGTGGACGATCAGATCGTCCGCCTCGAGGAAGCCTGCGAGCGGTTCGACGGCGAAGCGATCAGGGCGTCCGCCCCTCGCATGCGCCGCGTCGAAGCCGAGCTTCGCACCGGTACGCATTGAGGTGCGGTGCGCCGCTGCCTTCCCGTATTTGTGAATCGTCTTTGCGGCCGGGCGGAGCTAAGCTTCGTCCGGCCTCGCTTATTATAAGAATGCTCCGGAAGCCGGAGCCCACAGGGAGAATGAAGCCATGAGCGAATACAAGCTCCTCATCAATGGCAAGCTCGTCGATGGGGCGAAATCCTCGCCCGTCCTCAATCCGGCAACGGAGGAACCCGTCGCCCTCTGCCCCCGCGCTTCGGAAGCGCAACTGAACGAAGCCGTCGCCGCCGCCAAGGCCGCCTTCCCGGGCTGGGCCGCCACGCCGATGGCCGAGCGCAAGAAAGCGCTGAACGCAATTGCCGATGCGATCGAGGCGAATGGCGCCGAACTCGCTCGCCTGTTGACGCAGGAGCAGGGCAAGCCCATCGGCGATGCGACGGGCGAGGTCTATGGCACCGCCGCCTTCTTCCGCTACTTCACCATGCTCGACCTGCCGGTGAAGGTGATCGAGGACAGCGAGGGCAAGAAGGTCGAGGCACATCGCCGTCCGCTCGGCGTCATCGGCGCGATCGTGCCGTGGAATTTCCCGATGATCCTGATGGCCTTCAAGCTGCCGCCGGCGCTTCTCGCCGGCAACACGGTGGTGCTGAAGCCCGCGCCGACGACGCCGCTCACCTCGCTGAAGCTCGGCGAACTCATCAAGGACATTCTGCCTGCCGGCGTCGTCAACATCATCGCCGATGAAAACGATCTCGGCGCGCCGCTCACCGCCCATCCCGATGTCCGCAAGATTTCCTTCACCGGCTCCACGGCGACCGGCCAGAAGGTCATGGCGGGCGCAGCGGGGCTCCTGAAGCGCATCACGCTCGAACTCGGCGGCAATGATGCAGGCATCGTGCTTGACGACGTGAACCCGAAAGAAGCGGCGCCCAAGCTCTTCCAGAGCGCCTTCCAGAATTCGGGCCAGGTCTGCATCGCCATGAAGCGGCTTTATGTGCATGAGAAAATCTATGACGAGATGTGCGACGAACTCGCTGCCATCGCCAACAACACGATCATCGGCGACGGGTTGAAGCAGGGCACGCAGCTCGGGCCGCTCCAGAACAGGATGCAGTTCGAGAAGGTGAAGGAGCTTATCGAGGACGCGAAGAAAACCGGCAAGGTGATCGCCGGCGGCGAGGTGCCTGACGAGAAGGGCTATTTCATCCGCCCGACCATCGTCCGCGATATTTCGGACGGTACGCGCCTCGTCGATGAGGAGCAGTTCGGCCCGGTGCTGCCGGTCATCAAATATTCGGACCCGGAAGATGCCGTCGCCCGCGCCAATGCCTCGCCTTACGGGCTTGGCGGCTCCATCTGGTCGAACGACAAGAGCAAGGCCTATGAGCTGGCGACGAAGCTCGACAGCGGCAGCGTCTGGATCAACAAGCATGCCGATCTCGCGCCGAACATTCCCTTCGGCGGCGCGCGTCTCTCCGGTCTCGGTTCGGAACTCGGCGAGGAAGGTCTCGCCGAATTCACGCAGCTGAAGATCATCAATATGGCGAAGTGAGGCGCGGTTTGCGGTAGCAAACGGAAAGGTCCGGTGGACCTTTCCCAGCACCGAACGCCCGAAGCGCAAGAGAAGGGCAACCTGGCCGCTTCCAAAAAACGCGCCGCCCCCCCCGGAAACGGCGGGCGGCGTTGCGCTGCCTAGCACCCGAAAACCGTCATGACCCGGCCTCCTTTGAAACAAGATATCCGGGCCATCCACGCCTCCCCCGGCAAAAGCCGGGGTCTTTCTTCCGTCCCGCCCCTCGCCTGTCCGCCCTGACGGAGAAGCCGCCAGCGGCGCAGGACGGCGCACAGGAGAGCTTGCGTTTTGACTTGCTGTTGTAATCGGATTCTATGGGCGTTCAGGCGTATAGACTGCCGCATACACTTCAGAATCGTCTATAGAATAGGTCAATGGCTACGGGGGGCACGTGTCTCGACTTACCGACCTGATTGCGCAAGCGAAAGCAAAGGATGCCGCGCTGGGGCAGGAGCTTGAACGAGAATTCAAGGCTCTCTCGTCCCGCCGGGCTTTCGGGCTGAATTTCGAGCGGCACCGCCCTGAAAGCGTCGAGCTTCCCGGGCGGCCCGTGCGCAAGGGCGACAAGGTGCGCATCCTGCCCCCGCGCGGCGAGACGAAGAAGGGTGACCAGCGGCTCTGGAAGGTGCTCAGCCTGTCCGGCAGGGGGGCGGAGCGCAAGGCTCAGGTGGAGCTGCTCGGCGCGGACGAGCCCGAGACGCAGGAAGTCGCGGTGGCCGACTTGATCGTGGTCGCGGAGTTTCGCGACTACATCTACCCCGGCCTTGTCAGCACCGGAAAGGTCGAGCGCGGCGGTGAGAAGCCGTTCCACACTGTCATCAACGGCGAGAACTTCCACGCACTAGAAGCGCTGACATTCACGCATCGTGGCGCGATCGATGCCATCTACATCGACCCGCCCTACAACTCCGGTGCGACTGACTGGAAGTACAACAACGATTACGTTGAGAGCGACGATCTCTATCGGCACAGCAAATGGTTGGCGATGATGGAACGTCGCCTCCTAATAGCCAAAGAGTTGTTGAGGCCCGAGGATTCAGTGCTCATCGTTTCTATCGACGAAAAAGAGTACCTGCGTCTGGGACTTCTGTTGGAGCAAGTTTTTCCTGAAGCCCAGATCGAAATGATCACCTCGGTGATCAGCGCGAAGGGTGTGGCTCGTTTTGGCCAGTTTTCACGCGTCGAGGAGTTCATCTTCTTTGTGAGAGTTGGAACATCCACCGTCCAGCTTGGCGAGCAAAACATGCTGGATGAGTCGCGTTCGGCGACAGCGCAGATCGGCAAACGCATTGACTGGCTGGGGCTTCGTCGCCGGGAACCGACGGCGAAGCGCGGAGCACGGCCCAATCAGTTCTACCCGATCTTTGTTAGTATCGAGACTGGCCACATTGAGTCTATTGGTGAGCCGATCTCGGATGATGTTGACCGGCTGAGTATTCGAGCTCCAAGGGGAACCTTCGCTGTCTGGCCGTTGCGACCAAATGGTGCCGAGGGTCTTTGGGGTATTACGCCTGAAACCGCGAAGCGATATCTCAAAGATGGATACATTCGTGCTCGCAGTTACAAACCGGAGCTTGAACAGGTTGCGATCCATTATCTGCCCAGCGGAACGGTAAGCGCGATTCAAGACGGTCGTATCGACGTTGTCGGCCGCGACCCGGACGGCGCGGTTCAGGCTATTCACCGCGAACGCAAAGGTGTAATCCCAAAGCGTGTATGGAATATGGCATCTCACAATGCAGAGAATGGAGGATCCCTCATCCTGTCCAAACTGCTTCCTGATCGTCGATTCCCGTTTCCGAAGTCGCTTTATGCAGTGGAAGATTCGCTTCGTTTTTTTGTGGGCGATAAGTCAAAAGCTACAATCCTCGATTTCTTCTCCGGGTCCGGCACCGCTGCGCACGCTGTAATGCGCCTGAATAAGCAGGACGGCGGCTGCCGCAAGAGCATTTCGATCACAAATAACGAAGTTGCTGCTGATGAACAGGCGGCACTGCGTAATTCAGGCCTACGCCCCGGTGACACCGAATGGGAGAAGTTGGGCATCTGCGACTACATCACCAAGCCGCGCATCGCAGCGGCGATTACAGGCGAGACTCCGGAAGGCGAGCCGATCAAGGGCGACTACAAGTTCACCGACGAGTTCCCGATGGCCGAAGGATTTGAAGAAAACGCCGAGTTCTTCACCCTCACCTATGAAACTCCGGTCGCCGTCAATCACAATCGCGCCTTCGCGCGTATCGCCCCGCTATTGTGGATGCGCGCGGGCTGCGAGGGAAGGCGGATCGACAAGGAACCGAAGGACGGGTGGGACGTGGCCGACACCTACGGTCTGCTGATCAACCTCGACCGTGCCTCGTCCTTCTGCGCTGCTATCGCAGCGCAAAGCGCTATCCGTATCGCCTATATCGTCACCGACGACGAACGGCGCTTCCAGTCCATCACGCGGGAATTGCCCGGAGGGGTAGAGCCGGTGCGGCTCTACGAAGCCTACCTGACCAATTTCCGTTTTCTTATAGGGCGTTGATCCATGAAGTTCACGCTCAAGGATTATCAGGAAGATGCCGTCAAGGACGTGCTGACCAACCTCCGGAAAGCTCGAAAGCGCTGGCGTGAGGATGGCGACAAGCACGCCTTTTCTCTCACCGCGACCACAGGCGCGGGCAAGACGGTTATGGCCGCCGCTGTCTTTGAGGGATTGTTTTTCGGTAGTGACGATTTCGAACCCGACCATGGCGCTGTCGTGATCTGGTTCAGCGACGACCCGTCTCTGAACGAGCAGTCGCGTTGGCGCTTGCGGGAAGCCTCGGACAAGCTGACCGTTTCCGACCTTGTGAACGTAAGCAACAGTTTCAACAGCGAAAAGCTGGCGGCGGGAAAAATCTATTTCCTGAACACGCAAAAGCTTGGCAAGAACAGCCTTCTGGTGCGCGGCCACGATCCCGCTGACCCGGCTCTGGAGACGAGCAACGGCCAGAAGATCATGCCCGATCTGCGGTCCTTCACGATCTGGGACATCATCCAGAATACAATCGAAGACCCCGACCTTACGCTTTACCTCGTGCTCGACGAGGCACATCGCGGCATGAAAGAAGGCGGGCGGTCGAGCGGGGATGGCAAGTCCACCATCGTCAAGCAGCTCATCAACGGTTCCTGCTCGGTCCCGGGCATCCCGATTGTCTGGGGAATTTCCGCCACTGTGGAACGCTTCAACAATGCAATCAAGGGAATGGAGGGACGATCGACTCTGCCCAACGTTCTGGTGGATGCAAGGAAGGTTCAGGATTCCGGCCTTCTGAAGGATACCATCAACCTCGATGTGCCTGACGAGACGGGCGACTTTTCCACCGTTCTCCTGCGCCGCGGCACCGACAAGCTGCGTGAGATTTCGGATGCGTGGACTGACTATGCGAAGCAGCAGGATGATGCTGAGGCAGTTCTGCCCCTGATGGTGCTGCAGGTCCCAAACTCACCGGATCACAATGAGATCGGGAAATGGCTCGACACCATCTTTGAACGCTGGCCGGATTTACCGCATGACTGCGTCGCAAATGTCTTTGGTGAGCACAGAACGGAGAATTTCGGTAGTCGTGCCGCACCTTACATCTCGCCGGAGAGAGTCCAGGAATCCGATTGGGTTCGCATTCTGGTGGCGAAGGATGCAATCAGCACTGGCTGGGACTGCCCGCGTGCAGAGGTTATGGTTTCCTTCCGCGCGGCATCGGACAAGACGCATATAACGCAGCTTCTTGGGCGCATGGTCCGCACACCGCTTGCCCGCAGAATCCCGGGCAATGATCGCTTGAACGCCGTCGATTGCATCCTCCCGCATTTCAACAAGGCCTCTGTTGAAGCGGTCGTTACAGCCCTCATGTCGGGAGGGGAAAGTGGCGAGGAACTTCCAGGCCGCCGCGTTCTTGTCAATCCGCGCGTGATGAAACCGAATCCGGCGATTCCGGAAGAAGTCTGGCAAAAGCTTCTTTCCCTGCCTTCGCAAACATTGCCGAAACGGCAGGCACGCCCCGTCAAGCGGTTGACGGCGCTGGCGCATGAACTCGCGATGGATGATCTGCTTTCCGATGCGGGGAAAAAGGCCCATGCCGAAATGCACAGGGTTCTGGACGGTGCGCAGGTTCGGTATGCGGAGGAAATCCGGAAAGCACGGCAATCCGTGCTTGATGTCGAAGGAATGACCGTCAAGGCGGAAGTCGGAACCAGAAACATGACGTTTGACGATTTTCTGGAAAAGGCGGACTACGCCGTCATTGAGGATGCTTACAGGCGCGCGGGCCGTGCTATCAGCCCCGCTCTGGCGACGAGCTATGCCGAGCATTTGGCGAGCAAGGCGGACGAGGATGAAGACCCCGAAGATGCGTTGATCGAGGCGCACACCGACATTGCCGCTATCGGCCTTGTTCCGGACATTGCGGTCGACCTAGATGCGGCGGCGGAGAAACTTTCCAATCAGTGGCTGGAGAAATACCGGATCGCGATCAAGAGCCTGTCGGATGAACGGCAGGAAGTTTACCGGCAGATTCGCGAATTGAGCACCGCTCCGTTGGATGTCGATCTGGCACGTCCGCACACCTTGCTTCAACCCACGACTGCAAGAGAAGCGGATGGCAAGGAAGTTGATTTGCCGCGTTTCGAAAAGCATCTGTTGTGCGGCGAAGATGGATTGTTTCCGGTGGGCTTTGCTTCCACTTGGGAGAACAAGGTGCTTTCTGCGGAATTGAAACGGGAAGACAACATCGCCTGGTATTTGAATCCATCGCGCGCCAGCCAGGATTCGCTTGGCGTGACTTATGAGGATGGTGACGACACCAGAATCATGCGTCCGGATTTCATCTTCTTTGCGAGGTTGCCAGACGGCTCAGTTGCTGCCGATATCGTCGATCCTCACGGCATCCACTTCAGCGACGCGCTTCCGAAGCTAAAGGGGCTTGCCCGGTATGCCGAGGCGAACAAAAATATTTTCCGGCGTATCGATGCCATAGCCGAGATCGATGGATCGTACAGGGTGCTCGACCTGACCGAAGCGTCGGTTCGCACGGCGATCCAATCGGCGACGTCGACAAAGGCGCTTTACGAAAGCGGTATCGCGTCCGATTATTTGTTTTGAAGCGAGTGATGTTCCTCGTTCGGGATGCGTCTCACCCCTCCGGCCGGGTCCAGATCCAGCTTCCGCCGATCAGGGCCGCCGCAACGGGGGCAAGGGCCCAGGGCATGGGCGCGAAGAGCAGCGCCACCGCCACGCTGACGGCAAAGGCAGCGAGCGCCGCCTGCTTGCCCTTGCGCGAGATCGCGCCGCGCTCCCGCCATGCCCGGATATGGTGCCCGAAGGCCGGATGTTCCACGAGCCACCGCTCCAGCGCCTCGTTGCTGCGCGCAAAGCAGAAGGCCGCGAGGATGATGAAGGGCACGGTGGGCAGCAGCGGCAGCAGCACGCCGAGCCCGCCAAGCCCGAGCGCAACGAAACCGGCAATGAGATAGAGCATCCTGGACATTGGAACTCCGCAAACCCGCGGCCCGCCGGAGTTTGGCGCACCCGACACGATTCGAACGTGTGACCTCTGCCTTCGGAGGGCAGCGCTCTATCCAGCTGAGCTACGGGTGCCTTGGGGCAGGCCCTGAAAGGAGTGGTGGCCTGCCGAAGCGGGCGCAAGGTAGAACAATTCGCAGCCGCAAACAATGGCTTGGCTCCGGCGCTGGAAGGGCCTGCGTTGCCCTGGACACGGGCCTCCTAGAGGCGCTGCCCGGCCCCGGAGGGCAATCGCCGTTTCACCGTTGGTCGCGTTCGCGGCGGCCGCCGGTTCCCCCGCGATTACACAATTCGACCGAATTCCCAATGACTTGGCCGGACCGCCCGCGAAAACTCGATCCCGGACCTGGACAGGTTTTTGGGCCGGTCGTGCACCCGCATGCACCGCTATCGCGCAGGCGGGAGCGGACGCGGAGAGAAGCCGGAAAGTGACCGCGGGCTTGCCGTTTCGGCCCGCGGCGAGAGAGGAGCAGGTGACCTAAATGGTTCACGAAGCCTATGCGGAACGCCGCCAGGAAAGCGGCTGGCCCCAAGTGGAGCGCCACAGGCCGGTCGTGGAAATTCTGGAATCGCACGAGACCTGCCGCGACATTTTCGAGAAGGCGCGCTGGCCGGACGGTCCAGTCTGCCCGAATTGCGGCGCGAAGCACGCCGCGAGCCGGTTGAAAACGCGCCCCGGGCTCTGGACCTGCAAGGCCTGCCGAAGCTGTCAGTACAGCGCGACATCGGGGACGCATCTGCATCGCTCGCGCCTGCCCGTGTCCGTCTGGGTCCGCCTCTACCACACGATCTACATCATGAACCGGCCGCTGACCGCCTCGCAGGTGAGCCGCCGCTACGATGTCGCCTTCCTGACGGCGAAAAGCATGCTGCGCCGGCTGGAGGCCATGAACAGTGAAAATCCGGAGATGATGGGCCGGCTCGAGGCGATCCTCCGCGACCTCGCGCGAAACGCCGGGCGCAGCTGACGTCCCGGTTCAGGCGGCGTCGCTGCGGCCGAGCGTGCTGTGAAGGAAGCCGGTGATATCCGCCACCGGCACAGGCTTGCGGAAAACGGCGACCGCGCCGCAATCGGCAAGGCTCGCATAATTGTACTTGTCGGCTTCCGCCGTCATCAGAATGGTCACGACCTTGTGGTCGAGCCCGCGCGCCGCTTCCGCCACGCGCACACCGTCCCAGCCCGGCATGTTCACATCGAGCATCAGGATGCGCGGCCGCGAGCGGGTGATGATCTCGATCGCTTCATGCCCGTCGCAGGCCTCCACGACATCGAAGCCGCGGCTGCGGAGAAATTCAGCCATTTCCTGCAACTGGGCAGGATCGTCGTCGGCGACAAGAACGCTGGGGCGCATGAACTTAACCTCGAGCTGCGATCGGACGGCACGAAGCGCCGCCATCCATATCCCCGATCAAACGCGAAGGGGCTTAACCGGCGGTAAACCGCCGCGTCTCCATGCGGGACTGAATCGTCGAGTTTTGTGTGAGCTATCTCGCAGCGGAGAGCGGCGGCGCCTTCGGAACGTCCGCCAGCAGGCGGTCGAGCTCGCGGAAGCTGAAGGGCTTGTCCAGCATGCCGAGGAGGCGCACGCCATGCGCCCGGCCAAGCGAAAGACCCGCATCGAGCAGCCCGTCCCGCGCGCCCGACATCATGATGACGGAGATGACGGGCTTGCGCGGTGCCTCCGCCAGGACGAGCAGCGCCTCGATGCCGTTGAACTCGGGCATATGCACATCGAGCATGATGAGGTCGGGTGCGAACTCGGCAATGAGCGCCGGGAAGTCCGTCTCGCCGCGCCGCGTGCGCGTCTCATAGCCGCGCTGCGCCAGAGCCTCGGCGCATTCCTGCGCCAGTTCTTCGTCATCGTCATAGATCAGCGCGCGCATGTTTCCGCCTCGTTCGCTCGCATCCATCCTGTTCGAAGTCTGTGCCGGATGCATGTCATTGTGTGAACGGTTTTGAGGAATTCCGTGACGTCAGCGGACAAGGACCGGCGCATGGCACTTCGCGCCGTGAACGATCATGTCCATCGAGCCGAGCTTCACGCCGACAGAAGCGAGAACAGCGTCGAGAACCTGATCAAGCGGTGTGAGCGCGCTGGCGATGGCCGATGTTAGTCCAGACAAAATTTGCCCAGTCGCGCCACCGATAGTTAGTGCGCCACCTAGATTCGATATCACGTTGACCTGAGACGCGGTCTGCTTTGGTAATCCGAACTCGCTCTCGGAAAAGTTGACACTTGTCGGCCCGCTGGATGCAATGGGCACATTTCCACTAATCGGTACGTTGAGAATCGGCAGGAACAGCAAAGTCAAAGTAATCGCCGCCGAAGGACCGTTTTCGCCGACTCCCACCCGAGCGAGCCCAGTGTCAGTCGTACCGGACAGCGTGACGAGTGTCCCGCCGGGTGTGCATGGGATGCCTTGGACTGCAGCATTCCCGGAGGCCGCACGAACAAATATAGGAAGATCGATGCTGGTGGTCACAACCAAAGGTATCGATATCTGAATTCTCGCTGTGAGTTGTACATCCACCTGCGATGTCTGCACGCTGTCGCCAACTTTCCCGACCGCCATATGCGCCATGGGCGCGCCGACGCGGATCGTGCCATTCACGGAAGCGAGCGAGCCGACATTGACATTGGTTCCGAACCCGACTGCCTGCCCCTGGCCGAGAAGGGTCGCCGTCCCCGTCAGCAGGTCGAGAACCCCGATGGGAATTGTGCTGCCCGGGATGGTTTGAACCGACCCGATCACCCGGTCCGAATAAGGCGTCGCGCCGAGAATCCCGTCGACGGGTACGGAGCCGTTCTGCACCGGCGCCAGCGCCGACTGGAGCGCGACCCGCGCGACGGAAGGATTGCCCTCCGCCGTCTCGCCGTTCAGCACTTCAACGGCGGCATCGAGCAGTTGCCCCGCCGTGACCGTGGTGCCGAGCAGATCGCCGTAAGTGTCCGAGCCTGCCTCGAGACCCGCGCGGATCGCCAGCGCATCGAGAAAGGTCAGTGCATCGATCGTCGTGCCCGCAAGCGCGTTGTAATCCACTAGTGAAAGATTGAGCGTCGTGCCGAGAAGTCCGCCGAGAACCTGGTTGGCAATGCCGGCATCGAGCGAGGCAAGCCGCGTACCGGCAGAGAAGGAGGTGTGCTTCGTGAGCGCCGCGACCGCAACGGTCTCGATCTCCGTCATTTCCCCAAAGCCGAAAAGCCGCGCGAAATAGGTCGGCGACTCGCCGCGCATTCTCACGCGCACCGCATTCACCGTCGCGGCATCGACCACCGTTCCGTCGCTCGCCGTTTCCCCCAGGGCGAAATAGCGCTGGTCCGGTGCCCGCGAAGGGTCGGCCACGAAATAGACCGGTGTCGCCGTTGCCGTCGCCGCGTTGCTATCGAAGTCGTTCAGGACAAAAAGAATTTGCTCCGCAGCCGCCTGCACACTGTCGAGCTGCCGCACAGCGCCAAGCGCCGCCGCGTCGGTCGCGGCCTGCTGGGCGCGCTTTGCGCTCAGCACCGCGCCGGTATCGACCACGATCATGGTGACGGCGAGTGCGAGCATGAGCGCCATCGCGCCCATCACCGAGATCACGCCGCCCTCGTCGCGTGCAAATCGCCAGAGCAAAGATTTCACCTGCAGCATGCCTCCTCCGGGGCCGGTCGCTGCCCTGCGGCTTCGGGAGCCGTCTTTCATCTAACCCTTTCACATCTTATCGGACAATTAATCCCGAATCTTCCGCACACGCATGATGAACGCCAATACACACACTGTCTCAAACTCGCGCACACAAAGGGACACAAGCCTACACGCTCTTGCCGAGTGCTCGTCTAGAAATGAAGGCGGAGGAAGGCCCCAGGGCCGGCTGATCGCAGCGTGGAGGGAGCAGATGTCGGGACGTATGCTGGTTTTGTCGGCGGTTTGCCTCGGCCTTGCCGGTTGCACGGACAAGATCGCCATGTCGTCGGAAGTGGGCGGCGGCCGCAGCGGCACCTTTGTCAGCAGCATAGCTTCACCCGGCGGACCGGGCGGCACAGGCAGCAGCGGCCTCGGCGTCACTGGCGGTGGCGGCGCGCTCGACAATCTCATTGGCGCGGACCCCGTGGGCGGGCTTCTCGATGCCGCGCTCGGCGAGGGCAATCCCGTCAGCGCCCTTCTTGGCTCGAATGGCGGTCCCGGCCTCGTGCCGTCGGCTGCGGGCGCGCTGGCAGGCGATCCGGATGCAAATGTCATGGGTCTCGGACTTCTCGGCGATGGCGGTCTCCTCGCCGATCTCGCGGGCAGCGATGTGCTCGGCGGTGCGGTAGACACAAGTGGCGTCCTTGGTGCGACGCTCGCCGGCGGCAATGACGGTCTTCTGGGCGCGCTGCTCGACGGGCAGGATGCCCTTGCGCCGGTGGTCCAGCCGGTTGCCGCGGCGCTGCCGCTCTCGACGGTGACGGAGGGCCTGTCCCAGGCCCCGGCTCTCGGTGTCGCGGGCGCCGGCGGCCTCGTGCAGGATCTCCTCGGTGTCGATCTGGTCGGCAATCTCACAGGCACGGAAAATCCGCTGGGCGGCGGCAATGGCGGCCTTCTCGGCAGCCTGGTTCCGGCCGGCGAGCCCCCGCTCGCGGCGGCCGGCACGGCGGTTACGGGACTTCTCGGGGTGGTGGCGGGCAGCCAGCCTTCGCCACTGGCGGGCGATGGAGCTTTGGGGCCGGTCCTGCCGGGCCTGAACGCTCTGCTGAATGCCGGAAACAATGCGGTGGGTGGTATCGCAGCACCCCTGCATGGTGGTTCCGCTTCGGCGCCCGCCGCCGCCCCGGGCGGCACGAGCACGGGCGGCGCCCTCTCCTCGACCCCTGTGGTCGGCGATGCCCTCGCGCCGGTGACGGGCACCCTCGGCAATCTGCCGGTTCTGGGCGGCCTCCTCGGCGGGCTCTGATCCCTCCCCGCCTCCATTCGCCCAATACAAAGGCCCGGCAAAATGCCGGGCCTTTCCTTTTGCAGACGAAACCTTCAGAAGCGGACTTCGAAAGAGACGAAGAGGCGGGGATCCTTGTCGTTCTGCGACAGCGGCGTCCGGTTGATCGGCTTGTCGAGTTCGAGGCCCAGTGACAGCCAGCGCCGGTTCGACAGCGTCACGCCGATGCCGGTCGAGAGAAGCCGCGCATCGCCCTGCTGGTCCACGGATGTATTCCAGACATAGGACTGATCGAGGAACGTATAGGGCGTGATGGACCAGCCGCCGAACATCTCGCTCTCGAAGCGGTAGCTCGCCTGGATCGAGGCGCCGAGGCCGCTGTCGCCGCTGATCTCGGAATTGTTGTAGCCGCGGGCGAAGCGGGCGCCGCCGAAGGCGATTTCTTCCGAGCTGTAGAGCGAGTCGGGACTGTATTGCCCCTCCGTGCGCAGCGTGAGCAGAAGCCGTTCTGTCGCGGCATAGTTCACGGTTGCGCCGGCCTGCAGCTTCGTGAAATTGGGCTGGGCGCCGAGGCGCGAATGGGCCGTGTTTTCAGGTCCCGCCCCGAAGAGAGAAAAGCCCTGTGTCAGCCGCATATGCGCGGCCAAGGCGGTATCGTCCCCCACCTGGGTGGCGTAGCTCGCGCCGATATGCGCCGCTCGGATCGCATCCTTGCTGAAGGTGAAGCCGTTCAGCGAGTTCTCGGCATCCGTGTAATAGAAGCCGAAAAAGGCATTCAGCGTTTCCTTCGTCGCGCGGATGAGCGGATAGCTGAGCAGGAAATCCGCCTGGCGGCTGGTGCTGATGAGTTCGATATTGGCGGGGAGGTCGGGTTGCTCCGAGCTTGCATAGGCAAAGCCGCCCGAAGCGCGCAGGCCGTCCGTGCCGATAAAGGTCGAGAAGGCGCCGCGGAAATATTGTTGTTTCTCGATTTCCGGCGTTGCCAGCACGGTGAGTGAGAACTGGTCGCCATAGCCGAAAATATTGTTGATGAAGCCCGTCAGATAGGCCTGAAACGGGGCGGAATCGAGGTTGGCGCGGTTGTCGACGGCGGTGGAGGCCGCGAGTTTCTGGCTGGTGACATCGAGCGCCAGCACGGCGGCACCGGAATAGATGTCCATGGATTGCAGCCGCCCGTCGAGCGTGACGCCCGGAATATCGCTGATGAGAAGGAGGTATCTCTCGAGCGTTTCCTGGCGCAGCGGCTTTTCGGCCACGATGCGCTTGCTGAACTCTTCGACCATGCGCCGCACGGCCGCATCTTCCGCCGTGATGCGGATTTCGCCGATAAAGCCCTCGACGATGCGCACGATCAGCGTGCCGCCCTGGACGACCTGCACCGGAATATAGGCGCGGCCGAGCGCATATCCTTCTTCCGCATAGATGGCGTTGACGCGATCGAGCGCTTCACGAAGCTCTCCGGCGGTTACCGGCCTGTTGAGGAGACCGGCGAAAGGCGCGGCGAGAACCTGGGCATCGATCGCCGTTGCCCCGGCAATGCGAACATTGGAAATCTTGAAGTCCAGCACGCGCTCCGTGCCGTCGGGCAAGCCGAGCTCTTCGCGAAGCTTCGGCGTCTCCCGCCGCTCGAGATCGGGCGCGGGCGGCGGCGGAGCGAGAACCGTGCCGGGGGAGGGCAGATTTTGCGGCCCGACGCTTTGCGCGAGTGCCGGATGGCACGTCAGGACAAGTGTCGAGGCCGCGGCCAGAAAAATGCTCTTTCTACGGAACATGCTCTTCCCTCACCGGATATTCCCTGAACTGATGGTACCCGGAGAAGAGAAGTAGAAAAGACGAGTACTGTACTTAATTTGAGTAACACGGGAGTAATCCGTGGGTGAGTGTCGAGCAGTGTGTGATTTGTCGCCATTTGTTCGACCCAAAAGCGACACAATTCTGTTCGATATCTCGCACACACAGGCGCTTTCCTGGCCTAGCCTTCATCTGTATGGGCTGGGGCCCAATATCGCGGAAATCTGCGCCTCAGTCTGTTTGCGTAACTTGTGGTCCTCACTCGGAGCAGCAGCGTCCATGGTGCTAAAATCCCCGAAGTCCCTACGGAAACTGAACTCGCGGTTGTACTTGGGCCGCAAAATAGGTCAGCTTCGTTGAACTATTCGCCTGGTCCATACAAAATGCGGATCATCGCTTCGCACTTTCTATTGTTTCGAATTCAAATAAATAACCCTGAAAACTGTGGGGAAACGGGGATTTCACCGCGGAATTAGTAAATTGTTGACTGTTTCTGCTCCTAGATGACTCACTAAGGGCAGGGCCGATCGGGAACATCGACAAGGGAGCAGGTGCCCGAACGGACGGGTCGGACCGGCAAGCCGGTCCGGGAGGAGGGAAAGAAAATGAGTTTCGCGCAGCGGATTCAGCAGAATCCTGGAGCGCTGGTCGTACTCGGCGTCGGCCTCATCGCCGTGGCGCTGGTGTTGATCTGGCTCAACCTTTCCTCGCGCGATGACGCGCAAATTCCATCCACAGCGGCAGTCTCCGACGAGCGCGTCATGGCAGACGTTCTGGTCGCGGTGAGAAACGTGCCCCGCGGCCGCGCGCTTCTGCCCGAAGACATGGCAGTGCGGCGCCTCGAAGGCGAAGCGCCTGCAGGCTCCTTCTCCGACAAGGCGCTCGTCGCCGGCCGCATCGCAACCTCCGACATCCGCGCCTCGCAGATCATCCTCAGCGGAAGCCTCAGCGCTGATCCGGCCTCGGCCGGCATCGCCGCTCTCGTGCCGGAGGGCGAGCGCGCTTTCGCCATCCGCGTCGCGGAAGAGGACATTGTGGGAGGCTTCCTTCAGGCAGGCGATCGGGTGGACGTGTTCGTCACGCTCCCCGGCGCCGTTTACGGCCAGCAGGGTGTCGGCCAGCAGAATGTGGATCAAAGCAAGAGCGCGCTCCTCCTGCAGGACATGCAGGTGCTGGCCGTCGGTCCCGAACTGTCGCCGCGCGATGGCGGGCCGCAAGGCGCGGCGCGCACGGTCACGCTCGCGGCGCCGCCCCCGGCTCTCGCCCGGCTCGCGCTGGCCGGCAGGCTCGGCCAGGTGACGCTTGCCATCCGCAATCCGGGAGACAGGGAAATCGCGCCGGCGGAGATCGTCGCTCTCGACGATCTGCAGCCGGGCGCTGCGCCGGTCTCCGAGAGGCAAGGCGAGGAGCAGGCCGCCACCGCGCCTTCGGGACATCGGGTGACGATCTATTCAGGGGCAAACCAGACCACAGTGATCACACCGCGCTGAGCGGGGCAGGGGACGCGGAGCGAGATATGCATGAGACGGGCGAGATGAAGGGGGCAACAGCAAGGAGGGCGCCGGTCTCCAGCGGGCGGGGGGCGAGCTCGTTTGCCATCCTTTTCCTGTTCACGGTCTGCCTTGCCACGCTGCTCCCCGCGGCGGAAGCCGCGAGCCGCACGCTCGAAATTGCCTCGGGCGGCCAACGCGTCCTGAAGCTCGATGCGCCTGTCGACCGTATCGCCGTTTCCAATCCCGCGGTTGTCAATGTGACCGTCGTCACCTCGCGCGAATTGCGCCTGCTCGGCCAGCAGGCCGGCACCTCCGACCTCTCCATCTGGCTCACAAATGGCGTGAACCACAATTGGCGTGTCGTTGTCGGCGCCGATCTCGCCGGCGTCCGCGACGAACTTGCGCGCGACCCCTCGCTGCAGGGCGTGACCGCGGCCGGAACCGGGCAGGGCGTCGCATTGAAGGGCGAGGTCGGCAGTCTCGAAGACCGGCAGAAGGCCGTGAATCTCGCCCGTTCTCATGTCGGGGTCGAAGTGCGCGACATGATGGAGGTTGGCGACCGGCGCATGGTTGCCGTGGAGGTGCGCTTTGCAGCCGTGTCGACAAGCACGCTCAAGGCACTCGGCCTCAACTTCCAGAGCCTCGACAACAACTTCCAGTTCGCAGCCATCGGGCCGAACTCCTCCTCGAATTTCGGCTACACGCCGGGCACCGGGCTCGACCCCGATACCAGCCTGCCGCTCAGCCAGGCATTCAACCTCTTTCTCGCCTGGCCGGGCAGCGATCTCCTCGGCGTCATCAGCGCTCTGAGCAACGCCAATCTGGCGCAGCTCCTGGCCGAGCCCACGCTGCTCGTCCGCAGCGGCGAGGACGCGGAATTTCTCGCCGGCGGCGAAGTGCCGATTCCCGTGCCGCAATCGGGCGCAGGCAATGGCACCGTCACCATCGAATACAAGCGCTTCGGCGTGCAGCTTGGCGTCGCCGCGACCGTACTCGACGATGAACGCATCATCCTCAAGGTCAATCCCGAGGTGAGCGAACTCGACTACACCAATGCCCTCGTCGTGCAGGGCTTCCGCGTGCCGGCGCTGCGGACCCGTTCGACGCGAACCACGATCGAGCTCGGCGACGGGCAGAGCTTCGTGCTTGCCGGTCTCATGTACAGCGCCTCGGGCAATATCGAAGACCGGATTCCGGGCATCGGCGAACTGCCGGTCATCGGCTCCTTCTTCAAGCGGACTCAGAATTCGCGCGAGCGTCAGGAGCTCATCATCGTCGCGACGCCGCGCCTCGTCTCGCCCATGGAGCCGGGCCAGGTGCCGAAGCTTCCCGGCGAAGGACAGCGCTACGATACGAGCCTCGGCAAGAACCTGCTCAATGTGGACACGCTCGAGGACCACATTGTCCGCCACGGCTTGATGAGGTGACGGCATGAACCGCGTTCTTCTCATCTCCGGAGACAGTGCTCTCGCCGCCCGCGTGAAACGGGCGCTCGAAAGCGATGCGACGGTGATGGTTGCCGATCCCGCGGCCGGCAACGTTGTCGAGATTGCCGAGCAGTTCAGGCCCGAATGCGTTCTCGCCGATGCGGAAGTGCATATGGGCGCGCGCACGGTGTTCGAAAGGCTGTCGACGCTGCGTGGCTGGTTCTCTGCCCTGCCGATGATCGTGATCGGCAACGAGATGGGTGCCCAGCTCATCCTAACGGCCATGCGCGCGGGCGCGCAGGACTTCATCGACCGGGACGCCTCGCCGGATGATTTCCGCAATGCCGTTCTGCAGCGCATTGCGGAAAGCCGCTTCCGCCCGGCTTCCATTTCCAATCTCGTGATGACGCTGAGCGCTGCCTCGAGCGATGGCGACGACGATTTCGCGCTCAACATGGCGGCGATGGTCGCCGCCTCCCGCCCGCGCGAAGGCGTGCTCTTCGTCGATCTGGCGCTCCCGGCGAGCAATACGGCCATTGCTTTCGGCATCGACCTGAATTTCCGCGTCAAGGAAGCGGTGAAGGAAATGGCGCGGCTCGATCGCGCTCTGCTCGATTCGGCGCTGGCGCGATGCCCGCGTTCGGGCCTTTATATCCTGCCTCTCGCGCTCCACGGCGAGCCTGACGGCTGGGCGGTCGACATCCACGATCTTCGCGCCCTGCTCGAGATTTGCCGGTCGCTCTACGACGTGGTGATCGTCTCCTGCGGCCCCTTCTCTCGTCAGGAGGAGATTCTCAGCCTGCCGGAAGAGGGCGCGCTTCTGTTCCTGCCCTGCAACCAGCGCTTCACATCGATCAAGGCAGCAGCGGAGTTGCTGCGTCTCGTGCGCAATGTGCGCGGCGGCCGCGACGAGCCTGTCCTTGTCGTGCATGAATTCGCCGCCAGCATGGCGCCGACGCCGGCAGGAATCCGCGAAGCGGTGGGCGCCGCGCGCGCCCTCGAACTTCCGGTGCGCTGGCGCGACCTTGCAGACGCCATCAACCGCGGAGACCCGCTCGCTCTCTCCGCGGGTTCTCCCTACGCCCGCGAGATGTCGCGCCATCTGCAGGCGCTCAACCTCATTCCCTATCAGGATGAGGAGACGCGCGCGCCGCAGGGCCTGAAGGATCTGACCCGCAGGATCAGGGCGGTGCTGTCATGAAGACCATGCAGCCCTATATGATCGGCCCCCAGACGGCAGCGTCGGATATCGGCATTTCCGACAGCTATCAGGAAATCAAGTTTCGCGTGTTCGACCTCACGCTGGAATATCTCGACAGGCAGGATGTCGAGGGCGAGACCATACCGCTTGCGGCGCTGCAGGATGAAATCGCACGGGCCATCTCCGTCATTCTTCTCTCGCGCGGCATCGCGCTCAACATGCGCGAACGGGCGCAGTTGATCGAGGATGTGCAGAACGAGATCGTCGGCTTCGGACCGCTCGAACCGCTCCTCAAGGACCCGAGTGTGGACGACGTGGTCGTCAACGGCCCGGCCAGCATCTATGTCGAACGTGGCGGCGAGCTCGAAGCGGTCCAGACCCGGTTCCGCGATACGGCGCATCTGATGAACGTGATCCAGCGGATCGTCAGCCCCATCGGCCGTCGCGTCGATGAGAGCACGCCCTATGTCGACGGTCGCTTGCCCGATGGTTCGCGGGTCAACGTTATCATCCCGCCTGTTGCGCTTGACGGACCGATCCTGTCGATCCGGAAGTTCAAGCAGATTCCGCTGAATGCCGACGACATGGTGCGCAACGGCACCATGACGCCCGACATGCAGAAATATCTGTCCGCCGCCGTTCGCGGGAAGAAGAACATGTTGATCTGCGGCGGCACCGGCTCCGGCAAGACGACGCTGCTCAATGTGCTGAGTTCCTATATCGGCGCAAAGGAGCGCCTGGTGACGATCGAGGATGCGGCGGAACTGCGCCTGCAGCAGGCCCATGTCGTGCGTCTCGAAACGCGCCCGGCGTCGCCCGACGGTGGCGGCGACGTGACGGCGCGCGATCTCATCCGCAACGTGCTGCGCATGCGGCCGGACCGGATCATTCTCGGCGAGGTCCGCTCGAGCGAGGCGATCGAGATGCTGCAGGCCATGGGCACCGGTCATGACGGCTCCATGGCGACGTTGCATGCGAACGGCCCCCGCGACGCGCTGGAGCGCCTTGAAATGCTGATCGGCCTGCACGGCTTTTCAGCGGACCTTCAGGCGGTGCGGCGGTTCATCTCCGGGGCCATCGACATCGTGGTGCATCTCGCCCGTCAGCCGGACGGAAAACGGAAGATCCTCTCGGTCTGCGAGATCGTCGGCATGGAAGGCGCGACCTATGCGCTGAGGGAAGTCTTCGCCGCGGGCGAACAGGTTGAACGGCGGAGCCTCTAGCAGGAAGGGAAAGAATGCAGCTTCCGGTTCTCATTCTCTCGGCTGCGTGCCTCGCAACGGGCATCTGCGCCTTTCTGCTGCTCTGGCAGGGAAGGCAGCAGCGGGACGTGCAGGACCGGCTCGCACGCCTCGTCGCGCCGGCGGAAACGGAGCGCCGCCCACGCCTCTCGCTCAAGCACTGGCCGGACCTGCGGGGCTTCCTTCCCGCCGCGGCGCGGAACCGCCTCTATCAGGCGGGCATCGAACTCTCGGAAGACCGCTTCCTCGCCATTCTCGTCTTCCTGCTCTGTTTCACGCTGGCGACGGCGATCATTTTCGGTCCCTTCGTTGCCTTGCTCTTCATGACAAGCGTTCTCCTCGTCGCGGCCGCCGCTATCGACTACCGGGCGCGCAAGCGCATGGACGCGCTTTCGGACGCGATGCTCGGCTATTTCGACCGGGTGAGGCAGCTTCTCGTCGTCGGCAACAGCCTGTCGGTCGCGCTGACGCGCGCGACCCAGTCCTCGCCGCCCATCGTCGTGGAGTTTTTCCAGCCGGCCATGCGACGTATCGCCAACGGCGCCAGCGTCGGCGAAAGCATGAACCAGCTTGCCCGCGAAGTGGAAATCTACGAACTCCGGCTTTTCGGCGCCGCGATCGAAACCAATTTGCGGTTTGGCGGCGCGCTCACCGTCATCCTCGCCAATCTGATCGAGAACATGCGCAGACGCGCGGCAGTGATGCGCGAAGTGCGGGTCAACACCTCGCAGATCAGGGCCAGCGCCTGGGTTCTCGGCATCCTGCCGATGCTCGTCGCCGCCGTCGTCATGGCGCAGAGTCCGGCCTATATGCGCTGGTTCATCGATGAACCGGCCGGCCGGCAGCTGCTTGTCTATTGCGCGATCTCTCAGATCATCGGCGCCTTCATGATGCGCAAGGTGGTCGGCTCCAACAGTTTCTAGGGAAGGCAGATTTGATTGAAACGCTGACATGGATGGTAGCTCTGACCGCGCTCGCGACGGGCGGCACGGTCATGGTCGCGTCCATCCTGTCGCTGGTGCGCCGGCAGGAAGTAACGGCGCGGCTTTCGCGCCTGTTCATCCCGAACAGAGAAAACATGACGGCGCTCGACGCGGTTCTTCATTTCCTGGAACAGCTCGGCCGGCGGATCGAGGGGGCGCGCGTCAACCAGGAACTGCGGACGCTGGTACTCCAGGCCGGCTTCTTCCAGAGCTCTTCGCTCTACATATTTGTCGGGGTGCGCTACCTGCTCGCGGCCTTCGTGGCCCTGTCCATCCTCGCGCTGCGCTATGACGGTGAGGGGCTGGACCTCGCCGATCTCCTGCTTGCGGTCCTCTTCGGCTATCTCTTCTATCGCTATGCGGTAATCGCGCTGAAGACTTATGTCGAGCGGAGGGCAACCGCCATTCGCCGCGAGCTGCCGCCCGTCCTCGACATCATGCTGATGGCGCTCGATGCGGGCGTAAGCATCGATCAGTGCATGCGTTATGTCGCGGGCGTAACGGGCGACACGGCGCCGGTGACCGGCGTCGTGCTGCGCCGCCATGTCGCCGACATCGATGCAGGCATGCCTTATGACGCCGCGCTTGAAAGGCTCGGCCAGCGCCTCGGCATCGATGAGGGCAGGGATCTTGCGGCCACGATCTCGCAAGCCCTTTATCAGGGCGGCGAACTCGGGACGACGCTGCGCCGCTTCGCCGCCGATCTGACGGACAAGCGCATGGCCACCGTGCGCGAACAGGTGGGCCGCAAGGCCCCGCATCTTACCCTTGTGATGATTCTCTTTTTTATGCCCGTGTTACTTGTCATACTCGTAGGTCCGGCGGTCGTTACTCTTCAGGGGGCGTTGGAGACCGCCGGCGAGCGATTGGGAAATCGGGGAGGCGGATCATGAAGCCTGTTGCCATCGTTCTCTGCTGCGCTCTGCTTGGGGGATGCGCGGAATATGGCTTCGAGCCCGTATCCGCGATCGCGCCTCGCGCTACCAATGTCGGAACGCTGGACGCGGAATCGAAGTCGCATCTTTATCTGAATGTGGTGAATGGCCTTCTCGAACAGGGGCGTTATCGCGCCGCGCTTGCCTATCTCGATCAATATGCGGTGAGCGAGCGGAAGACGCCCTTCTTCCAGCAGCTTTACGGCGAGGCGCTTCTCGGCACCGGGCAATATGATGCCGCAGGCAGCGCCTTCTCGGAACTTACGCGCGGCCCGCTTGCGCCCGAGGGCCATAGCGGCCTCGGCCGCACCAGCGCCGCGCAAGGCGACTGGGCAACCGCCGTCTCGCATTTCCGCCAGGCTGTGGCGCTGCGTCCCTCGAGTCCGGAATTTCTCAACAATCTCGGCTATGCGCAGCTTTCGCTCGGCGGCAGCAGCATCGCGGAGGCCGAGTTCAATCTTCGTCAGGCACAGGAGCTCGACCCTGCTTCCGTATCCATCCGCAATAATCTCGTGATCGCGCTTCTGCTCGCCGGCAAGGAAGCGGAGGCGCGCCGCTTGCTCGCCGGCATCCAGACGGCGGATGAGCGCGCCGAAGTTCAGAAATTCGCGGTCGACTGGGTCGCGCGCCATGCGGGCGAGGGCGGCGATCAGTGGGAGGAAATGTGATGAAGTCTTTTCAGCTGGCCCCGGTGCTGGCGCTGCTGCCGAGCCTGCTGCTTGCGGCGTGCGAAACGCCCGATGAAGGCATCGTCGAGTCCCGCGCCCGCGCCGTGCTCGACGCACAATATGCCGCGGAAGGAAAGACGCCGCCCATGCAGGCGGAGGAAGCGGACCGAATCTATGAAAATTATCTCGAGAACATCGGCAAGCCGATGGAAACGGGAAAGGCGGTGCGCCGCTGAATCGCGGCATACCGGATGCGACAACGCAATGTCATCCGAGCCACGGCATTGCGAAACAGGAGGAGGCCGGAGGAGGCGGATCTCGTGAGAGGTCCGGAGAATTGCCGGAAACGGCACTTTGAATGGAGGAATGAAATGTCTAGGTCTAGGATTGCGGCGTTCATGCGCCGGTTTGCGAAGGACGAAAGCGGTATCTCCGCTGTCGAATACGGTCTCCTTGCGGCAGGTATCGCCGTTGGCCTTTGGGCTTTCGTCGGTCCGGAAGGTATCGGCGGGAGCCTTCAGTCGGTGTTCGGAGGCGTTCGCGATGATTTGGCCAGCGCCGCCCCTGAATAAGCTGAGAAGAGTGGCGTCGCAGCGCACAGGATGGGAGGTGCGAGAGATTCGCCCGAAAGGGCGAATCTCTCCGCGCGCACGAATTCTCCGCGACGAGCGGGGCTCGGTCGCCATCGAGTTTGCTTTCGTCGCAGCCGTCTTTCTCACGATCCTTTTCGGGATCATGTCCTACGGATTTCACTTCGCCACCCGCATTGCGCTCTCCTATGCGGTGGCGGAAGGCGGGCGGGCCGCGGTGATAGGTCTCGACGATACTCAACGCAGCGAATATGCAGAGAGCGCAATCCGTGAGGCGGTCCAATCCTATTCGCCCCTGCTGCGCTGGGAGAATGTGACCGTGCTCGATCCGGTCTGGCGCGATACGGGCGCCGGGCGCGCGGGCGATATCGCGATCGACTACGACACGGGCGGGCGTTTCTCCTTCCTGCCCTTCGTGCCGGCGCCGCCCGAAACCATCCGCGTGAGCACGACCTTCGTCGTTGCCGACCCGGGCGGTTGAGGATGGCGGGCCCTTTTGCATCGCAGAAGTTCGGCCGGACTGGCGATGAGGCAGAGCCGGATTCCCATCTCGGCCTGCTTTCCGGCCTCACACTTTCATTGCTCGAAGCGGAAACGGAAGAGGCGGTCCGCGCGGCGCTTGACGAGGCGTCGTCCCTTCTTGCCCGCACCGCCGCTGCGCGCGCCGCAATTTGCGAGATCGCCATCTCGCCGGGCGGCCGTCCGCTGATCCTGTGGCACTCGGCGCAAGGCGGTCTCGAGGTCGAGGAAGACGCGATCTTTCTGGCGTGGTTCGACGCTGCCTCGCGCATCAGGTCGGGTTTTACCGGTTCCCGTGCGCCCTGGCACGGCGTCCTGTCGAAGCAGGCGATCGGCCGCGACACCGGAGCGCGCATCGCCATTCTTCTGGAGAAAAGTGAAAGCCGCATCGAAGATCTCATGCGCGCTGTCGCCGATGCAGGCGCCGCCGCGACCTCGCGGATCAGGACGCTGAAAGCGCAGGCGCTCGGACGGCGCCATGCGGACGAGGCGCTGGAGGCGGCGCGTACCTGGATCGAACTCGGCGCCGATATCGTCTGGGAAGCGTCGGACGACGCTATTCTTCACTGCCGGAATGTCTTGAGCGGCCGCAGCGAGATCGCACGCACGCTTGAAGGCATGAAGCTCGACGAGATTGCCATTGGCAACCGCGGCCGCAACCTGCTTCAGCGTCTGGAGGATGTCGGGCGCCTGCGCCACATGCGCATTCAGCCGGGCGATGCCTTGCGCGCGGCACTCCGCCCCGGCGAAGTTCTCTACATCTCCGCGACGCGCGCCCGGAAGCAGGGCGGCGCGCGCTGGTTTGGGACTCTCAGCATCCTCCCGGCCGAAGAGGAGCAGGAGGCGACCCGCGAAACCGCAGCGATGATGCTGCAGGTGAAGGATGCGAGGTTCCGCGAAGAGCGCCAGCGGCGCGAGGCGGAAGCCATGCTGCAGGGGCTCCGCCTTCTTCTGGCGCGGCATGCCTCGAGCGGTAAGTTGGCGGAACTCGTTGCCCTTATCGCGGATTGTCTCGGCGGCGAGGAAGCCTGCGTGATCGAGCGCGGGTTGGACGGAAAACCGCGCTATCTCGTGCCCGCCCGTCAGGAAGCGTCGCGTGCGGCGGATGACGCACTCTCATTCCTTTCATCTCGGACAGCGGAGGGTGCGGCGGCCGTCTTCGATGCGTCGGAAGACGATGGAGCGCGGCTAATGCGCGCCTTCGCTCTGAACGGGCGCCACCTCGCCGTTCTCTCCCTGCCGCTTCAGACGGGCAGCGCCTGGCTTCTCTGTGCTACGCGGCGCGACGGCTTCGCACCCGCCGATCTCGATTTCGCGGACAGGTTCACTCTTCTGCTGCGTCAGGCATTGCTGTTGCGCGAAGAGCAATCCCAGATCGCGCAGACCGCGAAGATGGCGGCGCTCGGCCAGATGTCGGCGAGCATCGCCCATGAGTTGCGCCAGCCGCTCAATACGATTTCGCTCGCCGTGCAGAATCTCGAATACATCGTCGCCGCGCCGGACTTCGATGCGGATGCGGTGGCCGCCAAGGTCGCCCGCATCCTTGCGCAAGTCGACCGAGCGAGCGAGGTGATCGACAGGATGCGCCGCTTCGGCCGGAAGAGCGCAGGCGACATCGAGCGCATATCTCTCGCCGAACTGATCGCGAATGTCGAAGCGATCATGGGCCATGTCTTCCTGCGTGCCGGCGTGCGCGTCGAACAGGAAATATCTCCCGGCCTTGCCGTCTTCGTAGACCGGCTTCAGCTCGAACAGGTCGTTGTCAATCTGCTGCAGAATGCGGTCGATGCGATTGCCGGTGCACCGCAAGAGCGCAAGGAGGGTCTCATCCGTGTTCTGGCCTTCGCTGCGCCGGACGAAAAGGGAATGGCGGTCATCCGCATCGAGGATAGCGGCCCGGGCTTCCGCCCCGAAATTCTCGAGCGAGTTCTCGAGCCCTTCTTCACCACGAAATCCGCCGAGCACGGCACAGGCCTTGGCCTCGCCATCTGCGACACGATCGTGCGGGAGAGCGGCGGCCGCATTGAGCCCGGCAATCACGCACAGGGCGGCTACGTCGCGGTCTATCTGCCGCTCGGCGCGGATTGAACCTGAAGCTTACTCTCCGCTCGGAAATCCGGTGAAGAGATAGCCCTTGCCCCGAATGGTCTTGATTACCATCGGATGGTCGGGATTTGGCTCAAGCTTCCGCCGAAGCTTCACCACGATGCTGTCGAGGCTGCGGTCATAAGGCTGCCACTGGCGGTTGAATACCCGGCGGCAAAGCTCCTCGCGCGTCTGCGGATTGCCTTCATGCGCCACAAGCTCGATCAGCAGGTCGCATTCCGCCGTCGTCAACGGAACAGGCTCGCCGTCGGGCGCGGAAAGTCGGCGCCGGTGCGGATCGAACTTCCAGCGCGTGCCGGCATCCTCCCGCTCATCCGCCTCGTGCCGGCCATGCCGCTGGCCCGAGCCGCCCGAATGGCCGCTTCGCCGCAGCAGCGCCCGGATACGGGCAACAAGCTCGCGCAGATTGACGGGCTTCACCACATAGTCGTCCGCGCCGAGTTCGAGGCCGACCACCTTGTCGGTCGGCTCGCCCTGGCCGGTGACCATGATGCAGGGTGTCGTGTGGGTTTGTCGGATTTCGCGCAATATGTCGAAGCCATTGTCCCGGCCGAGCAGCAGGTCGAGAATGACGAGGTCGAAACTGCCTTCTGCGAAGGCGGCGAGCGCGCTCTCTGCGTCGCCAGCGGCCGTAACCTTCATGCCATTGGCGGTGAGATAGGCGGAAAGTTCCTCCCGGATGTCCGGATCGTCATCCACCAGCAGCAGCGACGCGGCATGCGCGGATGTGGATGCTGCCCCATTATGTTCAGTCGCTATCGCCATCTTGTTCCCTCCTCCGGATAGCATCGCCTTAAACCCCGCCGGTGCCGCGTCTCCTCGCCTCTCCCCGATGCAAGTCTAGCCAGCAGGACTTTAAAGAACTCTATAACAATACAGTCCCCGTCTCCTTGGCTTTGACTGTCGGCGCGGCGCATTTTTTCATACTTCCGCTCACACGGCGCAATCAGTGTTTCCGACTGCGTAGCCCCGCTCCGCTTTTATTTGGCGGTTTTCCGGGCTCCACATCGTAGTTCCCGTTTACCAATCCATACAGTTTTCCACTTCAAGGCTCAGGCATTTGCCTGCAAGGTCGAAAGGTCTCTGGCGGTGATTTGCGCACCGTCTCAATCGAGGGCCGGGTCATGAACCATGAATGCAACCTCCGGGAGAACGGATTGAGCGCGGTCGACGACCGTACGGCAAATCTGTCGGAAGCCGTGGAGAGCCTTAGCGATGATGAACTCAGGCATCTGCTCGTCGCCCTCCTTTCCGAATGGCGCAAGCGCTGCGAACCGGGAATGCCGGTTCGCAACTAGCGGGTGTTTACTGCGCGGCTGAGCCATTGCAGGAATATCCCCAGGCAAGGCTCGTCGCGAGATCGATATTCGCCGGCAAGTCCCTGATCTGCGGCTTTTGCTCCAGCAGGGCGAGGAAGAGAACTCTGACACGGTCGGCCGAGACGCCTTCCGGCGGAAGGCAGAAATCCGGCTTGCTCATCTGGCGCCGCGCCACCGCGTAGTGGCCGAGAAATCCCTGAATATAGGACCCGCAGACATTGAGCCGGTGGCGCTCCTCGTCGCTGATGGCGTTCGTATCGGCAGGCGTCGCGCAGACTTCGGCGAGGTCGGCGCCCGTCTGGATGGAGTAGCTCCGCGCCGCCTCTGCCGGGCTCGCGAGAAAAAGCGCCGCTGCAGCCAGCGCTGCAATGGTCAAGGCATGTGATTTGCTCATTCCTGATCTCCCTTGAACATGGGCGGCCGCAAGGCTGCGCCGTCTGGTTCCGGGAAGGAATCTAGCAAGTTGACTCAAGCAACTTGATCTAATGTTGTCGTCTTTCGTCGAGCAATGTGAGGGCTGTGAAGCGGCGTCAGCGCCGGATGTCTGGCTGCCGCGGCGTTACCACCGCCTGGAGCGAAGTATTGGGACGGAGCACGATGCGGGCCTGCGGCATGACGCGGTCGGCATTGAGCACACGGACCCGGGTCTTCTGCATATAGGTCGCGAGAATGAGAACGGCCTCCATGATGGCAAAGCCGGCACCGATGCAGATGCGGGGGCCTCCGCCGAACGGCAGATAGGTATGGCGCGGCCGGTTGGCGGCCTCCTCGCCCATGAAGCGCGTCGGATCGAAGCGGTGGGGCTCGCGCCAATGCCGCTCATGCCGGTGCAGCAGCCAGGGCGAGACGAGCACGGTCGTTCCGGCGGGCACGGTGAGGTCGTCCAGAAGCTGAACTTCCTTGTCGGCGCGGCGCATGAGATTGGCGACCACGGGATAGAGCCGAAGCGTCTCATCGATGACCGCGCGCGTCAGCAAAAGCGAGGGCACATCCTCTGCGGTGAGCGGCCTCTCGCCCGCCACATCGCGAACCTCATCATGCAGACGCTCCTGCCATTCGGGATGCAGCGTCAACAGGTACCACGCCCAGCTCATCGTCGTCGCCGTGGTTTCATGGCCTGCAAGCAGGAAGGTCGCCACTTCGTCGCGCACCTGCGTGGCCGTCAGTCCTTCGCCGTCTTCTCGTTTGGCGGCACCCATCAGGCGTGCGATCAGCGTTGTTTCGCTCTCCTGCCGTTCCGCTTGCGCGACGATGCTCCTCGCATAGGGATCGAGCTGCCGCCGCGTCGGCGAAACGATTGCTTCGACGACGCGGTTGCGCACCTTGTTGGGCAGAAAGGCGGTTGCAAGAAAGATGATGGGAAACTTGTCGAGCGTTCGTGTCACGGCATCGGAAATGCTTTCCGCGCTGTCGTCGAGATCGGCGTCGAGCACGGCTTCGCCGATGATCTGCAGCGTGAGGCGCGTCATTTCCTTGTCGATGGAAAACGGACCGCTGTTCTCAAGCGACAGGGATACAGATCGCTCCGCCGCCCGTACGAAAAGTGGCGCGAAATCCTTGATGCTCGAATGCTGGAAGATGGGCGCCGCAAGCTTGCGGTTGCGCCGCCAGACCTGGCCTTCGGTGGTGAGCAAACCATTGCCGAGCAGGGGTTTCAGAATGGCGAGCTGATTTTCCTCCTTCGGAAAATGCTCGGCCTCGCTGACAAGGATCTTGCGGATCGCCTCCGGCTCGTTGACGAGTATGCCGCGTCCATTGCTCGAAAAGCCGACGCGGAAGTCGCAATAGCGCGCCTTGTACCAGAAGGCGGGGTAGGACGCGATGAGGTTTGAAATGCCGCCGGGCCGCAGCAGCATCCCGGCAAGCGTCGGCGTATCCTTGGGCGGCGTCGGTCGCGCGGGGATTATCTCTTCCGCACAAGCCCGGTCCATTGCAATGCTCATCTGCGTCCCTTCCGCGGCCGTCAGATCGGGTTGACGGTGGCGCCGCCGAATTCAGCCATGACGGAAGACACGAGTTCGCGGTTGTCATGGTCCCAGGGATGGAAGTCGCGCTTGTAGAAATCGAGATAGGGCCGAAGCACACCGCTCATCGCGCCATCCTTGCCGAAGATGAATTTCAGTCCGTCGCGCCAGAGCTTGTAGCGGGAGCCTTCATAATTGCGCAGCAGGAGGCGCATGTTGCGAATGACGTGCTGGGTGAATTCGATCGTCACCAGCGCCATCACCACACGCCGGCGCCAGGTCTGTCCGCCCACGGCCACATAGACGTCGAAAGCAACCGCCTTGTGCTCCGTCTCCTCGAGCGCATGCCAGCGCCACATCTCGGCCATGTCGGGGTTCGCTCCCTCAAGCGCCTGCGGATTGCGGAAGAGCGCATCCGCGAGGATCGCCGTGAGGTGCTCGAACGCGACGGTGCCCGCCAGCTGCTGCATGGGCGAGAGATAGCGGCGCGCGAATTTCTGCCGCACATAGACGGCGCGCTCCATCTTCTCGATCGAGACGCCCCGGGCCCGGCACAGCGCTTCATTGTAATGCTGGTGCTCCCGGCGATGGATCGCCTCCTGCGCCATGAAGCCGCGAATGCGCCGTTCGAGTTCGGGATCGTCGAGCTTGCCGCGGAAAGCCTTCACGCTGTCGATGAAGAATTGTTCGCCGAGCGGAAAGAGAATCGACATCGCGTCGAAAAAAGCCGTCTTGAATGGATCGCCGCCATGCCACTCCGTCTTCAGCACATCCTCGATATTGAATTGCCGGTTGCGGGGCACAATTTCGACATTTTGCGGCGTGCGGGATGCGGTGGAACCGTGCATTTTGGCCTCCTTGCTGAAGCGGATCGCGGAATTGTCGCTCTTCTGAGCCCTAGATAATCATTCTGGCGCCGCGCAGGAGGTCATTTCCGGCCAAGACAGGGGTCAGATTCGGACAGGTATGCGTATCGAACCCGGATATGTCGAAATCTTCGCGGCGGTGCTGAAGGAAGCCGGGCACGATCCCGCGCGACTCCCGCTCCCGCGCGTCGGTCCGGTCACGGAGGAAGCGTTTCGCCGCCTCGCCGAGAGGCTTGTTGCGGAAACCCGCGATCCGGCAATTGCCCTGCGGCTTGGCTCGCGCATGCATCTTGGCACACACGGCCTTCTCGGCCACGCCATTCTGAGCAGCAGAAGCCTCCGGCAGGCCGCGAGCTTGATGATCCAGTACAGCCCCCTGCAGGGCGCGAAGGGCCGCATCCAGCTTTCATTTGCGGGCGCAAACGCCGTTCTCTCCTTCGAGCCGCCATTCGAGGTGGAGGGCGCGCCGCATTTTCTGGTCGAGCTGTTCTTCGCGGGCGTGCTCGCTGCCCTTCGTCAGCTCATCGGCCCGCTTCCCGAGCAATGCAGGCTTGAGCTTGCTTATCCTCAGACGATGCCTGCGGAGGTCTATCGCCGCTTTCTCGGCATCGACGTCTCGTTCGGCCATGCGGTGAATCGCTTCATCGGCCCGAACGACCGCGTGGACATGCCGCTTTCGGCAGCAAGTATTCCGATGGCGGAAATGTACCGGCGGCAATGCGAGAAGCTGCTGCGCGACATGAATGCCGAGGGTGGCCTGTCGGGAGAGCTGCGCCGCATGGTTCTTGCCGCGCATGGACGTTTCCCCGGCATGGTGGAAGCGGCAAGGCGGCTCAACATGAGCGAGCGGACGCTGCGCCGCCGTCTCGCGGGGGAAGGCACCTCCTATCGCGGCATTGTCGACGATGTGCGCGCCTATCTCGCGCGCGAATATCTCCGCGATACGCCGCTTGGCATTGCCGACGTCGCTTCGCTGCTCGGCTTCGACGATGTGGCTAATTTCCGCCGTGCCTTCCGCAAGCGCTATGGATGCTCGCCAAGCGCCTACCGCGCCTCATTGCCCCGAAACGGGACGGCCGATCTACAGTCTACTGAACAAACACTCACGCAATTGCACATGCTTCAACACCGTTAAGCAGCGATGCGGCCTAGTCTGCCTCCAGTTCAACCTGCGAGGGAAGGAAAGGCTGATGGCGATGAATGGATTGAAGATGGTGGCTGCGGCGGGCGCTGTGGTGCTCCTGGCTGCATGCTCGTCGGACGATGCGGTGTTCGGCGGCGGCCCGGGTGGCGGCGGTGGCGGCGGCTCGACGGTAACGTCGCTCGGCGTGACGGGCGAAGGCGGCGTCACCGAGGCGCTCGGCCTTGCCGGACTCACGGACCCGCTGCTCGGCACCGAAGGTGTGCTCGGCGGCGGCGGTGAGGGCGCGATTGGCGGTGCCCTGCCGGCCGAATTGACGGACGCGCTCGCGCCTGTCGGCGAAGGCCTTGCGCCGGTGATCGCCGGCCTCGAAGCGGTCCCGCTCGATATGGTCACAGACCAGCTTCCTGCCCTTGGCGTTTCGGGCGAAGGCGGCCTCGGCGAGACGCTTCTGGGGCAAGACGTGACCGGCATGCTGCTCGGCGAAACCGGCACTGTGCCCGGCCTTCTTGCGGGCGGTAGCGATGGGCTTCTCGGCGGTGGCCTCGGCGGCCTGCCCGGGCTTCCCGGCGGCGGTGGTGGGGATAGCCCGCTCGCGCCCGTGACGGACCTTGTTGAGGGTCTGCTCGGCGGCGGCCTGCCGGGTCTGCCTGGCGGTGGCGGCGACGATCCGCTGGCTCCGGTTACGGATCTTCTCGGTGGTCTCGGCGGCGGCGGTCTTCCGGGCCTTCCCGGTGGTGGCGATGATCCGCTCGCTCCGGTCACCGGTCTTCTCGGCGGTCTTACGGGCGCCCTTCCCACGCCGTAACCGGTCATCATGTAAGTGTAGCGTCGATATGAGTGCGGCAGAGGGCGGTGCGCAAGCACCGCCCTTTCCGCATTCAGCCGGGCATCGCGTGGGCCGAAACGAACGGCGCCCGCCACCGGTGGATGACGGGCGCCGGACATCGTCGCGAGACGCTGGCCTGAAGGTGCCTTCCCTGGTGAGGGATGCTGTATCGGGATCGAGGAGAACCGTCGAAATCGAATGACAGCGGGAAAGCGCTGCAGAGCCCGGACCTCGCCGGCGATCTCTGTTCTCGGCCGGATCATTGCAGCCGCCTTTCGGCCAAGTCCAACGGGATTACAAAGAATTACATAGCCCCGCAGCGCTCCACGAAAGCCCGGTTTTCCCGGCGGCAAGCTGCACTCAATGTTCGTGTGCGGACAAAGCCGGAGGAGCCCTGCCCACCGAACATATCGGTACATTTCTCTACACCGTCTCTCTTCCGGGATTTGCTAGGCAGGTTCACACGGGAGGAGAAAATCATGCGGATGATTCTGGTAGTGCTTGCTGCAGGTGCTCTGGCCGGCTGCTCGGGTGGCAGCGGGTCGCCGTCCCTGGTGGGCGGCGGCTCTTCTTCCGGCTCAGCTTCGGCGCTCGGCGCCTCGCCGCTCGGCGTGTCGGGCTCGGGTGGCGTCTCGGAGGAACTTCTCGGTACCGATATTCTGACGCCGCTTCTCGGCAGCGGCGGGCTCGTGGGGGCCACGCTTGGCGGCGGTAGCGATGGCACGCTTGCCGGCAATGCGCCGGCCGGTGGCCCCGTGCCTGAGGGCGCGCTTTCGCCGCTCGCCGATGCGCTCGACATGATCGCCTCGTCTGCGCCGCCGCTCGGCGTCTCCGGGGACGGCGGACTCGGGCAGGACCTCCTCGGTCACGACATCACCGGCATGCTGCTCGGAACGCAGGATGGCGCAATTCCGGTTCTGCTCGCCGGCGGCAATGATGCGCCGCTCGGCGGCGTCGCGCCCGAAGGATCTGCGCCGCTCGCGCCGGTAGGCGATCTTCTCGCCGGTGTCATTCAGGGCGCGCAGTCCGATGCCTCTCAGGGAAATCTGAACGCACTCGAACCCGTTCTGAGTCCGATCATTCTCGGCTTGCTCGGCGCGAGCGAAGGTGGCGGTCCCGGCGGGACCACCCTGCCCGAATTGCCGACGGAGCAGCTGAGCCCGGTGCTCGGGCCGGTCGCGGTGCTCGGCACGCAACTGCTCGCCACACCGCTTCTGCCGAACGGAACCACGGCGAATGACATCGTTTTCCCCGTGGCACTCGGTGCGGTTGCAGGTGTCGCGGATGCCGCGCTGCCGCTTGGAACGGTGGCCGACACGTTGGCTGGCGTATTGCCTTAAGGAACGCGCCGAAGCGCGATTGTGACGTCTCGAGGGAGGAGCGTAAAAATGAAATTTCGGGTGCTCGGTTCGGCTCTTGCATCGATCGTGGTGCTGGGATGGCCGGTCGCCGGCCAGGCTGTTCAGTACCAGCTGGGCGATGTGTCCATGGACGTCTCGACCACGGTTTCGGCGGGCGCCAGCATGCGGGTGTCCAAGCAGGGCTGCGAATTCATTTCGGTGTACAATGGCGGCTGTTACGGCCCCGGCGGCACCGATTACGACGTCAACGCCGATGACGGCAACGTCAATGTCGAGCGCGGCGATTTCATTTCGGCACCCGTGAAGATCATTTCCGAGGCGGACATAAAGTGGGACATGTACGGCCTCTTCGTCCGCGCCCGCGCCTTCTATGACTATGTCGGGGACAAGGTTCTCGGCAGGGGGAGCGGCCGTTACGGCCCTGTGCTGGCGGGCGGCAACCAGCGCCGCCAGCTGGAGGATGAATTCCGCGGCGACGATGCGCATAACCTCCAGGCGCGCTCCTTTGACCTTCTGGACGCCTTCGCATACTCCAATTTTGTCGTTGCCGACCTGCCCGTTACGGTTCGCCTCGGCCGTCAGGCGGTCAACTGGGGTGAAAGCCTCTTCATCCCGGGCGGCGTTTCCGCCTATCTGCCGCTCGACGTCTCGGCGCTCGTGCGTCCGGGCGTGGAGCTGAAGGAAGTCTTCCTTCCTCAGAACTCGATCTTCGCGAGCATCGGATTGCCGGCGAACCTGACGTTCGAAGCACAATACGTCTTCGAATGGGAGCGTTCGGTGCTGCCTGCTTGCGGCAGCTTCTTCTCTCCGTCGGACGCGGCCGCCGCAGGCTGCCGCTATGTGCTCTCGGGCGGTGAAGTCTACAACTTCGGCAATGGGACCAGCTACCGTCCGACGGCGTTCATTCCCCGTGGCGGCGACCAGGAAGCGCGCGATGCGGGCCAGTTCGGATTCGCCCTGCGCTACTACGCCGAGTGGCTCAATCAGGGCACCGAGCTTTCGCTCTACTACATGAATTTCCACAGCAAGCTGCCCTTCGGCACGACCACGGCTTCGGTCCCGACCGCGACGACGCCCGTGCTTCAGGTCTTCTGCAATCCGGCGGTTCCGGGCTCGCTCTCCGGTCCCGGTTGTACCTCCGCCGTGCCGGGCCTCACCGACGATGTCGGCCGTCCCGTTTCCTTCGGCCAGGGCATCTTTGCCGACGCCGCCGGCGACAACAAGAATCTGATCGTTCAGTTCCCGGAAGATATCGACATGATCGGATGGAGCTTCAACACGACCATCCCGATCATCGGCGATGCGACGGCGCTCTCGGGCGAACTCGCCTTCTTCCCGAACATGCCGTTCCAGGTCGACAGCTCGGAAATTCTCGGCGCCGATGCCGTGAACTTCGGCTACACGCCGGGCCCCGGCGAGCCTGCCTACTACACCGGGGCGCCCGTCGCGCCGGGCTCGGTCATCCCGGGCTCCCGCCGCACGGAAGCGCTGCACGGCCAGTTCTATACGCTGAGCACGCTCACGCCTTCGGATCCGATCGTGAGCATGCTCGATGGCAACCTGCTCATTCTCGTCGCCAATGTCGGCTTCCAGTACCTCCCCGATGCGAAGGGCAACCGCTATGCCATTCCCCGTTCGGGCGAGACGCATGTGAATCCCGGCATGGCTGCAACCTTTGGCGACAATTGCGTCCGTCTGGGCACCTGCTCGATCGATCCTGTCTATGCCTCGACCTTCTCCTGGGGCTACAGGATGCTTGCCCAGATGGAATACAACAATGCCTTCGATACGCCGTTTACGCTGAGCCCGCGTATCATCTGGAGTCACGACGTCGAGGGTTACTCGGCCGGCCCGATCGGTCCGGGTTTCGTCGAGGGCAAGAAGGCCGTCACGCTCGGCATTGGCGCCAGCTATCTCGATGCCTACACGGTGTCGCTCGACTACACGAACAACTTCGGCGCCAAGTACCGCAACGGCTCCTATGACAAGGATTTCGTGAGCCTCACGGCGTCCTACACTTTCTGAGGGAGGCCCCTCCGAAAGCAGCGGCTCTCTCCGGCGCGGGTGACCGGAGGGAGCCGTTGTCCTTTCGGAACCGCTAGAGGCCTGTGAGCCGAAGCTCTACGCCCTCCATCTCGTAAAGTGCGGCGAGCCGCCGAAAGCTCTCCTCGCTGAAACCCGTCTCGGGAAGCGCCGCGCCGGGTCCGAGCGGCACCGTGCCGAGGCCGGCAGTCCGCTCGAGCCCGTAAAGCGCTCCAACCGCCGTGAGATGCGACTGGCCCTGAGGGTCGAAGATCGTGGCTCGCCGCGTCACCTTGCGTCCGCCCGCTTTGCCTTCCACATCAATGACGATCTCATGCGCGGCCCCGGGCCCCGGCTTTGTCGCCGCAATGGCGTTCATGCCGGGTAGTTTCATCAGCAGGTCCCAGAGCCCGAGTTTGATCAGGCGGCGCATGCTGCCAAGCGAATTGCCCTTGTCGAGACCGAGCCGCACACCGGCCTGCCGGGCACCATTGGCAAGCGCGAGCGTCACCACATCCCCCATGTTCATGCGGTAGACGGGGCGAACCGCGCCGGACGGGAACCGGACGTCCCGGTCGTCCGACAGTGGCCCGACCTTCTGCCACGCGCCATCGACGCGCGCCGTGAAGCCCTGCGACATGCCGGCCCCCGCACTCGCGGAATCGGGGCCCATCTTGTCGCCGGTGTAATAGAGGATCGACATGTCCAGACGGTCCACCTCGTCGAGGTCGTGAGCAAGCCGCTTTGCAACAATGGCAGGACCACCCGCCATCCAGTGCGAGGTAAAGAGCATCGGCGCGGTGGGCGCGTGGAGCGCCGCCGCCGCAAGCCCGCGCAGCTGCGCATCGAGGCCGCGCGTGATGTCCATATAGGCGATGCCGCGGCGCGCCGCCTCATTGAGCAGGTGATCCTCATATTCATGGATGAATACGCCAACGGCATCGATGTGCTCGACCGCCCGGAGCGGCGAAGGCTTCGCCACGTCGATCGCGGCGGCCTCCGCACGGCCAATTTCTGCGGCCAGTTTCGCCGCTTCCTCTGCGCGCCGTCCGGCGATCAGGATTTCCACGTCCGGATGGTGTTTCCGCACAAGCCGGGCCACCTGCGCCCCCACGACGCCATATCCTCCCGCCAGCAGCACACGCTTTGTCATGATCTTTCCTCCCGTTTCGGCTCCGGCAGATATTGGTCAATAGACCAATTTTGTCAATGGCCCGGCGCCATGTAATCTGCGCTCCATGAAAAGAGAGATGGAAATTGCCCCGGATGCACCGCCTACCGAAAAGGGCGCAACGCGCCGCGAGCAGATTCTCGCGGCCGCATCCGCGCTTCTTCTGGAGGAGGGCTATGCCGGATTTTCAGCGCGCGGTGTCGCAGCGCGGGCAGGGCTGAGGCTCAGTCACGTCCAGTATTACTTCTCGAGCCCGGCCGCGATTCTCGCCGAACTCCTCGACCGCTTTGTTCGCCGCTACGGCGAGGAAATCATGGCGCGCTTTGGCGGGGGGAAGGGCACAGGTGAGCAACGCCTCTACCGCGCGCTCGATTTTTTGCTGAATGACGAGGCCTACAGGCGCGACTGCGGCATCTTCATGATTGAAGTCGCGGGCTTTGCCGCACGCGACAAGGTGATCGCCGAAGCGCTGACCCGCTATTACGAGATTTATTTTGCGCTCTTCTCGGACATAGCGAAGACGCTGAATCCGGCGCTCACCCCGCGCGAGCGGGCGCGCCGCGCCCGCCAATGTGTCGCCTTGATCGAAGGCATGTCGATCACGAGGCCGCATATGGGTGCCGCCGGCGATGCGGATTTCAACGCGCGCGAGGCAACGCGCGCCATCATGCGACTGCTCTCGCGCGAATGACGCTTGCTCAGAGCCGCAGCATCATCCGCAGTTCCATGGCGAGCCCGTGTTCGCGGCAGGGGACGGGCGTCACCGTTTCCGCCATCGGTTCAAATCCCATCGCCCGGTAAAGCCCCACGGCGGGATTATCCGACATCACGTCCAGGTGAACCCGTGAAAAGCCCTTGTTCTTTGCTCGCACAATTTCGTGCTCGATGAGCTTGCGCCCCGCCCCGCGTCCGCGAGCCGCTTCCGGAACGGAAACGACAATGATGTAGCTGCAATCTTCCGGCACATGCGGGTTCATGAAGCTCGCAATCTCCGCCCGCTCGGCGAGGCCGGCTATATCGGCCTCGCTCACACCCTGCTTGCCGACAAGCTCCATCGCCACCGGCCAGACCGCATCTTTCAGCCGGTAGTGATCGGGTCCGTCATGCGAGATCAGCACACCCCGGAAGACGCCATCTTCGTAAGCAAGAACCGATTGCTCGTGCGAGAAGAAATTGCCCGGCGCTTCCCACGCCGCCGCGATGAACGGGTCGTAGAGCTGCCGCCCGCCGAAAATATAGTCATAGGACAGGGGCCCCGTCGCGCGGACGAGGTCCGGGATATGCGGCGCGGCGGCGGCAATTTGCTCCCCGGCTGCTTTCGCGATCTCGATTGCCATGCATCTTCCCTTAATTGGTCATTTGACCAAATTATGTCATCCGATACCGGGCGGCAAGGAATATGTTGGTCGATATACCAAAAAAGATGGCCCCCTTGTGCCGCTTGGCGCTTGTCCCGATTTGGCATATAGGAATGTGCCCCGGAAAACCGCGTGCCCCTGGCGGGCAAGGCAAGAAAGTACCGCGTTCCATGTCGGAGCCATTGCGGCTTGCGCCACTCGATCTTTTTATCGATCCGCTCCTCTCCTTCCAGGATGCGCGTCTGCGCGACATCCACGCCTATTGGGAGCGCAAGCGCGCGGGCCGGCCCTTTCCGGCGCGCATGGATGTGAGCCCGGCCGAGATCGTGAGCCACCTGCCGTCGCTCTTTCTCGTGGATGTCGCGCCGCCCGCACTCGCCATCGCGGATTTTCGCGTCCGCCTGATGGGCACGGCGCTGAATGAGCTCTTCGCGCGCGATTTCACCGGCGCGACGCTCGAAGGAGCTTTCACAGAAAGATCGGCGGCGGCCGTCGGCAAGCTGTTCGGCATCGTCTGTCAGCTGCGCCGGCCCATAAGGCTTCACGGACGGGCCGTCTTCTCTCAGGCGCATCCGATGACCGAGGTGGAGGCGGCCCTGATGCCCCTTACCACGGGGGCAGGAACGGTCGATATGGTGATGGGCGAGCTCGTGAAGCGCGCCTCGGCCTGACCGTTATTTCGATGTCAGCTGCAGGAAGACGTCTTCAAGGTCGGATTCGACCGTCGAAATGTCGGCAATCTCCATCCCGCCTGCATTGAGCGCGGCGAGAATGGCCATGGCGCTCGTCTCGGCCGGATTGTATTGCACGGCGATCGAGCCATCGGCCTTCACCTCCGCCTTCATGCCGTCAAGCGCTGCGGGCAGCACGGTTGCGGGTGTCGCCGGCCGCACGATCAGTTTCTTCTCGCTGATCCGGGTGAGAAGCTTCTCCTTCGGCTCGCAGGCAACGAGTTCGCCCTTGTCGATGATCGCAATCGTGTCGCAGAGCGCTTCGGCTTCCTCGAGATAATGCGTGGTGAGCACGATGGTCGTGCCGCGCGCATGCAGGCTCTTCACATAGTCCCAGAGCTGGCGGCGGAGCTCGATATCGACGCCCGCCGTCGGCTCGTCGAGAATGAGGACCGGCGGATTGTGCACCATGGCCTTGGCGACGAGGAGGCGCCGCCGCATCCCGCCCGAAAGCGTGCGCGCATAGGCATCCGCCTTGTCGTCGAGCCCCATGGCCTTCAGGATTTCCATGGTCCGCCGCTCGCGTTTCGGCACGCCGTAAAGCCCGGCCTGCATCTCCATCGCCTCTGCCGGCGTAAAGAAGGGGTCGATATTGAGCTCCTGCGGCACCACGCCGATGGAGGCACGCGCCTGACGCGGATTGACGTCGATGTCGAAGCCCCAGATCGAGGCCGAGCCCGATGTCTTGGTGACGAGGCCCGCGAGAATGTTGATGAAGGTCGATTTGCCCGCCCCGTTCGGCCCGAGCAGCGCGAAGATCGAGCCCCGCGGCACCGCAAGGTCGATGCCCTTCAGCGCTTCCTTGGCGGGCTGGCTGCCGCTGGCCCGATAGACCTTGCGGAGCGCCCGCGCTTCGATCGCGTAGGCCCCCTCCGCACGTGGCGCGGGTTCCCCCGGTATGCGCTCTTCATAGCTGTTTTCGGTATTGGCAAGCGAATGGGCCATGAGCGGGCTCTTCTTTTGGCGGGGGCCGTTCCGGGCGCTATAGTGCGCCCCCGTGAGGCAGGGCAATATAGAAGACCCCCGATAGATAGGAAAGGCGAGGCGCGTGGCAAGCGGCAAGGCGCAAAAACAGGCATCGGCCAGGGCGAAGGAAGGAAATCCGCTGAAGAAAGGCGATCATCTCTTCCTGGTGGACGGCTCAGGCTACATTTTCCGCGCCTATCACGCGCTGCCGCCTCTCACGCGCAAGTCGGACGGGCTTCCCGTCGGCGCCGTCGCGGGCTTCTGCAACATGCTCTACAAGCTCATCGAGGATACGAAGGACGAGTTCGAGCCCACACATCTCGCGGTCATCTTCGATGCCTCCTCGAAGACCTTCAGGAACGATATCTATCCGGCCTACAAGGCGAACCGCGTCGAGCCGCCGGAAGACCTGCGTCCGCAATTCGCGCTGGTGCGCGATGCGACCCGCGCCTTCGGCGTGCCCTGCATCGAGAAGCTCGGCTACGAGGCGGACGATCTCATCGCAACCTATGCCCGCCTCGCAGCGGAAGCCGGCGCCCGCGTCACCATCGTTTCCTCCGACAAGGACCTGATGCAGCTCGTGAACGGGCAGGTCGACATGCTCGATACGATGAAGCTGAAGACCATCGCTCGCGCCGAAGTGATCGAGAAATTCGGCGTGCCGCCGGAAAAGGTCGTGGATGTGCAGGCGCTTGCAGGCGACAGCACCGACAATGTGCCGGGCGTTCCCGGCATCGGCATCAAGACGGCGGCACAGCTGATCGAGGAATATGGCGATCTCGAAACGCTGCTCGCCCGCGCCTCCGAGATCAAGCAGAACAAGCGCCGCGAAAACCTCATCGAATTTGCCGAGCAGGCGCGCATTTCGCGCCGCCTCGTCGAGCTCGACAACAATGTCCCCATCGACGAGCCGCTCGAGACGATGGGCGTCCGCGATCCGGATCCCGAAACGCTGATCGGCTTCTTCAAGGACATGGAATTCTCCACCCTGACGCGCCGCGTCGGCGAGCGATACAATATCGACGTCGATGCTATTGCGGCCGCAGGCGCGCATCCGCCGCAAGATGAAGGCGCGGCAAGGGACGAAAAGAAGGACAAGCAGTCCGTCAGCCGCACGGCGAAAGGCGGCCTTCCCGGCGCGACGCCGAAGGGGATGGATGCCGATTTTGCGAAGGCCGCCTACAGTACCGTCACCGAACTCGGCGCACTCCAGGAATGGATCGCCCGTGCGCGGGAACAAGGCTATCTCGCGATCGACACCGAAACGGATTCGCTCTTTCCCATGCAGGCCCGTCTTGTCGGCGTGTCGATGGCGCTGGTGCCGGGCGAGGCCTGCTACATTCCGCTGCAGCATGGCGCGGGCGGTGGGCTTGATTTCGCGGATGCCGCGAAGGAACCGCAGATTCCGCTGAAAGACGCAATTGCCGCACTGAAGCCCCTGCTTGAAGATCCGTCCATCCTGAAAATCGGTCAGAACCTCAAATTCGACATGCTGGTCTTCCGTCAGCATGGCATCGCGCTTCAGGCGCTCGACGACACCATGCTCATGTCCTATGCGCTCGACGCGGGCGTGCATGGCCATGGCATGGATGAGCTCTCCGAGCTTCATCTCGGCCACAAGCCGATCCCCTTTTCTGAAGTGGCAGGCAAGGGCAAGGCGCAGATCACCTTCGATCAGGTGCCAGTCGATCGCGCCACCGCCTATGCGGCGGAAGATGCCGATGTCACGCTCCGCCTCTGGCACATATTGAAGCCGCGCCTCGTCGCCGAACATCGCATGACCGTTTACGAAACGCTGGAGCGACCGCTCGTGCCGGTGCTTGCCGATATGGAGCGTGCGGGCGTGCGGGTGGACAAGGCGGTGCTCGCGCGGCTCTCTTCCGGCTTTGCGCAGAAAATGGCGCAATATGAGGAAGAGATTTACGAGCTCGCCGGCGAACGCTTCAATATCGGCTCGCCGAAGCAGCTTGGTGAAATCCTCTTCGACAAGATGAGCCTTGAAGGCGGCCGCAAGACCAAGACAGGTGCCTGGTCGACCGATGCCGACACGCTCGAAATGCTCGCCGCGCAGGGCCACGATCTGCCGCAGCGCGTGCTGGACTGGCGCGGTCTGTCCAAACTCAAAAGCACCTATACGGATGCGCTGCCCGAATTCATCGACAAGGATACGGGCCGCGTCCATACCTGCTATTCGCTCGCTTCGACCTCAACCGGCCGTCTCGCCTCCACCGATCCCAATCTGCAGAACATCCCGGTCCGCACCGAGGATGGCCGCAAGATCAGGACGGCCTTTGTCGCAGAGCCCGGCAATCTTCTCATCTCCGCCGACTACAGCCAGATCGAGCTCCGTCTGCTTGCCCATATTGCGGATATCGAGGCGCTGAAAAAAGCCTTCGCCGAAGGTCTCGATATTCACGCGATGACGGCGTCGGAAATGTTCAACACGCCGATCGAGGGCATGGACCCGGCGGTGCGCCGCCGCGCCAAGGCGATCAATTTCGGCATCATCTACGGCATCTCGGCCTTCGGTCTTGCCAATCAGCTCGGCATTTCTCGCGGCGAGGCAGGCGAATATATCGATCGCTATTTCAAGCGCTTTCCCGGCATCCGCGCCTATATGGACGATACCAAGGACTTCGCCCACAAGAACGGTTATGTGGAGACGATCTTCGGCCGCCGCATCCATCTCCCCGCCATCAATTCGAAGAACCCGGCGGAAAAGAGCTTCATGGAGCGCGCCGCGATCAACGCTCCCATACAGGGCTCGGCGGCCGATATCATCCGCCGCGCCATGATCCGCATGCCCGGCGAAATTGCGAGGGCGAAGCTCGCTGCCCGTATGCTCCTGCAGGTGCATGACGAGCTGATCTTCGAAGTGCCGGAAAAGCAGGCGGAGAAGACGGCGAAACTCGTGGCGAGCGTCATGTCCGGCGCCGCCGCGCCTGCCGTCGCCCTGTCCGTTCCGCTCGACGTCGATGCGCGGGCCGCGAAAAACTGGGACGAGGCGCATTAGGAGCCAAGGGAACCCCGACAGGTTCCATGCGTTTTTACTCGGATAGCCCAAGGAGGTTGATTTGCCTGCCAAAGCTGACGAGAAAAAGCAGAGCCTGGTAACCGAAGCCTCGAAGGAATCCTTTCCGACGAGCGACGCGCCCGCTTGGACAAGCGGTGGCGTCTCCCCGGAAGAGGACGCAAAGCGCGCCGAGAAGAAGGCGAGGAAGGCCGAAAAAGAGCGCGCGCACGAGGAAGAAAGCGTGGACGAAACGATCGAGGAGAGTTTCCCGGCTTCGGACCCGCCCTCCTGGACCGGCACCCATGCCGGCGATGGTCACCAGACGCACAAGAAATAACGCAAATGAGAAAGCCCGGAGGTCTCCCTCCGGGCTTTCGCTTCATGCGGCAAGCGTCAGCGCGATCTGCCGCCTTTGCCGTGTGGCGGCATAAAGCGCATGCATACGCTCCATGTGGCGCACGAGATTGGCGTGGCGAAGGGCGGCCTCCTTCAGCGGGCTGTCGAGATCGGGGCCGAGAATGCTGACGAGATAGGCGAAGCAGGCAGCGTCTGCCACCGATGGCGTATTGGCGAAAAAGAATTCGCGCTCGCCGAGCAGCGCCGCGAGTGCAGCAAGGTCGGCGGCCCCCAGCTCATAGATTTCTTCTGCGCTGTGGCGGCCCGTTCCCTGTGCATGCAGTGCTGCTCGCACCTGCCGCCGCGCCACGGCGGAGACGATGCGTGAAAGCGGAAAGGGCATGTCGCCGAAAAAGCCCTTCTGCACCACGGGCCAGTTCGCCTCCTCGATCCAGCGGCTATGGACGAGAACCCAGTAGAGCCGCTCGTCGAGCATCCGCTGGATCATGTGCGACTGCGCGCGCTCGCTGTCGCTGAGCTCCCTGTCGAGATCGATGCCGAGTCTCTCCCTCAGCCTTTCGAGAATGAGCGCGGAATCGCCGATTCGCTCGCCCTCGAGTTCGATGAAGGGAAGCTTGCCCTTCGGCGCCTTGGCGGGGTTGGTGGCGTAGACGATCTCATGCGGCACGCTCGCAAGCCGCAACACGGTTTCGAGCTTGATGCAGAAAGGGCTGGGATTGGGCGTGCCGCGCAGGCTCGCCGGGAAGATATGAAGGCGGATCATGAGCGGGCTCCTTCGGTCTCGCTGTGGGTACGAAACCGGTTATACTGACACGCTACTGACAGCATGCCGTCAGCAGGCTTGTGCGAGCGTCGGAAAGACATGAAGGAGACTGCGATGCGCCGCGCCGACCGACTTTTCGACATTATCGACTATCTCCGCCGCCACCGCCGGGCCGTTACGGCGCAGGAACTGGCGGAACGGCTGGAGGTGTCCGTCCGCACGGTCTACCGCGATGTGGCGGACCTACAGGCGAGTCGCGTACCCATCGAGGGCGAGGCGGGCCTCGGCTATATGCTGCGCTCGGGCTATGAGCTGCCGCCTCTCATGTTCACGGAAGACGAGATCGAGGCGCTGGTCTTCGGCGCGCGCATGGTTCGCGCCTGGGGCGATGCCGCCTTCACCCGCGCGGCAGACGATGCGGTGGCGAAGATCGGCGCCGTCCTGCCCGACAGGCTCCGGCGTCTCGCGGAGGCGCCGAACGTCACGGTCGCGTCGGGCCGCACCTCCCCGCAGGAGGGCTACAGCCGGCATCTCACGCCCATTCGCGGCGCCATTCGCGAGCGGCGGAAACTGGCGATCGAATATGAGGCGCTGTCGGGCGACCGGACGAAGCGAACGGTGCGTCCGCTCGCCATCGCCTTTTTCGGCCCCTTCTGGATGCTCGCCGCCTGGTGCGAGACGCGGCGCGATTTCCGCACCTTCCGCATCGAGCGGATTGGCAGGCTCACAGTCACGGAGGACATTTTCAAGGACGAGAAGGGCAAGACCATCGAGGATTTCGTCGCCCGCCCGACAGAGCAAGGCTACAGCCAGCCCATCGCCGCGCCGCGCGGAAAATGAAAAAGCCCGGAGGTTTCCCTCCGGGCTTTTCTTACTCGTCGCTGACGAAGGACTATTCGGCGGCGCGGGCAGGCGCCGGCGCGGCGGCGCGCACATCCGGGTCCACATGCGCTTCGAACTTCGCGAAATTGTCGATGAACATCTTCACGAGCTTCTGCGCCTGCGCGTCATAGGCGGCCTTGTCGGCCCAGGTGTCGCGCGGGTTGAGGATCTTGTCGTCCACGCCCGGCACGCTCACAGGAACCTCGAAGCCGAAATTCGGATCGGTGCGGAACTCGACATTGTTGAGCGAGCCGTCGAGCGCGGCGGCGAGGAGCGCCCGCGTCGCCTTGATCGGCATGCGGTTGCCCGTGCCGTAGACGCCGCCGGTCCAGCCCGTGTTGACGAGCCAGCACGACACCTTGTGCTCGGCGATGAGGTCGCGCAGCAGGTTGCCGTATTCGCTCGGATGGCGCGACATGAAGGGCGCACCGAAGCAGGTGGAGAAGGTCGCTTCCGGCTCCGTCACGCCCTTTTCCGTGCCGGCGACCTTCGCCGTATAGCCGGAGAGGAAGTGATACATGGCCTGGCTCGGCGTCAGCCGCGCGATGGGCGGCAGCACGGAGAAGGCATCCGCCGTCAGCATGATGATGTTCTTCGGATGCGGCGCGCGGCCCGTGGCGCTCGCATTCGGAATGAAGGAGAGCGGATAGGCGCCGCGCGAATTTTCCGCGAGCGCCGCGCTGTCGAGATCGAGCTCGCGCGTCGCATCGTCCATCACCACGTTTTCGAGCACGGTGCCGAAGCGCCGCGTCGTCGCGTAGATTTCGGGCTCGGCTTCGGCCGAGAGCTTGATCATCTTCGCATAGCAGCCGCCTTCGAAGTTGAAGACGCCGTTTTCCGACCAGCCATGCTCGTCGTCGCCGATCAGCGTGCGCGTGGCGACCGCCGACAGCGTCGTCTTGCCGGTGCCCGAAAGGCCGAAGAAGATCGCGGTGTCGCCCTTCTCGCCGACATTCGCCGAGCAGTGCATCGGCATGACGCGCTTGGCCGGCAGGTCGTAGTTCAGCATCGAGAAGACGGACTTCTTGATTTCGCCGGCATAAGAGGTGCCGCCGATGAGCACGATGCGCTTGGCGAAGTTGCAGGCGATCACGGTGCCGGTGCGCACACCGTATTTTTCAGGGTCGGCTTCGAAGCTCGGCAGGTCGATGATCGTGAACTGCGGCAGGAAGTCGTCGAGTTCTTCGACCTTGGGTTCGATGAGGAGGTTCTGGATGAAGAGCGAGTGCCAGGCGTATTCCGTATAGATGCGGGTCGCGAGGCGATGGGTCTGGTCGGCGCCGCCGAAAAGATCCTGAATGAAGAGTTCCTTGCCTTCGGCGTGCTTCAGCATGTCGGCATGGAGGAGGTCGAAGGCTTCCGGCGTCATCGACTTGTTGTTGTCCCACCAGACGGTCTTTTCGGTGGAGGCGTCGCGAACGATGAATTTGTCTTTCGCGGAGCGGCCGGTGTGGACACCGGTTTTCACGACAAGCGGGCCGTTCGCGGCAACATGGCCTTCGCCCCTGCGGATCGCTTCTTCGTAAAGCGCGGCGGGACGATAGTTCCAGTGCGTCGCCGCGAGATTTTTGAAGCCGCTAATGTCGGCGCCATGTTTGCTGATATAGGGCCCGGTCTGTTTCACGCTTCTCTCCTCGTGCTCCTCATGGCCGCTTTGGCCAAATCCCTGTTTGCCGCCCGCGCTGGGCTGGAAGTCTATCACGGGGCCCCGCCGCCCGCAGAGTCCGTAAGAGGGCTCCACGATGGCGAAAAGCAAAAGCGGGGCCAGCGCCCGTCTCGGGCCGGCCCCAATGTCCCCGGAAATTCGGCGCCAACATAGTTCCCGCCCCTGTCCGGCGCAACCGCTTTGCAAGCGGCTCGCAGCGGCTGCGGCAACGCGTCCACCGGGCGGGCATGCTGCGCCGCAAACACCCCTGCGCGGCTTGTGGGTTTGGCGGGTCGCCGGGCAAGCTTCGCCGCCTCCCTATGGTTAAGAGTGGCAGTCCTGCCGCAGATTTGGGCAGAAAGCCTCAGCGCGCCCGGTCGGTCTCGTCCATCATCTCCATAAGCCGCACATAAAAGGCAACCGCCTCGCCCATGTTGGCGACGGAAACCCGCTCATTGGTGCCATGGAACCGGGCCGTGTCTTCCGGGCCCATATGGATCGGAATGAAGCGGAACACATTGTCGGTGAGCGGCAGGTAGTGGCGGGAATCGGTGCCCCCCACGACCAGATAGGGAACCGAGATCGTGCCCGGAAAATTCTCGCCTATCGCCTGCGTGATCAGGCGATAGCCCTCGCTCTCGATATTGGAGACGGCAGAAGCTTCCCTTATGCCCGCCATGGGCGCGACGCTGATCTCGGGGTCGTCGATCGCCTGTTTCACATGGACGAGGATGCCGTCTGCCGTATCGCGCGGATGGATACGGAAATTGACCACGGCCCGCGCCTGCTGCGGCAGCACATTCTCCTTGTTGCCGCCTTCGATGATTGTCGGCGCGATGGTCGTCTGGAGCTGCGCCGCGGCGGACGGGCTCCCCTCCATCACGTTCCGCACCACCGGTTCGAAGAGCCAGAGATTGGCATAGACCGCCCGCTGCAGGAACGGAACGGCTGGCGCCAGCCTTTCGATCATGCTGCGTGTCGCGCCATCGACGCGCGACGTGAAAGGCCGCTCGCCGATCCGCTCGAGGGCTATCGCGAGCTTGCCTATGGCCGTCTGTGCCGCGGGCGAAGGCATGGAGGAATGGCCGCCCTTCGAATAGGCGATGATGTCGAGCGAAATCGATCCCTTCTCGGCGACCCCGATCGTCGCCACAGGCACGGAAATGCCGGGCAGCAGGCCGTGGCCGATCATGCCCCCTTCGTCCTTCACCCAGTGAAGGCGGACACCGCGCTCCTGAAGCGCGGTCGCGATCGCCTTGTTGCCTTCGCCGCCGCCCACTTCCTCGTCATGGCCGAAGGCGAAAAGGATGGTGCGCTGCGGGCGGAAGCCGCGCTTGATGAGAAGCTCTGCCGCTTCCACCATCGCGATCAGCGAGCCCTTGTTGTCGATCGCGCCGCGCCCCCAGACATAGCCCTCCGCCACCGCGCCGGAGAAGGGCGGATATTCCCAGTCATCCTCCGTCCCCGGAGCAATCGGCACGACATCGATATGCGACATCAGCAGCACCGGGTCCAGCGCGGCATCTTCGCCCTCCCAGCGATAGAGAAGCGTGTGCCCGCCGAAAATCTCTCGGGACGTTGCCTGCCGGAACGAAGGGTAGGTCGCGTCCATCCAGTCGCGGAAGCCGGTAAAGGCGGCCTCGGAACTGGCGAGCGCCGTGGCATCTGCGCCGCGCTGATGCGAGATGGTCGGAAACCGGATTGCCTGTGCGAGCCTCTCCGCCGCCCCTTCAGCATCGATGCTGGCGGGCGCCCCGGCCGCGGCGAGGTCCGCCGCCGGAATCATCGCCGTCCGGACCAGGATGATTGCAATGAGCAGCAGCAACGCGGCGCCTGCGCCGATCAGGATTTTCTTGAGCATCTCTTGTCCCCCGGGAGCCCTGACCGCGATCCCTGCCGCGGCTTTGCCTCACTCTTGGCGGCCTTCGCTGCGCCTGTCAAATGGCTGAATCGCGCCGATCCGGCGGCATGGCGCCTTCGGGTTCAACCCCTTATACTGCCGCCACATTTTGGGCCAAAAGCATGCCTAAGCCTCGTCGCCGCGCTGGGTGGCGTTCTGCGAGCGGGGTATGCCATGCAAGAGGTCCGGGACGGGAGTGATCGCAAGGGCCAGTTGGGCCAAAAGGGACAGGGGCAAATGCCGACCATTGCTCTGGTCGATGACGACCGGAATATCCTGACATCGGTGAGCATCGCGCTCGAGGCCGAGGGCTACCACGTTCAGACCTATACGGATGGCGCTGCCGCCCTTGCCGGGCTGTCGGCCAACCCGCCCGATGTCGCCGTCTTCGACATCAAGATGCCCCGCATGGACGGCATGGAATTGCTGCGCCGTCTGCGTCAGAAATCCGATCTGCCGGTGATCTTTCTCACCTCGAAGGATGACGAGATCGACGAGCTCTTCGGCCTCAAGATGGGCGCCGACGACTATATCCGTAAGCCTTTCTCGCAGCGTCTTCTGGTGGAACGGGTGAAGGCGGTCCTGCGCCGCGCTGCGCCGCGCGGCGAAAGCGCGCCAGCGGATGGCGCTGCCGTCCAGCAGGTCCTCGAGCGCGGCAAGCTCGTGCTCGATCCCGAGCGCCATACCTGCACCTGGGATAGCAAGCAGGTCGTGCTCACCGTCACCGAATTCCTGATCCTGCAGGCCCTTGCCCAACGCCCCGGCTATGTGAAAAGCCGCGATTCTCTGATGGACGCCGCCTATGACGATCAGGTCTATGTGGACGACCGCACCATCGACAGTCACATCAAGCGTCTGCGCAAGAAGTTCAAGGAAGTCGACGACAATTTCGACGCCATCGAAACGCTCTACGGCGTCGGCTATCGCTATCGCGAGATGTGAAGGAACGCCGGCGGCCCGGCTTCGCTGCGGCCGCCACTGCAGGGTGTGAATGGCAAGCCTGACGGAAGACGAGGCGCGCGAGGCTGCGGAAGGAGAACCCGCATCGCGGGGCCGCGCCTCTTCGCCGCCCTCTGCGGGAGCGCGCACGCGCATCGCGGTAATGCGCTTTCTCGTCTCCTTTCGCGGTTTCCTCGCGCGCGGCCGTTTTTCAACCCTTACCCGGCGCATCGTCGCCTTCAACGTCGCCGCGCTTTTCGTCCTTCTGTCCGGCATTCTCTATCTGAACCAGTTTCGCGAAGGCCTCATCGATGCGCGCCGTCAGAGCCTGCTGACCCAGGCCGAAATCATCGCCGGCGCCATCGAGGAAGGCGCGACGACCTCGCCCGATGCGCCCTTGATCGACCCGCTCGTGGCAGGCGCCATTCTCGCGCCGCCGCCCGATTCCGGACCTGTGTCCGGCACCGCAGCTGTCTTGCCGATCAACCCGGAAACGGCGGCGCCTATCCTGCGCCGTCTCGTGCTGCCCACGCGCACCCGCGCGCGGCTCTATGGCAAGGAAGGCTGGCTGGTGCTCGATTCCCGTCAGCTCACAGCCTCGGGCCAGGTCGTCGCCTTCGAGCTTCCGCCGCCGGAAGGCACAGAGGAATGGGGCTTTTTTGCGCGCCTTTCCCAATGGGGCTTCGCCTTGCTGCCGGGCCGCAATCTCGAACGCTTCCGGGAGGCCGGCAGTCAGAACGGACTCATGTATGACGAAGTGCGCCACGCGCTTCAGGGCGAAGCCTGGAGCATGGAGCGCGTAAACGAGCGCGGCGAACTCATCATCTCCGTCGCCGTGCCGATCCAGCGTTACCGGGCAGTGCTTGGAGCCCTCATGCTCTCCACGCGCGGCGGCGATATCGACCGCATCGTCCGCGCGGAGCGCATTGCCATCCTGCAGGTCTTTCTCGTTGCGCTGAGCGTCAACATCCTCCTTTCCGTTCTGCTTGCCGGTACGATTGCGGAGCCCGTCCGCCGTCTTGCGCAAGCGGCCGAAACCGTGCGCCGCGGCAAGAATGCCCGCGTGCAGATCCCGGATTTCACGGAGCGCCGCGACGAGATCGGCGAACTTTCCGGCGCTTTCCGCGACATGACGAATGCGCTCTATCAACGCATCGATGCGATCGAGAGCTTTGCCGCCGATGTCGCGCATGAAATCAAGAACCCGCTGACCTCGCTGCGCAGCGCTATCGAAACCTTCGCACTGGCGAAGGATGGCGCGCAGAAGGAGCGGCTCATGCAGATCATTCAGGAGGATGTCCGCCGCATCGACCGTCTCATCAGCGATATTTCCAATGCCTCGCGCCTCGACGCCGAACTTTCCCGCGCCGAGCGTGAGGATGTGAATGTCGCCACACTTCTCGAAACGGTCTGCGATCTCTTCAACGAGACGGGGGCGTCCGGCCCTGTGCGGGTAAAGCTCGAGATCGACGCGGGCGCGCCCGGCCGGGAAAAGATGGTCGTGAAGGGGTTCGATACGCGGCTCGGCCAGGTCATGCGCAATCTGATCGACAATGCGCTTTCCTTCAGCCCGCCGGGCGGCGTGGTCCGCGTGATCGCTCTGCGCGAGCCGGGCCTTGTCGTGGTCCGCGTCGAGGACGAAGGTCCCGGCATCGCCCCGGAAAATTTCGAACGCATCTTCGACCGCTTCCATACCGACCGCCCCGACAGTTTCGGCGAACATTCGGGCCTCGGTCTTGCGATTTCGCGCCAGATCGTCGAGGCGCATGGCGGCACCATCCGTGCCGGAAACCGGATGGGCCCCGATGGGCGCGTTGCGGGCGCGCGTTTCACGGTCGAATTGCCGGCGGCGGACGCGGAAAGCCGATGAGCGCCGCTCCTCTTTATCTTCACGGCACCTGCGTCGCGCTCGGAGCGCGCGCCGTCCTGCTGCGCGGGCCTTCGGGCGCCGGCAAGTCCGATCTCGCCTTCCGCCTCATCCGCGAGGATCCAAGCGGCGAGACACGCCTCGTCGCGGACGATCAGGTGGGCTTGCGCGAGGCGGATGGGAAACTCGTTGCCAGCGCCCCTGCCGCTCTCGCGGGCCTTGTCGAATTGCGGGGGCTCGGCCTCCTGGCAATGCCGGCGGTCGATGAGGCCCCTGTCGCGCTCATCTGCGACCTGGTTGCCCGTGTCTCCGTGCCGCGCCTTGCCGAGCCGCGCTATGAAAGCATTCTCGGCGTCCGGCTCCCCGTGGTGGCGCTGCATGCTTTCGACGGCACGGCGCCGGTTAAGCTCCGCCTCGCGCTCGAAGTCCTGCCGGATGCCGGATTTCCTGGGCAAGACGGCCGTTTTGGCCCCGGCGGTTGACCGCCCGCCGTTTCGTTGCATCTAAATTGGGCGAAAGCGCCGGTGAACTGCCGATTGTTGCATCGCAACACTTGTTTTATGCGCGCGATTGGGGTCACGATACGCCCCTTCGCGGGGGCGTGGGCGGCTCAGGGGCAATGTGGCGCCGGGCTGCCGGAATTTGCGGCATTGAGGTCGTCGGATGATCGGTTTGGTACTCGTAACGCATGGTCAGCTGGCCAGTCAGTTCGTCGCGGCGATGGAACATGTCGTCGGACCGCAGGCTCAGGTCGCCTCGATCTGTATCGGGCCAGACGACGATATGGAGCAGCGCCGCAAGGACATCCTGAAAGCCGTCGCCAGCGCCGATTCCGGTGAGGGGGTTATCCTTCTCACCGACATGTTTGGCGGCACGCCGTCGAACCTTGCCATCTCGGTCATGGACAAGGCCCGCGTCGAGGTGATAGCCGGGGTCAACCTCCCCATGCTCATCAAGCTCGCCTCCGTCCGCGACAGCGCCTCGCTTGGCGATGCGGTCGATCAGGCACAGGAATCCGGCCGCAAATATATCTCCATCGCGAGCCGCGTACTGGCAGGTGACGGCGCGTGACGGTTCGGGTCGAGAGCGACGGCCCGCGTCCTGCAAGCCGTCTCGTCAATATCGTGAACACGCGCGGCCTTCATGCCCGCGCCTCGGCGAAATTCGTGCAGACGGCGGAAAAGTTCGATGCCGATATCCGCGTCTCCCGCGAAGGGCAGACGGTGCCCGGCACCTCCATCATGGGATTGATGATGCTCGCCGCGGCGCCGGGTTGCTGCATCCTGATCGAGGCCGAAGGGCCGGAGGCCGAAGCCGCGCTCGAGGCGCTTGCCGCCCTTGTCGATGACGGCTTCGGCGAGCGGGACTAGCTCAGGCCTTGTAATAGACGGTCTGCACGCTCGTCGCGAGCAGCGTTCCATCCGTGCCCCAGAGTTCGGCGGTCTGGTCGAAATAGCCTTTCCGGAAAACCCTGGCATCCGCCACACCGATCAGCGGCTTCGTGCCCTGCGCCGCAAGCCCCGCCGCATCGGTATGGAAATAGGTGGTGAGAGACACGGTGCCGGCTGGCAGCAGCGTGCCGAGCACCTGGAAAATCCGTACAAGGAACGTATCGCTCAACCCCGCAAGCGCGATGAAGTCGAGTTCGCGCTCCGGCAGGTCGCGTATATAGAGTGAGGAATAGGCGCTGCCGGGTGTGCCGTCCGCCTTGGGCTCGAAGCGGATTTCGCCCTCGGCGAAGCGGAACTCATAGCGCTGCAGCCAGGCATTGCGGCCCTCGGTCCGCATCGGCTTCAGGCTTTCCACGGGCGGCAGCATGGGCGGCGTTGCGGGTTGATGCTCGAAGCTCTCTCGCCGCGCGGCGAAGACGGCGCTCGCCGTTGCGACGATGGCCTCCCCCTGACGCATGACGATCATCCAGTGCTGCGTCGAGCGGTTGGTGCGCGCCTCGATGAGTTCGATCTCGAAACTGCCTTCCGCGATCGGCGCGCAGAAATTCACCGTCAGCGCTACCGGATCGCCGAGCCGCGCAGGCGCCTCCAGCGCAGCGCGCAGAAGCGTCGCCGCCGTCGTTCCCCCGAAGGGGCCCATCATGTTCCAGTAGTCCGGCGAGGTCCGGCCTTCGAAAAGGCCATCGCCCCTGGGTGTCAACTGCGTGGCAAGGTCGAGGGGGTGGGTCATGGGAAGTCTCGTTTCAGAACTGACAATGCGGGCATATGACATCGCCACCCGCCGCCCGTCCATGACCTTCGGCGTAAGAAGAATGGAACCAATCCCGGAAAAGAAACCGGACAGCTGACCGTTGAAAGCAAACCTTGCTCCTCGCTACGTGCCGGGTAATCGACGGTCGCTGCCCCCGGCGGGAAGGTTCCTCGGCCCCGAGCGGGTAGTTCGTTCAATTCTCCGAGGAGACAGATCATGTCGCAGCAAACCGCGACGGCGTCCGGTTGGTCGCCGGAAACACATTTCGCCGCCTTCTGGTCCGATCCCAATCCCGGCGGCCCCGGCAGCCGCCTCGCGTCCGATGTCGTCGGGCGCTGGCCGAACGGTGTCACGCTGCAGGGCGTCGACGCTTATAACGCCTATTTGCGCAGCGTGATCGCCCTCATGCCCGATGTGAAGCTTGAGGTGATCGAACATGCGATCAATGGCGATCTTGCCTTCATCCGCTGGCGAAGCCGCGGCACCGGTTCGAAAGGCCCTTTCGAGATGACCGGCATCGACCGACTGCGCTTTCGCGACGGCCGCATCGTCGAGAACATGGTGTACTTCGATACCGTGCTGTTTCGCGACCTCGTCGGAAAGGACCTGCCTGCAGGCTCGGAGACGGCGCGATGACGGGGCCTCTGGAAAAATTACCCGACGAAGCGCGCCGGATGATCGAGGAGACGGGTATCGCCTATGTCGCGACCGTCAACCCGGATGGCAGCCCGAACCTCAGCCCGAAAGGAACGCTGAAAGTCATCGGCGATGCGGCGCTCGCTTTTGCCGACATTGCATCGCCGGGGACGATGCGCAATCTCGCGCAGAACCCCGCGATCGAAATCAACGTCCTCAATCCATTCCTGCGTCGCGGCTACAGGTTCCGGGGCCGCGCCACGGTCTCGCAGGATCCCGCTCTGATCGCGCTGCTCGGTGAAGGGCTTGCCGAACAATATCCGATACGCGCCGCGGCGCGTATCGATGTCCAGGCGATACGCCCGTTAATTTCCCCGATCTACACGCTGTTCGGCGCATCGGAAGAAACCGTCCGCCGCAAATGGGAAGAAAAGCTCGGCTACCGCCGCTTGTCTGCAGCCGGATGATCTACCGGCGGGCAACCGGTGCCGGCCCTCGAAAGAGGGCCGGCATTCGCATCATTCGGCAGCTCTCGCTGCGGCCTCGTCACCGAGCATCTGCCTGCGGTAGCTCAGCTTGTCGATATAGGTGATCTTCTCGCGGATCGACCCATCTTCGAGCGTGAAGATATCGACCACCTCGAAGGCGACCTTCCGGCCGGAAGGCTGCAAAACCTCGCCATCCAGCGGCAGAGGATGCATCAGCGTGCCTTCCAGTATGCCCTCGAACACCATGAGAGTGGCGGAGAGATGCTGGCGGCGACGGGAGAGCTTCAGGTCCGGCCAGACGGTGAATACGGTTTCAAGGGATTGCAGCACTTCCAGCCGTCCGGCCGCCCGCCGCCCGAAGGCGGCGGAGGTGAAAATCGTGTCGGGGGTGTGGAAGTCGAGAATGCCGGCCGGGTCGTGCCGGTTCCACGCCTCCAGATAGGCGGCAGCATCGGCTTCTGTTCTGATCTTGCGTAGATTCATGGCAACCATCTTTCGGTTCGGGGTGGCAAGGCGCCCGGGCTCGAGCGCGCCGCAGCATCCGATGCCGCCCTTCCGCGGGTCGATAACCCCCGAGGTAAGAAGTCCGGGGCCAATTCCGGGAAACTGCCGGGCCATCCGGAACGCGGGAAAGAAAGATATAAAGATTTCTTTATATCGGTCTTGCTGCCTCCGGCTCCGCTTGTTATAAGGCCTCACGACGCCAGCGCCGGCTGGCGCAACAAGCCGTTGCGCGCCGGCCCGCCGCCTCATCTGGAGCGCGGCCATATTTCCGAACCCGACCTTACGAGAGGAGCGCGACAGCCCCATGAGCCAGGCCGCAAAAGCAGACACCCACGATTACGCGATCAAGGACATCAATCTCGCCGATTGGGGCCGCAAGGAAATCGACATCGCGGAAACCGAAATGCCGGGCCTGATGGCCACGCGCGAGGAATTTGGTCCGAAGAAGCCGCTCAAGGGCGCGCGCATCGCCGGCTCCCTCCACATGACGATCCAGACGGCCGTGCTGATCGAGACGCTGGCCGACCTCGGCGCCGACATCCGCTGGGCCTCGTGCAACATCTATTCGACGCAGGACCACGCGGCCGCGGCGATCGCTGCCCGCGGCATCCCCGTCTTCGCCATCAAGGGCGAGAGCCTCGAGGATTACTGGGAATATACCCATCGCATCTTCGAATGGGCCGATGGCGGCACGCCGAACATGATCCTGGACGATGGCGGCGACGCGACGCTCCTCATCCATCTCGGCAAGCGCGCCGAGGAGGGCGACACGGCGTTTCTCGAATCCCCGGGCAATGAAGAAGAGGAAATCCTCTTCGCGGCGATCAAGCGCCGCCTGAAGCACAAGCCGGGCTGGTACAGCCAGGTCGCGAAAGCCGTGAAGGGCGTGACGGAAGAAACCACCACCGGCGTCCACCGTCTTTATGAAATGCAGAAGAAGGGCACGCTGCTCTGGCCGGCAATCAACGTCAACGACAGCGTGACGAAGTCGAAGTTCGACAATCTCTATGGCTGCCGTGAATCGCTGGTCGACGGTATCCGCCGCGCAACCGACGTGATGATGTCGGGCAAGGTCGGCGTCGTCGCGGGCTTCGGCGATGTGGGCAAGGGCTCTGCCGCCTCGCTCCGTCAGGCGGGCTGCCGCGTCATCGTCACCGAGATCGATCCGATCTGCGCGCTTCAGGCCGCGATGGAAGGCTATGAAGTAACGACCATGGACGACGCCGCGCCGCGCGGCGACATCTTCGTCACGACGACGGGCAATGTGGACGTCATCACCGTCGACCACATGCGCCAGATGAAGCATCGCGCCATCGTCTGCAATATCGGCCATTTCGACAGCGAGATTCAGATTGGCGCCCTGCGCAATCTCAAGTGGCACAATGTGAAGCCGCAGGTGGACGAGATCGAGTTCCAGGACGGCAAGCGCATCATCCTGCTCGCGGAAGGCCGCCTCGTGAATCTCGGCTGCGGCACCGGTCATCCGAGCTTCGTCATGTCGGCCTCCTTCACCAACCAGACGCTCGCCCAGATCGAGCTCTGGACGAAGCCCGGCGAGTACGACAAGAAGGTCTATGTCCTGCCGAAGTCGCTGGACGAGAAGGTCGCCCGTCTCCACCTCGAAAAGATCGGCGTGAAGCTCGAAAAGCTGAACAAGAAGCAGGCCGATTATATCGGCGTCTCTGCCGAGGGGCCCTACAAGCCCGATACCTACCGCTACTGAGCGGCACTCGGGAAAAATCGGAAAGCCCGGCGGAAACGCCGGGCTTTTTTCATTGGTGTGACCCGCCTGAAAGCGAAACTCGCCGCCGGGCGGGCCTGCCGCGAATTTCACCCATGACTTCCCCGTAGTGTATGCTCCCCCGGGGACAGGTGATTTGCGCCGTGCCGCAAGGCTCGACGCCGAAGGGGTTGTGCGCGTGATGAGGGCGGCGAAACAGGGCATGCCGGGCAGGGCGTCCGGCCGGAAGGGACGGCCCATGCTGGCCGCCCGCCTGATGGCGGGCGCCGCCGCTGCCGCCCTCATGCCTCTGCCGGCCCTTGCCGTCGAGACGCCGAAAGGCGTGATCGACTCTCTTGCGACCGCCGGTTTCCCGGCCGAAGCCGCCGCCGATCCAGCCTTCGCCGCCACTTTTGCCATTGCCATCGGTATCGCATTCGCGGGCGTCCTCGCCGCGATCACCGGCCTTCGCGCCGCGCGCCTCGCCCGCCGCAAGGCGCTGGAGCGCGAGGCAAGCCTCACCGCGCTCGAGGCACGCCTCGATGCGGCGGAGGCCATCCTCGCGGCCGAGCCCGACGCCGTCTTCATCTGGACGCCGGAAACACTCCGCGCCGCCCCCGGCACCTTTCAGGCACGCCCGCGGATCGTCGGCTCCACGGCGACGCTGGTTGACCCGTCCTCGGGCGATCTCGACTTCAATTATCTTCTCTCGCGCCTTGAGCCGGAAAATGCCGGCCGCCTCAACACGGCTGTGCAGCGCCTGCGTACGCGCGGCGCCCGTTTCTCGCTCCATGTGCAATCGGTCGATGGCCGCACCTTCGAGGCGGAGGGCCGCCCCGCAGGCGCGCTCGCCGTTCTCTGGCTGCGCGACGTGACGGGCGAGCGTGCCGAGGTCTCGCGCCTCAAGGAAAGGCTCCGTCAGGCCGAAAGAGCGCGCGACCGCTTCGAGGAACATCTCATGGAAGCGCCGTTCCCCGCCTGGCGGCGCGATGGAGACGGCAATCTCGTCTGGGTGAATGCCGCCTATGCCCGCGCCGTCGATGCGGACTCGCCGGAAGCGGTCGTTACGCGCGGCATCGAACTTCTCGGCGAGGAAGTGCAGGGCGCGCTTCGCCGCGCCCTCTTCGACCGGGATCGCGCGCGCGAGCGCAGCCACGCCATCATGGAAGGCGCGCGACGCGCCCTCGATGTGGTCGAGCAGCGCCTGTCGGATGGAATCGCCGGCATTGCGATCGACGTATCGGATCTCGATGAGGCGGAAGCGGAACTCCGCCGCCATATCGACAGCCATGCCGCAACGCTCGACCGCGTCACGACGGCGGTGGCGATCTGCGGGCCGGACAAGCGCCTCGCCTTTCACAACCGCGCCTATGACGCGCTTTGGGGTCTCGATCCCCAATGGCTCGATCAGGGTCCCTCCGATGGCGAGGTGCTGGACGAACTGCGCGCGCGCCGCCGCCTGCCGGAGCAGGCGAACTTCCCTGCATGGAAGCAGGCGCGGATGGAAATCTACACCTCGACGGAGCCGCTCGAGGAATATTGGCACCTGCCGGATGGTCGCACGGTCAAGGTGCTCGCCCAGGCGCATCCCTTCGGCGGCGTCATCTATCTCTATGAAAACGTCACCGAGCGGCTCAATCTCGAAAGCTCCTACAACACGCTGGCCCGCGTACAGCGCGAAACGATCGACCATCTCTATGAAGGTGTCGCCGTTTTCGGGTCCGACGGCCGCCTCAAACTCTTCAACCCGGCCTATGCGAATATCTGGGCACTCGATCCGGACAAGCTCGGCGGCGAGCCCCATGTCAACGAGCTGATCGCTCTCTGCCGCCCGCTGATGGATGACGAGAGCGAGTGGGAGGCGCTGAAGAACGGCATTACCGGCATGTCCGGCATCCGCACGCAGCAGACGGGCCGTCTCGACCGGCCGGACGGTTCGGTGGTGGACTACGCCATGGTGCCGCTGCCCGACGGCGCGACGTTGATGACCTATGTCGATGTGACGGATTCGACGCGCATGGAGCAGGCGCTGCGGGACAGGAACGATGCGCTCGAAACGGCGGACCGGCTGAAATCGGAATTCATCAGCCACGTTTCCTATCAGCTTCGCACGCCGCTCACCAATATTCTCGGCTTCGGCGAAATTCTCGAAACGGAAATGTTCGGGCCGCTGAGCCCGCGCCAGCATGAATATATGCAGGGCATTCTCGAAAGCTCGGAAACGCTGATCGATGTCGTGAACGACATTCTCGATCTCGCGGTGATCGAGGCGGGCGCCATGACGCTCGACCTTTCAGACGTCGAGCTTACGGAAGTCGTCTATGCCGCCGAGGAGTTCGCCCAGCGCCCGGCGCAGAAGAACAAGGTGACGCTCAGGATCGAATGCCCGAAGGATATCGGCATCGTCCGCGCCGACGAGAAGCGCATCAAGCAGATCATGATCAACCTGCTCTCGAATGCGCTGGCCTTCACCTCGCCGGGAGATGCGATCGTTGTCGGCGCGCTTCGCCGCGAGGCCTCCATCGAACTCTATGTCGAGGATACAGGGATCGGCATCAAGCCGGAACATCAGGGCAATGTCTTCGACCGCTTCGAGGCGCATGGCGGCTCCGACCGCCATCGCGGCGCGGGCCTCGGACTCTCGCTGGTGCGCTCCTTTGTGGAATTGCATGGCGGCTGGGTGACGCTCGAAAGCGCGCCCGGCGTCGGCACGCGCGTCACCTGCCATCTCCCCGTCCGCGCCGCCCCGCCCGCCGCCCAATCCACGGCAAAGCAGGTGCCGACGAAGCTTGAAGTTGGTTGATCCGCGCAGGCCGCCTCACAAAAATATCCTGTAAGGCACGCTTGTACCGTCCGGCTCCTTCACCTGGAATTCGGCGCCGCGCTCGGCTTCCGCGATCAGCGCCTCGTAGAGCCTTAGCGCATTGCGGATGACTTCGGCATAGGAAGCCGCCTCCGTCTTTTCCTTGAGCTGCTGCAGCCGCTCCATCGCCTGAGGCGGCAATTCGAGCTGCACGCGTGTCGTCTCGCGTTCTTCCGGTCCGCAGCGGCCATGACGCCGGCTGTGGCGATGTCCGCGCCGTCCGCGCCTCGGCTCCTCGCCGGTCTCTTCGATACGCTCGCCGCTCATGCTGCATCTCCCCGGCCGCGCCGCGGGCCATCCCAGTCGCGATAGTCGAAGCTGCGCCGCCGCCTCGGGCCGCCCGCAAGAAGCAGGAGCACCGCCACCACGCCGAGCGTCGCCAGCGGATAGCTCACCGCGGCCGAGATCAGCGCCACGAAGACGGCGATGGCGGCCAGCACATAGAAAAGCCGAGGCAGCCTGTAGCCGCCAAACTCTTCCCATCTCTCGTCGCGATGCGCCGCCTGCGCATCCCGCTTGTCGCGGCCATGGCCGCATTGCCATTCGGCGCTGAAATCCACCCGGCCATGCCGGTCCTGCTCGAGCAATGGAAAATCCTCGCCCACGCCCACCTTGTAGCGGGTTGCGCGCGGGGCTTCCGCGCCCGCCTGCTGCGTTTCGTCTGTCATGTCCGGTCCTCCGGAGGGCGCCACTCCCCCATGGAGCGGCCGCCTCATCTTTTCTGCAGCATTAAATAATCAAAATATCATCATTTATCAATCCAAAAATGCGCGTTGGCCGCAACTCCATGTAATCCCTGCCTTTTCGCCGGCGGATGAGGGTCTACCTCGCTTCCGAAAGGAGGCGCCATCATGTCCCCCACCCGCCGCAAGCCCTACGAACTCTTCTACTGGCCGGGCATTCCCGGCCGGGGCGAATTTATCCGCCTCGCGCTTGAGGAGGCAGGCGCCCCCTATGTCGATGTCGCCCGCGAGCGCGCGGGCGGCATGGACGAGATGACGGAATTGATGGCGTCGGGCCGGAACAGCCGCCCCTCCTTCGCACCGCCTTTCCTGCGCGACGGCCGCGTGGTGGTCGGCCAGGTCGCGGCGATCCTCTTCTATCTCGGTCCGCGCCTGCGGCTCGCCCCGAAGTCCGAGGCGGGCGCGCTCTGGACGCACCAGATCGAACTCACTATCACAGACTTCGTGGCCGAGGCGCATGACGTCCATCATCCGGTCGGCGTCGGGCTCTATTACGAGGATCAGAAGAAGGAGGCGGCGCGGCGCGCGGAAGATTTTCGCAGCGCCCGCATGCCGAAATTTCTCGACTGGTTCGAGGCCCTGCTGGAGGCGAATGGCGCGACGAGGACGAAGCCGCATCTCGTCGGCCGCTCGCTCACCTATGCGGACCTCTCGCTCTTCCACACGGTGGACGGGTTGCGCTATGCCTTCCCGAAAGCATCGGCCCGCCTGCTGAGAAGCCGCCCTCTCGTTTCGGCTCTTCACGCCTCAATGCGGGCGCGGCCGCGGATTGCCCGCTATCTCGAAAGCGAGCGTCGCCAGCCTTTCAACGAGAGCGGTGTCTTCCGCCACTATCCCGAGCTCGACAGATAGGCCCGGGAGAGCGGCGGCCGGGAAAGCGCGCGGGTCTTACTCCGCCTTTTCGATGACAGCGCAGGCCACGCGGTCGCCCGCGCCGCCGATCGGCTGGCTCATGTGGTCGTCCTGCCCCTCGTGAATGACGATCGCAGCGCCATCCTCGTCGAGAAGATTGGCCCGGCCCTCGGCGCCCGTCAGCGTCACGAAAGGCGAATAAAGCTCCGCCTTCGCCACGCCGTTCTCGTCCGCATAGATGTTCGGCAGGTCGCCATCATCCGGCCCTTCGGGATTGAGAAGCCCATGCGGCGGCTTCTCCGCTTCGTGATGCGTATGCGCGCCCGACTTCTTGAAGCCTTCATCCGAACAGTCGCCCACCGCATGGAAGTGAATCCCGTGCCAGCCGGGCTCAAGCCCCTCCACCTCGATCCTGAGCAGAACGCCACCCGGCCCCTCGGTCAGATCCGCCGTGCCCGCCTCGTCGCGGTCGGCCGTCCGGAACGTGCCGGCCGCCATTGCCTGCGCCTCCGCCATGGCGGGCAGCGAGGCAAGGGCGAAAAGACCCGCAAGCGGGGCGATCTGCATGAATTTCATGGGGTATCTCCGTCGGAAAACTGTCATCGCTGCGGAACAAACTAGAGCATTCGCGCCGCCGGAAAACCCTTCCCGGACCCTTCACGAAGCCGTGAGCGGGAAATTCGCGCTGGCGACCCACTGACCGAAATGGTACTTTTGGTCATTCCGGACGTTCGCCCCAGCCCTCTAGCCAGACGAGGCCGCCACTCATGTCCATTTCCTTCACCGTCAATGGCAAGCGCCACGAGCTCGATGTCGAGCCTGAAATGCCGCTCCTCTGGGCGCTGCGCGACGAGATCGGCCTCACCGGCACGAAGTTCGGCTGTGGGGTCGCAGCCTGCGGCGCCTGCACGGTCCATGTCGATGGCGTGGCGATGCGCAGCTGCGTCACGCCGGTCGAAATGGTCGATGGCGCGGAGATCACCACCATCGAAGGTCTTGCCGCTGCGCAGGGCGCGGGCGAGGGCGAACTTTCCGCGCTTCAGGCGGCCTGGGTCGCCCGTCAGGTGCCGCAATGCGGCTACTGCCAGTCCGGCATGCTGATGGCGGTCTCGGCATTGCTCGCCGAAAATCCTCAGCCTACGGATGAGGATATCGACGCCGCGATCACCAATATCTGCCGCTGCGGCACCTATCCGCGCATCCGTGCCGCCATCCGCGACGTGACATCGGCCTGAGGGGAGAGAGCATCATGGTAATCGAAATCAAGAAGCCCACACGCCGCCAGTTTCTCATCGCGGGCGGCGCTGCCGCCGGCGGCGGCCTTCTCCTCGGCATCGGCTTTGCGGCCTCCGGCCCCTCGCGCCGCGAACAGGCGGAAGCTGCCGCGGCAGGCGAGGGCGAACGCTTCGTCACCGCCTGGCTCAAGATCGCGCCGGATAATCGCGTCACCGTCTATGTGCCCCACTCCGACATGGGGCAGGGCACAATCACCGCACTCGCCATGATGGCGGCGGAAGAACTCGATGCCGACTGGTCGCTCGTCACCGCTGAGCAGGCTCCCGCCGAACGCGCCTTCGCGAACGAAGCGCTCGGCAACCGCTTCCTCGCAAACGAGGACGTGCCGCCCATGCTAAAGGGGCTCACGGCGGCTGCCTGGCACCAGGTCGCGAAATTCATGAACATGCAGATTACCGGCGGCTCCATGGCGGTGCGCTATACCGGCCAGCATGGCATGCGCGTCACGGGCGCCGCCGCGAAGGAAATGCTGGTGAAGGCCGCCGCCGCGCGCTGGGGCGTTTCCGCATCCGCTTGCTCGGCGTCCATGAGCGTCGTCACCGGCCCGAACGGCGAAAGCGCGACCTATGGCGAGCTTGCCGCCGAAGCCGCGAACTATTCGCCCTCCGCGCGGCCCGCGCTCAAATCCAAAGCCGAATGGAAGATCATCGGCACGGCCCGCCCCCGCTTCGACATTCCAGGCAAGGTCGATGGCAGCGCCGTCTATGGCGTCGATGCGCAGGCGCCCGGCATGCTTTACGCGGCAGTCCGCCTCGCCCCCGTCTTCGGCTCGAAGATCATGCCTTATGACGCGAGCGATATTCTCGCCCGCCGCGGCGTGAAGAAAGTCGTGGAGTTCCCGGCCGGCATCGCCGTCATCGCGGATAATTACTGGCGCGCCAAGGAAGCGGCCCTTGCCCTCGATGTCGAGTTCGACGCGGGCGACAAGGCAAACATCACCTCGGACACGATCTTCGCCGCGCATGATGCGGCGCTCGATGCGGGCCAGAGCGAGACGGACAAGGAGGTCGGCAATGCCGCTTCCGCCTTCGCCGCGCCAGGCGCGGAAATCGTCAGCGCCGAATATCGCGTGCCTTATCTCGCCCATGCCTGTATGGAGCCGATGAACTGCACGGTCTGGATTCGCGACGGCAAGGCCGATGTCTGGGTCGGATGTCAGGATGCGCTCGGCGCCCGCGCCCGCATTGCCGATGTGACGGGCATCCCCTTCGACAATGTCACGCTCCATCCGCTGCTGCTCGGCGGCGGCTTCGGGCGGCGCATCCCGATCCGTGCCGGCTTCTTCGATTTCCCGAGCGAGATCGACTGGGCCGCGATGATCGCAAAGGAAGTCGATGCGCCGGTGAAGCTCATCTACACCCGCGAAGACGACATCCAGCACGACGCCTATCGCCCCGCCGTCACCGCGCGCATCCGCGCCGTGGTCGATGCGGATGGCTTCCCCGTCGCCTACGAGAACCGCTACATCCACAAGGACGAGCCGGGCGAGGCGCCGCATATTCCCTATGCCGTGCCGCATCAGTCGATCCGCTATATCGACATTGAAAACCCTGTGCCGCGCGGGCCCTGGCGTTCCGTCGCGCATACGCAGCACACTTTCTTCTCCGAAAGCTTCATCGACGAGCTGGCGCATCGCGGCGGGCACGACCCGCTCGAATTCCGCCTCGCCATGCTCGCCGACAAGCCACGCCACGCAGCGGTGCTGAAGCTCGCCGCCGAGAAGGCCGGCTGGGGCCGCCCGCTGCCGCAGGGCCATGTTCATGGGATCGCCGTGCAGCAGAGCTTCGGCTCCATCGTCGCGGAAGTCGCCGAAGTATCGATCGAGGGCGGCAGCCCGCGCGTTCATCGCGTCGTCGCCGCCGTCGATTGCGGCGAGGTGATCCATCCGGATACCGCCGCCCAGCAGGTCGAAAGCGGCATCGTCTACGGCCTCACCGCCGCGCTCTATGGCGAGATCGGCATCGAGGGCGGCGGCGTCGCCCAGACGAACTTCACCGACTACGAAATGGTGAAGCTCGCCGAATGTCCGCGCATCGACGTGCACTTCGTCGATAGCGGCGAAGCGCTGGGCGGCCTCGGCGAGCCCTCGACGCCCGTCATCTCCGCCGCCGTCGCAAACGCGGTCTACGCCGCCACCGGCACGCGCGTCCGCCAGCTTCCCTTCAAGCTGCACGACCTGAAGCCGGTCTCCGACAAGTTCGCACAAGCGGCGGACTAGGACGGCGAACAAAGAGGCGTGGACCCCGGGGCTTGACCCGGGGGTCCACGCCTTTTCCTCATCCCCGCCATCCTCTATGACGGTCCGGTCTTCCTCCCGCCGGATGCCGCATGACCGGATTGTCAGCCTACGCCGCGCTCTTCCTCGCGGCCTTCATCGCCGCAACGCTTCTCCCCGCGCAGTCGGAAGCCGTGCTTGTCGGCCTCCTCGTCGCGGGCGAGCATCCGGCGCTGGCCCTCGTCATCGTCGCAGGCATTGGCAATGTGTTCGGCTCGCTGGTGAATTATGGGCTTGGCCGCGCAGCGCTGCGCTTTCAGGAGCGCCGCTGGTTCCCGGCAAGCCCCGCCGCGCTTGCCCGCGCCAGCGACTGGTACGCACGTTATGGCCGCTGGTCGCTGCTGATGAGCTGGGCCCCCTTCATCGGCGATCCGCTCACCGTCGCCGCCGGCGTCATGCGCGAACCCCTCTGGAGCTTCCTCGCCCTCGTCACAATCGCCAAATTCACCCGCTACGTGATCCTCGCAGCGGTGACGTTGCAGGTGGTGTAAGGGGAGTGGAGGCTTCAGATATGCGCACGCCATATGTCGAGATTTGGCCGAACCACATCAGTACAAAATTCCCTGAAGCTGACCACATTCTCGTGGTGCTTGTACTCCGTTGCCTTGGATTCCCTCAGGCTCTCTGGAATGACGAGATAGACGCCGAAGGACGCCATGTCATCGATCGACGAGGAGGCGATATTCTCGTCTACGGTAGTTAAGAACAGGCGTCGCTTACCTTTCTCTCTTTCTACTTGTTTCCATCTCTCCCGGAGCGTTGTTTTAGCGCTTAGGATAAGTCCGGTTCTGGACTCTGGTGATTTTCCATCGACAAAGAACAGTGACGGGAGAACGAAATCCGGTCGCTTTCGAGCTTCGACAATTACCTGCTTCTCGAAAGGGATCTCGCCATCGGACAACATTGCTTCGATGTGGTGCTCGTACGAATAGCCTGCACGGGATTTGCGTTGCTGACTGGCCGAAAGCATCATCCTGTCAACCTGTGGCAGCGCCTCGACCAGCTTGCGAATAATTTCAGAGGCAGTGATGGTGACCTTTCTGTCACCCAGAACCATTCGGACCAACTCGACAGCTCGCTCCCTGTGTTGATGGTCCCGGAAAAGTTCCCACTCGATAATGCGGCTGATTTCGCGCAACGCATCGCCCGGCGATTCAAGTTCAAACGGATCGGTCTTTGTAAGTCCGTACCTGCGCAGAAAAACTTCTCGGGCTCTTGTTGCCAGTTCAAGTGTAGAAGGCATCACGGCATTGTTCTTTGCAAACGTTGCCAGATCACCTTTCATCCATGCGCTGATGATTTGATCTGCGAAATCAAGGATTCGTTCCCGGATAGAAGCTTCCCGTTCACGGGGTTCGAAAATGCCAATCACAAAGTCGGCATTGAGATCGAACAGTTCAGCCAAGAGAAGTGCTTCATCGCCATCGGAATCAATAGTCAGGCACTCATACCTGTACTCCTGCCCCGATGATATCCTGCCCATCACAAGAAACGATGCAGGCAGCAACTCGGCGAAGGCTGCTTTCGGCAGGCCGGTCATGTGCGTTTCCTGGCCCTTGCTGGTGTAGTGCACAAGCCTCGACAGCTTCTCCTCACTGCCGGTTTGCGGCCACACGGTAGGGAAGAAAGCTTCGTGAATTTCCCTAGCTTCCGGAGTTGCCCGTCCCTTTTCTTTCAAGGCAGGGAAAAAGCCGCTGTCCCTTTGTTCGTAGGGAATATAGACGCCCGCTTGATGCTTGTTGGCGTACCTCGCCCAATCGCGATCATTGTTAGAAAGCTTTTTGACTAGAACTCGATCCGATTTTCCCAGAATTCGCGCGAGAATGTCAGCATCAGGCCGGTCGGGTGAAAACTCATTTTGAGCGCTCAATCTTTCCCCCAATCTCACGATTTTTCTGGCCGCTACGAATCCAGCGTTCCGTAGAAGATATGACTACCTCGACATCATGTCGCTTATGCCCCTTCAAGGCGCACTCCCAGATGACAAGCACTCGCCATCCTTGTGCCCGGAGCGCTGCAATAGCCTTCGCATCGTTCCTGCGGTTGGTTTCAATCTTTTGTCGCCAGAAATCCTCGCGGGATTTGGGCCATTTGAAAAGATGACAGCCATGCCCGTGCCAGAAGCATCCGTGAACAAATATGACGGCTTGCCATTTCGGCAAAACGATATCCGGCTTGCCCGGCAAGCCCTTCACATGCAGCCGGTAGCGGAAGCCTAGAGCGTGAAGTCCGTGCCGGATCGCAAGTTCAGGTCTTGTATTCTTCCCCCTGATGCCGGACATCATCCGGCTTCGGACATCCGGTGAAACGACGTCAGCCAATTTCCATCTGCAACTGTTTTGGGGCACCCGGAGAAGCTGGCGAACCAAGCTCGAAAAGCTCGCCAGGGTCCATGATACGCAATATGTGTGGTTTCATATAATTCGCTATCTCGGTCACGACCGGAACAACAACGGCATTGCCAAACTGCTTGTAGGCGCGGGTATCTGAAACCGGGATCTCCATCCTGGTTTCCCTGTCGGGATCGAAACCCATAAGGCGCGCGCATTCGCGGGGTGTAAGTCTGCGCGGTGCCTTTCCTCGCTGTGCAATAAGGATTTCGCTCCCATCCTTGTAGTAGCGAGCGGAAAGGGTCCTTGCCTTGTCATTGGGAGTGTTCAATCCAAAACCGAAGCCGTTTCCCGCGGCCTTGTGTTTCGCGGCATAGGCCTGAAGGTAGTTCCAAAGGTGATCCGAGAGCGTATAGCGCGGGTCGACAAATGTGCAGGGACCCAAACGGCCAATTTTCTTTTGTATTGTATAGCGTTCTTCCGGCTCCTCTTCCGGCGCATGCAGAATATCGGCAAGTGTCGGTCCCTTGGCGGGGTCTCGAAACTCCAGCCGTCCGAAGTCGAACCCGGTATCGTCCCGGAAACCTGCAATGAAGATGCGTTCGCGATGCTGCGGCACATAGCCTTTCGCATCGATGACCCGGCAACTGATCTTGTATCCAAGGTCGTTTTCCAGCGCGCCTTTAATCGTCTTGAACGTGTCGCCCTTGTTGTGGCTCTTGAGGTTCTTGACGTTCTCAAGCAGGAACGCAGCAGGACGATGGTGTTTGAGAATCCTCAACACATCAAAGAACAGTGTCCCCTGCGTCTTGTTCATGAAGCCGTGCTCGCGGCCGAGCGAATTGAGTTTGGAAACGCCGGCAATGGAAAAAGGCTGACACGGGAATCCGGCAAGAAGAACATCGTGCTTCGGAATATCTGCCGCGTCGACTCCGGTTATGTCGCCGGCAATATCGTGATCGTCCGGGAAATTCGCACGGTAAGTTCGCTGAGCGTATGAATCCCACTCGCTGGTGAAGACACATTTGCCGCCCGCGGATTCAAAGCCCCTCCGCATGCCCCCAATGCCTGCGAAAAGGTCAACGAAAGTGAAGGCCGGTTGTCCGGGTGCCTGCGGGCGGCGCGCTTCCAGGCGATGCGTCAGAACCTCGATAAAGGCGCGGCGCGGGGAAGTTTCTCCTGCCTCCCACCGGCGGACGGTCTTGGCATTGACCTCCAGAAGCTCGGCCGTCTCATCTATGGAGAGGCCGTTCTGCTCGCGCAGGGTGCGAAATGCCTGATCTTCCAAGACCCCTCCATCTGGGACAAAATTGGACATTGTGTCCAAGTTATCACCTAGGCAGAGAGCCTCGTCAACTCAAATGTACCAACTTTGTTCTCATTTGGAAGAAAATAGAGCACGGAGCCAACAAATCTTGGTCTGGGAAAAAACGGCGCCCGTTCGGGCGCCGTTCTTGTCTCTTCCGCCTTCGCTCCTTTGGAGCTTCGGCAGACGGGCTGCGCCTCTACGCAAGACCCTAATGCTGGCTCTCCGGCATCTGCAGCCTGATGCCGTCGATCGCATCGCTCGCGACGATCTGGCAGGAGAGGCGCGAATTGTCTTCGCGGCGCTCGCAGAAATCGAGCATCGTTTCTTCCATCGTCTCGATTTCCGGCAGCTTCGAAAGCCACTCTTCCGGCACATAGACCATGCAGGTCGCGCAGGCGCAGGCGCCGCCGCAATCGCCGTCGATGCCGGGCACGGCGTTCTTCACCGCCGCTTCCATCAGCGTCAGCCCGTTCGCCACGTCGATCGTGTGTTCCTTGCCGTCATGCTCGATATAAGTCACCTTCGCCATGGTCGCGCCTCCACGCTACTTTCTTGTTTGTTGCCTTCGGTTTGTCTCGTTCGCGCGGCTTGATCAGCCGGCAAGTTCCTTAACGGGGATCGTCTCGTCGGCGATGCGCTTCGGATCGAGCACCGCCTGTTTCTGCGTGAGAATTTTCGCCATCATGAATTCCGGCGCTCGATTCACGGCATCGACCGCAATCAGCACGCCATCTTTCAGATAGAACACGGCAAAGCTCCGGCCGGCTTCCGGGTCGCCCCGCACCACAGCCTGTGTATAGCCGGCGGACAGGCCCACGATCTGCAGCTTCAGGTCATACTGGTCCGACCAGAACCACGGCACCTGATTATAGGGCTTCTCCTTGCCGGCCAGCGTCGCCGCCGCCGTCTTGCCCTGCTCGATCGCGTTCTGCACGCTTTCAAGCCGGAGGCTCCGCCCGTAAACGCCGTTCGGATGGCTGGTGCAGTCGCCCGCGGCGCAGATATCGGGATCGGATGTGCGGCAGAACTCGTCCACCACGATGCCGTTCTCGACGGTGAGGCCCGCCTCCATGGCAAGCTCCGTATTCGGAAGAATGCCGATGCCGACAACGACGAAATCGCAAGGGAAGCTCTTGCCCTCGCCGGAAGTGACGGCCGTCACCTTGTCCGTGCCCTCGAAGCCCGAAACCGTCACGCCCGTTTCGATCTTCACGCCTTCCGCGCGGTGCACGCGCTCATAGAAATGCGAGACGATGGGGTCGACGACGCGCGCCATCACGCGGTCCGCCGTCTCGAGCACCGTCACATCGATGCCGCGCTTCACGGCAACGGCGGCCACCTCGAGGCCGATATAGCCGCCGCCCACCACGACCATTTTCGCGCCGGGTTTGAAATGCGCCTGGATCGCTTCCACATCGGCGATGTTGCGCAGGTAATGCACGCCGTCGAGGTCGAAGCCCGGCACGTTGATCTCGCGCACGCGGCTCCCCGTCGCTATCAGCAGTTTGCCGTAGGAGAATTCGCGGCCATCGCCGGTGAGAATGCGTTTCTCGCGGCGGTTGATTTCCGTCACGCGGGTGCTCCACAGCGTTTCCACGCCCGCGTCGGCATAGAAATCCTGCGCCTTCAGCTCCACCCGGTCATAGCCGATCTCGCCGGCGAGATATTTCTTGCTGAGCGGCGGGCGCTGATAGGGCGCATAGGGCTCGTCGCCGATGAGCTTGATCGGACCGGTGAAGCCCTCCGCGCGGAGGCTTTGCACGGCCTGCGCCGCCGCCTGGCCCGCACCGATAATGATGATGTCGTCCGCCATCTTCCTCCCTTGCCCGGTCGCGTTTCCGCGCCGCGGACCTTACCGCCCATTATTGCGGAGTAAAACTACGCAAACACCGCTTTTTTATACCCGAAATCCGTGGATTTGGCTTGCCCCGTCTCGCGGCAGATCGCCGCGCGAGAAGCATACCACGCCAAAAAATGACGCTTGCGTCAACTTTTTTGTAGCGGGCGGGGCGGTCACAAATTGCGGCTCCCTCTCGTCTTGATGGGGAGAGCATCCCCCTCGTGAATGGAGTACCCCCATGAGCCTCACCCCCCGTCTCGATCCCTACAAGGTATCTTCCGAAGCCTACAAGCCCCTTCTCGGCCTCCAGGCCTATGTGGACCGCTGCGGCCTCGAACATTCCCTGCTCGAACTGGTGAAGACCCGCGCTTCCCAGATCAATGGCTGTGCCTATTGCCTCGAGATGCATACCCGCGAGGCGCGGGAGGCGGGTGAAAGCGAGGCCCGGCTGTACCTCCTCAATGCCTGGCGCGAGTCGCCGCTCTATACGGCCCGCGAGCGCGCGGCGCTGGAATGGACGGAAGCCGTCACCCTGCTCGCGGCCGACAATGTGCCGGACAAGGCCTGGGAGGCGGCCCGGGCCGAATTCTCCGACAAGGAGCTTGTCGATCTCACCGTCGCCATCGGCATGATCAATACATGGAACCGGCTGGCGGTCTCCTTCCGCCTGCTCCATCCCGTGGCCGAGGCGGCGCGAAAGACCGCCTGACGCAAGAGGGGCAGGGCGCCGGGCCAAGTGGTTCCGCTCGGCGCCCCGCCGCGCTACAAACGCGCATGAGCGCGGAAACCGGCACGAGTCTCACCCTCGACCTGAAGGACGAAGCGGCAACCCGCGCCCTCGGACAGGCGCTCGCCGCGCGCCTTCGCATCGGCGACCTCATATTGCTCAGGGGCGATCTCGGCGCCGGGAAAACGGCGCTCGCCCGCGCCCTCGTCCAGGCTCATCTCGCCGCCCATGGCATCGAGGAGGATGTGCCGTCCCCCACCTTCACCCTCGTCCAGACCTATGAGAGCCCGGACCTTCTGATCGCCCATGTCGATCTCTACCGAATCGGGGACGCATCGGAACTGCGTGAGCTCGGCCTTGCCGAAATCGCCGATGAAGGCGCCGTCCTGGTCGAATGGCCGGAGCGCGCGGAAGCCGAAATCCGCCGCCTCTCGCCGGACAGTCTCGACATCTCGCTCTCTCTCATGCCAGAAGGCTTGCGTCGCGCGCGGCTTGAAGGCCGGGGAAGCTGGGCCGCGCGTCTCGAGGGGCTTTCGCTTTGACGCCACGCGAAGAAACGATCCGCGATTTCCTGAAAGCCGCAGGCTGGGAAAAGGCCGAGCGCCGTCCGCTCGCGGGCGATGCCTCCTCGCGGCGCTATGAGCGCCTGTCGCTTTCGGGCCGTCCCGCCGTGCTGATGGACTGGCCGTCCGGTCCCGATGCGCCGGTGGTGCCGGGCCGCGCCGCCTATAGCCGCGTCGCACATCTCGCCGAAGATGTCCGCCCCTTCGTCGCGGTGGGCGAGCACCTGCGCCGCCTCGGCCTCGCCGCGCCGGAGATCATCGCGAGCGATCTCGCCCGCGGCCTGCTGCTCCTCGAAGATCTCGGCGACAATGTTTATGGCGCGCTGATCGAAAAGGGCGCGGGCCCCGCCGGCGAACATCTCGACGATCTCTACCGCGCCGGCATCGAAACATTGATCCGCTTGCAATCGGTCGAGGCGCCCGCCGCGCTCCCGGTCGGCGATGGCACCGCGCATGAGATGCCGCATTTCGACGACAGCGTTTTCCGTGCCGAACTCGATGTGCTGCTCGACTGGTATTTTCCCGTGGTTCTCGAAACGGAAGCCTCGCCCGCCATGCGCGAGGATTATCACGGGCTCTGGACGGAGCTTCGCCCGCAGATCGATGCCGGTGTGCATACGCTTTTCCTGCGCGACTATCATTCGCCCAACATGCTCTGGCTGGGCGAGCGGGCAGGCGCGGCGCGTGTCGGCCTGATCGACTATCAGGATGCGCTGATCGGCTCCCGTGCCTATGACGTCGTTTCTTTTCTGCAGGATGCGCGCCGCGATGTGCCGGTGGCGCGGGAAGAGGCGATGCTCGCGCTCTATGTCGAGCGCGCAAAACCGGACCTCGCGAATTTCGACGAAGATGAATTCCGCGCGTCCTATGCGGTCCTCGGCGCCGAGCGCGCGCTGCGCCTCATCGGTCTCTGGCCGCGCCTTCTGAAGCGCGATGGCAAGCCGCAATATATGGCGCATATGCCCCGTACCATGGATTACCTCCATCGCAATCTCGCTCATCCGGCGCTCCGCGATCTTGCGCGCTGGCTCGACGCTAATCTCCGGAAGAAGGCTTGAGATGGTGAGGGTTCGCAAGGCAATGGTCATGGCCGCAGGCAAGGGCACGCGCATGCGCCCGCTGACGGACACCATGCCGAAGCCGCTCGTGCCCTTCATGGGCAAGCCGCTCATCGACCATGTGCTCGATCGTCTCGCGGAAGCGGGCATCGAGGAAGCGGTGGTGAACGTCCACTATCTCGCTGACATGCTGGAGGCTCACCTCGCCTCGCGCAGCGAACCTCGCATCGTCCTCTCAGACGAGCGCGCCGAGTTGCTCGACACGGGCGGCGGCACAAGAAAGGCCCTGCCGCTTCTCGGCGCGGATCCGATCATCACCTTCAATTCCGATTCCGTCTGGATCGAGGGTCTGGGCTCCAATCTCGACAACCTCATCGCCGCCTGGGACCCCGATCGCATGGATGCGCTGCTGATGATCGCCGACGCCGCCCGCACCATCGGCTATGTCGGCAAGGGCGATTTCAACATGGACGCCGAGGGCCGCCTCAGCCGCCGCGAACCGGCAACCACCGTTCCTTTCATGTTCGCAGGCGTCCAGATCGTGAAGCCGGAACTCTTCGCCGAAGGCCCGGCCGGCCCCTTCTCGACCAATCTCGTCTGGGACCGGCTGATAGAGCAGGGCCGCATCTTCGGTCAGCGCATGGGCGGCGTCTGGATGCATGTCGGCGCGCCGGACGATCTGGCGGAGGCCGAAGCCTTCCTGCGCGATCTGCTCTAGAATGGGCCCATGAGGGCCGATTCCCCGACGATCTTCTCCATGCCGCCCGGCGCGCCGTTTCTCGAGCGGCTGGCCTCGGTGCTCCTTGCCGATCCCTCGCTGGGTGGGCGGTTTGCGGGCCGCTTCCCCCTTGCCGACATGACGATCCTCCTGCCGACGCGCCGTGCCGTGCGCGGGCTCGGCGAAGCTTTTCTGCGCGCGGGGCAGGGCCGTGCACTCATTCTTCCCTCGATCCGTGCGCTCGGCGATGTCGATGAGGAAGAACTCATCCTCGATCCCGCCGGTCTCGGCGCCGAGGCGCTGGCGCTCCCGCCGCCCATGCCGCCCATGGAGCGCCAGCTCCGCCTCGCCCGCCTGATCGCCGTCGAAGGCGGCGCGGATGAAGTGCGTGCGCTCGGGCTGGCGGGCGATCTCGGCCGCTTTCTCGACATGGTGCTGACGGAAGGTGCCGACTTCGCAAGGCTCGAAACGCTCGTGCCGCAGGAATTCGCCGACCACTGGCAGGTGACGCTCGACTTCCTGAAAGTGCTGACCGCGCGCTGGCCAGAAGAACTCACGCGCCTCGGCTTCATGGAACAGGCCGAGCGCCGCAATCTCCTCTTGCGCGCGCAGGCGGAAGCCTGGAAGGCAAATCCGCCCTCCGCCCCCGTCATTGCCGCTGGCTCGACGGGTTCGATCCCTGCAACAGCCGACCTTCTTGATGTCGTCGCGCATCTGCCGCTCGGTGCCGTCGTGTTGCCCGGTCTCGATCTCGATCTCGACGAAGAAAGTTGGACAACGATCGGCGGTCCGGGCACGGCCTCTCATCCGCAATATGGCATGAAGAAGCTTCTCTCCCGCCTTCGGGCGGAGCGTACGGATGTTGCGCTCTGGCCGGGTGCGGAGGCAGAACCGGCAAGCGCTGTACGCGCGCGCATCCTTTCCGAAGCGCTCCGCCCCGCCGAGACGACGGATAAATGGCGCGCGCGTCTCGCGGTCCTGAAAGGCGAAGCGGCAAGCGGCTTGGGCGGCTTGTCGATGATCGAGGCCCCCGCAGAGCGCGATGAGGCGGGCGCTATCGCGCTCCTGCTGCGCGAGGTGCTGGAAACGCCAGGCAAGACCGCTGCGCTCGTTACGCCGGACCGCAGGCTTGCCCGTCGCGTTGCGATGGAACTTCGCCGCTGGAATATCGAGGTGGACGATTCGGGCGGCGAGCCCCTCGGCCAGACGCCACCCGCCGCTTTCCTGCGTCTCGTGGCGAGCATGGTGGCGGAAGATTTCGCGCCCGTGCCGCTCCTCGCCTGCCTCAAGCATCCGCTGGCGAGCGCAGGTGAAGACACGCCGCGCTTCCGCGCCCATATCCGCATCATGGAAGAATTGCTGCTGCGGGGCCCGCGCCCGGCGCCCGGCATAGCGGGCCTTCGGCAGGCGCTCGATGCTGAATTGAACCGCGAAAGGCCTGACGGCGGAAAGCCGGATAGCCGCCTTCCGGCCATCCATAAACTTCTCGACCGGCTGGAGGCACGCCTCGCGCCCTTCATCGCCCGTATGGAGGCGTCTCGACCGGCGGAAGAAATCGTCCTTGCGCATGTCGCCGCCGCAGAGGCGCTCGCAGCATCCGCCGGGGAGGCGGGCCCCGCGCGTCTCTGGCAGGGGGAAGCGGGAGAAGCGACCGCCACTTTCATCCGTGAGCTGATCGAGGCCGCACCCGCCTTCGGGCCGCTCGATCCAGCTGCCTATCCCCGCTTCTTCGAGGAACTTCTTTCCGGCCGCGTGCTCCGCCCGCGCTGGGGCCGGCACCCGCGTCTCTTCGTCTGGGGGCCTCTTGAAGCGCGCCTGCAACATGCCGACCGGGTGATCCTTGGCGGGCTTAATGAAGGCACCTGGCCTGCCGAGGCCAATATCGATCCCTGGCTAAACCGGCCCATGCGCGCGGCCATGGGGCTCGAGCCGCCGGAGCGCCGTATCGGCCTCTCGGCGCATGATTTTGTGGAAGGCGCGTCCGCGCGGGAGGCAGTGCTCATCCGCGCGCTCAAGGTGGAAGGAGCCCCCGCCGTTGCCTCGCGCTGGTGGCTGCGTCTTGAAAGCATTCTCGAAGGCATGGACGAGAAAAAGTCTGCGCCCCCCGAATGGTGCCACTGGGCGCGTGCGCTCGACGCGCCGGCGCGTCTCCTCGATCCCGTCCGTCCGCGCCCCGCACCGCCGCTCGATGCGCGGCCTCAAAAATTCTCCGTCACCGAAATCGAAACGCTGATCCGCGATCCTTACGCGATCTATGCAAGGAAAATCCTGAAGCTGCCCGTGCTCGATCCGCTCGATGCCGATATCGCCGCAGCGGAGCGCGGCACGATCGTGCATGAAGCGCTGGAGCGTTTCGTGGAGGAGTTCCCCGAAAAACTGCCGGATAACGCGCTCGACCGTCTTCTCGAAATCGGCCGCGGCGTTTTCGTGGCCGCGATGGATCGTCCCGGCGTCGCCGCGTTCTGGTGGCCGCGCTTCGAACGCATCGCGCGCTGGATCGTCGATTACGAGCGCGAGAACCGCGCTGGCCTCCTCCGCTCCATCGCCGAGGCCAGGGGAGAAATCGTGATCGGCGAGCTCGCGCGGGCCGTCACCCTGTCGGGCAAGGCCGACCGTATCGACATGCGCGCCGACGGCACGCTCGACATCGTGGACTACAAGACCGGCGCGCCGCCAAGCGTAAATCAGGTGGAAAGCGGCCTCACGCCGCAGCTGCCGCTCGAAGCGGCGATGGCGGCGCGGGGCGGATTCCGCACAAGAGAGGGCGCCGCCCTCCCGCCCGCGCGCACCGGCCGCCTTGTCTATCTCCGCCTGACGGGTGGCGAAACGGCAGGCGAGGAACGCGTCGTCGCCGACGCAGGTGGCGATCTCGCCGGAGGAATTTACGAAGCGCTGGTCGATCTGCTCCGCCAGTATGAAAGCGAAGAGACGCCCTATCTCTCGCGCCCGCGTCCCATGTTCTGGGGCCGCTATGGCGATTACGATCACCTGGCCCGCGTCAAGGAATGGTCCTCCGCCGGGGAGGAAGGTGAATGAGCGCCGCCCGCCCGCATGTCTCGCCCGACGAGGCGCAGCGCCGCGCTTCCCACCCTTCGACGTCGGTCTGGGTCTCGGCCAATGCCGGTTCGGGCAAGACCCATGCACTGACGACCCGCGTCACCCGCCTGCTTCTCGCCGGCACCCCGCCCGAGCGTATTCTCTGCCTCACTTTCACCAAGGCGGCGGCCGCCGAAATGTCGTCGCGTCTTTATGCGCGGCTCGGTCAATGGGCAACCATGGCGGACGGGGAACTCGACGCCGCCATTGCCGATATCGACGGGAAGGTGCCGGACACGGAGATGCGCGCGGCGGCGCGCCGCCTCTTTGCCCGCGCCGTTGAAACGCCCGGCGGCCTGAAGATCCAGACGATCCATGCCTTTTGCGAGCGTCTTCTCGGCCGCTTCCCGCTCGAGGCGGGTGTGCCGCCGCAATTCGAAATTCTGGATGAGCGCGGCGCCGCGGAATTGATGGCGGATATTCGCGACGAGGTTCTGCGCGATGCGATGGCGGATACGGCCTCGCCGCTCGGTCAGGCGTTGCTTCATATCGTCTCTCGCGTCGATGAGCTCTCCTTCGGCAAGCTCATCGGCGAGATCACCGGCAATCGCGGTAATTTTGCGAAGATGCTTGCCCGCTTCGGCGGCCTCGAAGGCATTCACAAGGCCATTCGCGCAGCCTTGTCCGTAGGCGAAGGAGAGAGCGCCGCGGCGCTGCGCGCAGAGGTCGTCTCGCTGCCCGAGGGTGACATGCGCCATGCCGCCAAGGTGCTCGGCGGCGGCACGAAAACCGATATCGAACGCGCGAACGCGCTTGCCGCCATTCTCGCTCTGGCGGATCGCTCGGGCGCGGTGGATGATTATCTCTCGGTCTTCCTGACCAAGGACATGCAGCCTCGCGTCCGCCTCATCACGAAGAAGCTTGCCGAGGAAAATCCGGATGCGGCCCGCGCTCTGGAAGAGGAACAATCGCGCGTTCATCGCCTCGTCTCGCGCCTGCGCGCCATTCGTGTCGCCGAGGCGACGGAAGCGATCGTCACCATCGCCGTCGCCATTCTCGATGCCTTCTCGGGCGCGAAGCGCGACCGTGCGCTGCTCGACTATGACGATCTGATCGAGAAGAGTCATGCGCTGCTCACGACAAGCGCCATGGCGCCCTGGGTGCTCTACAAGCTCGATGGCGGCATAGATCACATTCTGGTGGATGAGGCGCAGGATACGAGCCCCGAACAATGGGATGTCGTGGCGCGCATCGCCGATGAGTTTCTGTCGGGCCAGGGCGCGCGCGATACGGTCCGGACGATCTTCGCCGTCGGCGACGAAAAACAGTCGATCTTCTCCTTCCAGGGTGCGGACCCGCAACGCTTCGACGCAATGAAGCGCTACTTTGAAAAACATGTGAAGGCGGCCTCTCTCGGCTGGGACTATGTGCCGCTCACGCGCTCCTTCCGTTCCGTGCCGGAAGTGCTTGCCGCGGTCGATCGCGTTTTCGAGCTGGAACGCGCAAGGGCGGGTCTCACGGCGTCGGGCGATGTCGATCCTCATATCGCTCATCGCGATCTCGATGCGGGGCTGGTGGAAATTTGGGACCTTGAGGAACCGGATGAAGGCGAGGAGCCGGACCCCTGGGATGCGCCGCTCGACTACGTGACGGGCGAAGCGCCCATGGCGCGTCTCGCCGCCCGTATTGCCGCCACTATTCGCGGTTGGCTCGATGCGAAGGAAATGCTGGCAGGCAAGGGCAGGCCGATAGAGCCGGGCGATATTCTCATTCTCGTCCGCCGCCGCAATGCCTTTGTCGGCGAGATGGTGCGCCACCTGAAGAAGCTCGACATTGCCGTTGCCGGTGCGGACCGCATGGTGCTGACCGAGCAGATGGCGGTGATGGATCTCGTGGCGCTCGGCCGCTTCGTGCTGCTGCCGGAAGACGACCTCACCCTCGCCACCGTGTTGAAGGGCCCGTTCTGCGGCCTCACGGAGAAGGAGCTCTACGATCTCGCTTATGATCGCAAGACCTCGCTCTGGCGGGCGTTGAGGGAACAAGCGGGACAGAACCCGCGCTATGCGGAGGCGGAAGCGCTTCTTTCCCGCCTGCTCGACCGTGCGGATTTCGAACCGCCCTATGAGTTCTTCGCGCATCTGCTGGCGGGGGAGGAGGGCCGCAAGCGTCTGCTCGCGCGCCTCGGTCCCGATGCCGCCGATCCGATCGACGAGTTTCTCTCCCTTGCGCTGGAATTCGAACGCGATCACGCGCCTTCGCTTGAAGCCTTCCTGCACTGGGTCGAACGCGGCGCCGCCGAAATCAAGCGCGACATGGACCGGGGCCGCAACGAAGTCCGCGTGATGACGGTGCATGGCGCGAAGGGCCTGGAGGCGGAGATCGTCTTCATGCCGGATACCTGCGCGGCGCCGGGTGGCGCGCATGATCCGGCCTTGCTTGCCCTGCCGCCGCTTGAGGAAGACGGGCCGAAGCTCCTCCTCTGGCCGGTGCGCAAGAAGGATGAGGACGAGCTGAGCGCTGCTGCGCGCGAGCGTCTGCGCGAGTTGCAGGCTGCGGAATATCGCCGTCTTCTCTACGTCGCCATGACGCGCGCCCGCGACCGGCTCTATATCGCCGGCTATCGCGGTTATAGGCCGCCTTCGCCCGATTGCTGGTACGAGATGATCTGCGAGGCGCTGATTCCGCAGGCGCAGGAAATCGCGCTTGAGGATGGGCGCCGCCTCTGGCGGATCGAAGGCAGACAGCAGCGTGCCGTAGAGGCGCCGAAGGCGGATGCGCAGGCGGAGCCCGCACCGCTGCCAGCCTGGGCGCAGACGGATGCGCCCCGTGAGGCCACTCCCTCGCGCCCGCTCGCCCCATCGCGCCTCCCGCCTGAAGACATGGTGGAGCCCGCACCCTCATCGCCCGTAACGGAGGACGCCGCCTCGCGCTTCCGCCGCGGCAGCCTCATTCATCGCCTGCTCGAAACCCTGCCGGATATCGAACCCGCCGCCCGTCGCGAAGCGGCCCGCCGGTTCCTTGCATTGTCCGCCCACGGACTGGATGACAAGGCGCAGCAGGAAATCGAACAGGCCGTCTTCAAAGTGCTGGAGGACGAGCGGCTTGCCGATGTCTTCGCACCGGGCAGCCGCGCCGAAGTGCCGGTCACAGGCATGATCGAGTTTCGCGGGAAACCGCTTCTCGTCGGTGGCCAGATCGACCGCCTCTGCATCGGTGAGAAAACCGTCACGATCGTGGACTACAAGACGAACCGCCCGCCGCCGGCCGAACCTGGCGGCGTGGCGCCCGCCTATGTCGCACAGATGGCGGCTTACCGGGCGCTGCTCGCGAATATCTATCCCGGGCGCACGATTCGCTGCGCCCTGCTCTGGACGGAAACCGCGCATCTCATGCAATTGCCCGCGGAAATGCTGGAGAATGCGCTGAAAGCCTGAACCCCTGCGGCAAAGCGGCAGCCTTGACCTCCCGGGGGAGCGTTCCTAGATTGAACCTAACGAAACCACTTGTGTGACTTGCGCGTTTTCGCGCGGCTCGCCCCGGATTCCCGGTGGCCGGGCTTGAAAGGAAGAAAGCATGACAACCAGCAAAGTGACCGATGCCTCGTTCGAATCCGACGTGCTCGATGCCAGCGGCCCGGTCCTTGTGGATTTCTGGGCGGAATGGTGCGGCCCCTGCAAGCAGATCGGCCCCGCGCTCGAGGAAATCGCGAAGGATTACGGCGGCAAGCTGACCATCGCCAAGATCAACATCGACGAGAATCCGAACACGCCAACCAAGTATGGCGTGCGCGGCATCCCCACCCTGATGATCTTCAAGGACGGTCAGGTCGCGGCGACGAAGGTCGGTGCGTTGCCCAAGGGCAAGATCGTCGAATGGATCGACAGCTCGCTCTGAGAAGAGCGCAACCCGAAGAGAAGGCCGGTCGCACGACCGGCCTTTTTCTTTGTGCGGGTTTCTGTCAGCCGTTCTCTTTGAGAATGTATCCGGCAAGATAGAGCGAGCCGCAAATCAGTATGCGCGGCGCCGCGCGCCCCGCGGCGATGACGAGCCGGTCGAGTGCTTCCTCGATCGAGGAAGCGGCATTCGCGCTGAGGCCGGCATTGCGCGCCATTTCGCAGAGCCGCCCGGCGGGGAGGCTCGCTTCGGCGCCCGGGATCGTCACCGTTTCCACATGCGCGGCAAGCCCGCGAAAGGCGGCGAAATAGCCAGTCGCGTCTTTCGTCTCCAGCATGCCTGTGAGCATCAGCAGCGGACGCGGCGCGGCAGCCGGATCGTGCTGGGCAATATCGGCCATGGCTTCGGCAACGGCGCGCCCCGCCGCCGGATTGTGCCCGCCATCGATCCAGACTTCGCAGGCCTCCGGCAGATGCCCGAACAGGGGCCCGCGTGAAAGCCGCTGCATGCGCGCCGGCCATTCCGCATGGGTGAGCCCATGGGCGATCGCGTCGCGGTCGAGCGGCAAGATGCCCGCGCGCCGGAGTGCGCAAATGGCGATGCTCGCATTGCCGATCTGGTGCCGTCCAGTGAGGCGCGGCAACGGCAGGTCTAGAAGTCCTTGCTCGTCCTGATAGACGAGAGCGCCCGCCTCTTCATGCGCGGAGAAATCCTGCCCGTGGATGAAAAGCGGCGCGCCAGCACGCTCCGCCGCCATTTCGATGGCAACGCGTGCTTCATCATGCTGCGGGCCGATCACTCCCGGCACGCCACGCTTCAGAATGCCTGCCTTTTCGCCCGCGATCAGCGTCAGCGTGTCGCCGAGAAAAGCCTGATGGTCGAGATCGACCGGCGTGATGATGCTGACCGCGGGCTGCTCCACCACATTCGTCGTGTCGAGCCGCCCGCCCATGCCGACTTCGAGGATCAGCGCATCGGCGGGGTGCCGCGAAAAGGCGAGCAGGGCCGCCGCCGTCGTGATCTCGAAAAAGGTGATGGGTTCGCCGGCATTGGCGCGCTCGCATTCGTCGAGCAGGCCCGCGAGCTCCTCTTCCTCGATAAAGGCACTTCGGGGCCGCCCGGCAAGCCGGATGCGCTCGTGAAAGCGCACCAGATGCGGCGAGGTGTAGGAGTGAACGGCATAACCGCCCGCTTCGAGCATCGCTCGCAGCATGGCGGAAACGGAGCCCTTGCCGTTCGTCCCGGCAATATGGAAGACCGGCGGGAGCTTTTTCTCCGGATGGCCGAGTGCCGCAAGCAATCGCCAGGTGCGGTCGAGCGAAAGATCGATCAGCTTCGGATGAAGCTTCGTCAGCCGCTCGAGAATGACATCGCTGCGGGCAAGCGTCCCTTCGCTCACGATGCAGACGGTGCCGCCATGGTCGCGGGCACATTCGCGCTTTGCTGCTTCGTGCTGCGCGGGCGATGCGTCAGAAGCCGGACAAGGCGCGACAGGGTTTCCTTCATCTTGTGGCGATGAACGATCATGTCGATCATGCCATGATCGAACTGGAACTCGGCTGACTGGAAATCTTCCGGCAGTTTTTCGCGGATCGTCTGTTCGATGACGCGGCGGCCCGAAAAGCCGATCAGCGCCTTCGGCTCGGCAATATGGACATCGCCAAGCATTGCGTATGAGGCGAGCACGCCGCCCGTCGTCGGGTCGGTGAGGACCACGATGAAGGGAAGGCCCGCTTCGCGCAGAAGCTGCAGAGCCACGGTCGTGCGCGGCATCTGCATCAGCGAGAGGATGCCTTCCTGCATGCGCGCGCCGCCCGCCGCCGTGAAGAGAACGAAGGGCGCCTTCTTCTCGAGCGCCGTCTCCGCGCCCTTGATGATCGCTTCCCCCGCCGCCATGCCGAGCGAGCCGCCCATGAAGGCGAAGTCCTCGACGGCTATCACCGTCTCGACGCCGTCAAGTGGCCCATGCGCCACGGTCACGGCGTCCTCTGCGCCGGTCTTGTTGCGCGCTTCCTTCAGACGGTCGGGATATTTCTTCTGGTCGCGGAACTTCAGCGGGTCGGTAACCACGCCGCCGATTTCTACCGTCTGATACTCGCCATTGTCGAACAGCGCTGCGAAGCGTTCCTTCGTGCCGATGCGCAGATGATGGTCGCAGGCCGGGCAGACGCGCTGCGCCGCATCGAGATCGCGGTGGAAGATCATCTCGCCGCAGGAAGGGCATTTGTGCCAGAGATTGTCCGGCGTCTCTTCCTTCTTTTTGAAGACCCGCTGGATCTTCGGACGGACGACGTTATTGATCCAGTTCATGCCCTCTCTCCCTTATTCCGCCGCTGCCGCACGCGCCTTGTGGACGCCGTCCGCGAGCCTGCGCACAAAGCCGAGCACGCGTTCCGCGGCGCCGGGCTTTGCCTTGCCATTGCTGTCGAGTTCCTTCGCGATCGCATCGACGATCGCCGAGCCCACCACCGCGCCATCCGCCGTGCGGGCGATATCGGCTGCCTGCTCGGGCGTCTTGATGCCGAAGCCGACCGCGACGGGAAGCGGCGTGTGCCGCTTGATGCGCGCCACGGCCTCGGCGACATTGCGTGCCTCCGGGCTCGCCGAGCCCGTGATGCCGGTGATCGAGACGTAATAGACGAAGCCCGATGTGTTCGCGAGAACGGCCGGCAGGCGCCGGTCGTCGGTCGTCGGCGTCGCAAGACGGATGAAGTTGAGCCCCGCCCGCATCGCCGGTTCGCAAAGCTCGTCGTCTTCTTCGGGCGGCAGGTCGACGACGATGAGCCCGTCGACGCCCGCTTCGCAGGCTAGCGTGAGGAACGTGTCGACGCCCATATGATAGATCGGGTTGTAGTAACCCATCAGCACGATCGGCGTTTCGTTATCGCCTTCGCGGAAACGGCGGACCAGTTCGAGCGTCTTCTTCATCGTCGCGCCGTTCCGGAGAGCGCGCTGCGACGAGGCCTGGATCGCCGGGCCGTCGGCCATCGGATCGGTAAAGGGCATGCCGAGTTCGATCACATCGGCGCCCGCCGCGGGCAGGCCCTTCAGCACATCGAAGGACATATCGAAATCGGGGTCGCCAGCCGTGATGAAGGTCACGAAGGCGGCGCGTCCTTCAGCTTTCAGCGCCGCGAAGCGCCTGTCGAGCCGCGTGGTCACAGCTTCACCCCCAGATAGTCGGCGACGGAGAACACGTCCTTGTCGCCGCGCCCGCACATGTTCATCACCATCAGGTGATCCTTCGGCAGCTTCGGCGCGATCTTCGACACGAAGGCGAGCGCATGCGCCGGTTCGAGCGCGGGGATGATGCCCTCGAGCTTCGAGCAGAGCTGGAAGGCTTCGAGTGCTTCCTTGTCCGTCGCGGAAACATATTCCGCCCGGCCCGTCTCATGGAGCCAGGCATGTTCCGGCCCGATGCCCGGATAGTCGAGCCCCGCCGAAATCGAATGCCCGTCCTTGATCTGCCCGTCATCGTCCTGCAGCAGATAGGTGCGGTTGCCATGAAGCACGCCGGGCGTGCCGCCCTTGAGCGAGGCGCAATGCTCGCCTGTCTCGATGCCCTTGCCGGCCGCTTCCACGCCGTAGATTTTCACGGACGTGTCGTCGAGGAAGGGATGGAAGAGGCCCATCGCATTCGAGCCGCCGCCGATACAGGCGACGATCGAATCCGGCAGCCGTCCTTCGCGTTCCATCATCTGCACCTTCGTCTCGTTGCCGATGACGGACTGGAAGTCGCGCACCATGGCGGGATAGGGATGCGGGCCCGCGACGGTGCCGATCAGGTAATAGGTGTTCTCGACATTCGTCACCCAGTCGCGCAGCGCCTCGTTCATCGCGTCCTTGAGTGTACCCGTGCCGGAGGTGACGGGGATAACTTCGGCGCCCAGAAGCTTCATGCGGAAGACATTGGGCTTCTGCCGCTCGATATCGGTCGCGCCCATATAGATAACGCAGGGAAGGCCGAAGCGCGCGCAAACCGTCGCCGTCGCCACGCCGTGCTGGCCGGCGCCCGTCTCGGCGATGATGCGCGTCTTGCCCATGCGCCGCGCGAGCAGGATCTGCCCGAGGCAGTTGTTGATCTTGTGGCTGCCCGTATGGTTCAGCTCGTCGCGCTTGAGGTAGACCTTCGCGCCGCCGAAATGCTCGGTCAGGCGCTCGGCGAGATAGAGCGGGCTCGGCCGGCCGACATAGTCGCGCTGCATGAAATCGATCTCGGCCTGGAAGGCGGGATCGGCCTTCGCCGCCGCATAGGCCTTTTCGAGATCGAGCACCAGCGGCATCAGCGTCTCGGCGACGAAGCGCCCGCCGAAAATGCCGAAACGCCCGCGTTCGTCGGGGCCGCTTCTCAACGTGTTTGGTTTGCTCAGGCTCAAGACAACTCTCTTTCGGTCTGCCCACTCAGGCGGCTTTCGCCGCCTTGATGAAGGCTTCGATCAGGCCGGGCGATTTTTGCCCCGGCGCGCTTTCGACGCCGGAGGAAACATCCACGGCTTCCGCGCCGGTGATCCGGATCGCCTCGGCAACATTCTGCGCGGTGAGGCCGCCCGACAGCATCCAGGGCATGTCGGGCCTGTGTCCGGCGATCAGCGACCAATCGAAAACAAGGCCGTTTCCGCCGGGCAGCGCGCCCGTCATAGATTTAGGTGGTTTGGCATCGAACAGCAACAAATCGGCGGAATCTCGGTAAATATCGCCCGCTTCCGGGTCGCCCGGCTCGGCGACGCCGATGGCTTTCATCAGGGTGATGCCGTAGCGGCGCTTGAGTTCCATGAGCCGTTCCGGCGTCTCCGCGCCATGGAGCTGCAGGATGTCCGGGCGGATCGCCTCCACCATCGCATCGAAGGCCGCGTCGTCGGCATCCACGCTGAGCGCCACCTTGAGCACCGAGGAGGGCACACGGGCGGCAAGCGGTCCGGCCTTGTCGAAGCTGACGAAGCGCGGACTCTTTGGAACGAATGTGAAGCCGAGATAGTCGGCGCCTGCCGCCACCGCCGCATCCACCGTTTCGGGCGTCGAAAGACCGCAGATTTTGACGCGCACCGTCATGGCCTTGTCAGGCCGCCAGCGAGCGGGCGATCTCGTCGGCCGCCGCAGCCGGGCTGCCCGCCCCCGTGATCGGCCGGCCGATGACGAGCACATCGGCGCCGAGCGCCAGCGCTTCAGCCGGCGTCATCACGCGCTTCTGGTCGCCGAGTTCGCTGCCGGCGGGGCGGATGCCTGGGACGATCAGCTTGAATTCCCGCCCGAGGTCGCGTTTCAGCATCTCGATTTCATGGGCCGAGCAGACGACGCCGTCGAGGCCCGCTTCCGCCGCAAGGCCCGCGAGGCGGCGCACATGGTCGGAGGGCGAGCCGGTCACGCCGGTCGCCGAAAGGTCGGCAGCGTCCAGGCTCGTCAGCATGGTGACCGCAATGACGAGGGGGCGGGTGTCGCCCGCCTCCATCGCGGCCTCGGCGGCGGCGCGCATCATCGCCTTGCCGCCCGCGGCATGGACATTGACGATGGCCGGCTTCAGCGGGAGCACCGCCCGGATGCCGCCCGCCACCGTGTTCGGAATGTCGTGGAGCTTCAGGTCCAGGAAGATCGGCAGGCCCGCTTCGGCGACGGCGTGATAGCCGGACGGCCCGAGCGCGTTGAAGAACTCCATGCCGAGCTTGAGCCCGCCGACGCGGCCCTCGAGGTCGCGGGCAAGCGCGATGGCCCGGCCGAGTTCGGTCGTGTCGAGGGCGCAGAAGATCGGGTTCCTGGAGGTCATGCCATATCGCCTTCCCTGGGGCCCGGATCGGGGCGGAGGGTGGTTTCCGCGCCTTATAACAGATCGGCGCAGACCGGGGATAAGTTTCTAGCGCTCGCCGCGGAGCGCCGGAAGATGGGCGCCCGCATCGCGGAATTCCGCGGCTTTTGCGGATTTCTTGCGCCGGGCCTGCGCCCAGGCGCCCATGCCGCCGATCAGGATGCCGAGAAGGACGGAAGCAAGGATAACCGCAAAAAGCGGTACCTCGAAACCGAGCGCGGGCGCAGCCGTGTCGAAGGGGTCGAGGCTGAAGGTCACGGCCCCCCGGTTGGCAATGGCGAGCGCCATCACAAGGACGATGACGGGCGGCAGGATGATCCAGCGCAGGAGTTTCAACTTGGTCGGCCTTGTCCAGAACGGTCCGGAGAGGGCGGCAGGCGGCGATCAGTCCTCGTCGCCATCGTCGCCGTCATGGCTCATCAGCTTGTCGTCGGAAATATCGGCGTTATTGAGGCGCTCACGCAATTCCTTGCCCGTCTTGAAGAAGGGCACCGACTTTTCCTCGACATGAACGGGCTCGCCGGTCCGCGGGTTCCGTCCCGTGCGCGCGGGCCGGCTCTTCACCGAAAAGGCGCCGAAACCACGCAATTCCACCCGGTCGCCCCGGGCGAGCGCGGCGGAAATCTCGTCGAAGACCGTGCTGACGATCCGTTCCACGTCGCGCTGATAGAGATGGGGATTGGCTTGCGCGAGACGGGCGACAAGTTCCGATTTGATCATGTTCCTGCGTCCCCCGGCTGCGCCTCATTTTGTTGCCCGCCACCGGCCGGAAGCGGCGGGAACCTTGTCGTGTTAGCGGTCAGGTTGCCAAACGCTTGTCAGACCGTCAAGTGTAAGTCTTTTTGCCTGCTGCGTTTTTCCGGCCAGACCCTCAATGGTAAAGAGCGCCGCCTCGCCTGCCGCCCGGCCCATGAAGCCGGCAAATCCACGCACCGGGTAGGTGGGTTCCCAATCGGTCACGGGGAGCGAGGCATCGACGCCATGCTCGCTGGCGAGCCAGGCAAGAGCGGCGTCCTCGCCGCCGAGCCCGTCGACCAGCCCGTTCTCGACCGCCTGCCAGCCGGTATAGACCCGCCCGTCGCCCACCTGCCGCGTTGTCGCCTCGTCCATGCCCCGCCGCTCCGAGACGAGCCGCAGGAACCAGGCATAGGACGTATCGATCATGTCCTGCGTCGCCTTGATGGCGCGGGGATCGGCCTTGTGGAAGGGGCTTGGCTCGGCCTTGAGCGGCGAGGATTTGATCTCCTTCATCTCGACGCCGATGTTGCCGAGCAGTTCCTCGAGCTGGGTCCACTGGAAGAGAACGCCGATCGAACCGGTAATCGTGTTGCCCCGCGCCACGATATGGTCGGCGGAAAGGGCGGCGATATAGCCGCCCGAAGCGGCCACTGTGCCGAGCACCGCCACCACCGGCTTTTCCTGCGCCACGGCGCGCACGGACTCGTAAAGCGCCTCGGCGCCCGTCGTCGTGCCGCCCGGGCTGTCGATCGACAGGATGACCGCCTTGACGCTGCTGTCCTTGGCGATCTTTTCCAGCATGTCCTGCTGATAGCGGTCGTCGACGATGATGCCGCCGATCGTCACGCGCGCGATATGGGTCTGCTTGAAGGGCATGCCGCGATCGGCAGTGAGCACGATCAGCGCAAGGACGAGCGCGGCAACGGCGCCCGCACGCCAGAGAAACAGACGGCGCTTCAGGCGCCGCCGGTCGGCAAGAGTATCGGCGTCGAGCGGCACGGGGTTTCCTCCAGCTATCCGGTCAGGACCGGGAGCTTAACGCCGCAGGAAATTCTGTAAACGGTTTCGCTGCGGTAGCTCGCTGGTCCCGAAACGAAAACGGGGCGGCCGAAGCCGCCCCGTCTGGTTAATCCGCACCCGAGGCCGGATTACTTGTCGTCGGAATTGGCCTTGTTGAGGGCCGCACCCAGAATGTCGCCGAGCGAGGCGCCCGAGTCGGACGAGCCGTACTGGGCAACCGCTTCCTTCTCTTCCGCGATTTCCAGCGCCTTGATCGAGAGCTGGATCTTGCGGGCGGCGCGGTCGAACTGCGTCACGCGCGCATCGACCTTGTCGCCCACCGCGAAACGCTCGGGGCGCTGGTCGGCACGGTCGCGCGCAAGTTCGGCGCGGCGGATGAAGGACGGCATGTTGTCTTCGCCGACCGTCACTTCGAGGCCGTTATCGGTCACGCCCGTCACCGTGCAGGTGACGACGGCGCCCTTGCGCATCTCGCCGAGCGATTCCATCGGATCGCCGCCGAGCTGCTTGATGCCGAGCGAGATGCGTTCCTTTTCGGTGTCCACATCGAGCACGACGGCCTTGACCACCTGGCCCTTCTGGTAGTCCTGCATGGCTTCTTCGCCAGCACGGTTCCAGTCGAGATCGGACATATGCACCATGCCGTCGACATCGGCGTCGAGACCGACGAAGAGGCCGAATTCGGTGATGTTCTTGATCTCGCCTTCGACGACGGTACCGGGCGGGAAGCGCTCGGCGAAGGTCGTCCAGGGATTGTCCATGCAATGCTTGAGGCCGAGCGAGATACGGCGCTTCACCGGATCCACTTCGAGCACCATCACTTCCACTTCCTGCGAGGTGGAAACGATCTTGCCCGGATGCACGTTCTTCTTCGTCCAGCTCATTTCGGAAACATGGACGAGGCCTTCGACGCCCGGCTCGAGTTCGACGAACGCGCCGTAATCGGTGATGTTCGTCACGCGGCCCTTGAAGCGCGCATTGAGCGGGTACTTGGCTTCGACGCCTTCCCACGGATCGGCTTCGAGCTGCTTCATGCCGAGCGAGATGCGCTGCGTCTCGTGGTTCACCTTGATGACCTGAACCTTCACGGACTGGCCGATCGAGAGAACTTCCGTCGGATGGTTCACGCGGCGCCACGCAATGTCGGTGACGTGCAGCAGGCCGTCCACACCGCCGAGATCGACGAACGCGCCGTAATCGGTGATGTTCTTGACGACGCCCTCGAGCACCTGGCCTTCCTTGAGGTTCTCGACGAGTTCCTGGCGCTGTTCGGCGCGGGTCTCTTCAAGCACGGCACGGCGCGAGACGACGATGTTGCCGCGGCGCTTGTCCATCTTGAGAATCTGGAAGGGCTGCGGAATGTTCATGAGGGGCGTGACGTCGCGCACGGGGCGGATGTCCACCTGGCTGCCCGGAAGGAAGGCCACGGCGCCGTCGAGATCGACGGTGAAGCCGCCCTTCACGCGGCCGAAAATCTGGCCGTCGACGCGTTCCTGCTTCTCGAAGGCGACTTCGAGACGGATCCAGCTTTCCTCGCGCTTGGCCTTCTCGCGGCTCAGGACCGCTTCGCCCATCGCGTTTTCGATGCGTTCGAGATAGACCTCGACGGTGTCGCCCACATTGATCGAGGCGGGCTTGCCCGGCGCGGCAAATTCCTTGAGGGGGACGCGGCCTTCGGTCTTGAGGCCGACGTCGATGATGGCGAGATCGTTCTCTACGCCGACAACCGTCCCTTTGACGACGGAGCCTTCCTGCATGTTGCTGTCCATGAAGGACGCTTCGAGCAGGGCGGCGAAATCTTCGCGGCTCGGGTTGAGCGAGCTTGCTGTGCTAGCCAATGAAAAGTCTCCTGACGATGCTTTTTCCGGCCTGCGGTTGTGTCCGCGGGTCTTCTCCCGAAATCGTTGGTCGCATGGGAGCGGGTGGATAGGGCAGTCGGTTAGGGGTTAAGGACATGCCCGGCATGGCCGCAGGTCCACAGCATCGGCAAATGCGAAAAGGCGCGCTCGCCCGAAGGACGAAAACGCACTCAACCCAATGCTTTATCTATGATCGCGACGGCTGCGCCGAACGCGGCTTCTATACTCAAATCGGAGGTATCGAGCAAGTGCGCGTCATCGGCGGGCTTCATGGGGCTGGCCGCCCTTTCAGCGTCCCGCCGGTCTCTTTCCTTAATATCCTCAAGGACTTGTGCCTCGCTGACCGCGGACCCCGAATTCTTGAGTTCGAGCCAGCGGCGATGCGCCCGGATTTCCGGCCGGGCCACCACGAAGAGCTTGGCCGGGGCCTCGGGGCAGATCACGGTTCCGATGTCCCGCCCGTCGAGCACCGCGCCGGCGGCGCCGCCCGGCGGATGTGCCGCGAAGCTACGCTGCAGGTCGAGGATCGCGGCCCTGACGGCGGGGATCGCCGCGACGAGGGACGCGGCCTCGCCCGCTTCCGGCGTGCGGATCGCCTTGTCGTCGATGCGGGAGAGATCGAGCGTCCTTGCCGCTGCAACGGCCGCCGCCTCGTCCGAGGGGTCCCCACCCGCCTGACGGACGGCATGACCGACCGCGCGGTAGAGCGAGCCCGTGTCGAGATAGGCAAAGCCGTAATGGGCGGCGAGCCTGCGCGCGAGCGTGCCCTTGCCCGAGGCGGCTGGGCCGTCGACCGCGATGACGAGGCTGCCGCTCACTGCGCCTGTCCGACAAGGCTCGCGCCGAGGCCGCGCATCAGGCCGGTGAAATCCGGAAAGCTCGTCGCGATCATCGAGGCATCGTCGACCGTCACCGGCTTTTCGGCGGCAAAGCCCATGACGAGGAAGGACATGGCGATGCGGTGATCCATATGGGTGGCGACATGGCCGCCCCCGGCGACGGCGCCAGAGCGGCCTTCCACCACCATCCCGTCCTCGCTCTCATGCACCTTGACGCCATTGGCGCGGAGGCCGGAGGCGGTCGCGGCGATGCGGTCGCTCTCCTTCACGCGAAGTTCGTGAATGCCCATCATGCGCGTCTCGCCTTCGGCAAAGGCGGCGGCAACGGCGAGCACCGGATATTCATCGATCATCGAGGCAGCGCGTTCGGGCGGCACGTCGATGCCTTTCAGGCGGCTGTGGCGCACGCGGAGATCGGCAACGGGTTCGCCGCCTTCCTCGCGCTGGTTCATGATTTCGATGTCGCCGCCCATTTCCTTCAGCGTCGTATAGAGCCCGGCGCGATGCGGATTGAGCGTGATGCCCTGCACCACGATGTCGGAGCCCGGCACGAGAAGCGCCGCGACGACGGGGAAGGCGGCGGAGGAAGGATCGCCCGGCACCGTGATCGGGCAGGGCGTGAGTTCCGGTTCGCCGGTGAGGCTGATTTCGAGCCCGTCCTTGCCCTGCCTGGTTTCGACATGAGCGCCGAAGGCGCGCAGCATCCGCTCCGTGTGATCGCGGGTCGGCACGGGCTCGATCACGGTCGTCACGCCCGGCGCATTGAGCCCTGCAAGCAGGATCGCCGATTTCACCTGCGCCGAGGCGACCGGCGAACGATAGGTGATAGGGAGCGCGCGGCGCGCACCGGTCAGCGTCAGCGGCATGCGCCCGCCTTCCCGCGCGTGGAAATGGGCGCCCATCTCCGTGAGCGGGTCGATGACGCGGCCCATGGGACGGCGCGACAGCGAGGCATCGCCGATAAAGGTCGCCGTGATCGAATGGCCTGCGACGAGCCCCATGACGAGGCGGGCGCCCGTGCCCGAATTGCCGAAATCGAGCGGCATGGCGGGCTCCTGGAGGCCGCCCACCCCGACGCCGAAAACCGACCATGTGCCGTCTTCATGCCGCGTCACACGCGCGCCGAGGCGGCGCATGGTCTCGGCCGTTGCCAGCACGTCCTCGCCCTCGAGCAAGCCCCGGATCCGCGTCTCGCCGACCGCCAGCGCCCCGAAGATCAGCGCCCGGTGCGAAATCGACTTGTCGCCCGGCACCCGGATCGTGCCGCCAAGGGGGCGGGAGGGCTCGGCGGCGAGGCTCGCATGCGGGGAGGGGGAATGGGCGGTCAATTGAGGTTCCTGCGGCGCGGTTTTCGGGCTCTGCCGGATGGCTCCGGCCTTTCGCCGGAAGCGGCGCCAATGCCTGCCCCGGCCGGGCGCGAATAGGTTTTGACAGGAGCAGTTTAACGTGGCAATGGGAAATTCCTTCTGGGCCCCGAGGCTCGCCGCCCGGCGGCCCTTGGATGCAAAAAATGACGCGGGGAGTGCGAACTTGTCGAAACCGGAGTTGGGAACGAAACGCGATTGCCCGAGCTGCGGCGCGAAATTCTACGACCTGAACAAGAACCCCGTCGTCTGCCCGAAGTGCAAGCATGAATATGTGCCGGATGCGGGTCCGAAGACCAGGCGCGCCAAGCCGGCCGAAAAGCCGAAGGAAAAGCCCGTTAAAAGGGCCGTTGCCGAGGATGACGAGAACGTCTCGCTCGATGCGATGCGGGACGAGGAATTCGCCGCGGACACGGATGACGATATCGATATCGACGATGTGGATGTCGATGTGGACGATGACAGCGACGACGACACCTTCCTCGAAGAGGATGAGGACGGCGACGACGACGTGACCGGCATCGTTCGCGGCGGCAAGGGCGGCGACGACGACTGATCCTCGCCCGCCGCGATTTCGCGCGGAAGGGAGCCCAACTTTCTCTTGATCGCGGGAGAGAGCGGCACTAAGTTCCGCCACCATTGGCGCGGGGCCCAACCCGCGCCGCACCGGATTTGGGGCCATAGCTCAGTTGGGAGAGCGCTTGCATGGCATGCAAGAGGTCGTCGGTTCGATTCCGTCTGGCTCCACCAATCCTCCTTCGGAAAAATCTCCTCCGGAATGACATGACGGAAGGCCGCGCCTGAGACGCATGGCCGGTGGCTTGCCCTATTGGCGCTCGCCGGTAATGCACCAGCGGAGCGTCTCGCCGGCATGGAAGGGAACGAGATCAGCGCTTGCAAGCTTCAGCTTCTCCGGCACCTGGACGTCGCGCCGCTCGAGCGTGACGGTGCCTTCGTTGAGCGGCAGGCCGTAGAACTTCGGACCGTTCTCGGACGCGAAGGCCTCGAGCCGGTCGAGCGCGCCTTCCTCTTCGAAAACCGTCGCATAGCTTTCAAGCGCGTAAGGCGCATTGAAGATGCCGGCGCAGCCGCAAGCCGATTCCTTGGCATCGGTCGCGTGGGGCGCGGAGTCGGTGCCGAGGAAGAATTTTGGAGAGCCCGATACCGCCGCTTTCCTCAGGGCAAGCCGGTGCGGCTCGCGCTTCGCGACCGGCAGGCAATAGAAATGAGGCCGGATGCCGCCCTCGAACATGGCGTTGCGGTTGATCGTGAGATGATGCGGCGTGATGGTCGCCGCGAGATTGGCGCCGCCCGCCTCGACGAAGGCCACGGCATCGGCGGTGGTAATGTGTTCGAACACCACCTTGAGCGCCGGGAAGTCCGCCATCAGCTTCTTCAGGATCCGTTCGATGAAAACGGCTTCCCTGTCGAAGATATCGACATGATGGTCCGTCACCTCGCCATGCACGAGGAGCGGCATGCCGATCCGCTGCATGGTTTCCAGCGCGCCGTAAATGTTGCGGACATCGGTGACGCCATGCGCCGAATTGGTCGTGGCATGCGCGGGATAGAGTTTTGAGGCCGTGAACACGCCTTCGGCAAATCCCCGCTCTATCTCTCCCGCATCGATACTGTCGGTGAGGTAGCAGGTCATGAGCGGCTCGAAGGAGAGCCCCGGCTCGACAGCCGCCAGAATGCGGTCGCGATAGGCCCTGGCCGCGGCAACCGTCGTGACCGGCGGATTGAGGTTCGGCATGACGATCGCCCGGCCGAACTGCCGCGCCGTGAAGCTCGCGACGGAAGCGAGCATCGCGCCATCGCGCAGGTGGACATGCCAGTCGTCCGGCCGGCGAAGCGTCAAGCGTGTCGCGCCGTCGCGACCGGGTGCTGGGTTGGAACGGTTCTCGGCCATCGGTCCTCTTGCTTCAGTCCGCGAAGGCTGGCCGGCGCTTCTCGAGATTGGCCATGATCGCTTCCTTCTGATGCGCGCCGCCGATCAGCTTGTCCTGCTCGACCGATTCGGCAAGAAGGATCTGGCTGGCATCCTGGTCCGGCGCGGCGTTGAAGATGCGCTTGGCGGCGCGGATCGCGGATGGGCTCTTGTCGGCGATTTCGCGCGCGGTCGCAAGTGCATCCGCCAGCGGATCGGCGCAAATACGCGTGACGAAGCCCATGGCAAGCGCTTCCTCGGCCTCGAAGATGCGGCCGGTATAGGTGAGTTCGCGGATCACATCGTCGCGCGCCAGCCCGCGCATCAGATACATGCCGGCCATGTCGGGCACGAGGCCCCATTTGATTTCCATGACGGAAAAGCGCGTGCCCGGTGCCGCATAGCGGATATCGGGCCCGAGCGCGACCTGGAAGCCGCCGCCAAAGGCGACGCCGTGAACGGCGGCGATCACCGGCACCGGAATCTCGCGCCAGACCATCGCCGCATATTGCGCCCGGTTGGAGACGCCATGGCTGCGCTGGGCAAGCCTGCCGGTCACCTCGGACTTGTTTTCTTCGCGCCCGCCGCTCGCCATGCGGCCGAAATTGCTCATGTCGAGCCCGGCGCAGAAGGCGCGGCCTTCGCCCGAAAGCACGACGGCGCGGACCGACTTGTCGGCCTTGAGCTTCTCGCCCGCTTCAAGGAGGCCCGCGAACATCGCATCGTCGAGCGCGTTCATCTTGTCCGTCCGCACGAGGCGGACATCGGCGACGCCTTCATTCATCGTGATCTTGACGCGCTCTTCCATGGTGCTCCTCCGCTTGGCTCCAGCTGAATATCTTTGCCACGAGTCATAGAGCCCCGGCCCGCGAATGCAAGACCGCCCGCGAGGGACGAAATGGCGCTTTCCGGGCTGACGCTACGTCCTGTTGAGGGCCAAAAAGGGCTGAAACGGGCGGCCTGTAAAGATTCCGCCCCCGGGGCTATAAACGCCTATCGCCATTCCCCATTCGAGGTTTCCCATGCGCACGACCGACAAGCTCGCCACGCCGCTTATTCTTGCCCGGGGCCCGGCCATGAAGAACCGCTTCATGCTGGCGCCGCTCACCAACACCCAGAGCCACGAAGATGGCCGCCTGTCGGATGACGAGTTCCGCTGGCTGACCATGCGCGCCGAAGGCGGCTTCGGTCTCACCATGACCTGCGCCGCCCATGTGCAGGCGGGCGGGCAGGGCTTTCCGGGCCAGCTCGGCATCTGGGATGACCGCCACCTCGAAGGGCTGACGCGGCTTGCCGCGGAAATCAATCGCCACGGTTCGGTGTCCTCCGTGCAGCTTCACCACGCCGGCATCCGCTCGCCGAAGGAGATCGTGAAGGATGTCGTCGGCCCCTCCGACGATGCCGATACCGGCGCCCGCGCCATGACCGATACGGAAGTGGAAGCGGCGCGCGACGCCTTTATCGCGGCGGCGCGGCGCGCCGAGAAGGCGGGCTTCGATGGCGTCGAGGTGCATGGCGCGCATGGCTACCTGCTGGCGCAGTTTCTCTCGCCCGAGATCAACCGGCGCGAAGGCCGCTATGGCGGCTCGCTGGAAAATCGCGCCCGCCTGACTTTCGAGGTGGTGGAGGGTATCCGCGCCGCCTGTGGGCCGGACTTCCAGCTCGGTATCCGCCTCTCGCCTGAACGCTTCGGCCTGAAGCTTGCCGAAATTCGCGATGTCGCCATCGAACTTCTGACACAGGCAAAGATCGACTATCTCGACATGTCGCTCTGGGACGTGAAGAAGGAGCCGGTAGAGGAAGAATTCCACGGCCGCTCGTTGATGAGCGTCTTCACGGAGCTGAAGCGGGGCAATGTCCGCCTCGGCGCCGCCGGCAAGATCATGAGTGCGCAGGATGCCGCAGACGTGATCGAAGCGGGCTGCGACTTCGCGGTGATCGGCCGCGCCGCGATCCTGCGCCACGATTTCCCGCGCCGCGTGCTTGGCGATGCGGCCTATGTCTCGCCTGCATTGCCGGTGACCGAGCAACATTTGCGGAACGAAGGGCTCGGCTCGGCCTTCGTTACCTATATGCGCGGCTGGAAGGGATTTGTGGCGGAAGAGGCGGCCTGAGCCGCCTCTTCATATTCTCACCATGTATCGATGAAACTTCGCGTGGTGCGCGGGCCCGCCGGCGGCAGGGATTTCATGCCGCGCATGACCCAGTGCCGCGTTTCCGCCGGGTCGATCACCGCGTCGATTTCGAGGAAGGAGGCCATGTTGGTCGCCTTGCCGTTCTCGTAATAGCGGTCGACCATCTTGCGGTAGAAGGCGTCGCGCTCTTCCGGGTCTTCGATCGCCTCCATCTCGCGGCGATAGCCGAGCCGCACCGCGCCTTCGAGCCCCATGCCGCCGAACTCGCCGGTCGGCCAGGAGATGTTGAAGAAGGGTGCGTGGAAGCTCCCCGCCGTCATCGCCTGCGCGCCGAGGCCATAGCCCTTGCGCAGCACCACGGCGAATAGCGGCACGGACATGTTGGCCGCCGTCACGAACATGCGGCTCACATGGCGAACCTGCGCTTCCTTCTCGATCTCCGGGCCGACCATGAAGCCCGGCGTATCGCAGAGCGACAGGATCGGCAGGCCGAAGGCATCGCAAAGCTGCATGAAACGCGCAGCCTTATCGGCCGCTTCCGCGTCGATGGCGCCGCCGAGGTGATAGGGATTGTTCGCCATCAGCCCCATCGGCCGGCCTTCCATGCGGATCAGCGCGGTCTTGATGCCTATGCCGAACTCCTTGCGGAGTTCGAGCACGGAACCCGCATCCGCCACCGCCTCGATCACCTTGTCGATGTCGTAGGCGCGAAGCCGGTTCTCGGGAATAAGATGGCGCAGCATCCGTTGGTCGCTCGCTTCCCACTCCGTCACGGGCCCCTGGAAATAGGATAGATATTTCTTGCAGGCCTCGATCGCCTCTTCTTCGTCCTTCACGAAGATGTCGATGACGCCATTCTTGCGGTGTACCTCGGCGGGGCCCACATCTTCGGGTGCATAAACGCCGAGCCCGCCGCCCTCGATCATGGCCGGGCCGCCCATGCCGATATTGGAATCCGCCGTCGCGATGATGACGTCGCAGCAGCCGAGCAGCGCCGCATTGCCAGCAAAGCATCGACCCGCCGTCATGCCGACGAGAGGCACCTTGCCGGAAAGCGTCGCGAAAGTGTGGAAGGTCGGGGTGTCGAGACCGGCAACGCCCGCCGTGTCCGTGTCGCCGGGCCGCCCGCCGCCGCCTTCGGCAAGCAGCACCACCGGCAGCTTCTGGTCCCGCGCAAGGAAGAGCATGCGGTCCATCTTCTTGTGGTTCATCGCGCCCTGCGTGCCGGCAAAGACCGTGAAGTCGTAACCCATCACCAACGCGCGCGCCTTTTCCTCGCCGAAGAGCGAGGCGTTCACCGTGCCGACGCCGGAGACGAGTCCGTCCGCCGGACTCATCTTCAACAGCTCCTCCATGGAGCGGCGGCGGCGCTGTGCGGCAAGGGCAAGCGCGCCATATTCGATGAAGCTGCCTTCGTCGCAGAGATGGTCGATATTCTCGCGCACCGTGCGCTGGTTGCGCTTGCGCCGCCTCGCCACCGCATCCGGCCTGTTCTCATCGAGGCCGATCGCATGGCGGTCGATCACATGCTGCAGGTCGGGGCGGATGTAATCGGGGTCGATGGCTTCTTCCGTCACCGCTGCCGCAGCGCCACCCGCACCCTCCTCGATGAAGAGGATCGGCTCGCCTTCCATCAGCGTCGCATTCGCGATGGCCGCGACCTTGCGCACCGTGCCGCCGAAAGGCGCGGCGATGGTGTGTTCCATCTTCATCGCCTCGAGCACGGCGATTTGCTGCCCTTTGGCGACCGTTGCGCCCTCGGCGACATCGATGGAAATGACCTTGCCCTGCATAGTGGAAGGCACGGGCGTCGTGCCCGCCGGGCCTTCGACATGTTTCGCAGCGGCGGCACCAGCGCCATTGCCGCCGGTAAAGAAGCGAGAAGGCGCGGCTTCCGTCTTCATGAGCTCGGCGGCATGTCCGGCGATGAAGCTCGTGTGAACCTCGTTTGCCTGTACATCCGCTCGCGCAAGAAGCGCCTGCAGGAAGGAGAGATTCGTCGTCACGCCTTCGATCTGGAATTCGCTGAGCGCCCGGCGCGCCCGGGTGACTGCCGAGGCATAGTCTGCAGCGGGCGAATACGCGATGAGCTTGGCGAGCAGAGAGTCGTAGTTCGGACTCGTGCGATAGCCCGCGTAACCGAATGTGTCGACGCGAATGCCGGGCCCCGAAGGCGGCGTGAAGGCATTGAGCACACCGCCCGTCGGCACGGCCTCGCCCGCTTCGTTCATCCGCTCCATGTTCACGCGAAGCTGGATCGCAAAGCCGCGCGGAGCGGGGCTTTCAGCAAGGCCAACATCCTTGAGTGTCGCGCCAGCCGCGATGCGAAGCTGCGTCTTCACGAGATCGACGCCCGTCACTTCTTCCGTGACGGTATGTTCGACCTGCAGTCGCGGATTGGCTTCCATGAAGGCGATGGCCGTGTCGGCCGATTTCGCTTCCATGTCGATCAGGAACTCGAACGTGCCGAGCCCCTTGTAGCTCGCCGCGCCGGCGAGTGTTCGCGCCGCTTCCACGAGGCGCTTGCGGAGCCCTGCATCGAGCGTCGGGCTCGGCGCGATCTCGACAACTTTCTGGTTGCGCCGCTGCAGTGTGCATTCGCGCTCGCCGAGATCGATGACATGCGTGCCGTCGCCGACGATCTGGATTTCGATATGCCGGGCCTTCCGAACGAGCTTCTCGACATAGATGTCGCCACCGCCGAATGCCGCCTGCGCTTCCGAGCGGCAGCGCTCATAGGCCTCCGCGAGGTCCTTCGGATCGGTGACGGCGCGCATGCCGCGTCCGCCGCCGCCCGCCAGCGCCTTCAGCATCACGGCGCCATGGGCATCCATGAAGCTGCGTGCCTCCTCAAGGCTCGTCGCGCCATTCGTGCCGGGAAAGAGCGGTACGCCGAGCCTTGCCGCAAGCGCCCGCGCCTCTGCCTTGTCGCCGAAAAGGCGCAGCGCCTCCGGCGAAGGACCGACAAATGTGATGCCCTCCTTCGCGCAGGCTTCGGCGAAGGCGGCATTCTCGCTCAGGAACCCGTAGCCGGGATGGATCGCGTCGCAGCCCGCCTTCTTCGCTTCGGCCACGATCTGGCGAATATCGAGATAGGCGGCGGCCCCCATGCCCGTCAGCGGCAGCGCCTCGTCGGCGGCCCGCACATGAAGCGACAGTGCATCGTCTTCGGCATAGACCGCGACGGTGCGAAGCCCGAGTTCCGCACCGGCGCGCGCGATACGCACGGCAATCTCGCCGCGATTCGCGATCAACAGACTTTTCATCGAAAGGGCCTCCCTCGCCCGGAAATGGCGTATCAGCCTGAGTAAGAAGCATGCGCCCCCCTGTCAAATGGGGCTTTCCTCAGGCGCCGAGCTGGAATCCCTCATAATCGGCGGCGGCGACTTCGGCGAGCTTCTGCCCATAGACATCGACACCACCCGGATAGGGCATGAAGACCTGCGGCTTGCCGGGAATATTCGCGCCCATGTACCAGGAATTCGCCTGCGGATAGAGCGACTCCGCGGCGAGCTCGTTCACATGCGCCACCCATTCGTCTTCGGCGGATTTCGTCGCCTCGATGGAACGGATATTGCCGCTGGTGAGCTTCGATATGCAGTCCGTGATCCAGTCCACATGCTGCTCGATGGAGACGATCATGTTGCTGAGAACGGAAGGGCTGCCGGGTCCGGTGATAAAGAAGAGATTGGGAAAGCCCGCAGAGCCAAGGCCGAGATAGGTGCGCGGCCCCGCCGCCCATTTCTCGCGGAGCTTCTCGCCATCGCGGCCCGTGATATCGACGCCGAGAATGGCGCCCGTCATCGCGTCGAAGCCGGTCGCGAAGACGATGGCATCCGCTTCGTACTCCTTGCCGCCGCACAGCACGCCGGCTTGCGTGATCCGCTCGATCGGCGTCTCGCGCACATCGACGAGTTCGACATTCGGCCGGTTGAAGATTTCGAGATAGCCGGTGTCGAGGCAGAGCCGCTTCACGCCGACCGGGTGGTCATAGGGCATGAGCTTCTCGGCGACCTCGGGCTTTCCGACGCGCGCGCGCATCTGTGCCCGGGCGAAATCGGCGGCAATGTCGTTCGCCTCCTTCGTCGCCATCAGGTCGCCATAGGCACCCAGAAACGCGAAACCGCCCTGCGTCCAGCGCGTCAGGAGTTCCTTCTCGCGCGCTTCCGGCGTCATCTCCTCGGCCAGAGCTTCATTATAGTCGAAGCAGATAAGCCCGCCCCGCGTCTGCCGCGCACGTTCGCGGTCGGCGAGAAGCGTTTCCTTGGTGCGCGCGACTTCCTCTGGCGAGAGAGGCTTGTTGCCGGCAGGCAGCGTGAAATTCGCGGTGCGCTGGAAGATGGTGAGATGCGCCGCCTGCTCGGCGATGATCGGAATGCTCTGGATGCCGGAAGAGCCGGTGCCGATCACGGCAACGCGCTTGCCCGTGAAGTCGACGCCTTCATGCGGCCAGTTGCCGGTGTGATACCACTTGCCCGCAAAATCTCCGATGCCCTTGAAGTCCGGCACGCGCGCGGCGGAAAGGCAGCCCGTCGCCATGATGCAGAAGCGCGTGCGGAGCCTGTCGCCCTTGTCGGTTGCGACCGTCCACAACCCGCTCGGCGCGTCGTAGTCGGCGGAGGTGATTTTCGTCTCGAAGCGGATGTCCTTCCTGAGGTCGAGCTTGTCGGCGACGTAGTTCTGGTAGCGCAGGATTTCCGGCTGCGCCGCATAGCGCTCGGTCCAGGTCCAGCCTTTCTGGATTTCGTCGGAGAAGCCATATTGATATTCGAGGCTCTCCACGTCGCAACGCGCGCCCGGATAGCGGTTCCAGTACCAGGTGCCGCCCACCCCGTCGCCCGTCTCGAAGACGCGCACCGAAAGCCCGGCCTTGCGCAGCCGGTGAAGCATGTACATCCCGGCAAATCCGGCGCCGACGATCACGGCATCGAAATCGGGTCCAGTGGTGGAATTCTCCTGCGTCATGACCTCTCCTCCCCCATTTTTGTTTTGAGAAGTCTAGACCGGTAAACGCGCCGGGAAAAAGCGGGATTGAAAGGAAACGGCTTCCGGCGCAAAGTCCCGCCGAAAAATGCGGAGGGCGACATGCGGTTTGTGACATTCGAGGAAGCCGGTGAGGCGCGGTTCGGTGCCGTGACGGGCGGCGAGATTGCCGACCTTGCGGAGATCGCAGGTGCGCCCGCTTCGCTCTTCGACATGTTGCAGGGGGGCGAGGCTGCCCTTGCGGCAGCGCGGAGCCTTGCGGAGAAGGCGCCGCGCCGGCCGCTTGAGGACGCGAAGCTGCTGCCCGTGCTTCCTCGCCCGGGCAAGATCATCTGTCTCGGGCTCAACTATGCCGAGCATGCGGCGGAAGGAGGTCGCGAAAAGCCCGATTACCCTAATTTCTTTATGCGCGGCGCCACCACGCTGGTCGGCCATGGCACGCCGGTCATCCGCCCCCGCGTCTCCGGACAGCTCGATTTCGAGGCGGAACTCGCAGCCGTGATCGGCCGCCGCGTGCCGCGCCATGTCGCCAAGGCGGATGCGCTTTCCCATGTCGCGGGTTATGCCTGTTTCAACGATGTGTCGGTGCGCGACTATCAGCGCCGCACGCCGCAATGGACCATCGGCAAGAATTTCGATGGCACGGGCCCCTTCGGCCCGGCCTTCGTGACGGCGGATGAACTGCCGCCGGGCGCAACTGGCCTCAGGATCGAATCCCGTCTCAACGGCAAGGTCATGCAGAGCGCGAATACGCGCGACATGATCTTCCCGGTCGATGAGACGATCATGCTGCTTGCGCAATGCCTGACGCTGGAGCCGGGCGATGTGCTGGTGATGGGAACGCCGGCCGGCGTCGGCTTCGCGCGGACACCGCCCGTCTGGATGAAGGCAGGCGACACGATCGATATCGAGATCGAAGGTGTCGGCCTGCTTTCAAACCCGATTGTGGACGAGGCCTGAGCGGATCACTCCGCCGCGCGGCGCATCTCGTCGCGATAGGTCGTATAGGTCGTCCCATTCCGCCGCGCCGCCCGCTTGGCGCGGATGACGGTCGGCGCCGCAAGCAGCACCGGTATCAGCACCAGAGTGAGCAGCGTGGAGAAGGCGAGTCCGAAGATGATCGCCGTCGACAGCTGCACCCACCACACGGCCACCGGACCGCCGATCACGATCTCGCGTGTCACGAAATCGAGGTTGAGCTGCAATGCCATCGGCAACAGCCCGAACATGGTGGTGATCGTGGTCAGCATGATCGGGCGCAGCCGCTGTCCTGCCGTGCGCAGCACCGCCTCGATGACATCCATCGCGTCCTCGCGGAGGCGCTGGTAGGTGTCGATCAGGATGATCGAATTGTTCACCACGATGCCCGCCAGCGCGACGATGCCCGTGCCCGTCATGATGACGGAGAAGGCCTGCCCCGTGACGACCATGCCGATCAGCGCACCGAAAACCGAAAGCACGATGGCCAGCAGCGTCAACCCCGAGTGATAGAAGCTGTTGAACTGCGTCAGCAGGATGATGAACATCAGGAACAGGGCGGCAATCAGCGCACCGCCGAGGAAGGAGGCGGACTCCGCCTGCTCCTCATTGGCGCCGCGGAAGCGGACACTCACCGCAGGATCGATTTCCTGCTGCGACAGCCATTGCGACAATTCGCCGACCTTCGCATCCACATTGATCTTCTCTCCCGTCGCCGGATCGATCGCCGTATTCGCCTTGATGAGGATGCGGCGGAAGCCGTTGATCCGTTCGATGGAGCTCACCTGGGGCCGCGCTTCGCGCTTCACGAAATTGCTGATCGGCACAAGGCCCGTCTGCGTCTGCACGCGCAGATTGTCGAGTTGGTCGAGCACCCGGAAATTGTCCGGGAAGCGGACGCGGATATCCACTTCATCGCGTGAATCGTCCGGCCGGTACTCGCCGATCAGGATACCGTTGGTGACGAGCTGGATCACTGCGCCGACCGAGGTCACGTCGGCGCCGAAGCGGCCCGCCATTTCACGGTCGACCGTCAGCACCCACTCGATTCCCGGCAGCGGCCGTCCATCCTCGATATCGATGAGGCCGCCGACATTCTTGTCGAGATGCTCGCGGATGAAGCCCGTCGTCGCAAGAAGCTTCTGGTAATCCGTCGATGTAAGTTCGATCTGGATATCCTTGCCGGTGGGCGGCCCATCCTCCTGCTTGCGCACCTCGACCTTGATGCCGGGAAGCGTCGCCGTGTTCTGCCGGATTTCCTCGAGGATCAGCGCGCCCTTGCGACGCTCCTCATAAGGCTTGAACTCGATCAGCAGCTGCGCGACGAGATCCTTCGGGACGTCATTGCCGCGTCCGCCGCGTTCGCCAAGGCCGGGGGAGGTACGCGTGAACACGGTCTTCACGCCCTCGGTCGCAAGCACGATGCTCTCGACATCCTGCGCCAGCGTAAGCGTGTCGGCGGCCGAAAGATTGCCGCGCGCGCTGATGAGCACGATGGCGCGCTCCGGCTCGGTGTCGACGAAAAACTCGACCCCGCTGTTGAAGGCCGAGAACAGCACGATCGTCCCGGCGATCACGGCGCCGGTTCCTGCCAGCACGCGGCCGGGGTAATGGACCAGCTTGTCCAGCATCCGCACATAGGAACCCGTAAGCCCCGGCAGTGCGCGGATATCCCCCGTTTCGGCGCCGGCGAGCTGCTTCAGAACCGTATCGTTCTCCGTTTCGGCCTTGCCGAACACCGTGCCGAGCGTCGGCACGAAGATGAGCGCCGTGATGAGCGATGCCGTGAGCACCACGATCAGCGTGATCGGCAGATAGCTCATGAACTTGCCGGAGACGCCCGGCCACAGAAGCATGGGCAGGAAGGCGGCAAGCGTCGTCGCCGTGGAGGACGCGACCGGCCAGAACATGCGCTTGGAAGCGAGCGCATAGGCGTCGAACTTGCTCAGCCCCTCCGACATTTTCCGGTCGGCATATTCGACCACGACGATTGCGCCGTCGACGAGGAGGCCGACCGCAAGCAACATGCCGAACATGACCATCATGTTCACGGTGTAGCCGGTGGAGGAAAGGAAGAAGAATCCGATCATGAAGGATGTCGGAATGGCGATGCCGACAAGGATGGCCGAACGCAGGCCGAGTGCGGCAACGACGACGATCATGACGAGAACGATTGCCGTCGCGATGGAGGACTGCAGGGAGCCGAGCGACCGGTAGATCCAGTCCGACGCGTCCATCGTGTAGTCGACATGAATCGCTTCCGGCCAGTCCTTCGTCAGCCGCTCCACGACCTCGCGGACCTGCATATTGTTGTCGATGATGTTCGTGCCGATGCGCTTCGTGATTTCGATGGCGATGGCCTGATGCCCGTTGAAGCGAGCATAGCCATCCGGATCCTTGAAGGTCCGGCGGATGTCGGCAACGTCGGAAAGCGTCACCACGCCTTCGCCGGACGCCTTGATCGGCAGTTCGAGCACGTCTTCCCGTGTTTCGAAGAGCCCCGGAACCTTGACCGAGAAACGCCCCCGGCCGGTGTCGATATTGCCGGCGGCGACAAGCCGGTTGTTGAGCGACACCGTATTGATGAGTTCGCTCTGCGAAATACCGTAGGATTCGAGCTTGGCCGGGTCGATGACGATCTCGAGCAATTCCTCGCGATGGCCGACAAGATCGGCTTGCAGCACGGTCGGGATCGCTTCGATCTCGTCCTTCAGCGCCTGCGCGGCATTATAAAGCGTCCGCTCCGGGACCTCGCCGGACAGCGTCACGACGAGGACGGGGAAGAGCGACGTGTTGAATTCGGTGATGGTCGGCTCTTCCGTGTCGTTCGGCAATTTCGGCCGCGCGAGATCGATCTTCTCGCGCACATCCTGCATGGCGCTGTTCTTGTCGAAATTGACGTCGAACTCAAGCACGATGCCGGCATGGCCCTGCGAGGCGATGGCCGTGATTTCCTTCAGCCCTTCAAGCGAACGCAGCTCCGTTTCCATCGGCCGGATGAGCAGGCGTTCGGCGTCCTCCGGCGAAATGCCGTGATGGACGATCGAGACGTAGAAGATCGGAATCGGAATATCGGGATCGGCTTCCTTCGGAATCGTGATGAAGGAAATGATGCCCGCCGCCACGAGGAGGACCATCGTGGTGAGAACGGTTCGGGTCCGCCCCAATATGGCGTCGATGACGGAATTCACAGCGCCGCTCCAACCTGTGTTGCGGGAATGGCTTCAACCTTCTGTCCCTCGATCACATAGTCCTGCCCGACCGTGATGATGGTCACCTTGTCGGGAAGTCCGGCAATCCAGAGGCCTTCCGGCGTATCGTCGATCAGCTGTATCGGCTGGAAAGCGACGCGGCCTTCCTTGTCGACCGTGCGCACGCCGACGGTGCCATTGTCGTTCAGTGCAATGATACTGCTCGGGATCCGGTGTGCGAGGACTTCCTGACCGGGAACGACGATCTGCGCGGTGATGCCCGAGCGCATGCTGAAGTCGGGGTTCGGTACCTCGAGTTCCACGCGGAAGGTCCGCGTCGCCGGATCGGCGGTTTTCGCGACGAAGTGGATGCGGCCTTCGACCGTCTCGCCGGTGACGAGGCGGGCCGTGCCCGGCCGTCCGATCTGCATGGCGCCTACGCGATCTTCCGAGACCTGACCCGCAACGAGCAGCGGATCGAGCTCCACCACGAGGCCGCAGACGTCGCCGACGCGGACATAATCGCCGACATCGACCGGACGATCGTCGAAAACGCCATCGAAGGGAGCGACGATCTTCGTCTGGCTCAGTTCGATTTCCATCTGCTTGAGACGCGCCTGCGCCGCATCGAACGCAGCCTTGTTGCCGGCAACGGCGGTCGGTGCGCGGTGGCCCTTTTCGGCAAGCTGGCGTGCGGCGTCATATTCGAGCTTGCGCTGCTGCACGAGCGCGCGCGCTTCCGCAAGCTGGGCATCGCGGGCGTCGATCTGCAACCGGCAGAGCACATCGCCCTTCTTCACGCGCTGGCCTTTTTCCACGGGAAGTTCGATCACCCGGCCCTGCGTCTCGGCGCGCACATGCACGGCGCGCTTTGCTTCGGTGCGCCCGCGAACGGTGATGAAGCTCTGCCTCATCGCGGCTTCGGACTCCGTCACGCGGACCCGTGGCATAACGGCACTGGCGGCGTCTTCTTCCGCTGCGGTCATCCCGTTGCCATTGCCGCCGGAGCTGAACAGGCCGGTCGCGAACCACAGCAGGATCGCGACGGCGATGCCGATGGCAATGTAGTGCGAGCGGTGGAGGCGGCCGCCTGTCATTCGTTCGATCGTGTTTTTCTGACGTTCAAGCATGGGCTTTTTCTTCGATGGCGGCGTCTTCGATCAGATGCCTGTTGCGTTCGAGGAACTCGATGGAGGCGGCGAAGACGGCGTGCCCGTAGCGGCGGGCGAAATCCATGCCGGGTGTGTCTTCCTCATCGGCCTGTGAGAGGTCCTCCACCTTTCCCTTCATGGCGGCGAGCCGCTGATCGACCAGGCTGCGGACGCGGTCGCGCGGCAGCAGATGGGCAAAGAGAACGGTGAAGAGGAATTCGGAGCGGAACTTGTCCGGGGCGAGCTGCTGTCCGAGGGCATCGCCAAGCTGGCGGCGCCCCTTTTCGGTGAGGGAATAGATCTTCTTGTCGGGACGCCCTTCCTGCTGCTCGGTCCTGCAGGTCACGAGGCCCTCATCGGTCAGCCGCGTCAGCGCCGGATAGATCGACCCATAGCTCGCGTCGAGGAAATGGCTGAACGGGCCATCCTCGAACATCTTGTTGATCTCGTAGCCCGTGGCGTCGCCGAAGGCGAGGGCGCCGAGGCAGAGGGTCGTGACATGCATATCCAGGAAATCCCCGCGTCAAACCGATCTACGGCCCGCTGCCTGTATCGGATCGATATATCGGCGCTATATATGAGGAGGGTTCCGGAAATCCAAGACCGGTGAGGCAAATTTACCGCCAAAAACCGGGAATTTTGTGCGGTGCGGCAAGAAAGTAACGCTGAGGGGCCTCGGGCCGGATTCAGCTCCCGGCCATGGCGGCGAGGAGCAGCCGCCGGTAGAGCCGGTCCGTGAGGCTCCGGGGCCTTGCGAGCCCCATCCGTTCGAGCCCGGCCTGCGCCGCCTCATCCGCCTTGCCGCCCCTAAGCATCAGCCGGGCAAGCTCCCCCTTGGTGGCGTTGCGGAGCTTGCCGAGCGCCGGCATGAGCGCCTGCTCGACTTCCGTGAAATCGCTGTCGAAGGGGAAAAGCGGCAGCTTGTCCCGGCGCCGGGCCTCCCCCAGCGCCTCTTCCAGACGGCCGGGCGTATTGGTCCGGTGCCGTTCCGGAATCCTGTAGTCGCGCGCAATCTTGCCGGCCTGTTTCGCGCGGTCGAGCAGTTCCTCCTGAAAGCGGGAATCGGCAACGGAGAGCATGGCCGCCGCCACCTCGCCGTCTGGCTTGCCGCGCAGATCGGCCACGCCATACTCCGTCACCACCATGTCGCGCAAATGCCGCGGAATGGTCGTATGCCCGTAATTCCAGAGCACGTTGGATAGCGTCTTGCCATCCTTGCTGCGTGTGGCACGGAGCGCGATCACCGAGCGGGCGCCTTCAAGCGCGAAGGCCTGGGCGACGAAGTTGTACTGCCCGCCGACGCCGCTCACCACGCGCCCGTCTTCGAGCCCATCCGATATGGCGGCACCTGTGAGCGTCGCCATCATGGCGGTGTTGATGAAACGGGCCTTCTTTCGCGCAGCGCGCTTTCGCTCTTCCTCGCCCAGAAGCTCGTTGACGAAACTCACCGGCACCATGGCGATCTTCGCCCGCATCTGCGGGCTCATCGCGCGGAGCTTGGCGTAGAAGGCGCGCGAGCCAAGAAAGAAGCCGCCATGAACGAGCGCGCCATCCGCCTCGCGCTTCACCACGCCGGCCTCGATGAGGTCGATGAAACATTCGACCAGCATCTCGCTCGCGCCGTAAAGCCCTTCATCGAAGGGTTCGCACTCGCCGCCCTCGGCCGAGAGCCTGTCGCGGAGTGCCTTGAAACTCTCGTTCTCAAGGTGCCGCAGCCGCAGCGCATGGCCGATCGCGTCGCCGATGGAGCCGATGCCGATCTGCAATGTCCCGCCGTCGGGAATGAGGCCCGCGATACGAAGACCGATCGCATGGTCGGCAAGCGTCACCGGCTCGCGCGGCGGCGCGAAGAGCGGGAAATGGAGCGAAGGATTGTCGAGCAGGAAGTCGAATGTCTCTGCCGTCACTTCGGCATCGCCGCCCATATAGGGCAGGTTGGCGTTGGTCTCGCCGACGGAGATGAACGCCGCCCGGCCTTCGCGCCGCGCCTGCAGGAGATCGGGGGTGATATCGGGATTGCTGCTCAGGCTGAAGGTCTCGCCCGTCTCCGAAGGTGCGACGAGCTGCGCCACCACATTGACGCCGGATTGCAGGATGTATTGCAGCGCATGGGTGTAGTTTGCGGAAATATAGGCCTGTTGCTGCCGCGGCGAGCCGAGCCACTTGCCGGCCTGCAGGAAGAATTCATTGACCTCGATATTGGCAGGCAGACGGCCCGAATGAAGATCGCGCGCATAGGCAAGTTCGGGATAGCCGGTGAAGAGCCTCTCGAGCACGGGACCCATGAAGCGGCCTTCGAGGCCGCCGCCAGCGCGCGGCACTTCAAGCGTCAGCGCGGTGAATATGCGAAGTGAAATGGAAGGATCTGCCGCCGCGCGCGCCACCAGCGCATTGACGAAATGATTGGGCTTGCCGAGGCCGAGCGGCAGCGCCAGAACGATTTTCTTGCCTGTGCGTGCGATGACGGCATCGGCAAGGGCTGCGGCATCCTGAAATTTCTCCGGGCGGGTGGGCACGCTCGAACCTGCATTTTCTTGTTGCGCCGGAGACAAGCATAGCAGCTTGCGCGCCGCGCCGCCTCAATCCCCCGTGGCGCGCGCCAGATGAGGAGGGTCTTGCTTCTCCGCCGGGTGCAGCGCGAGATCCTCCGGCGCAAAATCGTCCACGGCGACGACGCGCGCCAGGGCCTTGCGATATCTGGTAATGAGCTCGCCATCCTCGGCGCCGATCACGCCGCTTGCGGCTGCCACTTCCGTTTCGGCGGTACCGGCCTTCCGCATCTTGTCGCGCGCGGCTTGCGTCAGTATTGCGAGCGAGAAGGCCTCTTCGAGATGGGCGATGGCATCGCCCGTCATGCCGAGATGGAGGCCGGATGTCAGGCGGTCGCGCGTGGCGGACGGCGCGAGCAGCAGCTCCGCGCATTCGATGGCGAGCCTGTCTTTCGGGCCGCGCACCGCCGCCCCGAAGGGCTGGATGACAAGCCGCGCAAGCCAGGCGGCAGGCCGGTTCGGCAGATTGGCGAAAACCTCGCCGAACAGACGGTCGATGCGCCCAAGCCCGTCCGCCATGCAGTAGGCGAGAAGCGGCAGGTCTTCCTTCTGGCGGCCCTCGTCCTCGAAGCGCTTCAGCGCTGCGGAGAGGAGATAGAGTTCCGACAATATGTCGCCGAGCCGCGCCGACAGCATTTCCTTCCGCTTCAGAGCGCCGCCCAGCGTGAGAAGTGCGAGATCGGCGGTGAGCGCGAAGCCCGCCGCCCTGCGCGAAAGCTGGCGGTAGTAGCGCGTCGCCTTGCCGGCCCGCGGCGCCGGCGCGAACAATCCGCCCGTCCAGTTGCGGAAGAAAGCGCGGCCAAGCGTGCGGAAGCCATGGCCGACATGACGCCAGAAAGCCTCGTCGAACTTGTCGAGCGCGACCTCCCGGTCTTCTTCCTCCAGCGCCTGCATCTCCTCGAGAAGATGCGGATGGCTGCGAATGGCGCCCTGGCCGAAAATGATGAGATTGCGCGTGAGGATGTTCGCGCCTTCGACCGTGATGCCGACGGGCACCGCGCGATAGAGATTGCCGAGATAGTTCGACGGTCCGTCGATCACGCCCTTGCCGGCATGGATATCCATCGCATCGTTCACGGCCTCGCGCATGCGGTCCGTCGCATGGGCCTTCATGATTGCAGAAATGACCGCAAGCTTCCGTCCGCCATCGAGCCCGGCGCAGGTGAGCCGCCGCCCCGCATCGAGCAGATAGGCCGTGCCAGCAATATGGGCGAGCCGCTCCTGCACGCCTTCGAACTTGCCGACCGGCAGGCCGAACTGCTCGCGCACGCGCGCATAGGCGCCACTCGTCCGCGCGGCGAATGCCGCCGCGGCGGCGGAAAGCGACGGCAATGAAATGCCCCGCCCCGCGGCAAGCGCGCTCATCAGCATCTTCCAGCCATGGCCCGCCTGCTCCTGTCCGCCGATGATGTGATCGAGCGGGATGAAGACGTCGCGCCCCTGAATGGGCCCGTTCTGGAACATCTGGAAGGAGGGAAGATGCCGCCGCCCGATGGTGACGCCCGGCAGATCGGCGGGCACAAGCGCGACGGTGATGCCGTAATTCTTCGGCTCGCCGATGAGCCCGTCGGGGTCCGACAATTTGAAGGCAAGGCCGAGAACCGTGGCGACCGGCGCGAGCGTGATATAGCGCTTGGAGAAGTTGAGGCGGATGCCGAGTACTTCCTCGCCCTGCCATGCGCCCCGGCAGATGACGCCGCTATCCGTCATAGAGGCGGCGTCCGATCCCGCTTCCGGGCTCGTCAGGCCGAAGCACGGGACATCCTCCCCCCGCGCAAGCCTTGGCAGCCAATGATCGCGCTGCGCCTCCGTGCCGAATTGCAGCAGCAATTCGCCGGGCCCGAGCGAGTTCGGCACCATGACGGTGACGGCCGCCGTTGCCGAGCGGCTGGAAATCTTGCGAATGATCTCGGAATGCGCGAAGGCGGAAAACTCGAGCCCGCCATAGGCCTTGGGAATGATCATGCCGAAAAAGCGGTGCTGGCGGAGGAAGGCCCAGACCTCTTCCGGCAGGTCGCCATCCTCCCAGGTGATCTTCCAGTCGTCGAGCATGCCGCACAGCTCTTCGACCGGGCCATCCATGAAGGCCTGCTCTTCGGCGCAGAGCTGCGGGCGCGGCGTATCGAGGAGCTTCCGCCAGTCGGGATTGCCGGAGAAAAGCTCGGCTTCGAGCCAGACATCGCCGGCCTCCAGCGCCTCGCGCTCCGTTTCCGACATGCCGGGCAGCGCCTTTTGCGCCCAGGCAAGGATCGGCCTTGTAAGCCGGTTTTTCCGCGTTTCCTTCCAGTTCATGGGCAATGAACTTGGTCGCGGGAACCGGAAGTCAAGGAACCGGGGTAAGGATCGGCGCTATTCGGCGCCCTCCATGGGCCTTGGCCTGAGCGGCCGGTCGACCTGCTCCATTTCCTCTTCGAGACGCCGCTTCGTGTCGCCGGGCGAGCCCGTGCCCCGGGCAAAGGCCTGATAGGCGACCGGCACCACGAAAAGCGTGAAAGCCGTGGTCGCAATGATGCCGGAAAAGATCACGACGCCGATGGCCGAGCGCGTCTCGGCGCCAGCGCCGAAGGAGAGGATGAGGGGAATGGCGCCTGCCGCCGTGGTGATCGCCGTCATCAGAATGGGGCGCAGGCGAATGCCGGCTGCTTCCACCAGCGCCTCGCGGAAATCCTTGCCCTCATCGCGCAACTGATTGGCGAATTCGACGATCAGGATGCCGTTCTTCGCGGCAAGCCCCACCAGCATGATGAGCCCGATCTGCGTGTAGAGATTGATCGTGCCGCCCGAAATCCATATGCCGAAAAGCCCCCCCGTCACCGCCAGAGGAACCGTGGTGATGATGATGAAGGGATGAACGAAACTTTCGAACTGAGCCGCGAGCACGAGGAAGACCACGATAATGCCGAGCACGAAGACGAAGGCGAGTGCGCCGCCCGCCTCCTTGAAGTTCATCGACTGGCCCTTGTAGTCGATGGTCACGCCCTGTGGCAGCCGCTCCCGGGCAAGTTCCTCGAGATAGTCGAGCGCCTCGCCAAGCGTGTAGCCGTCCGCCAGATCGGCCTCGATGGTGATGGCCCTCACCCGGTTATAGCGGTTGAGGGTGGCTGGACCTGCGGATTCCGAAATGCTGACGAGATTGGCGACCGGGATGAGCTCGCCCGAGCGGTCCGAGCGCACGAAGAGATTGCTCATGTCGCTCGGCGTGCGCTGCTCCGAACGCTCGCCTTCCAGGATCACGTCATATTCCTCGCCATCCTCGACATAGCGGGTGACGAGGCGCGATCCGAAAATCGTTTCGAGGGTGCGGCCGACATTGCCCACCGTTACTCCGAGATCGCCCGCGCTGTTGCGGTCGATCTCCACCCGGAGCTGCGGCTTCGTCTCCTTGTAATCGTGATCGATATTGATGAGCCCCGGATTGTCCTCCTCGATGGCGGCAAGAAGAATATCGCGCCACTCACGCAGCTGCTCGAATGTGCCCCCGCCGATGACGAACTGCACGGGCTTCGACGTGCCGCCGCCGAAACCGGAACGCATGACGGGGGAAATCGTCACGCCGGGCAGGTCGCTCGTGACCTCGCGGATCTCCGCCATGATGTCCCAGGCCGAGCGGCGCACCGCCCAGTCATGCAGCACCACCACGGCGATGCCGTCATTGAAGCTCGCCGTATTGCCGAAGGCGCGCGGTGCGCGCACGAGCAGTCGGCTGATCTCGCCGCGCTCGACAAGCGGCATCAGCCGGGTTTCGATTTCGGTCATGTAGGCGGCGGTATAGTCGTAGGAGGCGCCTTCGGGCGCATTCACCATCACGAAGAAGGTGCCCCGGTCCTCGCGCGGCGCATATTCGGACGGCGTCAGCGCGAAAAGCCCGAAAGCCACAACGATCATGGCGCCGAATACGCCGAAGACCGGCAGCGGGCGGGCCAGCGTTCTTTCCAGAAGCGCCGAGTAGTTCTCGCGGAGGCGGTTGAATTGCCGGTCGACCGCAACGGTGAAGCGGGTGGGGCCCGTCGCCGGCTTCAGGACTTTCGATGAAAGCATCGGCGAGAGGCTCAGCGCGACGAAGCTCGAAAAGCCGACGGCGGCCGCCATGGTGATCGCGAATTCGGAGAAGAGCCGGCCGACAGCGCCCTCGACAAAGGCGAGCGGCACGAAAACCACCATCAGCACGATGGTCGTGGCAATTACCGCAAAACCGACCTGCCGCGTGCCGCGATAGGCGGCGACGAGCGGCGTTTCCCCGGCTTCCATGCGCCGATAGATATTTTCGAGAACGACGATCGTGTCGTCCACCACAAGGCCGATCGCGAGCACCAGCGCGAGAAGCGTCAGCAGATTGACGGAAAATCCCGCCATGTAGAGAACGAGGAAAGTCGCAATGAGCGAAACCGGCACCGTGACGGCAGGCACCAGCGTCGCTCTCATGCTGCCGAGAAAGACGAAGATCGTCAGCACGACGAGAACGATGGCAATGCCGAGCGTCTTGTAGACTTCGTTGATCGCGCCTTCCACGAAGACGCTGCTGTCATAGCTCTGCTGGAATTTCATGCCGTCCGGCAGCGTCGGCGCGATGCGCGCGGCCTCCGCCTTGGCGCCGTTCGCGACGGTCAGCGTATTCGCGGTCGACTGCTTGATGATGCCGATACCGACCATCTGCACCTGATTGCCGCGGAAGAAGGTGCGGTCCTCCGCCGCCTCGCGCTCGACGCGAGCCACGTCGCCGAGCCGCACCAGATAGCCGTCATCGCCTTGCCGCAGCACAAGCTGGCGGAAATCCGCAGGCGTGCGGTAGCTGCGTTCGATGCGTGCGGTGAACTGCCGTTGCGTCGATTCGATGCTGCCGGCGGGAAGCTCGACATTCTCCGCAAGGAGCGCCTGTTCCACATCGCCCACGGTCAGCTGCCGGGCGGCGAGCGCCGAGCGGTCGAGCCAGACACGCATGGCATAATGCCGCGCACCGGAGAGCCGGACGCGCGCGACGCCGTCCAGCGTCGAGAAACGGTCGACGAGGTGGCGCTCCGCGTAATCCGTCAGCTCCAGCACATTCATGTTGGGGCTTTCGAGATTGAGCCACATGATGACGTCGTCGCTCGAATCGACTTTCTGAATATCCGGCGCGTCCGCCTCCTGAGGCAGATCGTCGAGAATCCCCGACACGCGATCGCGAATGTCGTTCGCCGCCGCGTCGATATCGCGGCCCGGCCTGAATTCGATGGTAATGCGCGAGCGCCCGTCCTGGCTCGCCGACTGGACATAGGAAATGCCCTCGACGCCCGCGATGCGCTCCTCGATCCGTTCGGTGATGCGCGTCTCGACGACGGCGGCCGCCGCGCCGCGATAATCCGTGGTGATCGAGACGATAGGCGGATCGATGTCGGGGTACTCGCGCAAGGGCAGCCGGTCGAAGGCGACCAGGCCGAAGGCGACGAGCAACAGGCTCAGAACGGCGGCAAAGACGGGTCGTGTGACGGAGACGTCCGAAAGCTTCATTGCCGTCTCCCTTACTGCACCACGACCGTGTCTTCCATCACGGCGCCGACGGCCTGACCGTGCTTCTGTTCCTCGATGATGTTGACGGGCTGCCCGTCGCGCAGCCGCATGGTGCCATGGGTGACGACCATCTCGCCTTCATCGAGGCCTGAAAGGATTTCGACATCGCCCGGCCGCCGCGCGCCGGTCTTGACCTCGCGCCGCGCGGCCCTGCCGTCTTCCACCACGAAGACGAAATTGCTGACGCCGGAGGGCACCAGCGCCTCCTCCGGAATCACGACGGCCTGCCGCGGATTTTTCATGAGCTGCACGGTGAGCAGAAGGCCCGGCCGGAGCGCATGATCGGGATTGCCGATCAGCGCGCGCGCGGTGATGGAGCGCGTTACGCGGTCCACCTGCGTCGAGACGCTGTGCACTTGTCCGCGAAATTCGCGGCCGGGAAGGGCCGTCGTCGTTGCAACGATTTCGAGACCCGGCGTGATGGTGGAGAGATAGGCGGCGGGAACGGTGAAGTCGAGCTTGATCGGGTCGAGATCGTCCAGCGTGGTGATGCGGTCGCCCGGCGTCACCAGCGTGCCGAGGCTGATCTGGCGCAGGCCGACAATGCCGCTGAAAGGCGCGCGGATTTCGCGGTCGGCAAGGCGCGCCGCCGCGGCATCGCGGTTCGCTTCCGCTTCGCGCAGCGCCGCAAGCCGCTCTTCGAGCTGCGCCGTCGCGGTGAACTGCCGCCGCTCGAGCTCGCGCGAACGCTCATAGGCGGTGCGCCGTTCGGCGAGCACAGCCTCCGCTGCGGCAAGTGCAGCGCGCTGTTCCTCGCGCCGCATCCCGACAAGCAATTGCCCTTCCTCGACTGTCTGGCCGTCCTCGAACTGGATCTCCGTCACCCGGTCGGCGACATTCGCCGTGATCACCACGCTCTCATTCGAGAAACTCGTGCCCAGCGCCTCGATGCGGTCCACAAAACGGTCCGTGATCGCCCGGACGACGATCACGTTCTGCGCATTCTCGGCATGCGCGATGGCCGGGAACGCAATCAGGACGGCAAGAACGAACCGGTAGAGACGCATGCGGACTCCAAGTGGGCCGGGGCTTCGGCGGGACGGCAGATAATGCCGTGTCAATCCGTTGGAATTGTGACAATAGCGTCACTTTCGGTGCGGCGCGCTCAAATTCCGGTGAGGACAACCGCCTAGGCGGGGTTTTCCGGGCTCCGGACGGGCAGGGATGCCGGAATATTGCTCCGCGAAATCGAGAGACCGAGCAGGATCGTCGGCAGGATGCCGAGGAGAACAATGCAGAGCGCGGCGGTGCTCGCCTCTGCCAGCCGCTCGTCCGAGGCAAGGCGATAGGTCCGCGTCGCCAGCGTCTCGAAATTGAAGGGCCTGAGCAGCAATGTCGCCGGCAGTTCCTTCAACACATCGATGAAGACGATGAGCGCGGCACTCGCCAGCGCGCCCCGCATCAGGGGCACATGCACCGCTGTCAGAACGCGCCGGGGGGCTGCGCCGAGGCTCCGCGCCGCCGCGTCGAGCGTCGGGTGGATTTTTTCAAGCCCGCTATGCGCTGCATTGTAGGCGGCGGTGAGGAAGCGTGCGACATAGGCGAAGATGAGCCCCGCGATGGAGCCCGTCAGCAACAGCCCCGGCGAGACGCCGAAACGAGCCTCGGCGAAGTCGCCGAAGCTGCGGTCGATGCTTGTCGACAGTGTGAGAATGCCAATTGCGATCATCGCGCCGGGCAGCGCATAGCCGAGCGTCGCGAGCCGTATCGAGATGCGGTTGAAGCGCGTCGGGTGCAGCCGTTCGCCATAGGCAAGCATCAGGGCGAGCAATGTCGCCATCGCTGCGGCGATCGCGGCGACGAAGACGCTGTTCCATGCGAAATCGAGAAAGCTGCGGCCCAGCAGCGGGTCGCCCTGCAGAAGCGCATAGCGGATGAGCACGCCCGCCGGTACGAGGAAGCCGAGCAGCACCGGCAGCGCGCATGCGGCGACGGCGGCAGCGGCAGCAAATCCCTTGAGCGGCTTCGGCTGCGAGGCCATGTCCCGCGCCATCGGATTGGCGACGCGCCCGCGCCGGCTCGTCATTTCGAGAAAGACAAGCGCGATGGCGAAGATGAAGAGCCAGGCGGCGATTTGCGCCGCCGATACCGCGTCGCCAAGGCTGAACCAGGTACGGAAGATGCCGGTCGTGAGCGTCGGCACGGCGAAATAATCGACCACGCCGAAATCCGAAATCGTTTCCATCAGCGCAAGCGCAATACCGCCGGCGATGGCCGGCCGTGCGCAGGGCAAGGCGACGCGGGTGAAGGCGCGCCATGGCCGTGCGCCGAGATTGCGCGCCGCGTCGAAAAGCGCCGCCGACTGCCGCTGAAAGGAGGCCCGCGCGAGCAGGTAGACATAAGGATAGAGCACGAGGCTCAGCATCACCGCGGCGCCGGGAAGCGAGCGCACCGGCGGGAAATAGTAGTCGCCCGCCCCCCATCCGGTAACGGCGCGCAAGGCGGATTGGACCGGCCCTGCAAAGGCGAGGAGGTCGGTATAGACGTAAGCGACGATATAGGCGGGCGTCGCGAGCGGCAGCACCAGGGCCCAGCTCGCGACCGAACGGCCGGGAAACTGCGTCGTCACGGTGAGCCAGGCCGTGCCCACGCCCGCGATGCCGGTCATCAGCGCGACCAGCGCCATCAGTTTCAGCGTGTTCGCCACATAGGTGGGAAGCACGGTAGACGCGAGATGAGCCCAGTTCTCGCTCTGCGGCGCCGCTAGGCTTGCCAGCACCACAAGCGAGGGCAGCAGCACGAGGAAGGCCGCGGCGAGCGCCCCCAGCGTCCAGCCGGAGGCCGCGCGCGAGCCGGGGCCTGCGGCAAATGCGGCGCGAAGCGGCGGGGCCTGATCTTTTTCCGTGACTGACATGGCGCTGTTGTGACAAATACCGGGCGGGGCGGCAAAGTAATTTTGCTACGCATTTGCATTAACCCCGCCTGTTCACGCGCCGCGAGGTCTTCAGAATGTCCCTGGCGTTCCGCAATGTCGGACACAGCTATGGCAGCCACCGGGTCCTGTCCGGGGTGACGCTTGAGGCGCGGCCGGGCGAGATTCTCTGCCTTCTCGGTGCCTCGGGCAGCGGCAAGACGACGCTTCTCCGCCTCGCGGCAGGGCTTGAAACCCTGCAGGAAGGCAGCATCGATCTCGGCGGCGCCGTGCTCGCGACCCCCGGCCGCAACGTGCCGCCGGAAAAGCGCTCCTTCGGCATGGTGTTTCAGGACCATGCGCTTTTTCCCCATCTGACGGTCGAGGAGAACATCGCCTTCGGTCTCGCCGGCCGGTCGAAAGAGGAGATGCGCGCGATCGTTTCCGCGCGGCTCGCCGCCGTCGGCCTCGCCGGCTTCGAGGCCCGTTATCCGCATACGCTGTCGGGCGGCCAGCAGCAGCGTGTCGCGCTTGCCCGCGCACTGGCGCCGGCCCCCGCCGCCATGCTGCTCGATGAGCCTTTTGCAAGTGTCGATGTCACGCGCCGCCGCGCGCTCCGCGAAGAGGCCCGCCGCGCGCTGAAGGAGGCGGATGTGGTCACGCTTGTCGTGACGCATGACCCCGTCGAGGCCATGGAAATCGGCGACCGGATCGCGGTTATGGAGGGCGGCCGCATCGCCCAGTGCGCAACGCCGGAAGAGCTTTATGCGCGGCCCGCCAGCGCGCTTGTCGCCTCGCTGTTCGGCGAGGCGCAGCGCTTTCCCGCCGTTGTGAGCGGCGAAACGGCGATCACCGCCTATGGCCCGGTTTCCGTTTCAGGCCATTCGGAAGGCGCCCATGTCGAGGTGATCGTCCGGCCGGAGGCGGTGACGCTTGCACCGGCGAGCGCGAAGGAAAGCAATTTCCGTATCGGCGACATCCGCTTCCTCGGCCGCGACTGGCTTGTCCTGCTGATGAATGACGGCGCCCCCGGTCTCGAGCCGCTCCGCGCCCGCGTTCCGGCCTTGGAAGGGCTCGCGGTCGAGGCGAGCGTTGCGCTGCGTTTCGACCCGCAAGGAACCTTCGTTTTCCCCGCCTGATGCGGCCAAACGCCCGGCGGTGCCGTCTTGCGCTTGTCCCGCCGGGAGGTTAGCGTGCGATTGAAAATCGTTCGCATCTAACGCCAGGACCATCATGCTCCGTTTATTCGCCGCCCTTGTCCTTGCCGCCATTGCTGCGGTGACCGCCTTCGCCGCCGAAGCGGATGCCGCCGAAGTGAATATCTATTCGGCCCGCCATTACGACACAGACCTCTCGCTCTATGACCGCTTCACGGAAGAGACGGGCATCAAGGTGAACCTGATCGAGGGCGACAGCGACGAGCTGATCGCGCGGATCGAGCGCGAGGGCCGCAACAGCCCTGCCGATCTTCTGATCACGGTCGACGCAGGCCGCCTCTGGCGCGCCGAAGAGAAGGGCCTCTTCGCGCCGGTTTCATCCGAAGTGCTCGAGGAGCGTATCCCGGCGCATCTGCGCCATCCGGACGGGCTCTGGTTCGGCCTCTCGAAGCGCGCCCGCATCATCATCTACAACAAGGCGGCAGGCGAACCTGACAGCCTCACGACCTATGCCGATCTCGCGAACCCGGTTCACAAGGGCGAGATCTGCATGCGCTCGTCGTCCAACCTCTACAATGTCTCACTTCTCGCCTCGATCATCGAGCATGAAGGCGCCGAAGCGGCCGAGGAATGGGTGAAGGGCGTCGTCGCGAATTTCAAGCGCGACCCGCAGGGCAACGACACGGCGAATGTGAATGCCGTCGCATCCGGCGAATGCCGCATCTCGCTCGTGAACACCTATTATGTCGGCCGTATGCTCGCCTCGGACGATCCGGCGGTGCGCGAAGCGGCGGAGAAGGTCGCGATCGTCTTCCCCGATCAGGAAGGCCATGGCACCCATGTGAACCTCTCGGGCGCCGGTGTGCTGAAGCATGCGCCGAACCATGACAATGCGGTGAAGTTCATCGAATTCCTGACAGGCGACTGGGCGCAGCTCGCCTTCACGCAGATGAACCATGAATATACGGCGGTTCCCGGCGTGAGCGGGGAATCGCCGGTACGTGGCACAGGCGCATTCAAGGAAGACGAGATGAACGCAAGCGCGCTCGGCCGCAATCAGGCCGAAGCCGTGCGCATCTTCGACCGCTCGGGCTGGAAGTAAGCGCGCATTCGATACGGACCGGAAATAGCAAACCGGGGACAGTAGTTGTCCCCGGTTTTTCCAAAAATAAGGGTATTGGGGCGTGGCATTTCCGCCTCGAATACCGGCATTCTGGAAGCTTGGGCGGCCGGTCAGGCCGCCTCGGCCCGTGCCGCCTCGAAATTCGACTCGGCAAACTCCCAGTTCACCAGATGGTCGAGAAAGGCGTCGAGATAGGCCGGCCGCTTGTTCTGGTAGTCGAGGTAGTAGGTGTGCTCCCACACGTCGGTGGTGAGGAGGGGCACGTCCTTCGTGCCGGCGATCGGCGTTTCCGCGTTGGCGGTGGTGACGATCTTGAGCTTGCCACCCGCATTGAGCACGAGCCAGCAATAGCCGGAGCCGAACTGCGCCGCGGCCTTTTCCTTGAAGAGCTTCTTGAAGTCGGAATAGCTCCCGAAATCCTTGTCGATCTGCTTGCCGAGCGCGCCCTTCGGCTCCTGCCCTCCCTTGGGCGCCATGGAGCGCCAGTAGAAGTCGTGATTCCAGATCTGCGCCGCATTGTTGAACAGCGCTTGGCTGTCCTCGTCCTTCGCGGCCTTGCGGATGAGTTCGACGAGCGAAAGCTTCTCGAGTTCGGTGCCCTCGATCAGTTCGTTCGTCTTGTCGACATAGGTCTTGTGGTGCTTGCCGTGATGAAAGGAGAGCGTCCGCGCGGAAACATGCGGCTCGAGCGCGTCTTCGGCATAGGGCAGGGGCGGGAGCGTGAACATGGGAAAGATCCTCGGGAGTTGCGGGGCCTCTGGATGACGTCGGCCGCTGGACTCCCCATTTCAACCCGCGCCTTTCCCGAAAGGTTCCGTAAGTACCGGTAAATAAACGATATTGAGTGAGGGCCGCGCGGTTCCGTGAACGCTTGCAGAGGCGCCGTGCAATCCCCACATTTCGTTTGAAGCGGTGCCGCCTTGCGGGCCGCAAATGACAAAGTCGCTTAACGTCACGGACTTTGGGACATGACACGCGTGCTGCAATTCAACAGCCCTCTTCTTCTGGGCTTCGACGAATTGGAACGGTTGCTCGACAGGGCGGCGAAAGCCTCCGACAGCTATCCGCCCTACAACGTCGAACAGGTGCCGGTTGAAAGGGGCGATGCGCTTCGCATCACGCTGGCAGTTGCCGGATTTTCCCGTGAGGAATTGTCGGTCACGGTCGAGGACAACCAGCTCGTCATTCGTGGCCGTCAGGAAGAAGAACGCGACCGTACCTATCTCCATCGCGGTATTGCCGCGCGCCAGTTCCAGCGGGCTTTCGTGCTCGCGGATGGCATGGAGGTGCGGAATGCGCGCCTCGAGAACGGGTTGCTCATGATCGAGCTTCTGAAACCGGAACCGGAGCACAAGGTGCGCCGGATCGAGATTTCGGAAACGGCCGCCCGGCTGGAACAAAACCCCGCCCCGAAGCGTGTAGAACGTGACGCGGTCTGATTCCGGGCGACGGACTGGTCCTCTTGCCTCAGTTCAAAGGAAGGGGACGGAAAGGAGCAGTGAAATGCAGAACGATATCGAATCCGAAGGCCGTGCCCAGGGCTGGGGCGTGAGCGATTTCCGCCAGCTCACGGCGGAAACCTTCGCCACGATCGGCATGCCCAACATCGTCTATGTGCGCGAAGTCAGCGCCAGCGAAATCGAGACCGAACTCGGTTCCGAACTCGGCATTCCCGCCGATACGAGGCTCTTCGCCGTTCACGCCGCGAATGGCCAGCGCATGGCCGTGCTTGACGATCGCGACGCTGCCTTTGCCGGCGCCCGGCAATACGATCTGGAGCCTGTCAGCGTGCACTGACGCGCGCGGCTGAAATGCGATCAAATGAAAAGCCCCGCGCTTGCGGAAAGCGCGGGGCTTTTTCTTGCGCGAAGCGGATCAGGCTGCGTTGGTCGCGGCCGGTTCTGTCAGGATGGCGTAGAGCGCCGCGGAATCTTCCGACGCGCGGAGCTTCTCCACCACCGCCGGATTGCGCAGCAGGCGCGAGATGCGCGCCAGCGCCTTCAGGTGGTCGGCCCCTGCGCCCTCCGGCGCGAGGAGAAGGAAGATGAGATCGACCGGCTGGTCGTCCACGGATTCGAAATCGATCGGCGTATCGAGCCGTGCGAACAGCCCATGCAGACGGTCGACCTCGCTGAGCTTGCCATGCGGGATGGCAATGCCCTGGCCGACGCCGGTCGAGCCCAGCCTTTCGCGCTCGAGCAGCGTCTCGAAAATCGCGCGCTCCGACAGCCCGGTCAGTTTCGCCGCCCGCTCGGAAAGTTCCTGCAGCGCCTGCTTCTTGCTGGTGACCTTCAGATGGGCGATGACGCCCTCCGGCCGCACCAGATCCTCAAGCTCCATAATCCGGTTCCTGTTTTGCCCACCCGTTGCATAAGGGCCCTGTTCCAGAGGGCCCGAATGCGCGGTGCCGGCCGATGCGTGCCCTGAGGCCGCAAAGGCGGATTTCGCTCTCAAACTGTCACGCCTTCTGAACATCGCGACTTGCGTCTATCCAGCCGATATTGCCGTCCGGGCGCCTGTAAACGAGGTTGAGGCCGCCCTTTGCTCCACTGCGAAAAATAACGAACGGAGCGTCGCTAAGGTCCATCTGCATCACGGCGTCGCCCACGCTGAGAACCGGCACGGCCGTCGTTCCCTCGGCGATGATCACCGGCTGCGCGTCTTCCTCGATCTCTTCATGCTCGCCGGACGCCTCGATGACGAAGGACGGGAAGGATTCGGCAGGAAGTTCCGCCTTGTTATTGTTGTTGTGGTTCTTCAGCTTGCGCTTGTAGCGGCGGAGCCGCTTTTCCAGCCGCTCCAGCGCCACGTCGAACGAGGCATAGACCTCGTTGGCGGCGCCCTGCGCGTTCACGCGCAAGCCGGAACTGAGATGCGCCGAGCAGTCGGCGCGGAATTCATGGCCCTGTTTGGAGAAAGTGACCTGCCCGTCCACGGGCCTGTCGAAATATTTGGAAACCGCGGCCTGGAGCCGATCGGTTGCATGGGTGCGGAGCGCATCTCCGACATCGAGATGATGACCGCTGACCTGAACTTGCATGAAAGACCTTCCTGGGGTCACTACGCTAACTGGGAGAGCTGCGAGGATTTCGCCCCGTCCGCCGTCCTGCCGGAAAACCCTGCGCTCCCGGAAAAACTAGCCGATTCTTATACCGGTCCAAGAGCGTTTGAACTTGCCGTTGCCTCCGCCGCCACCGCGGCTCGACCCACCAATCCGGCCCTGCGTTAACCCGCCGGTCCGTTTGAGCGCGTGGAAACTAGTGGGCAGCACCAAGGGTGTCAACCGCGACCGGGTGGTAGCGTTAAAGCCCTTGAATTTCAAAGAGATATGGGTCGATCACCGGGGCGCGGCAAGGCTTGCCGCCGGACTCAGGCATAGGCCTTTTTTTCGCGGCGTCGCTGCACCGACGAGGGAATGTTCAGCGCCTCGCGATATTTGGCGACGGTCCGCCGGGCGATGTCCACGCCCTGGCCCTTCAGGATGTCGACGATATTGTCGTCGGAGAGAACCGCGTCCGGCCGCTCCACATCGATGAGTTCCTTGATGCGATGGCGGACGGCTTCGGCGGAATGCGCGGCGCCGCCTTCCGAAGAGGCGATGGCCGAAGTGAAAAAATACTTCATCTCGAAAATGCCGCGCGGCGTCGCGATGTATTTGTTCGCCGTGACGCGCGACACGGTCGATTCATGCATCGAGATCGCTTCGGCAATTGTCTTGAGATTGAGCGGCTTCAGATACTGGATGCCGTGGACGAGGAAGGCGTCCTGCTGGCGAACGATCTCGGACGCGACCTTGAGAATGGTGCGCGCGCGCTGGTCGAGGCTCTTCACCAGCCAGTTCGCATTGTTGAGACATTCCGAAATATAGGCCTTGGCGCTGGCGTCTCCGGAAAGCTTCGAGACTTCGGCATAATATTGCTGGTTCACGAGCACCCGGGGCAGCGTCTCGGAATTGATCTCGATCGCCCAGCTGCCATCGGCGCGGGCACGCACGAACACATCCGGCACGACCGGCACCACGGGCTCGCTGCCGAAGGCAAGGCCCGGCTTCGGATTGCACAGACGGATATCGTCCACCATCGACGCAATGTCTTCGCGGTCGGCGCCGGTCAGCTTCATCAACTGGTCGAAATCGCGCTTTGCGAAAAGCTCGAGATTGTCGAGGAATATCTTCATCGTGGGGTCGAGCCGGTCGCGCTCGGCAAGCTGCAGCGCAAGGCACTCCTTGAGGTTCCGCGCGCAGACGCCGGTGGGCTCGAATGTCTGGAGCACCTGCAGTACCGCCTCGACATCCTCGAGATCGGTGCCGAGGCGTTCGGCGACATCCGCAAGATCGGCGGTGATATATCCGGCCTCGTTCACCTGGTCGATGAGATAGGCGCCGATCATGCGGTCGCCCGCGGTCTTCAGCGCCATGTTCATCTGTTCGGTCAGATGTTCTGCAAGTGTCGCTTCGCGCGTCAGAGTCGATTCGAAGCTGAATTCGCCGTCGCCGCTTCCGCCGCCGCTGCTCTTGACGTTCTGCCAGTCGGACGTGGTCGGCCCCTGCGCTGCAGCCGCTGCATCGTTTTGCGTGTCGGAGCGGCTTTCATCCGCATACACATTGTCGTAATCGGTGTCGAGATCGCCGTCGCGTCCGGGCAACGGTCCGTCTTCGGAAAGCGAAAGGGAAGTCTCCGAGGTGACGACCGGATCGCGCTCGCTGTCGCCGCGCTCTTCTTCGGCGCCGATTCGCTCAGCCGGATCGTTTGCCGCAGCCTCAAGCAGCGGATTGCGCTCGAGTTCCTGTTCGACATATTCGGCAAGCTCGAGATTCGACAGCTGCAGCAGCTTGATGGCCTGCTGAAGCTGGGGCGTCATGACCAGGGATTGCCCCTGGCGAAGCTCAAGTCTCGGCGCTAGTGCCATGTCAGTTCATGCCCCCCATGGCGCCCTACAGGCTGAACCTTTCGCCGAGATAGAGCCGGCGCACATCGGCATTGCCGACGATCTCGGAGGGGGATCCTTCCATCAGCACTGTGCCGCCATGGATGATGACGGCATGGTCGATGAGTTCGAGCGTTTCGCGCACATTGTGATCGGTGATGAGCACACCGATGCCGCGATCCTTGAGGTGGGCGACGAGGTCGCGAATATCTCCGATGGCGATGGGGTCGATGCCGGCAAAGGGTTCGTCGAGCAGCATGAAGGAGGGCTGCGTCGCCAGCGCGCGGGCAATTTCCACGCGCCGCCGCTCGCCGCCCGACAACGCGATGGCGGGCGTGCGCCGCAGATGGGTGATGGAGAATTCCGCGAGAAGATCGTCGAGTTCGGCTTCGCGCCGGTCGCGGTCGGGCTCGATCACTTCGAGCACCGCACGGATGTTCTGCTCGACCGTCATGCCGCGAAAGATCGAGGCCTCCTGCGGCAGGTAGCCGACGCCGCGCCGGGCCCGCCGGTACATGGGCAGGTCGGTCACCTCCTCGCCGTCGAGATAGATCGAGCCGTAGTCGGGCGGAATGAGCCCGGTAATCATGTAGAAGACGGTGGTCTTGCCAGCGCCGTTCGGCCCGAGAAGGCCGACCGCCTCGCCCCGCTGGACATGGAAGCTGACGCCGCGCACGACCGGGCGGCCCTTGAAGCTTTTCCCGATCTTTTCGACGACGAGGCCCGGATTATCGGCGACGAGCTGCGGACCGCCATCTCTGGCGGCGCGGCTGGCTGCGTCCTCCGCAATGATGCCCGAATTGTCCGACATGCGGCCCCACTTCCTTAATTAATGCCATGAAACGTCACTTGGCATTAAAATTGTATGAAGTGAAGCGATTAACCAAGCTTTCTTTGGCCGGGATCAGTTGTTCCCGGGTTGGAAAAGGCCGCGAACCCGCCCGGTTCCGCCATTTTCGGCGCCTGTAACGCGGGCCTGGCCGCTTGCGAGATCGACATGAAGGCGCGAGCCGCGGATGACATTTTCACCCTGTCGCAGCACCACTGAATTCCCCATTTCGATCTGCCGCTTGGCGACCGTATAGGTGGCCCATTCGCCGCTCGCCGTCTGCTCGTCGGGCGAGGAGACGAGGACATTGCCGGAGGCGGCGATCCGCGAAATTCGCGAGCTGCCCTGGCCGCCGCCATCGTAATGCACCGTCACGCGGTCCGACTTCATGCGGATATCGCCCTGGATCACACGCACATTGCCGGAAAAGGTCGCGGTCTGCTTGGCGTCGTCCACTTCCAGCGCATCGGCCTCGACCTCGATCGGCTTGTCCGGATCGGAGCGGAAGCCCTGCTGCGCCCAGGCAGCGCCCGGCAGGAGAAGTGCTGCCGCAAGGAGTATCGCAGCCCCCCGGCCCGGCAATTGATGATTCCAGCCCATGCTTATTCGTCCCCTTCGCTCTGCTGATCGGGAAGGATCAGCATTCGCACATTGCCGTCGAAGCGCAGCACCTGCGTCGCCCGCTCGGCCCTCATCCGGTCGGCGCGAAGCTTGCCGAGCGGCCCGTGGCCCTCGACCTCGCTTTCGCTCCGCAGTTCCCCCCGTTCGAAATCGATCGTCGCCTGACGGCCATGCATTTCGTAGCCCCAGGTCGTGAATATGTCGATCTGCTGCTCGAGGTCGAGCGTCTGCAGCTCGGAATTGTAGATGCCGCTGCGCGCCGTGAGCGACATCCAGTCCTCTTCCTGATTGAGCTTCAGGTCGGCATGGATGTTCTCGAAGGTCACGACATTGGGCTTGGAAATGTCCTGCGTCGCGTTATCGGCGGTCACCAGATAGGGATTGCCGTCCGACGTCATGCCCGCGACCCGGGGGCTCACCATGCGCAGGTCGCCCGGCTGCCGGTCGATCTCCCGGAAGGCGATGTCGAGATCGTCCTTGCCCTCGAAGACTCCCGAATAGAACAGGATCACGGCAAAGAGCACGACCGCGCCAAGCGGCAGCGCGATCTTCATGATGGAGACGAAACTGCTGTAGCGGCTGGAGCCCGGGCGCTGCGGCGCGCGCGGTTCGAAGCCCGGCTCGCCCCGCACCCGCCTCGCCGTGCCGGCGCCGGATCGCTCGTCGCCGGTTCCTTCGCTCATGTCGTGCTGCTCCACTTCACCCCGGACAGGAAATCGCCCGTGATGCGTGCCCCCCGAAACAGCGGTCAGTATGCGCGGAAGCCCCGTAATGCGTCAACGAAACGCCCGGCCGGGCGCCCGGTGCCGAGGATTTTCAGTGGGCGAAGATGTCTTCCTCGGGCCAGCCGGCAAGGTCGAGCGCGGCGCGGACCGGCAGGAAGGCGAAACAGGCCCGGGCGAGCTCGGTCCGCCCCTCGCGGGCCAGCATCCCGTCGAGCACCGCCTTGATGTCATGGAGGTGGAGGACGTCGGAGGCGGCATAGGCAAGCTGCGCCTCGGTGAGTTCCCGGGCGCCCCAGTCCGAGCTTTGCTGCTGCTTGGACATGTCCACATTGACGAGTTCGCGGGCAAGGTCCTTAAGCCCGTGGCGGTCCGTATAGGTACGGACGAGCTTCGAGGCGATCTTGGTGCAATAGACGGGGGCTGTGACGACGCCGAGATAGCGCTGCATCATGGCGACGTCGAACCGGGCGAAATGAAAGATCTTGAGAACGTCCGGATTGGCCATCAGCGCGCGCAGGTTGGGCGCGTTATAGGTGCCCCGGTCGAGCTGCACGATATGGGCATTGCCGTCGCCCGCCGAGAGTTGGACCACGCAGAGCGGGTCGCGCTCCGGGTTGAGCCCCATGGTCTCGGTGTCGATGGCGACGCTGGCGCCGAATTGGAGCCCGTCCGGCAGATCGCCCTTGTGCAGCGTGATCGCCATGGACTGGCTCCGCCTGACCCCGGAGAGGGGAGAATGAGTTGGTGCCCAGGAGAAGACTCGAACTTCCACGCCCTTGCGAGCGCCAGCACCTGAAGCTGGTGCGTCTACCAATTCCGCCACCTGGGCACGTGAGGCGTTGCTTAAATAGGGCCCGCAACAATGTCAATGGAGAGCTCGAATTTGGCCCGGGCGGCGTGGCGCGTTTTGCCGCCCTTTGCCGCGCCGCCCGCTTGGGCTATCAAGGGAGCGACAAGGCGCAAGGCGGCCGCCGGCGCCGGCAAGTTGAAGCATGCGAGGCAAGGCAAAATGAGCGTGGACGGCGCGGACCGGGACAACAGGACAGGGACGCTCCCGGTGGGCGGGCTGGTGACGGTTTTCGGCGGGTCGGGCTTTCTCGGCCGCCACATCGTCCAGACCCTGGCGCGGCGCGGCTATCGCATCCGGGTGGCCGTGCGCCGCCCGAACGACGCCCTTTTTCTCCGCCCCATGGGCGTGGTCGGCCAGGTCGAGCCCATCCAGGCCAATATCCGCGACGATGCCTCGGTGCGCGCCGCCGTCGCGGGCGCGGATGCGGTGGTGAACCTGGTCGGCATCCTCCATGAAACCGGCCACCAGACCTTCGAGGCGGTGCAGGCGGAAGGCGCAGGCCGCATCGCCCGCGCGGCGCGCGAGGCGGGTGTTGGCTGCTTCCTCCATGTCTCCGCCATTGGCGCCGATGCGGAAAGCGCATCCGAATATGCACGCAGCAAGGCGGCGGGCGAGAGCGCGGTGCGCGAGGCCTTTCCGGAGGCAGCGATCGTCCGCCCCTCGATCGTGTTCGGCCCGGAAGACGATTTCTTCAACCGCTTCGCCGCCATGGCGCGCCTCTCGCCGGCGCTGCCGCTTGTGGCAGGCGGCACGATGCTGCTCCAGCCCGTCTATGTGAAGGATGTGGCCGAAGGCGTGTCGCGGCTTCTAGAGCTCGGTGCGCCCGCTGGCGTCTACGAATTCGGCGGCCCGGAAGTGAAAACCTTCCGTGAACTGATGGAAGGCATGCTGCGCGTCACGGGCCGCAAGCGGATTCTTGCGCCGCTGCCAGCGCCGCTTGCAACGCTCATCTCCTATGTGACGCAGTTCCTGCCCAATCCGCCGCTGACGCCTGACCAGGTGCGCCTTCTCCGCACCGACAACGTGGTGAGCGCGGCGGCGAAGGCGGAGGGCCGCACGCTGGAAGGTCTCGGCATTGCGCCTACCCTGCTCGAAGTGGTGCTGCCGACCTATCTCTACCGCTTCCGCAAGACCGGCCAGTTCGAGCGCGCCAAGGCGAGCTGAGGGCACGCCCATGAATATCGGAGAGGCGGCGGCGCGCTCCGGCGTACCCGCCAAGACCATTCGCTACTATGAGGAAATCGCGCTGATCGACAGCGCGGACCGCACCGCGAACGGCTATCGCGCCTATTCGGACGAGGATGTGCATACGCTGCGCTTCATTGCGCGGGCCCGCTCCCTCGGCTTCACCGTCGCGCAGTGCCGCGATCTCCTAGCGCTTTATCGCGACCGGGAGCGCTCCAGCGCCGATGTGAAGGCGATCGCGGAAGGCCATATCGGCGAGATCGACGAGAAGATTGCAGGCCTCAGGGCCATGCGCGAGACCCTGGCGCTCCTCACCCGGAAATGCCATGGCGACGAGCGGCCGGACTGCCCGATCATCGAGGAGCTCGCGGCGGGCGACGCCGCCGGCAAAGGCCCCAACTAGAAAAAAGAAAAATGCGCCAGCTCTACCACCTGCCGATCTCTCCTGCCTGCCGCAAGGTGCGTCTTGCGCTCGCGGAGAAGAATGTCGAGTTCGAGCTTGTGGAAGAGCGCGACTGGGAGCGCCGCCGCGAGTTCCTGATGATGAACCCGGCAGGCGAAGTGCCGGTGCTGGTGGAAGACGAGGGCGAGCCGATTTCGGGTGCGGTCGCCATTACCGAATATCTCGAGGAGACGTTGCCGGAGGTGAAGCTCATGCCGGCCGATCCGCGCGAACGCGCCGAGATGCGCCGGCTCGTCGACTGGTTCGACCGGAAATTCACGGCCGAAGTGTCCGACGGTCTCATCTTCGAAAAAGTGACGCGCCGCTTTCTCGGCGCGAGCGAGGGTGGCGGCGCGCCGGACATGGTGGTGGTGCGCGCTGCGCTCCATAATCTGCGCTACCATCTCGACTATATCTGCTACCTGATGGAGGAGCGGAACTGGCTCGCCGGCGATCAGCTGACGCTCGCCGACCTTACCGCTGCCGCGCATCTGTCCTGTCTCGATTATGTCGGCGACGTGCCCTGGAGCCAGTATCAGGGCGCGAAGGACTGGTACGCGAAGATCAAGTCGCGTCCGTCCTTCCGCGGCCTTCTCGCAGACCATGTGCCCGGCATGCCGCCGCCGAAACTCTATGCCAATCTCGATTTCTGAGAGCGGGACCCGAGAAACGGAATTGCGCGCGGCGCTCGTCGCCCGCGCGAAAGAGGCGGGCTTCGACGATATCGGCATCGCCCGCGCCGATGCGCGGACGGACCTGCCTGAAAAATTGCGCAACTGGCTCGCACTCGGCCGCCACGGTGAGATGGGCTGGATGGAAGAGACGGCGGCCCGCCGCGCCGATCCGTTGACGCTCTGGCCGGACGCGAAATCCGTCGTCATGCTTGCCATGAACTACGGGCCGGACAGCGATCCGCTGGCCTTGCTCGAACAGCGCGACCGCGCGGCGATTTCCGTCTATGCGCGCAATCGCGACTATCACGACCTCGTCAAGAAACGGCTGAAGCAAGTGGCACGCTGGCTCGCCGAGACGAGCGGCGCCGAGGTGAAGGTCTTTGTCGATACGGCGCCGGTAATGGAAAAACCGTTCGCCGAGGCGGCAGGCCTTGGCTGGCAGGGCAAGCACACCAATCTCGTCTCGCGCGAACTCGGCTCCTGGTTCTTTCTCGGCGCGATCTTCACCACGCTGGAACTCGATGCCGGAAAGCGGCATGAGGACCGCTGCGGCGAGTGCCGCCGCTGCCTCGATATCTGTCCGACAAGGGCGTTCCCCGCGCCTTACGAACTCGATGCGCGGCGCTGCATCTCCTATCTCACCATCGAGCACAAGGGACACATCCCGCGGGAACTCCGCAAACCGATGGGCAACCGCATCTATGGCTGCGACGATTGTCTTGCCGTCTGTCCCTGGAACAAGTTTGCAAGCCGGGCGCGCGAGGAAGCGTTTCATTCCCGCGCCGAGCTTGAGGCACCGCTTCTTGCCGAACTCGCGCGTTTCGACGATGCCGGTTTCCGCGCTTTCTTTTCGGGGTCGCCCATCAAGCGCATCGGCCGCGACCGCTTCCTGCGCAATGTGCTCATCGCCATCGGCAATTCGGAAGACGCCGATTTGCGCCCTGCCGCCTGGGCGCTTCTCGATGATGCCTCGCCGCTGCTCCGCGCGGCCGCCATCTGGGCGCTGGGCGAACTCGGCGAAGAGGCGGCCCTTCGCGCCCGCGCTTCACGTGTGCTCGAAACTGAAGAAGATGAAGATGTGCGCGCTGAGTGGCGCTATTTCCTGAGATAGGCCTCTGCAGCGATCGCGGCGGCATGGCCCTGGCGGCCAGTCTCCTCGGCGATCTGCCGGACGGCCAGCCAGTCGGCCCGCGCGCTCTTTCCATCGCCGAGCGCGCGATGCACAAGGCCGCGCTCCAGCAGCGCATCGAGATCGCGCGGACGCATCTCGATGGCGTTATTCGCATCGACCAGCGATGCGCGCGGATAGCCAAGCATGCGGTTCGCCGCCGAGCGGACAAGCAGCGGTTCGATCTCGAAGGGGTCGAGGGCGAGCGCCTCCGCCGCGTCGTCGCGCGCCCCTTCCCAATTCCCGCCAATGGCCTTCACCCGGGCACGGCCGGCGAAATAGCGGGCTTCTTCCGGCTCGCGTGCAATCGCGCGGTCATAGGCGCGGATGGCGCTCTTGTCATTGCCCGCTATGGCAAAGGCATCGCCCGCCTGGCCGTATATTTCGGCGCGCATGGCGTCGTCCGCGCGGGTCAGGCGCTCGGCGAGCTCGTAGAACACCTGTCCCGCCTCGCCGGGCCGGTTGAGCTGCATCAGCGCCAGCGCCTCGCAGTGAAGCCCGCCAGCTGCCACCTCGCCCTGCTTGAGTTTCAGCGTCTGTGCCATGTCGAGCGCCTGTGCCGCGTCTCTCTCGGCAAGGGCGAGGCAGGCGTCGTAATCGGGCTCGCCGTCGAGCGAGGCGCCTTGCGCAAGGGCGCTCCCGGATGCGATGAGAAGAACGGCGAGTGAAAGAGACAGGGCAGGGCGTTTCATGGCGCCTAGCCTCTTGCAGCGGAGGCCCGCTTGCAAGTGAAAGAATGGAGAGACGATGGCGCCGGGAAAGCGGCTTTTCTGTTTCGGTTGCGGCTACAGCGCGCTGGTCTTCGCCGCCCGTTTCCGCGCGCAAGGCGGCCGGGTCGCAGGCACCTGCCGGACGGCGGAAAAGGCGTCCCGTCTTCGCACGGCGGGCATTGAGCCTTTCATTTTCGGGGATGGCGCGCCGCTCGAAGAAGCGGCGGCGGCGCTGGCGGGCACGACGCATCTCCTGATTTCCACCCCGCCCGGCGAAAGAGGCGATCCCGTACTCGCAGCGCATGGCATGGAATTGCGCGACATCGCCTCCCGCATCGAATGGGCTGGCTATCTCTCCACCACCGGCGTCTATGGCGACAGGCAGGGCGGCTGGGTGGACGAGAACACGGCCATCGACCCGGCGGTGTCTCGCAGCGATCGCCGGGCGCGAGCGGAAGCGGACTGGCTTGCCCTTGCGGCCGAGACGGGGCTGCCGCTTCACATTTTCCGCCTGGCGGGCATTTACGGGCCGGGGCGTAACCAGCTCCAGTCCATTCTCGACGGCACGGCAAAGCGTATCGTGAAGCAGGGCCAGATCTTCTCGCGCATCCATGTCGAGGACATCGCGAATGTGCTGGAGGCCTCGATTGTGCGGCCGAACCCCGGCGCGATCTATAATGTCTGCGATGACGAGCCGGCGCCCGCGCCCGATGTCGTCGCCTATGCGGCGGAACTTCTCGGGCGCGCCCCGCCGCCCGAAATACCCTTCGAACAGGCCGAGCTTTCGCCCATGGGCCGCAGCTTCTACATGTCGTCCCGGCGCGTCTCGAACCGCCGCATCCATGAAGAGCTTGGTGTGACGCTTTCTTTTCCCACCTACCGGGAAGGCTTGAAATCCCTTCTCGGGACGCTCTGACGCAGGCGATTCTGCCGCAGCGCCGGCCCGGGCATTTGGGATAGGATGGGGGCGGACGAAAGGGAGGTTTCCATGTCCCACCACTATCATGGCGTCGTCTGGATCGATCATCACGAAGCGCGCATTCTCGACTTCAACGCAGATGGCACGAATGCCGACAAGGTGACGCTGAAACATTCGGCGACCCGCCGCCACGCACAATTCTCCGGCAAGGCAAGCTGGCGCGAATCCGAAGACGCTGCCTTCTTCGACGAGGTCGCGGGCAAGCTCGACGGTATCGGCGAGATACTGATCGTCGGTCCCGCCAATGCGAAGTTCGGATTCCTGAAGCGGTTGCAGTCGAGACATGCAGCGATCGCCGCTCACGTCATCGGCATCGAAACGGTCGATCATCCGACTGATGGCGAGCTGCTGAACTTCGCCCGCGCCTATTTCAGGAAGGCCGACCGCATGCTGCCGCAGGTGGATTGAAGCTCAGGCCTCGAGCTCGCCAAGCAGCGTCTCCACCACCTGCGCGAGCCGCGCAATATCGTCCGGCGTCGAAAGCCGGTGATCGCCTGACTTCGACAGGTTGATGGTGACGTCGGTGCTTTGAAGCGCATCGACGAGGCGCATGGCATGCGCCCACGGCACATCCGGGTCTTTCATGCCCTGCAGGATGCGCACCGGGCAGGTGAGCGGGATGGGCGCATCGAGGATCAGGTGACCGCGGCCTTCGTCGATCAGTTTCATCGTGATCTCGTAAGGCTCATCCGAATAGTCCGACGGTTCGCGATAGATGCCGTCGCGCGTGAGCGCCTCTTTTATTTCCTCCGCAAAACCTTTCCACATCAGCTCTTCGGTGAAATCCGGTGCAGGCGCGATGAGAACGAGGCCCTTCACGCGCTCGGGCCGCGCAAGCGCCGCCAGCAGCGCCATCCAGCCGCCCATGCTGGAGCCGATCAGCACTTGCGGGCCTTCCGCCAGCGCGTCGATCGCAGCCAGCGCATCCTCGCGCCAGCGGCCGATGGTTGCTTTCCGGAACTCGCCCGACGATTGCCCATGCGCGTAATAATCGAAGCGCAGAAAATGCCGGTCCGCGCCGCGTGCCCAGGCGGCAAGGGCTTCCGCCTTGGTGCCCGTCATGTCGGATTTGAAACCCCCGAGCCACGTAAGACCGATAGACCCTGCGGGCCTTTCCGGCGCTTCGATCAGATAGGCAAGCTCCTCGCCCGCGCTTCCTTCATGGGGCGGGCGGGCAAGCTTGCGGGGCGCGGTCGTGTCGGTCATTGTCACTCGCAACCTTTGTTTCCGCCATCCAACAGGGATTCCGCCGCTTGTCCAACCCCTTCGCGACACTCGATCCGCACCCGGCGATCCTTCAGGTCGTGCCCGCGCTCGAGACGGGCGGCGCCGAGCGCACCACCGTCGACATGGCGCGCGCCATCGTGAAGGCGGGCGGCCGCGCCATCGTGGCAAGCCGCGGCGGCCGCATGGTGGAAGAATTGATCGAGGCGGGCGCCTCCCATGTCGAGATGGCCGTCCATTCGAAGAATCCGGTCGTCATGGGCCTCAATGTCGAGCGGCTGGCGCGGCTGATCGAGCGCGAGGGCGTCGATCTCGTCCATGCCCGTTCGCGCGCACCCGGCTGGAGCGCGCTTGCCGCCGCGCGCCGTGCGAAAGTTCCTTTCGTCACGACCTATCATTCGCGCGTGCATGAAAGGCCGCGCCTCAAGGTCTTCTATAATTCTGTGATGGTGCGGGGCGATGCGGTGATCGCGAATTCGCAATGGACGGCAGCCAATATTCGCGCCGTCCACAAGCCGGAGGAAGCGCGCATCTTCACCGTGCCGCGCGGCATCGACATTGCGGCCTTTGCAGCGCCCGTACCGGAGCGCATCGCGGCGCTGAAATCGCGCTGGGGCATTGGAGAAAATGGCGGCCCGGTCTTTCTCCATCCCGCGCGCCTCACCCGCTGGAAGGGACAAGGCACCTCTATCGAGGCGGCGCGGCTTCTGAAGGAGCGGGGCGTCGCAGATTTCACGCTCCTGCTCGCAGGCGATGCACAGGGCCGAAAATCCTATGAAGAGGAACTGCAAGGCGCCGTGGCGGCAGCGGGCCTCGAAAGACATGTGAAGCTCACCGGCCATTGCAGCGACATGGCCGCCGCCTATGCGCTCAGCGATTGCGTGCTCTCCCCCTCGATCGAGCCGGAACCGTTCGGCCGCACGGCGGTCGAGGCGCAGGCGGCATCGCGGCCCGTCATCGTGTCGGATGCTGGCGGCCAGCAGGAAACCGTGATCGAGGGGAAAACGGGCTTCCGCGTACCGCCGTCCGACGCCCCCGCCCTTGCCGAGGCCATGGCGCGGCTCATCGCCATGGACGCCGATGCCCGGAATGCCATGGGTGCGGCAGGGCATGAAAATGCCAGCCGTCATTATTCGGTGGCTGCCATGTGCGAAGCCACGCTTTCGATCTATGCGCGGCTCATCGGACGGAACCGGGCCGGGGCCGAGGGGTGAGCGGCACCGTCATCGCCATCTGGCTCGGCGCGGGCGGATTTGCTCATGCGAAGGCGGAACTCGTGGCGATCCGGGCGGAACATCCAGAGAGCCGCCTCATTCTGCTGACGACGCCTCAGGGCCGCAGGGAAGCGGGCGAAATGGCCGATATCTGCTGGGAAGACGCAGGCGCCCGCGGTGCCTCGGGCTTTCTTGCGCGGGCGCGGCGGCTTTCCTGGGCGTCACCCAGCCATATCCACGATCTCGAGGGCAGCCGGATCACACGAATCCTGCGCTTCTGTGTGTGGCCAAGGCCACAATGGCGCATGAGAGCGCCCCGCCGCCCGCCACCGCCCGGACAGCCGCCCTTTTCTTGACTTGCAGGCAGCGGCCTTCAAATCTATAGCTTTGCAGCATTGTCCGGAGGTGTCCGGGTTGGACACTACCGGGAGAAGCGGGAACGCAAACGCCGTCCGGGCGTCCTTGTGGCAAAGCTTTCCTCCCGGGGCGCAGTCAGGCGGCCGGATCAACAGATGGAGATGAGTTCATAGCTCGCAGACCGATGCAGGCGCCGCCCACGAAAGATGGCCCGCGCATAAACGACATGATCGATGAGCCGACCGTGTTGCTCATTGACGCCGAAGGCGAAAAGCGCGGCGTTATTCCCACCGACGAAGCGATCCGCATGGCCGAAGAGGCCGGGCTGGATCTGGTCGAGGTATCGCCCAACGCGAAGCCTCCCGTGTGCAAGCTTCTCGACTACGGGAAATTCAAGTATCAGGCCCAGAAAAAGGCCAACGAGGCGCGCAAGAAGCAGAAGACCGTCGAGGTCAAGGAAATCAAGATGCGCCCGAACATCGACACGCATGATTATGACGTGAAGATGCGCTCCATGCTCCGCTTCTTCGAGGAAGGCGACAAGGTGAAGGTCACCCTGCGCTTCCGTGGCCGCGAAATGGCGCATCAGGAACTCGGCATGCAGCTTCTGAACCGCGTGAAGGAGCAGGTGGAGGAGATCGCGAAGGTCGAACTCTATCCCCGCCTTGAAGGCCGGCAGATGATCATGGTGCTGGCGCCGAAATAAGGCCGCCAGCTCCGAGCGAACAAACTTGAGCGAACAAAAAGGCCCTGTCGCGCGACCGGGCCTTTTTCATGTCGCCAGCACGCGGGCGAGCCGGTCGGGCCTGTCGGTGAGGATCGCCTCGACGCCGAGCCCCGCAAGCCGCCTCATTTCGGGCTCTTCGTCGACCGTCCAGCAGGAAACGGCAAGGCCGAGTTCCCGTGCCAGCGCCGCCGTTTCCGCCGTCACATCGCCATGCCAGGAAAACCAGCCATCGGCAGGGCCGGACGCAATGGCGCGAAGCATCCGCTCGGCAAATGTCGCGCCCTTCTGTCCGCGCCAGTCATAGCCCGCAGCCCATGGTGCGCCGGCGGCCGACGCCTGGCGGATGAGATCGTCCTCCGATCCCGGCACATCGCGCGCAGCGGAAGCGTCTTCGGGATCGATCTGGAAGAAGGGCAGCGTCGTGAAGGCATTGAGAATGTGGGGCGCGAGTTCCTTCGCGCGCCTGAGCGCCCGCCAGTCGAAGGAAACGAATGTCACCGTCTCCTCAAGCCCGTGTTCGCGGGTGAGTGCAACAGCCGCATCGGCAAGCGCAACGGGATCGGCCGATTGCGTGAGGTCGAGCAGCGCCGTCTTGAGTTCGACATAGAGCCGGAACCGGGGCTTCGCGGTTTCTTTCACCAGACGGTAGACATCTGCAAGCAGCGGCACGCGCTCCCCGTCGAAGCCCGTCTGTTCGGGATAGCGCGCCGCATAGCCGGCGCCCGGCCGCAGCCGCCCGACATCATAGGCGCGCAATTCGTCATAGGTGAGCGCCTTCAGCAGCGGCGTCGGCCGGACGAGCCATGCGCCGTCCGCGCCCCGCGCAATAGCGGGCTTCAGGCTTTCATCGTGATGCACTACGAGCTCGCCATCCTTCGTGAGATGCACGTCGAGTTCGATTCCGTCGGCGCCCGCCTTGATGGCGCGGCAAAATGCCGCCATCGTGTTTTCCGGCCAGAGCCCTGCGCCGCCACGATGGGCGATTTGAAGAGGGGCAGTCATGTTTTCTTGTCTCCGGTGAAGCGGCCCTGCGGCAGATGGTTCCGTAACGGCCGTAAGCGTCTCCAAAAATTACACTTCCCGCCCAACAACCGTCCAATTTCTGGATTGTAGTCCAAGCCGGTCCGAACGCCATTCGCCTGCGGGCGGCGAATCCGCAACGCTCTTGTCACAAGCCAAGAAGTTCGTGTGCGTCATCTGGTGCTATTCCGGTCGGTGGTGTAGTGTTGGGCCTTGCGAGAAAGTTAGTCGGACCCTGCGTGTTGGAGGGGACTGGCAGGGTGTCGGGGCGCCGCGATTCGACGAGGCAATCGTCTGAGACAAGGCCGGTGACATAATGTCTATTACGACTCTCTTGCGACGGCTGACCGGCCGTCCGCACAGGAAAAGATCTTTTTACGAGTCCCAGCATGTGATGCGCGACGTGGTGGAGGCCATTGGCCCGATCGATATGCGCCTCATGCCGGAAGACGAACTGCGGACCATCGCCCGGAGCGATGCAAGCGCGCCTCGCCGTGTGGCTGCCGAGAAGGAGCTTGCGCTTCGTTCCGCGCGCCGTCCCGACGGACCGTCTTCCGCCCGCGACCTGCATTGACGGAACGGCAACCGGCAAGATGATCGCAAGAATTGCCGGGAGCGCGGGCTGCGCTCTCGCCGCGGTCCCGTTTGCCGTCTAGACTTCCTCCCATCGATACCAGAACAGACATGCCCGTGCGGTCGTGCGAGGCATGCGGCACGCGGGAGGGCGTCACATGAAATTCGGAGTGTTCTACGAACTGCAACTGCCGAAGCCCTGGAACGAGGGCGACGAGGCGAGACTTTTCCATGAGGCGCTGGAGCAGATCGTCCTGGCGGACAAGCTCGGCTTCGATCACGCCTGGGAAGTGGAACATCACTTCCTCGATGAATATTCCCATTCCTCCGCGCCGGAGGTCTTCCTGGCCGCGGCAGCCTCCGTCACGAAGAACATTCGTCTCGGGCACGGCATCCGCCAGGTCATTCCGAACTACAATCATCCCGCCCGCACGGCCGAAGGTCTCGCCACCCTCGACATCATGTCGAATGGCCGCGTCGAATTCGGCATCGGCGAGGGCGCAACGCGGCTCGAGCTTGGCGGCTTCAATATTCCGGCGAAGGAAAAGCGCGCCATGGCCATCGAGGCTGGCGAGCAGATCGCGAACATGATGGTGCTCGATCCCTATCCGGGGTTCGAAGGAAAATATTTTTCAATGCCCTGCCGCAACGTGCTGCCGAAGCCGGTGCAGCGCCCGCATCCGCCCATGTGGATGGCCTGCACCAATCGCGACACGATCAAGGTGGCGGCTTCCCTCGGCGTCGGCGCGCTCGCCTTCTCCTTCCTCGATCCGGAAGAGGCCCATCACTGGTCCGAAATCTATTACGGCATCATCAAGTCGGAGGAGTGCCGGCCCATCGGCCATAGCGTGAATGCGAACATCGCCATGGTGTCGAACTTCTCGCTGCATCACGATCGCGAGGAAGCGATCCGCCGCGGCCACGAAGGCTTCGAATTTTTCGGTTATGCGCTCAATGCGCTTGTCGCGCATGACACGGTGCCGGGCCGCACGAATATCTGGGGCGACTACATCAGGGCGCGCGGCAACCGCACGCAGGAGGTGGTCGATGCCGCCAAACGCGCGGATGCCATCGCAACCGGCATCGGCACACCGGATGACATGCGCGCGCATCTCAGGGCCTTCCAGAACGCAGGCGTCGACCAGGTGATCTTCATGCAGCAGGCGGGCCGCAACAAGCATGCCCATATCTGCGAGTCGCTTGAACTTTTCGCGAAGGAAGTCATGCCGGAGTTCAAGGCCGAGGTGGCCGCCCGCGAAGCGAAGAAGCAGGCCGAACTCGCGCCCTATATCGAGGCGGCGCTGAAGCGGAAGAACTGGATGAAGCCTCTCGCGGATCACGAGATTCCGGTGGTAAAGGCATCGGTCGCCAAGGCCCAGGTGAACCAGGGCTCGAGTGCGGCGGAATAAGGGAGATGATCATGAAGAAAGTGACGATGGGACTGCTCGCCCTTGCGGCGGTTGCGCTGGCGGCTTGCGATCAGTCTTCGGAAGACCAGGGGGAGAACGCCGCTTCGCCGGAAACCGCGATCGGCGAGGAAGCGGCCGTCGAGGGCGATGCCGTCGATGTCGAAGGCGCCATGGAAGCAACCGGGGCGAGCTGCAAGGCGGCGGCCGAGGCGCTCGCCGTCTGGGTCGGCCGTCCCTGGGCGGAAGCCGAGGAGACGGTGCGTGCCGGCGAGGGCGTGGCGACGATCCGCGTCTTCGGTCCGAACGACGCTGTGACCATGGATTACCGCTCCGACCGGCTCAATGTCGAGCTCGGCGAGGACCGCAACATCGTCCGCATCTTCTGCGGCTGATGCTTGCCACTAAGGGCGCCGGACATTAGCGTGTAACTGCAACAAGGATCGCGCTCATGTCCGGCACCGCCGCTCTTACCGCCAGTCTCGAAGCCGAAGTCAGGGAGAATTGCGCGGCGCTGCGCGCCCGCATGGCGGCCCGAAAGCTCACTCGTCTTTACGACAAGGCCCTGCGGCCCGTCGGCCTGAAGATCACGCAGTTCACGCTGCTCACCGCCGTCGCCGAGGAGAAGGTGAAGTCGCTGACGGCGCTTGCCGACTTGCTGGCGCTTGAGCGCTCGAGCCTGGTGCGCAATGTGAAGCTGCTCGAAGACGAAGGGCTCATCGAAAGCGCGCCGAGCGGCGAGGGCCGCTCACTCGGCCTTCGCCTCACCAAGGCAGGGCGCCGGAAGCTCACCCAGGCGCTTCCTCTCTGGCGCGAGGCACAATCGGAAGTCGAGGCAGCGCTGGGGCCGAACTGGCCCGGCGTGAAGAAGTCACTGCATCAGCTGATCGCGAAGATCTGACTTCGGCCGCTCAGTCGCGCAGCCTGTAGACCGGGAAGCAGCGGCGGATCGCGTCCGCCCTTTGCATGTCGCCTGTCAGGACTGCCCCTTCGGCCACCGCTTCCTCAATCGAAATCCCGTCCCGGAAAATCCGGTAGAGCAGCGGCCAGCCGATCTGCAGCGAGGCATCCGGGTTCTCTGCGGCGGCGAAGCCTATCTCGACACGCGACTTGCGCACGCGGATCGCGGCTTCCATGGGCCCGTGATCGGAGATGGTGAGGGCGAGCGTGGCATCGAGCCCCCGCGCCTTGCGGCGCTGGAATGTCAGCGTCAGGCCGAACAGGAACGAGAAGGGGTTGTCGGAAGGGATATTGTAGTCGACGAGCTGTATCTGCTTCGTCTTGAGGCGCTGGGGCACGCTCTCCTCCGCATCCGAGTTCTTCAGCACATAGATGGTTTCGGGCTTCGCAAGCAGCGGATCGAGGATGCGCTTGCGATATTCGACCTTGTCTTCGACGTAAGGCCCGAGCACGTCGGAACCCGCCGGGCAGACGCTCAGGCAATAGGCCGCCTTGTAGCCGGGCTTGAAGGAAAGGCTCTGCCACATGGAAACGCTTTCGCCGGGGCTCACGCGGGCGTCGTAGTCGTCGGCGTCCTTCGCTTCCACCACTTCATGGACCCAGTCCACGAAACCGCCCATGAATTCGCGGTAGTTGTGGGTGTAGCAGGCGGAGAAATTGAAGCTGCCGTCCATGCCGATCGCCTCCACCGGACATGCCGCGACGCAGAGCTTGCAGTCGAGACAAGGCGAATAATCGAGCGGACTCGAATAGCTCTCGATTTCGCGGTCGATGACGATGGTGCCGAGCAGGATGAAACTGCCGAAGCGCGGGTGGATCACATTGCGGTGGAGCCCCATCTTGCCGAGCCCTGCCGCTTCCGCGATCGGCTTGTGCGAGATGACGCGCATGCCGGCGGGATAAGCCTGCGCTTCCATCGGGAAGGCGGCGGCGGGATTGACCGCCCCAATGCCCATTTCCTCGAGGCGCCGCACCGCGCGCCGCGCGACATGGTTCACATCGTCATAGGTCTGGTGGAATTCCTCATTCGCCACCGACCGGACCGATGTGCGCACCGTGTCGCGGTTCATCCGGACGACGAAGCTGACAAGCGTCTTTGCGCCCGGCAGCAGCGCCGAGATCCAGGCCTGCTGATCGGCAATGGCCGGGTTCGTCACCTCGACGAAGCCGCAATCGTCGGCGCCGCATTCGAGCATGAGTGCGCGAAGCGCCTCCCTGTCGAGGGACGTTTCTGGCGCTGCCCGGCCGGTACTCCCGCGCCAGCGGAGAATGTCGGGATGCTCGCTATCGTCTCGCGTGTCGGACATATGGGTCATGGGCACCTCCAGCCAGTTAAAAGTGTATATACACTATATGGCCTGGCGTTCAAGTCTTCCCTCTCCATGCTCGTGCCACAATCTCAAGGCCTTCTGCTCCCGCGGGCGCTGCCCGCCGGAACCTGAAGGGAGAAAAAGGGATGAAACATATGCTGAAGCCCCTCGCGGTGGCGCTGGCGGCGGGCTCCATGATTGTGCTTGCGGCCTGCGACCAGAATTCGGACGACCAGGCGGCCGGCGAGCTTGCAGATGAAATCGTCGCGGAAATGCCGGAGGGCAACTTGCCTGAAAGCACCATGCCGGAAAGCGACATGCCTGCGAGCACGCTGCCTGGAGGCGGCATGGCGGAAGGCGAAAGCGCCGATGAGGCGGCGACGGGATGTCAGGCAGCGGCCGATGCGCTGGGTGGCGTCTGGGTTGGCCGGCCCTTCGCCGAGGCCGAAGGCGATATCAACGCGGGCGAAGGTGTCGCCACCATCCGTATCATCCGGCCGGGCACCGCCGTGACGAAGGATTTTCGTCCGGATCGTCTCAACGTCGATGTGAACGAGGAAGAAATCGTCACCCGCATTTATTGCGGCTGAAGAAGTGCCGGCAGGGGGTCGTCCGTCAGCGGACGATCCTCACCGGCTCGCTGCCGTCCCAGCCGATCGCGGCCTTGCGGATATGTTCGAAGAACTTGCCCTTGCCGCCGGAAATGTCCGACATCTCGATCACCGTGCCGGGATGCGTCTCCGTGTCGAAATAGACGAAGCGGCCCTGTTCCCCGCCGATCTGGCCTTCATGGCCGACCTTGTAGCCGGCTGCGATGGCCCGGTCGTAATCCGCCTGATAGTCCATGCTCCAGTAGGACATGTGCTGCAGCCCTTCGTTTCCTGCATTCAGGAAATCCATATACATGGAGGGCGCGTCGTTGCGCTGCTGGATGAGTTCGATCTGGAGATCGCCTGTGTTGCCAAGCGCGATGCTCATTTCGACGGGCGAGGGCTTGCCCTTGTAGGTGAACCAGTCGCACGTCACCCGATCGATATAGAAGAACGGGCCGACGCCCATCACTTCCGTCCAATGCTTCAGCGCGGCTTCGATGTCGCGCACCACATAGCCGTTCTGACAGACCTTCCCGAAAAAACGGCTCATGGCTTTCTCCTTCAGATGCCGGTGACGAGGAAATCGACCGCGGCGACGATGTCGTAGCGATGCGCCTCCGCATTGGCAATGGGCGGCGCGGCGAGAAGCCGTTCAGGCAGCGCCGCCATTTGATGCGTTATGAGCACATGCGGCTCGCCCCCAATGTCGATCACGGGGTTGAGGCGCGCTATCGCGCCCCTGTAGAGCTGCGCGGGTGCGAGCGGCGCCACAAGCCGCGTGTTGAGATCGCTGAGAAGATTTGCCTGAAGTTCAATGACATAGGGCATGGCCCCACGCGTTCGCGGCTCGGGATTGGTATGGATGTCCAAGGCCGCCATCAGAAGGACCGGAAATCCTCGCCGAAGATGCCATGTTCTTCCGCGAAGCCGTTGGCAGCGTCGATGGCGACCTTGTTCTCCTGCCGCCAGCGTCTTTCCTGCTCCGCCCGCACCTGCGCGGACAGGGCTTCCTCGAGAAGCGCCGACAGGTTCAGGCGCGCCGCCTTCGCCTTTGCCAGAAGCTCCGCATCGATGGAGAGATTGACCGCTTTCTTAGCCATGCGCATAGTCTATGCGCATTGTCCATGCGCATCAAGCTTGCGCATCGCCGCAAATGCCGCCCGGCGCTTGACGAGCCGGGCTTTTCCCTTATAAATCCGCGGCTTCGGGGCGGCCCGGCCTGTAGGGCATGCCGTGACCGCCCGTAATGCCAAGACCCGGACCCGCAACCTGTTGAATTCTTTAATGAATTCAAGGTCTTCAATGCGGGCCCCAAAACACGGAGAGCAAAATGCCCAAGTTGAAGACCAAAAGCGGGACCAAGAAGCGCTTCAAGCTTACCGCTTCAGGCAAGGTCAAACGCGGTCAGACTGGCAAGCGCCACGGCATGATCAAGCGGACCAACAAGCAGATCCGGAACAAGCGCGGGACGACGGTCATGGCGGATGCCGATGCCGCCCGCGTGCTTAAAAACTTCATGCCTTACGCGTGAACCGGAACACCTGAAGAGGAGCTGAACACATGTCGCGCGTCAAACGGGGCGTTACCGCCCATGCCCGGCACCGCAAGATCATCAAGAAGGCGAAGGGCTATTACGGCCGCCGCAAGAATGTCTTCCGCGTCGCCAATCAGGCGGTGGAGAAGGCCGGCCAATATGCCTATCGCGACCGTCGCACGAGGAAGCGCAACTTCCGCGCCCTCTGGATCCAGCGCATCAACGCCGGTGTCCGCGAGCACGGCCTGACCTATTCGCGATTTATCGACGGCCTCGCCAAGGCTGGCATCGAGGTGGACCGCAAGGTTCTCTCCGATCTCGCCATCCATGAGCCCGAGGCCTTCAAGGCTCTGGTGAACCAGGCGCAGGCCGCCCTCCAGTAAGGGGCTGCCCATCGCTGCCAGAGCCGGTCACCCGTCCGGGGCCCGCGCGTCATTCGCGCGTGCCGCTCTCCGGGGGTGAGGCGGATCGCCGGTCGATGATTTCGTTCGCACGCCGTTTCCCTCATATCGCCCGGGAGCCCGCCGAAAGGCAGGTCCGGGCGGTTTGAGCGAATTGTCATGCGCGAAACGATCAGAAGCCGGTGAAGAAATGACCGACAGTCCCGATCTCGAAAAACTCGAAGCGGAATTCGCCGCGGCGATCGCCGATGCGGTGGATATCGACACGCTCGAAGCCGTGCGCGTCGCCGCCCTCGGCAAGAAGGGCCGCGTCTCCGAGTTGATGAAGGGCCTCGGCGCCATGTCGCCCGAGGAGCGCAAGGAAATGGGGCCGAAGCTGAACGGCCTCAAGGACCGGCTGACGGAGGCTCTCGCCGCCCGCAAGGACATGCTGCACGAAGCGGCGCTGGAAGCCCGGCTTGCCGGAGAGCGGATCGACGTGACGCTGCCCGTCCGCGCCACGGCGCTCGAGACGGGCCGCATCCATCCGCTGTCTCAGGTCTGGGACGAAGTGACGGCGATCTTCGCCGATATGGGCTTCGCCGTGGAGCAGGGCCCCGATATCGAGACGGACCATTACAATTTCGGCGCGCTGAATTTCCCGGAAGGCCACCCTGCGCGGGAAATGCACGATACCTTCTATTTCGAGCCCGATGCGTCCGGTGCGCGGAAGCTCCTGCGCACGCATACGAGCCCGGTGCAGGTCCGCACCATGGAGGCGGGCAAGCCTCCCTTCCGCTTCATCTGCCCCGGCCGTACCTATCGCTGCGACAGCGACCAGACGCATACGCCGCAATTCCACCAGATCGAAGGCCTCGTCATTGATGAGGTGACGCATCTCGGCCATCTGAAATGGACGCTGGAGGAATTCCTGCGCGCCTTCTTCGAGGTCGATGGCGTCGAACTTCGCATGCGCCCGTCCTTCTTCCCCTTCACCGAGCCTTCGATGGAAGTCGACGTGCGCTGCGCGCGCCTCGGCAATGAAATCCGCATCGGCGAGGGCGACGACTGGCTCGAAATTCTCGGCTGCGGCATGGTCCATCCGAATGTGCTGCGCTCGTCGGGCATCGATCCGGAGAAATATCAGGGCTTCGCCTTCGGCATGGGGCTCGACCGGATCGCCATGCTGAAATACGGCATCCCGGATCTGCGCGCCTTCTTCGAATCCGATCTGCGCTGGCTGAGGCATTACGGCTTCGCCGCACTCGATGTGCCGACGCTTGCGGGAGGGCTCTCGTCGTGAAGTTCACTCTCTCCTGGCTGAAGCAGCCGCTCGACACCAACGCGACGCTCGACGAAATCGTCGAACGCCTCACCATGCTCGGCCTTGAGGTCGAAGGCGTGGAAGACCCGGCGAAGAAGCTCGCCGTCTTCTCCGTTGCGAAAGTGCTGGAAGCAGGCCCCCATCCCGATGCGGACAAGCTGCAGGTCCTGAAGGTCGAGGCGCTTGTCGAAAGCGAAGTGAAGCAGTTGCAGGTCGTCTGCGGCGCGCCGAACGCGCGTGCGGGCATGACGGGCATCTTCGCCCCGCCCGGCGCCACCATCCCCGTCAACGGCATGGTGCTGAAGCCGACGAAAATCCGCGGCGTCGAATCGAATGGCATGATGTGCTCCGAGCGCGAGCTCGAACTCTCCGACGATCATGTCGGCATCATCGACCTCGAAGGCGAGTGGAAAGTCGGCACGCCTGCCGCCGAAGTGCTGGGGCAGAACGATCCCGTCATCGAAATCGCGATCACGCCGAACCGGCCGGATTGCCTCGGTGTCTATGGCGTCGCGCGCGATCTCGCGGCCGCCGGCCTCGGCCGTCTCCGCGAAGGCGACCTGTCGCCGGTGCCGGGCAAGTTCGAAAGTCCCATCGGCATCGAACTCGATTTTCCGGCGGGCGAGGAACATGTCTGTCCCGTCTTCGCAGGCCGTCTCATTCGCGGCGTGAAGAACGGGCCTTCGCCCGAATGGCTGCAGAACTGGCTGAAGGCAGTCGGCCTCCGCCCGATCAATGCGCTGGTCGATATCACGAATTTCATCTCGCTCGATCGCGCGCGCCCGCTCCATGTCTATGACGCCGCAAAACTCACAGGCAATATTCGCGCCCGTCTTGGCCGCAAGGGCGAAAAGCTCCTCGCGCTCGACGGCAAGACCTATGATGTCGAACCTCATTATTGCGTCATCGCCGACGATGCGAAGGTGCTCGGCTTCGGCGGCGTGATGGGCGGCGAGGACTCGGGCTCGACCGGAGAGACTGTCGACGTCTTCCTCGAAAGCGCGTACTTCGATCCCTACCGCACCGCGCGCACGGGCAGAGATACGGGCATCGTCTCGGATGCGCGCTACCGCTTCGAGCGCGGCGTCGATCCAGCCTTCGTGCTGCCGGGGCTCGAACTCGCGACAAGGATGATCCTCGATATCTGCGGTGGCGAACCGTCGAATATCGTGGTGGCGGGCAAGGTGCCGGAAACGAAGAAGGAAATCTCCTTCGACACGGCGCGCATCGAAAAGTTGACGGGCCTCAAACTCGGCAAGGCGGAAGCGGCGAATATTCTCGCAGCGCTTGGCTTCGGCGTCACGGATGCAGGCGGCAATCTCTCCATCGCCGTGCCGTCCTGGCGGCCGGATGTGGAAGGCTCCGCCGATCTCGTGGAAGAAGTCGTGCGCGTTCATGGCCTCGACGAAGTGAAGTCGGTCGCACTCCCGCGCATTCATGCGGTGGCAAAGCCCGTCCTCTCGCTTCGTCAGCGCCGCGACAGGCTCGCGCGCCGCGTGCTTGCCGCGCGGGGGATGGTCGAAGCGGTCAACTGGTCCTTCATCTCGGAAGCGGAAGCCGCACTCTTCGGCGGCGGCAATGTGATCCCCTCGCTCAAGCTCGCAAATCCGATCTCCGCGGAAATGAGCCATATGCGGCCGAGCCTTCTTGCCGGCCTCATCGCGGCGGCCGGCCGCAACATGGCGCGCGGGCTTTCCGATGTAGCGATGTTCGAGGTCGGCCAGCAGTTCGAAAGCGATGAGCCATCGGGCCAGGTGCTCGCCGCAAGCGGTATCCGCCGCGGCACGGCGCGGCCGCTCGGGAGCGGCCGCCACTGGCAGGGCAAGGCCGGTCCCGTCGAGGCGATGGATGCGAAAGAAGATGCGGTGGCGCTTCTCGCATCCCTCGGTGCGCCGGTCCAGAGCTTCCAGATTTCGGCGGACGCGCCGTCCTGGTATCACCCCGGCCGCTCCGGCGTGATCCGCCTCGGCCCGAAAAACGTCATCGGCTATTTCGGCGAGCTTCATCCCCGCATCCTCGATGCGATGGATGTGGCGGGACCCATCGTCGGTTTCGAGATTTTCCCGGATGCGATCCCCGAGCCGAAGCGCAAGGCGACGCGCGCCAAGCCGCCGCTCGCGCTTTCCGATCTGCAGCCGCTCCGCCGCGACTTCGCTTTCGTGGTCGATGAAAAGGTGACGGCGGATCAGGTGATCCGTGCCGCCCGCGGCGCCGACAAGAAACTCATTGCCGATGTTTCGCTCTTCGATCTTTTCGAGGGCGGAGCGCTCGGCGAGGGCCGGAAGTCGCTTGCGATCGAGGTCACGCTCCAGCCCGTCGAGAAGACGCTGACGGACGAGGAAATCGAAGTGGTGTCGAAGACGATCGTCGCGGCGGTCGAGAAGGCGACAGGCGGCACGCTCAGAAGCTAGGGACCGGCCCATGCCCGTGACGGCGGATCAGGCAAGGAAGATCGCGCTCTCGCTCCCCGAAGCGGTGGAGATGAGCCATTTCGACCAGCCTGACTTTCGCGTCCGCAAGAAGATATTCGCCTCGCTGCATGCGGCGGAGAAACGCGTGGTGGTGAAGCTCGGCCCGGAAGAACAGGCCATGCTTGTCGAAAGCGATCCGAAGGTCTTTGCGCCCGTGCCCGGCGGCTGGGGCCGGAAGGGCTGGACCCATGTGAATCTCGCAGCGGCAAATGCTGCTATCCTCCGGGAAGCGATGACGCGCGGCTGGCGCAATGTCGCACCGAAAACGCTCGTAAAGGCGTTCGACGCGGGCTGACGCTCAGGGGAAGGGCATCGATGGAACTGAAGACCATTCGCTACGAGATTGCCGATGGCATAGCCACGGTCATGCTCTCTCGTCCGAAGCGCCGCAATGCCTGGACGGGCCGCATGCATATGGAATATCGCCATGTGCTGGAGCAGGCGGATAGAGATCCCGCGGTTCGCGTCATCGTGGTGACCGGCGATCCCGAAGGCGGCGCCTTCTGTGCCGGCGCCGACATGGCGGCGCTCGAAGGCCATTCCGAAAAGGGCCGCTATGACAGCGGCACCACGGAGGATATCGCAAGGCCCGGCTTCGGCGTCGCGCCGGAATTCGATGCGACCTTCGCCTATCATTTCGGGCTGACGAAGCCTGTCGTCGCGGCGATCAATGGCGCGGCGGCGGGCATCGGCCTTGTGCTCGCGGCATTCGCCGATCTGCGCTTCGCCGTGCCCGGCGCAAAATTCACCGCCGCGCATGGCCGCTTCAACTTCCCGGCGGAGTTCGGCCTCTCCTGGGTACTGCCCCGGATCGTGGGCCTGACGCATGCAAACGACATATTGCTCTCCAGCCGCGTCTTTACGTCCGACGAAGCCATGAGCATGGGCTTCCTGAACAGGCTCCTGCCGCCCGACGAGCTCATGCCCCATGTCATGGAGTATGCGCGCAAGCTCGCGGACGGCGTTTCCCCCGGCTCGCTCCGCGAGACGAAACGGCAGATTTACACCGACCTCCACCGCGATGCCGCCACCGCCGTCACGGCGGCCGAAAGGCTCCTTGAAGAGATGATCAAGCACCCCGACTACAAGGAAGGGGTGAAAGCCTGGATGGAAAAGCGCAAGGCCGACTGGCGGGGCTGAGGCCCCGAAAAGCCCTTCAAACCGCCGGATTTGGCTTGGCCTCCCGCCAATGCTATATGGGCGCCGACCGAAAGCGCAGGCCCCATGACCGACCTCTCCCATATCCGCAATTTCTCGATCATCGCCCATATCGACCACGGCAAGTCGACCCTTGCCGACCGTCTCATTCAGCTTTGCGGGGGCCTGTCCCAGCGCGAGATGAAGGAGCAGGTGCTCGACAGCATGGAAATCGAGCGCGAGCGCGGCATCACCATCAAGGCGCAGACCGTGCGCCTCGATTACAAGGCCGCGAATGGCGAGATGTATGAGTTGAACCTCATCGACACGCCGGGCCATGTGGACTTCGCCTATGAGGTGAACCGCTCACTCGCGGCCTGCGAGGGTTCGCTCCTCGTCGTCGATGCGAGCCAGGGCGTGGAAGCCCAGACGCTCGCCAACGTCTATCACGCGCTCGATGTGAACCACGAGATCGTGCCGGTCCTGAACAAGATCGACCTGCCGGCGGCGGACCCCGAGCGGACGCGCCAGCAGATCGAGGACGTGATCGGCCTCGACGCTTCGGACGCGGTGGAAATTTCCGCAAAGAGCGGCATCGGCATCCCAGACGTGCTGGAAGCGATCGTGAAGCGCCTGCCCGCGCCCAGGGGCGATGCCAAGGCGCCCTTGAAGGCCATGCTGGTCGACAGCTGGTACGACGCCTATCTGGGCGTCGTCGTGCTGGTGCGCGTCATCGATGGCGAGCTGAAAAAGGGTCAGCGCGTCAAGATGATGGGGACCGGCGGCACCTATACGATCGATCAGGTCGGCATCTTCCGCCCGAAAAAGGAAACGGTCGCAAGCCTCACGCCCGGCGAAATCGGCTTCTTCACCGCCTCCATCAAGGAAGTGGCCGACACGCGCGTCGGCGATACGGTGACGGAGGAAAAGCGCCCCTGCGCCGAAGCGCTGCCGGGCTTCAAGCCCGCGCAGCCCGTCGTCTTCTGCGGTCTCTTTCCGGTCGACGCGGCGGAGTTCGAGGATCTGCGCGATGCGATGGGTAAGCTCCGTCTCAATGATGCGAGCTTCGAATACGAGATGGAAACCTCCGCCGCGCTCGGTTTCGGCTTCCGCTGCGGCTTTCTCGGCCTCCTCCATCTCGAAATCATCCGCGAGCGGCTCGAGCGCGAATTCAATATCGATCTCATCACCACCGCGCCTTCGGTCATCTACCAGCTTCACATGGTCGATGGCTCGGTGAAGGAAATGCACAATCCGGCCGACATGCCGGACCCGACGCGAATCGACCATATCGAAGAGCCGTGGATTCGCGCGACGATCCTCGTGCCGGACGAATATCTCGGCGCCGTGCTGAAGCTCTGCGAGGACAGGCGCGGTTCGCAGATCGACCTCACCTATGCCGGCTCGCGCGCGATGCTCGTCTATCGCCTGCCGCTCAATGAAGTCGTGCTCGATTTCTACGACCGTCTGAAATCGGTGAGCCGCGGTTATGCGAGCTTCGACTATCAGATCGAAGGCTATGAGCATGGCGATCTCGTGAAAATGTCGATCCTCGTCAATGAGGAGCCGGTGGACGCGCTTGCCACCATCGTTCATCGCTCCCGCGCCGAGCAGCGCGGCCGTGTCATGTGCGAGAAGCTGAAGGAACTGATCCCGAAGCACCTCTTCAAGATTCCCATCCAGGCCGCGATCGGCGGCCGCGTCATCGCGCGCGAAACGATTTCCGCGATGCGCAAGGACGTGACGGCGAAGTGCTATGGCGGCGACATCACCCGCAAGCGCAAGCTTCTGGAGAAGCAGAAGGAAGGCAAGAAGAAGATGCGTCAGTTCGGCCGCGTCGAGATTCCTCAGGACGCCTTTATCTCCGCCCTCAAGATGGACGAGAACTGAGCGCGGGTCTGTCGCGCGACGAATAAAAAGGCCGCCCCTCCCCGGGCGGCCTTCTCATTTCCCCTCAGGGTCCTGTTCAGTCGCCGCGGCGCAGCAGGGCGGCAAGCCCCGCCACCACGATGCCGATAATGCCGAGCACGCCCCAGGCCGGGAAGGCCATGACGGCGGCGAGCGGGCCCTTCACGCCCTCCGGCGCATTTTCACCCGCAAAGGCATTGAACCCGTCGCGGCTTCCCTCATGCAGCATCCCCCAGAGATCGGCGAATGACCGCATGGTCACCTCGCGTGCTTCGAGCGACAGCAGCGCGTCCGATCCCAGCGCCATCAGCGCGGTGATGATGAAAAGAAGTCCGATCAGCCTTACAACAAACATGGCATGAGCCCCCCAGCCCTACGCAGTGATAGCGAAACCTGAACGCGAACGGTATCCGGATCGACTGTGCCAAACAAGCACACTTCTGAGAAGAGTTTGTGAGATCAAGGCGCTAGGGGGCGTTATCCCGGTTGATTCAGGCCTCTTGTTGCGTATAGTGCCGCCCACTTCGCCCGTCACGCGGGTGACCCGGAGGGGTGGCCGAGTGGCTGAAGGCGCACGCTTGGAAAGCGTGTATACGGGAAACCGTATCGAGGGTTCGAATCCCTCTCCCTCCGCCAATCGAATTTCCCATAAAAATCAATAGTTTATGCGTTACCGGGCGGGCCGGGCAGCAGCATGCGGCCTCCCCCGAGGCGCGGCCCCTGTCGCGAAGCGCCGGGGTTGTCGCCCAAGTATGAGGCAGATTTGCTACAGCCTTGGCCGAAACATGGTTAACTCGGACTTCGGTCAGTTCGTACGGGTAATGGTGACCGCGCGGCGGGGCTTGAGGTAAGCCGTTTCGGTGAAGGTCAGCGTCTCCGTCACCACCGAACTCACTGGCGAGGAATAGCCATAGGTCACTTCGGTCATCACGACGCTCGTGCCCGGCGTGACGAGCCCGGCCGGCAGTGTGACGGTGGAATTGACTGTGCGCGGCGCGATCTGGAAGCCGTCGCTCCAGGCGACCCGCGGCGAGCCCGAGGCGTTCGCCACCACGCTCGTGATGCGCACACTGAGCGGACCGGTCGGGAAGGGAGAGAGAATGGCTGAGCTGGCGGAGAAGATATCCGTCATGTCGGCATTGCTGATGGTTGCCGCCTGCGCGGTCAGGTCGGCAGCCGTATAGGCGACCGCGGTCACGCGCCGGTTGGCTGTGAGCATGTTCGTCGCTTCCACCGAGCCGAGATAGAAAAGCAGCATCAGCGGCACGATGAGCGCGAATTCGACAGCCGCGAGTCCGGCGCAGTTGCGCGCGAAGCCCGAAAGGCCGAAGAGGCGTTTTCCTGTGTGTCGGAGATAGTCCATGCCGGCCAGGCCCTCGCCAGATGCTCTAGAGAATGTCGCCGAAAGGCTCATTGCGGAACGCGGCGCTCGCCGCGACGAGCCGCCCGCCGCCATCGAGATTGGAAAAGCCGGCAAGTGCCGGTGTCAGGACGCCCCAGGAGTAGTAGGCGCGCACCACCACGATGTCGCCTGCCGTGCCCGGCTGGAACACGGTGTTCTCCACCATGTTGCCGTTTGCATCGACCAGCGGCGGAAATGTCACGCCGCCGAAATTGCTGAAGTTGCGCACGTCGATGCGCAGCGTCGAGCTGCAGTTGCTGACGAGATGCATCCTGCTGCAGACAAGGTCCCTGAACTGGTTCGGCGTCATGCCGCTGGTCTGCACCGAGCCGATGCGGATGAGGCGGCTGGCAGAGGAGACCGCGCTGTCGAGGTTCGACGTCGCGAAATAGACCACACAGGTCTCGATGGTCGCGAAGATGAGAAGGAAGAAGGGAATGGCAAGCATCGCGAATTCGACCGCCACATTGCCCTTCTTGTTCCGCCGGAAACGGGACAAGAACCGATTTCCGCGCGTCCCTTTCGGCAAATTTCCGTCCATATTCCGACCTCGCGTCCGGAGTTCTCTCCGCAGTCTCCGTTGATAGCGCCGGGCCGGTTACCAAATGGTAAGCAGTTTGAATTTTCGCTTAGGCGTTTATGCCTTCTTAACGCCGTCCACCGTAAGACTGGTCCGAACTCCCATTCAAGCCGGACGGGCCGACAGCGGCCTCACGGATCTCCGGCGGTACTGACGGGCGGAGAACATTCATGCGGCGTCTCGGCACATTTCTTCGCAGCTTCTTCGGCGACCGGCGAGGCAACTTCGCAATCATCTTCGCGCTGACGCTGACGCCTATCGCCGTTGCAGCGGCGGCCTCTGTCGACATTTCCCGCGCCTATATCGTCGAGACGCGCCTCAAGGCCGCGCTCGATGCGGCGGCCCTCGCCGTCGGCACCGCAAGTGGCCTCTCATCCGCCGAAGTCCAGACCCTGGCGCAGGCCTATTTCGACGCCAACTATCCGGAAGAAATCCTCGGCGTGCCGGGTACGGTCATCGTGGCGGACACGCCCACCACTGTGGATATTTCGGTTAAGGCCAAGCTTCCCACCACCATCATGGGCATCGTCGGTATCAAGTCGCTCGATGTCGGCGCAACCTCACAGGTCATGCGTCACGGCAAGAAGCTCGAGATCGTGCTCGTCCTCGACAATACCGGCTCGATGAACCAGGAAGGCCGCCTGACCGTTCTGAAAGCGGCGGCGAAGGACCTGATCGACACCGTCGCCAAATCGGCCCTCACGCCGGGCGACGTCCGCATCGCCATCGTTCCCTTTACGACCGATGTCAATGTCGGTGTCGCCAACAAGGACGCGAATTGGCTGAAATGGACATGGACGCTTCCCACCCAGACCTGCACGACGACAGGCTCCGGCTCGAAGAAGACGACCACCTGCACCCAAGATGTTCGCACTGTTTCCAAGACCGGTTGGAAGGGCTGCGTCGTCGATCGCGACGAGAATTATGATGTCTCCATCGCACCGCCCATTGTGAGCAATAACGCCACGCTCTTTCCGGCGAACCACAACGATATCTACAATAACCAGTGCAGTCTCCGCCCCATGGTTCCTTTCTCGACCGATTGGAGCATGCTCAAGAACGAAATCGACGGCATGGTTGCGGGCGGCGCCACCAATACGACGATCGGCTTCGTCTGGGGCTGGCAGATGCTGACCAATGGCGCGCTTCTCTCGAACGCTGCCGCGCCCGACCCGAAAAAGCTCGAAAAGGTGATGGTCTACCTGACCGACGGTCTCAACACCTATGACCGCGGCGGCATCGGCACCTGCAATGGCAGCTCCACCTGCGCGCGTGTCGATGCGCGGACGGAGCTTGTCTGCAACGGCATAAGGAGTGCGGGAATCACGGTCTACACGGTCCGCCTTGTGCAGGGTAACGCGACGCTTCTGCGCAACTGCGCGACAAATCCGAACATGTATTACAACGCGAACACGGCGGCCGATCTGACCAACGTCTTCAAGTCGATCGCCCAGGCTCTGTCGAACCTCCGCCTCAGCAAGTAGAAACATCGGGATCGTGGAAGACAAAAAGGCCGCCTCGAGAGGCGGCCTTTTTTCTATTCGGAAATAAGGGCTCAGCGCATGGTCGCTGTGCCGCCGCCGGAGCCGCTATCGCTGCCGCCTGCATCCGACTTGGCGCTGTTCATGCTGCTACCCTGCTGCATCAGCGTCTCGAAGGATTCGGCATCGTCGCCGATCACTGCAATGCGTTCGCAGCGCGGCGTGCAATTGTAGGAGTGCTGGCCCGTGCCGCGCGTCAGCGTCACGGCTGAGGTGCCCTGCGCCGTCACACTCAGCTTCATGTCGAGAATGGTCTTGCCATCGGCATCGAGCGCGACGAGGTTCGTCGTGCCGTAGTTCCGTCCCATCACATAGAGAAGCTGTGTGCTCTCGAGCGAGATATCGGCGATCGCGGGATTGCCCACCATCACGGTCGCAGCCGGCTTCGCAAGCTGCAGCGGCCGCGTCTCGTTCATCGGCACCTTGAATTCCGATGCCATGGCGCCTGTCGCGAGAAGCGCGGCCATGCCGGCGCCAAGCGCCAAAGCGACGGTTGTCTTGTTCGTCTGGATTTTACGCATGTTTCAACCGCTTGTCTGGTGGCGCCGCGCGCCATTGGCCGAACGTCCGCAAGGACGGTGCTCGCACGACAGTAAGGCCGAACAGGTAAAGGATATGTTGACCGTAAGCCGGCTCGCACCCGCCTGTTAACGCGCACTTAAAGCAGCGCGTCTAGCCTCCCATGGACTGATCAGGGAGTTCGAGATGGCGCAGGATGCGGTGCAGGGCCGCGATATCACCGGGCGGGCGCACACGCTTGCCGGCATCGGCATTCTGGCGTCCCTGGCGCCCCGCGAACTCGCCCTGCTCGCCGCCGAATGCGAATGGCACAGCTTTGCGCGCGGCGACATTCTTCTGAACCTCGACAGCGGAGACCGGCTCGACGGCGTGACCTTTGTGGTTGCCGGCAGTCTTCGCCTCGCCCGCAGCCTGGGGGGCGCGGGCCGCATTTTCTATACAGACGTAAACGAGGGCGGCCAGTTCGGCGAAATGGCCGTCTTCGGCGTCGAGGAGGACGGGCTCTCGGTGGTCGCCCGCGAAGACGGCCTCGCGGCGACGTTGCCGGACGAGAGCTTCATCGGACTCCTCTCGCGGGAAGAATCCGTCTCGCGCGCGCTCCTCTGCCAATATGCGCGGCTCCTCCGGGCGAAGGAATCCTCCGTTCCGGCCCAGAGCGGCGCGACCGAGGGGACGGGCGCCCAGCGTCTTTATGGCGAGCTGCTGGCGCTTGCCGAGCCCTGGCGGAATGATGAGGGGCGCGACTGCCTTCGCATCGCCCGCTTGCCCCGCCACCGCGAACTCGCGGCCCGCGTAGATACCACGGAAGAAGTAGTCGCCCGCGCCATCGCCGAACTCGTGCGAGAGGGCATCGCGCTGCGCGACTATCCGGGCCTCATCGTCGCAGACGAGGCGAGGCTCCGCGATCTTTGCGCATCCGCCTGAGGCTTGCCGGCTTCCTCCTGTATTCGCCGGCGATTGCGCTGCGCCCCCGGGGTGCTGGGCTCACCCCTCTCCCAGCATTGAAGGCGCTTTAACCCGGGATTAACCGCGTTCTGATGCCGCTCGCGGTCCCCTGCAGGCGCGTCAACCAATCGAATACAAAAAATCCCGTGTAAATACAGTATTCGGAGGTCGAATACACGAAATATCGGGGAAATTATCTAAACAGAGAGCGAAATTGCGAGTAATCGTTAGCGTTTGGGTAACAGAGGTTGGGTAGGGTCGTCTCCAGTCCGAAGGGACTCCCTTTGCCCGGCAGGGCATCAAGGGTGGTGCTGTCGACAGTCAAATATGCAAGGAGGCTTGTATGAGCCAGTTTCTCAAGTCGTTTCTGAAGAATGAGTCCGGTGCGACCGCCATCGAATATGGCCTGATCGCCGCCGGCATCTCGGTCGTCATCGTGGCTGCCGTCGGCCTGATCGGCGGACGCGTGCAAACCACGTTTAACAACATTGCCGCCGCCCTCGCCCCGTAATTGACGAAGGTGCAGCCGCGCAACCGGGCGGGGAATTTTCCCGGCACGGTGAAGAAAAAGCCGTCAGCGCAACCGCGCTGGCGGCTTTGTCGTTCCCGGCACCGAAGCTCGGTTCCGGCCGCCACTCTCAACCTCACGTTAAATCACGCATTTTGGTTCATCCCGGGCCGCTCTTTACCTCAAATTTACGGTCCTTTGCCCACTATCGGAAGGCGCAAGGAGGCATGAGGCCGCCTGGCGCGGGGCACCGTTGCCCCAGTTGCAACCGGGCATCTTTCGCGATGAGTTATCTCGTCCTCGCCATTTTCCCCCTCGCCATGATCTTCGGCGCGATTTGGGATCTGGCGACCATGACCATCCCGAACCTGCTGACCGCCGGCCTGGCGGCGGCCTTCTTTCTGGCCGCCTTCCTCATGGGCTTCGGCTGGCAGGACATCGCGCTTCATGTGGCGGCAGGCGCTCTTCTGCTGCTCGCCGGCATGGCCATGTTCTCCTTCGGTTGGATCGGCGGCGGCGATGCGAAATTCGTTGCGGCGATCGCGCTCTGGATCGGCTGGAGCGATCTCCTCGCCTATCTCGTCGTGGCCTCCGTCCTCGGCGGTGTGCTGACGCTGTTCATTCTCTGGTTTCGCACCATGCCGTTGCCTTCGGTTCTCTTCCAGCGCGAATGGATCGCGCGCCTGCACGAACCGAAGGCAGGCATCCCTTACGGCGTGGCGCTCGGCGTGGCCGGGCTTCTGATGTTCCAGCACAGCGTCTGGATCGGAGCGGCGGCGCAGGCCGCCTGATGAATTGAGCGGCGGGGCACTTGCCTCGCCAATGTGGAATGAAAGGATTGGGCAAGTGAACGCCGCACGCATTGGAGTTCTGGTTCTGGCGGTTATCGCCGCGGGCCTCGCGGCGCTTCTCGCACGCGGGCTGATGACCTCGTCGAAGCCCGAACCTGTCGTTACGCAGGTCGAGGAACCGACGACGGAAGTCCTCGTCACGAACAGCAACGTACAGCTCGGCCGCCGCGTTGCCTCCGGGGATCTTCGCTGGCAGCGCTGGCCGGACGAAGCGATGAACCCGTCCTATATCACCCGCACTGCGCGCCCTGCCGCGCTGGAGGAATATACGGGCAGTGTCGCGCGCTCCTCGCTCCTCGCGGGCGAACCGGTGACGAACGAAAAGCTCGTCAATCTTGCGGGCGCCGGCTTCATGTCCGCACTGATCGATCCCGGCATGCGCGCCATCGCAATCGAGATCACGCCGCAGACAAGCGCCGGCGGCTTCATCCTGCCGAATGACCGCGTCGACATCGTGGATGCCAATCGCGGGCAGACCGTGCTCCGCAATGTTCGCGTCCTTGCGATCGACCAGCGCTTCGACGAAGCGGGCGAGCAGGTGGCGGTCGGCCGTACGGCGACGCTCGAGCTCACGCCGGCACAGGTGGAACTCATCTCCGTCGCGGCGAATGACGGCCGCCTGGCGCTCTCGCTCCGCTCCATGAGCGAGCAGAAGGAAGTCGCGGGCAGCGAAGGTGAAATGTCGGGTCGCGAAGGCGGCTCGGTGGTGAAAGTCGTGCGCTACGGCGTCGCACAATCCGTGCGCGTGAAGTAGGCGGTGGGGTCGGGTATGAACACCATGTGGAACAGGCTCAAATCCCATACGGCGCTGGCTGCGCGCCGGGCGGCGGTGCTGTTTTGCGCCGCCTCCATGGCGCTGATGCCGGCCGAAATCGCGGTCGCAGGCGACGCGCGCCTCGTCAAGATCGACCAGGGCGGTGCCGGCCAGTCCTCGCGTAGCATCGTGCTCGGTCTCAACAAGGCGGCGATCGTGGAGCTGCCGGTGGCCGCGCGCGACGTGCTCGTCTCCAACCCGGAGATCGTGGATGCCGTTGTGCGCACCAACCGCCGGACCTATCTGATCGGTCTCGCCGTCGGCCAGACCAACGCCTTCTTCTTCAATGAGGCAGGCCAGCAGATCCTCAATCTGGAAATTCGCGTCGCGCGCGACCTGTCCGGCTTGCGCGAAACGCTTCGCCAGTATTTTCCGAAGGCCAATATCGACGTCGAGTCGATCAACGATCACGTCGTGCTTTCGGGCATGGTCGCAAGCGCCACCGAGGCCGACCGCGCGCATGATCTGGCCGCCCGCTATATCGGCGTCACCCGCGAGAACGTGCTGAACATGCTCGGCATCGAGGGCAAGGATCAGGTCATGCTCAAGGTGACCGTGGCCGAAATGCAGCGCAATGTCATCAAGCAGCTCGGCGTGAACCTCACAAGCGCCGCCGATTTCGGCGATTTTGCGCTTCGTCTTGCAACGACCAATGCTTTCAGCATCCAGGGCCAGTCGCTCGGCGGTCTCTCGACCGCGGGCACTGCCGTCAGTGGCAGCGATGGCAGCGTCGGCGCTGCGCTCCGCATGATGGAGCGCACCGGCCTGCTGAAGACGCTGGCAGAACCGAACCTGACGGCCATTTCGGGCGAATCCGCGAAGTTCCTTGCAGGCGGTGAATTCCCCGTGCCCACCTCGCGTGACCGCGACGGCAATGTGCAGCTCGAGTTCAAGCCCTTCGGCGTGGGCCTGAACTTCACGCCGGTCGTCCTCAGTGAGGGCCGCATCAGCCTGAAGATATCGACCGAGGTCAGCGAACTTTCTTCCGAAGGCGCCTTTGTGTTGCAGGGCGCGGGCGGCGACGGTGTCACCGTGCCGGGCCTCAAGGTCCGTCGCGCGGAAACGACGCTCGAACTGCCGAGCGGCGGCTCGCTCGTCATGGCCGGCCTCCTCTCCGACTCCACGCGTCAGAATATCGATGGCGTACCGGGCGCGAAGGACATTCCGGTTCTCGGCCAGCTCTTCCGCAGCCGCGACTACCAGTCGAACGAAACGGAACTCGTCGTGATCGTGACCCCCTATCTCGTCGATCCGACATCGCGCGACAAGCTCGCCCTGCCGACGGACGGTTTCGCGCCTGCAAGCGACATGGACACGATCCTGATGGGCCGTCTCAACGCGACCTATGGCGCCCGCGGCGCGGCGCCGGCCGGCAAGTCGCTGCAGGGCCCCGTTGGCTTCGTTGTGGATTGAGGTGTTTGAAATGAACAAGATGACAAAACGCAACGGAAAGATCGCCCTTCGTCTGCTGGCTGCCGCCGCGGCGGCCGGCCTTGCGGGCTGCGGCTTCAATGGCCCCGAGCATGCGCAGTTCACCGCCCAGCAGACGCATCCGATCACGGTCGAGGCGGATGTCGCGACGCTCAATGTCGGCGTCGTTCCCGGCCAGCCAGGCCTCACGCCCTCCGACCGCGCCGGGATCGAAGCCTTCGCCGCCTCCTATCGCCAGCGCGGCCACGGGCCCCTGACGATCTCGACGCCCTCCGGCTCGCCCAATGCGGGCGCGGCGGCGGTGGCGCTTTCCGATGTGCGCGACCTGCTGAAGGAAAACGGTGTCACCGCCGGCGATCTCGCCTATACGCCTTATCGCGCTTCGGGCGGCGATGCTGCGGCCCCGCTGATCCTTTCCTTCAAGCGCTATGTCGCGCACGCCACGGCCTGCGGAAACTGGACGCAGGATGCCGCGTTCAATCCCTCGAACGGCATCATGCCGAACCATGGCTGTGCGACTCAGAACAATCTCGCGGCCATGGTCGCGAACCCGGCGGATCTTCTCGGTCCGCGTCAGATGGGCCCGGCAGATCCCGGCCGCCGCAATACCGTGCTCGAGAAATATCGCGCCGGTGAACCGACAGCGACAGAGCGCGGCCAGCAGGATTCCGGCGCCGTCAGTGAGGTACGTCAATGAGCAATCTGGCCCGCAAGGAACCGATCGCGGAGGTCGAGGCGCCGCCCATGCCGGAAGTGCCCGTGCTCAAGCCTGCTGCCGCGCCCGAGACGCTCGCCGTCGTCAAGCCGGTGCCGCGCATCACTATTCATGCCTTCTGCGAACTGCCGGGCACCGGCAGCGCCATCCAGCGCGCGGGCGAGGATCGCCGCCTCGCCAAGGCGCATCTCGCCGTGCATATGGGCGGCATTCCAGCCGCCGTTGACCAGTATCAGCAGTCCGCCACGCCGAACCTCATCATGGTCGAGACGCGCTCCATGGGCGAAGAGCTGTTCGGTCAGCTTGGCGCTCTCGCCGAAGTCTGCGATGCCGGCACCAAGGTCGTCGTCATCGGCCATATGAACGATGTCTCGCTCTACCGCGAAATGATGCGCCAGGGCGTGAACGAATATCTCGTGGCGCCGCTCCATCCGCTCGGCGTCATCGAGGCGATCTCGCGCCTCTATATCGATCCAGACGCGCCGCCGATCGGCCGCACCATTGCCTTCATCGGCGCAAAGGGCGGCACGGGCTCGAGCACCATCGCCCATAATATCGGCTGGTGCATCTCGACTGGAATGGATGAGGACGTGATCATCACCGATCTCGATCTTCCTTTCGGCACCGCGGGCCTCGATTTCAATCAGGACCCCGCTCAGGGCATCGCCGATGCTCTGACCGCGCCGGAACGCCTCGACGATGTTCTGCTCGACCGGCTTCTCGTGAAATGCTCGGAGCGCCTCAGCCTCTTTGCGGCGCCGGCCGTGCTCGACCGTGATTTCGAGATGGACCCCGAAAGCTGCGAAAGCGTGCTCGACGTGGTGCGCGAAGGTGTGCCTTGCGTGGTCGTCGACCTGCCGCATGTCTGGGCGCCCTGGACGAAGAAGGTGCTCCTCGCTGCGGATGAGATCGTCATCACCGCGACGCCGGACCTCGCAAGCCTGCGCAACGCCAAGAACATTCTCGATCTGACGCGTCAGGCGCGGCCGAACGACAATGCAGCGCATATCGTGCTCAATCAGGTCGGGATGCCGAAGCGCCCGGAAATTCCGGTGAAGGATTTCGCCGAAGCCGTCGGAACGGACGCAACGCTTGTGCTGCCCTTCAATCCCGGCCTCTTCGGCACCGCCGCGAACAACGGCCAGATGATCGAAGAACTCGAGCCGAAGGGCAAGACGGCGGAAGGCTTCCGCTTCCTCGCCCGCGAGCTTTGCGGCCGCGAGACGCGCGCACCGAAGGCGAAAGCCGCGCGCTCGTCCATGTTCAGTTTCCTGTCCCGCAAGGGATAATCGGAGGTAGCCCGTGTTTGGAAGGCGAAGCGAAGGTCAGCCCGTAGCGCGCAAACCCGCGCCTGCGCCCGTTCAGGCCGAACCGCCGCGTTCCGCTGCCGCGTCCGCCGCTGCCCCCAAGTCGCCGGCGCCGAAGCCTGCTGCGCCCGCGCGGCCCGCGCCGCGTGCGAGCGATCATCGCTCGGAAAACTACTATCAGATCAAGACGACGATCTTCAACGCGCTGATCGACACGATCGATCTGACGCAGCTCGCCCAGCTCGATGCGGAAAGTGCGCGCGAGGAAATCCGCGATATCGTCAACGAAATCCTGTCGATCAAGAATGTCGTCATGTCGATTTCCGAGCAGGAAGCCCTGCTCCAGGACATCTGCAATGACGTTCTGGGCTACGGCCCGCTCGAGCCGCTGCTCGCGCGTGACGACATTGCCGACATCATGGTGAACGGCTCCGACCGCACTTTCATCGAAGTGAACGGCAAGGTCGAACTCACCAATATCCGCTTCCGCGACAACAGCCAGCTGATGAATATCTGTCAGCGCATTGTGAGCCAGGTCGGCCGCCGTGTCGATGAATCGAGCCCGATCTGCGACGCGCGCCTCCCCGACGGCAGCCGCGTGAACGTGATCGTGCCGCCGCTCTCGATCGACGGTCCCGCGCTCACCATCCGTAAGTTCCGCCGCGACAAGCTGACGATGAACGATCTCGTCGGCTACAATTCGATCTCGCAGGAAGGCGCTGACGTTCTCGGCATCATCGGCAAGGTCCGCTGCAATGTGCTGATCTCCGGCGGTACGGGTTCTGGCAAGACGACGCTTCTCAACTGTCTCACCGGCTTCATCGACACGGACGAGCGCGTCATCACCTGCGAAGATGCCGCCGAACTCCAGCTCCAGCAGCCTCATGTGGTGCGCCTCGAAACGCGCCCGCCGAACCTCGAGGGACAGGGCCAGGTCACCATGACCGAGCTCGTGCGCAACTGTCTGCGTATGCGCCCCGAACGTATCATCGTCGGCGAAGTGCGCGGACCTGAAGCCTTCGATCTGCTCCAGGCCATGAACACGGGCCATGACGGCTCCATGGGCACGCTCCATGCGAACAGCCCTCGCGAGGCCCTGTCGCGTCTCGAAAGCATGATTACCATGGGCGGCTACCAGCTTCCCTCGAAGACAATCCGTGAAATGATCTGCGGATCGATCGATGTCGTCATTCAGGCGGCACGCCTGCGCGACGGTTCCCGCCGCATCACGCACATCACCGAAGTGCTGGGCACCGAAGGCGACGTGATCATCACACAGGACCTCTTCGTCTACGATATCGAGGGCGAAGACGAGACGGGCCGGATCATCGGCAAGCATCGTTCCACGGGCATTGCACGCCCCTCCTTCTGGGATCGCGCGCGCTACTACAATCAGCATCACGCGCTCGCTGCGGCGCTCGACCGCGCTCAAGGGTAGCCGGTCATGGATCAGACGACGCTGATGATCTTCGGTATCGCGGTGCTCTCTGCCCTCTGCATAGGCGGCGTGGGCTTCGCCTTTGTCGGCGGCCAGACGAAATCGCAGCAGCGTGTCGCCCGCGTGTCGCGCGCGGGCCAGGCGCGGCTGGCGGCGACCGGTACCGAAGTGGACAACAGCGACAAGCGCCGCAAGCAGGTGCAGGACACGCTGAAGGACCTCGAGGCGAAGCAGAAGGAACAGAAGAAGCGTATTCCGCTGCGCACCCGCATCGAGCGTGCCGGCCTCGATATCGAGCCCCGCGTCTTCTACATCGCGAGCGCCATTACCGGCCTTGTCGCTCTTCTACTGCTCTTCGTCACGGGCATGTCGCCGCTCGTATCCGTTCTTGGCGGCTTCGCGGCCGCTTTCGGCCTGCCGCGCTGGTTCCTGTCCTATCTCGTGAAGCGCCGGCAGAAGGCTTTCACCGAGGAATTCGCCAATTCGATCGACGTCATCGTGCGCGGCGTGAAGTCCGGCCTGCCCGTCAACGACTGTCTGAAGCTCATCGCCGCCGAAGCGCCGGAGCCCGTGCGGACCGAGTTTCAGGGGCTTGTCGAGGCGCAGCGCGTCGGCGTGACGCTGGAGCAGGGCCTCGAGAAGATCTACGAGCGCATGCCCCTCCCGGAAGTCAACTTCTTCATGATCGTGCTGTCGATCCAGCAGAAGACGGGTGGCAATCTCTCCGAAGCGCTCGGCAATCTGTCCAAGGTTCTCCGCGAGCGCAAGAAAATGCGCGGCAAGATTCAGGCGATGTCGCAGGAAGCGAAAGCCTCCGCCGCGATCATCGGCTCGCTGCCGCCTGCGGTGATGCTCCTCATCTACTTCAGCTCGCGCGACTACATGACGGTTCTCTTCACCACGACGGCCGGCCACATCATCATCGTCGGCAGCCTTCTCTGGATGAGCATCGGCGTCTTCATCATGAAGAAGATGATCGACTTCAAGTTCTAGGATCGGTTTATGAACAGCGTCTACGAGATTGTGTCGGGCATGATGAACGTTGAGAGCATGGTCATGCTGCTCACGGCAATCGCCGCCTTTGCGACCATTCTCACGCTCGCCGCTTCATTCCTCACGAACGATAAGCTCTCGAACCGCATGAAATATGTCTCGACGGAGCGCGAGGCAATGCGTGCCCGCGCCCGCGAGCAGCTCGCCCAGGAGAAGACGCGCCTTCGTCATACGCCCAAGGGCTTCATGAAGGAAGTGGTGGACCGCTTCGCTTCCGGCCGCATGCTCGAAAATGCGGAGATCCGGGAGAAGCTCCGTCAGGCCGGTTTCCGCGGGCCGGGACCGATGTATACCTTCGTCTTCTTCCGCTTTGTCATGCCGCCGATCCTCTTCCTGCTGACATTGCTCTATCTGTCGTTCGCAAACGATTTCGGTCTCGCGCCCATTGCACGGTTTGCCGTGTCCTGCGCCGCAGCCTTTATCGGCTTCTATATGCCCAACGTCTTCGTGCAGAACGTGATCGCCCGCCGCCAGGATTCGATCCGCAAGGCCTTCCCGGACGCTCTCGATCTTCTGCTCATCTGCGTCGAAAGCGGCATGTCGATCGAAGCCGCCTTCCAGAAGGTCGCGGCCGAGATCGGCAGCCAGTCGGTGGAGCTAGCCGAGGAACTCGCGCTCACCACCGCCGAGCTCTCCTATCTGCAAGAGCGGCGCGCGGCCTATGAAAATCTCGCGCGGCGCACGGGCCTGCCCGGCGTCAAGGCAGTCTCGACGAGCCTCATCCAGGCCGAGCGCTACGGCACGCCGCTCGGACAGGCCTTGCGCGTCATGGCGCAGGAGAATCGCGATATCCGCATGTCCGAAGCCGAGAAGAAGGCGGCCGGCCTTCCGCCCAAGCTCACCGTGCCGATGATCGTTTTCTTCCTGCCAGTCCTCTTCGCGGTCATTCTGGGGCCCGCCATCATCAAGACCATGGCGACGCTCTGAACGGGCCGCCGGACGATGAAAAAAGGCGCCTGATTTCTCAGGCGCCTTTCGTTTGTCCGATGAAGGGGGATCAGTGGAGGGAGACGCTCGTCTCCGGCGGCAGGAACGAAACCTTGTCGTCTTCGCGAGGTGTCTTTGCGGCCGGTGCTTCGCTGGCGGGCGCCTTGTCGAGTTCTTCCATCTTCTTCCAGAGCGCCGGCTGCGACAGCATGGCGCGCAGATAGGCGATATTGTCGTCCGCGACATTCGCCGGCAGGTCGGCGCGGGCAAGCCGCTCCGCCTCGTCGAACTCTCCCTTGAGCCCGAGCACGATGGCGAGGTTCTGCCGCGCATAGGCATCCGACTTCGCATCGGCGACGGCGCGGCGAAGCGTCCGCTCCGCCATGTCGAGGTCGCCCGTCAGCGCATGGGAGAGGCCGAGATTGGTCAGCACGGATGGATTGTCCGGCGCCAGTTCGAGGGCGGCATTGTATTTGGCTTTCGCCTCGTCATAGCGCCCCATCTGGTCGAGCGAGACGCCGAGCGCGGAGAGGATCGTCCAGTCGCGAGGGCTTTTGGCGGCGGCCTCGGAAAGCATGGCGACCGCCTGGTCGGGCCGCCCGCCAGCGGTCAGCGTCTTGCCATATTCTGCAAGCGTGTCCGCATCGTCCGGATGGCGGATCTGGCTGCGCTGCATCACCATCATCGACTGCTCGATGGAGCCGATCTGGCGCAGCGCGCGAGAATAGCTGATGGCCGTCACCGCATCGGCGGGATTGCGCTCGTAAAGAGCGCCCCAATAGGCCGCCGCGGCCACATAATCCTGGGTCTTGGTGCTTTCGACGGCAGCCTGGCGCAGCGCCGGTTCGCCGATCTGCGCCTCGGCAGCCGCCTGCGGCGATGTCTGCGAGGCGGTGGGCGCTTCGGCTGTGGCGCAGCCTGAAAGCGCCAGAACGGAGCACAGGCTCGTCGTCGCGAGCCAGCGGGCAGGGGTCATGGCGAAGAAACGTTGCTGGGTCTTGGAAGTCATGGTCCGGTCCCGGTTCGAGAAGCGGGAAGGGCAGGCGCAAAAAGCGGCGTTCCGGCCCTGTCTGACGCCGATTTTCCGCCAGAGCGGTCAAGAAATGATTAATTATAGAAACAGGGGAAACCCGGAGCGAACGCCGGAGAGGCCATGGATTTCGACAAGCTCAGCGCCCGCCTGGCAGGAGCGCTCCGCACCGCGCAGGAAGGGGCGGCGGCGCTCAGCGTCCGCGCCGTTCTTGCGGGTATCGGCGTCCTCGCCTTCCTGGTCCTCGCACTTTTCGTCTATCTCGCTCCGCCCAGGGTTTTCGAGGAAGAGCCCGATGCCGTCACCTTCTTCCAGATCGGCACCGGCAGCCCCGGAGACGAATATTTCGCCGTCGGCGAGCGTCTTGCCGCCGCGATCAGCCGCCCGCCCGGGACCCCCCGCTGCGAACGCGGCCTTCCCTGCGGTGTCGCCGGGCTCGTTGCTGTGGCGAAATCCTCCGCCGGCCCCGTGGCGAATGTCCGTGCGGTAAGCTCGCAGCATTTCGAATCCGCGCTCGTCGCCGCGCCCGTTCTCGATCTGGCGACCCGCGCGGAGACGCCGTTTCGGGGCGAACCTGCGGTGCGCAATCTGCGGGCTATTGCAGGTGTCTATCGCGAAGCGCTTTATCTCATCGTCCGCCGCAATTCTGAGATTACGGGCATTGCAGATCTCGAAGGCATGCGCGTCTCGGTTGGTCCCGTCGGTTCGGGCACGCGCGAGGCGGCGCTTCCGGTTCTCGCCGTTCACAGTCTCGGCCGTCGCACGGTCCAGATTTTCGAGCATGAACGCGCCACCGCGATCGACCTTCTGCTGCGCGGTCAGCTCGATGCCTTCTTCCTGGTCGATGCGCTGCCCTCGGAGGAGATCGCGAGCCTTGCAGATCGCGGCGCGATCAACATCGTGCCACTCGACGATGAAGAGCTCGAGCAGCTCGTTCGTCCGGGCGCGAATTTCCAGCCGCTCTATATCCCGGAAGGGCTTTATCGTTTCGTCCCGGAAACGCGCACGCTCGGCATCTCGATGATCTGGGTGGTGAACGAGAATGTCGACCCGGACCTCGTCTACCGCATCACCGGTACGCTGTTCTATCCCGGCAATCGTCAGTTGCTTTCGGGCTCGGGCCTTGCAGGCCTGCTTCCGGGCGACGAGGGTGAGGCACAACGCTTCGCCATTGCCTCGCTCCCCGTGCCGCTGCATGAGGGCGCCGCGCGCTACTATGCCGAACGCGGCCTCGTCGATCCCGGTCCACCGCCGCCCGGCCCCGCGCCTGAGCGGCCATAAAAAGCCCCGCGCCTGAGCGGCCATAAAAAGCCCCGCGCCTGAGCAGCCATAAAGTCGGTCAGGTTCTGGCCTTTTCCTCTTCCTCGGCGCCGTCGACCCAGTCGCGCATCGCCGGTAGCGTCAGGATCGCTTCCATATAGTTGCGCGCCGTGCCGTCATCGCCAAGCGCCGCGAGATCGACACCATAGGTCCGGAAGCGCGTGACGACCGGTGCATACATGGCGTCCGCCACGCCGAAACGGCCGAACAGAAACCCCTGGTCCTGCGCCGCCTGCCGCCCGAAGCGCTCCCTTGCCCCCCGCCATATGGCGATGATGCGCCTGGCATTCGCCAGCGCCGCCTCGCTCTGGCCTTCGCCGGGATGCCTCTCGATCACAGCCATCGGCATGTCGCGGCGGAGGTCCTGAAAGCTCGAATGCATTTCCGCCGATGCGCTCCGCGCCACCGCCCGGGCAAGACTGTCCGCCGGCCAGAGCCCCTTGGCCGGATAGAGGTCGGCAATCGTCTCGCAAATGGCAAGCGAGTCGCCGATCACCATGCCGCGCCATTTGAGCGCCGGCACCTGTCCTGCCGGCGCATGGGCAAGAATCTGCGCCTTCGTGTCCTCTTGCCGCAGCCGGATCGGGGTTTCCTTGAAGGGGATGCCGGCGTAGCGCATCAGTAGCCAGGGTCTCAGGCTCCAGCTCGAGTAATTCTTGTCGCCGATCAGCAGTTCGAACTCAGGGTCGTTCATTTATTCCTCGCGATACGCTGCATCCGCGCAAGCCTTGCCGTTGCGGGCTTTCCGGCCACTCTATAAGGTTTCGAGCCAGCGAAATCATCCCTTTCCTCCAGCGGACGGACAATCCCTTGCTCGATATTTTCAACCCTTCGAAGGATGTGGCCGCGACACCGGTCTGGCTGCTGCGCGCGGCCGACACCGCCCATTGGTGCGAGACCCATGCGGGGCCGGGCGCTGCCTGGGTCGCGACCTCGGGCTTCAAGGGCGAGGCGGGCAAGGTGCTGCTGCTGCCGGATGGCTCGGGTGGTCTGTCGGGCGTGCTGCTCGGTCTGGGCGATGGCGGCGATCCCTTTGTCACCGGCGCGCTTCCTGCGGTGCTCCCCATGGGCGACTATCGCCTTGCCGGTGAAATTCACGGCGATGCGGAAAAGGCAGCCTTCGGCTTCGCGCTCGGCACTTATCGTTTCACGCGCTACTCAGGAAGCGCACGCGACTGGCCGCGCCTTGTCTTGCCCGATGGCGTCGATGGCGAAGAGGTAAGCCGCCTCGCCCGTGCGGTCTTCCTCGTCCGCGACCTCATCAATACGCCGGCCGGCGACATGAGCCCCGCCGATCTTGCCACCGCCGCTTCCCGCGTGGCGGAAGCGCAGGGCGCAAGCCTCTCGGTAATAGAGGGCGAGGCGCTTCTCGCGGAAAACTATCCGATGGTCCACGCCGTCGGCCGCGCCGCCGCCGTCGCGCCGCGCCTCGTCGACATGCGCTGGGGCAGGGCGGACGCGCCAAAGGTCACGCTGGTCGGCAAGGGCGTCTGTTTCGACACGGGCGGCCTCGATCTGAAGCCTTCGAGCGCCATGCTGCTGATGAAGAAGGATATGGGCGGCGCGGCCTGCGTGCTTGCGCTCGCGCAGATGCTCATGGAGGCAAGGCTCGATATCCGCCTGCGCGTGCTCATTCCTGCGGTTGAGAACAGCGTCTCCGGCAATGCCTTCCGCCCGGGCGATGTGCTGCCGAGCCGCAAGGGCATCACGGTCGAGATCGGCAATACCGATGCGGAGGGACGCCTCGTTCTCGCCGATGCGCTGACCGAAGCCGACAGCGAGACGCCGGACCTCGTCATCGACATGGCGACGCTCACAGGCGCCGCCCGCACGGCACTCGGGCCCGATCTGCCGCCTTTCTATACCGATGACGAGGCGCTGGCCGCCGAACTCGCCACCTCCGCCGAGGCCATGGCCGACCCGCTCTGGCGCATGCCGCTCTGGAAGCCTTACGACGCCTGGCTCGAAAGCAAGATTGCCGATGTGAACCACGTCTCGGATGGACCTTTCGCCGGCTCCATCACGGCGGCGCTTTTCCTGCGCCGCTTCGTCGAAAAGGCGAAGGCCTATGTCCATTTCGATATTTACGGCTGGGCCCCCAAGCCGCGCCCGGGCCGCCCCGTCGGCGGCGAGGCCCAGGGCATCCGCGCGCTTTATCACCTCATCAAGCGCCGCTACGGCGCGTGAGGCTTGCCGGTTCCGTTCCCGCCGCTAGACTGATACGGGCCCGGAACGGAGGGAACCGGGCAGAGGTCGGGGTAGCGTTGGGGGGACGCCATGCCGGAATTTTCCACGCCCGGCGCCGGGGAGCTGAAGCCCGTTCAGGCCCTGTCGCTATGGCACGATGTAGTGCTTCAGTCCGTCCGTCAGGCCGGGCCGGACCTGTCGTCGAGGCAGCTTGCGATCATGTTCATCGTCTATCTCGATCCACCGCCGCACACCGTCAGGGGCTTGGCCGCGATGCTCGGCGTATCGAAGCCCGCCATTACCCGTGCGCTCGACACGCTGGGCGGCCTCGACCTGTTGAAGCGCGCGCGCGACGATGCCGACCGTCGCAACGTGCTCGTGCAGCGCACGGTGAAGGGGTCTGCCTTCATGCATGATTTCGCCGAGATCATCGTCCGTTCCTCGCGGGGCCGCGTCGCATGAGCCGCACACGCGGGCCCGACCATCGTCTCAATCCCTATCGCGAGGATCTCGCCGCCGCTCATCTGAGAGGCGAGGTCAAGGCGGCGCGTTTCGTCGAAGGCGTGGACAGGCGCGTCATCCTGCCGAACCTGCCTCTCCTGCGCGAGCCCGAGCCAGCGGCGCCCATGGACACGCAATTGCTCTTCGGTGAGACATTCCGCGTCTATGAGGAACGGAACGGCTGGGCCTGGGGCCAGGCGGCGCTCGACGATTATGTCGGTTATGTCGATCTGAAGGGCTTGGGCGCCCGCGTCGTTGCGCCCACGCACACCGTCGCCGCGCTCCGCACCTTCATATATCCGAAGGCCGACCTGAAGACGCGGCCCGCAACGCCTTTGTCCATGAATGCCAAGGTGAGGGTCACTTCGGCCCGGGGCAATTTCAGCGAGATCGAAGGCGGCGGTTTCCTCTTCACCGCGCATCTCGCGCCGGTCGGCGCCCATGTCCGCGATTTCGTCGCCGTCGCGGAGGAATTTACCGGCGTCCCCTATCTCTGGGGCGGGCGCGACAGTCTCGGCCTCGATTGCTCGGGCCTCGTGCAGATGTCGCTTGAGCGTGCGGGCATTTCCTCGCTGCGCGACACCGATATGCAGGAGGCAACGCTCGGCGAAGCCCTGGTAGAACCGATCGATTTCACCTCGCTCCGCCGCGGCGATCTCGTCTTCTGGCGCGGCCATGTCGGCATCATGGTCGACGCCGAACACATGATCCACGCCAACGCCTTTCACATGCGGGTGGCGGTGGAGCGGCTCGACATCGCCATGTCGCGCATCGCCCGCTCCGACGCAGGCCATGTGACGAGCATCAAGCGTCTTCCTCAGCGATAGCTGTCAGGTAGCGCCGCCCGGCACGGCTTCGAGGTCGAAGGCCGCCGCCATCAGCGCGCGTGTGTAGTCGGTTTCCGGACGATCGAAAATCTTGTCGGCGCTGCCGGCTTCCACCACCTTGCCGCCCTTCATCACGATGATGTCGTCGGCAAGCGCGCGCACGACCTTGAGATCGTGGCTGATGAAGAGATAGGCGAGGTTGTGGCGGCGCTGCAGCTCGCGCAACAGGTCCACGATCTGCGCCTGCACCGACATGTCGAGCGCCGATGTCGGCTCGTCCAGCATCACGAAACGAGGTTTCAGCGCCATCGCCCGCGCGATGGCGATGCGCTGGCGTTGTCCGCCGGAAAATTCATGCGGATAGCGGTCCTGCATCGCGGGGTCGAGGCCGACTTCGCGCAGCGCTTCCGTTACTTGCGCCCGCCTTTCCTCCGCGCTCATTTCAGGGTGCTGGATCTCGAGCCCTTCGCCCACGATCTGCGATACCGACATGCGGGGGCTGAGCGAGCCGAACGGGTCCTGAAACACGATCTGCATGTTGCGGCGGAGCGGCCGCATCTCCTTCGACTGCAGGCCCTGGATCATGTGACCGTTGAAACGGATCTCGCCATCGCTCGAAAGAAGCCGCATCAGAGCAAGGCCGAGCGTCGTCTTGCCCGAACCCGATTCGCCCACCACGCCGAGCGTTCGTCCTTCGCGAAGCTTCACCGAAATCCCGTCCACCGCCTTCACATGGCCGACGGTGCGGCGAAGGAAGCCGCGACGGATCGGGAACCAGACCTTGAGATTGTCGGCTTCCATGACCACGGGCCCGTCCGCCGCGGCGCCGAGCGCGCGCCCCTTCGGCTCGGAGGCGAGGAGATGCTGCGTATATTCATGCTTCGGGGTAGCGAAGACCTCCTCCGTCGGCCCATGCTCGACGATCTTGCCCTTCGTCATCACATGCACACGGTCCGCCATCTTCCGCACGATGCCGAGATCATGCGTGATGAGGAGAAGCGCCATGCCGGTCTCGCGCTTCAGGTCCATCAGCAGCTTCAATATCTGCGCCTGCACCGTCACGTCGAGCGCCGTGGTGGGTTCATCCGCGATCAGAAGCTGCGGCTCGTTCGCAAGCGCCATGGCGATCACCACGCGCTGGCGCTGCCCGCCCGAAAGCTGGTGCGGATAGGCGTCGAGCCGTTCTTCGGCGTTTGGAATACCCACGCGCTTCAGGAGGTCGAGCACGCGCGCCCGCACCGCCGCGCCCCGGAGCCCCTTGTGCTCGATCAGCACCTCGCCCACCTGGCGTTCGATCGTATGCAGCGGGTTGAGCGAGGTCAGCGGCTCCTGAAAGACCATGGTGATCTTGTTGCCGCGAATCTTCCGCATGGTCTTCTCGTCGGCGCCGACGAGATTCTTCCCCTCGAACATGATCTCGCCGGAGGGGTGGAACGCCTGCGGATAGTTCAGAAGCTGCATGATGGAAAGCGCCGAGACGGACTTCCCCGAGCCCGACTCGCCGACAAGGGCGACTGTCTCCCCCGGTTTGATGTCGAAGGACACACGGTCGACCGCCGCCACTTCCTTTCCGTCCGAACGGAAGGAAACCGAAAGGTCTCTCACCTCGACGAGCGACGTACTCATTGCATCACCTTGCGCGGGTCGAAGGCGTCGCGCACCGCTTCGCCGATGAAGATGAGAAGGCTGAGCATGATGGCGATGGAGAAGAAGCCTGCCAGCCCGAGCCAGGGCGCCTGCAGGTTCGCCTTGCCCTGCTGCAGCAATTCGCCGAGCGAGGGAGAGCCGGGCGGCAGGCCGAAACCGAGAAAGTCGAGCGCCGTCAGCGTGGTGATGGAGGCATTGAGAATGAAAGGCATGAAGGTCAGCGTCGCCACCATCGCATTGGGCAGGAGATGGCGGAACATGATCAGCCCGTTGCCGAGCCCCATGGCCCGCGCCGCATTAACATATTCGAAGTTCCGCGCCCGCAGGAATTCAGCCCGAACCACGCCGACAAGCGCCACCCATGAAAAGAGCAGCAATATGCCAAGCAATATCCAGAAACTCGGCTCGATGATCGAGGCGATGATGATGAGGAGATAGAGCTGCGGCACGCTCGTCCAGATTTCGATGAAGCGCTGGAAGAGAAGGTCCGTCCAGCCGCCGAAATAGCCCTGCACGGCGCCTGCCGCCACACCGATGATCGAGGAGAGAACGGTGAGCGTCAGCCCGAACAGCACGGAAATGCGGAAACCGTAGATGAGCCGCGCCGCCACATCGCGCCCCTGATCGTCCGTCCCGAGCCAATTGTCCGCGGAAGGCGGCGAAAGCGCCCTGCGGTTCAAGTTGATCGTGCGATAGGAATATTCGATGAGCGGCCAAACCATCACGCCGCCCGCCTCGCGGATCAGCTCCTGCACATATGGATCGCGGTAGTCCGCCGCCGTCTCGAAATCGCCGCCAAAGGTTGTTTCGGGATAGGTCGCAACGACAGGGAAATAAATATCGCCCTTGTAGGTGAGGAAGAGCGGCCGGTCGTTCGCGATGAATTCCGCAAAGAGCGAAAAAAAGAACAGAGCGGCGAAAATCCACAGGCTCCAATAGCCGCGTTTGTTCGCCTTGAAGTTCCGCCAGCGCCGCTGGTTGATCGGGCTCAGCGGCTTCGACCGGAAACCCGGAAAGGGAAGCGCAAGAAATGCCATCCGCATTTCAGACCTCCCTCGTTTCGAAGTCGATGCGCGGATCGACCCATGTATAAGTGAGGTCGGAGATGAGCGAGATCAGGAGACCGAGAAGCCCGAATATATAAAGCGTCGCAAAGACGACCGGATAGTCGCGATTGACGATCGACTCGAAGGACAGAAGTCCAAGCCCGTCCAGCGAGAAAATCTGTTCGATGAGAAGCGAGCCGGTGAAGAAGGCGCCGATAAAGGCCCCGGGGAATCCCGCAATGATGATAAGCATGGCGTTGCGGAAGACATGGCCGTAAAGCACCTGATTTTCCGAAAGTCCCTTCGCCCGCGCCGTCATCACATACTGCTTGCGGATTTCGTCGAGAAACGAGTTCTTGGTGAGAAGGCTCGTCGTCGCGAAGGCGCCGATCACCATCGCCGTGATCGGCAGCACGAGATGCCACAGATAGTCGACGATCTTCCCCGCAAGGCTCAGGCTGTCCCAGTCGTCCGAGGTGAGGCCGCGCAGCGGGAAGATCGACCAGTAGGAGCCGCCCGCAAAGAGCACGATCAGGAACACCGCGAAGAGAAAGCCCGGCACCGCATAGCCGACGATGATGACGCCGCTCGTCCATGTGTCGAAGGCGGAACCGTCTCGCACGGCCTTGCGGATGCCGAGAGGGATCGAGATGAGATAGGTGATGAGCGTTGTCCACAGTCCGAGCGAGATCGACACCGGCAATTTCTCGGCGATCAGGCTCAGCACGCTCACATCGCGGAAATAGCTTTCGCCGAAATCGAAGCGCGCATAGTCCCAGATCATCTTCGCGAAGCGCTCGTGTGCCGGCCTGTCGAAGCCGAACTGCTTTTCGAGCGACTTGATGAATTCGGGATCGAGTCCCTGCGCGCCGCGATACTTGCTGTTCATGGCGGCATCCGCGCCGGACATTTGCGCTTGGGTCGAGAAGTCGCCGCCCGCCGACCCGCCGATCCGCGCCGTGGCCGAAACCTCCGTTCCCTGCAATTGCGCGATGATGCGCTCCACAGGCCCGCCCGGCGCAAACTGGATGAGCGCGAAGCTCACAAGCATGATGCCGAAAATCGTCGGGATCATCAGGGCAAGGCGTCTGAGAATATAGGCAGACATGTCTGTGTCAGTCCTTCGCGCCGGAAAGGCCGGTCTTGGTCTCGTCGCTCCACCAGGTCTCGAGCACACCGCGCGTATATTTCGGCTTCGTCTCCGGCCAGGCGAACTTGTCCCAGAAGGCGATGTGATGAAGGTTCTTGTGCCACTGGGGAATCCAGTAATGGCTCGCGCGCAGCACGCGGTCGAGCGCCCGCGCCGCCACGATCTGCTCATCGCGCGTTTCCGCCGCGATCACCTTCTCCACCAGCGCATCCACCGCCGGATCGGCAATGCCGGAGAGGTTGCGGCCGCCCGGCACGGCGGCGAATTCGCTCGTCCAGTAGCTTCTTATCTCGATCCCCGGCGTCAGCCCCAGCGAATAGCGCTGGAGCATCACGTCGAATTCGTAATTGTCGCGCCGCTGCTGATGCTGCGAGGAGTCGACGAGGCGCGTATTTGCCTCGATCCCGAGCAGCCGCAAATTCTTGACGAGCGGCGCCGTCAGCCGCTCCACCATCGGATCGTTATCGAGAAATTCGATTGTCAGCGGTTCGCCATTTGCGTTCCGGCGCTTGCCGCCCTGCACGGTCCATCCGGCTTCATCGAGCAGTTGCGCCGCGCGCCGCAGCAGACGCCGGTCCTGTCCCGAGCCATCGCTCACAGGCGGCGTTACCGCAGGCCCGAAAACCTCATCCGGCAGCGAAGTGCGGAAGGGTTCGAGCAGCTTGAGCTCCTCAGCGGAAGGCGCGCCCTCCGCCTTCATCGGCGAATTCTCGAAATAGCTCTCCGTCCGCTTGTAGATATCGTAGAAGATATTCTTGTTCGTCCATTCGAAATCGAAGGCGAGCGTCAGTGCCTCGCGCACGCGGCGGTCCTGAAATTTCGCCCGGCGCATGTTGAGGAACCAGCCCTGCGCGCCGGAAGGTGTTTCATCCGGCAGCGTCATCAGCTTCACGCGCCCGTCCCGCACCGCGGGGAAGTTGTATTCCGTCGCCCAGACCTTGGAAGTAAACTCCTCGCGGAAGAGATAATTGCCCGCCTTGAAAGCCTCGAACTGCGCTGTGCGGTCGCGGAAATATTCGAAGCGCACCCGGTCGAAATTCCAGTGGCCCACATTCACGGGCAGGTCGCGGCCCCAGTAATCCTCGACGCGGGCATAGGCAATGTGGCGCCCGGCGCGAAAATCGCCGATCCGGTAAGGCCCGCTGCCAAGCGGCGGCTTGAGCGTGGAGGCGGAGAAGTCGTTCTCCGCGTAATAGGCTTTCGAGAAAACCGGCAGCACGCTGGCAATGAAAAGCGGCAGGTCGCGCGTCTGGTTGCCGGTGAAAGAAATCTCGAGCGTGTGCGGGTTGAGCGCTTTGGCGCTCTCCATCTCCCGCAGGTTCTGCGCAATGAGCGGGTGACCCTTCTCCTTCAGCAGCATGAAGGAGAAGGCGGCGTCTTCCGCCGTCAGCGCCGTACCGTCATGGAAGCGCGCCTCCCGCCGCAGATGGAAGATGAGTGTCTTCCCGTCCGCGGATGCCTCGACGCTTTCCGCCAGAAGCCCGTATAGCGCGTCGGGCTCGTCATAGGCGCGCGCCATCAGCGTATCGAAAATCAGGTTGAGCCCCTGCGGCGCCGATCCGCGCAGCACATAGCCGTTCAGCGTGTCGAATGTGTAGAACGAGGCATTGAAGGCGGCTGTAGGCCCAATCTGCGAGAAGGTGCCGCCCTTTGGCGCCGCCGGGTTCACATAGTCGAAATGCGTGAAGTCCGGCGCATATTTCAGCTCGCCGAAAATCGACATGCCATGCCGCCGTTCGCCCGCATGTGCAATGCCGCCCGGCAGCAGCGCCACGGCAGCGGCGCCGCCTGCCAGCGCCAGAACGTCCCGCCTTGTGAGACGCGGCACGGCGCTCATTCGGCCTCATCCGATTGCGGCGCGGCTCCATCCATCCACCAGATGGTCGGGAAACCGATGGTATAGGCCGGCATGGTCTGGGGATGTTTCATCCGCGACCAATAGGCGGCGCGCGTGACGCCTGCATACCACTGCGGCACGACGTAGTGTCCGGCAAGCAGCACGCGGTCGAGCGCCTTCGTGGCGGCGACCAGTTCGGCCCGGCTCTCGGCAAAGATGATGCGGTCGATCAGCGCGTCGATCACCGGATCGCAGATGCCGATCACGTTGCGGCTCCCCGGCCGTTCGGCGGCGGCGCAGCTCCAGTAGTCGCGCTGCTCGTTGCCCGGCGAAACCGACTGTCCGAAGGTCTGCACGATGATGTCGAAGTCGCGATTGTCCTCGCGGTTCTTGTATTGCGCCGTATCCACGGTGCGGATGCTGGAACGGATGCCCAGCCGGTCGAGGGTTTGGCGATAGGGGGCGATCACGCGCTCGAAGGTCGGCTCGTCGAGAAGGAATTCGATGGTGAATTGCTCGCCCTTGTCATCGACAAGCTTGCCGTCCTGCACCGTCCAGCCCGCTTCCTGCAGAAGCTGCGTCGCGCGGCGCAGATTGGCGCGGTTGTTGCCGCTGCCATCCGTCACCGGGTTCTTGTATTCCTCGGTGAAGATTTCCGGCGGCAGCTTGTCGCGGAACTGCTCGAGCAGTTGCAGTTCCCGTCCTTCCGGCAATCCCGTCGCCGCAAGCTCTGAATTGGAGAAGTAGCTGTAGCTGCGCTTGTACTGGTCGTAGAAGAGATTCCTGTTCATCCATTCGAAGTCGAAGGCCCAGTTCAGCGCCTCGCGCACGCGCGGGTCCTTGAACTTGTCGCGCCTTATGTTGATCGCGAAAGCCTGCATGCCCTGCGGGTTGAGCGAGGGAATTTCTTCCTTCTTCAGCTCGCCCCGGCGCACGGCGGCGATGTCGTATTCCGTGGCCCAGTTGCGCGCGCTGTTCTCGATGCGGAAGTCGAGCCGGTTTCCCTTCAGCGCCTCGAGCGCCACCGTACCATCGCGGTAATATTCGAAGCGGATGCGGTCGAAATTGTTCTGCCCGATCGCCACGGGAAGGTCTTTCGCCCAGTAATCGTCGACGCGCTCATACGTAACGGAGCGTCCCGTCGCCACTGCAGCCACCCGATAGGCGCCGCTGCCGAGCGGCGGTTCGAGCGTCGTCTCGGCGAAGTTGCGGTCGCGTCCACGCGCATCCTTGCCTTCCCAGTAGTGCTTGGGCAGGATCGGCATCTGGCCGACGATCTGCGGCAGTTCGCGATTGCCCTTCTCGTCGAAGCGGAAGGTTACTTCGCGCTCGCCCGTCTGCTCCACCGCGGTCACATTCGCATAATAGGCGCCATAGAACGGATCGTGCGACTTGAGCATGTCGAGCGTCCAGATGACGTCTTCCGGCTTCACCCGTTCTCCGTCATGGAAGCGCGCGCCCTCGCGCAGCACATAGGTCACGGAGGAATAGTCTTCCGGATGCCGCACGCTCTCGGCGAGCAGCCCGTATTCGCTTGTGGGTTCATCGAAGCTGCGCGTCATCAGCGTATCGTAGATGAGGCCGATCCCCGCTGCCGTCTGTCCCTTGACGATGAAGGCATTGAGATTGTCGAAGCTGCCCACCGCACCGATGCGCACCATGCCGCCTTTGGGTGCTTGCGGGTTCACATAGTCGAAATGCGGAAAGTCGGGCGGATATTTGAGTTCGCCGAAAAGCGAAGAGCCGTGGCGCGGCATTTCCGGATCGAAAGGCTGCTGCTCGGCCTCGGAAGCGACGATCTCGGTGGGCCGGTCGCTGGCGCCGGCTTCCGTCCGTGCCGACATGGCATCGCCGGTCGCGGGCGCTTGCGCCGGTTCTCCGGAAGGGCCTGAGGTGAAATAGAAGATTGCCGCCACCGCAAGGATGGCAAGTGCCGCTGCGCCGAGCACCGGCCTGGTCATCGAACCACGCACACTCTCTCTCCCTCTTGTCCGGCGGGCGGTGCCGGACATGTCGGGCCGCCGTGCCGCGCCCCCACTCCTCATAGTGACCCGTTTTAGCCCGTTATGCGCATTAAAACAAAGTCATCCGGGCTCTAAACGAAAAACGCGCCCGGATTGCTCCGGGCGCGTCGGTATCGAATATCGGGCAGAGACTTACTCGGCCTCGGCCGCGCCGTTTTCTTCCGCCGGTGCTTCCTCGCCGCCATTCGCGGGGGTGGCATCCTCGGGGGCCGCTTCCGGCGCTTCCGGCAGCGGCTGGTTGGAGCCGAGCGTATTGAGATAAGCGATGAGGTCGGCGCGCTCCTGCGGGTTGCGGATACCGGCAAAGCTCATGATCGTGCCGGGGAGATAGCCGCGCGGATTCTCGATGAAGTGGTCGAGTTCCTCGAAGTTCCAGGGCTCGCTGCTCTTGGCCTGCATGGCCGCCGAATAGGCGAAACCGGCCATATGGGCATGCGCCGCGCCGACAATGCCATAAAGGTTCGGGCCGATGCGCGCCGGGCCGCCTTCCTCGAAGGTGTGGCAGGCGGTGCATTTGCGCGAGGCGCGCTCGCCGCGGCCCACATCGGCCTGGGCGAGAAGCGTCGCGAAGGGCACGGCCTGAGCCGGTTCGCTGGCGCCGCCCTCGGCGCCCGCTTCGGCTTCCGCCACGGCATAGGCCTGCGGGTTCGGCTCGTCCACATGGTAGAACATGCCGGCAAGGATGCCGACGGCCATGACGAAGAGGATGGACCCGAGCACTGCTCCGGCGATCTTGTTGAATTCGAATGAGTCCATTGGCTCCTGCTCCGGCCTTTCAAGAATTGGTCGGCGGGATTTGCCCCTGTGCGATGGGATCGCACGCGAAAGCAGCGTTTCGCCCTTTTTCTCAAGGCCCCCGCGGATTTGGCGCGGAGATTAGCCGCTTCCGCCGCATCGCCGCAAGCCGTATAAGAGCGCCAAATCCGCGTGATTCAAGGAAATTGTCTCCGCGCCGCCGCGTAACTTGTCCGCCATTCGGGCCGTGCGGCGAACCGGCCTTTGGAATTGCGGCGATCCGCCGCACCATGGCCGCCGGGGGCATGGGACCGCTTGAAGGGGAGCGATCATGGGCAACGAAGCGCCGAAGCAGGGCAGGGATCTCGCCGGCCATCCGATCGTGGTGATTCCCGCCCGCATGGCCTCCACCCGCCTGCCGGGCAAACCCCTTGCCGACATCTGCGGCGCGCCGATGATCGTCCAGGTCTGGCGCCGCGCCATGGAGGCCGATATCGGCCGCGTCGTCGTTGCCGCTGCGGAAGCCGAAATCGCCGAAGCGGTCCGCGCGGCGGGCGGCGAGGCCGTGCTGACCGACCCGGACCTTCCCTCGGGCTCGGACCGCGTCTGGCAGGCCGTCTGCAATGTCGACCCCGAAGGCCGCCATTTCATCATCGTCAATGTCCAGGGTGACCTGCCGACGCTCGATCCCGCTTTGATCCGCACCGCCTATGAGGCGCTCATCCGTCCAGGCGCGGACATCTCGACGCTCGCTGCAGAAATCTCGGTGGAGGAAGAGCGCACCAACGAGAATGTGGTGAAGGCCGTCGCCGCCTTCGAAGGTACGCGTCTTGCCCGCGCGCTTTATTTCACGCGCGCCACAGCGCCCTGGGGCCCGGGCCCGCTCTATCATCACATCGGGCTCTACGCCTATCGCCGCGAGGCACTGGCGCGTTTCGTTTCGCTGCCGCCATCGCCGCTCGAACGGCGCGAGAAACTCGAACAGCTGCGCGCACTCGAGGCCGGCATGGCGATCGAGGTGGCGCTCGTTGACACTGTTCCCCTCGGTGTCGATACTCCCGCCGACCTCGAAAAGGCCCGCGCGGCGCTTTCCCGGAGACCGGTCTGATGACGGATGCCGCAATGCCGGAAAACACGATTGCCTTTCAGGGCGAGCCCGGCGCGAATTCGCATATCGCGGCCCATGAAGCCTGCCCGGACATGGTCAGCCTTCCCTGCGATACCTTCGAGGATGTCTTTGCCGCGGTGAATGAAGGCCGTGCGCGGCTTGGAATGATCGCGGTCGAAAACTCGCTCGCCGGCCGCGTCGCCGACGTGCATCACCTCATTCCCGGTGCAGGCCTCTATATCGTCGGTGAGCATTTCCTGCGCGTGCATCACCAGCTTCTGGGGCTGAAAGGCGCAAAACTCGAAGAGCTGAAAACCGTCCACAGCCATGTCCATGCGCTTGGTCAGTGCCGCCGCGTGATCCGGGAGCTCGGGCTGAAGGCGGTGGTCGCGGCCGACACGGCGGGCGCCGCCCGCCAGATCGCCGAAGCGGGCGACCCCACGCGCGCCGCGCTAGCCTCCTCGCTTGCGGCGGAGATTTATGGGCTCGACGTGCTGCGTGCCAATGTCGAGGATGCCGAGCACAACACGACGCGCTTCCTCATCATGGCGAAGGAGCCGAACGACGCCGAGCCGGAAGACGAGCCCGTCATCACGAGCTTCATCTTCCGTGTACGGAACGTGCCCGCCGCTCTCTACAAGGCGCTGGGCGGCTTCGCCACCAATGGCGTCAACATGACGAAGCTCGAAAGCTACCAGCTTGAGGGCACCTTCAACGCCAGCCAGTTCTACGCCGACATCGAAGGCCACCCGGCCTCCCGCCATGTCCGCCTCGCGCTGGAGGAGCTCGAGTTCTTCACGAGCGAGCTTCGCATCCTCGGCGTCTACAAGGCCCACCCCTACCGCGCGGCGATCGCCCCGGGCGAGTGACTAGACCTGTCCCTCGGCGAAAGCCTTGATGAGCTGATGCGCGATCGCGAATGCGGGCGGCAGCCAGATCGTGCCGTCGCCTTCCCCTGCGAGAATCTTCCACGCTTCTTCCCGCGTGATCCAGCGTCCGCCGGAAAGCTCGACGCCGTCCACCTTGAACTCTTCCGAATCCGCCACCGCATGGCAGCCGATCATCAGCGAGGAGGGGTAAGGCCAGGGCTGCGTCGAATGATAGGTGACGGTGGAAACCGAAATCCCCGCCTCCTCCTCCATCTCGCGCGCCACCGCTTCCTCGATCGATTCGCCGGGTTCCACGAAACCCGCCAGCGCGGAATGCATGCCCTTCGGCCAGATTTCCTGCCGCCCCACAAAGCACTTCTCGCCATGCGTCGCGAGCATGATGACGACGGGGTCGGTGCGCGGGAAATGCTCCGCCTTGCAGGACGGGCAGACGCGCTTGTAGCCCGCTTCCGCCATCTCGCTCTTCGCACCGCAAACCGAGCAGAAGCCGTGGCGGCTGTGCCAGTCGATCATCGACTTCGCCTGCGCCATGATCGCAAGTTCTGTCGGCGTGATTTCGCCCGCCATCGCGAGCCCGCGCAGATCCTCGAACGCGCCCTGTCCCTTGAGGGCAGGGTGGTTCTCGACATCCGCAGTGCCGCTCACATCCGCTGCGAACAGTGCCTTGCCACGCTTGTTGATGCCGAGAAAGACGGTAATGCCGTCGCCCGCGAGTTCCGGCAGCAGCGAGGCCGGCGTCCAGCCGATATCCTTGCCCTGGGAAGGTGCCGCTTCCGGCAGCACGAAGGGCTCCCAGTCGCGCCGCTTCTGGCGGCGGAACGGGACGAAGAGGCTCGCCGGGTTCTTCAGCTGCTCTTCGAGCCAGGCCTTGTCGGCGCGGCGATAGCTCGCGCGGTCGAGAGGATTATTGGCGAAAATATTGGGATTTGCGGGCAGGGCCATGGACGTTTCCGGTTATGTCGTTGAATGGCGAGGTGGCGCAGACTGGCACAGGGCGCAAATCCGCTCAATCTCCCCGGTAAATGCCGATTCGGCCTGCAAGCCTTGCATCCGCGGCCCTTTCCCCTGATATAGTCCCCTCGGGAGGCTGGCGCGGACGAGTCCCTCGCCAACCCGGTCAGATCCGGAAGGAAGCAGCCGTAACGAGTTTCGCTCGGGTCGCTGTCCAGTCTCCCACCTGTTTCCAGCCATTTGCCTCGAGAAGGAGCCCGCGATTTCCATGGATGACGGCGTGGAAAATCTCGCGGCCCACGACGATGAGGCGCCCCACAGGCCCGACCCCGCGACCGAACCGGGTTTCGATCTGGGCGATGCGCCGGCACCGGCGAAAGCTGCCGCGCCGGCCGGTTATCAGGTTCTGGCGCGCAAATACCGCCCCACCGTCTTCGAGGATCTCGTCGGCCAGGAGGCGATGGTTCGCACGCTCCGCAATGCCTTCGAGACGGGCCGCGTCGCCCATGCCTTCATGCTCACGGGCGTCCGCGGCGTCGGCAAGACGACGACCGCCCGCATCCTCGCGCGCGCCCTGAACTACGAGAAGCCGGGCGTCGACAAGCCCACCATCCATATGGACTGCCCGGGAGTCCATTGCGACGCGATCATGGAATCGCGCCATGTCGACGTGATGGAAATGGACGCCGCCTCCCGCACCGGCATCGACGATATCCGCGAGATCATCGACAGCGTGCGCTACCTGCCGGTCTCGGCGCGCTACAAGGTTTACATCATCGACGAAGTGCACATGCTCTCGAAGCAGGCCTTCAACGGCCTCCTGAAAACGCTCGAAGAACCGCCTGCCCATGTGAAGTTCATCTTCGCGACAACCGAAATCCGTAAAGTGCCGGTCACGGTCCTCTCGCGCTGCCAGCGTTTCGATCTCCGCCGTCTTTCCGTCGATGAACTGGCGGGCCTGCTCGGCAAGGTCTCGCAGCAGGAACATGTCGAGGCGGAAGCGGCGGCGCTCAAGCTCATCGCCCGCGCGGCGGACGGCTCGGCGCGCGATTCGCTTTCGCTCCTCGACCGCGCCATCGCCCATGGCGAGAATGGCGTCCGCGAGGCCGATGTCCGCGACATGCTCGGCCTTGCCGATCGCGCCCGCATCTTCGATCTCTTCGATCTTCTGATGAAGGGTGACATCGGCGGCGCGCTGACCGAGCTTCGCGCACAATATGATGTCGGCGCCGATCCCGCCGTCGTTCTCTCCGATCTTGCCGAACTCACCCATTGGCTGACGCGCCTGAAACTCGTCGAGAGCGCGAGCGACGATGTCGCCATGTCGGAAACGGAGCGCCGCCGCGGCGCAGAAATGGCGAAGGCGCTGCCGATCCGCGTCCTCTCCCGCACATGGCAGATGCTCCTGAAGGGGCTCACGGAAGTGCAGGCCTCCGCGCGGCCCATCGCGGCGGCGGAAATGGTGCTGGTGCGCCTCGCCTATGTCGCGGACGGACCGGGCCCGGAAGAATTGCTGGAACAGCTGAAAACGGCCGGCGGCACAGGCGGCCCCGCGCCGTCGCGCGCCTCGGCGCCGCCATCCGATGGCCCGCGCGCGCAGCTTCGCGCCGTCTCGAATATCCGCACGGAACCGCGCCCCGCGCCCGTTCAGGCCGCGCCCGCGCTTGCGCTCTCCAGCATCGAGGATGTGCTGAAACTCCTCGCAGAGCGTCGTGAGGTGAAGCTCAAGGGTATTCTCGAGGCAGGCGTCCGTGTCGTGAGTTTCGAGGCCGGCCGCATCGAAATCAGCCCGCTTGAGGGTACGCCGCCATCGGTCGCAAGCGAATTGTCCGAGGCGCTGTCCAGGGCCACCGGCGCGCGCTGGTTCGTCTCCATTGCGCGCGGCGCCGTCGAGCCCGCGCCCACGTTGCGCGAACAGGCGAAGTCGCGCGAGGAAGCCGCGAAGGACCGCGCGAAGGAAGACCCCCTGGTGAAGGCGGCGCTTGCGCTTTTTCCCGGCGCTGAAATCGTCGATGTGCGCGAGCCCGGCCTCGAATTGCCGCAGGGCGAGGAACTGATGCCGGCCGACCCCGACGATCCCGGCATCGATCCCGATGCCTTCGCCGCCGAATATGACAACAGGGAGCCCGACGCGTGAAGAACATGTTCGACATCATGAAGCAGGCCCAGCAGCTTCAGTCCCGCATGGCAAGCATGCAGCAGGAACTGGAAGCAGCCGAGGTCGAAGGCCGCGCCGGCGGCGGCATGGTGACGATCCTCATGTCGGGCAAGGGCGAGGTGAAGAAGGTGTCCATCGACCCTTCGCTGATGAAGGAAGACGAGCGCGAAATCCTCGAGGATCTCATCGCCGCCGCCTGCGCCGACGCGAAGTCGAAAGCCGAACAGCTCGCCGCCGAGAAAATGAAATCGGTCGCGGGCGGCCTGCCGCTGCCGCCGGGCCTCGGGCTCTAGCGCATGGCCGTCACCGGGCCGGAGATCGAGCGCCTGATCGCGCTGCTTGCGAAGCTGCCGGGCCTCGGCCCCCGTTCCGCACGCCGCGCCGTCCTCCAGCTCATCAAGAAAAAGGAAACGCTCCTTCTGCCGCTCGCTGCCGCCATGGCCGATGCCGCGGAGAAAGCGCGCATCTGCTCGGCTTGCGGCAATGTCGACACGCAGGACCCCTGCGCCATCTGCACGGACCCCACACGCGATCACGCCGTCCTCTGCGTCGTGGAAGAAGTGGGCGATCTCTGGGCGCTGGAACGGGCCGGTGCGCATAAGGGGCGCTATCACGTGCTCGGCGGCGTCCTCTCGGCGCTCGACGGTGTCGGGCCGGACGACCTCAATATCGGCAAGCTCGTCGAGCGGCTTTCATCCGGCGAGGTGAAGGAAATCGTGCTCGCCATGAATGCAACCGTGGACGGTCAGACGACGGCGCATTACATCACCGACCGCGTTTCGGGCATTGGTATCGCGGTATCGCGGCTTGCCCATGGCGTGCCCGTGGGGGGCGAGCTCGACTATCTCGACGACGGCACGCTCGCCGCCGCCATGAAATCCCGCCGCCCGTTCTGAGCCGCTCTATTTCTCCTTCGGGCCCCAGTAATTCCGCGTCATCGCGAAAACGGCGGGCGCGAGAATGATGAGCGCGATCAGGTTCGGGATCGCCATCATGGCGTTGAGCGCATCGGCCATGTTCCAGACGAGGTCGAGGCTTACCGTCGCCCCCACCGGGATCGCCAGTACCCAGAGCACGCGATAGGGCCAGATCGCCTTCACGCCGAACAGGAACTCCACCGCCCGCTCGCCGTAATAGCTCCAGCCGAGCAGGGTCGTGAAGGCGAAGAGCGCGAGCGAAACGGATACGAGCGTCGCACCCCAAGGCAGCGTATTCGCGAAGGCGGCGCTTGTGAGTGCTGCGCCGTTTATCTCGCCGCCCCAGAGCCCCGACGTGATGATGACGAGCCCCGTCAGCGTGCAGACGATAAGCGTATCGATGAAGACGCCGACCATGCCCACAAGCCCCTGCTGGATCGGATCGTCCGTCTTCGCCGCCGCATGGGCGATGGCGGCAGAGCCGAGCCCCGCCTCGTTCGAGAAGATGCCGCGGGCAAAGCCCCAGCGGATCGCGAGCAGGATCGCCCCGCCGATTGCGCCGCCTTCGGCGGCCTCCGGCGTGAACGCATATTGGAAGATGAGCGCGAAGGCGCCGGGGATCGCGGCATAGTTGAGCGCGAGGACCAGCAGCGCGCCGCCGATATAGATGATGATCATGGTCGGCACCAGCGCGCTTGCGACCTCAGCGATGCGCTTGATGCCGCCGATGAGAACGAGCCCGACGATCGCCATCAGCGCAATGCCGGTCGCAGCGGTCGGAATGCCGAAGCTCTCGCTCAGCGCATGCGCGACGGAGTTTGCCTGGACGCTGTTGCCGATGCCGAAGCCGGCAAGCGCAGTGAAGATCGCGAAGGCAGGCGCAAGCACGAGCGCCAGCATCGGAAATTTGGGCCCGATGCCGTTCTTGATGTAATACATCGGCCCGCCGACATGATTGCCGAGTTCGTCGACCTCGCGATAGGCGACGGCGAGCACGGATTCGGAGTATTTCGTCGCCATGCCGATCAGCGCGATCACCCACATGTAGAAAAGCGCACCGGGCCCGCCGAAATAGATCGCCGTGGCGACGCCTGCAATGTTGCCGGTACCGACGGTCGCCGCGAGCGCCGTCATCAGTGCCTGGAAAGGAGAGATGTCGCCTGCGCCTCGTGAGGGGCGCACCGAGAGCTTCAGCCCCTCCGGCAGCTTCCGCCAGGGCATGAAGCGCAGGCCCACGGTGAGGAACACGCCCGTTGCCGCCAGCGCGATGAGCATCGGCCAGCCCCACAGAATGTCGTTGGCCGCCGAGACGAAATTCTCGATCGCTTGCATGGATATGCCCCCATATTGCGGCCCGCGCGCGGCGCCGCCTGTCCCCGTTTGCCTCAGGCGAGACTAGCAAAGAATGAGGGCACGGCGAGCCCGTTTTTTACCCGCATTGGCCAAAGGTCAGCTGGGTGCGAGGCGGTTCTGCTGGGGCGGCGTGGGCAGGGGCTCGGTGGAATCGCCTTCGCCCATTTCCACCGCTTCGATCTTTTCGCCGCGGCTCGAGATCGCGTCTGCGGACTTTCGAATATCGCCGATATCTTTTCCTGCCTGCTGGAAATGCCGCTCGAGGCTGCCCACCCGGTCGTTGAGCCTCCCCACATCGCCGAGCAGCAGACCGACATATTTCTGAATGACGCCCGCCTGCTTGCGCATCTCGACATCTTTCAGCACCGCGCGCACCGTATTGAGCGTCGCCATCAGCGTCGTCGGCGAGACGATCCATACCCGCGCCTGATAGGAGCGGCTCACCACATCGCCGAAATTCGCATGAAGTTCGGCATAGACAGCCTCAGACGGCAGGAACATGAGTGCCGACTCCGCCGTCTCGCCCGGAATGATGTATTTCTCCGCGATCGCCGTGACATGCTTGGTGAGATCGGAACGGAACTGCCGCGCCGCCACCGTTTTCTCCGCTTCGTCCTTCGCATTGCGAAGCGCGTGATAGGCATCGAGCGGAAACTTCGCATCGATGGCGATGGGGCCGGGCGGATTTGGCAGGCGGATCAGGCAGTCCGCCCGCGTGCCGTTGCCGAGCGTCGTCTGGAAACTGTAGGCCGATGGCGGCAGCGCATTGGTCACGATGTCGATGAGCTGCACCTCGCCAAAGGCGCCGCGCGCCTGCCGGTTCGCGAGAATATCCTGCAGCCCGACGACCTGCGTCGAAAGCTCGGTGATGTTCTTCTGCGCCTCGTCGATCACGTTGAGCCGCGCTGTCAGCGTGCCAAGCGTCTCGGCCGTCTTCTGCGCGCTCGCCTCGAGGCTCACGCCCATCCGCTGGCTCACATTTTCCAGCCGCTCGTTTAGGGTGGAGGTGATCTCCGCCCTGGTTTGCGCCTGTGCCTCCGCCATGGCCGCAAGCCGGCCGAGAAGTTCGGTCTGCTGCCTCGCAAGCTCGCTCACTTGCGGGTCGGCGGTCTCCCGCTTCCCCCGCAGGAGCAACGCGGCAAGCGCGCCAAGGGCGGCGGCGAGAAGCGCCACGGCAATGAAGAGGGCGGTTTCGGTCATGTCTGGTCTCCGGAAGGCACGCCCCGGACTATAAGCCGATTCCCGTCCCTCCCCGGGCGTTGTCCCATTTTGGGCTTAACCGCCTTGTGTGATTTGCCTATCATCGCCCCGGGTTTGTGGCCCTTCGGGGCGGATATATTGGTGGGGGCTCCCATGCGTTTGGGTTTTGCGGCGGTTCTGGCCGCCCTTCTGGTTGCGGCCTGCGGGCCGGTCATGGAAACGCGCTACGATTTCGTACCGCCGGCAAGCGATGCGGGCATGAAATGCGTGCAGAACTGCCAGGCGCAGCAGACTTCCTGCCAGAAGGCCGAACAGGACCGGATCATGTCCTGCCGCCAGAAGGCCGACCGGGATGCCGACATCGCCTATGAGAAGGCCCGCGACAAATACATCAACGATCTGAAGCTCCATGCCGCGGCGCCGGACAAATACGGTCTCCCCTCGGAACCGAGCCGCAGCGCCAATTACAGCGCCTGCCAGCAGTCGAACCAGTGCACGGCCGACTACCAGATGTGCTACCGCTCCTGCGGCGGCCAGATCAACGAGAGCCAGGTCTGCGTCGCCATGTGCGACCAGTAAGGGCCTGATTCCCCGAAAATCGGGGGAATTCCGTGGCTCCGGGGCGGGCTGGCTTGACCGGCTTCCGCCCCGGGCTTATTTCAGGCCCATGGCCATACGAGAAATCATCACCGCGCCCGACCCCCGGCTGAAGGAGGTCTCCAAACCCGTTGACCGGGTGGATGACGAGCTGCGCGCCTTGATGGACGACATGCTGGAGACGATGTACGACGCGCCGGGCATCGGCCTGGCCGCAATCCAGATCGGCGTGCCGAAACAGGTGATCGTGATGGACCTCGCCCGCGAGGGCGAGAAGCCCGCGCCGCGCTATTTCGTGAACCCGGAAATCATCTGGACCTCGGAAGATACCGCCGTCTACGAGGAGGGCTGCCTCTCCGTTCCCGATCTCTATGAGGAGGTCGAGCGTCCGGCCCGCTGCCGCGTCCGCTATCTCGACTATCAGGGCGAAATTCGCGAGGAGGAATGCGACGAACTCCTCGCCACCTGCCTCCAGCACGAGATGGACCATCTGAAGGGCGTGCTCTTCATCGACCATCTCTCGCGCGTGAAGCGCTCCATGATGCTGAAGAAGCTCATGAAGCAGAAGAAGCTGCAGGAGACGGCTTGAGCTTGAGGCTCGCATTCATGGGAACGCCGGATTTCTCCGTTCCCGTTCTCGCGGAAATTCTCGCCGCCGGCCATGAAGTCGTCGCCGTCTATTCGCAGCCGCCCCGCAAGGCCGGCCGCGGCATGGCCGAGCAGCCCTCGCCCGTGCACCGCTTTGCCGAAGAGCAGGGCATCCCCGTCTTCACGCCCGTCTCGCTGAAAGGCGAGGCCGAGCAGCAGGCCTTCGCCGCGCTCGATCTCGATGCGGCGGTCGTCGTCGCCTATGGCCTTCTCCTGCCGAAGCCCGTGCTCGATGCGCCGCGTCTCGGCTGCCTCAATCTCCATGCCTCTCTCCTGCCGCGCTGGCGCGGCGCCGCGCCAATCCAGCGCGCCATCATGGCGGGCGATGCGGAGACGGGCGTCATGGTGATGCAGATGGAAGAAGGCCTCGACACCGGCCCCGTCCTGCTCGCCGAGCGCGTTGCCATCGCACCGGATGAAACAGCGGGCAGCCTGCACGACCGCCTGTCGCATATAGGTGCCTCGCTCATGGTGCGCGCCCTTGCCGCTCTCTCGCGCGGCGCGCTCGAGGCGCGGCCGCAGCCGGCGGAAGGCGTCACCTATGCGAAGAAGATCGAGAAGGCCGAAGCCCGCATCGACTGGTCGCGCTCGGCAAGGGAACTCGACTGCCGCATTCGCGGCCTCACGCCTTTCCCCGGCGCCTTTTTCGAGATTGCGCGCGGCCGCGAGGTCACGCGCATCAAGCTCCTGCGCGTGAAGCCCGTCGCGAAATCCGGCAAGCCGGGCGAAGTTCTCGCAACGCTCGATACGATCGTCATCGCCTGCGGCCAGGGCGCGCTCGAAATTTCCGAACTGCAGCGCGCCGGCAAGGCGCCCATGTTCGCGCGCGATTTCCTGCGCGGCTTCCCGCTCGAACCCGGCGAGGTCGTCGGCTGATGCCGCGCTACAAGCTCATCATCGAATATGACGGCGCGCCTTTCGTCGGCTGGCAGGCGCAGGCGAACGGTCTCTCCATTCAACATGTGCTGGAAGCGGGCTTCAAGGGCTTCTGCGGCGAAGATGTGAAGGTGAATGGCGCCGGCCGCACCGATGCCGGCGTCCACGCGCTCGGCCAGGTCGCCCATGTCGATCTCGAAAAGCAAGTCGCCTGCGACACGCTGCGCGATGCCGTGAATGCGCATATGCGGCCCCATCCCGTCGCGATCATCGAGGCTGAGGAAGTGCCGGACACATTCGAGGCGCGCTTCTCCGCCATCCGCCGCCACTACATGTACCGCATCGTCAATCGCCGTGCGCCGCTCACGCTCGATCGCGGACAGGCCTGGCTCGTCAACCGCCCGCTCGATGCCGATGCCATGCATGCCGCCGCGCAGGCGTTTGTCGGCAAACATGATTTCACGACCTTCCGCTCCGTCCAGTGCCAGGCGAAATCACCGGTAAAGACGGTGGATGAAATTTCCGTCGCCCGCTATGCGGAGGAAATCGAGATCACCTGCCGCGCCCGCAGCTTCCTGCACAATCAGGTGCGCTCCTTTGTCGGCACGCTGAAACAGGTGGGCGAAGGTAAATGGACGAAACGCGACGTCGAAAAGGCGCTCGCCGCGAAGGACCGCGCCGCCTGCGGCCCCGTCGCGCCGCCGGACGGGCTCTATTTGCTGCAGGTGGACTACGAATAGCGGGTGGGCGCGACGCCTCACCCGGGCATGATGTCCACGAGTTCCACGTCTTTCGCGCGGATCTCCTCGCCGAAGAAAATCCCGCCCACGCGGGCAAAGCGTTCCGTGCTGTCGGTCGCCAGAAAGCGCGTCTTGCCCTTGCCCCTCCGCTTCGCGGCCAGGCTCCGCTCGGCAAGCGCTTCCGTCACCGCCTTCGCCGTCGTCGCCGCCGAGTCGACGAGCCTCACTTGCTTGCCCACGACCTTCGCAATGGTGCGCGCGAGCACCGGGAAATGCGTGCAGCCCAGCACCAGCGTGTCCGGCGCGTTCCGCCCCTTGAAGAGCGGTGCGAGATAGCGTTTCGCTGCCGCCTCCGCCACATCGCCTTTCACCCAGCCTTCTTCGGCAAGCGTCACGAACAATCCGCATGGCGCTTGCGTCACTTCCGCGCCGGGCATCGCCGCATGGATCGCGCGCACGTAAGCACCGCCCTTCACCGTCGCCTCGGTGGCGATGACGCCGATGCGGCCCGTCTTCGTTGCGCGCGTGCCCGCTTTCGCGCCGGGCTCGATCACGCCGATCACCGGGATGGGCGCGAGCGCCTTCTTCAGCGGTTCGAGCGCGACGGCGGATGCCGTATTGCAGGCGATCACCACCATCTTCACATCATGGCCGAGGAGATGCTTCGTCGCCTGCGTCGCATAGGCGGTCACCGTCTCCGCGCTCTTCGTGCCATAGGGCAGCCGCGCCGTATCGCCGAGATAGACGAGGTCTTCATGCGGCAGCGCCGCACGCAGCGCCTTCAGCACCGTGATGCCGCCAATGCCGCTGTCGAACACGCCGATAGGGCGCTCGTCGCTCATCCGGCGGCACCTCCGGCGGGGATCAGCAGGAAGCCGAAAATCTGGTCGATGGAAAAACTGAGCAGCGCCGCGAAAAGCACAATGGCGATGGCGCGCCCGCCTTCCGCCCCCAGCACGTCCCGCGCAATCCGCCAGTGATAGAGGAAGAGCACGACAAGCGAAGGCAGCATGAAGAAGATCGCGGCCTCGCCGCCATAAAGCCCGAGCGAATAGGGCACGAGCGCCGCCGCGAAAACGAGATTGGTGAAGAGCATCCCCCAATTGAAGGTGATGACATAGGGGAGATAGGCGTGGCCCAGGCCGAGCGCGCGAGAAATGCGCGACATCGCGTAGAGGAACGCGGCCCAGAAGACGATGCTGCCGAGCATCTCCGCCGTGATGAACGGTCCGAAGGGAATGGCGAAGGGGAAATTCTCGTTCTCCATGGCAAGCCGCCAGGCAGCCGTCGAGGAGAAGAAGAGAATGGGAAGCGAAAGCAGAAGTCCCGTGAAGCTCCTGAGCGCACCGGCCTGCGAGAGATCGAAGCAGCCGCGTGCGCGCTCGTCGCCGATGAGAAGATAGAAGGCGCCCGTCATTGCGCGGATGAGTTCGTTTCCGTTCACGTCGTCATCTCGCCGAAATAACCGCGCAATATTTCCTCATAGATATCGGCGAGCCGCGAAATCTCGTTCACATCCGCATTCTCGTCTGCCTTGTGCATGGTGGCGTTGGGCAGGCCGAATTCTACCACCGGCGCATAGGCGCGAATGAAGCGCGCATCGGACGTGCCGCCCGTCGTCGAAAGCTCGGGCGCAATCCCCGTCACCTTCTCGATCGAGCGGGCGATGAGCGCAGAGAAGTCGCCGGGCGGGGTGAGAAAGGCTTCGCCGCTCGTCACCGTCTTCAGCGCGTAGCTGCCGCCCAGTTCTGCCGTTACCGCGTCGCAGATGGAGCGCATCCATTGGTCGAGCGAGGCGCCGGTGTGAAGATCGTTGAAGCGGATGTTGAAGACCGCCCGTGCGCTGCCGGGAATGACATTCGTCGCCTGGTTGCCCACATCGACGGAGGTGATCTCGAAATTCGAAGGCTGGAAATGATCCGTCCCCTCGTCGAGCACATGGTCGTCGAGCTGCCTGAGCATTTCGAGAAGCCTTGGCACCGGATTGTCGGCAAGATGCGGATAGGCGACATGGCCTTGGCAGCCCGTCACCGTCAGCCAGCCATTGATGCTGCCGCGCCGTCCGATCTTCGCCATGTCGCCAAGGCGCTCCACGCTGGTCGGCTCGCCGACAAGGCAATGGTCGATGGTCTCGCCCCGCGCGGCCAGAGCCTGCAGCATCTTCACCGTGCCATTGATGCTCGGGCCTTCTTCGTCGCCCGTGATGAGCAGGCTGATCGAGCCCTTGAGACCGCCGCGCACGATGCGCTCCGCCGCCGCCGCGAAGGCTGCAACCGCGCTCTTCATGTCCGCCGCGCCGCGCCCGTAAAGACGTCCGCCCTTTATCTCCGCCGCGAAGGGATCGACGGTCCACGCGCTCGTCTCGCCCACGGGCACGACATCCGTGTGCCCCGCAAAGCAGAAGTGAGGGCCCTCCGTCCCGATCCGCGCATAGAGATTGTCGACATCGGGCGTCCCCTCCGCCGAAAAGCGCATCCGTTCGCAACGGAAGCCGAGGGGGCCGAGATATTTTTCGAGAACGCCAAGGCTCCCCGCTTCCGCCGGCGTCACGCTCGGGCAGCGGATCAGCTCCACCGCGATGGAGAGCGGATCATAGGGGCGGGAAGGGGCTTGGGGCGCGTTCATGGGCACCTTGGTACCCCGCGCCCCGGAAGCCGTCAAATGACTGCGGCGTGAGCCCCCGCTCAGTCCCGAAGGAGCTCGTTGATCGCGGTCTTGGCGCGGGTCTGCGCATCGACCGTCTTCACGATGACCGCGCAATAAAGCGACGGCGCGGGCGAGCCATCGGGGTTCGGCTTGCCCGGCAGCGAGCCCGGCACCACCACCGAATAGGGCGGCACCTTGCCGATATGCACTTCGCCCGTCGCCCGGTCGATGATCTTGGTCGAGGCCGAGATGAAGACGCCCATGGAAAGCACCGCGCCTTCGCCCACGATCACGCCTTCGACGACTTCCGAGCGCGCGCCGATGAAGCAGTTGTCCTCGATGATGACCGGGTTCGCCTGCAGGGGCTCCAGCACGCCGCCAATGCCGACGCCGCCGGAAAGGTGACAATTCTTGCCGATCTGCGCGCAGGAGCCGACCGTCACCCATGTGTCCACCATCGTCCCCTCGTCCACATAGGCGCCGAGATTGACGAAGGAGGGCATCAGCACCACGTTCGGCGCGATATAGGCCGAGCGGCGCACGACCGCCCCCGGCACGGCGCGGAAAGCACCCTTGCGGAACTCCGCCTCTCCCCAGCCCTCGAACTTGGACGGCACCTTGTCCCACCAGTTGGTGTTCTCGCCGGGCCCGCCCGCGATCAGCGCCATGTCGTTCAGCCGAAAGGACAGCAGTACGGCCATCTTGAGCCACTGATGCACTTCCCATTGGCCCTGAAACTTCTCGGCCACCCGCGCCTTGCCGCTGTCCAGCGCATGGAGCGCCTCGTTCACGGCGTCCCGCACCTCGCCCTTCGTCTGGGCGTTGATCTCGTTGCGGTTCTCGAAAGCGCGTTCGATGACGGGCTTGAGGTCGGCAAAGCTCATGGGAGGGCTCTCCTGCGGGGGCGTGATAGGCCGGGGCAAGATAGCCGGGGGACCACCCCTGTCAACCTAGACAGGGAAGTGGGTATTCGCGCCCTTGAGTTCCCCTCGCGGGGAGGCAAGGAGGAGCAAATGCAGGGTTTGCTTGAGAGGCCTCAATCCGCTGCGAGCGGCATCTCCGGCGCCTTTGCGGGCGTCTCTTTCAGCACGCTCTCGCGCACCGGCCGCGGCTCGCCGAACAGGAAGCCCTGGCCGAGATCGACATTGAAGTCGAGCACGTCCACCACCTCGCGTTCCTGCTCGATCTTGTCCACGATGAGCTGGATGCCGTTGCGCTTCAGGAGCTCCTTCAGGTCGGCCGCGTGAATGTCGCCGGCCGAATGCGTGCCCTCGAGCATGGTCGCGGAAGAGACCTTGATGAAGCGGAAATTGCGGTCGTGCAGCGCCGCCGGGTTGAGGCGCAGGTCCGTCACCTGGTCCATCGAGAAGCGGAAGCCGAGAGCGGCCAGCGCGTCGAGGCTCGCGCGTTCCACGGGCCCCGCGCCGTTCACGGTCGCCTGGCTGAATTCGAAGATGAGATGCTGCGCAAGATCCGTATTGTGCTGCATGTATTCCACGAATTGCGGGAAGAATTCCTCGTCGAGCAGCGAGAAGGCGGAGATGTTGCAGAACACGCCCGCCTTGCTGTTGCGCTGGGCGAGCTTGCGCACCACCTGGATGCAGCGGAAGAGCAGGATATTGTCGACCGTCGGCATCATGCCGGCAGGTTCGGCCACGCGCATGTAGTCGCGCGGCAGGATGATCTCGCCCTTCTCCGTGCGCAGGCGCGAAAGTCCCTCGTAATACATGATCTTTCGCTGCGGCAGGTTCACCACCGGCTGCAGATAGAGGTCGACGCGGTTCGTCTCCAGCGAATGCCGGATAGTGTCGAGCAGTTCCTCGTCGTTCATGTCCTCAAGCCGCTTTTCCGGCTTGGGCGGCGGCACCATGCTGTCGGCTTCCGGCTGCACGGGCGCTTCTTCTTCGGTGGCAGCTTCGGTGGCAGGCACGGACGCTTCGATGGGCAGCGCGGCGCCGAAGCCCCGCGCATCGGCGAGCCGCTTCACAAGGCTTTCGACCACGCGGATTTCCGAGAAGATGCGCTCCATGCGTTCTTCCGTTTCGCGCTCGAGCCGTTCCTCGAGTTCGTCGATCTTGTCCGCCGCGTCGTCGAGGTCGCGCGAGAGACCGGCGGCGAGGCTCGTCAGCTCCTGCAGTTCCTTGCGCACTTCCTTGCGTTCGATGGTGCGGTTGATGGCGGCATGGGCTTCCGCGCCGAGCATGGCGGCGATGAGGCCGGTCAGTAGGGCAAGCTCCGGGGCGAAGCCGATGAGATGGATCAGCCCGAAAACGAGACCGCCCGAGGGTACGAGATAGAGCAATGTCGCGGCAGCCTGCCGGCCCGAACGGCTCAAATCCAGAAGTTCCCGCATGATCGCATGCCCCCGCAGGCGCCCCGAGAGGGCGCAAGATGAAGTTCACTCGATCTTCACCTTAAGGGGCCGCGTCTTGCGAAAGCGTTAACCACGAAACCGCGCCTGCCTCGCGAGTCCGCCCCAATGGGCCGCCATCGGGCCGGAAAGCCGGTGGGCGGGGTTCTCGGGCACGGCCTTTACGAGGCGGAGCCAGCGCTCCTCGGCCTGGTCCGCTTCCCGCCAGATCGCGCGGGAAAGGGCAGCGGCCTCTTCCGCGCTGCCACCGCGCCGGAGAAGCGCCTCCACCCGCTCGATGAAGCCCGCCTCCAGCCGGTCCCGCTCGCCTGCGAAAGCCGCAAGTCTTTCGGGGTAATTCCCGAGCACCGCCCGGTGGAGCCGCTCATGGGCCCACCACCTCGTCCGCACATTATAGATGTCGCCGGGCGCCGGCCCGAAATCGGGAAGCCCCGCCTTTTCCCAGCCCGGGCCGAAAAAGACAGGCTTGAAAATCCCCGTATCGGGCGCCGCCGTGGCGGTCAGCCAGTGAACCATCCGCCCGCCATCCGTCTCCGCCACCCAGGAGGCGGTGGTCTGGCCGAAGCGCCGCACCGGCCCATAGGTCGAGTGGGCGGACACCGCCCCGCCCAGTATCCCGTCCGGCCGCCAGTCCGCCCGCTGCGCCGCCTGCGCGCCGTGATCCCGCAGGAATGCCATCATGTCGGCGGCGCCGAGCCCGCCGCGGCGCGCACCGAGCAGCGCCGTCGTCCGGCACCAGCGTTGGTGCCCGCTGGCAAGCGCCGAGCGTTTCCGGTTCGCAAAGACATCCGCGAAGTCGAACGCCTCGCCGTCCCGCCAGAGCCCATGCTGGCGCGCAAGTCCCTCCGCGCCGTCGCTCACGCGCTCATGGTCCTGCCCGATCGAATAGATATTGGAAATGCTGCGCTTCGCGGTCACGCGCTCCACCGCCCATTCGCGCCCCACCGTCTCGAGCACGAAGGCGTCGGCTGCATCCGCGATGATGAAGGAGTTGTGATATTCGAACCGGCCCTTATGCGCGCAGTTCCCGCCCTGGCCATGCTCGCCGAGAAGCGTGGTGATGGTGTCGAGTGCCTCCGCCGCGCTCGCCCCCCTCTCGAGCCCGAGCCGCAGCAGGTCCATGCCGATCAGCGCTGGCGTCGAGGAAGGCGCGATCTTCGCATGCACCGCCTCATTGCCGATGACGACGCCATATTCGTTCGCGCCCATTTCCGCGCCCCACATCCAGAAGGGCCGCGACAGCAGAACGGCATGGCTGCGCCCGGCCTGCGGAATCTCGATATAGGTGCAGCGAAGCCGCGCGCCTTTTGCGTGAGCCGCGGCCGGCGCGAAAAATGGGTATTGCGCCTCGTTCGCCTCGCGGTCGGAATTCTTGGCGAAGACCATCCCGCCCTTCGCCGCGCTCGCGCCCCGCGCCACCAGCGTATCGCACATAGACTCCGCTCCCTCGCCGCCGTCCCGGCCCATGCTATAATGAGCGCCGCAGCATAGGCGAGGAGAGAGCCACATGTCGGCCTTTGAATTCGAATTCCAGACCATCACCGGCGAGGCGCTGCCTTTGTCGCGCTTCGAAGGCAAACCCGTCCTCATCGTCAACACGGCGAGCCGCTGCGGCTTCACGCCCCAGTATCGCGAGCTGCAAGGCCTGTGGGAGCGCTATCGCGCGCGCGGATTTGCCGTGGTCGGCGTGCCGTCGAACGATTTCGGCGCGCAGGAGCCCGGCACCGAGCAGGAGATTGCGAGCTTCTGCGAAGTGAATTACTCGATCACCTTCCCTCTCACCGCGAAGCAGCAGGTCGTCGGCGCCGGTGCCCATCCCTTCTATCGCTGGGTATCGGAGGTCGCGGGCGAGGATGCGCGCCCGCGCTGGAATTTTCACAAATATCTGATCGGCCCCAGGGGCGAACTCGTGAACATCTATCCGAGCAAGGTGAGCCCGCTCGACCGCGCGCTGATCGACGAAATCGAGAGACTGCTCGCATGAGCGGCTATGGCCAGATCGCCGTCGAATTGTCGCGCTACAATCAGTGGCAGAACGAAAAGCTGTACGGCCTTCTGGCGCCCCTGCCGCGCGATGAGCTCACCCGCGACCGCGGCATGTTCTTCGGCAATATCCTCGCCACGCTCGATCACATCCTGATGGTCGATACGCATATCTTTGGCTATATCGAGGGCGTGGCGCCGCCGCCCTTCGATCCGAAGCGCCGCGTCGAAACCGAATTCGACAATCTCCGCGCCGCCCGCATCGGCCTCGATGCGCGGTTGCGTCTTGCCTGCGAAAGCGCCGCCCCCGGATGGTTCGACGAAATCGTCGTCATGCCCAATGGCCGCCGCCTGCCGCGCAGTTTCTGGTGGGCACAGCTCTTCAATCACGGCACGCATCACCGCTCGCAGGTAACGTCGGAGCTGACGCATATGGGCATGGACTACGGCAACACCGACATGCCCTACAACCCGCTGACGCAATTCGCGGCGCCCCCTCACCCTTCCGCGGACTGACGCCCGCTCCCTCCCTCTCCCCCAAGGGGAGAGGGAAAGGCGAGTCGAATACTTATCTCCCTCTCCCCTTCGGGGAGAGGGAAGGGGCCCGCCGAAGGCGGGAAGGGTGAGGGGGCGAGAGGCGGTTCGCGTTAGCGAACAAAAAGGTCCGGTGGACCTTTTTGAGCCTTGAACGCCCGAAGCGCAAGCGAAGGGCCACACCCCCATTAGCCAACAAAAAAGGCCCGGTGTTTCCACCGGGCCTTCCCAGTCCGGATCGATCCGGAAATCAGCTCGTGGTGAGCGGCATCAGCCGGATTTCCACGCGCCGGTTCTGCTCGCGGCCTTCCGGCGTGTCGTTCGAGGCGATGGGCTGCGTCAGGCCTGCGCCGGCGATGTAGAAGCGCCGTCCGTCGAGGCCCTGGCCGATCAGATAGCTCGCCACGCTGTTTGCGCGACGCTGCGACAATTCCATGTTGTACTGCGCCGAGCCGGTCGAGTCGGTGTGGCCCGTCACGTCCACCAGCGTCTTGTCATATTCCTTGAGCACGATCGCCACCGAATTCAGCACTTCATAGAAGCGCGCATTGATGTCGGAGGAGTTCGTCGCGAAGGTCACATTGCCCGGCATGTTGAGAATGATGTCGTTGCCGACGCGCGTCACGCTCACGCCCGAGGCGCGCAGCCGCCGCGTCAGTTCGGCTTGCTGCTGGTCCATGTAATAGCCGACGCCGCCGCCCGCGAGCGCGCCCACGCCCGCGCCGATCAGCGCACGCTGGCGCCGGTCCTTGGCATCGCCCTTGCCGATCAGGCCGCCGGCAAGCGCGCCGCCCACCGCGCCGATCAGCGCGCCATAGGTGGCAGAGCTCGTCTTCTGCTCGCCCGTATAGGGGTCCTGGGTCTGGCACCCTGCAAGGCCGAAGCTCGCGCAGACCGCCAGCACGGCAAATTTTTTCATCAGCATGTGTTGCTCCGCTTAATGTTGCCCGGCACCCGAAACGCCCGACGGGCCGAGAGGTTCCCGTCTGTGGTTTCCGGGCCCGATAGTGTATGAAGACCCATACCCCGCCGGTCCGTCCGTGAGCCTATCAAAGCCCGGGTCCGGCGAGAACGGAAATTCAAGGCGAAACCCGCAATTCGCCGCCAGGGAGGAAACATCATGAGTCTGTTCGATCTGACAGGAAAAGTGGCCATCGTCACCGGCTCCACGCGGGGCATCGGCGAGGCCATCGTCCACCGCATGGCCGAGCATGGCGCAAAGGTCGTGGTCTCGAGCCGGAAGGCCGACAGCTGCGAAAAGGTCGCGGGCGAAATCAACGCGAAACATGCCGATAGCGCCATCGCCGTCCCCTGCAACATTTCCGACAAGGCCGATCTGCAGCGCCTCGTCGATACCACGATGAAGAAATGGGGCAGGGTGGACAGCCTCGTCTGCAATGCCGCCGTGAACCCCTATTTCGGTCCCTCGAAGGATCTGCCGGACGATGCCTTCGACAAGATCATGGGCGCGAACATCAAGTCGAACCATTGGCTCGCTCACATGGTCCTGCCGCAGATGGTCGAGCGGAAGGATGGCTCCATCACCATCATTTCTTCCATCGGCGGCTTGCGCGGCTCGCCCATTCTCGGCGCCTATTGCGTGTCGAAAGCAGCCGACATGCAGCTCGCGCGCAATCTCGCGGTGGAATATGGCCCCTCGAATATCCGCGTGAACTGCATCGCGCCCGGCCTCATCAAGACCTATTTCGCAAAGGCGCTCTGGGACAATCCCGACATTCTCGAACGCTCGACCTCCGGCGCGCCGCTGAAGCGCATCGGCATGCCGGACGAGATCGCGGGCGCAGCCGTCTTCCTCGCCAGCCCCGCCGGCGCCTTCATGACCGGTCAGACCATGGTGATCGACGGCGGCGCGACCGCCGCGTGATTTGGTATAACCATCTCCCCTCGGGGAGAGGGATGGGCCTGTCCGCCGAAGCGCGTTGCGCGAAGGCGGATGAGGGGGGCGGCAAATGAATGCGCAAAAGATCATCCGCATCCGCCCCTTCGCCGCCGCGGATCGCGGCGCATGGGGCGAGATGTGGGCGGGTTACCTCGCTTTCTACGAAACCGCGCTCCCGCCCGAAACCACCGATGACACATGGGCCCGCTTTCTCGCGCCCGCTCCGGGTCACATCGGTCTCATCGCCGAAGGGGAGGGTAGGCCGGTTGGCTTTGCCCATGCGCTTCTTCATCCGGGCACCTGGAGCCCGAAGCCTGTCTGCTATCTCGAAGACCTGTTCGTGCGCGAGGAAGCGCGCGGGGCAGGTGCCGGCCGCGCGCTGATCGAGGCGCTCGCGGAAAAAGGCCGCGCCGAAGGCTGGCTCCGCCTCTACTGGCAGACCGATATCGGCAACACGACGGCCCGCGCGCTTTACGACAAGCTCGGCAAGCCGCGCAACTGGGTCAGATATGATCTTGATCTTTGAGTGAAATGACCATCTGATCGCTTCTGGTCATTGGGAGGCATTTCATGAAATCCGTCGTCGTCACAGGCGTGTCCACCGGCATCGGCAACGCCGCCGCTCGCGTTCTCGCAAAAAAGGGCTTTCGCGTCTTCGGCTCCGTCCGCAAGGAAGCCGACGCCGCGGCGCTGAAGAAGGATCTGGGCGAGCGCTTCGTGCCCCTCGTCTTCGACGTCACGGACGAGGCGGGCATCGCCCGGGCCGCCGCCGAAGTGCGCGCCGCCCTTGGCGGCGAAAAGCTCGCGGGCCTCGTCAACAATGCGGGCATCGCCGTTTCCGGCCCGCTCATCGATCTCGACCCGGATGAATTCCGCAAGCAGATGGAAGTGAATGTGACGGGTCCCTTCCTTGTCACGCAAGCCTTCGCGCCGCTTCTCGGCACCGACCGCGCGCTGAAGGGCGAGCCCGGCCGCATCGTCAATATTTCCTCCGTCGCCGGCATTCGCGCCATGCCCTTCCTCGGGCCCTATGCCGCATCGAAATTCGCGCTTGAAGGCTTCTCTGAGGCGCTCCGCCGCGAACTCATGATGTTCGGCATCGACGTGGTGGTGATCGGCCCCGGTCCGGTGAAAACCGCCATCTGGGACAAGGCCGAAGAGATCGACATTTCCCGCTATGCCAACTCGCCCTACCGCCCGATCCTTGAAAATTTCCAGAAGGTCTTTATCGGCCAGGGCCGCGACGGCCTGCCCGCCGAGAAGCTCGGCGAGTTGATCCACAAAGCGCTGACCATGCCGAACCCCAAAGTCCGCTATTCGGCGGTGAAGGGTCGCCTCGCCGAAAAACTCGTCATGAACTTCGCCTCGAAGCGCACCCTCGACAAGATGATCGCCAGCATGCTGGGCCTGAAGCGCCAGAACTGAATCCCGCAGGATTTCCCTCTCCCCTCCGGGGAAAGGAAAAGATGGATCGGACGCTCAACTCCCTCTCCCCAACGGGGAGAGGGAAGGGGCCCGCCGAAGCAGCGAAGCTGCGTAGGTGGGAAGGGCCTGTCCGCCGGAGCGCATCGCGCGAAGGCGGATGAGGGGGCAGCCTCACCACATAATTCCGCCTCACGAAATTCCCTCCGATCCCGGTAGACGAAGCCCGCGCGCCCGCTAATCTCCCCCCGGAAACCCGAAGGGAGACACAGATGGCCGATCTTCTCGCCACATCCGCGCGCTATATCGACAACGACATTTATGAAGGCGCGGGCCTCGTCAACCGTCCGACGACGGAGCTCTCCGAGGTCGCCGATGGCGTCGCGCTGATCGAGGCATTCTCCCATGTCGTCGCTTTCCGCACCGGCGATGGCCTCGTCCTTTTCGACACGAGCCTCGAGGCCTTCGCGGGCGGCGTGCTGAAGTCGCTCCGCAAATGGTCGGACGAGCCTGTCGCTCATGTCTGCTACACCCACGGCCACGCCGATCATGTCGGCGGCACCGGCGCCATTCTCTGCGAGGCCTGCGAGAAGGGGCATCCGCGCCCGCGCATCACCGGCCATGAGAATGTCCAGCCCCGCTTCCGCCGCTACGAGCTCACCAACGGCTACAACTTCACCATCAATGCGCGGCAATTCGCGCCCGCGACGGAACTGCGTATGGGCGGAGGCACGGACAACGCGCAGGGAAAGCCGCCGGTGCGCCGCTTCGGTCCCGATCCCTGGGTCGATCCCGATGTCACCTTCCGCGACGCGATGGAATTCCGCTCCGGCGATCTTCATTTCGAATTGCGCCACGCGATCGGCGAGACGGACGATCACCTCTGGGCATACATCCCGGAGCACAAGGCCATCTGCTCGGGCGATTTCGTCACCTGGGTGTTCCCCAATGCCGGCAATCCGCAAAAGGTGCAGCGCTTCCCGCTCGAATGGGCAAGGGCGCTCCGCGAAATGGCGGCGAAGGAGCCGGAGCTTCTGCTCCCCGCGCATGGCCTCCCCATCGCCGGCAAGGCGCGTATCGCGGGCGTCCTCGACACGATTGCATCGGCGCTCGAGTTTCTCGTCTCCCGCTCGCTCCAGATGATGAATGACGGCGCCCGCCTCGACGATCTGATCCATGGCGTGAAGCTGCCTTCGCACTATATGGACAAGCCATATCTGAAGCCCGTCTATGACGAGCCCGAATTCATCATCCACAATATCTGGCGCCTCTATGGCGGCTGGTATGACGGCAATCCCTCGCGCCTGAAGCCCGCGCCCGATGCCGTCGTCGCCGCCGAGATCGCAAGCCTCGCAGGCGGCGTTGCGAGGCTCTGCAAGCGGGCGGAGGAACTCGCCGCCTCCGGAAGCGAGGAAGACATGCGCCTCGCCTGCCACCTCGCCGAAGCCGCAACGCTTGCCGCACCCGAAAACCGCGACGCCCACATGACCCGCGCCAATATCTATGGCGCGCGCCGCAAGAGCGAACTCTCTCTCATGTCGAAAGGCGTCTTCGGTTGGGCCGAACGCGAAAGCGCTTTCAAGGCCGGCAAGAACGACGCTTGAGGAATGACCTGGCACCGCCGGCGCGATAGTCCGCAAGCGGATATGTCCGTGCCCGGCGCCGATCCTCTGGACCGCGCCACCGAACCTCGTGCAGTATGCGCGAATGCCGGGCGGCAGGGCGCGGCGAGGGGGAGAGATTGAAAACATCGTTTCAGAATGTCCCGGATCGCACCCGCCAGGTAGAGATCGCCCTGGTCGATGACCATCGGATGTTTCTCGACGGTCTGTCCGAAGTCATCAATGCACTCGATCCTGCCTATGTCTGCACGGGCTTTGCCTCCCCGCGCGATGCACTTGGCGCGATAGAGCAGGGCCGTCACTTTGATCTTGTCGTTTCCGACCTCGTCATGGAGGAAATGAACGGCGTTGCCTTCATCCTCGCGTTGCAGGCGCGGCGCTGCACGGTCCCCGTTCTCATCGTCTCGGGCATGGACACGCTGCCCCCCGTGGAAAAGGTGCTTCGGCTCGGCGCGCTCGGCTTTGTGCCGAAATCGGCGCCCACAGGCATATTGGGCGAGGCGATCCGGTCGGCGCTCAAGGGCGACATCTTCCTGCCGCCGGAACTCTGGAGCGTCGTCGAGCGCAATCCGAAATCCCCCCGGGCCTCCGCATCCGCCCCGGCGGCGGCAGGCGAAGAGGAACTTCTCGGCGTCCGCCAGATCGAGGTTCTGCGGCTCATGGCGGAAGGCTATGCCAACAGGCGCATCTCCGAAGTCCTCGGCATCAGCGAGAACACGGTGAAGACGCATATCAGGCACATATTCCAGCGGCTCAATGTCGAACGGCGCACCGCCTGTGTCAGCAAGGCCCGCACCATCGGCCTCATCGACTAGGCAGGCTCGGCCTCGGCCTTCACGGCCGCGATCTCTTCGAGCAGCTGGTGCAGCAATTCGGGTTCCACCGGCTTGTGAAGGATGCGCAGGTTTGCGCTTTCCTCGGTCTCCGTCGAAATGTCGCCCGTCATCATGATCGCGCGCACATCTTCGTTCAGTTCTTCCCGCAGCCGCTCGATGGCCGAAAGCCCCGTCTCCCCCGCGCCGAGCCGCTGATCCACGATCAGAACATCCGGCACACGGTCCGTCCGGTCGAGCAGCGCCACGGCATCCTGGCCCGAAGCCGCCGACAGCACTTCGCATCCCCAGCTCGAAAGCACGGTCGACATGCCGCTACGGATCGCGTCTTCATCGTCGATGATGAGAACGCAAACGGCGCTCACCTTGGCATGGGATGCGGTGGCACGGCCCGGCATATCACCCGTCTCGCCGCTCGCGTCCCCCGCGCCGGGCAGCAGCAGCGTGAAGCGCGTGCCCTGTCCGGGTGCGGAAACCAGCGACAGCCGGATGTCGAGAAGTTCCGCGAGCCGCCGCACGATCGAAAGACCGAGCCCGAGCCCCTTCTCCCTGTTCCGCTCGCGGTTGCCGAGCTGCACATATTCGTCGAACACGGCCTCCTGCTGCGACGGCGGAATGCCGATGCCCGTATCCTCCACCGTGATTTCGGCCCCGCCTTCGGCAGACGCCACGGCGAGCGAGACGCTCCCGCCCTCTTGCGTGAACTTGATCGCATTCGAAATGAGATTGCGGAGAATGCGCCCGAGCAGGATCGGGTCCGTCACGGCCACCGTCCGTTCGGTCTGCAGCGCGAGCGCCACGCTCCTTTCCGCCGCCACCGCAGAGAACTCGTCGGCGATCCGCGCCGCAAGCATGCCGATATCCGTCTCGCGGAGATCGGGCACGATCGCGCCCGCATCGAGCCGCGACACGTCGATCAGTCCATCGAGCAGATTGCCGAGCCCGCGCCAGCTTTCCTCGATCTTCGCGATCAGGTCGAGCTGCGCTTGCTCGTTCGTCTTCTCTCTGAGCGCCGCGAGGAAAAATCCTTGGGCATGGAGCGGCTGCGCCAGGTCATGGCTCGTCGCGGCGAGGAAGCGCGTCTTCTCCTCGCTCACCTTCTGAAGCGCGTCGCGCTGCCGCCGCAATTCTTCCATCAACGCCTGGTTCTGCTTCACGGCGAGCGCGTCCCGCGTCGCGATTTCCACGCGTGCGCTCGACGACATGAAGAAGGCATAGGCGAAGACGAGCCCCACCCCGGCGGTGTTGAGCGGCCACTCGGCGGACAGGAACACCCAGCCCGCATAAGGGAGCAGCGCGGCGCTCGCCAGCGCCACATAGGAGCGGCGATAGGCGGATTGCGGCGAGATGCCCCCGAGCGTCAGGCTGAGCAGCATGATGCCGGTCGTATAGATGCTGATGTCGGATTGGGGATCGGCCAGCCATATCGCACCAAGCCCCCAGACGAGCCCCGTTCCTGCCGCCGACAATGTGTGGAGCGCGAGATATTCCTTCGCATTGGCAAGCGGGAGTCCGCTTTTCTCGTAGCGCGCGGGCAGCGCCAGGGTGAGGCCGATCATCGCCGCCGCCACCCCCGCCCAGATCGCAACATCGAGAATGGGCACCGAGAAGGTCAGCACCACGGAAAAAAGCGCGAGCAGCAGCAGCACGGAGAAGGCCGAGCTCGGCGCCCGTTGCTTCAGCAGCTCCGCCCGCTGCAGGTCCAGCGTCTCCGGCGCCAGCCGCAGGCTCTCGATAGTCGCTTGTTGCCGCTCCACCGCCCGATGCTCCCCATAAGCCGGCCGATCTTGACCGCCTTTCCCGCCCGCCGCAAATCGCCGCCCCCAACAAAAAAACCCTCCCGCGCATGTCGCTTGGGAGGGTCAGGAATGGGCGGGCCCGGTTGGGAGGGGGAGGGGAGGAAGCCGGGCCCGCCAGAGAGGGAACAATCGGGAGATAGGAAGGCGTCTCCGCCTTTCCAACCCCGTCCCCCTGCGGCAGGGCGTCGCGGCTGCCTCGACTTCGCTCACGCCACCTTGTCGAGCACCCGGCGGAATTTCGAGAAGGCTTCCTCGAGATGCTTTTCCTCCGCGATGAGCGGCGGCGAGAAGGCGATCGTGTCGCCCGACACGCGCACCATCATGTTCTCGTCATGGAAGGCCACGCGCATCGCATCGAAGCCGCGCTTGCCCGGCAGACCCTCGACGGGTGCAAGGTCGAAGGCAGCCACGAAGCCGATGGTGCGGATGTCCTGCACCAGCGCATGGCCCTTTAGGCCCATCGCCGCCGCCGCCATCTTCGGCTCCATCGCCTTCGAGCGTTCGAACAATCCTTCGTCGCGGTAAAGGTCGAGCGTCGCAAGCGCCGCGGCGGCGGCAAGCGGATGGCCGGAATAAGTATAGCCGTGGAAAAGATCGATCACATGATCGGGGCCCGTCTGGAACGCGTCATAGACATGCTTGCGCACCACGCAGCCGCCCATCGGCACCGTGCCGGACGTGATGCCCTTCGCAAAGGTGAGGATGTCGGGCGTCACGCCGAAACGTTCCGCCGCCGTTGCATGGCCCAGCCGTCCGAAGCCGGTGATGACCTCGTCGAAGACCAGCAGAATGCCATGCTTGTCGCACAGTTCGCGCAGCCGCTTGAGATAGCCCTTGGGCGGTGGCAGCACGCCGGTCGAGCCTGCCATCGGCTCGACGATCACCGCCGCAATGGTCGAGGCATCGTGAAGATCGACAAGCCGCTGCAATTCGTCGGCGAGATGCGCGCCCCAGTCGGGCTCGCCCACGGTATAGGCCTGTTCCGCGCGGTTATAGGTATGCGGCAGATGGTCGGTGCCCGCGAGCAGCGGCCCGTAGAATTTCCGGTTCGCCACCATGCCGCCCACCGAAATGCCGCCAAAGCCGACGCCGTGATAGCCGCGTTCGCGGCCGATCAGCCTGGTGCGTGAGGCTTCGCCATTCGCGCGGTGATAGGCAATCGCGATCTTGAGCGCCGTGTCGGCCGCTTCCGATCCCGAATTGCAGAAGAACACATGGTCGAGATCGGCAGGCGCCAGCGCCGCCACCCGGCTTGCCAGCTCGAATACCTTGGGATGCGCGAACTGGAACGAAGGCGCGAAGTCGAGTTCACCCGCCTGTTGCTGGATCGCCTTCACGATCGGCTCGCGGCAATGCCCGGCATTGGAGCACCAGAGCCCCGCCGTCGCATCGAGCACCGCCGTCCCGTCCGGCTTGTAGTAATACATGTCCTTCGCGCGGGAGAGCAGGCGCGGCTCCCGCTTGAACTGCCGGTTCGGCGTGAAGGGCAGCCAGAAGGGTTCGAGATCGTTCGGCGTGGTTTCGGCGCTCATCGCGGGCCTCCGTTCAGGATTTTCCGCGATTGAAAGTCCGGGCGCAGCGGAAAGCAAGCATTCTCCTGCGTGACTCACGCGCCTCTGTTTAGTAAACTAAACACATGGCAGGGGATTTCAGGCGCGCCCATGGCTCCGCTGCGGCGGGCGAGGGTGAATCGCAGGGGCAGGATATCGGCGCGCGGCTCCGCGAGCTGCGCAAGATGTACGGCCTGTCGCAGCGCGAACTCGCCAAGCGCGCCGGGGTGACGAACGGCACGATTTCCCTCATCGAGCAGGACCGCATCAGCCCCTCCATCGGTTCCCTGAAGAAGGTGCTGGGCGGCTTCCCCATCTCGATCGCCGATTTCCTGACGCTGGACCTCAAGCCCCGCGCCAAGGTCTTCTATGCCGCGAAGGAACTGCGCGAGATCGCGGGCGGCGACGTTTCCTTCCGTCTCGTCGGGCGCGACACGCGCGGCCGCGCCATCCAGATGATGCATGAGCGCTATGTGCCCGGCGCCGATACGGGCGAGGAAATGCTGTCCCATGCCGGCGAGGAGTGCGGCATCGTCATCTCCGGCGTGCTGGAGCTCACAGTGGGCGGCGAGGTCCGCCGCCTCGTGCCGGGCGATGCCTATTATTTCGACTCGCGCCTTCCCCACCGCTTCCACAATCCGGGCACCGTGGATTGCGTCATCGTCTCCGCCTGCACCCCGCCGAGCTTTTGAGCGTCACGCCGCCTTCGGCTTGTGGAACTGCACATTGGCCGGCGGCTTCGAGAAGTCGGGCTTCTCGGCGGTGAGTGCGGCCAGCGCCGCCTCGCGGTCCGCCGCGCTGAAGCTGCCGGTCGTCAGGCAGAACTCCACGAAATTGCCGTTCGGGTCCTTCGTATAGACCGAGTGGCACCAGTTATGGTCGATCTCCAGCACGTCGAGCCCCGCATCGAGCCATTGCTGGCGCCGCCGCTCGAGGTCCGCCCGGTCCTTCACGTCGAAGGAGATGTGGTTGATATGGTCGGGCACGCCGGCGGCCTTCGACAGATTGGTCTCGAAGCCTTCCGTCCCCGGAATATCGTGCATCTCCCAGAAGGCGATGAACTTCGAATCGTCTTCCATCCGGTAGAAGAAATGCTTCGCCCAGCCGCCTTCCGGCGCCGGTCCCACTTCCACCTTCACAAGCTCGAAGCCCATCACGCCTTCGTAGAACGCATGAATAGCCTTCATGTCGCGCGCGGCAAGCGCCAGATGATGATAGCCCATCGCTCTATTCCTTCCCTTTGGTGTCGACCATCGCCATGACGTCGTTGGAGCTTCCCTTCGGCGCCGCAATCTCGACGATACGCTCATCCACATCGTCATATTCGAGCCTGAGCGCGCGCGACATCGTGGCATGCATTTCATAGGTCGTGGTGATGTAGGTGAATTCGAGTATCTCCTCGTCCGAGAGATATTTCTTCATCTCGTCGAAAATCGCTTCCGGCACGCGGCCTCCCTGCAGAACCAGGCAGTCCGTATAGGCAAGCAGGGCGCGCTCGACAGGCGACCAGCAATCCGCGATCGGCCAGTGCGGTATCGCCGTGATCTGTTCTTCCGTGAGCCCCACATCGCGGCAGGCCTTGCAATGCTGCGAAAACACGAATTGCGAACCGCGCGCAAAGCCCGCACGAATCTGCCCGAGTTCGCGCAACTTCGGATCGAGCTTGCGATTGGGGCTCCGATAGAACTGGAAGCCTTCGGTCGTGTGCTTGAAGGCATCCGGCACCAGCGCGAACACGGTCCACCAGTTGCCGGGCGTGCCCGTCGCCGTGCCCGGCTCCTTCACCGGGTCGCGCTCGCCGAACAGCATCTTGTAGAGTTGTTGCGCGAAGGGATCTGCGTCCGCTTTCGCGACCTGCCTCAGTCTCGGCATGCCTCTCCTCCCGTTGCATGACCGGGGAAAATGTAAGATAAACTGACAAACACCTCAAGCGGAGTTTTTTCGATGGCGCGAAAGCCCGGCCTTCTGATGGCACAGCTCCTGAACCGTTTCATCTGGTTCGATGCCGCGCTGCAGAAAAGCCTCGATCTCCGCGGCCATGGCGGCGTGCGCCGGCTTGAATCCATGTGCATGGTCTATGTCCATGCCGGCATCCGCCGCCCGAGCGAGCTTGCGCGCCTTCTCGGCGTCACCCGCCAGTCGGTCAACACGGCGCTGCGCGAGCTGGAAGCCAAGGGCCTTGTCTATCTCGAGCCCGATCCCGAGGATGCGCGCTGCAAGCTCGTGCATTTCGCGCCGGAAGGCGCCGCCATGCGGCAGGAGGCGCTCGACATCGTGATGGCGCTCGAAGCCGCGCTTGAGGAAAATCTCGGCCGCAAGGCGGTGGACGATCTCGCGCGTCTCGTCAGCGCCGATTGGGGCGAGGCGCCGGTCATCGGTAACAAGATCGGCAGCAAGGCGAAGCAGGAAAGAAAGAAGAAAAGCGCATGACAAGCCTCGACCAGCGTCTGAAACAGCCGGGCCTCGTCGTCGCGCCGGGCGCCTATGACGCACTTTCCGCAAGGCTCGCCGCGCAGGCGGGCGCGGAAGTGGTCTACATGACGGGCTTCGGCGTCGCGGGCGCGGGCTTCGGCCTTCCCGATATCGGCCTTGTCAGCGCGGCGGAGATGATGGAGCGCGTCCGTGTCATCGCCGCTGCCGCCGCGCCCGTGCCGCTCATCGCCGATGGCGACAATGGTCATGGCGGCCCGCTCAATGCCGCGCGCCTCGCCCGCGCCTATGAGCAGGCGGGCGCCCAGTGCATCCAGATCGAGGATCAGGTCTTCCCCAAGCGCTGCGGCCATATGGAAGGAAAGGAAGTCGTGCCCGTCGCGGAAGCGGCGGCGAAAATCCGCGCAGCGGCCGATGCGCGCGCGGAAAAAAGCTTCAAGATCATGGCGCGCACCGATGCCCGCGCCACACATGGATTGGACGAGGCGCTCCGCCGCGGCGATGCCTTTCTCAAGGCCGGCGCCGACATTCTCTTCATCGAGGCGCCGCGCGACGAAGCGGAAATGCGGAAAGTCGCGGACACTTTCAATGGCGTGCCCCTCGTCGCCAATATCGTGGAAGACGGCAAGACGCCCTATCTCGGCGCAAGGGCGCTTGAACACCTCGGCTTCAAGCTCGCGCTCTTCCCCGTCTCGGCGCTCCTCGCCGTCACCGCCCGCCTGCAAGGCGTCTATGCGGCGCTCCTGAAAGGCGAGGGCTTGCCTGAAGCCGAGCCCCGCGTCACCTTCCAGCGCTACAACGAACTCATCGGCCTGAACGACATGCTCGCCGATGCGGCGGCAATAAACGAGAAGACGGGGAAGTAATGCCGAGCTGGGCAAATATTCTGAAGCGGATCGAGGCGGGCGAAATGGAAAAGGCGCCGCCGCATGTGACGGCGCTCAATCTCTATGCGGGCAAGCTCACCGTCATCGAGCCCGGCCGCATCCGCTATGACTGGCCGGTCGATCCCGCTTATCTCAATCCCGTCGCCGTCTTCGGCGGCTACCTCGCCACACTCGCCGACCAGACCTGCTCCTTCGCGCTTATGACCATGCTGAAGGACGACCAGAACTTCACGACGTCAGATCTGCAAATGCACTTCTTCCGCCCCGTGACAAACGGCATCCTCGCCTGCGAAGGCCATGTCGTGAATGTCTCGAAAACGCAGGCCTATGTGGAAGCGACTTTCACAAACAGCGACGGCAAACTGGCATTGAAAGCAAGGGCCGTGGAGCGGATTATCGCGGCGTGAGCGCCACCCGCCTCCAGCGAACTACAAAATAGCATGTCACCCCCGGGCTTGACCCGGGGGTCCAGGGCCGCACCCTCTGCATCAATCAGTCCCGGCATGGCCCGGCTTGTCCGTTCCCCATACTCCCCCCAACATGTCACCCCCGGGCTTGACCCGGGGGTCCAAGGGCTCCGGGTGAGGCGCATGTGAAGGACTACTACGTCTACATCCTCGCAAGCGGGCGCAACGGAACGCTTTACACCGGCGTCACCAACGACATTCAGCGCCGCATTTCCGAGCACCGCGAGGAAATCGGCAGAGGCTTCACAAGCCGCTACGGCGTGAAACATCTCGTCTGGTACGAAGTGCATAGCGAGGCCCGCGCCGCGATCCAGCGCGAGAAAAACCTCAAGCACTGGTCGCGCGCATGGAAGATCGCGTTGATCGAGGAGACGAATCCTTCATGGCGTGATTTGTACGAAGAGCTTTTCTGAGTTTTGCGAAGCGGGACGGCGCTGCCGCGCCTTCTGGATGCCCGGATCAAGCCCGGGCATGACAACTTGATGAGGCAAGAGGAATCGGGCGAGGATTGGTTTTTTGGTGGGGAAACCGCAACTTACGCCCCCCAAAAAATAAACTTATCCCCCTCCCTTGCAGAGCCCCCATATTAGCTCCACGCACAGCAATGAAAGCGCGCACGCCGCCCAAGGCGGCGAACGCCCCGCTATTGGAGCCAGTCTTGGATCATGCCCTGCGAAGCGCCGATCGCTTCAAGCCGCCCGAGCCAGTCGTCCACCCGCGCCTTGAATACCGCATCCTGCGGCAGGAGATAGGCCTTTTCCGCCTGCGTGAAGGGCGCGTCCGGGTTCGTCGCGCAAAGCCCGTCATAGTCGCGCTCGACGATCCGCGTCTCGATCGCATCGGTGATCATCACATCGGCGCGCCCCGCGGCGATCTCGTCGAACACGCTTGCATTGTCCCGGTGGAGGATCAGCGTCGCGCGCGTGATGTTCGCCCGCGCGAATTCCTCGTTCGTGCCTCCCGGGTTGACGATCACGCGCACGCCCTCGCGGTCGATGCCGGAGAGTGTGCGAAACCGCTCCTTGTCCTCGCAGCGCGCCACCGGCGCCTTGCCATCGGTCAGGATCGGGTCGGAAAAGAAGGCCGCTTGCCGTCGCGCCGCGGTCACCGTGATGCCGCCCATGCCGATATCGAATTTCCCGGCGGCGAGATCCTCCATCAGCGTCGGCCAGCTCGTCCGCACGATGACGAGCTTCGCGTCGAGATCGCCGGCAAGCGCCACCGCCATGTCCACATCGAGCCCCCGGAACTCGCCCTCGGGCTCCTCCCAGGAAAAGGGCTTGTAGTCGCCGGTGAGCCCCACCCGGACCTCGCCCCGCTCGGCGATCCGCTCAAGTGTCGGGCTCCCCTCCCACCGGGCCTGGGCAGGCGCGGCAAGGACAAGGATCAGGAAGAGGGCGGCAAGGGTGCGAATCCGGGTCATGGCCGGACTATAGGCCGCCCCGGAGCCCCGCGGAAAGCCGCCCTTTACTGGACTGTTAAGGGGCCTGCTGCTAGAAACTCGCCCCATGAGAAAGCTGATGACGACACCGGATTGCTGCGGGCGCCGCCCCGGCATCATCGCGCGAATTACAGGCCCGGCCTGCCGCTGAGGGCGCCTCTTCGGGCGCTCCGGGGCAGGAGCCGGGTTCTTCCCTTTTCCATCATCGCGCAACCCCGTTTAGCTGGGACCCTCCATGTCCACCCCTGAAAATCTTACCGGCGATAAATCCACCGGCGAAACACCGGCCGGCCGCGACTATCGCGACACGATCTTTCTCCCCACGACCGATTTCCCGATGAAGGCAGGTCTTCCGCAGCGCGAGCCCGAATGGCTCGCCCGCTGGGAAAGGCTCGGCCTCTACAAGCGCCTGCGCGAAAGCGCCAAGGGCCGCGAAACCTTCATCCTGCATGACGGCCCGCCCTACGCGAATGGCAATATCCATATCGGCCATTCGCTGAACAAGATCCTGAAAGACCTCGTCGTCCGCTCGCAGCAGATGATGGGCAAGGACGCGGCCTATGTGCCCGGCTGGGATTGCCACGGGCTCCCCATCGAATGGCAGATCGAGGAGAAATACCGCAAGAAGGGTCTCAACAAGGACGAAGTGCCTGCGCTCGAGTTCCGCCGCGAATGCCGCGAATTCGCGCAACACTGGGTCGATGTCCAGCGCGAGGAGTTCAAGCGCCTCGGCGTCACCGGCGAGTGGGACAATCCCTACCTCACCATGTCCTTCGACGCCGAAGCGAAGATCGTCGAGGAATTCCAGAAGTTCCTGATGAACGGCTCGCTCTATCGCGGCTCGAAACCCGTCATGTGGTCGGTCGTCGAAAAAACCGCACTCGCCGAAGCCGAAGTCGAATATCACGACCATGTCAGCCACACGATCTGGGTGAAGTTTCCGGTTCAGAGCAGCGGTGGAGATGTTCCCTATAAGAGTTTGCTTGACGCAAACATCGTCATCTGGACGACGACGCCCTGGACGATCCCCGCCAACCGCGCCATCTCCTATTCGCCGAAAATCGCCTATGGTCTTTACGAAGTGAAGGCGACGGGCGAAAAGCTCGTGCTTGCCGATGCGCTCGCCGAACAGGTGAAGAAAGACGCGAAGATCGAGGAATGGATGCGCCTTGAAGACGTGCCGGCGAGTTCTCTCGCAATGGTTGTCTGCAAGCATCCTTTCAGCGGCCAGGGCTACGACTTCCCAGTGCCGCTTCTCGCGGGCGATCATGTCACCGAAGAGGCCGGCACCGGCTTCGTCCACACCGCGCCCGGTCACGGTCAGGACGACTATTTCATCTGGGTCGAGAATTTCGGTGCGAAGGAAATCCCGGACACGGTGAACGAGGAAGGCGTCTATTACGATCATGTACCGCTTTTCGCGGGCAAGTTCGTGCTGACGCGGCAGGGCAAGGAAGGCAACGCCAATGCCGCCGTGATCGAGGAACTGGAAAAGGCACGCGCGCTTCTTGCCAAGGGCAAGGTGACCCACTCCTATCCCCATTCATGGCGCTCCAAGGCGCCCTTGATCTTCCGCAACACGCCGCAATGGTTCGTCTCGATGGACGCGAAGATCGAGGCGGCGGGCGGCAAGCCCTTCCGTCAGGTCGCGCTCCAGGAAATCGAGAAAGTCCGATGGGTGCCCGCGCGCAACCGCAACCGCATCTATTCCATGGTCGAGACGCGGCCCGACTGGGTGCTCTCCCGCCAGCGCGCCTGGGGCGTGCCCCTGACGCTCTTCGTCCGCAAGGATGACGGTTCGCTGCTCCGCGACCCGGAAGTGAATGCGCGCATCGTCGATGCCGTGGCGAAGGAAGGTGCCGATGCCTGGTTCGAGCGCCCGGCATCGGAATTCCTCGGCAACAAATACAACGCCGGCGACTACGAGAAAGTGACAGACATTCTCGACGTCTGGTTCGATTCGGGCTCCACCCACGCCTTCGTGCTGGAAGCCCGGGGCATGCCGTCGCCCGCCGACCTTTATCTGGAAGGCTCCGACCAGCATCGCGGCTGGTTCCAGTCCTCGCTGCTTGAGAGCTGCGGCACGCGCGGCCGCGCGCCCTACAAACAGGTTCTCACCCATGGCTTCACCATGGATGAGAAGGGCCGCAAGATGTCGAAGTCGCTCGGCAACGTCATCGCCCCGCAAAAGATCGTGGAGCAGAACGGCGCCGACATTCTCCGCCTCTGGGTCGCCTCCACCGACTATTGGGAAGACCACAATATCGGCAACGACATCATCAAATCGAATGTCGAAGCCTACCGGAAACTGCGCAACACCTTCCGCTATCTGCTCGGCAATCTCTCGGGCTTCGACGATGCCGAGCGCGTCTCCGTCGCCGAGATGCCGGAGCTCGAGCGCGTCATTCTGCATCGCCTCGCCGAGCTCGATGAGCTCGTCCGCAAGGCTTACTACGACTATGACTTCAAGCGCGTCACGCAGGCCCTGTCGAATTTCATGAATGTCGAACTCTCGGCCTTCTATTTCGATATCCGCAAGGACACGCTTTATTGCGACGCGCCGTCCTCGCTTCGCCGCCGCGCCTGCCGCACGGTTCTCGACCATCTTTTCAACGGTCTCACCGCCTGGCTCGCGCCTGTCCTCTGCTTCACAGTGGAAGAAGTCTGGCTCGCCCGCTTCCCGTCGGATGAAGGCTCTGTGCATCTGCGCACCTTCCCGGACATTCCCGGCGAGTGGCGGAACGATGCCCTGTCGGAAAAGTGGAAAAAGGTCCGCGAGCTTCGCCGCGCCGTCACCGGCGCGCTCGAAGTCGAGCGTCGCGAAAAGCGCATCGGTGCGAGCCTCGAAGCCGCTCCCGATGTCTATGTCTCGCGGCCCGAACTCATCGAGGCGATGAAGGGTGTCGATCTCGCCGAAATCGCCATCACCAGCCAGGCGCAACTCATCGAGGGCGAAGGCCCGGCCGATGCCTGGCGTCTCGATGAGGTCCCCGGCGTCGCCGTCGTGCCGAAACTCGCCGAAGGCCGCAAATGCGCCCGCTCATGGCGTATTCTGCCGGAAGTCGGCAGCGATCCGGATTATCCCGATCTCTCGCTACGGGATGCCGCCGCCGTCCGCGAGTTCGATGCCCGCGCCGCGAAAAGCTGAGAGGAAAGACCATGAACCGCCTGAGCCGCGAAACCTTCTGGGGCCCATTCTCGCTTCTGGGCCTTGCCGTGGCTCTGGCGGCTTTCCTCGCCGACCGCCTCCATAAATGGTGGATGCTTCATGTCTATGACATCGCGTCCCGGGGCAAGGTCGAGGTCACATCCTTCTTCGATCTCGTCATGGCGTGGAACAGGGGGGTGAGCTACGGCCTCTTCGCCGCCGAGACCACGATGGGGGTCATCATCCTCGCGAGCTTCGCCATCGCGGTCAGCTTCGGCCTTGCCCTCTGGCTCGCCCGCGTCGATTTGAAGCTGACGGCGGTCGCCATCGGCCTGGTCCTTGGGGGCGCCATCGGCAATGTCTATGACCGCATCGCCTATGGCGCGGTGGCGGACTTTTTTAGTTTTCATGCCTTCGGCTTTTACTGGTATATCTTCAACATTGCCGATGTGTGGATAGCCGTGGGCGTTGGCCTCATCATCCTTGAATCGGTATGGCCGGGGCTGGCCGGCAAGGCCAAAAAGCAAGACTCGGGCGAAAGCGCCCGCTAAGGCCTGAACACTGGGTTTCTTGAGGAGACTGCGACGTGAGCGAAGTGGCGAAAATCTCCCGGCTCGCCGGGTGGAGCGCAAAAGCGGGCGTGATTGCCGGGCTTTCCTTGGCCCTCGCAGGCTGCGGCGGTGAAAGCCTTCGCGACACTCTTGGTTATGGTAAGTCTGCGCCCGACGAATTCTCGATCGTCACCAAGGCGCCGCTTGTCATTCCGCCGGACTACTCACTGCGCCCGCCGCAGCCCGGCGCGCCCCGCCCGCAGGAAATGGAAATGCAGCCGAGCGTCGCGGCGCAGCGCGCCCTGGTCGGCCAGCAGGAACTCACCGCCGAGGTCTCGCCTTCCATGTCGGCTGGCGAACAGGCCCTTCTCGAACAGTCGGGTGGCGCCGCCGCCGATCCGCGCATCCGCCAGGTGGTGAATGCCGAAACCCGCTCCCTCGTCGAGCGCGACCAGACCTTCGTCGACGACGTGATCTTCTGGCGCAAGCCCGGCACGCCGCCGGACGAGCGCCTCGTCAACCCGGCCGAGGAAAAGCAGCGCCTCCAGCAGAACGAGGCGGAAGGCAAGCCCGTGACCGAGGGCGAAACGCCGACCGTCAAGCCGAAGAAGGAAGGCTGGCTCTCCGGCATCTTCTAGGCGAGCCGCGCCCGCTCCGGGCGGCCCTTGCGCCGTCCGGCACCGCTTCGCCGCCCATGCATGCGTTTCCGAGGCAGAGTGTTCCAGCCGCGTTACCTTCCCATATTGCCCTTTGCCGCGCTCCTGCTCGCGGTTCTGCTCGGCCTCGTCTTCGGCGGCGAACGCGGCCTTGCCGCAGGCGTCCCGCCTGAAAGCTTCAAGCTCTCAAATGGCATGAACGTGCTGGTGATCCCCGATCACCGCGCCCCCGTCGTCACCCACATGGTCTGGTACAAGGTCGGCGCCGCAGACGAGACGCCCGGCAAGACGGGCCTTGCCCATTTCCTCGAACATCTGATGTTCAAGGGCACGGAGAAGATCGAGCCCGGCCAGTTCTCGCGCATCGTGGCGCGCAATGGCGGCCAGGACAACGCCTTCACCCATTACGACTTCACCGCCTATTTCCAGGTCATTGCAAAGGACCGCCTGCCGCTTGTCATGGAGATGGAGGCCGACCGCATGACCAATCTGGTCCTCACCGATGCGGAAGTCCTGCCGGAGCGCGATGTGGTGATGGAAGAGCGGCGCATGCGGATCGAGAACAATCCGGTCGCGATGCTCCAGTCCGACATGGGCGCGGCGCTTTATGGCGACCACCCTTACGGCCGCGACATCATCGGCCATATGAACGAGATCGCCGAGCTCACCACCGAGGATGCGCTCGATTTCTATGCGCGCTTCTATACGCCGAACAATGCGACATTGATCGTTGCGGGCGACATCACGGCGAGGGAGCTTCGCCCGCTCGCCGAACAGTTCTATGGCGGCATTGCCGAACGCGCGCCGACCTTCGTCCGCGAGCGTCCGCAAACGGCCTGGCCGGCTGAAGATGTGCGTATCGAGCGGCGCGATCCGCGCGTCACGCAGGCGACATGGCTGCGCTATTTCCCGGCCCCGAGCTACCGCAAGGCGGAAGAGAAGGACCGGGCCGCCTTCGACGTCCTGGCGGAAATCCTTGGCCGGGGCACGACGAGCCGGCTCTATCGCGCGCTTGTGGTCGAGCAGGGCATCGCAAGCGGCGTGCAGAGCTGGTACGAGGGCAGCCGCCTCGACGATGGCCGCTTCGGCATCTATGCCCTGCCGCGCGTCGGCGGCGACCTCGCCTCGCTAGAAAATGCGATCGAAGCGGAGGTCGCGCGTCTTCTCGAAGGCGGGATCACCGATGAAGAACTCGCCCGTGCCCGCACGGTGATAGCGGCGAGTGCGGTCTATGCGCGAGACAACCAGCGCACCATGGCCTACGCCTATGGCGAAGGCCTGATGACGGGTGTCACCGTGTCGCAAATCCACGAATGGCCGGAAAGCGTTCGCCGCGTGACGAAGGACGACGTGATGCGCGTTGCGCGTCTCGTCTTGGAGAACAATCCGTCGGTTACGGGCGAACTCCTGCCGGGAGGCGACCAGTGATCCGCACCGTTATCCTGTCGCTCATTCTTCTCGCCGTTCACATCGCGCCGCTTCGCGCCATGGATATCGAGCGCGTGGTGAGTCCGGGCGGTATCGAGGCCTGGCTCGTGCAGGAAGAGTCGATCCCCCTCATCGTCATGGAAGTCGCCTGGAAGGGCGGCACGGCAAGCGACCCCGCCGGAAAAGCGGGTCTTGCCAATATGGTCTCGTCGCTCCTCGATGAAGGGGCGGGCGATCTCGACGCCGCCTCCTTCCAGGCACGGCTCGACGACATTGCGGCGCGCATGTCCTTTTCCGTCGAGAACGACAACTTCACAGGCACACTTTCGACGCTCGTCGAAAACCGCGCCGAAGCTTTCCGCCTCTTCTCCATGGCGATTTCCGAACCCCGCTTCGAGGAAGATGCCATCGAGCGCATCCGTGCGCAGATCGGCGTCGTGATTGCGCGCAATGCCGACCGCCCGGACTGGATCGTCGGCGACGCCTGGTACAAGGCGGCGCTGGGCGACCATCCTTACGCGCACCCGGCCGAAGGCACGGCGGAGACGCTCCCCGCGATCGGCCGGGAAGACCTGAAGGAATTTGCGGGTCGTGTCATCGCGCGCGACAACCTCAAGATTTCCGTCGTCGGCGCCATTTCTCCGGCTGAGCTCGGTCCCCTGCTCGACAAGACATTTGGCCGCCTTCCCGAAAAGGCATCCCTGCCCGAGATCGAACCCGTCAAACTGCCGAAGGGCGGCGAGACGATCATTCTTGTACGGGACTTTCCGCAAAGCGTGGTTCTCTTCGGTATCGAGGGTCTTCCCCGCGACGATGACGATTTCATCCCCGCCTTCATCATGAATTACATGTTGGGCGGCGGCAGCTTCTCCTCGCGTCTCATGGAAGAGGTGCGCGTCAAGCGCGGGCTGGCATATTCAGTCAGCACCTATCTCCAACCGCTCGACCGCGCGGCTTTCTTCTTCGGCGAAGTCGGCACCAAGAACGAGCGTGTCGGCGAAACACTCGCGATTGTCCGGCGTGAAATGGCGCGCATGGCGGAAGAGGGCGTCACGCAGGACGAACTCGACGACGCGAAGACCTATCTCACCGGCTCCTATCCGCTTCGCTTCACCACGAACCGGTCCATCGCCTCGCAGCTTCTCGGCATTCAGCTGGAAAATCTCGGTATCGACTATGTCGAGCGCCGCAACGGGCTGATCGAAGCCGTCACCGCGGAGGATATCTCCCGGGTCGCAAAGCGTCTTCTCAAGCCCGAAAACATGATTGTCGCCATCGTCGGCAAGCCGGATCTCTCACCTAACCCGAATCTTCCCGACGATGAGGATATGCGGCCTGCGCCGCCTGCTCATCCGGGCGACGCCCCCTTCTGAGCGGCCTTTTCCCGGGCGGAACGGGCCCGCTGGTGGCGCGTTGAGCTTCTTGTTACGCTCGGGCTCGAACTCGCGCGATTCCGCGAGCCAGAATTCGCACCTCATTCCGGATTGAACCGAATGGCCGTTCCCGACCTGCCTTACCGCCAATCTATCGAAAACTGCTTCTCGGACCGGATCGGCGAGCAGGGGCTTTCGCAGGAAAGCTTTGCCGCGGCTCTGGCCGAAGCCGAGAAGGCGCTTGTCTGGCTTCGCGAGGTCCATGAAAGCGGTGCGCTGCCGCTGCTCCGCGTACCGGCCCGCACGGAAGATTTCGCGCGGATCGAGGAGGTGGCCGAACATCTCCTCAACAACACCACGGATATCGTCATCTTCGGCATAGGCGGCTCGGCCCTTGGCGCGCAGGCGCTGGCGCAACTCACCGGCTGGGGAACGCCCGCCCACCGGCAGAAGGGCGTGAATATCCATATTCCGGACAATCTCGACGCCGCGACCATGGAGGCTGTGCTCGGCACGCTCGACCTGCGCACCACGCGCTTCCTTGTCGTCTCGAAGTCGGGCGGCACGGTCGAACCCGCGATCCAGACGCTGGCCGCCATGAGCGCGCTCGAGAAGGCGGGCGGCGGCAAATACATGAAGCATCATTTCGCGGTGCTGACGGAGCCTGCGAAGAACGGCAAGCCGAACCCCATGCGCGCGCTGGCCGAGGCGAACGGCTTTCCGACGCTGGAGCACGATCCGGGTGTCGGCGGGCGCTATGCGGTGCTCACCAATGTCGGCCTTCTTCCCGCGCGGCTGATGGGCCTCGACATTCAGGCGATACGCAAGGGTGCAGCTTCCGCGCTGAAACCGGTTCTCGACGGCACGCCCGCGAAGAATGTCGCCCCGGCGGCAGGCGCCGCGTTGCAGGTTGCGATGGCGCGCGAGAAGGGCGCTGCCATGTCGGTCGTCGCGGCCTATGCGGATCGACTAGACCGCTTCCTGGCCTGGTACTGCCAGCTCTGGGCGGAAAGCCTCGGCAAGGACGGCAAGGGCACGACGCCCGTGCGCGCGCTCGGCCCGGTCGACCAGCATAGCCAGCTCCAGCTCTGGCTTGCCGGGCCGAAGGACAAGCTGTTCAACCTCTTCCTCACCGATACGAAGGGGAAGGGCGCCGAGGCGCTGGCGGACGTTGCAGCAAAGACGGAGTTTGCCTTTCTCGGCGGCCACAGGATCGGCGATCTCGTGGATGCCGAGCAGCGCGCAACGGCGGACACGCTGGTGAAGAACGGCCGCCCTGTGCGCAGCTTCATGCTGCCTTCGCTCGACGAGCGCACGCTGGGCGCTCTCTTCATGCATTTCATGCTGGAAACGATCATCGCAGGGCGCATGCTGGGCGTGGATCCTTTCGATCAGCCTGCGGTCGAGGAAGGCAAGATTCTCGCGCGGAAATATCTCGCCGAAGGGAAAGCCTGACGCCGATGGGCCGCATTCGCCGCCTGAGCGAGGGAACGATCAACCGCATCGCCGCTGGTGAAGTGGTAGAGCGTCCGGCAAGTGCCGTGAAGGAGCTTGTCGAAAACGCGCTCGATGCCGGCGCGCGCCATATCGATATCGTGATCGAAGGCGGCGGCCGCGACCTGATCCGCGTGAGCGATGACGGCATAGGCATGGATGCGGAGGAGATGGCGCTTGCCGTGGAGCGCCACGCGACATCCAAGCTTCGCGTCGATGGAGAAGGCCGCGAAGACCTGCATGACATTGCAACGCTCGGCTTTCGCGGCGAAGCGCTGCCTTCGATCGGGGCTGTGGCGCGGCTTTCGATCGTCAGCCGCCCGCGCGATGGCGCCGAGGCGCACCGGATCGTCGTGGAAGGTGGCCGTACTGGCGCGGTCGAGCCGGCTGCCGGCCGCGCAGGCACGCAGATCGAGGTGCGCGACCTTTTTTATGCGACACCCGCCCGCCTCAAATTCATGAAGAGCGAGCGTGCGGAGACGCAGGCCGTCGCCGATATCGTGAAGCGCCTCGCTATGGCGCATCCCGAAACCGGTTTCATGCTCACGAGCGGCGGCCGCACCATGCTTCGCCTCGAGCCGGAACTGCCGGGCGAGGGCGGCAGGCTCGCGCGGCTCGGCGCCGTGATGGGCCGCGACTTCGAGGAGAATGCACTGGCGATAGATGCGCTTCGCGAGGGCATTGCGCTGCGAGGCTTTGCCGGTCTCCCGACCTACAATCGTGGCACGGCGCAGATGCAGTATCTCTTCGTGAACGGGCGGCCCGTTCGCGACAAGCTGGTGGTCGGCGCGGTACGCGGTGCCTATGCGGATTTCCTCGCCCGCGACAGACATCCGGCGGTCGGCCTTTTCATCGAACTCGATCCGCGCGAGGTCGATGTGAACGTCCATCCGGCAAAGGCCGAGGTTCGCTTCCGCGACGCAGGTCTCGTGCGCGGGCTGATAGTGGGCGCGTTGAAACATGCCTTGGCGGATGCAGGCCATCGTGCCGCGACGACGGTCGCGGGCGCCGCGCTTGGTGCCCTCCGCCCGGAAATGCACGCGCAGTCCTACGCGCATTCGCCTCGCTGGTCGCCGCCGTCGCGGCCCGGCTTCGCCGAGCCGGCAAGCGCCTGGCAGGGTGCGTTTGCGACCATTGGCGGCCATTCCGCCCGCGTCGAGGAAGCGCCGCCGCCGGAGGCTCCCGATACGCCCGACATGCCGCTTGGCGTCGCGCGCGGGCAGCTGCATGAAACCTATGTCATCGCGCAGACGGCGGATGGCATCGTGATCGTCGATCAGCATGCCGCGCATGAACGCCTCGTCTACGAGCGGATGAAAAAGGCCATGGCGGAGACAGGCGTTGCCCGCCAGCTCCTGCTCATCCCCGAAGTCGTCGATCTCGACGAGGCGGAGGCCGAGCGTGTTGCGGCCCGCGCGAGCGAGCTCGCCGAGCTCGGCTTCGTGCTCGAGAGCTTCGGCCCCGGCGCCGTCGTGGTGCGCGAAGTGCCGGCCCTGTTCGGCAAGCTCGATGTCGCAGGGCTCGTGCGCGATCTCGCCGACGATCTGGCGGAGCTCGATGACGCGCTGTCGTTGAAGGAACGCCTGGAAGAGGTCTGCGGCACCATCGCCTGCCACGGCTCCGTGCGGGCGGGCCGCCGGCTCACCGCTGAGGAAATGAATGCCCTGCTGCGCGAGATGGAGGCGACGCCTCATTCCGGCCAGTGCAATCACGGCCGCCCGACCTATGTCGAACTGAAGCTCACCGATATAGAACGCCTATTTGGCCGCCGCTGAAGGCGCAAGGCAGGTCGCGGCGAGGAAGCCTGAAAGCTCCTCCGTTACATGATGGATATGCGGGCCTTCCGCGCCCTCATGCGAATAGGTGTGATGCCGCTCCGGCCCCTGAATGCCGGGCTTCACCCAGACCGTCACCATGCCAAGAAGATGCGGTACTTCGAGATTGCGCGCGATGTCCTCGAACATCGCCGCGCGGGTGGGCTCGATGCCGCTCGCCTCGACGAAACGTTCATAGGCGCTCCGCCGCGGCTTCGGCTCATAACCTGTCGTGACGATGTCGTAGATCCCGTCGAAAGCATGGTCGATGCCAAGCTGGCGGACCACATTCTCAGCATGGGCGCAGGAGCCGTTGGTGAAGATGATTTTCCGCCCGGGCAGGGCCGATATCGCTTTGCCGAGAAGCGCATCGGGAGAGACGCCCGAAACGTCGATCCGGTGGACGAAATCGAGAAAGGCCGCCGGCTCCATGCCGTGAACGGCCATGAGGCCGGAAAGTGTCGTCCCGTGCTCGACATAGAAGTCTTTCTGGATGCGCCTGGCTTCCGCCGCGTCGACGCCGAGATAGTCGGCGATAAAGGCGGTCATGCGCTGGTCGACTTGCGCAAAGAGATCGCAGGCCGGCGGGTAAAGCGTATTGTCGAGGTCGAAAATCCATGTGTCGACATGGCCGAAGCCGCGAGGCACGGGGGATTTTTCTGGCATCTCCATGCCCAATATGTGCCGCCTGCCGCCCTTCTTGGCAAGTGGCCGGAGATTAATCGAGTGTTAATTGCCCCATCCGACACTGGTCGAGATTTATTCAGTCTGACCCGGAGCGAGAATGGCGTTCGGCCTGCTCTCCCGTCTGTTCGGCCGGCGCAAGCTCCCAGCGGAGCTTCGCTACGAGGACGCGCGTCAGGTTCTCGAAAGTCATCAGCTCGAAGTAAAGCGCGAGCTTGCGGGCCGTGAGGATGCGCCGCCCGAGGCGCTTTATTATCTGGCCTGCGATGACGATGCCGGGGTCCGAGGTCTCGTGGCAGCGAATCCGGCGACGCCGATGCAGGCGAACGAACTCCTGCGGACGGACGCGGACGCGGAAGTGCGCGAAGAACTCGCGCGAAAGATCGCGCGGCTCATGCCCGACATGCCGGAAGGCGAACTGACCTCGCTTCAGCAGAAGACGGTCGCACTTCTCGAGCGTCTGGCAGAGGATGAACTGCCGCGCGTGCGTGCCGTCATTTCGCGCGAACTCGCAGCCAGCCGGACTCTCCCAAAGCGCCTTGCGCTCCACCTCGCGCGGGATGCGGAAATCGCCGTTTGCGGCTCCATCCTGCAATATTCGCCTCTTCTCTCCGATGAAGACCTGATCGAGATCGTGGCGAGTACCCGTGTGCGTGGTGCGATCGAGGCGATCGCGAACCGGGAGGGATTGAGCGGCGACGTTGCCGAGGCCATCGTCGCCTCGCTCGACATTCCGGCCGTCGCGGCACTCCTTGCCAATCCGAAGGCGGAAATCCGAGAGGAAACGCTGAATCATGTCCTCGCGCGGGCAGCCGGCATCGAAGCCTTGCACCGCCCGCTTGTCATGCGCACCGATCTTTCGCTTCGGGCCATTCGCCGCATCGCCACTTTCGTATCGCGCGCGCTGATCGATGAATTGTCGCGGCGAAACGGCCTGGACGCCGAAACCTCCCAATGGCTGAAGGCAAGGGCACAAGCGGCCCTTGAGGACGAGATCGATGCCAGCAGGCATGTCACGGTTGAGGCGGTGCGCAAGGCCTATGCCAAGGGCGATCTCGGCGACGACATCGTGACCGGTGCGGCCACCATCGCACGGCGCGAGCCCGTGGTGACGGCGCTATCGCTTCTGACCGGCGTGGCGGCCGGTACGATCGAGATGGTGCTCGATGCGCAAAGCGGCCGCGGCATCACCGCGCTCTGCTGGAAGGCAGGCCTCTCCATGCGCACGGCGCTCGCCATCCAGGCCCATATTGCACATGTGCCTTCGGCAAACCTCGTTTTGCCACGCGAGGGGTTCGATTATCCGATGAGCGAGGCCGAGCTTGCCTGGCATCTCCAATATTTCGGTATAGCGCCCGCTGCAGGGCCCGCCTAGTCGAGCGTGACTTCGAAAAAATCTTCGCCCTCGGTTTCAACGCGCCGGAAGTTCTTTTCATCGAAGCCGCGCGATGCACATCTTTCGCGCCCGCGAATCTCGAAGCGTGTCGGCTTTGTGCAGTAGCTGCGTTCGCCGCCCCAGACCAGGGCTTCGCCGTCCCGCCTCGCGACGCTGCCTGTGTTGTCTATCGCCTCCGCATAGACGTAATAGTCGTCCGCGGTGAGTTTGCCCTTTATCGCCTTGCGGCAGCTCTGCGGCTCGATGCGGATCCAGCCGCTCGACATGTCCTCGCCGCCGCTGCGATAGCCGACCGCTGCCCAGACGAGTTCCGTAGTCCGGTTGCAGAAATCGAGCCCGGTCCGCCGATGCGCCTCGATCGCTTGCGCAGCAAGCTGGCCGAGCAGACGGTCATCGATCGTACCCGTCTGTGCCAGGTTTTCGGAACGCTGAAAGGCCTGCACGGCGCGCAGCGTATTGCGCGCGGCAATCCCGTCCACCTGCTTCAATGCGAAGCCGAGATCGATCAGCAGGCGCTGCGTGCCGGCAACGCGCGCTTCCTCCGCGCTGTAGTCGGAAGCTTCGGTGAAGCTCGTCGTCCAGTCGGGGCCGGCTCGAGTCTCGACGTGAAGGAAGTCCGCCGAGTCGAAACCCCGGATGGCGCATTGTTCCCGATTCTCGATGTCGAAGGAGGATTCGACGATGCAGAACCCGGTATTGCCGGAGAAATATTTTGTGCTGCCTCTGTGCCCGTCGAAGGATCGCGCGAAGACATAATAGTCGCTCGTCCCGACAGCGCCTTGCAGCACCTTCTCGCAGCCGCCGGGCAGCAGCCGCGTCCAGCCGCGGCTCTTCCATATCTCGCCGTCGTGATAGCCGATCGCCGCATCGAGCACGTAGCTGGTGCGGTTGCAGAAATTATAGTCGGCATGGGCCGGTGCCGGAAAAAGCAGCCAGCAAAGAAAACCGGCGATGCCGATCTGCAAACAACGTGTCATGGACAAGGGCCGCCCCCGTAGCGAGAGGCAAGCTTAACACCCATGACACGGGCGGGAAACCGTTCAGCGCTGGATCAGCGTACCGGCGCCATGCTCGGTGAAGAGCTCAAGCAACACGGCGTGGCGCACGCGGCCGTCGAGAATGACCACCGCTTCCACGCCCCCTTCGACGGCTTCGATGCAGGTCTCGAGCTTCGGAATCATGCCGCCGGAAATCGTGCCGTCCTGCATCAGCGCCTTCGCCTGATCGACGGTGAGTTCCTCGATGAGCTTGCCCTGCTTGTCGAGCACGCCGCTGACATCTGTGAGCAGCAGAAGCCGCGCCGCGTCGAGCGCCGCTGCGATGGCGCCCGCCGCCGTATCGGCGTTGATATTGTAGGTGTGCCCGTCTGCCGAGACGCCGATCGGCGCGATCACCGGAATGATGTCGGACTTCTGGATGACTTCGAGAATTTCGGGATTGATCTTTGCCGGCTCGCCGACGAAGCCGAGATCGAGAATTTTCTCGATATTGGATTCCGGGTCGTGGATCTTCTGTTCCACCTTGCGCGCAACGATGAGATTGCCATCCTTGCCGCAAAGCCCCACGGCGCGGCCGCCTGCCTGATTGAGCTGCGCCACGATCTGCTTGTTGATCGAGCCGGCGAGAACCATCTCCACGATCTCGACGGTCGCCTTGTCGGTGATCCGCAGCCCGCCGGAGAACTCGCTCTTGATGCCGAGCCGGTTCAGCATGGAGCCGATCTGCGGCCCCCCGCCATGTACGACGATGGGATTTAGCCCGGCCTGCTTCAGCAGCACGATGTCGCGCGCGAATTCGGCACCCAGCGCCTCGTCGCCCATCGCATGGCCGCCATATTTCACGACCACGGTGCGCTTGTCGTAGCGCTGCATATAGGGCAACGCCTCGGAAAGAAGCTGCGCCCTTTCGAGGTTCCGGTCTTCGCTTTTCGTGGTGTCCGCCATCGTCCCTGCGCCTTCCCGTCTGCCCCGGCGGTCCGGGGTCAATCTGCCCGCGGTTTATACCCCAGCAGGGCGGGATCGGCCAGCGAGGCAATCTCGGCGCGGAGCTCGGCGAGGCCGTCGCCCTTTTCGCTCGAGGTCGCGACGATCCGGGGATGGGCGGCGACATGCGGCCGGAGCGCACTGCGCACCTCGTCGAGCCGTATCTCGAGCTCGCCCGCCTTGAGCTTGTCGATCTTGGTCAGCACGATCTGATAGGAGACGGCCGCCTCGTCCAGCATGTCGAGGACCTCGTGATCATTCGCCTTGAGGCCGTGCCGCGCATCGATCAGCACGAAGACGCGGCGCAGCGGCGCCCGGCCCCTGAGATAGGACATGACGAGCGCCGTCCACTGGTTCACACGCGATTTCGTCTCGCGCGCATAGCCATAGCCCGGCAGGTCGACCAGCATCACGGCGGGCTTCCCGGCCGTTCCGAGCGCAAAGAAATTGAGCTCCTTGGTGCGGCCCGGCGTGTTCGACGTGCGCGCCAGCGTCTTGCGGCCCGTCAGTGCATTGATGAGGCTCGACTTGCCCACATTGGAGCGCCCGGCAAAGGCGACCTCCGTGAGCGCGCCGGGGGGCAGGCCCTTCATGTCGACGACGCCGCGCACGAAGTCGCAGGTCTGCGCAAAGAGCCAGCGCCCCGTCTCCATGTCCGGCGTGTCGAGCGGATTTTCCTGCGCCGGCTCTTCCATCATGGCTCAGGTTTTCGGCTTGCCGCCGCCCACGAGTTTGTCGAGGCCGAGATTGCTGAAAATTTCGATGGGCACGCCCTGCCGCTTCATGATCACGCCCTGCTGGATCACCGACAGCGTGTTGTTCCACGCCCAGTAGATCACGAGGCCCGCCGGGAAGCCGGCCAGCATGAAGGTGAAGATGATCGGCATCCAGGTGAAGATCTGCGCCTGGATGGGGTCCGCCGGCAGCGGGTTCATGCGCATCTGCACGAACATGGTGAAGCCCATGATGATCGGCCAGATGCCGATGAGCAGAAGCGAAGGCGGGTCCCACGGAATGAGGCCGAACAGATTGAAGATCGAGGTCGGGTCCGGCGCGGAAAGATCGTCGATCCAGCCGAAGAAGGGCGCATGGCGCATTTCGATGGTGACGAAGAGAACCTTGTAGAGCGCGAAGAAGACCGGAATCTGGATCAGCACCGGCAGACAGCCCGCCAGCGGGTTCACCTGCTCCTTCTTGTAGAGCTCCATGATCTCCTGCTGCTGCTTCATGCGGTCGTCCTTGTACCGCTCGCGGAGCTTCTCCATTTCCGGCTGCAGCTTCTTCATCTTGCTCATCGCGACATAGGACTTGTTCGCGAGCGGATAGAAGACGAGCTTGATCAGCACCGTGACGATCAGGATCGCCACGCCGAAATTGCCGACATAAAGCGCGATATAGTGCAGGAACTTGAAGAGAGGCTGCGTCAGGAACCAGAACCAGCCCCAGTCGATCAGCAGGTTGAACTTGTAGATGCCGGCCTGATGATAGCTGTCGATGACGGAGGACACCTTCGCCCCGGCAAAGAGGCGGTTCTCGATCTCGACGGAACCGCCCGCCGGCACGTCCTGCGCGGCGTAGCGGAAATCTGCCTGAAAATTGTCGACCGTCGGGTCGGGATGCGCGCTGAAATTCGCGACGAAATTCTCGCCTGTCTGCGGCACGATCGCCGCCGCCCAGTATTTGTCGGTGATGCCGAGCCAGCCTTCGGTGTCCGTCACCTTCACAGGGCCGTCGTCGCCTGCATCGCCGTAGGACACGGCCACTTCGCCCACGCTCGGAAACTCGCCGATAAAGCCTTCATGCAGGATGAAGAAGCTGCTGCCGGCCGGGCGGCCCGTGCGCGAAACGAGGCCATAGGGATAGAGCGTCACGGCATTGCTGCCATTGTTCTCGATCCGGTCCGTGACCGTGAAAAGGAAGTGTTCATCGACCGAAATGGTGCGCAGGAAGGTGAGTCCCTGGCCGTTTTCCCAGCGCAGCGTCACCGGCGTCGAAGGCGTCAGCACCTCGCCTTCCGCAAGCTGCCATTCGGTGCGCGAGCCGGGCAGCGCCACATTGCTGCCGGGCGCGGGAATGAAACCGAATTCGGCGAAATAGGGCGTGCGCGTACCCGCTGGCGTGAGCAGCGTGACTTCCGGGCTCGCAGGGTCCGTGCTCACGCGGTACTGCCGCAGCTTCAGATCGTCGAAACGCGCGCCGCGCAGCGAGATCGAGCCGGCAAGCTCGTCGGAACGGATCGCGACGCGCGGGCTTGCGCCAAGCGCCTCATCATTGGCAAGCGCACCGCCCCCCGGGGCTGCCTGTCCGGGCCGCCGCGCGGGTTCGTCGACGCTTGGCAGGCGCGCCTCGCCGGGCGTTGCCGCCGGCTGCTCGATTGCCGCGTCATCGCGTGCCGGTGTCACTGCTTCCTGCCGGGCGCGCTCGGCTTCGACCTGCGGCTCGATCACGAAATACTGCCATCCGACAAAGACGAGGACCGACAGGAAAATGGCGATGATGAAGTTGCGGTTGTCACCCATGAGGCAAGTCTTTCCCGGACGCGGACCTTGAGGCATCGGAAGGCGCTGGCGTCTCGCCGTTGCGGCTTCCATGAACTTTGCGGAGTGCGATGGTGAGATCGCTGAGAAGGTCGGGCCAGCGCCGTGTCAGCGTTTCCTGCCGCCCGATCAGCACGTAGTCGTAGCCGTCTTTCGCTGCGAGGGAAAGAACTTCGGCGGCGGCCGCGCGCAGGCGGCGCTTCACCCGGTTGCGCGCAACGGCATTGCCCACCTTGCGCGTCACCGTGAAGCCGAGACGGGGAGGATTTTCGTCATGGCGGAAATTGGCCTGCAGCACGAGCCCGCGTTCGGCGCGCTTGCGCCCGCGGGCGGCGGCCAGGAAATCGCTGCGCTTGCGCAATCTGTCCGGCTGGCGGTCCATCTGGGGCTCGCTGGGCCTCGGTCGCTGCGCTCTTTTCGAGAGCCCCGGCTTAGTGGGGCCTGTGCATACTCCGGAGGAGTTGCCTCGATCAGGCGGAGAGCCGCTTGCGGCCCTTGGCGCGGCGCGCGGCAAGCACCTTGCGGCCGCCAACGGTCGCGGCGCGCGCACGGAAGCCATGGCGGCGCTTGCGGACGAGTTTGCTCGGTTGATAGGTCCGTTTCACGTCTCTTCTCCGGCAGGTCAGGGCATCTTGCCCGGCGCCGGGCGGCCTGAAGGCCGCCGCGAGCTTGCCAATAAAAACAAGAGCCGCAGGCGTTGCCACCCGACGGCTGTCTGGCGGGTTCTATAAGCATAAGGCCCGCCGAAGTCAACGCCGCAGCGCCGGAATCACGCCTCTCTCGCCCCGAATGACCCGCTCTCACATTACGGTGAAGGGCCCTTCCGCTCGCCGCGATTGGGGCTAATCTCTGGGGCCTTGCAGCGGGCAGGACCCTAGTCTCGCGGCATTATTTGTTCCTTTTATGTTCTTTTTATCCTTCCACAGGCTGCCATGACCGAAATCGAGCCGCCTTCCCGCCCGGCCACCTTGCGCCGTTTCCTGCCGCTGGCCGTGCTTCTTGCCGGCCTCGGGGCCTTCTTCGCCCTGGGTCTAGACCGCTATGTCACGCTCGACACGCTCCGGGACAACCGCCAGGCTCTTTCGGGCTGGGTGGCGGAGAATTGGGCGTTGGCCGCCTTCGTCTATGTCGTCGCCTATATCGCCATGGTCGCCTTCTCGCTGCCGGGTGCGCTGGTCGCGACGCTCACGGGCGGCTTCCTCTTCGGCACCGTCCTTGGCGGCCTTCTCACCATTATGGGTGCCACCATCGGCGCCACCGCGATCTTCCTTGCCGCGAAAACAGCGCTTGGCGATGCGCTGCGCGCAAAGGCGGGGCCGAGCCTGCGCCGCCTGGAGCAGGGCTTCGGCAAGAATGCCTTCAGCTACATGCTGGTGCTGCGACTTGTGCCGCTCTTTCCCTTCTTCCTCGTCAACCTTGCGCCCGCCTTTCTCGGCGTCAGACTGCGCACCTATGTCGTAGCGACCTTTTTCGGCATCATGCCGGGCACGTTTGTCTTTGCGAGCCTCGGCAACGGGCTTGGCGCGATCTTCGATGCGGGCCGCGAACCTGATCTCGGGCTTATCTTCGAGCCGCAGATTATCGGTCCCATTCTCGCGCTTGCCGCGCTCGCGCTTGTGCCGGTCGTCTATCGTCGCGTTGCGGGCAAGAACCAGCTACCCGACGAGACGGCCTGAACGGCCTCTCGCATTCATTTTCGTCCGGAGAAAACATGGCCAAGAGGATCAGGGCTGACATCTGCATCATCGGCGCGGGCTCGGGCGGTCTTTCCGTCGCGGCCGGCGCCGCGCAGATGGGTGCGCGCACGGTGCTGATCGAGCGCGATGAAATGGGCGGCGACTGCCTGAACACGGGCTGCGTGCCATCCAAGGCATTGCTCGCCGCCGGCAAGCAGGCCTACCACATGGGCACGGGCGAGCCCTTCGGCATTGCACCCGCCAAGGCGGAGGTCGATTTCGCGAAGGTCCACGATCACGTCCATGGCGTCATAGCCGCCATTGCGCCGAACGATTCCGTCGCCCGGTTCGAGGCGCTGGGCGTCACCGTCATCAAGGAGCATGGCCGCTTCCGCGATGGCAGCACGGTCATCGCAGGCAACGCGGAAATCACCGCCCGCCGCTTCGTCATCGCCACCGGCTCGCGCCCCTTCGTGCCGCAGATCGAAGGCCTCGACAAGGTACCCTTCCACACCAACGAGACGATCTTCCGGAACACGTCGTGCCCGTCGCATCTCGTCATTCTGGGCGGCGGCCCCATCGGCATGGAAATGGCGCAGGCGCATCGCCGCCTCGGCGCAAAGGTCACGGTTCTGGAGACCCAGCGCGCCTTCGGACGTGACGATCCGGAGCTTTCGGCCATCGTTCTCGGAAGGCTGCGCAAGGAAGACATCGAAATCCTGGAAGGCGTGAAAATCCTCGCCGTCTCGGGCGGCGAAGGCGCGATCAAGGTGAGTTTCTCGGACAACGAAGGCGAGCGCAGCGTCGAAGCTTCGCATCTCCTCGTCGCCACCGGCCGCCGCGCCAATGTGGAAGGGCTCGATCTCGAAAAGGCCGGCGTGGAGTATACCGACAAGGGTCTGCGCGTCGACGAACGGCTGCGCACCACGAACAAGCGCATCTTCGGCATCGGCGATGTCGCGGGCGGCCCGCAATTCACCCATGTCGCGGGCTATCATGCGGGCATCGTCATCCGCAATGCGCTCTTCCGCGTGCCGGCCCGCGCCGACCACAGCGCCATTCCGCATGTGACCTATACCGATCCCGAACTCGCCCATGTCGGCCTCACCGAGGCCGAGGTGCGGCAGAAGGGACTGACGCTCAATGTGCTGCGCTGGCACCTCGCGGAAAACGACCGCGCCCAGGCCGAGCACGAGACGGAAGGCGTCATCAAGGTCGTGACGGACAATCATGCCCGCGTTCTCGGCGCCACCATCGTCGCGCCCAATGCGGGCGATCTCATCCTGCCTTGGGTGCTTGCCAAGTCGCAGGCGTTGAAGCTCAGCGCCATGGCGGGCGTCGTCGCGCCCTATCCGACGCTTTCGGAAATCAGCAAGCGCGCCGCCGGTTCCTACTACACGCCGACCCTTTTCAGCGCGAAAACGAAGATGCTGGTGCGTTTCCTCGGTCTGTTCGGCTAGACTGCGCCTGATCGAGGCAGCGGAGCGCATCGGCACGCATGACGGAAACGAGAGAAACGGCGCGGCGCCCGGAGAACGGACGCACGGCATTCCTTGTGTGGCCTTTCCGCGGCTCGCTGTCGCGTCGCCTCCTGCTCCTCACCATTCTCTTCGTCATGCTGGCGGAAGTGCTGATCTTCGTGCCCTCGGTCGCGAATTTTCGTCTCACCTGGCTCGAGCAGCGCATGGCCGCGGCGCAGATCGCTTCGCTCGCGTTGGAAGCGCGGCCAGACAATATGGTGACGCCGGCGCTCCGGGAGGAGTTGCTTGAAAACGCGCAGGTCTACTCGGTCGCCCTGATCCGCGACGATGCGCGGCGCCTCGTTCTCAGCGACGACATGCCGCCCATGGTCGATGCGGAATTCGACCTGCGCGACGCCATGGCCATGATGCTGATCATGGATGCCGTCGAAACCATCATGGCGCGCGAGGGGCGCATCATCCGCGTTACCGGCGAGCCGGGCTTCGGCGCGGGCGAGTCGATCGAGATCGTTCTCGACGAGACCCCGCTCCGCAAGTCCATGCTGCGCTACGCGAAGAACATCTTTCTGCTCTCACTCGTGATCTCGATCATCACGGCAAGCCTCGTCTATATCGTTCTCCATTTTCTGCTGGTCCGGCCCATGCGGCGCCTGTCGGACAACATGATCGCTTTCCGCGAGAATCCGGAAGACGCCCGCCGGGTGATTGCGCCGTCCGCGCGCGATGATGAAATCGGTGTCGCGGAGCGCGAACTGGCCGATATGCAGATCGGCATCAGGGCGACGTTGAACCAGAAGGCGCGCCTCGCCTCGCTCGGCATTGCCGTGTCCAAGATCAGTCACGATCTCCGCAATATTCTGGCAAGCGCGCAGCTCATTTCGGACCGCATCGGCGCCGTGAACGATCCAACCGTGCAACATCTGGCGCCACGGCTCTTCGCCTCGATCGACCGTGCAATCGATCTCTGCGCGAAATCGCTCAAATTCGGTGTGGCGGACGAGCCGATGCCCGATCGCCGTCCCGTTGCATTGCAGCCGCTCGCCGGGGAAGTGGTCGAGGCCGTCTCTCGCGACGATGATGGAATAGACTGGATCGTCGACATCGCACCTGACCTCCATATCGATGCGGACCCGGATCAGCTCTTCCGTCTGCTGCTCAATCTCGCGCGCAACGCGTCGCAGGCCGTAACGGAAGGCGAGGGTGCTGCACCGGAAAACGGCGAGATACGCCTTGCCGCGCGCCGCGAACGAAGCCATGTCCATATCGACATATCCGACAAGGGGCCCGGCTTGCCGAAAAAGGCGCTCGATCATCTCTTTGAACCGTTCTCGGGCGGCACGCGCAGCGATGGCACAGGCCTTGGTCTTGCCATAGCCGCCGAGCTCGCGCGCAGCCATGGCGGCCATATCGAGCTCGTATCTACAGGCGCTGCCGGCACGACCTTCCGTGTCTGCATTCCGGATCGCGGCGCCGCCCATCTCGATTGTCCGGACGAAGGAGCCGCCGCGATGGCGGCGCAGGGACAGGAAATATGAAGCTCCAAAAGACAGGCCTCCCGTCGCCGAGCCGCGACTGGGCGCTCTTTCTGGATTTCGACGGTACGCTGACGGAGCTCGCCCCGACGCCTGATGCCGTCACCATCGACCCGGCGCTTCGATCCGTTCTTGCGGCGCTTGAAGAGGGATTGGGCGGCGCCCTCGCCATCGTCTCCGGCCGCCCCCTTTCCGACATCGATGCGCTTCTCGGTATCGGACTTCCAGGCGCCGGCGTTCATGGTCTCGAATTGCGTGAAACCCGCGGCGGCGCCGTGCAGCCGCCGCGCGACATGGCGGCTATTCGTGTGATTGAACGTGCATTGGCGCCGATGGTCGAGGCCGATCCGCGCCTCATTCTGGAACGAAAGCCGGGCGCCATCGCTTTTCACTATCGCCGCGCACCGGAGCGCGAGGATGAATGCCGCGCCGCCATGGCGCGCGCCCTCGACGGATTGACCGGCATGGCGCTGATCGATGGCAAGATGGTGCTCGAGGTGAAGCCCGATCACATGAACAAGGGCGTCGCCATCGCCCGTCTTCTGGATGTCGAACCGTTTGCCGGGCGTATTCCGGTTTTCGCGGGCGACGATCGCACAGATGAGGATGGCTTTGAGGTCGTCAATGCGATGAAAGGCGTTACGATAAAGATCGGACCCGGCGATACGCGCGCATCTCACCGGCTTTCATCCGTCGATGCGCTGCTTGCCTGGCTGAAAGAGGTATCCAGATTGCTGTCTGTTTGAATGGAGGTGTTTTGTCCACGCTCGATCTCGGTGTGATTGGAAATGGAACCTATGGTGCGCTGATAGACGACAAGGCCCGGATCGTCTGGTGCTGCCTGCCCCGCCTCGATGGCGATCCGGTATTCTGCGATCTCCTGAATGGCGGCCGCGAGGAAAATCCGGATGGCGGGTACTGGTCGGTCGAGATCGAGAACCTGGCCTCCTCTCGTCAATTCTACCGGCCCAACACGGCGATCCTGATTACCGAACTGACCGACAAGGACGGAAACGCCGTCGAGATATGCGATTTCGCGCCGCGCTTCACGAGGCGCGAGCGCATCTTCCAGCCTATGACCCTGGTCCGCCGCGTGCGCCCGCTTGCAGGATCGCCTCGCATCCGCATCCGCATCCGTCCCCGCTTCAACTACGGACTTCGCGAGCCCGGCACGACGCGCGGCAGCAATCACATACGCTTCTTTCACAGCGGTCTTGCCATCCGCATGACCACCAATGCGCCTCTCACCTATGTGCAGGACGAAACGGCCTTCAATCTCACGACGCCTCTGAGTTTCATTCTCGGGCCGGATGAAACGCTGACGACCGGCATCGAGGAAACCGCACGCGAGTTCGAAGAGCGCACGGATGACTATTGGCGCCGCTGGGTGCGCCGGCTCGCGCTGCCTTTCGAATGGCAGCAGGCGGTAATCCGCGCCGCCATCACGCTCAAGCTCTGCTGCTTCGAGGAAACCGGCGCCATCGTCGCCGCCTTGACGACCAGTATCCCCGAGGCAGCGAATTCCGAACGTAACTGGGACTATCGCTTCTGCTGGCTGCGCGATGCCTTCTTTGTCGTCCGCGCGCTCAATTCGCTTGCCGAAGTGGAGACGATGGAAATCTACCTGCGTTATCTCGGCAACATTGTCGGGGCAGCAGCCGGCGGCCATCTCCAACCCGTCTATGGCATCGGTCTCGAAACCGCGCTCGATGAGCACATCGTTCCCTCTCTGTCGGGCTATCGCGGCATGGGCCCCGTTCGCCGCGGCAACCAGGCCTTCGAGCATTTCCAGCACGATGTCTATGGCAACGTCATTCTCGCCGCCTCGCAATCCTTCTTCGATGAGCGGCTGTTGCAGCGCCTCACCGTCGCGGATTTCGAACGCTTCGAGCAAGTGGGCGAGCGCGCCTTCGCGCTCCACGACCAGCCGGACGCCGGCATGTGGGAATTGCGTACCATGGCGCGCATCCACACATCGTCGAGCCTCATGTGCTGGGCGGCCTGCGACAGGCTGTCGAACATTGCGGCTCATCTCGGCCTCGCCGCCCGTGCACGTTACTGGCGGGAAAGGGCGCGCACGGTCCATGCGGCGATTTGCGAACGTGCATGGAACCCGAAGCTCGGCGCCTTCGCCGAAAGTTTCGGTGGCGACCAGCTCGATGCCAGTCTCCTTCTGATGGCGGAAGTGAATTTTCTGAAGCCGGATGACGAGCGGTTCCGCAAGACGCTCGCCGCCATCGAGAAGGCGCTTCGCCGCGGCAACCATATGTTCCGTTACGCGACCGCGGATGATTTCGGTATCCCGCGGAACGCATTCAACATTTGCACGTTCTGGTACATTGATGCCTTGGCGCGTGTGGGACGGACCGAGGAGGCAAGAGAGATATTCGAATCTATTCTTGCTTGCCGGAACGGCCTTGGCCTTCTTTCCGAGGACACCGATACCGCCACGGGAGAACATTGGGGAAACTATCCCCAAACCTACTCGCTCGTGGGCATCATCAATTCGGCCATGCGGTTGAGCCGCAGATGGGAAGAGCAGGTATGAGTCGCCTTGTCGTCGTATCGAATCGTGTGGGGCCCGTGAAGGATGCTGCCCGCGCGGGCGGCCTTGCCGTTGCGCTTGTCGAAGCCCTGAAGTCGCGCGGCGGCCTCTGGTACGGCTGGAGCGGAAAAATCGAAGCGCGCGGCGGCGATACGGCGAAAGTCGAGGATGTGGGTCAGCTCACGCTTGCGACCGTCGATCTGTCGCCCGAGGAACATGAGGAATATTACAACGGCTTCGCGAACCGTTGCCTCTGGCCTCTCTTCCACTACCGGACCGATCTCACTGCCTTCGACCGGCGCTACTATGAAGGCTACCGCCGCGTGAACGCGAAATTCGCGCGCGTGCTCCTCCCCCTGCTGCGGCCCGACGACACGATCTGGGTGCACGATTACCATCTGCTCGCTTTCGGCGACGAGTTGCGGCAGATGGGCGCGAGCCAGCGGATGGGATTCTTCCTGCACATTCCCTTTCCCGCGCGTGAGGTGCTGACCACCGAGCCGCATCACGACACGATGGTGCGAGGCCTCTTCGCCTATGACGTGCTCGGCTTCCAGACCGAACAGGATTGCGAACGCTTTCGCGACTATGTCGTTCGCGAAGCGGGCGGCCGTGCGGATGGAGACAAGGTCTATTGCTTCGGCCGCAGCGTCAGGCTGCGGGCATTCCCGATCGGCATCGATGCGGAAGGATTTTCTCGCATCGCCGCAACCGACAAGGATGCGCGCCGCCAGTTCGAGAAGGCCAAGGCAGGACTTGGAGATCGCATGCAGATCCTCGGCGTCGATCGCCTCGACTACACCAAGGGCATCCCCGAGCGCATTCGTGCCTATGAGCGCCTGCTGGAGGACTATCCCGACGCGCGCCGTGCCGTCTCCTTCCTGCAGATCGCGGCGACGTCGCGTGGCGATGTCCAGGAATATCAGGCGATGCGCGAGGAGCTCGACGGACTCGCAGGCCATGTGAATGGCACCTATGGAGAGTTCGACTGGACGCCGCTTCGCTATCTGAACCGGCCCGTGGCTCGCCGCGCCCTTGCCGGCCTCTACCGGGCGAGCAAGATCGGTCTCGTCACCCCGCTGCGCGACGGCATGAATCTGGTCGCCAAGGAATATGTTGCCGCGCAGGACTCCGAAGACCCCGGCGTCCTCGTTCTCTCCCGCTTCGCAGGCGCCGCCCAGCAGATGCCCGAAGCCCTCATCGTCAATCCCTACGATATAAAAGGCGTTGCCGACGCGCTCCAGATCGCGCGTTATATGAGGCTCGATGAACGGCGCGAGCGCCACAAGGCGCTGATGGCGCGGCTGGTCAGGGAGGATGTGGCGCATTGGCGCGACGATTTTCTGGACATGCTGGCCGCGGTGCCGAGGCACGCGGACGTGGCGGTCGCCTCCTGACGGCGCCGCCGCGCAGGGGGAGAAATGTATCTTGTTGCCGACATAGGCGGGACAAATGCCCGCTTCGCGCTGGCGGCGCCGGGGCCCCTCCGGCCTGATATTTCTTCGCCATCCATCTATCTCACCGCCGACTATCCCTCGATGGAAGATGCGCTGCGCGCTTTCCTCGATGCTTCCGGCAAACCGGAGATTTCCGGCGTCGCGGCTTGTGCTGCCGGCCCCGTGGAAGGCGAGGGCAACGATGTCCTGATCCGGATGACGAATTGCCCATGGGAAGTATCTGTCGCGAACCTCGCTCGCGTCACAGGCGTCGGCGCGCCCCGTCTGATGAATGATTTCGCCGCGCTGGCCCTTTCCATCCCTGCCCTGGAACGGACCGAACTCCACGCCATCGGCCCGGCACTCACGCCGCGGCGCGGGGCGCCGGTCGGCATATTGGGGGCGGGCACCGGCCTCGGCATCTCGTCCCTCGTCATCGACGGTCCGCATGAGATCGCCGTTCCGGGAGAGGGCGGCCATGCCGATCTTCCGCCCGGCTCTCCGCGCGAAGGGGAAATTCTCGCGCGTCTTCAGGCGAAGCATGGTCATGTTTCGCTTGAGCGCGTGCTTTCGGGCCCGGGGCTCGTCGCACTTCATGCCGCGCTTTGCGCCATCGAGGGCAGGGCGGAAGGCAGGCTGGCACCGCCGGAAATTGCCCGGCTCGCGCAGGCGGGAGATGCGCTGGCGGCGGAGGCGATAGAGCTTTTCTGCGGCTGGCTCGGCGCGGTTGCGGGCAATCTCGCGCTCACGCTCTGCGCCGAAGGCGGGATCTATATCGGCGGCGGTATCGTGCCCGGATGGATCGAGCACGCGCCGGGTCTCTTCGATGAGGCCCGCTTCCGTGCGCGCTTCGAGGACAAGGGGCGTATGTCCGCCCTGCTCAAGCGCATCCCCGTCTTCGTCATCCGGCGCAAGGATGCGGCGCTGCTCGGCCTCGCCCGCGCCGCACGCGCCAGTTCAAGGTAGCTCCGACACCACATTGCCGTCGCGCCGCGGATCGGCCGCGCCGTCGAGCCCCTCCGGCGTTACGCGAATGCCATGCAGGCCGCTCATCAATTCGCGCGCCTCGACCGTGTGCCCGAGTTCCCGGAGCGCCGGCGCAAGATCCTCGAGCGGCGTACCGGCCTCGATCTCGAGCGGCCCGTTCCTGTCGACGAAGCGCGGCAGTGAGATCGCCGTCTTCATGTCCATGTCCCAGTCGATGAGCGCAATCAGTGTCTGCGTCACATAGGCGATGATGCGGCTACCCCCGGGCGAGCCTATGGCGGCATAAAATTCACCGTTACCGTCGAACACGATCGCGGGCGTCATGGAGGACCGCGGCCGCTTGCCCGGCGCCACGGCATTCGCCACCGGCTCGCCATCGACCTCCGGCAGGAAGGAGAAATCCGTGAGCTGATTGTTGAGCATCATGCCGCCCGCCATGAGATGCGAGCCGAAAGGCCCTTCCACCGTCGTCGTCATGGAGACGACATTGCCTTGCGCATCGACGATGCTGAAATGGCTGGTGGAGGGCATGTCCACCGGCTGGTTGAGTCCCCAGTTCATCGCCCGCTCGTTCGGCAGCTCGCCGGGCCTGGCCTTGCCCCGCGTGATGCTCGCATCGAGCTCTTCCGAGCGGCGCTCGAGATAGGCAGGGTCGAGCATCGCCTTCGCAGGCACGGAGACGAAATCCGGATCGCCGATATATTTGTCGCGGTCTGCATAGGCGAGCTTCATCGCCTCGGCGATGAAATGGACCGACATCTGCGTCATCGGCTCCATGCCCTTCAGATCGTAGTGGGACAGGATACCGAGAATCTGCAGCGCCGTGATGCCGCCGGAGGTCGGCGGCGGCATGGAGCAGACGCGGTACGCCCGGTAGGGCGCGCAGACGGGCTCGCGCTTCTTCGCTTCATAGGCGGCGAAATCGTCCATCGACAGCGTGCCGGGCCGCATCGGCGCGTTCTGCACCGTCGCGACGATCTCCTCCGCCACCGGCCCTTCATAGAAGCCGCGCCAGCCTTCCGCGGCAATGCGCTTCAGCGTTTCCGCATAGGCCGGATTCTTGAGGATGTCGCCTTCCGCGGCGGGCACGCGCGTGCCGTCCGCATCGAGGCGATAGAAGTAGTCCTGCGCCACCGGCATCTGCATGAGAACGGGATCGCGCGCAATCGCTTCCGCGAGCTTCGGTGCAACCGCAAAACCATCCTCCGAAAGCCGGATCGCCGGTGCGAAGAGATCGGCCCAGGGAAGGCGCCCATGCTCGCGATGCGCGAGCCACATCATCTTCACCACACCGGGCGTACCGACGGAGCTGCCGCCGATCATCGCTTCGAGAAAGGGCAGGGGTTTTCCCTCTTCGTCGAGAAAGAGCGCCGGCGTCGCGCCCATCGGCGCCGTCTCGCGCCCGTCATAGGCGTCGAGCCTGTCCGCCGACTTGTCGTAATGAAGCAGGAAGGCGCCACCCGCGAGGCCGGAGGATTCGGGCTCGACGAGAGACAGCACCGCCTGCACCGCGATCGCCGCATCCGTGGCGCTGCCGCCCGCGCGCAGGATTTCCGCCCCCGCCTCGCTCGCATAGGGATTGGCGCTTGCCACCATGAAGGGTTGCGGCTCGCTGCCGCGCCAGACGAGAGAGAGCGCCGTGACGAGAACCACAAGTCCGAGCGCAGCGATGCTGAGGCCCGGCAGGAGGCGTTCGAGTTTCATGTCGGGTTTCCTCACGCTTATGCGGCTCTTCGGCGGCGATTTGCTATGATGCGGATAAAAGGCGCTGCGCCGCAATGGCGGGGGCGGCGAAAGACAGGAAGAGGATCAGAGATATGCATCTGGGCGCCCTTCGCAAAGGCCCGCGCAACCATATTTGCGATGTCGGCGGCATTTCCGTCGGCAATGCGGTGGATGAGGCCGCGCGCACCGGCGTCACGGTCGTCCTGCCGGACGTGCGCGCCGTCGCAGGCGGCGAGGTGCGGGGCGGCGGCCCCGGCACGCGCGAGACGGATCTGCTCGATCCCTCCTGCCTGGTCGATGCGGTGGATGCCGTGGTGCTCTCGGGCGGCTCGTCCTGGGGGCTTGAGGCGGCCTCCGGCGCCGCCGCCTGGCTCGGCGCGCGGGGCCGCGGCTACAGGGTCGGGTCGAGCCCGCTCGTCTCGCCCATCGTGCCTTCGGCGATCCTTTTCGATCTCGCAAATGGCGGCGACAAGAACTGGGGCGAGGAGCCGCCCTATCGCGCGCTCGGCAAGGCGGCGTGCGAAAGGGCAGGCGAGGACCTCGCGCTCGGCAATGCGGGCGCCGGCCTCGGCGCGACGGCCGGCACATATAAGGGAGGTCTCGGCTCCGCCTCCATCGTCTCGGAAAGCGGCCTTGAGGTCGGGGCTCTCATGGCGGCCAATCCCTTCGGGGCAGTGGTGATGCCGGGAACGGACCGCTTCTGGGCAGCCCCTCTTGAGATTGATGGTGAGTTCGGCGGGCGCGGCTGGCCCGAAGCGGCAGAGGGGTTCGCCGCGCAGCACCCGCTCACGGGTTCGAAGGCCCATGCGCTGGCCGGCGGCAACACGACCATCGGCGTCGTCGCCGTCAATGCAGACCTCACGCCCGCCGAGGCCCGCCGCATCGCCATCATGGCACATGACGGCATGGCCCGCGCCATCCGCCCGGTCCACGCCCCGGTCGATGGCGACACGATCTTCGTGCTGGCGACGGGCGCCCATGCGCTCGGTCCCGCGCCGCGCCACACCGCGCTTTCGATCATCGGCGCGCTCGCCGCCGATTGCGTCTCCCGCGCCATCGCCCGCGCCGTCTATGAGGCGGAAACGCTGGGCGAAACCGTCTCCTGGCGCGAGCGCCACGGGCGCTGAGGCCGCAACCGGGTAGGGCGAGGGCAGGGCCGAAACCGGCGGCAAGCCGGGATTTCGGGGCCTCATCTGCCCTGAAATTTGCCCCGGTTTCGTGACCTCTCGCCCCTTGCCTTTGGCCGCCTGAGGCTTTAAGAGTGGCCCCGCATTCGGCGACGGGTGGTCACCTTCCACCCCATGCCCTTGGATCAAGGGTTTCGCGATGTGCATGCGCCCGTAGCTCAGCTGGATAGAGCATCAGACTACGAATCTGAGGGTCGGACGTTCGAATCGTTCCGGGCGCGCCATTTTCCATCGTCAAACAAACCGCTCCGGGCCTGCCGGTGCTTTATTCCTTTTCACGGTCGTAATAGTCGACCGTCTGCTCGGCCCGGAAAATCTTGCGCAGGCCCGGCGAACTTCCTCCCTCCGTCCAGAGCGATACCTTGCCGGAATCGGGATATTCGCAGACCTCCACAGCCGCCAGCGTCGAGACCGCCAGATATCGCATATCGGTCTTTCCGGTATTGATGATCTGATGTGCGACCTCGGCTCCGCCTGTGGGGCAGGCAATAACGTCATGCTTCCGGATCGGATAGCGCTTCTCGCCAAACCTCAACTCGCCCTCGCCCTCGAGTATCAGGAACATTTCCTCTTCGCCCCGATGAGAATGGAAAGGGCATTGCACCTTCCCGGGCGGCAGCACCGTCAGGTTGTAGCCGAGTTGCCGCGCGCCGATGCTCTCGCTGAACAAGGCGCGTTTCGAGCAATAGCGGCCATTGTCTTCGACATCGTCGAAATCGACGGCCTCATCCAGATTGAAGATCGGTTTCATCGGGCGGCTCCGGCGGGGATGTGAATCTCTGCTTCAGAGAATATACCCGTCTCCCGCTGCCCGCACCGTGATGTCGCCGAGCGAGACGCCCCAGGGCTGGTCGATGGCGGTGATGACGGCATCGGCGATATAGGCGGGCTCGAGCGCGGCATAGGCGGTGCTGTCGGGATTCACGCGCTCGTCCTGCACCTTGCCTTCCATGATGGCCATCATCGTGCCGAGATAGCTCGCGGCATTCTGGCCGAGAATGCCGGTGATGGCCTCGGGGTTGAGCACGCCTGCGCCGAGCCCGGTGCCCGGCACGCCGGTCGGCTTCACGATCGTCACCTTGATCTTGCCCGCCGCTTCCACGCGGAGCGATTCCGACAGGAAATTCACCGCCGCTTTTGTCGCGCCGTAGACTGCGGCGCCGGTGACCGGATAATTCCCATAGATCGACGAGATGTTGATGACGTGCCCGCGGCCCTGTTTCATCATCGGGTCATAGGCGGCGATAATGCCGTTCATCACGCCCTTGATGTTGATGTCGATGCAGCGCGTCCAGGCGCCATGGGCCGCTTCGTGATCGGAAAAGAAGGCGAGCGGCATCACGCCCGCATTGTTGATCATCACATCGATTGCGCCATACGTGTCGACCGCACGGGCGACCAGCGCCTTCATCTGCGCGAGATCCGTCACGTCGGTTTTCAGGCCCGATGCGGCGCCGCCTGCCTCGCGTACCAGGGTCACGGTTTCGGCAAGTCCTGCCTCGTTCACATCGCCGCAGACGAGGTTTGCGCCGCGTGCTGCTGCTTTCTGGCAGATCAGCCGCCCGAAGCCGCCTGCCGCGCCCGTCACGACAATGGTCTTGCCCTTCACATGATCGCTCATTCGTCCCTCCCGGTGTTTTCCTGAAGTTCACACCGGCGGCAGGGCGCACGTACAGAAAAAAGAAGCGCCGCCTCTGGGAAAGGCGGCGCTTGACGCAAAGGCGCGTTGCGGCAGGTCTCACCCCGGCCAGTAAATATATTCGTCTTCCGGCGTTGCTTCCTCTTCCAGCGTCTTGTCGATCGTCACCGGCATTTCGGCTACCGCTGGGAAGAGCGGATCGCGCTGCGTTGCGTTGTGCGCGTCTACCAGCGCACGAAGCTCCGCCACCTTCTCGGGCATTTCTTCGGCCAGGTTGTTCTGCTCGGTCGGATCTTCATTAAGGTTGTAGAGCCAGACCTTGTTCGGCCGTTCGGCGAATTGCAGCTTCCAGCCATCCTTGCGCATGGCGTGGTAGTGCCCGTCGCGCCAGAAGATCGCGCGGTCGGGCTCCGCCGTCTCCGTGCCCTTGGCGAGCGGAAGAATGTCGATGCCGTCGATCACTCGGTCCCCTGGCAGGGGCGCACCGGCCGCCGCCGCGATGGTCGGGAAAAGATCGAGATGGGCAACGGGCATCTCGCGCTCCACGCCTTCCTCGATCCGCCCCGGCCAGCGGATGAAGAGCGGCACGCGAATGCCGCCTTCGAAATAGGTGAGCTTCCAGCCGCGGAACGGCTTGTTCACATCGGGAATGCCGATATAGCCGGGCCCGCCATTATCGCTCGAGAAGATGACGATGGTATTGTCGTCGAGACCGTTTTCCTTCAGCGCTTCCATCACGCGGCCGACGCTGCGGTCGAGCGCGCGGATCATCGCGGCGTAGACACGCTCGCGATGGTTCTCGATATGCGACAGCGCATCGTAATCCGCCTTCGAGGCCTGCAGCGGCGTATGCACCGCCCAATGCGCGAGATAGAGGAAGAAGGGGCGGTTGCGGTTCGCCTCGATCGCCTTCACCGCTTCGTCCGTATAGAAATCGGTGAGATAGCCCTTCGGCTCGAACCATTCGCCCGCATTGTAGGACGTTGCATATTGCATGCGCGCCCAGAGGAACTGGTCGATCGGATCGAAGGGAAGCTTTGCGTTCACGGCATCGGGATGATCTTCCGGCAGGAAGAGCCCGCTTTCCAGCATCACGCTTTCATCGAAGCCCTGCGCATTGGGCACGAACTCTTCGGAATTGCCGAGATGCCATTTGCCGATATGGATGTTGTGATAGCCGGCGGGCTTCAGCACTTCGGCAAGCGTGATTTCCTCGCCCGGCAGGCCCTGCTCGCGGAAGGGCGGCGCATTCGCCGCCGCTTCGCGGTCGACCAGCATTTCGTGAAGCCGCGTGCCGTCATTGTAGAACATGTCGACGATACGCGTCATGCCGGGCGGCGTGGGCGTGAACTCGAAGCCCGTCCGCGTGCCGTATCGCCCGGTCATGATCATGGCGCGCGAAGGCGCACAGGCGGCCGTGCCCGAATAGGCGGTGGAGAAATTCGCGCCCGAGCGCGCCAGCGCATCTATGTGCGGCGTCTCGATGAGGCCGCCGCCATAAAGGCTGATATCGTTGAAGCCAAGATCGTCCGCGAGAATGAGCACGATATTGGGCGGGCGCTGACCTTCCGCCGCTTCCGTCGGCCCCTGCTGCCAGACGATCTCGCGATTGGGCGCAACGGGGGTCGCATCCCGCGCCCGCGTCGCCACGGCATAGAGAACGAGATCCTTGCGGAAAGTGTAGGCGGTGCCCGCCAGTGCCGCGATCGCGACGATGGCCGCCAGCGAATAGATCTGCCACTTCTTCATGGTGTCCCCCTTCCCGAAACTATTGGCACAATTAATGACATAAATTAATTGGCGATGAAAGGGCGAAGCGAACGGATGCTCTCTCCCGCCCGCCTGTCACTCAGCGGTCAATCGTCTGTTCGTCCATGAACGGCATTGTCACGGCGGAGTGAGTTCCGGATTTGCACCGATAGGGCTATCCTCCCCGGCAGGAAAGCGCTGCGAAGCACGGCGCCACAGACAGATATTCGGGAGACGTCCATGAAGACGCGCATTACGGAACTCTTCGGCATCAAGCATCCGGTCATCCAGGGCGGCATGCATTTCGTCGGTCTCGCCGAGATGGCCGCCGCCGTCTCGAATGCAGGCGGCCTCGGCATCATCACCGGCCTCACGCAGCCGACGCCGGAGGCGCTCGCGAAGGAAATCGCAAAGTGCAACGGCATGACCGACAAGCCCTTCGGCGTGAACCTCACCTTCCTGCCGGGCTTCGCCAATCCGCCTTACCCCGAATATATCGACGCGATCATCGCGGGCGGTGTGAAGATCGTGGAAACGGCGGGCCGCAGCCCCGAGGCCTATATGCCCAAGATGAAGGAAGCGGGCATCAAGGTGATCCACAAATGCACCTCCGTCCGCCATTCGCTGAAGGCCGAGCGCATCGGCTGCGATGCGGTGAGCGTCGACGGCTTCGAATGCGGCGGCCATCCGGGCGAAGACGACATTCCGAACATGATCCTGCTGCCCCGCGCGGCGGAAGAACTGAAAGTGCCCTTCGTCGCCTCGGGCGGCATGGGCACGGCCTCGCAGCTCGTTGCGGCGCTGGCGCTCGGCGCCGACGGCATCAATATGGGCACGCGCTTCATCGCAACGAAGGAAGCGCCCGTGCATGAGAATGTGAAGAAGGCGCTGATCGCGGCTTCCGAGCTCGACACCCGCCTCATCATGCGCCCCCTCCGCAATACCGAGCGCGTGCTGGCGAACGCCGCGGTCGACAAGATCGTCGAGATCGAGAAGACGAAGGGTGCGGCCACGACCATCGACGACATCAAGGAACTGGTCGGCGGCGTCTATCCGCGCGTCATGCAGGGCGGCGACATGGATGCGGGCGCCTGGAGCTGCGGCATGGTCGCCGGCCTCATCCACGACATCCCGACCTGCAAGGAACTGATCGAAGGCATGGTCGCGGAAGCCGAACAGATCATCCGCAAGCGCCTCGAAGGCTTCCTCGCCGCTTGAGGCGGGATCAACCGAAATGAAGAAGGGCGGTCCCTGCCGGGCCGCCCTTCTTCACGCCATCTCGAAATCGTCCCAGCGCGGCTCGCTCATTTCCTCCTCGAAGCGCTCGAAGGTCCAGGGCCAGGAGGCGATGTTGCCGTGCTTGTCGATGTACCAGCTGCTGCAACCGGTCGCCCAGACCGTGCCGGGCAGCGCCGCGCGCACATCGGCGTTGAAGCGTTCGGCGGCTTCGCGTTTCGGCGCGATCTCCGCAACATTGCCGCGCGCCAGCCGCTCGACCAGCCGGAGCGCATAGCCGAACTGGTTTTCGGCCGTCAGCAGCCATGAGAAATTGCCGATCGGGCTGTTCGGCCCGCCGATCATGAACCAGTTGGGAAAGCCGGGCACCGTTACCGCGAGATAGCCCTGATTGCCCTCGGCCCATGCTTCCTCCAGCGCGCGCCCGCCGCGGCCGCGCACATCCATCGGCCGCATCAGCCGGTGCGTGTCGAAACCCGTCGCGAAGACGATGACATCAAGCTCGTGAAGCCGCCCGTCCTTCGTGCGGATGCCCCTGGCCTCGATCCGCTCGATGGGATCGGTCACGAGTTCGGCATTGGGCTGCTGGATCGCCTCATAGAAATTTTCCGAAAGGATCAGCCGCTTGCAGCCAACGGCATAATTCGGCGTCAGCTTCGCGCGGAGCTCGGGGTCGCGCACGCTGGATTCCAGATAGTCCCGGCAGACCTGCACGAGCTTTTCATAGGCGCGCGGATTGGCGCCGACAATGGCGGCGGCGAATTTCGAATTGTTCTCGTCCGAGATGCGCTGATATTCGGATTCGAGAAGCTCGGGCCGCGCACGGAAGAGCGCCTTCTGCTCTTCCGGTATCGGCCCCTGCATCAGCGGCGCGATCCACTGCGCCGTGCGCTGGAAAAGCGAGTAGTGCGCGACCTTGGGCACCAGCGCGCCGGTGATCTGCGTCGCGGTCGAGCCTGTGCCAATCACGCCGACGCGCTTGCCCGTGAGGTCGAGATCGTCCTTCCACCGCGCCGTGTGAAAAGCTTCGCCCTCGAAACTCTCGCGCCCGGGAATATCGGGATAGACCGGATGGTGGAGTACACCCATTGCCGTGATCACGGCATCGAAAGCGCCCTGTGGTCCGGACGTCGTCTCGACATGCCACTTGCCGTCCTGCCAGATCGCGCGCGTCACTTCCTCGCCGAAGCGGATCGAGCGTTCGACGTCGTGCTTCTTCGCGACCGCCTTCAGGTAATCGAGGATCTCGCTTCCCGGCGCGCAGACGCGGCTCCAGTCGGGATTGGGCTCGAAGGAATAGCGATAGCCATGCGAAGGCACGTCGCAGGTAACGCCCGGATAGCGGTTGTCGCGCCAGGTGCCGCCCAGCGTTTCCGCCTTCTCGTAGATGGTGACATCGTGAAAGCCCGCCTCGCGCAGCTTGATGAGCGCCATCATGCCGGAGGCGCCGGCGCCGATCACCGCGAGCCGCAGATTTTTCGCTGCCGTCATGCTGTTTTCACCGCTTCGAGTTTCGGTCTCCCGATCATCGCATCATCCCTCGTCCCTTGCGTCATTATCGGCGCAAGTAGGTGGCCGCTCAATGGGGAAGCAGGTCGAGCGCCCCCGTATCGAGCACATGGTCCGCGCCGCCGCGCAGCATCTGGAAGAACATGTTGTCGCCCCGCTCCGTCCGCTCGACGATCATCGAGGCTGTGAATGCCATGTTGAACAGCGAGAAGCTGTAAAGTGCGTAGTGCCGCATCATCTCCTCGAAGGAATAGCCGCTCACGCCAAGCTCGCCGAGCTTGCGGTGATAGGCGGTGAGCAGTTCCTTCTCATGTTTGCGCCGCACCTCGCGGGGCAGCGCGCCGCTCAGAAAGTAGGAGACGTCGGCCATGCAGCAGCCAAAGCCGATGGACTGCCAGTCGACCACGGAAACCGGATAGCCGCCTTCAGCCGTGCCGAACATCATGTTGTCCGGCCGGAAGTCGTTATGCGTCAGGCATTTCGGCCCGTCATAACCGTCCTTGAAATAATCGTAGTTCCGCGTGATCGCTTCGCCGATCTCGATACAGTCGGCGGGAATGCGCTCGCCATAGCGTTCGCGGAAACCCTGCCAGAGAAGCCTGATGAGATCGGGCTGCGTCCGCTTCGGCGCGGCCTTTGTCTCGAAAAGCCAGGCGATTTCGTCCATCGACGCATCGTTCCAGTGCGAGGCATGAAGCTTCGCCGCCTCGCCGAGCACGAGGGCCGCTTCCGCAACGCTGGTGCCCTTCATCTGGTCGCCGGGCTGTGCGGGGGCGAGGTCCTCCATGATGAGCACGAAGTCGCTCGTCTCGGGGTCCACATCGGCATGAAGGCAGATCGGCGTCGTCACGCCCGCGCTCGGCTTCAGGTGCCGGTAGAAATTCACCTCGCGGATGTAATTGCCGAAATTGACGCCGGTCGCCCGGCTCTCGGGATCGGAGGAGGGAAACTTGCCGACCACGCTGCGCGGCGCGCTTCCCGCATCGCCCTTGTAGTCGAGCGCGAAGCGCACGCTCTCGCCGACTTGTCCCGTGCCGACGCGCTTGCCCGCGAGACTTGCCACCGTCACCTCATGGCCGGCCTTGCGCAACACCGCCGTCATCCATTCAGGCGTCACCGCCGCCGATGCAAGGATCGGTAGTTCAAGCGTCTCTCCCATGTCTTTCCTCCGTCCCGGTCTTTGCCGGGTTTCAGTCCGGTATCTTCGTTATGTTGTGCACATAGACTTCATTGAGCTTGATCCGGCCGCCTTCAAGCACCACAAGGTCGAAGCCGCGCATAAGGCCCTTCGATCCATCGGGCATGGAAATCGTCGCATACCAGCGCCCGCAAAAGCCGTTCACCGTCTTCCATGTCTCATGCGGTGCATAGTGAATGGGCGGCGTCGAGTCGAAGAGCTGCTTGAGATAGGCGCCAAGCGCCTCTTCGCCCTTGAGCCCGTCCGGCACCTGCGGGTCGCGATAGACCGTATCCGCCGAATAGAATTTCAGCAGCCCTGCCACATCCTTCTCGGACCATTTGGCAAGCCAGCGCGCGTTGAAATCCTCGATGTTGACGCTCATGCCGCCGCCCCTTCTTCATGTGTTTCGCCAAGCACGCGGCGCTTGTGCTCTTCGGTGAACATTTCGGGCGGCAATGTTTCCGGTCCCGCCATGATGGCGAAGGCATGGGCGCCGAGCGTCGGGTCCGCGGCCTTGCGCTCATTGTAGCTCCGCCGCCGCTCGCGCGCCGCCTCGCCGAATTCCGCATCCAGAATGGATTGCAGATGTCCCGCAAAGCGCAGCCGCCTGAGCCGCTCGTAGCGTTCCTCACCATAGGGCTTGAAGAGCGCCGGGCCCCAGTCGTCATTCTCCTTGAGCAGATCGCTCACGATCCGCACATCGCGATAGGTGATGGAAAGCCCGAGCCCGTTGATCGGGTCGTTCCATCCCGCTGCATCGCCGATCAGCACTGCGCCCTGCGAGAAGGGCTCGTCTGTCCATGAGTCGTTGTTGAAATAGCTGAACAGCGGCCCGGCAGGCTTCGCATCGGCGAGATATTTGTTGTCCGGCGCGCATTTCATGCGGAAGGCTTCGAGGAAGGCCCGCGGGCCCTCATCGCCCGCGAAGCGGCGGCGCTCATTGAGCGAATAGCTGCCATAGATGCGCACGCGGCCCTTGCCCTGCGGAAAGGCGAGAAAGGCGAAATCACCCTCGGTGCCGATGGCCTGCCGCGTCGCATTCCAGCCATCGGCGCCTTCCACGAGCAATCCGCCGAACATGTGATGCGGCTTGTCCTGATGAAGCTCGATGCCGCAAGCGGCGCGCACCACGGAGGAGCGCCCGTCCGCGCCGGCGATCAGCCGCGCCGCCGCCACATGCGAGGCGCCCTCATGCTCGTATTCGACGCGCGGCGCAGCGCCCGGCACGACCTTCGTCACATTGACGCCGCGTAGCGCTGTCGCGCCCGCGCGCTTCGCCTCGTCGAACAATGTCTGGCAGTGATGCGGATGACCGATGCAAAGCGGTCCCGGAATGCCCGGAATGAACATGTCGAGCGGCAGCGGCATGGCCTCCGCCGCTTCCGGGTCATGCGTCTCGTCATAGGTGACATGCTGCGCGAGGTGGTGTCCGCCCGCGCCGACGAGCGTATCGTAGAAGCCGAGCCGCTTCGTCTCGGCGACACCCCATGGCGCGATCCATTCGCCGCGCACATGGTCCTCATAGACCGTGCTCTTCTCGAGCAGCAGCACGCTCTTGCCGGCCTTCGCCATCGTGGCGGCAAGCGCCGAGCCGCCAATGCCGCCGCCCACAATGATGAGATCGTAATGCTGGGTCATTTCCGGCCTCCCGTCCGGGTCTTCATTTCTAGTCGAGGATCATGCCGACCGATCCGACGACGGCGCGGGGTTCCCCGCCCGCGCCGCCGCTACCCCAGCTCTCGCCCGCGAGCGCGGGTTCGAGCGGCGCGGCAAGCATCGCCGTGATCGTGTCGATGAAATGCCGGAGCGTCGCCTCGGCGCTCCACATCGGATGCGGCCGCGAGCGGTCGGCAAGCGCCGCTTCCCGCGCCGCGATGACGCCGGTGAGATAGGCGCCGAGAAAGACGAAGCGCTGGTTCTTCGCAGCCTCCGGCATCTCGGGCATCAGCTTCCGCAGATGATCGAGGCAGCGCAGATAGCCGGAGTTCCAGCGGTTCTCCAGCGCCTCCATGAAGAGATCGCGATGGCTCATGCCGAGCAGTGCGATGAAGCGGATATAGCTGTCCTCCGCGGTGTCGGTTTCTTCCGCGAGGTTGACGGAGGGATAGACCAGCGCCTCCACGACTTCGCGGATCGACTTCGGCCCGCCTTCCGCTTCCAGCCTGTCGAGATAGGCATTGCGGCGAATGTCGATGAGCTTCGCACCGTCGGTCACGAGTTCGCGGACCAGCGCCTCCTTGGTGCCGAAATAATAGGAGAGCGAGCCGTGGTTCTTCTGGCCCGACGCCTCCACGATCTCGCGCACGGTAACGCCGTCCATACCGCGCTCGGCAAAGAGCCGCCGCGCGGCGAGCTTGATCTGCTCGCGCGCGGGAAGCGGCCGCGCTTCGATGATCGCTGTGTCGGTCATTGACAGAGAGTGACTCTTCGGGCTTGATAGGTCAAATGGATAAAACACTTGACCTAACGGAATCCGGCGCGAGACCGGCAGGGGTCGGGCAGGGAGGAGCGGCCGATGGGAGACATCCCCGTCGATCTCGACGCGCTGGCGCGCTGGATGGACAGTCAGGGGCTGGGCAAGGGCCCGCTTGAAGGCGCGGCCATGCTCGGCGGCGGCACGCAGAACATCCTTCTCCGTTTCACCCGCGATGGCCGGACCTATGTGCTGCGCCGCCCGCCGCCCCATCTTCGCAGGAATTCCAACGAGACCATGCGCCGCGAGGCGCGCATGCTTGCCGCCATCGCGGATACCGATGTGCCCCATCCCCGGCTTATCGCCGCCTGCCCGGAAGAAGATGTGATCGGCGCGGCCTTCTATCTGATGGAGCCGATCGACGGCTTTAACCCGACGGTCGCGCTGCCCGCGCTTCATGCCTCCGATCCTGCGATCCGCAGGCGCATGGGCTTCTCGCTGGTCGAAGGCATCGCGAAGCTTGGTGCCGTGGATTACGAAAAGGCGGGGCTCGCCGGTTTCGGCAAGGTCGACAATTATCTGGAACGCCAGGTCGCCCGCTGGCAGGCACAGCTTGAAAGCTATCGCGAGTTTCCTTCATGGCCGGGTCCGGAAGGTATTCCGGGCGTCGCCAGGGTCGCAAAATGGCTGGAAACCAACCGTCCGGAAAAACTTATCCCCGGTATCATCCATGGCGACTACCATCTCGCCAATGTGATGTACCGCCATGACGGACCTGAACTTGCCGCCATCGTGGATTGGGAACTGACGACGATCGGCGATCCGCTGCTCGATCTCGGCTGGCTTCTCGCCACCTGGCCGCAGGAAGGCGCGGCGGCCGGCGCAGTCGGCGTGCAGCCCTGGGACGGTTTTCCGTCGGCGGATGAACTGGTTGAGCACTACAGGCCGCTGACCGAACGGGACATGAGTCATATCGAGTGGTACGGCGTTCTCGCCTGCTACAAGCTCGGCATCATTCTGGAAGGGACGCATGCCCGCGCCTGTGAGGGCAAGGCGCCGAAGGAAACGGGCGACAAGCTCCATGCCAGCACGGTGGGCCTTTTCGAGCGCGCCCTGCGCTGGATCGCCTGACGCAAGAAACACGGAAGAAAAAGGGAATAGCGATGAAGGATACGGATTTCTCGGGCAAGCGCGTGCTGGTCGTCGGCGGCTCCAGCGGCATCGGCAATGGCATCGCCCATGCGTTTCGGGAGCGCGGCGCGGAAGTCCATATCTGGGGCACGCGCGCATCTGCAAAGGATTATGAAGGTTCCGAAGGCTCCGACATGACGGGCCTTCACTATGCGCAGATGGATATTTCCGACTTCGACGCCATCGAAGCCTATACGCCGCCTTTTGCCTCGCTCGATGTGCTGGTGCTGTCGCAGGGCACCGTCATCTACAAGCGCGGCGAATTCAGGATGGACGGCTTCCAGAAGGTGATGGATGTGAACCTCAACAGCCTCATGGCCTGCGCCATCAAGTTCCACGACATGCTGGCCGCCGCGAAAGGCTCGCTCATCACGGTGAGCTCCACCGCCGGCTTTCATTCGACGCGCGGCAACCCGGCCTATAACGCCTCGAAGACAGGCGCCGTCGGCCTCACCCGCACACTCGGCGAAGCCTGGGCCGGCGATGGCATCCGCGTGAACGGCATCGCGCCCGGCCTCGTCGACACGAAACTCACCAAGGTCACAACGGAAGATCCGAAGCGCCGCGAAATGGCGATCCGGGGCATTCCCGCCGGCCGTCTCGGCACGCCGGAGGACATGGCGGGCGCGGCGATCTTCCTCGCCTCGCCGCTCTCCTCCTACATCTACGGTCAGACGCTGATCGTCGACGGCGGCCTCATCCTTTCCTGAACCGAGAAGAAAGCACGCCGATGAATTTCGAACATGACGACAAGACGAAGGCGCTGATCGCGAAACTGACCGCCTTCATGGATCAGTACATCTATCCGAACGAGCAGGACCATTACGACTGGGTGACGAACCACGCAAACCTGTGGAAGCCCTGGCCGAAGATCGAGGAACTGAAGGAAAAGGCGCGCGCCGAGGGCCTCTGGAATCTCTTCCTGCCGGAGGAATATGGCGAGTTCAGCCCCGGCCTTACCAATCTCGAATATGCGCCGCTTGCCGAGATCATGGGGCGCGTCCCTTGGTCGTCGGAAGTCTTCAACTGTTCGGCCCCCGACACCGGTAACATGGAAGTGCTGGCGAAGTTCGGCACGCCGGCGCAGCAGAAGGAGTGGCTGATGCCGCTCCTCAATGGCGAAATCCGTTCCGCCTATCTGATGACGGAGCCGCAGGTTGCCTCGTCGGATGCGACCAATATCGAAACGGCGATCCGCGCCGATGGCGACGACTACGTCATCAATGGCCGCAAATGGTGGATTTCCGGCATCATGGATCCGCGCTGCAAGTTGCTCCTGCTCATGGGAAAGACGAATCCCGATGCGCCGCGCCACCAGCAGCAATCGACCATCATCATCCCGCGCGACACGCCGGGCATTCACATCGTCCGCAATCAGGTCGTCTTCGGCTCGCATAACTCGCCGGGTGGCGAGGCGGAACTCCGGCTTGAAAATGTCCGTGTTCCGAAGTCCAACATCATCATGGGCGAAGGCAAAGGCTTCGAGATCGCGCAAGGCCGCCTCGGGCCGGGCCGCATCCATCACTGCATGCGCTCCATCGGGCAGGCGCAACGCGCGCTCGAGATCATGGCGCGCCGCGTCGAAAGCCGCGTCGCCTTCGGTCGCAAGCTCTCCGACCAGTCGAGCATTCGGCAGGATGTTGCTCGGTCGTGGTGCGAGATCGAGCAGGCCCGCCTGCTGACCTTGAAGGCGGCCGATGCGATGGACCGCTATGGCAACAAGCAGGCGCGAGACATCATCGCCGCCATCAAGATTGTCGCGCCGCAAATGGCGCAGAACGTGACGGATCGCGCCATCCAGGCGCATGGCGGCATGGGCGTCAGCGCCGACACGCCGGTTGCGGGCTTCTTCACACTGAACCGTTTCCTGCGCATCGCAGACGGTCCGGACGAAGTGCATATGTCGCAGCTCGGCAAGCTGAAGATCGCCGAATATCAGAACGGCAAATAGGGAAAGGCAGGGGAAATCGCGATGAAGGGTCTCGGATATTTCGGCGAAAGGGACATCCGCTATGAGGATTTCCCCGAGCCGGTCCTGCTAGGACAGGACGGTGCCGTGGTGAAGATGAAGGCCTGCGGCATCTGCGGCAGCGACCTGCATATTTATCACGGCCAGGGCTTCTCGAAGGATCACGGCTATTGCGTCGGCCATGAAGCGGTTGGCGAAGTGGTGGAGATTGGCCGAGACGTGCGCACGTTGAAAGTCGGTGACGAAGTCATGCTTTCAGGCGCCGTGCGCTCCGGTGGCCGCGGCCGTTGCAGCTATTGCCGCGCCGGCACGCCCGCGAAATGCGGCAAGCAGATGTGGGGGTGTTATGGTCTCAGCACGCAACTGCAAGGCTGCCAGGCTGAAGGCATTGCCGTCCCCTGGGCTGATCACAATGCGACGCGCATCCCCGAAGGCCTCACCGCCGAACAGGCGCTGCTGCTGACCGACAACCTGCCGACCGCATACATGGGCGCGAAGAACGCCGATATCGGTCCCGGTAAGACGGTTGCTGTCGTCGGTCTCGGGCCGATCGGTCTCATGGCGATACAATCGGCCTTCGTGCTCGGCGCGGCGCGCGTCTTCGCCATCGACCTCGTGAAGGAGAGGCGCGATGCGGCTGCCGCCCTCGGCGCCATCCCGCTCTCGCCGGAGAATGCGGTCGAGGAAATCCGGGAAGCGACGGACGGCGCGATGGTCGAATGTTCCATCGAAGCTGTCGGTATCGACAAGACCATCGAACTCGCGATCTCGCTCGCGGGCCGCAATGGCAGCATCTCGGTTTTCGGCGCAAACCAGAACCAGGCATTCAAATACCCGCTCTGGACCGCCTTCAACAAGTCGCTCACCTTCCGCGTCGCAGGCTGCTTCGTGCAGAGCCACTGGCCGGAGCTGATCCCGCTGGCACAGGCTGGCCGCCTCACGCCGGAGAAGTTCGTCACCCACCGCATGTCGTTGAGCGACGGCGCCGAGGCCTACCGGATTTTCGACGGCAAGCTCGACAATGTGATGAAGGTCGTGCTGACGCCCTGAACGTGAGAAGGGATGAGAGAATGAGCGTGACGACGCCGGCAGGCCGCCTTGTCTCCGCCTTTGGCGATGTGGAGAAGATGTCGGCGCTTTATGCGCCGGACATCGAGTGGAGCCTGTCGGCCTCGCTTCCCTATCCGCGCCCGATGAAAGGAAGGGAAGCCGTCATCGCCTTCAATCGCTCGGTCTGGGAAGATGTCTACTTTCCCGATTGCACGATCGAGATTCTCGATGAGATCGGCGGCGAGAGCCTGAGCGCGGTGCGCTTCATCTACCGCGCGCGCTATCGCGCCAGCGGACTGCCTTATGAGAATGAGTATACGCTCTTCGCCCGCGGCGGGCCGGAGGGCATCCGGGAGGTCTTCGAGGCGCTCGACACACTCGCAATCTTCGATCAGATGAAGGGCGAGGAGAAAGGCACGGCCTTCTCGAGATTGACGGAATAGTAAGGCCGCGTCTTCAGTCGAGCGTGAACCGCATCGGCACTGTCACAAGCAGCGTCTCACCTGCGATTTCCGGCGGCAGCGGCGGCACGGGCGATGCGCGCTCGACCGTTTCCAGCGCCGCGCGGTCGAGCGCCTCATGCCCCGATCCGCGCTGCAGTTCAGATGAAACGATATTGCCTTGCCGGTCGATCCGGATCGTCACATAGGGCATGCCTTCCTGAGCGCGCCGCTGTGCCGCGCGCGGGTAGCGCTTGTAGCGCTCGAGGTGGCCGAGCAGGAGTTGCTGGTAAGTAGGAAGCGCGTTGCTCGGTGCCCGGCTCGGCAGAGCGTCGACAGGCGCGGCCTTCCGTTCCGCCACCGGCGCCTCGATGGCGCGCGGAGCGGTCGTCTCCCTCACTTCTCTCTTGCGGGGCGTTGGCGGCTTGAGCACGGGCTTGGGCGGCGCCACCTCATCCGGTTCGGGTTCCGGCGGCTCGGGCTCCTGCTGTTCTTCTTCCCTGGGGCCTTCGGGAAGCGCTGTTTCGGGCTCCGGCGGCGCGCTCACCATGGGCGCAAGGTCGATGGTAATGGCGGCGGGCGCTTCCGGTTCTATGCCTCTGCTGAATTGCGCATAGACGATCGCGCCTGCAAGGCCCGCGTGCAACAGCACGGCGAACACCGTTCCCGCGCGCCATGCAGGTGCAGGCAGGCTGGCCGCCGGTGCTTTGCTTTCCTTGCCGGAGGTCATGGGACCGTTCATCGAGTGTCCGGCGCTTCGAGCCCCACAAGTGCGATCTTGAGATACCCGGCCGCCCTGAGCTCGTTCATCACGTCCATCAGGCTGCCATAATCGACCGACTTGTCGGCGCGGAGGAAGATGCGCTCTTCCTTGTCGCCACCTGTCTTCGCATCGAGCGCGGCTGCAAGCGCATCGGGCGCGATGGGCTCTTCCCCGAGCGCGAGGCTGAGATCGGATTTGACCGAGAGATAGACCGGCTCCGTCGGACGCGGCTGCGGTTCGGCATTGGCGGAAGGAAGATCGACGGGGATATCTACCGTCGCGAGCGGCGCCGCGATCATGAAGACGATCAGCAGTACCAGAATGACGTCGATGAACGGCGTGACGTTGATCTCATGCGTTTCGGCGAGATCGTCGTCGCCATGGTCGAGACGGACGGCCATGGTTCAATCCGCCGCTTTGGAGAGGCGCGTGCGCCGGCCCATGTCGAGGTCGCGGCTCACGATGCGCAGGAGTTCGGCCGAGCTGTCGGCAACAAGTGCGCGATAGCCCGCAATGGACCGCGCAAAGGCATTGTAGATGACGACCGCGGGGATGGCGGCGGCGAGGCCGAGACCCGTGGCGAGCAGTGCTTCGGCAATGCCGGGCGCGACGACGGCGAGGTTCGTCGTCTGCGTCTGCGCAATGCCGATGAAGCTGTTCATGATGCCCCAGACCGTGCCGAAGAGACCGACGAAAGGTGCCGTTGCGCCGATGGTGGCGAGAACACCCGTGCCGATACCGATCTCGCGCGCGGCGTTCGCTTCGATACGCTGGAAGCGCCAGGCGATGCGCTCCTTCACGCCTTCCTTGTCCGGTGTTTCGCCCGAGGCGTTTACTTCGTCTATCGCCGCTTCCGCAAGCAGACCGACCGGGCCCTTGAGCTTGCCCAGATTCTGCGCCGCCTCATCGAGGGAAGCGAAGCCAATGAGCGAGCCGAAGGCCTGCCTTGCGCGTCGCTTTGCACCGGCGATCTCCATCCGCTTGGCAAACCAGATCGTCCAGGTGACGATCGAGGCGATGATCAGGCCGATCATCACCGCCTTCACGACGATGTCGGCCTGCATGAACATGCCCCAGGGCGAAAGATCATGGGGCAGCGCGCCGGGCTCCAGGGTGCCTGCCGCGCCCGAAGGTACCTCTTCGCTGGCAAGTCCGGTCGCTTCGGCGCCGGCAGCGCCGTCCGGCAAAGCCTGTTGCGCATGCACGGGCAGCGCGAGCATGACCGTCAGCACCAGCGTGACGAGCGCGGCGCTCCAGGGTTGCCGGGCCGAAAAATACATCATCCTGTTACCTTCACTCGACGCGCCGTGGCGATTCCACGGCCTTGGCCTGCGCCGCGCAATCGGAATTTGGCACGAGCGCTCTCCGGCGGGACATGCCGGTATTTCGGCCCATAGGCCACATCTGCGAGTAATTATCAATAACGCATTTTGCCGCGCTTCGGCGCGTTACGTCGGCCACTTGAGGTCATTGGGTCAACCGTGGCGGATATGTCACAAATGAGAAGCATTCGCAAAAGTTGAATTTTTCTGACTAGCCCGCGCCCCCAGTCATATTTAAGAACGACTCGCAATCGCACTCTTACCTGGGGGAATTCCAGACCGATGAAGACCGACGCTCGCCTGTTGACCACGGCGTCCCGCCTTGCGCTCGCCGCCGGTGTGACCGCCTCGCTTTCCGTTTTTGCCACTGCAGCGGCTGCGCAGCAGACGGCCCCGGAGCAACAGGAGGAGACGGAGGCGCTCGTCACAACGCCGCTCGAAGTTCAGGGACAGGGTGAGGGCTCCTACACGGTCGACCACCTGTCTTCGTCCAAGCAGACTGCCCCGCTTCTCGACACGCCCCAGACCGTCAACGTGATTCCCGAGCAGGTCTTCCGCGAGCAGGGCGCGCGCAACCTGACCGAAATCCTGAAAAACACCCCCGGCATCAGTTTCAATGCGGGCGAAAACGGCTTCGGCACCTCGTCCAACAATTTCATGCTGCGCGGCTTCGATGCGAGCGGCGACATTTTCTACGATGGTTCGCGCGACAGCGGCAGCTACACCCGGGACTCCTTCAACGTCGAGCAGGTGGAAGTCTTCAAGGGCCCGGCGGCCGACAATGGCCGCGGTAGCGCTGGTGGCTATGTCAACATTGTATCCAAGACGCCGACCGCACGAGATTTCATCAATGCCGATGCGAGCTATGGTTTCGACGAATATGACAGCGAGGACCGCCGCCGGCTGACAGCCGATGTCAATCAGATGATCAGCCCGAATACGGCCGTCCGCCTCAATCTGCTGCTTGAGGACAGCGGCATTCCCGGCCGCGATGTCGCCGAAGCGAAATCCTGGGGGCTTGCGCCGTCGGTCGCCTTCGGTCTGGGCACGGAGTTCCGCACGATCCTTTCCTTCGAGCATGTGGAGCGCAACGATCTGCCGGATTGGGGTTTGCCCGGCGCGGCCTTCGCGGATCTGAACGGCAACAACCCGGATGCACAGGCGGTCTACGATCCGGCGCTGGCGGGGCTATCGCGCGACAATTTCTATGGCCTGTCGTCGGATTTCGACGATGCGACGAGCGATGTGCTGCTTGCCCGCTTCGAATACGATCTCTCGGCGGCGGCGACGGTCAGCAATCAGACACGTTGGTCGGTTGTCGACCGCACGGCGCGTTATACCGTGCCGACCGGCAACGCAGGGGGCGGTGTCATCAATACACAGACCCAGTTTTACGACCGCCGGAACGAATCTCTTACCAACCTGACCAATCTGTCTTTCGAATTTGCGACAGGTTCCCTGAAGCACAATCTCGCGACCGGTGTCGAGCTCACCCGCGAGCAGGGCGATGCCAACAAGTTCAACACCGTCAACAGCACGACCGGCGCATTCAATCCCGATCCCAACCGCGCGCCAGGGGCGCCGGTCGCTCCCGTCGCGAGCAGCGAGGTGGAGGTCGAGACGGTCGCAGCCTATGTCTACGACACCGTGGAATTCAGCCGTCAATGGCAGGCGACGGGCGGCATGCGCGCCGAGCGCTACAAGGCCGACATTGAAACCGACGACACCTCGATCGCTGGCGCCGCAACCTACAGCGAAAGCGATACGCTGCTCGGCGGCAAGCTCGGCCTCGTTTACAAGCCTGCCGAAAACGGCAGCGTCTATGTGTCCTACGGCGTGTCGCAGGATCCGCACACCTCGTTCCTTTCGAATCCCGACATTTCGCGCACAGGCGTCAATTCATTTCCCGGCTTCGTTGCTGGAGCGAAACCTGTGACGTCGCACAATTATGAAATCGGCACCAAATGGGACGTGCTCGACGAACGCCTTTCGCTGACCGCAGCTCTCTTCCACACGGTGAAGAAGGATGTGCCCATCGCGCTCAACTCCACGACGTTGCTCGGCTATGGCGAGCAGATGGTTCAGGGACTCGAACTCGGCGCGGCCGGCCGGATCACGCAGGAGTGGAACGTCTTTGCCGGTCTTCTGCTGATGGACAGCGAGCGCAAGCACGATCCGGCTTTCGATGCCGCGCTCAGGGCCGCAAATCCGGGCGACTATGGCGCAGCACTCACCACGAATGGCGACGAGCTCGCCTTCACGCCGAATGTGAGCGCCAATCTCTGGACAACCTACCGATTCCCCATTGGCCTGACGTTGGGCGGCGGCATCCGCCATGTCGGCGAGTCCTATATCGGCCGTACGGATGACGCCTTGCGCATCATTGCGAACAGCCGCTATGGCGAGCTTCCCGCCTATACGGTTTTCGACGCGATGGTCTCCTATGAGATCAATGAGAATGTCGATATCCGCCTCAATGTCGAAAACCTGGCAGATAAGACTTACATAACCTCGGCCAACTGGAACGGGCGCCGTGTGCAACTCGGTAATCCCCGGACCTTCACGATCACGACGAGCTTCAGCTTCTGAGGGCGGCCGGGCATCGTGCCATCGACGCCCCGGCTCTTTCGAGCCGGGGCTTTTTCATTGTGGCAGGTGTAACTGGCGGATGGACCGCCTCTCGCTTATATATGGGCGCATGCGGACGAAGGGAGATTTCCGCCGATGATGCTCACCATTCCAGACTTTCTCACGGCGGAGGAAGTGCGCCATTGCCGTACCGCGCTTGAAAATGCGGCATGGCAGGACGGACGGGCCACGGCGGGAGATCTCGCCGCGCGCGTCAAGGCGAACGAGCAACTCGCGCCGGACGATTCCCTGACGCGCAAGCTTGGCGATTTCATTCTCGAGCGCCTCGGCCGAAACGATCGCTTCATGTCTGCGGTTCTGCCGCTCAAGGTTTTGCCGCCGCGCTTCAACCGCTATGCCGGCGGCGGCACCTATGGCCATCACGTCGACAATGCGATCTTTTCCGTGCCCGGTACGCCGCATCGCATCCGCTCCGATGTTTCGGCGACGCTCTTTTTCTGCGATCCGGACGAGTATGACGGCGGCGAGCTGATCGTCGAGGACACTTATGGCAGCCACGCGGTCAAACTTCCGGCGGGCCATATGGTGATCTATCCGGGCACGAGCCTCCACCGCGTGACACCGGTCACGCGCGGGGCACGGATTGCCTCTTTTTTCTGGATTCAGAGCCTCGTCCGGCAGGACAGTCAGCGCGCGCTTCTGTGGGATATGGACGAGGCGATCCGGCGTGTACGAGCGGAAACGCCGGAAAGCGAAGCCGTCCCGAAGCTCATGGCGGTCTATCACAACCTGCTGCGCCAATGGGCGGACACCTGACGGGCACCCGATGAGCCATTTCCTCAAGCCGCCGCTCGAGCACATCCCTCGCGACATCGCGAGCGCGAGCGACTACCAGCCCTATGCGCGCGAGCGGCTCGACGATGGGGCATGGGCCTATCTGAACGGCGCAGCGGCAGACGGCCTGACCCATGCGGAGAATCTCGCTGCCTTTCGCCGGTTTCGCCTCATACCGCGCGTGCTCGCTGATCTGAAGGACGGCTGCACGGCAGTTGACCTCTTCGGATCGCATTTCGAGCATCCGCTTCTCGTCGCGCCAATGGCATTCCAGCGGCTTGCACATCCCGATGGGGAGATCGCACCCGCCGTCGCCGCAACGGCTATGAAGGGCGGCATGGTGGTTAGCGCCCAGGCGAGCATATCGCTTGAAGATATAGCCGCTGCCGCGGGCGGTGCCCTCTGGTTCCAGCTTTACATTTTGCCGGACAGGGAGTTCACGCTGCAGTTGGTGCGGCGAGCGGAGCAAGCAGGTTACCGTGCGCTTGTGGTCACCGTCGACGCACCCGTGACTGGCATCCGCAACGATGAGCAACGTGCCGGATTCGCATTGCCTCCCTCGGTGGAGGCGGTGAACCTGAGGGGTATGCGAGGGTTGCCGCCCCATGTGGCGGGGCCGGGCGAAAGCGCGGTCTTTGCGAGTCCCCTTCTCGCCGCCGCGCCATCCTGGGCTGATATCGCCTGGCTCATTTCGAATACGCGCCTGCCCGTTCTGCTGAAAGGCATCCTGCATCCGGACGATGCGCGCCGCGCCATGGACGCGGGGGCCGCAGGTGTCATCGTCTCGAACCACGGCGGTCGAACGCTCGATATGCTGCCCGCAACTCTCGACGCATTACCCGGTGTCGTGGAGGCGGTCGCGGGCCACTTTCCCGTCCTCATGGACGGCGGAATCCGGCGTGGAACCGATGTCTTGATGGCGCTAGCGCTTGGTGCGCGTGCCGTTCTGATCGGGCGCCCGGTCATCCATGCGCTGGCGGCCGCCGGAGCGCCCGGCGTCGCCCACATCCTGCACATGCTGCGGGCCGAGCTGGAGGCAGCAATGGCACTCAGCGGATGCCGCCATATTGCAGACCTGACGCCAGCCCTCCTCTGGCGCGGAATCGGGCAAGCCTGATCAGGCGCCCTGTCTGAAATCGTTCTTTCGTCATTCTCCCCGGCTCTATACGCTCATCTTGAAGAATGGCCCCTTGGAGGAGGACCGGAATGGCCGCGGGTTTCAGGCCCCAGCCCGACGCGATCACGCTCCCGCCGATCGCGTTGGACACCGATTTCACCTGCGATACACAGGAGGTGCGTGAGGGGCTGGCCTACTGGCAAGCCAAGGCCGCAGGCCGTGAGATGCCGCTGCGCGCGGACATCCGGCCGGAAGAAATTCCGCGCTTGCTGCCCTTCGTCTCCCTCTTCGAGATAAGGCGTCAATCCGGATTTCTGGAAATCTTCCCCCGGATCGCAGGTTCGAAATTCGAGGACGTCTTCGGCCCGATCCACAACCGGCCATTATCGACAGTTGTTGCCCCCGAAATCCGGGAGCGCTGGCTCGGCGCCACGCGCACGATGATGGAAGCGCGACAACCGCTCCTCGGCCGGGGCGAAGTCCTGCATGAGGACAAGACCTTCATTCGCTTCGAAATTCTCCTCGCGCCCCTGTCGAGAACCGGAGAAGAACTCGACATGCTCTTTCTTGTCAGCCAGTTCACGATGAAGGGCGATATCCGCGCCTGAAGACTTTGTTCCCGTGGGTGGGCAAGGTAGTCTCGCGTTCCAAAGCGTCCCGCAAGTGGGCGTGAGCACGCCCGTATTTCGGGCGGACGGGTAGGGGAACGACGATGGAACAGCCGAAAGACGCCACGGAAGCGACGCGCCATGCGCTGGATGCGCTGGTGAAAACCCTGCCCGAGGACACGGGTGAAGATTTCGAACTGGCGAAGAAGGGCTTCATCGCGACGATTCCAGACGCGAAGGTCTTGAGCGAGCACGGACATGCCGTCTGGGACATGGGTACCTTCGCCTTCGAGGGCGAAGGTTGCGGCTGCCCGGATACCGTGAATCCGAGTCTGTGGCGTCAGGCGAAGCTCAATTCCATCCACGGCCTCTTCGAGGTCACGCCCGGCATCTATCAGGTCCGCAATTTCGATCTGTCGAACATCACCTTCATCGAAGGCGACACCGGCTACATCGTCATCGACCCGCTGATCTCCGCCGAGCCTGCCGCCGCCGCGCTGGCGCTGATGCGTGAGCATCGCGGCGACAAGCCCGTGACCGCCGTCATCTACACGCACAGCCATGTCGACCATTATGGCGGCGTGAAGGGCGTGCTCTCGGATGAGGATATCGCCCGGGGCCTCCAGATCATCGCGCCAGAAGGCTTTCTCGAGGAAGCGGTGAGCGAGAATGTGCTGGCGGGCAACGCGATGGGCCGCCGTGCCACCTACATGTATGGCGCCCTGCTGCCGCGCAATGCGCGCGGCCATGTCGATGCGGGCCTCGGCAAGACCGTGTCGATGGGGCAGGTGAGTCTCGTGCCGCCGACGGTGAGCATTTCCGAGAGCGGCACACGCATGGTGGTGGACGGTGTCGAGATCGTCTTCCAGGTGACGCCGGGCACCGAAGCGCCGGCGGAAATGAACTTCTACTTCCCGCAGTTCAAGGCGCTCTGCATGGCGGAGAACTGCTCCTGCCATCTCCACAATATCTACACGCCGCGCGGCGCGCAGGTGCGCGATGCCAAGGCCTGGAGCTGGTATATCGACGAGGCGATCGAACTTTTCGGTGCAAAGACCGATGTCCTCTTCGCGAGCCACCACTGGCCGCGCTGGGGGTCGAACGCTGCCGTCTCCTTTCTGAGGAAGCAGCGCGACCTCTATAAATATGTCCATGACCAGACCCTGCGCATGGCCAATCACGGGCTCACGCCGCTCGAAATTGCCGAAGAGCTGAAGCTGCCGCCGACGCTCGCCGCCGAATGGTACACGCGCGGCTATTACGGCACGCTCAATCACAATGCGAAGGCGGTCTATCAGCGTTATCTCGGTTGGTTCGACGGCAATCCGGCAAACCTACACAAGCATCCGCCGGTCGAGGCGGCGAAACGCTATGTCGATCTTGCGGGCGGTACGGAGGCGCTTCTCGCGAAAGGCCGCAATGCATTTGCCAAAGGCGACTACCGCTGGGTCTGCGAACTCGTGAATCATCTCGTCTTCGCCGATCCCGGCAATGCCGATGCGCGTCACCTGCAGGCCGACGCGCTGGAACAGCTTGGCTATCAGGCGGAGTCGGGCCCGTGGCGCGCCTTCTATCTCACCGCCGCAATGGAACTGCGCAATCCGCGTCCGCCCTCGGATACGCCGCGCCAGGGTGCCGCCGGCCAATTGCGCACCTTGCCCGCCGAGCAACTGCTCGACTCCCTCTCCGTTCGTCTCAATGGCGAAAAGGCGGGCGCGCGGGAACTTGCCTTCAACATCCGCTTCACCGATGCGAAGGAGCATTTCCTCGTCACCGTCGAAAACGCGGTCTTCCATCATTATCCGGGGCGTGAGATGAAGTTCGCGCCCACCGTATCGCTCACGCGCGAGGCGCTGGTGAACCTCGTTACCGGCGAAACCGCGCTGCCGCATGAAAGCGTTTCGATCGATGGCGATGCCGCATCCTTCGCGGATTTCATTTCGCTGCTCGACCGCTTCGATTTCTGGTTCGAGATCGTGATGCCCTGAGGGGCGCGCCGCGCCGACATTTCGCTACCGACGATATCCGGGAGGATAAAATGAAGAACGACGTCAACCGCCAGTTCCGCCTGAAGACGAGGCCCACGGGGCGCATTGAGAAGTCCAATTTCGATTTCGTGGAAGAAACGATCCCGGAACCGGGGCCCGGCGAGGCGCTGGTGCGCGTCCTCTATCTCAGTCTCGACCCGACCAATCGCATCTGGATGAGCGACATGGACCAGTACATGCCGCCCGTCGCCATCGGCGAGGTCATGCGCGGCGGCGGCGTGGGTATCGTCGTGAAGTCGAATTCCGCCCGCTACAAGGAAGGCGATCATGTGAGCGGCCTCACCGGCTGGCAGGACTACTGCATCGCCGACGAGGGCCTGCGCGCCATGAGCGTTCTGCCGCAGGGCCTGCCCGTCGATCTGCCGGTCATGCTCGGCGCTTGCGGCATGACGGGCTTGACCGCCTATTTCGGCCTGCTGGAGCTTGGCAGGCCGAAGGCGGGAGAGACCGTCGTCGTTTCTGCCGCGGCCGGCGCCGTCGGTTCCGTGGTCGGCCAGATCGCGAAGATCAAGGGCTGCCGCGCGGTCGGCATTGCCGGCGGGCCGGACAAGTGCCGCCACATCGTCGAGGACCTCGGTTTCGATGCAGCCGTCGACTACAAGCGGCCGGACTGGCGCGAGCAGCTCGCCGCGGCGACGCCCGACGGCATCGACGTCAATTTCGAGAATGTCGGCGGTGAGATCATGGAAGCCGTCATGGCGCGGATGAACCTGTTCAGCCGCATGCCCCTCTGCGGCATGATCTCGGGCTACAATACCGGCGATCCAGCGATGCGCGGCGACTTCTCGCCCATCCTGATGCGCCGTATCGAGGTACGCGGCTTCATCGTCATCGACTTCATGCCGAAGTTCGCCGAAGGCACGATGCAGCTCGCGCAGTGGGTGGTCGAGGGCAAGCTCAAGCACCGCGAAACCATCGTGGACGGGCTTGAGAATGCCCCGGTGGCGGTTAACCGTCTCTTCGATGGCGGCAATATCGGCAAGCTGGTGGTGAAGGTTGCCGGAACCGCCTGACCCGGCAGGCGCCCGTCCCGCTTTGACATTGAGGTACCGGCAACTGTGTCCGGCGCGCGACAGTGCTTCGGATTTCGCGCTCTTGCAGGCCTGCCACGGCGGCCTACATTCTGTTTGAACTGGCTGTAACGTCCCGTTTCGGGGAAGGTGGGTCGCAGCAGCGCCCGGTGCAGCCTGGAGGTAGGAAGATGAAAACGACTGGACACGGAAGAATGTCTCGCGGAGCCCTCGTCCGGGCGTTTGCCGCCGGTGTTGTGATCGCGGCTTTCCCGTTTGCCCTTCAGGCACAGGACGCGGGCGCAGGGGGCGATATCCAGTACGAAACCTCGGACCCTGTCGGCACGCCGCCCGTCAACTACCGTTCGGGCTACGACGATGAATATTCCTCGCCCGAAACGCGCGATGCGGAAATGTATGCCGAGGAGTATGAGCGCCGGAAGCAGCAGGAGCTGATCAAGGAGCGCGAACAGCTCGACCGCATCAATAATTTCTCCTCCGGCGCCGTGACGACCGAAGGCGTGATGGACGGGCGCCGCTGAACGGGGACTAGTAGTCCCATTTCCAGTTGACACCCACATTGCTTGATGCGTCGTTGCCGATCTTCGTCTCGACGCTGATATTGGACGTCACGTCGATCTCGACCTTGACGCTTGAATCGCTCGCCAGCGCGCCCTGCTCCACGCCGACATAGAAGCCTTCTCGAAGATACCTGCCCGCAGATACGGTGGTACCGCCCGACGCGCCTTGATCGACGCGCAGCACATCGAGGCCGAGCGAATCCTGTATCTGGCTGAGAATTCCGAAGCCGCCAATGCCGCCACCAGAGAGTTCAGCTGCCGTATTGGCAAGTTGCGCCGCCTCGAAAGCGGTCAGTTCGCCTGTGCCCCTCTCGAAGAGAATGCGGGAGATGATTTCGTCGCGAGGTAGTGAGGGGGTGGAGTCGAGCTCGATCGAGGGCGAGGAGCCGCGCCCGCTGATGGCGACCGTCGCCGAGAAATCGCTTCGCGCATAGTCGAGTGCAACGTCAAGCCTCGGGTCGATCGGCCTCTCCCCGGCAAAGATCACGCGACCGCGCGAAAGGGTGAAGGTCTTGCCGGCGAAGTCGAGTGTGCCGCGCTCGGCCGTCAGCGTGCCTCGTACCACAGGATCCTCGGCAAGCCCAGTCACCTGCACCGATCCCGTCCAGAGCGAGTCGACACCGCGGCCCGCCACGCGCGCCGGCGGATTGCCGATGCGGAGTGTCACATCGAGCTCCAGCGGCAGAGGCTTGGCATCCTCGGCCAGATCGGCCGCATCGGCTTCTTCCGCGCCCTGCACGATGATGACATCGATGGTCGAAACACCGCCCGGCAGCCTCTGCGGAATGAGATAGCGCGCTTCCGTGGTGAGGAGTGAGCCTTCGAGCTTGAGCGGAGCCTCGAGGCTCGGCGGAAACGAGGGGCCGGTGAGCGAAAGATCGCCCTCGACGCCGAGAATGAGATCGCGGCGGCTCACCATCCGCATATTTTCGAAGCGCGTGCGGATCGAGACCGCGGGGTTTGCACCGGCCGCAAGCGACAGTGTGCCTTCGGCGTCGACCCTCCCGTTTGCATGGTCGCGGGCACTCATCGAGAAGGAGAGCAGTTCGCTCCGCTGCCCTTCGATATTGACGTCAAGATCGCGCATCAGCGTGCCGGTCTCGTAATTTTCGAACGTGCCGTTGGCGAGTCTCGCATGACCGGAAACCTGCGGCGCGGAGATATCGCCATCCGCAGTCAGCGCGATTTCGGCATCGCCCGTGAGCCTCTGCCCCGGAAGATCGGCAAGGGCCATCAGCGATGCCATCGGTCCCTTCCAGGTGAGCGAGGCCTCGATCGGCCCGCGCTCCGGCAGGACGGGGAATGCGCCTGCAGGATCGCGAATGAGCGGCAGAGAGCCAGTGAGCCGGAAAGGTGTTTCGGAGACGCCCAGCGCCTCCGCCGTGAATGACAGGCGGCGGCCGGCCCATTCGGCATCAAGCGTGGCGTCGAATGCGGGGCGTATATCGAGCCCGGCTTCTGCAAGCACCGCCTTGTCGAAGCGGAGGCGCACCTCGCCGGCCTCACGGTTTGTGTCGAGTTCGAGCGTGCCGGAGCCCGTGCCGCCAATGACCGCGAAGGGAAGGAAGGGCGACACGAGTTCAAGCGGCAGGCGCTCCAGGGCAAGGCTCGCCTGCGCGCTGCGGGGGCCCATGGCGAAACTGCCGCCGAGCGACCCTTCGCCCTCCGGTCCTGTGAACCGCATGTCGAGCGCGCGGAGGCGGGTGAGACCGTCGCGAAGCTCCATTTCGAGCGGCGAACCGAGTTCAGCGCTCGCTCCGCCGACAACAGCATCGAGGCGCGAAAGCGTCACCAGCGAAGGGGTCACCCTGCCTTCAATGGCGAACGAAAGCGTCTCGGCATTGATCGTGAGCCGCTCGCCCTCGATATTCGCGGAAATAGAGATGTCGTCGAATGGTCCCCTCACCAGAACCTCGACTTTCGTGAAACGCGAATTGCCGGACGCACCGCTCTCCGCCTCAAACCGTGCGTCGACGGAGCCTGTTCCCGTGAGATCGGCGAGCTGTGCCTCGAGCGTCACATGGTCAAGCGTGGCAGGCTCGGTGATGTCGATGTCGATCCGCCGCGATGTGAGGGTGAGGTTCCCGTCCTGCCGGCCTTCATTGTCGGCGAGCGCAAGCTCGATATCCGCGCGGCCGTCGAGTGCGATCCCTGCAAGCCGCCCAAGCGGCTCAAGCGCGACGCGGCTGCCCGAGAGTCCGCCTTGCGCAATGCCCTCGGGCGAAACCGCCACTGCCCCCGCAAGCCGCGCCCCGAAAAGATTGAGGTCTATCGCATCGAAGCGCGCGCCGCCTTCATCCGGCAGTTCTATCGAGCTGCGCAGCGTCGCTGTACCATCGGTGCCGCTGAGGCGGAAGACGAGCGGACCGCGCCCTTGCGTGAGATCGAGGTTGAGCACCGCTTCGCGTGTATCGAAGCCGGCGAGTGAACCGCGTGCCAGCGTGGCGTCGAGCGCGAGTGTCGGCTGGTCCAGCGTGCCTTCGATGCGGGCGCTGGCGGAAAGGGCTCCTCGTGCCGTCTCTCCCGCGATGGCGCCAATTTCCGCCATGGCGGCTTTCGCTTCACCTCGCATTGCACCGCTATCGGCGAGCGTGAAATCGCCGGTGATGTCGAGCCGCGATCCTGCACGCGCACTGAGGTCTGTCACCACCACGGTGTTGCCGCCGCCAAAACCCGCGCGCGCCGTGCCGGTGAACCCTTCGGCGAGCAGCGCGTCGAGTTCTGCATTGCCGGTTGCGACGGCGCTCGTCTCGATGGCGATGTCCATTTGACCCGTATCGCCGGAGATCGAAATGTCCTCGAAACGGAGGTTTGCCGTGCCCTGCATCGGCTGGCCAAGCAATTCGCCCACGGGACGCAAGTCGGAAATCCCGGCGCTGCCTTCGCCAGTCAGGACAAATGCTTCTCCGAAGCTGAGCCCGCCGGCGAAACGCACAGAGCCTGCACTCGTTGTCAACTCCGCTTCGTCAATCTGAACGGCAGCGAAAGTACCGTCGATGGCTCCCGCGATCCGCCAGCCCGCCCGCGCAAGAAGCGTCTCGGCCTCTGGCGACACGAGATGATGCGCCCCTGTAATGTCGCCTGCGCCATCGAGAGCCCAGCCGCCGCCCGCCTCCGGCGTGGCGGTCACGTTGCCGGTGAGATCGAGTTCGCCTGCCCGGAGTGTGGCGAGGTCAACCCGGTAGGCGCCGCGGCGAAGCGGTGTCAGTCGTGCTTCGGCACGGATCTCCTCCGGGGCGCCGGCGAAATCGAGTTCACGTGCGACGATATCTCCGCGCGCAGCAAGCGTTGCGTCGAGATGCGTGCCGGCTGTCAAACCGCCATGGAGGTCGAGATCGAGACCGATGGCGCGCCCGCCATCGAGCGCGGCGCTGCCGGTCACAAGACCCTCGCGCATCGTGCCATTGGCCGTAAGGGCGAGCCGCTCAAGCCCGTCAATGTCGAGGAGCGGTGCGGCAACTCCGGGCCGCCCGGGCTCGCCATCCTCGATAGAGATCGAGAGGCTGCCGTTCTGGCCCGCAGGCAGATAGGTGAGAGCAAGAGAGACTGTGCCGGTCACGCCATCGGTGCGCGCCGCCTCGAGCGTCAGCGAGCCGCCGCCGCGCATGAAGGCGACGGCGCCCGCCGCATCGAACGCCACATCCTGCCCGGCAATGTCCTCGCCAAGCTGCGTGGCGGCGAGATGGAAACGTTCGATCTCGATATCGACGGGAAGAACCGGGAGGACGAATTCGCTCTCCGTTTCACCCTCACCGCCCGCCGGAGCGCGCCGGACGGAGAGCCCTTCGCTTGCGAGCCGCTCCACAAGCGCCCGGCCGCGCCAGAGTTCAAGCGGCTGCCAGTCGAGTTCAAGCCGCGCAAGCGCCAGCCATTCGCCTTCGGCATCGTGGAGGCGCAAGTCTTCGAGAACGAGATGCCGCGGCCAGCTGCCGCCGATATCGCCGATCTCGACGCGCATATCCTCGCTCTCGACAAGCCGCATCGCCTGGTCGAGCAGCGCATGGCGTAGCGGCGCGATGTTGAGCGCGCCGATTACGAAAACGACGGCCGCGAGAAGGAGCCCCGCCAAGACGAAGGCGAGGGCGAGCAGGCCCCTGACGATTCGCCTGAAGGCGCCCATCTGGCGCAGATATGTCTGGTCCGCCGCCATCAGAAGGCCTGCCCCAGCGAGACATAGATCTGGAATGCGTCATCGACGCCGCTGCGCTTGTTCAGAGGCACCGCCACATCGAAGCGGAGCGGGCCGATCGGCGTGTAGTACCGGACGCCGAGGCCCGCGCCCCAGAGCAGCGGATCGTCGAGCGAGGGCTCGAGGCTCGAAAAGGCCTGTCCGCCATCGATGAAGGCGACGCCGCCGATCGTTTCGGTGAAGCGGTAGCGGGCCTCCGCGCTCGCCTCCAGCACCGAACGCCCGCCGATGGGATCGCCCCGCGCATCGAGCGGTCCCGCCATCTGGTAGCCATAGCCGCGCACCGAGCCACCGCCGCCCGCATAGAAGCGCGTCGAGCCCGGCACGTCCGTCGTGTCGTCCGTCGCGATGAGGCCGTAGCGCCCGCGCAGCGCCAGCACAAGCTCTTCGCTGAAAGAGAGATAGGTCGATGCCGTGGCTTCGAGCTTGGTGAAGGTCGTCGCGCGCTGATCGCTCGTGCCGAAATAGGGCGTGCCCATCAGCGCGGCGCGAAGCCCTTCGGTGGGGTCGAGCACATCGTCCGTATTGTCGTAGCGCGCCGTCACGGGAATGCCGATGAGCTGATAGGTGATGCGGCCGTTGATGTCTTCCGTCTCTGTGATCTGGAAGGTTGCACCGAGCGAACCGGTCCACCAGCGGCTGAGCGGCCGCTCGAGCGAGGCGCCCAACTTGATGCGGTTTTCGGTATAGGCATCGTTCTCTTCATGCACGATTTCGGCGCTGGCGAGCAGGCTCTGGTCGGCGCGCAGGAAATTCGGCTTGCGGAAGTCTGCCGTCGCCGCCTGCTCGATCTGTGCGATGGAGAGACCGAGCGTGAGCCGCTCCGCCCGTCCGAAGAGATTGCGGTGCTCCCAGCTTCCCTGCACGCCGGCGCCTTCGCTCGTCGACCATTTGGCGCCGAGGCGCACCGTGCGCGGCGCGCGCTCGGTGAGCTCGACGATCTGCGGCAGAGCCTCGCCTTCCGCCTCGCCCGAGGTGACGGCCGTGCTTGCGAAAAGCCCCGTGCCGCGCAACACCTCAACCGTGCGGTCGACTTCGCTCCGGTCATAGACTGCGCCTTCGCGCATGGTGGTGAGCTCGCGCACATAATTCGTGTCTGTGCGCCCGTCGGGATTGCTGATCCGCGTTTCGCCGAACACGAAGCGCGGCCCGGCCGTCATGAAGAGCGTGACGCGCCCTTCATGCGAGGAAATGTCGATGACGACGCGGCGCCGGTCGAGCACCGCTTGCGGATAGCCATTGTTATGCAGCGCGGCCAGCGCCTTTTGCGTGAGATCGATGACGCGATCCGCCGTCGCCGCGCGGTTCGGCTGAAGGCCGAGTTCAGCGCCGCTCGCCGGCCGCCCGTCGCCGCCGCCCGCATGGTCGCTATAGGCGATGTCGAAGCGGCCGATCATCGTGCGCGTGCCGAGCGCCACGAAATAAACCACCTCGAAGGCGCCGCCCTGCGCCTGCCGCACAGAGCTCGACACGCGGCCATCGTAATAGGCCTCGGATTTCAGCACTTCCTCGAGGCGCTTCTCGTCTTCCTGGGCGCGGCGGCGAAGCTGTGCGAGCGTTGCGGGCGGCGGTGGCCCGTCTTCGACATCGGGCCGCAGTTCGCGCGCATCTTCCAGGAGATCGCGCAGATAATCGGGAATGCGCCGGCCCGCGACGCGGGTGGAGAAGTCGAGCCCGTTCGCCGGCCGCTCCCAGGAAAAGCCGGTCGCGGTTTCTCCCTCCGCCTCATCCGCGCGCGCGGCCGCCGCCAGCACAAGCACAGGCAGGGCGAGCGCGGCGATGAACGCGACTATCCGCGGCGATGGACCTTTCATGCGTCTCCCGCGGTTTTCACGCGAACGGAGGGGCTTACTCATGCCCCGTTTCAAGTGCCAGCCGGGGCCCGAAGCGTCAAGCTTCCGCCCGGCCTTGACCTTCCAGTTGCTGGAAGCCCCATATTCAGGCCATCGGTCTTCAAGGGAAAGAGATAGAAATGGCACCGGCGAAGGAAACAACGCGCGATCCCGTCTGCGGCATGGAAGTGGTGCCGGGCGAAACGCCCCACACTCATGTGCATCAGGGCGAAACGTTCCATTTCTGTTCGGCGGGCTGCGCGCGGAAATTTGCCGCCGAGCCGGAAAAATATCTCGCGGCCGGCGGGGCGAAGCCTGCCTGCCACGGCCATGGCGCTCATGCGCCGGTGGATCATGGGCCCGTGCCACCCGGCACGAAATATACCTGCCCCATGCATCCCGAGATCGTGCGGGACGGGCCCGGCGCCTGCCCGATCTGCGGCATGGCGCTGGAGCCGATGGGCATTTCCCGCGACAAGCCGGAAAACGAGGAGCTGAAGGACATGACCCGGCGCTTCTGGGTTGCGTTCCTCTTCTCCCTGCCGCTCTTCGCGCTGGAAATGGGCGCGCATCTCTTTGGCTTCCATGTGCCGCTTTCTCCTCATGCCATGGCCTTTACGCAATTGGCGCTCGCAACGCCGGTGGTGCTCTGGGCGGGCCTGCCCTTCTTCCGGCGCGGCTGGGCCTCCATCGTCACGCGCAACCTCAACATGTTCACGCTGATCGCGATCGGCACCGGCGCGGCCTATCTCTATTCGCTGGTGGCGGTGCTCGCGCCGCAGATATTCCCCGATGCCTTCCGCGATGCGCATGGCGCGGTGCCGCTCTATTTCGAGGCCGCCGCCGTCATCGTCGCGCTGGTGCTGCTCGGCCAGGTGCTCGAACTGAAGGCACGCGACCGCACGGGCGATGCACTGCGCGCGCTGCTCGACCTCGCGCCCCGCACCGCCCGGCGCCTCACCGCCGCGGGCGATGAGGATGTGCCGCTCGAAGAGGTGCGGAAGGGCGATCTCCTGCGCGTCCGCCCCGGCGAGCGCGTGCCGGTGGACGGGACGGTCACCGAGGGCCGTAGCGCCGTGGACGAGGCCATGGTGACGGGCGAAAGCGTGCCGCAGGAAAAGCGCGAAGGCGCGAAAGTGATCGGCGGCACGCTGAACGGGCAGGGAAGCTTCGTCATGCGCGCCGAAGGCGTCGGCGAGGAAACCATGCTCGCGCGCATCGTCGCCCTCGTCGCCGAAGCCTCGCGGAGCCGCGCGCCCATCCAGTCGCTGGCAGACAAGGTCTCCGGCATCTTCATTCCCGTGGTGCTCGCCGTCGCCATCATCGCTTTCATCCTCTGGTCCTTTCTCGGGCCGGAACCCGCCTTCTCCTATGCGCTCATCGCCGCCGTCTCGGTCCTCATCATCGCCTGTCCCTGCGCGCTCGGGCTTGCGACCCCCATGTCGATCATGGTGGCGATGGGCCGCGGCGCCTCCATGGGCGTCCTCATCCGCGATGCCGAGGCGCTGGAGCGTTTCGAAAAGGTCGACACGCTCGTCATCGACAAGACCGGCACGCTAACGGAAGGCCGTCCGGTGCTGCGCGTCGCGGAGCCTCATGGCGATATCTCGCGCGAAAACCTCCTCTCGCTCGCCGCAAGCCTCGAAAGCGGCAGCGAGCATCCTCTGGCTGCGGCCATTATCGCCGCCGCCAGGGGGGAGGGGATAAGTTTTGCGGAAGCGGAGGATTTCGACGCGCCGTCGGGCAAGGGCGTCACGGGCCGGGTCGGCGGCAAGCCGGTCGCGCTGGGCAATGAGACGCTGATGAGGGAACTGGGCGTCGACGTGGCGCCGGTGGCCCGCCGCGTCGCCGCGCTGAGGGGCGAGGGCGCAAGCGTGGTCTTCGTCGCGGTGGAAGGCAGCCTCGCGGGCCTCGTCGCGGTCGCGGACCCGGTGAAGGAAACGAGCGCGGCGGCGATCCGGCACTTGCGGGAGGCGGGCCTCCACATCGTCATGCTGACGGGCGATGCCCGCGCCACCGCGGAAGCGGTCGCGAAGACCCTCGGTATTGAAGAGGTGGAAGCCGAAGTCCTGCCCGAAAGGAAGGCGGAGGTCGTGAAGCGGCTGCGCGCCGAAGGCCGCATCGTCGCCATGGCGGGCGACGGCGTGAACGACGCCCCGGCGCTCGCGGCCGCCGATGTCGGCATCGCCATGGGCACGGGCACAGACGTGGCGATGGAGGCGGCAGGCGTGACGCTCGTGAAGGGCGACCTGATGGGCCTCGTCCGCGCAAGGGCTTTGAGCCGCGCCGCCATGCGCAATATCAGGCAGAACCTCTTCTTCGCCTTCGTCTACAACGCCGCCGGCGTGCCGCTCGCCGCCGGCATCCTCTACCCCGTCTCCGGCCTGCTCCTGAGCCCCATCTTCGCGGCAGCTGCGATGTCGCTATCCTCCGTTTCGGTCATCGGGAATGCGTTGAGGTTGAGGCGGGTGAGACTTGCGTGAGTAGACTACTTGCCTCCCCTAATGCCCTTCATTACGCTGCCGGGTATGAGCGATGCATTGGACGAGCAGAAGGCGGGCGAGAAGCCGGGCAGGCGCGGGGATACGCGGCGGCGGCTGATGCTGGCGGCCGAGCAGCTTTTCGGCGAGCGCGGGCTTCATGCTGTGACGCTGAAGGAGATCAACGCCGCCGCAGGGCAGCGGAACGAATCCGCCCTTCATTATCATTTCGGCTCGAAGCAGCGCCTCGTCGAGGCGATCTTCACCGACCGCGCCACGGCCATCGACCGGGTGCGCGTCCAGCGCGTCGAGGCGCTGATCGGCTCGGGCCGCGAGCACGACATCAACGCGATCCTGCGTGCGACCTTCGAGCCCTTGACGGAGCTTCTGAACACGGAAGAGGGCGTGCGCTTCGTGCGCTTCGCCGCGCAGGCCCTGAACGATCCCGATTTCGACCTGCCCATCGTCGCGATCCGCAGCGGCTTCGAGGGCATCAACCGCGCGAACGGGCTCATCATCGCCGCACTCGGCGACCTGCCGCCCGACATCGCGATCCAGCGCCAGCGCATGATGATCGAAATGGCGCTGACTTCGCTCGCGCTCTGGACGCGGCGCAAGGACGCCGCCCATGACGAAGCGGGCCGCGCGCTTTTCGTCTCCTCGCTTTTTGATGCCCTCGCCGGCGCCATGCGTGCGCCGGTTTCGGCCGAGACGCTCGCGGCGCTGAAGGCGCGGGGCTGAGCGGGTGGTCCCGGGGAGGGATTGGTTTCGTTTCTGAATTCAATTTTTGTCGTCATGGCCCGATTTATTCGGGCCATCCACGTCTTTGCGGTATGAAAAAAGAAAGGCGTGGATGACCCGGCCAAGCCGGGTCATGACGTGAAAAGAGGGGCGATTGTTCGCACGTCTCTGCCCGCTCCGCGCAAAGCCTACTTCCCCTTCAGCAAATCCGGCCAGGTGTCGAACACCGGCATGTCACCCTTGAGGTCGTACCAGTCCGCGCGCTCGCTCCAGAAGGCATGGGCGCGGGGCTTGTCGCCGACCGGCGTGTCGAGAATGCCGAGGCGGATGCGGATCATGCCCGGCAGCTCCGCCGCCTCCTTGTAGACCGGCGAGCCGCAATTGGGGCAGAAACAGCGGAACTTGCCGGGGCTCGACTCATAGCGCTTGATCGTCTCCTCGCCGTTGAGAAAGCGCACCTTGTCGCGCGGCACGGATGAATTCGCCGTGAAGGCCGTGCCGCTCGCCTTGCGGCAGGTTTTGCAATGGCAGAAGCCGAACGGCCCGAGCGGCGCCTCGATCTCGAAGCGGACGCTCCCGCACATGCAGGAGCCGCGATGGATTGTTTCACTCATTCATCAACTCCACTTCCCATTCGTGTCATTGCCGGGCCGGACGAAGTCCGTGACCCGGCAATCCAGTAGCCGCGAAGCGGCGTCCATCAAAAGACTCTTTGATTGCAGAGAGGCAGAGTTCGGCGTCCCTGGATGCCCGGGTCGAGCCCGGGCATGACGGCTTGTGGTTGGAGAAAACCAAGCGTCCCAATTCACGCCTCCAGAAAATCGTTCACCAGCGCGAGGAATTCCTCGAGCTTGTCATGCTGCACCCAATGGCCGGCGCCTTCGACATTCACGACTTTCGCATTCTGGAAATGCGCCGCGCGGCCGTCCTTTACCGGATCGCTCGCCCAGCTTTCCGTGCCGCGAATGAGAAGCGTCGGGCAAGTGATGCGCGCCCAGAGCTTCGTCGTCACGTCCTCGTCGAAGCCCATCGGCGGGAAGGCGCGGACATAATTGTCGAACTTCCAGCTGTAGGTGCCGTCCTCGTTCTGGTTCACGCCATGCACGGTAAGATGCCGCGCGCGCTCCGGCGAGAGATGCGGGTTCTCGCCCTGCATGCGCTTGTAGGCTTCCTCGATCGATTCATAGCGCCGCGGCAGGCGCGAGGAGAGCTTGCGCACCTCATCGATCCAGTTGCGGATACGCTGGTCGTCGTCGATCCGGTTGCGCTCGGCGATCATCTTGGGCGAGGGCCCAAGCCCTTCGATGACGACGAGCTTCTTCACCGTCTCGGGATAGAGCCCGGTATAGCGAAGCGCGATCGCCCCGCCCATCGAATGGGCAATGATGGTAAGCGGCGCGAGGCCGCGCTGATGGATGAGCTGCGCGATATCGCAGACATAGTCGTTGATGTCGTAGGAACTGCCGATCATCCACTGGCTGTCGCCATGGCCGCGAAGGTCCGGCGCGATGATGTGATAGCGGTCGCGCATGGCTTCCGCCGTCCAGTCCCAGTTGCGGCAATGGTCGCGTCCGCCATGAATGAGCAGCAGCGGCTCCGCGCCCTCGTTCCCCCAGTCCACATAATGGAGCCGCAACCGCTGCGAGATGTAGAATTGCGAGGCGGGGCCGATAAGGGAGCTGGCGCTGTCAACCATTCTGCGTCGTCCATTTCTCTGTCTGAAGATTATGTGACGGCAGATTAGCCGGAAGCGCGGGCGCCGCCAAACCGGGCGGCCCGATGGCCGGGCACGAAAAAGCCGCCCGGCTAGGGGCGGCTTCGGCGGCCTTGAAAGGCAGCGCGGATCGGGTTCAGGAACGTACATCCGGCTCCTGTCCCCTCGGGGCCCGCTCTCGCAGACCCTCGCGCCTGAGAACGTATTTAATCGCGAAGTGTGGCGTTTCAAGGGCGGAAGCATGAAGAAATCAAAACCTTCCGCCTGGTTGCGCTGACTCATGCGCGGTGCGCCGCATGGAGTAGGCAATCCCGCCTGCGAGCAGGATCACCGTTACGGCGAGCGAGATTTCCGGCGGAATCTTCGCGATATCGAGCATGTCGGCGACGACGATCTTCGAGCCGATGAAGACGAGCACAATGGCAATGGCATGTTTCAGGTAGCGGAACCGCTCGATCGTGGCGGCGAGGGCAAAATAGAGCGCCCGGAGGCCGAGGATCGCGAAGATGTTGCTCGTATAGACGATATAGGCATCCGTGGTGATCGCGAAAATGGCCGGCACGGAATCGACGGCGAAGACGACATCCGCCGCCTCGATGACGACCAGAGCAAGGAAGAGCGGCGTGATGAAGAGCGCCATGCGGCCCTTCCGGTCGATGGGGCGGCGGACAAAGAAGCGATTGCCATGGAGACGCTTCGTTACGCGAAAGTTTCTCCGCATGAAGCCGAGCACGACATTCTCGCCTTCCGTCTCGTCGGCCTCGCCGGAAAAGAACATGCGGATGCCGCTGTAGATCAGGAAGAGAGCGAAGAACCAGAGAATCCATTCGAAGCGTTCGACCAGCGTCGCCCCGAGGCCGATCATGATGCCGCGCAGCAGGATCACGCCGAGAATGCCCCAGAAGAGAACCCGGTGCTGATATTCGCGCGGGATCGATAGATGCGCGAAGATCATCGCGATGACGAAGAGATTGTCGACCGCAAGGCTCTTCTCGATCACGAAGCCCGTCAGATACTCGACACCCTTCTGCTGGCCGAGCCACCACCAGATGAACCCGCCAAAGGAAAGACCGAGCGCAATATAAAAGGCGGAGAGCTTCAGGCTCTCCGAGACGCCGATGGCATGTTGCTTGCGGTGAAAGACGCCAAGATCGAGCGCGAGAAGCGACGCGACAAGCGTGAGGAAGCCCGCCCACATCCAGAGGGGCTTGCCGAGAAACATGTCAAAGAGGACGTCGGGCAGTTCCAATTCGGGGGCTCGTCCATGCCTGAAACGACGTGAACAATGCCGACATGGCGGGGGTGGAAGCCGTCAGAGGGGCCCGGTCATTGCGAATGGCGAAACAACATACCTCTGCCACAAATCTGTCAAGTGGCCGGGCGGGAGCGGCCGGCCCCGGTCAGACCGGCCTGTCACCGCCGTTGAGAACGGCCGGCTCGCGCCGGAACATGATCTTGCCATAGGACGCAGGCATCAGCCGCTGCAGCCAGTCGATGATCTTCGCGTCTGCGCCGATCAGGATGCGCGGCTTGTTCTTTTCGATGCCGCGCACGATGACCTCGCCCGCGCGCTCGGGCGTTGTGCGGGCGAGGCGGTCGAAGCCCGACGCCGCTTCCTCGCGCACGGTGGCCTGCGTGCTTTGCAGGAAGCGGGCATTGCGCACGATGTTGGTCTTGATGCCGCCGGGATGGACGCAGGACACGGCGATGTCCGTGCCCTTCATCTCGTGGCGCAGCGCCTCCGTAAAGCCGCGGATTGCGAATTTCGCGGAATTATAGGCCGCCTGCGAAGGCACCGAGATGAGGCCGAACAGGCTCGATACATTGACGATATGGCCGGCGCCCTTTGCCTGGAGCTGCGGCAGGAAGGCCTTGGTGCCATAGACCATGCCCCAGAAGTCAATATTCATCACCCATTCGAAATCCTCATAGGTGAGTTCGTCGACCCGCGCGATCTGTGCGACGCCGGCATTGTTGATGACGATATCGGCGCCGCCATGCGCGCCCTCGATGTCCTGCGCAAAGGCATAGACGGCGTCCCGGTCCGCCACGTCGAGAAGATAGGTCGCCGCCATGCCGCCAATCGCCTCGATGCGCTGCGCCGTCTCGGCAAGTCCCGTCCGGTCGAGATCGGAAATGGCGAGCCGCGCGCCGCGCTTTGCGAGTGCAATGGCGGTGGCGCGGCCGATGCCGCTTGCCGCGCCGGTGACGATGGCGAGTTTGCCGTTGATGTCGGTCATGGAAGTCCCGTGTGCCCCGTTTGTCGATCGGCGGCTAGCCTAGGCAAATTCACACGAATGTCACCTGCCGTTCGGGTCGAATTTCGTCGCTCCCACCGCCGGCTGCGGCAGAAATTCAACGGATTGTCATCGCGAAATCCCGGCGCAAGTGCTACCACGATGGCAGCAAAACGGGATTTCGGAGCCTGACGGATAAAATGGCGGCGGCGGACGGCGAGGGCAGGCTGGCGCGGGGACGGCTATGGGCCCGGGATTTCGCATCCCGCTGGACTGGTACCCGCAGCTTCGTCATCTCTGCCGCCGTGATTTTCCTCGTGCTCGCGGTGCTTGGCCTGCTTCATCCCGTGGCTGCCTTCGTCGCCTTCATGTTGCTTGCGGGCATTTCGGCAACGCGTCTCATGGCGGTGGGCGAAACGACGCCCATCCGCATCGGTACGCGGACCATTGAGGCCCGAAGCGGCATTCCGGGGGCGGGCGGATCCGCGCTCGCGCTGCTCAACAAGTTGCCGGACCCTTTGATCGTGCTTGACCCGTCGGGCCGGGTCGCCTTTGCCAATGAAGCGGCGGAGGCCCAGGTCGGGAAAGCTGCCGCCGGGCGCCATGTCGCCACCGTGCTGCGCAGCGCCCCGCTCATCGCCGCCATCGAAAGCGTGACGCGTGACGGTACTGTCCGCGAGATCGAATATGCGGTGCCCGTGCCGGTGCAACGCAATTACACGGCCTATGTCGCGCCCTTCGACGGCGGCAAGGAAGGCGCGCCAAGGCTCGTTCTCGTCCTGCTGAGGGACGTCACCGAAGCGCGCCGCGTGGAAGCCATGCGTGCCGATTTCGTGGCCTTTGCAAGCCATGAACTGAAAACGCCTCTCGCCTCGCTTTCGGGCTTCATCGATACGCTGCGCGGCCATGCCAAGGACGACCCTGAGGCGCGTGAGAAATTTCTCGCCATCATGGCCGATCAGGCCGGCCGTATGCGCCGCCTGATCGAGGATCTTCTGTCGCTGTCGCGCATCGAACTGCGCGAGCATGTGCGGCCCTCCGATGCGGTGGACATGCTCGGCGTCGTGAACGATGTGGCCGACGGTCTCGGCCCGGCAGCCGAACAGCATGGCGTCGAAATCGGCGTCACCGCGCCGGCCTCCCTGCCGAGGGTGCTCGGCGACCGGGAAGAGCTTGCCCAGGTCGTCCAGAACCTCGCCGACAATGCGCTGCGCTATGGCCGCTCCGGCAAGCGAATCGAGATTTTGCTGGATCGGGCGGAGAAGGGCGGCCGGCCCTATGTGCGCCTGACCGTGCGCGATTACGGGCCCGGCATCCCCAAGGAACACCTGCCGCGCCTGACCGAGCGATTCTACCGGGTCGATGCCGCCGCCAGCCGCGCAAGGGGCGGCACGGGGCTCGGCCTTGCCATCGTGAAGCACATCGTGAACCGGCATCAGGGCGTGCTGCAGATCGAGAGCGAACTGGAGAAAGGCTCTTCCTTCTCGGTGCTTCTGCCGCTTGCGCCCGAGCCGGCCTCAACGCTGAAACATTAATTTTCCGGCCATTCGCAAAACTGTCATGCAACCGTCGTAAACCTTTTGCGACGGCCCGCTAGCGTCCGCTCGCCTGAAGGTTAAGCCACCTCGAATTCATCACCGAATTCACACAAAGGCTCGGGCGCGGTGGGGGGCTCTCTTGTGGTTGCCCAGTGCCCGGCATTCACATGACTGGAGAATGAACGTGAAACTCAAATCCCTGACGATGGCCGCGACCGTTGCCGTCGCTGCCCTTTCGGTGGCCGGCGTTGCTCACGCCCGCGACCAGATTCAAGTTGTCGGCTCCTCGACCGTGTTCCCCTTCTCGCAGGCTGCCGCCGAGCAGTTCGCGAACGAGACGGGCAGCCCGGCTCCGGTCGTCGAATCGACCGGCACCGGCGGCGGCATGAAGATCTTCTGCGGCGGCGTGGGCACGGGTCACCCCGATGTGACGGGTGCCTCGCGCGCGATGAAGCTCTCCGAGTATGAACTCTGCACGTCGAACGGCGTGACGGATATCACCGAAGTCCTGCTCGGCTTCGACGGTCTTTCGATGGCCGTTTCGCGCAAGGGCAAGCAGCTCGACGTGTCCAAGGCGCAGCTCTTCCAGGCGCTCGCCGCGAAGGTCGAAGTCGATGGCAAGATCGTCGATAACCCCTTCAAGAAGTGGTCGGACATCGACCCCTCGCTGCCGAATGCCGAAATCTCGGTGATGGGCCCGCCCCCCACCTCCGGTACGCGCGACGCCTGGGTTGAGCTCGTGATGGAAGAAGGCTGCAAGACGTTCCCGGCCATCGAAGCGCTCGACAAGGACGCTCACAAGGAAACCTGCCAGCGCATGCGCACCGATGGCCCGTTCATCGAAGCCGGCGAAAACGACAACCTGATCGTGCAGCGTCTCGAATCCGACCCGAACGCCTATGGCATCTTCGGCTATTCGTTCCTCTACGAAAACCAGGACAAGCTGCAGGGCATCAAGGTTGCCGGCGTCGAGCCGAAGGAAGAGACGATTGCCGACGGTTCCTACGGCATCTCCCGCCCGATCTACTTCTATGTGAAGAACGCTCATCGCGGCGTGATTCCCGGCCTCAATGAGTTCGTTACCGAATACACGAGCGATGAAGCCATGGGCCCGGGCGGTTACCTCGAAGAGCGCGGCCTGATCGTGCTCGCCGAAGATCGTCGCGCTGCCGTGCAGAAGGCTGCGAAGGACGCGGTCAACATGCCGGCGCCGAAGAAGTAAGACGCGAATCCACCCGGCGCCGACAGGCGCCGGGTGGGCTTTTCAAGCGATTGTCGACGGCAGATTTAGTCAGGACTTCCGATGTCAGCCACGTCCCTCCTCGCGATTGTCCTGATCCTTTCTCTCATCGGATATTTCTGGGGACGCGCCAGCGCTGCCGGTCTGAAGCGCGGCGGGCAGGGCATGCATTCGATCCCTGCCTATCACGGCTATTTCATCGCCCTTTCCTGCGGCATCCCGTCCTTCCTTCTCGTTCTCATCTGGCTCGCCACGCAGAACACGGTAATCGACACGCTTCTGATTGCCGGTCTTCCCGCGCACATCACCGATGGTGTGGAAACGTCGCGCATGTCGCTCATTCTGAGCGAGATAAAAAGCATTGCCGGTGGCCGCATCTTCGGTACGCCCGACCCTGCCCTGATTGCCGCAGCCGAGCGATATAATGCGCTGCGCGGCACGGCATCCCTCGCCATGGTGGTCTCGGCGCTCGCGGTCGCAATCGCCGCCATGAGCTATGCGCGATCGCGTGTCTCTCCCGAGTTCCGCGCCCGCAACAGCGTCGACGGCATTCTGCGCTGGATCCTGATCGTCTGTTCGATCCTCGCCATTCTCACGACGCTCGGCATCATCCTGTCGCTCGTGATCGAAAGCATGGCCTTCTTCAGCAGGGTTCCTGTTTTCGAGTTCCTCTTCGGTATGGAATGGAGCCCGCAGATCGCCATGCGGGCGGACCAGGTGGCCTCTTCCGGGGCCTTCGGCGCCGTGCCGGTCTTCTGGGGCACAATCTTCATCAGCGCCATTGCGATGTTCGTTGCGCTTCCCGTGGGTCTCTTCTCCGCGATCTACCTCGTCGAATATGCGGACAAGCGCGTGCGCTCCTTCGTGAAGCCCCTGCTCGAAATCCTCGCGGGCATTCCGACCATCGTCTACGGCTTCTTCGCGATTCTGACGGTGGCGCCCTTCATTCGCGATCTCGGCACCTCGATGGGGCTGAGCGTTGCGTCGAACAGCGCGCTGGCGGCTGGCGGCGTCATGGGGATCATGCTGATTCCCTTCATCTCCTCTTTCGCCGACGACGCGATCTCCGCCGTGCCCCAGTCGATGCGAGACGGTGCCTATGCGCTTGGGGCAACCAAGGCGGAAACGGTTCGTCAGGTGCTCCTGCCCGCCGCACTGCCCGGCATTGTGGGCGGTGTTCTGCTCGCCGTCAGCCGCGCCATCGGCGAAACCATGATCGTGGTCATGGCTGCGGGCCTCATGGCAAAGCTCACGGCCAATCCGCTCGAAGGCGTGACCACGGTGACTGTGCAGATCGTGACGCTCCTTATCGGCGATACGGAATTCGACAGCCCCAAGACGCTGGCCGCCTTCGGCCTCGGTCTTGTCCTTTTCATCACGACCCTCGCGCTCAATATCGTCGCGCTGCAGGTCGTCAAGCGCTACCGGGAACGCTATGAGTGATACGACCCACGGGCCGGACCGCAAGGAACGCAATGCCTGGTTCGAGGCGGATGCGCGGCTGAAGCGCCGCCATCTCGCGGACAAGCGGCTGCGCGCCTATGGCATCGCGGCCATCGTCTTCGCACTCGGCATGCTCGCGACGCTTGTTGGCACGATCCTCATCACGGCAGCGCCTGCGGTGACGCAGACCATGGTTACCTTCGAGGTGGAAGTGCCCGAAGGTTCGGTCGATCCGGCCAACCCGAGCGGCGGCTCCTACCAGACCATGCTCAACGCGTCCATCGCGCGCATCTTCCCCGATGTCGATACGCCGAGAGAACTGCGCGAGCTGCGCCAGCTCTTCAGCAATGGCGGCCAGTATCAGCTGCGCGACAAGATTCTCGCCGACCCCTCTCTCATTGGGAAAACGGTCTCGATCAGCTTCCCGATGTCGGATATCGGCGATCAGCTTCACAAGGGCGTCATCGACCGCAACCTTCCGCCGGATTTTCGCCGCGTGAACGATACCCAGATCGCCTGGTACGATGTGCTCGTCGAACGGGGTCAGATTTCGTCGCCGCTGAACTGGGGGCTGCTCTTCAATGCGGACAGCCGCTTCCCCGAGCTGGCCGGCCTTCGCGGGGCGCTTGTAGGCTCCTTCTTTGCACTGCTCGTCTGCTTCCTGGTGAGCTTCCCGGTCGGCATCGCGGCAGCCGTCTATCTCGAGGAATTCGCGCCGAAGAACCGTCTCACCGATCTCATCGAGGTGAACATCAACAATCTCGCCGCCGTGCCGTCGATCGTGTTCGGTCTTCTGGGCCTTGCAGTCTTCCTCAACTTCTTCGGCATGCCGCGCTCTGCGCCCATCGTCGGCGGCCTCGTGCTGTCGCTGATGACCTTGCCGACCATCATCATCGCGACCCGGGCGGCGCTGAAGGCGGTTCCGCCGTCGATCCGCGAAGCCGCCATCGGCGTCGGTGCCTCGAAGATGCAGACCGTCGGCCACCATGTCCTGCCGCTGGCAATGCCTGGCATCCTGACCGGCACGATCATCGGCCTTGCCCAGGCGCTTGGCGAAACGGCGCCGCTCCTCCTCATCGGCATGAACGCCTTCATCACCGCCGCACCCGACTCGATGTTCAATCCTTCGACGGCTCTGCCGACCCAGATCTATATCTGGGCGGACAGCCCGGAGCGCGGTTTCACCTCGCGCACCTCGGCGGCGATCATCGTGTTGCTGGGCTTCCTCGTCTGCATGAACGCGATAGCGATTTACATGCGCAAACGTTTTGAAAGAAGGTGGTGATATGGCGTCGTTCGATACCACTATGGAAGCTGGATCAGCTATGAATGAAACTGTAAGGGACACTGCCGCAAGTGCGGCGGCCGTCATGTCTGCCGGTCACGAAGCCAAGATTTCCGCGGCCGGGGTGTCGGTCTTCTACGGCGAGAAGCAGGCGCTGTTCGACGTTTCGATCGACATTCCCGCGCGTCAGGTCATGGCCTTTATCGGCCCCTCCGGTTGCGGCAAGTCCACCTTCCTGCGCTGCATCAACCGCATGAACGACACGATCGACATTTGCCGCGTAACCGGCACGATTGCGATCGACGGCGCCGACATCTACGACCCGAAGATCGATCCCGTTCTGCTTCGGGCGCGCGTGGGCATGGTGTTTCAGAAGCCGAACCCGTTTCCGAAGTCGATTTACGACAATATCGCCTATGGGCCGCGCATTCACGGCGTTGCCAAGGCGGGGTCGCAGATGGACGAGATCGTGGAAACAAGCCTGCGGCGCGCCGGCCTCTGGAACGAGGTGAAGGACCGGCTGCGCGAACCGGGCACCGGCCTCTCCGGCGGCCAGCAGCAGCGTCTGTGCATCGCTCGCGCCATCGCGGTCAATCCGGATGTCATTCTGATGGACGAACCCTGCTCGGCGCTCGATCCCATCGCGACCGCCAAGGTCGAGGAACTGATCGACGAATTGCGCGAGCGCTACACGATCGTGATCGTCACCCACTCGATGCAGCAAGCGGCGCGCGTTTCGCAGAAGGCGGCGTTCTTCCATCTCGGCAATCTGATCGAAGTGGATGATACAGAGCGCATGTTCACCAATCCGCGCGACCAGCGCACGCAGGACTACATCACCGGCCGCTTCGGCTGAGCCGGGTGTTCGGCGCCACGAGGCCAACAGGAGATCAGGGCGTGACCCAGCATATCGTTAAGTCCTTCCAGGAGGAACTCGACGCGCTCTCGGCGAAGATCGCCCAGATGGGCGGATTGACCGAAGCGCAGCTTTCGGCGGCGATCGAGGCGGTCGCGCGGCGCGACACACAGCTTGCCGAGCGCACGATCCTCGAAGACCAGCGTATCGACGCGCTGGAGTCGGAGATCGAAGCGCATGCGGTGCGCATGATCGCGCTCCGCCAGCCCATGGCAACCGACCTGCGCGAAGCGATTGCCGCGATCAAGATTTCGATCGATCTGGAACGGATCGGCGATCTCGCGAAGAACATCGCCAAGCGCGCCATCGTGCTGCAGAACGATTTCGAAGGCGCGAACAGGCTCATTCAGGGCATCTCGCGGATGGGCCGGCTTGCCCAGCGCCAGCTCAAGCATGTGCTCGACGCCTATTCGAGCCGAGAGGCGCAGGCGGCGATGGAGGTGTGGCGCGACGACGAGGAAATCGACGCCATGTACAACTCCGTCTTCCGCGAACTGCTGACCTACATGATGGAAGACCCGCGCACGATCGGCGTCTCCACGCATCTCCTCTTCGTTGCGAAGAACATCGAACGCATCGGCGACCATGCGACGAATATCGCCGAGACGATCAGCTATCTCGTGACCGGCGAATGGGTGGCCGACGAACGCCCCAAGAGCGACACCACCAGCACGACGGCCGTGAGGGCCGAGAGCTAGAGGAGGCACGTCTATGGGAATAACGCTTGCCCGCCGCGGCGAACAGGGTCAGGCTTCGATGGAAAATATGGAGAAAGTGCGGGCACTTGCCGATGTGGCGGAGCAGGGCCAGCCCGAGAGGAGCCAGTTCGAGCGCAGAATGAAGCCGACGGTCATGATCGTCGAGGACGAGGAGGCGCTGTCGACGCTCCTCCAGTACAATCTCGACAAGGAAGGCTACAAGGTCGTGGCAGCCTCTGACGGCGAAGAGGCGGCACTTCTCGTCAGGGAAGTGACGCCCGATCTCATCCTGCTCGACTGGATGCTGCCGGGTCTCTCCGGCATCGAGATTTGCCGCCGCCTGCGCGGCCGGCCGGAAACGCGCAACGTGCCGATCATCATGATCACGGCGCGGGGCGAGGAGACGGACCGCATTCGCGGCCTCGATACGGGCGCGGATGATTACGTGACGAAGCCCTTCTCGATGACGGAGCTTCTCGCGCGCATCCGCGCCGTGATGCGCCGCATCCGTCCCGCGCTGACCGAAGACCTCGTCACCTTCGGCGATATCGTGATCGACCGCGCGGCGCATCGCGTCCGCCGGGGCGACCGCGAGGTGCATCTGGGGCCGACGGAATACCGCCTGCTCGATCACCTGATCCAGCATCCCGGCCGCGTCTTCAGCCGCGAGCAATTGCTCGATGCCGTCTGGGGCTCGGATGTCTATGTCGAGGCGCGCACTGTGGACGTGCATGTCGGCCGGCTCCGCAAGGCGCTGAACAACAAGGGCGAGAAGGATCCGATCCGCACCGTCCGTTCCGCTGGCTACTCGCTCGACGAACAGTTCCACAACTGAAGCCTGAAATGCAGAACCGGCACCCGCGTCTTCCGCGGATGCCGGTTCCTTCCCCTCGTGTCCCCCAGCCTGTCCGGATGGACAGTGCGGCTCGGTCCTAGCTGACCAGGCGGTCCTTGCGGATGCCGGCATTGCGGTCGCGATTGCGCCGCGCCTGCACCGGCTGATAGGCCATGCGCGCATGCTCGGTGCAATAGGGCGAACCGTGATCGGCGCCCCGGCCGCAGAAATGGAAGCCCGGACGCCCCGGATCGCCGATCGGCCATTTGCAGGTGTGTTCGGTCAGCGTCAGCACGGTCGCGCGTTCGGCGGGCTCAAGGCCGCGCTCCTCGGCGCGGGCGGGCTCGCTGCGTTCCCGGGCTTCGTCCCGGAGCGTGCTTTCGTGGCGCGCCTCGGCGGTCAGCGGGTCGGGCCTGCCGCGAACGAGGGTGCGCGGCGCCTGCGGCCGCGCACGCGCAGGGCGGCTCGGTGTGGCGCGGCCCGAAAGACCGAGCCGGTGCACCTTGCCGATTACGGCATTGCGGGTGACGCCACCGAGCTGCTTGGCGACCTGGCTGGCGCTGAGCCCTTCGGCCCAGAGCTTCTTCAGCAGTTCCACGCGTTCATCGGTCCACATGATGTTCCTTCCCCTTCAGGGCCGCTGGGGCCCATTTGGATGCGCGAGCCGGTCCCCGCCGGCAGTCCCTCGAAACCCCTCCCGCGGCACGGATTGACGCTGCGTGTGCCCACTAGATTTCGTGGTTATTAACAGGAAATATACAATATAGAGGGGCAAAATCGCAACCGGGGCGCGGCTATTGGTGCCCCTTATCCACAGAAAAGTGCGGATTTACAGGGCTTTTTCGGCCTCAGTCCGTGTCCGGCCTTGCGGCGGGGGGGCCCGCGTCCCACATGGGCCTCACCTTCCCGCATTGCGGCCCGCGCAGGCCTCGTCTATGCCTGCCGCAATGCCTGCCTCCGGGCCCCAACGACAAGAGGACCGCCATGAGCGAGAATTTTCATCCCCAGGCGGGCATGCGCCGCTTCGGCGCCGTCAACTGGCTTGGCGTCTGGACGCTCTATCTGAAGGAAGTCAGGCGCTTCTGGAAGGTGATGACGCAGACCATCGCCGCGCCGGTAGTGACCACGCTCCTCTATCTTGCGATCTTCGCGCTTGCCATCGGCAAGTTCCGCCCGGATGTGCATGGCGTGCCCTTTGTGGAGTTCCTGGCGCCGGGCCTCGTCATGATGACCATGATCCAGAACGCCTTCGCCAATACCTCCTCCTCGATCCTGATCTCGAAAATCCAGGGCAATATCGTCGATGTGCTGATGCCGCCGCTCTCCGCGGGCGAGCTCAATACGGGCATTGCGCTGGCAGGCGTCACGCGGGGCCTTTTCTGCGGCGTTGTCACGGCGCTGGCCATGCTGCCTTTCGTGAATATGGGCATCGCCCATCTCTGGGCCGTACTCTTCTATGCCGTCGGCGCCTCGCTCATGTTGGCGCTCCTCGGCGTGCTGGGCGGCGTCTGGTCGGAGAAATTCGACCACCTGCAGGCCGTCACCAATTTCGTGATCCTGCCGCTCACCTTCCTTTCGGGCACCTTCTATTCGGTGACCCAGCTCCCCGATTTCGCCCATGAACTGACCAAATGGAACCCGGTCTTCTATCTGATCGACGGCTTCCGCTATGGCATTACCGGCCATGCCGACGGCTCCATCGCCACCGGCATCGCCATCGTGATCGGCGCAAACCTCGTCCTCTGGACCGCCTGCCACATGCTTTTCAAGACGGGCTACCGGCTGAAGGCCTGAAACCCCGGTTCCCGGCGCGATTGACAGGCCCCGGCCCTCGCCGTAATACTCCCATGCTTCTCGAACTGCCGCCCCGCGCGGGGCGGCATTTTCTATTGGCGGCCCCCTGCGGGGCGCCGGCGAGGAGCCCCCGAAAGGGGCAACAGGGTGATCGGCATGATCCGGTACGGGAAACGACGAGGCTGACAGCGAGAAGGAGGCGGGCGAGAGCCTGAAGCCTCCGCAGGAAACTGCTGTCTCGCCGGATCGCCCGGAGCCCATTCCAGCCGCAACAGAACCCTCGGCTTTTCTCCCGGCATTCGCGAACGGCGTCGTTCAAAAGATTTGTGAGAAGGACCGACTTCCGTGATTACGCCTGTTTTGCCGACCTATGCGCGGGCCGACCTTGAATTCGAACGGGGCGAAGGCCCTTGGCTGATCACCGCCAAGGGCGAACGCTATCTCGACTTCGGCGCGGGCATCGCCGTCAATGTCGTGGGCCACGCCCATCCGCATCTGATCGCCGCGCTGACCGAACAGGCGGGGAAGGTCTGGCACACCTCGAACGTCTACCGCATTCCCGGACAGGAAAAGCTCGCGAAGCGTCTCGTCGAGGTGACTTTCGCCGACACCGCCTTCTTCACGAATTCAGGCGCAGAGGCGCTCGAATGCGCGATCAAGATGGCGCGGAAGTATCATGCGGCAGGCGGCGCGCCGGAACGCTACGAACTCATCACCATGGAAGGCGCCTTCCATGGCCGCACGCTCGCAACGATCGCTGCCGGCGGCCAGAAGAAATATCTCGAAGGTTTCGGCCCGGCCATGCCCGGCTTCCCGCAAGTGCCCTTCGGCGACCTGAAGGCGCTCGAAGCCGCGATTGGCCCGGCCACGGCGGGCATCCTGATCGAACCGATTCAGGGCGAGGGCGGCATCCGCGTGATCCCGAACGAGGACCTGAGGCGCATCCGCGCATTGTGCGACGAGAAGGGCATTCTTCTCGTGCTCGACGAAGTGCAGACGGGCGTCGGCCGCACCGGCGCACTCTTCGCGCATGAACTTGCGGGCATCACCCCCGACATCATGGCGGTTGCGAAGGCGCTGGGCGGCGGCTTCCCCGTCGGCGCCTGCCTCGCAACGGAGGAAGCCGCGCGCGGCATGACGGCGGGCACGCATGGCTCGACCTTCGGCGGCAATCCGCTGGCGATGGCCGTCGCGAATGCCGTGATGGACCTCGCGCTCGACGAAGCCTTCCTGCCGCATGTGCGGATGCTCGGCCTGAAATTCCGGCAGAAGCTTGCCATGCTCGCCGACCGCTACCCGCGGATCGTGGAAGGCGTGCGCGGCGAAGGCCTGATGCTCGGCATCAAGTGCCGGGTGACGAATACCGATCTCGTCGCGGCGCTGCGGGAAGAAAAGATGCTGACGGTAGGCGCGGGCGACAATGTGGTCCGTCTTCTGCCGCCGCTCAATATCGATGAAGCCCATCTCGACGACGCAATGGAACGGCTGATGGCCGCTTGCGGCAAACTCGACGCCGCCCTCGACGGCGATGCGAAGGCCGCGGGAGCAAAATCATGAGCGCGGTTCCGGCAGGCAAGCATTTCCTCGATCTCGACCGGGTCGCGGCATCCGACATCCGCGCGATCCTCGACAATTCGGTCGCGCGCAAGAAGGCGCGGAACGGGCTCGGCCAGGCGGAGCCCGATCAGGACAAGCCGCTCAAGGGCCGGCTCCTCGCCATGCTTTTCGAGAAGCCCTCGACGCGGACCCGCGTCTCCTTCGACGTGGCGATGCGTCAGCTCGGCGGCGAGACGCTGCTGCTGAATGGCGGCGACACGCAGCTTGGCCGTGGCGAAACCATTGCCGACACGGCGCGCGTTCTCTCGCGCTATGTCGATGCCATCATGATCCGTACCACCGATCACGCAAAGCTCCTCGAGCTTGCCGAACATGCGACCGTGCCCGTGATCAACGGACTGACGGACCGCTCGCATCCCTGCCAGATCATGGCCGATGTGATGACGTTCGAAGAGCGCAAGGGCCCGATCAGGGGACGCCGCGTCGCCTGGGTGGGTGATGGCAACAATGTCTCGACCTCGTGGATCCATGCCGCGACGCAGCTTGAATTCGAGCTGCGCATGGCGTGCCCGCCCGAACTCTCGCCCTCACCGGAAGCGCTTGCCTGGGCGAAGGCGAAGGGCGCGAAAGTGTCCCTCACCACCGATCCCTATGAAGCGGTGGACGGCGTCGACTGCATCAACACCGACACCTGGATATCGATGGGAGACAGCGAAACGGAAGCGGCGCTTCGCCACAATCTTCTCGCGCCCTATCAGGTGAACGCGCGTCTCATGGCCGCCGCCGCGAAGGATGCGATCTTCATGCATTGCCTGCCCGCCCATCGCGGCGAGGAGATGACGGAAGAGGTGATCGACGGTCCGGCCTCGGTCGTATTCGACGAGGCGGAAAACCGGCTTCACGCGCAGAAGGGCGTGCTGGCCTGGTGCTTCCGGTGAGCGGCGACAGCGCCATTGCCATCGACGATCTCGTGCAGCCTTTCCAGATCGAGGGGCTGGGCATTCGCGGGCGCATCGTGCGTCTCGGGCCGCTGGTGGACCGTGTGCTGAAGGCACATGCCTATCCAGAGCCCGTCTCGCGCCTGCTCGGCGAGGCGCTGGCTCTCACCGCCATGATCGGCACCGCGCTGAAATTCGAGGGCCGCTTCATCCTGCAGACGCAAAGCAAGGGGCCGGTCGGCATGCTCGTCGCCGATTTCCAGTCGCCGGGCAGCGTGCGCGGCTATGCCCAGGTGGATGAGGAGCGGCTGGCCGCGGCACTGGCGGGCGGGCTCGTCTCGCCGGCCGATCTGATGGGCGATGGCTATCTTGCCTTGACCATCGATCAGGGGCCGGACATGGAGCGCTACCAGGGCATCGTGTCGTTGCATCCTGACGGGCTCAGCCACAGCGCGCATGAATATTTCGCAAGTTCGGAGCAGGTCGCGACCCGCATCCGCCTTGCCGCCGGCCCCTATTACCACCGCGAAGAGCGCGGCACCGAAAAGAACTGGCGCGCCGGCGCCATCATGATCCAGCACATCGCGCGCGATGGCGGGCTGACGGGCCACCGCGAGACGGAGGACGAAAGTCCCTATACCGAGGAAGAGGAAAACTGGAACCGGGCCTCGATCCTTCTCGACACGGTTGAGGACCACGAACTTCTGGACCCCGAGCTCGAGCCGAACCGGCTGCTCTACCGGCTTTTCCATGAAGACGGGGTGCGCGCCTATGAGCCGTCGTCCATCGAATTCTCCTGCCGCTGTTCGCGCGAGCGGATGACATCCGTATTGCGCTCTTTCGGCAGTCACGAAATCGACGAAATGGTGCAGGATGGTGTCATCACCGCGACCTGCGAATTCTGCAGCGAGGTCTATGTCTTCGAGCCCGGCGACCTGAAGGAAGGGCTGAACTGAGGGAGAATGGAAGTGAAGCGCATGGCCGGTTTTGGACCCCTTCGGATGATCGGCGCCACCCTGGCGGCGCTTCTGCTCGTTTCGGCTTGCGCCGGTTCGCCGCCCGCCGCGACCGGGCCCCGCGCGCCGAGCTTCGAGGCGCAGCCGCCGATCCGGCTCGACATTGCCTCCATTTCCGTGGACAGCCGCTATCAGGAGCCCGGCCGCGCGCCGAATGTCGAACATCTCTATGACGTGACGCCCGAGACCACGGCGCGCGCCTGGGCCGCTGCCCGCATCGTAGGCGTCGGAACGCGCGGCACGGCGACGCTGACGGTCTTCGATGGCAGCGTGATCTCCGAGACACTGCCGAAAAAGGGCGGCCTTACCGGCATGTTCGGCGACCAGCAGGACGTACGTCTGACCGCCCGGCTCAAGGCCCGCCTCATCGTGGACCAGCCCGGCCCGCGCCCCGGCGACTTCCAGCAATGGACTGCCGATGTGGAGGCGAGCGCAAATCGCACCGTGCTGGAAAGCGCAAGCCTCAACGAGCGCGACGCCGCTTATGGCGCCCTGCTCCAGGCGCTCGCCCGGGAGTTCGACGCCACGCTCACGACCGAGATCCAGCGCAGCATGCGCCCCGTGCTCCGCTGAGGCGGAAGCCTGTACAGGGTTAACCATCCCTAAACCGGACGGCGATAGGCTATGGCGGTTCACCACGAGCCGGTTTCCGCCATGGTCTTTCAGATTGCCTATATGAGTGCGGCGAAGCCCGGCCTGACCGAGGCCGAGGTGCACGACATCCTGCGCGCCTCGTCGGTGAACAATCGCCGAAGTCAACTCTCGGGAATGCTGCTTCTGCTCGACGGCACCTTCTTCCAGGTTCTCGAAGGCGACCGGGAGAATGTCGAGACGACCTACAAGCGTATTTCGAGCGACCGGCGGCACAGCGCGCTGATCCGCGTCCTCGAGCGCGAACGGGAGGAGCGCAGCTTCCCCCATTGGTCGATGGGGTTCGAGAAGGTGCATCACGGTGGCGGCGCCGAACTCGCTCCGCTGGTCGATGTCGCCGACCTGACCGGCAATCCCGATGTCGGAAAGCTCCGCGAAAAGGCGCCGGAACTCCTTTCCTTCATGCGTTCACTCTATGCGAGCCGCCATATGCGTGGCGCGCCGGAGCTAGACCGGCCGGCCTGAAACGTAATCCGCAAGCCGCTTCATGAAGGCCTCGCATTCCGCGATCTGCGACAGCTCGATGAATTCGTCCGGCTTGTGCGCCTGCGCGATATCGCCGGGCCCGCAAACGACGGTTGGAATATCGGCAAGCTGAAAGAGCCCGGCCTCCGTGTTGTAGGACACGGCTTCGGCCGAATTGCATTGCGCGAGCTTCATCACAAGGGTTTCGCCCGGATCGCCGTCGAGGGCAGCAAGGCCCGGCGACTGCGCACGCGTCACCGTCTCGATCCGCGCTTCCGGATAGAGCGCCCGCATGCGGGGCAGCAGCTCCTTTTCCGCATGGACGTTGAAGCGCGCGATGATCTCTTCCGGATCGGCATCCGGCAACGTGCGGTATTCCCAGAGGAAGGTGCATTTCCGCGGAATGATGTTCACCGCCGTCCCACCCTTGATAAGACCCACGCTGATCGTCGTGTAGGGAGGGCTGAAACGGCCGGAAGGATCGCCGCGTTCGCGCATTTCCGCTGCAAGTCCCATCAGGAAGGAAATGAGCTCCGTCGCATATTGAATGGCGCTGACGCCGAGATGCGTCTGGCTCGAATGATATTCGAGACCCGTCACGGTCGTTTGATAGGATTGAATGCCCTTATGCGCGTTCACCACCTTCATCGAAGAAGGTTCGCCGACGATTACGACCTGTGGCTTCGGCAGCGTGCGGATGATGCTCTCGATCATGGGCCGCACACCGAGGCAGCCCACTTCCTCGTCATAGGACAAGGCGAAGTGAACCGGAACCTTCGGCCCGTCCCGAAGAAACGCCGGCACATGGGCAAGCGCCACGGCAAGAAAACTCTTCATGTCGGAGGTGCCGCGCCCGTAAAGCCTGCCATTGCGCTCCTCGACCTGGAAGGGATCGCTCGACCAGTCCTGCCCCTCGACCGGCACGACATCCGTATGGCCTGAAAGCACGATGCCGCCCGCCTGGCTTTCGTCGCCCAGCGTCGCGAAGAGATTGGCCTTGGTGCCGTCCTCGTTCATCACCCGGCGCGAGGCAACGCCGTGGCTTGCGAGGTAGCCCTCCACGAAGTCGATCAGCGCCAGATTGGAGAGGTGACTCGTCGTGTCGAACGAGATGAGCCTCTCGATCAATTCGCGGGACGTGAAGGATTGCGGCGCGGGCATGGGATGGAAGCTTCCGGACTGGCAGGGACGGTGTGAGCCATCCTAGTCCGCCGCGCGCGAGGAAGCGAGGCCGCTTCCCCTCAGTGCAGCATCCGCTTCGCGTAGGGGCTGTCGAGCGAGAAAGCGGGAATATCGACCTCGAAAGTCTCGCCCCGGTCCGTTTCCATCTCGTAATTGCCGAACATGATGCCGGACGGCGCGCCGAGCGGGGTGCCGCTCGTATATTCGAATTTCTCACCGGGGCGGAGCAGGGGCTGCTCGCCGACGACGCCGGGCCCGCGCACCTCATGCACATGGCCCATCGCATCCGTGATCTTCCAGTAGCGGGAGCGCAGACGCACCGTCTCATCGCCGCGATTCTCGATCGTGACGTGATAGGCCCAGACGTAATAGTCCTGATCGGGCTCCGACTGGTCCTCGAGATAGGTCGGTTCGACCAGAATATTGATGGAGCGTGTTATGGCGCTGTACATCGGGCGGTCCTTGCGCGAGGCGTCATCGGTTTGCGGAACCGCAGCCCTTCTGGCCACGGCCCGGCGAGGAAAAATATGTGCCGCATGGGACGTCGCGGCAAGTGCCGCAGCGCCCATTCCCCGCCTCGCCTGCACCATATCGGCGGCGGGCTAACTTCCCCTTAACGGGGCAGCCCGCCGCCTGCTCTTGGTTAACCCTTTGCTGCGAAGGCGCGATCCATGTCCTCTGCGAGATCTACCGCATCCTCGAGCCCGACCGAAAGCCGCAGCAGCCCCTCATTGATGCCGAGTTCCTCGCGGGCTTCCTGTGTGAGCCGTTGATGGGTCGTCGTCGCAGGGTGTGTGATCAGGCTTTTGGCATCGCCCAGATTGTTCGAAATCTTCACCACCTGCAGTCCGTTCGCGAAGCGGAAGGCGCCTTCCTTGCCGCCTTTTACCTCGAAGGCGACGATATTGCCGCCCGCCGACATCTGGCTCATGGCGAGGTTGTGCTGCGGATGGCCCGGCAGGCCGGGATAGAAGACGCGCTCGACGCCGGGATGATTTTCGAGGAAACGGGCAACGCTCTCGGCATTGCGGGCGTGCTCGCGGACACGCAGGTCGAGTGTCTCGAGGCTTTTCAGCATGACCCAGGCATTGAAGGGGCTGAGACTCGGCCCCGTCTGGCGCATGAAATTCGACAGGTGATCGGCGATGAACTGCTGATCGGCAAGCACCACGCCGCCGAGGCAGCGGCCCTGACCGTCGATATGCTTCGTCGCCGAATAGATGACGACATCGGCACCTAGTTCGAGCGGCCGCTGCAGCACGGGCGTCGCAAAAACATTGTCGACGAAGAGCTTGGCGCCGGCGCCATGCGCGATGTCGGCAACGCCCTTGATGTCGATGATCTCGAGCGTCGGGTTCGACGGCGTCTCGAGGAAGAACACCTTGGTGTTCGGCTGAACGGCCTTCTGCCAGGCGTCGAGGTCGCGCCCGTCGATCAGCGTCGAGGTCACGCCATAGCGGGGCAGCAGATCTTCCACGATGTAGCGACAAGAGCCGAACAGCGCCCGCGACGAGACGACGTGGTCGCCCGCATTGAGGTAGCAGAGCATGGCCGCGGTGACAGCCGCCATGCCGGTGGCGGTCGCGCGGGCATCTTCCGCGCCTTCGAGCGCGATCATGCGCTCCTCGAACATGCGGACGGTGGGGTTCGAGAAGCGGCTATAGATGAAGCCCGGCTCCTCGTTCTTGAAGCGCCGCTCCGCCGCCTCCATGGTCTCGTAGACATAGCCCGAAGTGAGAAACATCGCCTCGCTGGTCTCGCCGAAGGGCGTGCGGAGCGTGCCGCCGTGAACGGCCTCGGTGCGGGCGCTCAGTTTCCTTCCGTCGCGTGTCGTCTTGCTCATCGGGCTACCCCAAATAAAAAACCCCGACCGTGAAAGGGATCGGGGCTCGCGTCCCGACCTTTTTAGCGAGTTGTTTAACGTGGCCGCAAGCCGGTCGGCTCAAATCACCACGGGATTGGCGGGCATTTAAGGGGCCGGGGGCCCTTCCGTCAAGGCTTCAGGCGGACGGCCGGGCTTTCCCCCGCGCCCTGCGCCAATTATAACCGTCGCATGTGATCGGGGCGGATGACGCATCCCGAGCGGCAAGGCCCTGAAATCTATGACCAAAGCGGCGGACGATCTTTTCCCCAACCACCAGGACGAGCCCCGCCGCGTGGGCCCCGGCCAGCTGCACACGACCGGCATCCTGCCTTCGCATGGCATCGCCACGCTGATCCGCGAGAAGGAAATCTGGGGCGGGCTCGAAATCGACAAGAGCCAGATCCAGCCGGCAAGCCTTGACCTCAGGCTCGGAACGACCGCCTATCGCCTGCGCGCCTCCTTCCTGCCGGGGCCGGAACGCGGCGTGATGGAATGCGTCGAGGAGCTGATGCTCCACAAGATCGACCTGACGGAAGGCGCGGTGCTGGAAACGGGCTGCGTCTATCTTGTACCGCTTGTCGAGGCGCTGGCGCTGTCGGAAAAGACATCGGCGTCGGCCAACCCGAAAAGCTCGACCGGACGCCTCGACGTCTTCACGCGGCTGATTGCGGATTTCTCCGCCGAGTTCGATCAGGTGGCGGCGGGCTACAAGGGCCATCTCTATCTTGAGATCAGCCCCCGGACCTTCCCCATTCTCGTGCGTCCGGGCTCGCGTCTCGCGCAGATCCGCTTCCGCCGCGGCACGCATACCTGCACCGATGCCGAGATGAAGCGGCTCCATGAGGAACTCCGCCTCGTGGACGGCGAGGCCGATATCGATGGCGGCATCGCGCTCACCGTCAATCTCGACGCGGAGAGCGAGGACGAGATCGTCGGCTACCGCGCCAAGCGTCATTCAGGCGTCATCGATATCGACAAGGTGAATGCCTATGAGGTGCGGGACTTCTGGGACCCCGTGCATGTACGCCCCGGCAAGGGCCTTATTCTGGATCCGGACGAATTCTACATCCTTGCGACCGCCGAGGCGCTCCACATCCCGGCGACCCATGCCGCGGAAATGGTGCCCTATAACCCGCTTGTCGGCGAATTCCGCGTGCATTATGCGGGTTTCTTCGATCCGGGCTTCGGCGCGCGCGAGGCGGGCGGCTCAGGCAGCCGCATCGTCCTCGAGGTGCGCTCGCATGATGTGCCCTTCATCCTCGAACACGGACAGGTCGTCGGCCGTTTCGTGCTGGAGCGGCTGACGGATCGTCCCTCCGTGCTTTACGGCGCGGGCCTCGGCTCGAACTATCAGAAACAGGGCCTGAAACTCTCCAAGCATTTCCGCCTGAAATAATCAGCCAAGCACTTCCGAAAAGAAGTTCTGCATGGCCTGCCATGAACGGCGGTCGGCATCGGCGTCGTACTTGATGCCCCGCTCCGGCGCATGCGCGCCGATGGCCGTGAAGGCATGCATGGCATGGCCGTAGGCATGAAGCTGCCAGTCGGCGCCCGCCTCGGTCATCTCCTTCGCCACGCCGACAACGCTGTCCGGCGCCGCCATGGGGTCGTCCCAGCCATGCAGGATGAGAACTTTGGCCGTGATCTTGCCCTGCGGCCCGAGCGCCGGTGGCATGAAGATGCCGTGGAAGCTGACGACGCCCTGGAGGCCGGGTGCAGCGGCACGCGCCATATCGAGAACGCAAAGCCCGCCGAAGCAATAGCCCATCGCGCCGATCCTGGAGGCATCGACCGCCTCATGTGCCTCTGCGGCTTCGAGCCCCGCGAGCAAGCGCTTCTTCAGAAGCGCGCGGTCGGCGAGGAGCGGACCCATCAAGTGGGAATTGTCGCCCTGCTCGTCGCCACGAACGCCCTTGCCGTATACATCGAGCGCGAAGGCGGTGTAGCCGAGCGCCGCCATCTGGTCGGTGCGGGCCCGCGTACCCTGGTTGAGCCCGCTCCAGTCATGGGCGACGAGAACCGTCGGGTGCTTGCCGCCACCTGCCGGCTGAGCGACATAGGCCTCGAACGTCGTTTCTCCATCGCCGTACTCGACAAAACCGGTCTTGATGCTGGCGGACATGGGCTCCCCTGAAGTGCTGATTGATTCCTCGACGGAAGACTAAGGGCCTCCGCGTCTGCAATCCAGCCGGAGAAGCGACAGAACCGGCGAACTCGGCTATGAAGTTTTTGTCATAGCGGATGCCCTTCACGGATTGCCACGAGCCATGCGCCTTGCCGGTCAGCTCTTTCTCGCCTTTCTCGTTCTCGTTGCCTGCGATACGGCGGGACGCCTCATCTCCTGGTGGCTCGGTCTGCCGGTGCCGGGCACGGTGATCGGCATATTGTTCCTGCTCGGCGGGCTTGTCGCGATCCGCCGTGTGCCGGAAGCGGTCGGCCGCGTCGCGGATTTCCTGCTCGCGCATCTGAACTTTCTCTACATTCCGGCGGGCGTCGGCGTAATGAGCTATGCGGCGCTCTTCGCCGAAGATCTCTGGCCCATTCTCGTTGCGCTGTTCGCCAGCACCTTCCTCGCCATGCTGGCAGCGGGATATGCCTTCATGGCGGTGGCGCGGCTCACCGGAAACCGGGAGCGCGGCGAATGAGCGATATCGGCATCAAGCTCATCTATTGGGACAGGGTCTTCGAGGCGGGATTCTGGATTCTCGTCACACTGTTCTTCTACTACCTTGCGCTGCGCATCCAGCGTGCGCTGGGTGGCACGCCGCTTGCGAACCCGGTGTTGCTTGCCGCCGCGCCGATCATCGGGTTGCTCATCGCGGCGGACATCTGGGTCGGCGACTATATGGGCGGCGGACAGGCGCTGCTCTGGCTGCTCGGACCCGCGACCGTTGGCATCGCCGTGCCGCTCTACCGCAATTTTGCGCGTGTGCGCTCGGCGCTTCTGCCGATGGCGGCGGCGCTCGTCACAGGCTCAACGGTTGCCGTCGTTTCTGCCGTGCTGATCGGCGATGCGATGGGCGCGAGCGTCGAGACAATCCGCTCGCTCGCGCCGAAATCCGTGACGACGCCGATCGCGATGGGCATCGCCGAAGAGATCGGCGGCTATCCCTCGCTCGCCGCCGCCTTCGTGATCCTGACGGGAATCGTCGGCGCGGTTTTTGGCGCGGCGTTCTTCCAGCTTTTGCGCATCCGCGACGAGCGGGCGAAAGGCTTTGCCATGGGGATTGCCGCGCATGGCATAGGTACGGCGCGCGCCTTTCAGGAAAACGAAGTGCAAGGCACCTTCTCGGGCATCGCCATGGCGCTCAACGGCATTGTGACGGCGCTCGTGCTGCCGCTTCTGTGGCTCGCCTTTTCCTAGGCCGAGCAGCTTGCGCCGCCGAGAACGCAGAACTTCGCGCAGTGGCGGTGGTTGAGCTTCACGGGAGCAAGGCTTTCGGCAAGCGTCGTCCCCATCTCGAATTGCGGATCGTCCGGCAGCAGCGTGCAGGAGATCACGGTGGGCGATGAAGCGCCCCGGCGCTTCACGACCATGCGGCTCGTCGCGCACATCATCGACGCGGGATCGACATGCAGGATATCCCAGCAGGCGGTGGTGATTTCCGGCACGTCGGCCTGTTCATCCATCTCGGGGAAGAGAACCAGAGATGCAGGGTTCCGCGCATCGAGCGAAAGCCCCTCGCGCGCAAAGAGCGCGGCAAAGCCAGCTCGCACATCATCTTCCGTCTCGCCTGATGTGGTGCGGCCTGCGACGGCGATCGTGAAATTTTCGGATGAAAGCCAGCGAAGCCCCTCCATCGTCTTGGCGAAGCTGCCCGCGCCGCGCTCGGCGTCGTGCAGCGCCTCGGTGTAGTGATCGAGGCTGACGCGGAGCTTGATCGAGTTGCCGAAGACCTCGTGCAGCGCAATGAGCCCGGCCTTCACGCGCGGGCGCTGCATCGGCTGCATCGCATTGGTGAGGATCAGCACGTCATGGCCGCGCGTCAGCGCGTCTTCCAGCATCTCGATCATGCCGGGATTCATGAAGGGCTCGCCGCCGGTGAAACCGATTTCCGGAAGCGGTGTCCCGGCCTGCGCCGCAATTGCTGCCGCCTCGTCGAGATAGAGCACCGCTTCTTCCGGTGCGATATAGACAAGGCGGTCGTCCGTCGGGCTCGAATGGATGTAGCAATTCACGCATTCGATGTTGCAGAGCGTGCCGGTATTGATCCAGAGCGTGTCGAGGCTGCGAAAGGCGACGGAAGCGCGCGTCTCGCCCTTGGCGGTGACATCCGGGTGGAGAAATTTCTGCGGCGCGATCTCGTTCATGAGCAAAACCTATCACCGCGCCCGGGCTTCGCCATTCACAATTCCGGGAGGGCTGGTAGTCTGCACGCGGGCGGCAAAAGGGGCATGACGTGCAGCGAAAACTGACAAAGGGCGAACTTCTTGACGGGCGGGGGCGGCTCATCGAGGCGGGCTGGGCGACGGAAGAGACCCGGCGCTACCACCGCGCCGCCATCAAGGCCGGCTGGCATCGCATCAAGGAATGGGACTATTACGCCGTTCTGAACGGCCGCTACGGCTTTGCCTGCGTCGTCGCCGACAATGGCTATATGGGGCTTCTGAACGCCGTCTGGCTCGATTTCGAAAAGCCGGGCTTTACCGAGGAAGGCGTCATCATTCCCTTCCCGCGCGGTCGGATGAAGCTCCCCGAAAGCGCGGACGAGGGCGATATCGTCCAGCATCACCCGAAAATGGACATCGCCTTCCGCCATGTGCCGGGCGGGCGCCGGCTCACGCTTTCCTATCCGGGCTTCGGCAAGGGCCGCGGCATGGAGGCCGATCTCTTCCTTGCGCAGCCGCCGATGGACCGCATGGTGATCGCAACGCCCTTCGCCGATGCGCCGCGCGCCTTCTATTACAACCAGAAGATCAACTGCATGGCGGCGGAAGGCAGGGTGACGGTGGGCGGCGAGACATTCGCCTTCGAGCCGGCGACCTCGTTCGGCGTGCTCGACTGGGGCCGCGGCGTCTGGACCTATGACAATGTCTGGTACTGGGGCTCGGCTTCGGGCATGGCGGAGGGAAAACCCTTCGGCTTCAATATCGGCTATGGTTTCGGCGATACCTCGGCGGCATCGGAGAACATGATCTTCTTCGACGGCCGCGCGCATAAATTCGATCAGGTGCGGTTTCACCTGCCCGAGGGGACGTTCGACGGCGCGCCATGGACCTTCAGCAGCAATGACGGCCGTTTTGAAATGACGTTCGAGCCGATTGTGGACCGCCACAGTGCGGTGGACCTGAAGCTCATCCGCTCCATCCAGCATCAGGTCTTCGGACGCTTTTCGGGTGTGGCCGTACTGGACGACGGGCGGCGGGTCGAGGTGAAGGACTTCATCGGCTTTGCCGAGGAAGTGCAGAACCGCTGGTGAGCCCCTTGCGGAAAACGCGCCGAAACCGTAACTAGAAGGTCCGGCGCGGGTGTAGCTCAATGGTAGAGCAGAAGCTTCCCAAGCTTACGACGAGGGTTCGATTCCCTTCACCCGCTCCAGTTATTTCAAGCACTTACGCAGAGCCCTGACGGATGCGCGGGCGCATCCGGGCTTCGACTTTGCGCTGCCCGATTACTTGGCGCGGCTGAGAACGTAGTCGACGATTCTCTCTGCGGCGTCTTCGGGCGTTTCCTTGACGGTCGATACGTGGATCTCCGGGTTTTCCGGCGCCTCGTAGGGGCTGTCGATACCAGTGAAGTTCTTGAGCTCGCCCGACCGCGCCTTCTTGTAGAGGCCCTTCACGTCGCGACTTTCGGCAACTTCAAGCGGCGTATCGATGAAGACCTCGAGGAATTCGCCCTCGGGCAGCAGCGCCCGCACCATTTCACGCTCCGCACGGAACGGGCTGATGAAGGCCGACAGCACGATGAGGCCTGCATCGGCCATCAGCTTGGCCACTTCGCCCACGCGGCGGATGTTCTCGATGCGGTCCGCCTCGGTGAAGCCGAGATCCTTGTTCAGCCCGTGGCGTATATTGTCGCCGTCGAGCAGGAAGGTGTGGCGGCCGAGCGCATGAAGCTTCTTTTCGACGAGATTGGCGATCGTTGACTTGCCGGAGCCGGAAAGACCGGTGAACCACAGCACGGCCGGCCTCTGGTTCTTCAGTGCGGCATGCGCCTCGCGGCTGATGTCGAGCGCCTGCCAGTGCACGTTCTGCGCGCGGCGCAGGCTGAAATGCAGCATGCCGGCAGCGACGGTGGCATTGGTGATCTTGTCGATCAGGATGAAGCCGCCAAGCGTATGGTTCGCGGTATAAGGTTCGAACACGACCGGCCGGTCGGTGATGACTTCCGCCACGCCGATGGCATTGAGCTCCAGCGTCTTGCAGGCGAGATGCTCCATCGTGTTGACGTTGACCGCATATTTGGGCGCCTGCACCGTGGCGGAAACCATCTGCGTGCCGAGCTTGAGCCAATAGGCGCGACCGGGCGTCAGCGCCTCGTCCGCCATCCACACGATGGTGGTTTCGAACTGGTCGGCAACCTGGGGCGGGGCGTCCGCCGGCGCGAGCACGTCGCCGCGCGAGCAATCGACCTCATCGGTAAGGCAAAGCGTGATCGACTGTCCCGCGACCGCGAGATCAAGGTCTCCGTCCATGGTCACGATGCGGCTGACCGTGCTGGTCTTGCCTGACGGCAGCACTCGCACGGCGTCGCCCGGCCGCACTGTCCCGCTGGCAATCAGACCCGAGAAACCACGGAAATCGAGGTTGGGCCGGTTCACCCATTGGATGGGCAGTCGGAACGGCTTGGTCTGGTCCGCGACAGCGTCGACCTCGACGGTCTCGAGATGCTGAATCAGGCTCGGCCCGGTATACCAGGGCGTATTGGCGCTCGGCCCCGTGATGTTGTCGCCCTTGAAACCCGAGATCGGCATCGGCACGAAACTCTCGATCCCGATGGAGCGGGCAAATGTCGCGTAATCGGCGACGATGGCGTCGTAGACGGACTGGTCGTAGCCGACGAGATCCATCTTGTTCACCGCGAGCACCATGTGGCGGATGCCGATGAGATGGGCGAGATAGGAGTGGCGGCGTGTCTGCGTCAGAACGCCCTTGCGCGCATCGATCAGGATCACCGCAAGGTCGGCAGTCGAGGCGCCCGTCACCATGTTGCGGGTATATTGTTCGTGTCCCGGCGTGTCGGCGACGATGAACTTGCGCTTCTCGGTGGCGAAGAAGCGGTAGGCGACGTCGATGGTGATGCCTTGTTCGCGCTCGGCGGCGAGGCCGTCGACGAGCAGCGCGAAATCGATTTCCTGGCCTTGCGTGCCGGACTTCTTGCTGTCGCTTTCCAGTGCCGCCAGTTGATCTTCGAAGATCATCTTCGAATCGTAGAGCAGCCGGCCGATCAGCGTGGACTTGCCGTCGTCGACGCTGCCGCAGGTGATGAACCGGAGCATCGTCTTGTGCTGGTGCTGGTCGAGATATGCGTCGATGTCCTGCGCGACCAGGGCGTCGACCTTGTAGATGACGTCTTGATCGCCCATCAGAAGTACCCTTGCTGCTTCTTCACTTCCATGCCGGCGCCGCCGGAGTCCTTGTCGATTGCGCGCCCCTGCCGCTCGCTGGTGGTGGTGAGGAGCGTTTCCTGGATCACCTCGGGCAGCGTCTTTGCGGTGCTTTCCACAGCCCCGGTCAGCGGATAGCAGCCCAGCGTGCGGAAGCGGACGGAGCGCATCACGGGTACTTCATCGGGCTGAAGCGGAAAGCGCTCGTCATCGACCATGAGCAGCATGCCGTCGCGCACGACGGTCGGCCGTTCGTCGGCGAAATAAAGCGGAACGATGGGAATGTCGTTCAGGTGGATGTATTGCCAGATATCGAGCTCGGTCCAGTTCGAAATCGGAAAGACGCGGATGGACTCGCCCTTGTTCTTGCGTGCGTTATAGAGGTTCCACAATTCGGGCCGCTGGTTCTTCGGGTCCCAGCCATGGCTCGCCGTGCGGAAGGAGAGAATGCGTTCCTTCGCGCGGCTTTTCTCCTCATCGCGGCGTGCGCCGCCGAAGGCAGCATCGAAGTTCCACTTGGTCAGTGCCTGCTTCAGGCCTTCGGTCTTCCACATATCCGTGTGCAGCGGGCCGTGATCGAACGGATTGATGCCGCGCGCTTCTGCTTCCGGGTTGCGGTGGACGAGAAGCTCCATGCCGGATGTCTTCGCCATCCGGTCGCGCATTTCGTACATCGCCTTGAACTTCCACGTCGTGTCGACATGGAGCAGGGGGAAGGGCGGCGGCGAGGGGTAGAAGGCTTTCCGCGCAAGGTGCAGCATCACCGCGCTGTCCTTGCCCACCGAATAGAGCATGACGGGGTTCTGACACTCCGCCACCACCTCGCGCATGATGTGGATGGCCTCGGCTTCGAGGCGCTCCAGATGGGTTAGGTTCTTGCTGTTCATATTCGGCGGCCTGACGATTGGGGGCGAGGAAGTGCTTACAACGGCGGAAGCTTCATGTACACCGGTTCATAAAGCTGTGATTTCACAGGATAAATTGGTTTGATTTGTCGTGGAAATGCGCCCCGGCCCTGCCTGCCGGGGAGAGCGAATTCCGGCGGATAGGTGTAGCACATGCCGAGGGTTGAGATCGGCGCCCAGTAAATATGGCCGCCCTGCTCCCATTCAATATGCGCCCCTCACATAATCTGGCGGTGGGGGACGTCCGGACTTCGAATGGGACCGCCCGACATGGATGCCCGCGGCGAAACCGGCGTTTTGCGGCCTGATCCGGATACCAATGGTCATCGGCCGAGAGCGTCGCTGCAAGCGAGCCCGGCCATTTTCCCAGCTAGCGGCGGTAGATTTCGGCGATGTCGAGCAACGCCTCCATATCCTTGATGAAGAGGCGCCCGCCGATCACCTTGAGGACATTGCTTTCGCGAAAGCTGCTCATCACGCGGCTTACGTGAACCTGTGTGAGGCCAAGCGCGTCGGCGATCGTCTGCTGGCGCAGCGGAAAGGGCATCGAGCTTTCATCCGCAATGCCGTGCCTCCGGAGGCGGCGATGCAAATCTGCGATAAAGCGGGCGAGGCGCTGTTCAGCGTTGCGCCTGCCGAGATCGACCAGCCGCGCTTCAGTGTCCTTGCGTCCCGATGTGCAGATATCGAGGAACGACCATACAAGCGACGGATCCTCGACGCCGATTTCCTTCAGATCGGCAACGTCGAAGGCACAATAGGAGATATCGGTCAGCGCCTGGACGGGCACACGGATGCTCGGCTGAATGACAAGTTCGGCACCCGCAATATCGCCCGGTACGAGAATGGAGAGGACCTGCCGGCGGCCATCGGGCACATGAGTGAAGCGGGCCGCCCAACCGGACCGAAGCACGACGATACGTCCCGGCTCCTCACCCGGCCTGAAAATATGCTGCCGCGCGCGAGCGGTCCCCTCCGATTTGCGGCGTTGTCTGCCGGACCTTGCGTCCAAGACCGCCGCACAGATGCCGACATGCCGGAATGGACAGGGAGCACAACCTTCTGGCGCCGCACCGGTGCCCCTGACTGACGGATTCCGGCTTTCATCCTGACGGATGGGGCTTCCACTCATACTTCAACCTGTCTGCCACCAGACGTCTGCGGGACTATTGAGCCAACACTCATTGTTCCAATATGGGATGATTACCCTTTTCAAACAACGGGTTCCATGACTATTTCAGGTAAAACTGAATTTTTAATCTGCATTATAAATACAGTATATAAGTATAGTTTATAATAAAACTTGAGGTAATACGGTAATATTAACCAATTATTTTCAGTCCATCATCAAGATCATCCTTAATAGTCCAATGGAACGGGGCATAACGCCGCAGTACTCATGCGTCGTTCCCGGCCGGGGCGTTATGGGGATCGGCCGGTGCGACCGGCCCATTTGGTGAGGGCAATCATGACGACGAACAAGGCTGTTGCGGACCGGGAAACGCGCCTGCGTTTCATGGAAGTATCGGAAACGACGGGGGAGGCGCTCCGGGAATTCTGGAAAGTGATCGAGCCGCATCTTCCGGCGGTCCTGGACGGTTTCTACGCCCATCTCGGCTCGGAGCCTGAGCTGGCTAGGCTGGTGGGAACGCAGGCTCCCCGCCTGAAGCAGGCGCAGGGCTCGCACTGGGCCCGGCTCTTTGCGGGCACTTTCGACGAAGCCTATATGCAGAGCGTCAACACGATCGGCCTGACGCATAACCGCATCGGCCTTGAGCCGCGCTGGTATATCGGCGGCTACAAGTTCGTGATGAACCGCCTCGTCGACATCGCGGTAAAGAAGTACCGCTGGAGCCCGGCCAGGCTGACGCAGGTCATCTGTGCGGTAAACACGGCCGTCTGTCTGGACATGGACCTTGCCATCTCGACCTATCAGGACGCGATGGTGGAGGAGCGTGCCGCGCGCCAGCGGACGCTCGAAACCGCAATCAGCGATTTCGACGTGGCGGTGAACGAAATCATCAAGTCGGTCGCTTCCGCGGCAACCGAACTTCAGGCTTCCGCACAGTCGATGAGCGTGACGGCAGAGCAGACGAGCTCCAAGACGACCACAGTCGCCGCCGCTTCGGAAGAAGCCTCCGCCAATGTGCAGACCGTCGCCTCCGCAAGCGAACAGCTCTCGAGTTCAATTGCCGAGATCGGGCGCCAGGCCTCGATGTCGACCAAGATCGCCGGTCAGGCGGTTCAGGAAGCGCACCGCACCGACGGCAAGGTGCAGGGGCTTGCGGATGCTGCGCAGAAGATCGGCGACGTGGTAACGCTCATCAACGATATCGCCGCGCAGACGAACCTGCTTGCGCTCAATGCCACCATCGAGGCGGCGCGCGCCGGAGAGGCCGGCAAGGGCTTCGCGGTCGTTGCTTCCGAGGTGAAGAGCCTTGCCAACCAGACGGCAAAGGCGACGGAAGAAATCGCCGAGCAGATCAAGGCAATGCAGGCTGCGACGCAGGAATCCGTCGATGCGATCAAGTCGATCGAGCAGACGATCACCGAAATGAACCAGATCGCAACATCCATTGCGGCTGCGGTTGACGAACAGGATGCGGCGACGAATGAAATCGCGCGCAATGTGCAGGAAGCGGCCCGCGGCACGCAGGACGTGTCCTCGAACATCGTGACGGTTGCCGAAGCGGCCGCCGAAACGGGCTCGGCGGCGGCGCAGATCTCCGGATCGTCGGATCTTCTTGCCCGGCAGGCCGAGACGCTTCGCCAGCAGGTCGACACGTTCCTGAACCGCGCCCGCGCCGCTTGAGCTACGCGTCTCTGGGAGGAGGAGACCCGTGGTTCATCTCACGCCTGAAGTGGATCGCTCGCCCGCCGTTTTCGTGTTCGATCCCGCCAATGGGCAGCTCGTTTCGCAGAATGCGAGCGCGGGCGAGCTGCTCCGGATGCTCGGCTGGCCGGCGGGCGACGCGCCGACGCTCTCCGGCATCGAGAAGTGCATAGCGGGCGGTGGCAAGGTTGTCGCCGCAGCGCAGCGCCGGGAGAGACAGGATGAGCACAACTTCGAGCTGAGGCGGCGTTGCCGCCGGCCCGACGGGAGTGAATTCATTCTCACCCGTATCTGGACGCCGGGATCCAGCACCACGCTTATAGCCGCCGATGTCACGAGGCAAATACAGGAAGAGCGTCAGCTCCGCTTCGCACAGGCCGTCATCGACCGGTTGATGCGAGGCACGTCCTTGCAGGATTCGCTCGATGCAGTGCTGCGGATAATCCTCCTCTATGCAGGCTGGCAGAACGGCTCGGTCTGGGTGCCGAAGGACGGCATGCTCACACGGCGGCATGCGCGCCCGGCAGCAGCAAGGCAGAAGGACACGGCAGCCCTTGCCGAAGAAGCTTTCCATGCGGGCGAGATATGTTCCCGCAGCGGTGCTGCGGCCATCCCTCTCAAGGCGCATGACGAGATTGTGGCTGTGCTCTGCTTTGCCTTCGACAGGGAAAAGCCGCGCGATCGCCTGACGCTTGCCGTCCTTGATGGCATATCGGAACGGTTGGCCATGGCGCTCAAATGCCGTATCAGCGCCGAGGAGATGACCAGTGCAAGGCGCCAGCTCGACGAATTGCTGGCGGCGGCGGGCGATGCCATCGTCTCCATGGGGAGCGACCACCGCATCCGGCTGTTCAATCGCCAGGCGGAAGCGATCTTCGGTTACAGCGCCAGCGAGGTGATCGGAAGGGATCTATCGATCCTGTTGCCCGAAAGCATTCAAGCTCGGCACCGGGCTCAGGTGGGACGCTTCGCACGCGGCAAAGCCGCGACGCAGCTCATGGGTGGCCGGCCGGAAGTGAAAGGCCGCCGCAAGGACGGCAGCGAATTTCCCGCGGAAGCCTCGATCTCCAGAATGGTCATCGAAGGCGAGACCGTTTTCACTGCGGTCGTTCGCGATCTGACCTCGCTGCGGCAGGCGGAAGAGGCGCTGCGCGCCCGCGAACGCCAGATGCGGATGATCGTTGAGGCGATGCCTTACGGGCTCGCCATCGCGCGGCAGTCGACAGGCGAACTTCTCTTCTGCAACAGTGCCTTCGCTTCGCTTGTCGAAATAGAGGCCGAAGCCCTGAACGGGAGCAATTTCGCCGATTTCTTGCCCGGCGGGATCGACGCCGGTCTCAACGCGGCAAGCGCGGTGGATGGGCGCGCCAGAGGCTTCGAGGCGCCCATGACGACGGCGAAGGGTCGCCAGATCTGGTGCATGGTTTCCACCGTGGCGATGACGATGGGCGGCGATGGCGTGACCATGATCGGCTGTTACGATGTGACCGACCGGCATCTAGCAATCATGGCGCTGCACGAAAGCGCCTATAACCTCGCCGAAGCGGAGCGGATTGCGCATCTCGGCGGCTGGATCTGGGAGATCGAACCGAACACGCTCAAATGGTCGGACGAAGCCTACCGCCTGTTTGGTCTCGAGCCGCAATCGGTAGAGATGACATATCCGGGGTTCCTCGCCTATGTGCATCCCGATGACAGGCAAGTCGTGGAAACGATGGTTGCGGACGCCCTTGAAAGAGGCGGCGGATACAAGGTCGAACACCGGATCGTGCTTGCTGACGGCACGATAAAATTCGTTCTCGAGCGGGCGGAAATCGAATGCGACGCGGGCGGCAAGCCGGTCCGCATGCGCGGCACCGTCACCGACACGACGGCGATCAACCGCGCCACGGAGGAGCTTCGCGCCGCCCGCAACCGGGCTGAATGCGCGAACCGGGCGAAGTCGCAATTCCTTGCCAATATGAGCCACGAATTGCGAACGCCGCTCAATGCCATTATCGGTTTTTCCGAACTGATGGCGGGCGATCTTCTCGGCCCCATGACGGAAGAGCAATACAAGTCCTATGCGAAGGACATCAACGACAGCGGCAACCATCTCCTCGCCATCGTCAACGACATTCTCGACCTGAGCCGCATCGAGGCGGGCGCGGCGGAGCTTGACGAGAGCGAGATATCGATTGCCGAGCTATGCGCCTCCTGCATCAAGACGGTGAAGGGGCGTGCGGATGCCGCAGGGCTTGCGATCGGCCAGGATATTCCGCTCGGCCTTCCCGCCCTACGCGGCGACAAGCGGATTGTGACGCAGGCGCTGCTGAACCTTCTCTCCAATGCAATCAAGTTCACGCCGAGAGGCGGCACCGTCGCGCTTGGCGCGATCTGCGACGAAGACAGGGCGATATGGCTATCGGTGCAGGATACCGGAATCGGGATTGCAGCCGAGAACCTTGCACGCGTGGTTGAGCCTTTCATGCAGGCCGAAAGCCACCTCACGCGAAGCTACGACGGAGTCGGCCTTGGCCTCGCGCTCACCAGGCAATTCGCGGAATTGCATGGCGGCAGCCTGCGTATTGAAAGCGAAGTGGGCAAGGGAACGCGCGTCGAAATCCGCTTTCCGCCCACGCGCACCGGAGACGTTCGACTGACGGTTCAGAAAACAGCGGCGCATCCCTAGCGCAGGAAATGACCGCAAATGTTTCCCAAGTAATAACGACAATAATTTCTGCATTCATCCTGAATTAATTCGGCGACAACAGGATAAATGCACAAGATGTCACGGGGCATGCAAATGGATGATCTGCTTACAGACTTTCTTACCGAGACCTGCGAAGCGCTTGACGTGCTGGACAGCGAACTCGTCGAGCTCGAGCAACGGCCCGGCGATCCGGCGCTTCTCGGAAGCATCTTTCGCGTCATGCACACGATCAAGGGGACGTGCGGCTTTCTCGGTCTGCCGCGCCTCGAGGCTGTAGCCCATGCCGCCGAAGATGTGCTGGGGCGGGTGCGCGCCGGGGAGCTTGGCGTATCGCGCGACGTGATATCGCAGGTACTTGCAGCGCTCGATCGCATCAAGGAACTCGTGGCGGCGCTCGGTGCATGCGGCAGCGAACCCGAAGGCCGCGACGACGATGTGATCGCCGTCCTGCGCCGCACTGCGGAAGGCACCGCCGCGCCAGAAGCGAAAAAGGATCCAGCCGCGCCGCCCGGACATGGAACACTATACGAGCGCGCCGGAAGTGCCTCCGGGATCGACACGGCGTGCGAGCTGGCCTGCCATGGATTTCTGTCGAAATCACCGGAGGCCGCGGCGCTCGCACCCGACATGTTGAAGCTTCAATTCGCGCTCGCCAAGGGATTTGAAGTCTCGTTGCAGCAGGTGCCGGGCATAGACATCGCCGACGTGATGACCTGCCTCACCGACAATGGCTGGAATGACGGCGACGTCTCGCTGCTTGCCGGCGAACTCGCGGAAGCGTTCCGTTCGCTCGGCGTGGCGGAGGGCGACATTGCCTCGCTGACCGGTCTGCTCCGCCGTTCGGAAAAATCTGAAGAGTCGGCGGCAAGCGGCACGGACGATGCGCATGGCGGCATCGCTCCCGAGGCGGCAAGGCCCGCAACGCCGGCGCCCGCAACGGAGAAGCCTGATGCGGCACAACCCGCCCAGACGCTTCGCGTCAATATCGATGTGCTCGAAGACCTGATGACGCTGGTGAGCGAACTTGTGCTGACGCGCAACCAGCTGCTGCAGATCATGCGCGGCCAGGGGGACAATCCTTTCGCCACGCCGCTGCAGCGGCTCAACCAGGTGACGACAGAGCTGCAGGAAAGCGTGATGATGACGCGCATGCAGCCCATCGGAAATGCCTGGGGCAAGCTGCCGCGTCTTGTCCGCGACTTGTCGCAGGAACTCGGCAAGAAGATCGAACTGGTGATGACCGGCGCGGATACGGAACTGGACCGGCAAATCCTCGATTCGATCCGCGACCCCTTGACCCACATGGTCCGCAATTCCGCCGATCACGGCATTGAGGCCGCAGCCGACAGGCTCGCGCGCGGCAAGCCCGAGCATGGCACCGTCGAGCTTTCCGCACGGCATGAAGGCGGCCACATCGTCGTCGTTGTCTCGGATGACGGACGCGGCCTGCCGACCGCAAAGATCCGCGAGAAGGTGGTTGCCAACGGGCTTGCGACCGAGGCACAGCTCGACGGAATGAGCGAACAGCAGATCCAGCAGTTCATCTTCCGGCCCGGCTTCTCGACGGCCGCCGCCGTGACAAGCGTTTCCGGGCGCGGTGTCGGCATGGACGTTGTGCGGAACAATATCGAGAAGATTGGCGGTATCATCGAGTTTCAGTCGACCGAAGGCGCGGGTTCGCGCTTCATCATCAAGATTCCGCTGACGCTCGCCATCGTCTCGGCCCTGATCGTCGAATGTTCGGGCGAGCGCTTCGCGCTGCCGCAGAACAGCGTGGTGGAGCTCGTTCGCATCAGCCGCAATTCGCCCAAGGGCCTGGAGAATATCAACGGCCGTCCCGTCTACCGCTTGCGCGACAGGTTGCTGCCGCTCGTCTCGCTGCGTGAGATTCTGGGGCTCCCCGAAGAGGACGACCGCACGCGCGCGCAGAGCGGCGCCGACGGCACTTATGTCGTCGTCTCGCAGGTCGGCGCTTTCGTTTTCGGCATCATCGTCGACAAGGTCTTCGACACAGAAGAAATCGTGGTGAAGCCGGTGTCGCGCTCCATGCGCCATATTTCCTGTTTCTCCGGCACGACGATCTTGGGCGATGGCCGCGTGATCATGATCCTCGACCCGAACGGCCTCGCCTCCGCGGTCTCCGCGGCGCCCCATGCAGAAGCGGTGGCGCAAGCCGGGCGAGGTGAGCGCGGTGCGCATGGCGGTGAGGCGGTCTCGCTGCTTGTCTTCGAAGCGAAATCGGGCGGGCCGAAGGCCGTGCCGCTTTCGCTCGTGGCGAGACTCGAAGAGGCCGATCTTGCGACAGCGGAAAGAGCGGGATCGCGAACGGTGCTGCAGTATCGCGGCGGGCTGATGCCGCTGATCGATCTCGACGGTAACGCGCCCGAACTCACCGGCAAGCACCCGATCCTCGTCTTTGTCGATGGTTCGCGCATGCTGGGTCTCGTCGTCGATCGCGTGATCGACATTGTGGAGACGGCGCTGGACCTCCAGCTCGCCGGCGGCAGCCGTCCCGGAATACTGGGTAGCGCGATCGTTTCGGGAGCAGCGACCGACATCATCGATACGGTCCACTATCTGCGGCTCTGCGATGCGGACTGGTTCGAGGTGGATACCGACAAGCCGTATGGCGCCGAGAGCGAGAGAAATGTGCTGCTCGTCGAAGACAGTGCCTTCTTCCGCAATCTGCTCATTCCGATGCTGACGATCGCCGGTTACTCGGTAACCGTGGCTGAGCATGGCGAAGCCGCAATGACCATGTGCAAGGAAGGCGCACAGTTCGACATCATCGTCTCCGACATCGAGATGCCCGGCCTTTCCGGCTTTGACCTCGTGCGGAAGCTGCGCGCCGACAGCCGTATGAAGGAGGTGCCGATCGTGGCGCTTTCTTCCCATGCCAACCCGCAGGACATCGAGCGCGGAATGGAGGCAGGGTTCACCGACTATGTGACGAAGCTCGACCCGAAGGCGCTCCTCGGCGCCCTGTCGCGGACGTCGGTCGCCGCACCGGCAAAGGAGATCGCAGCATGACCAGATCTGCTCACGCAGCCGCCAGAACGTCCGGAGCGCCCGCCGAAGATTACGTGACGATGACGATCGGCGGTCAGACGTTCGGCATTCCCGTCCTGAATGTACGGGACGTGCTCGGCCCGCAAGCAATCACCCGGGTGCCGCTTGCTCCGGCGGAAATTGCAGGCTCGCTCAATCTGCGCGGACGTATTGTGACCGCGATCAACATGCGTCGCCGTCTTGATCTCCCGGCCGATGGCTTCGCCGAACGGGCTATGGCCGTGGTGGTGGAGCATGACGACGAACCCTTCAGCCTGCTTGTCGATGAGGTGGGTGAGGTACTCAGTCTTCCATCCGCGCGGCGCGAGCCCGTGCCGGCAACGCTCGACCCCCGCTGGCGGGATGTGTCGCAAGGCATCTACCGGCTCGAAGACAAGCTGCTTCTCGTGCTCAGCGTCGGCAATGTGCTCGGCGCTATCGGCACCGAAACGATCCATTGAGTTTCATTTTCGAGGAGTGATCGACATGGCTGTCGATATGAAGATGCCTATCCTGATTGTCGACGACTACAAGACGATGCTGCGTATCGTCCGCAACCTGCTGCAGAAGCTCGGCTTCACCGACATCGACGAGGCGATGGATGGAACCGACGCACTGGCGAAGCTCAGGGACCGGAATTACGGCCTTGTGATCTCCGACTGGAACATGCAGCCGATGACGGGATACGAGTTGCTGCAGAAGGTGCGCGCGGACGAAACCCTGAAGTCTCTGCCCTTCGTCATGGTGACCGCGGAATCCAAGGTCGAGAATGTCGTCGCCGCGCGCCAGGCGGGCGTCAACAACTACATCATAAAGCCGTTCAGCGCAGAAGTGCTCAAGGCAAAGCTGAAGACCGTACTTGGAGATTTCTGATGGCAGAGACGGGAAAACTCGACCTCGTCGAGCGTCTGACCAATGAGTGCATCGATCTCTGCCGTTCGGTCCTGCGTGGACGGAAGGTTCTCGATCCGCTGCTCGATCCGTCGTTCCGTACCGACAGGCTGAACCGCGCGCATGACGAACAGAGGACTGCGATCGGCGAGATGGAGCTGGCGGTCGACCGGATCATGAGTGCGGTCGAGAAGATCGCAGAGATCGACTTCTCGGACGTGGACGCCGCCCGGCGGCAGACAAGCGCCTGTTGCGACGAGATCATGGAGGCATGCTGCTTTCAGGACATTACGGGGCAGCGTCTGACGTTTGTGACGGAAACGCTCGGCGAGGTGGGACGAAGTCTCGATTGCCTCGCTTCGGGACGGCCATCCGCGCCTTCGTCGGCTGCTCCGGCCGGGCTGCTCAATGGACCGGCTCTGCCAGGCAACGGAATGGAACAGGACGCAGCCGACAGGTTGCTCGCCGGTGGAAGTAAGTAACGGGAAGATACGGCACCGAATGAAAAGCGAAGCCGGGAAGCGCAAGCAAGACGAAGGAAATGACGTATGCCGTGTCATGGTAGTCGATGATTCCGCCATTGCGCGTGGCATCGTTACCCGGACGCTGAGCGAGGAAACCGGCATTCGCGTTGTCGCCTCAGTGCCGAACGGGCTGATGGCGCTCAAGGCGCTGGGCAATCATGAGATCGATGTCGTTGTGCTCGACATCGAGATGCCCGAACTGGACGGGCTATCCGCCCTGCCGCGCATGCTGGAGCTCCGTCCCGACCTCAAGGTCATCATGGTCTCGGCCGCGAGCCAGAAGGATGCCGATATATCGCTGAAGACGATGGCGATGGGGGCGGCCGACTATGTCGAGAAGCCAAAGGCCGGGCTGGGCGGCGCCGACGCCTTCTACGAGGAGCTGGTGCGCAAGGTTCGCCAGCATGGCAGCGCGGCGCCTCAGGTGACGCCTGCGCCGCGCCCCGCAAGAGCGGCACGCAGTACGGCGAAGCCGGCGCCTTCCTCCTCTCCTTCACGCCGCAAGGAAGTCCTTCCCCGGCCCGAGATAATCGCCATCGGCTCGTCCACGGGCGGCCCGCAGGCGCTTGCCGAGGTGTTGAAGAATCTGGACCCCTCGCTGCTCCAGCCGATCCTTATCACACAGCATATGCCCGCGACTTTCACCGCGCTGCTTGCGCAGCACATGACACGCTATTCGGGCCGCACGGCCTCCGAGGCACAGGATGGCGAACGCATCGAGCCGGGGCGCATCTATATTGCGCCCGGTGGCAAGCACCTCCTTGTCGAACAGGCGGCGGCAGGCGGCACCATTATCCGGCTGGATGACGGGCCTCCCGAAAACTCCTGCAAGCCTGCGGTCGACCCGATGCTCCGGAGCCTCGCGCGAATTTTTGGCGACAGGCTCCTCACGATCATTCTGACCGGAATGGGGTGTGACGGGCTCAAGGGGTGCGAGGCGGTGGTGCATGCGGGAGGGCGTGTGCTGGCGCAGGATCGTGAGACGAGCGTGGTTTGGGGAATGCCGGGTGCCGTTGCGCAGGCCGGATTGAGCCGGGAGATTTTGCCGCTTGGACAGATCGGCCCGGCAATCATGCGTATTGCAGGGGGTGAGGGAAATGAACGGTCCTGAGTTCGACTATCTGAAGCAGATTCTCTATGAACGCTCCGGCCTCGTTGTGACGCCGGAAAAGGGCTACCTGATCGAGAGCCGCCTGTCTCCGATCGCCCGTCGGCGCGGCATCGGCAGTGTCGGCCAGCTCATCGAGGAAATCCGGCGGACGCGGGACGAAGCGGTGCTGAACCAGATCGTCGACGCGATGACGACGAACGAGACGCTTTTCTTTCGCGATGGCTGGCCCTTCGAGCGCCTCAAGGCAAGCCTGCTCCCCGAAGTCATGAATGCGGCGAAGACATCGCGCCGTATCCGCATCTGGAGTGCCGCCTGCTCCAGCGGGCAGGAGCCTTATTCGCTGGCGATGACACTGGCTGAAATGGGAGCGCTCCTCGCGGGATGGCAAATCGAGATTGTGGCGACGGACATCTCGGACGCCATGCTCGCGCGCGCCGAGACCGGCCGATACTCCATGTTCGAAGTTTCCCGCGGCCTGCCCGACCATCTGCTTCGTAAGTACTTCGCGCCGGAGAACGACGGCTGGCGCGCAAAGGACACCTTGCGCCAGATGATCGAGTTTCGCCGCTACAACCTGCTCGACGATCCTCATGCGAGCGGCATGGGCCCTTTCGACATCATATTCTGCCGGAACGTGCTCATCTATTTCGACGAGAACACGCGGCGGCGCGTTTTCTCGGGCCTTGCGAAAGTGCTGCGGCCCTGGGGTTATCTCTGCCTCGGCGGCGCCGAAACGGTGGTCGGTATTTCGGACGCCTTCCGGGTATTGAGCGGCGAAAGGGGCCTCTTCGGACTGGCCAAATAGGCCGGAAACCCTTCTCCGTCTTCGCGAAGATCTTGCCATTCTTGTATTGACACCTATTGTGCCATTATAAATGCGCTGACGGCGAGGGAGGGAGTTCATGTTGAAGGCGGCGATCGGCAGGCAGGTGTCCTCTCTGCTCACGAGCCGGGGCCTGCGCAAATTCCGGCGCGGGCTTCATGCGGCCCGCCGAAGGCTCGCAGGCCGCGCCCCGGCCGTGCATTATTTCCATCAGATAGAAGATCCCTACAGCCATCTTTCCGCGCAGATTCTCGGCGCCCTTGCCGCGCGGTACCAGGTGAAGATCGTCACCTGGGTGGTGCCCGCGCCGGACAAGGCTGCCGCTCCCGAATATGAGCTCCTCGCCGCCTATGGCCGCCGCGATGCGGCACGCGTCGCCCGCGAATATGGCCTCGATTTTCCGGAAAGCGCGCCGGCGCCCGATCCGCAACTTGTCCGCCGCGCAACGGCGCTGCTGGCAAAGGCAGCCGGCACGGAAGGTTTTGCGGCGCTTGCCGTCGCCGCCGGCCGCGCGCTCTGGGCGGACGATGGCGCGGCGCTTGGCCGGTTGCAGGAAGAGCACGGGGTTGCGGGTGACAGGGAGACGGCGGCAGCACTCGCGAAAGGCGCGGCGATGCGCAAGAAGCTCGGCCACTATCTGAGCGGCATGTTCCACTTCGAGGGCGAGTGGTACTGGAGCGTCGACCGGCTCAACTATCTTGAGGAAAGGCTGACGGAAGCGGGGCTGGACAGGACACCCGGCAAGCCCATGTTTGCGCCCTGGCGCGACCTCACGCTCGGGCCGGTGCCCGCCTCGAGCCGCCGCCCCGTGATCGAGTACTGGTTTTCCTTCCGCAGCCCCTATTCATGGATTTCCGTGCCGCGCATGCGAAAGCTCGCGCGCCATTACAATGCGGAACTGCGGCTGCGCTTCGTGCTGCCCATGGTCATGCGCGGCCTGCCGGTGCCGCTGACGAAAAGGCTCTATATCGTTCGCGACGCCAAGCGTGAGGCGGAGCGCGCGGGACTTCCCTTCGGCAAGGTGGTGGATTCGGTAGGCGCCGGGGCCGCCCGCGCCCTCGCCGTGCTGCACCACGCGATCCCGCTCGGCAAGGGCGAGGAATTCGCCGAACTCGGCTGCAAGGCGGTCTTTGCCGATGGTATCGACATCGCGAGCAACAGGGGCCTGATGGATGTCGCAACGCGCGCTGGACTCTCGGAGCAAACAGTGCGCATGGCGCTTGCCGACCCGGGCTGGGAGGCCGCCGTGGAGGAAAACCGCAAGGCGCTCTTCGAGGCGGGGCTCTGGGGCGTGCCTTCCTTCCGGGTGGATGGGAGGCCCGCTCATTGGGGCCAGGACCGTTTCTGGGCGCTGGAGGAGGACATCATTGCCTCTCTGACGGAAAACCCCTGAAACCGGGCGCGCCCGCATGGTCCATCTGGACCATGTGGAGAAGCGCCGGGCACGCCATGCTGTCCTCATCCGGACAACCGGAGGGAGGGAGATGGCACTCGTCAAACATGTTGCTGCCGGCGCGATCGGCACCCTGATCGGCGTTGCGATGTTTCTCGCGGTTACGCTGTCGTTGTTCGCCTGAAACCGAGCGCGGTCAGAACGGCATGCCCGGAATGCCGCCTGCCATGCCGGGCATGCCCATGGGCATCTTCATCGGCGTCACGCCATCCGGCAGGCGGAACAGCGAGGCATCCTGCTCGCCGCGCTGCAGATTCGTCAGCTGCATGCTGAATTCGCCCTGCGTCGAGCGCCCCGTGATCTTGACAGGAATGCCGTCCGCGGTAAGCCACGCGCGAACATCGTCGAGATTCTTGTCCTCCGGGAGGATGCGGTAGCGCGTCGTCTCTTCGCCATCGATCGTCTCGCGCCCTTCCTCCACCGCTTCCACCTCCTCCGGCATGGGCCTCAGGCCGCGCTCCGCAGCGCTTTCCGGGTTCATTTCCATCGCCATGTTCAAATGCGGCATATAGACGAGAAGGCGCGATTCCCGCGGCAGAAGAATGGCGACATTCTGCATGCCGTTCGTCATCGTTTCCCAGCGCTCCTTGCCGTCCTGAGAATAGAGCTTGCCGGAAATTTGCGTGCCCGACGCATTCACAATGCGTGTCGCGCTGTAGCCGGTTTCGGGCAGCCGGAGCGTTACCGCATTTGCGGAAAATGCGAGGACGAGAAACGGAATGACAAAGGCGATACGCATAAAACGCATGAAATTCACGCTCCTGCACACAGAAATGGAAACGATGTGGAGGATAACGCCCGAGCGCGCCAGACGAAACGGATTTTCTCATGGGTTGGACCGAAGCGCTCGCTATGCAATGCTCTGCGTGAAATCACATAACTCGTCCTGCTCCGGCAGCGATTTTCACCGCTGCCGCTCATTACAATGATACCGCCGAAAGGAGAGCGCCATGTCCGACGCAGAAAGCGGACGCGGAACCTCCCGCTACTTCCGGGCGAATCTGCCTGTCTTTTTCGGATCCACCGCGCTGATCTTCGCTGCGATCGCTTTCGCGGTGCGCGATCCCGCCGCAGCAGCCTATGTCTTTGCCGCGATTCAGAGCTGGATCGTTCATGAGATGGGCTGGTTCTATGTCGCCTGCGTCGCGACATTTCTCATCTTCGCCATCGGTATCGCGATGAGCTCCATGGGAGCAATCAAGCTCGGCCCCGACGAGGCGGAGCCGGATTTTTCCACGCGCTCCTGGTTCGCCATGCTCTTCAGCGCGGGCATGGGCATCGGCATCATGTTCTACGGCGTGGCGGAGCCGGTTCTGCATTTCGCCTCGCCGCCTGTGGGCGAGGGCGGCACGATCGATGCGGCGCGGAATGCCATGCAGCTTTCCTTCTTCCACTGGGGATTGCATGCATGGGCGATTTACGCGGTGACCGGTCTGGCGCTTGCGTATTTCTCGTTCCGGCGCGGGCTGCCGCTCGCGCTCCGCTCGGCGCTCTATCCGCTGATTGGAGAACGCATTCATGGCTGGGCCGGGCATATCGTCGATATCTTCGCTGTGTTCGGGACCATGGCCGGCATCGCCACTTCGCTCGGCCTCGGCGTGATGCAGGTGAATGCCGGTCTGAATTACCTTTTCGGCATCGAGACAAGCGTAAGCACGCAGCTCATGCTCATTGCCGGCATCACCCTGATCGCGACGATTTCCGTCGCTTCGGGCATCAATGCCGGTATCCGCCGGCTCTCCGAGCTCAATCTCGCGCTTGCAGTCTCTTTGCTGCTTTTCGTTATCGTCGCCGGGCCGACCGTCTTCCTGCTACAGGCTGCGATGCAGAACACGGGCGCCTATCTGAGCGATATCGTCGGCAAGACATTCCTGCTCTATGCCTATCAGCCGAATGAATGGATCGGCGGATGGACGCTCTTCTACTGGGGCTGGTGGATTTCCTGGTCGCCCTTTGTCGGCATGTTCATTGCGCGCATTTCCCGCGGACGCACGGTGCGCGAATTCATCATCGGCGTCCTGCTCGTACCATCCGGCTTCACCTTTCTGTGGTTCACCGCTTTCGGCAATACCGCACTCGCGATGGAGCTCGCGGGCGTCGCGCAGATGGTGAATGCGGTCGAGGCCGATGTCGCTGTTGCGCTCTTCCAGTTTCTGGAGCATCTGCCTTTTGCGGCCGTTTCGATGTCGGTCGCAACGCTGCTCATCGTCACGTTCTTCATCACGTCGGCGGATTCGGGCAGCCTCGTGATCGATATCATCACCTCCGGCGGCGAAGGCGATCCGCCGGTCTGGCAGCGCATTTTCTGGGCCATCATGGCGGGCACCATCGCGGGTGTACTGCTGGTTGCGGGAGGTCTCTCTGCCTTGCAGACGGCGGCGATCGCGGGCGGACTTCCCCTGGCGGCCATTCTCCTGGTGCTATGCTTCGGGCTCTTCAAGGCGCTGCGCGGCGAGGTTCACCGCCAGACGAGCCTGCAATCGGTAACGCCGGCTTTCGCGGCAGCCGCGCTGCCATGGAAACAGCGGCTGGGCGTCTTGCTGCACCAGCCGACCCGGGCCCGCGCCCTGGCCTTCATGAACGAGACCGTGGCGCCCGCCCTGAATGAGGTTGCGGCCGAGATCTGCAGTCGCGGACTTTCGGCCGAGGTGGTGACCACTGAGCGCGAAGCGCGGCTCACCGTGGCCCATGGCACGGAGGATGAATTCATCTATGGCATTTCATTGCGCAGCGTTGCCGTTCCGAGCTTTTCGGTGACGGCGCTCGAAGGTGAGCGCGCCGGGCCGGACAAAACCTGGCGGGCCGAGGTGTCGCTTCGCGAGGGAAGCCTGCGCTATGACATATTGGGCTACACCAAGGACCAGGTGATCGCCGATCTGCTTGGGCAATATGAACGGCACATGCACTACCTGCATCTGCAGACGGCCGGCTAGGCTGGTGCGATGCCCGGCGGATCGTTTATAAACGGCGGCAGCCGGATTGGCCGGCCTGCAGCTTGCCGGATACTCCATGAGCATTTCCCTATTCACCCTGATCGAGGCTTCGCTTCCCGAAGACCGGACGCGGCTCGTGCTCGAAGCGCCAGACCGCAATCACGGCCCCCGCGAATGGAGCGCGGAGCGCCTGCTGACGGGGGCTGCCCGTTTCGCATCGCTTTTCACGTCGCTCGGCCTCGTCAAGGGCGATCGCGTGGCGCTTCAGGTCGAGAAATCGCCGGAAGCGCTCGCCATCTATCTCGCCTGCCTGCGCGGCGGTTTTGTTTTCTTGCCGATGAACACCGCCTATCGTCTGGACGAGGTCGATTATCTCGTGGGCAATGCGGAACCGGCGCTCGTCATCTGCGACCCGTCGATGGAGGAAGGCATAAGCGAAATCGCCCGCCGCCGCGCAACGCCGCATGTGATGACGCTCGATGCGGATGCGCGCGGCAGCCTTATGGAGGCGCTCGCGAAGCTCCGCAATATCGTGCCTCCGGCACAGCTCGCGGCGCATGATCTCGCGGCCATCCTTTATACGTCCGGCACTACCGGCAAGCCGAAAGGCGCCATGCTGAGCCATGGCAATCTCGCGTCGAACGGGCTGGCGCTGCGCGATTCGTGGCGCTTCACGGAGGACGACGTACTGCTCCACGCGCTTCCGATCTTCCATGCGCACGGGCTTTTCGTTGCCTGTCATTGTGCCTTGCTTGCCGGCGCGCGGATGATCTGGCTCGGAAAGTTCGATCGCGAACTGGTGCTGAAGCATCTGCCGCGTGCGACGAGCTTCATGGGCGTGCCGACCTTCTACACGCGTCTGCTCGCGGGCGACGATTTCAATGCTGCTCTCGTGAAGCATATGCGGCTCTTCACCTCGGGTTCGGCGCCTCTGCTGGCCGAAACCTTCGATGAGTTCCGGGTCCGTACAGGCCACGCGATCCTCGAACGTTACGGCATGACCGAGACCGGCATGAACACCTCGAACCCCTATGAGGGCGAGCGTCGCGCAGGCACGGTCGGCTTTCCGCTGCCGGGCACGGAAGTTCGCGTCATGTCGGATGAAGGAAAGCAGCTCGCAGCCGGCGAAGTCGGCGGGCTCCAGGTGCGCGGACCGAATGTCTTCGCGGGCTATTGGCGGATGCCGGAAAAATCGGCTGAAGAGTTCGAGGAAGGCGGCTGGTTCAAGACCGGCGATGTCGCCATGATCGATACAGACGGCTATGTCCACCTCGTCGGCCGTGCGAAGGATCTCATCATTTCAGGCGGCTTCAATGTCTACCCGAAAGAGATCGAGGAACTGGTGGACGAGATGCCGGAAGTTCTCGAATCCGCCATAGTCGGCGTGCCGCATCCGGATTTCGGAGAGGCGGGCGTTGCCGTTGTGGTGTTGCGGCCGGGCAAGGGGCTGGACGAAGCGGAACTCATCTCGCGCGTGAAGGCAAAGCTTGCGAACTACAAAGTGCCGAAGTGGGCCTTCTTCGTCGAAAGCCTGCCGCGCAACACGATGGGCAAGGTGCAGAAAAACCTGCTTCGCGACGAGTATCGCGACGCTTGTAAAGGGAAGTAGCGGCGGCTCAGGAGGGCTGGTCACTCTCGCGGCGCTTCACCGGCGCCTTGCCGTCGCGGCGGCGGCGGTCCGGACCCGTAAAGGCAGCCGAGCGCACGATGGCGCGGGGCCGCGTCAGCACGGTCTCGATCCGTTCGATGAGCTGCTGGGCAGAGAAGGGCTTGGAAAGAATTTCCGTCACACCTGCATCGCGCGCCTCGATGATCGCATTGCGCTCGCGCTTCGTCGTCACATAGATGACCGGAATGCCGACGAGATTGGATTCTTCCGCCGTGCGGATCGCGCGCACCACCGACAGCCCATCGAGCGGCGGCTCAAGATCGTCCATGATCGCAAGATCGATCTTGCCGCGAACAAGGGCGGCAAGCGCGTCCTCGCCCGAGCGGGCGCTGACGATGTTCCGGATGCCGAGGCTTGAGAGAATGCTCCGCAGCATGTTTGCCATGAAGACCGTGTCTTCGACGATGAGCACGCCAAGCTGGGCATAGGTTTCGGGGCCGATGGTCTTGCGGCTTTGTCCGGCTTCTTGCGCCATGCGGATATCTTTCTTGGGCTGTGCTGTCGCGACTTCCGCCAATATGCGCAAAACTCTTTAGCGATTGGTTAGTGCGGAGCCCGTTCGTCGGGATTTTCCGTTTCCCGGGAAAGCCAGCCCGGCAGCATGCGGCTGATGCCATGTTCGGTTTTTTCCCAGTGAAACGGCCTTGTCAGCAATTGCCACACCGCCTTGTAGGCGGCGATAGAGATCAGCAGCCAATAGGCCGGCATCATGGGCGCCTGATTGAAAAGCGGGGCCATCCCCCGGGCCGAAACCGCGGCAAGTCCGGCGGTTATGGCCACCGCGTAGCCCGATATGAGCACCAGCATGTTGAAGATGGCGAGACTGGCTCCCTCGTTGAAATCCGCCGGAACGCCGGTAAAGGCAAGAGATAGACCTATCGATAGATAGAAGACCGGATGGACCAGGCTTGACAGGGTGAAACCGCCGATCACGATCTGGAACCCGACAAAACCCTTGGGCCCGAGTTCGCGATAGAGCCGAACCGGATGGCGCATCCGCACAAGCCAGGTCTGGAGCCATCCCTTGATCCAGCGTGACCGTTGGCGGATCCAGTTCGGCAAGCGGCAGTTCGCTTCCTCCTGCGTCGTCGAGCGGATGATGCCGCAGCGATAGCCCTGCAGCGCAAGGCGAATGCCGAGATCGGCATCCTCGGTGACATTGTTCGGGTCCCAGGCGCCTGCCTTGCGCAGCACATCCGTCCGGAAATGGGTGGATGTACCGCCAAGCGGAATGGGCAGGCCGAGCCGCGCCATGGTCGGCAGGAGCAGGTCGAAAAATGCGGCATATTCGATCGCAAATTGCCGCGTCAGCCAGTTCTCGTTCCAGTTGTAGTAGTTGAGATGCGCTTGAACGCAGGCAAGCTTCTCGTCGCCGAGAGCGAAAGCCGCTACCGCCTTCTTGAGTTGCTTCGGTTCCGGGCAGTCTTCCGCATCATAGATCACGAGATAGTCGCCGCGCGCAAAGGGGAGCGCAAAGTTGCAGGCCTTGGGCTTTGTTTGCGGCAGGCTCGCAGGGACGACGATGAATTCGAAGTGGTCCGGCAGGCCGAGTGCCTTTGCCGCTTCCAGCGTTTCACGGTCATCCTCCTCGAAGATCAATTTGATATCGAGCTTTGACGCTGGATAGTCGAGATCGTCGAGCGCCCGCGCGAGCAGCGGAAGCACTCGGACCTCGCGAAAGAGCGGCACCATCACCGTATAGACGGGCAGTTCATTGTCCGGTGGTACGCCGTAATTGGCAAAGGCGCGTTCCTCCTCCGTCTGGGGCGAGAGTAGGCCGACAAAGATCGAGAGGTAGCGCAGCACCGCAACGCCGAGAAAGGTGCAGCCGACAAGAATGTTGAGTGTGGCCAGGATATGCCACGGCGCGAGGACCAGCCCCAGCAGCAAGAAGAGAAGGAAACCTCCAAACCAGAACATCTGCGGCGAGGTGAGGCGGGTCGCGGCGGAATTTTCGGGCATCCTGCGCTGCAGGTCGAAAATGGCGCGGTCGGTCAGCGCCGGTCCGAAATCGCGCCTCAGCGTTTCGGAGATGTCGCGCCGCGAGGCAATGAAGACGGGTCTGGGGCGGCCATCATGGTCGGCAATGACGCGGCGTGCTGTATCGGGATCGCCGGCGACATAGATCGTCTCGCCAGCCCGCCGCCGCCAGGGCAGGCAGGATGTCCGCAGATAGAAGTCGAGATCGTCCGGCGCGGCGAGAGCTTCATCTCGTGGCTCGGAGGCCAGATCGACCACGGGAACGCCGCGCTGCGCGCCGTAAAGCCGTGCGAGGTCGGCGAGCCGCAAGGCGCCCGTGCTGACCAGCACTTCGCCGAGCCGGCTGCCCCATTGTTTTTGCCGCTCAAGGGCTTGGGAAAGCATCTCGGGCAGGAGGAGGCCCGCCTCGAGCGCCATTTCCCCGATCAGCCGGCGAGGCTCGCCGCGCGTGTTGCGCTTCGCCCGGCGCGCAGAATTTCCATCGCGCGCAGGCCGAACGCGGCCGCGCCTTGCAGCATCTGTCTTTTCCAATGATGTCCCCCCGAGAGATCCGGACTCGACTTGTATTCGCTACGCCAGATGGAACTTTTCCCAATAACGGTACAGAACAGATGCCTTAACCTTAATAGACCGAAAGAAGGGGCACGGAGCTTGCTTTTCCTTTTTTCAGGATCGGGATTGTTGCCATTGCGAAACGAAACTCAGCCCCGTTCTGTGTCACAATGAGACGGGTCTTGCCGTGTCAGGGTCGCGGCGGGAATTTGGGCGGGCGGGATGCGTTTTCTTCTCTATCTCAATATGGTCGCCATCGTCTGGCTGGCCGGCGCGCTGGTCCAGCTCTACGAGGGCGCGCCCTTGCCCGGCCACAAGGCCGCGCCGCGCCCGGTGGCGGAAGCACTGTCGGAGGCCGCGCAGGAGCCTGAACGGGCGGTCGCTCCCATGCTCACCGCCGAGGAAATGGCGGCGCTCGGCCTTCCCCTTGCAAACCCCGAGCGGCGGTCCGAACCGGATATTCCAGCACCCGTGGCTACGGCCCCCGCGCCGCTCGTTATTCTGACGGAAGGCGAATACCCGCCCTTCAACTACCGCGACGAGGACGGCGCGCTTAAGGGTTTCGACGTGGACCTCGCCATGGCGCTTTGCGACAGGCTCGGCGCCGAATGCCGGATCGTTGCCCTTCCCTGGGCGGCTCTTGTGCCCGCCTTGAGGCGCGGCGAGGGCGACGCGGTCATCGCCTCCATGCTGATTCCCGTGGCCGGCCGCGGCAGTGCGGCGGGCGAAGGCATCATTTTCACGCGCGGCTATTATTCGACGCCGGGCCGCTTCGCCGCGAGGCGGAGCGATATGCCGCCCGCGGCTACGCCGGCCGCACTTGCCGGACGCCGGATCGGCGTTCAGGCCGGATCGGCTCATCAGGCCTTTGCGGTGAAGCGCTTTCCCGCTGCCGAACTCGTTTCCTTTCCCAGTCCGGCCGAAGCCGAAAAGGCACTTGAAACGGGTGAGGTCGATCTTGTTTTCGCCGACCGCAATACGCTGCTGCGCTGGGTTTCGGGAAAGGAAGGCGCCTGCTGCCGGCTTGTCGGGCCGGACTATGCCGATCCCGCTTATTTTGGCGATGGTGCGGGAATAGCCCTTCGCGAGGGCGAGGAAGAACTGCGCGACCGTTTAAACGTCGCGCTTGCGTCGCTGGTGAGCGACGGCACCTATGCGCGGATCAGCGCACGTTATTTCTCCACAAGCATTTTCTGAAGACTTAGCTTTTCTCTGCTGCCGTTTCCGCCATCAGATCGCGCGGCCGCCCGAAAAAGACAGGCCGGCCGTTGCCGTCGCGGATATCGTCCCAGCGCGCGACGTCGAAATCGAAAACGATGAAGCCGCCGGTCGGCACGCCATAGGCAATGCGCAGCGCGGTCTCATCATCCGGATCGTCCGCAAGCGCCATGGCAAGAAGCACAAGACCCGGATTATGCGCGACGACGAGCAGCGTATTCGCCTCGTCCGGTGCGTTGTGGATTTGCTCCAGCATCTCGTCCGGCATCGCGTGATAGAGTTCATCGCGATAGATCACCGGCACACCGTCGCCCAGCGCATTGCACAGCGGTGCGCAGGTCGCAAGCGCCCGTTCGGCACTCGAACAGAGAATGACGTCGGGCCGGTAGGGCGAATGCGAAATCCAGTCGGCCATGAAGGCCGCCGCCTTTTCGCCGCGGGCATTGAGCGGCCGGTCGAAATCGTCTTTCGAGGGATCGCCCCAATCCGATTTCGCGTGGCGCAGCAGGCATAGCCGTTTCATGTCATGCGCTCCCGGCGCTTCGGTTGGGGTGGAAAAGCCGTTCCCGCAAACGGGTTGATGAGGCTCCAGCCGAGACCTTCCGGCTGAGGCGCCGGATATTCGTCGAGCCCGAGCTTCATGGCAATGTGCCCGTCGCGCGGTTCCGCGCGCCAGGTGCCGAAAAGCCGGTCCCACAGGGAAAGACTGAAGCCGTAGTTCATGTCGTGTTCATCGTGATACACCGAATGATGCACCCGGTGCATGTCCGGCGTCACGATGAAAAGCCGCAATATGCGATCCGCCTTCTCGCCGATACGCAGGTTCGAGTGGTTGAACATCGCGGCGGCGTTCAGCACCACTTCGAAGAGAATGACGGCAGCGGCGGGCGCGCCAAGAAGCGCCACTGCCGCCATCTTGATCCCCATGCTCATCAGGATTTCGACGGGATGGAAACGGATGCCGGTCGTGACATCGACATGCGTGTCCGCATGGTGGACCCGGTGCAACCGCCAGAGGAAGCCCACCTTGTGGAACAGGACATGCTGCCCGTAGACAAGGAGATCGAGCGCGAGGAAGGATAGCAGGAAAGCGAGGGCATAGGGCGCTTCAAGCTGGTGAAAGAGCCCGAAGCCGCGGCGCTCTGCTTCGAGCGCAACGCCGGTCGCAAGCAGAGGCATGCCAAGACGCAGCAACAGGGTGCCGATCGCCGCGAGCGACAGATTGGTCAGCCAGCGCCAGCCGCGCGTGACGCCCGCCATGCGGCGGGGAAGCGCGGCTTCAAGCACGGCCATGAGCACCAGTACGCCCGCAAAGGCGGCGAGGCGAATTTCCGGCTCATGCATGGAAATGAAGTCGGGCATCTGCTGCGCGCCGGGCGCGCCTCCGGTCGTTGAGCCCTGACTATAGAGCGGCTTCCGGCTGAAGAAAAAGCCTCCCCGAGGCCCGCTTCACGTTAATATGAAATGTATAATTTGGGCTTGGGACAGAGGCTCGCCATGCTGAACTGGATGCAGAGAGTATCTTTGGCTGCGGGCCTTGCACTGCCCCTCCCCGCGCTGGGCGAGGTCGCGCCGGGGCCCGTCGATGGCGATGAGACCTTCCTGCCGGGCTTCTCCTGCCTTGCGCCGGGCGCGGGCGGCACTGGTCCCATCACCTGCGAGGCGCGCATCAGCCAGACGACGGCCCCGTTCTATTTCGACCTCTTCTGGGAGATGGACGAGGCCTTGGATGAGCGCGTGATCGACCGGATCTCGGTCCGCGAGCAAAGCTCGGCGGAGCCCTTCCAGGAAATTGCGGGCGTCGGGTCCCGCGTCTATTCCGGCGTCGAACATAATGGCTTCGAGGCGATCGATCTCAATTTCGACGGCCTGCTCGACTTCCGCTTGCTCGCGCAGACAAGCGCCGGACCGAACACGCTCTACCGCAACTGGCTCTGGTCGCCGCGCGAGGAGCGATTTGTGGCGAATGAGGCCCTGGACGAGATCGCGTCGCCCGAGTTCGATCCCGATACGCAGGAAATCACCAGCCGCTGGCGGAGCAGCGCCGCGGAAGGCGGCACCGACATCTACATGTGGGAAGGCGGCAGCCCGGCCATCATCCACCGGGAGACGGATCGCTACAGCGAGACCGGCTGCATGCGGACCTACTATGACCGGATCGACGGCAAGCTCGCAGAGACGGGCACGGGAAGCTGCGACTGACCCTCAGAGCGTCATGTGCCGTGCGCGCGCGCCGCGCTCGATGGCGGCTGCGACCAGCTTGTCGATGTCGAGAACGTCCCGGAGAAGTTGCAGGAGGCGCATTTCCTCCGCACCGATCGACAGGTCGGCGGCGGCAACTTCCACGGCCAAGGCGTAGCCCGTCTCGCGCAGATGCGGCGGCAAGGCGTCCCTCACCAGACCGAATACCGCATCGAGGCCGCCATCTTCCTGGAGGATCGACGCGCATTCCTTCGCAACGGGAATGAGCCGTTCGGGGTTGAAGTCCCGAAAGGCCGGCAGCGTCTGGACGATCGTGCCGATGTCGCGCAACTCCGTATGGCTCATGGCGCGGTCGACGGCACTCATCGTGACCATGATGTAGACAAGAGCGTTCTCTGGGGAAATCGTCGACATGACTGGCTTGGGCCTTTCTGCGCGTGGATCGCGGCGACTTTAGGGGGTGGTGCCGGGCGCGGCAAGCGCCGCCTCTCCGCTGAGAAAACGACGGGATTCCGCGATGGCCTCGGCAAGCCCCACCCGGTGGACCGTAACGCCGGGCGGAAACGCGGTCGCAAGACGGCTCGGCAGCCGGGGGTCGAGCATGACGAAGACGCCGCGGTCGCTCGCGCGTCGGATCAGCCGTCCAAAGGCCTGCTTCAGCCGCAGCCGCGTCAGCATGTCGTCATAGCGCGCCTTGCCGAACTGTTCGCGGCGCGCCTTGTGCAGAATATCCGGGCGCGGCCAGGGAACGCGGTCGAACACGATCATGCGCAGGGAATCTCCGGGGACGTCGACACCATCGCGCACGGCATCCGTCCCGAGTAGGCAGGCATGACGTTCGGCACGGAAAATATCGACCAGCGTACCGGTGTCGAGTGCATCGATATGCTGTGCATAAAGGGCGAGGCCGGATTCCTCGAGTGGCCCGACGATCCGCTCATGCACGGCGCGAAGACGGTGGATGGCCGTGAAGAGGCCGAGCGCGCCGCCATCCGCGGCCCGGAACAATTCTCGATAGGCCGAGGCGACGGCATCCATGTCGCGGCCAACGTCGCGCACGACGAAAATGCGCGCCTGCGCCTCGTAGTCGAATGGCGAGGCCATGAAGGCGCGCCGGGCAGGAAGCGCGAGATGCGAGGCGCCGGTCCTGATTTCGGCGCTCTCCCATCCGCCTTCATCCTCGTCTTCCGGCAGTTGGTCGCGCAGCGTCGCCGAGGTGATGAGCACGCCATGGGCAGGTTCGAGAACCGCACCCGCAAAGGGAATGGTCGGGTCGCGCCAGTGACGATGCATGCCGACATCGATCTCGCGTCCGAACAGGCGTTCGATCGAGAACCAGTCCACGAATATGTCGGGAACGTTGCCGCCAAGGCTTTTCAGCATGGATTGCCAGGATGGGATCAGCACACGGGCGCGGCGCTCAATCCCGCGCGCGGCAGCATCCATGCGGATGCGCGTGGATGTGTCGAGGTCTTCCGCTTCCTCATCGAGCCGCGCCCGCAGCCGGTTGGCGATCACGCTCAGCGCGTGAACGAGGCGAGACAAGGCGTCGTCGAGTGCATGGGCGGCATCGGCAAGGCCCTGAACCGGCGGTTCCACCTCCGCTTCGAGCGAGAAGGTGCTTCCGTTGTCCTCCGCACGCGCGTGAACCTGCTGGCGCAGTAGCGCGAGAAACCGTTCCGCGGGTCCGCGCGGCTGGCCATCATTGAGGCGCGTGGTCCAGCCGGGCGCAGGGAGAGCGGATGCGGCCGACAAGGCGGCGGTCAGTGCTTCTTCGGCGAGCTTGTCGTCGGCAACGAGATCGCCCACGCGCTCCTCTAGACCGCGTCCGCGCCGCCCGCGCTGTCCCTCCGCGCCACGAATCCAGCGCCGCAGTTCCGCCGTTTCAAGAGCCGAAAGCGAGGTCGAGAAGGCGCTGTCCGCCGCATCGAAAATATGATGGCCTTCGTCGAAGACGAAGCGCGTCCGCGCTTCGCGTCCGCTCGGCGCCTCGTCTTCCGCACCGCCCGAGGCGTCGTTGTTCTGCTGCGCCGCTTTCGAGAACGTCCCCATCGCCTGGTCGAGCGCGGCCTGCCGCATTACCAGCGCATGGTTCGCAACCACGATGTCCGCCCGGCGCGCCTTGCGGATCGCCTTTTCGATGAAGCATTTCTTGTAATGCGGGCAGGCCGTATAGACGCATTCGCCACGCCTGTCGGTAAGTCCCGTCCGGCCGGTCGTGCCGCCCAGCCGTGCCGCGAGCCAGGCCGGGAAATCGCCGCCCACCATATCGCCGTCGCGGCTTGCCTTCGCCCAGCGTGCGACAAGACCGATGGCGACGGCATTGCCCCCGAGCGCCGCGCGGTCCGCCAGTTCGGCGAAGTTGAGCAGGCAGAGATAATTTTCCCGCCCCTTGCGGATCACTGCCTTCTCCGCCTTCTCCTCGGGATCGGGATAAAGCCTCGTGAGTTCCTGATCGAGCTGGCGCTGCAGGTTCTTCGTATAGGTGGAAATCCAGACCGTGCCCTTGTTGCGTTCGGCCCAGAGGCTTGCCGGCGCGACATAGCCGATGGTCTTGCCGATGCCGGTGCCCGCCTCGGCAAGCACGACATGGGGCTCGCCCGCCCGCTCGCGCGGCGCGAAAGCGGCGCTCGCAACGCCGGCGAAAGCGACCTGGCCCGGCCGCGCCTCGGCGCCGTCGCCGGCAAGATCGGCAAGCCGGACCTTTGCCTCCGCCTCGCTCACGGGGAGCGAGCCTGCGGGCGGTCGCGGCGCGCGCTCCTCCCATTCGGGCAATTCGTTCCAGATGTCGAAGCCGCGTGAGGCGGGGAGCTTCGCATCGCGCATCGCTCCGCCATGGGCGGCATCGCGAAGCGCCGAGACGACGCCAGGCCCCCATGCCCAGCCGCCTTCGGCCATGCGCCAGGCCGTGCGGGCGGCGGAGGGCCGGTCCGGGAAACGAGGGTCCTGAAGTTCGCCGAGCAGGGCCGTCGCCGCCGCCCGAAGCATGATCGCCTGGTCCTCGGGCGCTTCGCCCGCGTCGAGCCCGAGCGCCCGGGCGAGGCCCTCCGCCGTTGGCAGGCATGGTTGCGCCGGCCGCACGAAAGCGAAGAGTTCCAGGAGGTCGAAGACATGCGGCCCCGGTTCCCGGAAGGGCTGCCCCCGGGCCACCCGGCGCGCCGTAAAGCCCGCATGGACGAGCATTACAGGCTCGCGCTCGATCAGCTTCAGCGCCTCAGCGGGTGCAAGCTCCTCGATTTCGCCTTCCGCCGAAACCGTCACCGCCCCGCCGCCGGGCCCGCGCGCCGGCACGAGCGCCACCGCATCCGGCAGCATCGGGCCGGGAGGCAAGCCCCGCGATTCGTGAGAAGGAGATTCGGCCATGGCGGCGCAGTATAGCGATGCCGGGCCCGAAGCCTATTGCTCGAAAGGAATTGTCAGGCTGCGAGGCTCGGATAGGCCTTGGCGAGCGCCCGCCAGGTTGCCGTGATCTTTTTCTGCAGCCGCGGCACGCTGTGCATGGCCGCGTCCGCCTCACCCTGTCCGAGGGAGGCATCGATTTCGCCCGCGACAAGCGCCACCGCGGTCAGGCCGATGTCGCCGGCGGCCAGCCGCAATTCGCGGGCACGGGCGGCAAGCGCCTCGCCGTCCCGGAGTGTGCGGGCCTTTTCGATCTCGCGGTGAATGGCAAGCACGCGTTCAAGCCCCGCCACAAGATGATCGGTGATGTTCTGTCCGCCAATCCGCTGCTCGAGTTCGTAGAGATGGTCGAGATCGATCAGCCGCTCGGGCTCTTCATTTCGCTCGGGTATTTCCTCTTCCCGCATTTCTGCGAAGTAGGCGGCGGCCCCGCCCGGTTCGGCGGGCAGCAGGAACCAGAAGCTGCTGCCCTGGCCCGGCGTGCTGTCGACACCGAGATGGCCGCCCATCATCCGCACCAGTCGTTCGGAAATAGGCAGGCCGAGGCCGGCGCCCGCCGCCTTGCCGGAGAAGCGGAAGTCGCGCGCATCGGCGCCTTGCGTGAAGGCATCGAAAATCCGCTTGCGGGCATCCGCCGTGAGGCCCGGCCCGGTATCCGTTACCGAGAACCGGAAAACGGTTTCGCCCTCGGGCGTCTTCAGCGTCGATACGCGCACGACCACGCCACCGTGATAGGTGAACTTCACGGCATTGCCGACAAGGTTCGAAAGCACCTGCTTCACGCGGTCCGGATCGGCGATCATGCTGGGAGGCAGGTCGATGCTCTTGTCGAGTTCGAGCGAGAGCCCGCGCGCCACCGCCTGATGCCGTGTCAGCCGCACGATGCTGGCCGCGAGTTCGGCCGGGTCGAAACTGCGTGGCTTGAGTTCGAGCGAGTGCGCCTCGATTTCGGAAAAATCGATCATGTCGTCGATGAGGCGGCGCAGAAGGTGGCTCGTTTCTTCGACGGAAGCCGCAATCTTCAGCTGCGTATCGTTGACGGCTTCATCCGCCAGATACATCGCCATGTTGCGCAGGCCGTCCAGCGGCGCGCGGACTTCATGGCTGATAATGTCGAGAAATTCCTGCTTCGCCTGCATGGCCGCCTTCGCGCGCGCCTCCGATGCCTCGGCGTCGCTGCGGCGCTGCTCGCTCGCGGCATGGGCGCGGTCCATGCGTTCGAGAAGATCGGCATTCTCGAAGCGCAGGCGGAATGCTTCGTGGTAGCCCTGGTTGATCCGGCGCGTCCAGCCGGCGATGGTCGCGAAGAACATTCCGGCGAGCAGCACGATCGCGATAGACAGCGGTTCCGCCCGCAGCAAGAGAATGACGGTAAGCGGAAGGCAGGAAGCGACGGTGTAATAGACGATGGCGGGAGGATAGTTGGCGCGCGAAACGGCAGTTCCCATCACCAGCGCCATCAGCACCAGCATGTAGAAAATCTCGTGCGCGAAGGAAGACCCCGGGACCCAGAGAAGCGTGCCGACGCCCCATGTTGCACCGCTGACAAGTGTGACGAGCGCATAGCGATGCGCCCATTTCATTGCATTAGGAATGGCGTCGGGATCGGCCCTGAACCCGGCACGCACCCGATCGAAGGCGAATTGCGCAACGAGCTGGATTGCCGCCACCGCCGGAATGGACCAGACCGGCGCTGTCTCGTAAAAGGCAAGACCGACAATGAGGATTGCCCCGAACACGGTCCAGCGGCTCGCTTCGCCGAGCGAGAAGAGCAGCCTCACATGCTCGGCGTCGATTCTCGTTTCGATGGGCCATTGGCGGCGCATGGAGCCGAGATCGGGAATGGCATTGTCCCCGGCGGATGCCGTGGCTGCGGGGGTATCTGCCGTGCTCGGCTCTGTCACAGTGTCATGCTCCGGGCGTGATGCCATATGAAGGTATTTCATGGCTTTCGCCGGGCGAAGCGGATAGGGGCCCATGCGTCCGCAGCCCCGCCTGCGGCGCCGGAGCCGCATTGACTGGGGGGAGGCCAAAGCATAGGGTCCGCGCGCTTGACAAAGGCTTAAATCCTTACATTTGGGTAGATTAGATGTCCGCCGACGCCGCCGCCATAGCCCCGTCCGAACTTCTTGAAGCAGCCCGGGTCAGCAAGGCCTGGCCCTTCGAGGAAGCGCGGAAAATCGTGGAGCGGATCGAGAAGCGCGGCGCGACGGCGACGGTGCTCTTCGAGACCGGTTACGGGCCTTCGGGCCTGCCCCATATCGGCACGTTCGGCGAAGTGGCGCGGACGACCATGGTGCGCCGCGCCTTCGAACTTCTGATGCCCGGCGTCAAGACCCGGCTTCTCTGCTTCTCTGACGACATGGATGGCATGCGGAAGATTCCGGACAACGTGCCGGACCGGGCCTTTCTCGAGCCCTATCTGCACAAGCCGCTGACCTCTGTGCCAAACCCTTTTGGCGGCGACTATGAGAGCTTCGGCCATCACAATAACGCGATGCTCCGGCGGTTTCTCGACACGTTCGGTTTTGAATACGAGTTCGCGAGCGCAACGGATTACTACAAGTCCGGCAGGTTCGACGCGATCCTGAAGCGCGTCGCCGAGCGCTATGACGGCATCATGGCCATCATGCTGCCGACGCTCGGGCCGGAGCGGCGCGCGACCTATTCGCCCTTTCTGCCGATCTCGCCCAAGACCGGACGCGTCCTTTATGTGCCGATGAAGAAGGTGAATGCCGCCGATGCGACCATCACCTTCGATGACGAGGATGGTGAGGAAACGACGCTCCCCGTTACCGGCGGCAATGTGAAGCTGCAATGGAAGCCGGACTTCGGTGCGCGCTGGGCCGCCCTTGGCGTCGATTTCGAAATGTTCGGCAAGGATCACGGGCCCAATATGGGCGTCTATGACCGCATTTGCGAAGCGCTGGGCGGCCAGCCGCCGGAACATTTCGTCTACGAACTTTTCCTCGACGAAAAGGGCGAGAAGATTTCGAAGTCGAAGGGCAACGGCCTCACCATCGATGAATGGCTGACCTATGCACCGACCGAAAGCCTCGCGCTCTATATGTTCCAGCGCCCGCGTCAGGCAAAGAAGCTCTATTTCGACGTCATCCCGCGCGCGGTCGATGAATATTACCAGCACCTCGCGGCCTATCCGCGGCAGGACTGGAAGGAGCGGCTTGGCAATCCGGTCTGGCATATCCATGACGGTAATCCGCCCGCGATCGAGCTGCCGGTCTCCTTCGCGCTGCTGCTCAATCTCGTCAGCGCCTCGCATGCGCATGACAAGGCCGTGCTCTGGGGTTTCATCTCGCGCCATGTGCCGGGTGTGACGCCCGAGAACCATCCGGAACTCGACAGGCTGACCGCCTATGCAATCCGTTACTTCGACGATTTCGTGAAGCCGACCAAGGTGTTCCGTGCACCGGACCAGGTGGAAGCGCCGGCGCTGCAGGCCTTGTCCGACAGGCTCGGCGCCCTGCCTGCCGATGCGGATGGCGAGGCGATCCAGAACGCCGTTCTCGACGTCGCGCGAGGCATCGAGCGGTATCAGGATCATGCGAAGAAGAGCCCCGAAGGCGGGCCGGGCGTTTCCGTCGCCTTCTTCCAGATGATCTATCAGGTGCTGCTTGGCCAGGAACGCGGGCCCCGTTTCGGCTCCTTCGTCGCGCTTTACGGCATCGCCAATACGCGCGAACTCATCCGTCGCGTGCTGGCGGGTGAGGACCTTTCGAAGGAGTGACGCGGGCCTACTGGCTCGCCCAGATGATTCTTGCCACCCACAGGATGTCCTGAGGTTTCAGCACGCGCGGATCATGCGCCGGGTTGAAGGAGTGAAGCTCGATCCGCTCGCGCGTCCGCCGCATGAGCACCTTCGCCATCACTTCGCCGGCGACCGTCTTCACCACCACGCGGTCGCCCCGCCGGACTTCCGCCGCCGGCGAGACGACGATGACATCGCCCTCGCGATAGAAGGGCTCCATGCTGTCGCCTGTCACTTCCAGCGCATAGGCGTGCTCGTCCTTGATCTCGGGAAAGGCCGTTTCCTCCCAGCCGCCGCCGACGGGGAAACCCGCATCGTCGAAATAGCCGCCGCCGCCCGCCTGCGCGAGGCCGATCAGCGGCACCCGGTTTCCGCGCGCGGTTCCCTTTCCGCCCGAGAGAAAATCCTCAGGGTCGGTCGCCGTTGCATCGAGAATGCGGGACAGGCTTTCGGTGTTCGGCCATCGCGGCCGCCCTTCGGCGGTTTGCCGCTTCGACTTGTTGAAGGTCGTGGGGTCGAGCCCGGCCGCCTTGGCAAGGCCCGATGCGGACATGCCATGCCGCGCGGCAAGCGCATCGATCGCGGCCCAGATACGGCTATGCGAGAGCGGGCGGGGCATGGAACATCCTCTGGCCTTCCGGACCCCAGAATGGCACAGGATTAAGTTCCTATCCATAGTCTTGTCGCTCCGGCCCGGCCCCGCTAGAGTGCGGCCCGCATCCGGAGACCTGCCCCGTGCCTTCAAGTACCAGTCTTATCTACAAGATCGTCAGCGAACATGAATGGATCGCCGCCGAGGCGGAAGGCCATTTCATCGGCTCCGCCGTCGATATCGACGACGGTTTCATCCATTTCTCGACCGCGGCCCAAGCCCCGGAAACGGCTGCCCGCCACTTTGCGGGCCGCAAAGGCCTGCTCCTCGTCGCGGTCGAGACAGCGGCGCTCGGCGAGGCGCTGAAATGGGAGCCGTCCCGCGGCGGGGCGCTTTTTCCGCATCTCTATGACGTGTTGCGCATCGAAGCCGTGCGCGCGGTCGACCCGCTGCCGCTCGACGAGGAGGGCATCCATATCTTCCCGTCTCACGCGATGGAGGAAGGCTGAAGACATGGATCTCTTTCCTCTCGCTCGTCCCTTCATGAGCCTCATCGACCCCGAGACGGCGCACCGGCTCACCATCCGCGCGCTGCGCATGGGCCTCGCGCCGCGCCGACGGCAGACCGATCCCGTTTCGCTCGCCGTCGACCTCTTCGGGCTCCATTTCGAGAACCCGCTCGGCATTGCCGCCGGCTTCGACAAGAACGGCGAAGTGCCGGATGCGATGCTGGCCATGGGCATGGGTTTCGCCGAAGTCGGCACGGTGACGCCGCGCTCGCAGGCCGGAAATCCGCGTCCGCGTATCTTTCGCCTGCCGCTCCACCGCGCGGTCATCAACCGCCTCGGCTTCAACAATGACGGCCATGAGGCGCTGAAGAAGCGGCTCCTCGCGCGGCGCGGGAAGCCCGGCATCGTCGGCGTCAATATCGGCGCGAACAAGGATGCCGCCGATCGTATTGCCGACTACGAAGCGGGCATTCGCACCTTCGACGGGCTCGCCGCCTATTTCACGGTGAACATTTCCTCGCCCAACACGCCGGGTCTGCGCGCACTGCAGAACAAGGCGGAGCTCGAAACCCTGATCTCGCGTGTGCTTGCCGCGCGCCGCACGGATCGCGCCCGTCCGACGCCGGTGCTGCTCAAGATTGCACCGGACCTGGGCGCAGAAGAGCTTGCCGACATCGCCGATGTCGCGCTTCGCCTCGGCCTCGACGGCATCATCATTTCCAATACGACCATCGCGCGCGAAGGTCTCGTTTCCGGCGTGAATGCGAACGAGACGGGCGGTCTTTCCGGCGCGCCGCTCTTTGCGATGTCGACCGGGGTGCTGGCGGAAATGTACCGGCTGACGCAGGGCCGCATACCGCTCGTCGGCGTCGGCGGTATTTCGTCCGGCGATGATGCTTACGCAAAAATTCGCGCTGGCGCCTCGCTGTTGCAGCTTTATTCGGCGCTCACCTATGAAGGCCCGGCGCTCATCGCCCGCATCAAGGCCGATCTGGCCGCGCGGCTTGCAGCTGATGGTTTCGCGCATCTGAAAGATGCCGTCGGCGCGGATGTGAAGCTCTAACCCGCGACACAAGGGAGAGAAGGCATGGCACGTCCAACCATCTACCACAATCCGCGCTGCTCGAAGTCGCGCGAGACGCTGGCACTTCTCGAAGAGCGCGGGCTTGATCCGCTGATCGTCGACTATCTGAAGGCGCCGCCAAGTGCGGTGGAACTCAAGGCCATCCTCAAGAAGCTGAAGATGAAGCCCCGCGATCTCATGCGGAAAGGGGAGGCGGTCTACAAGGAGCTCGGCCTCGACAATGAAAAGCTGACGGATGAAAAGCTCATCCGCGCGATGGAGGAAAATCCGATCCTGATCGAACGGCCCATTGTCGTCATGGGGGCGAAGGCGCGAATCGGCCGCCCGCCGGAAAGCGTGCTGGAAATTCTGTAACGAGGTCTATCCTCCGGCCGGTCTATGCCTCTCCGGCGTTATGCCTAGCCTGAAGGCCGGTCAATGCGTCGCTGGGCGTCAAACCGAAGAGCAGCCGGAATGTCCGCGACAGATGCGCCGTGTCGGCGAAACCGGCATCGAGCGCCGCCGTCCTGATGGACGCACCTTCCAGCATCTGCCGTGCCGCAAATTGCAGGCCTGACCATCGCTTGAAGTCGCGAAAGGTCAGGCCCGTTGCGGCCTTGAAATAGCGAAGCGCCTTCGTGCGCTCCATCTTCAGCCGCTGCGCGAGATCGATCTGGGTAAGCCGTTCCATCGGGTCCCACATGGCGGCATGGGCAATGGTTGCTATCTCGGCGGGATATCCTTTGCCGCCACCAAGTTGCGCGCGTAGTTCCTGTGCGGCGTCCGGATGGCTATTCATTGCGTCCATCGCGAGCAAGGCGAGCTTCCCATCAAACCGCCAAGCAAGAGTCTCGCCGCCTGGAAAGCTCAGTCCGTTGAGGTAAAGGACGCGCGCGCCGCCGGGAGAACAGACGACTCCATGTTCGATGCCCGGCCGCACCACCAATATCTCCCCCGTCACACTCTCTCTGCCGCGCACCAGCGTGAGGGGGCCGCCGCGCCCGGCAAGTACACAAGTTACGGGGTTTCCATGCGTGGCAAGCCGGGTCGTATCGATAGGGAGAACGGTGTCGGGAAAATTGAGCGAACTGCGCGTCATCGTCTGCCTCCGGCATCGCGGATAAGCCCATTCTTCACCCTAATAGAGATGCAGAAGGGGGTAAACGGCGACGCCGGTCACGTCCTGATGCCCCCTTCGATGGCGACGCCGGCCCACGCGAAAGCGGCCTGCGCCTGATCGCCATTCATGAAGACATCCTTTCGCGTCACCTCGCCTGCGCCGTTGACTGTCACCACATCGAGCATTTCGACGCGCGCCGTGAAGACCGCGCCGTCCTTGTCGACAAGAGGCAGAACCATGGTCCACTCGAACACCCAATGGTCGGCGCCGAAAAGCCTTCGGCCCATCTCGAGCGTGAAATTGTAGCTTTTGAACATTGCAATGCAGTGCTGCCGGAGCGCCTCCCGGCCCGTCACGGGCGCCGAGCCGTCATGAAGCCAGAAGATTGTGTCCTCGGAATGGGTAGCGGCAATATGGTCCGGGTCTCTTGTTTCCCAGCCTATGTGGTACCGGTCGAACAGCTGTTCGACGGAGAGGGGAGAGTGTTTGAGTGGCATTGTCGCGCTCATGGCAGTTCCTCCGGGGTTGTTTCCCGGGGAAGCCTAGGCGGGAGCGGATCCGCTTTCGTTGAATAAACGTGCAGGCGCGATGCTGGTCAGGCGATGCCCCGCCGCATGCGGGGATAGTAAAACCCGAGCGATACGGCCCGCATTAGGTTGAATCCGGTAAGCGCCGCCCAGAGGCCGTGATTGCCGCAAGGCAGGAAAAGCCACCAGAGCGCGAGGAAGAGAAGGCTCGAGGCGAGGGCGGCATTGCGCATCTCGGCGCTTCGCGTGGCGCCAATGAAGATGCCGTCAAGCTGATAGCACCAGACCGAAAGGACCGGCAGCAGCGCCGCCCAGAAGAGAAAGCGGCGCGCCGTTTCACGGACATCCCCGTCGAGCGAGAGGAAGTCGACTACCGCTGGGCCGAAGTGAAAAATGCCGAGCGTCAACAGCGCCGAAATACCTCCCGCCCAGAGCGTCGAGAGCTTTGCCGCGCGGTCGAAGGCATCGCGATCGCGCGCACCCGCAGACCTGCCGGTCAGCGTTTCGGCGGCGAGTGCGAAGCCGTCGAGAAAGAAGGCGCTCACGGTAACGAATTGCAGCAGGATCGAGTTGACCGCAAGGATGACCGTTCCGGCCTCGGCACTCTTCGCCGTGAACCAGGCGAAGGAGAGGAGAAGAACCACCGTGCGGATCATGATGTCGCGATTGACCGCAATGGTGCGTGCGATCCGTGCCGCGTCGAGGAGCCGCTCGCGCGTCCAGACGCCCGGATAGAACTTCAGTGCCTGTGCGGCGAGCGCAAGACCGAGCAGCGCTGCCGAAACTTCGGCGATGAGCGTGCCTGCCGCAATGCCGGTAACGCCCCAGCCGAGGCCGAGCGCCAGCCAGATGTTGAAAACGATATTGACGAGGTTGAGGAAGACCTGAAGGACAAGCGCCGTCTTCGCGCGACCGAGCCCGATGAACCATCCGGCGATCGCATAATTCGCAAGGGCTGCCGGGGCGCTCCATATGCGGATGTCGAAATAGCTCCGCGCGAGCGTCTCGACTTCCTCGCCCCCGTCGAGCAGCGCAAAGGCAATGAGCCCTATCGGCCATTGCAGCAGGATGAGCGCGACGCCGATGCCGCCCGCAATCAGCAGCGCGCGGCCGAGCGACGCGCGAATCTCTTCGCCGTCGCCAGCGCCTTCCGCTTGCGCGGTGAGCCCTGTTGTGCCCATGCGCAAAAAGCCGAAGGTCCAATAGACCATGGTGAAGATGAGCGCGCCGAGCGCCACGGCGCCGATATATTTCGGATCGCCCATCCGTCCCATGACGGCGGTATCCGCAAGGCCGAGCAGCGGCGTCGACAGATTGGAAATGACGATGGGAACGGCAATGGCAAGTACCGTGCGATGCGTGACGCGCAGCCTTGCCGACGCCGTTCCGCTCATGATCCGGCGGTTTCTTCCGCGGCTTTCAGCAGAAAATGGCCATGCGCCGCTGCGATGGGCCGCGAGCGGTCGTCCTGCCAGGCTTCTGCATGAACGGTCGCGACGCGGCGCCCCTGCTTGGTAATTACCGCGCGGCCATAGGTGTCGACCGGGCGGCCGGAGCGAAGATAGTCGATGGTAAGGCCGATGGGCTTCGGCAGGGCGTCGCCGCCGATCTCGAAGGCGAGCTGCGCGATGGCCGTCGTTTCCAGAAAGGCGCCGATGGTGCCTCCATGCAGGGCGGGCAGAACGGGATTGCCGATCAGCCTTTCGGAGAAACGCATGACGGTCGTGATCTCGTTGCCGCGCTGGTCGACGGTAATGCCGAGAAAACGCGCATAGGGAATCGCCTGCATGAGCGAATTGATGTCGCGGGCCGCTTTCTCGCTCATGCCTTGCCTTCCTTGTTCTTCTGCAGGAATTTCGCCGCTTCCTCAGCAGCTTCCGGCGAGATCGGCATCGGCGTCGCGCGGTTTGCCGCCAGCATGAAAGTGCCGACGCAGGTCGCAATCGGGTCATCCTCATCGGTGTGATAGGCGGTCCCGCGCACAAAGGCGATGTTGGTCGTCACCTTGTAGCAATGCGTATGCGCCATGAGGTCGAGCTTCGGTGTTGCGGGCTTCATGTAGTCGAGCCGCAGATCGAGCGTCGCAATCGACATGCGCTCCGGCAGCGCAAGCTGCACGGCAATGCCGCAGGCATTGTCGAGCAGCGATGTGATGACCCCGCCATGAATGACGCCGGTCTGCGGATTGCCGATCAGCTCTTCGCGGTAGGGAACGGACAGCCACGCTTCGCCACGCTTGGCATTCACCACATTCATACCGAGAGCGCGGGCGTGCGGAACATGCTGGATCAGCACATCCTTCATCAAGGCGATATGTTCTTCGGTGATGACGTCCGACACCATACGGGGCCTCCTCGCTTGCACATCTAATAGCGCCCCGGCGAGCATCCAAGTCAACCGCGATTTGAGAGCGCCGACCCGGCCGCGAGGCCGCCTCCTGCCGCAGCGTCCGTCTCCATCCGCGGGCGGCGGCAGGCAGATTCTGGACCCGCGCCCCGGACTTCCTGTAGCCTGCGCTCATCGATATTCACATGACCGGAGTTCTGCCATGTCCGCACAATCGGGAGCGGCGTCCCCCGCTGCCATGCCCAGGGTCTGCATCGTCGGCGCAGGCTGCAGCGGCTTTTCCACCGCCAAGGCGCTCAAGGATCGAGGTATTCCCTTCGACATATTCGAGATGTCGGACACGATCGGCGGCAACTGGGCCTACAAGAACAAGAACGGCATGTCGGCCTGCTATGAGTCGCTGCATATCGACACGTCGAAGTACCGCATGCAGTTCGAGGACTTCCCGATCCCGGACGACTTTCCGGACTTCCCGCATCACTCGCAGGTCCTGCAATACTTCAACGACTATGTGGATCACTTCGGCCTGCGGGAGAAGATCGAGTTCAACACGGCGGTGACGCATTGCGAGCGCACAGCCGATGGTCTCTGGCGCGTGACGATAGACCGCTCCGGCGCGGGCGGGCCGTCGTCGGAAACGCGGGTCTATGATGCACTCTTCGTCTGCAACGGTCATCACTGGGACCCGCGCTGGCCGACACCGGCCTTCCCCGGCGAGTTCGACGGCGTGCAGATGCATGCCCATTCCTATCTGACACCCTTCGAGCCGGTGGATATGCGCGGCAAGAACATCGTTGTGGTCGGCATGGGCAACAGCGCCATGGATATTGCGTCCGAACTGTCGCAGAAGCCGATTGCGAAGCGGCTCTGGGTGTCGGCGCGGCGCGGCGTCTATATCTTCCCGAAATATATCGGTGGCCGCGTCGCCGACAAGGCGTCGCTCCCCCATTGGGTGCCGCTGCGCCTGCAGCGCTGGCTTGCCGCCCGCGCGCTGAAACGGGCCGTCGGCAACATGGAGGATTACGGCCTGCCGAAGCCGGACCATAAGCCGCTGGAAGCCCATCCCTCCGTATCGGGAGAATTTCTCACTCGCGTCGGCTGCGGCGATATCAAGGTGAAGCCGAATATTGAGCGCTTCGAAGGAGGGAAGGTCCGTTTCACCGACGGCTCCACCGAGGATGTCGATGTCGTCATCTATGCGACGGGCTACAACGTCTCCTTCCCTTTCCTCGACAAGTCGGTCGTCGAGGTGCAGGACAACCATATCCCGCTCTTCAAGCGTGTGATGAAGCCCGGTATCCCAAATCTCTTCTTCATGGCGCTGGCGCAGCCGCTACCCACGCTCACGAATTTCGCCGAGCAGCAGGCGCGCTGGCTCGCGGCCTACCTCGCGGGCGATTATGCGCTGCCGTCGAAAGACGAGATGGAGCGGATCGTCATCGCGGATGAAAAGCGCTTCATCGGCCATTTCTACGACAGCCCGCGCCACAAGATGCAGGTCGATTTCAACATCTACTGCCACGACCTGAAGCGCGAATGGAAACAGGGCGAGAAGCGCGCAAGGGCGGCCGGAAACCCGCTGCCTGTGCCGCCGCGCGCGGCCGGCCGGGCGGCGCAGGCGGCGGAATAGGACGTTGACCGCCCTGATCTAACCATATGAAAAACAAGGTCTTTCCGGGGCGGCGCCCGCCTCCCCGGAAAGTTGACGATTATCGTCATGGGAGTACAGTGGCCAAAACCGGCGAACGAGTCGGCAGCGCCGGGAGCGGGGAGGGGAAGCCTCGCTCCAGGCGCTCTGGAGGGATGATGATGAGAGCAATGATCTCGTGCAGGGCCGGGGGGCGCGCATGAGCACCGATATAGACGACGCGCCTCTGGCGGAAGAGAAGAAGAAGCCGGGCAAGCGCGAACTTACCAAGCTGAACAATCGTGAAGCGATATTGAGCGCCGCGCGCAGCGTCTTCGCCGATCTCGGCTATGGCGCAACCTCCGTGCGCGACATCATCCGCAAGACGGGCCTCGCCTCAGGCACGTTCTACAATTACTTCCGCAGCAAGGAAGAAGTCTTCGAGGCGCTGATGGATGAAGGCATGCGCCGCATCCGCCCGCGCCTGCGCGCCGAGCGCATCCGCTCGCGTACCTTCGAGGATTTCATCCGCAACGCCTATCGCACCTATTTCGACTACCTCGCCACCGACCGCGACTCTTTCCAGCTCATGCGGCGCAACCCGAACACGATCCGCGTTCGCATGGACACGCCGGAGCTGATCGCGGGCTTCGAGGAAATCCGGGAATATCTCGAGGAAGATATCCGCAATGGCACCCTGCCGGACGTCGATGCCGAATATCTGATGGCCTCCGTTGTCGGCATTGCGATGGAAATGGGCGACAGGATGCTGCTCCGGCCGGAGATCGATGCGGAAGAGGCATCCGCTTTCGCCACAGCGCTCGTTCTCGGCGGCGTCCGCGCATTGCCGCATAAGGGAAAGCGGGATCGGAAATGAGCTTTCAGAAATTCATCGTCCGCAGCCTGCTGAAGCTTCCGGACGGCATTCTCGTGAAGATGTCGGGCGGCAAGCCGCTCGCGATCGACGGCCGCATTCTCGACGCCCGCGCACAGCTTCTCGCGGTGCAGGGCGCACGCCAGCCGTCGATCACCACGCTCGATCCTGTGACGGCGCGCAGCGCCACCTCGGAAGGACTGAAGCTCCTCGATGATGCGCCGCGCGCCTCCATCGAGGTGAGGGAACTGCAGGTGCCGGGGCCCGGCGGCCCGCTTGAGGCACGGCTCTACCGCCCGCGCGGAAGCACGGGGGCGCTTCCCGGCCTGGTCTTCTTTCATTTCGGCGGCTGCGTCATCGGCGATCTCGACACCTGCCATGTCTTCTGCAGCATGATTTCGGAAATCGCGAATTGCGCCGTGCTGAACGTCGCCTATCGCCTCGCACCGGAGCACAAGTTCCCCGCGCCGGCGGATGATGCCGTAGCGGCCTATCGCTGGGCGGTGGAGAATGCCGGTGAGCTTGGCATGACCCCGGGCCGCATCGGCGTCGGCGGCGACAGTGCGGGCGGCAATCTCTCCGCCGTCGTTGCGCAGGAGGCAAGGCGCAAGGGCTTTCAGCCGCCTGCCCTGCAGCTTCTCATCTATCCGGTGACGGACTGGGCCGCGAAAGGCGGCTCCATGGAAAGCTGCGGCGAGGTCTATCCGCTGACTGCCGAAATCATGGACTGGTTCGCCGGGCACTATCTGAACGGACCCGCCGACTATGCGGACCCGCGCGTTTCGCCCATGCGCGAAGCGGATCTCTCCGGCCTTGCGCCGGCCATCGTCGTCACGGCGGGCTTCGATCCGCTGCGCGATCAGGGCGCCGAATATGCACAACGATTGAAGGCCGCGGGTGTATCCGTTTCATACACTTGCGAGGACAGTCTGCCCCACGCTTTCACCGCGATGACGGGTGCCATTCCAGCCGCAAAAGCCGCCTGTGAGAAGATTGCGCGTGACGTGGGCGTGCGGCTTCGTAGGACCGCCTGAGCCATGCTCTATGCAATCGTCAAGGCGGCGCTATCCGGCATTCTCGTCATGGTTGTTTCGGAGACAGCGAAGCGGAGTCCGACCTTCGGTGCTCTCGTGGCATCGCTGCCGCTCGTTTCCTTGCTTGCCATCGTCTGGCTCTGGCGGGAGACGGGAGACACGCAGCGAATTGCCGCCCATGCCGAAGCCACCTTCTGGTATGTGTTGCCGTCCTTGCCGATGTTTCTCATTCTCCCGGCAATGCTGCGCCATGGAGTTGGTTTTTGGGTCGCGCTTGCTATCGGCTGCGCCATCACAGTCCTTCTCTATTTAGCGACGATCTGGATCGCATCGCGCTTCGGCATCGCCCTGTAGGACCTGCGAGTCGTTCTCACGTGCCGGCATCTTGTCCGGCGCCGAGGCGCATGTTATTTCCACGCCGTCCTTAGGGGAGTAGCCGCCCTCCGCCGCATGGCAGAGAGGGGCGGGCGTCAACAGACTTGAAGCTCCGGCTTCATGGCGCCCGCAATCAGCCCGCTGATCTGGCGAGACCTTTGGCTCAACGCGCTGCCTTTGCCGGGCAGGCGCGATGGGTCATTGGTGTCGTGCCCGGCAGCGGAGAACTCTCTTGGAAGCTTTCCTCGTATCGCTCGGTGCCGTCGCCATCGCCGAAATCGGCGACAAGACGCAACTGCTCGCGCTCATTCTCGCCGTGCGCTTCCGAGCGCCGCTTTCCGTCATCGCCGGCATTTTCGCCGCAACCATCGCAAACCACGCGCTTGCCGCCTTCGCCGGCACGCTCGTGGCGGCCTGGCTCACGCCGGAAATTCTCGCCTGGGTGCTGGCCGTCTCCTTCATCCTGATGGGGCTCTGGGCGCTCATTCCCGACGAGGCGCCCTCGGAAGAGGAAACGAAGGCGGCATCGCGCTTTGGCCCTTTCATCGCAACCACGGTCGCCTTCTTCTTCGTCGAGATGGGCGACAAGACCCAGCTTGCAACAGTGGCGCTCGGCGCGCGATATGAAGCGCTGGTGGCGGTCGCCTTCGGCACCACGCTTGGCATGATGGTAGCGAATGTCCCCGTCGTGCTGTTCGGCGAGGCGCTGGCAAGGCGCATACCGGCGAAGGCCATGCGCCTTGCGGCGGCGCTGGTGTTCATCGGCCTCGGCATTGCGGGGGGTGTGACGGCGCTTGCCTATGCGTCCTGATCGGAGCGGAAGAAGGTAATGAGCATGGGGTTGATGCTCGCCGCCTCCTCGCGGAGCACCCAATGCGTGCCCTCCGCGAAGAAGAGCGTGCCGCCCCGCTCGCAAAGTTCGATGCTGCGCCGGGCAAGGGAAGGATCGGCAAACTGGTCCTTCTCGCCCCAGACGAGAAGCACCGGCACGTCGATACGCGCCACGGGCTTTGAAAGGTCCTTTCTCAGCAACGCGCGGTACCAGTGGATCATGGAGGTCAAAGCCTTGGGCTCGCTCCAGGCCTTGCGATACCGCTCCCATTCGCCGGCTTCGAAGGCACCGGGCCGCGCCGAGGATTCGAGCGCTTCCACAAGCGCCGAATAATTCTTCCGCCGCATCATCCATTCAGGCAGCCAGCGCAGGCGGAACATCTTGACGTAGCGGCTCTTCTTCCGCTGCTCCTTGTCTGCATACATGGCCTGCTTCCAGATCGCGGGATGCGGCGCGTTAATCATCGCCGCTTTCTCCATGGACTCAGGCCGCGTCGAGCACAGCCACCATGCAACGCTCGCGCCCCAGTCATGGCCGATGACGCGAAGCCGCGCTTCGCCGAAATGCCGGCCCAGCGCGATCACGTCTTCGGCGAGCTCGTCGAGATCATAGGCCTTCACGCCTCGGGGCTTTCCGCTCACGCCATAGCCGCGCTGGTCCGGCGCGATCACCCGGAAGCCCGCTGCGGCAAGCGCCGGCATCTGGTGTCCCCAGCCGAAGCAATTGTCGGGAAAGCCGTGGAGGAGAATGAGCAGGGGTCCGTCTTCGGGCCCCATCTCGGCATAGTGCAAAACGATCCTGTCGAGATGCGCGACGCCGAAGCGCGCATCTTCCATTCCTGACGTCATTCTGGTCCCTCTCTTTCCCCCGGGGCCGGATTGTCCGGCGGCACCATGGCGAAGTTTGGGCCATGGTCATATGCTCGCGAGATAGGAATTCGCCATAAATTCTCAAGGGAGTGAAGCATGCGGGCCATGCGGGTGCATGAGTTATCTGACGATATTTCCGTCCTGCGGATGGAAGAGGTGGAGCTTCCGCCACCGGGCAAGGGCGAGGTGAGGCTCGATCTCAAGGCCTGTTCGGTGAACTTCCCGGATATTCTGATGGTGCAGGGGAAGTATCAGTTCAAGCCCGACCTTCCCTTCTCGCCCGGGATGGAAGGCGCGGGCGTTGTCGCCGCATTGGGCGAGGGCGTGACGAAGCTGAAAATGGGCGACCGCGTGGTGGCGGGCCTGCGCATCGGCGGTTTCGCTGAAGCGGTGAACGTGTCCGAAGCAGCCTGCCGCCCCATCCCCGGCAAAATGGATTTCGCGAAGGCCGCTGCCTATCCGGCTGCTTACCTCACGGCCTATGTGGCGCTTATCTGCCGCGGCCATCTGCGGAAGGGCGAGACATTGCTCGTGCACGGGTCGACGGGCGGCGTCGGCCTCGCCGCAGTCGAGATGGGAAAGCTCCTCGGTGCCACGGTGATCGCCACTTCCGCCTCCGACGAGAAACTGAAAGTCGTGAAGCAGCGCGGCGCCGATCACGTCATCAATGTGAATGACGGCTTCCGCGAAAAGGTGAAGGAACTGACCGGCGGGCGCGGCGCGGATGTGATCTACGATCCGGTGGGCGGCGATGTCTTCGATGAAAGCGTGCGCTGCATCGCCTGGAACGGACGGCTGCTCATCATCGGCTTCACGAGCGGCCGCATCCCGACCGTCTCCGTCAACATGCCGCTCATCAAGGGCTTCTCGGTGGTCGGCGTCCGCGCCGGCGAATATGGCCGCCGCGACCCGGAAGCGGGCAAGGCGAATATCGAGGCGGTGGACCGGCTCGCCGCCGAAGGCAAGATCAATCCCTATATCTGCGCCCGCTTCCCGCTCGAGCGCGCCGTCGATGCGATGCGCATGCTTCAGGAGCGCAAGGTGGTCGGCAAGGTCGTGATCGAAATGTAGAAAAACAAGATGTCATTGCCGGACCCTCCTTCAATTTCGAAGGAGGGCCCGCGGGTGACGAGAATGGTGGTTGAAGAGAGCCTTTCTCAAACGCTCCGCTGCGCCTTGTCCTTGTCGTTTGCGCCGCGGATCATCTCGCGCATCTTGTCCCACTCCTCGTCGGAGAGCTTCGAGAGGCGCGAGAAATTGCCGCCACTGGCCGAGAAGCCCGCGCCGTCGATCGCGATGCACTGGCCGGTGAGATAGTCGCAGCCATCGGCCATGAGGAAGGTGGCGAGGTTCTTCAATTCATACATCTGTCCGACGCGGCCCATCGGGATGCCCTCGCGCGAGCTGTCGCCATCGGTCGACTGGCCGGGCGAAAGGCGCGCCCATGCGCCTTCGGTCGGAAAGGGACCGGGGGCGATCGCGTTGAGGCGGATGCCGTAAGGGCCCCATTCGGCGGCAAGCGACTTCGTCATGATGTTGACGCCCGCCTTCGACATGGCGGACGGCACGGTGAACGGACCGCCATTCCAGACCCAGGTGGTGAGGATCGAGATGACGCTGCCCGGCACCTTGTCCTTGATCCAGCGCGTGCCGATTGAATGCGTCACATAGAAGGAGCCGTGAAACACGATGCCGGCAATGGCGTCGAAGCCGCGCGTCGAAAGGTCTTTCGTGGGCGAGATGAAATTGCCCGCTGCATTGTTGACGAGGCCGGTGAGCGGCCCGCCATCGGCCCAGATTTCAGCGACCATGTCGTCGACGGCCGCTGCCACGCGAATATCGACGCTATGCGTCTTCACGGAGCCGCCATGGCGGTCCATGAGCTCTTTCGCCGTGTCGTCGAGCACATTCTTGCGGCGGCCGCAGATATAGACTTCGGCGCCGAGGCGCAGATAATCCTCCGCCATTTCCTTGCCAAGGCCGGTGCCGCCGCCGGTCACGAGAATGCGCTTGCCCTTCAGCAGGTCGTTGCGAAACATCGAATGCATCATGTCCTCCGCGGATGTGTTTTGCGGGGAGATTAGCTTCTCGTTCGCGCGCCGTCTCGATTTTCGGCGTGACGTAGCGGAAGTCTCAGTCGCGACCGCGCGTCATCAGCACGCTCCAGAGCCGCACCGCAATGAAGATCGGGAGAACGACCACGGCACCGAGCAGCAGATACTGCACGGACCAGCCGATGGCATCGAAGCCCATCTCCCAGACGCGCGCGATGGTGTCGATGAAATCGCGCCAGAGGTCGATCGGCCTTATGCCGAATACGGCAAGCACAACGCCCACAGCGATGGAGGCAATGGCGAGCTTGAAAAGCGTGGGCAGGACGGGCCCGCCGAAAAAACGATTCATGTGGCTTCCACCTTCTGGTTCGCGCGCCGCCCGCAATGGCCCCGGCTTCGAGGATTACTCCGCCCTGGCAGTATAGATCGTCCGCACCGGGAAGGGGATGGTGATTCCGCCCTCGTCGAAACGCTCCTTGATGCGGCGCGTCATGTCGAAACGGACGGGCCATAAATTCGCATTCATCACCCACACCCGTGTGACGATGTTGACCGAACTGTCGCCGAGGCTCATGACGCCGATAAAGGGGGCGGGCTCCTCAAGGCACCGTTCGTCCGCTTCGACTTCCCGGCGGATGATGTCCATCGCCTTGCCGATATCGTCGCCATAGGAAATCCCGAAGGTAAGCTCGAGCCGCCTCGTCGGGTGATAGGTGTAGTTCGTGATGGGCCGGCCCCAGACATCGCTGTTCGGCACGATGATCTGAACATTGTCGGGCGTCGCGAGCTCGGTCGTGAAGAGGGTGAGTGCCTTCACCGTGCCGGCGACGCCGCCCGCTTCCACATAATGGCCTGCCCGGAAGGGCCGGAAGATGAGCAGCATCACGCCCGCCGCCACATTGGAGAGTGTGCCCTGAAGCGCGAGGCCGACGGCGAGGCCTGCCGCGCCGAGCACCGCGATGAGGCTTGCCGTCTGCACGCCGAATTTCGCAAGTACCGCAAGAACGGTGAAAATGATGATGAGATAGCGGACCAGCGAGCCGAAGAAATTCTTCAGCATGTCGTCCAGCGAAGGGAACCTGTCGAGCCCGCGCATGGTCCAGACGCGGCACCGTCCGGCAAACCAGAGACCGAGGATCAGGATTGTGACGGCCGTCACGATATTGACGCCGCTTTCCACAAGCTGCGGCCAGAGAAGATCCAGATGTTCCCGCAGGGAGGGCGGCAATTGATCGAACATGAAGGCAGGTCCTTGCTGAATTCCGGAATGGGCAGTGTCCCATGGAGGGCCGACGATTTGAACCTGCTGAAAGGGGCTATTTTCGGGCAAGCACGGGCTGATAGGCTGGCGCCATGACCGCCCCTCTTCCCCGTCCGCCCGAGGCCGGCATTCTGCCGCCCGTCTTTACCCGCTGGTTCGATGCGAGGGGATGGCGTCCGCGTGCGCACCAGCTCGCCCTGGTGGATCTCGCGGCGGCCGGCAAATCCGCGCTCCTCATCGCGCCGACGGGTGCCGGCAAGACGCTCGCGGGCTTCCTGCCGAGTCTTGTCGATCTCGCGGGGCAGGACGCCGGGCGGAAGCGCGGACTCCACACGCTCTACATCTCGCCCTTGAAGGCGCTCGCCGTGGACGTGAAGCGCAATCTCGAAACGCCGGTCGCGGAAATGGGCCTGCCCATTTCCATCGAGACGCGCACCGGCGACACGCCGCAGAACCGCCGCCAGCGCCAGCGCCGCGAACCGCCGGATATTCTGATGACGACACCGGAGCAGCTTGCGCTTCTCCTGTCCTATCCCGATGCGCGGGAGTTTTTCGGCGCGCTGTCCTGCGTCGTGCTGGATGAACTTCACGCGCTGGCGAACTCGAAGCGTGGCGATCTTCTGGCGCTCGGTCTTGCGCGCCTTGCGACGCTTGCACCGGGGCTTCGCCGCACTGGCCTTTCGGCAACGGTGGCCGAGCCCGATGCGCTGCGCCGCTATCTCATGCCCCAGCCGGAGGCGGGAGAGGTCCTGAGCGAGATCGTCGTCGCACCCCCCGGCGCCGTGCCGGAGATTTCCGTGCTCACACCGGCGGACGAGGGATCGGAGGAGGTGCGCATCCCCTGGTCCGGTCATTCGGCGCGCCATGCGCTCCCGGCCGTCTATGAGGCGATCCGCGCGAACAAGACGGTCCTCGTCTTCGTCAATACGCGCAGTCAGGCGGAATTCGTCTTTCAGGAACTCTGGCGGCTCAACGAGGACGCGCTGCCCATAGCGCTCCATCACGGCTCGCTCTCCGCGGAAGCGCGCCGCAAGGTCGAGGCGGCGATGGCGGCCGGCACGCTCCGCGCGGTCGTCTGCACCTCGACGCTCGATCTCGGTATCGACTGGGGCGAGGTCGATCTCGTGGTGAACATGGGCGCACCGAAAGGCGCGAGCCGCCTCCTGCAGCGCATCGGCCGCGCGAACCACCGGCTCGATGAGCCCTCGCGCGCGTTGCTCGTCCCCGCCAACCGTTTCGAGGTGCTGGAATGCGAGGCTGCCCGCGCCGCCGCCCTCGAAGGCGCGCAGGATGGCATGGTCTCGCGGCAGGGCGCGCTCGACGTGCTGGCGCAGCATGTGCTCGGCTGTGCTTGTTCCGAGCCCTTCGATCCGGATGCGCTTTACGCCGAAGTCCGTTCCGCCGCGCCCTATCGCGCATTGACGCGCGAGGATTTCGGCAAGGTGGTCGATTTCGTCTCGACCGGCGGTTACGCGCTGAAGACCTATGACCGCTTCGCGCGGCTCCGCCCCAATGCGAAAGCGGAAGGCGACATGCGGCTTCGCGCCGCCTCGCCCGCCGTCATCCAGCAATACAGGATGAATGTCGGCACCATCGTCGAGGCGCCCATGCTGAAGGTGCGCATGGTGAAGCGCGGCGGCAGGCGCCCGCTCGGGGCCATGGGCGGGCGCTATCTCGGCGAGATCGAGGAATATTTCATCGATCAACTCGCGCCTGGCGACACATTCCTCTTCGCAGGCCATGTGCTCCGCTTCGAAGGTCTGTCGGAAACGGATGCCATCGTCACACAGTCTTCCAGCACCGAGCCGAAGATTCCGTCCTATTATGGCGGCAAGTTTCCGCTCTCCACCTATCTCGCCGCCCGCGTCCGCCGCATGTTCGCGCATCGCGAGCAATGGACGGCGCTCCCCGCACCCGTGCGCGAATGGCTGGAAATCCAGGCCTGGCGCTCGGTGCTGCCGGGCGAGAACGACCTGCTGGTCGAGTGTTTCCCGCGCGGCGACCGCTTCTTCCTCGTCTGCTATCCCTTCGAGGGCCGCCTCGCGCATCAGACGCTCGGCATGCTGCTCACCCGCCGCCTCGACCGCGCGGGGGCGCGGCCCATGGGCTTCATCGCCTCGGAATATGCGCTCGCCATCTGGTGCCTGCGCGATCCAGGCCTCATGCATGAGCGTCACGAACTGCCTTTGGGGGAACTCTTCGCCGAGGACATGCTGGGCGACGATCTCGACGCGTGGCTTGCGGAATCGAGCCTGCTTAAACGCACCTTCCGCGATTGCGCGATTATCTCGGGCCTGATCGAGCGGCGCTTTCCGGGACAGGAGAAGACGGGCCGCCAGGTCACCTTCTCCTCTGACCTCATCTACAATGTGCTGCGCGAGCACGAGCCGGACCACATCCTGCTGCGCGCCACCTTCAACGACGCCGCAACCGGGCTGCTCGACGTGGCGCGCGTGGGCGACATGCTGAAGCGCATCAGGGGCCATATCCGCCTGAAACGCCTCGACCGCGTCTCCCCCCTCGCCGTGCCCGTCCTGCTCGACATCGGCAAGGTCTCGGTTGGCGGTGAGGCCGACGAAGCGCTACTCTCCGAAGCGGCAGACGACCTGATCGCGGAGGCGACGCGGCTCGTTTGATCCAGCTCGACTCGCTTTATAAACAATGCGTCATCCCGGCGAAGACCGGCATCCATGGAATTCTCCGCACGGCAAGATGCTCAAGCTGAAAAGAGACATAAGCGTGACCGCCGCTCCCTCGCTCACGGTATGCGGCGTGGCATTCGATCTCCTGCCCGAAGGCGCGGCCTGGCTGGCGGAAGAGCGGCTGCTTGTCGTCGCCGATCTTCATTTCGAGAAAGGCTCTGCCTTTGCCGCCCGCGGCGTCGCGCTGCCTCCTTACGATACGCGGGCGACCATCGCCCGGCTCGAGGCACTTGTGGCGCGGCTCAAGCCGCAAACGCTGGTCGCGCTCGGCGACAGTTTCCATGACGGCGAGGCGGAAGCGCGGATGGATGCGGATGACGCGGCGCGCATTGCCCGTCTTTCGCGCGCGCTCGACTGGGTCTGGATCGCGGGCAATCACGATCCCGAGCCGCCGCAGGGTTTCGGCGGGGTGGTGATGGAGGCGCTGCACCTCGGCCCGCTCACCTTCCGTCACGAGCCGCGCTCGGCGCCCGCCACCGGCGAGATCTCAGGCCATCTCCATCCCTGTGCGGCGGTGCGCGTGCGGGGGCGGCGTCTGCGCCGTCGCTGCTTTGCGTCGGACGGGACGCGCATGATCATGCCGGCCTTCGGCGCCTATGCGGGCGGGCTCAATGTGCTCGATGCGGCCTATGATCCGCTGCTGCCCGGCCTCGGCTTTCACGCATGGATGATGGGCGCGCGCACGGTCGTCCCCGTTGCCGCGCATCGGCTCGAAAGCGATTGAGCATCAGCCGAAGGTCGCGAGGACGGGGAAGGTCTCGAGCAGGAAGATCGCCAGCCGCTCGAACGTGCCGGTGAGCATCATGAGGCCGGTGCCCGCAAGCAGCACCCCCGCCGCAATCTCGACCTTGCGCATATGCCTGCGGAACTTCGCCGCAAAGCTCAGGAACCCGCGTATGGCAAAGGCGGCGGCGAGGAAGGGTATGCCGAGCCCGAGCGAATAGACCGTCAGCAGCGACACGCCCGCCGTGAGGCTCTCCTGCGCCGCGGCAATCGCGAGGATGGTGGCAAGGATCGGACCGATGCAGGGCGTCCAGCCGAAGGCAAAGGCAAGCCCGAGGAGATAGGGGCTCGCAAACTGCATGACATGGCTGCGCTCGCCTTCGCCATTGCCCGCCAGGTGAAAGCGCGCTTCGCGGTGGAGCAGCGCAATGCGGAAGAGCCCCATGTAATGCAGGCCGAAGACGATGATGATGGCACCTGCGATCTGGGTCAGGATCACCTTGTGCTGCAGGATGAGCGGATTGATCGCGGAGGCGCTTGCGCCAAGCGCGACGAACACGGTAGTGAAGCCGAGCACGAAGCCCGTAGCGCCAAGCGCCACGCGCAGTGTCAGCCCCTCGGAGCCGAGCGGCTTTCCTTCCTCGTCCTCCCGGGTCAGCTCCTCGAGCGACGTGCCCGCGATGAAGCAGAGATAGGCAGGCACCAGCGGCAGCACGCAGGGCGAGAGAAAGCTGATAAGGCCGCCCAGCGCGGCCGCGACATATCCGACATCCATCACGACTATCCGTTACCGCCGGCCCATCACCGCCGAAGCGAGCCATCCTGCAAAAGCCGCGATGAACACGGCAATCAGTCCGTAAAGCAGGGGATCGCTCTGCGCCCAGCGATAGATCAGCCGCTCGACGCCCCGCTTCTCGATATAGAGGGGCGAGGAGATCGTGTCGATCACTTCACCGTTCTGAAGCAGGTAAACCTTTGCGGTATATAGTCCCACCGGCACATTCGCCGGAATATCGACGGTGGCGCGAAAGAGCGTCTGACCAAGAAAGGTCACGCCGCCCGGCAGGTTGAGATAAAGCCCTTCCCGGCGCTGGCTACGGATCAGCGCCTTCCAGAAGGCGCTTTCCGCCTCGGGTTGCAATATCTGCGTCCTGCCGTCGATCGTGTAGGCGGAAGGCGTTCCGGGATTGATATTCTCAACGCCGATCCGAAGCGATCTCAGCGTTTCGGGCTCCGTGGTCACTTCGAGCGGCCGCGTGCTTGCAATGGCGTAGTAGCCCGGCACGTTCGGATAGGTCACTGAATCATGGTTGATCCAGAGCCCGCCCACGCGCTCCTTCTTGCGCACGGTCACGGGCCGCACCGGTCCCTGCACCACGACGATGATATCGCGGTTGACGGCCCGTGAGCCGGGCGTGCGAGCTTCTACCGCGCCGAACAGCAGGATCTGCGTGCCCGTGAAATTGGAACGGATCGCGACCTGATGTTCGGAAAGGTCGGTGACGAGCACGTCCGCGCGGGCCGCTCCCGCAAGCGCGAGCATAGCAAGGACAGACAGGAACGCAGCGACCTCTCTCATCGCGCGCCCCGCGTCTCGACCACGGTGTAGAGATCGTCCGGCGTGATCACGAGGTCGTATCCGAGCCTGAGACCGATGAAGAGCAGGATCGCGGCAAGCAGCGCGCGCAATTGCTCGGCGGGAAGCTTCTCCGCCATGCGCACGCCATATTGCGCGCCGATCACGCCGCCGACCACGAGCAGGAAGCCGAGCACGATGTCGACTGCCTGGTTCTCCACCGAATGCAGGATGCCGGTCGCGGCGGCAACGAAGACGATCTGGAAGAAGGAGGTGCCGATGACGACATTGGTCGGCATGCGAAGCAGATAGATCATCGCCGGAATGAGAATGAAGCCGCCGCCCACGCCCATGATCGCCGACAGCACGCCCACGAAATAACCGACGAGAATGGGCGGGATCACGCTGATATAGAGCTTCGAGCGGCGGAACCGCATCTTGAAGGGCAGGCCGTGAATCCAGCTGTGATGGCCGCCGAGCCGCTTCGCCGCCACGCCGCCACGTGCCGCGCGGATCGCCTTCACGCTTTCGACCATCATCATACCGCCGATAACGGAAAGAAAGCCGACATAGACGACGGAAATGGCGAGGTCGATCTGTCCGATCGCCGTCAGCATCTTGAAAATGTAGATGCCGGTCACGGACCCGAGAAGACCGCCTGCCAGCAGCACGGTCCCCATCTTGAAGTCGATCGACTTGCGCGCGAAATGCGCGAGCGCGCCGGTTACGGACGAGGCGACGATCTGCGTCGCCTGCGTGCCGACGGCGACGGCTGGCGGTATGCCGAGAAAGATGAGCAGCGGCGTCATTAGAAAACCGCCGCCAATACCGAACATGCCCGAGAGAAATCCGACGGCCGCGCCCATGGCAAGAATGGTCAGAATGCTGACCGGCAACTCGGCGATCGGAAGGTAGATCTGCATGTTGCGCGTGGCTCCGGTTTCCGGAGACCTTCAGGCAGAAAAGCCGCCTCGTGGGAGGAAAAGGTCGGAATTCTGGGTAGCACGTCCCTCGGCCGATTCCCAGTGGAACCGGTGCTTCGGCGCCGTCAGCCGAGGCGCGCCTCGAGCGAGCGCAGCGTTTCCTGCGTGACCGTTCCGGTCATCGAAAGTCCCTCGGTCATCTGGTATTCGAGAATGGCGTCGCGCGTCCGCGGACCCATCAGCCCGTCCGGCGAGCCCGCGTCATAGCCGAGCCTGATCAGCAACTCCTGCGCGCGGGCGATGTCGGTTCTCGTCACCGGACCCGTGCTGCTCGTCAGCGAAGAAACGTCCCATTGCTTCAGCGATGAAAGATCGCCATTGGCGACGGGATCGGGTTTCTTTGCGCGCCACGTGCCGGACGCGACCTTCGCGCGGGCAAGGTCCTCGGCACCGAGCTCCGTCGCCAGCGCGTCGCGCTTTGCAGCGGCGCCCTGGTCGCCGCCCTTTGCGGCAATGTCGAGCCACTTGTAGGCATCGATCGGGTTCTTCGGAATGCCGAGCCCACGCTCGTTCAGGATCGCAAGATTGTACTGGCTGTCGCCAAGCCCATAATCGGCGGCCTGGGTGAACCAGCCGGCGGCGGTCTTGAAGTCCTGCGCCGTGCCGCGCCCTTCGGCATGGATCACGGCGAGATTGTGCATGGCTTTCACATTGCCGCCCTGGGCAGCCTTTTCGTACCACTCGCGGGCGAGGCGGTCGTCCTGCTTCACGCCCCGGCCCTTTTCATACTGCGTGGCAAGGCGGTATTGCGCGGCGGCAAGCCCCTGATTGGCAGCGCGCTCGAACCATTTGGCGGCCTCCGCCATGTCCTGATTAACGCCCTCGCCGGTGGCGAACCGGTCGCCGACCTCGTATTGCGCCGCCGCGTCGCCGCCATTTGCGGCATCCATCAGCGTCACCTGTGCCGGTGCAACCTCGACAGGGGTCGAAGGCGCCGCGGCAAGCGGCTCGGCAGGGGTCAGCGTTGCTGTGCCGACGGGCGTCGCTACGGCCGCCGCCGGAACGAGCGCCTCGTTCTCTGCCGCGGGCGGCGCATCAGGCGTGGCGGATGCCGGCGCACTCGCATCGCCCGGTAGGGCATTGCTGGCGCCGGCATCCTCCGGACTGGCCTCCGGATCGGCTGTTTCATTGCGCGGCGTGTCGAGCACGACCGGCGGCTCGCCTGCAGGCGCGATCTGCTCCGTCACGGGTGCGACCGGCGCGGGGCCTCCTTGCAGCATCACATAGGCGCCTGCAAGCACCGCAAGCGCCACGAAGCTCGCGGCAACGCCGAGAACGAGTTTGCGGCGGCGGCTTTCGCCCTCGTCCTGCGCAGAATAGCGCGCGGGCGAGGCGCTGAAGCCCGCATCCTGTGCACCGCCATGATAGGGCTCGTGCCGGGCATGACCGCCTTGTGCGGCGGCCTGCGCCGCACGGCGGGCGGCAGCCAGAAAATCATTGGCGGCCCGCTCACCTGCATTCTGCACGGGTTCTTCCGGATCGGGCGGAATGATGCCGTCGTCGACGTCGCCGCGCATCTCGGCTTCGTCTTCGTAGATGTCATCCGCCCGTTCTGCGAAAGGGGGAGGGGCTACCTCTTCGAAATTGCCCGCACTGCGCCGTTCGCCGGCAAGGGGCGGTGCTTCGTAGCGGCTGGCATCATAGGATTCGCCACGCGTCGAGCGCATCTCGCTCCGATAGGGCGCGTCCCAGTCGCCGGGGCCGAAGGCCGGGCCGAGATTGCTCCCGATCGAGGGCGACATCATGGGTGCGGCATCGAAGCCGGGCAGGCCGTATCCAGGCCCCGAAGGCGGGAAACCGGCGGCAATGCCCGCAACATTGAGTTGCGGTGAAAGCGATGCCTTAGCGGCCTTGGCTTCCTTTTCGAGCGAGTTGAGGCGGCTCGTCATGCGTTCGATCATCGCCTGCAGCGACGTCAGCGCCTCGCGCTCCCGGCCTTCGGTCGCCGAGAGATTTTCGCCGATACCGGCGATCGCGCGTTCGACGGTTTGCGCGGCTTCCATGGTCAGCCGCTCATTGTGTTCGAGACGCTGCGCCATCTGCTCGAAGCGGGTGGCGAGCGCATCCGGCACTTCGGTGCGATGCGCGCGGTCGAGATCCTCTAGCTTGCGCGCAATATTGGTGACGGAGCTTTCGAAGGTCTTGAGGCTCTGGTCCGCGCGGCTCTCCGTGCGTTCGAGGCGTTCGGTGAGTTTCTCGATGTTGCTCTGCAGCTTGTCGATGATGGCGCGCTGGTTTTCCGCCTGCGACTTTTCCTCGATGGCGCGAAGCGCGGCTTCCACGGCCTGCGGCCCGATGCCCGTTACGCCCTGTTCCATCTTTTCGAGGCGCGTGGCGAGCTGCAGCAGCGTGTTTTCAAGCACCTGCTCGCGGCGCTTCGCTTCCTCGCGCTGTGCTTCCTGTTCGGCGCTTTCCACCCGATGCGACAGCGAGGCGAGCGACTGGCGGATTTCGGCGAGCGTGCTGTCCGTGCGCTGTTCTGCCGTCTCAAGATGGTCGACGACCGCGCTCACCGCCTTTTCGAGCGTCTGGATCGTGCGCTGGTCTTCGGGGCGCAGCCCGCCACGCGTGCGTTCGGTGCGTTCCATGCGCTCGCCGAGCATCTGCAGCTTGCGCTCCAGAGCATCGGGGCCGCGCGCGTCCGAATATCTGTCCTCCATCTCGTGCTCCGACTGATCGAGGCGATGGGCGAGTTGGCCCACCGTGGCTTCGAGCTTGCGCGTCATTTCCGCCGTGCGCCGTTCGCTGCTGTCGACGCGCTGCACCAGTTCGCGGACCGCCTCGCCGAGGGGACCGAGGTCGATCGCCGGTTTGGGCTGCGGGGCTTGAGGGGCTGCCTGTTGGGGCTCCGAATATCTGCTCTGCATGGCAGAAGGCTCCTGCCGGCCCACTTCATCGGTGCCGGTATCCATGATGACCTGGTTCAGCCACGCGCCAAGCGTGACACCAGCCCGGCGTGCGGCCTGCTTGGCCGCTTCGCGCGCCTCGGGCTCAATGCCCTTGACGCTCCATGGAACCCCCGATCGCATCCGAATCACTATGCCCGTTAACCCTTCGGGCCAGTATAGACCGCGCTATCTGGTATTTCTCAACGCTGACTGGCCCAAAATCTTGCTGCGATACGTTGGGTCACCGCCGGCGCGCAAGGTAGCGGCGGGACGTGCTGTTTCAGCACGCCAATAAAACGGCAAGGTCGGTAAATACCGGGTTAACCGGCGCGATTTTTGCTGCCGATTGTGCGGCTTAGTCGAGCGGGTGCCTGATCCTCAGGCCGAGCATCGCCGCATCGCTCCAGCGCGACCATTCCCGTGCCTTGGCGAGGTAGCCGTCATGCGAAGCCGCGACCCGGCCCGCAAGCTCGCTCGAGGCGGCAAGCTCCGCCAGCACCTCGGCCGAGACACGGGCAAGTTCCGCTGCCACGGGCGCCGGCCATTCGCGCAGCTCCGGTCCCCCTTCCGCCGTCAGCCGGGCGAAGGCCTCGATATTGTGGAAGGTGAAGTCGGCGAGCGCCTCTGCCGCGCTCGCCATGGCCGCGCCCCGCACAATGTCCTTGAGATCGTCGGGAAGTGCATCGAATTTCTTTTTGTTTACAAGGAGTTCGAGGGCCGGCCCCGCCTCGTGGAAGGCAGGCAGATAGTAGTATTTCGCGACCTTGTTCAGCCCGAACGCCATGTCGTTCCAGGGGCCCACCCATTCGGCGGCATCGATCGTCCGGTTCTGCATGGCGCTGAAAATATCGCTGGGCGGCGTCAGCACGACGCTGACACCGAGCCGCCGCATGACCTCGCCGCCAAGCCCCGCGATCCGGAACCGGAGGCCCTTCAGGTCGTCGAGAGTTCTGATTTCCCGGTTGAGCCAGCCGCCGGCCTGCACGCCGCTCGATCCCGCGTAGAACGGCAGCACCCCGAACGGCGCATAGGCCTCCTCCCAAAGCGCCTGCCCGCCGCCAAACTGCAGCCAGCCGGCCATTTCCGGTGCCATCAGGCCGAAGGGCACCCCGGTGAAATAATGGAAGACCGGATTCTTGCCCTGCCAGTAATAGGGCGAGCCATGCCCCATCTCGCAGACCATGCCTTGCGACACGGCATCGAAAACCTCGAAAGGCGGCACGAGCTCGCCCGCGCCATAGAGTTTCACGGTGAGGCGCCCGCCCGACATGGCGCCGATCCGGTCGGCAAGGCGCTGCGCATTGACGCCGACGCCCGGCGCGCCCTTCGGCCAGGCGGTCGCCATGCGCCATTCGATGCGGTCCTCGGCGCGCGCGGACGTAACAAGCGCGGGCAGCGCGATCGCACCTGCCGCCGCGCCGAGAAATTCCCTGCGTTTCATTCCTGATTGCCCCCGGAGATTCGACTGCACGAGCATGTCACCGCAAAGCCCGCGCCTGCAATGACTTTGCGATGCGCACGCTTAAGGGCCGGAAAAGACCTGTACGGCAATGATTTTCTGGCCTGCGCGCGCAATGCCGATGCCGCTGCGGGTGAGATCCGGCGATTGCATGTTGCGGCGGTGCTGCGGGCTCGTCGCCCATTTGTCGACCAGCGTCTGGGCGAGCTGCACATCGCTCATCGCGGCATAAGTCGGGCCCTCCACGACCTGGATATTCTCCGCCACGCCGCCCTTGAAGTCCGGCGAGACGGCAAGCACCCGCTCGCGCGGGCCTTGCCCGTCGGGATTGTGATGGCCGTAGAAATTGCGAAGCTGCATGTCCGCCGCGTGAACGCTCGCCGCCCGCTGCAGCGTCGCATCGTTCGAAAGCGGCGGCACGCTGCGCGCGGCCCGCGAGGCATTCACCGCCTTGAGCACTTCGGCGGCAAGCGCCGTTTCGGCCTGGGCGGCGGCGCTCGCCGCCTGCGGCAGGCTCCGTGTGTTCACGTCGCGCGGCTTGTCGGGGCTTGGCCCGCCTGCACAGGCGGCAAGCAATCCGCCGGCAATGACGAGCAGCACGGTGGTCGCAGGACGCATCATTCTCTCCTCCCGGATTCCTCATTGGCCTCACTAGAGCACCGCCGGCAGGCCCCGGGCAAAAACTTTTGACGACCTATTGACGCTTACGTCAACGTCAAATAGATTCCGGTCTACTTTCGAAAATCGGCTGAAAACGGCCAAAAATAAGAGATTGAAACGCCAATCTGGCGGTCTTTCGCGCGTCTCGGATGCGCATGGGCCGCCCGCTAAGGGAGAGAGTCATGGAACAGCAGCTTCACACGGAAGCCGCGGGCGCCCCGCGGCGCAACGGCGCAGCGCAATGCGAAGCGCCGGGTACCACTTATTCGATAACCGAACTGGCCGACGAGTTCGGCCTCACCACCCGCGCGATCCGGTTCTATGAAGACAAGGGCCTGCTGAAGCCCGAACGCAAGGGCCAGACCCGCATCTATCATTCTCGTGACCGGGCCCGGCTGACGCTGATCGTGCGCGGCAAAAATGTCGGTCTTGCCCTCTCCGAGATCAAGGAAATCCTCAGCCTCTACGACCTCAGCGATGGCTGCGAAACGCAGAACCGCGTCGCCGTGGACAAATTCCGCCGCCGCATTTCGCAGCTCCATGAGCAGCGCCGCGAAATCGACCTGCAGATCAAGACGCTGGAGGAAAGCTGTGCACGCCTCGAGGCCCAGATCGAGCGGCAGGTGAAGGAAGCGGGTGCGGCCATTGCCGCAAAACCGGCAAAGACGAAAAAGCCCGAAAAGGCTATCGTTTGAGGTAATCGCGCCCCTCCGCGAAAGAGGGGCGCGCCTTACCTGCTGGAGGATTTCCCATGCCGACCTACAAGGCGCCGCTGCGCGAATACCGCTTCCTGTTGAACGAGCTGCTGGACTTCTCGCAATACTCGCATTTGCCGGGTTTCGAGGATGCGCCGGCGGACCTCGTCGACGCCATTCTGGAAGAGGCGGCGAAGCTCACCGAAGAAGTGCTGCAGCCGCTGAACCAGGTCGGCGACCGCGAGGGCTGCACGCTTCAGAACGGCGTGGTGACAACCCCCAAGGGCTTCAAGGAAGCCTACAAGCTGCTTGTCGATGGCGGCTGGCCGGCGCTCGTCGCCGAGAAGCAGTATGGCGGCCAGGGCCTGCCCAATGCGCTTGGCGTGATCTTCAACGAGATGGTGTCCTCCGCGAACATGGCTTTCGGCATGTATCCGGGTTTGAGCCATGGCGCCTATTCCGCGCTCTCGCAGCACGGCACCGACGAACAAAAGAGAAAATATCTGCCGAAGCTCGTGACCGGCGAATGGACCGGCACAATGAACCTGACGGAGCCCCATTGCGGCACCGATCTCGGTCTCCTGCGCAGCAAGGCCGTGCCGGTGGGCGACGGTTCCTACAAGATCAGCGGGCAGAAGATTTTCATCTCGGCCGGCGAACACGATCTCGCCGAGAATATTCTCCATCTCGTACTCGCCCGCATCGAAGGCGGTCCACAGGGCGTGAAGGGCATCTCGCTCTTCCTCGTGCCGAAATTTCTCGTCAATGAGGACGGTTCGCTCGGCGCGCGCAACGGGGTTTCCTGCGGCGCGCTCGAAGAGAAGATGGGCATTCATGGCAACGCGACCTGCGTGCTGAACTATGACGAGGCAATCGGCTGGCTCGTCGGCGAGGAGCATAAGGGGCTTCGCGCCATGTTCACCATGATGAACGAAGCGCGCCTCGGCGTCGGCCTTCAGGGCCTGTCGCAATCCGAAGCGGCCTATCAGAACGCCGTCGCCTATGCGCAGGAGCGCCTGCAGGGCCGCTCGCTCACCGGCCCCAAGGCGGAGGACAAGCCCGCCGATCCACTGATCGTGCATCCCGATATCCGCCGCATGCTGCTCGACATCAAGTCGTTCAACGAAGGCGCACGCGCATTGCTCGTCTGGACGGCGCTGCATGGCGATCTTTCGCATCTCTCGGACGACGAGAAGACACGCGAGTTCGGCGACGACATGATGGCGTTGCTCACGCCGGTGCTGAAAGGCTACTTCACCGATCGCGGCTTCATGAATGCGGTCGACGCGCAGCAGGTCTTCGGCGGCCATGGCTATATCGCCGAATGGGGCATGGAGCAGTTCGTGCGCGATGCGCGCATCGCCATGATCTATGAAGGGGCGAACGGTGTGCAGGCGCTCGATCTCGTGGGCCGCAAGCTGGCGCAGAATGGCGGCCGCGGCGTCTTCGCCTTCTTCAAGGCGGTGGACGATTTCGCCGCCGCGAATGACGGCGACGAGAAGATGAAACCCTTCATCGAGCCGCTGAAGCGCGCCCGGAAGGATCTCGAGGCGGGCACCATGTGGTTCATGGAAAATGCGCTCGCGAATCCCGATCACGCCGGTGCAGGCTCGACGCCTTATATGCATCTTTTCGGTGTGACGGGTCTCGCCTTCATGTGGGCGATGATGGCGAAAGCCGCAAATGATCGCCTTGCCACCGCTCAGGGCGGGGACAAGGCCTGGTACGAAACGAAAATAAAAACAGGCCGCTACTACATGGAGCATGTGGTGCCCGAGACGGCGACGCATCTTGCGCGCATCCGTCACGGCGCCGATCCCCTCATGTCGATGGCGGCAAACGAGTTCTAAAGACACGTCTCAGGGAGAGCGCAGAATGAATGCCGAATACAAGTCGCCTTGGCTCAATGAGGAACTTCAGATCCTTCAGGGCGCCGTCCGCAAATTCTACGAAAAGGAATTCCAGCCTCACGTCGAGCGCTGGGAAGACCAGGGCCATGTCGATCGCGACGCCTGGCTGAAGGCGGGCGAGGCCGGCATTCTCTGCGCCTCCATCAAGGAGGAATATGGCGGCGGCGGCGGCAATTTCGGCCATGAAATGGTGATCGCCGAAGAGCAGGGCCGCGCCGGCATTTCCGGTTTCGGCAATTCGGTGCATTCCGGCATCGTCGCGCACTACATCCAGTCCTACGGCACCGAAGAGCAGAAGAAGAAGTGGCTGCCCAAGATGGCGTCCGGCGAGATCGTCGGTGCCATCGCCATGACGGAGCCGGGCACCGGCTCCGATCTTCAGGGCGTGAAGACGACGGCGAAGAAGGATGGCAACCAGTATGTGGTGAACGGCCAAAAGACCTTCATCACCAATGGTCAGCAGGCGAACCTGATTTGCGTGGTCGCGAAGACCGATCCGGCTGGCGGTGCCAAGGGTACCTCGCTCATCATGGTCGAGACGGACGAGGTGGAAGGTTTCCGCCGCGGCCGAAACCTGAAGAAGATGGGCCAGAAGGCGCAGGACACGTCGGAGCTTTTCTTCGACGACGTGAAGGTGCCGACCTCCAACCTGCTCGGCACGGAAGAGGGCAAGGGCTTTTTCCAGCTCATGCAGCAGCTTCCGCAGGAACGCCTCATCATCGCGGTCCAGGCCTGCATCGCGATGGAAATGGCGCTGAAATACACGACCGACTATGTGAAGGAGCGCACCGCCTTCGGCCAGCGCATTCTCGATTTCCAGAACACGCAGTTCAAGCTCGCCGAATGCAAGACCGAGGCGACCATCGCCCGCGTCTTCGTGGACGATTGCGCCGTGAAGCTGCTCGACGGCAAGCTCGATGCGACGACGGCCGCCATGGCCAAGTGGTGGACCACGCAGAAGGAAAACGAAATCATCGATACCTGCCTGCAGTTCTTCGGCGGCTATGGCTACATGATGGAATACCCCATCGCCAAGCTCTACACGAACGCCCGTATCCAGAAGATCTACGGCGGCACGAACGAAATCATGAAAATGCTGGTTGCCCGCACGCTCTGAGCGCGCCCGCACCGGCGAAACAAGAACCAGTCCCCCAGGGAGACGAACATGACAGATTGTTTCATCTACGACACCGTGCGCACGCCGCGCGGCAAGGGCAAGAAGGACGGCGCGCTGCACGAAGTGACCGCGCTCGAACTTTCCACCCAGACGCTGAAGGCGATCCGCGACCGCAATGGCCTCGACACCTCGAAGGTCGATGATGTGGTGCTCGGCTGCGTCGACCCGGTCGGCGAGCAGGGCGGCGACATCGCCCGTATCGCGGTGCTGAACGCCGATTACGCGCAGACGACGGCTGGCGTGCAGATCAACCGCTTCTGCGCCTCCGGCCTCGAAGCGACCAACATGGCGGCCGCCAAGGTCATGTCCGGCGAAGCCGACATGACGATCGGCGGCGGCGTCGAGTCCATGTCGCGTGTCGGCATGGGCGCGAGCGGAGGCTCCTGGTCGTCCGACCCGAACATCGCCTTCAAGTCCTACTTCACGCCGCAGGGCATTGGCGCCGATCTCATCTGCTCCAAATACGGCTTCACCCGCACGGATGTCGATGCCTATGCCGTCGAAAGCCAGAAGCGCGCGAAGAACGCCTGGGACAAGGGCTATTTTGCGAAGTCGGTAATCCCGGTGAAGGACATCAACGGCCTCACCATTCTCGATCATGACGAGCATATGCGCCCCGACGCGACCATGCAGTCGCTCGCCGCGCTCCAGCCGTCCTTCGCTTCGCTCGGCGAATTCGCCTTCGATGGCGTCGCGCTCGACCGCTATCCGGAAGTGGAGGAGATCAACCACGTCCATCATGCCGGCAATTCGTCGGGCATCGTGGATGGCGCGTCCGCCGTCCTGCTCGGCAATCTCGAAACCGGCAAGGCGATGGGCCTGAAGCCCCGTGCGCGCATCCGCGCCATGGCCTCCATCGGCTCCGAGCCCTGCATCATGCTGACGGGTCCTGCCGATGTCTCGCGCAAGGCGCTCGCCAAGGCGGGCATGAAGCCGGAAGACATCGACCTCTACGAGCTGAACGAAGCCTTCGCTTCCGTCGTGCTGCGCATGATGCAGGCGCTCGACATCTCGCATGACAAGATGAACGTCAATGGCGGCGCCATCGCGATGGGCCATCCGCTCGGCGCGACCGGCGGCATGATCCTCGGCACCGTGCTCGACGAGCTCGAGCGGCGCGATCTCAACACCGCGCTCGTCACGCTCTGCGTTGGCGCGGGCATGGGCACCGCCACCATCATCGAACGCGTGTGAGGTAGAGACATGACCACTTACGAAAACTTCAAGTTCGAGGTCGATGGCGACGGTATCGCCCTTGTCACCTGGGACATGCCGAACCGCACGATGAACGTGCTCTCGCAAAGCTCGATGGCCGACATGGCCTCGATCATCGAGAAGATCATGAGCGATGACGCGATCAAGGGCGCCATCCTCACCTCCGGCAAGGATGCCTTCTGTGCCGGCGCCGACCTCTCGATGATGGGCGGCCAGGCCGGTGGCGGCTCGGGCGGCGGCTCGGAAGAAGACCGCGTCCGCGCCATGTATGAGGGCAACCTCAAGTTCAACATGCTGCTGCGCAGCCTTGAAACCTGTGGCAAGCCAGTGGCGGCCGCGGTCAACGGCACCGCGCTTGGCGGCGGCCTCGAAGTCACGCTCGCCTGCCACTATCGCGTCGTCGGCAACAACCCGAAAACGCAGATCGGCCTGCCGGAAGCGAAGGTGGGTCTGCTCCCCGGCGGCGGCGGCACGCAGCGCCTGCCGCGTCTCATCGGCGCGCAGGCCGCCCTTCCGCTGATCCTGCAGGGCACATCGCTTTCGCCGGAAAAGGCCGTGAAGGCCGGCGTCTGCAATGCGATCGCCGAACCCGGTCAGGAAGTCGCCATGGCGCGCGCTTGGCTCAAGGAAGGTCTCGCCCAGCCGAAGGTCCCGCTCGGCAAGAAGGGTCCGGAAGTCCACGCCATCGCCATTCAGCCTTGGGACCGCGCGGGTTACAAGATCCCTGGCGGCGGCCCGCACGATCCGAAGGGCGGCTCCACCTTCACCATCGGCAATGCGACGCTGCACAAGACGACGCATGGCAACTTCCCGGCGCAGAAATACATCATGTCCTGCATCTATGAAGGACTGCAGGTGCCGATCGAGGCGGGGCTGCGCATCGAGACGCGCTACTTCACAAAGCTGCTGATGGACCCGCGCTCCAAGGCGATGATCCGTTCGCTCTTCCTGTCCATGCAGGAGCTCGGCAAGGGCGCCCGCCGCCCGGCGGGCATCGCGCCCTTCCAGGTGAAGAAGCTCGGCATCCTCGGCGCCGGCATGATGGGCGCGGGCATTGCTTATGTGTCGGCACAGGCCGGCATGGAAGTCGTGCTGCTCGACACCGATCAGGCGAATGCGGAGAAGGGCAAGGCCTATTCCGAGAAGCTGTTGAAGAAGGCGCTTGAGCGCGGCAAGACCACGCAGGAAAAGGCCGACAAGCTCCTCGGTCTCATCAAGCCGACGACGAATTACGACGACCTCAAGGGCGCCGATCTCGTCATCGAGGCGGTCTTCGAAAACCGCGAGATCAAGGCGGACGTGACGAAGAAGTCCGAGCCGCAGCTCGCCGAAGGCGGCATCTACGGTTCGAACACCTCCACCCTGCCGATCACCGGCCTCGCCGAAGCCTCGGCCAAGCCCGAAAACTTCATCGGCATCCATTTCTTCTCGCCCGTCGACAAGATGCAGCTTGTCGAAATCATCATGGGCAAGAAGACGAGCGACGAAACGCTCGCCAAGGCGATGGACTATGTGAAGCAGATCCGCAAGACGCCGATCGTGGTGAACGACAGCCGCGGCTTCTACACCTCGCGCTGCTTCGGCACCTATGTCGGCGAAGGCCTTGCCATGCTCGGCGAAGGCGTGCCGCCGGCCATGATCGAGAATGTCGGCCGCATGACCGGGATGCCCATGCCGCCGCTCGCGCTCAATGACGAAGTCTCGCTCGACCTCGCCTACAAGGTGCGTGAACAGACGAAGAAGGACCTCGGCGACAAATATGTCGGCTCGCCGGCGGACGATCTCGTCAGGAAGATGGTGGTGGACCTCGGCCGCGTCGGAAAGAAGGCGGGCAAGGGCTTCTACGATTATCCGGCAGACGGCAAGAAGAAGCTCTGGCCGGATCTCGCCGGCCTCATCGGCAAATCCCAAAATCCCGATGACCTCGATGTGCAGGAGCTGAAAAACCGCTTCCTCTACATTCAGGCGCTGGAAGCGGCCCGCTGCTTCGAGGAAGGCGTGGTGACCGACGTGCGCGACGCGGATGTGGGCGCAATTCTCGGCTGGGGCTTCGCGCCTTGGGCCGGCGGGCCGCTCTCGCTGATCGACATGGTCGGCACGGCAGCCTTCGTCGAGCAGTGCGACAAGCTCGCCCAGAAATACGGGCCGCGCTTCACGCCGAACAAGCTCCTGCGCGACATGGCCTCGAAGGGCGAAACCTTCTACAGCCGCTTCGCACCGGGCAAGGAAAAGGCCGCCGCCTGATCTTCGTCCGATTGAACAAGGGAAACGCCCCGCCTCCCCGGTGGGGCGTTTTCTTTTGGCGCTCGCACAAAAGAAAACGCGGCTCCGGGGGGATGGAGCCGCGCCAAAGGGGGGTGAGAGATGCTGACTTTGGCTTTGAGCTCGCCAGATCGGGGGGATCGGGAGGCGGCCGCCTTGTCCGCTTGTTATCGTTATGCCGGCGGAGGCGGGACATCGCCCGCCTCCGGTCTCGTTCAGAAGGCGTAGGACAGGCTCGCCGCGATGAAGTCGCGATCCTGTGTGTAGTTCTGGAATCGGTTACCGAAGGAGTTCGTGTAACTGATATTCGCAAGCCAGCTTCCCTGACGCGCGTTGACGCCAAGCGTGACCGTCTTGCGGTCATCGAGGAAGCCGGGACCGATGGGGCCCGCAGCGGTGCCGAGATCGTGGCCCCACTGAATGGTCGGGCTCACCGTCCAGGGCGTATTGAACGCATTGTTGTAGTCCGCCACGGCGATCAGGCGATAACCATGGGAGAAGGTATCGGCCTTCACCAGCGGCTGCGCAGGATTGTAGAGGCCGCCCTGGACGATCGGATTCGGATGCGTGATTTCCGAACCGCGCCCGCCGCTCAGCACGGATGCTCTCGCATCGTCGATGCTGGGCAGGTACTGGAAGCCCCAGTTGGTGATGAAGGTGACGAGATCGGCATTGATTGCTTTCACGACATTCTCGGAGGGATTGAGAATCGTGATGGTCGAAAGCTGGCCGGTGATCACCTTCTCGCGGAAATAGCCTTCGGGGAAGGCTCCGGGCGTCATGTCGTACGGAAGAGCCGCCACGGGGAGGCCCGTGCCGTTCTGCAGCCAGCGTGCGCCGAGGCTCTCGCCCGACGAAATCTGGAACGGCGTGTTCCAGGAATAGAGCGTTTCGCCGGCAAGCGTGGAGCCGAGTACCGTGGTTGCGAAGCTCGCGCCGACATACTTGATGTCCTCCGGATAGGCGTCCCGGTAGAACTGGGCCGGAAGGCCGCAGGAAGGCGCCGGTGCGCAAAGCGCGCCGTCGATCGCCGGCGGTGCGCCGTTGCTGTATTCGAGGATCGGCAGCTTGGAGTGATAGTTGACGAAATAGGCGGCGAGTTCCGTCCCGTCGTTGATCCAGTCCGCCCAATAACCGATCTTGGCGCCATACTGGCCCTGATCGTCGGCACGGTTGCCTTCCGCGCGGTAGATCGTGCCGGGTCCATCCGGATTGGGCTGCTCCGGCACCACGGTATTCACATAGCGGCCGCCCGGTCCGAAGAGGTCGTTGCTGGAGAAGAACGTGCCTACGGCGTCGAATTCCGTCTCACGCCAATTGAAGGCGTAGAAGGCCTCGAAGCTCAGGCCCGCCGGGAGTGCGAAGTTCACATAGACGCTCTCTTCGGGAAGAAGCGCTTCTTTGAGTTCTGCGCCCGGCGTACGGATGGCTGCGACGTCGAACGAATTGAACTGGTTCATGCCGCCTTGCAGGGCGAGGCTTTCGCCCCAGTTGATCACCTGCTTGCCGACGCGGAGAGTTGTCGGCACATTGCCGATATCGAAATTCGTGAAGACGAAGGCGTCGAGAAGATTGATGCCGCGCGCCGAGTTGCGGGCATCGTCACCGCGCAGATTGTCGCGCAGCGGACGGACGCCATAGGCGGTGCTGTTCTGTCCGGCCTCATGATAGATGGCGTGGTCGTAATAGGCGCGCACGCGGGCAAAGGCGCCCCAGTTCTCCCAGCGCGCTTCGAAGTCGGAGACGACCTTCACAGGCGCGGACACGATGTCCCACTGGTCGAAATTGATGTTGCCATCGTCTGTATTGATGTTCGCCGACTGGCCGATCCCGTCCGGGCAGCCTCCATTCACCACAGCGATATACATGCAGTCCTGCTTTGACGCCCGCATCGTGGCGCCGACCGAGGCGATCGAGTCGATCGACAGCCTCACCTCGCCGAATCTGAAATCGGCGGCTGCTGCCGGCATCGCCGCAAATGCAGTCCCAAGCAATGCGCCGGCGGCCAATGCGGGCAGCCGTGCTCCTCCCAGTTTCAATGGCATTGTCTTGCTTACTCCAGTTTTAAGTCCCTGCGGGACAACCCTCTCCATGCCGCGCCCATCCTCTTGCGGGATGGGGCACCGCGTTAGCTGCAGCCTGGGGGAGAGAAGGCGAACGCCGGTCCGGACCGATGGCTTGCGCCATCAGCAGATTCGGACGTCCGGCGACGGGAGGGCGCGGTGCTGCGCTTGTCCGCTCGGGAACCGAGATGAACGAATGCAGCCGGCCGGGCCCATGAAATCCTCCCCTCTGCCGGCCCTTCGCCCCTCCCTGGGCGGCGCGTCCTCTACGCGCTTCGCTCTCCCGAAGGATTGCGAATTGGCCGGTTTACCTAGTGCAGGGGTCACTTTCGGCAATCAAAATAGGTGAATCAAGACTAATCGATACAAACATATATATTTTCCAACTTATGTGTGAATAACCGTAAAGCTCGACGCGGTATTTGTCCTGGAATGTTGTCGATCGAGGACCGGTCTTCCGGGCCAGAACTAGATACAAACTGCGTCTATACCGGCACTCCGGCGGTTTGCCCCTTGCGTCACCCGCTGCAGACCTTTGCCGCTGCTTTTGGCCTCAACGGAGCTGAAATCGACAGGTTGGCGGAAAATGCTGGTTCTTTGTCATTTCAGCCAGACCGGGCCAAGCCTAGGCTGGCCTCATGTCCAGATTCGCCAGATCGCACACAGCATCGCCAGACACGCAGCCCCCGCGCCGCGTGCTGATGCTCGTTTATGAAGACGCCCAGATTCTCGATATCGCAGGCCCCGTTCAGCTTCTTTCCGCCGCCATCGATGTTGCGGCAGGCGGTCCCGCCTATGCGGTCGAACTGGTCGCCGAGAGGCGAGGCCCTGTCGGCACCACAAGCGGCCTCTCGCTCACGGCGGACAAGTCCTTTGCGGACATCACGGAAGAAGACCTTTCTTCGGTCGATACGTTCATCGTTTCTGGCGGCAACGGCTCGCGTGTGGAGATGGAGAATGATGCCCTGCTGGAATTCACGCGCAAGGTGGCAGCGCCCGCGCGCCGTGTCGTGTCCATCTGCACCGGTGCCGTCATCCTCGCCGCCGCCGGGCTTCTGGATGGCCGGCGGGCGGCAACGCATTGGGCTTATGCGCCGACAATGCGCAAGCGTTTCCCGAATGTCGCGGTCGACGACGACGCAATCTATGTGCGCGATGGCAAGTTCTGGACAAGCGCGGGCGTGACCGCCGGCATGGACCTCGCGCTTGCGCTGATCGAGGAAGATCTCGGTCGCGACATGGCGCTCACGCTGGCCCGCCACCACGTCATGTATCTGATGCGCCCGGGCGGCCAGTCGCAATTTTCCGCGCAGCTCGCCGCCCAGCATGTGGGGAATGAGCGGCTCGGGCGCATCTGCGCTTACATCATCGAAAATCCCTGCGCCGATCTTTCCATTCCCGCGCTTGCCGCACTGGCGGCGATGAGCGAGCGCAGCTTTGCCCGTCATTTCGTTTCGGAAACCGGGTTCACCCCGGCGCAATTCGTCGAGCGTGCGCGACTGGACGAAGCATGCAGGCGGCTCGCCGGAGGCAACGCATCGCTCGATGCCGTCTCCGCGGATGCCGGCTTCGGCGCGGCCGAGCGCATGCGCCGCGCCTTCATCCGTCACCTGGGCGTAACGCCCGGCCGCTACCGCGAAAGATTCCGCACCTCCCGGCGCGACGCGCCGCTACCTCAAGGGATTACAGGCAATGCGCATCTCCATTCTCATCTATGACGGCTTCACCATGCTGGACGCCGTGGGCGGCTATTCGGTTCTCGGCTGGCTGCCGGGCGCCGAGGTCGAGTTCGTCGCAGAGCGCAAGACCGTCATCGCGGACGACCTGCGCTCAGGTGGGCTCGCTGCATGGCGTGACTATTCCGAAGTCGAAAGCACCGACATTCTCTATGTGCCGGGCGGACCGGGTGGGCGGCCGCAGATGAAGAACGAGGCAACGCTCTCCTTCATCCGCCGCCTGCATGAGAGTTCGACATGGACCTTCGGCGTCTGCAATGGCGTCGAGGTCATGGCCGCAGCCGGTATCCTGAAGGGCAAGCGGGTGACCACGAATTATTATGCGCGGGAGTCCGTTGCCTCGCTCGGCGCGACCGTCGTGCCCGACCGGTACTGCCAGGACGGCAAGATCGTGACCACGGCCGGCGTCTCCGCCGGAATCGACGGCGCGCTTTATCTCGCGCGGCTCATTGCCGGTGAGGAGGTCGCGAAGATCATCCAGCTCGGCATCGAATATTATCCGCATCCGCCTTTCAGCTATGGCTCTGCCGACGATGCGCCCGCCCATATTCACGACGTCATTCGCGCGGCCGAGGGCGCATCGCTTGAGGCGTTGATGAACTCGAAGCAGCCCCGTTTCCTTCAACCCGCGCTCTGAGGCTCGCTATGACCCGCACACGCAATATCGGCATTCTGATTTTCGATGGCGTCGAGGAACTCGATTTCGTCGGCCCCTATGAAGTCTTCACCATGTCGAACGAAGTATATGGCCATGAGGGCCGCGAGCGTCCGGACCGGGTGATCCTGATCTCGCAGACGGGCGGCCCCGTCACGGGCGCGAAAGGCATGACCGTCGAGGCGCATGCCTCGATCGCGGATGCCCCCGCGCTCGACATTCTGCTTGTGCCGGGCGGCATCGGCACGCGCCGCGAGGCGAAGAACGAGGTGCTGCTCCAGTGGATCGCAAAAGTGTCGGCAGGCTGTGAATGGGTGACGAGCGTCTGTACCGGTGCGCTGTTGCTCTGCATGGCAGGCCCTGCAAGAGAAAAGCGCGTCACCACGCATTGGGGCTTCATCCCGACCTTGCGGGAAACGGGCGGCGCTGCTGTCGTGCTCGAAGAAGTGCGCTACGTGCGCGACGGCAATGTCGTCACCGCTGCGGGCGTGTCGGCCGGCATCGACATGGCGCTGTGGCTTGTCGGCCAGATGCAGGGCGAGGATCACGCCCGCAAGACGCAGCGCGCCATGCAATATGATCCTGCGCCGCCCTACGCCGCAGCCGTCTGAACTTCAGGCAGGCAAGGCGGGGCTGGCGCAAAGCCCCGCCATCCGGTCTAATTCCCTCAAAGAGAGAGATTCTCCGAGGGAACCATGTCAGGCAGCAATCCGTTCGACCCGAAGCTTTTCACGACAGACGCCATTTCCGCCGAAACCAAAGGCATCAACGATTTCATCATCTCGGGCATGAAGGACATGCCCGAATGGTGGGAGATCGGCGTGCAGACCTTCCGCGACCAGCGCGCCCGGGGCGAGGGCGCCTTTCCGCTCGCGCCGAAATCGCCGCGCGCCCGCGAGATCGAGATCGACGGCAAGGGCAATAAAGTGAAGCTCCGTATCCTCGCGCCGGAGGGGACCCCGAAAGGCGTCTATCTGCATATTCATGGCGGCGGCTGGGTGCTCGGCGGCGCCGACCAGCAGGACCCGATGCTGGAGCGCATCGCGGACAACACGGGCTTTGCCTGTGTCAGCGTCGAATACCGCCTCGCGCCGGAAAATCCCTATCCCGCGGGACCGGATGATTGCGAAGCGGCGGCAATCTGGCTTGCCAAGAACGCGAAGACCGAATTCGGCACCGAGCTTCTGGCGATCGGCGGCGAGTCCGCCGGCGGTCATCTCTCCGCCGTCACGCTGCTGCGCATGCGCGATCGGCACGGCTTCACGGGCTTCAAGGGCGCGAACCTCGTCTTCGGTGCCTTCGACATGTCCATGACGCCGAGCCAGAAGGCCTTTGGCGACGAGCGGTTGATCCTGCGCACCATCGATATCGAGAAATTCGCAGAAGCTTTCCTGCCGCCGCATCTCGACCGCCGCGATCCCGACATCTCGCCGCTCTATGCGCGGCTCCACGACATGCCGCCCGCGCTTTTCACCATCGGCACGCGCGATGCGCTGCTCGATGACTCGCTCTTCATGTATGGCCGCTGGATCGCCGCGGGCAACGAGGCGGAACTCGCCGTCTTCCCTGGTGGCGCCCACGGCTTCATCGCCTTTCCGGGCGCGCTCGCAGCGGCGGCCAACAAGCGGATGGACGATTTCCTGAAAGGGCTCGCTGCCTAGGCCGCGCCGCGGCCCTTGGCGACATAGGGCAGCACGAACATGTAGAGGCCTGTCACGAGCATCAGGAAGAGCGGCGGCAGGGGGGAATAGACCACCCACATGGGAGGTTCCCCCACGAGCCCCATCGCCACGAAATTGGCGATGACTGCCGCCGTGAAGACGATCGACAGCCAGCGATGCGCCTGACGAATCCCTTTGTTCCAGCTCATTGGTGTTTCCTCTCTCATCATTCATGTTTCGCCGTCACTATGCCGGCGGCTTACTCGATCCTTGCGAGAAGCTCTTCCAGCGCGGCAAGGAATCTCGGCCAGCCCGCCTTTGCACCCTGGAAGTAGCGCGGCTGATCCTGCCGGAAGCCCGTCTGTTCCATCCGCAGCAGCGTTCCCGTGCGTGTCGGCGCGAGCGTCCACGTGACGGTGCTTTTGAGATTGTGGTCGCCCCATGTGTAGGAGAGCTTCCGCTGCGGCTCGATTTCCAGCACCCGGCCCTCGACCGCCCCCCACTCGGCGCGGAAGCTGAACTCACGATCGAGAACGGGTACGAAATCATTCTTCATCAGCCATTCCTCCAGCAGATGCGGCTGCGTCAGCGCGCGCCAGATTTTTTCTGCCGGGAAAGGGAGCTCCCGTTCGATGGTGATGTTGAGCGTTTCGTCCGGGCCTTCGGTCATTGGTCCATCTTTCTGAGCAGCGCTTCCAGGTCGTCGAACCGGCTCTCCCAGAACCGGGTCATCTGTCTGGTCCATTCGGTCAGGGGGGCTAGAGCGTTGAGCTGCGCGCTGTAATGGGTCTGGCGGCCTTCGTGGCGATCCCGCACCAGCCCCGCGCGCTTGAGAATGCCGAGATGCTTTGAAACGGCGGGCTGGGAAATACCCGCCTGCGCCGTAAGGGCCCGAACTGTCTGCTCTCCGTCGCGGCAAAGCCGTTCGAACAGGGCCCGTCGCGTCGGATCGGCGAGTGTCCGGAAGAGGTCGTCATGGGGCTGGCGCATTGTAATTCATAGCTCAAAGGTTATGAGTTTGATCAATAACCTTGAGGTTATGCGTAAGTCAAGCACTCGCGTGTATCACGATTGATCACCAAAATTGAACACTGTTCATTTTTCAGATATATGTTCAAAACAAAAGTTGGAGCGGGAGCCATGTCCTACGAGCATATTCTCTATGAGCGGCAGGGCCGGGTGGCGACCATCACGCTGAACCGGCCGGACAGGCTCAACGCCATCGCCTCCGGCATGCCGCGCGAGATCGCCGCTGCTGTCGAGCGTGCGAACGAGGATGATGGCGTCCATGTGATCGTGTTGACCGGCGCGGGCCGCGCTTTCTGCGCGGGCTATGACCTGAAGGATTTTGCCGAGGCGCCGGCCGGCAATCGCGGCACCGGCGTCGCCGCGGGCGACGCGCGGCCCTGGGACCCGATGGTCGATTTCAACATGATGTTCGCAAACACGAGAGACTTCATGTCGCTCTGGCGTTCCTACAAGCCGACCGTCGCCAAGGTGCGCGGCTTCGCGGTCGCGGGCGGCTCGGACATCGCGCTCTGCTGCGACATGGTGGTGATGGCCGAGGATGCGAAGATCGGCTATCCGCCGGCCCGTGTCTGGGGCTGCCCCACCACCGCTATGTGGGTCTATCGCCTGGGGCCGGAGCGCGCCAAGCGCATGCTCTTCACCGGCGATCTCGTGAGCGGGGTGGAAGCCGCCGAGATGGGGCTCGTGCTGGAGGCCGTGCCGGAAGCCGAACTCGATGCGCGGGTGGAAGCACTTGCAGAGCGCATGGCCGGTGTACCGCGCAATCAGCTGATGATGCAGAAACTCATGGTCAATCAGGCCTATGAGAATATGGGCCTGCAGACGACGCAGATGTTTGCCACACTGTTCGATGGCATTACCCGGCATTCGCCCGAAGGCGTCTGGTTCAAGGAGCGTGCGGAAACGGTCGGCTTCCAGCAGGCGGTGAAGGAGCGCGACAGCGGCGCGCCCATTGCCGAAGGAGTTTCCCGCTCGACATACAAGTTCTGATGTCGGGCGCCGCCGAAAGACGCCGCGAGGATCTGCGGGATCACAAGCGCAAGGCGATCCTCGCCGCCGCGCGCCGCGTCTGCGATACGGGCGGGCCCGAGGCGCTCACCATGCGCGCCGTTGCTGCCGAAGCAGGCTATGCGCCGGGCGCCGTCTATTCCTATTTCGCAGGCATAGATGAACTCGCCATCGCCTTGACGGCAGAAGAACTCGGCCATCTCGCAAGGCGGATGCGCGAGGCGGCCGAACGCGCCACAAGCTCCGCCGCCGCACTCGAAGCCGCCGCCAGAGAGGCGCTGAAGGCGACGGCGGGCAATGCGCCCCATGTCCGCCTTGCCGGCCGCCTCATGTCGGCGGAAGCGCTTCCCGCCGATCTCGACCGCGCGGTAACGGGTCGCGTCATCGCCATTCTCGAAACCCTGGGTGGTCCGCTGCGCGCCGCAACGGGCCTCAAGGGCGAAGCCGCGCACCGCGAGATCCTCTGCCTTGCGGCACTCCTCATCGGCCTGCGCGTTCTTGAAGGCTCGGGACGCCTCGCACCCCTCGGCTTCACCGCCGAGAGCCTTCTCGCGCACCGGCTCGCCGCCTTGCCCGAGGCATGACAAGCGCGAGCCGTGCCCCTATGCTTCGGCACCCGCCATTCAATCCTTCAAAAGACCCGATGACCGGATTTCTCGATACGTTTCGCGGCACCGTGAATACATGGGAGTGCGATGAAGTCGGCCATATGAACGTGCAGTTCTATGTCGCCCGCGCCTCAGACGCCGCCTTCTATCTGCGCCATGCGCTGGGCCTCTCGCCGTCCCAGGTGCGGGGCGAGCACCGCGCCATGGTGGCGCTTGAGGAACATATCCGTTTCCACCGCGAACTCCGCGCAGGCGACATCATGCATATGCGCTCGCGGCCCGTCGAAATCCGCGACCGCACGTTGGTGAGCTTCCACGAACTCTTCAATTCATCGACCGGCGCGGTCTCGGCGACCGTCACTGCCATCTCGGGGCATTTCGATCTCGACAGCCGGAAGCTCGTTCCCTGGCCGGATGAGGCGAGAGAGCGCGCGGCGCCTTATCTTGGTCCCCTGCCGCCTCATGCCGAAGCACGCGGCGTCGAGCGCGAAAAGCGCCTGCCCGATCTCCGCCTCGAAGACGCGAGATACTTCATCGAGATCTATCGCGGCGCCGTCATGCCTTGGGAATGCGACGATTTCGGACACATGAATTCGCGTTTCTATATGGCGCGCTTTTCCGATGGCGCCGGCCATCTCTGGCAGGCGCTCGGTTTCGGCAAGCGCGACATGCTGGAGCGGCGGCGCGGCACCGTCGTTCTCGAAATGCGCCTCAATTACCATCGCGAGGTCCGCTCCGGCGCGATGCTCGTGGTCCGCAGCACGCTCACCCGCGTCGAAGGCAAGACGCTCACTTTCGTTCACTTCATGTTCGATGCGGAAACGGGCCTCCTCGCCGCAACGGGCGAGGCGATCGCCGTCATGCTCGATCTCGACGCGCGCAAGACGGTCGCCTTCACGAATGAGGAACGCGCCGCCATTCGCCCCCATGTGAGGGCCCTCGCATGACCGGCATGATCGACACCTACAAGGGCTATGTCTCGCTGCAGGAATGCGACGAGATGGGCCATATGAATATCCAGCATTACATCTCGAAAAGCTCCGACAGCTCCTACAATCTGCGCGTGGCGCTCGGCCATGCCGCGCTCGATCAGGCGGCATCCGGCCTCGGCTATGTCGCGCTCGAACATCACATCCGCTTTCACCGCGAACTTCGCGCAAGCGACCTCGTCACCATCCGCTCCGGTATCGTGGAAATTCGCGACAAGACCATGCGCATCTATCAGGAAATGCGCGAGGCGCTGGATGACCGCCTTGCCGCAACCTATGTGGTCGATACCGGCTGCCTCGATCTCGAAACGCGCCGCCTCGCGCCTTGGCCCGATCATGTGCGCGCAAGGGCGGAGAAGATGCGCGTCTCATTGCCGCCCGAAGCCGAAGCCCGTTCGCTGCCGCGCGAGGCCGTGGAGCGCGATGTCTCGCTTGCCCGCGCAGATGCCGAAGGCATGACGGAGACGAACCGCTCCGTCGTCAACACATGGGAATGCGACACGAACGGGCACATGAATGCGCGCTTCTTCATGGCGCGCTTTTCCGATGCGCAGGGCCATATGTGGGCCCATGCGGGGCTCGGCCGCCATGAACAGGCAGCGCGCGGCCTTGCAACGGCGACGGTCGAGATGCGCCTCACCTATCTGCGCGAGTTGCGCGCGGGCGAGACGCTTTTCGTGCGCACCGCGATCCTGAAAACGGAGGGGAAGACACTCCGCTACCGGCATTGGCTCTTCAGCGGCGACACGGGCGAGCCCGCCTGCGCAGCCGAAGGTGCGGCGCTCCTCTTCGACAAGGCGACGCGTAGGGCCGTTCCCCTGCCGGAGCCGATCCGCCAGCGCCTCTAGAAAATTCGCAATCAAGAAACGGAAGAAAAACATGAGCGAGATGATCGAAGTCGCAAGGTCGAGTGTCCAGACATGGGAATGCGACCAGATGGGGCACATGAATGTGCAGTTCTATGTCGAGAAGGCGGGGCAGGGGCTTGCCGCACTCGGCCTCGCGCTCGGGCTTGGGCCCCGCTTCGCGCGTAACGAAGGCGCACGGCTGCAGGTGAGCGATCATCATGTCCGCTTCCTGCGCGAGCAGCGTCCCGGCGCGCCCTTCTTTCTGCGCGCCGGTATTCTCGAAGTGCGCGACTATGGCCTCAGCGTCTATGAGGAGATGGTGAACACGGCATCGGGCGAACCGGCCGCCACCTTCAATGCCGAAGTGCAATGGGTGGACGATGAAACGCGCGAGGCGAAGCCGCTGCCCGCCAGGGCGAAGACGGCGGCGAAGTCGCTCATCGTGGAGCGCTCGGCGCATGGCGCTCCGCGCGGCCTCGAACTTTACGATCCGCGCCCCGCACCGAAGCTGAAGGAAGCGGATGCGATGGGCATGGTCCGCGTCTGGCAGGGCGAGATCGCGCCCGCGCTTTGCGACGCGCAGGGCTTCCTTACCGTGCGCAATTTCATGGGCATCGTCTCGGACGGCATCCCGAACCTGCTGGTGCAGACGAACGGCACGGACCGCTCGAAGACGCCGACCATCGGCGGCGCCGCGCTTGAATACCGCTTCGTCTATCGCCGCTATCCGCGCATCGGCGACATCGTCACGCTCAGGAGCGGGCTGAAACAGGTGGGCCCGAAAACCTATACCTGGTGCCACTGGCTGTTCGATCTGGAAACCGGCGAGGCGATTGCGACCGCCGAGGCCGTCGCCATCGCGCTCGATCTCACCACGCGCAAGGCGATCCCGATACCGGAAGAAATGCGCACGCACCTTGAATCTCTGGTGATCGAAGGGCTCGGCGTCTGACATAGAAAGAGGGGAAGGGATATGGGAGGATTTCTTCGTTATCTGCTGACGCCCGATGAGGCAGCGCTGCTCGACCGTGCGGCCTCATTCACCGAAGGGACCGTGCGTCCGAACGCGGTTATGTGGGAGCGCGCGCGCCGCCAGCCCGTTGAGGCGCTGCGGGAGGCAGCGTCCCTCGGTCTCCTTCGCCTCGAAACGCCAAAGCCGCAAGGCGGCCTCGGCCAGCGTTATCTTCTCAAGCTCGCGCTTTGCGAGGAAATGTCCCGCGCCGACATGGCTTTCACCTTCGCGATGGTGAACACGCAGAATGTCGTGGTCCGGCTTGCGGTCTCGCTCAATGCGCATCACCGCGATGACCTTGTCCCCGCCCTCATGTCGGGCGAGATATTCGGCGCAACGGCGCTGAGTGAGCCAGGCGCCGGCAGCGACTTTTCCTCGATCCGCACAAGCGCCCGGAAAGTGGATGGCGGCTGGCGCCTCGACGGCGAAAAGGGGTGGATCACCAATGCCGCGATCGCCGATCTCTTCATCACCTATGTGCAGACCGATCCCGCCGCCGGCTGGCGCGGCATTGCCTGTTTCCTCGTCGATGCGCGGCGGCCGGGCTTCACGCGCCGCCCTGCCTACGACCTCCTGGGCGGCCACGCGATCGGCGCGGGCGGCTTTGCGCTCGAAAACTACATCGCAAGTGAAGACGACATGCTCGCCCCGCCCGGCGAGGCCTTCAAGCTTGCCATGAAGGGCGTGAATGGCGCGCGCGTCTATGTTGCCGCCATGTGCGCGGGAATGCTGGCGGATGCGCTTCACAAGGCGCTTCGCTACGGCGCCTCGCGCGAGACTTTCGGAAGGAAGCTGCTCGATCATCAGGGGCTCAACTGGTCGCTCGGCGATGTGGCAAACGATCTTGAGGCCCTGCGCGCGCTCACCGCTCATGCCGGTCAGTTGATCGACAGCGACGGCGATGCGGTGATGGCGGCCGCCCATGCGAAGAAGTTTGCTGGCCGCGTGACTCTGCCGCGCATCGCGGATTGCATTCAGGCCATGGGCGCAAACGGGCTCCACGAGGAGCACGGCCTTGGCCGCCACCTTGCCTGCGCCAAGATTGCGGCCTATACGGATGGCAGCACGGAGATCATGAACGAGCGCATCGGTGCCGGGCTGAAAGCGCTCTAGCGTTCTTCCGCTTCCAGCCTGTCCGTGAAGGCGCGGATTTCCTGCGCCACCACATCCGGAAATTCCATCGGCAGGAAATGCGTCGAGCCCTTCACCTGCAGCACATGCGCCTTGGGGTCGCGCCGCTTCAGCAGCGTGGGGAAGGGCGGGCGGCAGGTCGTTCCATGTTCGGCATAGAGCATGGCGAAGGGCACATGCAGCACGCGCACGGCCTTGCCGATATTGTGGCCCTGCGCGCGGAAGTTCGCCGCTTCCCAGGCGGGCGCGCATGAAAGCTCGATTTGCCCGTCATCGCGTGCCCGCGTCCCGCCCGCAATATAGTCCTCGATGAAGCCGCGCGGCCATGTCTTGAAGGCGCCGCGCCCCTCATATCGCGACACGGCGGTCTCCTTGTCTGGGAAAATCGCGCGCCGCTTTTCCGCGCCGAGCGCGAGCGGATTGCCGTCGAACCCGAGCCGCTGCGAGAGCAGCATGGTGTAGCGCGCGCCCGAGGGTATCATCACCGGATCGACGAGGACGAGCCCGCGCACGAGATCGGGCCGCGCCGCAGCCGCCATGACGCTCGCCGCACCGCCCATCGAATGACCGGCGAGAATGATCTTCCGCCCTGTCGCCTTCACGAAGGGCTCGATCATGGCAATGAGATCGTCGCGATAGACATACCAGTTGCGGTGGCGTGCAGGATCGGCGGGCAGCCTCGTCGCGCCATGTCCGCGCGCATCCCAGGCGCGGATATGGAAGCGGTCGGAAAGGCCGGAAAGAATCCGCGAATAGGTCTGCCCGTTGAAGCCGTTGGCATGGGCAAAGTGGAGCGGCGTCTTGTGCGGATCGTCCGCGCCCCATTCGAGGTATGAAATCGCACCCTGCGGCTGCGGCAGCTCGCGCCGCACCGGCATCTCGTACACAACGGAGTTCATCGAGTTCAATCCAGCAGTTTCTTCTTCTTGAGCCACCCGGCCACAATGCCGACGGCTTCGGCCACCTTGTCCGGCTGCCCTATATAATAGTGTGTCGCGCCTTTGACGACATGAAGTTCCTTGTCGTCATGGCCGACGCCCGCGAAAATCCGCGCGGCGTGGCTCGGCGTACAGCCGTCATCGGCGCTGTTCTCGATCACGAGCACGGGCACCGAAATGTCGCCGGCGCATTTCGGCCCGTTCGCCCGGCTTTCGCGGTAGGACCATTGCGAGAGCCAGGAGCGGAGCGAGGAATAGCGTGCCAGCCCCGCCGGCATCATATTGACGGTCTTCGGCTCGCCCATGAAGCACCAGTTCGGCCCCTTGCGGTCGTTCGGGTCGATGGAAAGATCGAGCCAGCGCGGGTCGGCCATCGTGCCATGCACGACGAAACTGCGCTCGTCGCCGCCGCGCCCCTCCCGCTTCAGCCGCTCCAGCGTGCCGCGCACCCAGGCGTCGATCCGCCCCGAGCGCGCGATCTGCGCCGCGCGGAAGCGTTCGAGATAGGCATCGGTATAGGGCGGCTGGTTCGGATTGCGCGGATCGTAGAGATCGAGCTCAACATCGCGATCTTGCGGGTCGAGTTCGTTGCGGATCGAAGGGTCGAGCCATTCGGTCAGCGTGATTGCGCGGCTCACATGCGCCGCGAGCTGCAGCACGGCGTCGGCAGGAATGAGCCCGGCGCCCGCAACATCCACAGGGTCGCCCCAGGGTGTCGCCGTGATCGTCGGTTTCTCGGCTTGGCTTTGATAGAACATCGACAGCGAGCCGCCGCCCGACCATCCCGCCAGCACGACTTTCTCGAAGCCGAGCTTCTCCTTCGCATAGCGCACATAATGGCCGAGATCGAGAAGCACCTTCTCCATGATGAGAGCACTGTCATTGTGCGGATAGCGGCTGCCGCAGGTGAGGCAGGGAATGCCAGCCGCTGCCAGCGCGTTCGGCATCGGCAGCAGGTTCATCGTGCCCGACGGATGCATGAAGATCAGCACCGTCTTCGACGTCGCGCCTTTCGGCTTCAGGTATTGGCCCTCGACGACGATCGTGTCGAGCGCGCCCGCATAGGTCTCCTTGAAGAGGGACTTCTCCTGCCAATGCAGGTGAAAGGGGATGCGCTCGACCTCGTATCGCCCGCTCATGGCGCTATTCCGCCGCCTGCTGCGCGGCCTTGCGGAAATCGGGCTTGCGCTTGTTGAGGAAGGCGTCCACCGCCTCCTTGTGCTCGGCCGAGGTGTAGCAGACCTTGAGTGCCTCGACTTCGCGCTTCTGCGCCGCCTTCATGTCGGTCTCGCAGGCATTCTGCGAGATGAGCTGCTTCGTCATGTGGAGCTGGCGCGAAGGGTTTTCGGCAATAAGGCTCGCAATCTCCAGCGCCTTGTCGAGAAGCTGCGCGCCGGGCACCACATATTCGCAAAGTCCCTTCTCCTTTGCTTCGGCGGCGGGGTAGAGCCTGCCCGTCAGCATCATCTCGTTCGCATTGCCCCAGCCCATGCGGCTGACAAGGAAATGCGACGAGGCAAGCTCCGGCACGATGCCCATTTTCACGAAGACCATGCCGAACTTCGCTTCCTCTGCCGCCACGATCACATCGAAGGGCAGGATCATGGTGACGCCGATGCCGACCGCCGGCCCGTTCACGGCTGCGATCATCGGCTTCGAGGAGCGCACGAGTTCGATCCAGTCCACATCGCTCGGCATGCCGCCATTGTCGTTGTTGCGGTCCTGGCCGTCGATCCGCGACTGGAACGTGTCCGAAATGTCGGCGCCGGCGCAGAAGCCGCGCCCTTCGCCCGTCATAACAATGGCGCCGATATCGGGATCGTCATTTGCCCGCTTGATGGCGTCGGCCTGTTCGGCGGCCATGCGGCCCGTCCAGGCGTTCAGCCGGTCCGGCCGGTTCATCGTCAGAATGAGGATATTGCCGCGCTTCTCGGTCTTGATTTGTGTGTAGTCCATTCCCTAATTCCTCCCGTATTCTTTTGCAGGAAGTCTAGGCAGCGCCGGGGGTGGCCACAAGGGAGCCCTCCCTCCGCCTGCCTGACGCTGCGTCGGGGCCGATCCTTCCGGGAGGTGATCTTGTCGATAGTCGATCTGGCGGTGCAAAACCTTGTCTCGCCGATGGTGCTTTTCTTTGCGCTGGGCGTCGCCGCGGCACTGGTCCGCTCCGACCTCTCGGTGCCCGAGGCGGCGGCCAAGTTCCTCGCGCTTTATCTGATGCTTGCCATCGGCTTCAAGGGCGGCACCGAGGTTTCGAAGTCGGGGCTTGATGCCGCCATGGGTCTGACGATCCTCGCCGGCATCGCGCTCTCCTTCGCGATCCCCGTGATCGGCTACACGCTCCTGCGGCTCACCACCCGCCTAAGCGCCGTCGATGCCGCCGCCGTCTCTGCCCATTACGGCTCCATCTCCATCGTCACTTTCGTCGCCGCGACCGAGATCGTGAAGAGCCTCGGCCTCTCCTTCGAGGGCTACCTGATCGCCGTCGCCGCCGTGATGGAAACGCCCGCCATCGTCGCGGCCCTTCTCCTCGCGCGCCGCGCAGCGCCGAAAGAGGCCGGATCGCAGGGCGAGGGCATGGGTGCGCTGCTTCGCGAAGTCGGCACGAACGGCTCCATCGTCATTCTCGTCGGCGCCTTCTTCATCGGCTGGGCGACCGGAGAGCGCGGCATGGGCATGATCTCGCCCTTCATCGTCGATCCCTTCCGGGGCATCCTCTGCCTCTTCCTGCTCGACATGGGCCTCGTCGCAGGCCGTGGCTTGCGTCAGGGCGGCCGCGAATTGTCGCCTTCGCTCATCGCCTTCGGTATCTATTTCCCGCTCATCTCCGCCGCGCTTGCCGCCGCCTTCGCGGCCATGCTCGGCCTGTCGGTCGGGGGCGCCGCCCTCTTCATCACGCTGGCGGCTTCTGCCTCCTATATCGCGGTGCCTGCTGCCATGCGGCTTGCGCTGCCGGAGGCGAACCCCGCCATCTACCTCACGCTGTCTCTCGGCGTGACCTTTCCCTTCAACCTCGCGCTCGGCATCCCGCTTTATGCGGCGGTGGCAGAGCGCATCGCCGGATGAGGTGACGCGATGGACATGCACAGGAAGAAGCGCATCGAGATCCTGCTGGAAGCACCGGCGCAGAAGCGTCTGACCGATCTGCTCGACCGGCTGGACGTCAACGGCTACACCGTCTTGCCGGTGATCGGCGGCAAGGGGCATCACGGCGTCTGGAGCCGCGAGGGCCTGCCCTCCGCCGCAGGCACCATGGTCTCGGTCAGCGTCATCGCCTCGGAGGAAAGGCTCGATGAAGTGCTGCAGCCCGTTTTCGAGCTGGTGCGCCGCCATATCGGCATCGTCACCGTATCGGACGTCATGGTGATACGGGGCGACAGATTCTAGAATTTGGGAGGAAGACATGAAACTCGAACTCGAAGGCAAGCATGTCTTCATCGCGGGCGCGAGCCGCGGCATCGGCTTCGGCATGGCGCGTGCCTTCGCCGCCGAGGGCGCAAGGGTCGCGCTCGCGGCGCGCGGCGAAGCCTCGCTCGATGAAGCGCACAAGGCGCTGATCGCCGAGGGAGTGAAACCTGAAAATCTCTTCACCGTCGCGGGCGACATGACCGCCTCGGCGGAAATCGCCGCCGCGCTCGATGCGGCGGAGGCGGCGTTGGGCCCGCTTCACTGCGCGGTCGCGAATGTCGGCCTGTCGCGCGCGCCATTGGGCTTCGACGTGTCGGACGAGGATTGGGATGCCGACATGAAGCAGAACCTCTTCGGTTCCGTCTATCTCGCGCGGGAGGCCGCGCGCCGCATCCTGAAGCGCCCGCGCGAGGCGCGCGAACACGCAAGCCTCATCCTGATCTCATCCATCGCGGGCGTCGATGCCATGGGCACCTCGCTCACCTATGCCGCCTCGAAGGCCGGCATCAATCACCTGACGCGCCAGCTCGCGAAGTTCACCGGCAAGGAAGGATTGCGCGTCAACGCCATCGCCCCCGGCAACATCCTCTTCGAAGGCGGTGTCTGGGACAAGAACACCAAGGAGCGCCCGGAAGCCTGGGACCGCTGGATCAAGCGCGAAGTGGCGCTCCGCCGCTTCGGCACTGTCGAGGAAATCGCCGACGCCGCGCTCTTCCTTGCCAGCCCTCGCGCAAGTTTCATCACCGGCGAAGTGCTCGTCGTCGATGGCGGGCAGGTGCGCTAGGGGTCCGTCCTTTCCTCCAGTCTACGCCGCGACCTCGAGAAAATCCGTCATGCGGTCGTCATTGGGCGTGACGCCATTCTTCTGCAGGAGGACGCCTGCATTGCCGCGGTGATAGGTCCCATGCAGGCAGACATGCATGATGATCTCGCCGCGCTTCATGCGCGCGGGCTTTCCGCTGGTGAAGACGAAGTCGACGGCCTGCTCGAAATCCTGCTCGTCCAGGTTGTCGACATATGACCGGTACCATTCGTCGGTCGCCATTGCTTTTTCGCTGAGCATGTTGAGCTCCGGCAGCGCCTCGGAGCGCGGCGCGTGAAAGCCGTGGGAGCATTCCTGAAGGTGGTTCTGGAAGATACTGTCCACCACTTGCATATGGTCGAGAATAAGCATCACGACCGTCAGATCCTGCTGGTCCATCCTGTCGAGATTTTTCCTGACCACATCGTAGAGGCCGCGATCGGCCCATTGCTTGTAGCGAACCAGCTGCGAAAAAGAATGCCGTTTCATGAGCGATGTACCGCCTCTTGATTTGGAGAAAGCCTTGCGCGCCTTGAGCGCCTTGAGCGGATAGTGTTCCGCTCCTCTGTTTCGCATTGTACGAAGGGTGCCCGGCACCGGATACTCGCATTGGAAAATTGCGGTGCAGGCCCGCGTCTCGCGCCGGGATAAGGGCATTCGTGGCGGCTTTATGTCCGGGTTTGATCCGCGAGCGGCATGAACCGCTCGCATTTTCCGCTCCCGTTCCCGCCCGGATTTATCGCGCGCGGGAAACCTTGTTCGGCTTTCGGGCGCGCGGCGGCGTTTGCAGATAGCCGAGAACGAGCTGCGTTACTTCATCCACGAACTCGGCCGCCTTTTCGCCAGTGAGAACATCGGGGCGATGCAGGACTGCGGAATGGGTGAGCGCCTCTACCGTCGTGACGAGAATGAAGGCCGCGAGATCGAGATCGGTGATGCCGATCTCGTCGCGATGAGCCTCGAGATAGTCTCTGAGAAGGAGCCGCGCCTGTTTCTCTACTGCATTGATGTTCTCGAGCCGCCCGACCCGCGGCACCTGCTCGGCGAGAACGCAATGAAGCTTCGGATCGATGCCGTGCGCGTCGATGGCGGCGCCAATCAGTTCCCGGATCGCGGCCTCGAGGGGGCTCGCCACGGCACGCGCAAGGGCCGCCTGGATCACATCCGACAATTGCCGCGTATGGCGCTCGATCACCGCCGCAACCAGCGCCTCCTTGCTCGGGAAATATTGATAGAGCGAACCGATGCTGACGCCCGCAACGGCCGCGATCCTGTTGGTGCTGGCCTTGTCATAACCCTCGCGGACCAGAATGCGAGCGGTCGCTTCGATCAATGCATCTACGGTGATCTGCGAGCGCTGCTGCGAGGCCGATTTTCTTGGTCTGGTTTGCGGTTTCCGCGCCATGAGGGTGCCGTTGGAATGCGAGTATGGAATGTGAGCGATAGCTTATATTCTTGCGCGATGGAAACAAGCTCTCCCTCCGCTGCGCGGTGAGGATGGCGCGCGGAATGGGGAGAGGCCGGTGAATCGCTGGATCGTTGCATTGGCGGCAGGGCTCGCGATCATTGTGGCGGCGGTAGCGCTGGCATGGACGCCGGATCGGCCTACCGATCTTCTTCGGGCGCGCTGGGCGCCCGCGCCGTCGAAATTCGTGAAGATCGCAGGCATGGATATCCATCTGCGCGATGAAGGCCGGCGGAATGCGCCTCCCCTTGTGCTGATCCATGGCACGGCCTCGAGCCTCCACACTTGGGAGCCATGGGCCGCCGCGCTGAACGGCCGCTATCGTGTCGTGAGTTTCGACCTGCCGGGATCGGGCCTGAGCGATGCCTTCCCGGATGACGATTACCGCGTGGAGAACTATGTGCGCTTCGTGACGGCGCTCCTCGACCATCTGGAAATCGGGCGCGCGACGCTCATCGGAAGCTCAAAGGGTGGCCGCATCGCCTGGGCGACGGCAGCGGCGGCGCCGGACCGCGTCGAGCGTCTCGTCTTGATCGATGCGCGCGGGTATCCCGCCAAGGGAGACGAGAGTTCCCTCCTGCTCTCGCTCGCACGGATTCCCGTTCTCCGCTCCGTGATCGAACGCATCACGCCGCGCAGCTTCATCGAAAAAGGCCTCATGGAAGCATATGGCAATCCGGCCAAGGTGACGCCGGAGCTTGTCGACCGCTACTACGAGCTCCATCTGCATCCGGGAAACCGCCGTGCGCTGCTTCTGCAGACCGAACAGGAATCCTACGCCGACTGGAAGAGGATTGGATCGGTTGCTGTCCCGACCCTGATCATGTGGGGAAGGCTGGACCGCCGTGTCCCGGTCGAGGACGCCGAGCGTTTCCATCGGGATATCGCGGGCAGCCGGCTCCTGGTGTTCGACCGGCTCGGTCATCTCCCACATGAAGAAGACCCGGGCAGCACCATGAGCGCGTTACGGGATTTTCTGGCACCTTAGAGCTGTGTGCGTCTCTCAGTCCTTCGCGATAGGCCCATCCTTGAAGAGCCGCGCGCGCAATTCCTTGTCGAAGACCGGGTGATTGCGCCGCAGCCATTCGAGCACCATCACCGCATGCTCGATTTCCTCGTCGCGGTTGTGAATGAGGATCTTGCGAAGATCCTCGTCTGTCGCCCCTTCCGCACGCTGGTTGTACCAGTCGACGGCCTCAAGCTCTTCCATCAGCGACACGATGGCGCGATGCAGGTTCAGCGCCTCGTGGGAAAGCTTCGCGATTGGTTCGTGCAGACCTTCGCTCGACATGGTGTCTCCTTCGGGTTTCGCTGGCTGCTCTCTCGTCTCCGCCTCGCCGGGCAGCGCGGGCCTTCCACGGCGCCGGGCAAAAAGACGGGAGAGAAAGCTGCTATCGCTCATTCAAGAACCAGACGGAACTGGCGCCTCGTCAAGCGCGGAAAGGCAGGGAACGAAAGAAGCTCGCCGCCACCCGCCTTCTCTAGCATGGAAATCGCCTTCTCGCGTTGATCTCCCTGCAACGTCGCGAGGAAATCGAGCCCGCGCTGTAGCATCCAGAGATCGAAGGGAAAGATCGCGCGCGTGCCCGTTGCGCCTTCCAGCGTGAATTCATGCTGACCGATGGCCCGGGGCACAGGCTCCTTGCCCGCAATGAGCTGCGGGTTCGCCTCCACATGCGCCGTGAGAGCGATTGCCGTATTTTTGAGCACCGGCAGGAACTCCCGCATCATCCGCGCGAGGACGGGAATGACCGTCTCCGGCACTTCGTCATTCACAAGAAAGGCGCCGCCCTTCGGGGCGGGCGGCTTCGTCATGCGCTGCACCCATTTCACGACATTCGGCGCAAGCTTCTTCATGATCTCGCCGGATGCCGGGTCGCGGAACTGATGCGCGTAGAGCGGCCCGTAGAGACCGAAATCGCCGATCGAGGGCCGCGTGCCGAACAGAAACTCATGCTTTGCGAAATGCGCATCGAGTTCGGCGAGCAATCCCTCATAGGATGTTTCGATGGCAGCGCCCGTCGCCTCGGAAACGCCGAGGAAGGGCAGCGCGCCCGCGAAAGGTTTCGCCGTTTCCTCGCCCACCGCGCGCTGGCCGGCCGCGTCGAGATCGGGCCGCGACAGCCGCCCGAATTCGGAAATCGCGAAGTCGCGGTTCTTCGTCCAGCGGTAGTGCATGGCCGGCAGCTTCAGCCATTCGTCGGCATAGGCCTCGATCAGCAGCGCCGCAAGCTTCTGCCGCGCGCCTTCGGGATAGACCGGTGCTTCGGGAAACCGCGCCTCGAAATTGTCGATGATCTCGGATGAATCCTGCCAGGTCTCGTCCTCCGGCGTCACCACCACGGGGATCACCGGCCAGCCGACACGGGCGAGGATCACATTGCGGTAGATGTCGCGCGTCGGCGTGATCTCGGAAAAGGGAATGCGCTTGTAGCGCAGATAGGCGCGCACCTTGCCGGAGAAATAGCTCACTTCCGCGCCGTAGAAATCATATCCCCTGGTCATCGCAATCCGCCCTTGTTTCCGTCCTCGCCGCGCGAGGCAGCGGCGTTTCTATATATCGGCACTCATTGTGTCAATTTATGCCGCAGCCGGTCAACGGCCAAGCGCATCCCGCGCCTCATCGCCGCTCAATACGTCGAGATGAAGGGCCTGCGCGCATTGATCGAGGCAGGCGATGATGCGCGTGGGCCTTTCCCCGTCCCGGTAGAAGAACAGGTTGTAGCGCGCCCCGCCCGCATTCGAGAGCGCGTCGAGCTGCCAGATTTCGCGATAGTCCGGCAGCGTTTCGCTTCCATTCGTGGCAAGCCGCAGGAGGTCGAGCGCGCGCTCTCGTCTTTCGTCCTGCGTTTCGCCGCCGGTCAGGGCGAGAAAGCGGATGTCGTAACGCGGATCGAAGCCGGGCCCGTGCGACGGCGGCGTGCCTCCTGGCGGCAGGGCGAAAATGGAAACGGGATCGGCCGAGCCATGTGCCACCCAGGCTTCGCCCATCACCGGCACAAGCGCCTGTCCCTCCTGTGTGCAGACGAGAACGAGCCAGCGGTCGAATGGAGGAGGCACCCGAACGGCTTTGCCCACCGGGGCGCGGCTGCAGAGAAAATCCTCCGGATCCTCCGCCACGCTGAGCGCCGGCGGCCTTTCGGATATGGGCGGTGGTGCGGGCGGCACCGCGGCGTCGCTGGACGAAGTAACAACGCCGGTTTCGGGCGTCAGCACGCGTGGCGGCGGCGTGGGCAGGCGGTTCTCCCGCGGGCCCGTGTCTTCGGGAAAGTCCATGCCCGCGGGGACAGGATCGCCCGGTTCCCAAACCTGCGCATCGACGGCGAAGAAGATTGTCAGTGGCAGGAAGAACAGGGCGGTGGCAAGAATCGCAATTCGCTTTGTCGGTCTGTGCATCGGTCGAGCGCCCTGTTTCTGTCGCCCTTAACCATACCGGCCTTTGCCCGCCGCCGGAAGCGTGTGGGACCCACACTGATCGACAAATCTGAACATAACCCTCGTTGAGCGCGAAGCTCCCCGGGCACAATCTCTTCGCCAGAAGGATAGCAATCCTCAAGGGCAGGGCCCGCAGATGGAGTGCAGGACATGACGGACATTCTCGCTCACGGCCATACCGTTCTCGACCGGCGTTTTCATCCCGAACCCGCAGGCCGTGCGTCGGCCGGCGCCTTTGGTCGCCGCAGCTTCGGCCGCGCTTCGCCGCCGCCCGCAACCGAATTTGAAGTTGAACGCATCCTTTCACGTTGCCGCGCCCGGCGTGTGGAAGTGAACCCGGGCAGCAACGAAGGCGCGCAGCCGCGCTCGAGCGAATTGCGCGTCTATGCCGCCGCAGCCGCCAGCCTTCTCGCCTTCTGCGTCCTGTCCGTACTGCCTGTTTTCTGAGACCCATTCGAACGATCGGTGGCGGATTTCCAAACCCCCCCAGAAATTCGCTCCGGCCTGGCCCGTGTTCTTCGGAACACGGGCCGTTCTTTTTGTGGTCAGGCTTTCCGCATTGCGCAGACGAGGCTGAGAACCGGTTGGCGCTTTTCCATGCGCAGCGTCTCCGTGCCGAGCCTGCGGATCGCAAAGCCGTGCCGCGCCGCCAGGGCCGCGAGATAACCCTCCGTATGCCGGAAGCGGCGCGATGGCCCCATTTCGAAGCCGCGTTCCAGGGCTTCCTGCGAAAGCCCGTCCGATCTTTCGGTCGAAAAGACGAACCAGCCGCCGGGCAGAAGCGCCTTGTCGAGCGTGGTGAACAGGGGCGCGAGATCGCCGAGATAGATGATCGTGTCGCAGGCAATAGCGAGATCGAAAGCCTGCGGCGAGGCGCCGAGCGCACCGAGCAGGTCGCCCGCCGTCACCTTCGTGTAGAAGCCGGAGGCTTCGGCCGCCGCGCACATGCGCGGCGAGAGGTCCACGCCTTCAAGGTTCCGGCAGTGCTTCGCAAAGGCCTTTCCGGAGAGCCCGGTGCCGCAGCCGAGATCGACCGCATCGTAAGGAGCTCCGCTGCAAAAGCCGTCCGCCGCTTCCGCCGCTTCGAGAAGGATCTCCGGTCCGCGATAGCGCAGCGCCTCCACCATGTGCCCGTCATAGCGGGGCGCATAACCGTCAAACAGCGCCCGCACATAGGCAGCACTCGCTCTTGCCGGCGCCGGCTGCGTGTCGAGTTCGGCAAGGCGAATGGCCGCGCCGCGCCGGTCCGCCGCGTCTTCGGCCTGCGAGTTGTGGAAATGTCGCGCGGCCCGCGCGCGTTCGTCGAGCGCCGCCCATATTTCGCCGAGCCGGAAATGCGCCTCCGCCCGCTGGTCCGCCTCGCGCCCATTGTCGCCGGTCGCAATGCGCAGCACGCGCTCGAAATCGGCAACGGCGCGCGCCATGTCTTCCGCCGCGATCCGCGCGGCGCCGAGCGCAAGTAGAACTTCCGCCGAGCGCCCATCGAGAAAGCTCGCCTCGTTCAGAACGTCGAGCGCCTCCTGATGGCGTTCGGTAAGGCTTAAAGCTCGCGCCAGCACCAGCATGGCGCGCGCATTGGCTTCGCCGGATTGCATCAACCCTTCGAGAAGAGCGCCCGCCCGTGCCGGCTCGCCGAGATCGATCAGACAATGTGCCAGCGATGCGATGAGCCCTGCCGGCCAGCCCTCCTGCCCCCGTCTCGCGGCAACCCACTCCGCATGGGCGATGGCGCCTTCGCGGTCGCCTTCGGCAATGAATCTTTCCATCCGCGACAGAGGGTCCTCGCCTTCGGTGTTGCCGGGGCGCAGATTGTCTGTAAACGGAGGGTTGGCGGTAAGCCCGGGGGGTAGCGCGTCGTCGCGGGACATGCGGGGGTCACATAAAAAAAGCCGGGCGGTGGTCCCGCCCGGCTCGATTTATCTCTTTCCCGCCTCCCCGCGCAAGGGGTTCGCAAGGACGGCCCGATCAGGCCTTCAAGGTGCACTTGCCGTTGTTGATGACAACGGCGTCGCGATCCTTCACCCGGGCCCGGAATGAAATGACGCCTTTGTCCTTCCAGATGTCGACGGTCACTGTGTCGCCGGGGAAGACCGGCGCAGAGAAACGCACATCGAACCCCGTGATCTGCGTCGGGTCGTAGCCGAGAGCGCCGGTAATGATCGCCCGGCAGCAGGTGCCATAGGTGCACAGCCCGTGCAGGATCGGCTTTGGAAAGCCCACGGCCTTGGCGAATTCGGGATCGGAGTGAAGCGGATTCCGGTCGCCCGACAGGCGATAGAGCAGCGCCTGGTCCGGCCGCGTCTCCGCGTCCACGCTCATGTCCGGCTCGCGGTCCGGCAGCTTGTGCGGTTCCGGTGCGCCCTCGCGCGGGCCGCCAAAGCCGCCATCGCCGCGCGCGAAAATGGTCGAGGTCAGCGTGCAGAGCTTGTCGCCGCCCTTCTCCCTGAGATCCGTCTCGGTCACGATGATCGCGCCCTTGCCCTCGCCCTTGTCCCAGGCGCCGACGACGCGGCTGTCCGCCAGAAGCTTCGCCGCCACCGGCAGCGGGCGATGGAGCTTCAGCCGCTGCTCGCCATGCACCACCATCGCGTAATTGATGCCGCTGTCGCCGATCGCGCCGGCGCCCCAGGCGATCACCGTCGCAAGCGTCGGCACGGTCTTGAGGTTCTTTTCATAGACGAAGGGTAGTTCCTTCTCGTCCAGCGGATCGCGCCCGAAGCCGATGCCCAGCGCATAAAGCATGGTCTCGCGGTCGCCATAGCTGAATTCCTGGCCTTCCGCCTTCAGCGCCATCAGTTTGTCGTAGTTGATCGCCATCTCGGGCCTCCCTTGCTCATGGCCGGTGTTTCTTGGCGCCTAGGAAAGCGGTTCCGTACCGGCCGCGCAAGTCTGCGCTAGCGCTCGCCGAGAACTTTCCAGAGGCTCGTCGCCGTCATCATGTCCTCGTCCCCCACATTGAAGCGGCCGGAAACGAAGATGATGGCCCGGGTCTTCCGTTCGACCCGCATGTGGCACTCGACGAACTCGCCCGTTCTCGCAGGCCTCAGGAAGCTCGCCTGCATGCTGAGTGTGACGCAACCTTTCTCGGCGGCACGGTTCGCCGCATGGCCGAGAAAGGCGTCGGCGAAGGTGAGCATCATGCCCTCATGCGCCTCGCCATCTTCGTTCACGTGCCGCTCATCCACGATGAAACCGAAAATGCGCTCGCCCTCGCCGCCATCCCGCGTGAACAGGGGTCCCACATGCGCCTCGAAGGGATCGTGCAGCTCGACCGCCCGCCAGCCGGCGGGCGCGGCAACGTCGCGCGGCGAGGGAAGGGGCCTTCTCACCTGGTCCCCGCATCCTTGAGCGAATAGACGCCGGTCGCCGTCATCAGGATGCGGCCCGAGGCGCGAAGCTCGCCGGAGATGAAGAGCACCGTCCGCGTCGCCCGCGTCACTTCCGTCAGCCCCTCCACGATGTCACCCTTCTCGCCGGCGCTCACGAAATCGCAATTGAGGGACAGCGCGCCCACTTTCGCGCCCGGCTGCTTTTCCGCCGCCGCTTCCCGCGCGGCATCGGCCAGCATGATGGCCGCGAGCGTCATCATCATGCCGCCATGGAGCCGGTCGTCGGCATTGAGGTGATGCGCCGCGATTTCAAACCGGTAGCTGTGGCCGTCCCGCAGCACCGGCCCGGCATAGGCGCCGAAGCCGCTCGTATCGACCTGTCTGGTACTCATGGGGGAACTTCCGGGAGGAGTGATAAGGCGAGGCTTTATCTAGACGCTGCCGCCGCCCGAGACAAGAAAGAGCCCGCCGGTAAGGGCGGGCCGAGTATCGCGAGGAATGTCTGAAGTGAAGAACCCGGCGCCATCCCTGGGGTGGGGGGACCTATGAGGGGTGGGATGACGCCGGGTCTTTCGAGGATCGCAGGGATGCCGGGGGGAGGCATCGCTGCAAGTCAGTACCGTTTAAACGTCCGGACCCGGATTCGGTTGCACGGCAATCCATTTTTCCGGGACGCCGAATTTTTCCAGCGAAGCCGCGACGGCAACAACCCGCGCCTGGGTATCGCGCTCCACCGCCATATCGGCGGTGAGGCTCGCCGATTCGGAGGGAACCACTCGGATATCGCGAAGGCCCCGATAGGTGATTTCCTCGGCGACCGCGCGAAGCATGGTCTCGGCCTCGTCGGAAGGCGTGGTCAGGCCGGCGGGGAAATAGACGGGAAAAACGACGCGTTTGCTGTCGTTCACGCCATAGCCCGGCGAATAGGGCGCTTCCGGGTCCACGGCCGAGATAAAGACGGTCCGCTCCGACAGGCCCGGCGCGGGCTCGCCGAAGGCCGCGTCCATTACGGCGGGGCGCGGCAGAGGAAGCGGATCGGACGCCGATGCCGTCTGCGCGGTCAGCGCCGCGCCAATGGCGGTGGTGAGGCTCAGGGCCGTGACGATCATCAGATGCTTCTTCATCTTCGTTCCCCTTTTTCCGGGTCGCCTTGCGGGCTTTGGCCGGCACGAGGCCGGTCTTCCATGCTGACAAGATGGGGGGCGAATGTGACCCGATGCGGGTGAGCAACGGGCGGTTACGGGGAAATTTCAGGGCAAGATTGCGGCATTCCACAGCCCGGAATTGTGCCGCCCTTTGTTCAAATCCGCACAGCAGCTCCGCTCCTCCGCTACGGAAATGGACCGAGATTCCGCTTTGTCCGGGCAGGGCCTGCGTTTAAGGTGCGGCCCAAAGTGCCGGGGGCCCGTTGGGTAAAGGCGGTGAACGCCGCGCCGGACACGAACCAACCGGGCATTAAAAAGCCAGTTTTCAACCCGTCGGGAGACCGTCCATGTCCAGAGAAGCAGTCATCGTCTCGACCGCCCGTACCGGCCTTGCCAAGGCTGGCCGCGGCGGCTTCAACAACACCCATGGCGCCGCCATGGCCGGCCACGCGATCAAGCACGCGATAGAGCGCGCGAAGATCGACCCGGCCCAGGTCGAAGACGTCATCATGGGCTGCGGCGCGCCTGAAGGTGCGACCGGCATGAATATCGGCCGCCTCTCGGCCATCTGGGCGGGCTGCCCCGTCACCACCTCGGGCACCACGGTCAACCGCTTCTGCTCCTCGGGCCTCCAGACGGTCGCCATGGCTGCCGGCCGCATCGTCAATGAAGGCGTGCCGGTCGCGATCGGCGCCGGTGTCGAATCCATCTCGCTCGTCCAGATGGGCGGTCAGAACTACAATCGTCTGACCGAAGAAAAGCTCATGCAGGAAAAGCCCGAGCTTTGGATGGCGATGATCGAGACCGCCGAAATCGTCGCCGAGCGCTACAACGTCTCGCGCGAATATCAGGACGAGTATTCGCTCCGCAGCCAGCAGCGCATCGCCGCTGCGCAGCAGAACGGCATCTTCAAGGACGAAATCGTCCCGATGCAGACCAAGATGAAGGTCGTGAACAAGGAAACCGGCGAAGAGTCGCTTGTCGACTATGTGGTCGAAAAGGACGAGTGCAACCGCCCGGAAACGACGCTTGAGTCGCTCCTCTCGCTGAAGCCCGTCTTCAAGAACGGCCAGAAGGTGAAGGAAGGCAAGTACATCACCGCCGGCAACGCCTCGCAGCTTTCGGACGGCGCCGCCGCCGTCGTGCTGATGGAGCGCAAGGAAGCCGAAAAGAACGGCTCTGACATTCTCGGCGTCTTCCGCGGCTTCGCCGTCGCCGGTTGCGAGCCCGACGAAATGGGCATCGGCCCTGTCTTCGCCGTGCCGCGCCTTCTCGAGCGCCACGGCCTCAAGATCGACGATATCGACCTCTGGGAACTCAACGAAGCCTTCGCGAGCCAGTGCCTCTACAGCCGCGACCGCCTCGGCATCGACCCGGAAAAGTACAACGTCAATGGCGGCTCCATCGCCATCGGCCACCCCTTCGGCATGACCGGCGCGCGCTGCACCGGCCACATCCTGCTCGAAGGCCGCCGCCGCAAGCAGGCCGGCCAGAACGTGAAATACGGTGTGGTCACCATGTGCATCGGTGGCGGCATGGGCGCCGCCGGTCTCTTCGAATTCGCGTAATCCGATCGGCCGATAAAATCCTGAAGGCCCGTGGAGAAATCCACGGGCCTTTTTTCTTTTGTGATGCTCTTTAGCCGGTTTGTTGCTCTGTTGGCTTTCAGCAAACACAGGCGTCATCCCGGCACTTGTTGCCGGGACCCAATCCACGTCACCATGCGACAAACGGCCAATGGATCCCGGGAATCAATCCCGGGATGACATGCGTATGTTCGGTAAGGCGGCGTACGGCGGTCGGTAATCGGGAGGAAAAAATACATGCGCCACTTCGACGATTTCGTGCTCGGCGAGCGCCACGACATTCCCGCGCGCTATGAACTCACGAAAGATGAGATCGTCTCATTCGCCACGAAATGGGACCCGCAGCCCTTCCACGTCGATGAAGCGGCCGCCGCGAAATCCGTCTACGGGACGTTGACGGCCTGCGGTACGCATGTGCAGGCGATCGTCCTCTGGCTCGCCTCGCGGCTTCCCGAGGAGACGGCGGTGATCGGCGCGCTCGGCTATGACGAAGTGCGCTTCCACAAGGCGGCGAAGATGGGCGACACGCTCCGTCTCGTCATCGAATGTATCGAGACGAAGCCCTCCTCCTCGAAGCCCGACCGTGGCGTCGTGAAGAACCGGCACATTCTCCTGAACCAGAACGACGAAACGGTCTTCACCCAGACGACGACGCTCTTGATTGCGCGGAAGAGTTAAAGCCCCAGCACCAGCTTCGCCATGATGCCGCGCTGAACCTCGTTCGAGCCGCCATAGATGGAAGCGGCGCGGTTGTTGAGATAGGTCGGCATGAAGACCATGCCTTCCTTCGGGCCGATGGGTTCGACATTCGATCCCGGCATGCGCGCGTCATGCTGGTCGACGCTTGCATAGAAGCCGATCGTCTCGATGGCGATTTCGTCGAGCCGCTGGCGCATCTCCGTGCCGCGCGTCTTGAGCATCGAGGAGGCGGGGCCGGGGTTCTTGCCGCCCGCAAGCTCCGCCATCACGCGATGCTCGGTCATCTCCATCGCCTTCACTTCAATGGCCGCTTCCGCGATCTTGCGCGCGAAGCTCTCGTCGTCGATGAGGCGCTTGCCGTCGCCCGCGCGTTCGCTCGCGGCAACCTCGCGGATCTTCTCGATGCCGACTTCGAGCGATGCCGCAAAGGCGCCGCCGCGTTCGAATTCGAGAAGATATTTGGCGACCGTCCAGCCGTCGTTTTCCTCGCCCACGCGGTTCTTCTTCGGCACGCGCACATCGTCGAAGAAAACCTGGTTCACCTCGTGTTCGCCCGCCAGCGTGATGATCGGCTCCACCTTGATGCCGGGCGTATTCATGTCGAGCAGCAGGAAGGTGATGCCTTGTTGGGGCTTCCCCGAATTGTCGGTGCGCACGAGGCAGAACATCATGTTCGCGAAATGCGCATGCGTGGTCCAGATCTTGGTGCCGTTCAGCACATAGTCGTCGCCATCGCTCACCGCCTTCAGTTGCAGCGAGGCGAGGTCCGATCCCGCGCCCGGCTCCGAATAGCCCTGGCACCAGTAATCCTCGCCGGAAAGAATCCGCGGCAGGTAATAGTCCTTCTGCTCCTTCGTGCCGAACTTCATGAGCATCGGCCCGCACATGCGAAGCCCCATCGGCGAAAGACCCGGCGTGCCGTAGCGTGTGCATTCGGACGCCCAGATATATTTCTGCATCTCGCTCCAGCCCGTGCCGCCATATTCGACCGGCCAGCTCGGCGCCACCCATCCCTTCCTGTAGAGAATTTTCTGCCAGGCGAGATTCCACTCCTTGTCCGTGAAGACGGAAGTGGTGAGGCTGCCCGCGTTCGCAAGCTCCGGCGTCAGGTTTCCGTCGAGAAAGGCGCGTACTTCGTCGCGAAAGGCGGCATCCGCGGGCGTGAGATCGAGATTCATTTTTCTTCTTCTGCTTGGTTGGTCAGCGCAGACAGTCTGTCGAGACTCCCATGCGGCGGCAAGCCTGATGCGCGGGCGAGTTCGTCGCAAAGCGCATGGCAAAGCCTGCCGTATTCGCAAGTGCCCGCACGGCGGGCCGCACAAACGGCCTTGCCGCTGCGGAAACGGCAACGCCGCATTGCTTCTGCAGATGCTCCGGCAAAAGATCGATCGCTGCCTGCGTGATGAGCCGCTGCACGGGCTTGCCCGCTTGTCCGAGCGGCGTCGCGTTGCGCACGAGCTCCAGAAATTCCTGCACCGTCTCATTCGCATAGAGCGTCGGCGTCATCTCGGCCATATAGGCGTCCATCTCCGCCTTCGATGTCGGCACCCATTCCGCGCCGAAGCCTTTGCCGATCGCCTCTCCCTCGCGGTAATAGCGGTCCTCGTCCTCGTGGCTCAGCGAAGGGTCGACATAGCGCTTGTAGGCATTGAAGAAGCCCCAGGCCGCGGTCACATGCACCCAGGTGAGAAGCTTCGGGTCCATTGCCCGGTAGGCATCGCCGTCATGCGTCGTGCCGGTGACGCGCTCGTGCATCCGCGTCACGCGCTGGAACGTCATCTCCGCCATCTTCGTCGGGCCATATGTCACGGCGGCGGCGGCCATGCCGGTGCGCTCCATCCGGCGGATCGGATCGACCTTGAAGGTCGAATGGTCCCACACGCCGGCCCGCACATGCTTCTCGGCAAGCTCGAGGATCACCGCCGCAATGCCGCCCACCGCGCTCGCAATCGGGTTCGCGCTCACCTTCCAGCCGAGCGAGCCCGGCCCGAGCAGGCCCGGGTCGCCCGCGGGTTTGGAAAAATCGAGCCGCGGCATGGGGCTCGAATAGTCGCGCGCCGTCGCGCCCGTCTCCGCCCCGTCGCGTTTCAGCGCCGCCGCCTTGCCCTGTGCCGCCATGATCTCTCTCCCGTTTTCTGCTGGCCCCTTCGTCAATATAATCCAAGTAATTGCTCGGAAAACTCGGATTCCCACAGGCGCCGCGCTGCCTGCGCCATGTCCTTGGCGGACAGGATCAAGTGACTGATTTCAAACCGAAAAAATGGCCGAAACAGGCCCGCTCCAGAGCCAGTTTCGACGCCATTCTGGAAGGGGCTGCTCGGCTTTTGCGCAGGCAGGGCTATGAGGCGCTCACCACCAATCGCATCGCCGCCGAAGCCGGCGTCGGCATCGCCACGCTCTATGAGTTCTTCCCCAACAAGGAAGCGATCGTCGCCGAGCTTGTGGCCCGCCTCATGGCCAAGGTCGAGGCGAACATGGAAGAAGCCTTCGCCGAGGCAGTCGGGCAAGACCCCTGGCCCGCCGTCATCCACATGACGTCGCGCGCCGTCGGTTCGCTGGCCGAAGACCGGGAGGTCTTCCACGTCCTGCTCCGTCAGGTGCCCTTCGTGCCGCAATTGCCCGTGGTGATGGAGACGCGGGCCGCACTTGCCGCGCTCTCGCAGCGTGTCCGGATCACCGCGGCAGGCGCTCTCGATCTGCCCATGCCCGAGGAAGACGCCTGGCTCATCTCCGAGATGCTCTACAACGCGATCCTCGAAGTGGCCTTTCTGGATGTGGACGAAAAAAAGCGCGCCGAACTCACGAAGGAGCTGGCGCGCTTGACGTATCGCATGGCCGTTGGCCGCGATCCTGAGGCGGCCGGGAGCGTTTCCAGGTGAAGTGGAATCCGGTTCACCGTCCGGAAACGCGACAAAACAGAAAACAGAATCTTTAGTTCCTGTGAGGGAACTAAAGATTCTAGAGCCCCAGCACCGCCTTCGCCATGATGTTGCGCTGAACCTCGTTCGAGCCGCCGAAGATCGTCTGCGCGCGGGTGTTGAGGTATTTCGGCATCACCATCAGCGTGTGGTCGGCGCCCACAGGCTTCGTGTTCGAGCCCCAGGTCCGCGCTTCGATCACGTCGGGCTGCGCGTAATAGGCGATCGCCTCCACGCCAAGCTCGGTGATCTTCTGATTGGTGTCGGCGCCCTTCAGCTTGATGATCGACGCGGCCGCGCCCGGGTTCTGCCCGTTCGAAAGCTGCGACATGATCCGGTGTTCGGTGAATTCGACCGAGGTCGCCTCCACGTCGAGCTCGTCGATCTTGCGGCGGAAGGCCGGATCGTCGATCAGCTTCCGCCCGTCGCCGTCCCGCTCCATGCCGGCCATGGTCCGGAGCTTGTTCAGCGCATTCTTCAGCGCCGCGCCATGCGCCGCGCCGCCGCGCTCGAATTCGAGCAGATATTTGGCGACCGTCCAGCCGTTGTTTTCCGCGCCCACGCGGTTCTTCTTCGGCACACGCACATCGTCGAAGAAAACCTGGTTCACTTCATGGTCGCCCGCCAGCGTGATGATCGGGTCGATCTTGATGCCCTTGGCCGGGAAGTCGTCGATCAGGATGAAGGAAATCCCCTCCTGCGGCTTGGCGCTCGTGTCGGTCCGTACGAGGCAGAACATCTTGTTCGACTGATGCGCGCCCGTCGTCCAGAGCTTGGTGCCGTTGATGATGTAGTCGTCGCCATCGGAGACCGCGCGGCATTGCAGTGAGGCGAGGTCCGAGCCCGAACCCGGCTCCGAATAGCCCTGGCACCACCAGTCGGTGCCGTCGAGAATGCGCGGCAGGTAATGGGCCTTCTGCTCTTCCGTGCCATGGCCCATCAGCGTCGGGCCGACCATCGAAAGGCCCATGTTGGAGCCGGCGGGTGCACCCGCCGCGGCGCATTCCGACGCCCAGATGAAGCGCTGCATCACGTTGAAGCCCGCGCCGCCATATTGCTTCGGCCAGCTTGGCGCCGCCCAGCCGCGCTTGTAGAGCCGCTTCAGCCATTCGACGCGCAGATCCTGGTCCGCCAGAATGCCCGGCGTCAGCCGCGCATGGGCTTTCAGATCTTCCGTCAGGTTTTCCTTCAGAAAGGCCCGCACCTCGTCGCGAAAGGCGACGTCCTCCGGCTTCATGGCGAGATCCATCCCCGTACTCCTTCTTGTTCTGTCTCCGGCCTCGCCGGTTGTTGGAATGAGGATAAGGATTTTGCGGCAAGCGCCATAGCCAAACTTGCAAGGGAGGCCTGCACATCGGCGAACAGGCCGGAGGCAGCCGCAATGAAACAAAAGCCGCGAAACAGAGAGAAAATTGGCGCATTTCCGGCAGTTTGCGCGCCCGCAGCAATAATCTTGCTATAGACTGACCGGGAGACAAATTTCGCGATTCGGGGGATTTCTGTTCCGAAAGGCCGCAATGCACATGCAGCCGGCCGCCTGACGGCGACAGACCCGCATGAGCATTGGGCGAGGCCATGGATTTTGCCAACCAGGTCATCCTGGTTTCAGCAGGTCTGATCACATTCGCGATCTTCGCGGGCGCTTTGTCGTCGCGGATCGGCGCTCCCTTGCTGCTCGTCTTCCTCGCTTTCGGCATGCTGGTGGGCGAAGAAGGTCCGGGCGGCATCGTCTTCAACGATTTCAGCTTCGCCTATCTCGCCGGTTCCTTCGCTCTTGCGATCATCCTCTTCGATGGCGGTCTGCGCACCAGCAGCGCCGCGCTCCGCCGTGTCTGGGCGCCCGCCGGCGCGCTGGCGACCGCCGGCGTTGTCATCACCGCGCTGATCACCGGCACCGCGGCGAAGTTCATCCTCGGCCTCGGCTGGACCGAGGCATTGCTGCTCGGCGCGATCGTCGGCTCGACCGACGCCGCCGCCGTCTTCCTGCTGCTGCATCAGCGCGGCCTCCGCCTGCGCCAGCGCGTGGCATCGACGCTGGAAGTCGAGTCCGCGGTCAACGACCCCATGGCGATCTTCCTCACTCTCGCCTTCGTCGGTATCGCGACGCAGGGCGTCGTGCTCGACAGCGTCGGCGCCGTGGCATCGCAGGTCGGCAACTTCCTCTGGCAGATGGTCGGCGGTGTCATCTTCGGCTTCGCGGGCGGCTGGCTCGTGCTGCGCGCCATCGACCGCCTCAACCTCTCCCCCGGCCTCTATCCCATCATGGTGGGCGCGCTCGCACTTCTCATCTTCGCGATCACCCAGTCTGCCGGCGCCAGCGGCTATGTCGCGATCTTCCTGATCGGATTCACCGTCGGCAACACGCCCCACCGCGCCACGAGCGAGATTGCCCGCTTCACTGATGGCATGGCCTGGCTCGCCCAGATCTGCATGTTCCTCATGCTCGGCCTTCTCGTCACGCCGTCGAACCTCGTACCGCTCATCCTGCCGGGCCTTGCCGTCGCCGCCGTCATGTTTCTCGTGGCGCGGCCCATCGCCGTCTGGCTCTGCCTCAAGCCCTTCGGCTTCGCCCGCAACGAGACGGGCTTCATTTCCTGGCTCGGCCTGCGCGGTTCGGTAGCGGTCTTCCTCGCCGTCATTCCGGTCTTTGCGGGCGTCGAGGGCGCAAACACGCTCTTCGCGGTCGCCTATGTCATCGTCCTCGTCTCGCTCATCGCGCAGGGCTGGACGATTGCGCTCTCCGCACGCTGGAGCAAGGTGGAGCTGCCGCCACGCCCGGCGGCGAAGCGCGGCGTCGAGCTTGACCTGCCTGCCGGCAAGGGCAAGAGCGTCGTCGCCTATACGGTCGACCCCTTGAGCATTCTCGTGCTCCGCCGCATGAAGCGCCTGCCGCTGCCCGAAGGCACGACCGTCATCTCGGTCATGCGCGACGGCATTGTGCTCACCGAAGGTCACGGCGGCGAGTTGAAGGCCGGCGACATGGTGCTGCTGCTCATCAATGTCGATGCCGTGCCCGCGCTCGACCGTCTTTTCGGTGCGCGCCGCACCCGCGAGCGCAAGAAGGAAGAGGGCCTCGTCGATTTCACGCTGGAAGGTCACACCTCGGCGGCCGTGGTCGGCGACATCTACGGATTGGCGCTCAGCCCCGAGGAACGCGAACTCGACATCGCCACCTTCATGCGCTCCCGCCTCGGCAAGGATGTGAAGGAAGGCGCCCGCGTCCGGGTGGACGGCGTCGAACTCGTCGCGCGGCATGTGGAGGATGGCGCGATCGGCCAGGTCGGTCTCGATCTCGATCCGCCGGAGCAGGAAACGCTGGTTACCAGCATTCGCCGCCGCCTCCGCGACTCCGTCAGCGAATTGCGCGAGCTCTTCCTCGTGGAGCAGGACCGGAAGTCCTGATCGCCGCGCCCGCTTGACCTTGCGGCAACGCCCTCTAGAGTCGCGCCCAACGAAAACATCTCAGAGGGAAGGCGAAGCGCCATGGATCTCGGTCTCAAGGGCAAGAAGGCAATCGTCACAGGCGGCACGCGCGGCATCGGCCGCGCCATCGCCGAAACGCTGGCGCGGGAAGGCTGCGACGTCGCGATCTGCGCCCGCAATCAGGACCAGGTCGATGAGGCGGTTGCCGCTCTGTCGAAGCTCGGCGTGAAGGCCCATGGGGGCATCGCCGATATTGCCGATGGCGAGGGTCTCAAGAAATGGATCGGCGATACCGCAAAGGCCATGGGCGGGCTCGACATTCTGGTCGCGAATGCCTCCGCGCTCGCGAACGGCAATGACGAGAAGTCCTGGCGCGCCTGTTTCGAGATCGACGTGCTCGGCGCCGTCAACGCCCTCGAGGCAGCACTCCCCTTCCTCACGGAAGCCGCGAAGAAATCGGGCGACGCGTCCGCCACCTTCATCTCCTCGATCTCCGCTGCCGAAAACGACAATGCGAACGCCTATGGCGCGCAGAAGGCGGCGCAAATCCATCTCGCAAAAGGCTATGCCCGCCAGCATGCGCCTGCCCATATCCGCGTGAACACGGTCTCGCCCGGCACGGTCTATTTCAAGGGCGGCGTCTGGAACATGATCGAGGATCACATGCCCGCCATGTTCAAGCAGGCGATGGAGCGTAATCCCACCGGCCGCATGGCGACACCGCAGGACATCGCGAACGCAACGGTCTTCCTCGCCAGCCCCGCTTCGTCCTTCACCACCGGCACGAACCTCGTGGTCGACGGCGCAATCTCGCGGCGTGTGAATTTCTGAGCACTTCGTTTAATGAGGCGTCATGGCCCGGCTTGTCCGGGCCATCCACGTCTTTCTTTTTCTTAAGACTGCCGCAAAGACGTGGACGGCCCGAATAAATCGGGCCGTGACGAGCTGGGTTAGTTGAACGCTTAATCGCTTAACGCCATCCAGCGCCGCATCACGCGCCGCGCAAAATCTTCCTGCGCGACGAGCGATGCCTCGATCTGCGGCTTGATGAGCTTTTCGATCTCCGCTCGCGGCAGATCGAGTGCCTTGGCGCGCAATGTCGTCCAGCCGTCGAGAATCTCGCGCGTCACTTCAAGGTGAAACTGGAAGGCATAGGTCCGCTCGCCGAGGCGGAACGCCTGGTTGGGGCAGGCGTCGCGCGTCGCAAGCCGCGTCACCCCGTCCGGCAGATCGAACGTGTCGCCATGCCAATGCATGGTGCGAAGCCCGGGGGCCACGTCATGCAGCAGCGGATCGCGCGCCGCCGCCGCTTCCCAAGTCTGCGGCACGAAGCCCCATTCCTCATCCTCCTCGAGCTTCTCGCTCATCTTGTAGACCGGCGCCCCGAAGGCGCTCGCGACGATCTGCGAACCGAGGCAGACACCCATCACGGGCATGCCTTCGTCGTGGAAGCGCCGCACCAGCCGCTTGCTCTCCTCGATGAAGGGATAGCGCTCCGCCTCGTAAACGCCCATCACCCCGCCAAGCACCACCAGCGCATCGAAGCCATCCGCCGCCCCGGGCACGCCGCGCGCCTCGCCGGTCTCCATGTCGCGGCCATTCACCGTATCGATCTGCGTCGCACGGGCGCCCATCCGCGCCGCCTCGTCGAGCAGCACGCCGGGCGGCGAGTCGAGCGCATTCACAAGATAGAGAATATGCATGGAAGCCGCGTCACACCTTGGCGTATCTGTCGCTCGCCCGCACCATCACGTCGACGATGCCGGGCTCCGTCGCCGTGTGGCCGGCATCGGGTACGATGTTGAGTTCCGCCTCCGGCCAGGCTTTCGCAAGCTCCCAGGCGGTGAACATCGGCGTCACCACGTCATAGCGGCCTTGGGCGATGACCCCGGGAACGCCCTTCAGCTTCCCTGCATTGCGGATCAGCTGGTCCTGCGGCTCGAAAAAGCCCTTGTTCATGAAGTAGTGGCATTCGATCCGCGCGAAGGCGAGGGCGAAATGCCCGTCCGCAAAGCGCTTCACGCGCTCGGGATCGGAATAAAGCGAGAGCGTCGTCCCCTCCCAGATGCTCCAGGCCTTGGCGCAGGCGATCTTCTCGGCCTCGTTCGTGCCCGTCAGGCGCTTGTAATAGGCGGCCATCAGGTTGCCGCGCTCCGCCTCCGGTATCGGCGCGATGAAATCCTCCCAGGCATCCGGGAACAGCGCGTCCGTCCCCTCCTGATAGAACCAGTGGAGCTCCCGCTCCCGGAGTGTGAAGATGCCGCGCAGGATGATCTCGGTCACGCGGCCGGGATGCGTCTCCGCATAGGCAAGCGCCAGCGTCGAGCCCCATGAGCCGCCGCAGAGCTGCCACTTCTCGATGCCGAGATGCTCGCGGATGCGCTCCATATCCGCCACGAGGTCCCAGGTCGTGTTCTCTTTGAGCTCGGCATGCGGCGTCGACTTCCCGCAGCCCCGCTGGTCGAACAGGATGATGCGATAGGCTTCCGGGTTGTGCGTCCGCCGCATGGTCGGATTCGATCCGCCGCCCGGTCCTCCATGCACGATCACGACGGGCTTGCCCTTCTGGTTGCCGCATTCCTCGAAATAGATCGTGTGCAAATCGGAAACCTTCAGCGTCCCCGTCCGGTAGGGCTCGATCTCGGGATAGAGGGGGCGCCGGTCGGCAGTCGTGTCGGGCATGTCCGCTCCTTGCGGGCTACGGGGAATCTGCGGATCGCAGGAATCAACTCATTGAATTTGTAGCGGAATTTCGCCCCGAGGTCAGAGGTCGGCAAGGGCGTTTACCATTTTTTTGTTTTTCTCCCCACACAAGCAATTGACCTCGGGGAAGAGACAGATACTATATCTGGACGCGCGCTGCTTCGCGGGGGACCATCTCAGAGCGGTAGCGCAATCACTGAAATAGCGAGTTCTGCCCGGCGTACGGGGCAGGAAGACGGCGGGAGACTATCTGCTCGCCGGATGGGGAACTTTTGCCCGCTTCGGATGCGGCGAAGCAAGGCAGACCGGGGACAGAACATGCTGAACGACACGTCGAAAGCGGTGGATATGAGTGAGGTTGAGGCCAGCCTGTCTGCAATCATTACGGGCGAGCGGGCGGTTTCCCGCGCGCGCAAGGAATCGCGCCCGCTGGCCGAGCCGGAAATGCCTTTTGGCGAGCAGGACCAGGCCGTCCAGACGAAGGGCCGCCATCGCGTGAAGGTCGATCATGGCCGCGATGCGCTGCTGACCGAGTTCGGCAAGGCGACGCTGCGCGACCGCTATCTGATGCCGGGCGAGTCCTATCAGGACATGTTCGCCCGCGTGGCCTCCTACTATGCGGATGACGCGGCCCATGCCCAGCGTCTCTATGACTATATTTCCCGTCTCTGGTTCATGCCGGCGACGCCCGTCCTCTCGAATGGCGGCACGCAGCGCGGCCTGCCCATCTCCTGCTTCCTGAACGAAGCGAACGACAGCCTTGAGGGCATTGTCGGCCTCTGGAACGAGAATGTCTGGCTCGCGGCCAAGGGCGGCGGCATCGGCTCCTATTGGGGCAACCTCCGCTCCATCGGCGAGACGGTCGGCGGCAACGGCAAGACGTCGGGCATCATTCCCTTTATCCGCGTCATGGATTCGCTGACGCTGGCGATCAGCCAGGGCTCGCTCCGTCGCGGCTCGGCGGCGGTCTATCTGCCGATCGACCATCCCGAGATCGAGGAATTCATGGAAATGCGTCGCCCCACAGGCGGCGACCCGAACCGCAAGGCGCTGAACCTCCATCACGGCGTGCTCGTCTCCGACGCCTTCATGCGCGCCGTCGAGGCCGATGACGACTGGGCGCTGCTCTCGCCGAAGGACAAGTCGGTCCAGAAGACGGTCTCCGCCCGCTCGCTCTGGATTCGCCTGCTCACCTCGCGCATCGAAACCGGCGAGCCCTACATCATCTACAAGGACACGGTGAACAACGCCCGCCCCGAGCACCACAAGCTTGCGGGCCTCGAGGTGAAGACCTCGAACCTCTGCGCCGAAATCACGCTCCCCACCGGCAAGGATCATCTGGGCGAAGAGCGCACGGCCGTCTGCTGCCTTTCCTCGCTCAACCTCGAAACCTATCTCGAGTGGCAGGACCACCCGATGATCGTCGAGGACGTGATGCGCTTCCTCGACAACGTGCTCGAGGATTTCATCACCCGCGCGCCGGACGACATGGCCCGCGCGAAATACGCCGCCATGCGCGAGCGTTCGGTCGGCCTCGGCGTCATGGGCTACCACTCCTTCCTCCAGGCCAACATGATTCCCTTCGAGGGCGTCATGGCAAAGGTCTGGAACAAGCGCATGTTCGCCCATATCAAGACGGGCGTGGATGCCGCCTCGAAGAAGCTCGCCGAAGAGCGCGGCGCCTGCCCGGATGCCGCCGATTACGGCTTCAACGAGCGCTTCTCCAACAAGACGGCGATTGCGCCCACGGCTTCGATTTCGATCATCACCGGCGGCACCTCGCCGGGCATCGAGCCGATTGCGGCGAACAGCTTCACGCACAAGACGCTCAGCGGCTCCTTCAACGTCCGCAACCGTCACCTGACGAAACTGCTGGAACAGAAGGGCCGCAACGACGACGACACCTGGTCCTCCATCGTGACGAGCGGCGGCTCCGTCCAGCATCTCGATTTCCTGAGCGACGAGGAAAAGGACGTCTTCAAGACCGCCTTCGAACTCGACCAGCGCTGGGTCATCGAACATGCGGGCGACCGCGCGGCCATGATCGATCAGGCCCAGTCGGTCAATCTCTTCCTGCCGGCCGACGTCCACAAGCGCGACCTCCACGGCCTCCACATGATGGCCTGGAAGCATGGCGTGAAAAGCCTTTACTACTGCCGCTCGCTCTCGATCCAGCGCGCAGAAAAGGCCGAAGTCGTCTCGCTCGTGCCGGCCAAGAAGCTCGACGTGCTGACGCTGGATCAGGTCGCGGCGAACGCCCAGGAAGAAAACAAATACGAGGAATGCCTGGCCTGCCAGTAAGGCGCTAGGATCATGGCCCGGTCGTCAGGCCGGGCCATTATTGTCTCCGGCGCTCCGCGCCGCATGAAAGAACCGGGAGCCCGTCCCATGTCCCTTCTCGAAGAACGCCACGTCTACAAGCCCTTCCGCTATCCCTGGGCCTATGAAGCCTGGCTCACTCAGCAGCGCATCCACTGGCTGCCGGAGGAAGTGCCGCTGGCCGACGATGTGAAGGACTGGTCGAAGAAGCTCACTGACAGCGAGCGCAACCTGCTGACGCAGATTTTCCGCTTCTTCGTGCAGGCCGACGTCGAGGTGAATAATTGCTACATGAAGCATTACTCCCGCGTCTTCAAGCCGACCGAAGTGCAGATGATGCTGGCCGCCTTCTCCAATATCGAGACGGTCCATATCTCGGCCTATAGCCACCTGCTCGACACGATCGGCATGCCCGAAGCCGAATATGAAGCCTTCCTCAAATATGATGAGATGAAGGCGAAGTTCGACTACATGCAGGAATGGGGCGTCGAGACCAAGGAAGACATCGCCAAGACGCTCGCCGTCTTTGGCGGCTTCACCGAAGGCGTGCAGCTTTTTGCCTCCTTCGCGATCCTGATGAACTTCCCGCGCTTCAACAAGATGAAGGGCATGGGCCAGATCGTGACATGGTCCGCCCGCGACGAGTCGCTCCACACCGTCTCGGCCATGAAGCTCTTCCGCACTTTCGTGGACGAGAACCCGGAAATCTGGACCGATCGGCTCCGCAACGACATCTACAAGGCTTGCGAAACCATCATCCATCACGAGGATGCCTTCATCGATCTCGCCTTCGAGATGGGCGGCGTCGAGGGCCTTTCGGCGCAGGAAGTGAAGGATTACATCCGCTACATCGCCGACCGCCGCCTCGTGCAGCTCAATCTCCAGCCCATCTACCGCACGGAAAGGAACCCGCTGCCCTGGATGGACGAGATGCTGAACGGCATCGAGCACACCAATTTCTTCGAGAATCGCGCCACCGAATATTCCAAGGCTTCGACGCGGGGCACGTGGGATGAAGCCTTCGACTGAATGACGGTGAGCGTTGCATCTGCGAAAAGGCCTGTCCCACAGGCACTTTTCAACAGTTTTTCGCGCCGATGCCCGTCAGATATGCACTTAATGCTTGGACGAATCGCGCGACTCAGTGAAACTCGGCCCGAACATATCCGAGGGGATTCAAATCATGGCCACTAAACCCGCTGCCAAAAAGCCTGCTGCCAAGGCGCCCGCCGCCGCAAAGAAGACCGCGACGGCTCCGACGATCCCGATGTCGAAGCTCATCGCGGAACTTGCCGAAAAGCACGGCATGTCCAAGAAGGCGGCGACCGAGCTCTTCGGCGACTTCGTCGAACTCACGGTGAAGAACCTGAAGAAGGGCAACAAGGTCCGTCTGACGGGTCTCGGCATCCTGCAGGTCCGCAAGCGCGCCGCCCGCATGGGCCGCAACCCGGCGACCGGCGAAGCCATCAAGATCAAGGCGTCGAAGAAGGTTGCCTTCCGCGTCGCGAAGGACCTCAAGGAAGCCATCTAAGGCTGCCTGAAGCGTCTGGCATTCTGAAAGCCCGGCTCCCGGAGGAGCCGGGCTTTTGCTTTCCTGTGCCGGGGCCGCACCAGGTCAAAAAGCCGACGCATTTCGCTTGTTGAATGCCGCCATGCGCTTCTTCGCCCCGTTCCTGTTCGCCCTCATGTTGAGCGCCCCCGCGCTTGCTGCTCCTGTCTGCGCCGCGCGCGAGGCGGCGTCGCCCGCGCTCTCCCGCCTGCAGGATGCGATGGAGAAGGGCCGCTTCGTCGCCTATCAGCCGACCGAACTCAAGGTCTGGGATGGCAATCCGGTAGAGGCAAGCGAGGTCTCGATCCGCGAGGATCTCGCCGCGCTCCGCCCTTGGTTCGACGGTCTCATCACCTATGGCGCGCATAGCGGCGCCGAACGTGTGCCCGCCATCGCGAAGGAGCTCGGCTTCCGCGCGGTCATTATCGGTATCTGGAACCCGGAAGACGATCTCGAATTAGGCAAGGCACTCCGCGCCTGGGAGGCGGAGCCCGATATCGTCACGGGCGTCTCCATCGGCAATGAGATGGTCTTCGGCCGCCGCGGCACATGGGAGGGCTATGCAAAGGCCATCGATCGTTTCCGTACCCGCGCGCCGGGCCTTCCCCTCACGGTGACCGAGCCTTTCGCGGTCTTCCTCGACGATCCCGGCGCACGCCCCGTCCTTGCCGAGCTCGATTTCCTCGCCGCGAACATCCACCCTGTTTTCGAGCCCTGGTTCGCCGAAGCGCCGCCCTTCAACTGGGCGGATTTCGTGGTGCAGGCGAGCGAGCGGCTTTCGGATGAGGCCTTTTGCGGCCCCGTACTGGTGAAGGAAACGGGCGTGCCCACCGCCCCCGAGGCCGAAGGCTTCACGAAGGAAAATCAGGCCGCTTTCTACAAGGAGCTGATGGCGCAATTCCCGCCCGCGCGCATGCGCGCCTTCGCCTGGTTCTCCGCCTTCGATGCACCCTGGCGCGTCTATGATGAAAGCCCCGTGCCGGGCGTCCACCCTGAAGAAGGCCATTGGGGCCTCTTCAGGGAAGATCGCACGCCGAAGCCGGTGATGGAGTCCGTGCCGAAGCTCTAGGCGCTCCGCCTATCGCGCCTGCTCGTCGAGCGGCACGCTCGCCGCCGCTTTTTTGAACGCAGGCCGTACCGACAACCGCTCGTAATACTTCACGACATTCGGAAAAGGCTCGAGGCTCACAAAGCCTTTGGCGAGATGCACGCTGTAGCCGACATTCGTGTCCACCGTGCTGAAACCGCTTTTGAGCAGATAGTCGCGGTCCGCGAGATGCCGGTCCACAACTTCAAGCGCCTTTTCGAGCCGGCGCGATTCGAGCTTCTGCACCACGGGCGAGCGTTCGTCGCGCGCGATAAAGACCTTCTGCTGAACAAGGCTCGCGCCATGCACCGCCATCGTCTCCGCATAATGGAGCCAGATCAGCCATTCGGTGCGCTCGGCATGTCCCACAGGCCGGTGGAGCTTTCCCTCCGGGTCGTAATGCTCGCCGAGATATTGCGCGATCGCGCCCGACTCGAACACGGAGACGCCATTGTCCACCAGGCAGGGCACGCGGCCGAGCGGCGAGATCGACAGATATTCCGGCGTCCGCAGCCCCTCCATGCTGAAGGGCAGTTCCTTCAGCTCGAAATCGATCCCCATTTCATGGAGCAGCCACAGCGAGCGCATGGAGCGCGAGCCATTGCAGTGATAAAGCGTGAGCATTGCCGGTCCCTGTCGTTCGTTTTCGGCGAGCCTAGTGCATTTTGGGACGATTCCAGAGGGATTTTGCGGCCCCTTGTTCCCTCCGCCTCAGCGTCTAAACTCCCGCAGCCCGACAGAGAGACCGACCGATGACGCGCCTTTCATTCGCCCTTGCCGCGCTTCTTGCCTGCCTCGCGGCTCCTGCCGCAGCGGCGCCCGAGCGCGTCGTCTCGATCAATCTCTGCGCCGACATTGTCGCCGCCGATCTCGCGGCGCCCGGCACGCTCAAATCCGTCTTCCGCCTCGGCCGCGATCCGGAGGATTCGCCCGCCGCCGCGCTCATCGCGCACCTGCCGCCCAATGACGGCCGCATCGAGGATGTGCTGCCCTTCGCGCCCGATCTCGTGCTTGCGCATGAATGGACCTCGCCCTTCACGCTCGATCTTCTCGCGCGGATGGGCATTCCCTTCGTGCTGGTGCGCGATGCGCGCAGCTTCGACGACATAAGGGCGAATATCCGCCTCGTCGCCGCCGCCCTCCATCGCGAGCCGGAGGGCGAAGCGCTGATCGCGCGTTTCGACGGCGAGATGGCGGCGGCGCGCCGCAATGCGGAAGAGGGGCCAGCCGCCATCCTCTATCAGGATCTCGGCAGCGCCGTCACGCCGGGCTCGATCCTTGGCCGCATCCTCGCTCATACCGGCTTCCGCAATGTCATCGAAAGCGACAATCCCGTGGGCCTCGTCTATCCGGGCATCGAAGGCGTGATCGAGCTTCGCCCGGCGCTCTTCGCCCTCGGCGTCTATCGCGCAGGCGCGCCCTCCCAGGCGAGCGCGCTTCTCGCCCATCCCGCGCTCCGCCTCTATCTCGAGCGCCACGCGCATGAAGTCCGCCTTCCCGCGCGCGACTGGACCTGCAGCACGCGCTATGTGGCCCGCACTGCCGCGCAACTCGCCGCCGCCTATGATGAGATGACGGGCGGGGATGGCGCGGCAACACACTCAGGTGCCATCCCGGCGAAAGCCGGGATCCATTCCACCACTCACGTCCGGGTTGCATCTGACGCCGGAGCGAGGAGCGTGCCGTGACCCGCGCGCCGATTTCCGTCTGGGCGGTGAACGCCTCCCTCACCGCGCTCACGGCTCTCCTCTTCATGGCCTCCATCTATGTCGGCCGCGGCGGCGAATTGCTGGCGGATAAATTCGCGCTCATTTCCGAAACGGATCCGGATATCGCTCGCCTGGTGATCACGGAAGTGCGCTTGCCGCGCGCGCTGCTCGGCCTTCTCGTCGGCGCGACGCTCGGCCTCTGCGGCGCGGCGCTGCAGGGCCTCTTGCGCAATCCTCTGGCCGAGCCCGGCCTTGTCGGCGCGTCGAGCGGCGCGGCGCTCGGCGCTGTGCTCGTCTTCTATTTCGGCTTCGCCGCGGGCACCGCCATGCTCGTGCCCGTCGGCGGCGTTCTCGGCGCGCTCGCGGCGCTCGGCATCCTTTATCTCCTCGCCGGCCGCAACCCGTCGATCGTCACCATCATTCTCGCCGGCGTCGCGATCTCCGCCTTTTGCGGCGCGCTCACCTCATTGGCGCTCAATCTTTCGCCAAGCCCCTATGCCGCGCTCGAAATCGTTTTCTGGATGCTTGGTTCTCTCACCGATCGCAGCATGGCGCAGGTCTGGTTCGTCCTGCCTTTCATGGGTGTAGGCTCGCTCCTCGTCGCCTCAACATGGCGCGCGCTCGATGCGCTGGCGCTTGGCGAAGACACGGCGGCAACGCTCGGCTTCTCCATGCGCTCGGTCACGCTCCGCGCCATCCTCGGCACCGGCCTTGCCGTCGGCGCCGCCGTGTCCGTCACCGGCGTCATCGGCTTTGTCGGCCTCGTCGTGCCCCATCTCATGCGCCCGCTTGTCGGCCAGCGACCGGCCTCGCTCTTGTTGCCGTCGGCGCTTGGCGGCGCGGCGCTGGTCCTCGCCGCCGATCTCGTGGTGCGGCTCCCGGTCAACGGGCCGGAGCTGAAGCTCGGCGTGGTGACGGCGCTTCTCGGCGCGCCCTTCTTCCTCTGGCTTATTCTCCGTGCCCGAAGGGAGGCCCCCTGATGCGCCTCGCGATTGAAAATCTCCACGCCTCGCTCGGGCAGGCGCGTGTCATTCGCGGCGTCTCCCTCTCGGTCGAGGGACCACGCTTCATCGGCCTGATCGGCCCGAATGGCGTTGGCAAGACCACGCTTGTGCGCGCCATTGCAGGGCTGATCCCCTTTGAAGGCGAGGTGATGCTCGATGGCCGCCCGCTTGCCGCGCTGAAGCCGCGTGAGCGGGCGCGGCTCATGTCCTATCTCGCGCAAGGCGCGGGCAGCCACTGGCCGCTCGAGGTCTCCCGTCTCGTCGCGCTCGGCCGCCTGCCGCATCTCGCCCCCTTTGCCCGCCCGGCCGCGGCGGATGAAGCTGCCATCACGCGCGCCATGCATCTTGCCGGCGTCGAGGAATTCATCGGCCGCGATGTCCTCACTCTCTCGGGCGGCGAGCGCGCTCGCGTGCTGCTCGCCCGTGCGCTTGCGGTCGAAGCGCCGCTCCTGCTGGTGGACGAACCCGTCGCCGCGCTCGATCCCTATCACCAGCTCCGCATCATGGAAGTGCTGCGCGCCTACGCGGATGAAGGCCGCACCGTCATCGCCGTGCTACATGATCTCACGCTCGCCGCGCGCCATTGCGACCGGCTGATCCTGCTCGACAATGGCAAGGTGAAGGCGGACGGCACGCCGTCGGACGTCCTCACGCCCGAAAACCTGCGCGAGACCTATCGCATCGAGGCGAGAATAGGCGAGGGTGCCGAGCCCTTTGTGCTGCCGATAAGGCGCTCGGAGTAACCTTACTCCGCTGCGCTCGCCGCCGCGCTGCGCCCGGAGAAATTCACGCGCTTCAGATACTCGATCCCGTCTTCGGCGATCGCATCGCCCACCATCTCGTCGCCTTCCTTCCTGAGCTCGTCCATGTCGACATAGGTCGCATAGAAGCCCTTGGTGCGGTCGGTGATGATGCCGGCCTTGAGGAGCGTCTTGGTGAGCACGCGGAAGATATTGTTCTGGTTCGACATGGCCTTGCGGCGCTTGTCGTCCGTCCGGCTCTTCAGGACCTCGGAGAGCACTTCCTCCCAGTCGAGCCCGAACTGCGCATAGATGACTTTCTTCTGTTCCGGATTCGCAAGGTTGAAAAGCAGCGTCTGGAAGCATTCCGCCGCCCAGTCCTCGATGACGTTCCGTTCCTGTTGCGTAAGGTGCGGCACGGTGCGGTCCGCCCAGATCTTTCCGAACTTGTGGTGGAACGCCTCGTCCGTCATCACCAGCTGGCAGAGATGGCGCAGCAACGGATCGTTCGAATAGGTATAGAGCGAGGCGAAGGCGCCCATGGCGAGTCCTTCCACCAGCATCTGCATGCCGACGACCTTCTTGTAGACCTCCGGCGCATTCACGATGTCGGTGAGGAGATTGCCGAGCGTCGGGCCGACGGGCAGCGGCTTCTTCCACCGCGCCTCGATATATTTCGCAAAGCCGGTCACATGCCGCGCTTCTTCGCGCGTCTGGTTCGCCGCATATTCCTGCGCACCCGGGTCTTTCAGAATGTGGCAAAGGCTCGCGGAAAGGGCGAGCGCGCCCGCCTCGCCATGCAGGATGGAGGAGAGCATCCAGCGTGCGCTCTCGTTCGACAGCGCGATCTTCTCTTCTTCCGAAAGCCGGTCGGCAATCGGCGTCTGCAGTTCGAGCACGAAATCCATCGGAATGACAGTCGTGCCCTTCATGTCGAAGGGCTGGTCGAAATCGATATATTTCTTGTCGAGCGGATCCCAGAAATGGTCATGCGTCGCCGAGATGATCTTGTCGAAGGCGGTCGAGCGCTGCCCGTAGCGGTTCACATCCATCATCGCGGGAAAATCGTCCGGCGCGACGGCGTTATAGGCGCTGTCCTTGGTGATGTCGTTCGATGTCCGGGACGTCATGGGCTCCTCCTCCGCTGCGTTCCGCTCCTTGCCAACAATATAGTAAGGAGCGCGCGGATGAAAATGAACCATGTGGGCCATGTTCCGCCTCAGCGCGCCGCCGCCTTGAGCGCCTTTCTCAGCCGTCTGTGTGCCGCATCGCCATCGAGATAGGCCGGCCAGGCCTGATAGAGCAGCAGGTCCGGCACATCGAAGGGCAGGGGCGCGACATGGAGCCCCTCTCCGGCGGCAAATTGCTCCGCCAGCCGCTTCGGCAGCGTGGCGGCGACGCCCGTCCGCGCAACGAGCTGGGGCAGCGCCGCGAAATGGCAGAGTTCCACGGCGATGTCGCGTTGCCGCCCGCCCCGGTCGACCTGCTCATGGCTCGCACCGCGCACAGCCACATGCCGCAGAAGGGAGTAGCGCTCGTCGGTCAGCGGCTCCGCGCCATGCGCCGGCGAAAGCAGGCATACGAATTCGTCCCGCATCACCGGCTCGCTCACAATGTCGCGGGAGCGCGAGGGAAGCGGCGTCCATGCGAGATCGAGCCGCCCTTCCAGCAGGTCGATCTCGAGATCCACCGGCTCCCGCTGCGGCTCGAGCCTGACGTCGAAATCGTCGCCGCCTCTCGTCGCCGCCAGTGCGGCGGGAAGCGCCACCGCCTCGCCCACCTCGCCAAGCATGAGCGTGAAGCACCGCCTTGCCGTCTCCGGCGGCGCCACCGGCAGAACGCCGAGCGCCTGGGCGCTGCAGGCGAGTGCCTGCCGCACGGGGCCTGCCATGCGCTCCGCCCGCTCGGTCGGCGCGATGCCGTTCCCCGTCCGGATGAACAGCGGGTCGTCCACAAGACGGCGCAATCGCGTCAGCGCATTGGAGAGCGCCGGCTGGGTCATCCCCAGTCGCAGCGCGGCCCGCGTGATGCTGCCCTCGGCCATCACGGCATCGAAGACGGTCAGCAGGTTGAGGTCGATCCGGCGTAAATTCATTTCGTGAATACTTGGTCATTCCAAATATCAATTGGAAAAGAACCAGCTCCCGTGCCACCTGTTCAATGAAGGGAATTTAGACGTCCAGAAAAACGGCTTGTTCGGGGGAAACATGATTTCGATGCCGGTCTCCATCCGTCCTTTGAATGGTGCCATGGGAGGCGAAATCGTCGCAGTCGATCCCTGCATTCCCGCCGCCGCCGCGGCCCAGGCCTTGATGCGTGCATTGGCGGAATTCGGCCTGCTCGTCTGCCCGGAAGGGAGCCTGCCCCCGGCGGTGGAAGCGGGTCTGGCAAACGCACTGGCGGGGGAAGGCCGGTTCCATTGTGCGGCGACAGGCGGCCTCGCGCCCATTCACCTTGTCGAGAGGATGGACCCGGCATGGCGGAAGGAAAGACCTGCCTTGCTCTTCCTCCGCGCGGTTCGGGTGCCGCCGGAGGGCGGAGAAAGCATCTGGTCGTCCTTTCACGCTGCCTATCGGGGGCTCTCCGTCCCGATGCGCCACTACCTCGCGCCGCTTCATGCCGGCCATGGCCGGTATGAGGGACATGCGGAAGTGTGGCGTCCGTTGATTGCGCCCCATCCGGTGAGCGGCCTTGCCTGCCTCGATTTCAGTCCGGACTTCACCCGGCAGATTGCAGGCGTGCCGGAAGAGGAAGCGCGGCTGATCCTGAAGCTATTGCGCAACCATCTCTACACGCCGGAGAACCAGCTTCGTATTCCCTGGCGCGAAGGCATGTTCGTGATCTGGGACTGCCGCCTTGCGCATCATTATCCGGTCGGCGGTTTTGCAGCCGCGGGTTGGCGCCTGTCCGGCTTTTCCGCCCGCCCGGCATAGGACGCCTGATCCGCCCCCGCCGCTGCAGCGTATCCATGGGATGCGCGTTCCACATCCGGCGAAGTCACGATGTCACTGAAAAAGCGGCCGCCCGCAGACGGGGCACCTATCGTCATGTGGTTCCGCCGCGATTTGAGGCTCGACGATAATCCGGCGCTCGATGCGGCTCTGCGTTCCGGCGCGCCGTTGCTGCCGCTCTTCATCCTCGATCCGGACGACATGCCGGGCGCCGCCTCGCGCTGGTGGCTTCACCACAGTCTCGCATCGCTCTCGGATGCCCTGCGAAAGCGCGGCGCGCCGCTCATCCTCCGTCGGGGCCGCCCGGCCGAGATCCTCCCGCGCCTCGTCAACGAGACCGGCGCCACCGCGCTCTGCTGGAACCGCTGCTACGAGCCTCATGCCGTCGCCCGCGACAAGGCGCTGAAATCCGCGCTTGGCGAAAGCGGCGTCGAAGTGGCGAGCTTCAACGGCTCGCTGCTGGTGGAGCCCTGGGAGGTGAAGACGGGCAACGGCGATCCCTACAAGGTTTTCACGCCCTTCTGGCGCGCTCTCTCGCAGCGCGACATTGCCTCGCCGCGTCCCGCGCCGAAAAAGTTTGCTGCAGCGCTGTGCCCATCCGATGCGCTGGATGATTGGAGCCTTCTTCCCGTGAAGCCTGACTGGGCAGGCGGCTTGCGCGAAACATGGCAACCGGGAGAGGAGGGCGCGCAGGCGCGCCTCGCCGCCTTTGTCGATCACGCCATGTCCGCCTATCGCGATGCGCGCGATCTGCCGGACCGCGAAGGCACATCGCGCCTCTCGCCGCATCTTCATTGGGGCGAGATCTCCCCGCGCCGCATCTGGCATGTCGCGCGCAATGCCGCCGAGGCGCATTCGGGAAGCGCCGCCGCCGCGGAACCTTTCCTGCGCGAAGTCGGCTGGCGCGATTTCGCCTTTCATCTCGTCTTCCACTGGCCGGGCATCGTGGGCGAAAACTGGAAAAGCGAGTTCGACGCCTTCCCCTGGGTGAAGGACGATGCGGCCTTTCACGCATGGACGAAGGGCGAGACGGGCTACCCGCTGGTCGATGCCGGCATGCGCGAACTCTGGCAGACGGGCTGGATGCACAACCGCGTGCGCATGGTGGCCGCTTCATTCCTCGTCAAGCATCTGCTGATCGACTGGCGGCGCGGCGCCGAATGGTTCGAGGATACGCTGGTCGATGCCGATCTCGCGGTGAACCGCGCAAGCTGGCAATGGGTGGCGGGCTCGGGCGCCGACGCCGCGCCCTATTTCCGCATCTTCAATCCCGTGTTGCAGGGCGAGAAGTTCGACCCCGCGGGCGATTATATCCGCCGCTATGTGCCGGAGTTGGCTGCGCTCGATGCGCGCTACATCCACCGCCCTTGGGAGGCGCCGTCCGACGTGCTGACGAAAGCGGGGGTGACACTCGGCAAATCCTGGCCGGAGCCGATCGTCGATCATGGCGCAGCCCGCGCCCGCGCGCTCGCGGCTTACGAGGAAATCAGGAAGTAGCGCCCGCGCTTTGCTTCGCCCTTTTTGGCAGGCTCTTCGCGGTCAACGCCAGCGACATCCGGTAGGGCAGCATCTGCAGCAGCCGGAGGATCAGGGAGAAACGCCGCGGGAAGGTGATCTCAAAACGGTCCGACTGGAGCCCGCGATAGAAGGCATCCACCGCGTCATCGACTTCCATCAGGAACGGCATCGGAAATTCATTCTTGTCCGTGAGCGGCGTTTTTACGAAACCGGGATTGACGATCTGGAGCGTGATGCCGTCGAGCGCGAGATCGGGCCTCAGCGCCTCCGCCATGTTGATGAGCGCCGCCTTGCTGCCGCCATAGATCGCCGAAGTCGGCAATCCGAAATAGCCGGCGAGCGATGCCACCACCGCAATCCGCCCCGCCTTGCGCGCGCGCATCGGCGCAATCAGCTCTTCGAGGCAGTTCACCGTGCCCATGAAATTGAGTTCGAAAACGGGGCGCGCCTTCTCGGCAGTCAATTCGCGCGCCAGCACCGGCTCATAGGTGCCCGCGCAGAGAACTGCCGTCGCAATCGGCCCCATCTCGCGCTCGATCTTGGCCACGGCGTTCTTCACATCTTCGGGGCTCGTCGTATCGAGCGGATAGACGGCAATCTCGCCCGCCGCTTCCTGGCGCAGCTTTTCAAGTTCCTCCGCCCGCCGCGCCGAGGCCGCCACGCGCCAGCCTTCGCGCGCCATGCGCAGCGCCAGCGCCCGGCCGATGCCGGAACTTGCGCCTGTAATCCAGACGATGTCGTTCATTGCAAGGCCAGCCTCTGTAAACGCTCGCGGTCGAAGCGTTCCACGTGATAATCGACATCCGCGCCGCGCGCGCGGAAGATCACGTTCAGCCATTCCATCTGCGGCGAATACCAGAGCTTCAACTTCAGATCGCCCGTCATCTCATATTCGCTCACCGGGATGCGCGCACCATCGGCAATCGCCTCGCGCGTCGCGGTTTCCGTCACCTGCACATTGATGATGCGGCCGCGCTGCGTATCGAGAAGCTCTGTCTGTTCGATCGTCGCCGGGTTCCAGTAGCTCGTCGGGATGATGTTTTCCGGCGCGATGAACGTGCCGTTCTCCGAGCTCGTCACTTCGAATCCCTTGTCGGTCGCTCTGCCGCTCACGCTGAAGCGGCGTCCGTCATCATCCGTTTCCGTTTCGATGGCGACGAGCTTCCCGTCGCGCCATGTCTCTCGGTTCGTATGCGCATAGCGGAAAACGGTGATCGGACCGAAATTCACCGCCAGCTTGATGTCGATGGCGACATGAAGCGCATCGCCCTGCTGCGTGAACTGGATTGTGTGGGTGCCGATGGGTGTCCCGCCGCGCTCGACGCGGAACGACAGCGCCGGCGAGGGGGGAGCAGCCGGCGCTGCCGCGTCCGCGCCGGCGCTTGCGGCGGGAAGCACTATGGCAAGAGCTGCAACGATTTTGAGAAGCGAATTCACGTTGCGGGGGACCCTGCTTGAGGGGTTGAACCGCTGGCTCACATTCCAGCTCTCACCCCCTTGCTACGCGGCCTCCCGCGCGGCGGATCACCCGCCCGGATTACCGGGGCGTCAGGTGCCGGAACCGCGCCGCCAGCGCGAGGCTCGCCGCCACCGTCGCATTGAGCGATTCGACGGCGCCGGTGGTCCGGATGGCGAGCCGCTCGGCCTTGAGCCCCGGCGGCAGCCCCTGGCCTTCCTCGCCCAGTACCAGCCGCAGATTGGCGGGCCAGTCATAGGTCTCGATATCCGTCCCTTCGCCGTCGAGCGCCGCCATCGGCCCCTTCGCCGCGCGAAGCGCCTCCCAGTCCCCGCCCTTGAGAAAGGTCAGCGCGAATTGTGCATTCGCACCGCCCCTGAGGGCCTTCGGATGAAAGGGATGCGCCGCCCCCTCCATCAGCACGATGCGGCTGGCGCCGAAGGCTGCTGCGCTGCGGAGCACGGCGCCGAGATTGGCCGGGTCGCCCAGCGCCAGCACAAGTTCGAGCCCCTTCGGCGCCGCCGCGAAATCCACCGCCGCAAAGTCGGGCACCTTTCCAACCAGCAGTGGAAAGCCGGTCCCGTTCGTGTCCAGCGCCTCGAAAACGGACTTTGCCAGCACATAGCGTTCCACATGGGCGGGAAGCATGAGCCGGTTGAGCTCGCTCTCCGTCCGCGCCAGCGCCGCTGTGAAACGGGCCCCATGCGCCGCGAGAGCCTCCGGCACGGTCTTTCGCCCCGACAGCAGGAATTCCCCATGCTTGCGGATGCCGCGCGTCTCCGTCAGCGCGAGCCATTTCTTCGCCCGCGCATTTTGCGAGCTGTCGATGGCATGGGCACCGCTGTTCATATTTGGTCCTTTTGTGTCAGCCGTTCTTCGCCGATCATGGTGGCAGAAGAGCAATAACACAAAGAATTCCACCCTCCCCTTGAGGGAGGGTCGAAAAATTCGAGCCTGCGAAGAATTTTTCGGGGAGGGGTGGGAAGAAGAGGGAAGGGGCTGAAAATGATCGCAAACATATTCATGACGGGTGACGGGCTCGATGGGCTCCGCATCGCGCTTGCGCTTGCCTCGCTCGCCGCCGCCATCGCCTATCAGCTGATCGAGCGCCAGCCGCCTTCCGCGCTCCGCACCGGCCTCAAGACGGCGTCGATCGGCCTTCTCGTGCCGCTGCCGCTTCTGGCCCTGGGGCAGGGGCCGGCCCTGCCGCTGCTGCTCCTCGCCGCCGCCTTCTTCTTCTCGAGTGCCGGCGATCTTTTCCTCGCCATGAAGGGAGACAGCCGCAATTTCATGCGCGGGCTCGGCGCCTTCCTCGTCAGCCACCTCTTCTATATCGCCGTCATGGTGCCGCTCGCCACGGGGCCGGACACGCTCGCCCTGAAAGCCGTCTCGCTTGCAGTGGGCCTTGCCGCGCTCGCCGTCTATTGGTCGATCGCATCGCGCCTCGGCTCGATGAAACTCCCTGTCGGCGCCTATCTTGCCGTCATCCTCGTCATGGTGCTCTCCGCGCTGGCGATCCCCGAGGCCGCGCCCATCCTCGGCCTCGGCGCAGTGCTCTTCATGTTTTCCGACAGCATCATCGCGCTCGATAAATTCCGCGGCCCTGTCCCTTATCGCGGCGTCCTCGTCTGGACGACCTATTATGCCGGTCAGATGCTGATGGCCCTGCCGCTGCTCATGCTGCTCACGAAATGAACGCCATCCCGATAGGCGGCGCCTGCGATCCGCGTTTCGCGCGGCTCCGCGATGCCTTCACCGAAAATTTCACCGCGCGGGGCGAGCCGGGCGGCGCGATTGCGCTCATGGTCGATGGCCGCCTCGTCTGCGATCTCTGGGGCGGCTTCCGCGATGCCGCGCGCGAGCGCCCTTGGGCGCGCGAGACGCTGGTGAATTTCTTTTCCGTCGGCAAGGCCTTCACCGCCCTTGTCGCCCTGCGGCTTGTGGAGCGGGGCGCGCTCGATCTCGATGCCCCGGCCCACTGCCACTGGCCGGAATTCGGCTGCAATGGCAAGGAGACAGTCACGCTCCGCCACATGCTGTCCCATCAAGCGGGCCTCCCCGCCATCCGCGAGGACTTGCCCGACGGCGCCGCACTCGACTGGAAGCGGATGACGGAGGCGCTCGCCGCCGAAACGCCCTGGTGGCAGCCCGGCACCGCGCATGGCTATCACGTCAACACCTTCGGTTATCTCGTGGGCGAGCTTGTCCGCCGCGCGTCGGGACGCACCGTCGGTCAGATATTGCACGACGAGGTCGCAGGCCCGCTCGGCGCCGATGTCCATATCGGCCTTCCGTCAACGGAGCATCATCGCGCCGCCGAGTTCCTCTGGCCGCCCGTCGTAATCCCTCGCCCCGAAGGCGAACTCGACGACGTGACGCTGATGAAATGGAACACCTACTGGAACCCGCCCGGCATTTCCGGTTCCGGCTGGGTCAACCGCCCCGAATGGCGCGAAGCCGAAATCCCCTCGACCAACGGCCACGGCACCGCGCGCGGCATCGCCCGCGTCTATTCCGCGCTCGCCGCGGGCGGCAGCATCGATGGCGTCGAAGTCCTGTCGGCAGGCATGCTCGCCGCCGCCGCGGAGGAGCAATCCTTTGGCCCCGACCGGATTCTGGAGCGCGAAAGCCGCTTCGCTCTCGGCTTCCAGCTCCCCCAGGCCGAGCGCCCGCTCGGGCCGAACCCTGAAGCCTTCGGCCATTTCGGCGCCGGCGGCTCGCTCGGCTTCTGCGACCCGGTTGCCCGCGTCGCCTTCGGCTATGTTACGAACGATATGGGGCCTCGCTGGCAGAACCCGCGCAACAAGGCGCTGCTGGCGGCGATCTACGACTGTCTCTGACCGCTCAGTTCCGCTTCAGCATCTCGTCCCGCGCCTGTTCAGCGCGCGAGGCGCCGATCGCCGTTTCCACATGCTTCTCTTCTTCCGGCGGCGGCAGCACGGCGGGCAGGCCCAGCGCATCGATCCAGAGTTCCCGCGTCCAGCCGGCGCTGTGATAGAGGTGGTGGTCCTCGTCATTGCCGATGATGTCGAGCGCTTCCTGCAGCGCTTCTTCCACCTTGCCCGACGCATTCTCGCAGGCATGGTCGATCAGCGTCCAGTTGAGGTGATCTTTCGTCTCCGCCAGCACAACGCATTCGCCGGCCACGAGCTGCGCCGCTTCCGGGTCGCCTGCCTTGAGCGCCATTTCCATCGCCTTCACGAGCGACGCGCCGATATGCGCGACGACCGTCCGCCCCGGCGTGCTCTCTTCCGGGTCGAGCCCGAGCTTCTGGAACACGCCGAGCAGCGTCTTGTGGTGCTTGCGCGTTTCCTCCAGATAGCCTTCCCATTCCTCGTGCAGGTCTTCGTTGATCGCGCATTTCAGCGCCGTCTCGTAGATCTTGATGCCGCCGGCCTCCGTCTCGAGCGCCTGATAGAGCAATTCGTGAAGCTGATCCTTCTTGATTGCCTGTCCCATCTTGTCCTCCGGGGGTGCATGAGGCGCGCGAAATGCCGCGCGCCGTAGCGATGGAACGAAGTCCCCGCCTTGCTGTTCCCTCAAGGCAGGCAGCCAATGGAGGAACCCATGCAGGACGAAAGGAACCCGTCGAAGGAACCCCTTGTTTATCCGGCAGGAAAGGCGCGGCAGGGACAGATCGTGCTCAACACGCCCGCCCGCCGCTTCATCTTCTTCGGCGGTCTTGTCGCCTTCGTGCTTCTCGCAATCGTGCTCCGCTTCGTCATCGCGCCCTGAATGGGAAGCGAAGAACCGGGATGAACGCAAACGCCCCGCGGGCGCAGGCCCACGGGGCGTCGGTGTGAACCCTGGCGCGAGCCTCAGGCGCCTTGGCTGTGCGCGCCGCCCGGTTGCGAGGCGCCGTAAAGCGCCCTGTCGGCGCTGCCATTCGCCAGCACGATATCGGCCAGCGACAGCATGCCCACGAGCCGCTTGTCGTGATTGATCACGACGACGCGCCTCAGCCGGTTGTCGCTCATGTTCTTCTGCACTTCGTCGATCTCCTGATCGTCGAAGCAATATCTGATCTCCGGCGTCATCACCTCGCGGATCTTCGTGTCCGGGCCCTTGCCCTCGGCAATGGCACGAATGGCGATGTCCCGGTCGGTAATCATGCCGACGAGCTTGTCGTTCTCGCCCACCGGAATGGCGCCGGCGTCGATCTGGGCAAGCGTGCGCGCCGCATCGCGGATCGTGTCGTCCGGATTGCAGACCTGCACATCTTGCGTCATGGCTTCGCTCACTTTCATGGCGGCCTCCGTCTGTCTGGGGGTGGAACCTGCCGCCTCTGTGCGGCAGATACCGGACTCAACGGAAGCTCCCCGCTTCTGTTCCGCTGAGGGACAGACGGCAGCCGGCATAATCGCCGCTCATTTATCGCGGGTTTCAAGGCTTCCATAACTCGTCTGCATGGCAGCTGGATTCAGTCCCACGTCCCGGCGAGTGACCGGAATCGCTCACCATCAATCTATGTGAGGCTCTGATCTGACGACTGATCTGGAAATGCGCTCCGGTCGGGCGGTAGGCCGGTAGGAGTGACGTCTGGAACAGTGACTGATTCGTCGCAACTTTCGGATGCTTCCGCGGCGGACGCTGCTACTACAACATTTAGCGCCTCCTCGGCGGCTTCATCGGCCGCAGCCGCCACCTCTTTCAGGCCGGGCCTTGTTTCCTGTTCTTCCACAGGAATGTTCTCCGCGCGCACTTGAGGGGGCTTAGGTTGGAAGGCTTGCAAATGCTGGCCGATATTTTCGTAGAATTCCGGAACTAGGCGCTCCAATTCCTCGACGAAAGTCTTGTTTCCACTGAAACGACCTGCAATATCGCGCACCATCATGATTCTGAACGACGAAGGCAGTCCTGCTGCGAAAGCACGGTCGACTACCTCGTCGCCACCGCGCAGTTGTGCAAGCGTCATCCGAACGGAGGGCGTACGTCCGGGCATAATCGCTTCGACATGGACTTCCGCAGGCTCAGACTTCTGGAGCTGTTTCAACAGCCAGTTGATACGGCTTGACGCCCGTTTCGTGTCCGGAGCGTCAAGCGACATGGAGGCAATAAGGCAACGTCTCGTCATGTCGGCTTGCACGTAAAGCGTGTCGGCAGCATCAGGTATTTCGAGTTCCACCCCAAGCGTATGATCCTTCGAGAGAGTTTCAGCATCTGCTGCCACGCGCGCAGAAGGATCATTTGCGTGCGCACGAGAGAGTTTCTGGCGCACGCGGCTTCGCAGTTTACGAGTCATCAACAGCGACAGGTCGCGCGCTTCCTGATGCCAAGCGGCGACGGTGTTGATTACCTCGGGCGACGATTTTGAAAGAGTGCCTCGTGCGTTGACGCTTAAAACCACATCCTTCCATTCCTTGTTCATCCTGTCGAAGCGGCGCACGCCTGTAGATTCGTGGGAGAGGAAGCGAACCAACTCGGAAAGAATGAATTTCTGTTCCGGTGCACTGAACTCATCGTCGCCGATCAAGAGCATGGCTTCGGTGATAATGAACATCCAGGACCAGTGGTAGAGTGTGACGTGACGCTCCAGCACTTTGCCAACCGACACAAGAGAATGTGTGGGCAAGGCGACAAACTGATTTGAGATCGTAATTACGGCATCAATACCGTTGTCCTTGGCAAGGGCTGCGTAAGAACGGACTTGATCGGGATCGATTTCAGCATTGCCGATTTTCGCTTCGAATAACGCCTGCCACTGGCGGCCACGCCCGGATAGGACAGATATGTATCCATCGGGGCGGAAGTTCTTGGCGTCGGGTGAGGGCTTGAAAGAAACCTCGGTGAAACTGCTCACTTCCGCCCGTTTCCCGGCTTTCTGGCCGATCGTGTCGAGCATCCTCTCAGCAAATGGGGGCACCGCCATCATTGCTGCCAGAAAGACCGAGGTTGCCCTGACTTCCTTGTTCGAGTCGGCTGCAACCGGGATTAGTCGCGCCTTTTCGCCTTTGACGAAGAAATCGGGGCGGGCGGTCATCGGAAGTCCTCACTTGTTTGATTGGCGACTGATACTCCTGAACAAAAAAAGTCGACTGGGGACAGCATTGCACAGTGCTGCCTGGCTTCAAATTATGGAAACAATATATTTGCGTAGGACGTGGCAAAAGCCAACCCCGCTAAGGCGGACATTTGCTGCCATCTATGAATGTCAGTGAAAGGAGGAAAATGGTGCTGTGGGAGAGGATTGAACTCTCGACCTCTCCCTTACCAAGGGAGTGCTCTACCACTGAGCTACCACAGCATGCCTCGGGGCGGTGTGGCCCGCCCCAGCCCGCGCCCGGGAGGCGCGGCAAGTCTCGCTCCGAATGGTAAATGAACCCTTGGGGCCCCGGCCGAAGCGGGGCTTTCCGAAGCGCGCGGAAAGTGCCATAGCAACCCCCCTCGCGCAAGGTGCCGCAACGCACTATCTTGCCCCCGAAGCGAAATCCCTATCCGAGAGAATTCCATGAAAAAATCAGGTTCCGGCTTCGATTCCCGCACCCCCGGCGGCAAGGGGGCGGATCGTGCCTCCCAGACCCAGGAAGCCAAGGCCAAACAGGCCCGCCTCGCCGAGGCGCTTCGCGACAACCTCAAGAAGCGGAAATCCCAGACCCGCGCCCGCAAGGACGCGAAATAGCCGGATTGGGCCCGCGAAAAAGCCCCGATCCGGCGCGAGAAGGGCCGCCTCGCGCCCTCCCTCGTGACTCGGGGGCGGAGGCCCCCTATAAACCGGCAAACGCCTGATCGGACACAAGTCATGGACAGCATTCACATTCGCGGCGGCCGCCGCCTCAAGGGCTCGATCCCGGTGAGCGGCGCGAAAAACGCCGCCCTGCCGTTGATGACGGCCGCCCTGCTGACGGATGAGCCGGTCAAGCTCACCAACATGCCGCGGCTCGCCGATGTGCGCACCCTCTCGAAGCTTCTCGGCGTCATCGGCGCCGATATTTCGGTCGAGAGCGGCGCGGACGCCGATGTAATGACGCTCCACGCAAGGGACATCAGGTCCACCACAGCGCCTTATGAGATCGTCTCCCAGATCCGCGCAAGCTTCTGGGTGCTCGGCCCCCTCATGGCGCGCTGCCGCGAGGCGAAGGTCTCGCTGCCCGGCGGCTGCGCCATCGGCGCCCGCCCCGTCGATCTCTATATCAAGGGCCTGCAGAAGATGGGCGCCGAGATCGACCTCGTCGAAGGCTATGTCCATGCCTCGGCGCCGAAGGGCCTGAAAGGCGCGGTCATCCGCTCGCCCATCGTCTCGGTCGGCGCGACGCATACGCTGCTGATGGCGGCGACGCTCGCCGAAGGCGAAACCGTGCTCGAAAACGCCGCCCGCGAGCCCGAGATCGGCGATGTCGCGCGCTGCCTCGTCGCCATGGGCGCGAAGATCGAAGGCATCGGCACCTCGACGCTCCGCATCGAAGGCGTGGAGAGGTTGCACGGCGCCACCCACCGCGTCATCGCGGATCGCATCGAGGCCGGCACCTATGCCATTGCCGCCGCCATGACGGGCGGCGAGGTCGTGCTTGAAGGCGCGAACGCCGAGGATTTCGAAGCCGCCCTCTCCGTGCTCCGCGCCGCCGGCGCCGAGGTCGAAAGCGAGCAGGGCGCGGTCCGCATCGCGCGCAATGGCGAGCGGCTGCAGGCGGTCGATGTCGTGACCCAGGTCTTCCCCGGCTTCCCCACCGATCTTCAGGCACAGTTCATGGCACTGATGACGGTCGCCGAAGGCGAATCCGAAATCACCGAAACGATTTTCGAAAACCGCTTCATGCATGTGCAGGAGCTCGCCCGCTTCGGCGCCAACATCTCGCTCCATGGCGACAAGGCGCTGGTGCATGGCGTGGAAAAGCTGAAGGCTGCGCCCGTCATGGCGAGCGACCTTCGCGCCTCCGCCGCCCTCATCATCGCCGGTCTCGCCGCCGAGGGCGAAACCATCGTCAATCGCGTCTATCATCTCGATCGCGGCTTCGAGCGCATCGAGGCGAAGCTCGGCGCCTGCGGTGCCGAAATCTGGCGCGAAAAGGCAAAGTAGGACCCATGACGAAAGACCTTCGCCTTGTGGCCGAAGATGCCGCCGACCTCGAAGTGCTTTCCGCCGCGCTGCAGGATGCGGTCCTGCAGGTGCGCGATCTCGCCTTCCTGCCGTCCACGCGCCGCTTCGCCTGCGTGGTGAACCGTTTTCGCTGGGAAGGCGAGGGCGCTGCCCGCCGCGCGAGCCATGAGCGCGTCCGCGCCGGCCTCCATTTCGAGAATGTGCTCACCGCCCGCGCGCGCAACATCGCTCAAGGTCGCCCGGAAGGCGTGCTCAATCTTCTCGCCATCCGCTTCGACGAGATGAACCCGCCTTCGGGTCTCGTCACGCTGGTTTTCTCCGGCGGCGCCAAACTCCGCCTTGAGGTCGAGGCGCTCGAAGCCCATCTCTCCGATCTCGGCCTTGTCTGGGAAACGCCCAACAAGCCCGAACACGATCTGGACTGAACGAAATGCCCATCCGTCTGAACGCAAGGGACGCGAATTTCGAGGGAGCCTTCGCTGCATTGCTCACCGGCAAGCGCGAGGCATCCGTCGATGTGAACGACACGGTCGCGAAGATCGTGGCGGATGTCCGCGCGCGCGGCGATGAGGCGCTGGTCGAATACACGCGCCGCTTCGACCGCCTGCCGGAACTGACGGTCGAAACGCTCGCCATCCCGCAAGAGGATCTCGATGCCGCCGCCGCGTCCTGCGATCCGAAAACACTCGATGCGCTGAAGCTCGCCGCCGCCCGTATCGAGGCCTACCACGTCCGCCAGCGCCCGGAAGATGCGCGCTTCACGGATGAGGCGGGCGTCGAACTCGGCCATCGCTGGACGCCGGTCGGCGCCGTCGGCCTTTACGTGCCGGGCGGCACCGCGAATTATCCAAGCTCCGTGCTGATGAATGCGATCCCCGCAAGGGTCGCAGGCGTGAAGCGCATCGTCATGGTCGTGCCGACGCCGGATGGCGTGGTGAACCCTCTGGTGCTTGCCGCCGCGAAGCTTGCCGGTGTGAGCGAGGTTTACCGTGTCGGCGGCGCGCAGGCCGTTGCCGCGCTTGCTTGCGGCACGGCGACCATCGCCCCCGTCGACAAGATCGTCGGCCCCGGCAATGCCTTTGTCGCCGCCGCCAAGCGCCAGGTCTTCGGTCAGGTCGGCATCGACATGATCGCGGGCCCGTCTGAAATTCTCGTCGTCGCCGACGGCAAGAACGATCCCGATTGGATCGCCGCCGATCTCCTCTCGCAGGCCGAGCACGATGAAAGCTCGCAATCGATCCTGATCACGGACGATGCCGCTTTCGCCGCCCGTGTCGAGGAAGCCGTGGAACGCCAGTTGAAGGCGCTGCCGCGCGAGACCACCGCCACGAAAAGCTGGGCCGATTTCGGCGCCGTCATTCTGGTGGAGAAGCTTGACGATGCCGCGCCGCTGGTCGATCGCCTCGCGCCCGAACATCTCGAACTCGCGGTCGATGATGCCGAAGCCCTGCTCGCGAAAGTCACGAATGCAGGCGCTGTCTTCCTCGGCCGCTACACGCCGGAAGCGATCGGCGACTATGTGGCGGGCTCGAACCATGTGCTGCCCACCGCCCGCTCGGCACGCTTCTCGTCGGGCCTCAATGTGCTCGACTTCATGAAGCGCACCTCCATCGTCCGCTGCGACGCCGATGCGCTCCGCGCCATCGGCCCCGCCGCCCTCGCGCTCGCCGAAGCCGAAGGCCTCGACGCCCACCTCCGCTCCGTGGCGATCAGATTGAATTTGTAAACTCTCTGGTCTGGCTGCGAGACCGAGAAAAATAGAAGTGTCATCCCGGCGAAAGCCGGGACCCATTGGTTCCCTCAGCAAATGATATTCGATCGGGTAGACGCGCCGACCTCCTTGTCGACGGCCCGGAGCCGATGAGACGTGGATTGGGTCCCGGCTTTCGCCGGGATGACATTATGTGGGTGGAGCGACTGCAGGAGTGATCTCCAATCGCTCGCTTCCCTCGCCCAAATCGGCTTAAACTGCGCCACCATGTCAGACCGTACAGCAGACGATGAGGCAAATGCGGAAGGCGCCCCGGCAATCCCGGCAGGCGCCAATTACCGCATTGCCGATCTCGTGCTGGACGAGCACTCCGTCGTCCGCCGCAGCCCCGATGTCGAGCATGAGCGGAAGGTCGCTATCTTCGATCTTTTGGAGGAAAACAGCTTCGCGCCCGTCGGCAGCGATGGCGGGCCTTACATCCTCCATCTCGCCATCGAGGAAAACCGCCTCGTCTTCGACATCCGTCTCGAAACGGGCGATCCCCATGGCAAGGTACTGCTCTCGCTGACCCCCTTCCGCAAAATCATCAAGGACTACTTCCTGATCTGCGAAAGCTATTACGACGCGATCAAGACGGCCGCACCCGCGCAGATCGAGGCGATCGACATGGGCCGCCGCGGCCTTCACAATGAAGGCTCGCAGACATTGAAGGACCGCCTCTCCGGCAAGATCGAAATGGATTTCGATACGGCCCGGCGTCTCTTCACGCTGATCTGCGTCTTGCACATCAAGGGATGAGTGACGTGGCGAAGCAGGGCGCGAATGTGGAACGCAAGCCGGTCCTGCCGGGCTCCGTTCTCTTTGCCTGCAATCTCAACACGGTGCGCTCCGCCATGGCGGAGGCGATCCTGAAGAAGCTCTACGGGAACCGCATCTATGTCGATTCCGCGGGCGTCGCCCCCGCCGAGGAGCCCGATCCCTTCACCGCCGAGGTGCTGCGCGAGGAAGGCTTCGCCCCCTCCGCGAGCGGCCCCAAGGGCTTCGACGATCTGGACGAAACGAGCTTCGACCTCATCGTGGCGCTGACGCCGGAGGCCCGCGCGCGAGCCGAGGAACTCACGCGCTCCTCCGCCACCGATGTCGAATACTGGGAGGTGGGCGACCCGCTGGCCGCCCCCACCGGCGGCAATCGCGATCGCCGCCTCGCCGCTTACCGCGAGCTCAGGGAGACGCTGCGGCGCTATATTGAAAGCCGCTTCGGCCGGGCGGGCGCCGCCGCCGGCTGATCCTCCGCCCGCAGAAGATCGGGCCTGCGGCCTCCATTAATCCGCCCCAATCTTCGTGATATAAGAATGCCGCAACATCCGTTGGGGAGGGCATCGCCCATGAAATCCATATTCGCACTGACCGCCGCGCTGGTTCTCGGCCTCGGCATCGCGCTTGGCGGCTATCTTGCCGGCGACGGGCTGGTGAAGTCCCGTCTCGGCGACCGCTCCATATCCGTGAAGGGCCTCTCCGAACGGGAGGTCAAGGCCGACCTCGCGCTCTGGGCGCTGCGCTTCGTCGTCACCGGCGATGAGCTTGCCGCGACCCAGGCGGAAGTGAAGCGCAACGCCGAAATCGTCAATGCCTTCCTGAAGAGCCACGGTTTCGCCGATGACGAAATCGAGCTTCAGGCGCCGCAGGTGACCGACCGCCTCGCCCAGATGTATTCGAGCGGCGAGTTCAACACCCGCTTCATCATTGCCCAGCAGATCGTTCTCCGCACAACCAATGTGGATCAGGTCGCGGAAGCGAATCGCGACTCGAGCAGCCTGGTGGAGCAGGGCGTCGTCCTCTCGAATGAGTACGGCCCGGTCCGCCCGTCCTACCTCTTCACCCGGATTGCCGAGGTGAAGCCCGAAATGCTCGAGGAGGCGACCGTCCGCGCCCGTGAGGCGGCCGAAACCTTCGCCAATGATTCAGGCTCCCGCCTCGGCGGCATCCGCCGCGCCTGGCAGGGCCAGTTCTCGATCCTGCCGCGCGACGAAACGCCGGGCGCCCAGGAGAGCGAGCAGATCATGAAAATCGTCCGTGTCGTCTCCACCGTCGACTACTTGCTGGTCGACTGAGGCAAAAAGACCGGAAAATCAATGATTTGGGCCCGGCACGCGCATGAATTCGCGGGCCGGGCTCTTGATTTCCGCCCGCTTTCTGACCATTCTTCCGGCCAAATTTCCAAAGGATAGTGAATGGCCAAGGAAGAAATGCTCGAGTTTCCGGGCGTGGTGACGGAACTGCTGCCCAACGCCACGTTCCGCGTGAAGCTCGAGAACGAACACGAGATCATCGCCCACACCGCCGGCAAGATGCGCAAGAACCGCATCCGCGTGCTTGCGGGCGACAAGGTGCTTGTCGAAATGACGCCCTATGACCTGACCAAGGGCCGGATCACCTACCGGTTCAAGTGAAGCGCCGGTGCCGGTAAAGGGCGCGAATCCCCGCCTCATCCTCGCCAGCGCCTCGCCGCGCCGGCTGTCCCTGCTCCGTCAGATCGGCGTCGAGCCGGATGAGGTCGTTGCAAGCGAACTCGATGAAACGCCCCTGAAGGGCGAGCTGCCGCGCCTTCATGCCGCGCGCCTTGCCCGCGAAAAGGCGGAGGCCGTCGCAGCCTCGCATCCCGGCGCGCTCGTGCTCGGTGCCGACACGGTGGTTGCCTGCGGCCGCCGCATCCTGTCGAAAGCGGAAACGGAGGCAGACGCCCGCGCCTGCCTCGCGCTTCTTTCAGGCCGCGCGCATCGCGTCTACACCGCCATTCATCTCGTGACGCCGGGCCGCGCCATCTCGCGCGTCAGCGAAACCCGCGTCACCTTCAAGCGCCTCTCGGATGAAGAAATCGCCGCCTATCTCGCCAGCGGCGAATGGCAGGGCAAGGCCGGCGGCTATGCCATCCAGGGCCGCGCCGCGCTTTTCGTCCGCGCGCTCTCCGGTTCCCATTCATCTGTCGTGGGATTGCCCCTCTTCGAGGTGGGTCAGCTTCTCGCAGGCGCGGGGTATCGGCTCGCGTGAAGTGCCGCCCCGGCGCAGGGGGCCGGGGCGCGCTCTTCGTCTATCGTCTTGTCACGACGATTTCGAGATATTCGCTCGGAACGATCATGGTGCTGTCGCCCGACCGGTTGAACCGCTCGGCAAGCGCCGTCAGATCGTCGGCAAGCGCGGCCTGCGCCGCCGGCTCAAGCGCCGCAAAGGCTTTCAGCACCGGCCCGTACCACAATCTGAAGACCTCGAGCCAATGTGCTGTGGAGCGGTAGCGGAACACGAAGTTGCGCGCTTCGATGTCAACCTTCGCCGCATCCGCCGAGAACAGCGCATCGATATGGTCGCGCGTGCCCCATAGCGCCGGCGATTTCGCGCCCGCCGGAGGCGGCAGATGCTTGCCGATGGTCTTGAAGAGCTGGCCGATGAAGCCCTCCGGCGTCCAGTTGGCAAGGCCGATCTTGCCGCCCGTCCGGCAGACGCGGATCATTTCCGCCGCGGACTTGTCGTGGTCCGGCGCGAACATCACGCCGAATGTCGAGACCACCGCGTCGAAACTGGCGTTCTCGAAGGGAAGGTCTTCCGCATCCGCTTCCCGGAACGACATGGGCAGCCGCTCGGCCGCGGCGCGTTCGCGGCCGCGCTCGAGCAATGACGGCACATAGTCCGTCGAGGTCACGTCGCACCAGCGCCGCGCAGCGGCGAGCGACGCATTGCCGTTTCCTGCGGCGACGTCGAGCACCTTCGCGCCCGGCCGGATGTCGAGGGATTCGCACAGGCTTTCGCCGACGATCTGCAGCGTCGTGCCGACCACGGCGTAGTCGCCGGACGACCAGGCGCCCTGCTGGCGCGATTTGAGGGCAGCAAGGTCCGGATTTTCAGCCTTCGGGCGGTTGAGTAGAGTGTTGAGGTTCATGTTGGAGTCTCTTTCTGTGACGGGTCCGGTGCGCGTGTCTCCGCGCTTCTTCGCAGCCGGTCCTGTCCGGCGGCGGCCGCATCATTCGCTCGTGCGGCGGGCCGGAATAGTCCATTGAATGTACTAGTGGCGGCTTGGCGGTTTTCCTACGCTTCGGCCCAACAAAGGAGGGCTCCATGCGGACCTATGGCCAGTTCTGCCCCGTCGCCAAGGCGGCGGAGCTTTTTTGCGAGCGCTGGACGGCGCTCATCATTCGCGACCTTTCCTTTGGCGCGACGCGGTTCTCCCAGTTGCGCCGCGGCGTGCCGCTGGCATCGCCCACGCTTCTCTCGCGCCGGCTGAAGGAACTTGAAGTCGAAGGGGTCATCGAGCGGCGGCGCTCCGAAAGCGGAAGAATCTGGACCTATCACCTGACGCCGGCAGGCGAGGAATTCGTCCCCATCGTCGAGGCGCTCGGCATATGGGGGCAGAAATGGTCGCGCCGCGAGCTTGCAAAGCACGAGATGGATGTCACCGTCCTGCTCTGGGGGCTCGAAACTCATGTCGATGCAAGTGCCTTTGGCGACCGGCGTTGCGTCGTACAGCTCACCCTCACCGATCAGCCGCGTCAGCGGCGCGACTGGTGGTTCGTCCACGAGAACGGCCGCGCCGAAATGTGTCTCGAGGAACCGGGTTTCGATGTCGACCTCTATCTGACGTCCAGCCTGCGAGACATGATCTATATCTATCGCGGCGATCTGCCGTTCTCCCGCGCACAGGCTGAACGGCGGCTGGAGGCGCATGGCGCCGCCTGGGCCCGGCGCGCGCTGTCGCGCTGGCTTGCTCCAGACGCAATGGCATCGGTCAAGTCGCAACGGCCGGATGCGAAAGCCGCTTGAAGGGAACCCGCCCCGGCAATACCCGAAAGGGTGCCGGCCGCGGAAATCCTGCACTTTCTTCGTCTGGTATCCCCGCTTACAACAGTGTTAGGATCGGCCTTCAACAAGATGATCCGGAGCGATCGAGGGTGAAAAGGGAGCTTTCGTCTGCGTGGGGGCGCGGCGGAGGCGGACCAGGGGTTTTATGTCCGAAGAAGTGCTGATCAATGTCGGTCCCGGCGAAACGCGGGTCGCAATCGTCGAGGATGGACGTCCCGTGGAACTGTTCCTTGAACGGACCATGGAAGACGACCTGAAGGCAAAGACGGGCCGCGCCGGCCATTCGCTCATCGGCAATATCTTTCTCGGCCGCGTGCAGCGCGTGCTGCCCGGCATGCAGGCCGCCTTCGTGGAAGTGGGGCTCGAACGCGCAGGCTTCCTCGGCGCGCGCGAGGCGCGCTGCCTCTGCGAGCTGACGGGTCTCGATGAAGGCGCGCTCCCGCCCATCAGCGCCTGCGTCCATGAAGGTCAGGCCATTCTCGTGCAGGCCGTGAAGGACCCGATCGGCGACAAGGGCGCGCGTCTCTCCGCCAATGTCACCATTCCCGGCCGCCTTCTCGTGCTGGTGCCGAACCAGTCGGGCGTCGCGCTGTCGCGCCGCATCGAGGATGAGGATGAGCGCACGAGATTGACCGCCCTTGTCGAGGAAATGGTCGCGCGCTTCAATCCGATGGGCGTCACCGGCGAGCCGGCGGGCTTCATCGTCCGCACCGCAGCCATCGGCGCAACGTCCGAAGACATCGCCGCCGATGCGCGCCAGCTCGCCGAGGAATGGCGGAAAGTCCGCGAGACGGAAAGGAAATCCGTGCCGCCGAGCGTCGTCTTCCACGATCTCGACCCCGTCTCGAAGACCTTGCGCGACTGCGTGAATGCGCAGACCTCCCGCGTATTGATCGATTGCGCCGATGCCTTCACCGAGGCGCAGAATTATTGCCGCCGCGCCATGCCGGAAATGCTCGACCGCGTGCAGCTTTTCAACGGCCCCGGCGATCTCTTCTCGCTTTACGATGTGGACGGCGAGATAGAGGCTGCGCTCGAGCCCCGCGCCGAGCTTCCTTCCGGCGGCTGGATCACCATCGAGACGACCGAGGCCTTGACCGCGATCGACGTGAACTCCGGCCGCTACACGGCGGCGACCGGCCTTGAGGAAACCAGCGTCAAGATCAACCTCGAAGCCGTGGAAGAGATCGTCTATCAGCTTCGCCTGCGCGGCACCGGCGGCCTCATCGTCATCGACTTCATCCATCTGAACAGCCCTGAGAACATCCAGAAGGTACTGGATGCGCTCAACACCGGCTTCGCGAAGGACCGCGTGCCGACGCAGATTTCGGCCATGTCGGAATTCGGCCTTGTCGAGATGACGCGAAAGCGCGTCCGCGAGCCGCTGGACAAGCTCTTGACCGAGCCCGCCTTCCCGTATGGCCGCCCGCGGCGGAAAACCTGCGCCACCGTGGCAAACGATCTCCTGCGCAAGATCGCACGCGAGGCCGCAGCCGCGCCCGGCCGCGCGCTCGTCGCCCGTGCCTCGCCCGAAGTGGTGGATTGGCTCGAGCGCGGCAATCCCTATCTCGTGGAGCGCCTGCGCCGCCGCGTGCCGGCGGAAGTCAGCCTCATCGGCGAGCCCGCCTATTCGCGCGAGAAGATCGATGTCGGCGCGCTGCAATAGCGTCGAGGCCGCGCCATGAGCGACGATGCCGCCAAGATCGTGACCCTGAAGCCGCCGCGTCCCTGTCCCATCTGCGGTGAGCGCTCGCAGCAGAAGTTCCACCCCTTCTGCTCGAAGCACTGCGCCGATGTGGACCTGAACCGCTGGCTGAAAGGCACCTACGCCATCCCCGCCGTGGAGCCGCCCGACGAATGGGACGAGGCCTCCCAGTCCCGCCGCCCGGAGGAGGATGGCGAGGGCTAACCCCCCGCCGCAATTGACCTTTGCGGGCAGGCCCCGCCCCTCTGGACAGGCCGGACTCTATTGCCTATAAACCGCGGGCCTCGCCGGAACGGCGCTCATTTGCCCGTCCCGGAGCTTCCGCCCAGGTAGCTCAGTTGGTAGAGCATGCGACTGAAAATCGCAGTGTCGGTGGTTCGATTCCGCCCCTGGGCACCATTTCCCCAAGCACTTCGTTTCACCGCCGGGATTTCCCGCCGAGTTCGCGCGCGAGCGCGATGAACGCCTTGAGCGCGGCGGATGGATTGCGCCGTCCGGGATAATAGAGACAGAGGCCCGCGAAAGGCGGCGTCCAGTCTTCGAGCACACGGACAAGCGTCCCCGCTTCGATGTCGGCGCGCACGTCCTGCTCCATGAAGAAGCCGATCCCGATGCCGCCGAGCGCCACCGTGCGCGCGACGCTCGCCTCGTCGACGGTGACCGGGCCGCCGGCATCGATCTGCACGGTTTCTCCCTTCTTCTCGAACTGCCAGCGATAGAGCGCACCGTTCGGCAAGCGCACACGAATACATGAATGCGTGAGCAGGTCGGGCGGAACGAGCGGCATGCCATGTTTTTCGAAATAGGCGGGCGACGCTGCAACGGCATATCGCTGCGGCCGCCCGAGAGAGACGGCAATCATGTCGGTGGGCACGAGATCCGCGACCCGCACGCCGAGATCAAACCCGTCTGCAACGATGTCGACGAGTCGTCCCTCGGTGACGAGGTCGACATGCACCTGCGGATAGCGGCGAATGAACTCGAGCACCAGCGGCGACACGATCTCCCTCGCCGCCGTCGCGAACGCGTTAATCCGCAGCGTCCCTGATGGCGTTGCCTGTTGGGCGCGCACACCCTCCATGGCGTCGTGAATGTCGCGCAGCGCCGGGCCAACCTGCTCGACAAAGGCCCGCCCCGCATCGGTGGGGGAGACGCTGCGTGTCGTCCGGTTGAAAAGGCGGACGCCGAGATTGGCTTCGAGTTTTCCGATCGCATTGCTGAGCGCGGTCGTGGACATGCCGAGGTCGATCGCCGCCGCTCTGAACGACCTCCGGCGCATGATGGCGATGACCGCATCCAGTTCGTTCAGCCCAGGCCGGTACATTATTCTGATTTTCGAAATAAGACGTACATATTTATCTCGCTTATCGGGACAGAAGTCCAGCCTTACCTTGTCCTCAGGAAACACCGCAGCAAAGGAGCCGCCCCATGCAATTGCCCCTCCCGATCAGAACCTATTTCGACGCCGACCGCGGCACCGACAGCGCCGCTCTGGCCGCCGCCTTCGATGAGAATGCCGTCGTTAAGGATGAAGGCGAGACGCATGCGGGCCGCAGCGCCATCGAGGCCTGGTGGAGCGCCGCCAAGGCGAAGTACCGGCATATGGCCGAGCCGATGGAGCTTCATGAAGAAGACGGGGGTGCGAAGGTCCGGGCCCGGGTAACCGGCGATTTCCCGGGCAGCCCCGCCATGCTCACTTTCTCTTTCCGCTTCGCCGGCAGCAGGATCGGCCGGCTGGAGATCGGCATATGAGCCCGTTTCTCTCGCTGGAAGGAAAGCGCGCGCTCATCACGCATTTCATGTGGGACTTGCTGTACGTCCTGTCCGGGGGAGGGAACTCGGCGTCATACGAAACCCTATTGTCCCGACCGCAGAGCGATAGAGGATTTGGAGTACACCGCGAAGATCGTCGACGTTCAAATCGACGTCGAGGGTGTGAAACAGGTTGCGCAGGTTGAGTTTTTTCAGAGACGCATCGATTCCGTTCAGTTCAAACGGCCTGCAAAGTTCTACGCTGGCAAGGCTCCGAAGGTAACAGGCGTTCGCTTCGACAAGCTGGGTCGCTCGCACGCCGCGGCGATTGATCGGCTCGAGCACGGGAAGGTGCATTGAACGTGAAATGGATTGCCGATGGCGTACGCGGCCGTCAACCGGTTGCTGAGACAGGTAGGTAGAAAATGAAGGGGGTAGTCGCCGATAGTGCTTTTGTATCCGCTTTGACCATTGTGATTCTTGATGTTTCCTTGTTCTTCATTGTGGGAGCGGCTTTCTACTATTTTTCTTTTGTAAAAATATCGTTGGACACTGCAATGTCTGCATCCGTTTCCAATGTGCTGTGGAGAGTTTTATACCTTCAGGTAATCTTTCAGTTTGTTCTTTTTGCAATCGGACATCGACTAAAGATGGTCAGCAACCTTGGCTACAGCATCTTGGTCATGTTTTCGTCCGTCTTGATCAGTGCTCTGATAATGAAAAAGGGTGACCTGCTTGCGAGTCTGATGGTGTTCTCGCCCCGGTATTTCAAAGAGGACTTTGCCTCTGGTTTCACCATGCTGCTAACGGGTGTGCTTGCGTGGTATACTGTACAGATGACCAGCGCAGTTTCGCGCCGCGATTGACGCCGAAACGATCTCCAAGCAACGCCGTCTCGAAGCTCTATAACGTGCTGATGGCGGGCCTTGTCCTCGCACTGGTCACACGCAAGGGCGAGGCGTTTCGAGTTTCCATCGCATAAGCGGGCGAGCGCAGGAATCGTCACCTGCACCGTAAGGCGTCTGATTCAACGGAACGAGATTGGGGGGCAAAATGTACGATGACGCGTTGATGCAGACGAATTTGGCGGGCATTGGCTACGAACGCCTCAGGAAATACATTTACCGAGCCTCCTGGAGCACGCCGCACGTCGAACATTTTCTCTATTTCGGGCAAGATTCCAGACGGTACTTCATGGCGCAATTTGGATTGCGGAATCCTGACGCTCAGCAGTTTGGCATTGCTGCGATGGTGAAATATGGTCACCCCAACTTCCAGCTATGGGCGAAGGAACTTGATGTAGCTGTGGATTGCAGCATGACGTTTCATTTCGCGAGTCTGGATAAGGTCTCGCTGACTTCCTTCCCGAGAGTCCGCGTACCGGACATCGGCGGAAGCGAATTGACAAATCTGGTCGTGGATTTTATCCGCGGAAATTTGCTCCCCGTCATTGATGCCATCACGGATCTTGAATCCTATCTTGCCTTCATTGTAGCGGACCGGCCCCCCAATCCCTGGCTGATAAGCCCGAACCACATGATCAGGGTGGCGCAAGTCGTTGCCCTGGCGGCACAACTCGGGCGAAGCGGCGACGAAATAAGGGAACTCTTGAGGCCATATGACAGCCAAATCGAGAAGCGGATGCGCTACATCGCAAACGACACTGTGACCGGGGTCGACATGTATATCGACAAGCTCCTTGCAGATTGGACCTTGCGGGCATTGTGAGCCATGCTCGACGGATGTCCGGGCCCCCGCACTTCCGGTTCCCGCCCCGCGCCCTGCGTTGCATACTCTTCATTCAATACAACGCGGACGACGCCACATGACCCCCACTCCCTCCCTCGCCGGATACAAGGCCGTCTCGAAGCTCTATAACGCGCTGATGACGGGCCTTGTCCTCGCGCTGGTCACGCGCAAGGGCGAGGCGGCGGCGGCCGAATTCGTCTGTGCGCATTTCCGCCGCCAGCATCTGGAAAAATTCCTGCCCGGTCTCGAAAAGCTTGGGCTCACCGGCCTGCCCGATGCGGTCGCCTGCGCGCAGTACCATTATTTCTCCAATGCGCTTGGCGGCGTGAAAACCGAATACATGCCCGAAAGCGATGTGAAGGCCTGGGTGCGTTATCCGCCGCCGCGCTGGATCTGGCAGGGCGCCGCGATCTGCGGCATCCCTGCGAAAGTGAACGAGGCCATGCTCCATGGCTGGCACGGACATAATGGCGTCTCGCTCGGCAATCCGCGCCTCGGCTTCGTCTGCACCGGCCAGACGGTCACGGGCGCGCCGGGCCTTGAGGGCTACTATTTCGACTATGGCCGCGAGATCGCGGAGAGCGAGCGCGTCCGCTTCGCGCCCGACGAGCGCGCGCCCGATTTCGATCCCGTCAGGGCGCCGCAGCTCGACAGCGCAAGCTGGCCCGAGGAGCGGCTGAAAAAGGTCGAGCGCGCCTATGCGATGGAATATGTCCGCTCGCTCCTTCCCACCATGCTCTCGCTGTTCGGCCCGGAAGAAACCCGCGCCCATCTCGGTCACGCCGCGCGCCTCATCGGCATGCAGCTTTACGACGAGACTGCCACACTTCTAGAAACCGGGGATAAGTCCGCAGAAAATTTTGCGCGCTATCTCGGCGCGCTCGCCGCCGCGCAGGGCGAGGAGGTGGAAATCTCGGCCGGAAGCAGCGTCACGCTCCGCCAGTCCGGCTGGCGGCTGATGCAGGGGATCGACGTGGACGAGGCGGGCTTTGCCGCCTGGAACGAGCTCTGGGTTGGCGCGCTCTCCGTTCACAATCGCCGCCTCGAACTGAAAACGCGTCGCGACGGAAAAAATATTCTCTGGGAAATCGGCTGAATTCCGCGCGCTTTTCGGGCCCCTCCGGAAAACTTATCCCCGCCCCCCTGTAGCGGGGTGATGCTCTCCCTCCGTAACCGGACAAAGGGAGAGATCGATGAGCAGGTTCTTCGAAGACGCGGCCGCGAACGGCCATTCCGCCACGCTGGAATGGCAGGGCGGCACGGGCACATTCTGGGCCTGGGGCAGTTTCGGCGGCGCCAGCGTCGCGCTCGAGGCAAGTCCCGATGGCGACACATGGTTCGCCGTCGGCGATGCCGTCTGTTTCACCGAAAAGGGCGTCGCCGCCTTTGCGCTCGGCCCCTGCCGGCTCCGCGCGAAAATCGCGGGAGCAGGCGAGGGCACCAGCATCTCGGCGCGGATCTGATGGCGGGTTCAGCGGCGCCCGGCGAAGGGATGCGTGCTCGAAAGCCCGCCATCCACGGGGATCGCCTGGCCGTTCACATAGGACGCATCGTCGCTCGCAAGGAAGAGTGCGGCCTGCGCGATTTCCGGCGGCAGCCCGTAGCGTTTCAGCGGGTTCAACTGGCCGATCTTGTCGTCGGTGCCGCGCGCCCTTGCGCCGTCGAAGATGGGCTTCGTCATGCCCGTCTCGATGAGCCCGGGGCAGATCGCGTTCACGCGCACGCCCGTGCCGTAGAGTTCGTTCGCCACCGTCTGCACAAGGCTGATGACGCCGGCCTTGCTCGCGCTATAGGGCGTGCCGCCCGCATTGGCGCGCAGCCCCGCGACGGATGCCGTGCAGATGATCGAGCCCTTCCCCTGGCGGATCATGTGCGGGCTCGCTGCCTTGATGGCGAGGAACGGCCCGATCAGGTTCACGGCGAGGATTTCCTGCCAGTAGGCGACCGTCTGTTCCGGCAAGGGCACCATGCCGCCGCTGATCCCGGCATTGGCATAGACCACATCGACCCCGCCGAATTCGGAGACGCAATGATCGACGAAACCGTTCACCGCCGCCTCGTCGCTCACATCGGCGGCAACCGAGAAGACCGTGCCGCCTTCCTTGCGGATCGCCGCCGCCGTCTCGTCCACCGCGTCTTCCACGCGGTCCACGATAACGAGCTTCGCGCCCTCCCGCGCAAAGAGAAGGGCGCTGGCCCGGCCTATGCCGCTGCCAGCGCCCGTAACGATTGCCCGCTTTCCAGAAAGCCGTCCCATGCCGCATCTCCCGCTTCGCGTTTCAGTTGCGCGATCTTAGGAAGTCAATTGCGCCGGGAACAGATGAAAAGCGCGGGCGAAGCCGGATCAGAAATCCTTGCCTTCGCTCACCGCCCACTGGACGGCGCCCTGTTCGCCTTCGATCGTGCCCGAGCTGCCGACCGTCGGTGCTTCGTCCACAGCATCGGTGCAGTTTTCGGGGTTCTCGCCGACCGTCGTGCAGATCTTGTTGCCGTCCACGCGCCAGGTGCCGGCGACTTCGGCGCCGTCGGCGCCCTTCACCACGATGCTGGACGTGTCGGGATAATAGATCTTCATCACGCCGCTCGGCCCCGTCAGCGTCACCGTATTGCCGACCAGGCCGGCGCCGACATTGGCATGGGCCGCGCCCGCAAGCGCGAGCGACGAAACGGCGAAAGCCGCCGCCAGAACGAGTTTCTTCATTGATACCTCCCCAGGAAATGACAAACGGCGAAGGTCAATTCCGCTCGCCGTTAACCATAACTCTAGGGGGTGCCGCAGGGCTCCGCAAGGGCAGGCCTACCGGCGGAAGCCGGGCGGTTTGAGAAGGAAGATGATGAGCCAGATGGGAATGAGCACCAGTGCGCCGAGCAGAAAATGCGGCAAGGCCCAGCCGATCCCCTCGCGCACAAAGGCGAGGATGTTATCGGGCGTGAACCCGATATCCATCAGCACATCTTCGGCTTTGATGTCGAACGCGCTGAGCAATGCCCCCACGGCGACTGCCCCGATGAAGAATTTCAGCAGCGTCGACAAGGCGTTCAGGATCATGAGGCGCCCGTCCGGTCCCCGGCGAATCAGTTCACGCCAGTCTAGACGGCTCGCCCGCCCGGCACAAAGCCTTGCCCTACCGGCCGAAAAGCTGCCTCAGCGCGTCTTCGGGCCGGGGCTGCGGTTCCTCGGCGGGGGCCGCTTCCTCGCCGCCGCTCTCGCTCGCCGTTCCATCGGCGGCGGTGCCCCCTTCGCCCTCGGCGGGCTGGCCCATCAGCCCGCGGATGAGCCCGCGGCCCTTGTCCTCCCGGATCGACTTGATCGTGCTCTCGATGTTCTCGCGGTTCTGGATCATGGAGGCGAGGTCCGGCGCAAAGCGCGGGTTCGACCAGGAGCCGGTAATCAGGATCGGTACCTCGATGCCTTGCGCGCCGCCCGTCGCCCCCTGTCCCTCCAGCGAGGCGACGAGCTTCGGCTCCACGCGGTAGTTGAGCGTCTTCGGCGGCAGGCTCACCGTGCCGGCGCCCGCCACCCGGATCAGCGGCGACAGCATCCGCAGGTCGTCATTCTTCAGCACGCCATTGGTGATGGTGAAGGTGCCGCCCAGTTCGGAGAAATCCGTGTCCTGCGCGCCGCCCGACTGCCAGCCCGTCGTCGCCGCGCTGAATACGTTGCGGGCGAGCTGCGCGACATTGATGCCCTTGATCTTGCCATTGGTGAATTTCACGCCGCCATTGCCGTTGAGCGCCGACACCATGTCGTGCTGCGAGCGGCCGGCTGTCGTCACCGACAGGTCGAGCGCCGTGTTGCCCTGCAGCCGCTTGAAATCCGCCGCATCGGTGAGGAAGGGCTCGGCCGCAAGTCCGGCGAGCTTGAAATTCGCGGCGATCTGCGGCGTGGCGCCCGCGCCGTTCACCGTCAGCGTGCCCGAGCCCGCCCCGTCATACAGCGCGAATTTCGAGAGATTGGCGTTGAGCACGCCATTCGCCAGCCGGAGCTTCAGCGCGCTCTCGCCGATCTTGATCTGCTGAAACAGGATTTCGCTGGTGGAGAAATCGAAATCCGCATCGAGCGCCTTGAGCCCCGAAAGGTCGATCGGTTTGCGGCTCCAGCCTTCGTCGCCGGCGGGCGTGCTGCCGCCGCCACCGCTGCCGCCCGCGCTTTCGCCGAGATAGGTGTTCACGTCGATCCGGTCGACCGCGAGGTCGCCCTTCACGCTCGGCCGCGCGCCGCCCGTATTGACGCTCAGATTGCCGGTCGCATTCATCCCGTCGAAGACGATCTTCGCATCGGCGAAGCGGTAGGTGTCGCCGCTGCCGCTCGCCTTGCCGGTAATGGAAAGCGCGCCGAAGCCGTCGCCCGCCGGCATCGGGCTGCCCGCCCAGGCCGCAAGTTCCCGCACCGATGTCACATCGAGCTTCACATCGCCCTGGAAAGCGAGCCCGTCCAGCACCTTCAGCGTGCCGGCGTAATTCGTCTTGAGCTTCGGCGTCTCGACCGAGAGGGCGACCGGCGTCTCGCCGCCTTCGGTCAGCGCTCGCGGCCGGTCGGCCTTGAGGTCAATGGCGATCCGGTCGCCGTTCCAGACAAGAGACCCGTCCGCGACGAAGGGCTGGTCGAGCCCCGGCAGCGCCAGATCGACATTCACATCGCTCGCCGCGAAGCTCGCCCCGGTCTGTGCATTGGAGTAGCTCGCCGTACCGTTCCTGATCGACACTTCGCCAAGGCGAAGTCCGTCGACACTCGTGCCGCCGCCGCCGCTTCCTGCGGCGGGTTCGGCGCCCGCCGGCGCCTGCGCAGTCTCGAACTGCCAGTTCGGCGTGCCGTCGCGCCGGACCTCGAGATGGATCACCGGGTCGACCAGTACGAAACTGTCGATCTCCACATTGCCGCTGAAGAGGGGCATCAGCTTCAGCGCCGCCCGCATCTCCTTCATCGAGGCCATTTCCTTTTCCTTCGCCCATTCGGCGTTGGAAAAGCCCACCTCCTCGATCGACACCGCGATGACCGGAAAGAAGGAAAGGCCGATATCGCCATCGATGCGCAGGTCGCGCCCGGTCTGCTCTTTCACGATGCTCACGACCTGGTTCTTGTAGGTCTCCATCGGAATGAGCAGCGGCACGGCGACGACGACCGCAATGATGAGAATGAGAAGTCCGACGATGATGGCGATCAGGCGGGACATGGCACGCGCTCCGGCAGCTTGGTTTGTCTCGAAACTGGACCCGAATTATGGCCGCAGCATGATAAATGCGCGAGACGGACAGGCCGCCGGGCCGGTACGCGCCGGGGCTTTCGGCAACAGGACAGGCCGAAATCTTCGCCTTCGGCTGCCGCAGCGTCAATCGGGGGTTTTCAGCTCCGAAAAACGGATGTATCAATAGTGCCGGTCGCGGGCCGCATGAGTCGGCGCGCGTCCGTTTCAGGACTTCATTTTAGTCTCAGGCACAAAGGCAACCAGGGAGAGCGGAATGCATATCGTAGCAATGCCTTCATATCCGCACCTTCTCCCGGACCGCTGTTAAGCCGAACGCCGCGCCCGGGTAACCCGCCGGGCGATATTTCATCCGAAAAGACGCCGTCATGCCGCGCCCCGTGCGCCGCCCTGACGTCATTTCGATGGTCCCGGTTCCTCGAACAACCGGTTGCGGCGCATTGCGCCTGTTTCCAGCACTTTTCAGGGATACCGCGACGGGCGCGCCCGCGCGGTCATAGTCAGATGAACGAACAAATCACCGCGCGGCGCACGGCTGCGTTCCTTTGGACCCATTGGCGGCGCTTTCCCGGCCTTGTGGCGCTGCTGATATTTCTCATGCTTCTGTCGGTGGCCTTCGACGTCGCCTTCCCGATCGTCTCGGGCAGGCTGGTCGATGCGGTGGCCAATGCCGGCTTCCCGCCTGCCCCGGAAGACGTGAATCTCGCCGTTCTCGCTCTGTTCCTGTTTCTCGGGCAGGGCGTCGGCTTTCACGTCTCCCGCCGCGCCGCCATGCTTGTCTGGGCGGGTTTTGCCTCGCGCGTCATGCGCAATATCGTGACGGAGGCCTTCCATCGCGTGCAGCGCTATTCGGCGGAATGGCACTCGAACAGCTTTGCAGGCGCGACGGTGCGGCGCATCACGCGCGGCATGTGGGCCTATGACACACTCGCCGATACGCTCTTCATCGGCATCTTCCCGACGGTCTTCGTGCTCATTGGCGTGGTCATTTCCATCGCCTTCCACTGGCCGCTGGTCGGGCTCTACGTCTTCGCCGGCATCGTTCTCTATTTCACGCTCACCGTCCTGCTCGTGAAATATTACGTTGCGCCGAAGAACCGGCTGAACGTCGCCGCCGACAGCGCCATGGGCGGCGCCATAGCCGATGCCATCACCTGCAACCCGGTGGTGAAGTCATTTGGCGCCGAAGCGCGGGAGGACATCCGCCTCTCGCACCTCACGCTCGACTGGGCACGGAAAGCGCGCCGCGCCTGGCGGGCCATGGACCTCTCCATGCTCGCGCAGGTCGGCGTGCTGCTCGCGATGCAGGCGGGTCTTATCGGCCTCGTCATCCTGTTCTGGACGCGGGGCGAGGCGACGACGGGCGATGTCGCCTATGCCATGACGAGCTATCTGCTCATCAATGGCTATCTGCGTGACATCGGTTTCCACATGCAGAACCTGCAACAGGGCATGAACGAGATCGAGGACGTGATCCGCTATGCCGACACCGAACCCGAGGAACGTGCCGATGCCGGGCTTCCCGCCCTCCGCGTCCCGGGCGGCGCCGTACGTTTCGAGGATGTGGATTTTCGCTATCCGAACGGCAATGGGGCCTTCTATCGCGGACTCTCGCTCGACATACCGGCGGGCGCCCGCTTCGCGCTGGTTGGCCAGTCGGGCAGCGGCAAGTCGACCTTCGTGAAGCTGCTGCAGCGGCTCTACGAAGCGGATGGCGGCCGCATCCTGATCGACGGTCAGGATATCGGAGGCGTCACGCAGGCAAGCCTGCGCCGGGCCATCGCGCTCGTCCCGCAGGAGCCGGTGCTCTTCCATCGCTCCATCGGCGAGAATATCGCCTATGCGAAGCCCGATGCGACGGAGGCGGAAATCGTCGAGGCCGCGCGCCTTGCCCATGCGGATGAGTTCATCGCCCGCCTGCCGCAAGGCTTCGACACGCTGGTCGGCGAGCGGGGCGTGAAGCTCTCGGGCGGCGAGCGCCAGCGCATCGCCATCGCGCGGGCCTTCCTTGCCGATGCCCCGATCCTCGTGCTGGACGAGGCAACCTCAAGCCTCGACTCCGTCACCGAAGCGCATATCCAGGGTGCCATCGAAAGGCTAATGGAAGGCCGCACGACGCTTGTCATCGCGCATCGCCTTTCCACCATCCGCCGCATGGACAGCATTCTGGTGTTCGAGCGCGGCCGGATCGTGGAGCAGGGCAGCCATGCAGAACTGATGACCCGGAAGGAGGGCGTCTTCCGCCGACTGCAGGCAACGCAGCTCTCCACCGCCCGCAATGTGCTGGCCGACAGTGCATAGCCCGATCGGGCACTTGAACCGCTGCCGGGCCGCTCCTAAGGTTCCGCCGTTTCCGGTGGAGGAGGAGCGGCCCCATGCAGCATGACGACAAGAACGAGAAGCCGCTCTGGGCGCCGTCGCCGGAGGCCGTTGCCGCCTCGGGCATGGCGGCCTTCGCGGCGCTGGCGAGGGAGCGTCACTGCGTCTCCCTCGACACCTATGACGCGCTGCATGGCTGGTCCGTCGCTCACCCAGAACTTTTCTGGGATGCGGCCTGGGATTTCACCGGCGTGATCGGCGAGAAAGGCGCCCGCATCCTCGCCGATGGCGGCCGGATGCCGGGCGCGAAATTCTTTCCCGATGCGCGGCTGAACTTCGCGGAAAACTTGCTGCGCGGCGAGGGCAGCGAGATCGCGCTCCACTTCAATAATGAAGGCGAGATGCGCGAACCCGTGACGCGCGCCGCGCTCCGCCGCGACGTCGCGCGCTTCGCCGCCGTGCTGAAATCATGGGGCGTGGGGGAGGGCGATCGCGTTGCGGCCTTCATGCCGAATTGCCCCGAAACGATTGTCGCCATGCTGGCGGCGGCAAGCATTGGCGCGGTCTTTTCCTCCTGCTCGCCCGATTTCGGCGCGAAAGGCGTACTCGACCGCTTCGGCCAGATCGAGCCGAAAGTTCTCGTCGCTTGCGACGGCTATCGCTATGCGGGCAAGGTTCTGCCCGCACATGACAAGCTTGCGGAAATCATTGCCGGGCTCCCGACCCTCGACCATGTCGCGGTCGTGCCTTTCATCGGCGAAGGGCCGAAGGGGCTCGCGAAAGCGCAAGACTGGCCGGCGCTTCTCGCCGCCGCGCCAGACGCGGCGCTTTCATTCACGCAGCTTCCCTTCGCCCATCCGCTCTACATCATGTATTCGAGCGGCACGACCGGCATTCCGAAATGTATCGTCCATTCGGCGGGCGGCACGCTGTTGCAGCAATTGAAGGAACACCGGCTTCACTGCGACCTGCAGCCGGGCGAGACGCTGTTCTACTTCACCACCTGCGGCTGGATGATGTGGAACTGGCTGGTTTCGGGCCTCGCCGCCGGCGCCACGCTCGCGCTTTACGACGGCTCGCCTTTTCACCCCTCTGAGCGTGTGCTTTTCGACTATATCGACGCCGTGAAGATTGATGTCTTCGGCACATCGGCAAAGTTCATCGACGCGGTGAAGAAGTCGGGTCTCAAGCCACGCGAAACGCATTCGCTCGCCTCGATGCGCATGATTCTCTCGACGGGCTCGCCCCTCGTGCCGGAGAGTTTCGATTTCGTCTATGACGACATAAGAAACGACGTGGCACTCTGCTCGATTTCCGGCGGCACGGATATTCTGTCCTGCTTCGTGCTCGGCTCGCCCATGCTTCCCGTCTGGCGCGGCGAGATACAGGCGAAGGGCCTCGGTATGGCGGTCGAGGTCTGGGACGAGGAGGGGCGTCCCGTCACAGGCGAGAAGGGCGAACTCGTCTGCACCCGTCCTTTCCCGTCCATGCCCATCGGCTTCTGGAACGACGCGGATGGCGCGAAATATCGCAGCGCCTATTTCGAGCGGTTTCCCGGTGTCTGGTGCCATGGTGATTTCGCGGAGATCACGCCGCATGGCGGCATCGTGATTCACGGCCGCTCGGACGCCACGCTCAATCCGGGCGGCGTGCGCATCGGCACGGCGGAAATCTACGCGCAGGTGGAGCAATTGCCGGAGGTGCAGGAGGCGCTTGCTATCGGTCAGGACTGGCAGGGCGATGTCCGCGTCGTGCTTTTCGTCGTCATGCGCGCAGGCCATGTGCTGGATGCGGCGATGGAAAAACGCATTCGCGACAGGATTCGCTCGGGCGCCACGCCGCGCCATGTGCCGGCGAAGATCGTTGCCGTTGCGGACATTCCGCGCACCAAGTCCGGCAAGATCACCGAGCTTGCGGTGCGCGACATCGTGCATGGCCGCGAGGTGAAGAACCGCGAGGCGCTGGCGAACCCGGAGGCGCTCATGCTCTACCGCAATCTGCCCGAGCTTGCTTCCTAGTCGGCGTCGGGCAGCAGCAGACGTCCGCCGAGCCCGGCCATGGGCACATGCCGCCCCTCGATCCAGGCGCGGATCATGGAGTTCACGGTTTCAGGCGCTTCCTGCTGCACCCAATGGGAGACTTGCGGCAGATAGCGGAGCGTCAGGTCGTCCACCAGCTCCTCGGTGCCATAGGTAAGTTCCTTGCCGAGCGCGGCGTCTTCCTCGCCCCAGATCATCAGCGTCGGCGTGTCGAGCTGCGGCGGCTCTTCCCATTCCTTCGGCCGCTCGCCGCGCATCAGCGCGCGGTAATAGTTGATCATCGCCGTCATGGCGCCGGGCAGTTGCGCATTCTTGCGGTAATGGTCGAGCACCTCCTTCGGAAAGCGGCTCTTGTCGATCGCCATATTATAGAAGGCGCGGGCGATGGCCTCCGCATTGCGCGCGAGGAAGAGCTTCTCCGGCAGCCAGGGAATCTGGAAGAAGAAGACGTACCAGCTCTTCTTCAGCTGCGACCATGTCCGGCCCCGCCGCGCAAAGCAGGCAGGGTGCGGCAGGTTCATGACGATGAAGCGCTCAAGGGGACGGATTTTCTTCAGGGCGAAGGTCCAGGCGATGACGCCGCCCCAGTCATGCGCGACAAGTGTGACAGGCCCCGTCACGCCGCGCGCTCGCGCTGCATCGATCAGCGCCGCCACGTCGTCGAGCAGCAGCTCGAGCTTGTAGGCGTCTCGTCCCTGCGGCCGCGAGGTGCCGCCATAGCCGCGCAGGTTCGGCGCCCATGCCGTATAGCCGAGCCGGGCGAAAAGCGGCAGCTGGAAGCGCCAGGAAAACTTGCTCTCCGGGAAGCCGTGCAGCAGCAGGGCGAGCTTCTCGCCCTCGCCGCACATGTCGACCTCGAAGGCGAGACCGTTCGCCTCGACATAAGCCGTACTGATTTCCTGGCCGCTCATGGGCGTCTCCCGCTTTTGTTCTTGGGCGCGACTATAGGCGATTCCGGCCCCGGGGCAGCCATGGAATGGCGGTTTTCTGCCGTCCGGACCTGACAGAAGCAGGCGATTTGCCTATTGTCTCGAAACAATCCGGGCGATGTGAAGCCGGGGCGGGGGCCCCGGTCCGGCCGTCACAGGGGGATTTTGGAATGACCACACCGTTTGCGCCGCGTCACTGGTCGTCGCGGTTCGCCTTCCTGATGGCCGCCGTGGGCAGCGCCGTCGGCCTTGGCAATGTCTGGCGGTTCCCCTATCTCGCCGGCGAAAACGGCGGCGGCGCCTTCATCCTGATCTACGCCGTCACGACACTCGCCATCGCCCTGCCGATCCTGATTTCCGAGATCATGCTCGGGCGCATGGGCAAACAGAGCCCGATCAACGCCATGAAGATACTGGTCCGGGAGAACAAGGCTGCCCGCCTCTGGCTGCTGATCGGCTGGGGCGGCATCGTGGGTGCCTTTATCGTGCTTTCCTACTACAGCGTGATCGGCGGCTGGGCGCTCAAATATATCGAGCTTGCGGTCACAGGTGCATTTGCAGGCGACACGGAGGCGGCGGCAGCGGAGCATTTCTCCAGTTTCGTGAGCGATCCCGGCGCGCTCATCATCTGGCAGACGATATTCCTCGCTCTCACCATCTTCATCGTCGCGGCGGGCGTCACCGGCGGCATCGAGCGCGCAGTCGTCATGCTCATGCCGCTGCTCTTCATCTTGCTTGCGGCCATGGCGATCTATGCCACGACCATGCCGGGCTTCGCCGAAGCCATGCGGTTCATGTTCGCCTTCGACTTCTCGGAGGTCACGCCCGATACGGTTCTCGCCGCCATCGGCCAGGGCTTCTTTTCCGTCTCGATCGCGCTCGGCGCCATGATGACCTATGGCGCCTATCTCGATGAGGATGTCTCCATCGGCCAGTCCGCCGTCTTCATCGCCGTGCTCGACACGGTGGTGGCGCTGCTTGCGGGCATCGCGATCTTTCCGCTCGTCTTCTCCTACGGGCTCGAGCCGTCTTCGGGCCCCGGCCTCACCTTCATCACGCTCCCCATCGCCTTCGGCACGATCGGCAGCGGTATATTGATCGGCGGCGCCTTCTTCGTGCTGCTGTCGGTCGCAGCAATCACCTCGGCCATTTCACTGCTGGAGCCGATTGTTGCCTGGATAGAGGAGGGGGTGAGCATTTCGCGCAAATGGCTGGCGCTCATCATCGGCGCGCTGGCCTGGGTCGCAGGTCTCGGCACTGTCTTCTCCTTCAACCTGTGGTCGGAGTTTCATCCGCTCGCCCGTTTCGGCCTGATGGAGAACATGACGCTTTTCGACGTGCTGGATTTCACCACCGCGAACCTCATCATGCCGACGGTCGGCCTCATGATCGCGCTTTTCGCGGGGTGGGTGCTTTCGGGGCCGCAAGTGGCGGAGGCGCTCCATGCGGGCGGCAAGCCCTGGTTCCGCCTCTGGCGCTTCGCGCTCCGCTATGTCGCACCCTTCGGCGTGGTCTCGATCTTCGTGGCTAACGTATTGATGTAGCGCAGTTTTGGAGAGCTTTCGGATTTTTGCTGCAGGCGCCTCCGCGGGCTTGTCATTCGGCCCCTGCTGAACTAGGTTCCCGGCCATCGCGCGCGGTTATTTGCCGCCCCGCGGACCCCGTGCAGCCGTAGCTCAGCTGGTTAGAGCGCTAGATTGTGGATCTAGAGGTCCCCCGTTCGATCCGGGGCGGCTGTACCATTTCCCGGAATTCAGTCCCCGATCGGCGTCTTCTCGATGAAGCCGCCGCCGAGAAGCTGGCCGACTTCCGCACCCCCGGCTGTCAGCGGCAAGATCACGCCATGAAGGGCGCGATTTTCGGTGGAAGTCCCGTGAATGGGAGTTCTGACGAAGATGGGCCGGGCGGCCGCGAGAGCGAGGCCTGCGACATCGAACCAGCGCTTGCGCAATTCGGCCGTCGTCTGGCCGGAGCCAGGCACTGGCTCCACTTCGGAAAAAAGTTCGCCGGACCGGTCCCGGCCGGTCCACTCCACAAGGCCGCTGCCGAACAGGCGAAACCGGAAATCGCGGCCACTATCGATAATCTCGATAATGCCGATCCAGGGCAGAAGCCTGGCGAGATCGGAGGGTTGAATGTCGGCGCGGTCCGGCATTGACCGCTCGCCGCGCTTGCGGTTCCAGCACTCGAAAAGGGCGATGGCATCGGCATGCTCCGGCGCCGCAATGATCTCGATCGATGCGGCGGTGTCGATGCGGCGTGGCGCAAGTTCTCTTATGAACGAAGACAAGGGCCTGACCCCGATGGGCGTCCTGAACGACTCCTCACGGATTTTCGGCGATGCGGGTTAATTAAATCTGATGGGCGTCGGGGCATCTTGCGCCACCGCCGCCGTGTGTGTTTCCTTCTGGCACTGCCTTGTCCGAAACGCGGCTGCCCAAGCCGTCACACCTTCCGGGAAAAATGCAATGAGCCTGACAGTCTACGGCGCAAGCCTCTCTCCCTTCGTGCGCAAGGTGCGCGTCTTCCTGTCCGAGAAGGGCGAGGTCTACAAGCTGGAGCAGGTAAACATCTTTCCGGCGCCCGACTGGTTTCTCGAAATCTCGCCGCTGAAGCGGATTCCCGTTCTCCGGGACGACAGCGTGGGTCCGGATGCGACGCTGCCCGACTCCTCGGCGATTTGCGGCTATCTCGAAAAGAAGTTTCCGTCGCCCGCTCTCTATCCCGCCGATGCCTTCGCTCATGGCAAGGCGCTCTGGTATGAGGAATATGCCGATTCCGACCTCGCAGGCGCCGTCGGCATGGGCGTCTTCCGGCCCATGGTCGTGAACCGGCTGATGGGCAAGGAGGCGGACAAGGCGACCGCCGACAAGACCTTCGCGGAAAAGCTCTCGGGCAATTTCGCCTGGCTCGACAAGGAAATCGGCACGAAAGAGTTCCTCGCGGGCCACGCCTTCTCGATTGCCGATATTTCGGTCGCGACCCATTTCGTGAACCTCACGCATGCCGGCTACCGGCCGGACGCCGGGGCCTACCCGAACCTGACCCGCTATCTCGCGGCCATCCACGCAAGACCCTCCTTTGCTGCCTGTATCGAGGAAGAGACCGGGCTCCTGAAGAAATTCGGCCTGTAAGGCTCCCGCTTCCCGTCCGCCGTCAAAAGCGGTATGTGTCGGAAAACGCGACGGCAAGCGCCGTCCATAATGACATTCAGGGAGACGAAAAATGGCCGAGAACGCCAGCAAATGGCCCGCCATGACCATCGAGGAGGCGCATGCCTTCCTCACCGCGCCGGGCACGCCCTTCGAGATGGAGACGGTGGACATCCGCGGCGTTCCCATCCGCACCTACAAGGGCACGCCGCCCTCGCTCCGCGCGATCTTCGATCTCGGCCGCGCGCATGGTGAAAAGGAATTCATCATCTATGAGGGGGAGCGCCTCTCCTACGAAAACCACTACCGTGCCGCCACCGCCTTCGGCCGCGTGCTGAAGGAGAAGTATGGTGTGAAGAAGGGCGACCGCGTCGCCCTCATCATGCGCAACTTCCCCGAATGGTCGATTGTCTTCTGGGCGATTGCCGCGATCGGCGGCGTCATCGTGCCGCTCAATGCCTGGGGCACGGGGCCTGAACTCGAATATGGCATCACGGATTCGGGTTCGAAGGTCGTCATCGTCGACCATGAACGGCTCGACCGCATCCGCCCGCATCTGAAGGCGCTGGGGCTCGATGGCCTTGTCGCGGTACGCACGCCGGCAGAAGAACTGGGTGTCGCCGAAGCCTTCGAGACGCTGGTCGGCAAGCCCGGCGACTATCCAAATCTCCCGGCCGATGCGCTGCCCGATCCCGGACTTCACCCGGAAGACGATGCCACGATCTTCTACACCTCGGGCACGACGGGAAAGCCGAAAGGCGCGCTTGGCACACAGCGCAACATCTGCACCAACCTGATGAACGCCCTGCTCGGCGGCGCGCGCTCTTTCCTCCGCCGGGGCGAAGTGCCGCCCGCGGCCGATCCCAATGCGCCGCAGCGCGTGACGCTTCTTTCGGTGCCGCTCTTCCACGCGACAGGCTGCCATTCGATCCTCGTCGGCACCTATGCGAGCGGCGGCAAGCTCGTCATCATCCACAAGTGGAATCCCGAGCAGGCTCTCGAATTGATCGAGCGCGAACGGGTAACAAGCTTTGGCGGTGTGCCCGCGATGGTCTGGCAGGTGCTTGAGTCGCCCGATTTTGCGACACGCGACACGTCGAGCGTCGAGTCGATCGGCTATGGTGGCGCGCCCTCCGCACCCGATCTCGTGACGCGCATCAAGAAGCAGTTTCCGAAGTGCCAGCCGTCGAACGGCTATGGCCTCACCGAAACCTCGGCCATCACCACGCAGAACCTCGCAGAGGACTACATCGCAAAGCCGGACAGCGCGGGCGTCGCCGTGCCCGTCTGCGACATCAAGGTCGTAGACGAGAAGGGCAATGAGCTGCCGCGCGGCCAGGTGGGCGAACTCTGGATCAGGGGCCCGAATGTCGTGAAGGGCTACTGGAACAAGCCGGAAGCAACCGCCGCCGCCATTACCGAAGGCGCCTGGTTCCATTCGGGCGACCTCGTGCGCATGGACGATGAAGGCTTCGTCTATATTCTCGACCGCGCCAAGGACATGCTGATCCGCGGCGGTGAGAACATCTACTGCGTCGAGGTGGAAGACGCACTCTACGCGCATCCCGCCGTGATGGACGCTGCCGTCGTCGCCATTCCGCACAAGGTTCTGGGCGAGGAAGTCGGCGCCATCGTGCAGGTCGCGCCCGGCAAGCAGGTGAGCGAAGAGGAGCTCCGCGCCCATGTTGGCAAGCTGCTTGCCGCCTTCAAGGTGCCGGTCAAGATCGAGCTTCGCCACGAACCGCTGCCGCGCAATCCGAACGGCAAGATTCTGAAAACCGTGCTCCGCGAGGACATGAAGAAATATTCGAAGGACGCGGCCTGATTTAGCCGCCATCTGCCGCAGCGTCAGCGCGGCTCGAACGCAAAAAGCCGCCCGGGCATGGAAATCCCGGGCGGCTTCTTTATGCTCGGCGCCATAAAAACATCCCGAAGAAATACCGAGGAGACGTCCCATGAAGATTTCACTGGAAGGCCGGGTGGCCCTTGTCACCGGCGCGAGCCGCGGCATTGGCCGCGCCATCGCCATCGCGCTTGCCGAAGCAGGCGCAGACATCGCGGTCAACTACCGCCGCGACGAAGACGCCGCGCAGGAAACCGTTGCCGCCATCGAAAAGCTCGGCCGCAAAGCGCGCGCCTATTCGGCATCGGTCGAGAATTTCGAGGAAGACCAGAAGATGGTCGCCGACGTGCTGAAGGATTTCGGCTCCATCGGCATCCTCGTCAACAATGCGGGCATCGCCTCGCGCGGCCAGACGGTGGCGGACACCGATCCGCTGGAGCTCGAGCGCGTGCTCCGCGTCCATGCCATGGCACCGCATTTCATGTCGAAACTCGTCCTGCCGCATATGCGGAAAGAAAAGCGCGGCGACATCATCATCATCTCGTCGGTCGCAACGCTTTCGATGTCGGCGAATGGCGGGCCCTACAATATGGGCAAGGCGGCGGCGGAAGCGCTCGCCCTCACGCTCGCCAAGGAAGAGCGGCAACACGGCATCCGCACGAATATCGTTGCCCCCGGCCTCACCGCGACCGACATGGGCTCGCGCCTCGCCGCCGCCCGCGCCGGCAAGAAGGGCATGGATATTCACGAACTCGATGCACGCCAGCCCTTCGGCCATGTCTGCGAGCCGGAAGAGGTGGCGGCAGCCGTCGTCTATCTCGTCTCCGACGCGAACCCTTACGCGAACGGACAGAAGATCAACATCGACGGCGGCGGCCCGATGTAGTTGGCTTTCCCCGGCTCCGGTTCCGGAGCCGGGTATTTTCCGTTCCGAGGGAGGAAGGCGATGACCGGCTTCGACACGCTGCTCTACGAAACCCCCGCGCCGCATGTCGCGCGCATCGTGCTCAATCGGCCCGACACGCGGAACGCGCAGGATACGAAACTCCTCTATGAACTGAACGACGCCTTCGACAAGGCCGCGCAAGACAATGATGTGAAGGTCATAATCCTTGCCGCGACCGGTCCGCATTTTTCCTCCGGCCACGACCTTCGCGAGCGCGATGCCCATGCAGCGATGAAGGATTACCGCACGGTCGGAACATGGTGCGGTTTCGAGTGCGCGGGCGCGGAAGCGCAAATGGCGCGCGAAAAGGAAATCTATATCGGCTTCAGCGAACGCTGGCGGAACATACCGAAGCCCACCATCGCCGAAGTGCAGGGCAAGTGCATTGCGGGCGGGCTCATGCTCGTCTGGCCTTGCGACATTATCGTGGCGGCGGAAGATGCAATGTTCCTCGACAACACGGTGGCGATGGGTGTCGGCGGCGCGGAGTTCTTCAACCATCCCTGGGAGCTTGGTGTCCGGAAGGCGAAGGAACTTCTTTTTACCGCCGAATGGCTGACCGCTGCCGATGCGGAAAAGCTGGGCATGGTGAACCATGTCGTGCCGACCGGGGAACTTGCGAATTTCACGCTCGCCCTGGCGAAGAAGATCGCGGAAAAGCCGCTCTTCGCGCTGAAGCTCGCCAAGGAAGCGGTGAACGCGGCGCAGGACGCGCAGGGCCGCAATTCCGCCATGCAGACTGCCTTTGCGCTTCACCAGCTTGCCCACAGCCACAACATGCAGGTCCATGGTATGTTGATCGACCCGACAGGCATTTCCCCTGCCGTCCGCCGGAAAGGATGAGGTCTTGACCTTCCACCCGCTGGAAGGTCCATATTTCACCTATGCGTTGGCTCAGGCTACAGCTCCCATTTCTCTATCTTGCAAGCGTCCTGCTTGCGGGCGCCTTGCCCTGTGCGGGCCCCGCTGCAGCGGGCGAGGCCGCCCCCGCGCATCAGGAACATGCCCACCACGTTCATCATGCTGCGCATGAAGCGCCCGAGCCGCCCTGCCACTCGGGTGAGGCCGTCTGCGATTGCAAGGCCCCGGCCGGAGAGACGCAGGCGACCGCCAAGCCGCGCGACGAAATAGCTGCTGCGGCCCTTCCGGGCAATGGCGGCGGGACGGTCCCGGGCCATGCCTTCTTCCAGATCGCTCAACGAAACGATCCGCCTGAGCGGCCATCGCTCCCGGTTTCGCTCTATGACGGCATCCATGGCCGTGCCGCTCGTCTGTTGATCTAGACCTCTCTCCCTCCGATGTCCGGCGCCTTTGCGCGCCTTCATTCCGGCAATGAGGAGAGAGACATGATTTCCGTTCACAACTATCTGGCTGCCGCCGCGCTGCTGATCGCCGCAGCCTTTCCCGCCCATGCGGGCGAGTACCGCCTCACCGTATCCACTGCGGCTGTCGAGGTGGATGGCCGCACTGTCGAGAAAATGACGGTCAATGGAAGCATTCCCGGCCCGGTATTGCACTTCACCGAGGGCGAGCAGGCGACCATTACCGTCACCAACGAAACCAGCGAAAAGACATCCGTGCACTGGCACGGCATTCTGCTGCCCGGCGTGATGGACGGTTCCCCGGGCTTCAATGGCTTCATGGGTATCGCGCCCGGCGAGTCCTACACCTACACATTCAACATCCGTCAGAGCGGCACCTACTGGTATCACAGCCATTCCGGCACGCAGGACCAGAGCGTCCTCGGCGCCATTGTGATTGATCCCGCCGCTCCGCCGTCCGCCGTCACGGATCGCGACCATGTCGTCCTGTTGAGCGACATCACGCCGGAGGATTCCGATCAGGTGCTGCGCAACCTGAAGGCCGATCCCGGCTTCTACAACTACAGCAAGCGCACGCTCGGCGATTTCTTCCGCGATGCGCGCCGCGATGGTCTTGGTGCCGCATGGGGCGACCGGCTTGCCTGGGGCGAGATGCGCATGGACCCGACCGACCTTGCCGATGTCACCGGCTATTCATTCCTGGTGAACGGCAGGACGCCGCAGGAAAACGAGACCTTCCTCTATTCGGCGGGTGAGAAGGTGAGGCTTCGCCTCATCAACGGTTCGGCCATGACGATCTTCGACGTGCGGATTCCGGGCGCGAAGATGAAGGTCGTAGCATCGGATGGAAATGACGTTCATCCCGTCATCGTCGATGAACTGCGCATCGGCGTTGCCGAGCGTTATGACGTGATCGTGGAACCGGCAGGCGGAGAGCCGCTCGCGATTTTTGCCGAATCCATCGACCGCACGGGCTATGCCCGCGCGACGCTGGCAACGGCGCCCGGCATGGAAGCGGCGATACCGGCCATGCGCCCCCGCGCCTTGCTGAGCATGGCCGATATGGGCATGGCGCATGGCGAACACGGTTCCCACGGCGATCATGGGCAGCAGGAGAGCGATCCGCACGATGGCCACATGGATCATGGCGCGGGCGGCCATGGTCATGACGGCGAGCACATGGATCACGGCGACGGGCACATGATGGACGGACATGACGGTCATCACATGAACCATGGCCCCGGTCAGCATCAGAACCACGATCGGCAGCAGAACAAGGGACATGAAGGCCATGGCGATCATGGCAGCCATATGCATGACGGAGTGAAAGTCTCCGCCGCACCTGAACCGGAGGCCCGCCCGGTCGGCTGGGCGTCCGGCTTTCCCCCTGGCGCGAAGGTGCTCGCCTATGAGGATCTGCGCCGCCATCACGCCCATGCCGACAACCGCGCCCCCGACCGGACGGTCGAGCTTCGTCTCACCGGCAACATGGAGCGCTATGTCTGGACGTTGAACGACCGGCGCTTCCACGAAGCATCGCCGATCCGCGTGCGCTATGGCGAGCGGGTGCGGATCAGTTTCGTGAACGAAACCATGATGGCGCATCCGATGCACCTTCACGGCATGTTCTTCGAACTGGAAAACGGCTCGGCGGCGCATCGTCCGCTCAAGGACACGGTGATCGTGCCGCCCGGCAAATCCGTCTCCGTGATCCTGACCGCACGCGAAGTGGGCGCCTGGCCGCTCCACTGTCACCTGCTTTATCACATGGTCTCCGGCATGATGACGGCCTTCATCGTCGAGCCGCCGGAAACTGCCGATACCGGCCTCACGCGCGACGGCGCTGTCGTCCCGCTTGCCGTTTCGCATGATGGTGCCGCAGCTCGTCGAGGCGGCCATGCCGGCCATGGAGGCATCTGATGAAGCGCGCAGTTTTTCTTTCGGTCCCTCTGCTCATCGCCTCGCTCGCTATCGCCCGCGCCGAAACCGGCACCGTGGCGATGGATCATGGGCCCGATCTCTTCCACAAGATCGTGACGGAGGTGGACTTCGCCGCGCGCGATGGCGGCGAGTGGCGCTGGCATGTCGATGGCTGGGTCGGCGGCGATGTCGAGCGCGTCTGGATTCGCTCAACCGGCAAGATTGCGGATAGCGAGGTGGAGAAGGCCGAGTTTCAACTTCTCTATGGCTGGAACGTGCACCCCTTCTGGGACGTGCTCATCGGAGCCCGGCAGGATCTGGAGCCCGACAGCAAGACATGGGCAGCCGCAGGCGTCACCGGCCTCGCGCCCTATTTCTTCGAGACGGATGCGACAGCCTTCCTCTCAACGGAGGGCGATGCCGCACTGCGCCTTGAGCAGTCGCTCGACATTCCCGTCACGCAGAAACTCATCGCCGAGCCGCATGTCGAGCTGAACGCCTATGCGCAGGACATTCCCGAACGCGGCATCGGCGCCGGATTCTCCGATGTGGAGCTCGGGTTGAAGCTTCGCTACGAGATCACCCGCAAATTCGCGCCCTATGCCGCGCTCACATGGGAGCGGGCGCTGGGCGAAACGGCATCGCGGGCGCGATCCGCCGGCGAAAGCGTCGAGGAAACGGCCTTGCGCATCGGCGTCCGCGTCTGGTTCTGACCGTGCTTACTCCGCAGGCGAAAGCTCGGCCACCGGCTCCGGCTTCTTGTCGCGACGGAAGAGCGAGGGCAGCACGTTTATGAAAGAGAGCAACACCGCCGAGGCATAGGGCACCGACTGCACCAGCAGCACGCCGACCCAGAGCCGCGAATGGCTGTCGGAGAATTCCGGCGTCATCAGGAAGCCGATGGTGAGGCCCCAGAGGAGCGTCAGCATCACCGCTTCCTCGCGCACCTGGATGAGCGCGGCGGCGAGCGGCGGCTTGTCCTCGCATTTCGGGGTGCGGATGAAGGGCTTGCTAGTGGTGATCATGCCATTGAGCATCGCCTTCGCCACGGTGTGCGTGAGGCCGAGTGCGGCCACGCCGGCACCGAGACTTTCGACGAAGCTGCAATCGCGCACGCGCACGGCATAGAGCCAGAGCGAGCGGATGAACTTGAAGGCGAAGCTGCCGATCGTCGGGATGAGGAAGGCGGCGACCGGCAGATAGACGGTATGCGGCTGATAGAGCGCCCAGGCCGAGAGTACGATGCTTGCCGTGGTGAAAAGGAGGGCGAGCCCGTCCGCGAACCAGGGAAGCCATCCCGCGAGGAAATAATAGCGCTGCGCGCCCGAGAGCCCGCGCTTGCTGCTCGCCCAAGGCGCGAGCGCGTCCCAGTGATGCTTGACGATCTGCACCGCGCCATAGGCCCAGCGGAAACGCTGGCTGATATAGCCCGACAGCGTATCGGGCGTAAGGCCGCGTCCGAAGGAATGGTTCACATAGACGCTGTCATAGCCCGCGCGATAAAGCTTGATGCCGAGTTCCGCATCCTCGCAGATGCACCACTCCGCCCAGCCGCCCACGCGCTTCAGGGCGGTCTTGCGCACCATGGTCATGGTGCCGTGCTGGATGACGGCGTTGAAATTGTTCCGCTGCACCATGCCGATATGGAAGAAACCGGCATATTCCCAATAGGTCATGTTCTTGAACATGCTTTCATGCCGGTCGCGATAATCCTGCGGCGCCTGCACGAAGCCGACATCATGCTTGTCGAAATAGGGAATGAGTACCTTCAGCCAGTTGGACGAAACCTGATAGTCGCTGTCGATGACGGCGATGATCTCTGCATCCTCCGCCGTCTTCTCGAGGCCGAAATTGAGCGCACCTGCCTTGAAGCCCGGCCAGTTTTCGAGATGGAAGAAGCGGAATTTCGGCCCAAGCTGCGCGCAGGCATCGCGCACCGGCTCCCACACGGCGGGATCGGTCGTGTTGTTGTCGAGAACGAGGACTTCGTAATTCTCGTAGTCGAGCTTTGCCAGTGCCTCCAGCGTCTCGCGCACCATTTCCGGCGGCTCGTTATGGATCGGGACATGGATCGAGACCTTGCGCGTCGGGCTTACCTTCGTTTCGTCGAAGGGTTCGAAGTGGCGCTCGCCGCGCCGCGTCCAGATCACCTCCACGAATTCGATGGCCTCGGCGAGCAGCACGATGAGGAGCAGTCCCTGCGCGAAGAAGAGGAAGCTCCAGATCGTCATGCCGACCCAGGTGAAATAGAGCCCGGTCACCGACAGCCCCGCCCAGGCGATAGCGGAGCCCGCCACTTGCGTCAGCACAGCGAAGATGACGACGCCCATGGGCCGCACATGGCGCTGCCGCAGCATGAAAAGCATGGCGGGGACAAGCGCGAGGCCCGCGGCGAGCGAGGCCCAGAAGCGCCATTCCGGTGCCTCGTTGATACTGCCGGCCATGGGGAATTTCGGCTGCCGGTCGGCGTTATAGATGCCCCAGAAGGCACCGGCGGCGCCTTCCTCGGAGGCCTTCCACGGCTGGTCGAAAGCCTCCATCACGTAATAGGTGAGGTCTTCCGTCTTGGCGCGGTTGAGGAAGCCGCGCATGAAGGTCGCCTGATTGACGAGCGAGGCGACGGCCTCGGTCCTCAGTTCCGCTTCCGGAATGCCGGGATAAGGGCGGCGCGGGATTACCTTGCCGCGGCTAGGCCAGCCGACTTCGGTCACCACGATGGGCTTGCCGGGATAGGCGGCTTCAAGTTCGTCCAGCCGCTCGAAGACGGAATTCACCGCCTCGTTGATCGGAATGCCTTCCCAATAGGGCAGTAGCTGCACGGCAATGTAATCCACCGCCTGCACGAGTTCTGGATGCTGGAGCCAGATATGTGGCGGCTCGGCCGTCGAAACCGGCTTCCAGATCTTCTCCTTGGCGCGGCGGATATAGGCGATCAACTCCTCAACCGGCAGGTCGTTGCGGAGCAGCGCCTCGTTACCCACCATCACGCGCACCACATTGCGGCGCGGCGCGACCTGGATGAGCCGTTCGAGCTCAACCTCGTTGCGTTCGATATTGGGGCCGATCCAGGCGCCAGCCGCGACCGAAAGCCCGTGTTTCGCGGCGAGTGCCGGAATTTCCTGCTGGCCATAGACCATGCTGTAGGTGCGGATTGCCTGCACCGTGCCCGCGAGAAGCTGCATGTCCTCTTCCATCTGCTCGATGGAAGGGTGCCGGTTCATGCGCGGGTCCTGCCCTTGCCTGTAGGGGCTGTAGGACAGACCGACGATTTCACCCGTCCAGGCCTCCGGCTCATGCGGCCGGTTGAGCGCCGCCCAGACCGCGAGATTGGCCGCGATGACGATGGGCAGCACCACGAAAAGGAATATGGCCTGCCGGACGAAGACCGAATGCCGCCAGGAGCGCGGGTTCTTGGCCTCGCTGCCTTCCGGTCCGGCTTCGGGGGTCGGGAGTTCTTGGTTGTCCATCTATCGGTCCGTCGGGAAGAGACTGGGAATACGGCGCAATGTGGACATGTCGGCGGCCCAGCTCCGCCGGCTCCGGGCGGGCGGCGCCGGAACATTGCCCTTCTGATCTCGCACAATGACCAAATTAGGGCAAGGTTCCGGCAGGGGCCTCTTCAGCGCGTTAACACCCGCGCTGGACCTTGTCTTCAGTCGGCCGCCGCCGGAATGCGCACGCCGTCCGGCCGCTTCTGCGCCCCGCGCACCAGCCGCCCGTTCAGCGCCCCCGTCGGCTCGCCGTTCCGGAAGGCGACCGAGCCGGAAACGATGCTCGCCGTGTAGCCATCCGTCTTCTGGATGAGGCGCTTCCCGCCCGCCGGCAGGTCGTTGACGATATGCGGCGAATAAAGCGTGAGGCGGTCGAAATCGATCACGTTCACGTCGGCCTTCATGCCGGGTGCGAGCACGCCCCGGTCTTCCATGCCGACCAGCGCCGCGTTGCGCTGGGTGAGGCCATGGATCAGCCATTCGAGGGGGAGCTTGCGGCCCCGGCTGCGGTCGCGGCCCCAATGGGTGAGGAGCGTCGTCGGGAAGCTTGCATCGCAGATGATGCCGCAATGTGCGCCGCCATCCGACAGGCCGAAGGCCGTGTTCGGGTGTGTGAGCATGTATTCGACATCGGCGAGGCTCCCGCAGTGATAGTTCATCAGCGGGAAATAGACGAGCGCACGGCCCTCGCGTTCCATCATCCAGTCGAGCACCACTTCGCGCGGATGCTTACCCGTGGCGGCGGCCACCGCCTTCGCGCTTTCTTCCGGTGCCGGCTCGTAATTCGGCCGCTCGCCGAGCGGGAACATCTTGTGATAGGCGGTGCAAAGCATCTCGATGATCTCGCCCGCCGGATATTGCGGCTCTTCCGCGAGAAGCTTCGCGCGGAACTCGGGGTCGCGCAGCGCCTTCATCTGTTGCTCGAGCGGCGCGCCCCAGATCTGCCGGAAAGTCTGGTGCATGACGAAGGGATTGAGCGAGGCGGTAAGGCCCAGCAGAAGCCCCGTTGCGCGCGGCGGCACCTGGCCGCGGATCGGCAGCCCGTCTGCATTGGCGGCGGCAATATTGTCGAGCACGCGCTTCCAGACGGTCGGCCAGCGGTCGTCCTGTTCGATGGTGATCGACATGGGACGGCCCGAAAGCTCGACCATGCCGCGCAGCATCGCGAATTCCTCATCCGTCTGCTTGAAATCGGCGATGAGCTGCAGCACGCCTTTCTGTGCCTTCCCCATCGCGCGCGCAATGCCGTGAAGCTCCATGGCTTCGGCCTTCAGCGTCGGCGTGGAGCCGCCCTTCACATCCTTGTGCTTCACCGTGCGCGAGGTGGAAAAGCCGAGCGCGCCGGCCTCGAGTGCTTCGACGACGAGCTTCGCCATCTCGGCGGTCTCGGCTTCCGTCGCGGGCTCGAGCGCGGGCGCCCGCTCGCCCATCACATAGGCGCGCACGGCGGCATGCGGAATCTGCAGGCCCACATCGAGTGCGAGCGGCGAGGCTTCCACCGCATCCATATATTCGGCGAAGCTTTCCCAGTTCCATTTGATGCCTTCGGCAAGCGCCGTACCCGGAATATCCTCGACGCCTTCCATGAGGCCGAGCAGCCATTCGCGGCTCTCCGGCTTGCAGGGTGCAAAGCCCACGCCGCAATTGCCCATCACGGCGGTCGTCACGCCATGGAAGGTGGAGGGCTGGAGATAGGGGTCCCAGGTGACCTGGCCGTCGTAATGCGTATGCACATCGACGAAGCCCGGCGTCACGATCTGCCCGCGCGCGTCGATCTCCTCTGCGCCCGCGCCCGCAACCTTGCCGACCTCGACGATGCGGCCGCCCGAAATGGCGACATCGGCTTCTTGTGGCGCGGCCCCCGTCCCGTCGAAAACGGCGCCGCCGCGGATCACGATATCGTGGTTCATGGGTCTCCCTCCCGGAAATGGCTCTAATGGCTTTGGGAGAAGGATAGCGGAAAACATGCTGGCCGCGTAAGCGCGTTCTCCGGTTCGCGCCGGAGCCTGCCCGATTCCATGGAACTTTCCAGTTTCCCGCGCATTTTCTTCCATGGTCCGTCAGGCAAGGGGAGAGGGAGCCGTGGCAGCCTGATGATCGTCTGGCTCAAAATCATCCATATTCTCGCGGTTTCGATCTGGATGGCCGGGCTTGTCAGCCTGCCGGGGCTCTATGTGCAGCGCGCCCATGTGGCCGACCGCGACGCGCTCTACCGGCTGCAGCGCATGGTGCGCTTTTCCTATGTGGTCTTCGTCTCGCCGGCCGCTTTCGTGGCGGTCGCGAGTGGCATCGGCCTCATTTTCGCACGCGAGACTTTCACCTCCTGGATGTCGGCAAAGCTTGTCCTGGTGGGTGTGCTCGTCGTCATCCATACGCTGACTGGCCTCGTCATCATCCGGCTTTTCGAGGAAGGGCAGGTCTATCCGGTCTGGCGCTTCATCGGCGCGACGGCATTTGCGCTCGTGATGATCGTCGGCGTTCTCTATTTCGTGCTGGCGAAGCCCGATTTCGAATTCGCCGATCTTCTTCCCGCCGCTCTGTCGGAGCCCGGTGCGCTGCGGCCCATCGCCGACAGCATCAACCCCTGGGCGTCACCATGAGGCCGATGCCGTGATGGAAGATCAGTTTTCCCCCATGCCAGCCGGCAAGCCCGGTGAGCCCCGCTGCAAGGAGCGAGAGAAGGAGCCCGTGCGGCAGCACGGCGTCCGGCATGTGAAGGCGGAGCCCCCAGTTGAGCCCCGCGACCGAGAGCAGCATCATCGCGGCAACGGCGTGCGCCCAGCTCGCCACGCGGCTGCGAATGCCCGGGACGAGAAGAAGCTCCACCGTGCCGACAAGCCCGGCGCCGACCCCCGTCGCGAAGGCGAAGCCCGCCGACCAGAGCCCGGCGCGCAGCCAGAAGGGGTCGGCCGACCACCAGTAGAAAACATCGGCGCCGAGCGTCGCGATCACCAGCGCGATCGGGAAATGCACGCTCATCGCATGCAGGGGATGCCCCGCGACCGCGACGGCGGAGCTCACATCCTTCTCGCTGATCTTCGCTTCGACCGGATTGTCGAGATTGCCGGATTCGCTCATGGCCCTTCTCCCATTCGGCATATAACCCCGGCACCGGGAAAAATGTTCCGCCAAGGCGGAACTTTCCTCGGCGCGCTTGCTCTGGCGGGCTGCAGTGGCGATCTCTCCGCGCTCGACCCGGCAGGCCCCGCCGCGCGCGACATTGCGCGACTCTGGTGGGCGATGCTCGCGGGCAGCGCGCTGCTCTTCCTTCTGGTGATGGGCCTCTTCGCCCTTGTCATGCTGCGGCCGGAGGCGGGGCGGCGCTGGTCGCCCCGCGCTTGGATTGTGGGCGGCGGCATTCTCATGCCCGTTCCGGTTCTCTTCGTGCTGCTCCTCTTCGCCTTCGGGCAGGGCGAGCGGCATCTGCCATGGCGCGGGGAGCACAATCCGGTGCGTATCGAGGCCCGCGCTCATATGTGGTTCTGGGAGTTTCATTATCTCGACTATCCGGATGTGGAGCCCACCGTCGACGTGCTGCACATCCCCGCGAACTACGATGTCGATGTGATCGCGACCAGCGACAATGTCATCCACGGCTTCTGGGTGCCGCGCCTTGGCGGCAAGGTCGATGCGACCCCCGGCCATGAAACGCTGGTGCGGCTTTACGCAGATCGCGCGGGCTCCTTCGGCGGCATATGCGCGGAATATTGCGGCACCGGCCACGCGGGCATGACCTTCCGCGTCGAGGCCCATACGCCCGCAGCGTTCCGCGCGGCACTCGGGCTTGGCGAGGAGGAGACGGAATGAACGGCGAGAGAAACGAAACCGCGCTCGCGCTCCACAGAAAGCTCTCCGAAATCTGGGGAACGCCCCCCGGCCTCGGCAGGCTCTCGGCCGTGAACCACACGGCAATCGGCCTGCGTTTCATCGTGACGTCCGGCATCTTCTTCGCGATCGGCGGCCTTCTCGCCATGCTGATCCGCGCGCAGCTCGCCACCTCTGCAAGTCCCTTCATGGATGAAGGCCTCTATTCGCAGGTCTTCACCATGCATGGCACCATCATGATGTTCCTCTTCGCGATCCCGCTGATCGAGGGCTTCGCAATCTATCTCCTGCCGAAACTTCTCGGCGCGCGCGACCTTGCTTTCCCGCGCCTCACCGCATTCGGCTACTGGTGCTATCTCTTCGGCGGACTCATGCTTCTCGGCGCGCTGGCGGCGGGCGTTGCGCCGGATGCCGGCTGGTTCATGTATACGCCGCTCTCCTCCAGCGTTCACTCGCCGGGGATCAATTCCGATGTCTGGCTGCTCGGCGTCACCTTCGTGGAAATTTCCGCGGTCTGCGCGGCGGTGGAGATCACCGTCAGTATTTTGAAGCTGCGCGCGCCGGGCATGTCGCTCGCCCGCATGCCGATCTTCGCCTGGTACATGCTGGTGGTCGCCGGGATGATGCTCTTCGCCTTCCCGCCGCTCATTCTCGGGTCGATCCTGCTCGAGGTGGAGCGCGCCTTCGGACTTCCTTTCTTCGATCCGGAGCGCGGCGGCGACCCGCTGCTCTGGCAGCATCTCTTCTGGCTCTTCGGTCATCCTGAGGTCTACATCATCTTCCTGCCCGCGGCGGGAGTGCTCTCGACCCTTATCCCCGTCTTTGCCGGCCGCCCGCTCATCGGCTATGGCGCGGTCGTCGCCGCCATCATCGCCATGGCCTTTCTCTCTTTCGGCCTCTGGGTCCACCACATGTACATGGTCGGCATATCGCATCTCGCGATGGCCTTCTTCTCGGCCGCGAGCGCTCTTGTCGCCGTCCCGACCGCGATCCAGATATTTTCCTGGCTCGCGACGCTCACCTATGGCCGCCCGCGCTTCAGCGTGCCGATGCTTTATGTCTTCGGCTTCTTCTTCGTCTTCGTGATCGGCGGGCTGACCGGCGTCATGCTCGCCATGATGCCCTTCGACAAGCAGGCGCATGACACGCATTTCGTCGTCGCGCATCTTCACTATGTACTGATCGGCGGCTTCGTCTTTCCGATGCTGGCCGCCGCCTATTACTGGATGCCGCATATGACGGGGCGCTTCCCTGTGCAACATCTCTCCAGGGCCGCCTTCTGGCTGATCTTCATCGGCTTCAACGTCACTTTCCTCGTGATGCATCTCACCGGCCTTCTCGGCATGCCACGGCGCGTCCACACCTATGCGGCGGAGGCGGGCTGGGACACGCTCAATCTCGTCTCGTCCATCGGCGGCTTCGTGATGACCTTCGGCTTTGCGCTGGTGCTGCTCGATTTCGTACTGCAATACCGCTATGGCCGCGCCTTCCCGCGCAATCCGTGGAAGGCGGCAACGCTCGAATGGGCGATGCCCCTGCCGCCGCCCGTCTACAACTTCGCTTCGCTTCCCTCGATCGACAGGCGCGCGGACAGGATCGCGCCCAGGGAAACCGGCGCGCATCTTGCCGCCGGCCGCGGCTATCTCGGCTTTGTCCGCAACGGCCAGATGGAAACGCTCGGCGTGAGCATCACGAGCGGCAGGCTCGAACAGCTCATCGTCCTGCCGAACAACTCATTCCTGCCGCTCTGGACCGCGCTCGCGACCGCCTCCTTCTTCATTGCGATGCTCGCCAAGCTTTATTGGGCCGTGCCCATAGCCATGCTTCTCGTGCTCTTTTTCTTCCTTGGATGGACGCGCGTGACGGGCAGCCGGGCGGATTGTGGCGCGCTGTCCGTTGGCGAGGACGAGGATGCGGTGCCTCATGCGGAGTGTTCCGGCGCGCCTTCATGGTGGGCGATGGTCTTCACGCTCGCCTCGAACGCCACGCTTTATGCGTCGCTTCTGTTCGGCGGGCTTTTCCTCTGGACTTCGGCGCCCGGCTGGCCGGCACAGGAACCACCGGGCATGAGCCTCGCGTTCTCCGCGCTGACGGCTGGCATGATCGCGGCAGGTGGCGCCCTGGGCGCAGCAGCGGCGCGCAGGGCGGGGCGTGCTCCCCGAACATTCCTGCTCGCCAGCGCCGCCGCGCATCTCACCGCAACGTTGCTGCTCGGCTGGATGGCGCTGAACGGTGTGCCGGACCGCACCGGCCATGCGCTCTCTGCCGTCTGCTTTGCCATTCTCTGCTATGCCGGGTTCCACACCGCGCTCGCCGCCGTCTTCGCGCTTTATGGAGTCTGGCGCGATGCGACGGGCTTCATCTCGCAGCGGCGCGACCTCGATCTCAGGATCGGCAGGCTCTGGCATCTCTACACGGCGGTGGCGGGCGTGCTCGGTGTCGCCTTCATCCACCTTCTGATCGCGATGGGATCAGCGGGAGGCGCATCATGATGCGGAAGCCGGGCGAAGGAACGGTGCTTCTGCTGCTCGTTGCGGGCTTCACCCTTTGGGGCCTCGCCTTCGTGCAGCTCTACACCTTCCAGGCCATTGGCTGCCGTCTCGGCTGGGACGGTATCGGCCTTGCGAGCGCCTTCACGTTGCAGCGCGCCGTGCTCGTCCTCTCCTTCATCGCCTGGCTTGCTGCGCATCTGGCGCTTTGGCACTGGCTGCGCGGGCGGCGAAGCGCAGGCGAGCCGAAGGGCGACACGCTCCACCGCGCGGCGGCCGATCTTGCCGTCGCGGCATTCGGCGCCGCCGTCTTCTGCTTCTTTGCGGTGTTCTGGCTTTCGCCTTGCCTGTAAGGCTCAGGACGCCTGCTGCTTGCCCCGTTCCTGAATGCCCTTGCGGCGCTCGGCGACGGCGTCCGGCGTGACCGCCTTGTTGGCGGCGCTCGAGGTGCGGCGCTCGGTCTTGAGCGCGGTGCCGAAATCCTCCGCAAAGCCCTCATCGATGAGCTTCTTGTAGGCGGGCAGGCATTCCGGCACGACGGAGAGCATGTCGTCCGCAAGCTTGCGGCAGGTGGGAAGAAGGTCGTCCGCCGCCACCACGCGGTTCACGAGGCCCCATTCGGCCGCCTGTTGAGCGCTGAGGAAATTGCCGGTGAGCGAGAGTTCCTTCGCGCGGTAGATGCCGATGGCGCGTGAGAGCTTCTGGCTGAGCCCCCAGCCCGGCAGGATGCCGACACGGGCATGCGTATCGGCAAAGCGGGCATTTTCCGAACAGATCAGCACGTCGCAGGCAATGGCAAGTTCGAAGCCGCCGGTGATCGCAACGCCGTTGATCGCGCCGATGACGGGGCCTGAGAATTGCCCGATCGAGGTCACCGGGTCCTTGTCGCCGATCGTCGCGTTGATGCCGCCCGTATCTGAGCCGAGTTCCTTGAGGTCGAGCCCGGCGCAGAAGGCCTTGCCCGCGCCGGTAAGGATCGCGACGCGAATATTCTTGTCCGCTTCAAGCGCCTCGAACGTCTCGGCAATGGCGGTGCGCAGTTCGCGCGACAACGCGTTCATGGCGGTGGGACGGTTGAGCGTCACGGTTGCGACGGCGCCGGACTTCTCGACAAGGATCACTGGCTCGGACATGGAGTTCCTCCCGGAATGAAATAGCTTTTGCGATTGTTCTAGCGGGATCGGCGGGAGCGGGCAAACGGCCTCAGCCGAGCAGCCCCGCGAGCCCGACGCCGATGAAATTCGCCACCGCATAGCCGAAGACGCCGAGCAGGATGCCTGGCGTGACAAGTAGCCGCCAGCGCATGCTCGCTGCCATGGCCGCCGCCGTAGCCGGACCGACGGCGACCGCATTGGAAGCGATCAGGGCTTCCGCAAGGTCGATGCGGAATAGCTTTGCGCCCGCGAGAACGACGGACAGGTGTACCGTCGCCATAACCACCACGAAGAAGAAGATCGGCATGGCCGTCTGCACCATCAGCACGACATCGGCGCCTGCGCCGATCACGCCGAAAAAGACATACATGAAGAACATGCCGAGATCGAAGCCGCCCCGGAGCTTCGCGAGCCAGGCGGGGAAGATATTGGCGAGCGCCAGCGCAAGCAGCGTGACGAAGAGAACCGAATAGCCGCCAAGGCCGAGCGTCTGCGCGATGAGCCGCCCGCCAAAAGCGCAAGCGGCCGCAAGGAAGAGCAGCATCGCAAGCGCGCCCATGTCGAGTCGCGGCTTCTCTTCCTCCTTGTGTTCGACGCCGTCGTCTCCCGTCGCGATGATTTTCGACGGGATGAAGCGGAGGAGCGCGCGCGACCCCGCCATGGTGAGGATCGCCGCCATGAAAACCACCATGACGACCGCGTCCGTCGCCGCCATGGTCGCGATCAGCGCGCCATTCTCATTGAGGCCGAGCGTCTGGGCGACGGCGGCGAAGTTCATCGAGCCGCCGATCCAGCTTGCGCCGAGCGTCGCGACGATGCGGTTAGCGTCCGGCCCGAGGTCGATGAGGTAGAAGCCCGCCAGCACGCCCGCCACCGTGCCCGCCACCGCGATGGCGAAGGCGATCAGCATCATGCCGGCTTCGCTGACGAGTTTGCGCAAGTCGGCATGGAACAGCAGCAGCGGAATGGCGAGGTTGACCGCATAGACCCAGACCAAGTCGTGGAAGGGCGAAGCAAAGGGCACGATACGCAGATTGGCGAGAAGCGTGCCCGCTAGGATCGTCAGCACCACGCCCGAAAGCCACTGACCGAGCCGCGTCCGTTCCGACCAGAAGCCGAAGGCCGCAAGGCCCAGGAACACAAAAAGAAGACCGAAAATGTTATCGGCGGAAATGAGCGGCAGGGTCATGGATTTTTCTTTTCCCGGACGGGGCGGAACACGCGCCCATCATGCGGGGCGCCGCCGCAAAGACAAGATGAAATCTCGCATTATGGAATGGGTCCGGAACGCCGGGGCAGGCCCGAACGTTCTCAATCTGTCCGACTGCCATTCAGGGAGAATGCCATGGCCCCGCGCGACGAGAAGCCCAACCCCGAGGAGAGGGAGCAGGACCGCTCCGACAAGCGCAATTTTGCGCGTAAGCAGGAAGATATCGTCCGCGAAGGTATGGCGGGCCGTGCCGCCGCCCGCGCGCGCAAGGCGGTCGAAGGTAAGGGCGAATAGAGCTACATCGCGAAGTTGACGGAGATCGAGCCGAACTGGTCGGGTTTCGGCTGGCCATCATACTCGCGGCTGCGAAGCACATGCGTGAAGGAAACGCGTGCGTTCCATAGTACGAAGACCGCGCCTAGCTTCGCGTCATAGACGAAGTGTCTCTTGTCGATGCTCGGGCTGTCGCGAAAGGTGTTGCCGTCGAGGAAAATATCGCGCCCCACCGCCCGGCCTTCGAGCCCCGCAAAAAGATAGCAGTTGCATCCTTCCGCCTTGGGCTCGAACCATTCCGAGCCGCCCACACCCGGATAGATGCGCGTGGGGCCGAAATCGTCCGGCAATGAAAAGCCGAAACGCATGGTTCCGCCGAGCCCGGCATAGGTCTGCACATTGCCGAGCGAGAGGATCGTGTAGGGAATGAAGTCCGTCTGAAGACCGGCAATCCGCGGCGTGTCGAAGCGCGAGCTGCGCCAGGCGCGCTCGAAGCTGAGGTTCACGCCGATCTCGTCCTTGATCTGGTTGTCCCAGCCATTCGCCTTGTCGACACCAATGATCTTGTGCCAGCCGTTCTGTACGAATTCGCCCTGTGCCGAAGGACCCACCACGCCGAGATCGAGCTTCCACTGGTCCTGCCAGGCCTCGCCCGTAATCGTGCTCGAGCGCACGCTCTGGAGCGAGAAGGTCGCGTGGAGCCAGGCGGCATAGGGCCGCTCATCCGGCAGCTGGGCGGTGGCCGCCGTGTCGTCGGGCGTGAAGATCGCATGACCTATCGCAATGCCGACACGATGGCTCCGCCGGTCGAAATTGCCGGTCGGAAAGAGCAGCGAGTAAAAGGGGGGCGAGGAAAAATCCGCAAGCCAGGCGGGCAGGTTGCGCTGCGGCCGCGACAGCCAGGCCGCCTGAAGCCCGTTCGTGTAATGCCGGTCCGTATTCGCGAAATTCGCAAAGAGGTCGTTTTCGACCTGGAAAGTCAGGAATTCGCGGTCGCCCCCGGCATCCTCGACGGCCGAAGCCGCGAGCGGAAACGAGGCGAAGAGCGCGGCGAGAAGCGCCGCGGCGGCTTTGCGGAAGATCATGGGTGAGGCATTCCCCCAAACGCGCGGATGAAAGCTCCGCATTCCAGCTTGACGCTGGGGAGCCCCCGCCTGTCCAATGTCGATATCCGGACTTTAGATAATAAAAAGGCGCCAGCAAGGCAGCCGAAATAACAGGGAGAGAGACATGGCAGTGGCGGAAGCGGCGGGGTGGAGCCGCGAGGAGGCGGCCGCGCAGGGCATGGTGCTGGCCTGGCACGCGGCGCAGGCGCCCGGAAAGCCGGCCATCATCTCGGAGCAGGGAAACCGTACATTCGGCGAGTTGAACGCGCGGACGAATGCGCTGGTGCGCGCGCTGCGGCGCCGGGGTCTGAAGGCGGGCGATGCCGTGGCGCTCATGTGCTCCAACAGGCCCGAATTTGCCGAAGCCATCGCCGCCTGCCAGCGCGCCGGCTTCCGCATGACGCCGATCAACTGGCATCTGAAGGGCTCCGAGGTCGGCTATATCGTCGACAATTGCGAGGCGAAGGCCTTTCTGTCGGATGCGCGTTTCCCGGCTTCCTCCGTCGAGGCCGCGAAACTCGCGCCGGGCCTCGCTGCGAAACTCGCCATCGGCGGCGCCATCCAAGGCTTCGAGGATTACGATGCGGCGGTGGCAGCGGAGGAGGGGAGCGATATCGCAGATCCCGTCCTCGGCTCGCAGATGATGTACACCTCCGGCACCACCGGCCACCCGAAAGGCGTCTACCGCAAGCAGGCCGCGCCCGTCTCGCCGCTCCTCGTCAAGCTCACCGAGACGGCCGACTTCCGCGAAGGCGATCTCGCGCTCGTCACCGGCCCGCTCTATCACGCTGCGCCGCTCGCGCTCAATTTCTCCTTCCCGCTCAATGCCGGTGTCGGCTGCGTGCTGATGGACAAATGGGATGCGGAAGAAACGCTCCGTCTCATCGCAGAATATCGCATCACGCATACCCATGTGGTGCCGACCATGCTGCACCGGATGCTGCAGCTGCCCGACGCGACCAAGGCGAAATACGACACGTCGAGCCTGCGCTGGATATTGCACGGCGCCGCGCCCTGTCCCGTCCATGTCAAGGAAGGCGCCATCGCCTGGTTCGGCCCCGTCGTCTTCGAATATTATGCGGCGACGGAAGGCGGCGGCATTTTCATCGACAGTCACGAGTTCCCCGCGAAGAAAGGCAGCGTCGGCAAGCCGCTTCCGGGCGTCATTGTGGAAATCCGCGATGAGGAAGGCCGCGAGCTGAAGCCCCGCGAAGTCGGCACCGTCTATTTCAAGGCACCCGAAGTCGGCCGCTTCGAATATTTCAAGGCGCCGGAAAAGACCGAAGGCGCCTATCGCGGCGACTTCTACACGATGGGCGATATGGGCTTCATCGACGAGGATGGATTCCTCTTCCTAACCGGCCGCAGCGCCGAGGTCATCATCTCGGGCGGTGTGAACATCTATCCGGCGGAAATCGACCAGGAGGTGTTGAAGCACCCAGCGGTCGCAGATGCCGCCGCCGTCGGCGTACCCAACGAGGAATGGGGCGAGGAAGTGAAGCTCGTCGTAGAACTCAATGAAGGCTACACGCCGGATGGCGACATGGCGAAGGAACTTCTCGATTTCGCCGCCGCCAATCTTCCAGGCTATCAGCGCCCGCGCTCAGTCGATTTTGTGCCTGAACTGCCGCGCATGCCGTCCGGCAAGGTGCTCCGCCGCGTCATCCGCGACGCCTATTGGCAGGGCGACAAGAAGATTTGAGACAGGGCAAAAAGCAGAAGGGCCGCCCCGAGGGACGGCCCTTCGCTCCTATCCGCGTCTGTTCTTGTTGTTGGACGCCGATATCAATTCTCAGCCGAGCTTCGCGATTGCCTTCGCCACATGGTCGGGCTTTTCGAGCGTCATCAGATGTCCCGCTTCCGGGATGGAGACGAGTTCCGCCCCGTTGATCGCCTTCTTCCAGGCATGGGCATAGGCCGGTGCGATCAGCTTGTCGCCATCGCCCCAGACGAGAACCGTCTTCGCCTTCACACGGTAGAGACGCTGCGAGAGACCGCGATCCGGAATGGGAAAGAGAATCTTCCCCGCCATGCCGAGCTGCCGCGCATTCTGCACGAGGAAGCCCTTGAGCCATTCGGGATCGTCGATGCGGACACCGGCGGTCATCAGCGCGGTGCCCGCTTCCACATCATGGAAGAGGACGGCGGGAAGCTCGTAAGGCAGCATCGCGAAAATGTCGGGGATCGGATGATCGTCGAGCCAGAGGCCCGCCGGACAGATGAGCCCCAGCCGCGACACATCGTTCGGCGCCACCGCCGCCATTTCGGCGGCGATCATGCCGCCCATCGAATGGCCCACAAGGATCGGGTCCTTGAGGCCCAGCGCCTCCACCACGTCCCATGTGTGGAGCGTGATGTCGAGCATCTCGCGCAACTCGCCGCATTCGGTGGAGTCGCCATAGCCCGGCAGCAGCGGCGCGAAGACGTGATATCTCTCCGCGAGCTTCGCAAGGAACGGGTCGTCGGCGGTTATGCCGCCCGCGCCGTGGAGATAGACGAGCGGTGCTCCCTTACCCCCCTCGAAATAGCGGACGGGAACATGCTGCGTCTTGATCGTTTTCGCTTCCATCAGTCCTTCCCTCCCACAAGTGCGGCGACTTCCCGCTCGGCGGGCAGGCTTCCGGGCTTTGCCTGTTTCTTCAGCGGCTTGCACCAGAAGCGGTTGTCGTCCTTGTAGTCGGGGAACATGTCGCGCAGATGCGGCATGACCTTCTCGGCAAAGAGCTTCGTCGAGTACATGCACTTGTCCATCGGCATATTGCCGACGTGAAGCAGGCAGAAGATGTTGCCGACATGGAGGCCCTTGATGAGTTCCTCCATCCGCTGGCGCACCGTCTCCGGGCTTCCCGCGATCACATGGCCCTGCTCGGTGAGGTCCTTCCAGGTGAGCGAGGAATAGCCGTCTATGGGCGGCGCATATTGCGACAGCGCACCTGTCTGGATGGTCTTGATCGTACGATAGCCCGGTGCATCGGCAAAGCCGCCATAGACATGGAGGCAGCGGTTGTAGAAATAGCTGACATGCTCCGAATAGAGGCGCTCGGCTTCCTCGTCCGTCTCGGCGACGCAGATCGTCTGTGCAAAGCCGGCCCGATAGGGCGAGGTATCGGGCGCGTTGCGCTCCGCCACGCGGTCCCAATATCCCTGCAACAGCGCCTTCGCCCGTATATAGCCGGAGAAGGAGAGGTAGGAATAAGAGTAGGTATTGTCGATGCAGAAGTCGTAGGTCTCGACCGAGCCGCCGCCCGGAATGTGGATCGGCGGCGGGTCCTGGATCGGCCGCGGCCAGATGTTCACATGGCGCAGCTTGTTGTAGCGCCCGTTCCACGCGAAGGGGTCGGGGTCGGCCCAGGCGCGGCGGATCAGGTCATGCGCTTCCTGATATTTCTCGCGCGTCAGTGCCGGTATCTGGCCATAGCAGTAGTTCGTGTCCATCGACGTGCCGACGGGAAAGCCGGCGACGAGCCGCCCGCCCGAAATGCAGTCGAGCATGGCGAATTCCTCGGCCACGCGCACCGGCGGGTTGTAGAGCGCAATGGAATTGCCGAGCACGACAAGGCCCACATCCGATGTCCGCCGCGCGAGCCCCGCCGCAATGATGTTCGGCGACGGCATGATGCCATAGCCGTTCTGGTGATGCTCATTGACGCCGATGCCGTCGAAGCCGAGCGTGCCGGCATATTCGAGCATGTCCATGTAGGAGTTGTAGACCTCGTGGCTCTTCGCAGGATCGAAAAGCCGCGAGTCGATATCGACCCAGACAGAGCGATGCTTCTCCCGGAAATCGTCCGGCAGATAGGGCCATGGCATCAGGTTGAACCATGTGAACTTCATGTGCCGTTTCCTCTCCTCCCGAGGGCTTTTTGTTCGCGCTCGAACGGCGCCGCCCTCATGTCCCGTTTAGGGTGAATACCCTAGGAGCGGAGTCTATTCCCTCATCCCCCCTCGCGCAATGAAACTTGGCGCAGCGGCAGCCGGAACACGATTTCGCTTGGGCGAAACAGCACGCTGCCTATACTTCGCTCACCAGAAAAATTGAAAAGAGCAACGGTGCCCCGCGCGGGAAGCAGTGGCGGCACGCGAGGGGAGATTGACTGCATGACCGCGCCGCTATCGCGCTCCAGCATCTATATTCACGGCTCCATCGGTCTCCCGATCGCCATGTTCGGCTATCCGGTGGCGGTCTGGCTGCCGCCTTTCTACGCGGGAGAGCTCGGCGTGTCGCTCGCTGCGGTCGGCACCATGATCATGCTGGCGCGCCTCACCGACGTCGTCACCGATCCGCTGATCGGCTATTTCTCCGACCACACGCATACGCGCATCGGCCGCCGCAAGCCTTTCATGCTGCTCGGCCTGCCGATCCTGATGACCGGCGTGCTCTTTCTCTTCATGCCGCACATATTCGGCTTCTCGTCGGTCGGTGGCGTCTATCTGCTCGCCTGGCTCGGCATCATGTTCATCGGCTCGACGCTGGTCTACATCCCCTATTTCGCCTGGGGCGCGGAACTCTCGCCCGATTATCACGAGCGTTCGCGCATCACCGCCTCGCGCGAATTCTATGTGCTGGTTGGGCTCATGCTCTCGGCGCTCATCCCGGCGCTCCTGCCGCTCTTCACCGGCAGCCCGGCCACGCCTAAGCCCGTGCTGATGGCGATGGGCTGGACGATCATCATCCTCACGCCGCTCACAGTCTTCCTCGTTTGCTGGCGCGTGGCTGAGCCTGCTCATGTGAAGGTCTCGCGCCAGGTGCCGCTGATCGAAGGGCTCCGCCATGTCGGCAAGAACGGGCCGATGGTGCGCGTGCTTGCCATCGTGCTCATCGTCACGGGCGGCGAAGCCTTCCGCAATGCGCTCTCGCTCTTCTTCATGCGCGACTATATCGGCGTCACCGGTGTCGGCATGCTCTATCTCTATTATTTCGCGGCGGGCCTTCTCGCCATTCCGGGCTGGCTCTGGCTCGGCCGCCAGATGGGCAAGCACAAGGCGTTCGCCATCTGCATGACGGCGGCGGCAGGCCTTTCCACCATCGCTTTCTTCCTCGAGCCGGGGCAGACGCAGATCTTCACGATGATGTTCGTCGCAAAGGGACTCTGCTTCGGCGGCTTGCAGTTCCTGCCGCTCGCCATGCTCGCCGATGTGGTCGATGTCGATACCGCCCGCTCCAAGGGTAAGCGCGCCGGCACCTTCTTCGCCATTTCGGGCATGACGACCAAGCTCGCCACCGCCTTCGGCACCGGCATCTCGCTCAATGTCGTCGCCTTCTTCGGCTTCAATCCGGCGCCCGGCGTCGTCAACGGCCCCGACCAGATGTGGTGGCTTACCTTCGCCTATGCGGTGATCCCCTCGCTCTTCTTTCTCGCAGCGCTCTATCTCACCTGGACATATCCGTTGACCGCGGATCGCCAGAAGCGCCTGCAGCGGCTGATCGAGCGCCGCAACACCCGCCTCGCCCAGGAAGCCGCGATCAATCGCTCGGCGGATTGAGAAAGCCTCAATTTGAGCCTTTCCGGAACCCATGGCTTTTGGTTTCGGAAAGGCCCTTGCCCGCGCTATCATCCGCTCAACAAGAAATCAGAATGTTGAGGAGGAAATCATGAGCGAAGTGGATCTCGTCATCCGCGGCGGCACGGTGGTGGATGGCACGGGCGGCGCGCCGCGCGTCGCCGACGTGGCGGTCGACAAGGGCGTCATCGTCGAAGTCGGCAAGGTTGCCGCGAAGGGCCGCGAGGAAATCGACGCGAAGGGCCTTCTCGTCACGCCCGGCTGGGTCGACATCCACACGCATTACGATGGCCAGGTGACATGGGACCAGCGCATGACGCCGTCCTCCATCCACGGCTCCACCACCGTCGTCATGGGCAATTGCGGCGTCGGTTTCGCACCGGTGCGGACGGCCGACCACGACCGTCTCATAAGCCTCATGGAAGGCGTGGAGGATATTCCGGGCGCCGCGCTTCACGAGGGCCTGTCCTGGCAGTGGGAGAGCTTTGCCGACTATCTCGATGCCATCGAGAAGCTGCCGCATGACATCGATGTCGCCATGCAGGTGCCGCATGGTGCAGTCCGCGTCTATGTCATGGGCGAGCGCGGCGCGAAACGCGAAGCGGCGACCGATGCCGAAGTCGCCGAGATGCGCGAAATCGTCCGCGAGGCGATCAAGGCCGGCGCCATCGGCTTCTCCACTTCGCGCACCGTGGCCCATCGAACCGCCGATGGCGATTTGACGCCGACCATCGGCGCCGCCGACAAGGAAATGATCGCGATTGCCGAAGGTCTCAAGGAAGCGGGCGCCGGCGTCCTTCAATGGGTGTCGGACTTCCGCGAGATCGACCATGAATTTTCGCTGGTCGAAAAACTCGTCGAGGTGTCGGGCCGCCCCTTGAGCTTTTCGCTCGTACAGGCGGATGTCATGCCGGACCAGTGGCGCGACCTGCTCGGCCGCCTCGACAAGGCGGCGGCGAAGGGCCTGCCCATCAAGGCGCAGGTGCAGGGCCGCCCCGTCGGCCTCATGCTTGGCCTTCAGGGCTCGGTTCATCCCTTCCTCACGCGGCCAAGCTACCGTGCCATCGCCGACAAGCCGCTGGAAGAGCGCGTTGCCATCATGCGCGATCCCGCTTTCCGCGAGCAGCTTCTGTCGGAAAGCCTCGAGCCCGGCCACCCCTTCCTCAATTCGCTGGCCGGCGCCTATCACAAGATGTTCGAGCTGGGCGACCCGCCGAATTACGAGCCCTCGCCGGACGAGAGCATCGGCGCGCGGGCAAAGCGCGACGGCGTAAACCCCGATGCCATCGTCTATGACATTCTGACCGCGAATGGTGGCCGGAACTTCCTCTTCTTCCCGCTCCACAATTACTACGAGTTCAGCCTCGACAACGCGCTCACCATGATCCGCAATCCGAACACGCTGTTCGGCCTGTCGGATGGCGGCGCGCATGTCGGCGTCATCTGCGATGTGAGCGTGCCCACCTACATGCTCACCCATTGGTGCCGCGACCGCTCGCGCGGCGAACATCTCGACATTCCCTTCGTCGTGAAGAGCCAGACCCGCGATACGGCCGAAGCCGTCGGCCTTCTCGATCGCGGGTTGATCGCGCCCGGCATGAAGGGCGATCTCAATGTGATCGACTTCGAACGGCTGCGCCTTCTCCCGCCGCACATGGTCTATGACCTGCCGTCCGGCGCGCGCCGTTTGATGCAGGAAGCGGAAGGCTATGTCGCCACCATCGTCAGCGGTGAGGTGATCTATCGCGATGGTAAGCCGACAGGCGCGCTGCCCGGCAAGCTCGTGCGCGGCCACCAGCCATCGCCCATACGCGCTGCCGCCGAATAGCGCCCTTGAAACGCCCCCGTATTCGCGCCACTCTCGGTTGCCGGCGCGGCGTGACGGCCGGTGGCACATACATTCGAGGCATTCGATCATGAGCGACAATCGTAGGAAGCGTGGAGCGGCCACCGGCCGCAGTGCCGCATCGCGGAGCAAGACGGCATCGCGCAGGACGGGCTCCGTTCCCGCCGCCAAGACGACGCCTCCGCTGAGCGAGGCCGAGCTCGCGGCCCGTACCGGCGGCAGCCCGGCGGCCGGCAAGAAGACGGCGAAAAAGGCGCCCGCAAAGAAGGCTGCGGCCAGGAAGCCGGCGGCAAAGAAGGCCGCGGCGAAAAAGCCCGCAAAAAAAGCCGCAAGCAAGGCCTCCAAGCTGTCGCCTGAGCGCGCAAAGCTGAAGAAGCAGCTCGAAAAGCAGGTGGCGCAGCTTTCCAAGGAAGTAGACAAGGCCGAGAAGGAAGCCAAGAAGGCGCTCAAGCAGGCGGAGAAGCGCTATTCCGGTCTTTTGAGGCAGCTCAAGACCGACCGGGCGAAGCTCCGTTCGCGTCTTGCGCAGCTTACGAAGCAGGGCGAAGGCGCGTTCGACGAGATCAAGACCGGCGTCGAAGGCGCCTACAAGGAATTGTCGGAAGCGGTGGTCCGGGCCTACGGCCACTTCCGCTGAGCGGCAAGACATTCAAGGCGCGGGCGGCGGTCGTCTCCCGCGCCTTTTTGCTGCCCGGCTTTTCCCGGCGCCACCTTGCGCCGCGCCGCGCGCTGTGGCCTGCTGGCGGGTAACGGCATTCAATATGACAATTTGAGGGGGAACTTCCATGAACCGCGTGCTCGCGCATACCGGCGCAAAATATCCCATCGTCCAGGCGCCGATGGGCTGGATCGCGCGCTCACAGCTGGCGAGCGCCGTCTCGAAGGCGGGCGGCCTCGGCATTATCGAAACGTCATCCGGCGAGACGGAAGCGTGCAAGGCCGAGATCCTCAAGATGAAGGAACTCACCGACGCGCCTTTCGGGGTCAACCTGCCGATCCGCTTCCTGAAGGACGATGCGATGCTCCGCTTCGTCTGCGAGGCGGGCGTGAAATTCGTGACGACGTCGGCGGGCAGCCCCGCAAAGTTCATCGCGCCGCTCCATGATGCGGGCATCACCGTCTATCACGCGGTGCCGACCGTCGATGCGGCCATGAAATGCGTCGAAGCGGGGATCGACGGTCTCGTCGTCGAGGGAACGGAAGGCGGAGGTTTCAAGAATCCGGAAGAGGTCGGCACGCTCGTCCTGCTGCAGGCGATCCGCGCCAAAAGCGACATTCCGATGATTGCAGCAGGCGGCATCTGCGATGGCAAGGGCATGGCGGCGGCCTTCGCGCTCGGCGCCGAGGCCGTGCAGATGGGTACGCGCTTCGTCTGCTGCGCGGAGAGTCCCGTCCACACGAACTACAAGCAGGCGATCATCGATGCGAAGGAAACCGGCACCTATGTGCTGAACAAAAAGTCGACGCCCTGCATCCGCGCCCTGAAGACGAACCGCACGGCGGCAATCCACGAGGAAGGCCTCATGCCGCCCGATACCTTTGCCCGCATTCTCGATCTCTATTTCGGCGGCGATATGGAAGCCGCCGTGGGTCTCGCGGGCGAAACGGCCGGCCTCATCGACCGGGTGAAGACGGCGCAGGAAATCATCGACGACACGATTTCCGAATTCTTCGCCATCACGTCGCGTATGGGCGCGATTGCCGGAGCGCGGAATTTCGGCTGATACCTCAATGCAGAAGGCGCGGCATGGCCTCTGGAAATGAGAGGCCCTGGCTCGCCGAGCCGAAGACCAGTCCCGCCGCCGAGAAGGCGAGCGCGAGCCGCTGCGCCGGTACCCAGATCGGGGAGGCGCCGCAGGGTGCTGTTGCCCAGGACGGATCGAGCGCCGCGCCGGGCTGCCCGTCGCGGCGCTGGAGCGCGGCGACGAAATTCAGAAGGCGGACTTCATCGCTCGTCAATGCACGCCAGCGCGGGCATGGGATGGAAAGCGGCCGCTTCACCGTGAGGGCGAGCACAGCCGCAAGCTCGGCCACGATCGCCGGGCCCTCCGGCATCTGCAACGCGTCGAAAGCCCGCTGCAGCAGATGGGATTTCGTCCCGGCCCCTTCCGCCGTCACGCGCCACTGCACCCGCAGGCTCCAGACGAGAAACTGCTCTGCAAAGCCCAGTTCGCTGAGCGGCTGATCCGGCGCATAGCAGCAGGCCGGTTCGGACAGGGGAGTATGGAATTCCTTGATTGCGGCTTTCATGGCGGCACCTCGGGCTTGCTTCGATTCCGGAGAAGGCAAAGGTGATGCAAATGAGAATGAATCGCAAATCAAATCTTGAATTGTGCCGGAATGCCGCGCTCCGGCGCCGTCTTATGGAGAACTGCGTTTTCCCGCGGAAATCCTCGCGATTTCATTGACAGGGGGGGACCCCCTCGTTAAACACCCCTCGAACGCAATCGCACGTGCCACTGGCCGACTTGGTTATGTAACGGCGTACGCGTCTCTTTGGACAATTTCGGCGGCATGCCCTCGGGCATTGTTCGGTTACCTCCGCCGGGTTTCGAGGGAGATTGCATATGTCCGGTTCTAGTCTGAGGGGCTGACGCCCCGGATCAAACCGAGCACGTCCGTTGCCCCTATCCCGCAACTGAAGACGCGCAAGCCCGGCAAGCGACCGCTGCCCGGCATCGGAAACGTCGAGGTTCCCTCGGGAACCGCACCAGCGTTCACCCACGCAAAGACAATTCACCGGCCCTGAGCGGAGTGCAATTTCATGCCTCCCGTTGGGCCACGTCCATCTACTGGTTGGGGAGTGGCACTCAAATGTCCGAATCCAATGCCCTCTTCCAATTGGGGATCGACTTGAACAGCGTTTCAAGCAAGACCCAGGCGGAAGTTCTCGAGTTTCCCGTTCACGCCGTTGCCGACAAGGCCGCGGATCGATGCACCACGTCCGATGAAAGAAAGGATTTCTTCATCGAGCGCGACGGCAAGCGCTTTGCCGGCACGCATCTCATCATCGATCTGATCGGCGCGAGCCGGCTCGACGATCTTGCGCATATCGAAGCGGCCCTGCGCCGCTGCGTCGAAGTGTCGAAGGCGACGCTCCTCCACATCCATCTCCATCACTTCACGCCGAATGGCGGCGTGTCGGGCGTGGCGGTGCTGTCGGAAAGCCATATCTCGATCCATAGCTGGCCGGAAGCCGACTATGCCGCGCTCGACGTATTCATGTGCGGCGAGGCCGAACCCCACAACTCGATCGAAGTGCTGCGCGAAGCCTTTACGCCGTCGGAAATCCGCGTCGGCGAACATTTCCGCGGCGAGGGCATGGTCTGATGGCGGCCGGGCCGAAGGAACGCTGGGTGGTCGAAACCCTCTATGAAACAGAGGGTTTCACCTGCTCCTTTCGTGCCGACGAAGTTCGCTACGAGGAAGAAACCGGCCAGCAGCATCTCGTGATTTTCGATAACGCCCTTTTTGGGCGGATGATGGCGCTCGACGGCATCACCCAGGTGACCGAGCGCGACGAATTCATCTATCACGAGATGATGACGCATGTGCCGATCCTCGCTCATGGCCGCGCGAAGAATGTCCTCATCATCGGCGGTGGCGATGGCGGCATCCTGCGCGAGGTCGTGCGCCACAAGTCGGTCGAGCATGTCACCATGGTCGAAATCGATCCCGCGGTGACGGATTTCTGCAAGAAGCATCTGCCCGGAATTTCCGCGGGCGCATTCGACGATCCGCGTCTCGATCTCGTCTTCGCCGATGGCGCGAAATTCGTCGAGGAAACGGATCGGAAGTTCGACGTCATCATCGTCGACTCGACCGATCCCGTCGGCCCCGGTGAAGTGCTCTTCCGCGAGGAATTCTATCGCGCGGCGGCGGGGTGCCTGACGCCAGGCGGCGTCATCGTCACGCAGAATGGCGTGCCTTTCATGCAGGGCGCGGAACTGCGGGGAACGATCGAGAAGTTCAGCCGCATCTTCAAGATCGCAAGCTGCTATCTCGCGACCATCCCGACCTATGTCGGCGGGCCCATGGCCATGGGCTGGGGCACCGACGACGCCTCGCTCAAGAACATTCCGCTTGCGGAGCTCGAGGCGCGCTTCGCCGCTGCGGGTTTCGACACGCGCTACTACACGCCGGAAGTTCACAAGGCCGCTTTCGCCTTGCCGCGCTATGTGCGCGACATTGTCGAAGCCTAGGATTGCTGCGGCGCACAAGCGACATTGGGTTGACCCGAATCACCGCGCTTCCCTAACGTTATGTGCCGGATCGGGGCGAGGGGGTCGTCTCGGGCGGTGAAAGTCTGGGAGGGCCGGTATGGTGGATGTCGATAGCGATGCACGCAGCGTCCCATATGGCAAATCTGCGGGAAGGCGTGGGCGTCCCGTCGCTGACCGTCACGAGGCCGAGCGGGCAGGCCTCATGGAAATGCTGGTCGCGGGCGCAGGCTGCGCGCTATCCGTCGCGATCACCTCGCTTGGTATCTGGAAGTTCATCGAGCTGGTGATCTGAGGCAGCTTCAGCCGAGCTGCTGCGCTGCCACCACGATGCCGTCTTCGTCGGCATAAAGCCACTCGCCCGGCGCGAGCGTTATCCCGCCAAAGCGCAGTACCACGTCCCGCTCGCCGAAGCCGCGCTTGTCGCTCCGCTTCGGATGCGTTGCCAGCGCCTTCACGCCAATATCGCAGAGGCGCAGTTCGCCCGTATCCCGGACGCAGCCATTCACCACAATGCCCGCCCAGCCATTCTCTTCGGCAAGCTTGCCGAGATTACCGCCGAACAGCGCATATTCCATCGCAGCACCGCCATCGACCACCAGCACGCGGCCCTGGCCCGGCGCCTCCACAACCGCACGAACCAGGCTGTTGTCGTCCGGCACGCGCAGTGTCGCCACCGGACCGAAAAACGCCACGCGGCCGCCGAAGTCACGGAAGCCGGGCTGCACGTGGCGGACCTCGCCGGGGAACTCGTCGGAAAGATCGGTCGTGGCGGGGGCTGCAATTTTCGTCATCGGTGGTTTCCCTAGCGGCGCTGCGCTTCCTTTAGCGCGTTGCGGTGCTTCTGTCTCCCCCTCAAGTTCCCGGGCCGCGCACCACTCCTTGGAGCGGTTCCGCCCCCGGAAAAAAGGCGCTAGGCTTGCGCCATCGGTATCCGGATTCAAGTGCCGGAATGGACCTTGAGGGAGGTCCACCGGCAGGGAGGAAGAAAAAATGGCATTGGCTCATGATGTGTCGGTACGGGCGTCCGCGGCCTCGTCCCCGAGCGTTGCAATTATCGGCGCGGGCGTTGCCGGCATCTGCACCGCGATCAAGCTCAAGGAAAAGGGCCTCACGAATTTCACGATCTATGAAAAGGCCAGCGAGATCGGCGGCACCTGGCGCGAGAACACCTATCCGGGCTGCTCCTGCGACGTGCCTTTGCACATGTATCAATTCTCCTTCGACATGCGCCCCGACTGGACGAAGAAATTCGTCTTCTCGCAGGACCTGAAGGCCTATCTCGAATCCGTTGTCGATAAATACGGGCTGCGCAGCCACATCGTCTTCAATACGGAGATCGACGACGCCCGCTTCGACGAACGCACCGGGCTCTGGACTCTCAAGGCAGGTCCCCGAAGCTTCGAGGCGAATGTCCTTGCCGCGGGCACGGGCCAGCTCCATCGGCCCGTCTGGCCGAATATCAAGGGCCGCGAGAGCTTCGCGGGCGACCATTGGCATTCGGCGCAGTGGAATCATTCGGTCACCCTCAAGGGCAAGCGCGTCGGCGTGATCGGCAATGGCGCGAGCGCCATCCAGTTCGTACCGGAAGTCGCGAAGGAAGCAGGTGAGGTCACCATCTTCCAGCGATCGGCGAGCTGGGTACTGCCTCGCCCGCAGCGCGAGTTCTATGGCTGGGAAAAGGCGCTCTACAAGGCGCTGCCCTGGACCATGAAGATCCAGCGCTGGAAGATCTACTGGTTCGGCGAGCTTCTGTTCCGCGCCTTTCATACGTCCGGCGACAAGATGAAGCAGATGGCAATCGACGAGATGAATCTCTACGTCACCGATCCGGTGAAGAAGCAGAAGTTGACGCCTGACTACGAGCCGGGCTGCAAGCGCGTCCTTTTCGCCAACGACTGGTGGCCCGCCATGGGCATGGATCATGTCGATGTTGTGACCGACGGCATCAAGGAGATCAATCCGGCCGGTATCCGCACGCGGGACGGCAAGCAGCACGATCTCGACATCATCATCTATGGCACCGGCTTCGACACGACGCATTTCCTCGGGCCGATGGTGATGAAGGGGCTTGCGGGCCGTGACCTGAAAGATGCCTGGGCGACAGGCGCGGAGGCTCATCACGGCTTGACCGTTTCGGGTTTCCCCAATTTCTTCATGCTGTACGGGCCGAATACGAATCTCGGCCACAACTCGATCATCTTCATGATCGAGTGTCAGGCGAACTACATCGCACAATGCGTGGAGAAGCTGAAGAAGGACGATCTTCTCTACATGGATGTGAAGCCGGAGGTGCAACGCGCCTCGAACGAATCCGTGCAGGCCGACAATGCGAACTCCGTTTTCGCGAGCGGCTGCACCAGCTGGTACAAGACCGAGAGCGGCAAGGTCACCAATAACTGGGCGAACTACACCTTCAAATACTGGTGGCGGACGCGCCGGCCGGATTTCGCCGAGTTCAACCTCCGTGCCCGCACCGCCTCATCGCAAGGTGCGGGTGCCGGAGCGGGAACCAGGGTCGCGGCCGCCGAATAGGCAAGAGCAGACAAGGCGGGACAATTTCTTTTCCGCATGACGGACAAAGGGCGGTTCGCAAGGAACCGCCCTTTATATTTGTTGCGCGCGCCGCATGACTTATCCCCGTCCTGCGACCGTCATGCCATCATCGCCCTGACGGTCGCGGCGGTAAATTCGTCGCCCGGCATGAAGGTCTCGATCACGAGTTCAGAAAAGGTGATATCGACCGCCGTGCCGAAAACGGTGGTGGCGGTGAAGAAGGAGAGCGTGCCCGCCTCCGTGCGGATTTTCAGCGGCACGATGAGGCCGCCGAATTCCGAGCCGAAGCCTTCATGGGCCATTGCGGCGCCGGGAAAGCGCTTCAGTTCTGCAAGGAGTGCGGTCAACCCCTCATCATTGGTGAGATCGATCTGGCGCTGCAGCCGCTCGAAGACATGCGCGCACCATTCGCCGAGATTTTCGATGCGCCCGCCAAGACCCTGCGGATGAAGGCTGAGGTGTAATACATTGATGGGCGGCTGAAGGAGCTCCTCCGGAACGCCGGTGAGGAAGAGCGGCAGCGCTGCATTGCCCGCTACCAGATTCCAGTGCCGGTCGACGGCAATGGCCGGGAAAGGTTCATGCGCGGCCAGCACGAGATCGACCGCACGCCGCGCCGCCGCCGCGTCCGGATTGTCGAGACCCGTTTCCGAATAGACCGGCGCAAAGCCCGCCGCCAGCATGAGCGCGTTCCGCTCGCGATAGGGCATGTCGAGCCGTTCGGCGAGATGGAGCAGCATGTCGCGGCTCGGCCGCGAGCGACCGGTCTCGAGGAAGCTCAGATGCCGCGCCGAGATTTCCGCCTCGCAGGCAAAGGCGAGCTGGCTCATGCGGCGGCGCTGGCGCCACTCGCGGATCATCTCGCCGACGGGTTGTGTGTGCATGTTCATGGAACGAACGCTACCGCCGCGCGGGAAGCGCCGCAATTACCTCTCGCGTAATCGACTTGGGCCGTCCCGATCCCCAATTCTGCCGGACAAGGGCCGGGCAGCGGCCGAACCAGCACAAGGAGAAAGCACATGGCACTCGCAGCAATCGCCAATTCGATTTCACTTCGTCACGCGGTCCTGGCCGATGGCGTCATCAGCGGCGCCATGGGCGTCCTGCTTTTCGCGGCTTCAGGCCCGCTTTCGGGCCTGCTCGGCCTTCCCGCCGCTTTCCTCTTCTGGGTCGGCATCGCGCTCTTGCCCTGGATGGCGGCACTCGTCCTTGTATCGCGCAAGGAGCGGCTTGCCGGCGGCGCGGTCGAAACCGTGATCGCGCTCAACGCGCTCTGGGTGCTCGCGAGTATCGCCCTCATCGTCGCCGATCCCTTCGGCATGACGGCGCTCGGTATCGCCTTCGTGGTGGCGCAGGCGCTGGCCGTCACCGTCTTCGCCGACCTCCAGTTCTTTGGATTGAAGCGGGAGGGCTGACATACCGGCAAACCCGGAAACAGAAGGCCGCGGGAGCGATCTTGCGGCCTTTTCGTATTGGACCTACGGGCAGCTTCCACCCTTCCACGGGGGGGAGAGTGGGAAGACGGGGACGGTTTGCCCCACCTTTACGGGCAGCTTCCATCCACAATGTCCGGGCTACCATTGAAGCCGATGGTGCCGGTGAAGCTGCTCGGCGCGGCGGTGCAGAGATTACCGCCGACAAAGGCGTTGTTCTCATTGCCGTTGCCCGAAAGTGTGTTGCCGGTGCCGCCAACCGTGAGGACATCCAGAAGAATGAGGCTGTCGAATACGGAGCTGGAAAGGTTGAGTGTATTGCCATCTTCGATATAGAGCGCGCTGCCATCGATGATCTGCAAAGTGGTACCCGATATCGTCAGGTTGTTGTCGCTGATCGCGGAAATGCCGTCATTATCCGAGAACTCAATCAGGCTGTTCGTCAGCGCAAGCCTATTGCCGAAGTTCAGATTGATGCTGTTCCACCCTGTGTCACGGACGGTGAGGTTGTTTGCAACGATGTTGTTGCCGGTGTTCCCGTCGATCCCCGAATCCCACAGCGTCTCGAACAGGGCGTTGTCGATGATGACGATATTGTCTCCGTTGAGGAGCATCGCGGAACCAGCGTCGACATTCTTTATCTCGACATTCTCCATGGCAATGTTGTTGTCGGAATTTGCGATCACGCCGCCCACCATCAGAACATCCATGACGGAATTCGAGATGGAGACTTCATTGCGGTTTTCGACATAGATCCCGACAATATTTTCGTAGAAGTTCACACCATCGACGAACATCTCGTTGTCTTCGTTGGCGGCGATGCCCGCGAAGGCTGCTCCGCGTATCTCCATGTTCGTGAAATGGAGGTTGCGCAAGCCGCTGTCGAGCAGGATGCCCGCACTTGCAAAGCCCGCTTGCCCGTCGAGCAGCAGACCCGTGATATGCGTGTTGCTGCCGAGAAGATCGAGAATGTCGCCGCAGCCGCAACCGGCGGCGATCAGCGTGGGCGTAGTGCCGGGAATGGCGTAATTGACCAGCGTGCCCGAGGAAACCCCGCGCAGCGCGAGCGTCGAGCCTGCGCCCGCGATCGTCTGGCCGCCGTCGATAGCGGCGCCCTCGACATCGCCATTGCCGCCTTCGACAATGATGAGGCTGTTGGCGCCTGCGGCAAATGATAGAGCGTCGAGATCGCCCGACCCGTCGACACGCTCGACGCGGTCGAAGGTGACGCCGGTAAGGGCATCGGCGACCTTTTCCGACTTGCTCGGCACGGTGACGATGTCGGTGTCACGGACGAGCGCTTCCGTCATGCGACGCTCGATAAGTGCGAGGTTCTTCGGGGCGTCGCCGGCGAAGAGCGGAATGCGGAGACGGAAGCCCGCTTCCCACTGGTCGTCGCGGTAGCTGTCGTGCTGGAAGCTCGTCTCGAAGGAGAGGCGCGAGCCCGCGAGGCCGGGAATGATTTCGTTGATGCGCCATTCGGCGCGGACGCGCGGGCCCTGCACGGGCTTCGAGAGTTCGTCGTCGTCGAAGCGGTAGCCGCCCGCATAAACGCGAAATTCGTTGCGCTCGGCATCGGCGCCGAGGTTTTCGAGCGGCACGCGCCAGCCGACCTCGCCGTCGATACCCCAGAGCGGCACTTCGCGTCCGCCGGTCATCAGAATCTGCGAACCGGCGAGCTCGATGGTTGTGAGGCCGCCGCCCGCTTTCGGATTGCTGGTGGGCACATAACCATTTAGGCGCGCATCGTAATCGACGGAGAGGACCTCGAGGCCGAAAGCGAGCTGGCCGAATGTGTTGCCGGTTTCAGATTCGCGGGTGTCGTAGCCGCCCCAGACGCCAAGGTTCCAGCCTTGCTCCGTCATCTGGCGGTAGCCGAGCGCGAAATTGCCCTCCTTCACGCTTTCGGAGAAAAGCTTGCCTTTCACGTCCGCGAAGAGAAGACCGCGTTCGTTCTGGAGGAGCGGCACGAAGGCCGTCACCTCGCCCCGGTCGCGCTCATTGGAGAGAAAGCCGCCGCCCTCAATCCAGGGGCTCCATTTGTCAGCATGGGCGGGCGCCGCGAGGAGCACCCATGCCGCAACGCCCGCGGCGAAGCGGACCAGTTTCCGTCCGGTCATGAGAGCCCCCGTTTGCCCACCCCCTTGTGCCGTTCCGGCACGCTTCGATTCCTAGGGCAGACCGGGAAAGCTGTCTATAAAAACCGGCGTTTCGGGAAGTAATGGAGGTCGTGACAGCACGGAGACGAGGAGCTAGCTGTGAATTGCACCGTCCCGAGGCACAGTTCTTCCCACCCACCTTCCCCCCTGTGGGAAGGTGCGAAGAAGGGCAAACAAAAAGCCGCCGGGTTTCCCCGGCGGCTTCGCATTTGAGGCAGTTCCGGTAAGGCTTAGTGGAACTGTGCGCTTTCGGTCGAGTCGCCAAGCGCCGTCGTGGAGCTTTCGCCGCCGCCCGCCGCGAGGGCGACGAGGTCGAAATAGCCCGTGCCGACTTCGCGCTGGTGGCGCGTACCGGTGTAGCCGTCCTTCTCGGCGGCGAACTCGGCCTGCTGCAGTTCGGAGTAGGCGCCCATGCCGCGGTCGCGGTAGCCGGAGGCCAGCTGGAACATGCCGTAGTTGAGCTGGTGGAAGCCCGCCAGCGTGACGAACTGGTACTTGTAGCCCATCGCCGCGATTTCCTTCTGGAACTTCGCGATCGTGTCCTTGTCGAGATTGGCTTCCCAGTTGAAGGACGGCGAGCAGTTATAGGCGAGCATCTGGTCCGGATATTCCTTCTTCACCGCTTCGGCGAAACGCTTGGCGTCGTCGAGGTTCGGCTTCGAGGTTTCCCACCAGAGGAGGTCCGCATAAGGCGCGAAGGAGAGGCCGCGCTTGATGCAATGATCGACGCCCTTGCCCGGCTTCAGGCGGTAGAAGCCTTCGACCGTGCGGCCCGCGTCGAAATCGATGAACTCATGGTCGCGCTCGTCGATGTCCGACGTGATCAGGTTCGCGGATTCCGCGTCGGTGCGCGCCATGATGAGGGTCGGCACGCCCATGACGTCGGCGCCGAGGCGCGCGGCGTTCAGGTTGCGCTCATGCGCACGGGTCGGGATCAGAACCTTGCCGCCGAGATGGCCGCACTTCTTTTCCGAAGCAAGCTGGTCTTCGTAGTGGACGCCGGCGGCGCCCGCTTCGATATAGGCCTTCATGATTTCGAAGCAGTTGAGCGGGCCGCCGAAGCCGGCTTCCGCGTCGGCCACGATCGGCAGGAACCAGTCGCGCTTCGCGCCGCCTTCCGAGTGCTCGATCTCATCCGCGCGCTTCAGCGTGCGGTTGATCTTCTTGGCGAGTTCCGGGCCCGAGTTCGCCGGGTAGAGCGACTGGTCGGGATAGGTCGTGCCGGCGGTGTTGTTGTCGGCGGCAACCTGCCAGCCCGACAGATAGATCGCCTTCAGGCCGGCGCGCGCCATCTGCATCGCCTGGTTGCCAGAGAGAGCGCCGAGCGAGTGCACATAGTCGGTCGTGTGCAGCAGGTCCCAGAGCTTGTTCGCACCGCGCGTCGCAAGCGTATGCTCGATCGGGAAGGAGCCGCGCAGCTTCTCAACGTCCTCGACGCTGTAGTTGCGCTTCACATTGTCGAAACGGCCCTTCGGCGCGCTCGGGATCAGGTCGTAGAAGGTCTTCTTGCTCATGGAACAGTCCTCGGTTTCGGAGGTGTGGTTTCGGTTCAGGCTTCGTTTTCGAGAATGAGGCGGTAGGCGGGCAGCGTCAGGAACTCCTCGCATTCCCGGGCCGTGGTCATTTCGGAGAAGAGGCTGACCGCCTGCTCGAAGTGACCGGAAGTCCAGCGCTCTTCGCCGAGCGTTTCGCGCAAGGCTTTCATTTCGTCGGCAAGCACTTCCTCGAAGAGCTCCGGCGTCACCTTGCGGCCGTCGCTGAGCGCCGCGCCGTGATAAATCCACTGCCAGATCTGCGTGCGGCTGATTTCCGCCGTGGCAGCGTCTTCCATCAGGTTGTAGAGCGGCACCGCGCCGCGGCCGCCGATCCAGGCTTCGATATACTGCACGCCGACGCGGCAGCATTCGCGCATGCCTTCCTCGGTGCGCTCGCCCGTATGCGGCTCGAGCAGCTCCTTCTGACCGACATTCACGTCCTGGCGCTGCCGGGCGAGCTGGTTCGGTCCTTCGAGCTTGCCGAAGATTTCCATCGCGACCTTCACGAGATCGGGATGGGCGACCCAGGTGCCGTCATGGCCGTTATTGGCTTCGCGTTCCTTGTCGGCGCGCACCTTGTTGAAGGCGGCCTCGTTCGCGGCTTCGTCGCCCTTCACGGGAATCTGCGCCGCCATGCCGCCCATCGCGAAGGCGCCGCGCTCGTGGCAGGTCTTCACGAGAAGAAGCGAATAGGCGTTGAGGAAGCCCTTGCCCATCACCACCTGCGCGCGGTCCGGCAGGATGAAGTTCGGGTTCTTTCCGAGCCGCTTGATGTAGCTGAAGATGTAGTCCCAGCGGCCGCAATTGAGGCCGACGATATGATCCCTCAGCGCATGCAGGATTTCGTGCATCTCGAAGGCGGCAGGCAGCGTCTCGATGAGAACGGTCGCCTTGATCGTGCCGCTCGGAATGCCGAGCGCCTTCTGCGCATCGACGAAGATGTCGTTCCAGAGGGCCGCTTCCCGGTGGCTTTCCATCTTCGGCAGATAGAAATAGGGGCCGGAGCCGGAAGCGATCTGCTTCTTCGCATTGTGGAAGAAGTAGAGCGCGAAATCGAATATGCCGCCGGACATCGGCTGACCGTCGATCTCGACATGCGCTTCCTCGAGGTGCCAGCCGCGCGGGCGGACGATGAGCGTCGCGGGCTTCGCGACGACGTCATAGCGCTTGCCGTTCGCCTCGTCGGTGAAGCCGATGGACTTGGCCCAGTAGTCCATCATGTTGATCTGGCCGCCGATCATGTTGTCCCAGGTGGGAGAGGCGGCGTCTTCGAAGTCGGTCATGTAGGACTGCGCGCCGGAATTGAGCGCGTTGATAACCATCTTGCGGTTGTCGACCGGGCCGGTGATTTCGGTGCGGCGGTCGAGCAGGTCCTTCGGGATCGGCGCGACCTTCCAGTCGCCCTCGCGAATCTCGCGCGTCTCGGGGAGGAAGTCGGGCAGCTCGCCGGCATCGAACTTCTTCTGGCGCTCTGCGCGGGCGGCGAGAAGCTCACGGCGGCGGGCGCCGAACTTGCGCTCCAGCGTGGCGGCGAAACCGAGCGCCTCCGGCGTCAGCACCCGCTCATAGCCCGGCTTGATGGCGCCTTTGACGGTGATGCCCTCGGCAATGGTCGTGGCTGCTGCCTTGCTCATGCTCGCTCGCCTCCTTCGGATCGCTTGTCGGGGTACGTTTGCGCGCGGTCATACAGAAGCGACAGCGGAAAGTCCAATATTTCCTAAGTCATTGAAAATGTTGAAGTAAAGAACTTCACAAGATTCCTGTGCGATTCTGTTGAAAATGTAAATTCTGTAAATTAAAGTGCCCCCCATGATGCCTCGTCCAAAGGCAGCCGCAATGGAGGCGCCGCATGGCCTCGGAGAAAAAAGTCTTTGCCGGTCAGCGCGTTAGGCGGCTCCGCCGCGAACGCGGGCTGACCCAGGCGCGCATGGCGGCCGATCTCGGCATTTCGGCGAGCTATCTCAATCTCATCGAACGGGACCAGCGCCCGGTCTCTGTTCAGGTGCTGCTGAAGCTCGCCGACGTCTATGACGTCGAGCTCCGCACGCTCGGGGGCGACGATGAGGCGCAGGCGCTGACAGTGCTCCGCGAGGTCTTCTCCGATCCCCTGTTCCGCGATGCAGGTCTCGGCATTCAGGATCTGCGTGAGATTGCTTCGGCGAGCCCCGCCGTGGCGGATGCGATCTCCAGCCTCTATCGCGCCTATCAGGAAAGCGTCGCGAGCGGCTCCATCCTCGCCGAGCAGCTGGCAGGCCGCGACATGCTGGACGGGGCGGAAGCGCCCGGCCTGCCGCTCGAGGATGTGCGCGACTTCATCAACAGCCGCAACAATCACTTTCCCGAACTCGACGATGCCGCCGAGCGGCTTTATGCGAGCGCGGGCATCGGCTCCGAGGAGCCCTATGTGGCGCTCCGCACGGCGCTCCGCGACATGCATGGCGTATCGACGCGCGTCGCGCCGGCCGATCTCATGCCCCATGAACTCCGGCGCTATGATCGCCACCGGCAGACGATTTTCCTGTCCGAACTGCTCGACCAGCCCGGCCGCTCCTTCCAGCTTGCCTATCAGCTTGGCTATTTCGAGCAATCCCGCGTCATCGAGGACATCGTTGAATCGTCCGGCCTCGACAGCGAGGAGGCGCAGCGTCTCTGCCGCGTGGCGCTCGCCAACTATTTCGCCGCCGCCTTGCTCATGCCCTACACCGCCTTCCACAAGACGGCGGAGGCGACGCGCTACGATCTGCGCCTGCTTGGGCGCCGCTTCGGCACGAGCTTCGAACAGGTCTGCCACCGCCTGACGACGCTGCAGCGGCCGGGCGCGCGCGGCATTCCCTTCTTCCTCATCCGTGTCGACAACGCGGGCAATGTCTCGAAGCGCTTTTCGGCGGCGGGCTTTCATTTCGCCCGTTTCGGCGGCACCTGCCCGCGCTGGAACGTGCATGATGCTTTCCGCGTGCCCGGCCAGGTCTATAGCCAGGTCGTCCAGATGGAGGACGGCACGCGCTATTTCTCCATCGCGCGCACCGTGAGCCGCGCGGGCTCCGGCATCGGCGTCCCGGGCGATCAGTATGTGGTGGGGCTCGGCTGCGACATCGCCCATGCGCGGCGCATCGTCTACAGCCAGGGCTACGATCTCGACGATGAGCGCGCGGCAACGCCCATCGGCGTCAATTGCAGGCTATGCGAAAGGCTCGACTGCTCGCAACGCGCCTTCCCGCCGCTGAAGCACCGCCTCGCCATCGAGGATCATGTGCGCGGCATCTCGCCTTTCGGTGTGCCGGTGAAGGGCAGCTAGAGCCCGAGCAGCGTCCGCGCGCCATAGGCAAAAAGCGCGAGCGCCATGACGCTGGCCGCCCAGATCGCGGCGAACCAGAGCAGGCGTTTGCCGACGCCGCCCCGCTTGTCACTCATGTTCGTGATGTGCATAGCCGCCTTCCGCGCTCGCCTTGCCGTGGAACACGCTATAGGCATAGACGGTATAGATCAGCACCATGGGCAATACGACGGCGACGCCGACAAGACCGAACATGACGCTGGACCGCGGCGCGACTGCTTCCCAGATCGTCAGCGACGGCGGAACGATATTCGGATAGAGGCTGATCGCGATCCCGAAAAATCCGAGCATGAAAAGGCCGATGGTGCAAAGAAAGGGCAGCAGCTCGCGCTTTCCGAGGATCGACCAGAACAGGGTAATGAATACGGCGCCGGTGATTAAGGGAACGGGCGCGAGATAGAGAATGTTCAATCCGCCGAACCAGCGTTCGGCGATCATGGGCCGCAGCATCGGCGTCATCACGCTGACAGCCGCCATGGCGACGAGCGTGCCGCCGCCCAGCACCACGGCTGCGTTCCGCGCCCAGGCTTGCGTCTTCCCCTCCGTCTTGTAGACGAGCCAGGTCGCGCCGAGGAGCCCATAGCCCGCGACGACGCCAAGCCCGGTGAGAATGGAGAAGGGAGTGAGCCAGTCGAACATGCCGCCGGCATAGCGCACACCCTCCACATGCACGCCCTGCACCAGTGCGCCAAGCAGGACGCCCTGCGCAAACGCCGCCACGACCGATCCCCAGAAGAAGGAACGGTTCCAGAGCTCGGTGCTCGTATGCGCCTGGTGACGGAACTCGAACGTGACGCCCCGGAAGATCAGCGCGAAGAGCATCGCCATGACGGGGATATAGAAGGCGGGCAGGGCGATCGAGTAGGCCGTGGGAAAGAAGACGAGCAGCCCGCCGCCGCCCAGCACGAGCCAGGTCTCGTTGCCGTCCCACACGGGGGCGACGGAATTGATCATGGTGTTGCGCGATGTTTCGTCCGGCGCGAAGGGAAAGAGAATGCCGACGCCGAGGTCGAAACCGTCCAGCACCACATACATGAGGATTGCAAAGCCGATGACACCGGCGGAGATGAAGGCAATGTCTGTCATCTCATCCTCCTATTCGCTTGGCACGACGAGGCCGGGGCGCGCGCCCCGAATGGCTTCCGGCCGTTCATCGGTTTCGCGCACGGTAAGCGCGCCCGGTCCCTGACGGATAATCTTCAGCAGATAGTAGAGATAGGCGCCGAACAACCCGCCATAGACGATGAGAAAGAGCACCAGCGTCGTCGCAACGGAACTCCCGGTCACCGTGGGCGACACGCTGTCTGCCGTGCGCAGCACACCGTAGACGGTCCATGGCTGGCGCCCGACCTCGGTGACGATCCACCCTGAAACGGTCGCGACGAAACCGGCCGGGATCATGACGACGGCGAAGCGGGCGAGATGCCTGTCCTCCGCGAGCCGCCCGCGCCAGCGTGCCCATGCGCCCCATAGCCCGAGCGCGAAGAAGAGAAAGCCGAGGGTGATCATGACCCGGAAGGCCCAGAAGACGATGCCGACCGGCGGCTGGTCCTCGAGCGGAATCTCGTCGAGTCCGGGCACCACACCGGCCGGATCATGCGTGAGGATCAGGCTTGCGGCATAGGGAATCTCGATGGAGAGATGGTTCGTCTGCGCATTCTGGTCGGGAATGGCGAAGAGATGGAAGGGCGCATGGGATCGCGTCACCCAGTTGCCTTCCATGGCGGCGATCTTGGCGGGCTGGTGCTTCAGGGTGTTGAGGCCGTGGAAGTCACCAATGACAATCTGTAGGGGCGCGAGAAAGAGCACGGCCCACATCGCAACCGAGAAGCTCCGCTTCGCAACCTCCGGGTTGTTCTGTGCGAGAAGATGATAGGCCGAAACGCCCGCCACGACCGTAGCCGCAGTCAGGAAGGAGGCGTTCGTCATGTGCAGGAAACGCCACGGGAAGGAGGGATTGAAGATCACGGCCAGCCAGTCGTCGACGACGAAATGACCGTCGACAAAACTTGCGCCCTGGGGCGTCTGCATCCAGCTGTTGGCGGCAAGAATCCAGAAGGCCGAAATCACCGTGCCGACGGCCACGAGACAGGTTGCGAGGAAATGGAGCCTCGGGCCCACCTTGTCCCAGCCGAACAGCATGATGCCGAGAAAGCCCGCTTCCAGAAAGAAGGCTGTGAGCACTTCAAATCCGATCAGCGGTCCGAGGACCGGGCCTGTGATGCGCGACCACTCCGACCAGTTGGTGCCGAATTGGTAGGAGAGGACGATGCCGGAGACGACACCCATGCCGAAGCTCAGCGCGAAAATCTTGACCCAGAATTTATAGAGACGAATCCAGACTTCCTCGCCGCTGCGCAAATGCCGGGCCTCGAAGAAGACGAGGATCGCGGCAAGGCCGATCGTCAGGGTCGGGAAGAGAATATGAAAGGCAACGGTGAAGGCGAACTGGAGCCTTGCGAGGATTTCCGCATCCATGGGTGGCACGGCGCATCTCCTTCGTTTTCCGAAGACACAGGCTGAAGCCTATATCCAAGTTCACGCAGGTTGCAGTCCCGTAAGGTGCCACGAAACGTCACGCGGCGAAAGCGCGCACAAATTCCAAATGGATTAGTGGGGCTGAAAATCTGTCAGCGGATCACACGCTCGGCCGGAAAGTTCAGTCCGATATGCATGGACGCATCGCGCGCTGCGCCCGGCCTGCTGCGATCCGCGCTCCGGACATCGAGCGTGCCGCCGTGGAGCTCCATCACCTTGCGCGTCAGGGAAAGGGCAAGGCTTTCCTCGCGCGGCGTACTGCTGTCTTCGGCGCTGACGAAAGGATCCTCGATCCCGTCGAACCAGGGCTGCGCCTCCTGCTCGGCGGCAAGGGAGTCCGGGTGGCGTTCTTCCGAGAGCGTGATCGAGAGGCCGCTTCTGCCTTTGGCGTCTTTCGATTCAGCAACCCTGAGATGGATCACCGAGCCACGATGCGCCGTGTGGACTGCTTCGGCAAGAAGGCGGAAAAGTCCCTGGCGCAGGCGCCGCGCATCGCCGCGCAATCCCGGCAGGTTTTCAGGGCACGTCACGCGGATCGAGACGCCTTCCTGTGCCGCACTCTGGCGTTGGCTGGCCACGGCGATCTCGGCGAGCTGCCCGAGATTGACGATCTCGTCCGTAAGATCGATATGCTCCATCTCCGCTTCGGCAATGCCGAGCAGATCCTCGATCATATCGAGCAGCATGGTGCCGCTCGAATAGATGTCGTTCGCATATTCCTTGTAGCGGTCCGTGCCCATCGGGCCGAGCCGCTCGTTCTTCATCATCTCGGAAAATCCGATGATATGCGTCAGCGGGGTCCGGAGGTCGTGATTGACGTTGGAGAAGAAGCTCTGCGTGCGCTTGCGCGTTTCGCGGCTGCGGGCTTCTGCGTCATGCATGGTCTGTTCGAGCTTGCGCCGCACCGTCACATCGTTGAGGGCGGCAACGCGGGCGGGCACGCCGCCCCAGCGCGTGTCGACGATGCGCATTTCCGCGAGCCTGTTGTCGCCATCGGGCCGGTTGATCGTGACATCGTGCTCGCCCGGGTCGACCGGCAGGCCGAAATTGTGCCCGACCAGCTCTTCGGCGCTGCGGCCGAGGATTTCCTGTGCCGCGCCGTTGACGAAGCGCACGATGCCCTGACTGTCGAGAATGACGATCGCTTCCGGTGTCTCCTGAATGAGAGTGACCTGCGGCTTGCCGCCGTCCTGCGCCACGTTGGTAGCGACCTCCTGGCCCTCGCGGGCCTGGCGGCGCGCAACGGCGCGGCGAATGGCAAGGCCGAGCGCGCGCGGCGTATCCGTCTCGAAGCCAAGGCAATCTTCCGCGCCGGCCGAAATGGCTTCGGCCTGCAGCAAGGGGTCGTCCGAACCGATGGCGACCACTGGTGCATCCGGACCGAGCGCCACCACGCGGCGAAGGAAATCGAAGGCAGCAGGATCGCCGGTACCGATATCGATGATGAGGGCATCGTTGCCCGGCACGAGCAGCGGCTCGATCCCCTCATGCACGGTTGAAAAATGGAACTGGAAGGGCCCCGCCTCGCCGGTCTCCGAAATCTGGGCAAGACCGGCGCACAACGCTGCCGAATGGCTCACGACATGGGCCGTCAGCGACGTGGATGGGCCCGTGGAAGGCCCTGAAAAGCTGCTCATTGCGATGCCTGGATACGCCAAGGTTTCCACCTGTCTTCCGGCCCCCGCCGGCCCCGCAACCCGATACATATATGCCGAGTAAGGCGGCATTAGGTCTTGTGAGTTAACGATGCGATTCTTTCGTAAACAGAAAGTAAACAAAGGGCCTATCTAGTGGGTGCCATTAGACCTATCCACAAGCGCTGAGCGGGATATTTACGTCAAAACGGGCGGTTTAACGCCGTTTTTACGCATTCCCGCTGGTTTGACTTTAATTGGGTGTTTTTCACCTAGTTTTTGGTCGAGCCGGGCCAGGTCGGCAAAATGGGGAAGCCGCTTTGCATCCCAGCCTGTTGATTCGTTTGCCTTTCCGGCCGCGGCGGGCGCTTGTGACGGCGCGGCCTATGGGCTAGGTATGCGCCCGCGCCGAAAGGCGCCGCGGTTCGAAAGCCGCCCCAAGGGGCCGACCATGAGCAAGAAAGAAAAGACCTTCCGCCCCAAGGCGCGTGTGCCGAAGGGGCTTCGCGACATGCCCGCCGCGCTGGTACGTGCCGAGCAGGGCATGCTCGCGCGCATTCGCGAGGTCTATGAACGCTATGGCTTCGACCCGCTGGAAACCTCCGCCTTCGAATATGCGGACGCGCTTGGCAAGTTCCTGCCCGATGAGGACCGCCCGAATGAAGGCGTCTTCTCCTTTCAGGACGATGACGAGCAGTGGCTCTCGCTGCGCTACGACCTGACGGCGCCGCTCGCCCGCTATGTGGCCGAGAATTACGACGCGCTGCCGAAACCCTTCCGGCGCTATCAGACCGGTCCCGTCTGGCGGAACGAGAAGCCGGGTCCGGGCCGTTACCGCCAGTTCACGCAGTTCGATGCCGACACCGTGGCGGCGCCTGGTGCCGCCGCCGATGCCGAGATGTGCATGATGGGCGCGGACTGTCTCGAAGCGCTCGGCATTCCCCGCGGCAGCTACCGCATCCGTGCGAACAACCGGAAGGTGCTGGACGGACTTCTGGAAACCATCGGCCTCGATGGCGAACCGGGCAGCGCCACCTACATGACGGTGTTGCGCGCCATCGACAAATATGACCGCCTCGGGCGTCAGGGAGTGGAACTGCTGCTCGGACCGGGCCGCAAGGACGACTCGGGCGATTTCACGAAAGGTGCAGGCCTTTCGCCCTCCCAGACTACTGCCGTGCTCGACTATGTGGAATCGGGCGTTGGCGAAGGCGCGACGGACCGCAAGCTCGTGCTGGAAGGCTGGCGCAAGGTCGTCGGCGACAGCGTCATCGGCCGGGAAGGCATCGGCGAACTTGCCGAGATGGACGCGCTCTTCACTGCGGCGGGCTACGGCACCGACCGGATCGAATTCAATTCCTGGATCGTGCGCGGCCTCGGCTACTACACCGGCCCCGTTTTCGAATCCGATCTCCTCTTCGAGGTGAAGGACGAGAAGGGTAATCCTGTACGCTTCGGCTCCGTCGGCTCCGGCGGGCGCTACGACGGTCTCGTCGAACGCTTCAAGGGCGTGAAGGTGCCGGCCACCGGCTTCTCCATCGGTGTGAGCCGGCTGCAGACGGCGCTCGAATTGCTCGGCAAGCTCGACATCGAGACCGTTGAGGCACCGGTCGTCGTTCTGACGCTCGATGCGGCCAGCATGGCGGGCTACCAGTCGATGGTTTCCGAACTTCGCGCCGCCGGCATCCGCGCCGAAATGTATCTCGGCGGCTCCGGCATGAAGGCGCAGATGAAATATGCCGACAAGCGCGGCGCCCCGATCGCCGTCATCGAGGGCGAGGACGAGCGCGCGAAGGGCGAGGTGACGCTGAAAGACCTCATCCTCGGTGCCGAAATGTCAAAGGAAATCGAGGACAACACGGCCTGGCGTGAAGGCCAGCCCGCCCAGATTTCGGTGCCCCGCGCCCGGCTGGTGGAAGAAGTCCGCGCCATGCTCGCGCGGCATCGCCCGCATCACGGCTGAAAAGCCGCCATTCCCCTTTGTTCAAATTTACCATTTCCATGCTAGATAAGGCCCGGACCGGGGAGGCCCCGGCGGGCCGGGAAGTATTCGATATGTCTCTGACCGATATGGCAGCACTGGACGGCGACAGGCTCCGCGCCCGCGAGGCGCTGGCGGCCGCCGTGCGCGGCGGCTTCGAGAAGGCGGGCTATGAGCCGGTTTCGGCGCCCGCGCTCCAGCCCGCTGACATCTTTCTCGATATGTCCGGCGAGGATATCCGCCGCCGGATGTATGTCTTCGCGGACCCTGCGGGTGATGAGCTTTGTCTTCGCCCCGAACTCACGATCCCCGTCTGCCGTCTCTATCTGGAAAGCGGTGGCGGCACGAAGAAGCTCTGCTCCGTCGGCCCCGTCTATCGCTTCCAGCAGAAGGGCTCGGTGAAGCTTCGCGAATTCACGCAGGCCGGCCTTGAATGTCTTGGCGCTGCGGACGCCGAAGCCGCCGATGCCGAAGTGATGGCGCTCGCCAGCGCCGCACTCGCCGGGGCGGGCCTGAAGAATTACGAGATCGAGATGGGCGACCTCGCGCTTTTCGATGCGCTGATCGACGCGCTCGATCTTCCGTCCGGCTGGCGTGCGCGGCTGAAGCGCCACTTCTGGCGGCCCGACTATTTCCGCGAATTGCTCGACCGCCTCGCGGCGGGCGATGCAGGAGAAGAGGGCGGCGAGCGTCAGGCGCTGATCTCGGCGCTGGCGGGTCTTGATGAAGCGCAGGCAAAAGATGTGATCGAGGACGTGCTGAAGCTTGCGGGGATCGCGCCGGTCGGCGGCCGCACAGTGGAAGAGGTCGCCGAACGGCTGATCGAGCAGGCGGAGCTTGCCGCCTCCGGCGTACCGAAAGCGGCGGCCAGGCTTATCTCGGATTTTCTCGCCGTCTCTGGCGCGCCGGCAGACTGTATTACGAAGATCAAGAAGCTCGCCAGCAATGCGGGCATCTCGCTCGATGCCGCCATCGCGCGCTTCGAGCGGCGTATGGACCTGATCGCGAAAGCGGGCGTCGACCTCGCCCGCGCGCACTTCGCCACCGGCTTCGGCCGCAACATGGCCTATTACACCGGCCTCGTTTTCGAGTTCCGCGTACCGGCGCTCGGTGTGGATGCGATGATCTGCGGCGGCGGCCGCTACGATGACCTGCTTACGGCGCTTGGCTCGGAAAAACAGGTGCCTGCCGTCGGCTGCGCTGTCGGGATCGAGCGGCTCCTTGCTGCCGTCGCCGGGGAGAAGGGCCAATGAGCGACAAACTCATCATCGGCCTTCCTTCGAAGGGCAGGCTTCAGGAAAACGCGAACGCCTTTTTCGCGCGGGCGGGGCTCCGCGTGAAGCAGGATGGCGGCCGCGGTTATACCGGCCGTCTCGACGGCATCGCCAATGTCGAGATTGCATTTCTGTCCGCATCCGAAATCGCGGGCCAGCTTGAACAGGGCATCATTCACCTCGGCGTGACGGGCGAAGATCTGATCCGCGAGAAGCTCTCCGCGCCTGAGCGCGATGTGGAATTGCTGCTGCCGCTCGGCTTCGGCCACGCCGATGTCGTGGTTGCCGTACCGCAAAGCTGGATCGATGTCGCCACGATGGCGGACCTCGACGATGTGGCGCTCGCCTTCCACACGAAGCGCGGGCGCAGGCTTCGCGTCGCCACCAAATATTTCAACCTGACGCGGAACTTCTTCGCCGCGCACGGCCTCACCGACTATCGCATCGTGGAAAGCCTCGGCGCGACTGAAGGCGCGCCCGCGGCCGGCACGGCGGAAGTGATCGTTGATATCACCTCCACCGGGGCGACGCTTGCGGCGAACAATCTGAAGGTGCTGGACGACGGCACCATGCTGAAAAGCCAGGCGAACCTCGTTGCGAGCCTTGGCGCGGAATGGAGCGGCAAGGCGCTTGCCGCTGTCGGCGAGATTCTCGACCGTGTCTCGGCGCAGGCGCGCGCCGCAAAGACGGTAGAGGTGCGTTTCGCGAGCGGTGCCGACGACGCGGCGCTGATTGGCGAAATTGCCAATCGCTTCGGCGTGACGCTGCCCTTCGGCGCGAATGCGGGCGGGCCGGTGCGCATAGCCCACTGCCCGGAGGCGCGCCTCTACGATCTCGTTTCCTTCCTCTATGCAAAGGGACGCGAAACGGTGACCGCCGCGCGCGCGGATTACGTCTTCGAGGCAAGGAACCCTCTCCGCGAGCGCCTGCTCGAGAAGCTCAACAACCGGAACTGAGATCATGACACCGATGCTCGCCGTCACGACAGCCATTGTGGTTCTCGTGACGGCGGTATTGTCCGGCATCTTCGGGATGGCGGGCGGCATGATCCTCATGGCCTTCCTCACCTTCGCCTATTCGGTCGGAGCTGCGATGATGCTTCACGGCGTGACGCAAGCCGTATCGAACGGCTACCGCGCCGTGATCAACCGCAGCGACATCGTCTGGCCCATCGTCGCGACGAACATGCTGGGCGCCGTGCTGGCGCTCGGTCTCTTTCTCGCGGTGAGCTTCGTGCCCGACAAGGCGACGGTGTTGCTCCTTCTCGGTGCGATCCCCTTTATCGCCTTCTCGATCCCGAAAAGCTGGGGTCTGGATATCACCCGGCCTTTCATCTCGCCCATCTGCGGTTTCGTCGTGACGGCACTGACGTTGACGGCTGGCGTGGCGGGGCCGATCCTCGATGTCTTCTTCGTACGCAGTCCGCTGACGCGGCACCAGATCGTTGCCACCAAGGCGGTGACGCAGACACTGCAGCATCTGACGAAGCTGCTCTATTTCGGACTGCTCGCCGCGCATCTGCTGCCGGAGGCGGGGCTTCCCTGGTGGATCTATGTCATGGTCGCGCCGCTCGCCATGCTCGGCACGACGCTCGGCAAGATGGTGCTGGACCGGATGAGCGACGGTCATTTCAGAATATGGAGTCGCAACATCCTCTTCGTGCTGGGCGCGATCCTGATCTGGCAGGGTCTTGGCGAACTACTCGGTTGAGAAGCCCTTGCGCGCGACGAATTTGAGGCGGCCCTTCTCGCCGATCTTCTCCATGAAAGGCAGAATGGGCCGGATCATCCAGGGGAAGGCGCCGAAGAAACGGGATAGAAGGCTGGCGCTGTAGGGCACATAGATTTCGAGCTTGCCCGTGTCGATCGCGCGAAGCGTTGCGGTGGCCACATCTTCCGGCGTCATCACCTTGTCGACGAAATTCAGCACCGAGCCGCCATGAAGCGCCTCGTGATGCAGCATCGGCGTGTCGACCGCGGCGGGATAAATGCCCGACACCTTTACACCGAATGGCGCCATTTCCTGATGAAATCCGCCCAGGAAACCGCGCAGCCCGAATTTCGAAGCCGAATAGATGGCGCTGTCCTTGAGCGAAATGATGCCACCGAGCGAAACGGTGGCCACCATGATGCCGTGCTTGCGCGCAATCATCTGCGGCGCGATGGCGCGCATGAGGCGGACGGGTGCCCGCAGATTGATTTCGAGATGGCGGTCGAGTAGGTCCTGAGAGAGATCGGCGACGGCACCGGGAATGCCGATGCCGGCGTTGTTCACGAGAATGTCGAGGTCGACATGATCCCGGACAAGCACCTCGCACAGCCGCTCGACATCCTCGCGCGAGGCAAGATCGCAGACGATCTTGCCCGCCGGCCGCGATAGCGTTCCTGCGATCGTATCGAGCGCGCCGACTTCCCGGTCGACGAGGATGAGGCTGTAGCCGCGCTTGTCTAGCGCATGGGTGATGGCCGCGCCGATACCGCCGCCCGCTCCTGTGACAAGCGCCTTCATGCGGCCGCCTTCGCGGTGTCGCTCCGCAAGGCATCGAAACATCCCGGTGTGAGATCCGGCCAGCCGAAGCGCTTGCGCAGCTTCTTCATATGCGCGCGATAGGCGTCGATCTCGACATAGGTTGCGTGGCGCGCCGAACCGACGAACTTGATGCCACCGGAAAGGTCCGGCCGGTCGTTCGCGATCAGCCCATTCAGGGCGCCGGCATTACCTGTCGCGCGGGCGAGGATGGTGCGGGCGATGAGGTCGGCCATCTCGTCGAAAAGCTTGTAGGCGCCGCCATTCGTCTCCATGAAGCCCAGCGCGTATAGCGTCGGGTTCCTGCGGCTGAAGAGATTCATGTAGAGATCGGGCCGCCCTTCCTTCCAGTCGAACAGGGCAGGGTCCACATATGGTACGCGCCATGTATAGCCCGTCGCGCAAAGCACCAGGTCGATCTCTTCCGACGTGCCGTCATTGAAGTGGACGGTCTTCCCCTCGAAGCGCGCGACATCCGGCTTTGCCTTGATGTCGCCATGGCCGAGATAGTGAAGCAGCTGCGTGTTGAGAATGGGATGGCTTTCGAACAGGCGGTGGTCCGGCTTCTGCAGCCCGAGCCGCGTGATGTCGCCATTCAGGATGCGCAGGATGACGCCGAAGATGCGCTGCGTCAGCCACATCGGCAGATGCGGGCCTTCATGTGCGAAGACATCTGCCGGAATGCCGAACAGATGCTTCGGCAGGAAGTGATAGCCGCGCCGCAGGCTGATGAAGGCCGCCTCCGCCGCCTTGGCCGCATCGCAGGCGATGTCGCAGCCGGAATTTCCTGCGCCGATCACAAGCACGCGCTTGCCCTTGAATTCGTCCATCGAGCGGAAGGTGACCGCATGGCGCATCTCGCCGGTAAACTCGCCCGGATATTCCGGCATCACCGGATGCCAGTTGGTGCCGTTCGCACAGACAAGCGCCGAATAGGGCTTCGTCTCGCCCGTCGACAGCGTCACCTGCCAGCTTCCGTCCTTCTGCAGTTCCGCTTTCTCGACAGAGGTATCGAAGCGGATATGGCGCTTCAACCCATAGGCATCCGCGAACCCCTGCATGTAACGGTGGATCTGTCTTCCGGACGGATAGTCCGGATAGTCCGCCGGCATCGGGAAATCGTGATAATGCGACTGTGTCTTGGAGGAAATGAAATGCGCCGAGTCATAGACCGGCGAGCCGGGGTTGGACCGGTCCCAGAGCCCGCCCACATCCGAATGCCGCTCATAGACATCGAAGGGAATGCCATGGCGCAGGAATGTCCGCGCAAGGCTGAGCCCCGCCGGGCCGCCGCCCACCACGCATACACGCCCGATCCCGCTCATCATTCGCTCCATCTATAAAGTGAATAATCCTCACATTTGTGATAAGTGATAAACCCTCATATTTTTCGGCGCAAGAGGAAAGATAGGGAGACCCCATGAGCGATCCGGCTGTCCTGCGCCGCAAGCCGACACAGGCTCGTGCCCGCGAGCGCGTGGAGCGGATACTCGCCGCCGCCACGGAAATGATCGCCGAGACGGGAAGCGATGCCATGCGCATGACGGAGCTTGCCGAGCGCGCCGGCGTGCCCATCGGCTCGCTCTATCAATATTTCCCGGACAAGCCTGCCATCCTGCGGACGCTCGCCCTCGCCGTGATGGAGCGCGTGAGGCAGGGTCTGGCGGCGAGCCTCAGCGATGTGAGGGACCGGGAGGATGCGCTCACCCGCGTCGATGCGCTGCTCAAGGGGTACTACGACCTCTTCCTCGAAGAGCCGGTGACGCGAGACATCTGGTCAGGCACGCAGTCCGACAAGGCGCTGCAGGAACTCGACATCGAAGACAGCCGCGAGAATGCGCGGCTCTTCTTCGAGGCGCTGAAGCATCTCGTGCCAAAGCGCGATCATGCGCGGCTCGAAACCGCATCCTTCCTGCTGATGCAGCTCTCCGGCGCGGCGGTCCGCCTCGCCATTGCGGTGGATCGAAAGCAGGGCGACCGCCTCATTGCCGAATACCGTGGCATGATGCGTCGAGAACTCGAGAGCCTGCTCGAAAGCTGAATGCGGCGTCCGTTTCCGGCTTGCCGTGCCGAAACGCGCTTCCTAGAGTCCCGGTCGCGCCGGTTTGCGGCGCATTCCGGGAGACAGGCGGTATGGCGGAAGCAGCGATTCGGGTGGGTATCGGCGGCTGGGTCTTCGACCCCTGGCGCGGCACCTTCTATCCCGATGGTCTCGCGCAGAAGCGCGAGCTCGAATATGCGGCATCGAAGCTCGCAACCATCGAGATCAATGGCACCTATTACGGCTCGCAAAAGCCGGACAGCTTCCGCAAATGGTATGCAGAGACGCCGGAAGGTTTTGTCTTTTCGCTGAAAGGCCCGCGCTTCGCGACCAACCGCCGCGTGCTGGCCGAGGCAGGTCCCTCCATCGGGAAGTTCTTCGAAAGCGGCGTGACTGAGCTGAAGGAAAAGCTCGGACCCATCAACTGGCAATTCGCCGGCACGAAGAAATTCGATCCGGACGACTTTGCCGCCTTCCTGGACCTCCTGCCGGAAAGCCATAACGGCGTCGCGCTGCGCCACGCTGTGGAAGTCCGAAACGACAGCTTCAAATCGAAGGACTTTATCGATCTTGTCACAGCGCGCGGCGTTGCCGTGGTGACGGCAGCGGACTCGGACTACACGCAGATCGGCGACGTGACGGCGCCCTTCGTCTATGCCCGCATTATGGGCACGGACGAAAAGGAGAAGCTCGGCTATTCGAAGAAGGCGCTCGATGCATGGGCGGCCCGCGCGACTGACTGGGCAAAGGGCAAGGCACCGAAGGATATCGGCGCGGTTAGCGCAAAGAAAGCGCAGGCGCCCGTCAAGGACGTCTTTCTGTACGTGATCTCGGGCGCGAAGGTCCGCAATCCCCTTGCCGCCATGGCGATTGCGGACCGGCTGAAAGGCTGAGATCAGAGCCCTGGCACGGGGAAACGCCCGGTCAGCGCCCTCGTGCGCGCCGCGAGGTTTTCTTCCGCGGCGCGGTCGCCCTTCGCGGCCAGCGTCTCGGCGATGATCGCGCCGATCTCGGCCATTTCCATCTCGCCCATGCCGCGCGCGGTCGGCGCCGGCGTACCGAGGCGAAGACCGGAAGGCCGCATCGGCGGGTTCGGATCGTCCGGAATCACCTGCTTGTTGGTGGTCAGCCCCACCCGGTCGAGCGCCTCCTGCGCCACCGCCCCGTCGATGCCGAAACTCTGAACCGTGTCGATGACGAGGAGATGGTTGTCCGTGCCGCCGGTGACGAGCTTCACCTGCCGCTCCATTAGCGCCGCCGCAAGCGCCTTCGCATTGGCGAGAACCGCTTCGGCATAGGCGCGGAAGGAGGGAAGGGCGGCAAGGCGGAACGTCACGGCGGCCGCAGCCACCTGGTTCATATGCGGCCCGCCCTGAAGGCCGGGAAAGACGGAAGCGTCGATCTTTTTCGCGAACCTCCCCTTGCAGAGAATGAGCCCGCCGCGCGGGCCCCTGAGCGATTTATGCGTTGTCGTCGTCATCAGATCGAAGCCTGCATCCAGCGGATTGCGCATGACATTGGCTGCGATGAGCCCGCCGATATGGCTGACATCCGCCATGGTGAGCGCGCCCACTTCATCGGCGATGCGCTTGAAATCCGCATAGTCATAGTCGCGCGGATAGGAGGAATAGCCGCAGACGACGAGCTTCGGCTTCGTTTCCCGTGCAACCGCACCGAGCTGGTCGAAGTCGATGGCGCCAGACGATGGATCGGTCTTGTAGCGCACGAAATTGAAAAGCCGGCCCATATGCGAAACGGGCGCGCCATGCGTCAGATGCCCACCATGGCTGAGGTCCATCGCCAGGATCGTGTCGCCGGGCTGCAGCAGGCCGAGATAGACGGCCTGGTTCATCGGCGAGCCGGAAAGCGGCTGCACATTCGCATGTTCCGCCCGGAAGAGCGCTTTCGCCCGGTCGCGGGCCAGTGTTTCGATGCGGTCGGTATGTTCCTGCCCGCCATAGTACCGCCGTCCCGGATAGCCCTCCGAATATTTGTTCGTGAAGGCTGAGCCGAGCAGTGTTAGCACTTCGGGAAAGGCATAGTTCTCGGACGGGATGAGTTCGAGCCCGGCGCGCTGGCGGGCTTCTTCTCCCTTCAATGCGAGAAAGATTTCATGGTCGCTCTGCGCAAGCTGCGCGCGTTGATCGGATGTGGGCATCTGAGCCTCCTTCGAGCCAAAACAAAAACGCCCGGCCAGCATCTTGAAGTGCTGCCCAGGCGATCGGCTCGAAAGACCAGTCTCCGCGCTCCCCGATGGTGACCCATCTGATTTCGCCAGTCGCGCGGAGGATATGTGCGACCGGAAACACGGAGAGTAGAGCCCCGTTTTCGGCCGCGAGTCAATTCCCTCGTCAAAGCCCCAGAATGCGCTTCGCGATAATGTTCTTCTGAATCTCGTTGGAGCCGCCATAGATCGACTGCGCGCGGGCGCCGAGATAGGCAGCGACGGACGGCGCGGCGCCGGCGGGAAGCGCCGTGTTGCCGGTCCAGGCCGGCGCGACGGAATCCGGGAAGGCCGGTTGCATATAGGGGCCGTAGGCCTCCATGCCGAGCTCCGTTATATCCTGCGCAAGCTCGGTGGCGATGATCTTCAGGATCGAGGATTCGTTTCCCGGCGCGCCGCCCTCCGCGACTGAGGAAAGCGTCCGGAGCACCGTGATCTCCAGCGCATCGAGCCGCGCTTCGAGCGAGGAGAGTTTCTCCGCGAATGCCGGATCGGAAAGAAGATCGCGTTCCTTCGCCGCCTTCCGGATATTGCCGAGCTGTTTCCGCTTGCCCGCGACATGCGCGTAGGACGTGCGCTCATGGCCGAGGAGGTAATTGGCATAGGTCCAGCCCTTGCCTTCCTCGCCGATGCGGTTTTCCTTCGGCACGCGCACATTGTCGAAGGTGACGCTGTTCAGCGAGTGCTTGCCGTCGATGGTAATGACCGGATTGACGGTGATGCCCGGCGTTTTCATGTCGATCAGTAGGAAGGTGATGCCCTCCTGCTTCTTCTCTTCCTGGCTCGTCCGCAACAGGCAGAAAATCCAGTCGGCATGTTGCGCAAGGCTCGTCCAGATCTTGGTGCCGTTGACGATATAGTCGTCACCGTCGGACACGGCCGCGCATTGCAGCGAGGCGAGGTCCGAGCCGGAGCCCGGCTCCGAATAGCCCTGCGCCCAGAAAACCGTGCTGTCGAGAATGCCGGGCAGAAAGCGCTTCTTCTGCCCATCGGTGCCGAAGGTATAGATCACCGGGCCGACATAGAGGAGCCCCATCGGCACGACATTGAGCGCGCCCGCTCGCTCCAGTTCTTCATCGAAAATATATTTCTCGTTCGCGCTCCAGCCCGTGCCGCCATCCCCCTTCGGCCAGTTGACGGCAAGCCAGCCCTTCGCCGCCATGGCGCGTTCCGAGCGCTGGTAGTCTTCCTTCGAAGGCGAGGCCCCGCTCGCCATCTTCTCGATGATGTCGCGCGGATATTCATGCTCGAAAAAGTCCCGTACCTTCGTGCGGAACTCTTCGTCCTTTTCGGAGAATGTGAAGTCCATCTCTGCCGTCCTCCCGAATGTCGTTTGCGGGAGTGTATCCGGATGAGCACGTCCCGTCAGTGGCCACCGGGCCCTTACCGCGACGTCACTTCAACGAAACGTGAAAATCTTCCATGCGCTCCCCGTCAGTTCTGGGTCTAGGGGCTGGGGCGGAGCGCTATTGAGAGGGTGTCAAGCTTAGCGACCCTTCACCGAGAGTAACCTTGAAATTGCCAAGGAAGGAAAGGCCGAGAAGTCCGTCGATACCCTCGCCGAAGCCGGTCTGATTTTCCTGCTGAACAAATATCTGGACATCGCGCGCCTCTGCACCCCCTAGGGCCATGTGACCGGCACGGCCGCCCATCTGCCATACCTCGCCATTCGCAGTGGTGACGGTCGCTCCTTCGTCTTCGGTAGCTTCCACTTTTGCTTTGGCTGCGAAAGCCCGTGTCAGAACTGTTCTTGAGGCTCCGGTGTCGACGATGAACCTGCCCGTCACGCCATTGACCGTCACCGGCATGAGAATGATTTTCGCCGACGGACTGTACTTCATCGACGCCGCGCCGCTTCCAAATGGTGGAGGGCACGCGCCGTCCTTCCGCCACTTCTCCATCATTGTTCGTACGGCGGGCATTTTCCATTTTTCCGGATACATCACGGTGAAGTCGCGCATAACGGCGATCGCTTCGCACGGCCGTCCAGCCTCAGCGGCAAGTTTTGCAAGCTGTTCCACACCGACCGGATTCACGCGGTCGGGGTCGGAAACAAGATAGATCGACCGGCTGAGGTCTTCATACGCGCCGTCGAGATCGCCGCGCCCATGCCGCGCTTCAGCGCGCCACGCGTATACGCGCGAAGAGCCGGGATGTTTATCCAACAGGATATTCGCAGTCTTCTCCGCTCCGGCAAAATCGGAAGACCCCTTTTGTGAGAAAAACACGACCGGGAGGAGATCTTCGTTAGTGCCGCATGCGGCTTCGGTATTGCGGACAAATGAGAGCGCTGCAGAGTATTCCGAATTGTTGAGAAGCTTGTTGGCCAGCCGCGTCGCGAGAGCCCGGTTGCAAGGTTCTGCGCCTAGGCGCCGCGCGACCTCGCGGTGGTCCTGATCAAGACGTCCCACTACCTCTGCCGGTATAGGATAGACACCCTCGGGTTTCGGCGATGCGGTGGCAAAATAAAGCACAGCCACAGCGGCAACGGCGAGAAGGGCTGCTGTGACACCGTAGATGATCCTGGACGCACTCCGGTCGTCATCCCGAACATAGGGATTGCGATAGTCAGTCATGTTCCCCCCAGAGACTGGCTTCCCGCTATTTGTACCGCATTCGCTCTATGGGAAAAGAGTAATTTTCGGCGCGCGGAGAAAGAGAAAAGGGCCGGTGTTTCCACCGGCCCTTCGCATATTGAGTAGTTCGACTGCGGACTTTATTAGAAGTCCATGCCGCCCATGCCACCCATGCCGCCCATACCGCCGGGCATGCCCGCGCCGGCGCCGCTGTCCTTCTTCGGCGCTTCTGCGATCATGGCTTCGGTGGTGATGAGGAGGCCGGCAACGGAAGCCGCGTCCTGGAGCGCCGTGCGCACGACCTTGGTCGGGTCGATGATGCCGGCGGCAACGAGGTCCACATATTCTTCCTTCTGCGCGTCGAAGCCGAAATTGGCCTGCTTCGACTCGAGCACCTTCTGCACGACGATCGAGCCTTCGACGCCGGCATTTTCGACGATCTGGCGGATCGGGGCTTCAAGCGCCTTGCGGATGATGTTGATACCCGCCTGAATGTCGCGGTTGTCGTCGACGAGCTTGCCGACGGCCTTGGAGGCCATCAGAAGCGCAGTGCCGCCGCCCGGAACGATGCCTTCTTCAACGGCAGCGCGGGTCGCGTTCAGCGCATCGTCAACGCGGTCCTTGCGCTCCTTCACTTCGACTTCGGTGGCGCCGCCGACCTTGATCACCGCAACGCCGCCCGCGAGCTTCGCGAGGCGTTCCTGCAGCTTTTCCTTGTCATAGTCGGAGGTCGTTTCCTCGATCTGCCGCTTGATCTGGCCGACACGGGCTTCGATGTCCTTCTTCTTGCCGGAGCCATCGACGATCGTCGTGTCGTCCTTCGTGATGGACACGCGCTTGGCCTTGCCGAGCATATCGAGCGTGACCGACTCGAGCTTGATGCCGAGATCTTCGGAGATGACCTGGCCGCCCGTGAGGATCGCGATGTCCTCGAGCATGGCCTTGCGGCGGTCGCCGAAGCCCGGAGCCTTCACGGCCGCGATCTTGAGGCCGCCACGGAGCTTGTTCACGACGAGCGTGGCAAGCGCCTCGCCTTCAATGTCTTCTGCGACGATGAGCAGCGGACGGCCGGACTGCACCACGGCTTCGAGGACCGGCAGCATCGGCTGCAAGCTCGTCAGCTTCTTCTCATGCAGCAGGATGAGCGGCTCGTCGAGCTCGGCCACCATCTTGTCGGCATTGGTGATGAAGTAGGGCGAGAGATAGCCGCGGTCGAACTGCATGCCTTCGACGACATCGAGTTCGGTGTCGAGCGACTTCGCTTCCTCGACCGTGATCACGCCTTCATTGCCGACCTTCGCCATCGCCTGGGCGATCATGGCGCCGATTTCGGACTCGCCGTTGGCGGAGATGGTACCAACCTGCGCGACTTCGTCGTTCGACTTCACCTTCTTGGAGCGCTTGGTGATGTCTTCGATGGCGGCGCGGACCGCGATGTCGATGCCGCGCTTCAGATCCATCGGGTTCATGCCGGCAGCAACCGACTTCGCGCCTTCGCGCACGATTGCCTGGGTGAGAACCGTCGCCGTCGTCGTTCCGTCGCCGGCCGTGTCGTTGGTCTTGGAAGCAACTTCCTTGACCATCTGGGCGCCCATGTTCTCGAACTTGTCTTCCAGTTCGATTTCCTTGGCGACCGTCACGCCGTCCTTCGTGGTGCGCGGGGCACCGAAGGCCTTGTCGATCACGACGTTGCGGCCTTTCGGGCCGAGCGTGACCTTCACCGCATCGGCGAGAATGTCCACACCCTTGAGCATGCGCTCGCGGGCGCTGCGACCGAATTTGACTTCCTTAGCCATGTTTCCTTGATCCTTCTGAATTCATGATCGGATGGTCCGGCCGGGCCAACAAAAAAGCCCGCCGCCGGCCTTGGTCCGGTTGCGAGCCTTACTCGGCGGCGGCCTTCTTCTTCGCCGCGCCTTCGAGCACACCCATGATGTCGCTCTCTTTCATGATGAGCAGGTCCTGGCCGTCGATCTTGACCTCGGTGCCCGACCACTTGCCGAAGATCACCCGGTCGCCCACCTTGACGTCGAGCGCAACGACCTTGCCGTCATCGCCGCGGGCGCCGGGGCCCACCGCGATAACTTCGCCCTGCGAGGGCTTTTCCTGCGCCGTATCCGGAATGATGATGCCGCCGGCGGTCTTGGCTTCTTCCTCGACCCGGCGCACCACGACGCGGTCATGCAGAGGACGGAACTTCATCTCTGGTTTCTCCTGTGTCCCAACCGCTAAGATGCGGAAAATTCTTGGAATTTTTGAGGTTGTTAGCACTCAGCTCAGGCGAGTGCCAATCCCGCTCGCACAAATAGGAGGTGCTCCCGGTCCTGTCAAGAAGCAGGAAGGGATTCAATCTCCTGTCGCAAAAGGTTAACGGGAATGGCTCAGGGCCTCAGGCCGCGAAGCGTCAGCCGGACGATGGAGCGCAGCTGCTTGCGGAAGGTCGTCTCGTCCGCTGCCTTTTCGGCACCGATGGCGGCGGCGATCAGCGTTTCGGCGGCTTCCTTTTCCGTCAGCCCGGCCCGCTTCGGGTCCAGTTCGCCGTTCCGGACGCCCTGCCGGACGAGGCGGAGAACGGCGTCATGGAACATCGCCGTGACCTCCTCGAAGGGAGCGCTCGGGAGCTGACGGGTCGATTCAATCAGTTCCGAGGCATGCGGACTTGAGAAGATGAGATCGTAGACGAAGCCCATCTTCGCCTCCATCAGCGCAAGCAGCTTCTCCTCCAAAGGCAGCGTACGGGCATCCGCCTCCGCGAGCGCGCGGGCCAGTTCGTCGGCAAGCGAGCGGCAGATCGCCTCGAAAAGCTGATCCTTGCTCTCGAAATAGAGATAGAGCGTCCCCTTCGCCACAGAGGCCGCCCGCGCAATATCCTCCATCGAGGTGCGCCGGTAGCCGTAGTGGCGAAACAGATCGAGCGCAGCGGCAACGATGGCCTCGCGCTTGTCCGGTGCGCCCGCTCTCTGGGCGGCGAGGGAACTCTTCGCGGTCGACATGTCCTTCAGCGTTTCATCTGGTGCGGGCAGACCTTGGCCGGCGGTATCGCCATCGTGCGCGTGAACCCGCCGCAATCGTAATAGCAGATTTTGCGGGCCCCCGCCCGGGACTGGCCGGAAAGCGTGCAGGCGCCCTGGGCGTATTGAGGCCCGGCGGATTCCCGCTTGCTCATTTGCGTATCGCCGCCTCCGGCGGCAAGAGCGGCGAGGAGGATCATCCCCGGCAATGTCATCATATCCATATCAGCCCCCGTCTTTAGACCGCGGCACCCCCGCGCCGCAGCCCTCTTATAGCCTCCCCTCGCCGGGGAGGGAATTCAACCGCCGGGGCGGCGGCCATTTGTCCCGTTCCGCCGAGCATGTAGGATGCGCTCCGCATTATTTCGGCTGAGAGGCACCATGACGAGCGAAGCATTGAAAGCGGCAAGGGACATGATCGGCGAGCCGGGTTCCCGGGCCGGGATACCGACGCCGGCCCTGGTGCTCGATCTCGATGCCTTCGAGCGGAACATCGCCCGGATGGCCGAGCATTGCCGGCTGAACGGCCTTGGGCTCCGGCCACATGCGAAGACGCACAAGTCCGTTTCCATCGCCAGGGCGCAAATCGCGGCCGGCGCCCTCGGCGTCTGTTGCGCAAAGCTCGGCGAGGCGGAAGCGATGGCGGCGGGCGGCATCGAGAGCATTCTCATCACCTCGCCGGTGGTGACCAGGCAGGGCCTCGAGCGCCTTGTCGAGCTCAATACGAAGCTGCCGGATCTCATGGTCGTGGTCGACAATCCGGAAAACGCCCGCGCGCTTGCCGCCGCCGCCGCCGAAGGGAAGCGCAAGCTTAAAGTTCTGGTCGATCTCGATGTGGGGCTTCACCGCACCGGCATCCGCCCCGGCGAAGAGGCGACCGATCTCGCCGAATTGCTCGATGCTGCCGAGTATCTCGAACTGCGCGGCCTTCAGGCCTATGCAGGTCATCTCATGCATATCCATGATTTCGCAGAGAGGCGGGAGAAATCGCTCGCGGCGATGAAGGTTCTCGGCGAACAGCGCGATGCGCTTAACGCGAAGGGCATGTGCTGCGATATCGTGAGCGGCGGCGGCACCGGCAGCTACAATATCGATCCGGAAGCGAATGTTCTGACGGAACTGCAGGGCGGTTCCTACATCTTCATGGACAAGCAGTATCACGATGTCGCGCTTGGCAACGGCGCGAGCTTCCCCTTCGAAACCTCCCTCTTCGTGCAGATGTCGGTTGTCTCGAACAATACGAAGAATCTCGCCACGACCGACGCAGGCTTCAAATCCTTCTCGACCGACGCCGAGCCTCCGAAGCTTCTCACCGGCGTGCCGGAAGGGGCGGGCTATTTCTTCTTCGGCGACGAGCAGGGCGGGATTCTTCTGCCCGAGGGGGCTCGCCTGCCGCTTGGAAGCGTCCTCACCGCCATGACGCCGCATTGCGACCCGACGGTGAACCTCTATGACGCCTATCACGTGGTCCGGGGCGACGTGCTGGTCGATGTCTGGCCGATCGAGGCGCGGGGTCGCAGCGCCTGAGCCCTCCGGTATCCCTGAAAACCCGCAGTAAACCGCGAATTTGATACCGCTTGACAGCAATGGAACAAAAGTTCAATGTGAGTGAATGATCACTCATATCGAAAAACCCGCTTCCAAGACCCGTCAGCGCATTACCAATGCTGCACTTGAGCTTTTTGTCGCCCAAGGGATTGCCGCAACGACAACACGCGACATAGCTGCAGCAGCGGACATCGCCGAAGGGACGATTTACCGCCACTTCGAAAGCAAGGAGGCGCTGGCGCAGGAAATCTTCATGGAGGGCTACATGCCCTTTGCGAAGGCGTTGGTGACATTTGAGCAAAGCGGCGGCACGGTGGCCGAGCGACTCGCGCGAGTGGTTGAATATTTCTACGGGCTCTTTGACACCGACCAGACTCGTTGGGTCTATCTAATGACCTATCAGACGGGGCCCCAGTCGAAGTTGCCCGACGACACGCCGACGCCGCATCGCCTGTTGTTGAAGATGCTCACCGAGAGCGTGAAGAAGGGCGAGATGAAGGGCCTGGAGCCAAAGCTCACTGCCCAGATACTGCTAGGCATCATTCTGCAGCCGGCCGACGGCATCGTGTATGGACAGCTCCAGGGTCCATTGAGCCCGCGAGCCGGCGAGGTCATGCAGGCAATCGGCAAGGTGCTGACACCCTAATCAGAAGTTTGAAATGCCGGGGAGACCAACGTTTCGCACTCCGCCGGACAATTTGTGAGTGAGTGTTCACACGCAAACAGCGGAACCGCAAAACGATCCGAAGGAGAGAAAGATGAAGAAGACGATTGTTACAGCCGTATTTTTTCTGATCTCGGGCACGGCGATGGCGTTTGCCGCCGCGGGCTCTGCGCCGGCAAGCGGCCAGGTTTCGGCGGATTTCTCCGGCGCTGTCGGCGACAGCGTTGCCAAGGGCATGGGCGTCGTTGCTATTTCGGCCGGCGCGCCTGTGGCGGCGGTGGGCATGAGTGCCCATCAGGTCGGAGCTGCCCTCATTGACGGCGGGTCGCAGACGCTGTGCGAGCGCAGCAAGGGCTGCCGCAGTCTGCCGATCACGGATGAAACCGTTCTTGGTACGATGGCGCCCAACGAAGCGCTCAAGGCCCGCCGCCAGGCCGAGGAATTCTGAACCATGAGAACGAGCATCCTTTTCGCCCTTGGCTTCCTTCTTTTTGCCGGCCTGGGCGCCCCGGCGCAGGCGCAGATGAGCTCTGGCGCATCCGCGATCGAAAACCCCGAGCGCATCATTCCCTTTGCAAAACAGGTCGAGCGCGCGCTCGCAGAACGCGGCGCGCATGTCGCCCTCGTGTCGCGCATGGGCCGCGACCCGAAACTGATGCCCGAAGGCGTCGGCGACTACACCCATGTCGGCATCTGGATCTATTCCGAGATGACGACGGAAGACGGCCGCAAGGTGAACGGCTATGCGGTCCACAATCTCTATCAGGTGGCTGGCGAAGAGAACCGCAGCGAACTGGTGCAGGACTTTCCCGCTGAATTTTTCGCGTCGGTCTTCGAGCTCAGAGCGGGCATCGTCATTCCGACCCCCGAACTGCAGGAAGAAATTCTCCGCGTCGTTCAGTCCCCGACTTATGAAAAGCTCCACGTCCCAGCCTATTCGGTTGTCGCCAACCCTTATGACTGGCGCTACCAGAACTGCACGAATTTCGTGATGAACATTCTTGTCGCCGCGATTTACGACACGGATGACCGCGCTGAAATTACCCGGCACCTGAAGGCGTATTACGAGCCGCAGCCAGTGCGCCTCTCCGGTATCACGCGAACGGTCGGCTCCCTCTTCGTGGCGGGCTTTGCAACTTCGGACCATGCGGGTGGTGTGCTTCGCACATCGACCTTCGACTCGATTGAGCGGTTCCTGACACGCTACGATCTCGCGGAAGCAGTGCTCGAAATAACGGAAGAAGGCACTGTGGAGAAATTGGCCCAGCGATAACGCCAGGCGAAAAGGATGCGTGAAGGCCCGGATGGCAGCATCCGGGCCTTTTTTGTTATCCCCGCCCGAGCTCCTGGTGGAGACGTGCCCAGTATGGCCCGCAATCGACTATCGTTCCCTCGCGCATGGCCCGGTCCACGGCCATGACGGTGAGGCCGGCGACCATCGCGTCATAGACGCGGACCGGGAAAGGCGCCCCGTCGAGCAGATGCGCGGCAAGGGCACGGCCCATCTGCTCATCCGAACCGTAATGGCCTTCGACGCTTGCCGGAAATTCCCGCACCTCCGGCGGATGGAGGCCCAGCGCATCGCGAAAGGTGAGGCGGTTTGTCACGAGATCGGCCTCGAGTGCGCCATCGAGTCCGGCGAAATACCAGCGCCGTTGCAGCGTGCCCGCGTGAGTGTTCGCGTGGAAGGAGAGACGCACGCCGTTTTCATATTCGATCAGAGCGACCTGGTTGTCGGCGACATCGGCATCCGACCGGAAGGTGCTCTCGACCGAATTCCAGCCGCCGCGCCAGAGCGTATAGGCAGGTTTGCCGTCGTCGTAGCGGCGTTCGGCCAGCGCCTCGTGTTCCGGTGTGAAGATGCTGCGTCCACCGAAGCTCGCCACCCGTGCAGGCAGCGCCCCTGCGAAAAGCCGGTAGAGATCGAAATCGTGGCAGCATTTGTCGAGCAGGAACGAGCCGCCATGTATCTCATGCCGCCGCCAGTCGCGCATGAGAAAGGCGCCGTGCTCGGGGTGGAGATGTTCATTGCCTTCGAAGCTGACGAGCTTGCCGAGCCTCTCGCGCAGTATCTGCGTCACCGCGCCGACAAGCGGCGCCGAACGGAGCACGAGCCCGACAAGTACCGCATTCTGTCCATGCTTCGCGATGAGCCGGGCGAGCTCCCATGTCTCTTCTTCCGTGCGCACCACGGGCTTCTCGGTGAAGACGCGCACGCCGGCCTCAAGTCCCGACCTGATATGGGCAAGATGGAGATGGTTCGGTGAACCGACCATCAGGAGATCGGGTTCCGTCTCGCGAAGCATGGCGGCGACATCGTCAAAGGCGCGACCGGTTCCGATTCCGTGCTTCTCGAGATGCGAGCGGCCCGTGGACGCCGGATCCGCATATGCGACGATGCGCATATTGGGCGCGGCTGCGACGAGATTGCGGATGACGGTGGCAATCCGCCGCCCGAGCCCCGCGACGGCGATCGTATAGGTACCGCTTGTCTTCATGGATTGTACATCTAGCTGTTAGGATAGGGCAGGCTAGCCTGCTCCGCGCGCAAATGGGAGGGGCAACCATTGAGGCAGATGCACCGGAGAGACGCATGCGAATTGGAATCCTGACCGGCGGCGGCGACGTGCCGGGCCTCAATCCCTGCATCAAGGCGGTGACTCGCCGTGCCCGCGATCTCGGATGGGAGGTGATCGGCTTCCGCCGCGGCTGGTCGGGACCCCTCCATTACAATCCGGACGATCCGGAAGGAAGTGAAGAGCATCTGATGCGCCTCGACCGCGAGCAGGTGCGCACCATCGACCGCGAGGGCGGCACGGTGCTCCACACGACGCGCATCGACCCCTACTGGATGGTGGACGAAAACCTGCCGGAGTTCCTGAAGGGGAAGTTCAAACCCTCGGAAAAGGGCACGGTCGATGCGACGCCTCACATCCTGCGCGTGATCGAGCATCTCGGCATCGATGTCATGGTCTGCATCGGCGGCGACGGAACGCTTGCCTATGCCGCACATCTAAGCGAGCAAGGCGTGAAGATCGTCTCTGTCCCGAAGACGATGGACAATGACGTGCACGGCACGGATTACTGCATTGGCTTCTCGACCGCCGTGTCGCGCTCCGTCGAATTCATCAACGCCCTGCGCACCTCGACCGGCAGCCACGAGCGCATTGCCGTGGTGGAGCTGTTCGGCCGTCATTCCGGCGAAACGGCGCTGATCGCAAGCTATCTCGCCGACGTGGACAGGGCGATCATCGCCGAAGTCCCCTTCGACCCGGCGAGGCTGGCAGAGCTCATCGCCGCCGACCGGATGGAAAATCCTGCGCGCTACGCGATGGTGGTGGTGTCGGAAGGCGCGCGCATCGAGGGCGGGGAGCTGCAACACTATGGCGAGGCCGACGAATATGGCCGCAAGCGCCTCGGCGGCATCGGCCAGATTCTCGGCGCCGAACTGACAAGGTTGACCGGCGTCGACACGATCACGCAGTCGCTCGCCTATCTCATGCGCGCCGGAGCGCCGGATGCGCTCGATCGCATGGTGGCGAAGAGCTTCGGCACAATGGCCGTGCAGGAAATCGCAAGCGGCCGCACGGGTTTCATGACGGCGCTGCGCGATGGCAAGTACGCGACCGTGCCCGCTGGCCTCTGCACGGAGGGCAAGAAGCGCGTGGATGTCGCCGCCCTCTACGACGCCGAGACCTATCGTCCCCGCATCGCCAAGGTGCTCGGCAACCCGATGTTCTTCTATTGAGTTCTATCGCTTCAGCTGCATCAGCTGACGGGCTTCGCCATCGTCGCCGATCGTCACGAAGCCGAGACGTTCATAGAGCGAATGGGCATCGGTGGTGGAAAGCATGATGCGATGAACGGAAGCAAGCGCCGGATCGTTCACCATGGTCTCCACGATCCACTTGCCGAGGCCGGCGTCGCGATGGACCGGAAGAATGTAGACGTCGCTCATCCAGGCAAACCTGGTCATGTCCGTGACCATGCGGCCGAAGCCGGCCTGTTCGCCTTGCGGCGAATAGAGACCGTAGGACCGTGAATTCTGGATGCTCGTCCAGAGATTGTCCGGCGACACGTCGCGTGCCCAATAGGTCGCGCCGAGCATCTTCAGGATCGACGCCTTGTCGAGTTTCGACTTGTCGGTATTGATCTCGAAGCCGTGCCTTGTCCAGGAAGATATGCCGGAAGAACTCATTTACGCTACTCACTCTCTTTTTCTTGTTATTGCGCCCCAGCGCGCTGGGCATAGAGCCATGCTTCCTGCGCCAACGGCCGGACATTGGCCGCCATTTGCTTTGCGTGTTCGCTTGAAGCCGTCCCGTCCCTTACCCGCCCCGCGATTCCCTGCAGAATACCGGCTAGGCGGAAGAAATTATATGAAAAATAGAAATCGAGATTTTCGATACCGGAACGATTCGTCCGTTCACAATACATCGCGATGTATTCCTCAAGCGTCGGGATGCCGAGCTCCTTGAGGTTCGCGGTGCGGATCGATCCGGTGCCGCCGCCCGTGCCCTGGCCGGGCATCACCCATTGCATGAGGCTGTAGGTGAAGTCGCCAAGCGGATGACCGAGCGTCGAAAGCTCCCAGTCGAGAACCGCAATCACTTTCGGTTCGGTCGGATGAAGGATCGTGTTGTCGAGGCGATAGTCGCCGTGAACCACCGAATTGGAGTCGTCCTGCGGTACATTCGCAGGGAGCCACTCCATGAGCTTGTTCATCTCCGGAATGGTTTCCGTTTCGGACGCGACATATTGCTTCGTCCAGCGCGAAATCTGGCGCGCGAAATAATTGCCGGGTTTACCGAAATCGCCGAGGCCCACCGCCTCGTAATCGACCATGTGAAGCTGCGCCATGGTGGCGTTCAGCGAGTCGTAGATCTTCCAGCGCGTCTCCTTGTCCTGCCCCGGCAGCAGCGGCTCCCATAGCACGCGACCATCCACCATTTCCATGATGTAGAACATCGTGCCGATGACGCTGTCATCCTCGCAGAGACAGAAGGTGCGCGGCGCCGGGAAGCCGGTGCTGTGAAGCGCGGTAATCACCTTGTATTCGCGGTCGACCGCATGCGCGGAAGGCAGCAGCTTTCCCGGTGGCTTGCGGCGCAGCACATATTTCTGCTTCGGCGTGACGAGCTGGTAGGTCGGATTCGACTGTCCGCCCTTGAACTGCTTGACGGTGAGCGGGCCGTCATAGCCTTCGACATGCGCCTGCATATATTGCTCAAGGCGCTTTTCGTCGAACTTGTGGCTGTCGGCCACATCCTTCGTGCCCGAAAACTGCTCCTGGCGGCTCGGCTCTGCTGCGCTCATGGTCGTGTCACTCCCCGGTTATTTTCTGTTCGTATGGAGGTCAGGCGTTCAGCTTCTCGCGCTCGATCGCGCGGTAGCCGATGTCGCGGCGGCAGAAGCCTTCCTTCCAGTCGATCTTCGCAATCGCGCGATAGGCACGCGCCTGTGCATCGGCCGTCGTCTTGCCTGTGGCTGTTACATTAAGCACGCGCCCGCCGGTCGCGAAGATACGTCCCTCATCGGCTTTCGTGCCGGCATGGAAGATATGCACGCCGTCTTCCGCGCCTGCTTCCGCCAGCCCTTTTATTTCCGTGTTCTTCTTGTAGTCGCCCGGATAGCCCTCCGCCGCCATCACGACGGTGAGAGCGACCTCGTCCTTCCAGCGCAGCGATGCCTTGTCGAGCGTGCCGGCGTGGCAGGCCATCAGCAGCGGCAGCACATCGCAGTCGAGCCGCGTCATCAGCACCTGTGTTTCCGGATCGCCGAAGCGGGCATTGTATTCGATGAGCTTCGGCCCATCCTTGGTGATCATCAGCCCCGCATAGAGGACGCCCTTGAAAGGCATTCCCCTGTCGCGCATGGCGCGCACGGTCGGCTCCACGATTTCGCGCATCACGCGCACGGAAAGGCCCGGTGTCATTACCGGCGCGGGCGAATAGGCGCCCATGCCGCCCGTGTTCGGGCCCTGATCGTTGTCGAAGACGCGCTTGTGATCCTGCGCCGTGGCGAGCGGCAGTACGTTGGTGCCGTCGCAAAGGGCGAAGAAACTCGCTTCCTCGCCTTCGAGAAATTCCTCGACCACGACTTCCGCGCCTGCCGCACCGAAGCGCCCGCCCAGAATATCGTCGATGGCGGCGTTCGCCTGTTCCACCGTCTCCGCGATGATCACGCCCTTGCCGGCGGCGAGCCCGTCTGCTTTCACGACGATGGGCGCACCCTTCTTCGCGATGAAGGCCTTGGCGTCCGCGGCATCCGAGAATCGGCCATAGGCAGCGGTTGGAATATCCCATTCCGCGCAGAGATCCTTCGTGAAGCCTTTCGAGCCTTCGAGCTGCGCCGCCTTGGCCGAGGGGCCGAAGCTCGCTATGCCTTCCGCGTCCAGCCTGTCGGCAAGGCCCTTCACCAGCGGGTCTTCAGGGCCGATCACGACGAAGCCGATCTCCTTCTCGCGGACGAAAGCGATGATGGCGTCGAAATCGGTGGGGGAGAGGGGCACGCATTCGGCGACCTGCCCGATGCCGCCATTCCCGGGCGCGCAGTAGAGCTTGTCGCAGAGCGGGCTTTTCGCGATTGCCCAGCAAAGGGCATGTTCCCGGCCGCCGGAGCCGATGACGAGAATATTCATGGGTGCCGTCCCCTGGAATTCGCTCAGGCCCGCCCGGCAAGGGGTTGGGGCGCGAAGGGCTCCCTTGTAACATGAGGCCCCGCTCCGGCAAACCGCCGGGGCGGGTCCTCAGCAGAGCCAGAAAGTCCGAGATGACCCCTCCGGAAGGTGCCGCCAACAACGCCCATGAATTCTCGGTCAGCGAGATATCCTTCGCGCTGAAGCGCACCGTGGAGGAAACCTTCGGCCATGTCCGTGTGCGCGGTGAGATCACCGGCTATCGCGGACCCCATTCCTCGGGCCATTGCTATTTCGGCCTGAAGGATGACAAGGCGCGGATGGATGCTGTCATCTGGAAGGGAAATTTCGGCAAGCTCCGCTTCAAGCCCGAAGAGGGCATGGAAGTGATTGCGACCGGCAAGCTCACCACCTATCCCGGCAGCTCGAAATACCAGATCGTGATCGAGCATCTTGAGCCTGCCGGCGTCGGCGCGCTGATGGCGTTGCTCGAGGAGCGGCGGAAGAAGCTCGCCGCGGAGGGTCTATTCGCGCCGGAGCGCAAGCGCGCGCTGCCCTATCTGCCGCAAGTGATCGGCGTGGTGACAAGCCCGACCGGCGCGGTGATTCGCGATATTCTCCACAGATTGCAGGATCGCTTCCCCCGCCATGTGCTTGTCTGGCCGGTGCGTGTTCAGGGCGAAACCAGCGCGGCGGAAGTGGCGGCGGCGATCCGGGGCTTCAATGCGATGGAGAAGGGCGGCGCGGTCCCGCGGCCCGATGTGCTGATCGTTGCGCGCGGCGGCGGCTCTATCGAGGACCTCTGGTCCTTCAACGAGGAAGTTGTGGTGCGCGCGGCGGCGGAAAGCGCGATCCCGCTCATCTCTGCCGTCGGCCACGAGACGGATACGACGCTGATCGACTTTGCGTCCGACCGGCGCGCGCCGACGCCGACTGCCGCCGCCGAAATGGCCGTGCCCGTTCGCGCGGAACTCATCGCCGATATTCGCGACCGCGCCACACGTCTGATGCGCGCCGAGACGCGGCTCATCGAAACTGCGCGGACGCAGCTTCGCGGCCTCGCCCGAGGCCTGCCGCGCCTTCAGGATGTGATGGCTTTGCCTCGGCAGCGCTTCGACAACGCGGCGGAGCGGCTCACCCGCGCACTTACGCGGGCTGCGGAGGTCAAGCGTGCAAAACTCGACAATGTTGCCGGACGCCTCTCGCCGCAGCCGATCCGCGTGAAGATCGCGAGCGAGCGAAAGGCCTTGCCGCAACTTGCCGAAAGGCTCGGCCGCGCGGAGAAGCGTCAGCTCGTCGATCTAGGTCGCAGGCTAGATGGCGTGGGGAAGCTTCTCGAGAGCTATTCCTACCATGGCGTACTGAAACGGGGTTACGCGGTAGTGCGAGATGCTGCCGGAAAGCCCGTCCGCGCCGGCGCAGACCAGCAGCCGGGTGCTGCCCTCGAGATCGAATTCGCCTCCGACCGGCTCGGCGTGACCGTGGCAGGCGCTTCGTCCTCCCCGGAGCCGAAGAAGACGGTACCGAAAAGCACGGGTAGCACGCAGGGGACCCTGCTTTGATCGCCGCCGCACGAACGGCTAGAGTGCCGGAAAAGAGGGTTTGCGTATGAACAGGATCGACAAGATCGGCGGCGGCGAAGCAGAACTCGTCTATGGCGACGGCGAGTATCACGTCGTGAAGCCGGGCGCCTATGTTGTCTGCGCCGTCACAGGCGCGCATATCCCGCTCGATGAGTTGCGCTACTGGAATGTCGATCTGCAGGAACCTTATGCAACGCCCGAAGCCTCGCTGAAGCGGATGCAGGAAGTCCGGGGCAAGGCATGAGGAGGCTCGCCACCCTGCTGCTGTCGTTCGGGCTGGCGATGCCTGCCGCAGCGCTGGAAATTGAAGGAAACCTGGAACAAGGCGGCCTCGTCATCGGCAAGGCGGCACCGGGCGCCAGCGCCATTCTGGATGGCACAAGGCTCGACATGGACGCGGATGGCATCTTCGCCTTCGGCTTCGACCGCGACCATGGAACGAGTGCGAAACTTGTCGTGACTTTTCCCGATGGCAGCACCGTCGAGCGCGAACTCGCCATCGCCGCGCGCGAATGGAAAATCCAGCGCGTTGAGGGCGTACCGCAGAAGTTCGTGACGCCGCCGCCCGAGGCCATGGAAGCGATCGCGCGAAGCACGCAAGTGAAGAACGAGGCGAGAAAGACGCGGACCGAAGGAAGCTGGTTCCGCGAAGGCTTCATCTGGCCCGCCACGGGTCCGATCTCCGGTGTCTTCGGATCGCAGCGCTTCTACAATGGCGAGCCGCGCCGCCCGCACTACGGAGTCGATGTCGCCGCACCCACCGGCACGCCTATCGTCGCGCCGGCCGGCGGCTTGGTCACGCTCGCCGACATGGACATGTATTTCGAGGGCGGCCTCGTCTTTCTCGATCACGGCCAGGGCGTCACCAGCCTGATGATGCATATGAGCCGGATCGACGTGAAGGCGGGCGATCGCGTGGCGCAGGGCGATGTCCTCGGTGCTGTCGGCGGCACGGGCCGCGCGACGGGCCCGCATCTCCATTGGGGGCTCTATTGGCGTGGCGCCTGGCTCGATCCGCAGCGTCTCGTCGGGCCGATGCCGGCGGAAAATGCGGCGACAGGCGGCAACTGAGGATCAGGCGCCTTCGGGTCCTCTGACCCGCATCCATGGCTTTTCGGTCCAGCGGTCGTGCAGCCACAGCCACTGTTCCGGATGCTCGCGGATTCGCGCTTCAAGGAAATCGTTGAGTTCCTGCGTGATCCGCTGCACTTCGGAAGCGGGTTCGGCGTCCGGCCGTGCGAAAATCGGATTGTAGACGGTGACGCGAAAATGTGCGCCTTCGAGCCGTTCGATGCAGGCCGGTATGATCGGATCTCCATAACGAATGGCAAGCCCCGCAGGCGCCCCCGGTGTCATGGCGCGAAGGCCGAAGAGTTTGGCTTCGATGCCGTCATTCATCTTCTGGTCCGTCAGCATCGCGACGAACTTCCGTTCCTTCATCAGCTTCACGATGACACGAGCGCCTGCGCCGCCCTTCGGAATCTGAGTTGACCTGGTGATCTTCTCCCGCAGCCCCACCAGCCATTTGTTCACGTATGGATTGTTCGCGTGGCGGTAGACTTCGCCGCCTTTCAGCCCTTCGAGCATCATGACGATGGGAAGCAGTTCCCAATTCGCGAAATGACCGGAGACGAAGACCCCGCCATTGTCCGAAGCCGCAAGCGAGCGGAGCAAGTCCGCATGCACAACCTCAAGGCGATGCCGCTCTTCGGGCCGGGCGAAAAGTGGCAGATGAGCATATTCCGCGATGGTGCGGCCGAGATTGTCCCACATGCCGGTGACGATACGTTCTACCTCGGCCGGGCCGAGCTCCGGCATGGCAAGACCGATGTTGCGCCGCGCCCGGTTCGTGACTCCTATTTTGAGCCCGACTGTACGGCCGAGCCACCCGCCGACTGCCGACGCGCGATCGATTGGCATGGACCCGAAGAACGCAAGGGCAAGCCGCAGCGCCGCATATTCAGCCAGATGTTTCGCTTTGCCCTTGAAGGCCATGCCACCGATTCTTCAGTTGTTTGCCGGGAGGTTTATAGCAGCTTCAGCGACGTCTCGCCCGCGAGACGGCATCGGCGATGAGCGCCATCAAGACATCGGAATTCGCGATATGCGCGCGAACGGGAAGTGTCAGCGCCGCTTCCGCGAGCCGCTCTCGGGGGCTCGCTGCGGCGGCATGGGTGAGCCGCGCGGCATCCTTTTCCGTGGTGATGAGCCGTGCCCCGATCTCCCGCGCACGAACGAGCAGCGCAAGCGCATCGCTGTCGCTATAGAGATGGTGGTCCGGAAAGGAGATGGTGTCGGCGAGTTCGATGCCGAGATCTGCGAGTGTGCGGAAGAATTTTTCCGGCCTGCCGATTCCGGCAAAGGCGAGGAAGGGGCCCTCGCCGAATTCGGGCGGTGACGGCGGCCGCACGATCGACCGGAAAACGGGCAGGCCGCGCGCTGTCGCCCGGGCGGCAATGCCGTCGGCAGCATGGCCGCGCCCATTGATCAGCAGGGCATTGGCGCGGCCAAGTGCATCGTCCACCGCCTCGCGGAGCGGCCCCGCGGGAACGAGCTTGCCATTGCCGAGGCCGGCAGCCGCATCCACGACGAGAAGCGAGAAGTTCTTTGAAAGCGAGGGGTTCTGGAAGCCGTCATCCATGATGATCAGGCCTGCGCCGCCGCGCACCGCCGCGGCCGCGCCCTCCGGCCGGTTCCGTGCGACCCATGTCGGAGCAACCTTGGCAAGCAGTAGTGGCTCATCGCCCACATCGTCTGCGCCGTGATGGGTGGGGTCGACGCGGATGGGACCGACTTCGCGGCCGCCATAGCCGCGGGTGAGGAAATGCACGCCTTCGCCCTTTTCGATGAGCCGCTTGGCAAGTGTCATGGCAACGGGCGTTTTGCCAGCGCCTCCCGCCGTTACATTGCCGATACAGATGACGGGAACAGCGGCGCGCTCGGGCGTGGCGGAGCGCCGCTTGATGCGTCCGGCGAGTCCATAGAAATAGCCGGCAGGTGCAAGAAGCCGGGCTGCCAGCGGCACGGCGCCGCGGCGTTCGGGATACCAGAAGCGTGGCTCACGCATGATCCGGCCTCGCTTTCTCACCCCCAGGCAGCAGCGCAAGAAGAGCATCCGCCGTCGCCTGTGTCGCCCCGCTTCCGGATATGGCGAATGCGCGAGCGGCGTTGGCCATGCGGTTGCGTATCTCCGGGTCCTCAAGAAGACCTGCAATGGCCAGCGCGAGACAGGCCCCGGACGAAATGCGCTTCATCGCCCCGGCTTCCGTAAACGCCGCGTATGTCTCGGCGAAATTGAAGTCGGATGGGCCGGCCACAAGGGCGCACTGAAGGAGTGCCGCCTCGAACGGATTGTGCCCGCCGGTCGTATCGAGCGTACCGCCGATGAAAACGATGTCGCAGAATGAATAGAAAAGTCCCATCTCGCCGAGCGTATCGCCGAGATAAATCTGCGTTTCATCCGTGATCGGCTCACCCCTGGAGCGGCAGGATACGGCGAGCCCGAGCTCGCGGAGCTCGCGCGCGATGGCGGGCCCCCGAGCGGGATGCCGCGGCACGATGACGGTGAGGAGGCGCGGATGCGCTGCCGCCAGCGACAGATGTGCTTCCGCCGCTGTGCGCTCCTCACCCGGATGCGTATTGCTTGCAAGCCAGAGAGGACGGTTCCCCGTCATGGTGCGGAGCTCGCCAAGCATGGCGGCGTCATGCGGAAGGGCCGCCGCGTCATGCTTCAGATTGCCGGGCTCCAGCACCATCGCCGCGCCGAGCGCCCGCAGCCGGGCAGCGCTCGCCTTGTCCTGCGCCATGAGCAGGTCGAAGCGCGACAGCAGGTTCGAGATGAAGCCGGGGGCTTTGCGCCAGCCTTTGAAGGATTTCTCTGTGATGCGCGCATTGACGAGCGCGAGCGGTATGCCGCGACCACTCGCCTCGACGATCAGGTTCGGCCAGAATTCGGATTCGACCCAGATGCCGAGGTCCGGCTCCCAGTAGTCGAGAAAGCGCGCGCACCATGAAGGATGGTCGAGCGGTACATATTGATGGGTGGCCCTTGCTGGCAGCCGTTCCCGCATGAGCTTTGCCGATGTCACCGTGCCCGTTGTGACGAGCACATGCAGTGCGGCAGTGCTCGCGATGAGGCTGTCGATCAGGGGAAGGACCGAGAGCGACTCGCCGACGCTCGCCGCATGTATCCAGATGAGTGTGCCTTCGGGCCGCGGCGCGGAGGCAATGCCGAAGCGTTCGCCCCGGCGCATGGGATCTTCTTTGCCGCGCAGCTCGCGTCTGGTGAGCAGGGCCGGCACGACCGGCGCCAGCACGCGCGTCATCAATCGATAGGCGGGAAGCGCAAGGGATGAAGGCCGGTCTTCCATCGAACCGCAGGTCAATGCGCCGCGGCGCCGCGGTCGAGCGGCAGGGGTGATCGCCCGCAGATATGTTCCGCTTCTTCGGCGACCGCGTTGAGACCGTCCTCGACACGCTGCCGCGCCTCCTCGATTTCCTCGGGCGTTGCGTCGCGCGGCACATGAATGGGCTCGCCCCACACGAGCGCACCCTTGGAAAAGGGCAGGTTGATCGTGAAACTGTCCCAGTTGTTGAGGCGGATGCGCGAGCGGGTCGTCGCTGCAACGGGCACGATCGGCCGGCCCGAAAGCCGCGCCAGCATCACGATGCCCTCACCCGCCTGCCGTGCGGGGCCGGGGGGCAGGTCCGCAGTGAGGCCGATCGAGATATTCTCGCCGAGCGCGCGCACCATGGCGCGCAATGCCCCCGCGCCGCCTTTGCCCTTCTGCTTGTAGAGACGTTCCTCGCCCTTCGGCACACCGGCGCCGCGGATCGTGCCGACGCCGAGGAAATGCATGACACCCGCGACGATCTCGCCGTCGCCGTGCCGGGACACCAGGATGCGCATCTCGCGCCAGTTGTGCCAGAAGGTCGGCAGGATCATGTTCTGTCCATGCCATGTGGCGGCAATGAAAGGCTTGTCCTCGGACCAGAAACTCGCGGCAATCTCGCCGCGCCTTGTCTCGAAGCGGCCGGTGCGGCGCACGAGCTTGATGAAGAGGGCAATCATCCACGCGACGAATGTCGTGAATGCCTCGCTTTTCAGGAGCTTTTTCCCAACCGGCATCAGCACTCACTCTCCGGCAATGGCGACAGCGGCGTCGGAAGCCGTTTCCGCCGCCGGTTCCGCGATGAACTGCGAGCGCGAAAGCTCCGCATAGAGCCCGCCCATATTCACCAGCTGCTCATGCGTGCCACGCTCGATGATCCGTCCCTCGTCGACCACGCAGATCATGTTCGCATGCTTGATGGTCGACAGGCGGTGGGCAATGACGAGTGTCGTCCGGCCTTGCATGAGCCGCGCAAGCGCAGTCTGGACCTGAAGTTCCGATGCGGTGTCGAGTGCCGATGTCGCTTCGTCGAGAAGCAGGATCGCGGCATCCTTGAGCATGGCGCGGGCGATGGCGATGCGCTGGCGCTGTCCGCCGGAGAGCTTGAAGCCCGCCTCGCCGACCGTCGTCTCATAGCCGTTCGGCAGGGCGGCGATGAAGTCATGCGCTGCGGCGTTGCGCGCCGCAGTCTGTATCTCTTCATCGGTTGCATCGGGCGAGCCATAGGCGATGTTCGCGCGGATCGTATCGTCGAAAAGGAAAGGATCCTGCGTTACGAGCGAGCTCGCCGCGCGCAGTGATGACAGGGTGACATCGCGCACATCCTGTCCGTCGATCAGAATCCGGCCTTCGGTCGGATCGTAGAAGCGCGGCACGAGATTGAGGATGGTGCTCTTGCCGGCACCCGACGGGCCGACCAGCGCCACCGTGTGGCCCTTGGGAATATCGATATCGATGCCGTTCAAAGCCGGGGTGCCGTCGCTGTACTCGAAATGCACATTCTCGAAGCGGACGGAGCCATCGGTGACCACGAGCGGTTTCGCATCTCCGGGTGCCGTGATGGACGGTTCGATATCGAGAATGGGGAAAATGCGCGAAGCTGCTGCCGCGCCTTCATGCATCAGCGTCTGTGTGTTGGCGAGTTTCTTCAGCGGCTCATAGGCGAGCAGCATGGCGGAGAGAAAGCCGCCGAGATCGCCGATGGTGAGGAAGCCCGTCTGCACGCTCCGCCCGCCGAAGTAGATGACGGCCGCAATGCCGATGCCGGAAAGCATGCCGGTGATCGGGCTCGCCATGTTGCGGTTTTTGATCGCCTTGAGCGCGGTGGCGCAGACCATGTCGATGACCCGGCCGGTTCGCGAGATCTCGGTTTCTTCCTGGTCGTAGGCCTTGACGACGCGAATGCCCTTCAGAGCCTCGGAAATGACGGCGGTCAGGTCGCCCGAGCCCTCGAGATTGCGCTGCGTCGCCTTGCGCGTGCGCTTGCCGAGCTTGCGGACGATGAAGGCGACGAACGGGATGATGGTGCTGCCGATCAGCGCGAGCTTCCAGTTGAGCCAGAACATGGCGCCGATCAGCGCGACGACGGTCAGCAGGTTCTGGCCGAGATCGATCACCGTCACGGTGATGCTGTCGCGCACGCGGTTCGCGTCGTAGAGGAAGCCGGAGAGAAAGCGTCCCGAATGGGTACGCGAGACCCACGCAAGATCGGCATGCATGATGCGCGAGAACATGCGCTTCTGGATGGTCGCTACGATGAGCTGCCCGATCGTGGCCATGTTCATGCGGGCGATATAGGTGCCGATCGCCTGCACGGCCGTGGCGGCAATGGCACCGATCGAGACGAGCAGCAGCATCCAGGCATCGGTCCCGACGATATTGTCGAGCGCGAGCTTGATGAGAAGCGGAACCGCGCCGGTCGCCCCGGCGACCACCGCGCTGGCGGCAAGCGCTATCGCCGCAAGCTTCCAGTGCGGCTTCAGATATTCCCGCGCCATCCGCGAGACGACCTGGCCGAGCGTCACATCGATGGCCGGAAGGGCGGTCAGGGCGGAATCGGCTCCGGCGCCCTGTCCTGCCGGGCGGGGTTTGGTTTCACTTGTCGGGTTCGGCATTCTGGCCTGTCTCTGGCGGGCGCGCCTGCGCCGTCCGTTATGCGGGTTGCGCGGACAATATCATGGCCCGCCACGCGCCGCCATAAAGGCCGAAATTTAGTAAATCCATTACCTGATTGGCTTTTTTGGCCTGTTCAGCGGTTCAGTACGGCGATAGCGACCGTCAGATAGGTGGCGAAGAGCGCCCAGCCCAGATAGGGCAGCAGCAGGAGCGCCGCAAGTCGGCTATGGGCCGCAAAAGCGAGGATCGTCCCCACCAGCGCCGCATCGAGCAGCAGGATGTCGATCACGCCGAGCACAGGGCTCTTGAGACCGAAGAACACGATGCTCCAGGCGAGATTGAGCGAGAGCTGGGCGCCGAACAGCGCCAAGGCGAATCCCGCCCTGTCGAAACTGCCGGCCGCCCGCCAGACGAGCCAAGCCGAAATAGCCATCATGAAATAGAGAAGATTCCAGACGACGGGGAAGACCCAGGAGGCGGGTGTGAGCGGAGGCTTCTCGAGCGCCTGATACCAGTCGCCGACGCTGGTCGCCGTCACGGCGCCGCCGGCGGCCCCGGCGGCAAAGACAACGAGCAGAAAGACGAAGAGGTAAAACAGGGAGATGAGGGCGCTCGGTGCTTCGGCTCCGGGCGCGGGGCTTCCGGGTTCAGTGCTCATGCTGACCTTCTTGTTCTTTTTTGTCGGGGTCCATCAGCCGGTGCAGATGGACAATGAAGTAGCGCATATGTGCATTGTCCACCGTCCGCTGGGCGGCCGCTTTCCACGCCTTGTGCGCTTCGGCGTAGTTCGGATAGATGCCTATGATGTCGAGGCGCGACGTATCCTTGAAGTCATGCGCATCGAGATGGGTAAGTTCGCCGCCGAAGACGAGATGAAGCAGTTGCTGTGTCACGGCAATCTCCGGTCTCTCATGGCGCCGGACCCCGCCGCCGGCATTGCACGTTCAAACAATAACACGGTCTGTTGCAGCCATGCGACCGCTAGCGGCTGCCGGGCAGGTGGATTGCTCCCACTTTGGCGAAAATCGCCTCGTAAAGCGCTGGGCCTGCGGCAAGCAGGCTCGGGTGACGGGTGGAATGGCGGTTGTAGTAGAATGTGGCGCCGTCATGCGTGGTCATCCGTCCGCCTGCTTCGTGCAGGATGATGTCTGCGGCTGCGAGGTCCCAGTCGCTCTTGCCGTTGAGCGCGAGTGCAGCGTCGGCCGCGCCTGAGGCGACGAGAGCAATGCGATAGGCGACGGAATTGCGTTCGAGAATGTCCATTTCGGGCCATGCTTCGGGCCAGGCGGGATGTTTGAACATCGGCGCGAAGGCCGCCATTCTGCAACCCTCGATGGAGCCGGCCCCACTCACATGGATGGGGTCGCCATTGAGAAAGGCGCCACGGCCCACCCGCGCTTCGAAAAACTCATCTGTTGCCGGATTGAAGAGCACGCCGAGCACCGGCCGGCCTTCCTCCACAAGCGCAACCGAGATAACGAAATGCGGCTTCCCCTTTGCGAAGGCGCGTGTGCCATCTATGGGATCGACCACCCAGACCTGTTCCTGCGTGAGCCGCGAGCTGTCGTCTTCCGTTTCCTCGGAGAGCCAGCCATAAGAAGGCCGCGCTTTGCCGAGCCGCTCGTGAAGCAGCTCGTTCACCTCGATATCGGCTTCCGTAACCGGCGTGTTGTCGTGAGCTTTCGACCATTGCCTGTGATCGGTAAGGAAGAAGCGCATCGCGACGGCGCCCGCCTCGCGCACTGCCTCCTTCATCAGCGCGAAATCCGCATCGCGCGTATCACGTTCCGGCAATGGTCATCCCCTCGACGCGAACGGTCGGCGCATTGGTTGCATAGCGGAAGGCGAGGTCGTCGGCCGGGGTCATGTTGAGGAACATGTCCTTCAGATTGCCCGCCACGGTGATCTCGCTTACGGGATAGACGATCTCGCCATTCTCGATCCAGAAGCCCGAAGCGCCGCGGCTGTAGTCGCCCGTTACGCCGTTCACGCCCATGCCGATCATCTCGGTAACATAGAGACCCTGCTTGATGTCGGCGATGAGTTCTCGAACGGTCAGGCAGCCCGCCTCCATGTAGAGATTGGTGGTGGAAGGCGAGGGGGGGCCGCCCGTGCCGCGCGCCGCATGGCCGGTGGTTTCGAGGCCGAGCTGCCGCGCCGTCGCCGTGTCGAGCAGCCAGGTCGTCAGAATACCGTCCTCGGCGAGCATCATGCGCCGGTTCTTCACGCCTTCGCCGTCGAAGGGCTTCGACCTCAGCCCACGCTTCATGTGGGGATCGTCGACGATGGAGATGTTCTTTGCGAAGACCGGAAGGCCCATCGACTTTTTCAGGAAACTCGTTCCGCGCGCGATGGCGGCGCCGGAAATGGCTCCCGCGAAATGCCCCACAAGACCGCCGGAGACCCGCGGGTCGTAGACGACGGGCACCGATTGCGAACTCACCTTGCGCGGATTGAGCCGCCGCACCGCACTCTCGCCTGCGCGCCTGCCGACATCCGCCGCCTTGTCGAGATCTTCTGCGTGGCGTGCGCTCGAGAAGTCATAGTCGCGCTCCATGCCCGTGCCTTCGCCTGCGAGAACCGAGCATGAAAAGGAATTCGACGTGCCCGCATAGGTGCCGGCAAATCCGGCGCTTGTAACGAGCGTCACGCTGGAGCGGCCATGGCTCGCGCCCGCGCCGCTCGAATTGCTGACGCCTTTCACGGCAAGTGCCGCTTCCTCGGCTTCTGCCGCCACGGCGGCGAGATCTTCGGCGGAGGGCGAGGCGGACCTGTCTTCTATATCGAGCGCGGGCCAGTCGCGGGCGAGGAGATGCGGCTCCGCCAGCCCGCAATAAGGGTCTTCCGGCGCCACGCGTGCCATTGCCACCGCGCGCTCGATCATCGGGCCGAGCGCCGCTTCCGACAGATCGGTCGAGGAAACGCTCGCCTGCCTTTTCCCGATGAAGACGCGAAGCCCCGCATCCCGTCCTTCCGAACGCTCGACATCCTCGAGCTTGCCGAGGCGCCAGGAGACGCCGAGCGACGTCCCCTCGACGACGAGCGCTTCCGCCGCTTCCGCGCCCGCCCGTTTCGCCCGCTCCACCAGCATGGAAGCGATGTCGAGCGTGCTCTCGGATATGGACGCGGTGGAAGAGCTCATGCGACGGGTCCGGCTTTTCGTGGATCAGACGATCGCATACCAGAGGCAGGCGATGCCCGCCACCAGCAGCGCAATCCATGTCAGCAATGTGCCGACAAGACGCGGCGGCGTCGACTCGCCGGTGCGCGACACGCCGATCGCGTGAAGGATGCGGCCGATGGTGAGCGCCAGGCCGACCACATGCATCACATAGATGGAAGCCGCGAGAAGATGCAGCACCACAAGGCCGATGAGCCCGATGGGTGTGTATTCGACATTCGTCACATGGGCCCGGCTCGCATTGTAGAGTTTTTCGTCGCTCCCCGTCCCCGTCATCACATTGGTGCGGACACGGTTCGCCGAAACGCGATAGGCGAGAAACAGATTGATGAGAATGTTGAGGCCGACATAGATGCCGACAAGGCCAAGCGACGTCGAATAAAAGCCCATTGGTTCCTCCGATGATGTGCCACGTGTCTGCGGAAATGCAGCGCATTTGCCCGCCGCGCCGTGGCTTGATTCGGTGCCGGGCCGGGAGACGCTAGCACGGGAAAACCGGCATGACACCCGCCCTGATTACCTGTGAGCATTATTCGTCGGCCCTTGCCCGCCTGAGCTTTTTCACCGTGCCGCGCTTTACCTTCTCCTCTACCCGCCTGGCCTTGGCGGCCTTGCTGGGTTTAGTGGGTACGCGAAATTTCGGCTGATGTGCGGCCTCGGCAATCATTTCGACAAGCCGCTCCACGGCGTCGCGCCTGTTCGCTTCCTGCGTGCGGAAGCGGTTCGCCGTGATGACGATGACGCCGTCCTTGGTGAGCTTGGCACCGGCAATCCGCTCAAGCCGCGCCCGCACGCGCTCCGGCAGCGATGGCGAATGCCGCGCATCGAAGCGAAGCTGCGCTGCGCTCGACACCTTGTTGACATTCTGCCCGCCCGGCCCGCCCGCACGGATGAAGCTGATCGAGATTTCATCCTCTTCGATGGCGAGCCTGTCGGTAACGGGGATCATGGTGCTACTTCCAGATCGGCTTGCCCGTGCCCGGCAGTCCAAGCTTCGACCATTTCTTCGTCACCGCCTCGATCACCTCGTCATCCATGCGGATTTCGCGGCCCCATTCGCGTTTCGTTTCTGGCGGCAGCTTGTTGGTCGCGTCGAGGCCGATCTTGCCGCCAAGCCCGCTTTCGGGCGAGGCGAAGTCCAGATAGTCGATCGGCGTATTCTCGATCAGCGTCACGTCGCGTACCGGGTCCATGCGGGTGGAGATCGCCCACATCACATCCTTCCAGTCGCGCGCATCGATATCGTCATCCACCACGATCAGCCATTTCGTGTACATGAACTGGCGGAGATAGGACCATGCGCCCATCATCACGCGCTTCGCGTGCCCCGGATAGGCCTTCTTCATCGAGATGACGGCAATGCGGTAGGAGCAGCCCTCTGGCGGCAGCCAGAAATCCACGATCTCCGGGAATTGCTGCTGCAGCAGCGGAATGAAGACTTCGTTGAGCGCCTCGCCCAGCACCGAAGGCTCGTCCGGCGGCCGCCCCGTGAAGGTCGACAGATAGATAGGCTCGCGCCGCATGGTGATCGCCGTCACGGTGAAGACCGGGAACTGCTCCACCGAATTGTAATAGCCGGTATGGTCGCCGTAAGGCCCTTCGTCGGCATACTCATCGAGCGAGACATAACCCTCGATCACGATCTCAGCTTCCGCCGGCACTTTCAGCGGCACCGTCTTGCAGTCGACAAGTTCCACCTTCTTGCCGCGCAGGAGCCCCGCAAACTGATACTCGGAAAGCGTGTCGGGCACGGGCGTCACGGCGGCGAGGATCGTTCCGGGATCGGCGCCGATCACGCAGGCGGCCGGCAGCGGCTCGCGCTTCTCCTTCTTCCAGCGCGCATGATGCTGCGCGCCGCCGCGATGGGCGAGCCAGCGCATGATGGTCTTGTTGCGGCCCAGCACCTGCATCCGGTAGATGCCGAGATTGAAATCGTCTTCCTTTGTGCCCTTCGGCCCCTTGGTCACGACAAGCGGCCATGTGATGAGCGGCGCTGGCTCCCCCGGCCAGCAGGTCTGGACGGGGAGGGCGGTGAGGTCGATATCGTCTCCAGTCAGCACCACTTCCTGGCAGGGCGCGGAGGAAACCGTCTTCGGTTTCATCGCCATCACGGTCTTGAGGATCGGCAGCATAGACACCGCCTCGCGGAAGCCGTCCGGCGGCTCCGGCTGGCGGAGAAAGGCGAGAGCCTCGCCCACTTCGCGGAGGTCTCGCGCCCGTGTTCGCTCGACCGGGCTGCCCCCTGAAAAATTCGCGGTCACGCCGCGCGCCACCCGCTCCACCGTACCGAACAGATTGACGAGAACGGGCATCCGGGCAGGGCTCCCGTCCGCCATCACCGGCGCCTCGAACAGCACGGCCGGCCCCTCTTCGGCGAGAAGGCGGGTCTGGATTTCCGTCATCTCCAGAACGGTCGAAACGGGCTCCTTCACCCGGACGAGATCGCCGGTAGCTTCGAGCTTGTCGAGAAATTCGCGGAGGGAGGCATAGGACATGGGACGCGGTCGGCTTTCGGCTGATGTCGGGGCGCGTTGTGCGGCCAGAGAATGCCGCAAAAGTGCCGGCAAAGCCAAAGCGGATGGGCAGGGCCCGCGCAAATATGTGCCGGAATGGGCTTTTCCGTTAACAGGCCGCCAACCCTTCGCCTCTTAAGCTGTGCCCGATTGATGACTGGATGGAGCAGGTTCCTTGGCGCTTGAGCGGAGTTCAGGGCAAAAACGCGGCAAACGTCTCTGGCGTGGCGGTGAACTGGACGCAGATCCTTTCGCCCTGCCGGTGCATGTTGCCGTAAAGGCAACGTCGCTTGCCGAGCGGGCCATGGGCTTTATCCGTTTCGCCACCATCTATCGCGACGCCGTAACGGCTTATGACAGCTCGCCCATCCTCGGTCGCTTCGAATGGTCGGAGCCCGTGTCGGCCTATGAGGGCGTGGCTCTTCGCATTCTTCCCTGCGACCGGCAGGCAAGAAATTTCGTTGCGGTCGTCGAACTCAGCCATCGCCATCGCGAGGCCCGCAATCTCGTGATCTATGCGGGCGAGGACGGGGTGGATGCCTCGGCGCGCTGGCGGTCCTGGGGCAGGGTGCTGAACCTGCCGCTGCTGATCGAGGACCGGGACGGCGATCTACATCCGGCGGAGCGCCGCCTCGGCGCGATTCAGATTTCCCATCCGCAGCCCCATGCCGGCGCGAACCCGCTGACCGCCCGCCGTCCTCTCGCTTTCGGCCAGTCCGGCCAGCCGCGGCTCTGGGGAAGCCGGCTCGCTGTCGGCGGCCGCCCGCACGCTTATTGATCCCTATTCCGCGGCTTGCATCGCCTGCGGCCCGTGATAGGGCGCGCGGTTCGCCTTTTCCGGATAACGCCCTTCTGCCCGCGCCGCGAGATAGCGCTGGATGAGCCATACCGGCTCTTCCAGATGGCTGAGCCGCCCGCGCACCGCCCGCGAGGATTTCAGCCCGCGCTGCACGGCGGCATTCACCACCATGTCTTCCGAATGAAAAGTGCGCAGCATCTCGCCTTCGCTCACAAGCGCGCTTTCGTAGTCGGGATCATTTTTCGCCGAGGGTGCGACAAGCGTCGTCGTGAGGAGCTTGCAGCGCCCCGCCGATACGGGTAGCAGCCGGTACCATATGGCGCGGTCATGCGTCGTCAGGAACATGAAGCAGGGAAAGCCGAGATAAAGGCCCCATTCGTTCGCCTGATTGTCGTTCAGACCCTCGATCGGCTTGAAGCCCGGCACTTTCGGTCCTTCGCCCGACGCGGAGGCCTTCAATTCGCCGCGGAGCTTCTCCGTATAGGGCAGGTGGGCGCGGATGAAATAGGGCCGCTCTGCATCTGCCCATGTGAACTCACCCGGCATGCTCGGGTTCAGCGTCGTCGCATGCGTGCCGATATGGTGATAGGACTCCATCCAGTTTTCGACCATCACCTTCCAGTTGAAGTCGCATTCCCATTCGAACTCGATGGCGATTTCCATTTCCGCCACGTTCCACGGCGCTGTCAGGCGGGCGAATTCTTCATATTGCTCGGAAAGCGGTTTCGCCTGCCCATCGAAATTGACGAACACGAATCCGTTCCACACCTCGCTGCGGAACTCGGAGAGCCTCCAATCCGCCTTCTCGAAGCCTTCGGCCTTGTGCATTTGAGAACAGCCGCGCAGCGAGCCGTCGAGATCATAGGCCCATTTGTGGTAGGGGCAGACGAGAAGCCGCGTCTCGCCTTCGCGCGGGAAGGCGGGGTCTTCCGGCATGATGTCCATGGCGCGATGCGCGCAGACGCGCGACAGCACGCGAATTTGCTCGTCATGCCCACGCACCACAACGAGCGGCTCATCGAAAAGATCGATCGCGACGAAGCTGCCCGGCGTCTTCAGCTGCGAGACATGAGCGAGGCACATCCAGTCCTTCTTGAAGATATTGTCGCGTTCGAAAGCGAAGAACTCCTCGTCGATATAGGTCTCGCGCGGCAGCGTCACGGCGCGCTCGAGCGGCAGCGCGGCTACCGTGGCGACATCCTTCAGGATTGCATCGAGTTTTGCGGAAGCGGTCATGTGAGTACCTCCTTCAGAGATCGAATTCCTTGCGAAGCGCGGCGGTGATGCCGTCGATGTGGTCGGTCGCGAGCCATTCGCCCTTTTCGGCGCTTGCCCCTGTCGCCCGCGCAAGTACGCCGGTTGCGGGCACAAGCCCCGGGCGCACCGGATAGCGGTCATAGGTCGGAAACTCGGCATGGCCATGCGTCGGCGTCTTCGGCACGTCCACGAGATCGGGCCGGATCAGCAGCATCAGCGATGTTTCGATCAGCGCCGCATGCTCGAGGTCGATGCCGGGATAGCCGTCGGGGAACAGCCGGTCGAGCGTCTCGGTTTTGATGAAGTCCCAATACTCGAGCCGCACTACTTCGGCGTCGCTAATCCCGTCGCGCCGCATCTCGCGCAGCGCAAGATCGATCCCCTCGATGATCGGCCAGGCATTCTCGACATGCCCGTTCACGACGACGAAGCGCCGCACACCATGCAACGCGAGATCGTGCAGCACGTCGCGCACGACGAGGGTCAACGTGTTCGCGGCAAGGCTCGTCGTACCGGGAAAGGCCTGCCCGCCGCCGGAGCGCGGTTGCGATTTGTAGCCATAGGGAATGGTCGGCGCGACCACGCCGCCAATCCGCTTGGCGACTTCCTTCGCCATATGTGTCGGCAGGAAGACATCCGTGCCGAGCGGCAGATGCGGCCCGTGCTGTTCCGTCGCGCCGACAGGCAGGAAGAAGGGCGCGCGAGCTTTCGCCTTCGCCTCGAAATCGGGCCAGGTGATTTCCTGCATCAGCACGGATTGACTCATGACTACCTCATCGCAGCGCCGCCATCGACGCCGATACATTGTCCGGTGATGAAGCCCGCCTCCGGGCTTGCGAGGAAAAGCACTGCTCCAGCGATCTCCTCGGGGCGGCCGATACGGCCAAGCGGGTTCGATGTTTCGAGCGCCTTCAGCGCGGGTTCCATGTTCTCGAAATCGAGCAGCGGCGTATCGACGGGACCGGGCGCCACCGCATTGACGAGAATGCTGGGCGCAAATTCGCGCGCCCATGAGCGGGTCAGCGAAAGCATGGCGCCCTTCGTCGCCGCATAGACGGACGATCCCGCACGCCCGAGAAAGGCAAGCTCGGACGCAATGTTGATGATGCGGGCATCAGATGCGAGATGCGGCAGCGCCGTGCGCGTGACGAGGATCGGTCCACGCAGATTGACCGCGAGCATCCGGTCGAGCGCCAAGGTTTCGAGCGCGTCGATGGTCGACTGGATCTCGATGCCCGCGCAATTGACGAGCACATCGATCCCGCCAAGCCTGGCCGCTGCCTCCGCGATGCCCGAGTTCACCGCTGCCTCGTCCGTCACATCTGCTGCGAAAATGTCGTAGCTGACGGCTGTCGCGGGTTCGAGGTCGAGTCCGATCACCTGTGCGCCCTCGCTGGCGAAGGCTTCCGCGATCGCCTTGCCGATCCCGCTTGCCGCACCTGTTACGACGACCCGCCGCTCCTCGAACCTTCGCACTCGCCGAACTCCTTTCTGCTCCGGCCAGACTGGCAAGGGCGTGGGACCGGTCGAAGACAGAAACGGTCAATGCCGGGCATTGATCGAATTTATGGGAGGGCGCAGGATGGAGCGGCGTAGCTCGAAAGGACGTCACGTTGCGTAAAAAGGACATCCGCCTCGATCCGGCCCTGTTCCACCGGATCGACCTCAATCTCTTCAAGATTCTGCTGGAAATCGCCCGTTCGGGCGGCATCGGCGCCGCCGCGCGCCGGCTCAACCTGCAGCAGCCCGCGGTCAGCCTCGCGCTGAAGCGGCTGGAGGCCCATCTCGATGCCGAACTCTGTATCCGCTCGGCGCGCGGCATAACGCTGACGCCGGAGGGGCGCATCGTTGCGGCTTTTGCAGAACATCTGTTTCAGCAGGTGCAGGCATTGCCCCGGGAAATGGCCGAGGTCGCGGGTGAGGTGGAAGGGCTCCTGACCATCCGTTCGGTTTCGGCCGTTCACTCGCCGGAGCTCGACGCCACCCTCGATACGATGCGCCGCCGTCACCCGAGGATCAGACTGCGGATCGACATCGCGCCTTGCAGCATGGTGGTCGAGGCCCTGTTGAAGGACGAGGCGGAAGTCTGCATCGCCTTCGACAGCGCCCCGCGCAGTGACCTGCTCTATGAGCCGCTGATGCGCGAGTACCAGCAGCTTTATTGCGGCCGGGCGCATCCGCTTTACGGCTCGTGCATCCAGAACCCGGAAATGCTGGGCAGCGAGCGCTTCATCGTGGCCGGCGCCGACGAGCCGGACGATGTCCGTCATTTCCGCATGCGCTACCGGCTGGGCCTTGAGCCGGCAGGCGAAGCGGAAAACCTGGAGGAGGCGAAGCGCCTCATCGGCATCGGCGTCGGGATTGGCTTCCTGCCGACCTCGGTCGCGGAAACGGCCAGGCGCGATACGCTCTGGCCGCTCCTTCCGGCGCCGATGCTGCCGAGCTACCTGCTCTATCTCGTGACCCGCCCGGAAGCGGACCAGACACTGCCTACCCAGCTTTTCCTTGCCGAGATCCGGCGTCGCCTCGCCGCCCTGGGTGGGCCGCTCTAGTCTTCAGCTTGCCTTGGAGAAATCCGGCGCCCGCTTCTCGAAAAAGGCGCTGATCGCCTCTTTCACTTCCGCCGAGCGGAGCTGGGCCGCGAAATGCGCCCCTTCCTCGGCCATGCGCTTGGCCACATCGGGCCGCGAGGCGCCGCGGAGGAGCTGCTTGGTGAGCTTCACGGCGGTCGGTGCCTTGGCGGCAAGTTCCTGGGCAATTGCAGTCGCGCGAGCTACCAGCTCGGTATCCGGCAGGACATCTGCCACAAGCCCGATGCGTTCGGCCTTCTCCGCCCCGATCTTTTTGCCAAGAAGGAAAAGCTCGGCCGCCTTCTGATTGCCGACAAGGCTCGGCATGAGGAGAGTGGACGCTGCCTCCGGCACGAGCCCCAGATTGACGAAGGGAGTCTGGAAGGTGGCGCTCTGCCCCGCATAGACGAGGTCGCAATGGAGCAGCATGGTGACGCCAACTCCAACGGCAAGTCCGTTGACGGCGGCAATCAGTGGTTTTTCCGCTGTGGCAATGAGCCGGAGAAAACGGCCCACCGGACGCTCGCCCTCATTGGCATCCACCGGCTTCGATCCGGCGGCAGCAAAATCGCCCAGATCGTTCCCCGCCGTGAAGCTGTCGCCGCTGCCGGTAAAAAGCACGACCTTGACCGCCGGGTCCTTTGCCGCGGCTTCCAGCGCATCGCCCAGCGCCGCATACATGGCCTCGGTCAGCGCATTCTTCTTGTCGGCGCGGTTCAGCGTGACGGTCATCACGCCCTTGTCGACTTCCCTCAGCACATGCTCGCTCATTCCGTCCTCCTGTCGGCGGATATAGATGCCGCAATAAGTTCTGTTTCGGAATTATCACCCGGCGGGGCGGCAGGAAAGCCGAAACCGCGCAACAGCCTGTGCAGGAAAGGGGCTTTGGCCGACGAAATATGAACACTCAGCAGGGCAGCACGCGCCAGACGCTGGTGTTTCGGACATCCGTGTCTTCCAGCTCCCGCGTCGTCATGACGGCATAGGAGATGAGCTTTTCGAGGCCGGTCTTGGGCAGATAGGTCCGGCCCGGATCGCCGATCAGCACCGTAACGTCCTCTGCGGCAAGGTGGCGAAGCCAGGCTTCGATCCGTTCGGCAAGGGGTCGCTCGTAACACATGTCGCCCACCAGAACGACATCCCAACCGCGGTTTTCCACCCCGACAAGGTCCTCGGCCGTCGCTTCCACTTTCACACCGTTGGAGGCAGCATTGATCCTGATTGCCTCAACGGCAAAATTATCGATATCGGCGGAGAGTACGGTTTTCGCTCTGGCCTTGGCAGCGGCAATGCCGATCAGGCCTGAGCCCGCCCCGAAATCCAGCACGTTTTTGCCACGGACGATATCGGAGTTATCGAGGATATAGCGGGAAAGCGCCTGCCCGCCGGCCCAGGCAAAGGCCCAGAAGGGCGGCGGAAGGCCGGATTTTTCCAGCTCCTCCTCCGTCATTTGCCATATAGGCACAATCTCGGTGGCAAGGTGCAGCTTCACTTCCGGCACCAGCGGCGGCTCGTGCAGCGCCGTATTGCGGCGAATGAAACCGGCAGGGTCGGCGCTGGCCGCGCTCATGCGTTCGCGGGCAGCGCTGCGAGGATTTCGCGTGCCTTCTCGCTGTCCTGCGCGATTTGCGCCTTCAGGCTGTCCAGCCCGTCGAATTTTCGCTCCGGCCGGATGAATTCGATGAAGGAAACGGCCGCATGAGCGCCGTAGATATCTCCGGAAAAATCGAAGATATGGGCTTCGAGCAGCACGTCCTGTTTGTCGAAGGTCGGGCGGCGGCCGACATTCGCCACGCCGTCATAAGTGCCCTTATGCGGCCCGTCCTCGATCTCGACCTTCACCGCATAGACGCCGAGCGCAGGCTCCACATGGTCTTCGAGCGGCAGGTTCGCGGTCGGAAAGCCGATGGTCCGGCCGCGCTGGTCGCCGTGCTGGACATGGGTTTCCACCGTCCACCAGTGGCCAAGCAGGTCCGCCGCGCCTCGTGGATCTCCCTGACCGAGCAGTTCCCGGATACGGGTCGACGAATAGGTGACGCCGCCATTCTTCACCTCGTCCACGATGTCGGTCCCGAAGCCCTCCATCTCGCCGAGATAGCCGAGCGCCGCAGCGTCTCCGCCACGTCCCTTGCCGAAGCGAAAATCGTAGCCCGCCACCACATGCACGGTCTGTAGCCCGTTCACCAGCACGTCCAGCACGAATTCCGGCGCCAGCATCTTCGACATGCGGTCGTCGAAAGGCAGCGCCGCCAGAACATCCACACCCATGCGCTCCAGAAGCCTTGCCTTGGCGCGGAAGGGCGTCAGCCGGAAAAAAGGCCGATCGGGAAAGAAGAACTGCTGCGGGTGCGGCTCGAAGACGAGCACGCCAAGCGGTACGCCAAGCTCCCGCGCGATCGAGCCCGCGCGCCCGATCACCTGCTGGTGGCCGCGATGCACCCCGTCGAAATTGCCGAGAGCATAGACCGCGCCCCGGAGACCGGGCGGTACCTGCTCATAGTGACGGATGATCTTCATGGACGGGGCGGTGGCTCCGGGCGGAATGTCAGGTGAAAGGTCATGGCGGATCGGCCGGGGAGCGTCAAGTGCGGCCCGCGCAGCGCCGGTTGCGCTTTCCAGCTACCAGACGAGCCTCGGCATGGCCCCGACCGCACGGACGCCCGCCCGGGTCAGCACGTGGGCGACGCGCTCTTCCTCGGGATTTTCGACGCTCGGGCCGCAATCTGCGGCGGCAATGCCGCCGGTGATGAACAGGGCATCGATGCTGGTGTCGTTCGCGCCCTTGATGTCGGTCAGCGGTCCGTCGCCCACGGCAAGAATCCGGTTGTCCGGAATTGCCGCTCCTGCAAATGCCGCGAGCCTTTGCCGCGCAATGCCATAGACCGGTCCATGCGGCTTGCCGAAATAGACGACCTTGCCGCCGAGCTCGCCATAGAGCTTTGCCAATGCCCCCGCGCAATAGATATGGCGGTCGCCGCGCTCCACCACGATGTCCGGATTGGCGCAGATCAGCGGCAAGCGCCGTGCCGTCAACTGCTCGAAGCTCGCACGGTAGTCTTCCGGTCCCTCGACTTCGTCGTTGAAAGGCCCGGTGACGAGAATGAAGTCCGCCGCGGCTTCGCCCACGCGCTCTACATCGGTGTCTTCGAAAAGCGGCAGGTCGCGCTCCGGCCCGATATGATAACAGCGCGTGCCGAGTTCATGCGAGGCGAGGAAGGATTTCGTGGCGTCGCCAGAGGTCAGGATGCCGTCATAGACATCTTCGGGAATGCCCATCTGCCGGAACATGACGGGCAGTGCATCGGAGGGACGCGGCGCATTCGATAGCAGCAGCACATGCCCGCCCTTCGCGCGGAAGCGGCCAAGCGCATCGGCAACGCCTGGATAGGCCACGCGGCCATTATGCAATACGCCCCAGACGTCGCAGAGCAGCGCATCGTAGTCATCGGCAAGGGCGGCGAGGCCGGGAAGTATAGTGCTGGAAGTCCTCATGCGTGCATGCTCATCTGGAATTTACTAACATGTGTCCTGCAACCCGCAGGAGGGGATGATGGCTGGTCGGGAAGAATTGAGAAACTGGGTCTATGAAGCTGTCCGAGCGAATGGTGGCAAGGCAAGCATTGTAACTGTTGCCAAACACATCTGGGAAAATCATGAAGGCGAGCTCAGGCGTTCTGGAGACCTATTTTACAAATGGCAGTATGAGATGCGGTGGGCGGCGCAACGGCTTCGTAATTCGAAGAAGATGAAGTTCGCCGGGAAAGACTGGGCGCTAGTCTAGCTGTAAGAATATGATTTCAGTATCGCGATAGCGCCGCCGGTCCACTTCCTCGAAGCCTTCCGGCGCCTCGAAATCGGCCAGTGCGCTTTCCTCGACGATGCAAAGCGCATCCTGCGCGAGCCAGCCGCCTTCGCGCGCGGAGAGTAACGCCGCGCCGCCGAGCCCCTTGCCATAGGGCGGATCGGCAAAGACGAGCGAAAAGGCGGGGCCCACGCTGCCGGGCCGGGGCCCGAGCTTCGTCGCATCGCGTTTGTAGATTTTGGCGTTTCCGTTGAGCCCGAGCGCCTCGAGGTTCTCGCGGATACAGGCGCGGCTTTCCGCATGCTCTTCCACGAAAAGCGCAAAGGATGCGCCGCGCGAAATTGCCTCTATGCCAAGCGCGCCGGAGCCGGCGAAAAGGTCGAGTACCCGCGCTCCTTCAAGGGCGAAATCGCCGAAATCGGCATGAGCGAGAATGTTGAACAAGGCCTCGCGCGTGCGGTCGCCGGTCGGCCGCACGAGATCGCCCTTCGGCGCCGCGATGGCCCTGCCTCTAAGGGCGCCGCCGACGATCCGCATGGGACTTTCCTTTTTGCGCAGGGCCTTTCTGTATCGGGCCCTTGTTTGTAGGGCCTCTTTGTTCGGGGCCCTTCTTTCCCGGCGCACCTCGTTTGCCGGATGTTCCGTGCCTGTCGGGGCCGCCTTTCTTGTCGGCCGCACCGGCGCGATGCGGACGCGGCGCCTTGCCGGCCGGTTTGCCGCCACCCGATTTCGCGCCCGATGGTTTTGCGCTGGCTTGACTTGATTTCGGGGCGACACGCGGCGCCGGGGCGCCGGGCTTCTGCTCGAATTGCGCTGCATGGGCGCCGAGCTGATCCATCAGCACGCGATTGGGCACCTGCTTCACTTCGCCGGGCTGCAGATCGCCGATCTGGAACGGGCCGAAGGAAAGCCGGATGAGCCGGTTCACGCGAAGCCCGAGCGCCCCGAGCACGCGCTTCACTTCGCGGTTCTTGCCTTCCTTGAGGCCGAGCGTCAGCCAGACATTCGAGCCCTGGACCTTGTCGAGCGTCGCTTCGATGGAGCCATAGCGAACGCCTTCAACCGTGATGCCCTCCTTCAGCCGGCCGAGATCGGCCTGGGTGACGACGCCAAAGGCGCGCACGCGGTAACGCCTGGTCCAGCCGGTGGACGGCAGCTCAAGGAGCCTTGCGAGTTCTCCATCATTGGTGAGGAGCAGCAGCCCTTCGGTATTCACGTCGAGCCGCCCCACCGAAACGACACGGGGCATCTCGCCCGGCAGCTTGTCGAACACGGTCGGCCGCCCTTCCGGGTCGCGCGCCGTGGTGACGAGGCCGGGCTCCTTGTAATAGCGCCAGAGGCGTGCCGGCTCCTGCGCGGGCAGGTCTTTGCCGTCGACGGTGATCTTTTCCCGTCCCGTCACATTGAGGGCAGGGCTCGAGATCGCCTTGCCGTTCACCGTGACGCGGCCATCGGCGATGAGCTTTTCGGCCTCGCGGCGCGAGCAGATGCCGGCGCGTGCGATGACTTTCGCGATGCGGTCGCCTTCGGGTGTCGCGGCGGGGGAGTCCGGGGGTGGTGTCATGGCCTCTCTTTATCAGGCGAAACGCCGATCCGGAAGCTGGTGCTTGCCTTGGGCTTGAGGCCGGGGCAGGGTCCGCTCATGACCAAGGAAACCGAAGCCGCCTTGCGCCCGATGGACCTTGCCCTGGCCGAAGCCGAGGCGGCGGCGGCGCGCGGCGAGGTGCCGGTGGGCGCCGTCATTGTCGGGCCGGATGGAAATCTCCTTGGCCGGGCCGGCAACCGGACGCTTGAGCTGAAGGACCCGACCGCCCATGCCGAAATGCTGGCGATCCGCGAGGCCTGCCAGGCCCTCGGCAGCGAGCGCCTCATCGGTTGCGATCTCTATGTAACCCTCGAACCCTGCCCGATGTGCGCCGGCGCCATCTCCTTTGCCCGCATCCGCCGCCTCTATTATGGCGCGGCGGACGAGAAGGGCGGCGGCGTGGACCATGGCCCGCGCATTTTCACTCAACCTACCTGCCATCATCGTCCGGAAGTCTATGGCGGCATCGGCGAGACCGCCGCCGCGGGGCTGCTGAGGGATTTTTTCGCAGTGCGGCGAAGCTGAGCCCCGCGCTGTTCCGTCGCGGCTTTCCGCGTGATTTGCCCTGCCCAACCCGTTAAAGTGCCGCCATTCGACATTGCGCCGGCAGACGCAAATCTGCCGCACAAAAGAACTGAAGGGGAGACAGAATGAATTTCGAACATAACGACAAGACGAAGGAGCTGATTGCCCGTCTCGAGAAATTCATGGACGAGCATATCTATCCGAACGAGAAGACCTACAACGACCAGATGGAGGCCTTCCGCAAGGCGGGCAATCCCTGGCAGGTGCCGCAGATTCTTGAGGATCTGAAGCCGAAGGCAAAGGAAGCCGGCCTGTGGAATCTCTTCCTGCCGGAGTCGGAGCGCGGCGGCGGCCTCACCAATCTCGAATATGCCTCGCTCTGCGAAATCATGGGCCGCGTCGGCTGGTCGTCGGAAGTCTTCAACTGCGCGGCGCCCGACACCGGCAACATGGAAGTGATCGAGCGTTACGGCAATGAGCGCCAGAAGAAGGAATATCTGGAGCCGCTGCTCGAAGGAAAGATGCGCTCCGCCTTCCTCATGACCGAGCCGGATGTGGCTTCGTCCGACGCGACCAACATCTCGACCCGCATCGAGCGCGACGGCGACGAATACGTCATCAACGGCCGCAAGTGGTGGTCGTCGGGCGTTGGCGATCCGCGTTGCAAGATCGCGATCCTCATGGGCAAGACCGATCCGAAGGCCGACACCTATCGTCAGCAGTCGCAGATCCTCGTGCCGATGGATGCGCCGGGCATCGAGGTCGTGCGCATGCTGCCCGTCTTCGGCTATGACGACGCTCCGCATGGCCATGCCGAAGTGATCCTGAAAAATGTCCGTGTCCCGGCCGAGAACCTGCTTCTTGGCGAAGGCCGCGGCTTCGAGATCAGCCAGGGCCGCCTTGGGCCGGGCCGCATCCATCACTGCATGCGCACCATCGGCGTCGCCGAGCGCGCGCTCGAAATCATGGTGAAGCGCCTTCTCACCCGCGAAGCCTTCGGCAAGAAGATCGCGGAACATTCGGTCTGGGAAGAACGCGTGGCCCGCGCCCGCATCGATATCGAGATGGCGCGCCTGCTGACGCTCAAGGCTGCCTACATGATGGACACGGTGGGCAACAAGGTCGCCCGCGCCGAGATCGCCATGATCAAGGTGGCGGCGCCCAACATCGCGCTCAAGGTCATCGACGATGCCATCCAGGCGCATGGTGGCGGCGGCGTGACCACCGATTTCGGCCTCGCAAAAATGTACGCCGGCATGCGGACGCTCCGCCTTGCGGACGGTCCGGACGAAGTCCATGCCCGTACCATTGCGAAGCTCGAATTCAAGAAGCATCAGTCGAAGCTTCGCGCGGCGGCCGAGTGATCATGGCGGCGCGCCGCGTCCTTCGCGGGACATGGTCCCGCGGCTGACTTGGAGAATGACGGCCGGTCCCGAAAGGGCCGGCCGTTTCCATGACATGAAGAATATTTGCAGCGGATGGCGAGAATGGGCATTCCGACCGGCATGAAGATGTACAACTCGCAGCTCTCGCCCTTCGCGGCGCGGTGCCGCATCGCGATCTATGCGAAAGACCTCGATGTGGAACTCATCGACCTCGCCGATCCCGCGCATGACGAAGCCTTCGGCCGGATCGCGCCGATGCGCAAAATCCCCGTGCTGGTGGATGGCGGGACGGTGGTGCCGGAGTCTGAAACGATCTGCGAATATCTGGACGACAAGGGGCTTGGCGTCTCGCTGCGGCCGGACGATCCGGCGGCGATAGCGAGAATGCGGCTCATTTCGCGCATCGCCGATCTCTATGTCATGGACCCCATGGGCGAACTCTTCGGCCAGATCAATCCTGCGGGCCGCGACCAGCAGCTCGTTGCGCGGGAAATTGCCGAGCTCTCGAAGGCCATGACCTGGCTCGAACACTATGTCGAAGGTCCGGATTTCGCCGTCGCGGGCAAGCTGACGCTCGCCGATTGCGAGCTTGTGCCCGTGCTTTTCTTCTTTCGTGAAATCGGCCCCATGTTCGGACAGGCACAGCCCTTCGGCGGCTTGCCGCGTCTCGAAGCCTATTACAACGCCATCAGCAGACATCCGGCGGCGGGAAAGGTTCTCGCCGAGCTCGATGAAGCGATGAAGCGGATGATGGCCGGCTAGGCCTCAGCTTGCCGCCTTGAGGCTGTCATTTCCGGCTGCGGCGAAAGCCTCTGCCGGCCCGGCCTTGCCGATCTGGCAGCTCGGAACCTTTGGCAAGTCGATCGTCACCACGGTTCCGACATCCGGCTCGCTCTCGATCTTCATGCTGCCGCCATGGAGCTCCGCCAGCGACCGCACCAGGGCGAGACCGAGGCCCGAGCCTTGTTTGGCGAGCGCCGCGTCCGTCGAGATTTGTTCGAAGGGTTGGCCGAGCCGCCCGATCTGGTCCGTTGGAATGCCGCGGCCCGTATCGCGCACGACGAAGCGGATGGCATCCGCGCAGGCACGCGCTTCTATGGTGACGACGCCCTGCGACGGCGTGAACTTCACCGAGTTCGACAGCAAGTTGAGCAGGATCTGCTTCAGCGCGCGCTCATCCGCCGTGATCGTGCCGCCTGCCTCGCAGTAGATCTTCTTGACGAGCTGGATGCCGTTTTCCTCCGCCCGCCCACGCATCAGGCGGACGCAGGATTCGACGATATGCGCAGCGTCGAGCTCCTCGGCATGGATTTCGTATTTTCCGGCCTCGATCTTCGACATGTCGAGAATGTCGCTGATGAGATCGAGAAGGAGCGCGCCGCTTTCGTTGATGAGCTGCGCATACTCATTGTAGCGCGGATGCCCGAGTTCGCCGAACATCTGCATCCGCAGGATTTCCGAAAAGCCGATAATGGCGTTGAGCGGCGTCCTGAGTTCGTGGCTCATATTGGCGAGGAACCGCGACTTGGTCCGGTTCGCCGCCTCGGCGCGCTCGCGAGCGTCGAGAAGTTCGATTTCGTAGTTCTTGCGGTCGCTGATATCGCGCGTGACGCCGATCACTTCGGACATGCGCTTTCCGTCAGCGCCGACAGCGCCGCGCATGGTGGACTCAAGCCATATGTAGTGACCGGCCTTGTGCAGATAGCGGTAGTCGAATTGCACAGCCTCGCCGGTCGTCACGCATTGTATGAAGGCGTCGCGCGCTCGGGGATAGTCTTCCGGGTGGATGTGCTCTTCTCGTATGGCAGCGCCGATGAACTCGTCGGGAAGCCTGCCCAGAATATGCTCGACGGCGGGCGAAATGAATTTCACTCGCGCGTGCGAGTCGTAATGCGCGACGACGTCGGTCGCCTGCTCCGTCATGAAGCGGTATTTCGCCTCGCTGGCTTTCAGCGCGTCCGCCGCTTCCATCTCCTCGCTGACATCCTCCGCAAGGCCGACAAGGGCGCCGACCTCGCCAAAGGCATCGACCTCGGTATAGGCATGGGTCTTGATGTGGCGATAGTCGCCTTCGCCGGAACGGAAGCGGGTGATGCATGTCACCGGCACATGCGTTTCGAATGCATCGATAAATCTGGAGAGAAGTTCGTCGCGGTCGTCGGGATGGACAAGCTGTTCGTGCCAATCGCCGCCGGTCGGTATGGCCCCATCCTCGAGTCCCAGGATGCGTGCAACACCCTTCGACCACTGCGGCGCGGGGTCGCCCTTTACCCATCGCCAATGGCCGAAACGCGCGAGCTGCTCCGCTTCGCGCAACTGGCTTTCGAGACGGTGGGTCTCGGTCACGTCCCGCGAAACGCAGAGAATGCCGGCGACGTTCGGATCATCGAGAAGATTGCGGCCGCGAGTCTCCACGAGACGCCAGCTGCCGTTCTTGTGCGAAAGGCGCAACACTTCGGTGAATTCGCCGCCGGGCGTCTGCGCGCATTCCTCGATCCGGCCGAGCATGCGCTCGCGGTCGTCCGGATGCATGAAATCGCCCGCCTTCTTGCCGGCAAAGGCGTCTTCGGTCGTGCCAAGCAGGCGGCGCACGGCGTGGCTCTGAAAGAGAACAGTACCATCCCGGTCGAGGAGGGTGAGGATGTCGCCCGTATTCTCGATCAGGGCGCGATAGAATCGCTCGCCCGAAGCCGGGCATGAGGCGGCCAACTCGCACTCGGCGTCCCGGCCTTCTGGCCTCGCGTTACCTGGTCGATCCATCGGTTTCCCCACCGTCGGCATTCTGCCGGCCCTTCGTCCCGGACAAGATTTGCCCGTAACGGGAGGAATCCTAGTGTGACTTCTTTAAATTTTCCTTGAGCGGACTGCGGAATTAACTTTGCGCTAACCCTGTTTCCCGCGCAAACCGGGATCAGTCGGGCCGCTGAAGAATCTGGCAGGCGAATTCGGCCAGCGTGCGGCATGAATCTCCGAGTGTCATCGCTCGTTCGGAACTCGCATTGCCGTCGAGCCCGCGCTTGTAGACGCCCTGGCTGATCGAGGCGAGGCGGAACATGGAAAAGGCGAGATAGAAGTTCCAGTGCGGGATGCCGTCGCGGCCCGCGTGGCGGCAATATTCGGCCACGAATTCCTGCTCGGTCGGAACGCCCGGTGTCTTCGTGCGGTCGATCGCGGTGGCGCCGCCCGCGACGCCCAGCAGATCGTACATGCAGCAATAGGCAACGTCGGCGAGCGGGTGGCCGATGGTGCACAGTTCCCAGTCGAGCACGGCGATCATGCGCGGCTCGCTCGCATGGAACATCGTATTGCCAAGGCGGTAGTCGCCATGGGCGATGGTGACAGACGGTTCGTCGGGGATATGCGCCGGAAGATAGTTGATGAGCTCTTCCATGGCGGGCACATCGGTCGTCTGCGCGCCGCGATACTGCTTGATCCACCGGCCGATCTGGCGCTCGAAATAATTGCCGGGCTTGCCGAAATCGCCGAGACCGACTTTTTCGTAGTCGACCTTGTGGAGCTTCGCGAGGTTCTCCGCGAGATTGGCATAGACCGCGCGCCGTTCTTGCTCCGACGAGTCCGGCATGACGGATTCGCGGAAGACCCGGCCCTCGAGATACTCCATCACATAGAAAGAGGTGCCGATGACGCTGTCATCCTCGCACAGCGCATACATATGCGGCACCGGAACGCCAGTGCCGGCAAGCGCCTTCATCACACGGTATTCGCGGTCCACCTGATGCGCGCTGGCGAGAAGCTGCCCGGGCGGCTTCTTGCGCATGACATACCGCTTCGTGCCGCCGGCACCGCTCGTGGTGAGAAGAAAGGTGGGGTTCGACTGCCCGCCCTCGAACTGGCGCACATCGAGATCGCCACTGAAGCCTTCCACCGTGTCGCGGCAGTAGGTCTCAAGGCGCTTCACATCGAAGCGGTGCGCCTCCCGAACAGGTGTGGTTTCCAGTGCGGCGGGTCCGGCCTCGGCCATGTGTCTCTCCCCAAAGGCAATTTCTGATTGCGGAGAGACTTACCATGGGGCGAGGGGCCCGCAAAGGCGGGCAGGGCGGACGCAGCGTCGGCTTGGCGCTGCTCAGGCCGCGTTCTGGTCCTCGGTGAAGCCTTCCGATGTAATGCCGGAAACGCGGCGCTTGCGCGCATTATGGATTACCTCGCCCCGCTGGTCCTGGTCGTCGGGCCGGGAGGTCGCCATGCGGATCACCTGCGCGTAATTGTCCTTGGTTTCCATGCGCTCGCCAAAACCGTTGGCGATGAGGAAGCGCCGCGCCATGGGCAAATTGTAGCAAGGCACCCACATCATCAAATGATGCTCGACATGATAGTTGACCCAGTAGGGCGCGACGAGCGCGCGTTCGACGAGATTGGCGAGCGTCGTTCGCGCATGGCGGAACGGGTCGTCATTGTCGGGCACCATCGCATGTTCGGCGATATTGCGAATGCGCGTGATCGCCTGATGCCAGGTGAGGAAGGGCGCCAGCCACAGGACAAAGTAGAGATACCAATGCCCGCTCGCGGCCAGCACGGCAAAGACGGCGAGTTGCGCCAGTGTTGCCTTGCCGAGCTTCTGCCAGTAGTTGGAAAGGCGCTGCGAGAGCGGCCAGTCCGCCGCACCGAGCGCATTCATGATTTGCGCCTTGCGCTGCTGATATCCGGTCTGGCCTGTAATGTCGCGGATCATCTTGCGCTTGAAGCTCTTGCGCGTGATGGGGAAAGGCGCCGAAAGGATGAGGTCCGGATCTTCCTTCTGCTGCGTATTTGCGTGGTGCTTCAGGTGATAGCGGCGGTAGGCGCCGGTCTCCGCCATCATCGGATAGGCACAGAACCACTGGCTGAGGAAATTGTTGAGCTTCTGGTTCTCGGTGAGAATGCCATGAGCGCCGTCATGCATGAGGATCGCAAGGCCGAGCTGCCGCGCTCCGATCACCATGACTGCAAGAAGGAAGGTGAGCGGATTGGGGAAGGCGGCAAAGACCGCCATCGCGCCGAAGATGACGGCCCATGCATGGAAGACGAGCCAGATGCCGCGCAGGTCCGAACGCTTGCGTACAAGCGCGATCTGCTCGGGGCTGAGAAGATCCTTTGCCAGAACGCTCATGCGACTGTCCTCCGTTCCCTGTTCCGTTCCTGTCCGGCGGCGAGCGCGATGCCCACACCCGCGAGGCAGAATTTCACGATTTCCTCGACCACGCGGTCGGGGTTGTTGTCGAGCTCATGCGATTGCGGCGCAAGCGGTCCCACCAGGGCGGTTGGAATGGCGCCTGCGATGCAGGCCGCAGCGATCCGCGCATCGATGGGGGGAATTTCGCCGTTCTCGATGCCGTCCTCGAGAATGCGCGCAAAGATTTCTGCATGTGTGCGACGGAAGAAGGCGCGCTCCTCGGCCAGGTTCACGTCGAGCGGCTCCGCCAGCAGCGCATAGGCGAGGCGGCGGCCCTTCACGGCGCGGCCGGCGAAGGTGCGCAGCACTTTCACCAGCCTTTCGCCCGCCGGCTCATCGCCCGTGGCGATGGTCGCCAGCATGCCCATCTCGCGTGCCGAGACCTCGCGGAAAAGCTCGCGGCACAGCGCCTCCTTGGAAGAGAAATAGCGGTAGAGCGTGCCGGTCGCGACGCCCGCCTTTTTGGCCACTTCCGACATTTGCACTGCAGCAAAGCCGCCGCCCGCGACAAGTTCCCGGGCGGCCGCGAGAATGCCGGCCCTCGTCTCGGCGAGCCGGGCTGCAACCTTGTCTGTCTGGCGATACGCCAAGATGTGAACCTCCATTCACTTTCAAGAAGTGAACCACGGTTCAGGGTTCGCGTCAATCGCCGGGCGGCGGGGAAGAAGCCGGCGCATGACAAAGCCCCGGTCCCGCACTTCGCAAAAAAAGCGCAGAAATCCGGGGCTTCAAAGAAATAGCGGGTCAGTCGGCGGCGCGGAGCACCGGCACGAAATCCTGGGTCTCGCGCGCTTTGGCAGCTTCTTGGCGTGCCGGTGCGGCCTTCGCTTCTTCAAACGAATACCACTGAGCCTGCCCAGTGAAAGCCGCCGCGGCGAGGGCGGCGCTATGGAGCCACTGCTTGATAAAGGTCTTCATCTTTGCCTCCTTACGGAGATTGTTGCGTTGCACAATATGTAACGCCGTGATGACCCAATTCAATGTGCGACGCCTGCGGCAAATCGACTTGCGCGCTTTGCAGGGGACTTGGGCGGCGGCTTCGGGCATAAGGGCAAAAAACCAGCGGCCCGCCCCCATGACCGACAACCCCTCCGCGCCCGAAGCGACGACCGCCGACCTTTTCCGGCTCCGCGATTTCAACCTCTACATCTCGGCGCGTTTCCTCGGCACGCTCGGCATGTTGATCATGTCGGTCGCTGTCGGCTGGCAGGTCTACGACATCACGGAAAGCGCATTGGCGCTTGGCTATGTCGGCCTCGCACAATTCTTGCCGATGCTGCTTTTCACCCTGCCGGCCGGTGACATCGCCGATCGCATCGACCGGCGATACATCGTCGCGGCGGCGGGGCTTCTGGAGGCTGCGGCTGCCGGCTGGCTCATTCTCTTGACGATCACGCATTCGGGCGACGTCACCTGGTTCTATGCGGCGCTCGCGCTTTTCGGCACCGCTCGCGCGATCATGGCGCCCGCGTCGCGCTCCTTCGTGCCGCTGCTCGTGCCGAAGGTGCAGCTCGCCCGCGCGATTGCGGTCAGCTCCTCCACCTTCCAGATGTCGGTAATCCTCGGACCGGCAATCGGCGGCTTTCTCTATCTCTCCGGGCCTGTAACCGTCTATGCGACCTGCCTTGCCCTCTTCTGCGGTGTCTCGCTTGCCTTTCTCGGCATTCGCACCCGCTCGAAGGTGGAACCGCAGGGCCCGGCCACCAGTGCCTGGTCCCGTGCGGTCGCGGGCGTCTTCTATATCCGCCGCTCGCCCATCGTGCTCGGCGCGATCTCGCTCGATCTCTTCGCTGTGCTGCTCGGCGGCGCTGTGGCGCTATTGCCGATCTATGCGCGCGACATCCTCGATGTCGGCCCGACCGGGCTGGGCTTCATGCGGGCTGCGCCCGCGGTCGGCGCCATCGTGGTGAGCCTGTTGCTCGTCTGGCGCCCGCTGGGCCGCCGCGCCGGGCACATCATGTTCGCTTGTGTCGGCATTTTCGGCGCCGCGACCATCGTTTTCGGCCTGTCGGAAAATTTCATCCTCACTCTCCTTGCGCTCACCGTCATGGGCGCATCGGACATGGTGAGCGTGAATATCCGCTCGACTCTGATCCCGCTCGCCACACCGCAGGAAATGCTTGGCCGCGTGACGGCGGTCGAGATGCTGTTCATCGGTGCATCGAATGAGCTTGGCGATTTCCGGGCGGGCGTCTCGGCGGCGCTCTTCGGTACCGTGCCGGCCGTGCTGATCGGCGGCGTCGGGACGCTCGGCGTTGTCGGCATATGGATGTGGCTTTTCCCCTCGCTCCGCAAGGTCGACAGACTGTCCGATGTGAAGCCCGCAGGCTAGACCTCAGGCGACCTGCCCCGCGACGACGGCGGCGAAAAGAATGAGCCCGAAATCGCGGTTGGAGCGGAAAAGGCGAAGGCACCGCGCCGGATCGTTGATGTCGAGCGTGACAATCTGCCAGACGAGAAGCGCCGCGCCCACCGCGAGGAGCGGATAGAAGAAGGGGCCAAGCCCCGCCGCGGCGCCCGCTGCGGCGAAAGCGAGAAGGGCGATTCCGTAAAAGAACCACAGCCACGTCCGCGTCGCCTCGCCGAATTTCAGCGCCGTCGATTTCACCCCGATCAGCGCATCGTCTTCCTTGTCCTGATGCGCATAGATCGTGTCATAGCCGATGGTCCAGGCGACGGCACCGAGATAAAGCAGCAGTGCCTCCGCGGATATTTCGCCATGAACCGCCGCCCATCCCATCAGCGCGCCCCAGTTGAAGGCAAGGCCGAGCACGAATTGCGGCCAATGGGTAATGCGCTTCATGAAGGGATAGATCGCGACAAGGATCAGCGACGAGAAGCCGAGAATGATGGCGAAGGAATTGAAGGAGATGAGAACGGCAAGGCCGATGAGGCATTGCAGCACGAGGAAGAAAAATGCGCCCGCAAGCGTCACCGCGCCGGAAGGAAGCGGGCGGGACCGCGTGCGCGCGACCGCAGCGTCGATGTTGCGGTCCACGATGTCGTTCCAGGTGCAGCCCGCCCCGCGCATGGCAACGGCACCAATGAAGAAGAGGAGAAGGAGCGTGAGCGGCGGCCAACCCTCGCTCGCGAGCGCCACGGACCACCAGCAGGGCAGCAGCAGCAGCCACCAGCCGATGGGACGGTCGAGCCGCGCCAGCCGCGCATAGGGTCGCGCCCATGAGGGCGCGTATCGGTCCACCCAGTTTTCGGGCGGTGCATCGGCCACGCGGGCCCGATCCTGATTCATCTCATCCATGGGTGAGTTCTGCCTCTGTTTCGCTCTCTATGCCACCCTCGCTCAGGGCAGGATGGCGATGGGGGAGGCGGGAATATCCCCGGCGATCAGCTCCGCCAGATGCTGCACCAGCGAGGTGGGGAAGATGGTCTCGGACGCCGCCTTCAATTCCGCGAGGCTCCACCAGCGTATCTCATGGATCACCTGGCGCTCGAGCTCTGTCCACCCGTCCCGGTTTAGAGAGGTTGGATCGGTTCGGGCAATGAGGAAGGTTTCCTGCATCAGCCGGTTCTTGCCATGCACGCAAAGAACATGCTCCGTGGTCCAGACGGGCGGGCCGAGCCGGACATTCGTGAGACCGGTTTCCTCCAGCACCTCCCGCATTGCCGTGGCGGCAATGTCCTCGCCGGGCTCGCTTTCGCCGCCGATCGTCACCCAATAAGCATCGCTGAGCACCTCGCCGGCCGCATTCCCGACATTGGGGTCGTGCATCCGGATCAGGAGGAGGCGGTCCGCCGGATCGAACAGGAGGACGCGAACGGTCTTTCGAGGCTGCATCGGATTACCCGGCTGGCTGCAATGACGCGAAAAACTATGGATACTCCGCCCATGAAGAATCGCGAAGACGAAGATGGTCCGGATGAGAACCCCCGCTCCGCAAGCGGCAAGGCGCGGCTCTATATAGAAGAGAGCCTTGGCGCCGGGACGAGTCTGACGCTGGAGAAGGACCAGTCGCATTACCTCGTGAACGTGCTCCGCATGGGGGAAGGCGACCGCGTGCTTCTCTTCAACGGGCGCGACGGCGAATGGGCGGCGCGGATCGTGGAAGCCCACAAGAAGAACTGCGTGCTGGCGCTGGAAAGCCGCACGCGGGCGCAGGAACCTCTCCCCGACATCTGGCTTCTCTTCGCGCCGGTGAAGCGAGCCCGCCTCGATTTCATCGCCCAGAAGGCCACGGAAATGGGCGCCGCCGTCATTCAGCCGGTGATGACGGAGCGCACGGTGGTGACGCGCCTCAAGGACGAGCGGCTGCAGGCGAACGCCGTGGAAGCAGCCGAACAATGCGGCCTGGTCGCGGTGCCCGAGGTGCGCGAGGCGGAGAAACTCTCGAATCTTCTCGCAAGCTGGAACAAGACCGCGCCGGGGCGGTTGATCTTGTTCTGCGATGAGAACGAAGGGCCCGGCGCGACGCACAAGGCGCTCGAACGGCTCGCAGCGGAGGGAAAGAAGGGTGCGCCGTTCGCGGTGCTCATCGGCCCGGAGGGCGGCTTTTCCCCCGCCGAGCGCGATATGCTCCGTAAGCGGAGCGATACGCTCGCGATCTCCCTCGGGCCCCGCATCATGCGGGCTGACACGGCCGCCATCGCCGCGCTGTCGGCGGTGGGACTGATGCTGGGAGACTGGTAGCCGCCCCTAATCCGCATGGAACCCGGTGGAACCCGAAGGCGTTTATTACCCGGACGGTCTCTGCCCGCGGCGCGGCTCGCGTGGAAGGTCTGTCCCGTTCAATTGTCGAAGAGGAAGGAATTCGCGCCATGCGCGTGCTGGTCGTCTATTGCCATCCGAGGCCCGAGAGTTTCACCGCCGCCATGCGCGATGCCGTGGTGGAGGGGCTCCATCAGGCGGGCCACGAGACGCAGGTCGTCGATCTCTATGCCGAGAATTTCGATCCGCGTATGAGCGCGGAAGAGCACGCGTCCTATGAGGACCCGTCGACCAACGGCAAGGGCCTCGAGCATTATGCCGATGAGCTTCGTGCGACCGAGGGCATCGTCTTCGTCTTCCCGACCTGGTGGTACGACATGCCCGCCATGCTCAAGGGCTGGCTCGACCGCGTCTGGGTGCCGGGCGTCGCATTCGATCTTCGCGATGGAAAGATGATCGAACCCAAGCTCCAGAACATCCGGTTCATGGGCGCGGTGACGAGTTGCGGCGCGCCCTGGTGGTGGTCGAAACTGGTGGGCGAGCCGCACCGCCGCATCCTGATGCGCGGTATGCGCGCGCTCTGCGCCAGGACCTGCCGTCAGGTCTGGCTCGGCTGCTACCAGATGGATCATTCGACGCCCAAAAAGCGCGCGACCTTCCTCGCTGCCGTGCGCCGCCGCATGGCGCGGGTTGTCTGAGCCGGGCAGGCCGCCCGCGGTTCCCCCTCACTCTCGAATCGCTCCAGACAGGCTGTCCAGAGCCTGTCCTTCTGCGTAGATTCCCTGTTGAATTTTGATCGCTCATTGGCGCTTGCCATGAACCATGGGCGCTCCTACATCTGGGCAACGCCGGGGCAGGCTGGTGCCGGTGCGTGTGAGGACCGGGGCCGGGCAGATCGAAGGCCCGCTCGAACAAGGTCCGTGGAGGAAAGGGGCTCGCATGAGCATTCTCGTTGCCGGGCCCGAGCCCATTACCGACCGTCGCGACCTCGTGGCCGCGCTGGAGCGCGGAAACAAGCCGCGTGCCGATTGGCGCATAGGCACCGAGCACGAGAAGTTTCCCTTCTGTACGAAAAACCTGACGCCGATCCCCTATGGCGGCGATCATGGTATCCGCGCCATGCTGGAAGGGTTGCAGCGCTTTGGCTGGACACCGATCCTCGAAGGCGAAACGCTGATCGGCCTCGAAAGCGAGAAGAGCGGAAACATCTCGCTGGAGCCCGGCGGCCAGTTCGAACTGTCCGGCGCGCCGCTCGAAACGCTGCACCAGACCTGCGCGGAGCTGCACGACCATCTGGCGCAGGTGAAGGAAGTGGGCGCCGAACACGGCATCGGCTTTCTCGGCCTCGGCTTCACGCCGAACTGGCGCCGCGACGAAATTCCCGTCATGCCCAAGGGCCGCTACAAGATCATGACGGAATACATGAAGAAGGTCGGGACCATGGGTCTCGACATGATGTACCGCTCCTGCACGGTGCAGGTGAACCTCGATTTCGCGTCGGAAGCGGACATGGTGAAGAAACTGCGCGTGGGCATTGCGCTGCAGCCGGTCGCGACAGCGATCTTCGCGAACTCTCCGTTCACGGAAGGAAAGCCGAACGGTTATCTCTCCTACCGCTCCCATGTCTGGACCGATACGGACAATCAGCGCGCGGGCATGGTGCCCTTCGTCTTCGAGGATGGCTTCGGCTTCGAACGCTGGGTGGACTATGCGCTCGATGTGCCGATGTATTTCGTCTATCGCGACGGCAAATATATCGATGCGACGGGACAGAGCTTCCGCGATTTTCTTGAGGGCCGCCTGCCGGCGCTGCCCGGCGAAATGCCGACGCGAGGCGATTGGAACAATCACCTGACGACGATCTTCCCCGAGGCGCGCATCAAGAACTACATGGAAATGCGCGGCGCAGATGGCGGCCCCTGGGCGCGTATTTGCGCGCTGCCGGCTTTCTGGGTGGGGCTGCTCTACGACCAGTCCTCGCTCGATGCGGCTTGGGATCTCGTGAAGGACTGGACGGCGGAAGAGCGCCAGACGCTGCGCGACAAGGTGGCGAAGCACGGTCTCCACACGCCGTTCCGTGGCGGCACGCTGCTCGATGTGGCGCGCAGGGCCGTGGCGATTTCCCGCGCCGGGCTCGATGCGCGCGCAAACGGCGATGGCGTCGGCGCGAGCGAGGCGATCCATCTCCGCGCCGTGGAAGAAATCGTCGAGAAAGGCAAGTCGCCCGCCGAGGAAATGCTCGAGCTCTATCACGGCCGCTGGGGCGGCTCGGTCGATCCGGTGTTCAAGGAATACGCGTTCTGACGTAACCACCAAAGGCAGGGGACAAGCCGCATGTTCAGCCATGTCACCATCGGTGCCGACGAGCCGGAGAAGCTCGAAGGCTTTTATGACGCGGTGCTGGCAGCTCTCGGTATCGCTCCCTTCTTCAAACTGCCGGGAACGCTTTCCTATGGCACGGCGGCGGGACCGAAGGTCTTTGTGCTGAAACCCTTTGACGGCAAGGCGCATGTGCCGGGCAATGGTGGCCATGTCGCTTTCCTCGCGCCGGACCGTGCTTCGGTCGATACCTTTCATGCAAAGGCGCTCGAAATGGGTGGCACCAGCGAAGGCGCGCCGGGCCTGAGGCCCCATTACCATCCGAATTATTACGGCACCTATGTACGGGACCCCGCAGGCAACAAGCTGCAAGCGGTCTGCCACAGCAAGAAGGGATGAGGCGCATCCTCATCATCGGCTGCTCGGGCGGCGGCAAGTCGACGCTTGCGCGGAAGCTCGGCGAGAGACTTTCGCTGCCCGTGACGCATTTGGACAAGCTCTGGTGGCAGCCGGGCTGGGTCGAGCTGGGCCATGAAGCCTTCCTGCCGATCATCGAAAATCTGGTGGCCGGGGATGGCTGGGTGATCGATGGCAACTACTCCGACACGTTTCCCATGCGCTTGGCGCGCGCCGACACGGTGATCTGGATCGAGCGTTCGCGGCTTCAGAATCTCATCCGCGCCTTTGGCAGGTTCCTGTTGCTGCGCGGCACCGTGCGGCCGGATGTCGGTGAAGGCTGTCCCGAGAAGTTCGACCTCGAATTCGCGCGCTACATCTGGAATTACAACCGCGACGTAGCCCCGCGCATGGAAGCGGCAATCCGCGAATTCGGAGCTCACGTAAACTTCATACGCTTGCGGAGCGATACGGATATCGCGAATTTTCTTGAGACGCTTTAGGCCGCCCGCGCCGTCCCGCCCACGGTGAGGCCCTTCACGAGCAGCGTTGGCTGGCCGACGCCGACGGGGACGCCTTGTCCCGCCTTGCCGCAAGTGCCGATGCCGGGATCGAGCGCCATGTCGTTGCCGATCATGGTAACGCGTGTGAGAACATCCGGCCCGTTGCCGATCAGCGTCGCGCCTTTGACAGGGCGCGTCACGCGGCCATCCTCGATCATATAGGCCTCGGTGCAGGTAAAGACGAACTTGCCGGACGTGATGTCGACCTGCCCGCCGCCGAAGGAGACGGCATAAAGGCCCCTCTTCACCGAGGCGAGAATTTCGCCGGGTTCGTGGCTGCCAGAGAGCATGTAGGTGTTGGTCATGCGCGGCATGGGCTGATGCGCATAGGATTCGCGCCGGCCGTTACCCGTCGGCGTCATGCCCATGAGGCGCGCATTGAGCCTGTCCTGCATATAGCCCTTGAGAATACCGTCCTCGATCAGCACCGTGCGTGACGTCGGCGTGCCTTCATCGTCGATGGTCAGCGAGCCGCGCCGGTCTGCCAGCGTGCCGTCATCGACGACCGTGATGCCGGGCGCGGCGACGCGGCTCCCCATAAGTCCTGCAAAGGCGGAGGTCTTCTTGCGGTTGAAATCGCCTTCGAGCCCGTGGCCGATCGCTTCATGGAGCAAGATGCCGGGCCAGCCGGGGCCGAGCACCACATCCATTTCGCCGGCGGGGGCGGGCACGCTTTCGAGATTGACGAGCGCCTGGCGCAGCGCTTCGTCCACCTGTCCCTGCCAGCGCGCGGGATCGATGAACACGTCATAGCCCATGCGGCCGCCGACGCCGAAGGACCCCGTCTCCTGCCGGTCGCCTTCGCCTGCCACGATGGCGACGTTGAGGCGGACGAGGGGGCGGATGTCCCGCAGCGACGAACCGTCTGCGCGGATGATCTCGACCGCCTGCCACTCTCCCGCAAGCGAGGCGGAGACCTGTTGCACGCGCTTATCCTTCGCGCGGGCATAGGCGTCGATCTCTGCGAGGAGCTTCACCTTCTCCTCGAAGCTCTGCGCGCCCAACGGGTTTTCGTCCGAGTAGAGATGCGTGTTGGTGCGGGCGGGGCCTTCCGCCGCGACGCCGGTGTGACCTGTCTTCACCGCCTGCACGGCGTCGCTCGCGCGCCTCAGCGCCGCTTCGGAAAATTCCGAGGCATGGGCATAGCCCGTCGCCTCGCCCGCGACGCATCTGAGGCCGAAGCCCTGATTGGTATCGAAACTCGCGGTCTTGAGGCGGCCATCGTCGAAGCCGAGGGCTTCCGACTGGCGGAACTCCATGAAGAGCTCGCCGTCATCGGCGCCATTCAGCGTGTCGCCGACAAGCGAGGAGACGCGCGCACGGTCAAGCCCGGTGCGGGTGAAGAAAAGGTCGTCGGAAGAAGCGGTCATTCTCGGTCCAATATGAGAGAGGCCTCAGCGCGCGAGCCATTCCTCGACCGGCACAAGCCGGCGCGGCAGCCCGGAAAGGTCGCAGGGCACGATATGCGGCGAGCAGCTATAGAGCGGATACTGAGTCACCTTGAGTGAGGCAAGGTCCACCAGAAAGACGCCGTTGATCCGGCCGAACCAGTCGTCCCATTCGACGAAGCGCCAGTTTTCCCAGCCGGGCGGAGGCGGGGCGACCACATCGCCCACGAGATCGGGATGCGCAGCGCAGAAACCGACGACGCAGCGGCCGGGGTCGCGGGGGTCGAGCCAGGGGGCCGCCTCGGACAGGAGCTCGGGCGCCGCGCCGCCATTCTGCGGCAGCAGCAGCCCACAGGAAATCCGGTGGCCGAGATGGAAATGGATGAGCGCCTCGTCGCGCATGAGCCTGCGATTCTCCCTGCGAAATATCCAACCATAACTCTAGGACTTTTCGCCGCCGGATAAAGGCCCGAACCGGAATTTCACCCGCCTCGCCTCCGGAAGCCCGGATTCGCCCGGTTATTGTGGCAAAACGTCGCAAAACCACAGGCCGACTGTGGTTTGTCGCCGCACCTTGTCTATACTCGGCGCTCGAGTCGTCCGCCCGTGGATGACGAGGGAAAGCGGCGCCGGTAGACGAAAAATAACCAAGGCGGCGTCGAGCCTTGCGGGCGGCTTCGCTTTGTGGTTTCTGACGCCCAACCGCCGCAGCCCGCCCGAGAGGCCGGGCGCGGAGGTCGGTCCGGACGTTGAATTGACTAGCTGGGGACAAGCATGCGGTTTCTGAACGGAATTGGCCTTTACGCTGTCGCATTCGTGGCGACGCTTTTCAGTGGCGCCATGGCGCATGCGGCGCCGGTCGATCGCGGCATCGGTCTCCAGGAACCGGTGACGGAAGTGGCGCGGGACATCATTTCCTTCCACAACCTGCTGCTGACGCTGATCACGGCGATCGTGGTCTTCGTTCTCCTGCTGCTCATCATCGTGATGGTGCGCTTCAACCGCCGCGCCAACCCGACCCCGTCCAAGACGACGCATAACACGCTGCTCGAAGTGGCATGGACGGTCCTGCCGGTGATGATCCTCGTCATCATCGCGGTTCCCTCCTTCCGCCTCCTCTACAAGCAGGTGGTGATCCCCGAGCCGGAAATCACGGTCAAGGCCGTCGGCTACCAGTGGTATTGGGGCTATGAGTATCCCGATCACGGCGACATCGCGATCATCTCGAACATGGTCGAGGAAGCCGATCTCCAGCCCGGTCAGCCGCGCCTTCTCGCGGCCGACGAGGCGATGGTCGTGCCGGTGAACACCACCGTCCGCGTGATCGTGACGGCGGCGGACGTGATCCATGCCTTCGCTGTGCCGCCCTTCGGCGTCAAGATCGACGCCATCCCGGGCCGCCTGAACGAAACCTGGTTCCGCGCCGAGAAGACCGGCATGTATTACGGCCAGTGCTCGGAACTCTGCGGCACGCGCCACGCTTTCATGCCGATCAACGTGCTGGTCGTCACCCAGGAAGAATTCGAGGCGTGGACCGAGCAGCAGCAGGCTGCCGCCGCAAACGACAATGTGAAGGTCGCTGAACTCGCGGGCACCGAGCGGCGCTGAAGCGTTCCGCATCAACCGTCGATAGTGAAGCAAGAACGAAGGGTCTAGAGAGATGGCAGGTCAAGCTGCAGGGGCGCACGCCGATCACGCCGACCACCCCACGGGCTGGAAGCGGTACGTCTATTCGACGAACCACAAGGACATCGGCACGATGTACCTGATCTTCGCGATTATCGCGGGGGTCATCGGCGGCGCAATGTCCGTCGTCATGCGCATGGAACTGCATCTGCCGGGCGACCAGGTCCTCGGCGGCGACTACAACCTCTTCAACATGCTGGTGACGGCCCACGGCCTCATCATGATCTTCTTCATGGTGATGCCCGCCATGATCGGCGGCTTCGGCAACTGGTTCGTGCCGTTGATGATCGGCGCGCCCGACATGGCCTTCCCGCGCATGAACAACATCTCGTTCTGGCTGCTGCCTCCGGCGCTCGGCCTGCTCGTGATCTCGATGTTCGTGCCGGGCGTTCCCGGCGGCCACGGCGTTGCCGGCGGCTGGACGATCTACGCCCCGCTCTCGACCACCGGCACGCCTGGACCTGCGATGGACTTCGCGATCCTGTCGCTGCATATCGCGGGCGCCTCGTCGATCCTCGGCGCGATCAACTTCATCACCACGATCTTCAACATGCGCGCGCCGGGCATGACCCTGCACAAGATGCCGCTCTTCGTCTGGTCGATCCTGGTGACGGTGTTCCTGCTTCTTCTCTCGCTCCCGGTTCTCGCCGGCGCGATCACCATGCTTCTGACCGACCGTAACTTCGGCACCACCTTCTTCTCGCCCGAAGGCGGCGGCGACCCGATCCTGTTCCAGCATCTCTTCTGGTTCTTCGGGCATCCGGAAGTCTACATCCTGATCCTGCCCGGCTTCGGCATGATCTCGCACATCATCTCCACCTTCTCGCGCAAGCCCGTGTTCGGCTACCTCGGCATGGCCTATGCCATGGTCGCGATCGGCGTGGTCGGCTTCATCGTGTGGGCGCACCACATGTATACGGTCGGCATGTCGGTCAACACGCAGGCTTACTTCGTGGCGGCCACCATGGTCATCGCGGTGCCGACGGGCGTGAAGATCTTCTCCTGGATCGCGACGATGTGGGGCGGTTCGATCGAGTTCCGCACACCCATGGTCTGGGCGATCGGCTTCATCTTCCTCTTCACGGTCGGCGGCGTGACGGGCGTCGTGCTCGCCAATGCCGGTGTCGACCGCGCGCTGCACGACACCTATTACGTGGTGGCGCATTTCCACTACGTGCTGTCGCTGGGCGCCGTCTTCGCAATCTTCGCGGGCTGGTACTACTGGTTCCCCAAGATGTTCGGCTACATGTACTCCGAATTCATCGGCAAGCTGCACTTCTGGGTGACGTTCATCGGCGTGAACATGGTCTTCTTCCCGCAGCACTTCCTTGGTCTGCAGGGCATGCCGCGCCGCTATGCGGACTATCCGGACGCCTATGCTTACTGGAACCAGATTTCCTCGCTCGGTTCCTACATCTCGGCTTTCGGCGTGGTGATCTTCCTCGTGGGTGTGGCCTATGCCTTCATCAAGAAGGAAAAGGCCGCGAACAATCCCTGGGGCGAAGGCGCGACCACCCTCGAATGGACTCTCTCCTCGCCGCCGCCGTTCCATCAGTTCTCGGAACTGCCGCGGATCAAGTGACAAGCCGCTCCGGCCGGGTCCATTCCCGGCCGGAGCCCTTTCGCCACTGGCTCACAATTAGAGACGTAAAGCGCATCGATGTCGGATACGGCCTACAGCAATGATCGACCGGAAGTCCTTCGCCAGGGCGGCGAGGGCAGCGCGGGCGATTTTTTCGAGCTGTTGAAGCCGCGAGTCATGTCGCTCGTGATCTTCACGGCCCTGGTCGGCATCGCGCTCGCGCCGGGCGGTATCCACCCGGTCATCGGCTTTACCGCGCTCCTCTGCATCGCGGTCGGCGCCGGCGCTTCCGGCGCGCTCAACATGTGGTACGACGCCGACATCGACGCGAAGATGGCGCGCACGGCCAATCGCCCGATCCCGTCTGGCCGCGTCGCGCCGCAGGAAGCGGCGGTCTTCGGCTCCATTCTCTCGGTCTTCTCCGTGATGACGATGGGCGTGCTGGTGAACTGGGTTGCCGCCGCGCTTCTCGCCTTCACCATTTTCTTCTATGTCGCGGTCTATACGATGTGGCTGAAGCGGCGCACGCCGCAGAACATCGTGATCGGCGGCGCGGCCGGCGCTTTCCCGCCCATGATCGGCTGGGCCGCGGTGACGGGCTCGGTGTCGCTCGAAAGCCTCGTCCTCTTCCTCATCATTTTCATGTGGACCCCGCCGCACTTCTGGGCGCTGGCTCTGTTCCGTTCCGGTGACTATGAAAAGGTCGGCGTCCCGATGATGCCGGTTGTGGCGGGCGAGCGCGAAACACGCCGCCAGATCATGATCTATTCGGTGCTGCTTGTGCCGGTCACGCTGCTGCCGGGCCTTATGGGCTTTGCCGGCGCGCTCTATACCGGTGCTACGGCGTTGCTGGGGTTCGTTTTCCTCGCGCTTGCCTTCCGCGTCTGGCGTGCTGAGCCTGGCCTCCGGCAGGACAAGGCCGCGAAGGGGCTTTTTGCCTATTCGATTGTTTATCTCTTCCTCGTTTTCTCGCTGCTGCTCGTTGAGCGGCTGCTGGGTCTGTGAGGCCGGGATGCAGGACGATGATAACGAGCGCCACAAGATCGAGGCGCCGGTCTGGACCGAAGAGCAGATCAAGAAGCGCCGTCAGCGCAACCTCGCGATTGCCTGGACGCTGGCTGGCTTCATCCTGTTGTTCTTCGTGGTGACGATTGTGAAACTGGGAGGCAATGTCGCGAACCGGCCCATGTGAATCGGGAAGCGGCGGCCTGAAGGCATTTTGATTGGTGGCGCGGCCGAGTGGCGGCGCACTGAAGCGGAGTAGAGGGGACATGGCAGACGCCCACGCCAAACATCATGACTACCATCTCGTAGATCCGAGCCCCTGGCCGTTTGTCGGCTCGGTCGGCGCTTTCATTCTGGCCATCGGCGCCGTGAACTGGATGCATGGCTCGCCCGCATGGGTGATGCTGCTCGGCTTTGCGATCGTCTTTTACACCATGTTCGGCTGGTGGCGGGATGTGATCCGCGAAGGCCGCAAGGGCGATCACACGCCGGTCGTGCAGCTTCACCTGCGCTACGGCATGATCCTGTTCATCGCGTCGGAAGTGATGTTCTTCGCCGCCTGGTTCTGGGCCTTCTTCGATGCGAGCCTTTTCCCGGGCGAAGCGATCCAGGAAGCGCGCGCCGAGTTCACCGGCGGTCAGTGGCCGCCCCAGGGCGTGGAGGTTTTCGACCCCTGGCACCTGCCGCTCATCAACACGTTGATCCTGCTCACCTCGGGCACCACGGTCACTTGGGCGCACCACGCGCTTCAGCACAATGACCGCAAGGGGCTGGTGCAAGGCCTCGCATGGACCGTCGTACTCGGCCTCATCTTCACGGGCGTGCAGGCCTATGAATATGCCCATGCGGCCTTCTCCTTCGGCGGCAGCATCTATGGCGCAACCTTCTTCATGGCGACCGGCTTCCACGGTTTCCACGTCATCGTCGGCACGATCTTCCTGATCGTCTGCCTGCTGCGTGCGATGAAGGGCGATTTCACGCCGAAGGCCCATTTCGGCTTCGAGGCTGCCGCCTGGTACTGGCACTTCGTGGACGTAGTCTGGATCTTCCTGTTCTTCGCCATCTATGTCTGGGGCGGTCACGGCGCGCCGATCGCCGCGCACTGAGGACGAAAGTCCGCAAAGGACGCAGAATGGGGGCGGGCCGCAGCAAGCGGTCCGCCCTCGTGGTTTCGGGAGTATGAATATGACGGAAGCGCGGGAAACACCTTCCTCCCTCGAAGTGGGATTGCGCGGCTGCTGCCCGCGCTGCGGCGAGGGAAAGCTCTTTGCCGGCTTCATCGACCTCGCGCCGAAATGCGAAAGCTGCGGCCTCGACTATGGCTTCGCGGATTCGGGCGACGGCCCCGCCGTCTTCATCATGATGATCGCAGGTTTTCTCATCGTCGGCCTCGTGCTCTGGGTGGAGTTCACCTGGTCACCGCCCTATTGGGTGCATATCGTCCTCTGGCTGCCGCTGACTCTCATCCTCACGCTCGGTCTCATCCGCCCGCTGAAAGCCTGGCTCGTCGCCCAGCAATATCGCCACAAGGCGGCCGAAGGCAGGCTCGAAGGATGACCCGCCTTTTCCGCCCCATGCTCTGGCCGACAGTGCTGACGCTGCTGGCCCTGCTGGTGTTGATCGGCCTCGGCACATGGCAGGTCGAGCGGCTGCAATGGAAGGAAGAACTTCTGGCGAAGATCGCGGCCCGGATCGATGCGGTGCCCGTGCCGCTGCCTGCGCCTGAAGATTGGCCGGCCTATGATGCGCGTGAAAGGGAATATACGCGGGTTGAAGTGCAAGGCCGCTTTCTCCTGGAGGAGTTCCATTATTTCACGCAAGGCGCGAATGGTGCGCCGGGTTACGCCGTGATTTCGCCAATCGAAGTGGCGGAAGGGGCGGTGGTGCTGGTCGATCGTGGCTTCGTCCCGGTTCCGCTGAAAGATGCGGGATTGCGCGGCGGCATACCGGAAGGCGCGCAGCGTTTCATCGGCATCCTGCGGGCGCCTTCCCAGCGCGGCGTCTTCGACGGCGCGGACGACCCGGCGAAAAATATCTGGATGGTGCGCGATCCCGCGGTGATGGGCGCAGCACTGCGAGGCGTTGACGTTGCGCCCTTCATCGTCGAGGCGGAGGAGGGCGCCTTCCCCGGCGAATGGCCGAAAGCCGGGCGCACGCGTATCGACATTCCGAACAATCATCTCGACTATGCGCTGACCTGGTATGGCCTCGCGCTGGTACTCGCGGTGATCTATTTCGCCTGGCACCGTGCCAACGGCCGCATCGGCAGGGAGAAGATATGACCGCGCGCAATTCGACTGCCGCCTATGAGGCCTTGAAGGACCGCTTCGCCCGCCTGTCGGCGCTTGGCGGCGCGCAGGCCGTGCTGCACTGGGACCGCGCCACCATGATGCCGGAAGGCGGGGCCGAGGCGCGCGCCGAGCAGCAAGCCGTGCTTTCGCTCATTGCGCATGAGACGCTGACCGCGCCTGAAACCGGCGACCTCCTCGAAGGCGCGGCGGAAGCCGCCGATGCGCTGGCCGAATGGGACCGCGCGAACCTGCGCGAAATGGCGCGCATCCACGCTCATGCAACCGCGACGCCCGCAGACCTTGTGATGCAGCTCTCCCGCGCGAAGTCCCGCACGGAAATGATCTGGCGGAAAGCCCGTGCCGCGAACGACTATGCATCGCTCGCCCCCGCGCTTGCCGAGCTCATTGCGCTCATCCGCGAACAGGCGGCGGCGAAGGCGGAGGCGCTCGGTCTCGATCCCTACGATGCGCTACTCGACGGCTACGATCCCGGTCGCCGCGCTACGGATATCGACCGTCTTTTTGCTGAACTGGAAGGTTTCCTGCCCGGCCTGCTCCAGGAGGTGATGGAGCATCAGGCAAAGGGCCGGCCGGCGATCGCACCCGAGGGGCCGTTCTCCGTCGCGCTGCAGGAGAAAATCGGCCGGGAGGTGATGGGCTTCATGGGCTTCGACTTCGCCCATGGCCGCCTCGATGTGAGCCATCATCCCTTCACCGGCGGTGTGCCGGACGACAGCCGCATCACCACGCGGTACGACGAGAGCGACTTCACCGAAAGCCTGATGGCGGTCGTCCACGAGACTGGACATTCGCTTTACGAGCGGGGCCTGCCGCAGGATTGGCGTGGTCAGCCCGTCGGCCGCTCGCGCGGCATGACGATCCATGAGAGCCAGTCCCTGCTGTTTGAAATGCAGGCTGGCCGGACCGAAGCCTTCATCGCCTTCCTTGCGCCGCGCCTGAAAGCGGCATTCGGCGGCGAGGGGCCCGCCTGGGAGACCGCGAATATTCTCCGCCACTACCGGCGGGTCCGCCCGAGCCTCATCCGCGTGCAGGCGGATGAGGTGACCTATCCGCTGCATGTGATGCTGCGCTACCGGCTGGAACGCGCCATGATCGCGGGCGAGCTTGATGCGGCAGAGCTCCCTGCCGCCTGGAACGAGGGCATGGAAAAGCTGCTTGGCATCGTCCCGCCTGACGATGCGCAGGGCTGCATGCAGGACATTCACTGGCCCTCCGGCTCCTTCGGGTATTTCCCTACCTATACGCTGGGCGCGCTCGCCGCCGCGCAGCTCTTCGCCGCGGCGAAGGCAGCCGTGCCGGAACTTGAAGCGGCATTGGGCGAGGGCGATTTCATGCCGCTGACGCGCTTCATGCGCGAAAAGGTGCACGGCCAGGGCTCGCGCCTGACGCCGGACGAGATCATCGAAGGCGCCACAGGCGCGCCCTTGGGTACGGTGGCCTTCCGCCGCCATATCGAGGCGAGATACCTCGGTAAATAGCTGAGAATAAACGATATTTCCGCGTAGCGCCGAAGTGGTTTGCAAGCCCTGCCGGGCCCGGCTAGGTTACGCGCGTCCGGCCCCGGTCTCTTCCGGTGGTAGGCTATCCTGGAGATTATGGTGAAATACGTCAGCACGCGGGGCCTCGCCCCGGAGCTTGAATTCGAGGACGCATTGCTCACGGGCCTTGCCCGCGATGGCGGCCTTTATGTGCCGGCGGAATGGCCGCAGATGAGCGAGCGCAAGATCAAGGCGCTGGCAGGCCTCACCTATGAAGAGACAGCTTTCCGCGTCACGCGGCCTTATATCGGCGAAAGCATCGCCGATGCCGACCTTCAGGAAATGATCGGCGCGGCCTACGCGACCTTCCGCCACCGCACGATTGTGCCGCTGCGGCAAACCGCCTCTAACGACTGGCTGCTCGAACTTTTCCACGGGCCCACGCTCGCCTTCAAGGACGTGGCGATGCAGATCCTTGCCCGTCTTTTCGACCATGTGCTGGCAAAGCGGGGCAGGCGCATCACCGTGGTAGGAGCGACCTCGGGCGACACAGGCTCGGCCGCCATCGAGGCCTTCCGTGGCCGCGACACGACCGACATTTTCATCCTGCATCCGAAGGGCCGCGTCTCCGAGGTGCAGCGCCGCCAGATGACGACGGTGCTCGACGCCAATGTGCACAACATCGCCGTCGAAGGCTCCTTCGACGATTGCCAGGCGCTGGTGAAGGCGATGTTCAACGACCACGCTTTCCGCGACGAGGTGAGCCTTGCCGGCGTGAACTCGATCAACTGGGGCCGTGTCATGGCCCAGATCGTCTATTTCTTCACGAGTGCCGTGGCGCTCGGCGCGCCCGCCCGGCCTGTCGCCTTCTCGGTTCCCACAGGGAATTTCGGCGATATTTTCGCCGGATACGCGGCCGCGCGGATGGGCTTGCCGGTCGCGAAACTCATTGTCGCGACCAATGTGAACGACATTCTGGCGCGCACCATCGAAACCGGACGCTACGAAGTGGGAAAAGTTATCCCCACCATCAGCCCCAGCATGGATATTCAGGTCTCGTCCAATTTCGAGCGTCTGCTCTACGACACCTATGGGCGCGACGGCGCGGCGGTGACGCGGCTCATGCAGGGCCTCACCCAGTCTGGCGCCTTCGAGATCGACACGCTGCGGCTCGATGCGATCCGCGCCCAGTTTGGCGCCGCTCGGGTGGACGAGGCGGAGACGAAGGCAACGATTGCGCGGCTGCACGAGGAGACTGGCGAACTTGTCGATCCTCATTCCGCGGTTGGTCTTGCCGCTGCGGCAAGGCTGCGTGGCGACGTGACGGTGCCGATGGTGACGCTGGCGACCGCCCATCCGGCGAAGTTCCCGGATGCGGTCAAGCAGGCAACGGGCATCCACCCCGACCTGCCACCCGCCATGCAGGACATTTTCACGCGCGAGGAGCGCCTCGACGTGCTGCCGAACGATCTCGGCGCCATCGAAGCCTTCATCCGCGAGCGCGCCCGGTCGGTCGCGGCCTGAGATTTGTAAGCGTATTTTGAAGGAGTGTGCCCATGTCCGTTGAAGTGACCCGCCTCGAAAACGGTCTCACCGTCGTGACCGACAGCATGCCCCATCTCCAGACCACCTCTGTCGGCGTCTGGGTGAATACCGGCGCGCGGCACGAGACCGCCCGCGAGCATGGCGTCTCCCACATGCTGGAACACATGGCATTCAAGGGTACGGAACGCCGCTCGGCGCTTGCCATCGCCGAGGAAATCGAAACGGTGGGCGGCCATCTGAACGCTCATACGACGCATGAGGCGACGGCCTATTACGCCCGCGTGCTGAAGCAGGATACAGGCCTTGCCGTCGATATTCTGAGCGACATTCTGCAGAACTCGGTTTTCGATCCCGAAGAGGTGGAGCGCGAGCGCGGCGTCATCATTTCCGAGATCGGTCAGGCGCACGACACGCCGGACGACATGGTTTTCGACCATCTGCTGGAAGCCGCCTATGACGATCAGCCGCTCGGCCGTTCGATCCTCGGCACGGTGGACACGGTGTCGGGTTTCGGCCGCGATGAACTCCAGTCCTATATGGGGCAGCGTTATCTCGCGCCCGGCATGGTGCTCGCAGCGGCCGGCGGCGTCGATCACGAAGAACTGGTGAAGCTCGCCGGCGACCGCTTTGGCGCCCTGCCGAACCGCAAGACGAACGGCGCGGAGCCCGCGGCCTTCCGCCCGGGCGAAAGGCGCGTGGAACGCGATCTCGAGCAGGCGCATCTCGCGCTCGCCTTCGAGGGTCCGACCTATGCCGATCCGGACTACTACGCCGCGCAGGTCTTCTCCGGCGTGCTGGGCGGCGGCATGTCCTCCCGTCTCTTCCAGGAAGTGCGCGAGAAGCGCGGCCTCTGCTATTCCGTCTTCGCCTTTTCCTGGTCTTTCGCGGATACCGGCGTCTTCGGCATCTACGCCGGCACCTCGCCGGATGACGTGGCTGAGCTGATGCCTGTCCTGTCCGGCGAACTCGGCCGCCTCGGCGAAGACGCGAGCGAGGAAGAGGTCGCCCGCGCCCGTGCCCAGATCAAGGCCGGGCTGATGATGGGGCTCGAAAGCTCGTCCTCCCGCGCCGAGCAGGTGGCCCGCCAATACATGATCCATGGCCGCGTGCTGCCCATCGAGGAACTGATCGAAAAGGTCGACGCCGTGGATGCCGCCGCTGTGCGCCGCTACGCCGATCGTCTGCTGAAGGGACCGGGGCTTGCCCTTTCTGCTATCGGCCCGCTCGATGGCCGGGATGGCGGACTTGAATCCTATGACCGTATCGCGGCAAGATTCGCACATTAACATCGCGGAAGGCGCGATCTGACGAAGAGGCCGGGCACCGCCCGGCTCAGGCGGGGCAATCCGGCTCATGGCATTTCTGCGCTCGATATCGAAGCCGGACACAGCGCCGATGATCCTCGGCCGCGGCCTCTATCTGCGAGCGCCGCAGCTCACCGATTTCCCGCAATGGTCGGAGCTTCGGGAGCGGAGCCGCGCCTTCCTGACGCCTTGGGAGCCGACCTGGGGTCCGGACGACCTGACGAAGCCCTCTTTCCGCCGCCGCCTGCGCCGCTATCAGCGCGAAATCCGCGAGGATCAGGCCTACCCCTTCTTCATCTTTCGTGAGGAAGATGATGCTCTGCTTGGGGGATGCACGCTGTCCGGCGTGCAACGGGGCGTGCAGCAAAGTTGCACTCTCGGCTACTGGGCAGGGGAAGATCATGCGGGCCGCGGCCATGTGACGGCGGCGGTTCGCGCGCTCATTCCCTTCGTGTTCGAGGAATTGAAACTGCACCGGCTGCAGGCGGCCTGTCTGCCGGAAAACGAGCGGTCCCGCGCCGTACTGCGCAAGTGCGGCTTTACGGAAGAGGGGATTGCACGGGGCTTTCTCCGTATCAACGGGGCCTGGCGCGACCATGTTGTCTACGCGATCCTGCGAGACGACCCGCGCCGATGAGATGTGAAGAGGAGTTTTGAGGGGATGCGGCTAGGGGGCCAGGGACCGGCGCGCATGAAGTGCGCGATCGCGGCGTTGCTGCTGACATTCGGGCTTGGCGCCGGCGCGGCGCGAGCGCTCGATGCCGTGGCGATGGACGATCCCCATGCCGTGATCGATCTCTCGCCCTTCGTCGAGAGTTATGAAGCCGATGGCCGCCGGCTGACCATCGAGCCGCCCGCGAACGGCCAGGCCTCCATCGAAAGCGAGGACGCAGCCGAAGCCGGGGAGTTCGATGAAGACGCCATGGAAGACGGCACTATCGTTCTCGAGGAAAGCGCGGCGAGAAACGGAGGCATCTGGCATGCCGTCGCGCTGCGCAATCGGAGCGAGGATCCCGTCATCAGGCTTCTGGTCGCCGACCGGCGCGGCGAAGGGCTCGGTGCCTTCTTCTGGCCGATGCCGCAGGTAAGTTTCGACAAGGCGCTGACGGCGGGCGGCGAGAATCCGATGCCCCTGCCGGAACGCGACCGCGCGGGCTTCGCGGTCTATAGCCTCTATGGCGATCCGCTGAACAGCATGACAGTCGCGCTTCACGCGGACAGGACTGGCGAGCCGGGCTTCTATCTCTGGCACGAAGGGGCCTGGACCGGCTATGCGCAGCGCCTCGCCCTTGTCGAAGGGGGCATGCTCGCCGTCATCGCCGCTTTCGCCATTTACATGGCGGCTCTCGGTATTCTGACCCGGGTGGCGGCGGCGCGCGCGACCGCGCTGCTGCTCGGCGCGGGATTTCTGGTTCTGCTTGCAGAGTTCGGCTATCTCGCCGCGGCCCTTTCTCTGGCGCCATGGGGCGACCTTGTGGCGCGTACGATCGCGCTTGCGCTCTTCGCCTCGGCGGTCTTCATGCTGGAGCGTTTTTTCCTCGAAAGCGAACGCCATTCGGCAACGCTTGCGCAGGTGTCCCGGTTGATGGGCTACGCCGTGCTCGCCGCTATCCCGCTCGCGTTTCTCTCGGTCTCTGCGGCGGCGCTTTATGTGCGGCTCTTTCTTGCGGTGGCGCTTGTCGCGGGTGCGCCGCTTGTCATTTCCGCCGCCTTGCGGGGCGTGCGGCCAGCCCAGCTTCTCATTCCCGGCGCTGCGCTCTTCGTCGTCGCGGGCCTTCTGGCACTTTTTCATTCGGCGGGATGGCTCCCCGGCACCTTTACAGCAACAGCCTTCAATGCCGGTGTGTTCACCACGGCGCTGACGCTCTTTGCCTTTGCCGCCGCCTATCACGCGCAGGGCGGCCGCCGCCGCGCCGATATCGGCACGCTGCGCAGCGAACAGCGCCATGCCTTCGCGCTGACGGGCGCGCGCATGGGTGTTTGGGACTGGGATATTTCAGGCGACCGGCTTTACGTGTCGCCCTCGGTCGAGGCCATGCTCGGGCTCGATGCGGGCACGCTCGACGGCACCGAAGTCTCGTGGCGCGAACATATGCACCCGGCCGACCGCGAAACCTATCGCAACGCGCTCAACGCCTATATCGAGCGCGGCAACGTCTCCTTCGCGCTGGAATTCCGCATGCGCCATTCGGATGGCGTCTATCGCTGGGTGGCGCTCAGCGCAAGCTGCGTGGCGGGCCCGGAAAACTATGCCACGCGCTGCATCGGCACGGTGCGCGACGTCTCGGCGCAGAAGCTCGCCGAAGATCGGCTGATGCATGACAGCGTTCACGACAGCTTGACGGGTCTTCCGAACCGCGCCCTCTTCATGGACCGCATGGAACGCGCAATCCGCCGCCGCGGTCTGCTGGAACGTCCGCGCGCCGCGCTTCTGCTGATAGACCTCGACCGGTTCAAGACGGTGAACGACAGTCTCGGACATTCCGGCGGCGATGCGCTGCTGATCGCGATTGCACGTCGCCTTGAAAGCCTTGTCACCATGGACGATACGGTGGCGCGGATCGACGGCGATGCCTTTGCGGTGCTGCTGACCACACGCACGGAACGCGAGGACGCACTTGCCTTCGCCGAACAGGCGAGCGAATTCCTGCGCCAGCCGATCGAAGTGGCAGGACATGAAGTCTATCCGACCTGTTCGGTCGGCGTGGCCATCTGCGAGGATGCGCATGAGCATCCGGTCGAATTGCTGACCGAAGCCGAAATCGCCATGTACCGTGCGAAGCGGAGCGGCAAGGCAAGGATCGAGCTTTTCGAACCCGGCATGCGCAGCGAGACGGAAGACAGCCTTTCCCTCGAAACGGATCTCCGCCACGCGATCGAACGCAAGGAGATGGAGGTCTACTACCAGCCCATCATGTCCTTGCATGATGGAGCGGTGCGCGGCTTCGAGGCGCTGATCCGCTGGAACCACCCCAAACAGGGCCTGATGACGCCGGACGGTTTTGTGCCGTTGGCCGAGGAACTTGGTGTCATTACCGAGATCGGCCGGTTTGCGTTGCGCGCGGCAAGCGAGGAGCTTGCCACCTGGCAAAAGCTTTTCCCTATGGAACGGCCGCTTTTCGCGAGCGTGAATGTGTCGAGCCGCCAGCTGCTCCGCCACGATCTCATCGATGATGTGAAGCGCGTGCTCAATCGTATCGACATCGAGCGCGGCTCGCTGAAACTCGAGGTGACGGAATCCCTCGTCATGGAGAACCCAGAATTTGCGGCCTCGATGCTGAAGCGCCTGAAGGAACTGGGCGCCGGCCTCTCGCTCGACGATTTCGGCACCGGCTATTCAAGCCTGTCCTATCTGCAACGCTTTCCCTTCGACACGCTGAAGGTGGACCGGACCTTTGTGGCGGGCATGTCGGCGGATCGGGAAACGCCGCTCATTATCCGCTCCATGGTGACGCTCGCGCATGACCTCGGCATGGAGGTGGTTGCCGAGGGAACGGAAAGCGAAACGCAGGCGGCCGACCTTGCCGCCATGGGTTGCGATTACGGGCAGGGATATTATTTCGGCCAGCCCATGCGCGCGGCGGAGGCGCTCGATTTTATCGCGCATTATTGGCAGCGCTAAACGCCCGCTCAGGCGTGTCCGGCCTCGGGTGACAGCAGCGAAATGTTGATGCCGAGCTTCGCCATCGCATCGTGATATTTTGCTTCGAGATCGAGACCGAAAAGTAGCTCCGGGTCGGGGTCGCAATGCAGCCAGCCATTTGCCTGCATTTCGGCATCGAGCTGGCCAGGGGCCCAACCGGCATAGCCAAGCGCAAGCAGCGCGCGGCTCGGCCCGCATCCGGTCGCCATGGCGCGGAGAATTTCGACGCTCGCCGTGAGCCCGACATTCTCATCGACTGGCAGGGTCGAATCCTCGGAGAAATAATCCTGCGTATGGAGCACGAAGCCGCGTCCCATTTCCACGGGGCCGCCCGCGAGTACCGGACAATTGATTTCGGACGGCAGCCGCGCCCCCGGGGCGCTGATCGACAGCCGGTCGAGCAGATCGGGGAAGGTGATGTTGTCGGCCGGCTTGTTGACGACGATGCCCATGGCGCCGTCCGGATTGTGAACGCACATATAAATGACCGTACGTTCGAACCGCGGATCGCCAATACCCGGCATCGCAATCAGCATTTTGCCCTCGAGGAATCCATCCTGGTCGGGCCGGTAACTCAGATCGGTCGACATAAGGCTCATGGCTTTCGCTGCCTCCGCGTCGATGGGTGCAACAGGCGCCCCGCTGAAAATTCTGCACTCTTGCGGGCGCCATGTCACGCCCGTCGAAGGGTGAGCGGGCTCTGCCTGCCGTGCTAGAATAGTGGGATTGTAAATAAGGCGGAGTATGCGCTTGTGCGCGCCCACTCGACGGAACGGTTATGACGGATTTTTCAAGGTGTGCCGCGCTTTTTGTGGCGATGTTTCTTTTTTTTCACGCCGCACCTGCTGCTGCAGAGCCGGTGACGGAACTGCGTCTGATTTCCTCGGTTGAGAAACATGACGGGACGGACTTTCTGGCGGGCATCGAACTCGGCTTGGCGCCTGGCTGGAAAACCTACTGGCGGCGGCCGGGCGATTCGGGCCTCGCGCCGGAATTCGACTGGTCGGCATCGGAAAATGTAGCACTTGTGGAGCTCCGCTGGCCGGCGCCGGAGCGCTTCGACGATCCGGGCGACATAACATTTGGATACGAGCGAGGCGTGGTCTGGCCGCTGCGCGTCGTGCCGGAGGAGGCGGGTGAAGCGGTAGTGCTGCGGCTCGCCATCAACTACGGCATCTGCGCGGATATGTGCATTCCGCGGGAAGGAAATCTCGCCCTGCCGGTGCTTGCGGGAGCGGAAGGTGAAGTGATGGTGGAAACACCGGAAGCCGCGATGCTGCGCGCCGCGCTCGCTCGCGTTCCGGTGCCTCTCGCGGATCCGGAACGCGTGGAACTGGCCTGGCGGGAAAGTTCCGCGCCGGTGCTGGAGGTTCGGCTCAAGAATTGCGGCCGGGATTGCACGCCGCCGGTTCTCATCCTCGATGGTCCGCGCAATGTCTGGTTCGGAACGCCTTCCGTTTCGCGCGAGGGCGATACGATCCGCTATGCGATGGAGGCGGAGGTGCTTTCGCCGGCCATGGTGGAGGGCGAGGATATCGTGCTGATCTTCTCGGCGCAGGGTGGCGCCTTCGAGGTCCACAAGAAATTGTGACGAAGGCAGCCAAGGCCGGGCTGGCACAGCCCGTCGATTGAGGCTTTAATGCCCGCCAACATCGCGCGCCCTGGTTTTACGCAGGAGCGCTCTGCAAACATGAGGAGGCTCGAATGGCTATCAATGTCGGCGATCGGATTCCGGACGCAACCCTGATGCAGATGACGGACAAGGGCCCCGCGCCCGTGAAGACCGCGGAGTTTTTCAAGGGCCGCAAGGTAGCGGTCTTTGCGCTGCCTGGCGCCTTCACGCCGACCTGCTCGAACCAGCACTTGCCGGGCTTCATCAAGAGCGCGGATGATTTCAAGGCAAAGGGCGTGGACGAGATCGTCTGCCTCTCCGTGAACGATGCTTTCGTCATGGGCGCCTGGGGCAAGCAGCAGGGCGCAGACGGCAAGGTGACCATGCTCGGCGACGGCAATGGCGACTTCACCAAGGCGCTTGGCCTCGACTTCGATGGTTCAGGTTTCGGCATGGGCACGCGCTCGCTGCGCTATTCGATGCTCGTCGAAGATGGCGTGGTGAAGAGCCTCAACAAGGAGCAGAACCCCGGCGAGGCCAAGATTTCCGGCGCGGAAAACATGCTGAGCCAGCTCTGAAGCCGGCAACGGAATGGGGAAAGGGCCTCGCTTGCGGGGCCCTTTTTATTTGGCGGGGAGGTAAGGCGCCATGCCCTGACGCGCGAGCGCATCTGCCCGGTCGTTTTCCGGATGGTCGGAGTGACCCTTCACCCAATGCCAGGACACATCGTGCCGTTCGATCGCGAGTTCGAGGCGCTGCCAGAGTTCGGCATTCTTCACGGGCTTCTTCGCGGCGGTCTTCCAGCCGTTCTTCTTCCAGCCGTGAATCCACTTGGTGATGCCGTCCTTCACATAGGTTGAGTCCGTGTGAATGCGCACCTTCACGCCGCGCTTCAGCGCTTCAAGCCCTTGAATGGCGGCCATCAGCTCCATGCGGTTGTTGGTAGTCGCCGGCTCGCCGCCGCAGAGTTCCCTCTCATTGTCCTTGTAGAGCATGAGAACGCCCCAGCCGCCCGGCCCGGGATTGCCCGAACAGGCGCCGTCCGTATAGAGATCGACGGCATCGCTCATGCGTCGAGCCCATAGCCCGCGGGTGAGGTGACGCTGCGATGGAAGCGCAGGCGGATCAGATATTCCTTCGGGTTCTTCGGCCGCACAAAGGCGCCGGGCGGATGATTGATCCAGTCATAGAGCCGCGTCAGCAGGAAACGCATGGCAGAGCCGCGTGCGAGAAGCGGTAGTGCCGCAAGCTCCTCAGCGTTGAGAGGGCGGACCTGCGTATAGGCCTGGAGAAGACCGCGCGCCTTGGTGATGTTGAACGAGCCGTCGATCTCGAAGCACCATGCATTGAGACAGATGGCGAGGTCGTAGGCATAGGCGTCGTTGCAGGCGAAGTAGAAGTCGATGAGACCGGACAGCCGGTCGCCGATGAAGAACACATTGTCGGGAAAGAGATCGGCATGAATGATGCCCGACGGAAGATCGCGCGGCCAGTCGCGCATCAGGATGCCGAGTTCGCGATCGAGCTCCGGCGCGAGCCCCGGCATGTATCCGTCGATGCCCGCCCGGCATGAGTCGAACAGCGGCCCCCATCCGTCGACATTGAGCGCGTTCGGACGAGCGAGCCCGAAGCCTTCGCCTGCGAGATGCATCTGCGCCAGCGCGCCCCCCACCTCCACGCAATGGCGCGGCTGCGGCCGGCGCACATGCACGCCTTCGAGGAAGCTGATGATCGCGGCGGGCCGCCCCGCGAGTTCGCCCAGCATCTCGCCCTTCAGATTGCGGATCGGCGTCGGGCAATTGATGCCGTTCTCCGCCAGATGGTCCATGAGCCCGAGAAAGAAGGGCAGGTCGCCCGCCGCCACACGCTTTTCGTAAAGCGTGAGGAAATAGACGCCCTTGTCCGTATGCAGCATGTAGTTGGAATTCTCGACACCTTCCGCGATCCCCTTATAGGAAAGCAGCGTGCCAATCTCGTAATTGGCGAGGAAGGCTTCCAGCTCCTCGTCGGGCACTTCCGTGTAGACGGCCATCTGTCCCCCGTCAGCCTGCGAGTGCGCGCGGCAGCTTGAACTGCACGGATTCGCGGGCGGCGGACGTTTCTTCCACCGTCACATCGAAACGTTCGCGGAAAGCGGCGATGACTTCCTCGACCAGCACGTCGGGCGCGCTCGCACCGGCGGTGAGGCCGACGCTTTTCGCATCGCCGATTGCCGCCCAGTCGATGTCGCTGGCGCGCTGCACCAGCGCTGCATAGCGGCAACCCGCGCGCTCGGCCACTTCGACCAGCCGCATCGAGTTCGAGGAGTTCGGTGCCCCGATGACGAGCATGGCTTCGGCGCGCGGTGCAATGGCCTTCACCGCTTCCTGGCGGTTTGTCGTCGCATAGCAGATGTCTTCCTTGTGAGGTCCGGCAATGGAGGGGAAGCGCCGCCGCAGGATGGACACGATCTCCGCCGTATCGTCCACGGAAAGTGTCGTCTGCGTCACGAAGGCGAGTTTCTCGGGATCCGCGGGTCGGAACGTTTCAGCATCCGCCACCGTCTCGATGAGCTTCACCGCGCCTTCGGGCAACTGGCCCATCGTGCCGATGACTTCCGGGTGCCCCGCATGGCCGATCAGCAGGATTTCTAGACCGCGCGCATGCAGCCGCTCCGCTTCCACGTGAACCTTGGAGACGAGCGGGCAGGTCGCATCGAGATAGAAGAGCTCGCGGGCCTTCGCCGCCTCGGGCACGGATTTCGGCACGCCATGGGCCGAGAAGATCACCTTCGCGCCTTCCGGCACCTCGTCCAGCTCCTCGACGAAGATGGCGCCCTTCCGCTCCAGCTCTTCCACCACGTAGCGGTTGTGCACGATCTCGTGGCGGACATAGACGGGTGGACCGAACTTCTCGATTGCAAGTTCCACGATCTGGATAGCCCGGTCCACACCGGCGCAAAAGCCGCGAGGGCTCGCCAGCAGCAGCGTCAGAGGGGGCTTTGCCCGCATATGGGCCTGTGTCTCGCTCATGTCTTTCGCTCGCGGGGCGCAAAAGGGAGCCCGCAGAATTTCGTGATTCGGAGGCCCAGCGTCCAGCTTGTGAGTTCCGGTCCGCTCCGATAGAGTTTCGGCGCCGCCCGCTCGGGCCCGGCCTTGCCTAACCCTATGAAATGCAAGGCTTTAGGGCTGTCCACGCCGGGTAATAGAGGGGTCTGCCGAAGGAAAGTCAAGAAAGCCTGCCGCCGCTTCGGGCCCCATCCAGCCAACAGATCGAGTGATCCATATGCCGCTTCCGACCGCGCTTCGCCGCCTGCCGAATTTCCGCTCCCGCCTGCCTGTCGCAGCTGCGGCCCTTGCCGCGCTCGCCCTTGCCGGCTGCAGCATGTTCGGTAGCGACACGCAGCAGGGTGGCACCACGCAATATCCCTGTCCGTCGGTCGGCGTGCTCCAGGGCACGGATCACATCACCCTGCTCAGGGGTGCGGGCGCCGACCTCACCGATGTGATGGCCAAGGCCGAACTCGGCCGGGTCGTCTCGAAATGCGAATACAACACCAGCGATTCGACCATCACGGTCGATATTGCCTTCGAGGGCATCGCCGAGCTCGGGCCGGCCGCCACCTCGCGCTCCATGGTTCTGGACACTTTCGTCGCCGTCACCCGCCGCTTCGATGCCTTCGACAACAAGAAAGTCTATCAGGTGCCGGTCACCTTCGAGCCGGGTCAGAACCGCGTCCGGTTCGTCCAGAATATCGATGGAACGGTGCTCCCTTATGGCGGTCAGGCCGATGGACGCATCTACCAGATCCTGATCGGCTTCCAGCTTACCGCCCAGCAGCTCGAATATAACCGGACGGTTCCCTATACCCCCATCCGTTGAGGGATTTATCCCCGGAAATCGGCGTATTTCCGGCCCTTCGGGGAGCCATCGCGTTTGACTCTGGCAGACCGAGCCATATTATCCCCTCTACACAGATGAACTCTGCGGGAGAGACCGGAACCCGGCCTTTTGGGGCCATATCCGGCGCCGAAGGAGCAACCGCCCCGGAAACTCTCAGGCAAAAGGACCGCAGGGGGATGAATCTCTGGAAAGCAGGCCGGAACCGAGTTTCCGGCCTCACCGAAGGGCGTAAGTGACGGGCTAGCCCGGCACGAAATCTCTCAGGTTTCAGCGACAGAGTGGGGCGCCGCAGGCGGAGGAATCCGCCGGGTGGCCGCCAACTCGATTCGTAAAGTTCCAATGGGCAAAGCCCTCGGAACGGAAACCTGGAAAGCCCGATGACGGACAGCCCGACCGCGGAACCGCTCAAGACTACGCCGCTCCATGCGCTCCATATCGAGTTTGGTGCGAAGATGGTTCCCTTTGCGGGCTATGACATGCCGGTGCAATACCCGGCGGGCGTTCTCACCGAGCATCTCCACACGCGCGAGGCAGCCGGCCTTTTCGACGTGTCGCATATGGGCCAGGCTTTTCTGCAGGGGCCGGACCACGCCACCGTCTCCGCTGCCCTCGAGGCACTGGTGCCCGGCGATATCCGCGATCTCACGCTCGGCGCCATCCGCTACACGCTGCTGCTGAACGAGCAGGGCGGCATTCTCGACGATCTGATGGTGACGCGCACGGCGAAGGACGGTGTGCTCTTTCTCGTGGTGAACGCTGCCTGCAAGGATGCGGATTTCGCCCATATCGAAAAGCATCTGCCTGCCGGCGTGACGCTTCAACGTCTACCCGAACGCGCGCTGATCGCGCTGCAGGGGCCGAAGGCGGCGGAGGTTTTCGCCCGGCTGGCACCGCAAGCCGCAGATCAGGCCTTCATGACCGGTGTGAATATGGACGTGGCTGGCATTCCCTGCATGGTGAGCCGCTCGGGCTATACCGGCGAAGATGGCTATGAGATTTCGATGCCGGAGGCAGAGGCCGTTTCGCTTACCAGGAAGTTGCTCGCGGAGCCGGAAGTGAAGCCCATCGGGCTCGGCGCACGCGACTCCCTCCGCCTCGAAGCCGGGCTTTGCCTTTATGGCCACGATATCGACGAGACGACGACGCCGGTCGAAGGTGCTCTCACCTGGACCATCGGCAAGCGCCGCAGAGAGGAAGCGAACTTCCCCGGGGCGAAGATCATTCTCGAGCAGATCGCGGGCGGCGCGGCGCGCAAACGCGTAGGCCTGCTGCCGGAGGGCAAGGCGCCCGCTCGCGAGGGCACGGAGATCACCGATGGCACGGGCCGCGTGATCGGAAATGTGACGAGCGGCGGCTACGGGCCGAGCGTCGGCGGGCCCATTGCGATGGGTTATGTCGAGGCGGCCTTCGCCAAGAATGACACGGCAGTCGAACTGATGGTGCGCGGAAAGGGGCGGCCGGCGAAAGTCGCCGCCATGCCCTTCGTGCAGAAGCGTTTTCACAAACCGGCGAAGTAGGGCCGGCAAAGAGGATCAGGGAAAAGTCATGAGCGACATTCGTTTTACGGACCAGCATGAATGGGTGCGCGTCGATGCCGACATCGCGACCATCGGTATCACCGACTATGCACAGGAACAGTTGGGCGACGTCGTCTTCGTCGAACTGCCGGAAGTCGGCAAGGAGCTTGCCGCGGGCGACGAAGCGGCCGTTGTCGAAAGCGTGAAGGCGGCAAGCGAGGTCTACTCGCCGGTGAGCGGCGAAGTGGTCGATGTGAACGGCGAGATCGAGGCAACGCCTGCGGGTGTCAATGAAGATGCGATGGGCGATGGCTGGTTCGTGAAGCTCCGTCTCACCGATCCCTCCGAACTCGACAAGCTCATGGACGAAGCGGCCTATGCCGAATTCGTCGCCAGCCTCGAATAACCGGTAAATGCCGACAGGCGAAAGGACAACAGCAACATGCGTTATCTGCCTCTGACCGAAACCGACCGGCGCGAGATGCTGGGTGTCATCGGCGTAAAAAGCGTCGACGACCTTTTCCGCGACGTGCCTGAGAGCGCATGGCGCGACGGGCTCGTCGATCTGCCGCGCCGAAAGGGCGAACTGGAGGTGGAGCGCATTCTCGGCCGCATGGCGGGGAAGAACGTCGCCGCCGGCTCCGTGCCCTTCTTCGTGGGCGCCGGCGCCTATCGCCACCATGTTCCTGCCTCGGTCGATCACCTGATCCAGCGTTCGGAATTCCTCACCTCCTACACGCCCTATCAGCCGGAGATCACGCAAGGTACGCTGCAATATCTCTTCGAGTTCCAGACCATGGTGGCGATGATCACCGGCATGGATGTGGCAAACGCCTCCATGTATGACGGCTCGACGGGCTGCGGCGAGGCGGTGCTCATGGCGCATCGCGTGACGAAGCGGCGCAAGGCGGTGCTGTCCGGCTCGCTTCATCCGCAATATGCCGAAGTGGTGAAGAACCTTTCGGACTTCGCCGACTACGAACTCGAGATCATGCCGCCCGCGCTGCCGGGCAAGGCCGAGGACATCGCATCGCGCATCTGCGACAAGACGAGCTGCGTCGTCATCCAGACGCCGGACTTCTTCGGCGAGCTGCACGACCTGCGTGCCATCGCCGAAGCGGCTCATGCAAAGGGCGCGCTGCTGATCGCCGTGGTGCCGGAAATCTTGTCGCTCGGCGCCGTCACGCCGCCCGGTGAGATGGGCGCCGACATTGTGGTGGGCGAGGGCCAGTCGATTGGCAACGGCCTCAATTTCGGGGGCCCCTATGTGGGCCTATTCGCCACGCGCGAAAAATATGTCCGCCAGATGCCAGGCCGCCTCTGCGGTGAGACGGTGGATGCAGACGGCAATCGCGGTTTCGTGCTCACGCTCTCGACGCGCGAACAGCACATCCGCCGCGAGAAGGCGACCTCGAATATCTGCACCAATTCCGGTCTCTGCTGTCTTGCCTTCACGATCCACATGTCGCTCCTGGGTGAAGAAGGCTACAAGCGCCTTGCGCGCATCAATCATGCGGCGGCCTCGAACCTTGCAGACAGGCTCGCCAAAGTGCCGGGCGTCGAAATCCTCAATCGAAACTTCTTCAACGAGTTCACGCTCCGCACGCCGAAGCCGGCTGTGGAAGTCGTGGACGCGCTGGCCGACAAGGGCGTGATCGGAGGCGTGCGCGCCTCGCGGCTGCTGCCGGGGGTGAAGGAGGTGGAGGATCTGCTGATCGTTGCCTCGACCGAGATCAACACGGAAGAAGACCGCGCCGCCTATGAAGCCGCGCTGAGGGAGGTGCTTTGATGTCCGGCATGAACAGGCAAGGCCGCCCGACCTCCATCGCGAATACCGCGCATGGCGGCACGCATAATACCTTCACCGGCAACAAGGCGCTCGAACTTGAAGAGGCACTGCTCTTCGAGATCGACAACCCGGGCGCCTGCGGCGTCGATCTGGACGAGCCGGAGGGTTATACCTCGCGCCTCGGCAATCTTGCGCGGCAAGGCCGTATCGGCCTGCCCAGCGTATCGGAGCCGGAAGTGGTGCGCCATTTCGTGCGGCTCTCGTCGAAGAACTATTCGATCGACGCGGGCCTTTATCCGCTCGGCTCCTGCACCATGAAGCACAATCCGCGCCTCAACGAGAAGATGGCGCGGCTGCCGGGCTTCGGCGACGTGCATCCGCTGCAGCCGCAGAAGACGGTGCAGGGCGCGCTCGAACTCATGTATGAGCTCGGCCATTGGCTGAAGGAACTGACGGGCATGCCCGGCGTCACGCTTTCGCCGAAGGCGGGCGCGCATGGCGAGCTCTGCGGCATGATGGCGATCCGCGCTGCGCTCATTGCGCGTGGTGAGGACGAGAGCCGTTCGCGCGTGCTGGTGCCGGAATCGGCCCATGGCACAAACCCGGCGACGGCGGCCCTTCTCGGCTACAAGGTGGATGCCATCCCGGCAAATGCCGAAGGCCGCGTCGATCTCGAAGCCTTCAAGGCGAAGCTCGGGCCGGATGTTGCGGCGATCATGCTGACAAATCCGAACACCTGTGGCCTCTTCGAGCGCGACATCGTGGAAATCGCTAGGGCGGTGCATGAAGCGGGCGCCTATTTCTACTGCGACGGCGCGAACTTCAATGCGATCGTGGGACGTGTCCGGCCGGGCGATCTCGGCATCGACGCAATGCATATCAATCTCCACAAGACCTTCTCGACGCCGCATGGCGGCGGCGGCCCAGGTGCGGGCCCGGTGGTCTTCTCCGAGGCGCTCGCGCCCTTCGCGCCGCTGCCCTATGTGGTGAAGGAGAAGGATGGCAGCTTCCGCCTCGTCGAGTCGGAAGCGGATGCAAAGGCCGACGGCACGACACCCTTCGGCCGCATGACCGCCTTTCACGGCCAGATGGGGATGTTCACACGCGCTCTCTCCTACATGCTGAGCCATGGGAGCGACGGGCTGCGTCAGGTGGCGGAAGATTCCGTGCTCAATGCCAATTACGTGCTCGCCTCGCTGAAGGACGACCTCTCGCCGTCCTTCGAGGGGCCCTGCATGCATGAGGCTCTGTTCGATGACCGCTTCCTGAAGGGCACGGGCGTCGAGACGCTCGACTTCGCCAAGGCGATGATCGATGAGGGCTATCATCCGATGACCATGTATTTCCCGCTGGTCGTCCATGGCGCGCTGCTTATTGAGCCGACGGAAACGGAATCGAAGCAGTCGGTCGATCTTTTCATCGCGACGCTGAAGGATCTCGCCCGCGCGGCAAAATCGAACGACAAGGCCCGCTTCACCGGCGCGCCCCATATGGCGCCGCGACGCCGCCTGGATGAAACGGCTGCGGCCCGCAAGCCCGTGCTGAAGTGGTCGCCGCCCGCTCCTGCGCAGGCTGCGGAGTAATGGGCGAGGCGCGGTTCCTCTCGCTGGCGCTTGCCAATGAGAGGAACCGGGCAATCCTCACGCGTCTGCCCGAACTCGGCCTTGGAGATTGCTGGCTTGTTTCGGGCTCGCTGTTCCAGTCCGTTTGGAACGGGCTCACAGGCCGCGGCCCTGTATATGGCATCAAGGATTACGACATCTTCTATTTCGATCCAGACATGAGCTGGGAATCGGAGGACCGCGCCATTGCGCAGGCGCATGACCTCTTTTCGCCGCTCGGGCTTGAGGTTGAATTGCGCAATCAGGCCCGCGTTCATCTCTGGTATGAGAAAAAATTCGGCAGAGCGTATCCGCCGCTCCGTTCATCTTGCGAGGGTATCGACCGCTTTCTTGCGCCGGCCTGCATGGTCGGCATTGCCCCCGATATGAGCGTCTATGCACCCCATGGTTTCGACGACATCGAGACCATGACCATCCGCCCCAACCGCGCGCCGAATTTCAGCGCGGAGCGCTACGTCAAAAAAGCGGCGCGTTGGAAGGCCATGTGGCCGGAGCTGACGGTGATGCCGGCCTAGGCCGCCAGCCGCTCGCGCAGGAAGGAAATGACGCGCTTTGCTGCTTCCTTCGTCGGTTCGCCCTCGCGGTCGATGAGATCGACCGTGAGCACGCTGTGAGGCCTTGGCGCAGGCGAGTCCGGATTGGCCGTATCGTCGTCGAGTTCGATTCCCTCGAAACCATCGCCGAGTTCGCGCCTGAGGGATGCAAATTTCTCCGGCGGGCACATCGGGTCGCCCTTGAAACGGAGCCCCAGCACCTTGTCGCCCTTCGCGCAGCGGGCCTTCACACAGGCTAGCTCCTCCGGCGAGACATGAAGCGCCGCCCGTCGCGCGGCGCCGGCAGGGAAGGGCATGGAAGGTTGCGACAGGACCGGTGCCATGAGCGCTGGCTCCATCATCATCGACAGGGCGAAATTGCCGGAGAAGCACATGCCGATGGCCCCGACTCCCTTGCCGCCCGCTTCCTCATGGGCATGGCGCGCAAGCGCCCGAAGCCAGCCGGTAACGGGGCTCGAGTGGTTAGAGGCAAGGATGTGGAATTCGCGGCGGATGCAGAGCTGGGCGATGGATTTTGCCACATAGAGCGGCGTCAGGGGCCGTCCGGCCTCGCCAAGGAGAAGGGGCATGTGAACCCGGAAACCGGCATCCGCCACCCAGTCCGCGAAACGGATCACCTCCGGAGTGATGCCCGGTATCTCATGGATCACGATCATGGCAGGCCCGCTGCCGCGGATATAGACGGGCTTCGTCTCGCCTTCATGCGTGAAGGACGTCGCCTGATATCGCTCCAGCATGGTTCGCTCCCCCTTTGCCCCGGTCATTGAAGCGGAGACGGCCGGCAAAAGGCAAACAAAAACCCGCCCGGGCTTTCGCCGGGGCGGGTTTGGTCGAACCCAAAGGTCCTTGTCGTATCAGTGAAGCTTTGCCTCGAGATCGGCGATCGACTTCTCGATCAGCTTTGCATCGGCGCCTGCATCGACCTTCTCGGCGATGACGCGCTGTGCCGCGCCGATGGCAACCTCGGCCGCGACCGAACGGACATCGTTGAGCGCCTGGGCTTCGGCCTGGGCGATCTTGTCCTCGGCGATCTTCGTGCGGCGGGCGACCTGCGCTTCCATGTTCGCGCGGGTCTCCTTGGCGAGATTCTCGGCTTCGGACTTCGCCTGGGCGACGATGTCCTCGGCTTCCTTCATCGCTTCACGCTGCTTGCGCTGATAGGAGGCGAGAAGCTGCTGCGCTTCCTCGCGAAGGCGGCGCGCCTCGTCGAGCTCCGCCGCGATGTCCGCCGCGCGCTTGTCGAGCGTGGCTGCCACGGTGCGGTGAACCTTGAAATAGGCAAGGATGCCGAAGAAGGCGAGGAGGCAGAGAAAGATCCAGAATTCAGCAGAGGCGAACATGTGTCTCTCTCCTTCGCTCAGGCGAGTTCGCGGTCGACGGCGCGTTCGGCTGCGCCACGATCGTTATCGCCGAGAAGCCGGCCGACAATGGCTTCTGCCACATCGACGGCCACCGTGCGGACATTCTGCAGGGCGGAATCACGCGTCGCCGCGATCTTCTTTTCCGCATCGGCGATCTTTTCGGCGAGCCGGGCCTCGATCTCAAGGCGCTGGCGCTCCGTCTCGTCCTTCAGGCGGTCCCGCGTCTCCTGCGCGATGCCCTGGGCCTTGGCGCGGGCTTCGGCGAGGGCCTTTTCATAGGCTTCGATCGCCTCGTCCGTCTGCCGCTTGAACTGGGCGGCCTGGTCGAGGTCGTCCGCGATGCGGTCCCGGCGCTCTTCAAGCACGGTGGCGATGCGAGGCAGAGCCACGCGCGACATCAGCAGGTAAAGAGCAACGAAGCTCAGAACCAGCCAGACGATCTGGGATTCGAAGGTGGCGGAATCGAAAGGCGGAAAGCTGCTCGAATGAGCGTCGGCTGGAACTTCCGTTCCGGTCGTCAGCTCGCCCGCTTCCTGCGCCATGGCTTCGTCGATCATTTGAAACTCCGGTCGGTCTGGCGGCCTGCCGCCGGCTGCCCCTTAAAGGAACAGCCGGCCGGCCGAACCGCGATGGATCAGACGAAGAGCAGGATCAGCGCGACGAGCAGCGAGAAGATGCCGAGCGCTTCCGTCACGGCGAAGCCGAAGATGAGACGGGCGAACTGGCCGTCGGCGGCCGAGGGGTTGCGAAGGGCGCCGGCGAGATAGTTGCCGAAAATGTTGCCCACGCCGATGGCCGCGCCACCCATGCCGAGACAGGCGATACCGGCGCCGATGAACTTTGCTGCTTCTGCTTCCATGATCAGGTGCTCCTGTTGGGTCGTTTGGAAGGTTAGGGAACGGCCGAGGAGCCGCAACCATTTCGTTGTTTGACTTGGCGCCCCGCGCCCGCGCCTCAGTGGCCCGGATGCAGTGCGTCGTGAAGATACATGCAGGTCAGAATGGTGAAGACATAGGCCTGAAGCGCCGCCACGAGAAACTCGAGCGCCGTCAGCGCGACGATCATGAAGAGCGGCAGGATCATGCCGACAAAGCCGACCGCGCCCATGGCCATGAAGGTCAGGACGAAACCCGCGAACACCTTCAGCATGATGTGTCCCGCCAGCATGTTGGCGAAAAGACGAACCGAATGGCTGATGGGGCGGGAGAAATAGGAGATCACCTCGATGGCGACGACGAGCGGCAGAAGCGCGAGGGGCACGCCGCTCGGCACGAAGACCTTGAGGAAGCGCGGCCCATGCAGCACGAAACCCGTCAGCGTGACGCCGATGAAGACGGTGATCGCCAGCGCGAAGGTAACGACGATATGGCTCGTTACGGTGAAGGCGATGGGCAGCATCCCGATCATGTTCGCGAAGAAGATGAACATGAAGAGCGAGAAGATGAAGGGGAAGAAGCGCATCGCGTCATGGCCGGCATTCTCGCGCACCATGTCGGCGATGAAGGTATAGAAGCCCTCGACCACGGACTGCATCCGCCCCGGCACCATCGAGCCCTTGCCCATGCCGAGCATGGTGAAAAGCGTGATCGCCACGACCGTCACCACCATCCAGAGGCTGGCATTGGTGAAGGAGGCGTCGAGGCCGCCGATATTGAGGGGGATAAGGGGCTGCACAACGAACTGGTGCAGGGGGTCGACGGGAAAACCGCCAGCTTGTTCGGCGCCTGTTGCCACGGTATTGCCTCAGCCTCAGTTCTTGTCGCCGGATATATCGCCGGCTGTTGCGTCGCCGGGCGCTTGCCCGGTTTGATCCTTTGCCGTGCCGCTCGTCGCATTCATCGCTTGCGTCGAGCGAAGCACGTTTTTCACGCCCGCCACCGTTCCAAGCCCGGTGAAGATCACCAGGAAGATCGGCAGCGTGCCGATGAGCCAGTCCACGAACCAGCCGAGACCGGCTCCGAGCAGCACTCCGGCCACGAGTTCCGAGGAAAGCCGCATGGCGACCCCCATATCGGACATCTTGCCCGTCGGCGCCGGCCTCGTGCTGCCCGCCCGGATATCTTTCCGGGCCGCGCGCGCGGCCGCGATGCGGCTGTCCAGGAGATCGAGTTCTCTCTTCTGGGCGGCCTTCTCGCCATCCGTGGGAGTGCCGGCGTCCTCGTTCCGTTTCACAGCGAAGCCCTGCCGTCAGACATGCTTTTTCGGAGCCCCGCCCCGGACCGAAACCGCGCGCACCCTACTGTCAGGGTCATACGCTGTCAAGGACCGCAGACAGGGGTTTAAGTCATTGAAATAAAAACCTTTTCGAGCACCTTTCGCGCCTGCGTCATTCGGCCTCGCCGGGAGCGCTTCGCGAGTCTCATCTACTCGTCCGGAGACACATGAAAAAGGCCCCCGGAGACGGAGGCCTTTCCCTTGCGTCAGATGACTGGAAGTGCCCTCAGGAAGCCTCCCGAAGCGTCTCGGCGACATCGAGATCGACCGAAACGAGGGTCGACACGCCGCGTTCCTGCATCGTCACGCCGAAGAGGCGGTTCATGCGCGCCATGGTCAGCGCATGGTGGGTGATGATGAGGAAACGGGTTTCCGTCGTCCGGGTCATCTCGTCCATCAGGTCGCAGAACCGCTCCACATTGGCATCGTCGAGCGGCGCGTCCACTTCGTCCAGCACGCAGATGGGCGAGGGGTTCGTGAGGAATACCGCGAAGATGAGCGACATGGCGGTGAGCGCCTGTTCGCCGCCCGAAAGCAGCGACATGACCTGGAGCCGCTTGCCCGGCGGGCGCGCCATGATCTCGAGACCCGCTTCCAGCGGATCGTCCGACTCGGTGAGCTTCAGATGCGCTTCACCACCACCGAAGAGATGGGTGAAGAGGCGCGAGAAATTCGCGTTCACTTTCTCGAAGGCTTCGAGCATGCGCTCGCGTCCCTCGCGGTTGAGGCTGCCGATGCCCTGACGGAGCTTGGCGATCGCGCTGACGAGATCCTCGCGCTCGCTCGTCATGGTTTCGAGCTGCTCGGCAAGCTCGCGCGATTCTTCTTCCGCGCGCAGGTTCACGCCGCCGAGGCTTTCGCGCTCGCGCTTCAGCCGCTCGAGCTTCGCATCGATCTGCTCGAGTTCGGGAAGTTCGGCGCCTTCCTCCAGATTGGCCTGTGCGATGGCCGCTTCCGGCTCGCATTCGAGCACTTCGCGAATGCGTTCCTCGGCTTCGGCCCGCCGCTCGCGCGCGCCTTCGACGAGCCCGTCCACGCGGGCGCGTTCCTCGCGCGTTTCGCCAAGCAGTTGCTGGACGTCCTTCGCATGCTTCACTGCTTCGGCAAGATGCTTCTCGGCTTCCGCAAGCGCGTCTGCCGCTTCGCTGCGGCTGGCTTCCGCTTCCGCGATATGGGTGAGTAGGGCGCGGCGCTTTTCCTCGATCTCCGCCGGCACGCCTTCAAGCGTCTTGAGCTCCGCCTCGGCTTCGGTCTTCCGCTCTTCGAGCGTCGCAATCTGGCGCTCGGCATTGGTGGCGCGAAGCTGCCAGGCGTCGCGCTCCTGCGCGATGGCGGACAGGCGCCGCGCGCGCTGCTCGGCCTCGCGGCGCAGACCTTCATGCTCGGCACGCGCTTCGGAAAGCTCGAGGCGGAGCGCGGCTACACGGTCACGCAGTTCCGCGGCCTTGGCGCGCGGTTCCTCGTCGGGCTTCAGGTTCTGCAGCGCAACTTCGGCTTCCTCAAGCGCGCGGGCGGCCTCTACCTTGTCGCCCGAAAGCCGCTCATGGGACTCGGTGAGCGCCGCGAGCCGCGACAGCTGCGCGGAGGCCGCGCGTTCGGCGGCGGCCAGCGCCTCGCGAATTCGGTTGTGGTTGCCTTGCGCCTCGCGGAGCGCCGCTCGCCGGGCCTGCTCCTGCTGCATCGCTTCTTCGGCTGCGACATGGGCCGCATCGAAGGCAGCGCGCACCTCGGCGGCCCTTGCTCGTGCATCCGCGAGCTCCTTCTCGAGATCGGCAAGGCGATTGCGCTGTTCGAGCCGGCGTGCGGAGGCGGTCGGCGCATCGGCGGCCGCCGTGTAGCCGTCCCAGCGCCAGAGCGCGCCGCCCTGTGTGACGAGCCGCTGGCCGGGGGCAAGCGATGCCTGCAGGCGCTGGCCATCCTCGGCCGAAACGACAATGCCGATTTGCGACAGGCGCCGTGCCAGCGAGGCCGGTGCCTTCACGAAATAGGAAAGCGGCGTCGAACCTTCGGGAAGGGCGGGGGGCGTCGCGAAAGGCGCCAATGTGCCCCAGTGAATGGGTGCCGCCTGATCTTCCGGCACAGAGAGGTCGTCTCCCAGCGCTGCACCGAGCGCGGTTTCATAGCCATGCTCGACAGTGATCGCATCGATCACCGGCGGCCAGAGATCGCTCTCGCTGACGGCGAGAAGATCGGCAAGTGTCTTCGCCTCGGCGGCAAGGTCGCCCGCGGCGCGCTCGGCCGCCTGCATCGGCTCGCGCGCCGCCTTCTCGGCGTCTTGCGCTTTGCGCCGTGCTTCTTCCGATTCAAGTGCGTGGCGTTCCGCTTCGGCCACCTGCGCCGCTGCCGTGTCGAGTTCGGCGGATTGCAGCGCGATCTGCGCCTTTTTCTCCTCCGCATCCGAGAGCGTTTCGCGCTCGCGCTCGATCTCGGCAAGCTGGCGCTCAAGCTTCTCGATGCGCTGCCGCCCCTGCTCAACATGGCGGACAAGGCTCGTGCGCTCGGCATGAAGCGCGGCAATTTCCTGGTTGATGCGATCGAGCTCGCTTTCGGCCGTTTCCAGCGTCACGCGCGTTTCCTCGACGCGCGCCTGCGCTTTTTCCTGCGCCTGGCCTTGTCCTTCTTCCGCTGCGCGGAGCTCCTGGGCTTCCGCATCGAGGCGCGACATCGCGCCTTGCGTGTCCTCGATCAGGTGGCGCTCGCGGCCGAGGTCCTGCCCGATCTGGTCGAGGCGCGCGGTCAGCCGCGCCGCCTGTTCCCGCGCGCGGGCTTCTTCCGCATCGAGATTTTCGCGCGCGACCGTGAGGCGGTGGAGCCGCGCGGCGGCTTCCGCTTCCTTCTCGCGGAGCGGCGGCAACCTGTCGGCGGCTTCTGCCTCAAGTGTCGTTGCGGCGGCCGCTTCACGCGTGAGTTCGGCAACGCGCCGATCCGTATCCGCGAGCTTTTCTTCCGACTGCTTCAGCGATGTAACGGCATGCGTCCAGCGCAAATGAAGAAGGATCGCCTCCGTTTCACGGATCTGGCCCGAGAGATTGCGGTAGCGCACAGCCTGCCGCGCCTGCCGCTTGAGGCTCGCAAGCTGCGATTCGATCTGCGCGACGACGTCGTCGAGGCGCGTGAGATTGGTCTCGGCGGCCTTGAGGCGGAGTTCAGCTTCGTGGCGGCGCGTATAGAGGCCGGTAATACCAGCCGCTTCTTCGAGGATGCGGCGGCGGTTGATCGGCTTCGAGGAAATGAGCTGCGCGATCTGGCCCTGCCGCACCAGCGCCGGCGAATGGGCGCCCGTCGAGGCGTCGGCAAAGAGAAGCTGCACGTCGCGCGCACGCACCTCGCGCCCGTTGATGCGATAGGTCGAGCCCTGGTCGCGTTCGATCTTGCGTGATACCTCGATTACATCGAATTCATTATAGGCGGCCGGCGCAGAGCGGTCCGAATTGTCGATATAGAGCACCACTTCCGCATGGTTGCGCGCGGGCCGGCCCGTGGTGCCGGCGAAGATCACATCCTCCATGCCCGAGCCGCGCATGTTCTTGAACGAGTTTTCGCCCATCACCCAGCGCATGGCCTCGAGCAGGTTCGACTTGCCGCAGCCATTCGGCCCGACAATGCCGGTCAGCCCCGGCTCGATGATGAGATCGGTCGGGTCGACGAAGGATTTGAAACCTGAAAGCCGGAGGCGGTTGAACTTCACTGTCTGTCTCGATCTTCTGTGTTGCGGAGACGGGGCAAGCGCCCCGCCGCTCTGCGGTTATTCCTGTGCGGCGCCGGATGCGGGCGCGCCGCGGTTCGCCAGCGCCTTCTTGATGATCGGCTCGAACTCATCCCAGGGCAGCGCGCCTTCGACCTTCTCGCCATTGATGAAGAAAGTGGGCGTGGAGCGGACCCCGAACGTATCGCGGCCGCGCATGGCGACGTCGCGGACATGGTTGAAGATGTTCTGGTCCTGCATGCACTGGTCGAAGCGTTCTTCGGAGAAGCCGCCCTGCCGCGCAATAGCCTTGAGGTCCTCAAGTGGCGTCTGGGTGAAAGCCCATTGCGTCTGCCGTTCGAACAGCGTGTCCACAAAGCCGAAATAGCGCTCCTCGCCCGCGCAATGCGAGAGCATGAAGCCCGCCGTCGCAACCGGGTCATAGGGGAAGTCGCGCAGAATGTAATAGACCTGCCCCGTCTCGACATAATTCTCGACGAGGAGCGGCAGCGTGTTGACCGCAAAGCTCGCGCAGTGGTTGCAGGTCAGCGAGGCATATTCGATCACGGTCACCGGCGCGTTGGGGTCGCCCTTCGTCATGTCGCCTAGCGGACCGGGCACCAGCAGTTCCCGCTCGAAAGCGGTGGCCCCGGCGCGGCCTTCGGGGGCGCCGTTGGAACCGATGAAAAGATAGGCGAGTACGCCGAGCACGACGGCGAGAATGGCGGCGGCGCCTGCAATGACTGCTTTATTTTGATTCACGGGAACAGCTTCCTACCAGATGTTGGGGCATTATGGCGGTGAGGGCAGAAGCCCTCAACCAAACCTTTCTGTTGCCTTGGCACGAGAATCGGGACTCGCGGGGCTATTTCTTCCGGGCAGCGCCGAGCACATTTTCGCCGAGCTTCTCGAGAGCCCGTTTCAGCGCCGGTTCCTCAATATTTTCAAGCTCTTGGGCGAGCACCTGCCGTTCTTCGGGTGCAAGCGCCCGGATGCGGCGGTAGCGCGGCCGGGGTTTCGGCGGCAACGGCCCCTGCACGAGCTTCAGCCGGGCGACGGCAGCATAGCCGTAATAGGAATTGATGCGCTCGACGATCTGCGGCTCGAGATGGCGGATTTCGACCGCCACGGGCCCATCGACGCGCACGGTCAGCACGGCGCCCTGCCGCATCCGCGTGTCTGCGCCCGAAGCCCTTGGAAAGACTAGCTTTTCAGGCGAGGAATACTCGGCAAGCCCGGTTCCGACAATCTCTGCCCAACGTGCGAGGATATGGGCCTCGCTGAAGCCACGCTTGGCAAAGGCCGAGCGCGCAACGCCGAGCACCCGCGCGCCTATGGGGGCGGGGCGGTAGCGCATCGAGGCAACGGGGCGGCCATATCCTGTCATGGCGCGCATTCTGACTCGAAACCGGCCTGAGCGCGAATTGCCAAGGCGAATTGACGGCGCGGGGCAGGGCAGGCGACAACCGGCCTATGGGAAAGAGCCTCGAAAATCCGCCCGAAACCGGCAACAAGCCCGCCGCGGCACCGCTGCTCGCCTGGTATGACAGGCACGCCCGCGTGCTGCCCTGGCGCGCAAGAAAGGGCGAGCGGGCCGATCCCTATGCCGTCTGGCTCTCCGAAATCATGCTGCAGCAGACGACGGTCGCAACGGTCGGCCCTTATTTCACGCGCTTCCTTGCCCGCTGGCCGACTGTGGCGGCGCTTGCCGCTGCGCCGGTGGAAGAGGTGATGAAGGAATGGGCTGGGCTCGGCTATTACAGCCGCGCGCGGAACCTCCATGCCTGCGCGAGAGTGGTCGCCGCGGAACATGGCGGGAAGTTCCCGGAAAACGTGGAAGACCTCTCGAAACTGCCGGGCATCGGCCCCTATACGGCGGCGGCCATCGCCGCCATCGCCTTCGGCAGGCCCGCGACGGTTGTGGATGGCAACGTGGAGCGCGTGGTGGCGCGGCTTTTCGCGCTGCGCAATCCCTTGCCGCAGGTGAAGCCCGAAATCAGGAAGAAGGCGGCGACGCTGACGCCATTGAAACGGGCAGGCGACTTCGCCCAGGCGATGATGGATCTCGGCGCCACCATCTGCACGCCGAAAAGCCCCGCCTGCAACCGTTGCCCGCTCGAGAACCTGTGCGATGCCAGGGCGGAGGGCATTGCGGCCCTTTTGCCTGCCCGCGCGCCGAAGAAGGAAAGGCCGGTGCGGCGCGGCGCCTGTTTCTGGCTGACGCGGGGAGACGAAGTCTGGCTCCGCCGCCGCCCGGAAAAGGGCCTCCTCGGCGGCATGATGGAAGTGCCGGGTTCGCCCTGGGACAGTCGCGAGGCGGAAGGCGCGAAGCCGGGCCTCGAGCATGCGCCGCTGGAGGCGGACTGGAAACGCGTGCCCGGAAAGGTCGAGCACACCTTCACCCACTTCCATCTGGAGCTTGATGTCTTCACGGCGACGACGCGAAAGAAATCCGTGCCCGGCGGCGAATGGGTGCCGCTCGACCGCCTCGCCGGCGAAGCCCTTCCCACCGTGATGCGGAAAGTGGCGGCCCACGCCATGCCCGATGCGGGGCCGCTCTTCGCGAAGCGGTAATCAGGCCTCGCCCATCTCCGCCCGCACCTTCTGGCGCAGGATATCGATGGGCTTGAGTTTCCCGTCCGTCTTGAAGTGCCAGAACGTCCAGCCGTTACAGGCGTCGAGGCCCTGCACATGGGCGCCGATCTTGTGGATCGAGCCCGTCGCATCGCGGCAGACGATGGACCCATCGGCGCGGACGCGCGCGGCATGGCGGCGCTGCGGATCGGTCAGCACGGTTCCGGGTTCGAGAAGGCCGCGCTCCACGATGGTGCCGAAGGGCACGCGCGGCTCGGCCTTTTTCGATGTCGTGACCTTCAGGTCTTCGGCATCGCCCGCCTTCACCTGGCGGATGCGCTCGCGCGCAACCTTGATGTAGCGCTGCTCGCGCTCGATGCCGATGAACTTGCGGCCGAGCTTCTTTGCAACAGCGCCCGTCGTGCCCGTACCGAAGAAGGGGTCGAGAACCGTGTCCCCCGCATTGGTTGTGGCGAGCAATACCCGGTGGAGCAGGGCTTCCGGCTTCTGCGTCGGATGTGCCTTGCCGCCTTCATCGTCCTTCAGACGCTCGCCGCCCGTGCAGATCGGCAACGTCCAGTCGGAGCGCATCTGCAGATCGTCGTTGAGCGCCTTCATGGCATCGTAGTTGAACGTGTATTTCTTCTGCTCCGCATCGCGCGTCGCCCAGATCAGCGTTTCATGCGCATTGGTGAAGCGCGTGCCGCGGAAATTCGGCATCGGGTTCGACTTCCGCCAGACCACGTCATTCATGATCCAGTAGCCGAGATCCTGCATCGTCGCGCCGACGCGGAAGATGTTGTGATAGGAACCGATCACCCAGATCGCGCCCGTATCCTTCAACACGCGGCGTGCGGCAGCCATCCAGTTGCGCGTGAAGGCGTCGTAATCCGCAAAGCTCGCAAACTTGTCCCAGTCGTCGTCCACCGCATCGACCTTGGACTGGTCGGGACGGGTCAGTTCTCCGCCGAGCTGAAGGTTGTAAGGCGGGTCCGCGAAAATCAGGTCGACCGATTTCTCGGGCAACGCGTTCATCGCCTCGATGCAGTCGCCCTGGATGATGATTTCCGCCGGATTTTCTTTTTTTGCCCCGGACTTCTCGCTGACGCGCCCCACTCGACTACCCCTTGGAAATGACAAGGCGGCGATCATGAGTCAGCACGGATTCGCGGTCAATAATCTTTTTGAATCAATAAGTTAACGGATTCGGCGGACACAAGATCGAGTCCCCCTGCGGCGGCCGGACTCAATATGTTGCGTATCGGCGCGAAGCTGCGGCGGTGATGCGCGCAAGGGCCGAGCCGTGAAATCGCCTCGAGATGCGCGGGCGTGCCATAGCCCATATGACGTTCGAAGCCATAGCCGGGATGGGCAAAGGCAAGTTCGGCCATCATGCGGTCTCGCGTGACCTTGGCGGCGATCGAGGCCGCCGCAATCGACAGGGCGCGGCCATCGCCGCCGATCACAGCACGTGAGGCGCAGGCGAGGCCCGGCGGGCAGCGATTGCCGTCGACCAGCGCGAATTGCGGCGTACGCGGCAATGCGGCGACAGCTCGCGTCATCGCGAGCATCGTCGCCTGGAGAATATTGATTTTGTCTATTTCCTCGACGCTCGCGATACCGATGCCGATTTCGGCACAGCTTGCGAGTGCAGCGAAAAGTTCCTCGCGGCGCATCGCGTCGAGCTTCTTGGAATCGTCGAGGCCGTCCGGACAGTTCGAAAGATCGATGATGACCGCTGCTGCAACGACCGGTCCGGCAAGCGGTCCTCGCCCGGCCTCGTCCACGCCGCAAACGAGAAGCGCAGGCGCCCCCGCTTCCATTTCGAGGGCATAGTCCGGTCGCAGGGCGGCAGGCGCAGGCTTCGGCGCGGGTTTCTTCTTAGCGGCGATCTTCTTTACGGTCGGCATGGCCACGAGTGTGCCGCGACTCCGCAGTGAGGGCTAGGCCGATTTACTGCGAATACCCACGCCACGCCACCGTCACAATAAATCCAGCTGCTTGCCTCGTCCCGGCACGCGGAACTGCGAACAGTCGAGCGAGCGGAACTCGCGGCGGCCATAGCCGATGCCAAGCTTTTTCGTTGCGATTTCGAAGCGCCGCGCGATCTGCCAGGCGTAAGGTCCGGTGCCGGATTGCCGCTCGCCCCATTTCGCATCGTAATCCTTGCCGCCGCGCATCTGGCGGATGAGCGAGAGAACATGCGCGGCACGGTCCGGCACATGCTCGTTGAGCCATTCGACGAAAATATCCCGGATCTCGAGCGGCAGGCGCAGGATGACGAAGTTCGCCTCCCGCGCACCGGCATGGGAAAGCCCGGTCAGGATTTTCTCGATCTCCATGTCGTTGAGCGCCGGAATGACCGGCGCGATCATCGCGCCCGTGGGAATGCCTGCATCGGACAGAAGCCTGATCGCCTCCATGCGCCGCGACGGCGTGGAGGCGCGCGGTTCGAGCGCCCGGGCAAGCTTCGGATCGAGCGTCGTCACGGAAAGCGCCACGCGCACGAGATTGCGCTCCGCGAGCGAGGAGAGAATGTCGATGTCGCGCACGATCCGCGCCGACTTGGTGAGGATCGTGACGGGGTGGTTATAGGCCGAGAGAACTTCGAGCAGGCTTCGCGTGATGCGATAGCGCTGCTCGATCGGCTGATAGGGATCGGTATTTGTGCCCATGGCGATGGGCGCGACTTCATAGCCCGGCTTCGCCAACTCCTTTTCGAGAAGTTGCGCCGCATTGGGCTTTGCAAAGAGCTTGCTCTCGAAATCGAGGCCGGGCGAAAGGCCCATATAGGCATGGGTCGGCCGCGCGAAACAATAAACGCAGCCATGCTCGCAGCCGCGATAGGCATTGACCGAACGGTCGAATGGGATGTCGGGAGAAGAATTGCGCGTGATGATGTGCCGCGCGGCTTCTTCCGTCACCTGCGTTTTCAGCGCCGGAGCGTCTTCGAGGTTGTCCCAGCCGTCATCGACAAGCTCGCGTGATTGCGGTTCGTAGCGTCCGCTCCGGTTGGTCAGCGCGCCCCGGCCACGGCGGCCGCTCTCGGGCAAATGAGGCTCGCGGACGCTCGGGGGTACGAGGGGCGCCCTGCGGGGGACAGGGCGATGGTCCGTGAGCCCGTAGGGCCGCTTGGCCGCGCGGTTGCCAACCGGGGAATTGGCTTGGGGCGCGGGGTGGCCGGGGGGCGCTGTTTCGCGACTCGTCGTCATGGACCAAGTATAGCGAACAAAGAGAACATAACAAGAACATTGTTCTCGTTCCTCATGCGTCCTAGACTGGCTGCGGCTGAAATGAGCGTTTCCGAGGGAGGTAGGAATGAGCGTCCTCGATATGTCGAAAAACCCGGTTCACCTGGGACCGGGCGGCAAGGCCGCGGTGCAGCCTGAGTTCACGGGCGGCATGGACTGGTACATGGCCTATGGCGAGCGCCATGACGAAGATGGCGTTGAGGGAAGGCTCGTCTCGATGTTCACTTTCACCGCGCCCTGGGAAAGCTGGGAAATGCACCCGGCGGGAGCGGAGGTCGTTCTCTGCGTTTCAGGGCGCATGGTGCTGCATCAGGAATTGCCGGAAGGCGTGAGGAAGGTCGCGCTTGAGCCCGGCCAATATGCGGTCAATCCGCCCGGCGTCTGGCATACGGCCGATATAGAAGGAACGGCGACCGCCGTCTTCATCACGACGGGCCTTGGCACCGAGCATCGGCCGAGATGACGGAGCCGGCCGAATTTTGAGATTTCCCGTGCCGCCGCTATCTTGCGCGCCATGCTGAGCGTCATCATTCCGACCCTGAATGCCGAAGAGACCCTGACCCGGACATTGGCGCCGCTGGTGCCTGCAGCCGTGCGCGGACTTCTTCAGGAGGTGATCGTGGTCGATGGCGGCTCGATCGACGAGACGTTGGAAATCGTCGAAGCGGCGGGCGCGAAGCTTGTCCAGGCGCCAAGGGGCCGAGGCCAGCAGCTGGCGGCAGGCGCGCGCGTCGCGAAGGGTAACTGGCTTCTCTTTCTTCATGCCGACACGGTGCTGGAGCCTGGCTGGATACCGGAAGTCGAAAAATTCTTCGAGCAGATCGAGAAGGGCCGCTTCCGCGATGGAGAAATGGCGGCGGCCTTCCGCTTTGCGCTGGACGACTTTTCCGGCTGGGCACGTTTGCTCGAGCGCATGGTGGCAATGCGCTGCGCGCTGTTCCGCCTGCCCTATGGCGATCAGGGGCTGCTTGTAAACCGCAGGCTCTATGAACGAGTGGGCGGCTTCCGCGACATTCCGCTGATGGAGGATGTGGACCTCGTGCGCCGCATCCCGCGCCGCAAGCTCGTCATGCTGCGAACGGCCGCCCTCACAAGTCCGCATCGCTATATTCGCGATGGGTTCCTCGCACGTTCACTCCGCAACGCTTTCTGCCTCACGCTCTATTATCTTCGCGTACCGCCCCGCTTTATTGCGCGGATGTACGGCTGAGCGCCGTTCCCATGCAGCTCGATCCACAACTCGTCATCATGGCGAAGCGGCCGCAGATCGGCCGTGTGAAGACGCGCTTGGCGCGCGACATCGGCGCGGCGGAAGCACTGCGCTTCTTCAGGAGCGCGAGCGCCTCGCTCATTCGCCGCGTGGCGCGCGATCCCCGCTGGCAGACCGTGATTGCCATAGCTCCAGACGAAGCGACGCATGATCGCGGTATCTGGCCGGCAGATATTCCGCGCGTGCCGCAAGGGGGCGGCGATCTCGGGGCACGCATGGGCCGCCTTTTCCGCGAATTGCCTCCGGGCCCTGTGGTCATCATCGGCGCGGATATCCCGGGCATCACGCGTGCGCATGTCGCATGTGCCTTCGCCGCACTCGGCAATCGGGATGCCGTGCTCGGTCCGGCCGACGATGGCGGCTATTGGCTGGTGGGGCTGCGCCGCCGCCCGCGTGTCGCGGAAATCTTCGGGAATGTCCGTTGGTCGAGTGAACACACATTCGGCGACACGGCAGAAAACATCCGCAGTCAGGCATTGAGCCTTGCTGTCATCGGCATGCTTGCCGATATCGACACCGGCGACGACTTCAGAAAATGGCGGCAAGGGAGATGAGCGATCTCGATCCCTTCAAGATATTTCTCGAGCTGCAGCTCGCCCTGCCGCGCAACGGGCCGGGGAGTAGCCGCGCAACGGAGGCTGCCTTTGCGCTTGTGCCGCCGCTCGATGAAAACGCGCAAATTCTCGATGTGGGTTGCGGCCAAGGTGCGTCCAGTTTCGATCTGCTGCGTCTGACGAAAGCGCGCGTCACCGCTGTCGATCTTTACGAGCCCTTCCTCGAAAAGATGAACGCTCGCGCCACGCGCGAAGGTATCGGCGACGACCGCCTCGTCATCAAGCGCGCCGACATGGAGGCACTGCCTTTCCATGAAGGCGAGTTCGACCTCATCTGGTCGGAAGGCGCCATCTATCTCATCGGTTTCGCCAAAGGGCTGAAACTTTGGCGGCGTTTTCTGAAACCGGAAGGCCATGTCGCCGTCACGGAATGTACCTGGCTCACAGGCAATCCCTCGGACGAGGCTCGCACCTTCTGGGACGCGGCCTTTCCGGCAATGGGCACGATCGCTTCGAATGTCGCGGCGGCGGAGCGCGCAGGCTATGAGGTGATCGGCACGCAGGTGCTGCCACCGGAAGACTGGCGGACCGGTTACTATGTGCCCATGCAGCGGAAGATTGCGGACATGCGCGAGACATATGGCGATGAAGTCGAACCCGTTCTCGCCGAAGCGGAGGCCGAGATTGCTCTCTTCGAGAACAATCCCGGCCAGTATTCCTATGTTTTCTATGTAATGCGGCGGAAGCGCTAGCCGCGCGCCTTGATCGCGTCGCGAATTTCCTCGAGCAGCACTTCCTGGCGTGGCGGCGCGGAAGGTGCGGGCGCCTCGCCCTTTGCGATGCGGGCCTTCAGCGCATTCATCTGCTTGATGACGAGGAATAGCGCAAAGGCGACGATGGTGAACTGGATGATGGCGTTGATGAAGCGCCCATAGGCAAGCACGGGAACGCCTGCCGCCTTCGCTGCCTCCACGGAAGCAGGTGCAGTCTCCGCCAGTGTGAGCGCGATGAAATAATCGCTGAAATCGACCCCGCCCATGATCGCGCCGATCGGCGGCATGATGACGTCATTGACAAGCGACTGCACGATGGTCGTGAAGGCCGCGCCGATGATGATGCCGACCGCCATGTCGAGCACATTGCCCTTCAGGGCAAATTCGCGAAATTCCTTGAGCATGATGAATGGCCTCCCGTCGTGATGATTCCCGCTCGAGCGCAAATCGTGCGCCGGGAGAGGCGGGGTGACAACGGGAAAATCCGGCGGCTCACTTGCGCTGCTTGTGTTCCTCGAGGCGCGGCATGATCTCGACGAAGTTGCAGGGCCGGTAGCGGTAGTCGAGCTGGTGGACGAGGATTTCGTCCCAGCCGTCCTTGCAGGCGCCGGGCGAGCCCGGCAGCGCGAAGAGGAAAGTGCCGCCTGCGACACCCGCCGTCGCTCGCGACTGGATCGTCGATGTGCCGATCTTGTCGTAGGAGACGCGGTGGAAGAGGGCCGAGAACCCGTCGATCTCCTTGTCGTAGACCGACTTGAAAGCCTCCGGCGTCACGTCGCGCCCGGTGAGCCCGGTGCCGCCGGTCGAGATCACCACGTCCACCTTGTCGTCCGCGATCCAGGTCTTGAGCGTGCTGCGAATGAGCGACGTGTCGTCCGGTACGATGCGGCGCGCAGCGATATGATGTCCCGCCTTCTCGATACGCTCGGCCAGCGTATCGCCCGACTTGTCGTCCTCGGCTGTGCGCGTGTCGGAGACAGTCAGCACGGCGATATTGAGGGGGATGAAGTCGCGTGTCTCGTCGATGCCGGGCATGAAAATACCTTTCGCGGGGAGATGGCCGCATCATATAGCGGAAATCGGTCAGGGTGTCCCGGCGTAAAGCAAAGCGCCATCGCCGCCGCGCCGTCAGCCATGAAGACGGCGCGGCGGCTCAGGCACACCGGCGGGATCAGGATGCCGCCGGCGCCGGCGCCGGGACCGGCGTCTCGCCATGCGCCGTATCGGGGATCGGCTCGTCGAAGGTGAGCGTTTCCCCATGCTGGCGGAGAGGCCGGTTGCCTGTCAGCTTGCGCAGCAGCACATAGAAGACGGGCGTGAAGAAAATGCCGAAGGCGGTCACGCCGAGCATGCCGAAAAGCACGGCGATGCCCATGGCATTGCGCATTTCGGCGCCCGCGCCGCTCGAGATCGCCAGCGGCAAGACCCCCATGATGAAGGCGATGGAGGTCATCAGGATCGGGCGGAGCCGCAGCCGGCTCGCCTCGATCGCCGCCTGGACGGGCGTGCGGCCTGCGAATTCAAGCTCACGCGCGAATTCGACGATCAGGATGGCGTTCTTCGCCGACAATCCGACGAGGACCATCAGGCCGATCTGGGTGAAGATGTTGCTGTCGCCGCCTGTCATCCAGACGCCGGTCATCGCCGCCAGCAGGCTCATGGGTACGATCATGATGATCGAGAGGGGGAGCGCGAGGCTCTCATACTGTGCCGCAAGCACGAGGAAGACGAGCAGAATCGCCACCGGGAAGATGATAAGCGCAGAATTCCCGGCAAGGATTTCCTGATAGGTGAGCTCCGTCCATTCGAAGGAGAAGCCCTTGGGCAAGGTCTCGGCCGCGATGCGCTCCACGGCGGCGCGCGCCTCGCCTGAGGAATAGCCGGGCGCCGCGTCGCCGTTCACGTCCGCCGAGAGAAAGCCGTTATAGCGCATGGCGCGCTCCGGCCCCGCGCTTGGCTGAACATTGACAAGCGCAGACAGCGGAACCATCTCGCCGCTCGTCGAGCGCACGCGCAACTGGCCGATATCCTCGGCGTGCGCACGGAACGGTGCATCCGCCTGGACGCGAACCGAATAGGTCCGGCCGAAGCGGTTGAAGTCGTTCACATAGAGCGAACCGAGATAAATCTGCATCGTCTCGAACACGCTGGTCACGGGCACGCCGAGCTGGCGCGCGCGGGTGCGGTCGAGATCGACATAGAGCTGCGGCACATTCACCTGATAGCTGGTGAAAAGGCCGGTGAGTTCGGGCGCCTGCTCGGCCGCGGCAAGAAACTCCTTCAGAACCCGGTCCAGTTCCGAGTAGCCAAGGCCCGCGCGATCCTGAATCTGCAGCTTGAATCCGCCGATCGTGCCGAGGCCCTGAACGGGCGGCGGCGGAAAGATCGCGATATAGGCATCCTGGATCTGGCCAAACTTTTCGTTCAGTCGTTCGGCAATGGCAAAGCCGCTGAGGGAGGCGTCCCTGCGGTCGCCGAATTCGTCCAGACCCAGGAATACGATGCCGGCATTGGCGCTGTTGGTGAAGCCGTTGATCGACAGGCCCGGAAAGGCAATGGCGTTCTTCACGCCGGCCTCGCCCAGCGAGATGTCGCCCATGCGGCGGATCACTTCTTCCGTACGGTCGAGCGTCGCCCCGTCGGGAAGCTGAGCAAAGCCGACGAGATACTGCTTGTCCTGCGCGGGCACAAAGCCGCTCGGCACCGCCTGAAAGACGCCCCAGGTGAGCCCGATCAGCGCCAGATAGACGCCCATCGTGACGGCCTTGCGCGAAACGATGCGTGCCACACCCTGCCCGTAGGCCTCGGAGCTTGCGCCGAAAAAGGCATTGAACCGGCGGAAGAACCAGCCGAAGGCGAAGTCGATGCCGCGCGTCAGCCTGTCCTTCGGTTCGTCATGGCCCTTGAGCAGCAGCGCCGCGAGTGCCGGCGAAAGCGTCAGCGAATTGATGGCTGAAATCACCGTCGAGATCGCGATGGTGAGGGCGAACTGCCGGTAGAACTGCCCGGTGAGACCGGAGCTCATGGCAAGCGGAACGAAGACGGCAACCAGCACGAGCGCAATGGCGATGATGGGACCCGAGACCTCGCGCATCGCGCGGTAGCTCGCTTCGAGCGGCGTCAGCCCTCGCTCGATATTCCGTTCGACGTTCTCGACGACGACGATGGCGTCGTCCACGACAATGCCGATGGCAAGCACAAGGCCGAACAGGCTGAGCGCATTCACCGAGAAGCCGAAAAGATACATCACCGCAAAGGTACCGACGATGGAAACCGGCACCGCGAGAAGCGGAATGATCGAGGCCCGCCACGTCTGCAGGAAGATGATGACGACGAGAACGACGAGCGCCACCGCCTCGAGTAGCGTGGTGATGACGGCATCGATGGAAGCGCGCACGAACTGCGTCGGGTCGTAGACGATGTCGTAATCGACGCCTTCCGGCATCATTTCCTTCAGCTCCGCCATCGTCGCGCGGACATTGTCGGAAATCTCGATGGCATTGGAGCCGGGTGCCTGGAAGATGGGAATGGCGACGGCGCTGTCATTGTTGAGCAGCGAGCGCAGCGCATATTCGGCGGCGCCGAGCTCGATCCGTGCGATGTCGCTGAGTCGCGTCACCTCGCCATTCTCGCCGGTCTTGACGATGATCTCGGCAAATTCCTCCGGGGATTGCAAGCGGCCCTGCGCATTGACGGGAAGCTGCAGGTCGATGCCGGGCAGCATCGGCGATGCACCGATGACGCCGGCGGCCGCCTGCACGTTCTGCGCCCGAATCTCCTGCACCACGTCGCTAGCCGACAGCCCCCGCTCCGCGATCTTTTGCGGGTCGAGCCAGATGCGCATGGAATAATCGCCGGAGCCGAACAGACTGACCTCGCCCACGCCCGGCAGCCGCGCAAGACGGTCCTTCACATTGAGGACCGCGTAATTGCGTAGATAGGTCATGTCGTAGCGGCCGTTCGGCGATGTGAGATGCACGACCATGGTAAGGTCGGGCGAACTCTTCACCGTGGTGATGCCGAGACGGCGTACCTCTTCCGGCAGGCGCGGCTCGGCCTGGGCGACGCGGTTCTGGACGAGCTGCTGCGCCTTGTCGGGGTCGGTGCCGAGCGCAAACGTCACGGTGAGCGTCATCAGCCCGTCGGTGGTCGCCTGGCTCGACATGTAGAGCATGTCCTCGACGCCGTTCACAGCTTCCTCGATGGGGGTCGCCACGGTTTCGGCGATCACCTTGGGATTGGCGCCGGGATACTGCGCCCGCACCACGACGGTCGGCGGCACGACTTCGGGATATTCGGAGATGGGAAGATTGGGGAGCGAGAGCAGCCCCGCGAGGAAGATCAGGATCGACAGCACGCCGGCAAAGATCGGTCTGTCGATGAAAAAGCGCGAAATGTTCATGGCAGCATCTCTCATTCGCAGGCAGCGTGCTGCCCGGTTCGTTCGCTGATGGGAAAGGGCGGGTCCGGCGGGCCGTCCTGATCCGGCCCGCCGTTTCGTTTACTGCGCCTGGCGTACTGTGCTGTCGCCCGCCGAGGCGAACTGCGAAGGCGGTGTCATCGATACGAGCTGCGGCTCGACAATATCGCCCGGCCGGACGCGCTGCAGGCCGTTGACGATGATCCGCTCGCCCGCGGAAAGTCCGCTCGTGACCTCACGAAGATTCTGGACCTTCGCGCCGAGCTTTACCTCCCGCCAGACAACCTTGTCCTCGTCATCGACAACCAGAACGAACTGCTTGTCCTGATCCGCACCGACAGCCCGTTCGGATATCGCAAGGACGAGGCGCGACGTGGCGGTGCCCATGCGGAGCCGGGCGAACTGGCCGGGAATGAGACTGCCGTCTTCATTGTCGAAAACGGCGCGGACCCGGATCGTCCCGCTCTGTATGTCGACCTGGTTGTCGATCAGCTGCAGGCGGCCTTCGATCGGCGTTCCCTCGGACGAAGATGTCCCCATGCGAACCGGGATGCGGTTGACCTCGGCATGGGCATCCGTTCCCTTGAGCCCCTGGAGCGCCTCCGTGACGACACGTTCATCGGCATTGAAACTTGCATAAATGGGGCTCACGGAAACCAGTGTCGTCAGGATCGGAGCATTCGGCCCGGCGGAGACGAGGTTGCCCGCCGTGATTTCCGCCTTGCCCACCCGTCCCGCAATCGGCGCACGCACTTCCGTATATTCGAGATTGAGCTTCGTGGTCTTCAGCGCCGCCTGCGCCGCATGGAGCGCAGCTTCCGCTTCGCCAAAGGCATTGGCGCGCTCGTCGAGGGTCCGTCGCGAAATCGTACCCTTCTCGACAAGCTGCCGTGCACGCGCGAGATCTGTGCGGGCGAAGCCGTAGCGCGAGGTCGCGGAGGCAAGCTCCGCTTCGGCGCGGGCAACCTCTGCCGCATAGGGTTCCCTGTCGATGGTGAACAACAGGTCGCCCTTCTGGACGAGCGCGCCTTCGCGGAAATGAATCTCTTCGATGAGGCCGGCCACCCGCGGCCGGATATCGGCGCGTCCCACCGCCTCAAGGCGGCCCGAAAATTCATTCCAGGAGGTGAGGTCGAGAGGTTCGACCGTCGCGACCGAAACCACGGCTGCTTGCGGCAGTTCGGCTTGAGGCTCGGGCTCCGCGCCCGAAACGGCAGCGCTCAGCCCGGTGGCGAGCGCGAGGACGGAAGCGGCGAGGCCGGCGGCGGCGAGGCGGCCGCGAAGTGTCTGGGGGGCAAAGCGTGACATGGCAAACTCCTGGGGCCAAGGCCCTGAACTGAAACAAGAAAACCGGCACGAGAGGGGGAGGGCGGGCCGGTGGGTGACGAGCTTTGAGGGGTAATTCTGTAGTGGATTCTGTAGCGAAGGCTACGCATATGGGCCTTGAAGGCCACCCTTCAAGGTGCTTATGTAATGGAAACTAAAAAAATTCACGGAGGATACCGCCATGGCCGTGGGACGTCCCCGCGCGTTTGATGCCGACGAGGCGCTCGACAAGGCGCTCGTCGTGTTCTGGAGGAAGGGATATGACGGCGCGTCGCTGGCTGAATTGACCTCTGCAATGGGGATCAATCCGCCGAGCCTTTATGCCGCCTTCGGGAACAAGGAGGGGCTATTCCGCCGCGCCCTCGACCGCTATGAGGAACAGCAAGGCTGTTTCATCGATGAGGCGCTCGCCGCACCGACCGCGCGAGAAGCGGTCGAGCGATTGCTCTGCAATGCCGCTTCGAAGCATTGCGAGGAAGGCCATCCGCAAGGCTGCATGCTGGTGACGGCGGGGCTTTCCGGCGACGAGGAATCGAGCGCCATCCGCGAGGAGCTGGCCGCGCGCCGGAAGGCGGGTGAAGACGACATCAGAAAGCGGCTCGAACGGGCAAAGCGCGAAGGCGACCTGCCGAAGACCGCGAACCCCGCCGCTCTCGCGCGTTATGTGACCACCGTCTTGCGCGGCATGTCGGTGCAGGCGGCGGGCGGCGCGACGGCCAGGGAACTGAAGCAGGTCGCTGAAATGGCGATGAAGGCCTGGCCGGATTGAGACGGGGCCTAGCGGCCGATACCGTCATAGACCGGCCAGGTGCCGGACGCGGTCGCGTCGAGCGAGCCTACGGGTTGTCCGAGGCGTTCGCGATAAATCCAGTAATTGGTGACGACGCGCTCGATATAGCCGCGTGTTTCGGCGGCGGGGATACTCTCGATGAAGAGAAATGGATCGCCGCGGAAGTCGATGCTCGAAAGCCAGCGTGAAAGATTGCCGGGCCCGCCATTATAGGCGGTGGTCAGCATGAAGAGATTGTCGTTGGGCCCGCCCGAGCCCATCAGCTCGGCGATATAGTCCTGCCCGAGCGTGACGTTGAAAGTCGGATCGAGCAGCCTGTCGCGATTATCGCCCGCAAGAGAGCGGTCCTGCGTGAGGTGGGTCGCCGTGGCCGGCATGATCTGCATCAGCCCGCGTGCGCCGGCCCATGACATCGCATCGGGCTTGAAGCCGCTTTCCTGCCGCATGAAGGCGAGGAGAAGGGCACGGTCCACCTTGTAGCCATTGCTCGGCTTGTAATCCGCGAGCGGGAAAAGCCCGGCATTGAGTGCAATCCGACCGCCTTTGGCGGCGGTGGCGGGAAGATGCGCGGCATTTGCGACCTGCAGCTGAACCGCGGGAAGGTCATAGGCGATTGCAAGGGCGATCATGGCCTGATCGAGAGAGGGATCGATCAATGCATGGGCGCGCAGCAACTCTTCGCGCGCAAGGTCGTGTCTGCCGGTCTGCGTCAGCGCAACGGCGCGGCCGACGGACGGCGTGGCGATGAGAGCCCGGAAGGAGGCTTCATCGAGCCGCGGCTCCGCCCATTCGATCCGGAGATCGCGGCCGAGCTGGCGCGTCGCCAGAATGCCGTAGAAGGTCGCGCCCGTATCGGCGGCCGTCTCGAGCAGGGGCGCCACCTTCTCGGGCTTCCCTTCCGCGAGATAGGCACGCGCCGCCCAGAAGCTGCCCGCTGCTTTCGTCCAGGGCGAGATGCGCTGGCTGTTCGAGAGGGATTCGAAATGGCGAGCGGCACTCGCATAATGTCCCATGCGCCACGAGGCGAGACCCGCATACCAGTCTGCGAGCGGAACGTCGCGCGCATGGGTGCTCAGGATTTCCGATGCGAGCTTGTAGGCCCGCTCATCTTCGCCCTCGAGAAAATAGGAGGCGACGATGCGCTCGCGGACCTTGCTGAATTCCGCACTGGTAAGCGCGTTGCGCGCATTCTTCCGGCGCAGATAGGCTTCCGCATGAACCGCGCTCTCCGTGCGCAGCATCTTGCGCACTTCATCGTCCATGTCGCGGAAGCGCTGCGACGTCGCTTCGATGATGCCGTCGTCCACGGCGTAGGTCGTGTGCACGGGCTGGCGCCAACGGCGCGGTTCGGGCCGCATGGGCGCGGCGGCGGAAGCCGGGCGGCGCTTCATCGCCAGCTTGTAGATGTCGGCCGCGCCGGGCTGGTCGTTATACTTGGCGAGCCAGTCCCGAAGCTCGGCATAGCTCGTGCGGTAATGAGGACCGAGATATTTGGCGTGCAGCACATAGCCCATCAGCCGCTTGTCGCGGAGTTGCGCGGCGAGCTTGTCTGCTTCGGCAAAACGGCCTCGTTCTGCAGCCGTAAAGAGCTTGCGGTAGGTTTCGCGGTCGTTGCCGTCGAGGACTTCGGGGCTCCAGACGCGCCCGGTAACCTGCGGCGGGAAGTTGTCCGCTGAGGCAGGAAGGGGAGATGCAGCCAGAACCGCCGCTGCCATCGCAGCCGCACAAACCAGCCGGCCCGCCGCGCGTGCGGCGGAAAGGTGAAAAGCCCCCCGTTTCATGGCGGCCATCTTAGCGGGCGAACCGGGGCTCACAAGCCCGTATAGGTTGAATCGTGCCGAATTCGGACGGCGAGGTTAACCCTGCAGCCTGGCCTTGAGCGAAAGCAGGTCCCGCCAGGCGAGCTGCTTCTGGGCGGGTTGCCGGAGCAGATAGGCCGGGTGGAGCGTCGGCAGCGCCGGAACTGCACGTCCGTTAACCTCCACACTGGCCCATTTTCCCCGGAGCCGCATGATGCCGGTCTCGGTCCGGAGCATCTGTTTTGCGGAGACGCCGCCCAGCAGCACCAGAATGTCCGGGTTCACAAGTTCCACGTGCCTCTCCACGAAGGGCATGCAGACGGCATGTTCGGCCGGGGTTGGCGTCCGGTTGCCGGGCGGGCGCCAGGGCAGGGTGTTGACGATATAGACGCCCGTCCGGTCGAGCCCGATCGCGGCCAGCATCCGGTCGAGCAATTGGCCGGCCCGGCCTACAAAGGGGCGGCCCTGCAGATCCTCGTCGCGCCCCGGCGCCTCGCCGATCAGCATGATCCGCGCCTGCGGATTGCCATCGGCAAAGACGAGGTTCTTCGCCGTGTAGCGCAGCGGGCAGCCCTCAAATGCGCCAAGCGCCTGTTTCAATTCGTCGAGCGTGTTGCAGCGCGCGGCGATTTCGCGCGCGCTCTCGGCCGCCTGTGCGTCCTCGAGCGGAATGGAGGAGGGAGCGGCGGCGCGCGGTGCGGGCGCGGGATCCGGCGCGGCCTCGCCCCGCGGATCGGGCCGTGCACCGCGCTGAGCCTCGGGTCGGGCGGTCTCGCGCGGCGACGCGGCGGCAGATGCGGCATCGGCAAGCGCATACCGGTTCACAGGCTTTTCGCCCAGCGCATCGCTGACGCCCGCTTCCAGATAGAAGGCGAGCAATGCGGCTGCTTGTTCGCGCGACAAGCTGGACTGTTCGTTGCCTGACGGGCTCATGCGGGGCCGGAAGTTCCTGTCGATGGTGTGAAATCGCCGCCGCCGTCGCGTTGACGGTCACATGCGCGACCCTACACTCGTCTCTCATGCAGGGCCATGCGCGTCTTGTTGAGAATAACATGCAACTGGCCCGCCGAAGGTGCGAGGCCCAATATATTGACCATCAAGGGCATTCGCACCATAAGGAAGCCCTGATTTTAGCGGCGGTCCGGCACCCGCAATGCCGGCCAAGGGAGATGGAAAATGAGCGACGCGGCCGAACGCGAATATATGGAGTATGACGTCGTAATCGTCGGCGGCGGTCCTGCGGGCCTGTCTGCGGCGATCCGCCTGCGCCAACTCGCGGCGGAACAGGATTTCGACATTTCGGTCTGCCTGATCGAAAAAGGCTCCGAAGTCGGCGCGCATATTCTCTCGGGCGCGGTGATCGATCCCATCGGCCTCGACACGCTGATTCCGGACTGGCGCGAGAAGGGTGCCCCGCTCGATACCGAGGTAACGGCCGACCATTTCCTCTTCCTCGGCCCGGCCGGCAGCCTCCGCATTCCGAATTTCCTTTTCCCGCCGCTGATGAACAATCACGGCAATTATATTGGCAGCCTCGGCAATCTCTGCCGCTGGCTCGCCGAACAGGCGGAAGCCCTCGGCGTCGAAATCTATCCGGGCTTCGCGGGCGCCGAAGTGCTCTACGGCGAGGACGGCTCGGTGCGCGGCGTCGTGACCGGCGACATGGGTGTCGGCCGCCAGGGCGAGCACAAGGACAGCTACACGCCGGGCATGGAGCTGCGCGGCAAATACACGCTCTTCGCCGAAGGCGTGCGCGGCTCGCTGTCGAAGGAACTCATCCGCAAGTACAAGCTCGATGAAGGGTCAGAGCCGCAGAAGTTCGGCATCGGCCTCAAGGAACTCTGGGAAATCGATCCGGCGAAGCACCGCAAGGGCCTCGTGCAGCACACGATGGGCTGGCCCCTCGATAACTCGACCGGTGGCGGCTCGTTCCTCTATCATTTCGGCGACAATCTGGTTTCGGTCGGCTTTGTGGTTCACCTGAACTACAAGAACCCCTACCTCTCGCCCTTCGACGAGTTCCAGCGGTTCAAGCATCACCCTGCGGTCGTTGATACCTTCGAGGGCGGCAAGCGCATTGCCTATGGCGCGCGCGCCATCACCGAAGGCGGTTTCCAGTCCGTGCCGAAGCTCGTCTTCCCGGGCGGCGCGCTGATCGGCTGCTCGGCCGGCTTCGTCAACGTGCCGCGCATCAAGGGCAGCCACAACGCGGTCCTGACCGGCATCATGGGCGCTGAAGCCGCCTTCGAGGCCGTGAAGGATGGCCGGCAGGGCGACGAACTCACCGCCTATCCGGAAGCCTATGAGAAGAGCGCGGTCTACAAGGACCTGAAGCGCGTCCGCAATGTGAAGCCGCTCTGGTCGAAGCTCGGCACCTTTATCGGCATCGGCCTCGGCGCGGTCGATATGTGGATGAACAATCTGGGCATCGGTCTGCCCTTCACGCTCCGCCACAAGAAGGCTGACTACGAGTCGATCAAGGAAGCGAAGGACTGCAAGCCGATCGACTATCCCAAGCCCGACGGCAAGATTTCCTTCGACAAGCTCTCCTCCGTGTTCATCTCCGCGACGAACCACGAGGAGGACCAGCCGGTTCATCTGAAGCTCAAGGACCCGGCGATCCCGATTGCCTATAACCTGCCGAAATATGCGGAGCCGGCGCAGCGCTACTGCCCGGCCGGGGTCTACGAGGTGGTGCGCGACGAGGACGGCTCGAATCCGCGTTTCCAGATCAACGCGCAGAACTGCGTCCACTGCAAGACCTGCGACATCAAGGACCCCGCCCAGAACATCAACTGGACGGTGCCCGAAGGCGGCGGGGGGCCGAATTACCCGAATATGTAACGCGGTTCCCGCGCTACCGGCTTATCGACGAAACGGGGGCTGTATCCGGCCCCCGTTTTTTTTGCTTTTATATCCGTATCTTGTGCCGCTCGTGGTGCGGCGGAATCCGAAGGCGTGAAGGCAGGCCCCGATATGAAGAGTTCCGGAGCGGCGCGAAGCGGCAGGGCGCCGTTGTGGCATCTGGCGAGGGCCATCGCCGTGGGCCTTCTCGTCTCATCCCTCGGCGCCTGCGCCGGGACGGATGGATTTTCCGTTTTTTCCAAAAAGCAGAGCGATACGCCCTTCGGCGCCTATCTGGCAGCCCGCCACGCCGCCTCGGAGAATGACAGCAGCCAGGCCGCAATCTTCTACGAGCGCGCGCTACGCGACCAGCCGGACGACCCGGTCATCCTCGAACGCGCCTTCACCGCGGCACTGACGGCGGGCGACATGGAACGCGCGATCCCTCTTGCGAAACGCCTTTCCACGATCGAACCCTCCGAGCGCATGGCGCGTTTGACGCTTGCGCTCGCCGCCCTGCGCGACGGCCGCTATGCAGCGGCATCGGAGGAGATGGACGCGGCAGCCCCCGGCCCCTTCACCGCTCTGGTCGGCACGCTGGCGCGGGCATGGGCGGCCGCCGGCAGCGGCAACCGCGATCTCGCGATCGAGAAACTTTCGGCCTTTGAGGGCCGGGCTGCCTTTGCGCTCTTCCGGGCCTATCACGAGGCGCTCATGCTTGATGTGTTGGGCGACAGCGAAGGCGCCGGCGCCGCTTACGACAGTGCCATGGAAGCAAGCGGCGGCAGTTCGATCCGTGTCGTGCAGGCCTATGCGAGCTATCTGTCCCGCCATGGCCGGACGGAAGAAGCGGCCGCAACGCTCGCCGCCTTCCTCGAGATGGCAGGCGCCCACCCGCTGGCCGAATATGAACTTCGCCGCCTCGCGCAGGGCGAGACGTTGCCGCCGCTCGTCGCCAATGCGCAGGAAGGTGTCGCCGAGGCGCTGTATGGGCTCGGCAGCGCGCTTGCCGGTGACACATCCAGCAATCTCGCCGAGCTCTATCTCCACCTCGCCCTTTTCATGCGCCCCGATTTCGACATTGCGCGCTCGCTGCTGGGCGGCGCCTATGAAGCGCAAAAGCGCTGGCAGGATGCCGTCAATGCCTATGACAAGATCGGCAAGGAGTCGCCGCTCTATCTCAATGCGCGCATCCAGTCCGCTATGGCGCTCGACAAGCTCGGCCGCGAAGCCGATGCAGTCGCGATGCTGCGGCGCCTCGCGCGCGATCTTCCCGACCGGATCGAGCCTTATGTGGCGCTTGGCGATATTCATCGCGGCAAGGAAAATTATCCGCAAGCCGCCGCCGAGTATCAGCGCGCCATCGAGCTTGCAGGCGAGCCGACCGAGCGCGACTGGACGCTCTATTATGCCCGCGGCATCTGTTTCGAGCGCATGGGCGAATGGGAAAAGGCCGAAAAGGACCTGAAACTAGCGCTTGAACTCTCCGACGAACACCCTCTGGTGCTGAACTATCTCGGCTACTCGTGGATCGAGCAGCACCATCGGTTGGATGAAGCGCTTGACATGATCGAGAAGGCTGTCGAGCGGCGCCCGAATGACGGCTATATCGTCGACAGCCTGGGCTGGGCGCGCTATCGCCTCGGGCAATACGATCTTGCCGTGAAGTATCTCGAACGCGCGGTGGAGCTGCAGCCGGGCGATCCGACGATCAACGAGCATCTGGGCGATGCCTATTGGAAAGTCGGCCGCCGCATTGAGGCGCGTTTTCAGTGGCGTCACGCATTGTCGATGGATCCCGAGCCTGGCCGTGCGGACGTGTTGCGCACCAAGCTCGATTTCGGCCTCGAGGCGGGCGAGGGTGCCGAGCAGCGGGCGAAGGCCGCGTCTCAGGCCGGATCGTGACGCGGGTAGTTGAAGAGGCGCGCGCCAAGGTCAATCTCAGCCTGCGCGTGCTGGGCCGCCGTGCCGATGGCTATCATGAATTGCAGAGCCTCGTGGTCTTCGCATCAATCGGCGACCGGATCGAAGTGCATCCCGCCGCCGATCTGACGCTCGATATCGGAGGACCTTTCGCGGGCGCGCTGTCAGGCGAACCGGACAATCTCGTGCTGCGCGCAGCATGTGGCCTGCGCGAGCTCTGCGGCGTCGAGGCTGGCGCGCATATCGTGCTTGAAAAGAATCTTCCTGTTGCATCGGGCATCGGCGGTGGATCGGCTGATGCCGCCGCCACGCTCCGGGCGCTGATGCGGCTATGGGATGTGGCGCCGGATGAGGCGGCGCTGATCCGCCTTGCCGCCTCACTTGGCGCGGATGTGCCGGTCTGCCTCGCTGCGGCCCCGGCGCTCATGTGCGGGACCGGCGAGCGGATCGAGCGCATCGGCCACTTGCCGAAATTTTCGATGCTGCTGGTAAACCCGGGTGCACCGGTTTCGACGGCGGATGTGTTCCGTGCGCTCACCGCTCCGCCGCTTGCAATATCGCCCGCGCGGCCCGTCATCCCTGAATTCAAATCCCTCGATGAACTCGTCCGGTGGCTCCATGCGGAGCCGAACGATCTGGAGCCATCCGCGCGAAAACTCGAGCCGCTGATCGGCGATGTGATCGGGGAAATCGCAGCAACTGCTGGTTGCCGCCTTGCCCGCATGTCGGGCTCGGGCGCAACCTGCTTCGGGCTCTACGAAACGCTCGAAGAAGCGCGCATAGCTGCGGCTGAATTGAGGAGCTCAAGGCCCGCCTGGTGGGTTGCCGCGTCGCCGGTCAGTGATTACGGCTGATGCAGAACTCGACGAGTTTCGTCAGCGCATCGCGATAGGGACTTTCCGGGAAGATTGCCAGCGCGTCGATGGCGATGGCGCCGTAATGCTTCGCCCGCGCAATCGTGTCTTCGAGCGCCGAATGGCGATGCATCAGTTCGACCGCATGTTCGAGGTCGCCTTCCTTGCGGTCGCCGTCCTGCAATGTACGCTGCCAGAAGGCGCGCTCTTCCGCGTTGCCGCGCCGGAAAGCGAGTACGACAGGCAGCGTGATCTTGCCTTCGCGGAAATCGTCGCCCGTATTCTTGCCGAGCGCGGCCGCGCGTCCGCCATAATCGAGCGCATCGTCGACGAGCTGGAAGGCGATGCCGAGATTGCGCCCATAGGAATGAAGGGCCGCGGCCTCCGTGCCCTCGCGCTGCGAGATGACGGCGCCGATTTCAGACGCAGCGGCGAAGAGCGCCGCCGTCTTGGCGGAGATCACGCGCAGATAAGCATCTTCCGTCGTGCCCGTGTCCTTTGCGGCGGCAAGCTGCATGACCTCGCCTTCCGCGATGATCGAGGCGGCATCGGCGATGATTTCGAGGGCGCGCAGCGATTTCGTCTCGACCATCAGCTTGAAGGCGCGGCCGAGCAGGAAGTCGCCGACGAGAACGCTTGCCTGGTTGCCCCAGACCATGCGCGCGGTTTCCTTGCCGCGCCGGAGGTCGCTTTCGTCTACCACATCGTCATGGAGGAGCGTTGCCGTGTGGAGGAATTCCACCGTCGCCGCAAGCTTGATATGGTCCTTGCCGTTGTAGCCGCACATCTTGGAGGCGGCGATGGTGAGCATGGGCCGGAGCCGCTTGCCGCCGGAATTGATGAGATGGCTGGCAAGATCGGGGATCATCGGCACGTCCGATGCCATCCGCTCACGGATGAAATCGTCTACCGTTTCCATCTCCTTGCGGACCAGCGCCTGCAACTCGGCGACCGCGTTCTGCCCGCGTCCGCGATCTTCATCAAGAGGAACAACAACGCCCACTCGTCACTCCTGCTCCGGGAAGAGCCGCGCAGCGGCCCAAATTATCCATCTGGGGCATGTGTAATTAATGCCATTATGAGGGAGCATAGGTTGCCACCCCCTGTGCGGCAAGGCCCGCTGGCCCTAGATCATTTGGTCGGCGCGGTGCTTTTCGTCGCAGGCTGCCAATGCGGAGGGAGACGACACTCATGAAGGAGTTGATTCGAACGAACGATCCCGTCTTCGTGTCCTTTCTCACGCATCGTTTGCGCGAGGAGGGGATTGAGCCCTTTGAACTCGATGCGCATATGGCGCTTACGGAGGGCTCGCTCGGCATCCTGCCGAAGCGTATCATGGTCGTGGACACCGACTATGAGGACGCCCGGAAAATTCTCGACGAAGTTCAGAGGAGCGAAGCCGATGAACGGCACGGCGGCGGACATTCCTGAAGACGTCACGGATGATGGATTTCTCGGCGGCAGGCTGAAGATTCTGCAGCCCGCGAAAGGCTATCGGGCAGGGCTCGACGCGGTGTTGCTAGCGGCCTCCGTGCCGGCGCGCTCGGGCGAACGCGTGCTCGAGGCGGGTGCGGGCGTGGGCGTTGCCTCGCTCTGCCTTGCCTCCCGCGTGAGTGGACTTGATGTGGCGGGTCTCGAGGTGCAGCCGGAGCTCGTGGCGCTCGCCGGACGCAACATCGATCGCAACGGCCTTTCGGAACGGGTCTCGATCGTCGAGGGCGACATCGGCCTGCCGGTTCGCGATCTCGCGGCAGCCGGGTTCGAGCCCAACAGCTGGCACCACGTTTTCGCCAATCCACCCTTTCACGATCCCGCGGCAAGCCCTGCGCCGCCCCACGCAGGCAAGGCGCAGGCACACCACTTGACCCTCGGCTCGGATCTCGACGACTGGGTGCGCTTCTGCTGCGTCATGGCGCGACCCAAGGGCACGGTCACTTTCATCCACCGGGCGGATGCGCTGGCAAGCCTCCTCGCGGCCATGTCGGGGCATCTGGGCGGCATCGAGGTCTTCCCGCTCTGGCCCTCCGCGGGCAAACCCGCCTCCCGCATCATCGTGCGGGGCCAGCGCGATTCCCGCGCCCCGCTCACCATCCGGCCGGGCCTCGTGCTCCATGGGCAGGATGGCCGTTTTACCGAACGCGCCGAAGCCTTGCTGCGCGAGGGCGCGGCGCTCCATTTCGACCTGCCGGCATGAGCCCGGCTTGCCGCAGGCGCTGCGTGAACCTATCTATGGTTCCATGAGAAACCGTATTGCGCCTTTCCTTCCCGCCCCTTTGAGGTCGCGTATCGCGCCCGACTGGAAGCCCAAACCGGTGGTCGCGGTCGTCCGCCTGTCCGGCACCATCGGCCCGTCGCAGCCGCTGCGCGGCGGGCTCAATCTCGCAGGCGTTGCCCCGGCATTGGAAGCCGCCTTTTCCATGCGCGGCGTCCGCGCGGTGGCGCTGCTCATCAATTCGCCGGGCGGCTCGCCTGTTCAGTCCTCGCTGATCTACAAGCGCATTCGCGCGCTTGCGGAAGAGAAGAGCCTGCCGGTCTATGCCTTCGCGGAAGATGTGGCGGCGTCGGGTGGCTACATGATCGCCTGCGCCGCGGACGAGATTTATGCCGATGAAAGTTCGATCCTCGGTTCGATCGGCGTCGTCTCGGCGGGTTTCGGCTTTACCGGCCTGATCGAGAAGCTGGGCGTCGAACGTCGTGTGCATACGGCGGGCGAGAGCAAGGCCATGCTCGATCCGTTCCAGCCGGAAAAGCCGGAAGAGGTCGCCCGTCTCGAGGCGCTGCAGCGCGATGTACATGCTTATTTCAAGAAGCTCGTATCGGAAGCGCGCGGCACCAGGCTGAAGGCGGACGACCCTGAAATCTTCTCGGGCGCCTTCTGGGCAGGCGCAGGCGCGGTCGAGCGCGGGCTCGCCGACGGCATCGCCGACCTCCGAAGCAAGATGCGGGAGCTGTTCGGCAGCGAGGTGAAGCTGAAGCTCGTCACCTCCCGGGCGCCCTGGTGGCGGCCTTCCGGCGGCGGGGGCATCGGCTCCAGCCGTGCCGAGGGGCTTTTTCAGCGTCTCGGCGCCGGATTTGCGGCCGAACTTGGCGACGGGCTCATTGCCGCAGCCGAGAGGCGTTCCCTTTGGAGCCGTTTTGGCCTTTAATGGGGCCTTCGGGGCGCTGACCCCGGAACCTTGAGAAAGGACGATGAGATGACGAAGATCGTCTTTGCCGCCGTTTTCGTGCTGGCCTTCTATGCCGCATGGCAGGCCGTCCAGCGCGCGGCCCAGCGCCAGCGCGAGGCCTTTGCCCGCGCCCGGCCGCAGCACCGCATGGAGCCCCGAGATCTCGGCACGCTCCGCGACAGCGGCGACGGCATCTATGTGCCGGAGCACACCCGCCGCGATTGATCGGGCTGCGCCTGTTTCAGCGTCCGGCGGCAGACCCCGCGCGGGCGCAAATCCCTTTTCCTGCCATGAACTTGACCCTGTCCGGGGCGGCGGCTAGTTTGCGCGCGCCCGGGGCAGCGCGTTCGCGGGCGCTGATTCCGCTGGCCGATTTCGCTTGAAAGCGCCTCCCACATGACGGCGAAGCCCGACAATTCCTTCCAGTCCCTGATCCTGAAACTGCAGGCGTTCTGGGCCGCGCAGGGCTGCGTCATCCTTCAGCCCTACGACATGGCGATGGGTGCCGGCACCTTTCACCCGGCGACCACGCTCCGCGCGCTGGGGCCGAAGCCCTGGAAGGCCGCCTATGTGCAGCCCTCGCGCCGCCCCACCGACGGGCGCTACGGCGAAAACCCGAACCGCTTCCAGCACTATTACCAGTTTCAGGTGATCCTGAAGCCGAGCCCGGAAAACCTTCAGGAGCTTTATCTCGAAAGCCTGAAGGTGCTCGGCATCGACGCTGCGAACCACGATATCCGCTTTGTCGAGGACGACTGGGAGAGCCCGACGCTCGGCGCCTGGGGCCTTGGCTGGGAAGTCTGGTGCGACGGCATGGAAGTCTCGCAATTCACTTACTTTCAGCAGGTGGGCGGCATCGACTGCAATCCCGTCTCGGGCGAACTCACCTACGGCCTCGAGCGCCTTGCCATGTATATCCAGGGCATCGACAACGGCTACGAGCTCGATTTCAACGGCGCGACGGGCGAAGACCGCGTGACCTATGGCGATGTCTTCCATCAGGCCGAAGTCGAATTCTCCGCGCATAATTTCGAGCACGCGAACACGGACATGCTGTTCCGCCATTTCGAGGATGCGGAAAAGGAATGCGCCTCGCTCCTCGAAAAGGGCCTCGCGCTGCCGGCCTATGACCAGGTCATCAAGGCAAGCCACAATTTCAACCTGCTCGACGCGCGCGGCGTGATCTCCGTCACCGAACGCCAGGCCTATATCGGCCGCGTCCGCGCGCTCGCCAAGGGTTGTGCCGAAGCCTGGGTGAAGTCGCAGGAGGCGCGCGCATGAGCGAGCTGCTTCTCGAACTTTTCTCCGAGGAAATACCCGCGCGGATGCAGAAGCGCGCGGGCGAGGATCTCGTGCGCCTTGTCGGCGATGCACTGAAGGAAGCGGGCGTCGAGGGAAAGAACGCCCGCGCCTATGCTACGCCTCGCCGCCTCGCCCTCGTGATCGAGGGCCTGCCCGAGCGCACGCCCGATGTGAAGGAAGAGCGCAAGGGCCCGAAGGTCGGCGCGCCGCAACAGGCGATTGACGGCTTCCTCCGCGCGGCGGGCCTCAGCTCGATCGATCAGGCGACGGTGCAGGAAGACAAGAAGGGCGCCTTCTATGTCGCGGTGACGGAAAAGAAGGGCAGGGCGACGGCCGACCTCATCGCCGAAATCGTGCCCGGCGTGATCCGCGCCTTTCCCTGGCCGAAATCGATGCGCTGGGGTGCGGGGAGCTTGCGCTGGGTCCGCCCGCTCCATTCGATCCTCTGCCTGCTCGGCGGCAAGGTCGTGCCCTTCGAGGTCGACGGCATCAAATCGGGCGATACGACGCGCGGCCACCGCTTCATGGCCCCTGCCGCCTTCGCGGTGAAGGACTTTGCCGATTACGAAATGAAGCTCACGGAAGCGAAGGTCGTTCTCGACCCCGCAAAGCGCGCCCATTTCATCCATGCGGGCGCGAAGGCACTGGCCGAAGCGGAGGGGCTGACGCTCGTCGAAGACGAGGCGCTGCTCCATGAAGTGGCGGGCCTCGTCGAGTATCCCGTGCCGCTGATCGGCCGGATCGACGATGAATTCATGTCCGTGCCGCAGGAAGTGCTGACAAGCACCATGCGCGCGAACCAGAAATATTTCGCGCTGCACGATGCTGGCGGCAAGCTCAGCAATCGTTTCATCGTGGTGGCGAACCTCGAGGCGGAAGATGGCGGCAAGGCCATCGTGAACGGCAATGAACGCGTACTCCGCGCCCGCTTCGCCGATGCGCGCTTCCTCTGGGACCAGGACCGGAAGCAGACGCTGACAAGCCGCTTGCCGAAGCTCAAGGAAGTCGTCTTCCACGCGAAGCTCGGCACGGTGCATGACAAGGCAATCCGCATCGGCAAGCTCGCCGAGGCGCTGGCGCCCTTCGTGCCGGGCGCCGACGCCGCAAGGGCGCGTGTTGCGGGCGAACTTGCCAAGGCCGATCTCGTTTCGCAGATGGTCTACGAGTTCCCGGAATTGCAGGGCCTCATGGGCGCCTACTACGCACGCAATGACGGGCTTGGCAACGAGATTGCCGATGCCATCGCCGAACACTATTCGCCGCTCGGCCCCTCGGACGACGTGCCATCCACGCCGCTCGGCAAGGTTGTCGCACTGGCGGACAAGCTCGATACGCTGGCTGGATTTTGGGTCATTGAGGAGAAACCAACAGGATCGAAGGATCCCTACGCGTTGAGGAGATCGGCGCTGGGTGTCATTCGTATTGCGCTAGATTCCTCTGTGCGGTTCCGTCTCTCGGAAGTTTTTCAAACGGCATTGCGTGGGTATGGTGAACTAGGCAAAGCCGCCGCCGATAAATGGATGGTTGCGTACAAGTCTGAGTCTGTTCGTGATGTAGTGGAAGCTGCATTTGCCGTACCCGGAATGTCGGGTCTCCAAGACTTCTTCCGAGACCGTTTGAAGCAGCAGTTGAGAGAAAGCGGTGCCCGTCACGATCTGGTCGATGCCGTTTTTGCGCTGGAAGGGCAGGACGATCTCGTGCTGATCGTGAAGCGCGTGGAGGCCCTGTCGGAATTTCTTGGCACCGAAGACGGCACGAACCTGCTGGCCGGTTACAAGCGAGCGGTGAATATCCTTCGCATCGAGGAAAAGAAAGACGGCGCGAGCTATGACGCCGCGCCCGATGCCGCGCTCTTTGCGCAGGACGAGGAAAAGGCGCTCGCCGCCGCCATCGCCGCCGCCACCAGCCGCGCGAAGGATGCCGTGGCACAGGAAGATTTCGCCGCCGCCATGTCGGCGCTCGCCACGCTCCGCGCGCCGGTCGACGCTTTCTTCGACAAGGTGACGGTCAACGCCGATGATGCGAAGGTTCGCGCAAACCGCTTGAAACTGCTCGCGCAGATCCGCGCCGCGCTTCACGAGGTCGCCGATTTTTCGAAGGTCGAGGGCTGATGTAGCCTTCGTTCTGCGTCATGGCCCGGCCCTCCTTTTTGAAAAAAATGGCGGGCCATCCACGTCTTTCTTTCGGGGCTAAGCCGCAAAGACGTGGATGACCCGCATAAAGCGGGTCATGACGATTGTGGTTGGATGAGAAGCCCAAACCAAAGGCAAGTGCGATGGCTGAGAAGAAGTGGGTTTATTCCTTCGGCGACGGCAAGGCGGAAGGCGCGGCGTCGATGCGCGATCTGCTGGGCGGCAAGGGCGCGAACCTTGCCGAGATGTCGAATATCGGCCTGCCCGTGCCGCCGGGCTTCACCATCACCACGGAAGTCTGCACCGCCTTTTACGACAATGACCGGAATTATCCGGATGGCCTCCGCGCTCAGGTGGAGGAGGCGCTCGCCGCCATCGGCAAGGCGGTCGGCATGTCCTTCGGCGACGCCGCGAACCCGCTTCTCGTCTCCGTCCGCTCCGGCGGCCGTGCCTCCATGCCCGGCATGATGGATACGGTGCTGAATCTCGGCCTCAACGACGAGACGGCCGCGGGGCTTGCGAAGCGCGCGGGCGACGAACGCTTCGCCTATGACAGCTACCGCCGCTTCATCTCCATGTATTCCGATGTGGTGCTCGGCGTCGACCACCACAATTTCGAGGAAATCCTCGAATATTACAAAGAAGAGCAGGAGTATAATCTCGATACGGAACTTTCCGCCTCGGACTGGCGGGACGTGATCGCGCGCTACAAGGCGCGTGTGGAGGAAGAACTCGGCACCCCCTTCCCGCAGGATGTGAACGAGCAGCTCTGGGGCGCGATCGGCGCCGTTTTCGGCTCGTGGCGGAACCGCCGCGCGGAAACCTACCGCCGCCTGCATAATATTCCAGACAGCTGGGGCACCGCCGTCAATGTGCAGGCGATGGTCTTCGGCAATATGGGCAATACGAGCGCGACAGGCGTCGCCTTCACGCGCAATCCCTCGACCGGTGAGTGCGCCTATTACGGCGAGTTCCTCGTGAATGCGCAGGGCGAGGATGTGGTGGCCGGCATCCGTACGCCGCAAAGCCTGACGAAGAAGGCGCGCATCGAGGGGAACGACAAGCTGCCCTCGATGGAAGAAGCGATGCCGGACGCCTTCGCCGAACTCGCGGCGAATTTCGACCGGCTGGAGCGGCATTACCGCGACATGCAGGACGTGGAATTCACGGTGCAGGAAGGCAAGCTCTGGATGCTCCAGACGCGTTCCGGCAAGCGCACGGCGAAGGCCGCGCTCAAGATCGCGGTGGAGATGGTCGCCGAAGGTCTGATCGACGAGAAGACGGCGATTGCCCGCGTCGATCCCGCCTCGCTCGACCAGCTTCTGCATCCGACGCTCGACCCGGAAGCGCCGCGCGATGTGCTGGCGGCGGGCCTGCCCGCATCGCCGGGCGCGGCGTCGGGCGAGGTCGTCTTCAATTCGGATGAGGCGGCGGCGCTCCGCCAGTCCGGCAGGAACGTCATTCTCGTCCGCGTCGAAACGAGCCCGGAAGACATCAACGGCATGCATTCGGCGGTTGCGATCCTGACCTCGCGCGGCGGCATGACGAGCCACGCGGCGGTCGTCGCGCGCGGCATGGGCAGGCCCTGCGTCTCCGGCGCGGGCTCGATCCGCATCGACTACAAGTCGGAAAGCTTCACCGCCTCCGGCGTCACGGTGAAGAAGGGCGACATCATCACGGTGGATGGCTCCACGGGGCAGGTGCTGAAAGGTGAAATCCCGACGCTCCAGCCAGAACTCTCCGGCGATTTCGCCACGCTCATGGCCTGGGCCGACAAGTACCGCCGCATGGAAGTGCGCACCAATGCGGAAACACCGCATGATGCGGAGACGGCGCGCAAGTTCGGCGCCGAAGGCATCGGCCTTTGCCGCACCGAGCACATGTTCTTCGAGGAAGGCCGCATCGTTGCCGTGCGCCAGATGATCCTCGCCGACGACGCAAAGGGCCGCCGCGCCGCGCTTGATAAAATCCTGCCCATGCAGCGCGACGATTTCAGGCAGCTCTTCGAGATCATGCACGGACTTCCCGTCACGATCCGCCTCCTCGATCCGCCGCTGCACGAATTCCTGCCGAAAGGCGAGGCCGAGATTGCCGAATTCGCCAAGGAGACGGGCGCGGACGCCGAAAAGCTCGCGCGCCGCCTTGCCGACCTCGAGGAAACGAACCCGATGCTCGGTCATCGCGGCTGCCGCCTCGGTATTTCCTGGCCGGAAATCTACGAGATGCAGGCCCGCGCCATTTTCGAGGGCGCGCTGCTCGCCGCGGAGAAGACCGGCGCTGCCGTGATCCCCGAAATCATGATCCCTCTGGTCGGCATGAAGACCGAACTCGATTTCCTGAAGGAGCGGATCGTCGCCGTCGCGGCGGAAGTGGAGAAGGAAAAGGGGCAGAAGCTCGGCTATATCATCGGCACCATGATCGAGCTGCCGCGCGCGGCGCTCATGGCGCGCGAGATCGCGCAATCGGCGGAGTTCTTCTCCTTCGGCACGAACGATCTCACCCAGACGACCTACGGCATCAGCCGCGACGACGCCGCCCATTTCATGAACGACTATATGGGCAAGAAAATCCTCTCGCAGGACCCCTTCGTCTCGCTGGACCGCGATGGCGTGGGCGAGCTTGTGCGCATCGCGGCGGGGCGGGGCAGGGAGACAAGGGCCTCTATCAAGCTCGGCATATGCGGCGAGCACGGTGGCGATCCAGCCTCCATCGCCTTCTGCGAGGAAGTCGGCCTCACCTATGTCTCCTGCTCGCCCTACCGGGTGCCGATCGCGCGGCTTGCGGCGGCACAATCTGCGCTTGCAGGCGGTGGCAACCCCGTCTCCGGCGGCGCCACGGCCTGAATGCGCTCGTTCTTCCTCCGTTTACGGATTGTCCTGTTTCGAGATAATTCGTATACGGAAGGTTAAGAAATAGGGCGAAATTGAGTCAATTGCATTAACGCTTTGAGTCGCTGTGAAATGTGCGAAATCGCGCTGTTAACGCTGCGTCACATGCTGGAAAAACATGTTGCAGCACAATATGTCGCACCTTGAAATGCTTTTCATTTCAATTACATAAGCCTCCGCATTCACTACGCCGCAATTATGACATTGTTGCGCCTGAATCGCCGTGTTACCTCCCGGCGCTGATTAACGAGTGAATGTTTGCCCAGGTGTCGAAGCGGCATCGGGCTCTGGCACGTTTATAGCGGTGCTGTCCGACAGGCTTGAAAGGCTCCGGAAGGAGCTGGACCGGAAATTCCCGAAAGGGGGCGGTCCCGGGTCTGCAAGAACAACAAAGCAGACGGTTTAGAGAACGATGCGTAGACTGTTTCAATGGCTCGACCTGGGCCACCTTGTCTTCCGCGCTGCGCAAACGGGCGCGGCCGTGCTGTGTCTCGGCTTCGTGTCGGTTAACGTTCTCTCCGCCATGACGACGCCCGATCCCGTTATCGCCGTCCGCACGACCGACCTCCCCATGACCGCCTATGCGCCCTCGCATGGCCGCGATCTCGCAGGTGCCTTCGCGGGCGACAATTCCTATCTGGATGCGCAGGTCGAAAATGCCAGCATCATCCTGCCGACGCCCGGCGTGCCCATGGATGTGGACACGCCGTTTGTGCGCCTCAAGGCGCAGCTCCTCGAAGCCGAGCGCCGCTGCCTTGCCGCGGGCATCTATTTCGAGGCGCGGGGCGAGTCGGTCGAAGGCCAGCTCGCGGTTGCCCGCGTCATCCTCAATCGTGTGAGCGCGCCGAACTATCCGGACAGCATTTGCGGCGTCGTCTATCAGGGCGCGAGCCGCAAGACCGGCTGCCAGTTCTCCTTCACCTGCGATTCCGCGCTCAGCAAGCGGCCGAACGAACGCCGCGCCTGGGCGAAGGCCCGCCGCACGGCAGAATATGTCACGCTCGGCCGCGTGGATGCGACGGAGCTCGAGCCCGCCATGTATTTCCATGCGGATTACGTGCAGCCCTATTGGGCCTCGAGCATGGTGGAAGTGGCGAAGATCGGCCGCCACATCTTCTACCGCCCGGCGCGCGAAGGCCGTTCGTAAGCGGCCTCCGCTTTCGCGCCGGTGTGAAGGGCCTCAGTCCTTCTTCGCCTGTTCTTCCAGCATCTTGAGCATGGGCGCGATGGGCCCCGTCGTCGCGATCTGCTCGCGCACCATCTCAGGTGCATTGCCCGCGGCCTTGTCGAGCTCCACGAGTTCCGCCGGCACATACCAGTGCAGATTGTCGGAGCCGTAAGCCTCCCACACCACCTTGGCGACCTCGACGGGCGGAATGGCGCGGAACATACCCTCCTTCGGCGCATTGGCGGCGGCGCCCGCAGGCAGGATCGGCGTATCGATGAGCCCTGGCAGCACGTCGGCCGCGCGTACGCCGATCAGGCGGAATTCGATCGAGAGCGCTTCAGTGAGGCCCTTCACCGCATGTTTCGTCGCCGAATAGACGGCAATGCCCGGCATGCCATAGGTCGCCGAGGAAGAGGAGGTGGTGAAGCAGAGCGAATTGGCTGTCGCTTTCAAGAGCGGCAGCGCAGCATGAATACCGTTCAGCACGCCGATGAAATTCACCTGCACCACGCGCAGATTGTCGGCAAAGTCCATATCGGCGAAAAGCCCGCCCGCGCCGATACCGGCATTATTGAAGAGAATATCCATCTTGCCGCCGGTGGCCTCGCCGAAATCGGCCACAGCCGCGTCATAGGCATCCTTGTCGGTCACGTCGAGCTTGCGCACGATGCAATTGTCCGCTCCGAGCTCTTTCTCCAGCGCCGCGAGCCCTGCGCCGTTCACGTCATAGCCGCCGATGAACCAGCCCTTGCCGGCAAAGAGCCGCGCCGTCTCAAGCCCCATGCCCGAGGCCGCACCTGTGATGAAAATGGATTTCCGTCCGTTCGCCTGTCCCATAAGGGTGTCTCCCGCTTTTGTGTTCTGATTTTGTGGACCGTAGTCCAGTTTCAGCCACCGGGAAAGCGGGAAGCGCGGTCAGGAGGCAGTCAGACTGTCGAAGTCGAGGCCGATATCGAGGCAGGGTGCCGAATGGGTGATCCAGCCGCAGGAAATGAGGTCGACTCCTGACGCAGCGATAGCGGGCGCTGTAGCCGCCGTGATGCGGCCGGAGGCTTCGGCAATGGCGCGGCCGCCGATACGGCGCACGGCCTCTGCAAGCTGCTCAGGTGTCATGTTGTCGAGGAGCACGGCATCGACGCCTGCCGCAAGCGCCTCGTCGAGCTGGTCGAGCGTGTCGACCTCCACCTCGATCTTCACCATGTGCCCGCTCGCTTCCTTCGCGCGGGCGATAGCGGCGGCGATGCCACCCGACATCGCAATATGGTTGTCCTTGATGAGCACGGCATCGTCGAGGCCGAAGCGGTGGTTCATGCCGCCGCCGGCCTTCACCGCATATTTTTCGAAAATGCGCAAGCCCGGCGTCGTCTTCCGCGTACAGCAGACATGCGCTTTCGTGCCCTCGATGGCTCGCGCGATCTCGCGCGTCGCCGTGGCGATGCCGGACATGTGCCCCAGAAAATTCAATGCCACGCGCTCGGCCGTGAGAATGCCGCGCGCCGGTCCCTCGATCGCGGCAATCACGTCACCGGGCTCTACATCCTCCCCATCGCCTTTCACCACCGCGACTTTCAGCGACGGATCGACAAGGCGGAATGCCATGCGCGCGCAGTCGAGGCCAGCCACACGGCCGCTCTGCCGCGCATTGAGCAGCACACGCGCCCTGGCTTCCGCCGGCACCGTCGCCTGCGTGGTGATGTCGCCCGCGCGGCCAAGGTCTTCCAGAAGCGCCGCGCGTACTGCAGGCTCGATCATCAGCGGGGGCAGTGGCGTCAGCATCATGCGGTAACCTGTACTTCCTCGGCGCCGCTGCGGGCGCATTCTTCCGCCGCTGCCTCGGCAATGCGCGACGCTTCCTTCAGCGTGAGGAAACTGCGGTGGCGCCAGGCCGCGCGCGGCTCGGCGAAATCCGTGCGGTAGTGGCCGCCGCGGCTTTCCTCGCGTGCGAAGGCGGCGGCGGCGATGAGCTTGGCGGTCGTCGCGATATTGCCGAAAAGGCTTGCCGTGCCCGCCGCGCGCTCGAGACGCTGGATTTCGGTGAGCGCAAGGGCAAGCCCTGCGCCATCCCGCTCGACGCCCACATGGGCGGACATGATCTGCCGCAGCTGCTGCGCGAAGGGTCCTTCCGCCGCCGCGCAGGCACCGATGATCGGAGGCGCGATGTCGCGGCCTGCCCGGGCGCCAGGCACCGACCCGTCGATATCGGCCGCGATCCGCGCGCCGAACACGATCGCCTCGAGGAGGGAGTTGCTTGCAAGCCTGTTCGCGCCATGCATGCCGGTGGAAGCCGCTTCGCCGCAGGCCCATAGACCTTCGATGGTGCTGCGCCCGCGCGCGTCGACCAGAATGCCGCCCATGTGATAATGCGCCGCCGGCGCAACCGGGATCGCCGTCCGCGCGGGGTCGATGCCGAGCGAGCGGCAGGTTTCGTAAACGGTCGGGAACGCTTCTGCGAAGCGGGTACCAAGTGCTGCCCGCGCATCGAGGAAAGCACCGCGCCCCGCCGCAATCTCGCGGTGGATCGCGCGCGCCACGATATCGCGCGGCGCGAGCTCCGCATCCTCATGAATTGCGAGCATGAAGCGCTGGCCGGTCTTGTTGATGAGCACGGCGCCTTCGCCGCGCAAGGCTTCGGTAACGAGCGGCGCCGGGTCGCGCGTCGAGGCAATGGCGGTTGGGTGGAACTGCACGAATTCCGGATCGGCGATTACCGCGCCCGCCCGCGCCGCCATGGCGACGCCTTCGCCCCGCGCCTCGCGCGGGTTTGTCGTCACAGCGAAAAGCTGGCCGACGCCGCCGGAGGCAAGCACCACGGCCCGCGCCTTGATGAGAAGCGGTTGCGGCGCCGTCGCCGCATGAGACGGCCGCGCAAAGACACCGGCGGCGCGCCCGTTCTCAATGGCAAGTTCATAGGCTGACAACCCTTCCATCACGCGGATGGAGGGGCAGGCGCGCACCGCAGCGACGAGCGCCTGCATGATCGCCTTGCCCGCCTGGTCGCCCTTCACATGCACGATGCGGCGGTGGCTATGCGCCGCCTCCCGACCTACGGCGAGCTTTCCTTCGATATCGCGGTCGAAGGGTACGCCGAGCCTGAGCAGATCCTCGATGCGGATGGCGGCTTCGCGAGCGATGGAAAGGGCTGCTTCCTCGTCCACCGTGCCGGCGCCCGCCGCAATCGTGTCGGCAGCATGGGATTCCGGCGTGTCGCCAGGCTCGATGGCCGCCGCGATACCGCCCTGCGCCCAGGTGCTCGACGCGCCGTCGCCGATCGGCGCGCCCGCAAGCACGGTGACCGGGCGGGGCGCGAGTTTCAGCGCCGTAAAAAGGCCGGCAAGCCCTGCACCGACGATCAGAACGTCGCCGGCATCGACGATGTTTCCTTGTGCCATGACGGCACCTCCAGACAGGAGCAGCCCGGAAAGGGCGGGGCTCAGTTGCCGAGATTGATCATCCGTTCCACGGCCTGCCGCGCACGCACGGCCACCGCCGGATCGACCGTCACTTCCTCGCGCATATAGACGAGGCTCTCGAGAATGTTCTTCAGCGAGATGCGCTTCATATGCGGGCAGAGATTGCAGGGGCGGACGAACTCGACATTCGGGTTCTCGACCGCCACATTGTCGCTCATGGAACATTCCGTCACCATGACGACGCGCTTGGGCTGGTTTTCCTTCACCCAGTTGATCATGCCAGAGGTGGAGCCGGAGAAGTCCGCTTCCGCCACGACTTCGGGCGGGCATTCGGGATGCGCGATGATGACGATGTTCGGATCGTCGCGGCGATACTGGCGCAGTTCCTCCGCCGTGAAGCGCTCATGCACTTCGCAGTGACCCTTCCAGGTGAGGATCTTCACCTTGGTCTGCTTGGCGATGTTCTGCGCCAGATATTCATCGGGAATGCAGAGCACGCGGTCCGTGCCGAAGCTTTCGACGACCTTCAGCGCATTGGAGGAGGTGCAGCAGATGTCGCTCTCCGCCTTCACTTCGGCTGACGTATTCACATAGGTCACGACCGGTACACCGGGGAACTTCTCGCGCAAGAGCCGCACATCGGCGCCGGTAATGGAATCGGCGAGCGAGCAGCCGGCCTTGGAGTCCGGGATCAGCACGGTCTTGTGCGGATTGAGCAGCTTCGACGTCTCCGCCATGAAGTGAACACCGCACTGGACGATCACATCGGCATCGACCTTCGCTGCTTCCTTGGCGAGCTGCAGGCTGTCGCCCGCGATGTCGCTGACGCAGTGGAAGATTTCCGGCGTCTGGTAGTTATGCGCAAGCACGACGGCGCCGCGCTCTTTCTTGAGCTTGTTGATGGCGTGGATATAGGGCGCGAAGAAGGGCCACTCGACCGAGGGGATGACGTGTTTCACCTTCTCGTAGAGAGGCGCCATCTCTTTTGCGAGGCCGGGCGTATATTCGAGCTCGGGCATCTCCAGCGGCTTGAACGCGCGCGCTGCGGGCTTGGTGCCCGTCTTCTGCAGCATGTCACCTGCGAGGGCCATATCGACCTCCTGTCGCTGTCCCTGATATACTCACTTTGAGCATATATAGGGTATCAAAAACACCGGCACCCATCTTCAAGCTTCGAGTGGAACCGAAAGGGGCCGGGCTCTCCAATTGGGCTTATGCTACGTCTGAGCATTACACCCGTCAACGCCTAAAATAAGGGGGTGCCGGCCGCTCGTTTCAAGGGGAATTGGCCCGAATTCCCGTTCATTACGCCTGAGGCCGATCCCCGGGCGCCTCCGTTTCGGGCTCGTCGCCCTGAAAGACCACCCGCTGATAGAAAAGCCCGATGCCGATCAGCGCGCCGCCAAGCCCGAGAAACGAGGCCGCCCGCAAAATTCCGGTAAGCCCCGCCATGTCGAACAGGAAGACCTTGGCGACAACCGCCATGATGAGACCGAGCGAAGCGATCCGCGCCATCGCCAATCGCGTGAGAAAGGCGAACGCCAGCAACACCGCGCCGAGCAGCAGCCACGCCGCCGAATAGATGTAGTTCTCCGTCTCCGTCGCAAATTGGTCGAGCGTAATCGAACCGTCGTGGAAGAAGCGGCGAATTTCGAGCGAATAATAGAGGAAGCCCGCTACGAAGGCCGCGATGGAAAGGGCGAGAGCCAGCCGCGGCTGCTGCCGCTTGTGTGCCTCATAGGCATAGAAGGCGGCGAGAAGGGCAGGCATCAGATAGGCGAGCATCATCCGGTCGAAAAGAAGCGGCTCGGTGAAGCGCCCCTGGAACAGCGGGTTGAGCGGCACGATGGCGATAAAGAGCCAGATATAGAAGAGCCATCGCAATGTAGCCGCCGCCATTGGCATGTACGGGCGGCCATGCGCTGCGTGGCGCCTGTAGATCGCATAGGACGCCGCCAGCCAGACGATGCTTTGCGAGCCGTGCTTGGCAAGTCCGTATCCGCCGCCGATGAAATTGAATGCGTCGCCGCCCGAGAAATAGTGATTGATCTGAAGCGTCAGCAGCACAAGGCCGAGCACAATGGCGCAGAGCTCCAGAATGTCCGCCGCTGCATTGCACGCGAGCTGACGATAGAGCCATGCGCCGAGGGCTAGCAGCCCCGCCGGTACGCCATAGGCATAGAGCAGGAGGTTGAAGATCGGCGCCGCGCCGATGTCGTAATCCGGCAGCGATGGATTGAGAACGAGCCGTACCAGAACGATGCCGGCGACGGCGATGCTCAGCCTTTCAAGTGCTTTCACATCAAGATAACTGCGAATCCACGCCATCCCCGGTACCAGCAAGGCGAGCGCAATGGTCAGCCATTCGTTGCGGAAGGCAATGCCGAGCGCGACGGCGGCAAAGCCCAGCGTCGCCGTCGCAAACATGGCAGTTGCGAAATCGAGAGCGGCGGATTTCTCCCGTGCGGCAAATCGCTTGGTGACCGCGCCATGATAGATGGCGAGTGCTGCTGCAAGCGCTGCCCAGGGCAGGCTCTGCTCTAGCTGCTCTGTGCGCGCATAGGCAACGGCGAAAAGAACGAGAGGAACGAAGGCCGAAACGATACTCCACTCCCGCCGCGCCTCGCCTTTGTCGACCTTGAGATAGCCGGCCGCGCCGAATAGAACCGCGCCGAGCGTGCTGGCGGTGAGGAATGAGACAAGCGCTTCCTGGTCGAGCGCCATCGTCGCGTAATGCGTGATCGAGAAGTGCCCCGCACCATCCCAGGCGGCCCGGGGGATGGACCAGAGCGACAATCCCGTCACTGCCGCAACGGCGGCTGGAAGCGTGACCGACACGAAGCCCGGTCGCGGCCACGCGACCGCAACGGACAGAACGACGAAAACGGAGAAGCCGAATATCGCTGTGCCACTATAATCGCCCGCGAAAAGCAGCAGCGTGACGAAAGCGCCTGTCAGAGTCGAACTCGACAGCACGGCGGGGTCGTAGTCGCTCTCCGCAGAGGCGGCATTGCTCCATCGCCAGATGAACTGGAAGGCGTATAGCGCAAGCAGATGGAGAGAGATCGCGATTTCGTCTCCGGGTCCCCAGAGCGCAACGAGCCAGATGAGAGGCCAGATGGTGCTTGCCGCAATTGCCGCGAGATTGAGCCAGCGCCAACCGCGCAGTTCTGCGGTCGCAATGGCCGCGCCGATCACGAATGTGAGATAGAAGAATAGCATCTCCGGTTGCGGCGTATCGCTCTCGATCAATGCCGGCGTGAGAACACTGCCGAGCAGGCCGACCGCGGCAAGGAAACTCGCATGTACTGCGGAGAGAAAGATCGCCGTCAACGAAACCGCACCGAGCAGGACAAAGGCAACGCCCGGCCCGATCATCCCGTAAAGCGCATAGGCGGCGTAGATCGTGGCATAGCCTGCGATGCAGCCTGCTGCCGTCAGCACGGGCGGGATCGGCACCGCGCTGTTCTCGAGACGCAGCGGCAGGTCAGTCCGCCGCCGCAGAAGCTCGCCCGCGCCGAGAAGGGCAGCCGCGAGAAGCAGGCCGAGGAAAATGCGCGTGCCCGGGCCGAAGAAACCCTGCTGCACGGAATATTGCACGAGAAACACCGCGCCGAAGGCGAGCGCAACGCCGCCTACCCAGACCGTCCAGCGCGCGCCGAGCTTCTGTTCGAAACTCTGGCGCTGCGCGGCGTCAAATGTTTCCGTTGGTCCGGCGGCGGGCCGCGGACCTGCGTTCCACCCTCTCGTGACTTGCGGCACGCTTGCAGCCGGAATGGCTGGCCGAGGGGCGCTCGCAGTTTCGGGGGATACGTCTTCCGAAAATTCCGGAGTGGCGGTGTCGCTGGGCGGCGCAGGAGCGGCGAGATCGCCTTGCGCGTTGAGCAGGGCATCGACCTTCGCGGATAAATCGTCGATGCGGTGGGCGAGGCGGAAATAAAGCACCGCGCCCGCGCCGATAAGGGCAAGCACCAGAAATGTGGCCATCGTGATCTCTCCCCCCGATTGATCCGGAGCATAGGGGTAGAACGAGGATTCTGGAAAGCCTTCTAGCTGTTCGCCCGGCTGCGCGAGGGGGCGAGGCGGAGCCCCGGCGCGGGGCGCTCGTTCAGCACCTCGCGGCGGAAGCGGAATTGTTCGGCGGGCCGCCCCCCCGTCCGGGTGGACATGCGGCCCGTCCGCTCCACAAGCCCCGCATTCTCCACCAGCCGGCGGAAATTCTGCTTGTGGACATGAAGGCCGAGCAGCGCTTCCACCGTCTTCTGCAATTCGTAGAGCGTGAAGGCGGGCGGCATGAGTTCGAAGGCGACCGGGCGGTACTTGATCTTGGCGCGCAGCCGGCTCATGGCGGTTGCGAGAATGCGGCGATGGTCGAACTGCATGGGCCGGCCGAGCGGAGGCACATTCTGAGTGGCGAGCGCCAGCGCATTGGGACGTCCGTCCCGCGCCGCTTCCTGCAGCAGGCCGGCACTGTAGAGAAGTTCGTAGCGCTCCAGCGCCTTCTCGTCGTCCCATGCAACGCCATCGACACCGAAGCAGAGGCGCATCCGGTCGCGCCGCTTGCCGCGAGACAGCTCGTCGGGCGTTGCCTCTGCCTGCCGCGAGGCCCATTCGCGCAAGAGCGGCACGATCGCCTGATCGATGATCGGGGGCTTGCCGTCCCGCCAGTCTTCCCAGGGGAAATGGCGATACCAGTCGCTCCAGGATGCGCCCTGCAGCTCTTCGTCGTGCCCGCGGGTGAGCGCGAGATAGCCGACCGATACGACATGCTCTCCCGGCGTATCGGCTTCGAGCGAATGGCGCCCGCGATCGCCGAACGTGTAGAGCTGTTCGACATAGCCGAGTTCGAGATGCGTCTGCTCCTGCACCCAGGAGCGCAGGCCGATTTCAAGCGTGCGATGCTGCATCGGATTGAACGGGCCGAAGGGCAGTGCGTCCCATCCGCCATCGTCTTCCGCCTCGTCATGCGGCACGATGAGGATTTTCGGCTCGTTCTCGGAAACGGTGACGATCGCCGCATTGAGGCCGATGACGACGGCCTTGTCGGCGCGCATCGCCGCTTCGGCGGCAGACTGGACGGAATGCGTTGGACGCTTGCCCATGCGCCCTCAGTCTCGTTCGAAACGAAGCGGCAGGGAAAAGAGTTCGCCTTCCCAGCACGAACGGCCAGGCCCGAGCGCCTCTACGGCCGCCATCATGCGCCCGCCGCGGCCGAGCAGCGCATCGGCATGGCGCACCATCAGCTTGTTCGGATGGGCGTGGGAGCCACGCGCGCGCACCAGCCGCGCAATTTCTTCTTCGGGATGGTCTTCGTTGAGCGCGCACAACGTGATGAAGGCCGCCGCCGTCGACCGGCTGATCCCCGCCCAGCAATGAACGAGCAACGGGCTTTGCTGGTCCCAGTCCTGCACGAAGCGGATAAGGTCGGCGACATGACCCGCGCCCGGGGGCACAAGCGTGTCGATTTCCTCGGAAATGTCGTTCACGCCCAGGCGCAGGTGCCGTTCCCGTGCGATGCCCTCAGGCGTATCGATCATGGTCTCGGGATCGAGCAGGCTCACAAGATGCGAGGGCCGCACTTCGCGGATCGCGTCTTCAATCGCACTGAGGGGACTTACATAGATCATCATTCGCCTTGCTCGCGCCCGCCTGCATTCACACTGGAATCGACCATACCGCCTCAATAACACAGATTTGTGCAAAGGGGGCGGTAAGTCGAGCAAAAACGGTTACTTATCGTCGCGTAACGCGTCTGAAAGCTGATGAAAGCGGGCAAGGAAGCGTGCCTGCGCCTTCTTCGTGGAAAGCGGCTCGAGCCTGAAAGGCGTGAGCCCCCGGGGGCGCCCGAAAATCTCCGCCGCCTCCTCGTCCGAAAACCCGGCGATCTGCGTGGCCTCGAAAAAGGCGGATGCCCGGTCCGCCCGCTTGATGAGATCCTCGACCGATTGCGGCAGCTCGGCAGGCAGGCCGAAGCGCATATGGATCGCGGCGGCGAGCCTGTGCTCGAAGGCCTTGTAGTCGATGCCGAGCGCCGCCTTGAAAGGGCTGATCATGTCGCCGATTACATATTCGGGCGCGTCGTGCAGCAGCGCCGCGAGCCGCCACTTCACCGGCCAACCGGGCCTGAGCCGCGCGCAGATGTCGTCCACCAGCACGCAATGTTCGGCCACCGTGAAGGCATGATCGCCTTCGGTCTGGCCGTTCCAGCGAGCGACGCGGGCGAGCCCATGCGCGATATCTTCGATCTCCACATCGAGCGGCGAGGGATCGAGCAGGTCGAGCCGCCGCCCGCTCAGCATGCGCTGCCATGCGCGGGGCGGCGCAGGCGGTCTGGACGGACGGGCAGGGGTTTTCTTGCGCGTATTCATGGGAGAGGCAACTTACGGAGCTTCGCCTTTCCTGTCGATTGGGCATCGCGGACGAGGCAAAGGCCTGCGCGGAACTGTCCGATTGCGGCGGAACCTCCGTTTTGACCATGATGGCCTGAGGGATATGCTGCTCTCGTCCCGGCCCAGGAACCGGAAGAAGCGCAAAGAGGCAAAAGCACAGCTAATGGCGGTCGATCCCGTACCTTCGGATCTGCTCTATCGCGCCTGCGATACGAGCCAGTTCGGTTTCGAGACCACGGCGGAGCTCGATGATCACGCCGGGCTGATCGGACAGGAGCGCGTGCTTGAGGCGCTGCGCTTCGGCACCGGTATCCGCCGCCAGGGCTACAACATCTTTGTGCTCGGGCCCGATGGGGCCGGCAAGCACGAGGCCGTGCTGCACTTTCTCGCAGGCATTGCCATGCGCGAGCGCGCGCCTTCCGATTGGGTCTATGTCAACAATTTCACGACACCGCACAAGCCGGTGGCGCTCGAGCTTGGCGCCGGCACAGGCCGCCAGCTCAAGGAGGGCATGGCCCGCGTGGTGGATGACCTGCGCGTCACAATCCCCTCGATCCTCGAAAGCGAGGAATATCAGAACCGCCGTCAGGCGATCGACGAGGAGCTTCAGGAACGACAGGAACACGCATTCGAGGAATTGCGCGTCAAGGCTGAAGCGGAAGATATCGCATTGCTGCGCACGCCGGCGGGATTCGCGCTCGCCCCCGTACGCGACGGCAATGTGCTGAAGCCCGACGAATTCAATCGCCTGCCTGACGATGAGCGCAAGAAAATCGAGGCGATCATCCAGTCGCTTCAGAAGGAGCTGGCCGACACGCTGGAGCATCTGCCGTCCTGGCAGAAGGAGCACCATCAGCAATTGCGCGCGCTCAACCGCGAAGTGGCCGAGCGTTCCGTCGAGCGCGCGATGCGTGACCTGCGTTCGCTCTTTGCGGGGCTGACGCCCGTCGTCAAATGGCTTGACGCTGTCATGGCCGATCTCGTCGAGAATATCGGCACTTTCGCAAGCGGCGGCGAGGACGCGCCGGAACAGGCTCGCATGATGGCCGCTATGCAGGCGCTGATGCAGGGGCGAGGCGGCGGCTTCGCGGCCGCAGATCCCTTCCGCCGCTACGAGGTCAATGTCGTTGTCGACAACGGCAAGGAGGCGCGCGCCACCGGCACCACGAGCCGCCGCCCGCAGGACATCGCGGATGCCGGCGGCTATATCGGCGGCGGCTCGCCGATCCTTTATGAGGATCACCCGACCATGGCCAATCTGCTCGGCCGCATCGAGCATATCCCGCAGATGGGCGCGCTCGTCACAGACTTCATGCTCATCAAGCCGGGCGCGCTTCACCGCGCGAATGGCGGCTATCTCCTTATCGATGCGTTGAAGCTGCTGCGCGAGCCGCTCGCCTGGGACGCGCTGAAGCGCGCGATTCGCCGCCGCAAGATCGTCATCGAAAGTGCGGGCGAATATCTGAGCCTCGTCAGCACCGTCACGCTGGAACCGGATCCGGTGCCGCTCGACGTGAAGATCATCCTGCTCGGCGATCGCTACCTCTATTACATGCTGAGCGAACTCGACCCCGATTTTGGCGAGCTCTTCAAGGTCGCCGCCGATTTCGAGGATGAGATAGACCGCGAGGCGGAAAACGATCTTCTCTATGCGCGCCTCATCGCAGGCACATGCCGCGAGGAAAATCTTCTGCCCTTCGACCGCTCCGGCGTCGGCCGTATCATCGAGCGCTCGTCGCGCCAGGCGGAGGATGCCGAAAAGCTCTCGACCGTCATGCGGCCGATTGTCGACCTGATGTGCGAGGCGGATCACATCGCCCGCAGTAACGGCGCGCTTGTGGTAACCGCGCAGCATGTCGACGAGGCGGTCGAGGCGCAGGTCGCCCGTGCCGACCGCTTGCGTGAGCGCAGCCTCGAAATGATCACGCGCGACATCGTGATGATCGATACGGAGGGCGAGCGTACCGGCCAGGTGAACGGGCTCTCCGTTCTCTCCATGGGGTCCGTTTCCTTCGGCCGCCCGAGCCGCATCACGGCCCGCGTCCGGATGGGCCTCGGCAGCACCCGCGTCATCGATATCGAACGCGAAGTGATGCTCGGCGGGCCGATCCACACCAAGGGCGTGCTCATTCTCTCCGGTTACATTTCAGGCCAGTTCCTGCCGGAGATTCCACTTTCGATGAGCGCGAGTCTCGTCTTCGAACAGTCCTATGGCGGCGTCGATGGCGACAGCGCCTCCTCCGCGGAGCTCTACGCGTTGATCTCCGCTCTCGCCGAGGCGCCGATTGCCCAAGGGCTCGCCGTCACGGGTTCCGTCAACCAGATCGGCGAAGTGCAGGCGATAGGCGGCGTGAACGACAAGATCGAGGGCTTTTTCGATATCTGCATGCGCCGCGGCCTCACCGGCGAGCAGGGGGTCATCATCCCGGCTTCGAATGTGAAACACCTCATGCTCCGACAGGATGTCGTCGATGCGGTGGAACGCGGCATGTTTGCGATTTATCCTGTGGAACATGTGGAGGAGGGCGTTGAATTGCTGATGGGCGCCCCGGCCGGCATTCGCGGCGCCGACGGACATTTCCCCCCGGGCTCCATCTATGCCCGCGCGGAAGAGCGTCTCGCCGCCTTCGCCGACAATCAGCGCCGCTTCGCGCAGCGCTCCGACGATACGAACAGCAGGAAGGGTGCGTGATGGCCGCCGCCCGCAAACAGCCCGAGGAGAACGGCGCGAAGCCGCAGACGCGGATCGTCGTCGGTCTCGACACGTCGGTCGTTGCCCGGGAGGCGCTGGCGCTGGCCGCGCGTCTGGCCTCTTCCGTCGATGCGCGGCTGAAGGGCATTTTCGTCGAGGACGAGAATCTCTTGAACCTCGCCGATCTTCCCTTTGCGCGCGAAGTCTCCTTCTCCGGCGAAGTGCGCGATATCGACCCCGCGCGCATGCTCCGCGCCATGAAGGCACAGGCGGAAAGTGCCCGGCGCATCCTCGCTCGCATTGCTGCCGAAGCGCAGATCGACTGGAGCTTCGATGTGCGGCGCGGCCGCCCGCTCCAGTCCCTCGCTCTTCATGCGGCGCGGGAAGACACGCTCGTCATTCGCCCGCAGTCAGGTGCGGCGCGCGAGGTGGGTCGCACGGTTCGTGCCGCCACGCGAGAAGTTCATGCCGATGTGCTGCTGGTGGCGCGGGGAGCGGGCGCGAAGGGTGCTCTCATGGCGCCAGCCATTCAGCAGGCCGGCCGGCCCGTCGCCCGTCCCGGCCGCCCGGTTGCCGCGCTGGATGATGGCTCAAGCCCGGGCGAAGCCTGTAGCGCCTTTGCCGAAACGCTGGCCGCCCGCATCGGCGCTCCTTTCACCCGTCTTTCGGCGCGGGGGCAGGCGCCCGCCGATCTTGCCGCAGCGGCGCGCGATGCAGGCATCGGAATTCTTGTCGTCAATGCGGACTGGTTCGGCGACGATGACGATGCCGCCCGGCTCTCCGCAGCGGCGGGATGTCCGGTATTGTTGCTCGGTAAGGAAAGAGCGCCCCTCGAAGCACTGAATGAAAGCCTGCTCACGGCCAAAAAAGGAGAATGACCCCATGTCCGTTCGCAAGATACTCGTGCCGCTTGCCGGCAGGCCGTCGGATGAGGAAGTGCTGGCAACGGCGCTCTCCGTTGCGCGTGAGTTCGAGGCGCAGCTCGTCGCGCTCTTCGCCCGCGCCGATCCGACCGAAGCGCTTCCCTATCTCGGCGATGGCGTGTCCGGCCAGGTGATCGAAGACCTGATGCAGGCCGCCCGCGAAGGCGCGAACGAGGCTGCGTCCCGCGTCCGCACCGCCCTTGCGAAAGCGGCATCGGCAGCAGGCGTGCCCGTCGCCGAAAATGGCGGCGAAGCCGCGCTCCCTTCGGTCCGCTTCATCGACGTGACCGGCCGCCGCGACGAGGTCGTCGCAAAACATAGCCGCCTGTCGGACCTCATCGTTTTCGGCGAAAGCACCACGGGCGTCGCCGGCGGCACAGCGCTTGAAGCCGCTATGATGACGGCGGATCGCCCCGTTCTCATTGCGCCGAAGAAGGCGATGTCACCGGTTGGCGGCTCCGTCTGCATCGGCTGGGACGACAGCGCAGAAGCGGCGAGTGCCGTTCACGCCGCCATCCCGTTCCTTGAGCGCGCGAAAAAAGTCACCATCCTTGGTATTGGCGGCAAGGAGCTTGATCCAGGCCCCGGCTCCACGCTCGCCGATTTCCTCGCGCTTCACGGCGTTGTGGCCGACGTTTACCTTGTCGATGCCGCAGGCCGCGCAGCCGGCGAAGTGCTGCTCGAACATGCCGAGAAGTCGAAAGCCGATCTTCTCGTCATGGGCGGCTATGGGCATAGCCGCCTCGTCGAATTCCTCTTTGGCGGCGCGACGCAGCATGTCCGCTCGCACGCCACCATCCCCGTACTTATGGCTCATTGAAGAAAGACGAAACGTCCATGACCCTCTACCACGTCCACATGACGCTCGCCCGCACCGAGGAGCATCCGAACGGCTCCAGCGCGCATGGCTATGACATCGTGCTGCCGCTCGACGCCGCGATGAAGCTCGACCCCGATGCCTGGAAGGCTCACGCGAAGGAGTGCACCGTTCGGCGCTTCTGGCAGGGCGAGTCTGACCAGAAGGGCCTGCTTCGTCATATCGGCCGCGGCTGGGTGATCGATTATGACGCGACGACACCGGAAGGCGACGAGCCCTTCTTCAAGCTCGATCGTCACGAGTTCAAGGCGGGCGAGTATCTTTCGGTGCGCGAACAGGATGGCGAGATGCAGACCTTCCGCGTCGTCACCGTGGAACCGCTGAAGAGGTAGGAATCTCGTTTCGGAAACAGCTATGGCCGGGGTTCGACCCCGGCCATTTGCATTCCTGCCTGAGCGAGGGCGCCGTCAGGCCCGCTTGCGGACCAGCACATTGCCGGCCGAATAGCCCGCGCCGAAACTGCAGATGAGGCCAAGATCGCCTTCCTTCAGGTCTTCATTATATTTGCTGAAGGTGATGATCGAGCCGGCCGAACTCGTGTTCGCATACTCCTGCAGGATGTTCGGCTGCTCGCCGGGCTCGGGATCGCGGCCCAGCACCTTGCGGCCGATGAAGTCGTTCATGCTCTTGTTGGCCTGGTGCAGCCACATGCGCTTCAGCTCTTTCGGGTCGAGCCCTTCATCGGCCATGTGGTCGAGAATGAGCTGCGAGACCATCGGCACCACTTCCTTGAAGACCTTGCGGCCTTCCTGCACGAAGAGTTTGTCCTTCGCGCCGATGCCTTCAGGCGTCGCCCGGTTCAGGAAGCCGAAATTGTTGCGGATATTGTTCGAGAACTTGGTGATGAGGCGCGTGCCGATGATTTCCCATGCGCCTTTCGCCGTGCAGGTGTCCTCGCGCTCCACGATGATCGCGGTGCATACGTCGCCGAAAATGAAGTGGCTGTCGCGGTCGCGGAAGTTCAGATGGCCGGAACAGATTTCCGGATCGACGATCAGCACGCATTTGACCGAACCCGAACGGATCATGTCGTAGGCGGTCTGGATGCCGAATGTCGCGGACGAGCAGGCGACATTCATGTCGAAACCGAACCCCTCGACGCCGAGAAGATCCTGCACCTCGACGGCGATGGCAGGGTAGGGGCGCTCGAGATTGGAGCAGGCCACCAGCACCGCGTCGATATCGGCCGGCGTCTTGTTTGCGCGCGCCATCGCCTTCTTCGCCGCTTCAACCGACATTTCGGCAAGAATCGAAGGTTCGTCGTTCGATCGCTGCCGCAGCCGCGGCGCCATGATCTCGGGGTCGACGATGCCCGACTTGTCCATCACATAGCGCGCCTCGATGCCGGAGGCCTTCACGATGAACTCGACGCTCGATTCCGCCAGCGCCTCCACCTCGCCGCGCTCGATGGCGGCGGTATTGTCGGCGTTGAACTTGCGCACATAGCTGTTGAAGGCTTCAACGAGTTCGGTATTGCTGATGGAGTTGGGCGGCGTAAAAACGCCCGTCCCGCTGATGACGACTTTGGTCACTGTTCACCTGACGGTTCTTGATATCGCCGCCCGTCCGCCCGGCACTGTTTGTCGTTTTGTCCGGAACGGTGGAGCGGCATTCCCCTGGGCCACTACACGTAAAATAGAACAGCCCTTCCGGCGATGCTACAGCGGAGGGAGAGAGAAGGCCGGGGCAAGGAGAAGAAGATGGAATGGACGCGCACAAGCCTGCCTGCGGCGCCGCTCGAAAAGGAGAGGCTCGATACACTTTCTCTCGCCGAAATGGCGGGATTTATCGCTGCCATGCTCGCCGACGGGCTCGAAAACCCCGGCTCTCCCCTGCGTAAACCGGTTCTGGCTACCCTCGGCGCGGCGGGCGCGCCCTCGTTGCGAACCGTCATTTTGCGGTCGGCCGACATTCACGCCCGGCGCCTCGGCTTTTTCACGGATGCCCGTTCGCCCAAGGTCGCGGAACTGGCGCGGGACCCCCGCGCCTCGGTCCTCTTCTACGATCCGCGTTGCGACCTCCAGATGCGCTTGTCGGGCAGGGCGGAAGTCCGGGTTGGCGATGAAGCGGCCTGGGCGAGCGCGGCGCCGCCGTCCCGTCGGGCCTATCTTGTCACCGCGCCGCCGGGCACGCCGGCGTCCGGGCCGGTTTCCGGCCTTCCCGCGGATGTCGATGGCATCATTCCCCCGCTCGAGCGGCTGGAGGAAGGCCGCCCCAACTTCGCATTCGTGGAATTCAGCTTCGCCGAAGCCGATATCGTCCTGTTTTCGCGCGCGGGCAATCGGCGCGCCCGCATCCGCCATGAAGCGGGGGCAGGGCACGCCGAATGGCTGGTGCCTTGAGGCCTCAGATCATCGAGGCGGTCCGGCCCTGCGTCTGGCTGCCGGCGTTTTCGGCATCGGCCTTCTTGTCGTCCTTGCCACTCGCGGCGAGACGCGGCGTATCGGCCTTGTCCTCGGCATCGGCAGCGCGGATTTCGCCGCTCACCTGGCCGCCCTGTTCGACCTTCAACTCGCCGTAACGCACCTTGCCGGTCACGCGGCCCGATGAATTGATCGTCAGGCATTTCTTCACGGTCAGCGTGCCGTCGAATTTGCCGTTCACTTCCGCTTCATCGACGGTGGCATCGCCTCGCACATCGCCGCTTTCCGTAATCGTGAGCGTGCCGCTTTCGATCGTCGCCTGGACATCGCCCTCGATCACGAGCGAGTCGCAGGATTGAATCTTGCCTTCGAGCTTCAGCCCGCGTCCGACATGCAGATTGGCGGCAGGAGCAGGGCTCGACGGAGAGTTTGCCGGAGAAGGCTGGAGAGTTCGCACAGGCGGCTTCCTTACTTGATAGGATGGCGTGATGGCGCGCGTTCCCGCGACTTCTGTCTCGGAAGTGCGGGCGTCCGCGGGCCGTGGCTCTTCGGACGGCGAAGCGCTTTCGCCGTCGTTGCGCGTTGCCGGCGTCGATGGCGCAGGTGGTTGCGCGACGTCGGAAACACCTTTGGGGCGCTTGAACATTTTTGAGATCCCCTCCACTGACTTGGAACGGACGTGAAACTATGCGCGCAACATGGCTCGCATGTGCCGACAATGTGGCGGAACATTGATTGCGCACGCACAGCAGCGCATAACGGCGCTTAATTATTGGTTTTGATTTCGCGCCATTGCGGAGCAAGTCTTGTGGCGCGGACACGTCACGAGATGATCGTTGACGATGCCGACCGCCTGCGCGAAGGCATAGACGATCGTCGGTCCGCAGAATTTGAAGCCGCGCTTCTTCAATTCCTTCGACATGGCGATGCTCATCGGCGTTTCCGCCGGCACCTGCGCAATGCTCTTCCACTTGTTCTGAACCGGCACGCCGCCGGAAAAGCTCCAGAGAAACTCCGAGAAGCTCTCGCCGCTCTCCTTCATTTCCAGCCAGGCTTTCGCATTGCCGATCGTCGCCTCGATCTTGCCGCGATGCCGGATGATGCCGGGGTTCTGGAGAAGTTTCTCGACCTTGGCGGGCTTGTAGCGCACGATCACCTCCGGCTCGAAGCCATCGAACGCCTCGCGGAAGTTCTCGCGCTTGCGCAATATGGTGATCCAGGAAAGCCCGGCCTGAAATCCGTCGAGGATCAGCTTCTCGAAAAGCGCCCGGTCGTCATATTCCGGCACGCCCCATTCCTCGTCGTGATAGGCGACATAAAGCGGGTCCTCGCCCGGCCAGGGGCAGCGGTTCGTCTCACTCGCCTTCGCCATCCGCCCCGCCCTCATTGCCGATATGCTCCGCGAGCCATTCCGGAATCTGCGGCATGATTTCCGCTTGCCCCGCTTCCAGCACCGCGCCGTTGAGAAGATCGAGCCGGAGAAGCGCGAGGGCGCGGCCGTTTTCTTCATCGGTGGAGAAAATCGAGCCAACCTCCCGCGCGCCGCCCTTCACGGGTGTGCCTGCGGCCGGCATGTCGCCTTCCACACGCACGGACAGAAGGCGCTTGCGCACGCTGCCGCGCCGTTTCGTGCGCGAGGTCACTTCCTGCCCGATGAAGCAGCCCTTGTGGAAGTCGATACCGTTAAGTTCGGCAAAATTCGCCTCGAGAGGAAATGTCCGATCCGGTTCAAAATCCCGCGCTGCATCGCCGATTCCAAGCTCGATGCGGTGGCGGTGCCACGCGCTTTCGGCAACTTTCCGGGCTCCCGAAGCCCCGATCAGCGCATCGGCCTCCGCCGCGGGACAGATCGCGCGCCGCCCCATTGCCATATGGCGGGGGTCGGGCAGGCCCGGCCCGTCCGGCACCGGGCTTCCATCTTCGTTCCAGAAGGCGGCCACGGCGAAGTCGCCGCTCTTGTCCTCGATCTCCACCTTCGCGCGAAGCCGGTACATGGTGAGCCGCTTCACAAGCTCGCCCGCCCGCGCGCCGTCGCAATCGAGCAGCACCGCTTCCGGGTCGGCGGGATCGGCCGCCATGAAAAAATCGAAGAGAAATTTGCCCTGCGGCGTCAGCAGCGCGGAATAGACGAGCCGCGTGCCATCCGCCGCATCGACATTATTGGTGACAAGCCCCTGCAAAAGGCCGCGCGCCTCAGCGCCGCTCAGCCTCACTATGCCTCGCCCCGTCAGCACCGTGGCCAACAGCCCGTCTGCCGCTCCCGCCATAGCCGCCCGTTCCTTGTGTCAGGCCACAAGATGTAGGCCCGCCCCCCTCGATCCGCAAGAACCGGCTTCCAGAGGGGCAACCTTGGCTTTGACGTGCCGCGCCCCTATAACCGGCCTCAACGACAGGGAACGCCCGGCCGCCGAGCCGGATGAGCACCGCAGCCGGAAGTCACATGCGCATTCTCTTCATTGCCTCGAACCGGATCGGCGACGCCGTCCTTTCCACAGGCATCCTGAACGGATTGATGCAGCGCTATCCGGAGGCGGAATTCTGGGTCGCCTGCGGTCCGCTGGCCGTCGATGTCTTCCGCCACGCGCCGCGCGTCACCCGCATCATCGTGATGCGCAAGGCCAAACGCGCCGGCCATTGGCGGCAACTGCTCAAAGCCGTTGCTTTCCGCCGTTTCGAGGCGGTGGTCGACCTGCGCGGCTCCGCCACGGCATGGCTCACCTTCGCCCGCAAGCGCCACATTCTGAAGCCCGATCACGCGCTTCACCGCGTCGAGCACAATGCGGGCGTGGTCGGCATGGTGCCGCCACCTGCGCCGTTGGTCTGGCCGGGCGCGGAAATGCGCGCAAAGGCCGCGCGCACCATCCCTGACGGTCTTCGGGTTCTCGCCATCGGACCGACCGCGGCCTGGCCGGGCAAGATGTGGCCCGTCGAACGCTTCGCCGAGCTCGCCCGCCGCCTGCTTGCCCCCGGAGCGCCGCTGGAAGGCGCGAGTCTTCTCGTCACCGGCGGTCCGGGCGAAGAGGAAAAATGCCGCCCCGTGCTTGAGGTGGTGCCGCCTGAGCGCCGGATCGATCTTGTCGGCGCGAAGATCGACGAGACGGCGGCTTGCTTCGAACGCGTGGCGCTTTATGTGGGCAATGATTCCGGCCTGATGCACCTGGCCGCCGCCGCGGGCGCGCCCACGCTCGGTCTTTTCGGGCCGACCGCCGACGCCATCTATTCGCCTTGGGGGCCGAAGGCTGTCACCGTCCGCGTTCCCCGCTCCCATGAAGAGATCAAGGCGGAAGAGGGTGGCGAGGTCACCTGGCATGTGAGCCGCAACCACATGGAAGACCTCGGCGTCGAGACGGTCGAAAACGCCGCGCGCGATCTTCTGGAGAAACTCGGGTCCGGCGCCTAGTGAATCGCCCCCACGAAGTCCGCGTGGCGGAATTCGCTCGGGTGAATCAGCCGCTTCGTCCCAACGCGCACGGAGTGGATAGGTCCCTCGAGCTCCCGGTTCCAGAAGTCGAGGAACTTGGTGAGCGCCGGATATCTCGGCTCGAGATCGTAATCCTGCCAGATATAGCTCTGCAGGAGCTTGGGATGATCCGGCATCCGGTAGAGAATTTCGGCTGTCACCAGCCGGTAGCCATCGAGAAGCTTCTTCAGTTCCGAAACCTGTCTCACGCTTCAACCTCCAGATCGAACAATCCAGACGACAACGCCGCACTCAAGGGGCCTCGCAACGCGAGAATCGTAGTCGCGAAAAATTCACGCGTCGATATTGACAAAACGGTTTCAAGGCCGATTCGTTCAATGAAAACAACGCATTAGCACTCGCCGGCCGAGGTGAGTGCCAGCCGGGCGCGGCGGCGCTGCCCCCTCGCTTGACCGAAGGGCGGATTTGGGTTCGTTTGTCGGCCAACAGGCATCGAAAAAGCCATCAAGGCATCAAACAGAAGTCAGGACGGGAAATGACAGGGACGTTCCGCGCCATCCGCGCCTCGAAGGGCGAAAAGGCCCCGCAGATCGAATTCGCAACCCTCACCGAAGCCGATCTCATGGAAGGCGATGTCACTGTCGCCGTTGACTATTCTACCGTGAACTACAAGGACGGCCTGGCGCTTACCGGTGCCGCCCCCATCATCCGCCATTGGCCACTTATCCCCGGTATCGACTTCTCGGGTAAGGTCGAGAAATCCGACAATCCGAACTTCAAGCCCGGCGACCGCGTCGTGCTGAACGGCTGGGGCGTCGGCGAGGGCCATAATGGCGGCTATGCGCAGAAGGCGCGTGTGAAGGGCGACTGGCTGGTGAAACTCCCGGATGCAATCTCGAACGAACAGGCCATGGCGATCGGCACGGCGGGCTATACCTCGATGCTCTCGGTCCTGGCGCTGGAAAAGAACGGCGTGAAGCCGGGCTCGGACGTGCTGGTCACGGGCGCGGCGGGCGGCGTCGGCTCGGTCGCCATCGCCATCCTCGCAAAGCTCGGCTATCGCGTGATCGCCTCCACGGGCCGCGCTTCCGAAGCGGATTATCTGAAGGGCCTCGGCGCCGATGAAGTGATCGACCGCAACGAACTGTCGAACCCGGCAAAGCCGCTCGGCAAGGAACGCTGGGCAGGTGCTGTCGATGCGGTGGGCAGCCACACGCTCGCGAATGTCCTCTCCATGACGAAATATGGCGGCGCGGTAGCCGCTTGCGGTCTTGCCCAAGGCATGGACCTGCCGGCCTCCGTCGCGCCCTTCATCCTGCGCGGCATCACGCTGGCGGGCATCGACAGCGTCATGGCGCCGAAGGAAAAGCGTGAAGAAGCCTATCGCCGCCTCGCCACCGATCTCGACATGAAGAAGCTCGAAGCCATGAGCTTCCGTGCCAAGCTCGACGATGTGCCGAAGCTCGGTCAGGACATTCTGGCAGGCAAGGTGCGTGGTCGCGCCATTGTCGATGTAAACGCCTGACGGGAGCGCGACCGCCTTGGACCTCAATCTGCCGCCCTTCCGCGATCCGAAATATGTCGAACGCAAGGTGGAAGTGGAGCGCCGCGCCGACGGCTCCATCCTGCTGCGCAATCCGCATCCGCTGCGCGAGACGCCCGCAAACCTGATCGCACCGATCCGCAAATGGGCGGCGGAAGCGCCGGACCGCGTCTGGCTCGGCAAGCGGCTGCCCGCGAAAGAGGGCTTCGGCGAGTGGGACTTGCTGACCTATGCGCAGGCGAACGCGAAAGTGAATGCCATCGCGCAGGCGCTGCTTGATCGCGGCCTCGATCAGACGACGCCGGTGATGATCCTCTCCGGCAATTCGATCGAACATGCGCTGATGACCTATGGCGCGATCCTTGCGGGCGTGCCGGTCGCGCCGGTGTCTCCCTCCTACAGCACCATGAGCTCGGACTTCGACAAGCTCCGCTACGTCTTCGATCTCGTCGAGCCGAAGCTGATCTTCATGCAGGAGGCGGCACCCTTCACGCGTGGTCTCGCCGCCCTGCCGCTCAATGGCGTGGAGCTCGTCACCGTCGATGGTTCGATGGGCACGCCTTTCTCCGCGCTTCTCGAAACGACGCCGGGCAATGCGGTCGAGGAGAGCTTTGCACGCCTCGACTACGACATGGTGGCGAAATATCTCTTCACCTCCGGCTCCACCGGCATGCCGAAGGCCGTCATCACCACGCAGCGCATGATGTGCGTGAATTCGGTGATGCCGCGCAGCGTCAATGTCGAGGAAGAGGGCGACGAGCCGCCCGTGCTGCTGAACTGGCTTCCCTGGAACCACTGCTTCGGCGGCAATGCGATCCTGAACAACCTGCTCGTTTCCGGCGGCACGCTCTATATCGATGGCGGCCGCCCGGTCCCCGGCGGTTTTGCAGAAACGGTGCAGAACCTCCGCGAAATCGCACCCACCGCCTATTCGAACGTCCCCGCCGCCTACACCATGCTGGTGGATGAACTCGAAAACGACGAGGCGCTGGCGAGAAACTTCTTCTCGCGGCTGCGCACGCTCGCCTATGGCGGTGCGGCGCTGAGCCAGGATCTCTACGAACGCATCCAGCAGGTTGCGATCCGCGTCGCGGGTGAGCGCATCGTCTTCTCGTCGGGCTATGGTGCGACGGAGACCGCGCCGACGATCTGCAACGTCCATTGGCCGACCGAGCGCATGGGCCTTCTCGGCCTGCCGCTGCCGGGCGTCGAGTTGAAGCTCGCCCCCGTCGGCGAGAAGCTCGAAGTGCGCGTGCGCGGCGACTGCATCACGAAGGGCTACCACAAGAACGAGACGAAGACGGCAGAGGCCTATGACGAGGAGGGCTTCTATCGCCTCGGCGACGGCGCGCGCTTTCTCGATCCGGATCGTCCGGAAGAGGGCCTCGTCTTCGATGGCCGCGTTGCCGAGGACTTCAAGCTCTCGACCGGCACTTGGGTGAGCGCGGGCAAGCTCCGCGTCGATGTCGTTGCAAGTTCGAATGGCGTGCTGGCCGATGCGCTGGTCGCCGGTCTCGACCGGTCCTTCATCGGCATTCTCGGCTTCCCCAATATTCCCGCCTGCCGCAACATAGCGGGCGACCAGTCGCTCGCGGTGGAAGACCTCGTCCACCATCCGGCGGTGCTCGCACGCCTCTCGGAAGGGCTCGCCGCCCACAACAAGGGCAATCCGGGTTCGAGCACGCGTATCGTTCGCGCGCTCCTGATGGTCGAACCGCCAAGCGTCGATGCGGGCGAACTGACCGACAAGGGCTACATCAATCAGGCGGTCGCGCTTGGCCGCCGCGCCGCGCTTGTCGAAAAACTCTATGCAGAACCGCCGGGCAATGATGTCGTGGTCGTCTGACGGGAAGGGCGGCTCGCGGCATGCTTGATTTCGGCCTGGTGTTGAACGGCATTGCGATCGGTCTCGCGGTCGCGGCGCCTATCGGCCCCGTCAATCTCATTGTCATCCGCCGCACCCTGCGCTTTGGCCAGTTGAACGGCTTTCTTTCGGGCGGCGGCGCGGCCGCGGGCGATGCGCTTTTTGCCACCATCGCGGCTTTCGGCATCACCGCCGCCATGGACTTCGTTCTCCGCTTCGAAACCGCTCTGCAATTCGTCGGCGGTTTCTTTCTTCTGTTTCTGGGGCTGCGCACCTGGTTCTCCCGGCCGCATTTCAGCGAGGCGCCGCCGGAAGTGCATACCGGTGCCATGGCCGCGGTCTTCATGACGACCTTCGTGCTGACCATCACCAACCCCGCCACCATGCTGGGCTTCATCGCCATCTTCGGCGGCGTCGCAGGGCTCACCGACGCGGGTGAGGATTACGGCCACGCCGCAACGCTCGTGCTGGCGGTGATGGCGGGGTCTGCGCTTTGGTGGGCGGGTCTTTCGGGCTTCGTCAGCCTCTTTCGCCACCGGATGAACGACGATCTTCTTCGCATCGTCAACAAGGTGTCGGGCATTCTTATTGCCATCTTCGGCGCCGTCGTCCTTGCGCGTGTCGCCAGCTCGTTTTTGTTCTAAGCTTCGTCAAACGGCAAAATAAGATCAGGGAGATCGGGAAAATGAACGGTGCGGAAAGCCTGGTACGCACGCTGGTGAACTCCGGCGTGGAAGTCTGTTTCTCGAATCCCGGCACCTCGGAAATGCATTTCGTCGCAGCCCTCGACAAGGTGGACGGCATGCGCGCGATCCTCGGCCTGTTCGAGGGCGCGGTGACGGGCATGGCGGATGGCTATGGCCGCATCGCTGAAAAGCCCGCCGCGACACTTCTCCATCTCGGGCCCGGCCTCGCAAACGGCCTTGCCAACCTGCACAATGCCCGCCGCGCGCAGACGCCCATCGTCAATATCGTCGGCGACCATGCGACCTATCACGCGCAGTACGATGCGCCGCTCGCCTCCGACCTGGCGGGTTTCGCGCGCCCCGTCTCGGGCTGGATTCATTCCTCCACCTCGCCGAAAACCGTGGCCGCAGATGGCGCCCGCGCCGTGCAGGCCGCGATGCAGCCCCCCGGCCAGATCGCAACCCTGATCCTGCCCGCCGACACCGCCTGGCTCGATGCCGAGCAGGCAGCGCCGGCTCTCCCGCGCATCGCGCCCGCCGCCGTTTCATCCGAAGCAGTCGACCGTGTGGCGAAGGCGCTCAAGAACGGCAAGAAGACGGCGATCCTCGTGCGCGGTGCCGCGCTCAAGGAAAAGGGTCTTGCCGCCGCAGGCCGCATCGCCGCGAAGTCCGGCGCGCGCATCATGTGCGACACCTTCGCGCCGCGCCTCCAGCGCGGTGCCGGCCGTGTTGCCATCGAGCGCATTCCCTATTTCGCGGAGCAGATCGTCGAGACGCTGCAGTCGGTTGAGCAGCTGATCCTTGTCGGCTCGAAGCCGCCTGTCTCCTTCTTCGCCTATCCAGGCAAACCGAGCTGGTGCACGCCCGAAAGCGCCGACATCATCTATCTCGCCCATCCCCACGAAGATGGCGCGGCGGCGCTCGAAGCCGTGGCGGATGCCGTCGCTGCGCCGAAGGAGCCGGCCGGCATCGCGCCGCTGCAGAAGCCGGAGCTGCCAAAGGCCGGCGCTTCTTTCGACCAGTTCACCATCGGCCAGGTTGTCGGCCATTTCCTGCCGGAGAACGCCATCGTCTCGGATGAGGCGGCCACGTCCGGCATCGGCTCCATGATCGCCACCGTGAATGCGGCACCGCATGACCATCTCTCGCTCACCGGCGGTTCCATCGGTCAGGGCCTGCCGCTTGCGACGGGTGCGGCCGTCGCCGCGCCAGACCGCAAGGTCGTGTGCCTTCATGGCGATGGCGGCGCCATGTACACGCTGCAGGCGCTCTGGACGCAGGCGCGCGAGAAGCTCGACGTCGTGAACGTGATCTTCGCCAATCGCTCCTACGCCATCCTCAACATCGAGCTGATGCGCGTCGGCGCGGAAAATCCGGGACCGAAGGCGCTCTCCATGCTTGACCTCCATAACCCGGAACTGAACTGGGCATCGCTCGGCAATGGTATGGGTGTCGAGTCGACGCGCGTGGAGACGATCGAGGAATTTGTCGATGTCTTCTCTTCCGCCGTGAAGCAGAAGGGCCCGCGCCTCATCGAAGTGCTTATTTGATCTGGGTGGCAGCCGGATTTTATTGACCTCACACAGACACCCATTATGGTGAACGCACCATTTTTGTCCGTGTGAGGCACTTATGAAAACGATTGGAACGGCGGCGGTTCTGGCCGCCGTCTTGATGCCCGTTGCTGCATCCGCCACCGAAGCCTCCGGTTGGACCGGCTTCTATCTCGGCATCCATGGGGGGTATGACTGGCTCGAGACGGAAGATAGCGGGCTTTATGCCTACGATCACGACTTCGACGATTTTTCCGGAGGCATACAGGCCGGCTATGACCACCGGCTCGACAATAATCTCGTGATCGGCGTCCTGATCGATCTGGGTCTGTCCGACGCGTCCGGATCCCGCCGCACGGTGGATTTGGTCGGCGGGCTGCCTATCGTCACGCAGGCCCGGACCGAGCTTGAGTCCTATGGCGCTGTTCGCGCCCGCCTCGGCTATGCGATGGGCGATATCCTGCCTTACGTGACAGGCGGCTTCGCCTGGGCGCGCTATGACGTCGCCTACACTCAGGATTTCTTCGGTCTGGGCGGCACCGACATTCGGGAAACGAACGGATATCTCGGATGGACGGCCGGCGCCGGTATCGAATATGCGCTGACGCCGTCCTTTTCCTTGAAGGCTGAGTATCTCTATACGGATTACGGGTCGGAAACCTATCGCGGCGACTTTCTCGGCTTGCCTCTCGCCGAAAGCATCGATCTGACGACCCACAATACGAGGATCGGCCTCAACTATCGCTTCTGAGGCAACCGGAAAAGGAAAAGCCCGCCGCTCCGGTCCGGAGGGCGGGCTTTTTCATTGGGGCTTGCGCGTGTCAGTTCAGCGTGCGGTTCAGCGTGAACTCGCCCTGGCGCACCCGGTCGGCAAGGCCGTTCGCCATCTCGGCGACGGCTTCCTCGCCATAGGCTTCCACCATGTCGGAGAGCGCTGCGAAAATGGCAGTGGTCGCGAGAATATCCGCATCGACGCCCTCGCCGAGCGACTCGTCCCAGGCATCGAGAAGATTCTGGAGCGCCATGCGCCGCTGCTCTTCTTCGGTGAGTGGCGAAGCGTCGTGTCCGTCCTCATCGGCGAGATCGAGACCGGCAGCGTCTCTCGAATAATCTCCGGCCATCGGGTCCTCTCTTCCGGCGCTCTCACGCACTTGTTGCCGGCCCGAAACAAGGGCCGATTTCCTTCTTTGTAACACAACGGTGCGGAAAGTCTCGACTTTCGTGAAAGAGAGGTTAACGGCTGTCACATTGACGCAGACACGGCCGGCATCTGCCCGTACCGCCAAATGGCGGTTCAACGGCCATAGCCGCTTGCGGCCAGCTCTTCGGCGATTTTCTGTCCGTCTTGCATCAGCTTGTCCGACTGGCCGGCGGCCGCTGCGGTGCATTTCGGATAGGCATTTCGATAGCGGTAATAGGAATCGTTGAAGTGCTTCACCAGCCTTTGCCGTTCGGCTTCCGTGGGCTGCAGCACAGGGATCATTTCGATCATCTTGTTGCGCCAGAGCTGGCCCTCATTGGCGCCGCAAATGTCACGGATGTGGTGCACTGCCCCCAGAATCTCGGCAAGTTGAACCGCCTTCGCCGGAATGGCCGCGGCAGCGGGCAAGGACAGGGCGAGCACGAGCGCGCATAGCCCCGCGGCTACCCGCGCGCGGCATGTCCCGAATATGGACAGCGAACGTCCCATTTCGCCCCGAAGACCCTTCCTACAGCTCTGAAGCCATTGCTGAATGGTTCGGGCTGCAGGAAACGGGCCTTGGGGCGAAGGGGAAATGCGTACGGTCAGCCGAACTTTTTCAGCCGTTCGAGAACGGCTTCGGCTTCGGCCATCGTCTTTTCGACGATTTCGGCGGCGGTCAGCACATCGTGAATGCCGCCGGCACCCTGGCCCATGGCGAAGCAGGAGCGGTCGCGGTCGAGACCTTCGATCTGGCCGCCGATGCCGCCCATCACATTCGCCTTGGTCGAGATGATGGCCTGCTGCGGGAAGGGCTGGATGTCCTGCGGACGGCTCTCCCAGTCCTGCACGTAAGGATTGTTGAACACACGCATCGTCTTGCCTGAATAGCAGCGCGTGACGATGGTGTCGGTGTCCTTCGCATCGACGATTACCTGCCGGTACATGTCGCCTGCGTGGCTTTCCTTTGCGGCGATGAAACGCGTACCCATCCAGACGCCCTGCGCGCCGAAGGCAAGCGCGGCGGCAAGGCCTCGCCCGTCGACGATCGAACCGGCGGCGACGACAGGGATCGTCTTCACCGCATCCACCACCTGCGGAATGAGCGCCATGCCGGCAACCTTGCCCGTATGACCGCCGCCTTCCGTGCCCTGCGCGATAACGGCGTCGAGGCCAGCCTTCTCGCCGGCAACGGCGTGTTTCACTGTGCCGCAGACATTCATCACCTTCATGCCGGCCTTGTGCAGCTTGTCGAGGATATTTGTCGGCACGCCGAGGCCTGAGATGAAGGCCGTCGCGCCTTCCTCGATCATGATGTCGGCGGTGCGTTCGAGCGATTCCGGCACGGCGGCAAGAAGATCCACGCCGAACGGCTTGTCGGTAAGATCCTTCACCTTCTTCATCTGCACGCGGATTTCTTCCGGCTGCAGCCCCGCCATGCCGAGCGTGCCGAAGCCGCCCGCATTGGACACGGCCGCGGCGAGTTCCGCATAGGACACCCCGCCCATGCCGGCCAGCATGATCGGATATTTGATGCCGAGAAGGTCGCAAAGCGGTGTGCGGATCGCCATGAATAGTCTCCCTGCGCGGGTGCGGTTTCGGCCGCCCCTCCAATTGGTTCGGATGCCTAACTAAAATCCCGATGGAACCCGTCTGTCAAGCGGAGCGCTGTATGCGGGACAGGAATGGCCGATTTCCGGCGGGATGCTGCGATTTTTCCGTGGCCTTGCCACAATTTCGTCTCCTGTGCCCGCGATTGTTCCCCGCATGATCGCGCCTCGCCCCGTCATTGCCTCCGGTCTTGTGCTGACTGCTGCATTCCTGCTTGCGGCCTGCACCACCGAGCGCCGCACCGCGCCTTCGCGCACCGCCTCCGAACAGTTGATGCTCTCCGCCGCCGTCGACAGGGCGGCGCAGAATCTCTCTCTCAACGTGCCGCACGGAACGCGTGTCTTCCTCGACGCCAGTTTTTTCGAGGGCACGGACAGCCGGTATGCCGTGGCCTCGATCCGTGAAAGGCTGTTGCGCCGCGGCGCGCGCCTCACCGCGAACCGGGACGATGCCGACATGATCGTCGAGATCAGGTCCGGCGCGCTTTCGATCGACGAGAATTCGCTGGTCGTCGGCATCCCGCAAATGGACGTTCCCGTGCCGCTTGCCGGGAGTTTCGCCTTGCCGGAAATCGCACTCTTCAAGCGCGACCGGCGCCAGGGCGTCGCGAAATTCGCTGCCGTGGGTTACGACGCCAAGACGGGGGAACTCATTTCCGTTTCGGATTTCGACATGGGATTCTCCGAACAGACGCAATGGAACGCGCTCTTCGTCTTGTCCTGGACGACAAGCGACATCCTGCCCGAGGATCGCGGGCCTGTTCTCCGCCCGCCGCCCGATACACCGCCACAGGAGAGAAAGTAACGATGAAAAGGCTCGCCCCCTCGCTCACCATTCTCGCCGTCGCGGCTCTCATTACGGGCCCTGCTTCCGCCGGAACGGTCTCGACCGAGAGAGTAAAAATCGAAGTCGAGACAGTCGCCTCCGGCCTCAAGCACCCCTGGGGCCTCGCTTTTTTGCCCGATGGCAATTTTCTTGTGACCGAGCGTCGCGGCCAACTCCGCCTCGTGACTGCGGAAGGCCGGATACGCGATGCGATTTATGGCGTGCCCGAAGTCGTGGTGCGAGGGCAGGGCGGTCTGCTCGACGTCGCACTCGATCCCGCATTCGATGAAAACCGTCTCGTCTATCTCACCTATGCCGAGAAGGGCGAAGGCAACACGAACGGGACGGCGGTGGCCCGCGGCGAACTCACCGAAAGCATGTCGCCGCAACTCCGCAACGTCGAAGTCATCTTCCGCCAGCAACCGAAGAAGGAGAGCGATCTCCATTTCGGGTCCCGCCTCGTCTTCGACAGGGAAGGGCATCTCTTCGTCGCGCTGGGCGAGCGCTCGCGCGTCGGTATGCGCGAAGAGGCGCAGGACCTGAACTCTCATCTCGGCAAGGTCATCCGCATCATGCCGGACGGCACGGTGCCGGAAGACAATCCCTTTGTCGGCAGAGACGATGCGCTTCCGGAAATCTGGTCCTACGGTCATCGCAACCAGCAGGGCGCGGCGCTCCACCCGGGCACGGGCGCCCTCTGGACCAATGAACACGGGCCGCGCGGCGGCGACGAGATCAACATCCCCGAAGCCGGAAAGAACTACGGTTGGCCCGTTGTTTCACACGGCGTCGAATATAGCGGCGGCAAGATCGGCACGGGTGCTTCGTCGGCGCCCGGCATGGAGGACCCCATCTATCATTGGACGCCATCCATCGGCGTTTCCGGCATGGCCTTCTACACGAGCGACGCTATTCCGGAATGGCAGGGTTCGCTCTTCGTTGGCGGCCTTGCGCGGCCGGGCCTCTATCGCCTGACGCTCGACGGCAAGAAAGTCACCGGCGAGGAAAAGCTCCTCGCCGATATGGGCTCGCGCATCCGGGACGTGCGGCAGGGGCCCGATGGAGCGCTCTACCTCCTCACCGATGAGGAAGACGGCAAGCTGATCCGCATTACCAGGGCGAAATAGGCGTCATCCCGGCGAAAGCCGCTTCGCGAAGAAGGCGAGAATTTCGTCTCGCGCCACGATGGTTGGCTGGCCCGCCTCATCGATCAGGTGTTGGGTGACGACGCTATGCGGATAGGGCACGTGTTTGGCGAAAAAGGGCGACACATCTTCATTTGCCGCGCTGTCTGGAAGCGTCCGCCCGATAAAGCGGTCGCCTAGGGCCTCGGCATAGGCCGCGAAGCGTTCCGCGCGGCATATTCGGTCGCCTTCGAAACGATAGGCGAGCACCGTCAGATTCTCCCGGTCCAGCCGTTCTTTCACCGCTTCGAGCTCGTCCGGAGCGATTTCGAGCCCGGCAGGCTCGTTCAGCGGCAGCGACGGTTGCGAAAGGACGGGCGCGAGCACCGAGCGCTCCAGCATCATGCTGAGGGCGAAATTGCCGGTGAAGCACATGCCGATCGCGCCGACGCCCGGCCCGCCGCATTCCTCATGTGCCAGCCGCGCCAGCGCGCGCAGCCACTGCGTGACGGGACTGGAGGCATTGGCGGCGAAAGCGCGAAACTCCGCGCTGACGCACACGCGCTGGAATACAGCTGCACCTTCCTCGGCCGTTGGCACCGCGCCATCCCGCCCGAACAGCGAAGGCATATAGACGGTGAAGCCCGCATCCCGCACCCAGCGGGCGAACCGCGCGACATGCGGGCTGATGCCCGGCATCTCTGTCATCACTATCACCGCCGGGCCGCCTCCCGAGACATAGACCTTCTTCGTTGCGCCATTTCGCGTGATCTCGCGCGGCGTGAAATCGGTCAGCGGATCGTCTTCCCTCAGCCCGTGCATGATCGAGCCTCCCTTACAGAGTCCAAAAAAAGGACTCAGGTAATATCAGGCTGGATACGGATTTGCAACTCAGATAGGATGATCGCATGAAAGATGACGCTCCCGTCCGCCGGTCTCCGGTTGCCCTGGCCGATTGCAACCTCTCCCGCAGTTTCGAGCTTGTGGGCGACCGCTGGACCCTGCTGATACTCAGGTCGGCGCTTTATGGCATCCGGCGCTTCGACGATTTCCAGGCCGATCTCGACATCCCCCGCACCGTCTTGAGCAGCCGGCTCGCCGGTCTCGCCGAAAGCGGCATCATGGAAAAGCGGGACTATCGCGAAGAGGGACAGCGCACGCGCGTCGAATATCCTCTCACCGCCATGGGCCGCGCCCTGACGCTGCCTTTCATGGCGATGACGCAATGGGGCGACAAGTATCTGTCCGAGGGCATTATGCCGCTGACGCTGCATACGCGCTCGACGGGGAGCAAAGTCACCGTCGCCTATGTCGATGACGAGGGAAAAGCGGTCGATCCGCGGGATGTCGAGGCGATTATCGATCCCGACGCCCGCAAGCGCGCAGACAAGCGCAAGCCTCGCAAGCCGCGCTGATATTTTCCGGTTTTCATTTCATGGAACCGCGTGGAACCCGCTCGACGTGTTTGATCCTTCGCGAAAATCCGGAACGGATTTCGTCTCCCTCCGTTGAAGGGGCAATGACGGGCCGGGGGCGGTCCAACGATTGGAGATCGACATGAAGAACGGACGCTTTATCGCAACAGCCATCGCAGCCCTTTCGCTCGGCCTCGCGCCCGCAATGGCGCAGGATGTGGATATGCAGCAGGATCAGCCGATCCAGAACGAGCAGATGCAGGGCACGACGCCTGGCGCGACGCAGGGCGCGACGCAGGGCACGACGGGTGCCGCGACGACCAACCTGTCCGAAGTTTCGGACGGTGAGTGGGTCGAAGTCTCGGGCACGGTGAGCGAGGTCAATGACGACAGCTTCACGCTGGAGCATGCTGACGGCAGCATCGACGTCTCCATGGCCGACGACAACGCCCAGGCCCTTCCGCCGCTGAACGAAGGCGAACTGGTTCGCGTTTCCGGCCTGGTGGAAGACGGCTGGCTGACCAGCCCGGCGATCAAGGCTCAGTCGGTTGAGGTCGAGTCCGCCGGCGCTGCGGGCGACACGACCGGCAGCGTCACCAATGAAGACGGCTATGGCGATGGCGGTCTGATGGACGATCAGGACACCATTCGCTAAGCAGCATCACCCGGGCGAAAGTCTGGACGGATGTAACGGGCAGCGAGGCATAAGCCTCGCTGCTTTCGTTTGTGGGAGGGCTCTGTCCTTTCACGCAATCGCGCTGGCGTCGATCTCGCTCGCCTTTGTGAAGCCGGTCAGCGGCATAGCGACATGCATGTCCTGCCGCATCGTGCCGAGCATCGCGGTGCATATCTTGTTGGAAGTTTGATTGCTGGTGTTGGAGTGGTGGCTATGCGTCTTGATCGGGCGCGCTGTTGTCAACTTCAAGAACAATTAGCGAGGTTGGGAGCCCGCTTTCATCGATAACTTGTCGACAATGCAGAATGGTTTTGTCCTTTGTCATCGCCGTGAGAATTGCATTCCGCAATCTCTTGCGGTCGCCAATTGGCACAGTAAAATTTAGTGAACGCAAGTAGAGATCAGACTTAACTTTTCCAACGCCCAAGTCTCGGTCATAACTTTTAACGTGCCCTTCGACCGCGACCACTTCGTCCTCCGTGTGCCGACTCTGAATGGCTCGTACGATCGAAGGATCCATGTGAACGTACTTCCGGTTGTCGTTTGCTGCGCCGATACTCATTTGCTTGGTGGATTGCTTTAGCGGAAGCGCCATCTCTTTAATAATTGGGCGCAGTCTGGACGTAAGTTGGTTCATCGATTCTTCATCCACGCCGCTTAGTGCATCTTCGTGCTCTTCAAACTCTTGCTCTCGGCTTACTTCCCTCAAGTTCGTGCGCAATGTCTGAAAGCACGCTTTGATCGAGACCAAGTCGACCGATTGCCGCATTACGTGATGTTATCGCCCATTTTGCGAGAGCGAGTGCGTCTGCGGCTGTTGCCCTGTGGCCTTCTGCGATCTGTTGTAATGCCCTGAGCTGCTCGGTGCGCTCACGCTCTTGCTCAGTTCGCTGAGCTTCTTCCGCTAGTTTAATTTGGGCCAATTGAACAATTGTTTCGTCCGTCGATTCTTTCCGTGGTGAAAGCAAATGCCAGACATATGAAATTAATGCCGACAGGGGAGTGGATACTGCGACGGCCATCCCTTCTTTGATTGCTAGAACGATAATGTCTTCGATGAATGAGCCGCGTTCAGCACTTCGTACCCGGATATCAACGTAGGAGTTGGCGTTGATGCGCTCCGCTACAACACCGTGCCGCCGAAAATGTTCAATCGTCGCAATAAAGCGTGCAGTGCCATACTGTGAGCGACTGTATTCATAAAAATGAAGCTCGCCATTTTGAGCAATTCCGCCTTCAAACTTGAGCCTTATTGTTTCGGACACGGAATATTTCCTGCATAGTTGCACTCCATAATTTGTAAAATTTGTTTATTGAGAACGCGACAATTTTGTGAGGCTCTTCTTCAGGCGACTATGTGGCCGTCAATTTCGTCCGCTCGGGTGAGATTCTGTGAGCGTGATCGCGGCATGCGTCTCTTGACGAAAACATGGAGCAGACACACTCACTTGGCTAAATCTCGTATGTATAATGTTTGACAAAAAGAAAAGAATTATACATATTTCAGCTATGGAAACGGCCGACCATATTCTGACACCGGGCGACTGCCGCAGCGCGCGGAGCCGCGCGGGGCTGACTCAGGCGGAACTGGCCCGGCGCGCAGGCGTTTCGCGCCCGACTCTCGTCAATTTTGAAAACGGCAAGGCGAGGCCGCATCGATCGAGTCTCGCCGCTTTGAAATCCGTGTTGTCGGAAAGCGCGCAACGGCGCCGTAGTTGTCTGGCCGATGTGCTGCGTGCGCTTCAGGGAATGAAGACGGAATTGAACGGGCGAGGTGTCGAGCACGTTGCAGTCTTCGGGTCCGTTGCGCGAATGGAAGATCGCCCCGATAGCGATATCGATATGGTGGTCGATATCGATCCCGGGCGGCACTTCGACATTTTCGATCTGGCCGGTGTCGCTGGCGACATTTCGAGATTGATCGGCAGGAAAGTTGACGTGCTGGAGCGGAAAAGCCTCAAACCGTCATTTCTCTCCGAGGTCGAGAGAGATCAAATCCATGTCTTCTGACAATCCTGAAAAGCGCCTTGAGGATATTCTCGTTCAGATCGAGCGCATCGAATCTCATGTTGAGAATGTCACCCGGGAAGAATTCCTGGATGCCCCGCTCATCTATGATGCCGTCGAACGCTGCCTCGAAAGAATATGCGAAGCGGCAAGAAAGATCGGTCCGAGATTCGACGGCAAATATCCCGAAGTGGAATTCAGGTTGTTGCGGGATTTCGGATCGATCCTGCGGCACGATTACGACGCGGTTTTGCCGGATCGCGTTTGGCTTGCGGTTAAAGACCGCCTCCCGCTTCTGAAAGAAGCTTGCCGCAAGGAACTCGGCCTATGATCTCGCAATCGCGCAGGCGTCGATCTCGCTTGCCTTCGTGAAGCCGGTAAGCGCCATCGCCACATGCATTTCCTGCCGCATCGTGCCGAGCATGGCGGAAACGCCTGGCCCCCCGCGCGCGGCGAGCGCATAGGCCCAGGCGCGCCCGAGAAGACAGGCATCCGCGCCCCGCGCCACGGCCTTCACGATGTCGAGGCCGCTCCGCACGCCGCCATCCAGCAGCAGTGTCGTGCGGTCGCCCACTTCGTCGCGGATGGCGGGCAGCGCCTCGATGGTCGCTGGCGTCGAGTCGAGCTGCCGGCCGCCATGGTTCGATACGACGATCCCGTCTGGCGAGACGCTTTGCATGGCCATGCGCGCGTCTTCCGCGTCCATCACACCCTTGATGATGATCTTGCCGGGCCAGTTCTCCCGCACCCATTCGAGATCTTTCCAGGTCATCGACGGGTCGAGATTTTGCGCGACCCAGGCGCCGAATTCGGCGAAGCCTTTTGCGTTGGGCACCGCGCCACGCAGATTGCCGAAGTCGAGAGGTTTTCCGCCCAGCGCCACATCGCGAAGCCAGTCGATCCGTCGCGCGAAATCCGCCGCTACCTTGAGCCGCTTGCCGAAGGACATGGCGGTGTTCATGCCGTTGCGCGTGTCGCGGTAGCGCGCCCCGAGTACCGCAAGATCGACCGTGAAAACGAGCACAGGACAGCCGGCGCCATGCGCCGTCTGCATCAGCTCGCGCGCATAGCCGCGATCCTTGATGACATAGAGCTGGAACCAGAACGGTTTCTTCGTTGCCTGGGCCACTTCCTCGATCGAGCAGATGCCGACCGTCGACAGGGTGAAAGGCACGCCGAATTTCTCTGCCGCCTGCGCCGCCTGCACTTCGCCGCGCCGCGCATACATGCCGGCAAAGCCAACAGGGGCGAGTGCCGCCGGGATCGTCCATGTCTCGCCGAATATCTCGGCCCGCGTGTCGATGGTGCCGACATCGCGCAGCACACGCTGGCGCAGTTTCAGCCGCGCAAAGGCGTCCACATTGTCGGCAAGCGTGCGCTCGGCATAGGAGCCGCCGTCGAGGTAGTCGAAAAGCTGGGTCGGCAGCCGCCGCCGCGCGAATTCGCGATAGTCCGACACCGATACCGGATTGAGATCGAGACTCATCTGGTTTCCCCCGTTCTTTTCTTATCGTCCGTCAGCCCCGGCCCGCCTCCTCCATGAGGTCGTCGACCGCCACCGGACCGGCGTTTTCCCGCCTGCTGTCGATGATATAGGCAAGCTCGGAAAACGCCTCGAGCATCCGCTCCTGATCGCCGAGATCGAGCAGCGACGGCAGGTACCGCGCCAGCGCCTCCTCGAATTCCCGGTGTTTCCTGAGCCCCTTCTGCGTGAGGCTGAGCTTCACGCTCCGCCCGTCTTCCTTGTCGGGCGTCCGCGCGATGAGCCCGCGCTTTTCCATGTCGGCGATGAGGCCCGAAGCCGTCGGCTTGCGGATCGCGGCTTCCACCGCCAACTCGCCTGCGCGCTTCGGCCCCCGCTTGAGGAAGAGCAGAAAGCGGTACTGTGGAATGGTGATATCGAGTTCGCGCGCGATTTTCTCGAACTCGCGGAACAGCACGACGACGGTGCGCGCCATGAGAATGAGGCGCCTGTCGATGTCGGCGGTCTCGCCGCCTGCCATGCCGTTCCGCTTGTCCGTCATCTTTCCTCAGAAAATGGCGTAGCCGCCATCGATCACGAATGTATCGCCCGAATGATAGGCCGACGCATCCGACGTGAGATAGACCGCGATGCCGCCGAAATCGCCCGGCTCGCCCCAGCGCCGCGCCGGCACGCGCGGGATCACCTTTTCGGAGAAGGCGGAGGAGGATTGCGCCTGCGAGGTCATGTCGGTCGCGATCCAGCCGGGCAGGATCGAATTCGCCCGCATGCCATAGCGCGCATGTTCGACCGCAATGCCCTTCATCATGGAGATCACGCCGCCCTTGGTTGCTGCATAGGCCTCGTTGCGCGCCGCGCCTTCGATGGCGGCAAGGCTCGCCACGCCGACGAGAGAGCCGCCGGCATCGCCCTTCTTCGCGCGTTCGACCATGTGCCGCGCCGTCTCGCGCAGTGTCCAGAACACGCCATCGAGATTGACGGCCAGCGTCTTGCGATAGACCTCGGTCGACATGTCGACGAAGGACGGTGCCCCGAAGCCGACGCCCGCATTGGCAAAAACGGAATCGATCCGGCCGAGTTCCTTCACCGTCGCGCCGATACCGTCCACGACCTGCGCCTCGTCCGACACGTCCACCTTGCGCGTATAGACTTTCACGCCATGGGCGCGGAGCTGCTCGACCGCGCGCTTGTTCTTGTCTTCATTCGTGCCCCAGATCGCCACATCGGCGCCGGCCTGTGCGATGGCGTCCGCCATGCCGAGGCCGATGCCGCCATTGCCGCCCGTCACCAGGGCCACCTTTCCCGAAAGATCGAAAGGCTTGTAGCTCATCTCGTCGTCTCCCTTGGTTCGTTCTGATTTTTATGTATTCCGGTTGCGATGCGCGCAGCATCGCGGCGGTGCCGCTTCCGGTCAATTCTTCGTTCGGGGGGCTGCCGGCGCTGCCGCGGCCTTGCGCGGCAGTTCGGCGAGCTCCGCGCAGACGAAATAGGGCTTGAAGTCGAGCGCTTCGGGATCGGGCGGGATCTGGCAGGAATAGACGGAGGCCCCCTTCTGCAGGATCAGCGCAGTCCCGAGATTACCCCGAATCTCATAGCCGTCGCCCGTGAGGTCGGTGAGGGATTTGTCGGTCGCCACGAAGGGGCCCGCCCTCGATCCCGTTTCGAATCGGCCGGGTTTTGGCTCGCTTTGGGCCGCAAGCGGCCCTGTGGCGCACATGAGCAATGCCGCCGAAATGAGAACTGTCCTGGAAAACATGGGGTAAAGCAGGCTCCGCTGCGGGAAATGGCAAACGCGTGATCTTAGATCATCGCGCCCGGCGTTCAAAATCCCCGCGATGCGGCCTCTGCGCGAACCGCGTCCTCAAGCCGCACATTGCGCGCACAGGCCGGAAATCTCCACCACCCGCCGTTCCGAGCGGAACCGGGCGCGCTTCGATGCCTGGTCGAGCGCCGCATCGAGCTTCGGGTCGGCGATTTCCTCCGTCGCGCCGCACTTCCGGCAGATAAGGAAAAGGCCGGAATGAGGCGCGCCCGCCTCCACGCAGCCGAGATAGGCATTGAGCGACTGAATCTTGTGGATGAGCCCTTCCGCCATCAGGAAGTCCAGCGCCCGGTAGACCGTGGGCGGCCGCGCCGACTTGTGGCTCCGCGCCAGTTCGTCCAGCACCTCATAGGCGCCCACCGGCTTGTGGCTCCGCCAGACGATCTGCAGCACCTTTTCGCGCAGCGGCGTCAGCTGGACGCCCCGCTCGGCGCAGAGGTCTCGCGCCGTCGTCAGCGCATCCTCGATGCACACCTTGTGGTTATGCGTGTGATGAGCCGTCTGCTGTGCCGCGCCGCGCGTCATGCCGCCTCCTGAGGTAGAAGCTGATGCTACACTATAACAAAGGCCCCTGTCTTGCCCGCGCGACTCGCCTTAGGCTCGGCCCATGTGCGGACGATATGCGATCACCCTGCCTCCGAAGGCTATGCGCGAACTATTCGGCTATCTCGATGAGCCGGATTTTCCGGCGCGCTACAACATCGCGCCATCTCAGCCCGTTCCGGTCATCATCCGCGAGGGCGGGCAGCGCCGCTTTTTTCTTGTGCGCTGGGGTCTCGTTCCGTCATGGGCGAAGGAAATGCCGCAATCGATCCTCATCAATGCCCGTGCCGAAACGATCGCTGAGAAGCCTTCTTTTCGGGGTGCCTTCCGCCACCGTCGCGCACTCATGCCGGCCGATGGCTTCTATGAATGGAAGGCTGAGGGAAGGGGACCGAAACAGCCTTATTTCATCCGCCGGCGGGATGGCGCGCCCTTTGCCATGGCCGCGCTCTGGGAACACTGGATGGACCCGCACGGCAGCGAGCTCGACACCTGCGCCGTGGTGACGACAGAGGCCAACGCAACTCTCATGCCGATCCATCATCGCATGCCGGTCATCCTCCACGAGAAGGACTGGAACCTCTGGCTCGATCCGGCCGCCACGGAAAAGGAGCTGCTGGCGCTGCTCAGTCCCGCGCCGGATGATTTGCTGGAGGCGATCCCCGTCAGCACACGGATCAACCGCGCGGCAAATGACGATCCTTCTCTCATCGAGCGGTCGGAGCCAGAGCAAGCCGCGATACCGGAGAAACCTCTCCGGCGGAAGGCTGCCGATACCGGCCAGCTTGGATTGTTCTAGCCTGTCACGCGATCACATGCGGCATCGGCTGGAGCCGCTTCGACATGACGGTTACCTCGTCCTCTCCATAGCCGAGCGTCGCATAGAAACCTGTCACCGCGTCATTCCCGCGCCGGACCATCAGGTTGAGCTTCCACACGCCGCGAGCAACAAGCCAGTCTTCTGCCGCCCGCATGATGAGCCGCCCGAGGCCTCGCCCTCGAAGGGCGGGGTCCGCCGCCACGTAGTAGACCGTGCCCCGGTGTCCGTCATGGCCGACCATGGCGGACGCCACGATCCTTCCCTCATACTCCGCCACCAGAATGTCCGAATGGGGCCTTCCGCATGCAAAGGCGATATCGCTGGGTGCATGGTTCCAGGGCCTGGTCAGCCCGCAGACATCCCACAAAGCCACCAGCACCCTCTGGTCCTCGTCGCGGGCAGGCCGGACGCTGACCGATTCTATATCCATGTGCGGCATGTGCCTTCTCCGTGCGTTGGGAAAGCGCAGCAGCCTGGCACGGCTTTCCAGCCCCGAAAAGCTTCCCCGTCGCCAACCCTCGCACTTCCCCCTATAATCGCCTCCCAGCCCCCGGGGACGCCATGCTCTCGAACATCATCATCCTGCTCGTTCTGATCCTTTTGAACGGGTTTTTCGCGATGTCGGAAATGGCGGTCGTCTCCTCGCGCCGCCAGCGCCTGCAGGCGCTTCTCGCCCGGCGCAAGCAGTCAGGCGCGCCGCACACGGGCGCCGAAACCGCACTTCAACTCAACACCGAGCCCGGCCGTTTCCTCTCTGTCGTCCAGATCGGCATCACGCTGGTCGGCGTCTTCGCCGGTGCCTTTGGCGGGGCGACGCTCGCCGGACCCATCGGCGAGATGATGGCGGACTGGCCGATGATCGGCCCATGGGCCGAGCCCGCCGCTTTCGGGCTTATCGTCGTCGCCATCACCTATCTGTCGCTCATCCTTGGCGAACTCGTGCCGAAGCGCATTGCGCTCTCCAATCCTGAGGCCATCGCCGCCGCGATCGCCTGGCCCATGAGCCGCCTCTCTCGGATGCTTTCGCCCGCCGTCACCTTGCTTTCCTGGTCCACGGAAGCCGTGCTCAAGGTCTATGGTTTTACGGGTCGAGAGGTGCCGAAGGTCACGGAAGACGAAATCCGCCACCTGATCGAGGAAGGCGCGGCGGCCGGCGCCATTGAAGGGGTCGAACGCGACATCGTGAACCGCGTCTTCCATCTGGGCGACACGCGCGTGGCGGAGATCATGACGCCGCGCGTGCAGCTCGTCTGGCTCGATGTGGCAGAGCCGGTGGAATACAACCTGTCGCTGATCCGCCAGCACCAGAAGATGCGCTACCCGGTGCGCCGAGGCGCGAACGGGCCTTTCGTCGGCATGGTGAGGCTTGAGGACCTCTTTCTCGATCCAGGGACGAATGACGAACTTCTCGCCCGCATGTCGCCGCCGCTCTACATTCCGCGCACAGCGAGCGTGCTGCGCGCCCTGAGCATCCTGCAGTCGGAAAACATGTTCATGGGCTTTGTCATCGACGAATATGGCGATGTCGTCGGCACCATTACCATGTCGGAAATATTCTTCGCCATGATCGGCGATCTCTCCGATCACGCGGCGAACAGCAATACGGCGGTTGCCGTCCGCGACGATGGCTCTTTCATCATCGATGGCGTCGTCTCGGTGGACGAAGTGCGGCGCCTGCTCAAGATCCAGAAACTGCCGGGCGACGAAAGCCCGGAGGTGAACACGCTTGCCGGCGTCATGTTCAACTGGTTCGGACGCCTGCCGACCGAAGGCGACTATTTCGCCTGGAACGGCTACCGCTTCGAAATCGTAGATATGGACGGACCCCGCATCGACAAGGTGCTCGTCGTCCCGGCGCAGAACCTGCCGATCGGCGCGGCGCTCGCCCGCAGCGCGGACTGAGATCAAACGACCTTCCCCGGATTGAGAATGCCCTTCGGGTCGAGAGCCCGTTTCAGGCTGCGCATCAGGTCCATTTCGACGGGCGATTTCGTGGCCGCGATCTCCTCGCGCTTCAACTGACCGACGCCATGCTCCGCGCTGATCGACCCGCCCATCTCGCGGACGATGCCGTGAACGATCCCGTTCATCTCGCCCCAGAGATCGAGGAAGGCCTGCTTTTCCATCGCCACCGGCTGGCTGAGATTGAAATGAACATTGCCGTCGCCGATATGGCCGAAGGCGACGACGCGTACGCCGGGCAGCCGCTCATCCACCGCCTTTTCGGCGCGGGCGATGAAGACGCCCATGCTGGAGACCGGCACCGAAACGTCATGCTTGATGCTGCCGCCCTCGAGGCGCTGCACGTCGGAGAGGCTTTCGCGCAACCGCCAGAAATCGGCGCGCTGCGTTTCCGATTGCGCGATGGCCGCGTCCGTCACCAGCCCCTGTTGGAGACCTTCCTTGAGCGAGGCTTCCATCGCTTCGTCGAGATGCGCCCGTGTGCCCGCCGTCATTTCGATCAGCACATACCAGGGCGAGCGGTCGGCGAGCGGGTCCGTTGCACCTTCTAGATGCGTCGTCACGAAATCGAGGCCGATGCGCGGCACGAGTTCGAAGGTCGAGACTTGCCCGCCGGAAACGCTGTCGGCGATGCGGAGCAGGCTTACCGCCGCATCGACGCTCGGCACGGCGGCGAAGGCGGTCGAGACGGCTTCCGGCCGCGGAAAGAGCTTCAGCACGGCGGCGGTGATGATGCCGAGCGTGCCTTCCGATCCGAGAAAGAGATGGCGAAGGTCATAGCCCGTATTGTCCTTCCGGAGGCCGGTGAGCCCGTTCCAGACATCGCCATTGGCGAGCACCACTTCGAGGCCGAGCACGAGGTCGCGCGCATTGCCATAGCGCAGCACCTGCGTGCCGCCCGCATTGGAGGCGAGATTGCCGCCGATCTGGCAGCTGCCTTCGGAGGCGAGACTGAGCGGGAACAACCGGCCGGCCTTTTCCGCTTCCGCCTGCACTTCGGCGAGCGTCACGCCCGCTTCCACGGTGAGCGTGTTGTTGGCGCTGTCGATGGCGCGAACGCGGTTCATGCGGGAAAGCGAGAGGATGATCGCATCGCCGCTGCCATCCGGTATCTGCCCGCCGACAAGCCCCGTATTCCCGCCCTGCGGCACGACCGGCACACCGGCCTCATGCGCAATCCGCATGATGGCGGACACTTCTTCCGTCGAGGCAGGCTTCAGTACCGCCGCCGCCCGCCCGTAAAACAGCTCCCGCCGTTCTTCGAGATAGGGCGCCATGTCGCGCTCGTCGCCGATGAAGCCCTTGGGGCCGGTGACGGCTTTCAGCTTTGCGAGGATGTCGGGTGCGGGTTTCATGCGTCCCTCTTATCACACCCGCTTGTGGGCGCGGACGCCCGAATGGAGCCAGCGGGCGCGGCCGGTGCCATCGTCGCCTAGAAAGTGCCAGCTCTGCGGCAGCGTCATGCCGGGCGGGACACCGAGGAAGAGTTCGGTATTCGCCGGCTCGAGGGAAATACGCTTCGGCCCGCCGGACATGACGGCATAGTCCGGCGCGGGCGTGACGGTGGCGATGAGTTTGCCTCCTTCTTCCGTTACTTCGATCTCCTCCATCGTGTTTGCATAGCGACCGAGATAGCGCGCCGGGGCGACGGCCAATGCGGCGTCGGGTTTCGGCGGTGCGGGCGGTGCGACCCCGGCGGCGTCCGAGAAGATGTCGCGGATCAGCCGGTCGGCTAGCGCCTTGCCATTGCCGCCATTGGTGAGGAGGCAGAAGGCGGTGCCGCTTGCCGGGTGATAGCGCGCCCAGGCCGCCTGGCCGATGGTCGAGCCGTCATGGCCGAACACTTCGTAGGTGCCGTCGCCATCCCAGTCCCACATGAACGTGGCAAGCCCGATGGCGTCGATGTTCATGCCCTTGGGGCAGACGACATTCATGCTGTGTATCGCCTGGACGCTTTCCGCCGAGAGAACGCGATTGCCGTTCGGCGCCACGCCGCCCGCCATCATCATCCGCACGAAGGCGATGACGTCGCGTGCCTTCGCCATCGGCGTTGCGCCCGCAGGCCCGTTCGAGGCGGCGAGATAGGCAATCGGCGTGACGAAGAGCTTGCCCGGGCTACCAAGATGTCCGATCGCCGTCTGGTAGCGCATCGCCTGTTCCGGCAGCGTCGAGAAGGAAGGCGTGTCGAGCGGCTTCACAAGCCGCTGGCGGATCGCCTTGTCCCATGTCGTGCCGCACGCAACCTCGATCATGCGGCCTGCGGCGACGAAGCCCGTATTGCAGTAGGAGAAAATCTCGCCGGGCTCATGCACCTGATCGAGCGCGGCCATCATCGCCGTGAACCTCGCCACCCGGTCCTCGCCTCGGCCTGCATCCTTGAAATAGTCGCCCATGATGCCGCTGGTATGCGAAAGCAGGTGGCGAAGCGTCACCTGCGCGGCAACGCTCTCATCCTTCACCTTGAAGTCCGGCAGCATGGTGCGCACAGGCGCATCGAGCGCGAGTTTTCCGTCCTCGACAAGCTGCATGGCGAGCGCCGCCGTGTAGAGCTTGGTGATGGAGCCGATCTGGAAGAGCGTCTCGGGCGTCGCCGGCACCTCAGTCTCGATATTGCAGACGCCCGCCGCAGCCTCCGAAAGCGAGTCGTCCGCCCAGACAGCCAGCGATGCCCCCGGCACGCCATAGTCGCGCGTACCTTGGTCGAGCATCTCTTTCAGGCGGGCAGGAGAATGGGGCATGGGTGCAAACATCCTTTGATCTGAGTTGGGCAGATCATACCCCCACTCGCCCTACCCGGGGATAAGTGCGAATTATCTTGCAGATTCAAGCCTATTTGCGGAGATCCACGACATACTCGCGATGCAAAGGTCGCGAGGCCAGTCGCCCGGCGCCCCCGACTAGAAAAGTGGCGGGAGAAGAAATAATGGCAAGAAGTTGGGACATATGATTGGCGGATACGCCTTATTGCGGCGGTGCGAATATCTTCATGCTGAAAATACGCCACACGGGCCTAGACACCGAAATAGGCGCGATTATCGCCGGTTTGCTCTTGGTAGCCCGTCGAAGCGAACGAGCGACTGAATATATTGTCGAATCCGTGGGCTCAGTCACTCCGACCACTTTCCGCGGCGATTGGCCCAATCCAGATACTCGCGTGAGCCCGGCGCAGGACGATCACTGCGTTCTGATTTGCGATGCACATCTTCCCAGCTTTTCGGCAGAAAATTTATGAGTCTGTAGCCCCCGGCTATTAGCACGGCAGAAAACAACAGAATTGTCAGTGTGTTCGGAGAAATGACACCGAGCAAATAGACAAATCCGGCAATCAGCAAAACGCCGACCAGCAAAATTCCCCATCCGATGAGGCGAAAAATCACGGGCAGAAACAGCAGGATCAGAACCGCCAGAATAATCCCGCCTGCGACAGTGACCATGTTTCTATCTCTCAAAGACCGTAAGTATTGCAGCGCAGTATTGACAGCAACCAAACCCATGCAAGCGCCTTTATTTTGAAGCTTTTCTTACCGTCATTGCAATTGTGCATTTCTCACATTGTGCGGCAAATGCGGTTGCCTTGCAGTTTCCGACCGCTGGCGGGCGGCCCGGTTTGCTTCTAGAGTGCCGCGCGTTTTCCGAGCCGGAGTTTGCCCCCATGAGCGAAGTCACCTGCGTCGACCACATCATCATCGCCGTCCGCGACCTCAAGGAAGCGGAGAAGGCTTATACGGCGATCTTCGGCCGCGAGCCCTCCTGGAAGGGCGTTCATCCCGGCGTCGGCACGGGTAACGTCTTGTACCGTCTGAAAAATACCTATGTGGAGCTCTATGCCCCGATCGCCGAGGGCGCGAATGCCGATGCGCTGAAGGCCCATCTCGACGCGCATGGCGAAGGGCTCTACGGCATCGTGCTCGGCGTTGCCGATGCCGCCGCCGCGACCGAAGCCTTCAATGCGCGGGGGCTCAAATCCGGCGCGCCTGTCGACGGCAAGGGCCGCGACGAGGTGACGGGCGCGATCCGCGAATGGCGCACCATCGCCATGCCGAAGGATGAAGTGCTCGGCCTTTTCATGCTGGGCATCCAGCATCTGAGCCCGGAAGACGCGCTGCCGCCCGCGCCGCTCTCGGCGGGCGTACCGGAAGGCGAGGCCGTTTCGGCCTGCGATCATGTCGTCATCATGACGCCCGACGCCGAACGCTGCAAAGCGCTCTTCGGCGGCAAGCTCGGCATCCGCCTCGCCCTCGACCAGACGAAGCCCGAATGGGGCGTCCGCCAGCTTTTCTTCCGCGCAGGCGGCCTTACCATCGAAGTGGTGGAAGCGCTCGACAAGGAAAAGGCCCCGAAAAACGAGCGGTTCTGGGGCATCGCCTGGAATGTGGAGTCGGTCGCAGCCGCCACGGCACGGATCGGCAAGGCCGGGCTCGATGTGTCGGAGGTTCGTGTGGGCCGCAAGCCGGGCACCGAAGTCTCGACCATCCGCAAGCCCACCTGCGGCGTGCCGACACTGCTGATCGGTCAGACTGCCTAACCCCTCGGCGCCGCCGCGCGTTTCAGCCGGTCGTTGATCGCCTCGCCGAGCCCTGACATGGGGATGGGCGAGACGGCGATCACGCGGCCTGCCGCCTGGCTGTCGAGCGCGCGCAGCATGGCGAAGAGGTTGGCCGCAGCTTCCGTGAGGTCGCCGGACGGCGAGAGGTTCATCGAGGTCGCGGCGCGCGGTGCGTCCGGCCCGAAGCCGAGCAGCGCTTCATCGTTTCCAACTGTCGTCGCATCGAGCCGGAGCGGCGAGCCCGGCGCGTAGTGGCTTTCGAGCTGGCCGGGCGAGGCGCGGCCTTCCTCGCCGGAACCGGCATCGGCATCCGCAAGCTTTCGCCCGAGAACCTTCTCGATCTCCTCCCGCGCCACGGCGCCGGGGCGGAACAGCGTTGGGACGCCGTCCGGGAAACCGATCACGGTGGATTCGAGGCCGAGCGGGCATGGGCCGCCATCGATGACGAAGGCAAGTTCCGGCGCGGCACCGAGCCCTTCCATGACATGCGCGGCGCTTGTGGGGCTCACCTTGCCGGAGGGGTTCGCGGAAGGCGCGGCGATGGGCCGGCCTGCCGCCTTCAAGAGCGCCTGCGCCACCTCATGGGCAGGCACGCGCAGCGCCACCGTGTCGAGCCCGGCGCTGACAAGCAGCGAAAGCGGCGTATCGGCGCGCCGGGGCAGCACGAGCGTCAGCCCGCCGGGCCAGAAGGCGCGGGCGAGCTTTTCCGCCTCGGCATTGAAAACGCAGTGTTTCTCCGCCTCGGCGATATTCGCCAGATGGACGATCAGCGGATTGAAGCGCGGACGGCCCTTGGCTTCGAAAATCCGCGCGACCGCCTTGTCATTGGTGGCGTCGGCCCCGAGCCCGTAGACGGTCTCCGTCGGAAAGGCGACGAGCCGCCCCTCGCGAAGCGCGGCGCCTGCCTTTTCGATCGCATCTGCCGTTGCGCTGAGGCAATCCGCCACGTAACCCACTCCTTCAACCGGTACACAGGGGCCGGAGAATACAGTAAAACGCCGGAAACGAGCCTTTTCCCGCGCTTTCCGTGTTTGAGGAGCCCTACATGACATATCGCCCGCCGGTTCGCGACATGGCATTCACGCTGAACGAGGTGGCCGGGCTTTCCGGCCTCATGGGGCAGGGCGCATTCGAGGATGTTTCGCCCGATCTCGTGCAGTCGGTGATGGAAGAGGGCGCAAAGCTCGCCGCCGATGTGCTGGCACCGCTGAACCGCGCGGTGGACGGGCATGGCATCGAACTGGGCGAGGGCGGCGTCTCCGTCTATCCGGCGCTGGCGGACGCCTACCGGAAATGGGTGGAAGGCGGCTGGGGCAGCCTCGCTGCGACACCGGATTTCGGCGGGCAGGGCCTGCCGACTGCGCTCGCGGTCGCCATGCAGGAAATGTGGAACGCGGCCTGCATGTCCTTCGGCCTCTGCCCGATCCTGTCGCAAGGCGCCATTGAGGCGCTGACGGCGCATGGCACGGAGGAGCAGAAGCAGCGCTATCTGCCGAAGCTCATCTCCGGCGAATGGACCGGCACGATGAACCTGACCGAGCCGCAGGCAGGCTCCGACCTCAATGCGCTGAAGGCGAAGGCCGTGCCGCAGGGCGACGGCTCATACCTCATCACCGGCACCAAGATCTTCATCACCTATGGCGACCACGACATGGCCGAGAACATCGTCCATCTCGTGCTGGCGCGCCTGCCGGATGCACCGGCGGGCACGAAGGGCATTTCGCTCTTCCTCGTGCCGAAATTCCTTGTGAACGAGGACGGAACGCTTGGGCTCCGCAACGACGCCCATTGCATCGGGCTGGAAGAAAAGCTCGGCATTCATGGCAGCCCCACCTGCGTCATGTCCTACGGCGAGAAGGGCGGCGCCAGAGGCTGGCTCATTGGCGAAGAGAACCGCGGCCTCGCCTGCATGTTCACCATGATGAACAATGCGCGGCTTCTGGTGGGCACGCAGGGCGTCGCCATTGCCGAAGCCGCCTATCAGCATGCGCTCGCCTATGCGAAGGAGCGCAAGCAGGGCAGGCCAGCGGGCTCGGCTTTGCCTGTTGGCGAAATGGCGCCGATCATCGAGCATCCCGATATCCGCCGCATGCTGCTCACCATGAAGTCGATGACGGATGCGGCACGCGCGATCTGCTATGCGACGGCGGTCGCGATCGACGGTGCGCATGGCGGCAGCAGCGAGGAAACGCGCCGAGCGGCGCAGGCACGCGCCGACCTGCTGACGCCGATTGCGAAATCCTTCTCGACCGATATCGGCGTCGAGGCGGCCTCCATCGGCGTGCAGATCCATGGCGGCATGGGCTTCATCGAGGAAACGGGCGCGGCGCAGTTCTACCGCGATGCGCGCATCCTGCCGATCTATGAAGGCACGAACGGCATTCAGGCGATCGACCTCGTGACGCGGAAACTGCCGCTCGGCAATGGCGAGGTCGTGCGCGGCTTCATCGCCGAAATGCGCGAGACGGCGAAGGAGGCGCGCTCGTCGAACGACAAGGTGCTGAGGGGCGTGGGCGCCGCGCTCGACGAGGCGCTCGACACACTCGGCAAGGCGACGGACTACATGCTCGCCAATCTGAAATCCGCGCCGAACGATTGCCTCGCAGGCGCGACGCCCTATCTGCGCCTCTTCGGCACGGCAGCGGGCGGGCATTATCTCGCGCGCGCCGCGCTGCTGGACAGGGCGGCCACGGCGCGCCGCGCCATTGCGCAGTTCTATGCCGCGAATATCCTGCCCAATGTGCATGGGCTGCTCGCGCCGGCGACGGCGGGCAACGAAAGCCTCTTTGCCCTCGCCGTCGACGAGCTCGGCTGATGCTGACCGATTTCGGAACGATCTCGCTCGCGCTCGCCATCATCTGGGTGATGCTGATCGTCTCGAAATATCTGCGCTGGCGCGTGGCCGTGCTCGCGAAGCTCTTCATTCCCGGCTCGGTGATTGCAGGCTTCATTCTTCTCTTTGCGGGACCGGAAGTCGGCTGGTCGATTTTCCCCGACGGCGTGCTCGACATCTGGCGGCAGCTTCCGGCGCTTCTCATCAATGTGGTCTTTGCCGGGCTCTTTCTCGGCAAGATCATTCCCGGCCCCGGCCAGATCTGGCGCCGCGCGGGACCCGTCATCGCTTACGGACAGGCCATCGCCTGGGGGCAATATGTCGTGGGTCTCGGCCTCGTCGTCGCTGTGCTGACGCCCTTTTATGCGACGCCGCCCGTCGCCGGCGCACTGATCGAGATTTCCTTCGAAGGCGGCCACGGCACGGCGGCGGGCCTCGGGCCTACCTTCGAGGCGGTGGGCTTTGCGGCGGGAACGGACCTCGCGCTCGGCCTTGCGACCATCGGCCTTGTCGGCTCGGTGCTGATCGGCATCGTGCTCATCAATTGGGCGGCGCGGCGCGGGCTGGTCGATCCCTCGGGCGTGCGGGAGCCGACGCCGGAACTCCATCCCGATCCGCCCGCCGATACGACAGAGCAGCTTGCCGCGCGGCCGCAAACGAGCGACGCCTCGCAGCCCATCGATCCCATGTCGCTTCATCTCGGCCTTTTCGCCGTCGCCATCGCCATCGGCTGGGGCCTCCACCAATTGCTGATCCTGCTGGAAGCGAACACATGGGGCCGCGACGGGACGCGCATCCTCGCCTATCTGCCGCTCTTTCCGCTCGCCATGCTGGGCGGCGTCGTGGTGCAGGTGGTGGTGAGCCGCTATGTCGGCATGAGCCTTGTCGACCGCGCGCTGGTGAACCGCATCTCGGGCGCGGCGCTCGACATCCTGATCGTTGCGGCGCTGGCCACGCTCTCGCTCTCCGCGATCCACGAAAATCTCGGGCCCTTCGTCTGGCTCGCCATCGGCGGCATCGTCTGGAATATCGCGGCGCTGCTCGTTCTTGCGCCGCGCATGCTAGGCCCCGACTGGTTCGCGCAGGGCATTCCGCATTTCGGCCAGGCCATGGGCATGACGGTGAGCGGCCTCATGCTCTTCCGCATCGCCGACCCGGAGAACCGCTCGGGCGGGCTCGAGAATTTCGGCTACAAGCAGCTCTTCTTCGCGCCCATCGTCGGCGGCGGGCTTTTCACGGCGGCCGCCATGCCGCTCATCCTCGCCTTCGGGCCCTGGCCCATGCTCATCGGAACGAGTCTGCTGCTCGCCATCTGGATCTATGTCGGCGAGCGGCTGGCGCGAAAGCTGCCGTAGCGTCGGGCAGGCCCTGTACCGTCCGGGTTTGACGGCACCCGCCCATGCGCCTATCACGAAAGGGTGATCCGCTCCTCCGGGCGGCCCCGTTTCGAGAGTTCAGATGTCCGATATTTCGCAAGCCCCGATTGAAAGCACCGGTCTCACCTATCCCTTCGACCGGGTGCCGGGGCCTGCGGAAATGATCGAGGTGGCGCCCGGCATCCATTGGGTGCGGATGCCGCTGCCCTTCCAGCTCGACCACATCAATCTCTGGCTGCTGGAAGACGGCGAAGGCTGGGCGGTGGTCGATACCGGCGTTGCCTCCGACGAGGTGAAGGCGCTCTGGCGCGAGATTTTCAAGACCGGCCTTCGCGGCAAGCCGGTGACGCGCCTCATCGTGACGCATCTTCATCCCGATCACGTGGGTCTTGCCGGCTGGTTCACGCGCAAATGGGGCATCGAGCTTTCCATGTCGCGCACCGACTTCCTGATGTGCCGCAACCTCGTGCTCGATACGGGCCGCGAGGCGCCGAAGGAGGCGCTCGACTTCTACCGCGCGGCGGGCTTCAGCGAGCGCGGCATCGAGAGCTACCGCAAACGCTTCGGCGGCTTCGGCGAGCGTGTCTCGCGGCTCCCGGATATTTTCCGCCGCCTGCGCGAAGGCGATGAAATGACCATCGGCGGGCGCACATGGCGCGTCGTCGTCGGCTCCGGCCATGCGCCGGAACATGTCTGCCTCTTCTGCGAGGAAGACCGCATCCTGATTTCAGGCGATCAGGTGCTGCCGCGCATCTCGTCCAATGTCAGCCTTCATCCGACCGAGGCTTACGAGAACCCGCTGGAAGACTGGATCGAAAGCTGCAAGCGGCTCCGCGCCACGCTGCCGGAAGACGTGCTGGTGCTGCCGGCGCATAACGAACCCTTCTACGGCCTCCACCAGCGTCTGACGCAATTGATCGACGGCCATGAGGACGGGCTCGCGAAACTCCACGCCATGCTCGACGAGCCGAAACGCGCCATCGACGTCTTCCCCGCGCTCTTCAAGCGCAAGATCGGCCCGGAAGTCTTCTTCATGGCGACAGGCGAAAGCCTCGCTCACCTCAACTGCCTCCTCGGCCGCGGCCTCGCGACAGTGAGCCGCGACGAAAAAGGCGTGAACTGGTACCGCCGCAGCTAGTCAAATATCTATTTTTTCCATATTATTATGGAAATAATGACGCGAGACGGCTAGTGGGATATGTAATTCCGGAAGATTGTTTCCTCCACGATTTGGAGCGTGTGTCGTGGAGCGGCGAGGCCCGGTGGCGCAGCGCAGACGGACGTCGCATCTATACATGGGACCGTTTGCATGGCGAGGTTGAGGTTTTCAACCAGAGAGGTCGGCACCTCGGTGTTCTTGACCCTAACGGGCTTCCAATAAAGCCGGCGGTAAAGGGAAGATCGATAGATGTCTGAGAAATCATTCGTGGCTCAGTGCTTGATCGGAGAGCGTCTATTGGACGAAGTCGACGATTTCATCGACCAATGGCACGAAGGCGTGATGGAGGGAGATTTGAGGGAGTGCCTCGGTCTCAACGCCGAAGAATATGCTGCATGGTTACATGAGCCGGACACTCTCGCACTGGTTGTTGCTGCTCGGCATGCTAAAGTTTCATTGGAAGATTTTTTAAGAGAGAAACAGGCAGGGCAACTTGCATTGGCAGCTAGGGCTTCTTCCAGAGAGGAGGCGCATAAGGTCTACGAATGGCTTCAGAAGACGAAGAGAATTCAAGCCTAGATGTCGTAGTACGCCTCGCAAAACGTGTCTGCGCGAGACACGACTTAGTTCCAAGAGTAGATGCTTTTGCCGTCGCGGCGAACTATGCCGAAGTGGAGGAGTGTGCCTTCCCATTTCCAGTTGACGGCATTTCTGTTGACCTCAAGTTGCCAGGCAAGCGCCCCAAAATACTAGTCCGAGAAAAACAATCACAACGCCGCAAGCGCTTTACGGTGGCGCACGAGCTGGGTCACGTCGTTATTCCTTGGCACATCGGTACAATAGTTGACCATGTGGATGGCCACGGCGGCGGAGATGACGCCTACTGGATCATGGAGAATGAAGCCAACACTTTCGCATCAGAGCTTCTCATTCCATCAGATTGGTTGAAAGCTAAAGTCGCCAGTCACGATGGTCCATTTGCCCAGTTGCATCTTGAAGTCATAGAAGTGGCGGATGTTTCGGCTCATGCAGCGGCCATTGCGTTGTTGAGGGTGCTGCCACCAGGATTTGTATTTGCGATCTGCGATAGCAGTGGTGAGATCTCGGAGGCTGGCCGCAGTAGGGGCACAATGGCGAGCGCTCCGCATCGGGGCTCTTACGTTCGTGAAATACCCAAAGACACTTGCTTGGAATACTCACAAGCGAGAGACGGTGGAAAGACTGTCAACTGGTGGCTTTACGGGCAGGTTGAGATACCGACTTTCGATGAAATGTCTGGTGACTGGCGCGAATGTCTCAATGAGATTGTGGAATCGCTCACAGACTCATCCCTCGAACAAGCTGCGATGAAAAAATCCATAAATGGGGTGATCGGCTTTGCAAACAGTCAAGCACGTCCGAGAGTTGAGGAGGTAATTTATGGCAATGCCCTTCAGAGATTTAGTGCCCCCGCATGGTCTTGGTTCAGAACGCATCCATTGTTTACAGAGTTTCTTGTGAAGCGAGTTAAAGACCTGAAGAAGAGCTGAGGAAGTTCAATCTTACCGCATGATTTGAATACTGAGTGCCATGCCGACCCTTCTCGTCACCCATGCCGCCTGCTTTGCCCATGAAACGCCGCCCGGCCATCCGGAATGCGTGGAGCGGTTGCGCGCAGTTCTTGGGGCGCTGGAGGCGGAGGAGTTCATGCTGCTGGAGCGGGTGGAAGCGCCGCGTGCGACGCGCGAGCAGATCGCCCGCGTCCATCCCGAGAGCCATATAGCGCGGCTTGAGAAGATCGCTCCGCAGGAAGGCTTCCGCCGGATCGATGCGGATACCTCCATGTCGCCGGGCTCGCTCGAAGCGGCCTGGCGGGCGGCGGGGGCGGTGGTCTATGCGGTGGATGAGGTGATGGCGGGGAGGGCGCGCAACGGCTTCTGCGCCGTGCGCCCGCCGGGGCATCACGCGGAGCCGACCACCGCGATGGGCTTCTGCCTGTTCAACAATATCGCTATCGGCGCGCTCCATGCCCGCAAGGCGCATGGCTGCGAACGCGTGGCGGTGGTGGATTTCGACGTCCATCATGGCAATGGCACGCAGGCGGCTTTCGAGTGCGACCCCTCGCTTCTCTATATCTCGACGCATCAATGGCCGCTTTATCCCGGCACGGGGCGCGCCAGCGAGCATGGGCTCGGCAATATCTATAATCGCTGCCTGCAGCCGGGGGCGGGCTCCGAAGAGTTCCGCGCCGCCATGTCCGATGCGGTGATTCCGGCGCTTGAACAATTCCGCCCCGATTTCCTCTTCATTTCGGCGGGTTTCGATGGGCATATCGCAGACCCGCTCGCAAATCTCCGCCTCACCGAAGGCGATTTCGGCTGGGCGACGGCGGAACTCGTGAAGGCGGCGGACCGCCTTTGCGATGGCCGCGTTGTCTCGGCGCTTGAGGGGGGCTATGACTTGGAGGCGCTGGCGGCGAGCGCGAGGGCCCATGTCCGCGCCCTGATGCTCACCGCCTGAAACGACGCCCGAAGCTGCGAGGAGAACGAGATGGCCGCCGCGAAAGCCGATGCTCACAAGGATATCGAGAAGCTGAGCTTCGAAGAGGCGCTGGCGCAGCTCGAGAAGATCGTTTCCCAGCTCGAATCCGGCAATGCGGAACTCGAAAATTCGATCGATCTCTATGAGCGCGGCACGGCGCTGAAGGCCCATTGCGAGGCGCGACTGAAGGCGGCGGAAGCCAAGGTCGAGAAGATCCGCCTCTCGGCCTCGGGCGAGGCGGCGGGCACAGAACCCCTCGACGTCGAGTAACGGGACATGACCTCACCCGCCGCAGACGACGGGAGATTTGAGGCAGCGCTCGGCCATTGCGCGCGCGAGGTGGAGCGGATGCTCGATCTGCTGCTGCCCCGGCCCGAAGGCCCCGAAGCGCGATTGGCCGAGGCGATGCGTTATGCAGCGTTGGGCGGGGGCAAGCGTTTCCGCCCCTTTCTCGTCTGCCAGAGCGCAGCCATTTTCGGCGTTAACAGTGAATCCGCCCTTCGCGCGGCGGCGGCGGCGGAATGTGTGCATGTCTATTCGCTGGTCCATGACGATCTGCCCTGCATGGATGATGACGACCTTCGTCACGGCGCGCCGACCGTCCACCGCAAGTTCGACGAGGCGACGGCGGTTCTCGCAGGCGATGCGCTGCTGACGCTTGCCTTCGATATTCTGGGCGACACGGACACGCATGAACGCGCGCGCGTGCGGGTCGAGCTTGTGCGCCGCCTTGCCGCCGCCGCCGGTGCGCGCGGCATGGTGGGCGGGCAGATGATCGACCTCTCAAGCGAGGGCAAGGCGCTCGACATGAACGGTGTGGCCCGGCTTCACCAGCTGAAGACCGGCGCGTTGATCTCCTTCTGCTGCGAGGCGGGCGCCGTGCTCGGCCGGGCCTCGCCCGAGGCGCTGCAGGCGCTCCATGCCTATGCGCATGATCTGGGCCTCGCCTACCAGATTGCCGACGACCTGCTCGACGTGGAGGGCGATGCCGCCACGCTCGGCAAGACGGCGGGGAAGGACGCTGCGGCGGGCAAGGCGACCTTCGTTTCGATTCTGGGCGTGGAACGGGCCCGCGCCCAGGCCCGCATGCTGGCCGATCAGGCGGCCCAACACCTTGATTTGTTTGATGAAAGGGCCGATCTTTTGCGTGCGGCCCCGCATTTCGTTATAACGCGCCGCAAGTGAGGCGCCGGCCGGGCGCCTTTTTAGGGCCCTTGTGCCCTGTCTGGCCCTGTGATGGCCGAGGTGAGAGTTGAGCAGCAATCTTCCGACCCCCTTGCTTGACCGGGTAAAGACGCCCGCGGACCTCCGCGCTTTGCCCGAACCCGACTTGCGCCAGGTGGCGGACGAGCTTCGCGCCGAAGTGATCGACGCCGTCTCGCAGACAGGCGGGCATCTCGGCGCCGGGCTCGGCGTGGTCGAACTCACCGTCGCGCTCCATTATGTTTTCGATACGCCGGACGACCGCATCATCTGGGATGTCGGCCATCAGGCCTATCCGCACAAGGTGCTGACCGGGCGGCGCGACCGCATTCGCACGCTGCGCCAGGGCGGCGGGCTTTCCGGTTTCACGAAGCGCGCTGAAAGCGACTACGACCCCTTCGGCGCGGCTCATTCCTCGACATCGATTTCGGCGGGCCTCGGCATGGCAGTCGCGCGCGATCTGAACGGGGGCAAGAACAATGTCGTCGCCGTGATCGGCGATGGTGCGATGTCCGCCGGCATGGCCTATGAGGCGATGAACAATGCCGGCTCGATGGATAGCCGCCTCATCATCATCCTGAACGATAACGACATGTCGATCGCGCCGCCCGTCGGCGCCATGAGCGCCTATCTCGCGCGGCTCCTTTCCGGCGGCGCCTACCGCTCCATGCGCCACCTCGCCAAGCAGCTTGCGCAGCTTCTGCCGAAGCGGCTGGAAGAAAGCGCGCGCCGCGCCGAGGAATATGCGCGCGGCATGGCGACCGGCGGCACACTGTTCGAGGAACTGGGCCTCTATTATGTCGGCCCCATCGACGGCCACAATTTCGATCACCTTCTGCCGGTGCTGAAGAATGTGCGCGATGCGGGCGAGGGGCCGATCCTCGTCCATGTCGTGACGCAGAAGGGCAAGGGCTATGCGCCTGCCGAAGCCTCGGCCGACAAGTATCACGGCGTCTCGAAATTCGACGTGGTGACGGGCGCGCAGGCAAAGGCAAAGGCCAATGCGCCGAGCTACACCAGGGTGTTCGCTGAGAGCCTGATTGCTCATGCCGAGCAGGACGACAAGATTGTCGCCGTGACGGCGGCCATGCCGTCGGGCACCGGGCTCGACCTTTTCGGCGAGCGCTTTCCGGCACGCACATTCGATGTCGGCATTGCGGAGCAGCATGGCGTCACTTTCGCGGCGGGTCTCGCGTCGGAAGGCTACAAGCCCTTCACCGCGATCTATTCGACCTTCCTGCAGCGCGCCTACGATCAGGTGGTGCATGACGTCGCGATCCAGCGCCTGCCGGTACGTTTCGCCATCGACCGCGCGGGGCTTGTCGGCGCCGACGGGCCGACTCATGCGGGCTCCTTCGACGTGACTTATCTCGCCTGCCTGCCCGATTTCGTCGTCATGGCGGCGGCCGACGAGGCGGAACTGAAACACATGGTCGCGACATCCGTTGCGATCGACGACCGCCCCAGCGCCTTCCGCTATCCGCGCGGCGAAGGCATCGGCGTCGAGATGCCCGCAATCGGCACGCCGCTCGAGATCGGCAAGGGCCGCATCATGCGCGAGGGCACGAAGGTTGCGATCCTTTCGCTCGGCACGCGCCTTGCGGAAGCCCTGAAGGCGGCAGACCAGCTCGGCGCGCTCGGGCTTTCGACCACGGTTGCGGATGCCCGCTTCGTGAAGCCGCTCGACACGGACCTCGTGGCGCGGCTCGCCCGCGAGCATGAAGTGCTGGTGACAGTGGAAGAAGGTTCCATCGGCGGCTTCGGGAGCCATGTGCTCGATTTCCTCGCCCGCTCCGGCGCGCTCGACCGCGGATTGAAAGTGCGGCCCATGGCGCTGCCCGACATCTTCATCGATCACGACAAGCCGGAAATCATGTACGACATCGCCGGGCTCAATGCGGCGCAGATCGTGGAGACGGCGCTGGCGGCGCTTGGCGGCCAGGAAACGGCCATTGCGAGCCTTCGCGAGATCGCGCCGCAGAAGCTCGTCTGAGATTTCATGTCCCGGGAAAAACAACGTCTCGACCTTGCCCTGGTCGAACGCGGCCTCGCGCCGACCCGTGCCCGCGCCCAAGGCGCGATAAGGGCGGGTCATGTGCGCATCGGCGGGAAAATCGCGGCGAAACCGTCTGACATGGTGAGCGACGCGGACGAGATCGAACTCGACGGTCTCGAGCATCCTTATGTCTCGCGCGGCGCGCTGAAACTCGTTCATGCGCTCGATACGTTCGGCCTCGATCCCTCGGGTGCCATATGCCTCGATCTCGGCGCCTCGACCGGCGGTTTCACGCAGGTGCTGCTTGCGCGCGGCGCGGCGAATGTCGTCGCTGTCGATGTCGGCCATGGCCAGCTCGCGAAGGAAATCGCTGCCGATCCGCGCGTGCGAGCCATCGAAGGGTTGAACGCGAAGGACGTCACGCGCGAGGCGGTGCCCGAACCTGTTTCCTTCATCGTGGCCGATCTGAGCTTCATCGGACTGCGAAAGGCACTGCCACCCTCGCTCGCGCTGGCGGAGCCCGGCGCAACGCTTGTGGCGCTGATCAAACCGCAATTCGAGGCGGGGCCGGAAAATGTCGGTAGGGGCGGGATCGTCCGCGACGAGGCGCTGCGGCGAAAGATTTGCGATGAAATCGCCGCCTGGCTCGAACATGAGGCTGGATGGCGCGTGCTTGGGCTGACGGAAAGCCCTATAGAGGGCGGTGACGGCAATGTGGAATTCCTGATCGCGGCGCGCCATGACAAGTGACATCGATATCGAAATCGCCGCGCTCGGCGCGCAGGGCGACGGCCTGGCGGAAACGCCGGAGGGACCGCTCTATGTTCCTTATGTTCTGCCGGGCGAGCGGGTACGTGTAAGGCCGCTGGGCGAGGACAGGGCGGAGCTTCTCAAGATCCACACGCCATCGCCGAAGCGTATCTCTGCAGCGTGCCGCCACTTCACACGCTGCGGCGGCTGCGCCATGCAGCATGCGGCTGCGGACTTCTACGCGGAATGGAAACAGGGGCTCGTGGGCGCGGCGCTGAAGGCACGCGGCATCGATGCGGAAATCGCGCCGCTGATCGGCGCGAAGCCGAAGAGCCGCCGCCGCGCCACCTTCGCCGCCACGCGCACGAAGAACGGCGCGACGCTCGGCTATTACATGCAGGGAACGCACAATATCGTGCCGCTGGTGGAATGCCCGCTCGTCGTGCCGGAAATCGAGGCGGCATTGCCCGCGCTCGCTTCCATCGCGGCATGCGGCCTGTCGCGCCGCTCGCGCGCTTCGCTACTCGTCACATCGACGCTTAACGGGCTCGATGTCTATGTAACGGGCGGCAAGCCGCTTGACGGGCCGCTGCGCGCCGAGTTGGGACGGGAAGCAGGCGCGGCCAATCTCGCGCGCCTTTCATGGAACGGCGAGATCGTGGCCGAGCGGCTGCCGCCGGAAATAAACTTGGCGGGCCTGCGCGTGGCGCTGCCGCCCGGCGGCTTCCTGCAGCCGACGGCGGATGGCGAGGCGGCGCTGACAAGGCTTGTCCGCGAAGGTATCGGCAAGGCGAAACGCATTGCCGATCTCTATGCCGGCTGCGGCACATTTGCCGCCGCTTTCGCGCATGAGGCGACGGTCCATGCGGTGGAGGGCGAGAAGGCGGCGCTTGCCGCGCTCGACCGCGCCATCCGCTCGCAGGGGCCTGCGCTCGGGCTGAAGCCCGTGACGACCGAAATGCGCGATCTGGCGCGGCGGCCCGTGCTGCGCTCAGAGCTCGAGAAATTCGATGCCATCGTCATCGATCCGCCGCGTGCCGGTGCATTGCCGCAGGCCGAAGAGATCGCGAATTCGCCGGTCCCTGTCGTCGCCTCGGTGTCGTGCAATCCAGCAACCTTCGCGCGCGATGCCCGCGCGCTGATCGATGGCGGATACAGGCTCGAGCGTGTGACGCCGGTCGACCAGTTCCTCTGGTCGCCGCATCTCGAAGTGGTGGGAATTTTCCGGCGCGGCTGAAGCGTCAGACCGGCCGTTGAATATGCGCGCGCGCCGCGGCAATCACGTCCTCGGGCTTCGCGTCCAGCGTCGAGAGCCGGATCGCGATTTCCTGCGGCGAGATCGCCGTCCAGCAGCGATACATGTAACGCGCGACAAGGCCGGTCGCCGGCGGGTTCTCGACCGCACTGTCGAGCGGCCGGCGCAGCGCGATGCGCAACTCCGCATTGCGGATCATCCGGACATAACGCTCGAAAAGGCGCACATCGGAAATCGCATTCCAGGGGAGGAGCCCGAGCCGGTCGATCAGGATGCCGGCAGGCGTGATTGCCATGGCGCGGCGCTCGCGCGCGACATAGGGCCAGTGATAGATGGCGACCGCAACCGCGGCGAGCGCGAGGAGCAGGGAAATCAGCGGCGCGCGCGGCACGCCGAAGATCGCGAGCGCGCCCGCGGCGAGTACGGCGCTGTAGACGATGCTTTCGCCCTTGGACTTCAGGTAATGCGCGGTGAGATAGTCGCCTGCCTTGCCGGCGTCACTCATTGCAGCTTTCTCCCATCTGGCCACGATGGCGGAGCAGATGGTCGGCAAGGACGCAGGCCATCATCGCCTCGCCCACCGGCACGGCGCGAATGCCGACGCAGGGGTCGTGGCGGCCCTTGGTGACGATCTCCGTATCTTCGCCGCTTTTGGTCACGGTCTTGCGCGGCGAGAGGATGGAGGAGGTGGGCTTCACCGCGAAGCGCACGACAACATCCTGTCCCGTCGAAATGCCGCCGAGAATGCCGCCTGCATGGTTCGACGAAAAGCCGAGCCCGTGATTGGTGGACTGCATCTCGTCGGCATTTTCTTCGCCGGAAAGCGCGGCGGCTGCAAAGCCATCGCCGATCTCCACGCCCTTCACCGCATTGATGCTCATCATCGCAGCCGCGAGATCGGCATCGAGCTTGCCATAGATGGGCGCGCCAAGACCGGCGGGAACGCCGGAGGCGACGACCTCGATCACCGCGCCGCAGGACGACCCGCTCTTGCGCACGCCATCGAGATAGGTTTCCCACTCGGCGGCGGCTTTCGCATCCGGACACCAGAAGGGATTGTTCTCCGTCTCTTCCCAGTCCCAGTTCGCACGGTCGATCTTGTGCGGCCCCATCTGCACCAGCGCGCCGCGAATGGCGATGCCGGTGCCGAGGATCGCGCGCGCCACGGCACCGGCGGCGACACGCGCCGCCGTTTCCCGCGCGGAGGAGCGTCCGCCGCCGCGATGGTCGCGAATGCCGTATTTCGAGAAATAGGTGAAGTCCGCATGGCCCGGCCGGAACTTCTCGACAATGTCGCCATAGTCCTTCGAGCGCTGATCGACATTCTCGATCATCAGCGAGATCGGCGTACCGGTCGTGAGTTCCACGCCGTCCTCGACGAAGGTGCCGGACAGGATCTTCACCTCGTCGGGCTCGCGCCGCTGCGTGGTGAAGCGCGACTGGCCGGGGCGGCGGCGGTCGAGCCAATGCTGGACGTATTCCGCCTTGAGCGCGAGGCGCGGCGGCGTGCCGTCGACCACGCAGCCGAGCGCCGGCCCGTGGCTCTCGCCCCAGGTCGTGACACGGAAGAGATGGCCGAACGTGTTGTGCGACATCCTGTTAGCCCGGTCCCGAGGGACCTTCGTTACGCGGTGAACCGGCGGGCGGAAAAGGCGCGGGTTGCGTCAGACGATACTCATGTCCGGCGCGTCCTCGGCCTTCATGCCGACGACATGATAGCCCGCATCGACGTGGTGTACCTCGCCCGTCACGCCCGAGCCGAGATCGGAGAGAAGATAGAGCGCGGTATTGCCCACTTCCTCGATGCTCACGGTGCGCTTCAGCGGCGAGTTGAGTTCGTTCCACTTCAGGATGTAGCGGAAATCGCCGATGCCCGAAGCGGCAAGCGTCTTGATCGGTCCGGCCGAGACGGCATTGACGCGGATATTGTTGCGGCCGAGATCGACCGCCAGATAGCGCACGCTGGCCTCAAGCGCGGCCTTGGCGACGCCCATGACGTTGTAATGCGGGATGACCTTTTCCGAACCGTAATAGGTGAGCGTCACGACCGAGCCGCCATTCGTCATCAGCTTCTCGGCGCGCTGGCAGAGCGCGGCAAGCGAGTAGCAGGAAATGGCCATCGAGGCGGTGAAATTGCCGAGCGTCGTGTCGACATAGCGCCCGTCGAGTTCTTCCTTGTTGGAATAGGCAATGGCGTGGACGAGGAAATCGAGCTGTCCCCATTCCTTCTTGAGACGCTCGAACACGGCATCCATGCTCGCCGCATCCGTCACGTCGCAGGGCATGACGAGCGAGGAGCCGACCGATTCCGCCAGCGGCGTTACGCGCTTCTGCAGCGCCTCGCCCTGAAAGGTGAAGGCGAGTTCGGCGCCCTGATTGGCGCAGGCCTTGGCGATGCCCCAGGCGATCGAACGGTTATTGGCGACGCCCATGATGAGGCCGCGCTTGCCCTGCATCAGGTTGCCCTTGAGCTCAGGGCCCGTGCTGGTGGTGGCTTCGCTCATCCTGTCTCCGTCGATTCTGCCTAGGCTTGCGCCGGTCGAAAATAGTGCCGCATCCTACACAAAAGCCTTGGACCGTCTAACAAAAAAACCCTCTCGATTCAGGGGCTTGCGATCACGATTCACGACGGAATGCGACAGATCAGAAACCGGAAAATCCCTTGCGCGGATTGTGCTTGCGGCCTTCGGCCCAGCTTGCGGCGAAATCCTTCAGCGCCTCGTCTGCCCGATCTGGAAGGACGATGGAAAGGGTCACATATTGATCCCCGGCACGGCCCTCCGGTCCTTTGAGCCCTTTGCCGCGTAACCGGAGCCGCGAGCCGGTGTTGGAGCCAGCCGGCACCGCGAGCGTGACGAGGCCCGAGACGGTGGGCACATCCACTTTCGCGCCGAGCACGGCTTCGGGAAGCGTCACGGGCAAGGTCAGGTGGATGTCGTCGCCCCTGCGTTCGAACAGCGGATGGGGCTCGACCTCGATGGTGACGAGCGCATCGCCTGCTTCGGCGCCGCCCTGGCCCTCGCCGCCTTGTCCCTTGAGCCTGACCTGCCTGCCGCTTTCAATGCCTGGCGGCACGGCGACATCGACCATCCGCCCGCCATCGAGCCGCACGCGCTTCGTCGCGCCATTCGCCGCATCGAGGAAGGTCACCGACAGGCGGTAGCTGCGGTCGTCGCCGCGCGCGCGGAAGACGCGCTTGCCGGCGCTGCGGATACCCTCGAAAAGCTCGCTGAACAGATCGTCGGCCGGGGCATCTGCGGCAGGTTCCGGCGCGGCATGAAACGCACGCTTGCGCGCGGCGGCGGCAAGGCGTTCGGCTTCGAACCGGCGGCGGCCTGCTTCGTCCTTGAGCTGGTTATAGGCGGCGGTCACTTCCTGAAAGCGCACATGCTGCGCCGCTGACGAATTCTGCGCATCGGGATGAAGCTGCTTCGCAAGTTTGCGATAGGCAGCCTTCACCTCGGCATTGCCGGCGCCGGGATGCAGTCCGAGAATTTCGTAAGGGTCCCGCACGGGCCGCCGCTCCTGAATTGAACAGGGAGCCAGTCTAGGCGGGCGCGCATACGAATTGGTTAAGGCGCCGTACCCTGCATTGTGTCGATTTCGGCTGGTGCAGGGGGCGGCGCGGTCACGGAAAGCGGCGCATCCGCCTCGCTCGGCGCAGGCGGGCCAGGCAGGCTCGGCACCAGTTCCGTTAATCTCTTGAGAGCCCGCTCATGGCCTGTCTGGGCCGCCAGCGCATACCAGGCAAGGGCGCGCGCCGGATCTTCATCGACGCCGAGGCCACGCTCGTACAGCACGCCGAGATTGTAGCGCGCTGCAGGCACGCCGGCGATGGCGGCGGCATGGAACCAGAAGGAGGCAGTCTTGTAATCCTGCGCCGTGCCCTCGCCGTTGAGATGCATGAAGGCGGCATTCACCTGTGCGGAGACGAGGCCGGCGCGTCCGGCCCGCTCGAAGAAATAAAGCGCGCGAGGGGCGTCTTTCTGCACGCCTTTTCCTTCGCGGAGGAGGAGGGCGACGTTGCGCATGGCGGCGAGATCGTTGTCCTGCGCGATCGGCAGCCAGATATCGAAGGCGCGGGAGAAGTCGCCGCTGTCGTAAGCGGCAAGGCCCTCGTTGAAGCGCTCGGCATTCTCGGCGACGGAGGGCCGCTCCTGCTCCATCAGGTCGCGGACGGAGGCGCCCTGCGCCGCCGCGGGCGCCGCGAACAAGAGCGCGGCGCCGAGCGGCGCGGCAATGCAAACGGCCAGAAGGCCGGACCGTAGAAGTGTCATGTTCGCCGGTCCGCCCCTTGTCGTGTGTGCTCTAGTTCCTGATCTGCCAGGATCCGTCCGGCTGACGGCAGGCCGTACCATGCGCCTGCTGGCTGCGTCCGTCGATATAAACCGTCTGGGTATATTCGCGGCAAGTCAGATTGTTCTGCTGATAGGCCGCCTGCGGCGTTACCGTACCATAATGGCCGGAATCCGGATTGCGCCACTGGACGGGCTGGCCGCTTCGGCCACTCTCGAGCGCATTGTAGGTGGTCTGGCCCATATAGGCCTGATCGGCCCGGTCGAGCGATTTGCCGATCTCGCTGCCGATCAGCGCGCCGAGCAGAACGCCCGCGCCCGTGGCCCAGAGGCGGCCCGTGCCGCCGCCGATCGCCTGACCGGCAAGACCGCCGGCAACCGCGCCGCCGACCGTGCCGACCGTCTGCTTGTTCATGCCGCCACCGCCGCCATAGGCGCTCTGGTCGCAGGCGGCGAGACCGAGGGCAATGGCGCCAATAGCTATTCCCTTAACCAATTTCATTTTGTCCGATCCTGTGCTTTGTCGCCCCCAAGCGATAAGACTGAACTATATAAGATCGGGATTGTGGCAAGATTTGAGCGGTAAATAAGCGCGGAAGCCGCAGAAAACCGCCGTTTTCTGGCGTTTTCGGAACCGGATGGACGAGATGGGCGAGGCGGGTACAGAAGCGGAAGACGCGACGATTTTCGGGAGGGAAGAGCCGATTGCGCTGTTCCACGAATGGATGGAACTCGCCCGCGCGAAAGAACCGGAAGACGCCAACGCCATGGCGCTCGCGACGGCGGATGGGCAGGGCTATCCCGATGTCCGCATGGTGCTGCTGAAGGGCGCGGATGAGGCGGGCTTCGTCTTCTATACCAATCTGGAAAGCGCCAAGGGTCAGGAATTGAAGGAGAACCCCTCGGCAGCCCTGTGCTTTCACTGGAAGAGCCTGCGCCGCCAGATCCGGGTGCGCGGCCACATTACGCCGGTGAGCGAGGCGGAGGCGGACGCCTATTTCGCCTCCCGCGCGCGGGATAGCCAGATCGGCGCCTGGGCCTCCAAACAGTCGCGCCCGCTCGAAAGCCGCTTCGCGCTTGAGAAGCAGGTGGCCGTCTTCGCGGCGAAATTCGGCCTCGGCAAGGTGCCGCGCCCGCCCCATTGGTCGGGCTTCCGGCTGGCACCGCTGCGTATCGAATTCTGGCGCGACCGGCCTTTCCGCCTGCATGACCGTCTTGTCTTCGAACGGGAGTCCCTTGGAGCGCCATGGCGAACCGAAAGGCTCTTTCCGTGACTGCAGCCGTTCCCGCAAACGGCAATGGCGCAGCCGACCGGTTGATGCTGCGGGCAACGCTCGCAGCCGTCTGCGTCGCCGTGATCCTGGTGACGCTCAAGGCCGCGGTCTTCTGGATGACGGGCTCGGTCGCCATGCTGGGCACGCTGATGGACTCGCTGCTCGACGGTGCTGCCTCGCTTCTCAATCTCGTCGCGGTGCGCGCCTCCCTGATGCCGCCCGACAAGGAACATCGCTTCGGCCACGGCAAGGCAGAGGCGCTGGCGGGGCTTGGCCAGGCGATCTTCATTTTCGGGTCGGCCGGCTATCTCGTCTATGAGAGCGTGTCGCGGCTGATCGAGCCGAGGCCGGTCGCCTCGACCGATGCGGGCATCGCGGTGGTGATCGTCGCCATATTGCTCACGCTTGCCCTTGTTGCCTATCAGCGCCGCGTGGTGCGCGAAACGGGTTCGCTTGCCATTGAGGCGGACTCGATTCACTACCGCGGCGACCTTTTCATGAACCTCTCGGTGATCGCCGCGCTGGTGCTCTCCGGTTATTTCGGCCTGCATCGCGCAGACGCCGTCTTTGGTCTCGTCATCGCGGGGCTCATCGGCTGGAGCGCAGGCAGGATCGTGATGAACTCGCTCGACCAGCTGATGGACCGCGAATTCACGGACGAGGAACGGCAGCGCATCATGCACATTGCTCATTCCCGCAAGGAAGTGCTGAACCTGCACGACCTGAAGACGCGGCGCTCCGGCATCTACAGCTTCATCCAGTTCCATATCGAACTCGACGGCGCCATGTCGCTCCATGACGCGCATGAAATAACGGATGCGGTGGAGCGGGAGGTGCGTGAAGCTTTCCCGGGCTCCGAAGTCATCATCCATCAGGACCCTGCGGGCGCCGAGAAACTCTCGAAGTTCCAGTTGAGCTGAAGGGAATTGCACCGCTTGGCCGACGAGGAACAGCAGATCGTCGCCTTCCTGTCGCAGCCGGCGGCATATGGGCTGCCGGTGGGTGAAAAGATCGGCCATGTGGAAACTCACGCCTCGCATGTCTTCCTTGCAGGCGATCGGGCCTACAAGCTGAAGAAGCGCGTGAAGTTTACCTTTCTGGATTTTTCGACACTGGAGCGGCGGAGGGCCGCCTGCGAAAACGAGATCGAGTTGAACCGCCGCACAGCGCCCGACATCTATCTGCGTATCCTGCCTCTCACGCGCCGGGGCGATGGCTTCCACCTCGGCGGAGAAGAAGGCGAACTCGCCGACTGGCTTGTCGAGATGAAGCGCTTTCCCGCCAGCGGCCTTTATGCGGCGAAGGCCGGACGCGGCGAGCTCGCTCTTTCCGAGGTCGAGGAACTTGCGGAAGCAGCGGCCGCTTTCCACAGGCGGGCCGAAGTGGCGCGGGACGCGGGTGGTGCAGAAAACTTCCTGAAGATCGTGGAGGGAAGCGCGGAGGACATGAAGCCCCTGCTCGGCAAGGTGCTCGATGCCGGCCTCGCCGACCGGGTTACCGCGCGAAGCCGCGAGCTGGCCGGGGCGCACCGGGCGCTTCTCGACCGGCGGCGGGCGGAAGGCCGTGTCCGCCATTGCCATGGCGACCTTCACCTCGGCAATGTGACGGATATCGGCGGGCATCCGGTCATCTTCGATTGCATCGAGTTCAGCGACCGCATCGCGCGGATCGATGTGCTTTACGATCTTGCCTTCCTGCTGATGGACCTCGCCTTTCGTGCCGAAAGGGATCCCCACCTCGAGGGTTTTGCAAACCGGGCCTTCAACACCTGGCTCGACCGGCTGCCGCAAGGCGAGGCGGAGAGCGAGATGGAAGGGCTTGCACTTCTGCCGCTCTTCATGGCGACGCGCGCCGTGGTGCGCGCCAAGGTGACGGCCGCGCAGGCAAAGGACGATGCGGCGAAGGAGCGTGCAAATGCCTATCTTCAATTCGCCGGAAAGCTGCTGGAGCCTCTCCCGCCACACCTCGCCGCCATTGGCGGGTTATCGGGCACGGGCAAGTCGACCGTGGCGCGCGGCCTCGCTGCGCGGATCGGCGGCGCGACCGGTGCGGTGCATCTGAGGAGCGATATCATCCGCAAGCGGATGTTCGGAGCCGGCCCGCTTGACCGTCTCCCGGAAGCGGCCTATGCGCCGGGTGCGGGCGAGCGCGTCTATGGGGAGATGCTGAAGCTCGCCGGTCATGCGCTCGATGCCGGCATGAGCGTCGTCATGGATGCGGTTTTCGCCCGTGAGGGGGAGCGGGGTCGGGCGGGTCTTTTGGCATCCTCGCATGGCGCCGCATTCACCGGCATCTGGCTCGAAGCGCCCTTGGACGTGCTCGAAGCCCGCGTCGCGGCGCGCGAAGCCCGTGGCGACGATCCTTCGGACGCGGGGCTCGCGGTGCTCCGGCGCCAGCTTTCCTATGACATCGGCAAGATGGACTGGACCCGCATCGATGCCTCCGGCACGCCGGATGAGGTCCTGAAGGCGGCGCTGGCGCCGGCCCGCGCCTTCCACTAGATTGCGCCCATGACCCAGATTGACAATGCAGATCGCAAGACGCTGATCCTGACCGGCGCGAGCCGCGGCATCGGCCATGCCACCGTGAAGCGCTTTTCGAGCGCGGGCTGGCGCGTGATCACCTGTTCGCGGCAGCCTTTTCCGGAAGACTGCCCCTGGGAGGCGGGCCCGGAAGACCACATCCAGGTCGATCTTGCCGATGTGAAGAACACGGAGGCCGCCATCGCCGAAATGCGCGAGCGGCTGAAGGACCAGGGCGGACGGCTCCACGCGCTGGTCAACAATGCCGCCATTTCGCCGAAAGGCCCCGGCGGCTCGCGGCTCGGCGTCTTCGATACGGATGTGGAGACGTGGATCAAGGTCTTTCAGGTGAATTTCTTCGCTTCCGTCATGCTTGCCCGCGGCCTCGTTGAAGAGCTGAAGGCAGCGCAGGGCTCGGTCGTGAACGTGACCTCGATCGCGGGCGAGCGCGTGCATCCCTTCGCGGGCAGCGCCTATGCGACATCGAAGGCGGCGCTTGCCGCGCTGACACGCGAAATGGCGTCCGAGTTCGGCCGCCTCGGCGTTCGCGTGAACGCGATTGCGCCCGGCGAGATCGACACGGCAATCCTCTCGCCCGGGACGGACAAGATCGTCGCCGAAATTCCCATGCGCCGCCTCGGTACGCCGGAAGAAGTCGCCCGCACGATCTATTTTCTGTGCACGGACCAGTCGAGCTATGTCAATGGCGCCGAAATCCAGATCAATGGCGGCCAGCACGTTTGAGGGCGATGCCCCTCACATCGTGAAGATCACCGCGCTCTGGCTGTCGCGGTAACGGGCATCTTCATCCACCGTGAAGGTCGAGACGATATAGCCGGTCGCGTTCTCGAAGATGCCGCTGCCGCCCTGCACGGCGCGGATCACGCAGCCCTGCTGGACGTCTTCTTCCACCGTATCCTCGATGAAGCCCTCGCCGCGCGACTGAAAGCGGATGGCGCCCGCGCCGAAGGAAATCTCGCCCGTCTCGGTGAAGCCGCCATAATCGTCCGTCTCGACCGTGGCATTGAGCGTGGCGCTGCGCCCGCCCTGCGTGAGCGCGGGGTCGAGGCCCGCGGGCACGGGCGCCACGGCCTCGATCGTCATGCGCGCGCCCATCTCGTCTTCCGGCGAGACCGTGCCTTCGAAGGTCAGCTGAAAGCGAAGTTCCGGCATCAGGCGGCGCGCAGGCCTTCCTTCGTCACATGGGCTTCCACTTCGTCGAGCGCCTTTTCCACCGCGTCGAACATCTCGTTCACCTGATTTGTGGTGATGATGAGCGGCGGGCAGAAGGCGACGATATCGCCCGCCAGCGCGCGGACGATGAGCCCGTTGCGCTGCGCGGCGGCGACGACGGCGGCGCCGATACCGGCAGCGGCATCGAAGCTTTTCTTCGAGCCCTTGTCGGCGACGAGTTCGACGGCGCCGATCAGACCGCAGGCGCGGGCGTGGCCGACAAGCGGATGGTCGGCGAGGCGGGCGACACGCGCCTCGAAGGTCGGCTGCACCGAGCGGACATGGCCGACGATATTGCGCTTCTCGTAGATTTCGAGCGTCTTCGCTGCAATGGCGGCGCCGACCGGATGCGCCGTATAGGTGAAGCCATGGCCGAACGTGCCGATCTTTTTGCTCTCGTCGATCATCGCCTGGTACATCTCCTCGCCGACCGTTACGGCGGCGATGGGGAAATAGGCGGATGAGAGCGCCTTCGCGACCGAGATCGAGTCCGGCTTCATGTTGAAGGTCTGCGACCCGAACATGTTGCCCGTGCGGCCGAAGCCGCAGATCACTTCATCGGCGATGAAATAGATGTCGTATTTCTTGAGCACCACCTGGATCTTCTCGAAATAACCGGCAGGCGGAATGACGACACCGCCGGCCCCCATGATCGGTTCGGCGATGAAGGCGGCGACGGTCTCGGGGTCTTCGCGGATGATCGTCTCTTCCAGGTTCTTCGCAAGCCGCGTCGTGAACTCGTCTTCCGTCTCGCCCGGCTCCGCATAGCGGTAGTAATGCGGGCAGTCGGTGTGGATGACGCCTGCCATCGGCAGGTCGAAATCGCGGTGGTTGGCGGGCAGGCCCGTCAGCGATGCGGATGCGACGGTGACGCCATGATAGCCGCGGGTGCGCGAGATGAATTTCTTCTTCTTCGTGCGCCCGAGCGCATTGTTGTAATACCAGACAAGCTTCACCTGCTGGTCGTTCGCTTCCGAGCCCGAGCCGCAGAAGAGAACCTTCGATGCCGCATGTGGCGCGATGGCCTTGAGCCGCTCGGCGGCTTCCGCCGCGCGCTCATGGCTCTTTCCGCCGAAAGTGTGCGTGAAGGGGATCTGGCGATATTGCTCCGCCGCCGCCTCCATCAGCTCCTTCTCGTTATAGCCGAGCGAGGTGCACCAGAGCCCGGCCAGCCCCTCGATATATTTGTTGCCGCCATTGTCGAACACGTAGATGCCTTCGCCGCGCTCGATGATCATCGGGCCCGTCGTGCGGAACGTGTCGAGATTGGTGTAGGGATGGATCACCGTCTCGATGTCGCGAACGGCGGCGTTGGACAGGCTCATGGGCGAGCTCCTCGGGTTATTCTGTGCGGTTTGGCGGGCATCATGGGAGTGGAAGGCGGAGGTGTCAAAGGGAGTTAAAATGGCCGTTGAAATTCCTGATTGCGCATTTCTTCAATTTCTTCTCTCGATAGTTCATGCGGAAATTTCAACCCTTTCTCGACTTGATATCGCGCCGCCGATCTCTCCCATCGTGTATTGTCGAGCGAATTAGAAAGTCCAATGAATCCTAAGGATGCCTTTTCTAAGTCGTATCCTCGTAGTCGAAGGAAATAGCGTACAAGAGTATTGTTTGTTTGGTGCAGGGCCCTAAGGCGAGTCCCAAGGCTTCTTAAGAGTCCGACCGCCTGCCGATAGTCCTCCTGATCAGTGTGGATTCTGAGTACATTAGCAGTGTTCTCGATTGCGTGCAGGCTCTCACGGCGGATGTCTCGGAACAGCACTAGATCTCTTCCGACGAAACTGACCATCAAATATCCGGACACACCGAGCAACGCAGGCGCAGCAAGATAAGTCAGTATGTAGAAAGGCACCGTGCCCAATTGGTTATCTCTCACCAGCCCTTTGGCGGCGCGAACCCGCCGAGGATTTCCTCGAGCATCCCGGCAACCGCAATCGTCGTGTAATCCTCGAGATGCGGGCCGATGATCTGGATACCGACGGGCTTGCCTTCGCTGGTGATGCCGACCGGCGCGACGGAGGCGGGGAGGTAGGAGACGACGGCGGGGCCCGCCCAGATCAGCACATCCATATAGGGCCGCATGACGCCGTTCACCTCAAGTTCGCGCTTGTGCCAGTTCGAGGCGTGATTGTGCTCGAAGGCGGTGCGCATCAGCACGGGCGCGAGCACGACGTCGTAGGACTTGAAGAACTGGTGCCACTTCCAGCGAAGTTGCGCCTGCACTTCTTTCCAGACGGCGCGCTCGGGCAATGACAGCGTGCCGCCGATCGCCTGCAGCGCAGCATGGCTCTTGTCCTCGGGCGCAATGCTCTTCTTCATTTCCGACCAGTGATCGCGCACGCTTTGCGGCATGCCGGCGCCGATCTGCGAATGAAGCAGGATCAGATAGCACTCGGTGAGTTCGGCCAGCGTCATGCCGGGCCGCGCATTCCAGTCGACATTGGCGCCCGCATCTTCAAGCGCCTTGGCGGCATTGGTGAGCAACCCGGCGCTTTCGCGGTCGATGTCGCAATAATCATCGTCGATCCAGACGGCAGCGCGAAGCTCGCGCGGATGCTTTGCGCGCGCGGGCGGCAGGTCGAGCTTCCAGGCGGCAGCATCCGCCCAGTCGGGCCCGGCGGTGAGCGAAAGGAGCAGGGCAAGGTCCTCGGCGCTGCGGGCAAGCGGGCCCGCAACGGACAAGTCGCCTTCTGACAGTGCGCCGGGCGGCGGCGAGAGATGGCCGCGCTTCGGCACGATGTCGAATGTCGGCTTGTGGCCGAAGACGCCGCAGAGATGGGCGGGCGTGCGGATCGAGCCGCCGATATCGGAGCCATATTCGGCCGCGGTGAAACCCGCCGCGAGCGAAGCGGCCGAACCGCCTGAGGAGCCGCCGGGGCCGCACTCGAGCGCGTAAGGGTTGTTCGTGGTGCCGTAAATGTCGTTGTAGCTCTGCAGGTCGCCCGAGAGGTAGGGCACATTGGTCTTGCCGGTAACGATGGCGCCGGCGCGCTGCAGCCGCTCGATGGCGGTGGCGCTCTTCGCGGGCACGTGATCCTTCCAGATGGGTGCGCCGCCCGTGGAGACGATGCCCTCGACCTCATAGGCATCCTTGATGGTCATGGGGAGGCCGTGAAGCGCCCCGAGGCTCTGGCCCCGGGCAAGCGTCGCATCGGCCTCGCGGGCGAGCTTCCGCGCCCGGTCGAAGTCCCGCGCCACCACGGCATTGGTCTTGCCATCCAGCGCTTCGATCCTCGCGATAAAGTGATCGGTGAGTTCGGCGCTCGAAATCTCGCCCCGGCGCATCATGCGGCCAAGCTCGGATGCAGAGCGGAAATGAAGCTCTTTCACGGGAATGCCCCCTGTTTATTGGTGTTCTTGCCGCCCATTAGAGGGGGTGCCGCCCCCCGAGGCAAGGATTCCGGAAGGCGGCTTATGGCGAGCGTTGTCCGCTCCCCTCATCGCCGCTAGACTGCCCGCAAAACGGGAAAAAGCCGGGAAGCCCCGGCGTCAAACACGAGGGGAAGGATACCCATGAAAGGATTGATGCAGGACTGGCCGCTGCGCGTGACGACGATCATCGACCATGCCGCGCGCTTCCATGGCGACCGTGAAATCGTGACGCGCTCGGTCGAAGGGCCGATCACGCGCACCACCTACAAGCAGGTCCATCTGCGCGCGCGGAAAGTGGCGCAGGCGCTGACGAAGCTTGGCGTGAAGGAAGGCGACATCGTCGCCACCATGGCCTGGAATACGGCCCGCCACCTTGAAGCCTGGTACGGCATCATGGGCATGGGCGCCGTCTGCCACACGCTGAACCCGCGCCTCTTCGCGGAGCAGCTCGTCTACATCATCAATCACGCGGAAGACAAGATCATCTTCCTCGACCTCACCTTCGTGCCGATCCTCGAAGGCATCGCCGACAAGCTCCCCAAGGTGAAGGCCTATGTCATCATGACGGACCGGGCCCATATGCCGGAGACGAAACTCCCGAACGCGCTCTGCTTCGAGGAGATCGTGGAAGCCGAAGACGGCAACTTCAAATGGGCGGAAGTGGACGAGAATGCCGCTTGCGGCCTCTGCTACACCTCGGGCACGACGGGCAACCCCAAGGGCGTGCTTTATTCGCACCGCTCCAACGTGATTCATTCCATGGCCGCCAATATGGGCGATGCGCTCGGCATGAAATCGACCGACGCGATCCTGCCCGTGGTGCCGATGTTCCACGCCAATGCCTGGGGCATCGCCTTCGCGGCGCCCGCCGTCGGCGCGAAGATCGTCATGCCCGGCGCGAACATGGACGGGCAGAGCATCTACGAGCTGCTCGACAAGGAGAAGGTGACGGTGACGGCGGCGGTGCCGACCGTCTGGCTGATGCTGCTGCAGCATCTGGAAAAGACCAATGCGGAGCTTCCGGTGCTCAACCGTGTGGTGATCGGCGGCTCGGCCGCACCGCGCTCCATGATCGAGGTCTTCGAAGAGAAGTACGACGTCAAGGTGTTCCACGCCTGGGGCATGACGGAAATGTCGCCCATGGGCACGCTCGGCGCGCTCAAGGCCGGCATGGACGATCTGCCGCTCGAAAAGCAGATCGACGTGAAGGTGAAGCAGGGCCGCGCGATCTATACCGTCGAAATGAAGATCACGGATGACGATGGCAACGAGCTGCCGTCCGACGGCAAGGCCTTCGGCCATCTCATGGTGCGCGGTCCCGCCATCGCCGGCGCCTACCTGAAGGGCGAGGGCGGCAACATTCTCGACAAGGACGGCTGGTTCGATACCGGCGACGTCGCCACCATCGACGCGCAGGGCTATATGCAGATCACCGACCGCGCAAAGGACGTGATCAAGTCCGGCGGCGAATGGATATCCTCGATCGAGATCGAAAATCTCGCCGTCGGCCATCCGAAGGTTGCGGAAGCCGCCGTCATCGGCATTGCGCATCCCAAATGGGACGAGCGCCCGCTGCTGATTGTCGTGGCGAAGGAAGGCCAGGAGCCGACGAAGGACGAAATCCTCCGCTACATGGAAGGCAAGATCGCCAAGTGGTGGATGCCGGACGATGTCGCCTTCGTGAAGGAGATTCCGCATACGGCGACGGGCAAGATTCAGAAGCTCACGCTGCGCGAGCAGTTCAAGGACTACAAGCTGCCGACCGCGAACGCGGCCGAGTAGGCAGATAATGTCTCCGCCGCCGCCACGGCGGCGGAGACGATTTCACGATCACCCGGGGGCATATCAATGAGTGAAGGAAAGTCGCGTTTCGCGAGCGTGGGATTATGGCTTGGCATTGCGGCGCTCGTGCTGCTCGCTCTTTCCATTCTCGGCAACCGCTTCGATCTCGTGCATTTCGGCATCGCGGTGCGCGGCATGGCGCTTGCGGCGCTCGTCGGCATCGTCGCGGTGATCGTGTCGGCCGTCGGGCTGATTCTCGCATTCGCGACCAAGCGGAGCGGGCTGCGCCGCGCGATTGCAGGCCTTGTGCTCGGCGTGCTCGTGGCCGCGCCCGTGGTGCAGACGATCCTTGTCGGCGCGAAAGTGCCGCGGATCCACGACATCACGACCGATCTGGAGAACCCGCCTTCCTTCGAAGCGGCGGTTGGGGCGCGGGGTGAAAATTCGAACCCGCTCGACCGCGCGGCGCCGGACCTCGCCGACCTTCAGCGGCAGGCCTATCCCGATCTTGCGACGCTGAATGTGAGCGAGCATCCCGGCAAGGTCTTCGAGGCGGCGCTTGAGACGGCAAAGGAACAGGGCTGGGAGATTCTCGCCGCCGATCCCGCGCGCGGCACGATCGAGGCCACGGCCACGACCCGCGTGATGAACTTCAAGGACGATGTAGCGATCCGCGTCACCGAAACGGAAACGGGCGCAGCTGTCGATATCCGCTCCGTCTCGCGCGTCGGCGAGAGCGATCTCGGTGCCAACGCGAACCGCATCCGCACCTTCCGCGATGCGCTGAAGGGGAACCTCGCCGAAGCGGGGTAGGGAGTTATCTCTTCCATCCCTCTTTACTGTCACCCCCGGGGTTGACCCGGGGGTCCAGCTCTGCACGCGCGATGCAGGCAAACAGAAGATTCATGCAAAGGGAGACGGCGCATTCCGCGTCTACTGGATTGCCGGGTCAAGCCCGGCAATGACAATTTCTTTTTTGTCTAGGCCAGCCGGTACTCGCCCGAGAGCGCAGGCCGGCCTTCCGTCCGCACAACGCCGCGCGCGACGAGATGCTCCATATGGGCGAGCACGGAGCGCGCTGCCGCCGGATAGAGCTTCTTGTCCACCGCCGCATACATGACGGGCACCATGTCCTGGATGCGGGTGCGGCCGGCGGCAAGCTGCTCCATGATCTGCCGCTCGCGGTCTTCGCGATGCGCGATGAAGGAGCGCACGAAGGGCTTCGGGTCCGTGATCGCCGGCCCATGCGTCGGCCAGTAAATCTCGTCGTCGCGCTCGAGGAGCAGGCGCAGCGAGGCCATGTACTGCTCCATGTTGCCATCGGGCGGGCTGACGATGCTGGTGGACCAGCCCATCACATGGTCGCCGGTGAAGAGCGCCTTCTCTTCCTTGAGCGCGAAGCACATATGGTTGGAGGTGTGGCCCGGCGTGTAGACGCATTCGACGGTCCAGCCATCGCCCTCGATGATGTCGCCGTGGCGCACCTCGACATCCGGCTTGAACTCCATGTCGCCATCTTCCTCGACCTGTACATCGTCGAGCCCATGCTGGCCGGAGCCATGCGGACCGAAAGCATAGGTCTCGGCGCCCGTAAGCGCCTTCAGCGGCTTCGCGGCGGGCGAGTGGTCGCTATGCGTGTGCGTGATGAGGATATGGCTGACGGTCTCGCCCTCAAGCGCGCGCAGCAGCGCCTCGACATGCTCGCCGAGCATCGGCCCCGGATCGATCACCGCCACATCGCCATGGCCGATGATGTAGGTGCCGGTGCCCTTGTAGGTGAAGGCGGAAGGATTCTTCGCGACCACGCGGCGGATCAGCGGCGAAACCTCGTCGCAATCGCCATACTCGAACTCGATCTCACGCACATATGGAATCTGAACCGCCATGGGGCCTCCCGTTTGGGCGCAGATTGGCCCCTTCGGGCGGCGGGCGCAACCGTCCGGCTTCAGCTTGCCTGACGGAAGGCGAGGGGGCCCCGGCCGCGGGTGCTTCCCTGCGCCATGCGGGCGAGGTTATTGCGCATCCGCACCAGCATCTCGACGCACTGCATGCGCTCCTCCTCGGTGAAGCCCGCATAGGCCTGATCGAGAATCTCGTCGCCCGCTTCCCACATCTGGTCGAGCAGGGGCTGCGCATTGCCGGTGAGGAAGAGCTGCTGGGCGCGGCGGTCGTTCGGGTCCGGCCGGCGCTCGACGAGACCCAGGCTGACAAGCTTGTCGATAAGGCGGGCCACCGTGATCGGCTGGACCTCGAGCAGATCGGCAAGGCCGACCTGGTTGAGCCCCTGATGGCGCGACAGATGCGCGAGCGCGCCCCATTGGGCCTGTGTGAGGCCGCTGACGCGTTCGTTGAAGGCGACTTTCATGAAGCGGGAATTGTCGCGCAACAGGAAGCCGGTGCTGCGTTCCGGATTCTGGTTTGTTGCCATGGGAAACCGTTTAGAAAATCAAGTGTGAGACATTTAATAAGGAATGCTCATCATATAAAAGCACACTTACGCAGCGCAAGCGCCGGATTGCTGGAAAAAAGGCGCAGCGGCGGGTGCCGCTGCGCCTTGTTGTCGGCCGAAAGGCCGGAGATCAGTAAACCGTGGCGATATAGGCGACGAGGCCGGCCGCATAGGCCGACATGACCGTATAGCCGGCGGCGGCCAGCGCGTCTCCAGCGTGAATGGAGCGGCGAGCCCGGGCGGCAGGACGGAGGAGGGCCGCAAGTATCCGGCTGGCGCCAGCGCCAAACTCGGTGCCGGAAGACGGATGCGCCGTGGCATGGGGAGCGAGATGCTGAGCGGAAGTCATTGGGCTACCTCAATAATTCGAGTGACTAAAAGTCCGGCCCGGTCGTTTCCGCCCCCTTTCGGGGAGTGCCGCCCTGGGGGCGGTTCTTGCATCGATAGAGAGAATATATGCTGCGCCGCACAAACTGACAAGATGTCAGTTCATAAATATTTTGCGACGCAGCATAGGTGGCTTGGGGGGCGCGCGTGGGCCTCAGATCTGCCGGCCCGCCCGCTCCCAATAGGGCTCCCGCAGCTTGCGCTTGAAGATCTTGCCCGAATCCTCGCGGGGCAGATCGGTCCGGAACTCGACCGTCTTCGGCACCTTGTAGCCCGCGACCCGGCCGCGCAGGAAAGCTTTGACGTCCGCCTCAGTGACGCTCGCTCCCGGCTGCGTCTGGACCACTGCGCAGAGAGATTCGCCGAACTCGTCATCCGGTATGCCGAAGACCGCGCAGTCGCCGACGCCCGGCATCTTGTGCAGCTCGGCCTCGATCTCGGCCGGATAGATGTTCACGCCGCCTGAGATCACCATGTCCTTGGCGCGGTCGCAGAGATAGAGAAAACCGTCCTCATCGAGATAGCCGATATCGCCGAGCGCAATGAGCCCCGCCTTTTCGGATTTCCGCCGCTTCTCGTCGTCGCCGTGATAGGTGAAGTCGGGAATAGTCGAGGTGCGGCAGACGACTTCGCCTGTCGCGCCGCGCGAAAGCTCCTTGCCGTTCTCGTCGATCACCATGACTTTCGCGCCGTCAATCGCCTTGCCGACGGTGCCGGGATGCGCGAGATATTCCTGCGAATTGCAGAAGACCACGGCGCCCGTCTCCGTGCCGCCGTAATACTCGTTGATGACGGGCCCCCACCATTCGATCATGGCCTGCTTGATGTGAACCGGGCAGGGCGCCGCCGCATGGACGACGAAGCGGAGCGAGGAGAGATCGTATTTCTTCTTTACCTCGTCCGGCAGCTTCAGCAGGCGCACGAACATGGTCGGCACCATGTGGAGATGCGTGACCTTGAACTTCTCGATCATCTGCAGCAGCTCTTCCGCATCGAAGCGCGGCTGGAGGATGGCGTTCGCGCCGACGCGGAAGGCATAGAGGCCGTAAGCGTTGGGCGCCGAATGGTACATCGGGCCGGTGACGACCGTGACCATCTTGTCCGGCTCGCCATATTCCGCGTTGAAACCCATCACCTTGCCGATGATGCTGGACCAGGCGACCGCCTGTTCCGCCGTCGGCGCGGCGCGGCGCACGCCCTTCGGGTGGCCGGTCGTGCCCGAGGTATAGATCATGGAGCCAGGCGGTTCCGCCGGTCCTGCCTCGATGGGTGGGAACTGCGACAGCCAGTCGCTCCAGTCCGTCGTGCCGGCAGAGGCACACGCCGCTTCGGCAGGTATTCCGTAAGCTGACATGATTTCGGGTGGCGTCGGCACGACGAAAACCGGAACGTCTTTCGGGATCGCCTGTTCGATGCCGCGATAGAGGTCGGCATGGATGACGATCGCCTTGGCGCCGGAATTCTGGAAGATATAGCGCGCTTCCTCGGGCGAATTGTGCCAGTTCACCGGTGTCGAATAAGCACCGACGAGCCCTGCTGCGACTGAAGCCTCGAAGAAGGGAAAGTCGTTCCGGAGATAGACCGCCACCACGTCCCCGGCACCGATGCCAAGCGACTGGAAACCGCCCGCTGCCCGTGCGGCCCGCAGCGCAATGGCGGCGTGATCCTCGGCGCGCGCCCCCGACATCAATTTCGCTCCCGGCATCCGCCCCTCCCAAAGTGATTATCCGGCTTTTCCCGGATAGTAGCAGGCAGCGCCGCCCTGAAAACCGGATTCGCGTAAGCATCCTCCGCGTTCGGCACCTTCCGCTGCGGCAACCCATGGGCAAAGGAACCTCATGGAACCTGTGGCGAGGCCGGGCGTTCATTCAGGCAACCGGCCGGGCGGAAGACCCCCGGTATCAGTCACCACAGACGGAGACACACGATGTTGCGCAAGACACTCTTCGGTATCGCTCTCATCCTGCCGCTCGCGGGCGGCCTTGCGGCTTGCGACGATCAGGGTCCTGCCGAGCGGGCGGGCGAGTCGCTCGACGAAGCGGCGGATTCGGTTGCGGATGCCTTCGAGCGTGATGGCCCCGCCGAGCGCACGGGCGAAGATATCGACGACGCTCTCGGCAACTAAGCCCGTCTCGACGTCGCGACGGAACGCCTGCTCCGGTTCTCCGGGGCAGGCGTTTCGTCGTTCGGTCTAGCTGTAGCGCGCCTCGCGCTTCTTGCCTTCGTTTCCGGCCTTCACCTCGCCGAGCGCCCATTCGAGATCGGCGAGATAGGTACCGGTAACGGAGTTGTGGAAAGGCGAGAGCATGAGGTGGAGGCCCTTCGGCTCCGTGGTGAGGCTCGTGAACCAGCCGCGCTCGAAGAGCTTGCCCCAGACGGCGAAGGGGTCCACCTCGTCATGGGTGAAGGCGACGATGCCGAGCTGCGGACGCCCGAGTACGCGGAAGCCGAGCTTCGTAACTCCCGCTTCTATCGTCTCGCGGGCATCGGTTACTTGTTTGTGCTTTGCGCGGTAGCCTTCCTCGCCGAGAAAATTCATCACCGCCCAGGCCGCCGCAATGGCGCCGCCCGGCCGTGTGCCGGCAAGCGTCGGCGTGACCATGCGGCCGCCCGGCCAGTCCGCGCAATCGAAGATCATGTGGGCGCGGAGTTCTTCCGAGCGGAAGAGAACGGTGGAAGCGCCCTTGGCGCAGTAGCCGTATTTGTGGAGGTCGGCGGACATGGACATGACGCCCGGCACCTCGAAATCGAAGGGCGGCACGTCGCCGCCATTCATCCGCACGAAAGGTGCGATATAGCCGCCCACACAGGCATCCACATGGAGCCAGAGCCCGCGCTTCTCCGCCATGGCGCCCAGCGCTTCGATGGGGTCGATGAGCCCGTAGGGAAAGCAGGGGGCCGAGCCGACGATCATGATCGTGTTGGCGTCGGCCGCCTTTTCCATTGCCGCGACATCGGCAAGGAGATCGGCGCAGGGCACGCGGCGGATCTCGATTTCCATCATCTTCGCCGCCTTGTCGAAGGCGGGATGCGCCGACCAGGGCGCGACGATATTGCAGCGGCCCTCGACGCCCTTCACCTTGCGCGCATAGTCGCGCGAGGTCTTGACCGCCATGGTGATGGAGTCCGTTCCGCCGGAAGTGATGTTGCCTGCCGCGCCCTCCGGGGCGTGAAGGAGGCCGAGGCCCATCGAAACGACCTCGTCCTCCATCTGCTTCAGGCTCGGAAAGGCCATGGGCCCGAGGCCGTTTTCCGACATGAACATCGTGTAGGCCTCTTTCTGGACCTCCGCGACATCCGGCCCGGCATTGAAGACATAGACGGCGGTCTTGCCTTCGCGCCATTTGACGTCATGGGCGCCGCGCGCCTCCATGTCGCCTTTCAGTTTGCTCCATTCGGTGCCTTTTTTCGGCAGCGTCGTGCCCATGCCGGTCCTCCTGTCATTCGGTGAGGCAAGACTAGCAGGGCGGGGCAAGGCATCAATGGTGATGATGGCCGCCGCCTTCGCCATGGTCGAGATGGAGCATGGGCGCGGGCCGCGCGAGCGAATGAGGATCCGTCCCGGGCATGGCGATCTCGTCCCAGGCCGTGGCACCCTTCTCGCAGGTCTGCAGCACGGGAAAGAAGATCATCATGATCTCGGGGTCGTCCGGCAGCTTCGTCATGAAGGCGAATTCGTCGAACATGTCGTCGGCAAGCGGTCCGCCCTCCCATGTGACGCGGATAACGCCCTCGGTGACGGTCTTGCCGTGCAGCTTGTAGCTCTGCTTGTAGGGCGCCTTCTCCGTCGTCACCGTCCAGCCATGCTTCGGCTGGGGCTTCACCGAGATCACGCCCTCGGGAATAGCGATCGAGATGGCGGTGGTGGGCGAGCCATCGCAGCCATGCGGCACGCGGAACGTCGCCTTGAAATAGCTGCCTGCGGCCGCCTCGGCCTGATCGAGCACGACATGGGCGGAGGCGGGAAGGGCTGCCACCGCGAAGATCGCGGCGGCGCTGAGAGCGGTAATAAGGTTTTTCATCGGTTTCATTTCCTCAGAATGCGACCCGGATCCCGGCAAAGACGCTGCGGCCTTCGCCCGGATAGAACACATTGGTGGCGACGGCCGTGGCATCGGTGATGGCGGAATAGGTGGAGATGTAGCGCTTGTCGGTCAGATTGCGCGCATCGACGAAGAGACGCACGCCCTTGGAAAGATCGACGCCGCCATCTATGCCGAGCGTGGCATAGCCTGGCACCTTGAGCGTGTTGGCATAGTCGGCATAGCCACCATCCTTCACCCATTCGATCTTCGGTGCGATGTCCCAGCCGAGGCCGTTCGGCGCAGGCGCCCTGTAGCGCAGCGCCGCGACATAGATATGGGGCGGCATACCGGCAATTTTGTTGTCGCCATAGATGGCATCGCCCTCGAAATGGAAGTCGCTATAGGTATAGGCCTGTTCGAGTAGCAGCCGGCTTCCTTCGGGCAGAGCGGCATCAAGGCCCTGCGCGCCGAGATCGAGCGTGAGCGATGCCTCGATGCCCTGATGGATCGTCTTGTCCGCGTTGAAGGTCGCGGCAGGAATGCCGCCGCCGGTCGTGAAGTTGACAAGCTCTCCGCGCAATACGGCGCGATATAGCGCGATGTCCCAGGCGATGCTGCCGGTCGCGCCGCGCGTGCCCACCTCATAGGTGACGGCGCGTTGCGGATCGAGCGGCACATACTGTCCCGTGCCCTGTGTCAGTTCGGAAAAGGTGGGTGGCTCATAGCTCCGCGTCACATTCGCGAAGAGCTGAGCGTTTCCCCGAACGTCCCAGAGGATACCTGCCTTGGGGCTCAGCGACGAGAAGTCCGTCGCATCGCTTCGCGCGGGGTGGGAATAGCTCGTGAACTTGCGATAGGAATGCGTTGCCTGCAGCCCGGTCACCAGTGCCACATCCTGCAGGGCGTAGAATTGGTTCTCCACATAGGCCCGGAGATTGGTGGAGCTCTGCAGGGCGTTCGACGTCAGCGCACCGCGCGAGCCGCCATTGTTCACGAACACCTTTGCCTCGACCTCGCCCCAGGATAGATCGCCGCCAATCGTGAGAATGTTGCGATGGCCGGCAAGCGATCCCTCGTCGCGATAGCGCGTAAAAAGCCCGGCAACGGGCCCGCGCTGATCGATCAGGATGGAGATCGGGTGGAAGAGCCGCTTGTAGCCTGCATATCCGCCGAACTCGAAAACCGCGCCATCGTCGAGCTTGATCGCCGTCTTGTTGGCGATGCGAACCGAACGGACATTGCGCTGGTGATGGCCGGTGAGGGCGTTTGGAGCAGCCATCTCGGGCGTGTCCAGTGCCTGTTGCAGGGTGATTGTGCCCGGCAGCTCCTGATCCACGATGTTGGAGAGAAGATAGAACCGCGTTTCCGCCCGGTCGCTGAAGCGGTGGCCGATATTGCCGGAGAAGCGGATGCTCTCTTCCTTTTCGTGATCGCGATAGCCATCGACATGATTGCCGCTCATCGCGGCGAAGACATCCGTATTCTCGATGACGCGGGCTGCCTGCATGTGGACGCGATAGCTGCCGAAGCTGCCGCCTTCGAGACGGACGAGGTTCGGCGCATCCGCGGAATAGGCCGTCGGCATGACGAAGTTGATCGCCCCGCCGAGCGACGAAGAGCCGAAGCGCAATCCGTTTCCGCCCTTGTATACCTCGATGTGCTGCGCGATCAGCGGATCGACTTCCTGAAAATCCGCCGAACCGTCGGCGAGGTTGAAGGGAATGCCATCCTGCAGCAGTTCCAGTCCGCGCATGTGGAAGCCGCGCGAGAGCCCCGAACCGCGGACCGAGAGGCGCACTTCCGCACCATAACGCTTGCGCGCGAAGACACCCGGCGTGAAATCCATCACGTCTTCGATATTGTGCGCGTAAGTGTCCTGGTACTTCGCGGTCGGAACGACGCTGACGGCCCCGGGCGTGCGGGACATGTCCCGCTGGGTCTGCGCGACGCTGGGCACGGTCAGCGTGCCAGGCCGCTCCGGCAGGGCGGGGAGACCCGATAGCGGGTTTGTCTCCCGTTCGAATTTTTTGGGATAGATGGTGATCTCGAGAACATTGCCCTCGGTCTCGCCATCCTCTGCAAATACGGGTGACGAAAGGGGCAGGAATGCGCAAAGCACGGCTGCGGTGCTGCGCATCGGGGACGCACGGAATTTCATATTGCCTCGCCAGCGATTGGGTTGCGCCCGCTCGCGGCATCCGCGGCAGGCGTCATTATGGATCGACGGAAATGGGATTCCGGATCAGAGCGGCGGGGCGCGGGAGTTCTTGTGGCCGGAATGGGCCTCTGTCAGGGCTGCCTGGCCGGCGATGGCGGGCAGGGGCAGCGTCCAGTGGACAAGAGGCAGTGCAGCAAGCGCGGAGAGGATGGCGCCGCCGCAGTGGTGAAGACAGGAGGTGCAATCGTGATGCGCCTTGGCCGGCGCCTCATCGACAGGGTTACCCTCCGCATCGAGATAGACCGTCTTCCATTCGCCGCCGGCGCAGATGACCGTCTCGAAGAGATTGTCGGCCGAGGAGGCGGCGAACTGGGCCGAAAGCGGCGCGGTGACGTTGAGGAGGATCGCGAGCAGGGCAAGAATCTGCGCCGCGCCGAAGCGCCGCGAAATCCTGCTGCCATATGCCATGAACGTCCCCATGCGAATAACTCTACCCCCGGAAGGGCCTTTGCGCCACGAAGTTCCGCGCCTGTGCCCGCGCGCATTGTCGCAGAGGGGCTGAATTTCCGCCTATACTGACCCTTAACGAATACCGGAAGGGAGGAAAAAATGGCCGGATATGAGGACCTGCTTTACGAGGTGAAGGGCAGCGTGGCGGTGCTGACGCTGAACCGTCCCGACAAGCTCAACGCCTGGACGGCGGCGATGGAGCGCAGCGTCAAACAGGCGATGGCCGCCGCCGTGGCCGACGACAATATCCGCGCGATCGTGGTGACGGGCGCGGGGCGGGGCTTCTGCGCCGGGGCCGATATGGGCCTGTTGCAGCAGATCAAGCCCGAGACCTGGGAAGACCGCGAGTTGGCCGCCGCCGCGCGCGAAGAGAAATTCGACTTCCACAGCGGCCTCGGCCCCGATGTAAGTCCGCATTATGGCGGTCGTTTCGGCTATCTGATGCAGGTGAAGAAGCCCGTCATCGCCGCGATCAACGGTCCGGCGGCGGGCCTCGGCCTCGTCTTCGCGCTTTATGCGGATATTCGATTTGCGGGCTCGGAGGCGAAATTCACCACTGCCTTTGCAAGCCGCGGCCTCATTGCCGAGCACGGCATTTCCTGGCTGTTGCCGCAGCTTGTCGGCCCCGCTCATGCGCTCGACCTTCTCATGTCGGCGCGCAAGGTGATGGCGGATGAGGCGGAGCGCATGGGTCTCGTCAACAAGACCTTCCCGCAGGAAAACTTCATGGCGAATGTCATGGACTATGCGGCGATGCTTGCCGAAACCGTCTCGCCGCGCTCCATGGCGGTGATGAAGGCACAGGTCTGGAAAGCGGCTTTCCAGAGCTTCGACGAGGCGCTGGCCGTCGGCGACAGCGAAATGCAGAAGAGCTTTGCGAGCGAGGACTTCAAGGAAGGCGTCGCGCATTTCGTCGAGAAGCGGACGGCGAATTTCACCGGGCGTTGATCTCACATCGCGGAAATGAGAAAGGCGCGGGGCCTTGCCCGCGCCTATCTTTTTTGTCGGCAAGACGCCTCAGAAGGAGAAGGTCACACCCGCCAGCGCCTCGATGCCCGGCGCCTCGAAGCCATGGATCGGCTCATATTGCTTGTCGAGAAGATTGTTCACCGCCGCGGTGAGCTTCACATTGTCGTTGAGCTTGTGAGAGGCGGCGATGTTCACGACCGTATAGGGCGCGGGATAGACGTAGAAGCCGAAACCGTCGCGTGGAACGTCGCGATCGGGATCGATCCACTGCGCATTGGCCGAGAAGACCGTGCCGGACCACGGCTCATAGCTTGTGGTGAAGCCCACCTTGTGGCGCGGACGGCGGGACATGGTGTTGGTGAAGACATCGGCATCGACCACCGTCCAGGTGTAGTCGATACGCGCTGTCAGCCGGTCCACCGGATTGACTTCGAAAAAGGCTTCGATGCCCTTCGCCTTGAATTCTTCGATGTTGACCGCCGTCGAGTCGAAGCCGATGAAGACGATGGCGACCGCGTCCTTTACCCTGGTTTGGAACCAGGTGACCCCCGCGAGCGCCTTGCCATCGAAGAGCCCTTGTTCGATGCCCGCTTCCCAGCCCTTGCTCTTTTCGGGCTTGAGATCGGGATTGCCGATATAGAAATTGCCGAAATTGTTCGGATCGAAGCCGAAGCGCTGGTAGAGCGAGGGAATCTTGAAACCCGTGCCATAGGACGCCGTCAGCCGCGTGTCCGTCTCCGGATGGTAGTAGCCGGGCGCAAGCGTGAAGGTGAAGCGATTGTCGTGATCTTCCGGCATGTCGTAGCGGGTGTTCACCGTGGCGAAGAATCGCTCGCCGAATGTCATGTGGTCGGCGAGGTAGACGGCCGTCTGCTTCGCATCGGCATCCGAGTTGAGCGAGATGACGAAGCCGTTGAAATCGCGGAAGCCGCTCGACGTGAACTCATCCCTGCGGTGAGAGACGCCGAAGGTAAGCAGATGCTGCGGATGAATGTCGACGGCATTGTCGAAACTCGCCATCAGTGTCTCGCCGCGGTTTTGCGTCAGGATCAGATTGACCGACCCGCCCGCATCGGGATAGTCGGAGGAATCGGTGTCTTGCCGCGTATAGCCGAGCGAGAGCTTGGGCCGCCACTTGTTGCCGTAGAAGCTGCCGGTGAGATCGCCGGAAACGAACAGCCGCTTCATCTCGAAGATGCTGTCGTAGTTCTGGTAGGTGTCGACGAAGGCGGCGGTGGAGCCGTCTTCATCCGTATCCGTTTCCGAATCCGAATATTGGAGGAAGAGGGATGCGGAGAGATTCTCGGTCAGCTTGGTGCCGACGCTTCCGGAAGCTGAAACGAGTTCGCTGCCGTCCTTCTCTCCGCCCATGCTGCCATGAAGTCGCGAAGGCGTGATGTCGTTGCCATTGGTGGCTTCGCGTCCGAGCGAGAAGAAATAGTCGGTTTCGCCGAAGCTGCCGCCGGTGCTCGCATAGGTGTTGAGAGTGCCGAGCGTGCCGCCTTCGACGCGCAGTGTGGAACGAGGTTCGTCGCCGCCGCGCTTCGTGATGATGTTGATGACGCCGCCGATGGCCTGGCTGCCGTAAAGCGCCGATTGCGGTCCGCGCACGACCTCGATGCGTTCGACATTGTCGAGCGGGATGCTGGCGAGATTGGCCGCACCGCCCGGCGAGGAGGGGTCGTTCACCGGAAGCCCGTTGACCATCACCAGCGTCTGATTGGAATTCGAACCGCGAGTGAAGACGGAGGTGAGCGTGCCGCGCGAGCCGGATTCGGCGATATGAAGCCCCGGCACGGAACGCAGCGCATCGCTGATGTCGCGATACTGGAACTTCTCGATCTCTTCCGATGTGATGATCGTGTAGCTCGACGCCACTTCCTTCGTCGGGATCGGCTCGATGCCGCCCGAGACCAGAAGCTCCTGCGTCTCGATGGACGTTTCCTGCGCCTGCGCGGGCGCGGCGGCAAATGCCGCGAAAGTCAGGGCCGCAAGGGCCCCCCAGCTTGTCCTTGTCATTGGAATTCAAGTCCTGTCTGTCTGGCGCGGCCACCCCGGCCGCATGGCGCCGGACGCGAAAGACGGACAGACGAAACGGAAAGCCGAAGGCCCTTGAGACCCCAGAGGCAGGCCGTCCCCCCTGGCAAGCCCCCCGGCCACGGCAGTTGACGTACCCGGTGGCAGGTCTCCTGGCTTGCGGGTCATGGGCCTCGTTCCGTCTTCCCGGGATGCCAGCCCTTGAAGGACCTGTGCAGCCAGTGACATATCTGGAACGGAGCCTCGCCGCTTACAGTTGCGGGGGCAGCCAGGGAATCGGCGTTGGACGCCTCACCCTGTTCCCTCTTGCCTCCGGATGCCGTCTTGCGGCGGCCCCCGGAACCATCGAGTGGCGCGCATCATAGGGACGATGACGCCCCTGTCAAATTCGCCGTTTCAGGCTTTGGCGCTGGGCCGGGCCGATATGGCGGCATGCCAGCGCAGCAGCTCGGCATGCTCGGGCTTCGGCTCGTGCTTCACCCATTTGGCGAAATCGATGCAGACAAGCGCCGTGATGTCGGCGAAGGAGAAACGGTCGATGGCGATGAAGTCGCGGCCCTTGAGCCGCGCGTCGAGCATGTCGAAGAACTGCTTGAGGCGAACCGCGCCGCGCTCGGCAAGGGCGGGAATCTGTTCGAGATCGAGAGGGCCGGGCAGGGCGCGGCCGGCCATGCCCTTGGATGTATTTCGCAGCACCTCTGCGATCGGCATGAAGCCCTCGAATTCGATCCGCGCATTCCAGGAAAGCACGAGACCCTTTTCTTCCGGCGTCGAGCCGAGCAGCGCGGGCTCGGGCTTCACGGCATCCGCCCAGGCGGCGATGCCGATATTCTCCGTGAGGATGGTGCCGCTATCGAGCTTCAGCGCCGGCACGGTGCAGGCGGGGTTGATCGCGCGATAGGCCTCGCCCAGCTGCTCGCCCTTGCCAAGATCGATCTGCACGGTTTCATGCGCGATGCCCTTTTCCGCGAGCAGGATGCGTGCTCGGCGCGGGCTCGGCGCAAGGGCGAAATCGTAGAGAATGGGGGCCATGACGCTTCCTCTTTATTGGTGGCGCGCTCGATGGAGCGGCTATTGGCGCGATGCTAGCCAATATCGGCGGCGGCTGTCCAAAACCTTGCGTGCCTCCGAAACGACAAAGGCCCCCGCGCCGGTGCAGCGGGAGCCTTTCGTTCTCGAAGCTGGTCGGAGTGGCAGGATTCGAACCTGCGACCCCCTCGTCCCGAACGAGGTGCGCTACCAGACTGCGCCACACTCCGCCTGAACTTCGACGCGGCGTTATAGCTGCCAAACCCCGGCCCCGCAAGCGCGATCCGGCGCGGGAACGGCCCGTTGGAGCGGGTTTTTGCGAGGGCAGCGCCGGTTGCACGCTTCTGCCGATGCCGGTATGGTCCGCCCCGTTTCGCGGGCCCTTGCTTCAAGGGTTTTCTGTGCCTGCTGGGGCGTAGCCAAGTGGTAAGGCAGCGGATTTTGATTCCGCCATTCGGAGGTTCGATCCCTCCCGCCCCAGCCAGAATTCTCATGATGCCGGACAAGCGAACGCCGCCGAACACGGGGCCCGGCGGCGGCTCGATTTGCCGGTCGGGACCGGCGCTCAGAATTCGCAGCGATGGGGTCCCGAGGAGCCGTCGATCGTCATGACCGCGCTGTAGCGGTCGCGGGGTCCACGGTTCACTTCCGTGACGGAGACGACGGCGTCGCCATTGGGGCCGATTTCGTAGTCGCCGCCTTGCGAGACATTGGACGTGCCGCCGGGGCCGGACCGCGCAAGCGAGACCTGATAGTTGCCCCAGTCGCCCGGCGCGCCATAAACAACGCTTTCGAGGCGCATCATGCCGCCCGGCATGTCCGTGGCCCTGATCTCGCAGGCTTCATGCTGCGCAAGGGGCGGGGGCGGTGAAGCGATGGCCGCCGCGCAGCCGACGAGCAGGGGTACGCAAACCAGTGATGTCAGTTTCAATCTCATGGCCATGCTCCCTGTTGGAGGCGCGGGAGGCGGCGGCTTGCCGCCTCCCGTCGAGTGCCGGTTAATGGCCGCCCTGAATGACGACCGAGGTGTTGCCGTGGCCGGTCTGGACGGTGTTGGCCTTCTGGCCGTTGCCGACCTGGATGGTCGCGGCGGTGTTGTTCGAGCCGAGCTGGTCGGTCGTCGCCTTGTGATTGGAGCCGATCTGCGCAATGCCGGACGTGTTGTTGCGGCCGGTCTGGATCGTCGTCGCCGTGTGGTTGCGGCCTTCCTGACCCGTCACCGCATAGTTGTTGCGGCCATACTGGTCCGTCAGCGCCGAGTTCCGGTTGCCGACCTGCTGCTGATAGAGATAGTTCCACTGGCCCGACTGGACGGCCGTCGAGTGATTGCGATTGCCGGCGGTGTCGATCACACCCTTGTTGCCGTAACCGTTCTGCGTATAGACGCCGGTGTTGAACTTGCCGCTCTGATAGACCGAGGCCGAGTTGCCGGCATTGGCACCGGTGATACCGGCTGCCATCAGGGCTGCGATGGCGCTCGAGGCGATGAGAAACTTCTTCATGGTGCAATCTCCTGTTTGGGACCGTCCGGTATGGCGCGTCCTGTTGACGATGCCTTTTTATCGGGGGGTGCCTGAGTGCAGCCTGAAGCGCGCATTCATTTTTCGTTCACCTGCGATTTTTTTGAAAAACTTTTCACGCGCCAAAAGGGAAAGATGAATCACGCGCGAATATGCCGCCAAAGCTGAACGCAAGCTGAACGGCGGCTTCAGCGGCCGGTCAATGAAAGCGGCATAAAAAGCATCCAATGCGTCTTCCAGAGAACGCCGACATTGCAGGAGAAAGACGATGAAAAAGCCTACAGCAGCAATCGCCGCAACGATGCTCTCCCTTGCGCTCGCAGTGCCCGCATGGGCAGGCGGCAGTGCCATCGTCGATCAGGCAGGTGACGGGAATTACACGTTGCTCGTTCAGAGCAGGAATGGCACCAAAGTGACGACCGCTCCGGTTGGCAGCCCACAGCACTATCAGGCCATTCAGCGGGAAAAAATGGTCGTCACGAATGCGCTTCGGCCGCAGCCGCCGCGGGGTGTCAGGTCGGGTGGGCGAGTGGCCAATAGCTGCGCCGACGTTCCCAATACCTATGTGCAGCGGGCGCCGGTAAGCCGCTTTGCCTCGGCCGCCAACAATGCAGGTGTTGTCCAGGTGGGCGCCAATAACACCGCCATCGCGGCGCAAAACGGTGCGAACAATAGCTCCCGCATCATCCAGCGGGGGAACGATCACTACGCGGAAACAAATCAGACCGGGAACGACAACAGTGCCGTCATTGTGCAGCGCTGCTGACGGAGCAGGCGCCTAGATGGCGCCTGTGTCCTGCACCTGAAGTTCATAGAGCGTCTTGTAGAGACCGCCGGCGGCGAGGAGTTCGGCATGCGAGCCGATCTCCCGCACCTCCCCGTTCGACAGCACGATGATGCGGTTCGCTTCGCGGATCGTCTGCAGGCGGTGGGCGATGATGATGGAAGTGCGTCCCGCCGTCACTTTCGCGAGCGCGTCCTGGATAAAAAGCTCCGTCTCCGTGTCGATGCTCGCCGTCGCCTCGTCGAGAATGAGAATATCGGGGTTCATGGCGAGCACGCGCGCAAAGGCAAGAAGTTGCCGTTGCCCGTGGCTGAGATTGCGGCCCCGTTCCGTCAGCACCGTGTCATAGCCTTGCGGCAGCATGCGGATGAAGGGATCTGCGTGGACGAGCCGGGCCGCTTCTCGCGCCGCCTCGCGCGGTATCGCCGGGTTACCGAGAATGATGTTGTCGTAGACCGTGCCGGAGAAAATGTGGAAGTCCTGCAGCACCACGCCGATGCGCTGGCGAATCTCCGACGGCGCCACATCCATGATATCGATGCCATCGATCAGAATTGAATCGTGCGGTACATCGTAGAAACGGCAGAGAAGGCGGATGAGGCTCGTCTTGCCGGAGCCCGTGGGTCCCACAATGGCGACCTTCTCGCCGGGCTTTATGTCGAAACTCACATCCTTGAGGATCACCGTCTCCGGCGTATAGCCGAAGGTGAGATGATTGAACACGACATGGCCAGCGCCCGACTTCGGGAGCGGCTTCGGCTCTGCCGGAATGTCGAGCTTTTCGTCCCAGTCAAGCGCCTGGAAGATGCGTTCGCAGCTTGCCATCGCGCGGAAGACGACGTTCCACTGTTCGCCCATCGCAACGATGGGCCGGAACATCATATCCGCGAACTGCGCGAAGAGAATGACGCTGCCGAGCGTCGCCGCGCCCTCGAAGACATGATTGCCGCCGAACCAGACAATGGCCGCAAGCGCGAGGAAGGCCATGCTGTCCATGGCGGGTCCGTAATAGGACTCGATATGAACCGCCTTGTTCTCCTCGACGCGGTTTTCCTCGTTGATGCCGGTGTAGCGCTCGTAATTGATCTTCTCGCGTCCATAGAGCTGCACCACTTCGATGCCTGAAAGGTTCTCCTGCAGGTTCTCGTTGAGCCGCGACATGGTGGAGCGGATATTGCGATAGACCTGCCGCGACACGACGCGGAACACCCATGTCGCGAGCGCGGCGACCGGCAGGAGAAGCATGAGTTCGAGAGTGAGCGCCGGATTGATCGCCATCATCACCGTGACGGCGACGAAGAAGGGCACGAATTCGCCGAGCAGCACGCCGAAGCCCGCCAGCAGCTCGAACAGCGTCTCGATATCGTTGGTGAGCCGCGTCATCACCCGCCCCACGGCCACGCGGTCATAGAAGCTCGACGGCAGCCTCTCCAGATGGGCAAAGAGATCGCGCCTGAGATCGCGCAGGCCGTTGAGCACGGTGCGGGCAAGCATCACGCGGAAACCATGGCCGAACGCCGCCCAGAGCACGGTCCAGAGCGCGAAGAGCATGCAGGCCGAAAGGATCGGATGGACCTCGAGCGAGGTGGCGAGAAAATAGTTGAGCGCCTTCTGGCCGAAATCGGGCGCTTCCTCGCCGGAAGCGGGCAACAGGATGCCGTCCACCACCACACGGCTGACGACGACGGGCGCCAGCACGGCCGCGCTCGCCGCGAGCAGCACGAAGCCGAGCGCAATGAGCCCCTGCCGCCGGTAGGGCTTCATCCAGCCGAGCAGGCGCAGGATCAGGCCGAATTCGAAGCCGCGTGTCTCGATATCCGCATCGAACACTGCATAGTCGCGCTTCTTGGCGGCTGTGCCGCCGGACGCGGTGTGATCGCTCATGCCGCGCCTCCCGTGCCGTCTTTTTCTTGTTCGAGCGCCTGTTGCAGCTCGTCGCGCCGGCCCTGCTGGCGCTCAAGCGTCGCATAGAGTCCGTTCAGCGCAATCAGTTCCTTGTGCGTTCCGGTTTCGGCGATGCGGCCTTCGTCGAGCACAACGATCCGGTCGGCATGGCGCGCGGTTGAAACGCGATGCGAGACCATGATGGTGGTCCGCCCCTGCCGCAGTTCCTTCAGCCGGGACAGGATGAACTCCTCGGTCTCCGTATCGACCGAGGAAAAGCAATCGTCGAGCAGCAGCACGGGCGTTTCGCGGATCATGCCCCGGGCAAGGCTCGCCCGCTGCTTCTGTCCGCCGGATAGCGTCACGCCGCGCTCGCCGACCAGCGTTTCGAGCCTGTCCGGCAGGCGGCGAATGGTTGTTTCAAGATCGGCGCTCTCGGCCGCGCGCCAGACTTCTTCCGTCGCGCGCTCCGGATTGTCATAGGAGATGTTCTGCGCGATATGCGTCGCAAAGAGAAACGGATCCTGCGGCACCATCGCGATCTGCCCCCGCACCTGCGCAAGCGGCAGCATGCGAATGTCGCGCCCGTCGAGATAGATGGAGCCGGGTGGCGGATCGAGGAGGCGGACGATGAGCCGGAGCAGCGTCGACTTGCCGGAGCCGACACGGCCGAGCAGGGCGATCATCTCGCCCTTTCTTATCTCAAGGGAGACATCCTTGAGCGCCGGCCAGCTCTCGCCCTTTGCCGCATGATGCGTGTAGGAGAGGTGGTGAAGCGTGAGCGCCCCGCCGATAGCTTCAAGCGGCGATGCGTCCGGCGCGTCGCGGATTTCCGGCTCGTGGTCGAGAATTTCGAAGATGCGCGCCGCCGCCGAGCCGCCGCGCTGGAACAGCGTCACCATGATGCCGCCTTCGCGGATCGGCGCGAGCATCATGCTGAGATAGAAAATGAAGGCGGTGAAGGTGCCGAGCGTCAAAGCGCCTTCGAGCACCAGCTTGCCGCCATAGCCGACCACCACAAGCGTGGTGAAGCCGGTGGCGATCAGCATCGCCGAGGTGAGACCGGAATTGAGCGACATCAGCCGGTAATAGTCCTGCGCATAGCGCCCGGAGGTGGCTTCGAAGCGCGCGGTCTCGCGGTCTTCCTGCGCATGGGTCTGGATGGTGCGGATGCCGTTCAGGTTTTCCTGCACCTGCGACGAAAGACTGGAGAAGCCTTCCTGCACCAGCGTCGACTGGTCGAAAATGCGCTTGGCGATGATCCAGCCGATAATGGCGAAGACGGGCAGCGCCGGAACGAGCAGCAGCGTCAGCATGGGCGATTGGAAGAACATGAAGATGAAGGCGATGATGCCGGAAAAGCCCAGCACGAAGAGAAGCCGCGTGCCCATGCCGATGAGCTGGCGGATCAGCATGATGTCGTTGATCGCCCGCGCCATCAGGTCGCCGGTCGTGAACTTCGAAAAAAAGGCCGGCCCCTGCAATTCGAGGTGCCAATAGAGCCGCTGGCGGAGCGCGAAAGCGGCATCGACGCCGACCTCGCGCACGAAGCGCCTCCCCGCATTGAAGGCGGCATAGCGCAGCACCATCAGCCCGAGGATCGCAAGGGCAGGCATGGCCAGCCGCATATCGCCGGCCGCGATCCGATCGATCCCGAGCTTGAGGAAGAGCGGCATGAAGGCTTCGAGAAGGCGGCCCAGATTGATGAGCGACATGCCGCCCCAGAAGCGCCATTTGTGCTTCTGGACGAGCGGCACCAGCCGCCAAAGCGGATGTCCATGGACTTCTCCGCCGGTAGGGCGGTCCATTGGCGGCCTGGGCGATTCCACGGGGGAATATCCGCTGCTGGGCGGAGGCATGGGGCCGCCGCCACGATGATGCCGGTGCCCCGCTCGTGCCCGAGGGCCGCTCACAGGGCTGTTGCTTCCTGGGAATTTCGACTTCGTGCCGACGACTATACGCCGCGTCGAGCGATTCGGAAGCCGCCTTCGGCGAACCGTCACACGGACTTCATGCAACCGGGATAGCAGCAGGGGCAGAGGCCGGGGCAAGGGCCCGGCCCGATTCCATCAGCGGAGCTGCGCCTTGCCGGATAGCTATGCCGAACTCTCCCCGGAAACGATCGGCGCCGCCGCGCGTCAGGACGTGAAGAAGAGGCTGGGGGCAGCCGTTCATCGCCACAAGCCGGTATCGCCGGCGGGTTTGACCGAGCGGCTCTTCACCTGGCTGTTCACCGGTCTCGTCTATCCGCAGATATGGGAAGACCCGGAAATCGATATCGAGGCCATGGGCCTGACGCCGGACATGGACCAGGATACGCGGATCGTCGCCATCGCCTCCGGCGGCTGTAACGCGCTCTCCTACGTCACGGCGGCGCCTGTCCGCGTGACCGCGATCGACCTCAACCCTGCCCATGTGGCGCTGGTGCGGCTGAAGCGCGAAGGCGCAAGGCGGCTTCCTTCATGGGATCATTTCCACCGCTTTTTCGGCGAGGGCGACAGCCGTGAAAACCTTGCCGACTACAGGCGCTTCCTTCGTCCCCATCTGGATGAAACGAGCCGCACCTGGTGGGACAAGCGGCCCTTTGGCTTCCGCCGCCGCATCTCGCTCTTTTCGCGAGGCTTCTACCGTCACGGACTGCTCGGCTATTTCATCGGCTGGGCGCATCTGGCGGCTCGGCTCTATGGCGTCTCCTTCCGCGAATTGCTGGAAGCGCCGACGCAGGATAGTCAGCGCCGCTTCTTCGATCGGAAACTCGCGCCGCTGTTCGAGAAGAAGACGATCAAATGGCTGACGACGCGCCACTCCACGCTGTATGGCCTCGGCATTCCGCCGGCGCAATATGAGGCGCTGGCGGGCGGGCGCGAAATGCGCCTCGTGCTGCGCGAGCGGCTGGAGCGGCTGACCTGCGCTTTCCCGCTCTCCGAAAACTATTTTGCCTGGCAGGCCTTTGGACGCCGTTATGAGCCGAATGGCGCCCGGCCGCCATATCTGAAGCGCGAGAATTTCGCCGTCCTGCAGGCGCGTGCGGGGCGCGTCGAAGTTCTCAGTGCTTCCTATACCGATCATCTGCGCGAGGCGCCGGAGGAGAGCTTCGACCGCTATGTGCTGCTCGACGCACAGGACTGGATGACCGATGCGCAGCTGAACGATCTCTGGGCCGAAATCACCCGCACGGCGCGCAAGGGCGCCCGCGTGATCTTCCGCACCGCCGCCGAGCCGACGTTGCTGCCGGGGCGTGTGAGCGATGCGATCCTTGCGCACTGGGATTACCGGGCGGATGAATCGCTCGCCTTCACCGCGCGCGACCGCTCCTCCATCTATGGCGGCTTCCACCTCTATGTGTTGAAGGACTGAGCCGATGAGCGCGGTGGAAAAGGGCGAGGACGGCCATGCAAGGCTGATGGACAGCGTCTATCGCACGCAGCGCCACTTCTACGACATCACCCGCCGCTACTACCTGCTTGGCCGCGACCGGCTGATCGAGGGGCTGGAGCCGGCACCCGGTATGAAAGTGCTCGAAGTCGGCTGCGGCACGGGCCGCAATCTCGTGCTCGCGGCGCGGCGTTACCCGGAGGCAGCCTTTTACGGCATGGACATCTCGCGCGAGATGCTGACGACAGCGCATCGCGCGGCGAAACGCGCGAATGTCGAGGCGGCGCTCGGCTATGGAGATGCGACGCGCTTCAATCCCTACGCGACTTTCGGCGTCAGCCGCTTTGAGCGCATCTATCTCTCCTACACGCTCTCGATGATCCCCGACTGGCAGACGACACTCGCACAAGCCATCTGCAATCTCGCGCCGGGCGGCAGCCTCCATATCGTCGATTTCGGACAGCAGGAACGCCTGCCGCGCTGGCTCCGCGCGCTGCTGCGCGGTTGGCTGGCGAAATTCCATGTCAGTCCGCGCGGCGACCTCGAGCGCGTGCTGCGCGCCATCGCCGAAAGGCTCGGGGCAGAACTCGCCTTCGCGCCGCTCTATCGCGGTTATGCCTGGTATGCGGTGCTGACACTGCCGCGGTGCAAGTGATTCTGCGACTGATTAGCGAGCCGTCTGCGACAAGATGCGGCTGGATTTCCTCCGGGCACGGACTTCAAATCGGGCATCGTGAACTTGGCCGGTCCCTTGCAGATGTCCGTGTTCCAGAAGATTCGTCTCTATCACGCCTTGCTCGCGCTGCTCGTCACCGCTGCCTATCTGACGGGCGATGATGCCGAAGACGTGCATATTTGGCTTGGATATGCGGTGGCGGGCGTCATTCTCTTCCGCGCCGGCTGGGCGGCGGTTGGCCCCAAGCAGCTCGGCATTTCGCGGCTTTTCCCGGACCTCATGGAACTCGCCAAGGTGCGCCGCATGAACCATCCGATGATCAGCCGCGCTCTGCTGGCGGGGATCGTCGTCAATCTGCTGCTGACGACGGGCACCGGACTCCTCATGGAGCCGCCGCCGGTCGGGTCGTTTGCAGCGGAGATGGCGATATCTCCCGCTTTCGCCGGCAAGGACGATAGCGATCGCAACCGCGACCATGACAGGGAACGCGAAAGCAGGGGCGGCGAGGCGCTTGAAGAAGTGCACGAGACGACGGCGAACCTGCTCGTGCTCTTCGTCGCACTCCACGTCGCCTATCTTTTCGCCTTCAAGCGGCCGATGGCGCTTTTTATGCTCTTCCGCCGCAACGCCTGATCGCCAATCAGAAGAACGCCTGAATACCCGTCTGCTCGCGGCCGAGGATCAGCGCATGAACGTCATGCGTGCCCTCATACGTGTTCACGGCTTCGAGATTCATCGCATGGCGGATGACGTGATACTCGTCCGAGACGCCATTGCCGCCATGCATGTCGCGCGCAACGCGGGCGATGTCGAGCGCCTTGCCGCAATTATTGCGCTTCATGAGGGAAATCGCGGCGGGCGCGGCCTTGCCCTCGTCGAACATGCGGCCAAGCTGCAGGCAGCCCTGCAGGCCGAGCGTGATTTCGGTCTGCATGTCGGCGAGCTTCTTCTGGATGAGCTGGTTCGCGGCGAGCGGCCGGCCGAACTGCTTGCGGTCGAGCGTATATTGCCGCGCGGCGTGCCAGCAGAATTCCGCAGCGCCCATCGCGCCCCAGGCAATGCCGTAGCGCGCGCGGTTGAGGCAGCCGAAGGGACCCGCGAGCCCACGCACATTCGGCAGCAGGTTTTCTTCGGGCACGAACACGTCCTGCAGTGAAATCTCGCCGGTGATGGACGCGCGCAAGCTGAACTTGCCTTCGATCTTCGGCGTCTCGAAGCCCTTGAAGCCGCGCTCCACCACGAAGCCGCGGATCGTGCCGTCATCGGTCTTCGCCCAGACCACCGCGAGATCGGCGATCGGCGCATTGGTGATCCACATCTTGGCGCCGTTGAGCACATAGCCGCCATCGACGGACTTCGCTCGCGTCACCATCGAACCCGGATCGGAACCGTGATCGGGCTCGGTAAGGCCGAAGCAGCCGACCCACTCGCCGGTCGCAAGTTTCGGCAGATACTTCTCGCGTTGCGCCTCAGAGCCATAGGCATAGATCGGGTGCATGACGAGCGAGGACTGCACGCTCATCGCCGAGCGATAGCCGCTGTCGACGCGCTCGACTTCGCGCGCCGCAAGCCCGTAACAGACATAGGAGAGGCCAGCGCAGCCATACTTCTCCGGCAGGGTGATGCCGAGCATTCCCTGCGCGCCCATCTCGTTCATGATCTCGCGGTGGAAGATTTCGTTGCGGTTCGCTTCCTTCACGCGGGTGAAGAGCTTTTCCTGCGCATAGGCGCGGGTGCTGTCGCGCACCAGCCGTTCTTCTTCCGTCAGTTGCTCATCGAGCAGCAGCGGGTCCGCCCAGTTGAAGGGCGCGAGCGGCGGATTGGGCTTCTCGCCGGTGGAGGCAGAATTGGCGGCGGCCTGGGACATTGGAAATCCTCATAACGCAGGGGAAGGCTTGATTGCCGCTTCATATAGCAGGCAAGGGGCGGGGCCGCATCCGGCTTGTTGGGGGCCGCTTACGGGGACGGCCGCCCGCTCTCGCGCGCATAGGCGGACATTTCGGCGGCCAGATGGTCGAACATGAGGCGCATCCGGCGGCTCGTCTTCAGGTCCTCATGCATGACGATCCAGACATCGAGCTCGAACTCGACGGCACCGGGCAGCACGGGAACGAGATCGGGGTAACGCCTTCCCAGCGCATATTGGCACATGCCGAAACCGACCCCGGCCTTGAGCGCGGCAAATTGGGCGATGTCGCTGTCGCTGCGGAAAGTGAACAGCTCGCGCGAGAGCGGAAAGCCGCCGAGGTCCTTCAGCCGCCGGATGGACGATTCCCGGTCGAATCCGATGATCGGCAACTGTGTGAGGTCGCCGACCGATTGCGGCATGCCGTGGCGCTGGATGAGGTTTTTGTGGGCGTGAAGGCCGAGCCCGATCACGCCGCATTTCTTCGCGACGAGCGCGGTTTGCGTCGGCCGGACCATGCGGATCGCTATGTCGGCATCGCGGCGGATGAGATCGTCCGTCCGGTTCGAGAGCACGAGTTCGATGGCGATGCGGGGATGCTCCTCGCGGAAACGGGCGAGGATCGGCGGCAGCACTTCGGTGCCGATCATTTCGCTTGCTGTAATGCGCACCGTGCCGCGGTCCTCCTCCGCCTCGCCGGAAGCGGCACGCTGCAAGGCCTCCGCAGCCATCGACATGGCCTCGGCATGGGGAACGAGCGATAGCGCGAGCTCTGTCGGCGCGAGGCCGCCTTGCGAGCGGGTGAAAAGGGCGGTGCCCAGCGCCTCTTCCAGCGCGTCGATATGACGGCCGACGGTCGGCTGGGTCAGGCCGAGCAGGCGCGCGCCGCCCGAAAGGCTCCCCTCCCGGACGACCGCGAGGAAGGAGCGATAGAGTTCCCAGCCGGGCGACGCGTCAGTCATACGGAAATGTATATAGGTTCGCCGAATTTAAGCAATTCATATTCGAATATGAATACCTCATTCTCCCTTCCTCGAAACGCGGAACGGGAGACGGAAACATGGCTTCGACGGCACTCATTCTGGGGATTACGGGCGGTTTCGGCTGCGAAATGGCCCGTGTGCTCCGCCTGCATGGCTGGCAGGTCCGCGCCATGCACAGGAAGCCCAAGGCAGCCGCCCGCGCCTTGGCCGACTTGGGCTATGTCGACTGGGTGAAGGGCGACGCGATGAACGCGGGCGATGTCCGCGAGGCGGCGGAAGGCGCCAGCCTCATCGTCCATGCCGTGAACCCGCCCGGCTACCGCAACTGGGCAGGCACTGTGGTGCCGATGCTGGACAATACGATTGCGGCGGCCCGCGAGACCGGCGCCCGCATTCTCTTCCCCGGCACGGTCTACAATTTCGGTCCCGATGCCTTTCCGCTGATCGCCGAGGACGCCCCGCAGAACCCGAAGCCGCGCAAGGGCAGGCTCCGCGTCGAAATGGAAAAGCGCCTCAAGGCGGCATCCCATGAAGGCGTGCCGGTTCTCATTCTCCGCGCTGGCGATTTCTTCGGCGGTGCGCGGCCCGGCAACAACTGGTTCGCACAAGGGCTCGTGACGCCCGGCAAGGCTCTCCGCTCGATCACCTATCCGGGGCCCCATCATGTCGGCCATCAATGGGCCTATCTGCCCGACATGGCGGAAACGGCGGCGCGGCTGCTGATGCGCGACGATGAACTAAGCGCCTTCGAGGTCTTTCACTTTGGCGGCCACTGGCTCGAACAGGGCATCGAAATGGCGGATGCGATCCGTTACGCGAGCCGCAATCCCGATCTCAAGGTGAAGCGCCTTCCCTGGTTCGCGCTGACGCTCCTATCGCCCTTCGTCGAGACGTTCAGGGAGATGCGCGAGATGCGCTACCTCTGGCAGACCCCGGTCCGCCTCGACAATTCGAAGCTCACGGCCCTTCTCGGCCGCGAGCCCCACACGCCGCTCGATATGGCGGTGACGGCAGCGCTCGCCGGCCTCGACTGCCTGCCGGAAGAAGCGCCTGTGCAACTCCCCGTCCACGCCTGATCCCTGAAATCTTCCCTCATCGAAAGGAAAATACCATGTCCCGCACCAACCGCATCGAACGGTTCTTCTCCGTCGTCGCCTTCGCCGCACTCTCCATCTATGCGATCGAGCTCCTGCAGGTGACGGCGCAGAACTATCTCATCTGACCTCGAAATAGCGGGCCAGATCTTCCGGTATGGGCATCGGCTTGATGGCGCTGACATTCGCCCGCCCCGTATTGCCAAGGGGCACGGCGCCGACAAGCGATCCCGCCGACCCGATGATACGGACGATCTGGCCCAGAACCTCGCGCATGTCGCTCTTGCGCCAGCCGGCCTTCAGCATCCACCAGTGATTGACGACATGCGGGATGTAGTTGCGCTGGCCGAGAATATGGGCGCGTTCCAGATGCGCCAGGCAGCGGTCGTAATCCCGCTCCTGGTAAAGCGCCCTGGCGATGGTCATTTCGGCGTCATAGGCCGCGCGCAGTTTCGGATTCATGGAAAAGCTCCTTCGGGATTTTGAAGGAAATCTAGGAGCCGCTCCCGTTTCCCGCTTGAACGAAACGGCTATGCCGCGCCACCGCTTGCGGATTGATGCCGAACATGTCACGGCAGGTGCGGCTCAAATGAGCTGAATCCGAGAAACCGGAGCCATGGGCGGCTTCGGTAAGCGAGACGCCGGAAAGCGCCCGGGCCATGGCGTCGCTGAGCCGCAGCCAGAGCAGATAGCGGCGGAGGGAAACGCCGGTCTCCTGTTTGAAGAGATGCGTGAGCCGGCTTTCCGAAAGTCCGAGTTCCGCCGCAAGCGCGCCAAGCGATGCGCGTTTCTCGGGAAGAGCACGCAGCTTTTCCTGAAGCGCCGCGATGCGCGGATCGAGCGCGCTAGGCGGGCGCGCACCGGGCGCGACTAGGGCGAGCACTTGCGCTGGAGATGGCAGGTCCGCTTGCTGGCAGAGGGCGCGGAAGCATTCCGCATCGCCGGTGGGTAAGGGCGCAAAGGACGCGTCGCCAAGGAACCGCCCCCGCGCCGCGCGCGAAGCGGCAAGTTCCGGCTCGGCGAGCAGCACCGCGACGTCGCGCCCGAGACTGTCGAGCCGGTGTTCCGCCTCCGGTGCGACGATGACGCCTTCATATAGCTCAGCTGTCCCGCCGCATTCGAAACGGAAGGGGCCGGCAAGTCCTACCGCAATCTGCAGCGCATGATGGCGATGCGGCGCGACATCGATCGCCGCGCCCCTGATGAGAAGCGACATATCCTCGCGCGAAATGCGCAGGCCGGAGATATGCGGCGTGTCGGTCATGCGCCTATTGATGGCGAGGCGGGACCGCAAGGCAAGCGGATAGAAAAACGGCGGGATCGCTCCCGCCGTTTTCTCATGTCTCGATGTGTCGGCGCTTATTCCGCCGCAGCCTTGACGGATGCGAGGGCTTCCGGCGGCATGCGCTCGGCGAATTCGCGGCAGGCCTGCACATATTCGCGCTTCATCCGGTCGATCAGCTCGGCGACCGGCGGTGCGTCCTTGATCTGGCCGATGCCCTGGCCCGAACCCCAGATATCCTTCCACGCCTTCGACTTCATGTTGCCGCCCGAGCCGAAATTCATCTTCGACTTGTCGGCCTCAGGCAGGTTGTCCGGGTCGAGACCCGCTTCGCGCACCGACGGCGCCAGATAGTTGCCGTGAACGCCAGTGAAGAGATTGCTGTAGACGATGTCTTCCGCCGCGTACTGGATCAGGCTTTCCTTGTATTTCGGATCGGCATTCGCCTCCGCCGTGGCAACGAAGCGCGTGCCGAGATAGGCGAGGTCCGCGCCCATCGCGAGCGCGCCTGCGATGCTCCAGCCGTCGGACATGGCGCCCGACAGGATCACCGTGCCGTTGAACCACTGCTTCACCTCGCGCACCAGCGCGAAGGGCGAGAGCGTGCCCGCATGGCCGCCGGCGCCGGCGCAGACGAGAATGAGGCCGTCGACGCCCTGTTCCGCCGCCTTCTTCGCATGCTTCACATTGATGACGTCGTGGAACACCTTGCCGCCATAGGAATGCGCATTCTCGACGACTTCGGCCGGCGGGCGGAGCGAGGTGATGATGATCGGCACCTCGAATTTTGTGCAGACATCGATGTCATGCGACAGGCGGTCGTTCGAGGAATGGCAGATCTGGTTGACGGCGAAGGGCGCGACCTTCTTTTCCGGGTGCTTCGCCTGATATTCGCCAAGCTCGCCCTTGATCCGCTTGATCCACTCCTCGAGCACATGCGCCGGCCGCGCGTTGAGCGCCGGGAAGGAGCCGACGATACCGGCCTTGCACTGCGCGATGACGAGTTCGGGGCCGGAAACGATGAAGAGCGGCGAGCCGATCACCGGCAGCTCGAGCCGGTTCTTCAGAATGTCGGGTAGGGCCATGAGCGGTATCCTCCTGCTGTTGCCGGGGATAATGGCCCGCTCGGGCCCCGCCGGGAATGTTCAAGCCTGAACACAACACTGTTAGCGGGCGATCAGGAAGTGACGCTGCGTCCCGCTAGCCTGTCGCGGTCGGCCTTGGCCTTTTCGCTCAGGAAATCGATCACCGCGCGCACAGGCGCCGTGTCGCGCAGGTCCGGATGGGCAAGGAGCCACATCTCCGTGCCATTGGCGAGCTTCTGCGGCGCGATGCGGACGAGATCGGGATAGGCCTCGGCGACGATGCAGACCAGCGTGGAAATGCCGACGCCCGCGCGCACGGCCTGAAGGAGATCGGCGTCGGAAAAGCAGCGCAGCACCACGCGCGCGCCCTGTGTCACATGGGCGAGCCAGTCCGCCAGCTCGACTTCCGCCGCGCGGCCTCCGAAACCGACGATGCGATGGTCTTTCCACTCCTCGCGTTTGGAGGGCAGGCCGAATTGTTCGGCATAGGACTGCGACGCATAGAAGCCGACGCCGATGCGTCCGATCTTGCGCCCGACGACATTCTCGCGCCCCGGCCCATAGGGGCGGATCACGATATCGGCGTCGCGCCGCTTCACGGAAACCTGCGTCACCTCGTTGACGATCTCGATCTCGATACCGGGATGGCGCTCCTCGAATTCGCCGAGATAGGGCATGAACCAGTAGGAAGCGAGGCTGTGCGGAATGGCAACGCGCACAAGGCCCTGCGCCTCGCCATCGGCACTCAATGCGGCGTGCAATGCGCGTTCGGCCGCAAGCGCCATGGGCTCGACTTCCGCCCGCAGCCTCTCTCCGGCGCCCGTCAGCGCATAGCCGGTCGGCTCGCGCACGAAGAGCTTGGCGCCGAGCCGCTTTTCCAGCGTCGCGATGTGGCGGCCCACCGTCGCATGGCTGAGCTTGAGCCGCCGCCCCGCGCCGGAAAGACTCTGCGTATCCACCACCGCGAGGAAGATGCGGTAGGCGTCCCAATTGGAATCGTTGTTCATGCCTGAACACTCGCCTGTCTGAATTCAGGGAGGCGAGACTGCTCTCCTTTTTGTGAGGATTCAAGCATTTGGGAAGGCAAGGCGAACGCTGCGGCAATGCATTTTTCGCGCATTTCCCGCCCAATCCCTTCGTGCAAAGCGCCGAAACCTTCTGCTAAAACAGCCCAATCCAGATATTCACGAGAGGCTGAAGCCGCAAAAAAGGCGGCCTCCGGCGAGGGAGAGAAAAGTGATCAAAACCAGATTCACCGAACTGTTCGGGGTCGAACACCCCATCGTGCAGGGCGGCATGCAATGGGTCGGCCGGGCGGAACTCGTCGCGGCGGTCTCGAATGCCGGCGCGCTCGGCTTCATCACGGCGCTGACGCAGCCGACGCCGGAAGACCTCCGCAAGGAGATCGAGAAGTGCAAGGGCCTGACCGACAAGCCCTTCGGCGTGAACCTCACCATCCTGCCGGCGCTGAAGCCGCCGCCCTATGCCGAATATCGCGCCGCGATCATCGAGTCGGGTGTGAAGATCGTCGAAACCGCGGGTTACAAGCCGCAGGAGCATGTCGACGACTTCAAGAAGCACGGCATCAAGGTCATTCATAAATGCACCGCCGTCCGTCACGCGCTCTCCGCCGAGCGCATGGGCGTCGACGCCATCTCGATCGACGGCTTTGAATGCGCAGGCCATCCGGGCGAAGACGACATTCCGGGCCTGATCCTCATTCCGGCCGCGGCCGACAAGGTGAAGATCCCGATGATCGCCTCGGGCGGCTTCGGCGATGCGCGCGGTCTCGTTGCCGCGCTCGCGCTCGGCGCCGAAGGCGTCAACATGGGCACGCGCTTCATGTGCACCAAGGAAAGCGCCATCCACCAGAAGGTGAAGGAACAGATCGTCGCCAATGACGAGCGTTCGACCGACCTCATCTTCCGCACGCTGCACAACACGGCGCGCGTGGCGAAGAACGCGGTGAGCCAGGAAGTCGTCGCCATCGAGAAGAAGGGCGGCGCGAAGATCGAGGACATCGCGCATCTCGTCTCCGGCGCGCGCGGCAAGGTTGTCTATGAAGCGGGCGACCCCGATCACGGCATCTGGTCGGCCGGCATGGTGCAGGGCCTGATCCACGACATTCCGTCCTGCCAGGAACTCGTCACGCGGATGGTGCGCGAAGCGGAAGAGATCATCCGCAACCGCCTCAACCGCATGGCCGGCCTCTCGGTGGCACAGGCCGCCGAATAAGCCTGACCGCATTTCGAGTTGTGAAACCCGCGCCGGAAACGGCGCGGGTTTTTCATTGCGTGGCTTCCATCGCAATCCGGTGGAGCCCGGCAGGGTCGAGAACCTTGATGCTGCGATAGCCGGTCTCGATGAGCTTCATCTTCTCCAGTTCCCGCAGCACGAGATTGACCGTCTTGCGCGACAGGCCCATCAGCTCGGCGAGCTCCTCCTGCCGGATCGGCACGGTGGCGGGGCCGCCGCCGCCCCAGGGAAAGCTGTAGCCATGGAGCCGGCTCGCAATCTGCGCGCGTGGGGAAAGGCGGACGAGCTCCGCATAGCCGCGCACCGCCCAGACCAGCTGCTCCGTCGCAAGCTCCGCAAAATGGAGCCAGAGCGAGGGCATCTCCTGCACCATCGCGGAAATCGCATGTTGCGGCACGAAGATGATCTCGGATCGCTCGCGCGCGATCACGGTGGTCACGCGCCGCCCGCCCAGCACCTGTGCGGCATAGCCGAAAATCGTGCCGGGCCCCGAAATGCTGATCGGCACGCTTTCGCCATTGTCGAGCACCACATGGCTGGTCACGGAGCCGGTGAGCACGCCGTAAAGCCCCTCCGCCTCGTCGCCTGTGTCGTAAATCCAGTTGCCTGCCTCGGCGGTCGAAACCTGCGCCAGTGCGATCAGCCGGGCCTTGAGCGCAGCCGGTCGCTTCGCAAACCAGCCATTGCGGGCAAGCGTCTCGGCGAGGCGTTCATGAATGGGCCGGGCGGTCATGAATTTTCTCAATTGTTACCAGAGTAACAATCTAGACTCTTGGTGCCCCTATCCTCAAGGGCAGGAAAACCCGCGGGAGGAAAATCATGGGTCTCGAATCCGTCATCGTCAGGAAGCTCACACCCGGCTGCGGCGCCGAAGTGCTCGGCGTCGATCTCGCCAGCCCGTCGAACAGCGACATGGAGGCGATCCGCGCCGCCTATCGCGACTATGGCGTAATCTTCTTCCGCGACCAGAAACTGACGCCGGAAGACCACATCGCCTTCGCACGCCGCTGGGGCGAAATCGATATCAACAAGTTCTTCCCCGCGAATGGCGGCTATCCCGAGATCGCCGAAGTGCGCAAGGAGAAGGACCAGCTCGTCAATGTCGGCGGTGGCTGGCACACGGACCATTCCTACGATCAGGAACCGGCCATGGGCTCGATCCTTGTCGCGCGCGAACTCCCGGATGCCGGCGGCGACACGCTTTTCGCCGACATGTACAAGGCCTATGAAGCGCTCTCGCCCGGCCTCAAGAAGACGCTCGAAGGACTGCGCGCGGTCCACTCCAATGCACATGTCTTCGGCGCCGCGGGCGCCTACAAATCGACCGATCAGGCGGGCGGCTTCAAGGGCGAAAGCCTTGTCGGCCAGGCGACGCATCCCGTCGTCATCACGCACCCGCTGAGCGGGCGGAAGGCGCTTTACGTGAACCCCGCCTTCACCACGCATTTCGAGGGCTGGAACATTTTCGACAGCAAGCCGCTGCTCGACTATCTCTATGCCCATGCCTCGCGGCCCGAATTCACCTGCCGCTTCGAGTGGAAACCCGGCTCGGTCGCCTTCTGGGACAACCGCGCCACCTGGCATTTCGCGGTGAACGACTATCACGGCGAGAAGCGCCTGATGCACCGCATCACGATCGCGGGTGGCCCGCTTCAGTAAGCCGGTTCTGCCCGGCGCGGAGATATGGCACTCTCACCTCAGGGAAATGCAGGAAGGGGAGGGAGTGCCATGTCGCAGGCTCAGGCGCGAAAGACATCGATCCATGTGCGGCCGAACGAAAGCGGCTTCGGCGCCGAGATCACCGGCCTCGATATCTCGCGGCCCCTACCGCCCGAAACGCTGGCCGAGGTGAAACAGGCATGGGCAGACCATGCCGTCGTCTGGTTTCCCGATCAGCCGCTGACCCATGACGAGCTCGAGGCCTTCACGCTTCAGATCGGTCCCTTCGGCCACGATCCCTTCATCGCACCGATGGAAGGCCGGCCGCATATTCTGGAACTGCGCCGCGAGCCGGATGAGAAGGCGCGCAATTTCGGCGCCGGCTGGCATTCCGACTGGAGCTTTCAGGAAGAGCCGCCGGCAGCAACCCTGCTTCACTCGAAAGTTGTGCCGCCCGTCGGCGGCGACACGCTCTATGCCGATTGCACCCGCGCTTATGACGCCTTGTCGGATGAAATGAAGAAGGTGCTCTCCGGGCTCACCGCCGTTCACTCCGCCGCCTTGCCTTACGGCACCAACGGCGTCTTCGCGCAGGAAACCGAAAAGCGCACTATGAAGATTCTTGTAAGTAAGGAGGCGGAGAAGACCTGGCCGCATCCGTTGGTGCGCACGCACCCCGTCACGGGCCGCAAGGCGCTCTTCGTCAGCCCCGTCTACACGGTCGGCATAGAAGGCATGACGCATGCGGAGTCCGCTGCCATTCTCGGCTTTCTCTACTCACACATGACGCAGGACAAGTTCATCTACCGTCACAAATGGCGCGAGAACATGCTGACCATGTGGGACAACAGGTGCACTCTCCATTTTGCCGATGGCGGCTACGACGGACATCTTCGTGTGATGCACCGCACGACTGTGGCGGGTGATGTGCCTCATTAAATGGCAGTTCCGCTGCCCTGTGTGCCGCGCTGACACAAAAACGGCAGTGTCAGAATAGAATCATGCGTCTACGGACGAATCTTCTTTGAGCGGGGCGGAGCCTGCTCTATCCTTGAAGGCATCGGTAGTTGGCCGGACACCGAAGCCCCCAGACCCCGCCGGTCAATCGCCGATTGCTGTTCCAGACTGAAGTAAGCCGTGCATTTCGCGTCGTCAGGCGAAACGATTTCGTTCCGCTTCCGGTCGGATGTGCGGCACCCACCCGCAGCCATGCTGCCCGAGCATGGCCGCGCGGCGGACGCGGAAGAGTTGCCGGCGACCCCTTGCCCCCCCACGCCGCGGCAGCCCATTACTCCGCCATCCGCCAGCCCCCGGGGCCGGTGTTTCACCGCGCCCCGGGGTAGCGGGTCTTGCGCCGGGCGCTATCGCCAGAAAATCAGCATCACGATGCCGCCCGTGACGAGGGCGATCCCCGCCAGTTCGAGCGCGCTCGTCTTTTCCTTGAACATGAAGCGCGAAGAGAGAAAGGCGAAGACGAGTTCGATTTGCCCCACCGCGCGCACATAGGCTGCGTTCTGGATCGTCATCGCCGTGAACCAGCCGATGGAGGCAAGCGCGCCCGCGAGCCCGACCAGCGAACTGACGCGCCATGTGCGCAGCGCCACAAGAAGCTCGCCTCTTTGCCGCGCCGCCAGCCAGGCAGTCATCGCCACGGTTTGGATCGTGAGCACGGCGACAAGCGTGTAGCCCGCCGAGACGAGGAAATCCGGATGGCCGAGCGAGAGCGAGGCGGCGCGGTAGCAGACGGCGGCAATGCCATAGCAGGCGCCGGAGCCGATGCCCATCAGCGTCGGCTTGTCGCCAAGCGCACGCCAGAAGCTCGTGAGCGTGAGATGCGATTGCGCCATGGAAATGGCGATGACGCCGGCAAGGCTGACAAGAATGGCGAGGAACGCGCCAAGGCTCAGATGATCTCCGAGCACGATGATGCCGAAAAGCGCCGTCTGGATCGTCTCGGTCTTGGAATAGGTCGTGCCGACCGCAAAGTTGCGATAGGCGAAAAGCGCGACCAGAAGCACCGTGCCCCAGATCTGCGCAAGCCCGCCTGCCGCCGCATAGAGGAAAAATACCCCATGCGCCTGCGGCATGGCCGCGCCCGTCACGCCCATGACGATGGCGAGATAAAGCGCCGCCACCGGCACGCCATAGAGAAAGCGCACATAGGTGGCACCCGTCGCCGACATGTCCCCCGTCAGGCGCTTCTGCAGCGCGGATCGCAAGTTCTGCAGAAAGGCAGCCGCGACGGCGAGCGCGATCCAGAGCGGCATGATGGGGGCTTGGCTTTCGCTCTATTCGGTGATGGCGCCGTAGACGAGCTGCTGAAGCTGCGGACGGAGCGGATAGGTGGAGGAGGGGTAGAGCTGCGTCATGAAAATGGCGATCAGGTCCTCTTCCGGGTCGATCCAGAAATAGGTCGACGCAGCGCCGCCCCAGGAGAAGTTGCCGGGCGAGCCGACATGCTGCGCCTCCGCCGGATCGATGGTCACCTGAAAGCCGAGGCCGAAGCCGGCGCCCTCCGCCGCAAGCTCGCTGAAGGCGGAGCGCGACATCTTCTTCATGGTCTGCCCGCCGGGCAGATGGTTCATGGTCATGAACTCGATGGTCTTGGGCGAGCAGATGCGCACGCCGTCAAGCTCGCCGCCATTGAGCAGCATCTGGCAGAAGCGGTAGTAGTCCGTCATGGTGGAGGTGAGGCCGCCGCCGCCGGACAGGAAACGCGGCGGCTGCGCATAAGAGCTCGTCTCGTCGCCCATATCCATGATGCCGGATTTCTTCGTCACCGGATTGCGGAAATAGTTGGTGGCGAAGCGGCCGAGCTTTTCTTTCGGCACGAAGAAGCCCGTATCCACCATGCCAAGCGGCGCAAAGATGCGCGCCTGGAGGAATTCGTCGAGCGGGCGGCCCGACAGCACTTCGACGAGATAGCCGCAGACATCGGTCGACACGGAATAGTTCCAGTATTGGCCGGGCGAAAAGAGAAGCGGCAATTCGGCGATCGCCTCAACCGTTTCCTTCAGCGTGAGATTTACCGTGTTCGCGCCTTCGATACCGGCCTTGCGGTAGAGCGCATCGACCGGATGCTCCTGCATGAAGCCATAGGTAAGGCCCGACGTATGCGTGAGGAGATCGCGGATCGTCATCTCCCGCTCGCATTCCACCGTCTCGTATTTCTCCGCCGTGCCGCCCGCCCAGACGCGGAGCTTCTTGAAGGAGGGGATGTAGCGCGAGACGGGATGGTTCAGCTGGAAGTGGCCTTCCTCGTAGAGCATCATCAGCGCCAGGCTGGTGATCGGCTTCGTCATCGAATAGATGCGGAAGATCGTGTCGCGCTCCATCGGCAGCCCGCGCTCGCGGTCGCGATTGCCGCGCACTTCGAAATGGGCGATCTCGCCATGCCGAGCGACAAGCGTCTGAAATCCGGCGATCTTTCCCGCGTCCACATAGGACGAGAAATAGTCGGGGATATAGGCAAGACGCGCCGCATCGAGGCCCACATCTTCCGGTTTCGTCATGCGCGCCATGATGTTCATTGCCGTCTCCCCTCTGTCCTGCCGCTTCGGGCCGTTTGCCCGAGCTTACACATAAGCCGGGTGAATTGGCTCCCCCGAAATTCATGCGCCGGCCCTGTCCCTCGGGTCCATGTGCCGCCTAGCTTCGAGGCATGGAACAGCGCCTTTTCCGCCTTCTCTGCGCCTTGCTTGCAGCCTTTGCCGCCGCAAATGGCGCGCGCATGGCGCTCGACCCGCTTGGCTGGTTCGCCTCGATCCCGGAACTTGCGCTGACCGGCGCCGCCAATCCGCATTTCATCCGCGATGTCGGAACGGCCTATCTCGCCTCGGCCGCGGGCCTCGCGCTTGCCGCCTTCCGCCCGGCGGCCGGCTTCGGGGCGCTTCTCGTTGCCGCGATATTCATGGCGGGCCATGGTATCGGCCATCTCGTGGATATCGCAGAGGGCTGCGCCGCCCGCCCCGGCGGCACGGCGCTCGACTGGTTCGGCGTCATCGTGCCCGGCGCGATCACCGCCGCGCTCTGCCTCTGGAGCCTGCGCTTCAGGCCGTCCTGAAACAGTCGGCGATGTCGGCAATCCACTTCTTCGGATTCTCCTTCATCTCGAGCGAGGTCTTGCCGTTCCTCACGATCACCATGTCGAGGTCGGGAATGATGACGGTGTATTGCCCTTCATAGCCATTCGCCGAAAAGCTGCCGTCCCCGGCAAGCCCGAGCCACCAATGCGCACCATAAGGCGACTCGGCGCCTGCCTGTTGCCATGTCGGTGTACGGGCGTAGTCGACCCATCCCTCGGGCAGAAGCCGCTTTCCCTCCCACACGCCCTCGCGCAGATAAAGAAGGCCGAAGCGCGCAAAGTCGCGCGGTGTGCAATAGCAGAAGGACGAGCCGATGAATGTGCCCGCCTTGTCGAATTTCGGGATCGGCGATGTCATGCCGAGCGGGCGGAACAGCCGCTCCCGCATGAAGGTTTCGAAATCCGGTCCGAAGGCATTTGCCGCCCGCGCCGCACAGCGGCTGACGATGTTCGTCGTACCGCTCGCATAGGACCAGAAGCTTCCCGGCTCATGCTCGAGCGCGAAAGAGGCGGCGAAATGCGCCACATCCTCCTTGCCCGCGCCCCACAGCATCTCGATCACATCGGAGGGATGCTCCGGCACATAGTCTTCCCGGAAGGCGAGCCCGCTCGACATGCGCAGCAACTGGTCGAGCGTGATGGCGCGGCGCGGATCGCCCGGGTCCTGCCATTCCGGCACGTCCGCCGGCGCATGAATGTCGATCTTGCCGTCCTTCACCAGCATGCCGACAAGCGCATGGGTGATGCTCTTGGCCTTCGACCATGAAGGGCAGGTCGCATCCGGTCCGTGGTTCGGTCCATATTGTTCATGGATCAGCCTGCCGCCCTTGATGACGACCGTGCCGAATGTCTCGCCGAGATCGGCGGGCGGCGTGGCGGCGAAGGCATGGTCCATCAGCCGATGAAAGCGCGCCTTGTCCATGGTCTCGGGCAGCGCGCTCTTCGGCCAGTCCCTGGTCGGCCAGGGCGTGCCCTCGGGCTGCGCAGGCAGCGGCGGCAATGCCGTCATGATTATCCCCCAATTTGTGTGCGCCGATGGTGCCCGCTATCCTCGGTTCCAACAAGAGAGAAGGGGAGGATGCGATGGCGCTGCCGAGGCTCGAGATCGACGGAGAGTGGTTTCGCGATACGGAAGGGCGGCGGCGCATCCTGCGCGGCGTCAATCTCGGCGGCGACTGCAAGGTGCCTTTCACGCCGAACGGGCACACCAACATCCCGACCGATTTTTCCGATCACCGCACGGTGTCCTTCGTCGGCCGGCCCTTCCCGCTCGCCGAAGCGGATGAACATTTCTCGCGGTTGAAAGCCTGGGGCTTCAACTGCCTTCGCCTGCTGACGACATGGGAAGCGGTGGAGCATGAAGGGCCCTATCGCTACGACGAAGCCTATCTCGATTACTTCGCCGCATTGTGCCGAATGGCCGACGGCTACGGCATGTATGTCTTTGTCGACTTCCATCAGGATGTCTGGAGCCGCATGACGGGCGGCGACGGCGCACCGGGCTGGCTTTTCGATGCGGTCGGCCTCGACTTCACGAAGTTCCGCGCCTCGGGCACAGCGCATGTCATGCAATACAAGTATGACTTCGCGCGTGGCGGGCGGCAGGAAGAGAACTACCCGACCATGACATGGTCGCAGAACTACAAATATCCGGCGAACGCGATCATGTGGACGCTCTTCTTCGCCGGGAACACTTTCTGCCCCGACTTCCTCGTCGAGGGCCGTCCGGCGCAGGACTTCCTGCAGGAGCACTATCTCGGCGCGATGGAAGCCGTCGCAAAGCGCGTGAAGGACCTGCCCAACGTCATCGGTTTCGATTCGCTGAACGAACCGGGCTCCGGCTATGTCGGGCAATATCTGAGCTACAGGCATCTTGGCCCGAGCGAGAAAAACCCGCTGCCCGCGCGGCCGGGTCTCGCCTGGTCGCCGCTCGACGGCTTTGCCGCTGCACGCGGCCTCGCCCGCGAGATACCCGAAATGGGCATCGACTGGGAACAGCGCGCCGTGGTGAAGAAGCGCGACGTGCTGGTGAACGGCGATGGCGTATCGATCTGGCGTGACGGCCGCACATGCCCCTTCGAGCGCGCAGGCGTCTACCGCATCGATGGCGGCCGGATCGAGCCGCTCAAGGAGGAGTTTTTCGTGCGCCGCGACGGTGACGACCGCTACGACATGGAACACGATTTCATGGGGCCGTTCTTCGCCCGCGTGGCGGAGCGCATGCGCGCCATCAATGATGACTGGCTTCTTTTCGCCGAGCTCGATCCGGGCGCCGGCCTCGGCCGCGGCTTCCCGCAGGACACGCCCGTGCGCACCGTGAATGCAAGCCACTGGTACGACATCGTGACGCTCTCCACGAAGCGCTTCGACTTCCCTGTGAAGATCAATCCCTATACCGGCCGCACGACCGAAGGCGCAGAGGCAATCGAAGCCTCTTATGTCCGCCAGCTCGGCCATCTGAAAAACGCCTCGCACGGTCTCAATCTCGGCACCGGCGCACCGACCCTGCTCGGCGAATTCGGCATTCCCTACGATCTTGACGATGCCGCCGCCTACAAGGCGTGGAACAAGGGCGACCGGACGGACGGTCCTTGGGAGAAGCACATCATCGCGCTCGACCTCATGTATAATGCGCTCGACCAGCTCCTGATGAATTCGACGCAGTGGAACTACACGGCTTCGAACCGCAACGATCAGGCGGTGGGCGACGGCTGGAACCAGGAAGACCTCTCGATCTACAGCATCGACCAGCGCGAAGACCCTTCCGACATCAATAGCGGCGGCCGCGCGCTGAAAGGTTTCGTGCGTCCCTATGCGCGGGTGATTGCGGGCCGGCCTCTCAAGATGAAGTTCAAGCGCGAAACCGGCGCCTTCCGCTTCGTCTATGAAGTGTCTGGCGAGGGCGAAACGGAAATCTTCGTGCCGAAGCTGCAATATCCGGACGGGTACGACGTGGAAGTCGAAGGCGGCGAGGCCCGGCGCGACGAGGCGAACCAGCGCCTCTTCGTTCATGCGGTCGGTTCGGGCAAGGTCGGCGTCACGATCACGCGGCGCTGACGAGTTGCCGGTGCGCCGTCGCTATGCCCTGCGCCGCGCGCTGCATCGGTGCGAGATAGCGCTCGGCTGCCTGCGCCTCGCTCATCGTCACGCCGAGATAGCGCATGGTAATGGCGGCAACGACCCTGTCGCCATCCATCACCGGAACCGCGAGGCCCGTGGCAGGGTCGCCGCGCACCGGCGCCGACGTCGCATAGCCCCGGCGGCGGATGTCGGCAATCATCGCCGACACATATTTCGTGTCGCGCGCCGTCGCATTGACCGCGGCCTTGGATGATCGGAGCAGCGCGAGAAGAAGCTCCCGTTCTTCATCCGGGCAGAAGGCGAGATAGACGCGGCCGAGAGCCGAGAGCATCATCACCGGCCGCTTGTTGAGCCAGTTGGGATCGGTGCTGAACGGGCTTTCCTGCCGCGTCGATATCCGCACCAGCATCGCGTCCCGGTCGAGCGTGGCAAGCGCCACCGGCCATTTATAGGCAGCGGTGAGGGCCGACAGGAACGGCCGCGCCGCCTCAACCACGAGATCGGTGTGGCGGAAGCCGCTCGAAAGCCGCAGCACGCGTTCGGTGAGTTCATAGCCCGCCAGCCGCGAAATGCGGCGCACATAGCCCGCCCCGATCAGCGTGTCGAGCAGGCGCACGATGGTCGGCTTCGGCAGGCCCGTCGCCTCGTGAAGCTCGGCAAGCGTGGCCGGCGTTCCATTGTTCAGGGCTTCAAGCAGCGCCAGGCTTCTGAGGACCGGCTGAACGCCATCGGCTTTTTCCGCGGGCTTCGGCATGGGCAGCCTCCGGTCGGGTGGGGCGCGCATTATAATTCCGCACCACGGAATTTCCAAATTTTCCGCACATGACCCGGCCCGCATCGGAGCTAGGTTGCGCGCCTGTGGAAGCCCGCGCGTCAAGCAACGGGGAGAAAGGGAAGAATGAACAGATATCTCTATTGGGCATCAGCCCTTGTCGCGGGTGCCGCCCTTGCTGCGGTCTCGATCGCCTGGGCGATGACCGCGCTGCAGGGCGAATATCGCTCCGGCCCCTGGTACACCTCCGCCGTTTTCGGCAGCGTCGATGCAGACATGTATACGCGTGCGCGGGTGGCGATGTTCGGCCTCCTCGCGCTCGACCGGCGCGAAACCATGTACTACACCGCCGCCACCGACAGCGAAGGCAACGCGCTTTCGGGCGATTGCACCTATCGCATCGAAGGCGGCGACCTTGCCGCCCATTGGTGGAGCATCACGGCCTACGACGCCGCAAGTTTCCTGATCGAGAACGAGCAGCGCGTCTACTCCTTCTCCCAGACGACCACGGAGCGCGAGCCGGATGGCAGCTTCGTCATCCGCGTTTCCGCCGATCCGCAGGAAAAGAACTGGCTGCCGGTGAAGCGCGGCGAAAGCTTCGACATGACGGCCCGTTTCTATAATCCCGAAGCCTCGATCTATGCCGATCCCTCGGCAGCCGTGCTTCCCGTCATCGTGAAGGAGGGCTGCAAATGAATCGCCGTCTCATCCAGTGGATCGCCGTCGCGTTGGGCGCGGCAATCGTCCTGCATGTCGCAATTGTCTGGGCTATTCCGCGCGTCATCATGTCGGTTGCGATGAAGCGGATCGGCGGTGAGGGCTCTGTCAACGCCTTCATGCACACGCCCCGCACGACCCATGAATTCCGCGCCGTCGTCCGTCCGAGCCCGGACCTTGCCTATTCGATCTGCGTGCTCGATCTGTCCGATGGCCCTGTCGTGATCGAGGTGCCGGCAAGCGATCCCTATACGTCGCTCGCCCTCTATTCCGCGATCACCGACAATTATTTCGTGCGCAACAACCGCCAGGATGGCGGCCTCGCGGAGGGCGAGACGATCAGGATCGTTGTTGCGGCTCCGGGCGCCATGCCGGCGGATGTGCCGGAGGGGTATGAAGCCGTCACCGCCCCGACGGAAAAGGGTCTCGCCCTTGTCCGCCGCGTGATCGAGAACGACGAAGCCATGCCGAGGCTTGACGCACTGCGCAAATTCTCTGTCTGCGCCAGGGCAAGCTGACAAGCGTCCGGCCTCCCACGGGGCCGGGCGTCATGCGGGCCGCGTTTCCGGGAGGAGGCGCGGCCCGTTTTATTCGATATCGAGAAGTTCGGCGATCGTCTGATCCGCCGGATGCGCGAGAACGTCGGCCGTCTTTCCGCTCTGCAGGATGCGCCCGCGATGCATGACGCAAAGCCGGTCCGCGAGGCGGCGTACATCGTCGAGATCATGCGTGACGAGGATGATCGGCATCGGCAGTTCGCGGCGCAGCTCTTCGAGTTCCTGCCGAAGCTTGCGCCGTGTCATCCGGTCGACGGCGGAAAAGGGCTCGTCCATCAGCAGCACATCCGGCCGCCGCGCCAGCGCCCGGGCAACGGCGACGCGCTGCTGCTCGCCGCCCGATAGTTCGGCCGGGCGGCGGTCGCCATGCGTATCGAGATGAACGCGGGCGAGAAGCGAGCGCGCTGTGTCCTCCCGTTCGCCGCGCGGCCGGTCGCCCAGCGCCTCCATCACGTTCTGAACCGCCGTCATATGCGGGAAGAGTGCATAGGACTGGAACACGAAGCCGGCCCGGCGCTCGCGCGGCGGCAGCGAAAGGCGCGCCGCACTGTCGAACCACGCCGCACCGTTGCAGAGAATTCGGCCCGTCTGCGGCTTGTGGAAGCCGGCAATGCTCCGGAGCACGGTCGTCTTGCCGCTGCCTGACGGGCCGACAAGCGCCAGAACTTCGCCGGGCGCCACATCGAAAGCGGCTTCGAGCGGGAAAAGCGCCGTCTGCGCCACGCGAACGGACAAGCCCCTATCCATGCCGCCGCCCGATACGCTGCGTCAGGAAGAATGTGAGCGCGATGGTGGCGAGCGAGATGGCGAGCAGCACGGCAGCCATCTCGCCGGCCGCCGCTTCGTCGAATGCCTGCACTCGGTCATAGATCGCGATGGAAATGGTGCGCGTCTCGCCGGGAATGGAGCCGCCCACCATCAGCACCACGCCGAATTCGCCAAGCGTATGCGCAAAGGTGAGCGCCATGCCGGTGAGAATGCCCGGCCAGGCGAGCGGCAGTTCGATCCGCCAGAGGCTCCTCCACCAGCCATTGCCGCAACTTGCCGATGCTTCGCGCAGCTCCGGCCCCACCGCCTCGAAGGCGCGCTGGATCGGCTGCATGGCGAAGGGGATGTTGACGATGAGCGAGGCGATGAGCAGTCCCTCGAAGGTGAAAACGAGCGATGTACCGAACACAGATTCGAAGGCGCGTCCGGCAAAGCTGCCCGCGCCAAAGCCCGACAGAAGATAGAATCCGAGCACGGTGGGCGGCAGCACCAGCGGCAGCATCACCAGCGCCTCGATGGCGGGCTTTCCCCGGAAGCGCGACACGGCGAGCGCGCGGCCTGCAAGAATTGAAAGCGGGATCAACAGCAGCACCGTTAGCGCGCCGAGCCGCAGGCTGAGAGTGAACGCCTCCCAGTCCACGGTCTACATCTCCTCGCCCGGCAGCACAAAACCATAGCGCCGCATGATGGCGCGCGCCTCTTCGCCCTGCACGAAGGCCAGAAAGGATTTCGCGGTCATGCCCGCGCCCTTGATCGCCACGGCGCGCTGCCGGAGCGGCTGATGCATGTGATCGGGAATGAGGACATGATCGGCCTTCGCGGCAAGCTCCGGCGCGAGCGCCAGCGAGTATGCGACGATGCCGCCTTGTGCATTGCCCGACATTGCGAATTGCGCAGCCTGCGACACGTTTTCGCCGAGCACCAGCCTGCTCTCGATTGCGTCCCACAACCCCGCATCGCGCAGCGCCTCTTCGGCGCGCATGCCATATGGCGCATGTTCGGGGTTTGCGATGGCAAAGCGCTTGAGCCGCCCGTCCTCGAGCGCCGTACGGAGATCGCCAAGCGACGGATCGGCCTTCAGCGGCGAGCCATGCGGCAGCAGAAGCGCGATGCGCCCCAAGGCGTAAAGCACGCCGTCGCCTTCGGTGAAGCCGTCCTTCGCAAGATCGAATACGAAATCCTCATCCGCCGAGAAGAACAGTTCGAACGGCGCACCCTGTTTGATCTGACGGAAGAAATTGCCGGACGAGCCGAAGGAAAGCCGCACCTCCCGTCCCGTTGCTTCCGTGAAGGCGGCGGCAACATCGGTCAGCGCGAATTGCAGGTCCGATGCCGCGGCCACGATCGGCCTTTCATCCGCGCGGGCAGGCGCCGCGAATAATGCGGCGGCGAGAAGCAGGCCCGGCCAGATGGATTTCATGCACGCGCTCCCGGTGGCGGCCCGGTGGCAGCCGGGCGGCGCCACTATATCCGCTCAGGCGAGAAAGCGCGCGAACACATTTTTCGTGATCTGCTCCACGAAGGGATTGCGCGCCTGAAGCCCATAGGCCCACTCCGTCGTGCCGGAATTGAAGACTTCGCCCTTGCCGCGGCTGAAGCTCGCCATCACCGCATGGCCCCGCATCATCCGCGCGCGGTTGGCGGGCGAGTCGAAGCTCGCAAAGGCGCGCGTCAGCGGCCCCCAGGCCTCCGGCGGCACGACCCCACCATAAAGCGAGTCCGGCTCGCTGAGCGTCGCAGGCGCCGTCGCGATGATTTCGAGATTCTCCGGCACGCCGAGCCGCGGCACCGGGCGGGGCAGCCCGTCCTCGCCATAGGTGATCGGGCAACCGTCATTCTCGTAGCCGACAAGGCGGCATTCATCGCCGAAGACATCGCCCCAGTAAAGGTCTGTGTCCTTCAGCGTCCAGTGGTCCTCACGCCACACCGTATAGCCGCCGATGCCGCGCGCGGTGCAGAGCCCGAAGCGGTGATAGCCGCCGAAGAGAAAGGAGAGGCCGGTGAGTTGCGCTTCCGGCGCGCCCGTCCAGGGCGCGGACCAGAGGCCGGAGGTGAGATACCGCTTTGCGGGATCGGCCATATAGGGGTCTTCTTCCTCCGCCCGGCCCTTATAGGCGACGAAGGTCTTGCCGCCATCCTCGAAGCGGCACTGCCAGTAGCAGGTATTGCCCGAAAGGATGATCGCCTTGCCGCCCGCATCGACGAAGCGTTCCGCTTCCTCGCGCTCGCCCCGCGTCCAGTATTCGCTGTGGCCGACGAAAAGCGCGGCCTTGTAGCCATCGAGTGCGTTGCGCTCGGCTTCGAGGTCGTAGTCGGTGAGATAGTCGAGTTCGATTCCGTTCTCCTCCGCCCAGTGGACGAAGGCATGTTCCCATTTGTCGGTGAAGCCGGCCGGGCAATCCCAGCCATTGCCGCCGGCCTTCGCTTCATGGGCGACTTCGCCCGCCTGCGCCCGCTCTCGAAAGCCGCGCCGCTTTTCATTCACGATCCTGTGGCGCGGCGATACGGGCTGCATCAGCCCTGCCGAGAAGGGCCGCTCAAGCGAAAGCCGCGCCGCGACCACATGCTCCGCCGGATCTGCAGGCACGGGGGCAGGGTGGGGCCCGCCCACCCAGGCATAGGTGTTCGCGCCGCCCCATGAATTATAGGCGTGATAGGTATTGGTCGAGAGCACGAGAACGGCCTTCGCGGCAGGCTTCGCCGCTTTCACGCAGAGCATGTGGCGGGCCGCTGCGCCATCCGCCGCCTTGAGCAGGATTTCGTAATAACCGCTCTTCCAGTCGCCGGTGGTGATGCGATGCGTCTCCGGCCAGCCGCATCCATGGATATGCGCATTGACCGGCACATCGTGTTGCCGGGTCTCGATGCCGCTTTCGCTGAACACCACCTCGCGCTTTGCCCCAAGCCGCGCGATCTCGATATCGCACGTGCCGCCCGTCGCCGAGATGTGAAGCGCAACACTCTCGCCCGGCCGCGCGCTCAGCCGGTCCGAGTAACACCAGATCCACTCGCTCAACAGCCCGCCCTCCAAATATGAATGTTCCTCATATTAGAGCGTCAGGACGGCGGGAGTGCAACAGGTCTCAGGCTTTTTCCGTCACGGCGAGCGCGAAGGCATAGACGCGGGCGACTTCCTTCAGCCGCTCGAAGCGGCCGGACGCGCCGCCATGCCCTGCATCCATATTGATATGGAGCATCGTGATGCCGTCATTCGCACGCGCCTCGCGGAGCTTCGCCACCCATTTCGCGGGCTCCCAATAGGTCACGCGCGGATCGGTGAGGCCGCCCAGGGCGAAGATATGCGGATAGGTCTGCGGCCGCACATTGTCGTAAGGCGAATAGGAGGCCATGTACTCATAGGCTTCCTTGCTCTCGATCGGGTTGCCCCATTCGTTCCACTCGGGCGGCGTCAGCGGGAGCGAGGCATCGAGGATCGTCGCCAGCACATCGACGAACGGCACTTCCGCAATGATGCCCTTGAAGAGGTCGGGCGCCATGTTGGCGACGGCGCCCATCAGCATCCCGCCCGCGCTGCCGCCCTGCGCCACGATGTTCCCGCGCGAGGTGAAGCCCTGCTTGGCGAGATATTCGCCAGCCGCGATGAAGTCGGTGAAGGTATTGCGCTTCCTCAGCCGCTTGCCGTCCGTGTACCAGCGATAGCCCTTCTCCTTGCCGCCGCGAATATGCGCGATTGCATAGACGAAGCCGCGATCGACAAGCGAAAGACAGGTCGTCGAAAAGGAAGCGGGAATGCTGATGCCGTAGGAACCGTAGCCATAGAGAAGGCAGGGCGCGCTGCCATCCATCGCGAGCCCCTTGCAGTGGACGAGCGACACCGGCACTTCCTCGCCATCCGCCGCCTTCGCGAAAATGCGGCGCGTCACATAGTCGGCAGGGTTGTGGCCCGACGGCACCTCCTGCCGCTTGCGCAGCACGCGGTCGCGGGTTTCGAGATCGTAGTCGTAAACTTCTGCCGGCGTCGTCATCGAGCTGTAGGAAAAGCGCATCCGCGCCGTGACATATTCGTAGCCCGCACCCATGTTGAGGTCATAGGCTTCCTCGGCAAAGGCGATCTCGTGTTCCGCGCCATCGGCAAGACGCCGCACGACGATGCGCGGCAATCCGCCCTGCCGTTCGAGCCGCACATGATGGTCGCGAAAGGCGACATGATTGAGGATCAGTGTGCCAGGTCGATGCAGAACGACATCGCGCCAGTTCTCGCGCCCCGGCGCGTCCTCCGGCGCCTCAACGATCCGAAAGTCTTCCGCGCCGTCGGCATTGGTGAGAATGAGGAAACGGTTGCGCGGCGCGTCATGGTCGAGATCGTATTCGACGCCTTCCTCGCGCGGCGCGACGAGCCGCGGCGGCGTTTCAGGCGCATCGGCAGGGATCAGCCAGCATTCGCTCGTCTGGTGGTCATGGCTTGAAATGACCAGCCACTTGCCGCTCTGCACCTTGCCGACGCCGACGAAGAAACCGTCGTCCTTTTCCTCATAGACGAGCTTGTCGTCCGAGGCGGGCGTGCCGACGACGTGATGGAAAACCTTCAGCGGGCGGTGTTCGTCATCGACCTGCGTATAGAGAAAGCTCTTGCCCGAAGCGTCCCAGGCAATACCGGGCGAGGTGTCCGGCACCTCGTCGGCTAGATCCTTCCCCGTATCGAGGTCGCGGATGCGGACGGAGAAATATTCCGAACCCTTGCGGTCCGCCGACCATGCAAGCAGCCGGTGGTCCGGCGAATGGTCGACATCGCCGATCTTGAAATAGGCCTCGCCCTCGGCCTCCTTGTTCGCGTCGAGAAGCACCGCTTCGCCGCTTTCCGCGTCGCGCGGGCGACGGCAGAAGAGCGGGTGCTGCGCACCTTCGAGAAAGCGCGTGAAATAGGCGAAGGGCCCGTCGGGTGAGGGCACCGAGCTGTCGTCTTCCTTGATGCGCCCCTTCATTTCCTTGAAGAGCGTCTCGCGGAGGCCGGCAAGCGGCCCGAGCGCAATTTCCGTATAGGCATTCTCGGCATCGAGATAGGCACGGATGTCCTTGTCGAGCGCATCCGGATTGCGCATCACTTCGCGCCAGTTCGCGTCGCGCAGCCAGGCGTAATCGTCCACGCGCGTGATGCCGTGATGCGTGTCCAGCTGCGGCCTCTTTTCGGCGCGCGGCGCGGAAGCGGGGGGTGTCAGTTTCATGGGGCGGTCGGCTCAGTCTGCGTCGGGCTTGAAGTCGAGCGCATGGCCATTGGTGCAGTAGCGCAAGCCCGTCGGCTTCGGCCCGTCCGGGAAGACATGCCCGAGATGCGCGTCGCACTTCGCGCAGAGAATTTCGATGCGCCGCATACCGTGGCTCAGATCTTCCTTCGTGGCGATGGCGCCGGGCTTGATCGCATCGAAAAAGCTCGGCCAGCCCGAGCCGCTTTCATATTTCGTGTCGGAGCGGAAAAGCTCCGAGCCGCAACAGACGCAGACGAACGTGCCCTCGCGCTTCTCGTCGAGCCAGGGACCGCTGAAGGGCCGCTCCGTCGCCGAGCAGCGCGTGATCGCATATTGCTCAGGCGTCAGGTTGCCGCGCCACTCGCTGTCGTCCTTCACGATCTTGTCGTCGGCCATGTCGTCTTCCGTTTCGGTGTCCGTTGCGAAAGATATGGGAAAAGCGCGCCGCCGGGGCAAGCCGCGCGGCGCGCCCTTCGCCTTATTCGAAGATCAAGCTGATCGTCTCGGCGATCATGGCCGGCCGCTCCTGGCCCTCGATCTCCATGGTCACTTCATTGATGACCTGCGTGCCGCCGGCCTTCGGCGTCGCATCCTTCAGCTTCACGCGGCAGCGCACGCGGCTGCCCACCGGCACCATGTTGGTGAAGCGCACCGAATTCGAGCCGTAGTTGATGCCGCGCGTCGCGCTCTTCACGCCGCTGATCTTGCCCATGAGATAGGGCAGCAGCGACAGCGTGAGATAGCCATGGGCGATGGTGCCCATGCCGAGCTCCTTCTTGGTGCGCTCGGGGTCGATATGAATCCACTGATGGTCGCCCGTCGCATCGGCAAACTTGTTGACGCGGTCCTGGTCGATCAGGACCCACTCGCTGACGCCGATTTCCTTGCCCTTTTCGGCAACATAGTCGGCAACCGTATCGAATACGCGCATTCGGCTCTCCCCTTGGGTGATTGTCGTCTGGTCCGGCCCCGTGGGAGCCTGTTCGGACGGCAAGGTAGCGGGCGACAGGGCGCCCGCCAAGCCCGGATAGAGCCCAGGGCCCTCAGCGCGAAAGACGGATGCGCACCCGGCGGTCTTCCTCCGAGTCCCAGGTGAGCGTCTGCTCCAGCCAGCCCCAGGCCTCGCCCTCGGCCACGATGGCGATCTTGGAGCGCGGCCAGCCTGCGGCCACGAACTCATCCGCCACATTCTGCGCCCGCTTGTGCGAGAGGCGGATATTGCCCTGCTGGTCGCCGATCTTGCTCGCCTTGCCGAAAAGGCAGATCTGCCCGGCCTTCTGGCCCTCCGCGAGCTTCACGATGCGCTTGAAGTCGCTCTTGTATTTCGGGTCTACCCGGCTCGAATTGGTCTCGAAATAGACATAGTAGTTCCGGTCGAAGACCTTGTTCGACTTGCCGAGATTGCGGCACTGATGGCCCTGCATATGGACTTCGGAGGTCTGGGCGAGCACCGCTTCGCCGCCCGCAAGGACCGCGAGGCCCATGCCCGCCGCCGCGACAAACGCCCATTTCAGGCCGCGCATCTTCCCGCCCATCTCAGCCTCCATTGTGTGAATCACCCTAATTTAACACAGCGAACGCACCGGGGCCGGGAATTCCGGTGCAAAACGAAACGGGCGCCCCGTGGGACGCCCGCTCTCTCGCCGCATGGATCGTCCTCAGACGATCTTGCTGTCCTTGTTGCCCCAGTAGCGGTCGCGGATGAGGCGCTTGTAGAGCTTGCCGGTCGGATGGCGCGGCAGTTCCTCCTCGAAGTCGATCGAGCGCGGGCATTTGATGGCCGAGAGCTGGCTCTTGCAGAACTCCATCAGCTCCGCCTCGAGCGCCGGGCCAGCATCGGCCCAGTTCGCGGGCTGCACCACCGCCTTCACTTCCTCGCCGAAATCCTCGTTCGGCACACCGATCACCGCGACGTCGGCAACCGCCGGATGCATCACGAGAATATTCTCGGCTTCCTGCGGATAGATGTTCACGCCGCCCGAAATGATCATGAAGGCCTTGCGGTCGGTGAGGTAGAGATAGCCGTCTTCGTCCACCTTGCCGATATCGCCGAGCGTCGACCAATGCTTGTGCTTCGGGTGACGGCTTTCCTGCGTCTTTTTCGGGTCGTTGTAATACTGGAACTGCGGCGCGTTCGGGTCTTCCGCTTCGAAATAGATCGTGCCCGCTTCGCCGACGGGAAGTTCGTTGCCTTCCTCGTCGCAGATATGGAGCTTGCCGAGCAGCGGCTTGCCGACAGAGCCCTTGTGCTGGAGCCACTCTTCCGAATTGAGCGCGCAGAAGCCGTTGCCTTCCGAGCCCGCGTAATATTCGAAGATCACCGGGCCCCACCACTCGATCATCTGCTCCTTCACGGGGATAGGGCAGGGCGCGGCGGCATGGATCGCCACCTTGAGCGACGACACGTCGTATTTCTTGCGCACGTCTTCCGGCATTTTCAGCATGCGCACGAACATGGTCGGCACCCACTGGCTATGCGTGATCTTGTGCTTCTCGATGGCTTTCAGCGCCTCTTCGGGATCGAAATGCTCCATCACGATCACCGTGCCGCCGAGCCGGTTCACCGTCATGCAATAGCGCAGGGGCGCCGCATGATAGAGCGGCGCGGGCGAGAGATAGCGCATGTTCTCGTCCATGCCGTAGAGGAACTGCGCCAGCATGGTCAGGCTCGCCACTTCGTCGATGGCGCCGCCCGACAGCGGAATGCGGATGCCTTTCGGCCGGCCCGTCGTGCCCGACGAATAGAGCATGTCCATGCCCGCCGTCTCGTCGGCGATACGCGTTTTCGGCATCGCGTCGCGCGCCGCCTCGTAGTCTTCATAGCCCTCGACGCTGCCGCCGATGGCGAACTTGCGCTGAACGCCCGGCAGGTGATTGCCGGTAATGAGTTCGCGCGCCGTCTTTTCCAGCGCCTTCGAAGTGAAGAACATCTTCGCCCCGCAATCGGCGGCGATATATTCGATTTCGCCTGCCGTCAGCCGCGACGAGATGCAGGTGAAGTAGAGGCCGGAACGCTGCGCCGCCCAGCAGATTTCGAAATAGCGCGCATTGTTCTCCATGAAGATGGCGATCGCATCGCCCGGCTTCAGGCCGCCCTTGCGGAAAAGCTGCGCCACCTGGTTCGAGCGCTCGTCGAGTTCCTTGTAGCTCACGGTCTCGCCCGTGCCGGCCATGATATAGGCCGGCTTGTCGGGGTTGGTCTGCGCATGTGTGGAAGGATGCATGTCTGGTCGTCTCCCGGCATCGAACTGAAAGGCGGAGCCTGCGCTCCGCCCGGATTTCGCTTTTTTGCGAGTCCATTGTTATATCTGGGCCCGGGATTTTTCGGGCCGGTTGGCGCAAAGACACCGCAAGATGACGCTAAGGTCAACTTACTTTGGCGGCGCGGGAAAGTTGACGCAGCGGCAAAGCGTGAGGCCCGGCAAAGAGGCACAAGAATTCAGGCAAATGCCATCAACAGGGAGAAAACGAATGGCCTATGAGACGATCAAATACGAGGTGAAGGACAATATCCTCACCCTCACGCTTCACCGCCCGGACAAGCTCAACGCCTTCACCGGCCAGATGATGTTCGAAATGATCGACGCCTTCGACAAGGCGGATGCGGATGACGATGTCCGCGCGATCATCGTCACGGGCGAGGGCCGCGCCTTCTGTGCCGGCGCCGATCTCTCGGCGGGCGCCAAGACTTTCGACTATGCCGAGCGCGAGGACCGGCCCGAAAAGCAGGGCACGCCGGTCAAGGCGAATGGCGAGATCGACTGGAGTCATGAAAGCGTGCGCGATGGCGGCGGCCGCCTCACGCTGCGCATCTTCGAAAGCCTGAAGCCCGTCATCGGCGCCATCAACGGCCCGGCCGTCGGCGTCGGCGTCACCATGCAGCTGCCGATGGACATCCGCCTCGCCTCGGAGAATGCGAAGTTCGGCTTCGTCTTCGCGCGCCGCGGCATCGTGCCGGAAGCCTGCTCGAGCTACTTCCTGCCCCGCGTGGTCGGTATTTCGCAGGCGCTCGAATGGACCTATACGGGCCGGGTCTTCGGTGCGGAAGAGGCGCTGAAGGGCGGTCTCGTCCGCTCGATTCACAAGCCGGACGATCTTCTCCCTGCCGCGCGCGCCATCGCCCGCGAGATTGCGGACAACACGGCCGCGGTCTCCGTCTCGCTGACGCGCCAGATGCTCTGGCGGCTTCTCGGCGCCGATCACCCGATGGAAGCGCACAAGATCGACAGCCGGGCCATCTATGCGCGCGGCGCCAGCGCCGATGCGAAGGAAGGCGTCATGTCCTTCCTCGAAAAGCGCCCGGCGAATTATCCCTGCAAGGTCTCGAAGGACATGCCGTCCTTCTATCCCTGGTGGGAAGAGCGCAAATACAGCTGAGGCCGAAAGCCTTTGGAATGTGAAAGCCTCGCCCTCAGGGCGAGGCTTTTTTCTGTGGCGCTTCCAGCCGCCAGAGCGGCGTGAAGAAATAGATCGCCGCCCAGAGGAAAATCATCAGCCCGCAGGGCACCAGCACCGCATCGATCGGGCCTATGGCGGCGATGACGAAGCCGATCAGCACCGCACCGATCGGCCCGCCGCCCATCGTGCCGAGATTGAAGCCCGCCAGCATCCGCGCGCGCAGCGTATCGGACGCGCTTTCCTGAACGATGGCCCGCGACTGGCTCATGGAAACGCCGGCGGCAAGCCCCCAGCCATGCGCGAGCAGAAACACGCCCCAGATCGGCGGATGGAAATGCACCAGCACCATCACCACGGAGCCCGTGCACATGGCGAGCATGATGGCGCGGCCCTGCCGCCGGATCGGTTTCAACCGCGATTGCACGAAGGACGATATGCCGATGCCGCCGAAGAACGACATGAAGATGAAGCTGATCTCGCGCGATCCGCCCTGATAGACGTCGCGGATGAGCAGCGGGAACAGCACCATGAAGACGCCCATGAACAGGATGCCCGAAAAGAACATCAGCAGCAGCACCGGGCGGATGCGCTCGTGCTGCCACACGGCGACGAGCCCTTCCTTCACGTCGCGCAGCGGCCGGCGGCGCGTGTCGGCGCGCGGCGAGGGCGGCGCAGGGGCAAGATGCGAAGTTGCGAAGGCCGCGAAGGCGAGAAGCGAACTCTGCAGGATGAGAAGCGGCCAGACGCCGATATATTCCGCGGGGCTCCCCAGCGCATAGCCGCCGACCTGCCCGAGAAACTGCCCGCTCATCGCAAGCGCCACGGCCCGCTGGAAATTGCCGCCGAGACTGTTCACTGCGACGCGCGACAGCATGGAGTCGCGGGCCGGCATGATGTAGCCCCCGAGCGACGACAGCGACACCGCATAGAGCAGCATGATCCAGTAGCTGATAACCCCGTTGAACATCAGCACCGCGAGGATCAGCGGCGGCAGCACGCCGATCATCTGCAGCCGCATCAGATGGCCGCGGAGTTCGGCCCGGTCCGCCGCGGCGCCGCCGAACATGCCGAGCAGCAGCATGGGCAGCATCGAGAACATCTGCGCGATGCCCACGCGTTCCGAGCTTTCATGCAGCACGAAGGCGATGATCCAGGGAAAGAGTACGCCCTGAATGCCGCCCGCGAGGAAATAGCCCCACAGGCTGGCCATGTACCAGCGATGGTCGGCGCGGTGATCGCGGACCGGCGTCGTCATTCACGAATCCCTGAAAGCGCAAATATTGGTTCGGAAACCTTACTACACACGGCCTGCCAAAAACCCCGCAAATATGCCCCTGTCGGCCATTGTGTTTCCTTACTTACGATCCTGTAAATAAGGGGGTGCAATTTGTCCGGCGAAAGGCTAGATAAGGGGCAACGAAACACCCGACGCCCCTGCGTCAATCCGGAGCCGGTTGCCCCATGACGACTGACCAGTCCCTAGCTCATTTCGACGTGCTGATCGTTGGCGCCGGCCTGTCCGGCATCGGCGCTGCGTATCACCTGCAGAAGAACTGCCCCGGCAAGACCTATGCGATCCTGGAAGGCCGGGAGAGCATCGGCGGCACATGGGATCTCTTCCGCTATCCGGGCATCCGCTCGGACTCCGACATGTACACGCTCGGCTATTCCTTCAAACCCTGGACGGAAGCGAAGGCGATCGCCGACGGTCCCTCGATCCTGAAATATGTCCGCGAGACCGCGCGCGACAACGGCATCGACCGCCACATCCGCTTCGGCCACATGGTGAAGCATGCCGCCTGGTCGAGCGAGGATGCGGTCTGGACCGTGGATGCCGAGCGCGGCCCCGAAAAGGAGCCCGTCCGCCTCACCGCCAATTTCATCTTCATGTGCAGCGGCTATTACGACTACGAGAAAGGCTACACGCCGGACTTCGCGGGCGTTGAGAATTTCAAGGGCAGCATTCTCCATCCGCAGAAATGGCCGGAAGGGTTCGATTATTCCGGCAAGCGCGTGGTGGTGATCGGCTCCGGCGCAACGGCGGTGACGCTGGTGCCGGAAATGGCCGCGGATGCCGCCCATGTCACCATGTTGCAGCGGACGCCGACTTATGTCGTCTCGCGCCCGGCCGAAGACGGCATGGCGAACTGGCTCCGCCGCAATCTCCCCGCAAAACTCGCTTACGGCATCACGCGCTGGAAGAACGTGCTGCTCGGCATGCTCTTCTTCAACATGAGCCGCCGCAAGCCCGAACGGGTGAAGCGCATGATCCTGCGCGGCGTGCGCGAGCAGCTCGGCCCCGATTATGACGTGAAGACGCATTTCACGCCGCCCTACAATCCCTGGGACCAGCGTCTTTGCCTTGTGCCGAATGGCGATCTCTTCGACGCGATCAGGGAGGGCCGCGCATCGGTCGTCACCGATCACATCGAGCGCTTCACCGAGAAGGGCATCCTGCTCAAGTCCGGCAAGGAACTCGAGGCCGATGTCATCGTAACGGCGACGGGTCTCAATCTGAAAGTGCTGGGCGGCATCGAACTCGACGTCGACGGCAAGCACATTAATTTCGCCGACACGATGAGCTACAAGGGCATGATGTATAGCGACGTGCCGAACTTCGCTTCGGCCTTCGGCTACACCAATGCGTCGTGGACGCTGAAATGCGATCTCACCTGCGAATATGTCTGCCGCCTCATCAACCACATGGATGAGACGGGAACGAAGCAGGCGACGCCGCGCCTGAAGGACCCGGAAGTGCAGGAAGAGCCCTGGCTCGATTTCACCTCTGGCTATGTCCAGCGTTCGATCGGCAAGTTCCCGAAGCAGGGCTCGAAGAAGCCCTGGAAGCTCTATCAGAACTACGCGCTCGACATCATGGCGCTGAAATTCGGCGAGGTCGAAGACGGCGCGATGGAGTTCACGAAACCGGCGCCGAAGAAGGCGGAGCATCGCGAGCCCGAGCGGCTGGCGAGCTGATTTCCTTCGCAGCTGAATTGAAGCGGACCGGCCGGGACAGGCCGGTCCGTTTTTATTCGCCTTCCGCGCGATAGCTCCAGATCGGCGTAAACATGTAAAGCAGCAACAGGACGCCGATCATGATCGTTGCCGGCACGAGCACGGCATCGAAAATGCCGAGCCAGCCGACCAGCAATCCCATCATCAGCGAACCGAGCGGCGCCCCGCCCGAAAAGCCGAGCTGGTAGGCGGCAAGCACCCGTCCGAGGTGGTTGCCGGAAGCCGCGGTCTGCACGATGGTGCGGCCCATTGTCATCGTCGTGCCGGCGCCCATGCCCCACCAGAAAACGAGCAGGCCGAGCAGCCAGAACGGCATCGGGAAATGGAACAGCGCCAGAATGATGAGGCCGCTGGTCAGCGATCCCATCATCACCCGCCCGCGATGATGAATATGGCCGATCCGCAGCAGCGCCATGTTGGCAACGATGGTGCCGCCCCAGAAGCAGATATTCACGATCGCGAAAAAGAATGTGAACTCGCCATTGGTGGTTGCATAGATGTCGCGGATCATCAGCGGCAGCGCGACAAGGAAGCTCCCCACATAGAAAAGACCGACGGCAAAGTTGAGCGCAATCACGGTGGCGACCATGGGCTGGGCCGCAGCGGATTTGATCCCGTCGACAATCTGCGCGTAGCGGCTCATGGTCGCGACATTGCTGGGTGGCAGCGGTGAGAGTTTCGCGGAGGCCCAAAGGCCCGTCAGCATCACGAAGGCCTGAAACAGCAGCAGCGCCGCAGCGCCCGTCAGGGCAGCAAGCGCCGCAAACAGCATGCCCACGAGCTGCGAACCCATCTGCACGCCCATCGCCATGGTGACGGCCTGCTGGATGCGCGATTCCGCGACGCGCGTGAGCGCGCTGTCCCGTGCAGGAATGGCGAAGGCGCCGAGCGTGCCCATGACGAGTGCATAGACGATAAGCGCCGCATAGCTGAGCTCGCCCGCAAGGAGAATGCCGGCTAGAATGAGCGGCGGCAGCGTCGCGAGAAGATGCACCCGGATGAGAATGCGCCGCGCATCGCCATGATCGGCTACCGTGCCGCCGAGCAGCATGAAGAAGAGGGCAGGCAGCATCAGCGACATCTGCGCGATGCCGACTCGCGCCGCCGGCTCGTTCAGCACCTGCGTCACGAGATAAGGGAAGATGACGAACTGGATGCCAAGGCTGATGAACCAGCTCGCCTGCCCGCCGAGATAGAGATTGAGCCGCCGCTGCCGCGCGGCCGCGATCTCCGCCGCTTCGGGCGTTCCCGCTGCTTCTGCGGTCATGGGGGATGCCTCCGGGTATCAATTCTTTTTTGGAACCTTACCACAGGCCGGCGAAATCAAACCCCTGCAAATCGCTCCATCGCCTCGTAAGTGTGGATATGGGTTCCCGCCGCCCCGGCCAGCGCCGCGCCCTTCATGGCCCGCGCCACCGTCTCGCCCCGGATGGATCGATAGGCGCGCAAGGGCCCGATCATCAAGGGATTGAGGAAGGGCGTCAGCGTGGCGCCGATCTCCTCGCCGATGCGCTTCTCCGTTCTGTCGCCGAGAAGCAGGCCGGGCCTGAAAACATGCAGCGCCTCGAAGCCGAGGGCGCGGACATCCCGTTCCGTCTCGCCCTTCACGCGCGAATAGAAGATCGACGAATTCGCATCCGCTCCCATCGCCGAGACGAGGAGGAAACGAACCGCGCCCGCCGCCTTCGCCGTCCGGGCGAAGGAGACGATGTAATCGTGATCGACCCTGCGGAACGCGTCCTGGCTTCCCGCCACCTTGATGGTTGTGCCGAGCGCACAGAAGGCATCGTCCACGGCGATGCCCGAAAGGGCCGCATCCAGTGCATCGAAATCGGCGATGATGGTCTGAAGCTTCGGTGAGGAAGCTCCCGCAAGCGGCCGCCGCGCGAGAACCACGACTTTCTCATAGGCCGGGTCGGTGAGAAGCAGCGTTACAAGATGCCCGCCGATCAATCCCGTCGCGCCTGCGACAAGCGCCGTCCTTCCGCTCATGATGCCCTCCCCGAAGCCGGTGACGCCAAGACTAGCACGCGCCTCAGCGCGGCGCCTCGCCCGTATAGCGGGCGCGCGGGCGGATCATCAGCCCTGTGCGGTATTGCTCCATCGCATGGCCGATCCAGCCGGCCGTGCGCCCCAGCACGAACATGCTGAGTCCCGCGCCGCGCGGCAGGTGCAGCACCGCGCCGACCGTGGCGATCGCGAAATCGATGTTCGGCTTGAGCCCGCCTGCATCCGCCATCACCGCGATGATGCGTTCGGCGCGCTTGAAGTTCGCATCGTCGCCATATTTTTCGCGGGTCATGGCGAGCAGCGCGCGGGCGCGCGGATCGCCGTCCGGGTAGAGCGGGTGGCCGAAGCCCGGCACGGGATCATTGTCTTTGAGGCGCTGCACCACCGCATCTTCCACATCGATCCTGTTCGCCATGTCGAGCAGCAGTCCTTCGACGCGGCCCGAAAGCCCGCCATGCTTCGGTCCCTGAGCCGCGCAGATGCCGGCCTGCACGGCGCCATAAAGCGTCGCCCCCGTGCCCGCCACGCAGCGCACCGTGAAGGCCGACGCATTGAGTTCGTGATCGGCGGAGAGGACGAGTGCGGCGCGGATGAGTTCGGCGGCTGGCCGCTCGCCCTGCGTCAGCGCGCGCGTCAGCACCTCATGCACCGGCTTGTCGCTCGGCGCCTCGCCCGCGATCACGGCAGCGACATAGCGCAGGAGCCGCGCTCCCGTGGCCGCGAGCCCGCGATCCGTCATGTTGTAGACGGCGGCATCTTCCAGGGCCGCCTGCGGCAGCAGGGAAAGACAGCGCTCAATCCGCGGCACGCGCGACAGCGAGGCCGCAAGTTCGCTCAGCCGCTCGGAGGGGTGGAACACAGCATCCTTCGTGAAAGGCTGCACATCGCGGCAGCCCCACAGCAGCGCCGCCACTTGTTCCAGGCTCGAGTTCTTCGCCAGCGCCGTCGCATCCGAGCCCCGGTAATGGAGCCGCCCGTCGGCAATCAGCGTGATCGCGGAATCGAGCACCGGCTGGCCGAAGCTGAGTGTCCCCGGCGCGGCGCCCGCCTCTTGCGCCTCCGTCGAGCGCCGCCGCTTCAGCGCCCGCACATCCTCCGCCCGGTAGCGCTTCGCCCGGCTGTCCGGTACCGGCTCCGAGCGGATGAGGTCCCGGCTCACATAGGCATAGAGCGTCGGCAGGGAGATACCGAGCTCCGCCGCGGCCTCGCGGGCGCTGAGATAAAGGCTTTCGGGTGCGTCGGGCATGGCAATGTCTTTCTATATATTGATTATCTTAATCAAGATTGACCATCGATCAACCCATCTCCAGCTTTGACGTCAAGGCCCCTTTCCAGGCCGGATCGAGCAAAGGAGTGAGATCATGAGTGCCAATCCCCGTCCCGCCAGCGCCAGCGGCCTCGACAATGTCGTGGCCGCCGAAACCCGCCTCAGCCATGTCGATGGCGAGGCCGGCCGGCTGATCGTCGCGGGCTATGAAGTGGAGGAGCTCGCCGCCAGCCATGATTTCGAGGGCGCGGCATCGGCCCTCTGGGCGGCGGCGGGGCTCAACCCGGCGCCGTCGGCGGAGGAAGTCCGCGCCGGGCTTGGCCGGGCCCGCGCAGCCGCCTTCGCTTTGGTGCCCGGCCTTCTTGCGCTTGGCGGCAGCCGCAACATCACCGAAGGCCTCCGCACCGGCCTCTCGCTGCTGGGTGATGAAGCGGGCGAGGGTGCAGAACCGGATCACATCCGCCTTGCGGGCGCGGCGGCGGTCTTCACGGCGGCGCTCTGCCGCGCGGCGGAAGGCAAGGCCCCCATCGCGCCGGATGCGAAGGCGGGTCACGCCGAAGACTTCCTTCACATGCTGAGAGGCACGCCCGCCAGCGCCGCAGAGGTGGAAGCGCTGAACGCCTATATGGTCACGGTCGCCGATCACGGCATGAATGCATCGACCTTCACCGCCCGCGTCATCGCTGCCACAAGGGCAGGCGCGGTCTCGGCCATCGTCGGCGCGCTCTGCGCCCTGAAGGGTCCGCTTCATGGCGGCGCGCCCGGCCCCGTGCTCGACATGCTGGACGAGATCGGCACGCCGGAGAACATCGAGCCCTGGCTCGAAAAGGCGCTGGCCGGCGGCGAAAGGCTCATGGGCTTCGGCCACCGCGTCTACAAGGTGCGAGACCCCCGCGCCGATGTCTTCAACAAGGTGGTGACGATCCTGACCAACGGCAATGCCCGCGTCCGCTTCGCGCGCGAGGTGGAAGTGGCAGCGCTCGCCGCGCTCCGCAAGGCCAAGCCCGGCCAGCGTCTCGACACCAATATGGAGTACTACACGGCGGTTCTCCTGGAGGCGCTCGGCATCCCGCGCGATGCCGTCACCAGCGTCTTCGCCATGGCGCGCATTGCGGGCTGGACAGCCCATGTCATGGAGCAGGAACGCGTCGGCCGCCTCATCCGCCCGCAATCGGTCTATGTCGGCGACTGGCCGGAAGAGCACGCGGCGGCGTGACTTGCGCCTTCCGCCCTGTCCCCCGATAGTCCTCTGACGGAGGAATGTCGGGGGAGTGGCCGGTGACCATTCGTGCATGGATTGCGGCGATTGCGCTGCTGCTGACGGGCTGCGGCGCCCCGCCGCCCGTCGAGGTGCCGCCCGGCATTGAGCTGACGCCGCTCAAGACCTATTCGCGCATCGAAAGCTGGATATTGCTGCGACTCGCAGGGCTCGGCGGCGTGCCGGTCGCCCATGCAGTCGACACCTACCGCATCGCCTATCCGGTCGAACTCGAAAGCGGCGAGCGCGTCATGGCGAGCGGCCTTCTCGCCCTGCCGCGCGGCGCGGCGCCGTCGCGCATCGTGAGCTTCCATCACGGCACATCGACAAGCCGCGAGGCCGTTCCCTCCCGTCTCGACGTGACGGGCGCCGCCGCCTCGATCCTCTTTGCGGGCAATGGCTACATGCTGCTCGCGCCGGACTATCTCGGCCTTGGCGATAGCCCCCGCATCCACGGCTACTACGTCACGGCGGAGCATGTTGCAGCGGTAACCGCGCTCATCGCCGCTGCGCGGCAATTGCCGGACGCGCAGGACAAACCCGTCTTCCTCAGCGGCTTCTCGCAAGGCGGTCATGTCACGCTCGCCGCCCAGCGCGACATGGAGGCGAGGGGAGAAACAATCCTCGCCGCCGCGCCCGTTGCCGCCGCGATCGACATCCGCAACATTTCGCTCGCCGCCGCGATGAGGGGCGGCGCGCGCTCCCATGCGCTCTACCTCGCCTATCTGACCTGGAGCCACGCGCATCATTACGGCCACCCGCTCGATACGGCGCTGACAACGGACTACGCCGCCCTCGTCGAAAGGCTCTACGGCACGCCGCATGAGCCGGACGAGATCGTCGCCGCATTGCCGGAGAATCCGCGCGAAATGTTCACACCGGATTTTCTTGCGGCCTTCGATGAAGGCGGCGCGCACTGGCTTCTCGAAACGATTGCCGCGGCGGGCCTCACCGGTTGGACGCCGCAAGCGCCTGTACGTCTCTACTACGGCACGGCGGACGTCGATGTCGTGCCGGAAGAGGCAACACATGCGGAAGCGGATTTCCGCACCCGCGGCGCGGACGTCACCGCCGTCAATGTCGGCGATGCCGGCCACGAGGAATCCATGCTCCGCGCGGCGCCGTTGATCTTCCAATGGCTGAGGGAAATGGAAGCGCATTGAAGGATGCCAAAGCCATATCTAACCAACATCGTCATTGCCGGGCTTGACCCGGCAATCCAGGGCGGCAAGGCAAGGAGCAAATATCCCTGGATGCCCGGATCAAGTCCGGGCATGACACAATTGGGTTTGACGAGCGTCGTCTGAAACGTGACGAAACCTCACACCTTCAGCCGGTACCCCGTCCTGAAGATGTACCAGATGATCCCCGTGCAGAGCGCGAGGAAGCCGAGGATGGCGAGTACGCTCAGTTCCACGCCGACATCGGACGAGCCGTAGAAGCTCCAGCGGAAGCCCGACACGAGATAGACCACCGGGTTGAACAGCGTCACCGTCTGCCAGAAGGGCGGCAGCATGGTGATCGAATAGAAGCTGCCGCCGAGAAAGGTGAGCGGCATGACGATGAGCAGCGGCACCACCTGCAGCCGCTCGAAACTGTCCGCCCAGATGCCGAGAATGAAACCGAACATCGAGAAGGTGAGCGCGGTGAGCACGAGAAATGCCGCCATCCAGAACGGATGCTGGATCTCGTAGTCCACGAAGAAGCGCGCGGTGATGAGAATGAGCACGCCGAGGATCAGCGATTTCGTCGCCGCCGCGCCGACATAGCCGATCACGGTTTCGACGGCCGAAATCGGCGCGGAGAGGATTTCGTAGATCGTGCCTGAATATTTCGGCATGTAGATGCCGAAGGACGCATTGGAAATGCTCTCGGTCAGGAGCGAGAGCATGATGAGGCCCGGAATGATGAAGGCGCCATAGCTGATGCCGTCCACCTCCTGGATGCGCGAGCCGATCGCCGCGCCGAACACCACGAAATAAAGCGATGTCGAAATCACCGGCGAGATGATGCTCTGCATCAGCGTGCGGAAGGTGCGCGCCATCTCGAAGACATAGATCGCGCGGATGGCATGGAGATTGAGTGTCATGCGCGCGCCCTCACCAGATTGACGAAGATTTCCTCGAGCGAACTTTCCCGCGTTCTGAGGTCGCGGAAGTCGATGCCGTTCTCGCCCAGCGCCTTCAGAAGCTCGGGAATGCCGCTCTCTTCCGCCTGCGCGTCGAAACTGTAGACAAGCGTGTGCCCGCCATCGGCGAGTTCCAGCGGCCGCCCGGCAAGCGCCGTGGGAATGGTGTCGAGCGGCGATTGCAGGTGAACCGAAAGTTCCTTGCGCCCGAGCTGTTTCATCAGCCGGTTCTTTTCTTCCACCAGCACCAGCTCGCCATGATTGATGACGCCGATCCGGTCCGCCATCTCCTCGGCTTCCTCGATGTAATGCGTGGTGAGGATGATGGTGACGCCGCTTTCGCGAAGCCGCCGCACCATCTCCCACATGTCGCGGCGAAGCTCCACGTCGACACCCGCCGTCGGCTCGTCGAGGAACAGTATCTTCGGCTCGTGGCTGAGCGCCTTGGCGATCATCACCCGGCGCTTCATGCCGCCAGACAATTCCATCACGCGGTTGTCGCGCTTCTCCCAGAGCGAAAGATCGCGCAGCACCTTTTCGATATGCGCGTCGTCGCGTTTCTTGCCGAAAAGCCCGCGGCTGAATTTCACGGTCGCAATCACGCTTTCGAAGGATTCGACGGTGAGTTCCTGCGGCACGAGGCCGATCAGCGACCGCGCGGCGCGGAAGTCGCGGATGATGTCGTGGCCCGACACGCGCACGGTGCCTCCGCTCGGATTGACGATGCCGCAAACGACGCTGATCAGCGTCGTCTTGCCTGCGCCGTTTGGCCCGAGCAGCGCGAAGATTTCACCTGAGCGAATGTCGAGATCGACGCCTTTCAGCGCCTGGAAACCATCGGGATAGGTCTTGGAGAGACCTCGAATCTCGATGGCGGAAGCGGGTGCATGCATGGGAAACTGTGGCGCTGGGGGTAAGCGGGAGAATCGGTCCGGACTATATGGGGTCGGGTAGTTTGAATTAAACCCTTCGCCGCCTCCGGGAAAACATTTATTTCACGAGCAGGGCGGCCGGTCGGAAAAGGCCTTGTGCGCCAGCGCCTGCGGTTCGCCCTCGAGCAGCGCCGGGTTCCAGTCGCCGGTGCGGACGATCTGCGCTGCAAGCTGGCCGAAACTGCGCGGCCCGTCGATATTGAGACAGGCATAGGGGTCGCGGCTCACCGGCCCGTGAATGCCGTTGAGGTCATGCGCCTCGTGCCGGTGGCGCAGCGTTTCGAAATAGCCGGTGAGATATTGTTTGCAGTAACGCGCCTCTTTCTGCATCGGCTTTTCCGGGTCGAGCGCATGCTCCGCCAGCGCCGAACAGGCGGCATGGAGATCGGCCCCCGTCGCGATTCTGACCCGCGCATCCGACGGGAGGCTACCCGCGAGGATGCCGAATATTAACATTACCGGAAACAAGTGGCGTCCGGCGGCGCGGCGCAGCCCGCTTTGCATTGCGAATGATCCTCCCTCTCCGTAACAATGGCCCATCGCTAAGGGGTCGGGGAAGCCCGTTCGGGGGCGGCCGGATGAAATCGCGTATTCTGCTTTACGGTGTGGACAGTTTCATGGGCGCGCTCGCCTCGCGCGCGGCCATGCGCCGGGGACTGTCCCACATCGCGGCGGGCCGCAACATCGCGGGCGTGGCGCAGCATGCCGCCGCCCTGGCGAAAGAGGCCGGAAGCGCCATCGCCGAGCCGCGCACCTTCACCCTGGGCGACAAGTCGCGCATCGCGGCCCAGCTCGACGATGTCGGCGTCGTCGTGAATTGCGGTCCCCTCGACAGCGAGGCCCTGCTTTCGCTCGTCGATGCCTGCCTGGCGACCGGCACCCACTATATCGACATGACGAACGATCGGGCGGAGGTCGCCGCTCTCGCCGCGCATGACGAGGTGGCGAAGCGCGCCAAGGTCATGGTGCTCGCGGGCGCGGGTTTCGACTATGCGGCGGTCGATGCCGTCGCCGAGCGTCTCGCGCAGATCCTGCGCGGCGCGCGCGCCGTCACGATCGCGGTCAAGCAGGGCGCGCCGACGCTTGCCGAGGCGCGCCGTCTCGTCGCCGCGCTGACGGCGGAAGGCGGCACGGTGAAGAACGGTCAGTTCGTTCCCGCGCGGGCAGGCGAGCGCGTCGTCGAGGTCGATTTCGGCGAAGGGCCGGAGCGCGCATGGCTCGCGCCCTGGCGTGCCGAGGCGACCGCCATGCGCCATCGCGGCACCTATTCCACCATGGAAAGCTACGAGGTGCTGCCGGAGCGCGCCGCGCGCGTCTTCGCGAAGGGCCGGCTCGCTACGGCGCTCTTCAATCGCGGCTGGGGCGTGCGCCGTCTGGAACGGCGTCTGTCGAAAGGGCGGCTCTCTCCCACCACCGCCGAATTGAAGAATGGCCGCGCGGCCGTCTGGGGCGAGGCGCGCACGCCCGAGGGCATCCGCCTCTGCGCGCGGCTCGAAACGCCTGAAGCCCATCTCTATTCGTCGGAAGTCGCGGTGCTGCTCGCCTGCCGGGCGATCGAGGGCGCGGCAAGGCCCGGTTTCCAATTGCCCTTCGCCATCGCGGGCGCCGGCCTGATCGATGAAGTTCCGGGCACCCTCTGGCGCGAAATCGCCGACCCGGCGGACCCGATCAAGCCCGAGCCCGTTCCCGTGGTGCTCGCCGCGCGGGCGCGTGAAAGCGCCTGAAGCTTCCTAAGACTTCCGGTTCATCCAGCGGTCCCAGAGCGCGTCGGCGCATTCCCGGCCTGTCATCTGGCTCGTGACGAGACGCATCGAACTTTCCATGCTGGACGGCACATCGTCCGGGTCCTTGCCGACGAGTTCGGCGAGCGGCCCATAGGCCTCATGCGCCATGTCCTTGGCAAGCATCCGGCAAGGGTCGACCTCGCGGTAATAGACCACCGGAAAGGCGATCACGGCGATCAGGGCGAGGACGATCAAACCGAGGATGAGGCGCATGACGGCTCCTGTCTGAATTATCGCGGTCCGGTGCCCCGGCCGCTCGTGTCGGGCATATCCATGGAGGCGCCGCCCTCGCGGATGCGGCAGGCGGAATAGCCCGCCCGCCAGCCGGCATTATAGGCCTTGTCGCCCTTCCAGGCCTCCTCGTTCCGCGTGATGGTCGAAGGGTCTCCGGGAACCTGGGAGGTGGCCGTCCAGCAACCATCCGAATAGCCGGCCTTGTAGTTCGGCTCGTCGGCATATTCGCTCTGGCCGAGGCCGCAGCCCGCAAGGAGCGCGGCGAGGGCAAGCGGTGCGATCGGGCGGAAGAAACGGGGCATGGCAGCGGGCTCCGGGGCGGGAAGGGGCGGCCCGGAGAATAGGGCGAGCCCGGCCCGGCGGCAAATCGGCTCATGCTTTACGGAGCGTTAAGACCGGGATGGTGAGATGCCTCCACCGGCGGGGGCTGGCTGAAAGGGAAATGGGCAATGGCGCTTGAACGCTACAGCGTGACCGCATTGGCGGAAGACGGTCCCCGCGCGCGGGATGCCGCGCTGCGCCGGCTTGCCGATGTCGCGCTGCTGCCCGCCTCGCGCACCTCGCCGCAGGAACGCAGCATTCTCGACAGCGTGCTCGCCTATGCCGTCGCCCGTCTCGACGAAACGGCGCGGCTTCGCCTTGCAGAGCGCCTCGCGCCGCAGGTCGAAGGCCCGCGCGAACTCGCGCTGGCGCTCGCCCTGGACAGCAAGGAAATCGCGAGGCCGATTCTCACCGAAAGCCTGCTCCTGAAGGATGGCGACCTCGTTCATGTCGCCCGCGAAGGCGGCGACGATCACCGCGCCTTGCTCGCAGCGCGGCGCGGCCTCTCCGCCGCCGTCGCCGATGTGCTGATCGAACTGGGCGATACCGCCCTCATCGTTACGCTGCTCGAAAACCGCACCGCCGAAATCTCGCATCGCGCGGTCGAGGCGCTTGCCCGCCGCAGCGCCGCCGAGCCGGAGCTGCAGGCGCCGCTTCTTGCCCGGCCGGAACTTTCGCTGCGCCTTGCGCATCTCATGTTCTGGTGGGTGCCGCCGCAGATGCGGCTTGAAATCCTCGCGCGCTTCACGGTGGAACGGCAGAATATTCACGACGCGATGGAAGACCTCCTCTCCGCGCCGCTCGGCGATGCGCCGCTGGAGGTGGCGCTTTCGGTCGTCCGCCGTCCTTCGCCCATGTCCAGGCAGCGTCTTGCCCGCATCTTCTCGGGCGGTTCCGGCAGTATCGCGGAAGACCTCGCCGTCGAGGCGAATATCCGCGCCGAAACGATGTTCCGCATCCTGACGGACCATGATGGCGAGCCGCTCGCGGTCTTCGCAAAGGCCGTCGGCATGAACCGGAAGGAATTCGGCGACCTCATCGTCGCCGCCGTCGACATGCGCAAGGGCAGCGGCATTCCGGCAAAGTCCGATCTTGAACGGATCGGCGAACTCTTCGACACGATCTCGACCGACCGGGCCGATCTCGCCCTGCATTGCTGGGATACGGTGCTGGCGAACGAGGTGCTGCGCCCCGGCAGCGCCACCGCCGGCGACTGACCTATTCCGCCGCGGTTTGCGGCGCGAAACGAACCACAGACCCGCCTTCATGGCCGGGCATCGAGGTTGCCGCCTGCATCGGCTGGAAGCCTGGTCCCGAAACGATTTCCTCAAGCTCGCGCCTTGCCTGCCGCGCCGTTCCGATAATGTCGCCTTCCGCCCGGTCCACGAGATCGAGAATGGCGCGCACGCTGTCGAGAATGCCGTCGAGCCATTCCTCCGAGCCGAGCCCCTCCGCCTTCAGCGAAACCGCATCGGCGGCGAGCGTCGTCACCGCGCGGCGAACGGCGGCGGTGTTGAAGTCGGAAGGCCCTGTCACCAGCGCGACGATCTTGCGGATCTGCGCATGAATGCCGTCGAGAAGCGCGGCGCGTTCCCGCGCGCGGCGATCCTCTTCATCTGCCGGCGGCGCAAGGTCGTCGAGCGACACGGACAGCACCCGCGCGATCGCCGCCATGGTGCGGAACGTGCCGTCTTTCTTGCCCGTTTCGATTTCGGAGAGATAAGGCGCGCTCATGGCGGCCGCGCGCGCAAGTTCGATCGCCTTCATGCCGCGATATTCCCGCCAGACGCGAACGGGGTTCTCCCCATCGGCAATGCGATGCGCGACGGAAGCCGGCACCGGCGCAGGCCCCTCCGAGCCGAGCGCGAGCGTCGCCCCTGCGGCCCGGAGATCCTCGATGTCGTCCGCCGCGCGACGGAGAAGCTCGTAGTCCGCCGCAGGCACGACCACGAACAACGTCTCGCCATCCGCGCCCGCGATCTTCTGATGATCCTTCGTCTTGATCGTGCTCATGCGGTCCCCCGGCCGGTCAGCGCCAGAACCGACACGCTGCCTGCGCCGCGCGAAAAGACGACGCGCAGATCCGGTCCCGCATCATTGCTGAAAATGCCGGGCGCGATCTCGCGCGACGCATCGGCGAGCGCCGCCAGATGCACGAGCCTGCGCAGTTCCGCATCGAGCTTCCGGAACGCATCGAAGGCGGCGCGCGAAAACACGACATCGCGCTCATGCGCATGTGTTGTCGCTTCTGCCGCCATGGCATTGTCCTGCATGCGAAACCCGGAACCCCGAATGGGCAGCCGGCTGGAAGTCGCCGAAATTCCGGCTGCACCGTCTTCGCCGCCTGCTACCATCATTGCAACCGGCGGCTCGCCAAACGCGAATCGATAAGGAATCCGACCACAGGGAGGGGCAAATGTCCAATAGGCCTGAAACGAAACCCGGCATGAGCATCGAGCGTCTGAAGATGCTGGTGCGCGAGCGCTCGAAGCGCGGTGAACTGCCGCTCGCCGAACGCCGCAAGGTGATGGATGGCAATGCGCAGCAATTCCCCATGCCGGATGGCGTGTCGGTGGCGCCTGTCGATCTCGGCGGGCTTCGCGCGGAATGGCATGTGCCCGCGGGCCTTTCCGGCGCGGCCGAGTCGCAGCACACCATTCTCTACTTCCATGGCGGCGGCTATGTCATCGGCTCGCCCGTGTCGCATCGGCACATCACCGGCCGTCTTGCGCTGGCGGCGGAGGCGCGCATCCTCAGTGTCGATTACGCTCTCGCGCCGGAACATCCCTTTCCCGCTGCGGTAAAGGATGGCGTGAAGGCCTATCGCTGGCTCCTCGCGCAGGGTCACGCGCCGTCGCGCATCGCCGTCGCGGGCGACAGTGCGGGCGGCGGCCTCACCATGGCGACGCTCCTTGCCGCGCGCGACGAAGGCCTGCCCATGCCGGCCGCAGCCTCCCTCATCAGCCCCTGGACCGATCTCACTTGTGCGACGGAGACCTATGTCAGCCGCGCCGACGCGGACCCGATGATCGTGCCGGAGGGGATCAGGGAAATGGCTGCGCTTTATCTGGCGGGTGCCGATGCGCGCAACCCGCTCGCCTCGCCCAATCTCGCCGATCTCGCGGGCCTGCCGCCCATGCTCATTCAGGTGGGAGACGATGAGGTGCTGCTCGATGATTCCCGCCACCTTGCGGCAAGGGCCCGGGAGGCGGGTGTCGACGTCACCCTCGAAGTCGCGCCGGAAATGATCCATGTCTGGCACGCCTTCTACCAGATGCTGCCGCAAGGTGAGGCGGCAATCACCCGGATGGGTGACTATTTGTCATCCCGATGGAAAATCAGGACGCGATGAGCATGCCAATTGCATTTAAATTGCGCCTATTTTGATCTGCCGAATATTTCGGCAGAGAAATTTGGCTGTAACAATTGAGAAGAAAGCTCTTGTCTTTTCGGTTGAGCTTTCGATCTGTGCATAACTTGGTCCAATAGGCACAGTTACCGGCAAAAGAAATTGGCATTCGACTTGGCGCTTGATTGCCTGTCGATCAAAGAGCTATAGAATCCCTCGAATATTGTTTTGGTTAACGGCATGAATTCGCTTTCGCATGAGGCGGGTCGGCGTCGAATAAACGAGGCTCCGGTGACGGAAAAGGCGGAACTGATCGACATGACGGCTGAGATCGTCTCGGCCTATGTCGGGCACAATACGATCGCACCCGAAGAGTTGCCTGCCCTCATACACAAAGTATTCGCTGCTTTGACCGGCGCTTCCTCGAACGGCGCGGCCGCTGCCGCCCAGCAGTCCGAACCTGCGGTCTCCATCCGCAAGTCGATCACGCCCGACTATCTGATCTGTCTCGAGGACGGCAAGAAGTTCAAGTCGCTCAAGCGTCACCTGCGGACGCATTACAACCTCAGCCCCGAAGAGTACCGCGAGAAGTGGGGCCTCCCCCGCGACTATCCCATGGTGGCCCCCAACTACGCTCAGGCCCGTTCGCGTCTCGCCAAGAAAATGGGGCTCGGCCAGGCAGGCCCCGGCCGTCGCCGCTCGAAGTGATTCCCATCTGCCCGCTTGCGCGCAGGCGCGGCGCGGCCCAGACTCGATTCCGGCGATTCGATATCCAGGCGGCAGGCCGCCATTCGCGGGGGACAGGCATCTGACCGGCAACGACCAGGCAATCCGGGCGCAGTTGATCGTGCCGGAGCAGCGCGAGCTGTTCGACTATTGGCGCAGCAAGGCGAAAGACGGTGCTTATCCCACCCGCGCCGATATTCAGCCCGCGGAGCTCAAGCGCCTTCTGCCCTCGCTCAGCATTCTGGAACTCGTGGAAGGCGATGCTCCCCGGCTGAAGGTCCGCCTCGCCGGAACCCGCCTTCGCGATTATCTCGGTGTCGAGATCACCGGCCATTATCTCGATGAATATGATCTCGGCGATCAGACCGATTACTGGGACGCTGCCTACCGCGAAGTGATCCTTGCGGGCCGTCCGGCGCAGGGCGTCGTGCCCATGACGCCCTGGCAGCAGCCGAACATCTTTCAGTTCTGGCTCCGGCTTCCCCTCGTGAATGATGAAGGCCGCATCGTCATGGTGCTCGGCCATGATGCGTTCCTCCTCTCCGAAAAGGCTCATGCGCTTGCGAGCAAGGCGAAACTTCGCATCGCCTGATCGCCTTGCGGGATTGATCGCCGCCATTTGCCCGGTGCACACTCTCCCCCGGGGACTTTGCCCGGAGGCCATAGCGCAATGCCGTATTCCGTTTTTTCGCAGAGGGGCTGCATCCTCGCTGCCGCCATTGTCTTTCTTTCGCTCGCCGCCATGCCGGCGAAAGCGGCCGCCGTGCTGCAGGGCGGCACCGTCACACTGTCGGAAGGCGAAAGCGCGACTTTCCCCATTACCGGCGGCAAGCAGGGTCCCGACAACCTTCAGGCGCAATGCGAGATCGGCGATGTCGGCGGCACCGCAAGCATCACCTTCGATGGCGAGAATTATGTGCCGCTGTCCGATCCCTCCGTCGGCACCGTGCTCACGCTCTCGCGCGGCGAAACACGAAGCTACAGCCTGACAGGCGTTGTCGATGCCTCGCGGGGCGGCGACGCCTATATCGCCTTTCACTTCACCGGCGCGCCCGCGCCCATGTGCTTTCCGGGCATGGATTGCGCCGGCGCCGAAGGCAAATCCGGAAGCGTGACCGTCACCTGCCGGAACGGCGCGGACTGACAGGCGCAAAGCGCCGGACAAGCGCGATCACGGGCGCGATCCATTCTGTATCGTCGAGCTTGATCGCCGCCGCCCCTGCTTCCGGCGGCACGAGAATGCATTTCTTCTCTTCAAGCCCGGCAAGCCGTCCGAAGAAACATTGCATGTCCGCCCCGGCAACGACGCAGTCGCGGCCAAGCCAGATTTCCGCTTCTTCCGTTTCCATGCGGTCGGCAATCAGCATGTCGCCCGCGGCGTAGGGGCCCATCTCTTCCGCCACGCGGTAGGCGAGCGGCTCGCGCGCGCCCTCCGCCAGCGACGGGGGCAAAGGAATGCCCTCGGCAAGCATCGCGATGCTGCCGCCGCGCCGCAGCTCCGCCTGGACGACGAGGCTCCCCGCCTCCGCGCCCAGGAGGTCACGCACCTGCACGCCCAGCGCTGCGGCCAGCCGCTCCAGCCAGTCCATCGAAACCGTCATGTCCGCCGTCTCGAGGCGCGACACCGTGGCCGCCGTCGTGCCGAGCGCATCGGCAAGCTCGGTCTGCGTCAGCCCCCGCGCCTTGCGGAAATGCCGAATCCTGGTGCGCATCGGGTGGCCTCCCAATGTGGAACTCGAAAAATATTACACGACTTATCCCCACTTTGTACAGAATAAGTAAATTAGGGCTGAGAACCCTGAAAAAAGCGAAGTGGAGGCGGCGAATGCAAAGGCGGCGTTTCGAGGATCGGGAAAAGGCGGATTGCGTGACGATTACCCAGGAGGCGGTGGCGCGCGCCTGGAAGGTGCCGCTGGGAGAATTGCGGGCGCCGACCCGGCGCTGTGCCTCCGTTGCTCAGGCAAGGCAGGTCGCCATGTATCTCTCGCATGTCGTCTATGGCGTGAGCCTCGCTTCCGTCGGCCGCCAGTTCGGCCGCGACCGGACGACGGCGGCGCATGCCTGCCGCCAGATCGAGGACCGCCGCGACGATCTCCGCTTCGACCGACTGCTCGATGAGATAACGGACGGCCTGCGCCGCCCGCGTTCGGGACGGAGGGCCCAATGAAGGCGGAACGGGAGAGTGCGGTGCCGGATGACCGGTTCCTCGCGCAACATCGCATCGCTGGCCGCCGCCGGATTCGCTTCAAGGGCAAGCAGACCGTCGTCGACGTGAACGAAGGCGAGTCGCCGCTCGGCTGGCTTCGCCGCCGCAAGGGACGCGACGGGAAACCGTTGCTCTCCAAAGAGCAATATGCCGCCGGTGAAAGGCTCCGCCGCGACTTCACGCTCGGCCAGATGATGCCGCGCCTCACGGTGGATCTCGCGCGCTCCGTGCGCGGCAATTCGGTAACGCCGCACGATCCGGCGGCGCTGACCGACTGCGCCCTCGCTGCGCGCGAACGCGTCGCCCGGGCGCTGAAATCCGTCGGGCCCATCCTGTCGGACATTCTCATCAGCATCTGCTGCCACCTCGAAGGGCTCGAGGCGGCGGAGCGCAACTTCGGCTGGCCGCGACGCGCCGGCAAGCTCGTGCTGCAGATCGCGCTGGACAGGCTCGCCGTTCACTACGGCTTGAAGAAGGATGACTAGGCCGTCGCCTCGAGCGCCGCTCGCGCATCCGCCTGGATGCGCGCGACCATCGAGTAAAGCCCGTTCGACCGCTGTGGCGTCAGATGCTCGTTGAGACCGAGCTGCGCGAATATCGCCCGCGCGTCGATGTCGAGAATCTCGGCGGGAGTCTTGTCCGAATAGAGCCTCATCAGGATGGCGATCAGCCCGCGCACGATATGCGCGTCGCTGTCGCCCCTGAAATGCAGGACCGGACGTCCCTGCGCATCCTTGCGCAATTCATCGATGAGCCAGACCTGGCTCACGCAACCCTCGACCTTGTGCGCCGCCGAATGTTCTTCCGCGCTCAGGGGTTCGAGCCCCTTGCCGAGCTCGATCACATAGCGATAGCGCTCCTCCCATTCGTCGAGAAAGGCGAAATCGTCGATGAGGTCCTGGATGCTCATTACGTCCTTGGCTGTTTTCTGAGCCGGTCCGAAGGACATAGCGGCCGGGGCCTCAAAGAACAAGCGCCCCGCGGGCCTGTCCGCGGGGCGCTGTTGGCCGCCGGAGCGCCCCGAAGGGCGCCGGGAAGCCGACGGGCAACCTGGTGGGTGAGGTCAGGCGCCGGTCATGAAGTCGGGAGCGGCAAGGGGTCGCGCAACGCTGCGCGATACCGCAACATCGGTGGTGCCGTCTTGCTGCCGCTCCTTTGTCTTTTCGGTCAGCCAGACAATGGCCATGCTGCCGTAATAGGTCGTTTGCCGGAGGACATGGCCCGCAATGGCGTGGCTTTTGTCGCAGACCTCAGGGTTTCGATCGCAAAACCCCATGACGTCCTGCGCGGAGCGGGCCGCAAGCGCCAGCGCCTCGCCGGCGCCGATGTCGTTGTTCCTTGCTGCGGCTTCATAGCCGGCCGGAGTGAAGCCGCCCTCGAGTGCGGCGGATCGTGAGGTGCCTTCTTCCCCCGCGCCGGGCAGAAGAAAGGCAAGAACGGTGAGCCAGAACGCGGCCCTGAGTACAAAAGACATGACGATGATCCCTTCCCAAAGATTTCGTCGGTGAACCTGGGACGAGCCTAGGAAGCCGCGTGCTGCCACGCGGTTAAATAGATCAGTAAAATTGAAGAAGAACTGAATTTTATACTTTTGAAAAATTGAGTTGGTTTATTCCAATATTACATACACAAAGTAATTATACTATAATTCAAATAAAAATCAAAAAAAATACGCCTCAAATTTGAGGCGTATTTCTCTCAAATGTCACTGACATTCGATTCAAATTGTTCGCGTCGCGAAAGGCACGCGGAACGCCTTACTGCGCCGCGAGCACCGAGGCCGGAACCGCTTCCGCCCAGCAGCCGCGGACTTCCTCCACCGCATGCTTGCCGGCGCAATAGGCTTCCTCTGAGGGGAAGCGCGAGGCGGCAAGGCACTGGTCGAGATTGAGCCGCGCCCAGTTCAGGCAGCGCCCGGTGGGGTTGCGGGCCGTGGTAGCGCCGGCGTCCATCGAGCCGTCGATCACCTGATAGGCGGCAAGCGTGAGCACACGGTTCATCACGCTCGGCGAATAGGCCTGGGCGGGGGTAACCGGCGACAGCGCGGCAAGCATGTCCCCGGCGCGTTCCATGAAGCTGCGGTCATCATCCGCCTCGGCGGTTTTCGTCTCGCCCTGGGCGGGCAGCGGCGTGCTCATCCCCCAGCGCTGCTTCTGGAACGCGTAGGAGGTTTCCTTGAAGCGCGCGGAAAGGGCGGCCATGCGTGCGTTCTCGGCCTTGAGGGCGGCGGTCACGGCCTCCGTCGCGCTGCGCGCGCCGCGCACTGTCAGAATATATTTGTCGTCGCTTTCGATGGCGGCGAGAACCGCCGTCTTGCCGCGATGGCGCACTTCGTCGCGAATGCCCTGCGAGAAACCGGCATCCTGCGCCGCGATCATCGCATGCGTCGCATACCAGCCGTCCGCCAGTGCGTCGGGCTGCGAGAAGCGCAACGCTGCAACCGCACGCCGCACATCGCTCGGTGTGTTCAGCTTGCTCTGGCCGACGGCGGCAACGGCCGAGCCGTAATCGGCATAGACGCCGGCAAGCTGCTGCAGCTGCGGCCGCGCGGAAAGCGAGGCAATGCCCGCCGACGGATCGACGGAGGCCACCTGCACCGGCGCCTGCTGGCGCGGCGAAGGCAGCGGGATTGGAATATTCGCGGAGGCGATCGAGGCGATGCCGCCCGTGGTGAGTTCGTCATTGGCAGGCGCCGGTGCTTCGACAGCCGCGACGGGTGCCGCAGGCGCTGCCTTGTCGTTCTTGGCGCCGCCTTCGACGACGGTGCAGCCGCTGACGGTCAGCACGGCGGCAAGAGAGAATCCGAGTGTGCGAAGTGAATGCCCGAGAATCCGTGTCACGCTGATACCCCTCGTAGCGGCAGCCTCCCTTTTGCCCAAAGGTGGAGGCGAGTTGCCGGCCAGAATGTGCCCCGCCCGCTTGTCTTAATGAGTTGTTAGCGAGTCTAATGCCGGAAGCGTTATCCCGCAAACAGGAAACGCGTTAAGCATGAATGACATAGTGCCGCCCCGCCGGAGACTGCGGAAAACCGGCGTTACGGCAAGGAACGGAAGTGCATGGAACGGGCCCCCCGCCTCAAGGCGGAAATCTGGGTAAAGGCGCTGATCCGCCGCTGCGAGGTGGGGGGCGTTTCCGCCATGGTCGTCCGCCGGGGCGATGCGGGCTCGGGCACGGTTCTGGTCAAGGTGAACACCCTCGACGGCGAGGCCCGGGTGATGAGCCCGGCCCGGGACGGGGAGGGCGAACTCATCTGGATCGCCCGGCCCAAGGCGCCCGAGCAAGAGGCCGATGCCTGGATCGAGAAGCAGCGCAGCTACGACCCCGACCTCTGGGTGGTCGAGATCGAGGACCGCGAAGGCCGCCACTTCCTTCAGGAAAAAGTGGCCTGAGCCCTGCTCAGGGCCGCATGAACATGAAGTCTTCGTCCGGGTCCAGATGATCCGCCGCCTCCAGAAGTTCCGCGCGGATATCCTCCGGCGAGCGGGTTTCCTTCCATATGCGCAGCGCCTGTTCGAACAGGATGCGGGCGACGGCGTCGCTCGACATCTTCTTTTCATTGGCTTCGGCAAGCCCCGCATCGAGATGCGGCATCAGAATATCTCTGGCTGTGGTCATGGGTCGGACTTTCGGCAGGAAAATGACAATGAGCCATAATCGCATGGGCCCGCCCCGGCGCAGATTGGCCATTTGTCGCGGGGTCGGGCCCAATTGTCGCGGGTGGCGGTTTCCGGGGCTTTGGGTTAGGGTCCGCCGCAAATCCATCCGGAGACCCGAGTAGTGAGCACGACCGAAGCCGCCCCCCGCGCGGTAGGCGAGGTGGAAGCGCAAGTCCGCAATCGCCGGACCTTCGCCATCATCTCCCACCCCGACGCGGGCAAGACCACGCTGACCGAAAACCTGCTGCTGAAGGGCGGGGCGATCCGCCTTGCCGGGCAGGTGAAGGCGCGCGGCGACAACCGGCGCGCGCGTTCGGACTGGATGAAGATCGAACAGGACCGCGGCATCTCGGTCACCTCCGCCGTGATGACCTTTGAATACAAGGGCATCACCTGCAACCTGCTCGACACGCCGGGCCACGAGGATTTCAGTGAGGACACCTACCGCACCCTCACCGCCGCCGACAGCGCCATCATGGTGATCGACGCGGCCAAGGGCATCGAGGCGCAAACGCTGAAGCTCTTCGAGGTCTGCCGCCTGCGCGACGTGCCGATCATCACCTTCATCAACAAGATCGACCGCGAAGGCCAGGATCCCTTCGAGCTGATGGACGAGATCGCCTCCAAGCTCGCGCTCGACACCGTGCCGATGATCTGGCCGGCCGGGATGGGCGGCCTCCTGCGCGGCATCTTCGATCCCGAGAACGACCGCTTCATTCCCTATGCGAAGCCCGGTTCCTCACCCGACGAGGAACCCGAAAGCCTGAGCGGCGACAAGATCGCCGAATATCTCGGCGCGGACGAACTCGCGAAGTTCCACGAGGAAATGGAACTCGCGCGCGAGGGCAGCTCCGCCTTCGACATCGAGCAATATCGCGCGGGCCATATGACGCCGGTCTATTTCGGCAGCGCGCTCCGGAAGCTCGGCGTGCGCGAACTGCTCGACGCCGTGGTGCGTTTCGCCCCGCCGCCCCGCGCCCAGCCCGCCGCTAGCCGCGTGGTCGAACCCGCCGAACCCAAGGTGACGGGTTTCGTCTTCAAGGTGCAGGCGAACATGGACGCGAACCACCGCGACCGCATCGCCTTCATGCGCATCTGCTCCGGCAAGTTCAAGCGCGGCATGCGGCTCAAGCTTTCGGGCAGCGGCAAGACGATCGGCGTCCACAACCCGATCCTCTTCTTCGCGCAGGACCGCGAATTGCTCGACGAGGCCTATGCCGGCGACATCATCGGCATCCCGAACCACGGCACGATCCGCGTCGGCGACACGCTGAGCGAAACGGAAGACCTCACCTTCACCGGCATTCCGAATTTCGCGCCGGAAATTCTCCGCCGCGTCCGCCTCGACGATCCGATGAAGGCAAAGCACATGCGCCGCGCGCTGGAAAGCCTTGCCGAGGAAGGCGTGACGCAGGTCTTCAAGCCGGAGATCGGCGCGAACTGGATCGTCGGCGTCGTCGGCCAGCTCCAGCTTGAGGTGCTCGCCTCGCGCATCGCCAGCGAATACGACATCAAGGTTCACTTCGAACCCTCACCGTATGAAACGGCGCGCTGGGTTGCGGCGGAAGACCCGGCCGAGCTCAAGCGCTTCATGGAAGCCCATCGCGGCAACATGGCGACCGATCGCGACGGCGCCCCCGTCTTCATGGGCAAGAGCGCCTGGGAGCTCGGCTACACGTTGGAGAAATGGCCGAAGATCCGCTTCTCCGCCACGCGCGAACGCGCGCCCGCCGCTGCCTGATCCTGCCGGAACGAGAAGCGCCGCCGCCCATGCAGTCCACCCTGAACACACTCGAAAACTACTGGGACCTCGTCCTCGATGTCTGGCGGACGGGCGTTCTCGGTCACAATGTCGGCGACATTCTCGTCGCCGTCGCGATCTTCGGTTTCTTCTACGTCCTGCGCGGCCTCTTCACGCGTTTCGTGCTTGCGATTACCGACCGGTGGGTCGAACGCACGCAGACGAAGATCGACGATTATATTCGCGACGCGATCAGGAGTCCCTTGCGCTTCCTCTTCCTCGCGCTCGGCTTCTTCTTCGCAACCGAATATCTCGATTTCGAGAACACGACGGGCGAGATCGCCGAGAATCTCAACCGCTCGCTCATCATCGTCGCGATCTTCTGGGCGATCTATAATTGCGTCGGTCCGGTGAGCCAGGGCCTCCGCCTGCTCGAGCGCGTGCTCACGCCGGAAATTCTCGATTGGCTGGTCGCGGGCGCGAAAACGGCGGTCGTGCTGGTTGCCGGCGCCACGATCCTGCAGACATGGGGCATTCAGGTTGCCCCCATCATCGCGGGTCTCGGCCTTTTCGGCGTGGCCGTGGCGCTCGGCGCGCAGGACCTCTTCAAGAACCTCATCGGCGGCATGTCCATCCTGATCGAGCGCCGCTTCGGCTTCGGCGACTGGATCAAGGTCGACGGCGTGGTCGAAGGCACGGTCGAGCGGATCGGCTTCCGCTCCACGCTGGTGCGCCAGTTCGACCGCGCGCCGGTCTATGTCCCGAACCAGAAACTCGCCGACAATTCGGTCATCAACTACAGCGCCATGACCGCGCGGCGCATTTCCTGGAAGATCGGCGTCGAGTATCGCACGACGCATGATCAGCTTCGACGCATCGTCGCCGACATCGAGAACTATCTCACTTCGACCGAGGATTTCGTGCAGCCGCCCGTCGCGCCGCTTTTCGTGCGCGTGGACAGCTTCAACGATTCCTCGATCGACATCATGGTCTATTGCTTCACCAGGACGACCGTCTGGGGCGAATGGCTCGCGGTGAAAGAGGCGCTCGCCTATCGCATCAAGCAGATCGTCGAAGGCGTCGGCGCTGGCTTCGCCTTCCCCAGCCAGTCCGTCTATGTCGAGACCCTGCCGCCGCCGGACGACGAGGTTCGGGCATCGGGGAAAGGCTGAAGGTCCGCCTCACCCCGCCTTCGTCACCTCCTCCACGCTCCGCCGCGCGCTGGCGATCGTGCCGCGCGTCGGATAGCCGGCGCGGAAGGCGAATGTCGCCTGCCATTCCGGATTGCCGATGACCGCCGCGAGCCGCGCTTCGGCCGCCGGTTCCTTGCCGAGTTGCCGCTCGCGGTCGATCATCTCCACCGGCTGGTTGAGCGGATGCATGGCGATGCCCGCCGCGCTCGCTTCGAGATGGACACGCTGCCAGAGGCGTCCGGCGGCAAGCGCCTGCGGCCGGTCATAACGGTCGCGCACCGAGATCGTGCCGAGCAGCGCCGCGGTCGGCACATGCGTGTCGCGCGTCTGGTTCGCCCAGGCGCCATGGCTCTGCTCGGCGGGAAGCGCGGGCAGAAACTTCGCCGCGGCAAGCAGCGCCGGCGAAAGCCCTGCCGTATCGAGCTCGAGCCCGCTTCGCTCGCGCGCCATCTCGCGCGGCCCGTCGCGGAACCAGCGATGGCTGTCCTCGATCATCTCGTGATCGGCGACGATCTCGTCCGTCGCCAAAACGATCGCCTGTCCGAGCGCCTCGAAAGCCTCGCCTTCCGTGAAGAGCGAAAGCACCGCATTGCCATTGTCCGGCAGCGATGTGAAACGCCGCAGCAGGTCTTCCGGGAAGCCGTGCTGCCGGTCATAGGCATAGCGATTGGTGTGGCGAAGCGGGATCGCCTCGTAAAGCGGATCGCTCGCACCGCCGCCTTGCGAAAGCCGGATCGTCGCCGCGCGCACCATGCCGCCGCGTTCGACGTCGAGAAGAGAGCCCTGCGCCGGATCGACGGTGGCGGAAAACCCGTTCGCCGGCGCCGCCAGCACCATGTTCTCGATGGCGCAGCCAAGCCCGATATGCATTTCGCGGAGATAAGGATCGAACGTGCCGAGGTCGCGCGTCGTATCGGCCAGCACCTCGATCTCCGTCTCGCTCACGCGGAATATCCAGGGCTGCGTATTGTGCGGGTTGGAGGCGAGAATGCCCGCTGCCACCAGCGCAAGCGGCGTTCCCTGATAGTCGGGCAACTGCCACATGGCCCATGGGTCGTAAGGCGCGCCGGAGGGCTCGGCGAAGACGCCCCGGTCATGCGCGCGCCAGACCGCGCCGCCAACAGCAATGAGGGTGAGGGCGCCCGCGCCTTGCAGCAGGCGGCGGCGTGTCGGCGATACCGTCATGGTCGTTTCCTCCCTTTGGGACGCGCAGGCGCCAATGCGCCGTCGATCATCGCGTCGATGGTTGCGAAAAGTCTTTCCCAGTTCTGCTCTGTCTTGATCTCGACCCCGCCATAGACGCGGATCGTCCGCGCACGGGCGAGAAGATAGTCGATGGCGGCGGCGAGAAGCGCCGTCAGCGCCGCAAGGTCCGCACCCTCCGGCGCGCCGTAGCGGTCCGCGACCGCCTTCATCAGTTCGAGCGAGCGCCGCTCGCGCACCTCTTCCAGCGCCACGACAAGCGCCGTGCGGTTCGCGGGCTCGGCCGCGATCACGGCAAGCGTCACCGGCCGCTTGCGCATTTCCGCCGCGTGGTGGCGGAGCCCTGCCTTCAGCGCCGCGCCGAGCGTCGGCGCATCGCCCGCCGCCTCCAGCATGTCTTCCACGCTCCACCAGAAGTCGCCCGCTTCGGCATAAGCGCGGTAAAGCCCGTCGAGATCGCCGAAATAACGGTAGATTAGCACCTTGTCCGCGCCCGCCTCGCGCGCGACCGCGTTGATGCCGACGGCGCCGAGCCCGTCGCGCAGGATGATACGGCCGACCGCATCGAGAATGGCTCGCTCGGTCTTCTCCCGGTCACGGACTTTCGGCTGCATCCTGGCTTTTGTCACCATACGGTGACATATACCCCTCGCAGCGCCGCCCGTCAAGGCGGCGTCTTTGCCGTCGCCAAAAGGCCGGGGCTTTGCTAGGCCTTACTCTAAGAGCCGCGCTGCGGCGGAAGTTCTCTAGGTGTTGCCCAGGTGAAAGCCCCCCGATCCGCCATCGTCATCGGCGCCGGCATTGTCGGCGTCTCGACCGCCTATGAACTGGCGCTGCGCGGCGTGAAGGTCACGCTCGTCGAGGCACGGGAAGGGGCGGGGCTCGGCACTTCCTATGCGAATGGCGGCCAGCTTTCGGCCTGCGAGGTGGCGCCCTGGGCGGGACCTGAAATTCCCGGGCTCATCCTGCGCTGGCTCGGCCGCGACGACGCGCCCTTCCGCCTGCGTCCGAAAATGGACCCGGAGCAATGGCTCTGGCTCTTCCGCTTTCTTCTGCGCTGCCGCGCCTCGGCCCGGGCGGAGCGCATTCCGCCCAATCTCGAACTTGCGCTGCTGACGCGCGCCCGCCTCGCGGCTTACGAGCGCGATTTCGCCGCCGCCGGCGCGCCGCTCGATTTCGAACGCAGGGAGAGGGGCATCCTTCGCATCTTCCGCGATGCCCATGCCCTCACGGATGCGGAACGGGAATCCGCCCTCATCACCCGCCTGGGGCTTGAGCAGAAGCGGCTCACCCCCGCCGAATGCGCCGCGCTCGAACCGGCGCTCGCCTCCGCCATGCAGCGCGGCGACATCGCGGGCGGGCTCTATGCGGCATCGGACAGCAGCGGCGATGCGCATCTCTTTTCGCGCCGCCTTGCCGAAGGGGCTGAGCGTCTCGGCGTCGCCTTTCTGAGCGGAACGGGCGTAACGCGCATTCTCGCCGAAGGCGGGAAGGCAAGGGGCGTCGAGACCGCGCAAGGCGTCATCGAGGCGGATGCGGTCATCATCGCCGCCGGCACGGAGACGCGCGCGCTCCTCGCGCCTTTCGGCATCCGCTCCTGGATATATCCGCTGAAGGGCTATTCGGTGACGCTGCCCGCGCCCGAGGGCAGCGCGCCCGAAGTCAGCATCACCGATGAAGCGCGCAAGATCGTCATCAGCCGGCTTGGGCATCGCCTCCGCGCAGCGGGGCAGGCGGAGGTCGGCGGCTACGACCTGACGCTCGATCCCGCCCGCGCCCGTTCCGTCATGGACGCGCTCGAAGGCGTCCTCCCCCAGACGGGGACCCATCGGGCCGAGGCGGAATTCTGGTGCGGCCTCCGCCCCATGACGCCGGATGGCAGCCCCGTGGTCGGCGCAGTGCCGGGAATCGCGGGGCTTTTCGTGAATAGCGGCCATGGCACGCTGGGCTGGACGCTCGGCCCAGGCAGCGCCGCAGCGCTTGCCTCGCACATCTGCGACGCCGCGCCGCAACCTGAGCTAAGTCCCTTTTCCCTCGGGAGATTTTGAGCCTGATCCCATTCTGCGTGAGTGGTTTTTGTGCGTTGCACAAAATTCGCTTGACGCCGCGTCAGGGGGCTACTATCTCATTGTGCAGCGCACAAATCCGGCGCGCCCGGTATGTGCGGGGAAACGCTCGCATTCAGGTGAGCGGCCACGCGATACAGGAGATTTGAAATGACCGAAGCGACCCCCAAGGCCCCCAAGGCCAAGACGACCAAAGCCAAGCCGCGCGCCAAGAAGGCCTCGGCAAAGACCACTGCAGCCAAGGCCGCCGCTCCCGTGGCCGAAGCGCTGAACCCGATCGAAGCCGCTTCCGGCATCATCGTGACGCTCGCCCGCACCAATTTCGAGGAAGGCGTTGAAACCGCCCGCGCCGTGCTGAAGTCCGGCAGCCTCAAGTCGGCGGTCGAACTCCAGAACGAATATGTCCGCGCCACGCTGAAGCGCAATATCGACGCTGCCCGCGAGCTCAACGAGCTCACCGTGTCGACCGTGCGCGAAGCCGTGAACCCCGTTGCGGCGAAGTTCACCGAAGCTTTCGAAAAGCTCCGCGCTGCGTAATGGCGCGAGCCTGCGGCATCTGCCCCCCAGTTGCGTAAATCTGCCGCGGGAAAAGTAAGGTTGCGTAAGAAAGCCCGGCGCCTCGAAAGAGGGCCGGGCTTTTTGTCTGGATCGCGCTGCGAGGTTCAGACGGTCGCGCGTTCCCGCACCCGGGCCGCAAGCCGCTGGCGAAGCGAAAGTACCGTCTCCCTGCCGTCCGCCGCGGGCTGATAGAACACCGTGAAGAAGCCCGCGCATTCCGCGAAGATTTCCGGCGTGATGTTGTCGGCCACTTCCAGCGCGTCGAAGCCGCAGCGGATCATGAACTGAAACTGGTCGCGCAGCACATTGCCCACCGCGCGCAGCTCGCCCTTGTAGCCATGGCGCTCACGTAAGAGCCGCGCATAGGAATAGGCGCGGCCGTTGCGATAGGCCGGAAATTCGAGCGCCACCACCGCGAGCTTGTCGAGGTCTTCCACGATCGCGGAAGGTTCCTGGCCGCTCTTCAGGCGCACGCCGACAGGCGTGTTGCGCGCGCGAAGCGTCTCGCGCTCCGCCTGCCAGCGTTCGAGCGAGACGATCGCCGCGCCTTCCGGCAGCGCGTCCTCGTCGCCGACCGTGACGAACGGGTCCTCGACGAATGCGCCGTTCTTAATGAGCTGCATAGAGGTTCTCCTTGAACGGCTCGATGCCGACGCGGCGATAGGTGTCGATGAAGCGTTCGCCATCCTGCCGCGTGCCGAGATAGGTGTTCACGATCTTCTCGATCGCATCCACGATCTCGCCTTCGGTGAAGGCCGGGCCCACGATCTCGCCGATCGCCGTCTTCTCGTCTGCGGCGCCGCCCAGCGTCACCTGGTAATATTCGACGCCCTTCTTGTCGACGCCGAGAATGCCGATATGGCCGACATGGTGGTGGCCGCAGGCATTGATGCAGCCGGAATTGTTGATCTTGAGTTCGCCGATCTCGTGCTGCCGCGCAATGTCGGCAAAGCGTTCCGAGATGCGCTGCGCAATCGGGATCGACCGCGCATTGGCAAGCGCGCAATAGTCGAGCCCGGGGCAGGCGATCTGGTCCGTGATGAGGTTGATGTTCGCCGTCGCGAGATCGTGCTTCTTCAGCGCCTCGTAAACCGCATGGAGATCCTTCTTGCGCACATGGGCAAGCGTCAGGTTCTGCTCATGCGTCACGCGCAATTCGTCGAAGCTGTACTTCTCGGCAATATCCGCCACCGCGTCCATCTGGTCCGACGAGCAGTCGCCCGGCGTGCCGCCGATGGGCTTCAGCGAAATATTGACGATCGCATAGCCCGGCACCTTGTGCTCGGCGATGTTCGACTTCACCCAGTTCGCGAAACCGCTGTCCGCCAGCACCGCCTTGTTGAGTTCCGTGCTCTCGTTCGGCAGTTCCTCGAAGGCCGGCGGGCGGAAATAGGCTTCGATCCGCGCCACTTCCTCGAGCGGCAGATGCAGCGCGCCTTCCTTCTTCAGCGCGGCGAACTCCGCCTCCACCTGGCGCTTCATCTCTTCCGCGCCGATCTCATGTACGAGGATCTTGATGCGCGCCTTGTAGATATTGTCGCGCCGCCCATACATGTTGTAGACGCGCATGACCGCTTCTAGATAGGCGAGCAGGTCTTCCTTCGGCACGAAATCGCCGATCTTCTTGCCGATCATCGGCGTACGGCCAAGCCCGCCGCCCACATAGACTTCGTAGCCGACATTGCCCTTGGCATCCTGCACGATCTGGATGCCGATATCGTGTACGCGGATCGCGGCGCGGTCGTCCGGCGTGCCGGACACGGCGATCTTGAACTTGCGCGGCAGGAACGAGAATTCCGGATGGAAGGTGGACCACTGCCGGATCACTTCGGAAATGATGCGCGGGTCTTCGATCTCGGCTTTTGCTGCGCCCGCATACTGGTCCGACGTCACATTGCGGATGCAGTTGCCCGACGTCTGGATCGCATGCATCTCGACGGTGGCGAGTTCCGCCAGCAGGTCCGGCATGTCTTTCAGCGCCGGCCAGTTGTATTGCAGGTTCTGCCGCGTAGTGAAGTGGCCATAGCCGCGATCGTATTTGCGGCCGAGATGCGCAAGCATGCGCAGTTGGCGCGAAGACAGCGTGCCATAGGGAATGGCGACACGCAGCATATAGGCGTGAAGCTGCAGATAGACGCCGTTCATCAGCCGGAGCGGCTTGAACTCGTCTTCCGTCAGCTCGCCCGAAAGCCGCCGCGCCACCTGGCCGCGAAACTGCGCCACGCGCTCATTGACGATTTGCTGGTCGAATTCGTCGTAACGATACATGAACTTCTGCCTTTGCCTTTCGGCTCTTCAACCGTGCCGATCAACCATGAACGCCGGAAAGTTCCGCCTGCTTGCCGAGATCGAGGCGCACGGTCGGCCCCGCCTGGCGGATCGTCTCGCGCACGCTCGCCGCGCGGATGCCGCTCTCCTCGCGGGCGACCTCGAACAGATAGGGTTCCACAACCGTGTTGTTCTCGACGGTGGGGGCGGCTTTCGCGAGCAGGGCCTCCGCCGCTTCCTTGCCTTCGGCCACGGCGGCGTCCTGCAGCGATTCCGACCACCCGGCATCGGCCGTGAGGTAGACCACGATCCCGTCCGAGAGGCGGTTCGCCGTCACTGCCTGAAATTGTGCGCCCTTGCGGGTGTGTTGAGCCATTTCTGCGTTCCTGATACCGGAAAATGCGCGCCGACAAATGTCCGGCGAAGGAATAGGAGCGCGCGCGCCCGGACGCAAGCGTAACGGGCTATTTCCCACGTAAGATGGGTTTTTTCATATTGAACGTCAACGGGCGTGTGAATTTTTCTATATAACAAATAATTCAAGTAAATATGGCGGTATCAGCCCTCCCGCCGCACCGCGCTTTCATGCCAGCGCCGCAGCAGCCGGTTCTCGAGCAGGGTGAGGGCGAAAAAGATTGCAATGCCGAGCGCCGACAGCAGGAAAAGCGCCGCGAACATGCGGGGTATGTCGAGCCGGTTCCCCGCCTCCACGATCCGCCAGGCAAGCCCGTTGCCCGAGCCCGATCCCGCCACGAACTCCGCCACTACCGCGCCGATCAGCGCCAGCCCGCCGGAAATCTTGAGGCCCGCAAGGATATAGGGCAGGGCGGAGGGAAGCTGCAGTTCCGTCAGCACCTGCCAGCGCGAGGCGCCGTAGAGCCGGAAGAGATCGCGCAGATTGTGGTCCGCCGAGCGAAGCCCCAGCGTCGTGTTGGAGAGGATCGGAAAGAAGGCGACGATCCAGGCAAGGATCAGCAGCGCGAATTCCACATTGTCATATCCGACCCAGATCAGAATGAGCGGCGCGATGGAAACGACCGGCGTCACCTGTAGCACGATGGCATAGGGAAAAAGCGCCATCTCCACATGCCGGCTCTGCGAAAAGAGAATGGCAAGCCCCACGCCGCCCACGACGGCGAGCAGGAAGGCGGCGATGGTCACTCTGAGCGTCACCCAGAGCGAGCCCATCAGCGAGCCGAAATTCTGCACGAGGCTGTCGAAGATCGCCGAAGGCGCCGGCAAAACGAAACGCGGTATCTCGCGCAGCGTCACGAAGGTTTCCCAGACGAGCAGGAAGAGGATACCAGCCGCAATCGGCACGGCGATCCGCATGAGTCGCGCGGAGAAGGTATCGTCGCGCTTCATATCGCCGCCCCCTCGCGCAGCGCCGCGCTCACCCGGGCGCAGATTTCCACGTAGCGTGCGGACTCGCGGAAATCGCGCCCGCGCGGATAAGGCTCGCCGATCTCGATTTCGGCGAGAATGCGCCCCGGCCGCGCGCCCATCACCAGCACGCGCTCCGACAGGAACACGGATTCATAAATACTGTGCGTCACGAAAATCGTGGTGAAGCCCTGCGCCTGCCAAAGCGCCAGCAGATCGTCATCGAGCTTCTCCCGCGTGAATTCGTCGAGCGCCGCAAAGGGCTCGTCCATCAGCAGCACCGGCGGCTCCGTCACCAGCGCCCGCGCGATCGAGACGCGCATCTTCATGCCGCCGGAAAGCTCACGCGGGAAAGCGGCAGCGAAGTCGGAAAGCCCGACGCGCGAAAGCGCCGCCGCGATTCGCGACCCCGCATCCGCCTTCGCGATGCCTTTCAGTTTCAGCGGCAGATAGACATTGTCCGCCACGCTCGCCCAGGGCATAAGCGTTGCATCCTGAAAGACGAAGCCGACGTCATGCGGCCGCGCGCCGGACGCCGGCCAGCCGAGTTTGCCGCGATCCTCCGCGATCAGCCCCGCAATGATCCGCAGCAGCGTGCTCTTGCCGCAGCCCGACGGCCCGACGAGCGACACGAACCCGCCTTCGCGCACGGACGCATCCACCCCCGTCAGCGCAACCGTGCCATTCGCATAGGTCTTGCCGATGCCGCTGAGTTCGATGAGAGAGGGGGCGGCCGCCGCCCCGGCTGCGCTCATTCCCCCGTGAGTTCCTTCTTCAGCTCGAGGCCCACGCCGCGATTGACGAATTCCAGCGTATAGGCGCTGTGGAGATCGAGGCTCGCGTCATAGACGCCGGCTTCCACCATCTCGTCATAGAACCGCTGCCAGCGCGCATCCGTCATCGCGCCGACGCCGAGTTCGAGCGTATCGCCGGAATCGACAATGCCATTTTCCTTCATGAGCCGGATCGCGTTGGCGATCACCTCGTCGGTCATTTCCGGATTGTCGCGCTTGATGAGTTCGTTGGCGGCGGAAGGATCGCCATAGAGATAGCTGACCCAGCCCTTGATGCTCGCATCGACGAAAGCCTGCACCGTCTCCGGATCGTCCGCGATCATGCGGTCGCTTGCGAGAATGAAGGCCGCATAGCCCGGATAGCCGTAGTCGGACAGCAGGAACACCTGCGGCTCCACGCCTTCCTGGCGGATCATGTAGGGCTCGGAGGAAAGATAGCCCTGCTGGATCGCGCCCGGATCGGTGAGGAAGGGCGCGAGGTTGAACGTGTATTTCCGGATCTGGCTGTCCTCGAAACCGTATTTCGATTTGAGCCACAGCCAGAAGGCGCTCACCGTCGCATCCGACACCATGATCGGCTTGCCCTTCATGTCGGCAATGCTCTTCACGTCGTCGCGCGGATGGGTGATGAAGACCTGCGGGTCCTTCTGGAACGAGGCCATCACGGCTTTCGAGCCCGCTCCCGCGGCGGCGATGTTCAGCGGAATGAAATTGTTGGAGCCGAGCCCGAACTCCACCGTATGCGCGGCGAGAAGCTGCGGCACGTTCACGCCGGGTCCGCCCTGCATGATGCGCACATTGAGGCCCGCTTCCGCGTAATAGCCATTGGCGAGCGCCTGGTAGAAGCCGCCATGTTCCGCCTGCGCCTTCCAGTCGGTGGCGAAGGTGACGGTCTTGAGATCGCCCGATGCGCCGCCGCCCGGCCGCAGCACGAGAATGATCGCCACGGCAACGGCCACGGCGGCGGCAATGCAGCCGATGATCAGATTGCGGTTCATGTGAAGTCTCCCCCGGGAAGGCGCGTCGCCGCTGAAACGGGGGGATGGTAACAGCGCCCGCAGCCAAGGGCTACTGCGGGGGAAGGGCCCGATCCGGCGTCAGTCCCGCCTCAAAGCGGCTCGCAATTTGCCTGCCGGCGGAGCTGGTCGACCTCGATGGCCGCATCTTCGTTCGGCACCAGCGAACGGAAAAGAACGATGCCCCGCGTGCTCGGCGCAACGACCAGCGGCACGCCCCGGGGCGTATCCGCATTCTCGTTCGACGCCAGAATGATCTCGATGCGGTTGCCGCGCACGCTGCGGTCGTTCACCACGAAGAAATTGTCGGTATTGGCGGCAAAGGCCGAAAGCGACCAGTAGGTGTCGGGCACGGGCGAGGTGAGCCGCACCGGCCGGTCCGATACGTCGTAGACGCAGGCCGTATAGAGCAGGTCCGGGCTCGGCCGCACGATGCCGCGCGAGTCCGCCGTCGCTCGCTCCGGATAGACGGCCTTGTTGTCGCCGCCCGCCTGCGCGGAAATGCCGGCCATCGCCCGGTTCATGATGCCGTAGGGCAGCACGAAGACGGTGAGGATGTGGAACACGGCCGCGAGCGCGATGCTGCCCGCGATCCAGAGGGGCCAGGTTTTCATGACGCGCATGCCTCCTTGGCAATCTGCGGCAACACGATCCCGGAGGGGTTTCGTGCCGCGCTTTCGTCCGGATTGTAGAGCCGGAGTGTGAGGGTGAATGTGTCGCCGGTATGACCCTGACCCGTCGGGATCCAGTTTCCGTCCGCTTCCTCCGGCCCGACAGTAATGACGAAACCGCCATCTTCGTTCCGTAGAACCGTCTCGCCGCCATAGGAAAAACGGTTCTGGGGATTCGCGACGAGGTAGTGGTCCTCGCCATAAAGCGTGATGCTCCACCAGCGGGCAGGCGGATTGCTCCCCTCCACGCGATAGGTGCAGGCCGTGCGGAGCCGGTCGCCCTCTCCGTCGCGCGCAGCGGTGAAATAGATCGTTTCGCTGCGATTGAGCGCGAGAAGCCCCGCCACCGCCACACGCGCCCGCGTATAAGGATCGGCTTCCGCACTTCCGATGGTGAGGTCGGTTTCCCACGGGCCGGAGGAGACCAGCCCGCCGAGCCCGCCGGAGCGAACGAGAAGCAAGGCGGAGCCCGCGCCAAGCACGAGCGCCACCAGCACCGCCGCCACGAGCTTCAGAGCAAGCTTCAACGATCCCCCCAGCAGACCCCATGGGGTCCAAGGATTATGGCTGCAGCATCCCGCCTCACCCCCATGGGCGAATCACTGCGGTAACCATCCAATCGTTCCGCATTGGAACAGTCAAAGGGATAATAGGAGTGTGGTTAATAGGCCGCGGAAACTCGCATCGATGGTAATTTGGAAGCGTTTGGACTGAAGCACGAGTCTCACCATCTGGACCACCCTCCCCTTGAGGGAGGGTCAAAATTTGCAACGCAAATTTTGGGGAGGGGTGAGCGGTGAAATCGCGACGCATCCGATCTGGCGGGAGCAGAGTCCCCCTCCCCGAAATTTGCTTCGCTGACGCTCGCAACTTTCGACCCTCCCTCAAGGGGAGGGTGGACCTCAATCGGCTGCAACAAAAATCATCGCAGTCGTTTGGATATCGCCTTCACTCGCCCGCCAGTTCCTCGCGCTTCATCTCGAGTTCGAGCCATTGCTCCTCGGCCGCCGCAAGTTCCGCCTTCAGCTTGTCGAGCGCCGCGCTCAGCTTGTGGAAGGCGCCGGCATCGCGTGAGTAAAGGTCCGGATCGGCGAGCCTGTTCTCCGCCGCTGCAATCTCGCTTTCGAGCTGCGGCATCCGCTTCTGCAATTCTTCCAGCGCGCGCGCATCCTTGTAGCTGAGCTTGGTCTGCGTCTTGGTGCGTTCCGCTTTCGGCGCAGCGGCGCTATCCTTCGCCACGGGACGGATGCGCTCCCTGTGCTGGCGCTGCCAGTCCGAATAGCCGCCCGGATATTCCTCCGCCCGGCCTTCGCCGTCGAGCGCGATCACCGAAGTCACCACCCGGTCGAGGAAATCGCGATCATGGCTCACCAGCAGCACCGTGCCGTCATAGTCGGACAGCATCTCCTGCAACAGGTCGAGCGTCTCCATGTCGAGATCGTTGGTCGGCTCGTCGAGGATCAGCAGGTTCGACGGCTTCGCCAGCGCCCGCGCGAGCAGCAGCCGGCATTGCTCGCCGCCCGAAAGCGCCTTCACGGGCTGTCGCGCCTGCGACTCGCGAAACAGGAAGTCGCGCAGATAGGAAACCACATGCCGGGGCCGCCCGCGCACCATCACCTGGTCGCCGCCGCCTTCGCACAGCGTATCCCAGAGCGTCGCCTCCGGATTGAGCGAGGCGCGCGACTGGTCGATATAGACCGGCGTGAGATTGGTGCCGAGCCGCACGCTGCCGCTGTCGGGCGGAAGCGCGCCGGTCAGGATTTTCAGCAGCGTCGTCTTGCCCGCGCCGTTTGGTCCGATCAGACCCACCTTGTCGCCCCGCATGATGCGCGTCGAGAAGTTGCGCACCGCCACGCGTGTCGACCCGTCGGGCTGCGGCCAGACCTTCGTCACATCCTTTGCTTCCGCGACGAGCGAGCCCGAAGCCTGTCCGCTTTCGGCGGCAAGGTCGACGCGGCCCACCTGCTGCACCTGCGTCGCGCGCTCCTTGCGCATCGCATGCAACCGGCGAAGCCTGCCCTGGTTGCGCGTCCGCCGCGCGGAAATCCCCTCGCGCGACCATTGCGTCTCCTGCTCGATCAGCTTGTCGAGCTTGCGCTGCGTCACTTCTTCCTCGGTGAGGATCTGCTCCGCCCATTCCTCGAAATCGCCGAAGCCCTTGTCGAGGCGGCGGATGATGCCGCGATCGAGCCACAGGCAGCCCGCCGCGAGCCGCCTCAGGAAGGCGCGGTCATGGCTGATGAGAACGAAGGCGCCGCGAAACTGCGAGAGCCGCTCTTCGAGCCATTCGATGGAGGGGAGGTCGAGATGGTTCGTCGGCTCGTCGAGCAGCAGAATGTCCGGCTCCTCCGCCAGCACCCGGGCAAGCGCCGCCTTGCGCCCTTCGCCGCCCGAAAGCTTTGCCGGGTCCGCCTCCGGCGAGAGCTTCAGCTCGTCCAGCGCAGCAGCCGCCTTGTGCGCTTCCGCGCCGCCCGACGTCGCATAGTCGATGACGCGCTTCGCGCCGCCGAAATCCGGCACCTGTTCCAGATAGGCGATGCGCGTGCCGGGCTGGCGGAACACCTCGCCGCCATCGGGCTCGGTCAGCCCCGCCGCGATGCGCAGCAGCGTCGACTTGCCGCTCCCGTTCCGCCCGACAAGGCAGAGCCGGTCCCCCGGCGCCAGCGCAAAGCTCGCCGCCGCGATCAGAACCTGATCGGCGAAATGGGTGCTGACGTCGCGAAGGGCGAGAAGGGGCGCGGCCATGATGTCGGAGTGTCCTTGATCCGCCGCCTGTATGGCTTATCGCGCCGCGCCGCGCAATTGCCTGTGCGCCTCAGCGCCCGCCGACGCGGAAATCGGGATTCCGGCGGTTGCCTTCCTGCCGCCCTTCGAGCTTCGGCGCGGCATTGAAGATATCCGCAAGGTCTGCGAAGAAGCCGCTCCGGGGCGTCGTCGCCGTCACGATGGAGGCATCGCGGTAGCGCACGGCGCCAGGCAGCGGCGCAGGCGCCCGGCCGCTCTCCGCCGCATCCATGTAGCTGCGCCACGCAACGGCGGCGAAATTGCCGCCCGCGGCGCCCTGGGTCGGCGAATTGTCGTCATTGCCGAACCACACGCCCGCCACCTCATGGCCCGTATAGCCGATGAACCAGGCATCGCGATTATCCTGGCTCGTGCCGGTCTTGCCGGCGGCGAGGCGGCCCGAAGGCGCGGCGGCGCGGCCCGTGCCTTCCGTCATCACCTGATGCAGCATGTAGGTCATGTCATGCGCCTGCGAGGCGGGAATGGCCTGCTCGAGCTTCGGCTCATGCCGGTAGAGCACATCGCCATTCTCGCTCTCGATGGCGCGGATGCCATAGGGCGGGGCGCGGCGGCCGTCATTGCCGAAGGCGGAATAGGCGGAGGTGAGTTCGAGCAGCGTCACCTCGCCGCTGCCGAGCGCGATGGAGAGGTTGCGCTGCAGCGGACTCTCGATGCCGAGCTTCCGCGCCGCGCCGAGAATGCGGTCCATGCCGATCTTCTCGCCAACCTGCACCGTGATCGTATTGACAGAATTGGCAAGCGCGGTCGCAAGCGTCACCGTGCCCCAGTTGCGGTCCGAAACATTGCGCGGCTGCCAGCCGCCCATGGATACGGGCTCGTCCGTTACCGGGCTCTCCGGCGTGAAACCGGCTTCGAGCGCCGCGAGATAGACGATCGGCTTGAAGGCGGAGCCGGGCTGTCGTTTCGCCTGCGTCGCGCGATTGAACTGGCTTTCGACATAGGATTTGCCGCCCACCATGGCGAGCACGGCGCCGTCGGGCGCAAGCGCCACCAGCGCGCCTTGCGACACATTGCGGTCGCCGCCCATTTCATCCAGCGCCTTTCGGATGGCGTTTTCGGCCGCCGTCTGCCGCGCCGGATTGATGGTGCTGCGCACGGTCACATGGCCCGTGAGCTCCGGATAGGCCTGGCGCACCTGCTCGGCCACCCAGTCCACGAAATATTCGCGCCCCGCCTCCTTGGTGCGCGGCAGCACATCGGCAGGGTTTGCCCGCGCGCCTGCAACTTCCTCTTCGGTCAGCGCGCCCGCATCGACCAGCCGGTCGAGCACCTGGTTCGCGCGGTAGCGCGCCTGCGCGAGATCGTTCGTCGGTGCAAAGCGGCTCGGTGCCTTGGGCAGTCCCGCCAGCACCGCCGCTTCCGGCAGCGACACGTCGCGCACCGACTTGCCGAAATAATAGCGAGCCGCGGCATCCACGCCGTAATTGCCGGCGCCCATATAGATGCGGTTCAGATAGAGCGTCAGGATCTCGTCCTTGCTCAGATTGTTCTCGAGCCACATCGTGATCAGCGCTTCCTGCGCCTTGCGCCAGATCGTGCGGCTGTTGTCGAGATAGAGGTTCTTCGCCACCTGCTGGGTGATCGTCGAGCCGCCTTCCACCAGCGAGAAGGCCTTGATGTTGCTCCACATGGCGCGCGCAATGCCGCGCGGATCGAAACCGTTATGCTCGTAGAAGCGGCGGTCTTCCGTCGCGAGCACCGCCTTCACGAGATAGGGCGGCATCTCGCCAAGCGGCACGGTCGGTGCGGTCCGCCTTCCGCGAATACCGATTTCCTCATCCGCCGCATTCAGCACGCGGATCGAAAGCGTTTCCATCTGCGCGCGGTCGATCGCGCGTTGCAGGTCGGGCAGGGTAAGAAAGACGAGCGCGGCAAAGCCTATGCAGGCCGCCGTGATGCCGAACGAAACCCAGGTGAGCACCCGCATGGGCATGCTTTTCGGCTGGCGGCGCCAGAAGGGTCTACGGCCGCTCTCTTCCTCGTCCTCGGGCGGCGGCGCATCGCGCATCATCTGCGCGCGGCGGAAGGCCTCGCGCATGGGATAGTGCGGATCGTCTTTCTCGTCGTCGGACAAGGTTAACCGCCTCGCTGGCCCCGGTTGGAGCATCCTCGGGAGAGCCGTTTCATGCGAGCACCATGCCAGCCCCCGAGGCGGAAACATGGATCAAAAGGAGACTGGCCGAACTTTGTGAATGGAATAGGGCGGCATGGCGGCGATGAGAGGGCAGATGCGCCCCCTTGCCCCGGTCCCCTTTGACAAATCGGCGCGGGCGGGGTTCTGTCCCGAAATGACCGCCGCCCCCGAACCCTTCTGGCGCGCAAAGCGCCTCGATGAAATGACCCGCGAGGAGTGGGAAAGCCTCTGCGACGGCTGCGCCAAATGCTGCCTGATCAAGCTCGAGGACGAGGATACCGGCGAGATCGAATATACCGACATCGCCTGCCGCCTCCTCGACGCCGAGACCTGCCGCTGCAAGGACTATGGCAACCGCTCCATCCTCGTGCCCGATTGCGTCACCCTCACGCCGAAGAACCTCGAGGACATCGACTGGATGCCGCCTTCCTGCGCCTACCGGCTGCTGAAGGAGGGCAAGGATCTCCCCTGGTGGCACCCGCTCGTCTCCGGCGAATATGAGGCCGTCCGCCTTGCCGGTATGTCCGTTTACGGAAGGTTCCTCTTCGAGGACGAAGCCGATATGGAAGACCTCGAAGCCCGGATCGTGGACTGGCCCCTGATCCAGCCCGAATAGGGGACTGATCCGGAAGCCGCCCCGGGCCGTAAGGGAGGGAAACCGCCTCCGGAGGAAAGTCCGATGAGCTACGCAATCGCCTATGTGGCCACCGCCATCGTGTTTCTCGGCCTGGACTACCTCTGGCTTGCCTATGCGGCCAGGGAATTCTACGCCCGCTCCATCGGCCACCTGATGCGCGATGCGCCGGATTTCGGGGCGGCGGCGGTCTTCTATCTCTTTTATATTGCGGGGGTCGTCTTCTTCGCCGTCATGCCCGCTGAGAGCTGGAAGGGCGCGGTCCTGCGCGGCGCGCTGCTCGGCCTGCTCGCCTATGGAACCTACGACATGACCAACCTCGCCACCCTCAAGGGCTGGCCCTGGCGCATGGCGGCGGTAGACATGGCCTGGGGCGCCTTCCTCACGGCCACGGCCGCGCTTGGCGGCTACCTCGCCTTCCGCAGCGTGTGACTGTCATCGAACCGTCAAAAAAACGTCACACCGGGTAGGCGGAGGCCGCCCGAAATGATAAAGGCTCCTCCCGGCGGAACGGTCTGGACAGCCGCCGGCGGGGAGGGCCAGTGGCGAAAAGCGCGCTCGACAAGGATCTGAAAAAGGTCGGAAGCCTCGAAGAGGCGACGCAGGCCCTGTCCCGCTCCATCGCGGCGCCGGGCCTCGCGATCCTCTTCCTCCTTGCCATCTTCCTTTTCATGATGGGCATCGCGCCCGCCGGCCCCTTGAGCCTCTTCGTCATCGCGGGCGGGGTCGTCGCCGGCTACATGGCGCTCAACATCGGCGCGAATGACGTCGCGAACAATATGGGCCCCGCGGTCGGCAGCCGCGCCCTGCCGCTCGGCGCCGCCCTCGTCATTGCCGCGATCTGCGAGGCGGCGGGCGCCATTCTCGCAGGCGGCGACGTGGTGAACACCATCTCGCGCAACATCGTCGTGCCCGAAGCCGATTTCGCCGTGCGCGATTTCGTCATGTTGATGATGGCCTCCTTCCTCGCCGCGGCAATCTGGATTCACCTCGCGACCTTCCTCAACGCGCCCGTCTCGACCACGCATTCGATCGTCGGCGGCGTGCTCGGCGCAGGCATCGCGGCGGCGGGCTTCGGCATCGTCAACTGGGGCACGATGGGCGCTATCGCGGCGAGCTGGGTCATTTCGCCGGTCATGGGCGGCGTGATCGCGGCGGCGCTGCTCGGCTTCATCAAATGGCGCGTTCTCTTCCGCGAGGATCGTCTCGCCGCCGCGCGCACCTGGGTGCCGGTGATGATCGGCCTCATGGCGGGCGTCTTCGCCATGTATCTGTCGCTGAAGGGCCTCTCGAAAATCTGGAAGCCCTCCATGGGCACCGTCTGGCTGCTCGGCATCGCCGCCTTCGTCATCGCCACGCTGGCGACGCGCCCGCTGATCCTGCGCCGTGTGCCGCAGCTCGAAAACCGCCGCAAGCATGTGGCGTCCCTCTTCACCATCCCGCTCATCTTCGCCGCCGCGCTTCTCTCCTTTGCGCATGGCGCGAATGACGTCGCGAATGCGGTCGGCCCGCTCGCCGCCATTGTCTCCGCCGCCGAAACCGGCGAGGCGGCCTCCGACAGGGTGGCGCTGCCGCTCTGGGTGCTGCTGATCGGCGCCATGGGCATCTCGCTCGGCCTCGCGCTGTTCGGTCCGCGCCTCATCCGCACCGTCGGCGCGAAGATCACCAAGATGGATGCGCCCCGCGCCTATTGCGTCGCGCTCGCCGCCGCCATCACCGTGCTCATCGCCTCGGCGCTCGGCCTGCCCGTCTCCTCGACGCATATCGCCATCGGCGGCATTTTCGGCGTCGGCTTCCTGCGTGAGCAGCTTGCCAATCTCGGCCTGAGCGCCGACGGCCAGAAGGCGCCCAAACCGAAGGCGAGCGAGCCGTCCTCGCTCTCGAAATCGCCGGAAGAGGCGATCCGCAAGCAGGTGAAACGCGAGAAGCGCCGCCTCGTCCGCCGCCGCCATGTCGTCACCATCGCCGCCGCCTGGGTGATCACGGTGCCGGCCGCCGGCCTTCTCGCCGGTTTCTTCTACTGGCTGATGAAATTCGTCTCGGACTTCTGATCCGCGTCAGCGGAACTCCTTGAGCATCATCGCGAGGTCCGCGAGATGGGGGTCCGAGAGAAGCTGCTGCGCCTCGCGCAGCCCCGCCCAATGCCGCCGCCGCTGCGACCGCTCTTCCCAGGCCTCGTGCTGGCGCGTCACCAGCAGCGGATACATGTCCACCTCGATCGGCGTCACGCGCACGCCGCGCCGCTTGATCGTGCGCCAGGCGCCAAGCGGCATGTCGCGCACCTCGCCTTCCACGCCCGCTTCCTCAAGCGCCTCGCGCGCGGCAGCCTCATGCGGCGTCAGGCCCTCCATCAGCCCGCCCTTCGGGAATATCCAGCGCCCGCTCCGCCGCGATGTCACCAGCAGCACCGCCACCTGCCCGTCGATCACCGCATAGGGAATGGCCCCCGCTTGCCGTTCGATTTCGGACTGGCGGGCGACGAAGCGGAAGCGGAGCGAGGTGGCAAGTCGTTGCAGCATGATTCCCCCGGGGGCTTGGCCGGTGGCGGGAGTGTGCCGTGACTCGGGCAGAAAGGGGAGTCGGTCCGGCGTCTATTCGCCCGTTCCGCGGGCCTCGAGCCGGCGGCGGGGCGACGGCCCGCGATAGGAGGGCGTCTCGACGAAATGGATCGGCCGCGAGACCGCGTTCACGATCGCCTCATAGAGCATTTCGGCCGAAAGCGGCTTCAGCAGATAATCCGTCACGCCCTGGTCGCGCGCATGTGTGACGTTTTCGCGACCCGCATGGCCCGAGATCATCAGGATCGGCACTTCGGGATTGGCCGCGTCTCCCGCGTCGCTCGCGCGGATGCGCCGCGTCATTTCAAGCCCGTCCATCGGCGTCATCGCACCATCGGTGATGATGATGTCCGGCCGTTCGGCGGCAAAGGCGGTAAGCCCCCTTGCGCCGTCATGCGCGACGATGATGCGCCCCACGCCCATGGACTCGAGCAGCGCCGTCAGCAGCCTCTGCATTTCGGCGCTGTCCTCGACCACGAGAATGCTGAGGCGGCGGAAGAAGTCCGGATCTGCCTTCGCGGGGCCTGCGGTCATCCCGCGATCTTCCGCTTCGCGAGATCGGCGGCGACGAGCCGCTCGAGCGCGGCGAGCGTTTCCGTGGTGATGGCGGGGTCGGTGCCGGGATTGTCCACCGCCTCGCGAATGGCGTCCACATGGAGGCGGATGACGGACGCATCGCGCCAGTCCTCTTCGCGGGCCTTTTCGAGATAGAGGCAGAGCGAATTCGCGAAACGGCCGATCACCGGAAAGCCGAACGTACCGGCAAGCCCGCGCATGTCATGCGTGAGCGAATAAAGCCGCTCGCGCGCTTCCCCGTCGCCTTTCGCTGCGGGGTCCACCAGAAGCTGAAGCATCGAGACCTGCGCCGACAGCGCCTCCGCATATTTCGTTTCGAGCTTGCGGATCGTCGTCTGCATCTTGTCGAGCACGCGCGGATCGAGCCGCATCGGCGCCGTATGGCTCGTGCCGAGCTTGCGTTCGGCGATGGACGGCACGCGGATGAAGCGCACATCGGGCGGCGTCTCGCTCATCGGGACGTCCCGCCCGGCAAGGCGCGAATGAGTCACGGATGCGGACATGGTTTTCCCCTCGCTCAAAGCAGCGCCACCGAGCCGCGGCGGTCGGTGCCGTCGAAGGGCGCGTCGCGGCGGCGGCGGTCCGGCCCGCGATAGGTCGGCGTCTCCACGAAGACGCGCGGCCGGTCGATCACCTGGATCAGGCGTTCGTAGAGCGCGCGGGCCGAGATCGGCTTCGACAGGAATTCGGTAATGCCGATGTCGCGCGCCCGCTCCACGGATTCGAGATCGGTATGTCCGGACACCATGATGATGGGAATCATGCCGAGCGCGCGGCCGCGCAGGCTCCGCAGGCGCTTGGCGAACATGAAGCCGTCGCCCGGCACCATCGCGGCATCCGTGATGACGATATCGGGCTCCTTGGAATTCAGAAGATCCCAGGCTTCCTCGCCATTGATCGCGAGGTGAACCTCGGCAACCCCGAGCGCCTGAAGCAGCGTCATCAGCAGATGGCGCATATAGGCGCTGTCATCCACGACGAGCACGCTGAGCTTTTCGAATACCGGCTGCGTCATACCCTGATTGTCCCCAACTCGTCAGGTGCGCGGGCGCCTCCACGGCGCACCACGGCATGTATGCGTCAACCTTAATGGCGAGGTCTTAACAAAGAGGAAGCGGAATAGGAGAACAATTCCAATACGTTCCGCGCGCAGAATGTTGAAGGACGGTTAACGGCCCGCGTCACGCCTTTGCGGAAACGAGCCAAACTGCGCTGGAGAGCCGCACGGCGCCGTCCTTCAGATGCGCTTCAAGTGCCTTGCGCACCGCATCCGAAATCGCGCCGCGCGGGGCGTCCGGCAGTTCCTTCATCGCGCGCGACAGCGGCCCGATCTCGAGCGACTGGTGAAGCGCCGCCTCCACCGGCTCCGCCCCTGCGCCGAGCGTAAGCTCGGCATCGAAAGGCTCGATCTCGATTGCGCCGAAGCCCGCTTCGGTGAGCACGCCGCGAAAGCGGTCGGCCTCGTCGAAGGCGAAGGGTCCGGGCGCGCCGGGTACGGGCGGCTCCTGCTCGGGCAGAAGCGATTTCGCCGCCATATAGGGAAGTGCCGCCCAGGCATTGTCTCTGAAGGCGCGCCAGCATACGAAGGCCGTGCGCCCGCCCGGCGCCAGCGTGCCGCGCAGATGCGCGAAGGCCGCCACCGGCTTCTCGAAGAACATGATGCCAAAGCGCGAGGCGAGAATGTCGAAGGAGCCGGGCGCGAACTCATGCGAAGCCGCATCGGCGAGCAGGAATTCGGCGCTGCTGCCGAGCGCGGCGGCGCGTTCCTTCGCCCGCGCGATCATCGGCGCGGAAATATCGGCGCCGAGCGCGCGGCCGGATGTCCCCGCAGCGGCGGCAAGGTCGAACGTCGTCGCGCCGCATCCGCAGCCGATATCCATGATGCGCTCGCCGGGTTTCACCGCTGCAAGCGAAAGAACGGCGCCGGAAAAGGGAGCGAGCATTGCGTCAAGCCGGTCCTGGTGCCGCGCCCATTTCTCGCCTGCATCGCCGTTCCAGTATTCGATCTGGTCCGCATTCGAGCCGCGGGCTTCGAGCTTCCGGTCGGGTGACGACATGGGGCAGGCCTCCTCCGTTTGGGGAGGCCATTGATAGCACGGCGCGGCGCGGCCGATCAGCCTTTCTTCAGAAGGTCTCTTTCGCCGAGCTTTTCGGAAAGCATGCGCAGCTTGTCCTCGACCTCCGCCATGGCCGGCCCGGTCGCGGGATGCGCGTCTTCTTCCGGGTCGGCGCCGGTCGGCAGCCGCGTGCCGATTTCGCGCGGTCCCGCCATTTCCTTCAGGCGCGACAGCCGCTCGGAGATGAGTGCCGCATGATCGGCGAAGCGGTCGCTCGCCTGCGCGGCGGTCTGGCGCGCCGCGTTGATCTCGGCGCGGATGGCGGCGATCTCCCCGTCATCGGCAAAGGCTTCGCGCGGCGGCGAGAGGGAAAGCCCGCCTTCGCCCGAAGTGAGGTTCAGGATCTGGATGGAAACGCCCGAGCGTTCTTCCCCGTCGAAGGCGATGTCGAATGCGGCCGGCTTGCCCGCCACGCGCCGCCCCGCAATGAGGTTCACGCGGTTATGCGTCGCCGAGCGGGCAATGCCGTCGATCTCCTCGCGCAATTCGTCGTAGCGCCCGGCCAGAAGCGCGCGCCGCCCGAGGTCTGCGCTCGACGCGGCATCGGCGGCGAGGTCCGCCGCCTCGCGCAGCCGCTCGGCGATCGCGTCGATCGCGAGAACCGAGGTCTCGATGGTCGAAAGCGCGGTGGCGATCCGCTCGCCGAGTTCGGCGGCATTGTAGGAGCCCTTGTTCGTCGCCGTGGCGCGGAGCGCGCGCTGCATGGCGGCCGGCGTCACCGGCGGCGCCGCTTCCGCAGGCGGCGGCTCGAGCCTGTTGTTGCGCCTGAACAGCGAAAAGAGTCCCATGATCCGGTTTTGCCCATGCCCCATGCCCGGGCGGCGCGAGGCGCCGCCACCGGGGGAGAGACTAGGCCGATTGGGTTGACGACATCTAAAGGCGGGGGCAGGCAGCGGGAAACCGCCATGCTAGGATGGCGCCCATGTCCCGCGCCCGCGTCTTCATCTGGAACATCGCCCGGCCCGCCATGCGCCTCTACTGGCGTCTCGCGCGCCCGCTCACGGCCGGCGTCCGCGGCCTCGTCTTCGATGCCGAGGGCCGCGTTCTGCTGGTACGTCACACTTATATTCGCGGCTGGTATCTGCCGGGCGGCGGGGTGGAGCGGGGTGAAACCATGCTTTCTTCGCTCCGCCGCGAATTGCGGGAGGAAGTCGGCGTCCATCTCACCGGTGAGGCGCGGCTCATCGGCCTCTACGCGAATTTCCGCGAATTCAAGTCGGATCATGTGGCGCTCTTCGCCGTCCCGCACCATGCCTATGCGCATGAGCCCTGCCGCTCGCCGGAAATCGCGGAAAGCGGCTTCTTCCCGCCCGATGCGCTGCCCGAAGGTGTGACCCGCTCCACCGCACGGCGCATCGAGGAAGCCGTGCAAGGCCTCCCGCCGGACGAGCTCTGGTAACTCCCGCCGTACCGCTTTCGCCACATTTCGATCCTAAACCTCGTCTCGCGTCTCTCGATGGACGCGGAAGGAGGACACATGAAATGGATCGCCATTCCGGCGCTCGCCGCCGGCATGATCTTTTCCGCGCTCCCCGCGGGCGCGCAGGATGTGGTGGAGTGGCAGGCGCTGCCTGCGGAGCGCGAGGCGCTTGTCGCGCTCGACAGCCAGCAGAATCGCGCGCTGCGGACATCGGTGCGCCATTGCATCTCCATCGGCCAGGCGCGCGGCCGCAATTCGGCCTGCGTCTTTCTCGATCTCGATCGCGTGATGCGGCAGAGCAACGAGGCATTGCGCGCCTATCACTTCGCGCTGCCGCGCCAGATGCGCTACGACGAGAACAGGCACCGCGAAGCCGCCGTCGATCTCGTGGCAAAGGCGCGGGATCGCGCGGTGCAGTAATCGCTGGACATGAGCGGCTCTTGAACTAGGTCCCTTCCGATTCCCGAACGAACGGCCAGAACGAACGGAAGGAGATTCTCATGAAGCCGCTATCGAAACTGCCGTCTCTCGCCCTTGCCCTTGCTCTCACCATGCCCGTCCTGTCGGGCGCGGCGCTGGCGGGCGACCGCAAGCCGACGGACGAGGAGCGCGCCGCCATGGAAGAGACGCTGCGCGGCGCCGGCTATACGAGCTGGAAGGATATTGAATTCGATAATGGCCACTGGGAAGTGGACGATGCCGTCGGTCCGGACGGCCGCGAATACGACATCAAGCTCCACGCCCAGGGCTTCGGCATCATCGAGGTCCGCGAGGACGATTGATCCTCAGCCGAGCCGCGCCCTGTCATGCGGCGCGGCAAGGTCCTGATCCGGCCCCGCGGGCACGATGCCCGTGGGGTTGATCGTCTTGTGGCTGCCGTAATAGTGCCGCTTGATGTGATCGAAATTCACCGTCTCCGCCACGCCCGGCACCTGGTAGAGCTCGCGCAGATAGTTCGAGAGATTCGGATAATCCGCGATGCGGCGGATATTGCATTTGAAATGCCCGTGATAGACGGCATCGAACCGCACCAGCGTCGTGAAGAGACGCCAGTCCGCTTCGGTGAGCCGCCCGCCCGCGAGATAGCGCTGCTTGCCGAGCCGCGCCTCCAGCCGGTCGAGCTCGGCAAACAGCGCCTCGACTTCCTTGTCGTAGACGGATTGCTCGGTCGCGAAGCCGGCCTTGTAGACGCCATTGTTCACATGGTCGTAGACCGCTGAATTGATGGCGTCGATCTCGCCGCGCAAGTCTTCAGGGTAGAAATCGAGCTCGCCATTCACGCCGTCGATCCCGTCGAAGGCCGAATTGAGCATGCGGATGATCTCTGCGGATTCATTCGTCACGATGGTCTGGCGCTGCTTGTCCCACAGCACCGGCACGGTCACGCGGCCCGTATAGTCCGGATCGGCGGCAAGATAGACCTCGTAAAGCCGCGTCTTGCGGTTCACGAAATCCGGGATCGTCGCATCGTCCGCGCCCTTCAGCGTCCAGCCTTCGTCGAGCATCAGCGGGTCGACGACCGACAGCGATATCTTGTCCTCGAGCCCCTTCAGCTTGCGGAAGATGAGCGTGCGATGCGCCCAGGGGCAGGCGAGCGAGACATAGAGATGATAGCGCCCGGCCTCCGCCTTGAAGCCCGCCTCGCCCGTCGGCCCCGCGCTGCCATCCGCCGTCACCCAGTTCCGGAACGAGGACTCCTGCCGCTTGAACGCGCCGCCGGTCGACTTCGTGTCGTACCATTTGTCGGTCCATTTTCCGTCGACCAGAAGTCCCATCGTTCCGTCCTCCTTGAAGCAGTCATCGATAGTTCGCTTTAACCTTCACCTCCCCCTCGCGGGGAGGTCGAAGGGCGCAGCCCTTCGGGTGGGGGGGCGCGGCGGCAAATCGTTTCGATGCAATTGCCGCAACACAGTTACCCCCACCCGGGAAATCCGCCTTCGGCGCATTTCCCGGCCTCCCCGCAAGGGGGAGGCAAGGGATTTTTCGTCACTCTTCCGGCGGCAGGTCGACCAGTACGATCTCCGCATCGTCGAGCGCGCGGATGGTGAGCTGATCCACATCGCGGATCGCGGCGCCCGACCGCTCGCCGACCTCGACGCCATTGACCTCGATCCGGCCCTTCGCCGGCACGAGATAGGCAAGACGGCCCTTGGCGATGACATGGGTCACGGACGTGCCCTTGTCCAGCGTTGCGCCGAGAACTTCGGCATCCTGCGCGATCCAGAGCGCTTCCGCCGGCGCATCCGCCTTGCCGCTCGCAAGCGGCACGAGCCGGCCCTTACGGCCTTCCTTCGGAAATTGGGCCGTCTCCCAGCGAGGCGTGATGCCTTCGCGGTTCGGCTCGATCCAGATCTGGAAGATGCGGGCGTCCTCATCCTCGAGGTTCCACTCCTCATGCTGGATGCCGCGTCCCGCCGACATCACCTGAACGTCGCCCGCCACCGTGCGGCCTTCATTGTTGAGGTGATCGCGATGCGTCACCGCGCCTTCGCGCACATAGGTGATGATCTCCATGTCGCGATGCGGATGCGGCGGAAAGCCCGTCTTCGCGCGGATGAGGTCGTCGTTCCACACGCGCAGCGCGCCCCAGCCCATGCGCTTCGGATCGTAATAGCGCGCAAAGGAGAAATGATGCTTCGCCTCGAGCCAGCCGTGATTGGCGCCGCCGAGCGAATTGAAATCGCGAATCTCGATCATGTGAATCCTGCCTTTCATCAGGAGAGGTGCCCGGCCGGCCCCCGATCACCCGGAGGGGAGGGAGGGGAAAGCGGCCGGCCGGGCCCGAGGCTCCGTTACGCGTCACCCGACATACGGAGCCTCTGGAACGGGTTGAATGTCTACGCCTTGAGCTTCCCGGCAATGGCGGCGACATGGGCGCCCTGCTTCTTCGCAAGGCTCAGTTCTTTCTCCGTGGGCTGACGGCTTCCGTCGCCGCCCGCCAGCGTCGATGCGCCATAGGGCGAACCGCCGCGGACCTCGGAAATATCGAAAAGTTCGTTGCCGACCGAATAGGGCAGGCCGACGATCACCATGCCGTGGTGAAGCAGCGTCGAGTGGAACGAGGTGATGGTCGTCTCGTTGCCCGCGCCCGTGCCGGTCGAGGTGAAGACGGAGCCCGCCTTGCCCGCCAGCGCGCCCTTCGCCCAGAGCCCGCCGGTCTGGTCGAGAAAGCTCCGCATCTGCCCGGTCATGTTGCCGAAGCGCGTCGGCGTGCCGAAGATGATGCCGTCATAATCGCCAAGCTCTTGGGGGGAGGCGACGGGCGCATCCTGCTCGACCTTCATGCCGGCATTCTTCATCGCCTCTTCGGGCATGGTCTCGGGCACGCGCTTCAGCGTCACTTCCACGCCGGCAACCGAGCCCGCACCGTCGGCAACCGCCTTCGCCAGCGTTTCGATATGGCCGTAGGAGCTGTGATACAGCACCAGGATTTTCGTCTTCTCGCTCATCTGTCCCTCCATCGGAGGCCCCGGGCCTTTCGGAAAGGGGCGTTGCTCAAACTGATGCAATCCATGTAGTTTGTTTCTCCGGAGAGATAATCCGGATAGATTGAAACAGATTGTTCCCCTGGGGTTTACAGTGAGATAGGGCGATGGCGGTCGATCTCAACGGTTTTGCGGTCTTCGTGAAGGTGGTGGAGCTGGGCGGCTTCACGGCGGCGGCGGACGCCCTCGGCCTCTCGAAATCCATGGTGAGCCGCCAGGTCTCCATGCTCGAGGACGAGCTCGGCGTCCGCCTGCTGAACCGCACCACCCGCCGCATCAGCCTCACGGAAGCCGGCAGCGTCGTTTTCGAGCGCGCAGGCCGCATCGTCGCCGAAGCGGCCGAAGCCGTGGAGGAGGCGAATTGCGTCGAGGGCGCGGTGCGCGGCCTCCTTCGCGTCAACGCGCCCATGACCTTCGGCATCCGCCAGCTCGGCCCCGTGCTGCCGGAATTTCTCGCGCGTTATCCGGAACTCACCCTCGATCTCGCGCTGAACGACCGCCGCGTCGATCTCATCGAGGAAGGCTTCGATGTCTCGTTGCGCATTTCCGCGCTGACGGATTCAAGCCTGATCGCGCGCCAGCTCGCGCCCGTCGAGCGCCACATCGTCGGCGCGCCGTCATACTTCGAGAAACACGGGCGTCCGGAGCGCCCGTCCGATCTCGCGTCCCATCCCTTCCTGCTCTACACGCTGCTCGCGCGCCCGACCCATCTCGAAATGGAAAACGGAAAGGGCGAGCGCGAACAGGTGGAGCTGAAGGCCCGCCTCCTCTGCAACAATGCGGACGCCATGCTCGATGCCATCGCGGCCGGCGCGGGCCTCGCCCTGCTGCCCGATTTCATCGGCTGCGACCACCTGAAAAGCGGCGCGCTCATGCGCGTGCTGGAAGACTGGACCGTGCCGCCCCTCACCCTCCATGCCATCTACCCCCACACCCGCCACCTCTCCGCCAAAACCCGCGCCTTCGTGGATTTCACGGTGGAGAAATTCGGGCCGGGGAAAGCGCCGTGGGGGCCCGGGGCATGAGGGGAGGGGAGATGAAAATTAAGCCCATCGGTATAAGTCTTACCCCGCCATCTGGCCCACCCTCCCCTTGAGGGAGGGTCAAAATTTGCATCGCAAATTTTGGGGAGGGGTAAGCGAGGAAACTCGGGGCTTCCAACCGGCGGGAACGGAGGCACCCTCCGCCAGATCAAAAAAGGCGGGCCCTCGGACCCGCCTTTTCTTCATTCAATCCAGCGCGTAACGCCTACACCGGCTCCCACGTGAACACGGCGCCCGTTGCGCCGAGGTCGGTATAGCCGCCTTCCATCGCCGGGAAGGCGTGGGAGAGGATCGTTTCCGGCGTCCAGCCGTCGATCCGCGCGACGGACTTCACGGGCCGCGGCTGCGAGAAGAGCACGAGCTCATTGCCGCGCACCGCGAAGATCTGCCCGTTCGCCGTGCAGCCAGGCGAGGCAAGCGCGACGGCGAAATTGCCGACCTGTTCGGCCCGCATCGCATTCTTCATGCGCTCGACGCGCTTTGCCGAGGCTTCGTCCTTCACCGGAATGGTCGCGATCATGCGCGTCCAGGCGAAAGGCGCGATGATGTTGGAGCGGACATTCTTCGCCGCCCCTTCCATCGCGATGATGCGCGAGAGGCCGGCAATGCCCATCTTGGCGGCCGCGTAGTTCGCCTGGCCGATATTGCCGATGAGGCCCGACGTCGAGGTGAAGAGGACGAAATTGCCTTCTTCCTTCTCGCGGAAATGATTGATCGCCGCGCGGGTGATGTTGTAGCTGCCCTTCAGATGCACCTCGAGGACGGCGTCCCAGTCCTCGTCCGGCATCTTGTGGAACATGCCGTCGCGGAGAATCCCCGCCGGGCTGATGATCGAGTGCAGCGCGCCATAGGTGTCGAGCGCCTGCGCGATCATGTTTTCAGCGCCCGATTTCAGCGACACGCTGTCGGAATTCGCGACCGCTTCGCCGCCCGCCGCCTTGATCTCGTTCACGGTCTTCTGCGCGGCGCTCGCATCGCCCGCATCGCCGCCCTTCACGCTGCCGCCGAGATCGTTCACCACGACCTTCGCGCCCTCGCGCGCCGCGATCATCGCGCATTCCTTGCCGATGCCGCCCGCCGCACCCGTGACGAGCACCACCTTGCCTTCCAGAATTCCCATGACGTGTCCCTCTCGGTCCGTTTGTCCTTGTTGCCGGGCAAGCTAGCGAAGCGCCGGGCGCCGTTCCAGCCTTTTTAGCCCTGCCGCAGCGGCGGGCCGCCCCGCCAAAGCCGCTTTACGGGAAACCCGCCCCGTGCTATCCGCCTTGACCGTCCGGGGTCTCACGCCCCGGCCCGAAAGGACCGCATCATGGCGCTGAGGCTCGCAGAGCAGCGACGACGAGAGAGGGAAGGGGCTGATCGCCGCCCCCGCCGCCTTTCCGCGCGCGCCATTCCGGTCCTTGCCTCCGCCTGAGCGGCGGCCGGGCCCGCGAGGGGTGAGCGCATCGATCTCCATGACCCTTCGCTGAGCCCCGTGAGACAGACCCCATGTTCGAGATAGAAGCCGAGCGGCCGGAGCACCGGCCTGCCATTGAAGCCCTGCTGGACCTCTCCTTCGGCCCCGGCCGCTACGCGAAAACCGCGCAGCGCCTGCGCGAAGGCAATGAGCCTGCGCCCGGCCTCAGCTATGTCGCCTTCACGGGCGAGGGGGCGGAGCGCCGCATGGTGGGCTCCCTGAGCTTCTGGCCGGTCGTCATCGGCGGCGTGCCGGGCCTCATGCTCGGGCCGCTCGCGGTCGATCCCGTGCTGCGCGGCAAGGGCTGCGGCATCAAGCTGATGGAGAAGGGTCTCGCCGATGCGAAGAAGCTCGGCTACCGGCTGGTGATCCTGGTGGGCGATGCGCCTTACTATGCCAAGGTCGGCTTCGGCCCCGTACCGCCCGGCCGCCTCACCATGCCGGGCCCGGTCGATCCCGCCCGGCTCCTCTACCGCGAACTCGACATCGGCGCCTTCGGGCGCGCGAAGGGCCCGATCGTGAAGCCCGGCCGGTAAACAAAAAAAGAGCGCCGCCATGGACATCCCCCGCATCTTCAACATCATGGAAAGCGCGCACCGCATCCATAATCCGTACACGCCGGAAAAGCTCGCCACTCTCGGCGCGGTGCTGCGGCTCGCGCCCGGCGCGCATGTGCTCGATCTCGGCAGCGGCTCGGGCGAGATGCTCTGCAGCTGGGCGCGCAATCACGGCATCACCGGTCTGGGCGTCGACATGAGCGCGCTCTTTTCGGAACAGGCGAAGCGCCGCGCGGAAGAACTCGGCGTTGCAGATCGGGTCGCGTTCATCCATGGCGATGCGGCGGGCTATGTGGCCGCTGAAAAGGCGGACATCGCCGCCTGTGTCGGCGCCACATGGATCGGCGGCGGCGTCGCCGGCACCATCGCGCTGCTCGCCAAGAGCCTCAAGCCCGGCGGCATCGTCCTGATCGGCGAGCCTTACTGGCTCAAACGGCCGCCGACCGAAGAAATCGCCAAATCCTGCCTCGCCGGTTCGATTGCCGACTTTCACCTCCTGCCGGAGCTTCTCGCCTCCTTTGGCGACCTCGGCTACGACATCGTGGAAATGGTGCTGGCCGACCGCGAAGGCTGGGACAGATACGAAGCCGCGAAATGGCTTACCATGCGTCGCTGGCTCGACGAGAATCCGGGCGACGAACTCGCGGGCGAAATCCGCGCCAGGCTCACATCCGAACCCGTCCGCTACGCGACTTACACGCGCGAATATCTCGGCTGGGGCACCTTTGCGTTGATGGCCCGCTGATCGGCCTCAATTCTTCTGCATCGCCTCGATCAGCGCCGGCACATTATGCCGGAACATCGCCACATAGGTCGGCGCCGGTCCGCCCGGCGCGGACAGCGCGTCGGAATAAAGCGTGCCGCCGTTCTCCACGCCCGTCTCCCGCGCAATGGTTTCCATCATGCGCGGATTGCCCATGTTCTCCATGAAGAGGGCGCGGATCTTCTCGCGCCGCATCTGGTCCACAAGCCGCGCCAGCGCCTCCGCGCTCGGGTCGCCCTGATTGCCCACGCCCGCCGCCGACAGGAACTCGACGCCATAGGCCTTCTCGAAATAGGCGAAGGCGTCATGCGTGGTGATGACCTTGCGCTTCTCCTTCGGCAGCCGCCCGATCTCGGCTCGCACCCATTCGTCGAGCTTCTTCAGTTCGGTGATGTAGCTCTCCGCATTGGCCTCGTAGAGCGTCGCGTTCGCCGGGTCCTTCTCCGCCAGCGCAATGGCGATATTGCGGACATAGGTGATGCCGTTGCGAATGTCCTGCCAGGCATGCGGATCGAAATCCTGCGGCGCCTTCGGATAGCCGTCCTTGTCGTGGCTGTGCCCCCGGCCATGATCGTGGTCATGACCGTGACCAGGTCCGTGATCATGGGCACCCGCCGCAAGGTCGAGCGGATTGACGCCGAAACTCGCCGTCACATATTTCGCCTTGCTCTTGGCCGAAGCCGCAAGCCGCACCAGCCACGGCTCGAAGCCGAGCCCGTTGATGATGAGCACATCCGCTTCCGCAAGCTGCGCCACATGCGCCGGCCCCGGCTCGAAGACATGCGCATCCGCATCCGGCCCCACAAGCGTGGTCACTTCCGCGCGCGCACCGGCGACGTTCTTCGCCATGTCCGCGAGAATGCTGAAACTCGCAACGATCTTGAGCGGCGCCTGCTCTTCTTCGGCGCGCGCGGGCAGGGCCGCGAGGCCGAGCGCGAGGGAAAGGCAGAGCGCGAGCAGATGTTTCATCGCTTTCTCCTTACTCGTGGAAATGGGCGCGCGGGAAATATCGCGTGCGCAGGCTCTCCCGCGTGCCGAGCATCACCGACAGAACATAGAACGCACCGGCCGTCAGAACGATGGCAGGCCCCGACGGCAGGTTGAAATTATAGGAGATGAGAAGCCCTGCGAGCCCCGACAGGAAGGCGAAGGCGGAGGAAAGCGCCGAAAGCGACCACACGGCCCCGGCCCAGAAGCGCGCTGCGGCGGCGGGCAGGATGATGAGGCCGAGCGCCATCAGCGTGCCGAGCGCCTGGAACCCGGCGACGAGGTTCACGACCACGAGCGACAGGAACACGAAATGCCAGATCGTGCCGCCGCCCGTCGTCGCGCGGAGGAATGCCGGGTCGAAACATTCGATCACGAGCGGCCGGTAGATCGCGGCCAGCGTGATGACCGTCAGCGTGGCGATGGAGGCGATCAGCAGCAACGCATCGTCCGTGACCGAGAGAATGGTGCCGAACAGCACATGCAAGAGGTCGACGCTCGATCCGCGCATCGAGACGAGCAGCACGCCGAGCGCAAGGCTCACGAGATAGAAGGCGGCAAGGCTCGCATCCTCGCGCAGCGCCGTCGTCCGGCTGATCAGCGCCGCCAGCAGCACGATGGCAAGTCCCGCCAGCAGGCCGCCGAAACTCATCCACCAGATCGAGAGCCCCGCCGCGAGAAAGCCGATCGCGGCCCCTGGCAGGATCGCATGGCTCATCGCATCGCCCATCAGGCTCATGCGCCGCAGAATGAGAAACGTGCCGATGGGCCCGCCGCCGATTGCAAGCGCAAGACAGGCCACAAGCGCGCGGCGCATGAAGCCGTAATCGGCAAAGGGCGCGATCAGCACATCGTAGATCATGCCGCGTCGCTCCACCCGTCGGAGATGTAGCGCGCGCGGCGGAGATTGTCCGGCGTCAGAACCTCGTCCGTCGGCCCCCAGGCGACAGGCTCCCGCGCGATCAGCAGCGATTGCGGAAACGCCTCGCGCACGCGTTCGAGATCGTGCAGCACGGCGATCACGGTTCGTCCCTCGTCATGCCAGGTCCGCACCAGCGCCAGCAGGTCGCCCGCCGTCCGCTCGTCCACCGCCGCCAGCGGCTCGTCGAGCAGCACGATTCCCGCATCCTGCAGCATCAGCCGCGCAAAGAGCACGCGCTGCAATTGCCCGGCCGACAGCGTGCCCACCTGCCGCGCGTCGAAGCCCTCGAGCCCCACCGCCGCAAGCGCCGCCTTCGCGCGCCGCACGTGCTCGCCCGTCAGCGCGCGGAACATGCCGAGATCGCGCCAGAGGCCAAGCGACACCGCGTCGATCACGCTGATCGGAAAGCTGCGGTCGATTTCGGCAAGCTGCGGCAGATAGGCGATGCGTTCGCCCGCGCCGCCTTCGATGCCGATGCTGCCTTCACTTGGCCTGACGAGACCGGCGATGGATTTGAGGAGCGTCGATTTTCCCGCGCCGTTCGGCCCCACAATGGCGGTCAGGCTCCCCGCCGCGAATGTGCCGCTCAGGTGATGCACCGCCGGCTCGCGGTCATAGGCGACCGTGAGGTCGCGCAGCGCGATGGCGGGAACGGCGTGGCGATAGGCGTTCATCGCGCCAGTGCCCAGAAAACCGCAAGCCAGAGAACCGCTGCCGCGCCGATGGCCACGGCCAGCCGGAAGCCGATCCCCGCCGCGAAGGCACTGGGCGCATGGCGCTCTCCGGTATCGCGCTGGGCCACGAGTCCGCTCCGAAATCTGAACTGTAATATTATAACACCGGGAAGCTAGGCGGCTTTCGGCGGAAAGGCAAGCTGCGCGGGGAGGGGGCTGAACTCACCGCCCCTCGCGCCACCAGGCGAGCGCCAGCGTGCCGAGAAGCAGCAACAGCGCCAGCGGCCCCGCGATGAGCGGCACCTGATGCACCGCATGGACGAGATATTGTTCGTTCCGCCGGAGCCCCATCCAGCTTGCACCCGCCGCATCCTGCCCCGCGCGCACGGAGCGGAGCGTGGGCAGTCCTTCTCCCGCCTCGCCCGCCCACCAGACGCCGCCGCCCGATTCCGAAGCCACCGGGCGGATGATCCCCTCCGTCGCGCGCACATCGGCGATCTCGCGCGGGTTGAGCGGCCCCGCCGCCGCCACGGCGGAAAGTTCGCCCTGCGTCACGCGATAGAGTCCGAGCTCGCGCGCCTCGATCGATGCCTCGAAGCGCCCGGGCGCCACTTCCTCGAGCGCGGCTTCCTCTTGCTTGCCGGAGGGGAGCGTGACGCGCGCCGGCGGCGTCTCGTCTTCCATCGTACGGCGGCGGATGGTGAGCAGACCGCCCTGCACCGAGGCCGAGAGATTTTCTTCCTCGAGGTCCGGCTCCTTCATCAGCCAATGCGCAAGGCGGCGCAGGAGCTCGGCCTGCGGTCCGCCGCCTTCATAGCCGCGCGACCAGAGCCAGACATGGTCCGACAGAAGCTGCGCCACGCGGCCTTCGCCGGCGCGGGCCAGCACCATCAGCGGCTTCCCGTCCGGCGTGTCCATCAGCGTGTCGCCCGTATCGATGCCGACATCAATGGAGCGGAACCAGCGGCCCCATTGCGGTTCGTCCTCGCCGCCGCTTCCCGGCAGCTCGGCGGTCACGGGGTGGCGCGCGCCCTTGTCGGTCACCTCGGGGCGGAAGCCGCCCTCGCTCGTCGTTTCCAGCGGATGCGCCGGCAGGATCGCCGCAAGCGGCGTCCGGTAGATCGAATAGGGCGAGGCGAAGGCCGGCCCCTCCGCCGCCAGAAACGCGCCGCCCGCTTCCACGTAATCGACGATGTTGAGGTAATAGGCGAGCGGCAGCACGCCGCGCCGCTTGTAGCGGTCGAAGATGATGAGATCGAACTGGTCGAGCTTCTCGTCGAAAAGTTCGCGCGTCGGAAAGGCGATCAGCGACAGCTCGTCGATGGGCGTACCGTCGTGTTTCTCCGGCGGCCGCAGAATGGTGAAGTGAACGAGGTCAACGGAAGGATCGGATTTCAGCAGGTTCCGCCATGTCCGTTCGCCCGGATGCGGCTCGCCCGAAACGAGCAGCACGCGAAGCCGGTCGCGCACGCCATTGGCGATCACCACGGCGCGGTTGTTGAGCGTGGTGAGTTCGTCCGGGCCCTCCGCCACATCGATCTCGATTACATTCGCGCCGCCATGCTGCAGCGACAGCGTGATCCTCTCCACCGCGCCGATGGCGACGTCCTTTTCCGCCACGCTCTCGCCATCGATGGAAAGCGTCACACGCGCCGTCTCGCCGGTCGGCGCTTCGCCGGCCGCGGTCTCGTCCACGCGAAAGGAAAGCTCCACCGGCTCGCCGACAATGCCGAAGCGCGGCGCTTCCAGCACCTGCAGCCGCCGGTCCTTCTCGCCTGGCCGCCCGATGATGAGCCCATGCACAGGCGCATCGAAGCCGAGCTCGCGAATGCTGCCCGGCGCGTCATGCACCTGCCCGTCGGTGATGAAGATCGCACCCGCCACGCGCTCGCGCGGCACATCGGAAAGCGCCTCTTCCAGCGCGCGGAAAAGCGTCGTGCCGTTCTCGTCCTGCGGGTCGTTGCGCGCCTCCACGATCCGCGTCTCGATGCCGTCCATGCGCTCGAGCCTCTCGCTGAGGCGTGCCAGCGCGGCATCGGTTTCCTGCGGCCGCTTGCCGATCTCCTGGCTCTGGCTCCGGTCCACCACAATGGCGGCGATATCCGGCACCGCCTCGCGCTCCTCGCTGCGGATCGTCGGGTTGAAGAGCGTCACGAGCAGCACGGCAAGCGCGATGGCGCGGAGCGGCGCGCCGCGCGCACGGCGGTAGAAGGAATAGACGATCAGCGCCACGCCGGGCAGCGCCAGCGCGAGGATCAGCAGGACAGGAGCAAGCGGTTCGAAAACGATATGCCAGGCCATGCGCGCTCCTACTGGCCAAGCCGTTCGAGAAGCGCGGGCACGTGAACCTGGTCCGCCTTGTAGTTCCCCGTCAGCGCATAGATGACGAGGTTGATGCCGAAGCGATAGGCCATTTCGCGCTGGCGTTCGCCGCCCGGCGTCGTGGCATAGAGCGCGCGCCCGTTACGGTCCCGCGCCCAGGCGGCGGCATAATCGTTCGCGCCGACCACGATCGTCGTCACGCCGTCATTGGCAATCTGGTCGGTCTCCGCCGTCACCGCTTCCACCCAGACCTGTCCGCCATCGTAGCGCCCGGGAAATTGCTGCAGCAGGTAATAGGATCTGGTGAGCACGTGATCCGGCGTCACGGGTTCGAGCGGCGGCAGGTCGAGCTGGCCGATCAGCCGCCGCATTGTCGCCGTGCCGGGCGTCACCGCGCCGCCTGCCGCGCGGTCCTGGTCGCGCGTATCGAAGAGAATGGTGCCGCCATTCTTCATATAGGCGTTGATCTTGGCGAGCGCCTGCGGCGTCAGGCTGTCTTGCCCCTCGGACATCGGCCAGTAGAGCAAGGGGAAGAAGGAAAGTTCGTCCCGCTCCACATTCACGCCCATCGGTTCCGCCGGTTCGAAAGCCGTGCGCGCGCGCAGCGCCATGCTGAGGCCGGAAAGCCCCGCCTCGCTCGTCGCGTCGATCTCCCGGTCGCCGGTGATGACATAGGCAAGCCGCGTCTCTAGCGTCGCCTTGAGCGCGAACTCGTCGGGGGGCAACGTCTCCTGCGCCCGCGCATCGGAAAGCGGCGCGATCAGCGCCACGGCCAGGAGCACCGGCGCCGCCCGCATCGCAAACCGCACGCGGCGGATTTTCTCGGTCTCGAAAAGCCCCGTCACCCAGAGCGCGGCCAGCGTGTCAAGCACCAGCAGGAAAAGCGCGATGACGAGGAAGAGCGCCGCCAGCCGCAGCTCCGGCGCGCCCTCGAAAAGGCGCCGCTCCGAAAGCCCCGGCAGCGCGCCGAGCGGCTGCAGCTCCATCTCGGCGGTCGCAAGGTTGAGCGCGCGGGGCGAGGAGGCGGGCCCGTAAAGCCCCGGCGGATGGCGCGGGCTCCGCTCCGCGCTGTAAAGCCGCTCATAGGCGATCGGCGTCGCCGTCGCGGGCGGCGTACCGAGACGGCCGAAACCGTTCAGCGTCGCAAGCGGGCTCAGCAGCGCGCGTTCGCGCGCGCCGCCCGGCGTTTCGGTGCTGACGACGCCCTGCGAAAGTTCGACGCTCCGCTTGAGCATTTCCACGAAAAGGCCCGAGATCGGCAGCGTCGACCAGTCGCGATTGGCCGTCACGTGAAAGAGCACGATGGTGCCCTTGCCGCGCTGTGCCGCCGTCACCAGCGGCGTGCCGTCCGAAAGCCGCGCCCATGTATGCCGCGCAAGCTCGGGCGAGGGCTCGGCCAGCACCTGCCGTGCCACGCTCACATCCTCGGGCACATCGATGCCGAAGAACGGGCTGTCCTCCTCGAAAGGCGCAAGGCTCTGCGGCGTGCTCCACGACAGCGCACCGCCCAGCGCCCGCCCGCCGCTCCTGAGCGGCACCGGCACGAGGTCGTCGCCATGCTCGGCAAGTCTCGGGCCGGCGAAGCGGATCAGCATGCCGCCATTCTCGATGAAGGCGGCAATGCGGTCATGCGAGGCGGATGTCAGATTGCCGATATCGGCAAGCACCAGCACCGACAGCGGCGATGAAAGCAGCGCCTCGATCGCCGCATCCGCATTGCGCTCCTGCGCCGCCTCGCGCAGCTCCACGTAGGGCGCAAGCGCGCGGCGCAGATAATAGACGTCGGAAAGCAGCGGCTGCGCTTCCTCGAGCCGCGCGCCCGAAACGATGCCCGCATTGCGCCGCCGCCAGCGCTCGTCGGCGAGCACCACGGCGCCCGCCGATGCCTCCCCCGCGATTTCGAGCCGCGCAATCCGGTTCCTGAGTTCGAGCGGCATGTCGAACCGCGCCTCGGTCGCCGTCTCGCCCTCGCCAAGCGTGAAGCCGATATCGCCGATGGTGCTGCCTTCCGCATCGAGCGCGCGCACGCTTCCCTCGCGTATCCCCGTCCCGTCGGCGCGAATGATGCGCGGCGCAATGCCGCCTGCGTCGCGCTCGGGCGGCAGCAGCGCCAGCGCGCGCGCTGCGGGCGCCGGTTCGATCAGCGTCACGCCGCCGCCGGTGAGCGCCGCCAGCCGCTCGGAAAATTGCGCCGCCGCGCCATGGTCGAGCCCGTCGCTCAGCCACACCGCCTGCACGCCGTCGGGCATCGCCGCCCCTTCGAGCCGCTCGATCAGTGCCACCTGGTCGGGCTCGATGGGCTGCGGCTCCATGGCGCGGGCGCGGGCATGCGCCTCCGCCGCCGCCTCGAAGGCGAGCGGCGAGGGGTTGATCTCGGGCGCCGTGCCCACCGCGAGCACCGCACGGTTCTCGCGCGCCGCATCGGCGATGAGCGCATCCATCGTTGCGCGCCGCTCGCTCCAGCGCGCGGCGGATGACCAGCCATTGTCGGTGACGATGAGAAGCGGCCCCGCGCCTCCGACGCGCGCCGAAGGGTTCCACACCGGCCCCGCCAGCGCGAGTACGACAAGCGCCGCAATCGCCATGCGCAGCAGCAGAAGCCAGAGCGGCGTATGCGCGGGCGTCTCCTCCTCGCGCACAAGGCCCACAAGCAGCCGGATCGCGGGAAAGCGCACGCGCTTCGGCAGCGGCGGGCTGATCCTGAGCAGCCACCAGATCGCGGGCAGCGCGGCAAGACCGGCAAGCATCCAGGGTGCGGTAAAGGCGAGAGGACCGAGCGCGAGCATGATCTAGCGGCCTGCCATCTAGACACCGGCCCTTGGCGCCTTGCGCGCGGCAATGGCGCCCGACAGCGCGCCGTAAAGCGCGAGCAGCGCCGTCTGCGGGCCCCGGTCCGTGCGATGCGTCGCAAAGGTGAAGTTCACGCGCCGCGCCGTCTCGATGATGCGGTTGCGGTGGATTTCGAGCCGCTGGTGATAGGCTTCGCGCAAATTCTGCGCCCGTCCCACCGTCAGCCGCAACTCCTCCTCGATGCCTTCGAATTCCGTGCGGCCGGAAAAGGGCAGGTCTTCTTCCGCCGGGTCGAGCACCTGGATCATGTGCCCGCGCACGCCGTCCGACGCATAGGCCTTGATCTGCGCCACGATCTCGTCGGCAGGCGAGAGGAAATCGCTGATCAGCACCACTTGCGCATAACGCGGAATCCGTTCGGCCGGCGGCAGGCTGCCGCTCTTCGCCGCGCTGTCCTCGTCCGCGCCCTCATTGTCGATCAGCGCATGCGCCATCCGGCGAAGCGCGCTGCGCCCCGGCGCGGGCGTGAAGCCGTGGCCGAGCGGCGCCACGCTTTCGCCGCCCTGAATGAGAAGCGATGACAGCGCGAGCGCGAGCACGGTCGCGCGGTCCTTCTTGCTGCAGGGCGCGAAGTCGGACGCATAATCCATCGAGGCCGAACCGTCGCGCCAGATCCAGATGCTTTCCGCCGCCTCGCGCTCCGTCTCGCGCACGAAGAGATGGGACGAGCGCGCCGAATGCCGCCAGTCGACGGAGGACGCGGTGTCGCCCTCGCGGTAGCGGCGATATTGCCAGAAGGTCTCGCCCATGCCGGTGCGCCGCCGTCCGTGAACGCCCTGCGCGATGGTGGAGGCGACATGCTCGGCTTCCGTGACAAGCGGCGGCATGGCCTCCGCCAGCGCCTCGGCCTGTTCGCGCAGGCCGATCGCACCGGGAAGCGCCGAGTGAGACCGCGTCGAGACCATGTCTTTGCTTATGTCTTTCTCTCGTTCAGCCGATATTGCGGCAGAGCCTGTCGATGACGCCGCTCACCGTCACGCCTTCGGCGCGCGCCGAGAAGTTGAGCGCCATGCGGTGGCGAAGCACGGGCGCCGCCAGCGCCTTCACATCGTCGATGGAAGGCGAGAAGCGCCCGTCGATCAGCGCCCTTGCGCGCACCGCCAGCATCAGCGCCTGGCTCGCGCGGGGGCCGGGCCCCCAGGCGACATGGCGTTCGACTTCTTCCGACGCGCCTTCTTCCGGCCGCGCCGCGCGCACGAGTTCGAGAATGGCGTTCACCACCTTCTCGCCCACCGGCACCCGGCGCACCAGCCGCTGCGCCGCCATCAGGTCTTCCGCCGAAAGCGCGTTGCGCGCCGTGGCCACCGTCTCGCCCGTGGTCGCCAGCAGCATCCGCCGCTCGCTTTCGAGATCGGGATACATCACGTCGATCTGCATGAGAAAGCGGTCGAGCTGCGCTTCCGGCAGCGGGTAGGTGCCTTCCTGCTCCAGCGGGTTCTGCGTCGCAAGCACATGGAAAGGCGTCGGCAGCTCGTAGCGCACGCCTGCCACCGTCACCTGCTTTTCCTGCATCGCCTGCAGAAGCGCGGATTGGGTGCGGGGGGAGGCGCGGTTGATTTCGTCCGCCATCAGCAGCTGGCAGAACACCGGCCCCTTGATGAAGCGGAAGCTCCGTGTGCCCTTGTCGCTTTCTTCCAGCACCTCGGAGCCCAGAATATCGGCGGGCATCAGGTCCGGTGTGAACTGCACGCGCTTGTCGTCGAGCCCGAGCACCTGGCCCATCGTGTGAACGAGCAGCGTCTTCGCAAGCCCCGGCACGCCCACAAGCAGCGCATGGCCGCCCGCCAGCACCGTCACCAGCGTCTGGTCGATCACCGCTTCCTGCCCGAAGATCACCTCGCCGATGGCCTCGCGCGCCGCGGCAATCCGCGCGCCCGTTTCCTCGATCTCCCGGATCGCGCCTGCTTCGCTGCCCGTATCGGCTTCACTGCCCATGCTGGCTTCACTGAGTGTCTGCATTGACCTACATATTGGAGAGCGGCAGGTTCGCCCTGCCGCCCGTGCCGCATCCTTGTGTCCGTGTCGCGCCGCCATTGGCGCGGTCTTTCTTGACGATAATATGGCCGGATTCCGGGCGCCGGGGCACGAAATCGGCACGAAATCGAAGCTGAATGTCGCGCAGGGAGTGGAAATATGGCCGCCGTGACCGGAAAGACAGCCGGAAGAGAGGGCGCAGGCAGCGCCGCCGGGGGTGCGCCGGGCGGGCTCAAGGGCCTTGCCGCCGCCGAAGAAGCCGGCAAGAAGGCGAAAGGCCTGCCGCCCGTCCATCTCTGGAATCCCGAATTCTGCGGCGATCTCGACATGCGGATCGCCCGCGACGGCACCTGGTTCTACATGGGCACGCCCATCGGCCGCGAGCGGCTGGTGCGTCTTTTTTCCACCGTGCTCCGCCACGATGAGGACGGGAAGTTCTATCTCGTCACGCCGGTCGAAAAGGTCGGCATCGTGGTCGACGACGCGCCCTTCGTCGCCGTCGCCATGAAGGTGGAGGGTGAAGGCCGCGACCAGCGTCTCACCTTCGCCACCAATGTCGGCGACGAGACCCTTGCCGGGCCGGACCACCCGATGCGATTCGAGATCGACGCCGAAACCGGCGAGCCCGCTCCTTACGTCCATGTCCGCGCCCGCCTCGACGCCCTCATCGCCCGCGCCGTCTTCTACGACCTGGTCGAACTCGGGGTCGAGGAGGAGCATGAAGGCAAACGCTGGTTCGGCGTCTGGTCCGCCGGCGCCTTCTTCCCCATCCAGCCGGCCGACGAAGTGGGCGGCTGACCCGGATGAACGCCCACCGCCATCTCATCCTCTCCCGCACCGACCGGGAGCCGCCGGCTCTGGCCGCGCTGCTGGCCACCGAAGGCCTGCCGGGCCTGCGCGGCGACCACGACCTCAATCCGCCCGAACGCCAGCCGCCCGATGCCAATGTCTGGGTCGAGCCGGAGGAGCGCGTCTCGCTCCGTCCCGCCGCCGTTCTTGTGCCCATCGTGGAACATGCCCATGGCCCCCATGTCCTGCTGACGCGCCGCGCCGATCATCTCGGCTCCCATTCGGGCCAGGTCGCCTTTCCGGGCGGCAAGATCGACCCGGGCGAAACCCCCGCCGAAGCGGCCCTTCGCGAGGCGGAGGAGGAAGTGGGCCTCGACCGCTCTTATGTCGAGGTCGCAGGCTATCTCGATGCCTATGAGACCGGCACAGGCTTCCGCATCCTGCCCGTCGTCGGCTTCGTCCGGCCGGGCTTCACCCTGACGATTTCGCCCGACGAGGTGGCCGAGGCCTTCGAGGTGCCGCTCGCCTTTCTCATGAATCCGGCCAATCACGAGCGCCACAGCGCCGTCTGGCGCGGCCGCCGTCGTGAATATTACGCCATGCCCTATAATGGACATTATATCTGGGGCGCGACGGCCGGCATGTTGAAGAACATGTATGACCGGCTTTATGGCGACTGAATGCCTCAGCGGCCTCTCCGCCACGCGGGTATAATGTCGCGGCCAACGATCAAGAATAATGAGTGAGGAATCTCCGAATGAGCGCCGATAGGGAACTGGCACGCGCCGCATGGCTCAATGAAGCCGACACAAGGGCAGTGATGGAAGCGCTCGCCGCCGGCGGCGGTACGGCGCGTTTCGTCGGCGGCTGCGTGCGCAATGCGCTGCTCGGCGAGAAGGTGGCCGATATCGACATCGCCACCACCGAGACGCCGGAAAAGGCGCAGGCGCTGCTCGAGGCGAAGGGCATCAAGGTCGTGCCCACCGGCATCGCCCATGGCACCGTCACGGCGGTCACGCCCACCCGCCATTTCGAGATCACCACGCTCCGCGTCGACGTCGCGACCGATGGCCGCCGCGCCGATGTCGCCTTCACCGGCGACTGGCTCGATGATGCGAAGCGCCGCGACTTCACCATCAACGCCCTTTATTGCGATGCCGATGGCGCGCTGCACGATCCGCTCGGCGGCCGCGAAGACCTGAAGGCGCGCCGCATCCGCTTCATCGGCGATGCGCGCCAGCGCATCCGCGAGGATTACCTGCGCATCCTGCGCTTCTTCCGCTTCCATGCCTGGTACGGCAAGGGCGAGCCCGATGCCGAAAGCCTGCGCGCCTGCGCGGAGGAGCGAGAGGGCCTGCGTCAACTGTCGGGTGAGCGCATCCGCGACGAACTCATGAAGATCGCAAAGGCCGATGCCGCGGGCGCCGCCTTCCGCCAGATGGCGGCGTCGGGCATTCTCGCCATCGTGCTGCCCGAGGCGAGCCGCCTCGACCGTTTCGAGAAACTCGTCGCCATCGAGGCGGAGCAGCTTTTCGTGCTCGAGCCCGATCCCGTTCTCCGTCTCGGCGCCATGCTCGATCTCGATGAAGCGGGCGTGAAGTCGCTCGCGGCCCGCCTCAAGCTCTCCAACCGGGATCGCGACCGCCTCGCTGCCATGCTCACCGACAAGACGAAGATCGTCTGCTACCTCTCCATGCGCGAGGTGCGCCGCGCGCTCTATCTCATGGGCCGCGAACTCTTCAAGGATCGCGTCTCGCTCGGCTGGGCCGAAGACCGCCCCGGCCACAACTCCTTCCAGTGGCGCGCGCTGCTCGCCATGGCCGATAGCTGGCAGAAGCCGGAATTCCCGCTCACCGGCGAGATGATCAAGGCCGCCGGCGTCCCCGAAGGCCCGGAAATCGGCCGTGTGCGGAAGGAAGTCGAGGAATGGTGGGTTGACTCCGACTTCATCGACGATGAATTCTCGATCATCGAACGCCTGAAAGCGGTGGTGCAGGCGACCGTGTATTGATCGCGGAGGAGGGGAGCTCATGATCCGTCACACAGTTCTGGCGCTCTGCATCGCGGCGACGCTCGCCGCCTGCGGCGAAACGGAGCAGGAAGCGGATGCGACGCGCGCCGCCGCCGCCTTTTACGACATCGTGCTCAGCGAGCGGCCCATGGGCGTGCCGGAGCCCGATCTCCGCGCGCGGCTTCGCAGCGTCATTTCCGCCGATCTCGACAGCCGCCTCGCCCAGGCCGCCGAGGCCGAGCGCCGTCACACCGAGCGCGTGAACAACGAGGAGCCGCCCTATCTTCAGGGCGACATCTTTTCCTCGCTCTTCGAAGGCGCAACGGGCTACGAGATTTCCGATTGCGACGAAAAGAGCGAACGCCTCATCGAATGCGAGGTGACGCTGGTCTACGACACCGAAGACCCGGTGCAGTGGAAGGACCGCCTCATGCTCGTGGCAAGCCCCGCCGACCCCCGCACCTTCCTCGTCGACGATATCGCCTATGGCGGCGACTGGGACTTCGCCTCCAGGGGCACGCTGAAGGAAATGCTCAACGCCGTCATCGAAGCGGAGGGGTGAGAGGCGGTCCGCTTTGGCGGACGTGAAGGTCCGGCTTGTCCGGCAACTCAACTTTATTCCACTATGTCACCCCCGGGCTTGACCCGGGGGTCCAGAGGCTCCGCGCGAGGCGCATGTGAGGGATTACTACGTCTACATCCTCGCAAGCGGGCGAAATGGAACGCTTTACACAGGCGTCACCAACGATATTCAGCGCCGCGTCTCAGAACACCGCGAGGAAATCGATAAGGGTTTCACAAGCCGCTACGGCGTGAAACATCTCGTCTGGTACGAAGTGCACAGCGAGGCTCGCGCTGCGATCCAGCGCGAAAAGAACCTCAAGCACTGGTCGCGCGCATGGAAGATCGCCTTGATCGAGAAGATGAATCCCTCCTGGCGGGATTTGTACGAGGGGCTTTTCTAGGTCTTGCGAAGGGAGACGGCGCTCGCGCGCCTTCTGGATGCCCGGGTCAAGCCCGGGCATGACACCGGTGGATTTGGCACGAACAGCGCCCCCCGGCCCTTCGCTTGCGCTCCGGGCGTTCGGGGCTCGCAAAGGTCCACTGGACCTTTGCGCTCGCTGGCGCGAGGCGCCCCTCACCCTGCGACAAATTTCCCTGCGGCAATTGCGTCCATAGGCGGCCCCGCGCGCGGGCTTTACGCTTTCTCCATGCGCGAGGACCTCATCCAGCGGTACGACATCGCCGTGCCGCGCTACACATCCTATCCGACGGCGCCGCATTTCTCCCCCGCGGTGAACGGCGAGACTTATGCGCGCTGGCTCGCCGCGCTCGATCCCGCCGCGCCCCTCTCGCTCTATCTCCACATCGCCTATTGCGCCGAGATGTGCTGGTTCTGCGGCTGCCACACCAAGGCGACGAAGAAATATGCCCCCGTCGCCGATTATCTCGACGCGCTGCTCGAAGAAGCCCGCCTCGTTGCCCGCGCGCTCCCCGCGCGCATGCGGATCGACCACATCCATTTCGGCGGTGGCAGCCCGACGCTGCTGACGCCCGGCGATTTCGGCCGCAGTCTCGCCCATCTCCGCGAACTCTATAATGTGACGCTCGATGCCGAGATCGCCGTCGAGCTTGATCCCCGCACGGCGGACGAGGCCTATGTCGCCGCCATGGCGCGCGCCGGCGTCACCCGCGCCTCCATCGGCGTGCAGGATTTCGATGCCCGCGTGCAGAAGGCGATCAACCGCATCCAGCCGCATGACGTGACGGCGCGCGTCATCCACTGGCTCCGCGCCCATGGCGTCTCCGCCATCAACATGGATCTCTGCTACGGCCTGCCCTACCAGACGGTGGCAAGCCTTCTCGACACGGTGGACAAGGCCGCCGCGCTCCGCCCCTCGCGCATCGCGCTTTTCGGCTATGCGCATGTGCCCTGGATGAAGCCGCACCAGAAGCTCATCCCGGAAGCCTCTCTCCCCGGCATCGAGGAACGCTGGGAACAATATGAAGCCGCCGCCGCGCGCCTCCTCGATCGTGGCTATGTCGCGATCGGCCTCGATCATTTCGCCCTGCCGGACGATGCGATGGCGAAGGCCAAGGCCGCCCGCGCGCTCCACCGCAATTTCCAGGGCTACACGACCGACGAAGCCCCCGTGCTGATCGGCCTCGGCGCCTCCTCCATCGGCGCGCTGCCGCAAGGCTATGCCGCGAATGAAATCGCGATCGACCGCTACAAGGAGACGGTGCGCGAGGGCCGCTTGCCCGTCACGCGCGGCATCGCCGTCAGCGGCGAGGACAGGCTCCGCCGCGCTGTCATCGAGCGCCTCATGTGCGACATGTCCGTCGATCTCGATGAAATCGCGCTGATGCACGATGTCGAAGCCGAAAGCTTCGACGCCGACCTCTCCCGCCTCGCGCCGCTCGAAGCGGACGGCATCGTGACGCGCTCAGGCCGCCGCCTCGAACTGACGGATGAAGGCCGCCCCCTCGTCCGCGCCGTCTGCGCCGTCTTCGACACCTATCTCGGCAAGGGTCCTGCACGGCACTCGAAAGCGGTGTGAGACTCCCTCATGAAAATTAATTCGTCATTGCCGGGCTTGACCCGGCAATCCAGAAGCCGCGCCAGCGGCGTCCTCTTCGCAAGACTCCTGCTGACTCTACAGTGAGCGCCGTGCCCGCTCGCCCTGGACCCCCGGGTCAAGCCCGGGGGTGACATGATTGGTAGGGAGGGGATGAAACCGGTTAGCATATCCCCGCGAACACCGCCCCCGCCGCGCGCGCCAGTTCCTCTGCCGCAATCTCAAGCTCTAGCCCATAAGCCCCGCCGGACACGAAGATCGTGGCAAAGCTCTTCGCGCTCTCGTCGATGAACATGGGCAGCCGTTTCGCCTGGCCGAGCGGGCTGCACGCGCCCATTTGATAGCCGGTCGCCTTCACGGCCTTGTCCTTCGGCGCAAGGTCCACGCGCTTCGTGCCGATAACGCGCGCCAGCGCCTTCCGGTCGAGATCGCGCGACGCAGGCACAACGGCCACCGCGAGCTTCCTCTCCTCCGTCTCCACGATCAGCGTCTTGAAAAGCCGCTTGGGCTCGATCCCGCTCGCCGCCGCCATCTCGAGCGCCGAGGTCTTGCGGTCCTTCGGCACATCGATCTCGCGGAACGTACCGGCAATCCTGTTCAGCCGCACGAAGCGCTCAGCGGCGGTTTCGTTCTTGGCCATGCCGGTTCGGTCCCGATCCCATCCCAAAAGTGTCATCCCGGGGCTCGTCCCCGGGACCCATTGGCATCGCCGCTTGTTGAAACGTGAATTGGGTCCCGGCAACAAGTGCCGGGATGACAATTGCTTTTCTTCTCTAGGGCCACTTCACCGTCGGCGGCATCGAGGACAATATCGAATTCACGTTCCCGCCGGTCTTCAATCCGAACACGGTCCCCCGGTCGTAGAGCAGATTGAACTCGACATAGCGCCCGCGCCGCACGAGCTGTTCCTCGCGCTCCTCTTCCGTCCATGCCTCGTTCATGTGGCGGCGGACGAGTTTCGGATAGACGCTGAGAAACGCCCGGCCCACATCCTGCGTGAAGGCGAAGTCCTTGTCCCAGTCGCCGCTGTTCAGATGGTCGTAGAAAATCCCGCCCGTGCCGCGCGGTTCGTTCCGGTGCGGCAGGAAGAAATACTCGTCGCACCACTTCTTGAAGCGCGGATAGTAGTCCGCGTCATGCCTGTCGCAGGCCGCCTTGTAGGCCGCGTGAAATTCCACCGTATCGGGATGATCGTCCCGCCGCTGCACGTCGAGCACCGGCGTCAGGTCGCCGCCGCCGCCGAACCAGCTCTTCGTCGTATAGACATGCCGCGTATTCATGTGCACCGCCGGCACGCGCGGGTTCTGCATATGCGCGATGAGCGAAATGCCCGATGCCCAGAAGCGCGGGTCGTCTTCCGCGCCCTGCATCTGCTTGCGGAACTCTTCGGAGAACTCGCCATGCACGGTCGAGATGTGAACGCCCACCTTCTCGAAGACGCGGCCATGCATGACGGACATCTCGCCGCCGCCTTCGTCTTTCGCGCCGTCGCCGCGCTTCCACGGCGTCCGCTCGAAGCGCCCGGCGGGGCGGCCGGCGAATGTGCCCGTCAGCTCGTCCTCGAGGCGCTCGAACTCGGCGCAGATCGCGTCGCGCAGCTCGCGGAACCAGGCCTCGGCCCGCGCCTTGCGCGCGGCAATCGTCGTCTCGTCGCTCATCGCTCTTCTTTTATGCAAGACATGCCTGAATGGATGTCTGGTTGCTTAACCACAGCCGTCATTGCGAGCGAAGCGAAGCAATCCAGGGGCCGCTTGCTCGGTGTTCGCCGCCCCTGGATTGCTTCGTCGGCTCTGCCTCCTCGCAATGACGCGGCCGGTTCCTTACTTACCTGCCCGGAAACCTGCCGGGAAAGCTATTTGTCTGCCTGAGCGCCTCGGAAAGAACCATGGCCGCCGCCATCGCCACATTGAGCGAGCGGGCAGGGGGCCGCATCGGAATGGTCACCCGCGCATCCGCCGCCTCGTGCACGGCGTCCGGCACGCCCGCGCTCTCCCGCCCCACAAGAAGAATGTCGGAAGGCCGGAAGGCGAAATCCGTGAAGGGCAGGGTGGCCTTCGTGGTCAGCAGCACGACCCGCGCGGCGCCCGGCTTCTCAGTTGAGAATGACTCCCAAGAAGCATGCCGCCTCACCTCGCCAAGCGCGCCATAGTCCATCGCCGCCCGCTTCAGGTCGCGGTCGTCCCAGGGGAAGCCGCAAGGCTCGATCACGTCGAGGCTCACGCCGAGACACGCGCCAAGCCGGATCATCGCGCCCAGATTGGGTGGAATATCGGGTTCGTAAAGGGCAAGACGCATGGGCTTTCCTTGTATTTCGGCCTCTCTTGAGTGCCACCCTCCCCTTGAGGGAGGGTCAAAATTTGCCGCGCAAATTTTGGGGAGGGGGACTCCGCTGCCAACGGGTGACTTGTCTTCCGTTTCCCTCGCTTACCCCTCCCCGAAAAATTGCGCGACGCTCGATTTTTCGACCCTCCCGCAGGGGGAGGGTAGGAAACGGAGATAGCAAACCGAGCCTCCCGATTCAGTTTGGGGAAGCGCCTTGTCCACTGCGGCGATGCGTCATCCTGCCACAGGGGAAGCGGGGCTGGACAACATGCCGATTGGATGCCACAAAACCACGCAACACATGGGGCGAAAGCAGGGGATTCGTCGGCCTTTCGCGCCATGCAACGGTATTGAGCGGCGCTGCAATGTGCCTTTCCGCCGGGCGGGCGACCGCCCATGGAAGCACCGTTTCCCGGAACGGTGAATGCGGCGTGCGGCAATTTCAACGAGGAGATGAGAACCGTGGCAGATACCCACGCGGAAGAGCCCACACGGCGCGATTTCCTGTATGTGGCAACCGGATCCATGGCCGCCGTCGGTGCGGCCTTCGCCGTTTGGCCGCTGATCGACCAGATGAACCCTGACGCCTCGGTTCTGGCGCTGGCTTCCGCCGAGTTCGATCTGAGCAACATTCCGGTCGGCCAGGAGGTCACGGTGAAGTGGCGCGGCAAGCCCATCTTCATCCGCCACCGCACCGAAGAGGAAATCGCCGCGGCCGATGCCGTCAATGTCGCCTCGCTGCCCGATCCCCAGTCCGATGACGAGCGCGTGCGCCCCGGTCCCTCGGGCGAGCTGTCGCGCGAATGGCTGGTGCTGATCGGCGTCTGCACGCATCTCGGTTGCGTGCCGCTTGCCTATCGCGGCGAATATGAAGGTTACTTCTGCCCCTGCCACGGCTCGGTCTTCGATACCTCGGGCCGCATCCGCCGCGGGCCGGCCCCTCTCAATCTCGAGGTGCCGCCTTACGAATTCCTGTCCGACACGCGAATCCTGATCGGCTGAGGGGGCACACAATAATGAGCGGTCAAAGCACCTACACGCCGTCGAACGGCTTCACCCGCTGGCTGGATTCGCGCCTTCCGGTCATGCGCCTCGTCAATGACAGCTTCGTCGATTACCCGACGCCGCGGAACCTGAACTACTGGTGGACCTTCGGCGGCATCCTCACCTTCTGCCTCGCGGTGCAGATCGTCACCGGCATCGTGCTCGCCATGCACTATGTGCCGACGACCGAACTCGCCTTCGCCAGCGTCGAGCACATCATGCGCGACGTGAACTACGGCTGGCTCATCCGTTATGTGCACGCGAACGGCGCCTCGATGTTCTTCATCGCCGTCTATATCCACATGTTCCGCGGCCTCTATTACGGTTCGTACAAGGCCCCGCGCGAAGTGCTCTGGATTCTCGGCGTGCTGATCTACCTGCTGATGATGGCGACCGCCTTCTTCGGCTATGTGCTTCCCTGGGGCCAGATGAGCTTCTGGGGCGCCACCGTCATCACCAACCTCTTCGGCGCTATCCCGCTCGTCGGCGAAAGCCTGCGCACCTGGCTCTGGGGCGGTTTCGCGGTCGGCGATCCGACGCTCAACCGCTTCTTCTCGCTGCATTACCTCTTCCCCTTCCTCATCGCCGGCGTCGTGATCCTTCACGTCTGGGCGCTGCATGTGTCGGGGCAGGGCAATCCGGCGGGCATCGAGGTCAAGGACCCGAAGAAGGACACGGTTGCCTTCACGCCCTATGCGACGATGAAGGATGCCTTCGGGCTCGCGGTCTTCATGATCCTCTTCGCCTATTTCGTGTTCTTCAATCCGAACGCGCTCGGCGAGCCGGACAACTACATCGTGGCGAACCCGCTTTCGACGCCGGCGCACATCGTGCCCGAATGGTATCTCCTGCCGTTCTACGCGATCCTGCGTGCCGTCACCTTCGACATCGGCCCGATCGACTCGAAGCTCGGCGGCGTCATCGCCATGTTCGGCGCCATCGCCATCCTCTTCGTGCTGCCCTGGCTCGACACGTCGAAGGTGCGCTCGGCCCGTTTCCGTCCGCTTTACCGTCAGTTCTTCTGGATCTTCGTGCTGGTCTGCCTCGGCCTCGGCTATTGCGGCGGCGCCATGCCCGACGACATCCTGATCCCGGTGGGCGACGGCGGCATGACCGTCACGCATCTCTCGCAGATTCTGACGGCCTACTACTTCCTGCACTTCCTGGTGGTCTTCCCCGTGCTGGGGCTGATCGAGAAACCGGAACCTCTGCCGGAAAGCATCGCTGCTTCGGTGCTGCATGGCACGAGGCAGGAAAAGGCCACGAGCTGAGGGAGCGGAGAAAGTGAAAATGAAAATGAAAGCCTTCTTCCGTGCCGTCTCGCTCGCTGCTGTTGCCGCGGTCGGCCTCTCGCTTCTCGCGGCCGGTCCGGCCCGGGCGGCGGGCGACGCCGAAAAGCCGATCGACATGCAGTGGTCCTTCGAAGGCCTCTTCGGCACCTATGATCGCGATGCGCTGCGCCGCGGCTACAAGGTCTACAAGGAAGTCTGCGCCGTCTGCCACGCGATGGAATATGTCCGCTATCGCAATCTGGCGGAGCCGGGCGGCCCCGAATTCACCGAAGGCCAGGTCAAGGCGCTCGCCGCCGAGATCACGGTTGTCGACGGTCCGAATTCCGATGGCGAAATGTACGAGCGTCCGGGCGAGGCGAAGGACCGCTTCCCGAAGCCCTATCCGAACCGCGAGGCTTCCGCCGCCGCGCTCGGTGCCTATGCCCCCGACCTCTCGCTGATGAACAAGGCGCGCCTCGGCGGTGCCGACTACGTCTACTCGATCCTTGTCGGTTACGAGGAGGCGCCGGAAGGCTTCAACGTCAGCACCGGCTCCTACAACAAGTACTTCCCGGGCCACCTCATCGCCATGCCGAACCCGCTCTCGGACGGCCAGGTCGATTATGAGGACGGCACGCCGAACACGGTCGAGCAGATGGCGAAAGACGTCACCCACTTCATGCAGTGGGCCGCCGAGCCGAAGCTCGAGCAGCGCCACCGCATGGGCTTCCAGGTCCTGATCTATCTGATCGCGCTCACCGGCATCCTCTATTTCGCGATGCGCAAGGTCTGGGCCGACGCCCACTGATCGCGCTTCGCGAATGTGACAATGAAAGGGCTCCTTCGGGAGCCCTTTTTTATGGCGCCGCTGCGCTGTTTTGTTATACCGGACGGGTTCTGCGCCCTTTCTTCGCGTCATTGCGAGGAGGCGAAGCCGACGAAGCAATCCAGGGGCGGCTCGCTCCGTGCCCGCCGCTCCTGGATTGCTTCGGCTTTCAGCCTCGCAATGACGGCATTCCAGTTCGTGAGGAGACACCCCTTGGCAAAAACCGTACTCGGCGTCATCGGCGGCAGCGGCGTCTACGAGTTTCCCGGTCTCCGCAACGACCGCTGGGAACATGTGGCAAGCCCCTGGGGCGAGCCCTCGGACGCGCTTCACTTCGGCGAACTGCCGCTCGGCGACGGCCGCAGCGTCGAGATGGTCTTCCTGCCGCGCCATGGCCGCGGCCATCCCCATTCGCCCTCCAGCATCAACTACCGCGCCAATATCGACGCGATGAAGCGCGTGGGCGTGACCGATATCATCTCCGTCTCCGCTGTCGGCTCGTTGAAGGAAGAACTGCCGCCCGGCACCTTCGTCATTGTCGATCAATTCATTGACCGCAGCTTCGCCCGCGAGAAGAGCTTCTTCGGCGAGGGCTTCGTCGCCCATGTCTCCATGGCCCATCCCGTCTGCGCCCGTCTCGGCGACCACATCGAGGCCGCCTGCCGCAAGAACGATATTCCCCATGCGCGCGGCGGCACCTATCTCGTCATGGAAGGCCCGCAATTCTCGACGCTCGCCGAAAGCAATCTCTACCGCTCCTGGGGCTGCTCCGTCATCGGCATGACCAACATGCCGGAAGCGAAGCTCGCCCGCGAAGCGGAGATCTGCTACGCAACCGTCGCCATGGTCACGGATTACGACTGCTGGCATCCCGATCACGCCCATGTCGAGGTCGCCGATGTGGTCCGCGTGCTGGAGGAGAACGCCGGGAACGCCCGCGCGCTCATCCGCTCCGTCGCCGAAAGCTTCGGCCCGGAGCGCACCCCCTCGCCCGAAGGCCATGACCGCGTCCTCGACACCGCCCTCATCACCGCCCCCGCCAAACGCGACCCGGCCCTCGTGAAGAAACTCGACGCCGTCGCCGGCCGCGTGTTGCATGGCGCGTGAGAGGACGACCGATTTGCCTGGGCTTGCGCTAAAAATAAATGTGTCATCCCGGCGAAGGCCGGGACCCACTCGCAGCGCCTCTTGCCGCAGCCGTGGAAATTGTGCGCAAGCGCGAACGCCGATTGCTATCGCACTTGCTGAGAGAGCCAATGGGTCCCGGCCTTCGCCGGGATGACGTGTATATTTGTGGCGGAGTTGTCGGCTGAAGACGGGCGGCCTTCAATTCCCAAGGGGACCGAACATGAACATCAAGACCTTCATCCGCACCATCCCGGACTATCCGAAATCCGGCATCCAGTTCCGCGACATCACCACGCTGCTCTCGGACCCCGCGGGCTTTCGCGGCGCGGTCGATGCGCTGGTGGCGCTGCACAGCAAGGGCACCTTCGACGCCGTGGCGGGCATCGAGGCGCGCGGCTTCATCCTGGGCGGCGCTGTGGCGCATCAGCTCGGCCTCGGCTTCATCCCCGTGCGCAAGAAGGGCAAGCTCCCCTGGAAGACGATCGGTCAGGAATACGACCTTGAATACGGCACCGACACGGTCGAAATTCATGCGGATGCCGTCGCAAGCGGCGCGCGCATCCTGCTGATCGACGATCTCATCGCCACCGGCGGCACGGCGGAAGCGGCGGTCAAGCTCTTCGCCCGCGCCGGCGGTTCCGTCGCCGCCGCGAGCTTCGTCATCGAGCTGCCGGAACTCGGCGGCCGCGCGCGCCTCGAAGCCCTCGATATCGAGGTGCTCTCGCTTTGCAGCTTCGAGGGGCACTGACCCCGTCACCCGAAAGGACGCGGCCATGAAAATCGACGGCATTCACTACCGCACCATCTGGGTCGCCGATGACGGCTGGTCCGTCGAGGTGATCGACCAGACGCGCCTGCCGCATGAATTCGCCGTCGCGCGCCTCGAAACGGTGGAAGATGCCGCCCGCGCCATCAAGGACATGCTGGTGCGCGGCGCACCCTTGATCGGCGCCACCGCCGCCTATGGCCTCTGCCTCGCGCTCCGCCAGGATGCTTCCGACGAGGCGCTCGACCGCGCCTACGATATGCTCCTCGCCACGCGCCCCACCGCCGTGAACCTCAAATATTCCCTCGATGCGATGCGCGGCGCGATCCGCGCCGCCTCCGGCAATGCGCGCATCGAGGCGGCCTATGCCTGCGCCGCGCGCCTCTGCGACGAGGATGTGGAAATCTGCCGCCGCATCGGCGAGAACGGGTTGCGCATCATTCGCGGCCTGTCGGAAGCGAAAGAGGGCAAGACCGTCAACATCCTCACCCATTGCAATGCCGGCTGGCTCGCCTGCGTCGATTGGGGCACCGCGCTCGCCCCCATCTACATGGCGCATGACGAGGGCATCGCCGTCCATGTCTGGGTGGACGAGACCCGCCCGCGCAATCAGGGCGCCTCGCTCTCCGCCTTCGAGCTCGGCGCCCATGGCGTGCCCCACACCATCCTGCCGGACAATGCCGGCGGCCATCTGATGCAGCATGGCCAGGTCGACATGTGCATCGTCGGCACCGATCGCACCACGGCGACGGGCGATGTCGCAAACAAGATCGGCACCTATTTGAAGGCCCTCGCGGCGGATGCGAATGGCGTTCCCTTCTATGTCGCGCTCCCGCACACCACCATCGACTGGGACCTGTCGGATGGCGTGCGCGAAATCGAGATCGAGCAGCGCAGCCCCCGCGAAGTCACGCATATGACCGGCCGCACGGAGGAGGGCGAGATCGTCACCGTCGAAATCTCCGCCCCCGGCAGCCCCGCCGCGAATTACGGCTTCGACGTCACGCCCGCGCGTTACGTCACCGGCCTCATCACGGAGCGCGGCGTCGCCCCCGCAAGCCGCGAAGGTCTCCTGACGCTTTATCCGGAACGCCGCCATGGCGGAAGCAAGTAGCGCCCTCCGCGCCCGCGTTGTCGCCGCCGCGCGCGATCTCGCATCGACGGGCCTCTCGCCGCAAATGTCCGGCAATATCTCCGCGCGCAATGGCGAGCGCATGTTGATCACGCCGTCCGGCATCGCCTACACCGCGCTTTCGCCGGACGATATTTCCGAAATCGCGATGGACGGGCAGGGCGCCGCCGGCCCCCATGCGCCATCCACCGAATGGCAGATGCACGCGGCGATCTACGAAGCCTTCCCGGAAGCGGGCGGCATCGTCCACGCACATTCCTGTTTCGCCACCGTCCTTGCGGTGATGAAGCGCGAGATCCCGCCCTTCCACTACATGGTCGCCGTCGCCGGAGGGCGGAACATCCGCGTCGCGGACTACGCGACCTTCGGCACGGCGGAACTCGCGCGCAATGCCGTCGCCGCTCTCGAAGGCCGCCGCGCCTGCCTCCTCGCCCATCACGGCCAGATCGCCTTCGGGCCGACCGTCGAAGACGCGCTCCACCTCGCCCACGAGGTCGAAACCCTCGCCACCCAGTATTTCCACGCCCTCCAGCTCGGCACCCCGGACCTCCTGTCCGGCGAGGAAATGGCGCTGAATGTCGAGAAGTTCAGGACATATGGAAGGAAAGACAAAAAATAGTACGTCATTGCCGGGCTTGACCCGGCAATCCAGAAGCCGCGAAGCGGCGTCCATCTTCACAAAGATTCTTCAGCGCCGGGAAGCTGCGAATAAGAAGTCTGTCCCTCGCCCTGGACCCCCGGGTCAAGCCCGGGGGTGACGTGAAGAGGGAGAGTGGAAAGAGCTCTTACTTCCCCAGCGCCTTCTGGATCGCCCGTTCCACCTTCGCCGAGCCCGGCACCGTCGTGCTGGCGAACCAGTCGACGAGCTTTCCGTCCCGCCCGATCACATATTTGTAGAAGTTCCAGCGCGGCCGCGAGAAGAAACCGCCTTGCGCGCCCAGCCATTTGAACAGCGGATGCGCCGCCGCGCCCTTCACCTGCACCTTCTCGGTCAGCGGAAAGTCGACGCCGAAATTGAACTCGCAGAAACTCGCGATCTCCGCCGCGCTGCCCGGCTCCTGACCTGCGAAATCGTTCGACGGCACGCCGATCACCATGAGCCCCTCGTCGCGATATTTCTGCCAGATCGCCTCCAGCTCCTTGTATTGCGGCGTGAACCCGCATTTCGACGCCGTATTGACGATCAGCAGCGGGCGGCCCGCAAAGTCGGCGAGCGGCAGGGGCTTTCCCTTCAGGCTCAGGAAATCGAAATCGTAAGCGGTTTTCTCGGCCATGGGTCGGCTCCTGCCTTGCTCCTTGTTCAGACGACGCTCAGCCGCACTTCGACATTGCCGCGCGTCGCGTTCGAATAGGGGCACACTTCATGCGCCTCCGCAACGAGCGCTTCCGCTTCCGCCCGGTCGATGCCCGGCAGCGAGACCTCGAGATCGATGTCGAGCGCGAAGCCCTTGCCCTTCGGGTTCTGGCCGATGCCGACATGGGCCGTGACGGCCGAGTCCGCCGGCACCTTCACCTTCTTCTGCCCGGCGACGAATTTCAGCGCCGAATGGAAGCAGGCGAAATAGCCCGCCGCGAAAAGCTGCTCCGGGTTCGTGCCGGGGCCGCCCGCGCCGCCGAATTCCTTCACCGTGTCGAGCGCGACGGCAAGCCGCCCGTCATCCGATTTCGCTTCGCCCGTCCGTCCGCCGGAGGAGGTCGCATGCGCCTTGTAGATAATATTCATCTGTCCGCTCCCTTGTGGGGGTTGAGGGAATGTCCGTTACCGGCATTATATAGGGAGCAATTAAATTGTGTGCAATAGAAAATCGGACACGGTTTCGTGAACGTGAGAGGGGAAGCCAGGAGTACCCCCATATTCGTCATGACCCGGCTTGTCCGGGTCATCCACGTCTTTCTTGATCGAGGCAAAGACGTGGATGGCCCGCATAAAGCGGGCCATGACGGAAAAGGGAAAACGGAACTCGCCCGGGGCGGCCTCAGGCCGCCAGCGTGGCGCGCAGTTTCTTCAGCCTTTTCCGAAGGTTGAGGATTTCCTCGAGGCTCATGCCGGAGGCGATGGCGACCTTGCGCGGGATCGCCGCCGCCTGCCGCTTCAGCGCGCGGCCCGCTTGCGTGAGGCGCACCAGCACCTGCCGCTCGTCTTCCGCATTCCGCTCCCGCTGGATCAGCCCCGCCTTTTCGAGCCGCTTCAGAAGCGGCGTCAGCGTGCCGGAATCGAGATAGAGCCGCGCCCCGAGCCGGCTCACCGTCACCCCGTCCTCCTCCCAGAGCGCAAGCATGGCGAGATATTGCGGATAGGTCAGCCCGATCTCGTCCAGCATCGGCTTGTAGAGCTTCGTCATCAGCAGCGACGACGAATAAAGCGCGAAGCAGAGCTGGTTATCGAGGGAAAGCGGATCGTCCGGCTTCGTCATGGGCATGTCCTTTCGCACCCATCATATATGGGCGCAATTCCCTATGACGCAATGGAATTGTGCGGCACGACACGTTTAGCGGCGATCCTGCTGACTTCCGAAGAATGCTTCCATTTCGGCTATGAACGAGCCCCGCTCCTTCTCATTGCCGTCAAAGAGAGACGCGTGGAGCGATCCGCAATAGAGTGCGCCGGAATTATCGCCGGGTGTCGTGCGGCCCGCCATACCGTCTATGAACATGTAGAAGTCCACGGTTGCGTCGGGCAGATGCCACAGGCGCGTGACGCTCCTGTTCGGGGTTTCATCGGTATCGACAATGCCGGTCGAGGGGCCGTAGACGGCCTCAATCTGTTTTCCAATGTGTGCGAACCTGGTCTCGCACTCGGCAGCGGTCTTCCACCCGTCCTGTGTGGTGTGGGGCAGGAATTCGTACTCAAGGGTGGCGGTGCGGAGTTTTTCGTCCTTGAAGAAAAAAATTCCGTAGGGTTTTTCGTCCGTGGGAAAAACCCCCCAAAAGAAGCCGTAGGGTCCTGTGTCCTCGAGCGGTTCGCCGCGTTCTTCCGCTTCCTCCACGGCGTCGTGAACCTCGCCACCATTCTCCTTCATCGCCTGTTTGAACTCGGCGACGCTCATCCCGAGCCGGAAAATCTCATAGGGGTTCGCGGCTCGGACTTGGGCAGCGCCGAGCAAGGCAAGGATAAGAACGACGGCAGAGACAACACGCATTCCGTCCCTCAATCTGTGCGCTCCTTGGTCTCAGTCCCAACCAAACGTGTCATCCCGGCACTTGTTGCCGGGACCCATTGGCGGCTGCGGCATGCGGATGGGCGAGTGGGTCCCGGGGACGAGCCCCGGGATGACAGTGGCGGTCAACTGCGCCCTCACGCCCCGTCGAACAGCGCCAGCGTCCGTGCGAGCGCGAGGTCTGCCGCCGTCTTGTCGTAATTGTTGCGCCGGTCGGAATTGAAGCCGTGGTCCGCGTCATAGACATAGACCTTCACTTCCGGATGCGCCTTCTCGATCTCGCGCACATCCTCCATCGGAATGCCGTGATCCTTCTCGCCGAAATGGCAGATGGTCGGGCATCTCGGGCTCTCGCCGATGAATTGCTTGATCGCGCCGCCGTAATAGCACGATGCCGCATCGAGCCCCTTCGCGCGGCACGCCGCCACCCAGCTCACCGAGCCGCCATAGCAATAGCCGGTGATGAACACCTTCCCGTTGCCGTCCGCGCGCAGCCGGTCGATGCACATCTGCACGTCGAGCACCGTGTTCTCGTAGGTGTTCGCCGCCCGCAATTCCAGCGAGCGCTGGATGTCTTCCTGGCTGTATGTCGCCTGGAAATCCCTCACCTGCCGGTCGTAGAGCTGCGGCGACAGCACGTCATAGCCCCGCGCCGCATAGCCGTCGCAGAGATCCTTGATATGCGCGGTCACGCCGAAGATTTCCATGATGAGCACGAGCCCGCCTTTCCGCGCGCCCTCCGCCTTCGCGTGATAGCAGAGGATCTCCGCGCCATCGCCGCTTTTGAGCGTCACCATCTTGCCTTTATGAGCCATCCTCTCCTCCCGTTTATTTTCCTCGCGAATTTGTTTCGCTCAGGCGCCGCGAGGCTGGCGCCGCTGCACCAGCCCTTGCCCGGTAAAGCTCAACACCGTCTCGCCGCGCTGGTTCACGCCTGTGTTCCGGCTTCTCACGATGCCCCATTCGGGCCGCGTTTTCATGTCGATCTTCTCGATCACCTCCGACGAATAGCTGATCGTGTCGCCGGGGCGCACGGGCACCGGCCATTTCATGTCGAGAAAGCCGGGCGAGGGCCCGCCCGCCGGCGGCACCCGCCCGTCTTCGCCCGGCGGTTCCTTCGCGCCCTGCCGCGTGGCGATCATCAGCTTCATCCAGGTCGCCGATGTGTGCCAGCCGCTGGCGGTCAGCCCGCCGAAGGGCCCCGCCTTCGCCGCTTCCTCATCCACATGGAAATATTGCGGATCGTATTTCCGCGCATAGGCGATGATCTCTTCCGCCGTGAATGTGTGGCTGCCGAGTTCCAGCCTGCTGCCGATCTTTATGTCCTCGAACCAGGGCATGCCTATTCCTCCACCGGCGCGCCGGGGTGCCGCCGCCCATACATCGCCCAGCCCTCGGAGGAGACCGCCACTTCCCCTTTCTGGTTCACCAGTTCGAGGCGGAACCGCGTCAGCCCCATTTCCGGCCGGCTCTTCGAAGGGCGGCGCTCGAGGCAGGTGCGGCGCAGGCGGATCGTGTCCCCCGCATAGACCGGCTTCTTCCACCGCACCTCGTCCACGCCCGGCGCGCCCATCGAGGCGCTCTCCAGAATGTAGGCATCGCACATCATGCGCATCATCATCGCGCAGCTGTGCCAGCCGCTCGCGCAAAGTCCGCCGAGAATGGATTGCCGCCCCGCCTCCTCGTCGAGATGAAAGGGCTGCGGGTCGAACTCGCTCGCGAACTCGACGATCTCTTCCTTGCTGACGGTTTTCTCGCCGAATTCCGCCACTTCGCCCGGGCGGAAATCCTCCCAGTAATATTTCGGCTCTCTCATGCCGCCTCGCTCGAATTGCTGTGGCCGGAAGCTTCCCCGTTTGCGCCGCGCGGCGCAAGTCCGCCGTTTTTCGCGCCTCCCGCAAAAAATTTGCGGCCCCCGCAATTTTCCCCCTTGTAAGCGTCACGCTGCTTTCCCACCTTTCTTCTATCTCCAGAATTGTGTGGAAAAATATGACGACGGCAGAAAAACCGGCGAAGGGCACAGCCATGTCCGCTTCGCCAGAAGATGCCGAGGCGCTGGCCGCCCGGCTCACGAAACTCATCGCCCGCGAAATCGCCGATCTCGAGCGCCAGCGCGAGACGGCGCGCGATGAATCCGAAGGCGAGAAGCAGGCGCGGCGTATCGCAACGCTCGCCCGCTCCATCGATCAGCTCCATGAAACAGAACAGGCGGCAAGGCGCGCAAAAATAGATGAACATGCAACGGACAGCGAAAGAAGCAGGGCAGAAGACGAGGCCCTCCGCGCCTCGCTTGCAGGCCGCATCTCTCGCCTCGCTGCCGCCATGGCTGAGGGAGAGCTTTCTCGTCTCGCTGACGCCGAGGGAGGTGGCGCTTCTCGCGCATGACTGGCGCTTCTGGGCGCGCGACGATCAGTTGCCGCCCGAAGGCGAATGGACCACATGGCTTGTGCTCGGCGGCCGCGGCGCGGGGAAAACGCGCGCCGGCGCCGAATGGGTGCAGGCCGAAGTCATGGCCCGCCGCGCCGGCCGCATCGCGCTGATCGGCGAGACCTTTGCGGATGCCCGCGAGGTGATGATCGACGGCCCCTCGGGGCTCCGCGCCATCGCCCGCGAGCAAAGCCCGAAATACGAGGTCACGCGCAAGCGCCTCCTCTGGCCGAATGGCGCGGTCGCCCATGTCTTTTCGGCGGGCGAGCCGGACAGTCTGCGCGGGCCCCAGTTCGATGCCGCCTGGGGCGACGAGCTTGCGAAATGGCGCTATGCGGAGGCGGCGTGGGACATGCTGCAATTCGGCCTGCGTCTCGGTGCCCATCCCCGTCAGGTGATGACGACCACGCCCCGCCCCGTGCCGATCCTGAAGCGCCTCATCGCGGATCGCACGACCGCGGTCACGCGCGCCTCGACACACGCAAACCGCGCCCATCTGGCCGACGGTTTCTTCCGCAGCGTCATCGCGCGCTATGAAGGCACGCGGCTCGGGCGGCAGGAGCTCGATGCCGAGCTGATCGACGACAATCCGGATGCGCTCTGGAACCGCGAATTGATCGAGCAGGGCCGCATCGCGAAAGCCCCCGCGCTCATCCGCGTCGTCGTCGGCGTCGACCCGCCCGTCACCGGCGGCGAAAAGTCCGACGAATGCGGCATCGTCTGCGCGGGCCTCGCATCGGACGGCCATGTCTATGTGCTGGACGACCGCTCCATGGGCCGCCTCTCGCCGCTCGCCTGGGCAAAGCGCGTCGCCGGCTGCTACCGCGCCCATGAGGCGGACAGGATCGTGGCGGAAGCGAACCAGGGCGGCGAGATGGTCGAGAGCGTCATGCGTCAGGAAATGCCATTGGCGCCCATCCGCCTCGTCCGCGCGACGCGCGGCAAGGTCGCCCGCGCCGAACCCGTCGCCGCACTTTACGAGCGCGGCCTCGTCCATCACGTCGGCAGCTTCGCGAAACTGGAGGATCAGATGTGCGACTGGACGCCCGGCCAGAAAAGCCCCGACCGCCTCGACGCCCTCGTCTGGGCGCTGACGGAACTCATGCTCACCGGCGAGGCGGGGGAGCCCAAGGTGCGGGGGTTGTAGAGTACAAAAGATAAAACATCATCGTCATTGCGAGCGAAGCGAAGCAATCCAGGGGCGACTAACTCCGAGTCCGCCACCCCTGGATTGCTCCTGCCTGCGCGAAGCCGGAGCTTCGCTTCGGCGAAGGCAGGTCGTCGGCCTGCCGGCCTTCTCGCAATGACGGCGTTTGTTTGAATCCTCACCCACACCCACAGGTGTCATCCCGGCGAAAGCCGGGACCCATTGGTTCCCTCAGCAACAGCGATGGGAACAAACGAATACCGCACGGCAATGCCCGCATCGCTTGCTGCGGCAAGCGGAATTGCGAGTGGGTCCCGGCTTTCGCCGGGATGACACAATGTTTCAGAATACCAACCCGGCCAAGGAACCACCACCATGCAAAACCCTTTCACCGCGCTCGCCCGCGCGATGCGCACCCGTGCGCCCGCCGCAAAGGAAAGCCGCGTCGCGCCCATGATCGCGCTGCACATGCAGGGCCGCCCCGTCTGGACGCCGCGCGACTATGCGGCGCTGGCGGAGGAGGGCTACCGCCGCAACGCCGTCGCCTATCGCTCGGTCCGCATGATCGCCGAAGCCGCCGCAAGCCTCCCCTGGCTCCTTTACGACGGCCCCCGCGAACTCTCGGAGCACCCGCTGCTCGCGCTCCTCGAACATCCGAATAGCGGCCAGTCCGGCGCCGATCTTTTCGAAAGCTGCTACAGCTTCCTCGAGGTCGCGGGCAATGCCTATCTCGAACTCGTGGAGGTGGACGGCGCCCCCCGCGAGCTCCATGTGCTCCGCCCCGACCGCATGAAGGCCGTTCCCGGCCGCAATGGCTGGCCCGAGGCTTACGAATATTCCGTCAACGGACGGGTGGTGACGATCCCCGGCGGCGAGCGGAGCGCCGTTCTCCACCTGCGCCTCTTCAACCCGGTGGACGATTATTACGGGCAAAGCCCGCTCGAAGCCGCCGCCTGCGCCATCGACATCCACAATGCCGCGGGCGGCTGGAACAAGTCGCTCCTCGACAATGCGGCCCGCCCCTCCGGCGCGCTGGTCTACAAGGGCGGGGAGGGCGGGGCGAACCTCTCCGAAGACCAGTTCGAGCGGCTGAAGCGCGAGCTCGCCGAGAATTATCAGGGCGCCGCCAATGCCGGCCGCCCGCTGCTTCTCGAAGGCGGGCTCGACTGGAAGAGCATGGGGCTCTCGCCGAAGGACATGGATTTCATCGAGGCGAAACACGCCGCCGCCCGCGACATCGCGCTCGCCTTCGGCGTGCCGCCCATGCTGCTCGGCATTCCGGGCGACAACACCTACGCGAATATGCGCGAGGCGAACCGCGCCTTCTGGCGCGGCACCGTCCTGCCGCTGGCCGGCCGCACCGCCCGCGCGCTGACGCATTGGCTCGGCCCCCGCTACGAGGGCAAGCTCCGCCTCTGGTACGACGCCGATCAGGTGGATGCGCTCTCGGCAGACCGCGACGCCCTCTGGTCCCGCCTCTCCCGCGCGAGCTTCCTCACCGACGAGGAAAAGCGGGAAGCCGCGGGCTATGGCGTCAGCCGCCCTTCGCCTTCGACTTGAGAATATTCTGGATCGCGGCCAGCACGCCCACGAAACCGAAAATCATGAACACGAAGCTGATCCCGCCCGCCCCGCGCATCTGCCAGGACAGGATGAGCAGCATGCCGCCGATCACGAGGCTGAACACGCTATGAGGCGAGAACCCATATCCCCGGACCGCGAAGAGAGTGGGGACGGCCACGCCCTTGGCGCGCGTCTTCTGCTCGGTCCAGACGAGGAGGAGCGGCCCGCAGGCCAGCGCCGCGCCCATGAGAAGGATCAGCCATTCGTCGGAAGTCATATCGGGCCTTTTGTGGAGGTGAGCGGAATGGAAGCGGAAGCATACACGAAAAACGAGGGTGCATGGTCGCTCGACCGCCGCGTGCCCCTCGCTGTGATCCTCACCATCGCCATGCAGACCGGCGCCGCCCTCCTCTGGGCCGGCGCCGCCGCCGAGCGCCTCACCGCCCTCGAAGCCCGCACCGAACGCATCGGCGAGTTGGTGGAGCGCACGGCCCGCCTCGAAGAACAAACCAAAGCCGCCAACGCCTCCCTGGCCCGGATCGAGGAGAGGCTGGGGCGGTAGTGCCCCCTGTGCCCAATTAAAATAGAAGTGTCATCCCGGCGAAGGCCGGGACCCATTGGTTCCCTCAGCAAAAGTGAGCGGAGCCAGAAGGTGCTGTAAGGTGATGCCCGCTTCCCTTGCTGCGGCAAGTGGAACTGCGAGTGGGTCCCGGCTTTCGCCGGGATGACACTGAGAGTTAGCAAGGCGCCCCGGGCGCCTTTTTTGTTGCCAAAAACATCCCCATACGGAGGAACAAGTGAGCGAAGCCGTGAACAACAGGGCAGGCGAGCGGAAGGCTGCGCGGTTCGAGGCCAAGGCCGTGAAGCCAGATGGCAGTTTCGAGGGTTATGCCTCGCTCTTTGGCGCGGAGGATCTCGGCCGCGACGTGGTCATGCCCGGAGCCTTCCGCAAGTCGCTCGCGAAGCGCGGCCCGCGCGGCGTGAAACTCCTCTATCAGCACGATCCGAACGAGGTCATCGGCACCTGGGAGGAAATCCGCGAGGATCAGCGCGGCCTCTTCGTGCGCGGCCAGCTCCTGCCGGATGTCGCCCGCGCCCGCGAGGTGCTCGCCTTGATGCGCGCCGGCGCCGTTGATGGTCTCTCCATCGGCTATCACGTCGTGAAGGCCGAAAGCGACCGTGCAAGCGGCACGCGCCGCCTCATCGAGGTGGACCTCTGGGAAATTTCCGTCGTCACCTTCCCCATGCTCCCCGCCGCTCGCGTGAGCGCGGTGAAGCGGGGCGCAAGGCCCACGACACGCGAATTCGAACGCTGGCTCATGCGGGATGCAGGGTTCAGCCGGATGGAAGCCCGCACCATCGTGCATCGCGGCTTCAAGGCGCTGGAGCCGCGGGACGCGGCAACCGGCGACCAGGCGCTCGCCCGCGCATTCCGCGCGGCCGCGCGCCTTTTCACTCACTGAACCTGAACCCAACGGAGACAATCATGTCGAACTGGAATGACGGCGTGCCGCGCATCGGCGCCACGCTGAAGGAAGATGCGCGCGCGCCGGAAACGAAAAGCGCAAGCACCCTCGAAGTGCGCGAGGCGATGGACGAATTCCTCTCCGCCTTCGAGGATTTCAAATCCGCGAATGACGAACGCCTCGGCGAACTGGAGCGCAAGCTCACCGCCGATGTGGTCTCGGAAGAAAAGGTCGCCCGCATCAACGAGGCGCTCGACCGCCAGAAGAAGAAGCTCGACGAACTGACGCTCGCCGCCCGCCGCCCGGAACTTTCGGGCCACTCGGAAACGGGCCTGGCGTCCCGCGAGCACAAGCGCGCCTTCGAGCGTTATGTGCGCAAGGGCGAGGCGCATGAGCTGCGCGGCCTCGAGGCAAAGGCCCTCTCGACGCAGCCCGATCCCGATGGCGGCTATCTCGTCCCCGTCGAGACGGAACGCATGATCGACCGCATCGTGTCGGAAGTCTCGCCGATCCGCGCCATCGCCGGCATCCGCCAGATCGGCTCATCCTCCTACAAGAAGCCCTTTGCGCTCACCGGCCTGCAGACGGGCTGGGTCGGCGAAACGGAAGCCCGCCCGCAAACGGCAACGCCCTCTCTCGCCGAAATCGAGTTCCCGGCGATGGAGCTTTATGCAATGCCGGCGGCGACGCCCACGCTGCTCGACGATGCGGCGGTCAATATCGACCAGTGGCTGGCGGAAGAAGTGCAGACCGCCTTCGCCGAACAGGAAGGCGCGGCTTTCGTTGCGGGCGACGGCGTGAAGAAGCCGCGCGGCTTCCTCGATTATGAGCGCGTCGCCGACAGCGCCTGGGAATGGGGCAAGCTCGGCTTCGTCGCCACCGGCAATGAAGGCGCCTTCCCGACGTCGAACCCCGGCGACAAGCTGATCGACCTCATCTATGCGGTGAAGTCCGGCTACCGCGCCAATGGCCGCTTCGTGATGAACCGCTCGACCCAGGCCGCGATCCGCAAGTTCAAGGACACGGATGGCAACTATCTCTGGCAGCCGGGCCTCGCCGCCGGCCAGCCGCCGACGCTCCTGAACTTCCCCGTCACGGAGGCCGAAGACATGCCCTCCATCGCGGCGGATGCGCCCGCCATCGCCTTCGGCGATTTCAGGCGCGGCTATCTGATCGTCGACCGTCTCGGCATCCGCGTGCTGCGCGATCCCTACAGCGCGAAACCCTACGTGCTCTTCTACACGACGAAGCGCGTCGGCGGCGGTGTGCAGAACTTCGAGGCGATCAAGTTCCTCCAGTTCTCGTCGTGAGGCGGCCCATGCGCGACATTCACAACAGCCTGAAGGCAATCCAGACGCTCGATCCCGCGCCCTCCACGGCCACGCGCTACGGCGCGCCCGTCGATGGCAAGGGCTTTCAGGCGGTGGAACATCTGGTGCTGATCGGCGCCGCGGGCGAGGCGCTGTCGGAAGACTGCGCCATCGCCTGCGTCCTTCAGTCCTCGGAGAATGGCAGCGACTGGCTGCCCGTCACCGCCGCCCATGAAGTGCTGGGCGCCCCGCCGGACGATGCAGGCATCTTCGCCCGCATCGAAAGCGCGGACGGCGATCTCCGGGTCTGCCGCACCGGCTATGCCGGCCCCGCGCGCTACACGCGGGTCGGCGTCCTCTTCATCGGCGAACACGAGGAGCCGACGCCCATCGCCGCCCTCGCTCTCCTCGGCGGCGGACATCTGAAGCCGGTCGAATAAGACCACGTCATTGCGAGCGAAGCGAAGCAATCCAGGGGCGGAACACTCGGCTCTGGATTGCTTCGTCGCGGCTGCGCCGCTCCTCGCAATGACGGTGAAAGGAACGAACACCACATGACCCTCTCTCTCATCTCCCCGCCCGCCGGGGAGCCGGTGACGCTCGCCGAAGCCCGCGCCCATCTCCGCCTCGACGCGGCGGAGGAAGACGCGCTGCTCGCCGCCCTCATCGTCGCCGCGCGCACGGCCCTCGAAGCGGAAACGCGCCGCGCCTTCGTCACGCAGCACTGGCGGCTCACGCTCGACGACTGGCCCCCGCGCCCGCTCGAACTGCCGCTTGCCCCCGTTGCGGAAGTCGCCTCCGTCAAGGTCGCGCAGCTCAGCGGTGCAATGCTCGCGATCGATCCCGCCTTCTACGAGGTGGACGCGAAGGGAGAGCCGCCGCGCATCGCCGCAAGGCGCGGTCAGGCCTGGCCCATGCCGGCGACGCGCCTTGCCGGCATCGAGGTGGAATTCACCGCGGGCTATGGGCCCGCCGCCGCCGTCCCGCAGCCGCTGAAACAGGCGGTCCTCCTTCTCGCCGCGCACTGGTTCGAAAACCGCGTGCCGCTCGGCGAGGGCGCGGAACTCCCGCTCACCGTCTCCGCGCTCGCAGCGCCCTACCGGAGGCTCCGCCTTTGAAAAACAATCCGATCGGCGATATGCGCGAGCGCGTCACGCTCCAGTCGCCGCTGCTCACGGCCGATGGCGCGGGCGGCGCGACTATTGCCTGGGACGATGAGGCAATGATCTGGGCGAAGGTGGAGGAGCTTGGCGGCGATGAGCGCGTGAGCGGCGAGCGCCTCGCTGCCCGTGCGCGTCTTCGCCTCACCATCCGCTATCGCGAAGGCCTCAATGCGGCCATGCGCGTCATCTGGAAGACGCGCCCGCTCGACATCCGCGCGATCCGCGACCGGGACGGACGAAAGCATCTTCTTATCCTCGATTGCGAGGAAGCCGCATGAGCGCCGATCTCGAGTTGCAAAAGGCGATCTTCGCCCGCCTCGCGTCCGATGAAGCACTCGCCGCCCTTGTCGGCGCCCGCATTCACGACAATCCGCCGGGCGATGTCGCGCATCCCTATCTCACTCTCGGCGAGAGCGAGACGCGGGGCTGGCCGGCCGGCATGGAACATCGCCTCGCCCTCCATTGCTTCACCCGCGGTGGTGGCAGGGCCGAGGCAAAGACGATCCTCGAAGCCGTCCGCGCGGCGCTTCACGACGCTGCCCTCGCGCTCGAAACCCACAGCCTCGTCAATCTCCGCTTCCTCGATGCGCAGACACGCCGCGAGCCGGACGGCCTCACCTGGCGCGGCACCATCCGCCTCCGCGCGGTGACGGAGGAGGGGTAATCACCGTCCGTTCCCCAATCTTCAGGTGTCATCCCGGCGAAAGCCGGGACCCATTGGTTCTCTCAGCAAGAACGATTGGACACGGCGAATGCCGCACAGCATTGCCGGATCTGCCTGCTGCGGCAAGTGCGGAGGCGAGTGGGTCCCGGCTTTCGCCGGGATGACATCGATTGCCGATTTAACCCACAAAAAAGGACCACCCGAATGACAGCCCAGAAAGGCAAGGACCTGCTGCTGAAGCTCGACAGCACGGGCGAGGGAAGTTTCATCACCGTCGCGGGCCTTCGCTCCCGCGCCATCGCCTTCAATGCCCGCGCGGTGGACGTGACGCATGCCGAATCCGCCGGCCGCTGGCGCGAACTGCTCGAAGGTGCCGGCGTCCGCTCCGCCGCCATCACAGGCCGCGGCATCTTCCGCGATGCGGCGTCGGATGCGAGCGTCCGCGAAATCTTTTTCGCGGGCACCATCCGCGCCTGGAAAGTCGTCATCCCCGATTTCGGTGCGGTGACCGGCCCCTTCCAGATCACCGCGCTCGAATTCGCAGGCGACCATGACGGCGAACTCACCTTCGACCTCGCGCTGGAGAGCGCTGGCGAAATCGCCTTCGCGGCGGAATGAGCTACAGAATGGTGCCAGGCAGGTCCGATTTCGGAACGACGATCTCGCCCGTGGCCGCATCCTTGATCCAGATCGTATGGGTATGTATCCGCACTCCGCCAAACCGCTTCAGGGCAAAATCGAACTTGACGACATAGGCCGCGCCCGGTTTCGCATCCAGAAGAACGGGAAGATAGCCTTCGTACAGGCCGGTGCGTGCGAGAATGGCGATGGCCCGCATACCGGGCGTCAGGGCGACGGACTTTGTCGGTTCCCACAGCGGCGCGACCCACACGCCGCGTTCCCTGTCTTCCGGCACGATCTGCCCGTCGACAGCGATGGGATAGACGCTGAGGCCGCTCTCGTGGACTGTGCCGCGGATCGTCGCCACATCGGCGCTCGAGGGTGGCCGGTAGCGCCCCTCGATCGACATAATGAGATCGGGCGTCTTCGGCACAACGATTTCGCCGGTTCGCTCGTCCTCGATATAGAGCCATGTGCGGATACGGTTGTAATTGAGCCCGTCCGCCCAGTTGGTGTCCTCGGCTCGTTTGATGACATAGCGGCCGCCCGGCTTTGCATCGAGCATCACGGGAATGGAATCGCCGCGCCTGCCGACGATATAGCCGATGGTGAGCGATTGGGGGCCGGGCTTGAGTTCTATCGGCACGTCGAACTTTTCGTCTTCAAAGGCAACCTTGCCATTGATGGCGAAGACACCGACGGCATAGGTCGCGCTGCCGACAAGGCCCGGCTTTTGCGAATAGCTGCCGCGGATCGTTGCAGGCTCCGTCACGCCGGTAAGGTCCGGCTTGTAGGGCTGAAAATCGGCGGGCGGCAGTGTCTCGAGCTTCGGCGCGCAGGCGGCGAGCGAAAGGGCGAGAGCGGCCAGAACAAAGGAAAGGAACTTTTTCATCGGATCAACCTCGGCAATTTTAGCGCACGCAGCGCGTTCAGCGCTCTCTCTCGCACCAGAGCTTCGGCTTCGGTGGCGGTCGCTTCAGCTGTCCCTTGCCGGCGGGAAAGGAGGTCGGCTCCCGGTATGAGAAGCCGCCGAACTGCATGCCCACATTCACAAGGGCAGCGGCCTTGGGAACGACAATCGCGCCCGTCGCGGTATCCTCGATCCAGATGGAAATGTATTGCGGACCGAAGCCCCGCTGAGGTGCCTCATATCCCAGTGCATAGGTCGCCCCCGGCTTTGCATCGAGCATCACGGGAACCTTCGCCCATCCATAGATAGGCTGATAATCGGCGCCGGTGCCGACATAGAAACTGAGGTAGAAGGCCATGGCGCGCGCCCCTGCTGCCACTCTCGCCGACCGGACGCGATCGCCAAGCCTCTCTCCATCGATCGCAACGATTTCGATACGGCCCTCGTCGCGCTCGCCAAATGGAAATTCGTTGACCCTGCGGGGCACCGCAGTCACGAGCGCGCTGTCGGGCCCGCTGGGTTCGATATAAGTGGCGCTCGGCGCTTTCGTCCCGGTGATCTGCCCGATCACCGTTTCGCTCATGGGGTCGTTCTCCGCGTCCCGGAGGGGTCTGCGAAACACCGTTTGGCCGGTGGCCTCATTGACGACGTAAAGCGTATCGTCGGAGTCGTTTTCCCATTTGACGACGAATGCGTCGCCGGGTCCGGCGTCGAGCCGCAGGGGCATCAACCGGCCTTTGAAGGCGACCACGAGCGAATGAGGCCCCGGCGCAAGATCGTGGCGATCGCATGTTTCGAGCTCGCCGCCGAGGAAGCGTCCATCGATATACATCACTCTGGAACTGGTCTTCCCGAGGAAGCTGCTCACAACGTCTCCGCGAATGGTCGCCAGAGACGGGTCCTGCGGCGGCGGTGCGGGCTCGCGCTCCTGCGCATGGGCGGCGGTGGCAGCGAAGATCGCAATGGCGGCAAGGCGTAGAAGTTTCACGAACGAAGTCCCCCGGTGTTGCGCTTCGGGCGAAGCGCGGCCCGGGGAAAGGATAGCCGCATTCGGGCGGCAGGCTCCAGCATCAATGAGGTGGAAATGGCAAACAGGCACAGAGGCGAAATCGAGGCTTTCCTCGATGGCGAGCGCATGACGCTGGTCCTGACGCTCGGCGCGCTTGCCGAGCTTGAGCAGGCTTTCGGCGGCGAGGACATGCTGGCGCTGGCGAGCCGCTTCGAAACGGGCCGCATCGCCGCCGCCGACGCGGTGAAGATCATCGGCGCGGGCCTCCGCGGCGCGGGTCATCAGCATAGTGACGAAGATGTATCCCGCATGACGGCGGAAGGCGGCGCGGCGGGCTTCGTCGCCATCGTTGCGGAGTTGCTCTCCGCAACTTTCGGTGGAAGCGGCCAGTGAGCGCGCCGCGTTTCCCCTGGGACGAAGCCATGTCGCTCGGCCTCGGCCAGCTGCGCCTGCCGCCGGAAATCTTCTGGCGCCTGACGCTCCCCGAACTCGCCGCCGCCGCCCGCGCATTGCGGCCGGTGCGGCAGCACGCAATGAGCCGGCAGTCGCTGCGCCGGATGATGCTGGCCTTCCCTGACGAGCGGTGTGAACCCGGTCAATAATCGGGCCTATAGAGACTTTGATTATTGCACATCGAAATTTTGATTGTACCATTCGACTTGGGTGCTGGCGTTGTAAGTCGGCGGTCATTGGGACTTTGGGGGGACCAGATGAATATCTTGAGCCGTATCGGCGTGGTTGCGGCCGCGCTGCTGATGCTTGCCGGTTGTGCGACCCAGCCGGCAATTCCGTTCGACAGCTCCTCGGCAGGGCAGATCAAGACAATCGGCATCCTGACGCCGGATATTCCTACGGGTCCTTCGGCGATCCTCGCGAGCAGCGTCGGGCAGAGTTTCGGGCTGATCGGCGCTCTGGTCGATGCCGGCATGCAGTCCTCGCGCGAGAGCGATCTGAAGTCGATGCTGAATTCGCGCCAGTTCGTGGCTCATGACAAGTTGATGGCCGGCGTGACCGCATCGCTCGAGGCCCAGGGTTATGAAGTGCGCCGCGTCTCCGTCGCGCGCTCGGAGCGCGGCGAATTCCTGAAGACCTATCCGCTCTCCAACACCGAGAAAGTGGATGCCTATCTCGATATCGTGATGAGAGGCTATGGCTATATCGCTGCGGGCATTACCGACGGCACGCCCTACCGGCCGATTGTCGAAACGCGCGTGCGTCTCGTCAGTGCGAAGGATTCGAGCGTGTTGATGGAAGACGTCATCTTCTACAATCGCCTCAACGCCACTTATGAAACGACCAACGTCACGATTTCGCCCGACCCGGCCTATTCCTTTACGGACTTCTCGTCCCTGGAGCGCGATCCCGACAAGGCGGTGGAAGGGCTCGATGTCGCCTTTGCGAAATCGACCGAGGCAATCGCCACCTTGCTGCGCTAGGAGCGGCGCATGAACAAGTGGAAATGCCTCGCAGTGGCGTCCGCAGGATTGCTCGTCGCCTCCTGCGCAAACAACGCGCCCGACCTGTCGCCACTGGTGCAGATCGCGCCGGCCTCCTGCACGCAGGAGCCCAATCTCGGTCGCGCCTTGCCAGTCAGCTTCAGTGCCGAAGGCAAGATCGAGGCCGTGAGAGCGACGATCTCGGAGCAGAGCCCCTGTCTCACCGTCGGTGAGAAAAAGAGCCTCTACGAGGTCTTCGCTCTGCCGGAAGCCGGGCAGCCGATCATCGTCACGGTGCGGAGCCTGCCGAGTACACGCGGTATCCTGCCGCTGCGGATCGTGGTGCTGGACAAGGAGGGCAAGGTTCTGCGGCAGATCGACCGTGAATCCATCCATTTTCGCGGTACGGCTCTCACCGCCATGCTGCGCACGCGGCCGGGCGATCGCTACCTGGTGGTCTCATCCGATCCTGATGTGGTCGGCACCGACATTTCCCGCGTGAGCGGCAATGTCAATCAGCAGATGATTTCGACAGGCGCCTTCATGGTGCCCGTTTACACGGGCTCGGAATCGACCGCCAGCATGACCTATGCGCATAACGGGACGGTGGATGTGTCCGTCCGGGCTATCCCGGTGGCCAGGTAGCGGCCACCATCCGGCACGAAACCGAAATGCGCTGGCCGATGGCCGGCGCATTTTTCGTTTCAGGCCCGGCTGTTCTTGATCGGAGAAGAAAATGACCCCCGACACCGACCCCGAAACCCTCACCCGCGCCATGGAGCAAGCGGGCGAGGCGGCGCGTCTCTTCGCCCTCGACAGCGAACGCGCCTTGAAGTCCGTAAGCGCCGAGCTCCGCCGCACCACGCGCGAGGGCCGCGATTTCGGCGATGCGCTGGCCTCCGCCTTCGAGGGCGCGGCGCTGAAAGGCCGCTCGCTTTCCGACACGCTGAGGAAACTTGCGCTCGACCTCTCGCGTATCGCGCTGGACGGCGCGCTGAAGGCCGTCACGGGCGCTGTCTCCGGCGGCATCGGTAATGCCATCGGCTCTCTCGTCATGAATGCCGACGGCAATGCGATTGCCGGTGGCCGCGTGCTGCCCTTCGCGAAGGGCGGCGTTGTCTCGAGCCCGATGCTCTTTCCCCTGCGCGGCGGCGCCGGCCTTGCGGGCGAGGCGGGGGCGGAGGCGATCCTGCCGCTTCGCCGCGGGGCCGACGGCCGCCTCGGCGTGGCCGCAGGCGAGGGCGCCCCGCCCATGCACATCACATTCAATGTGACGGCAACGGACGCCGCGAGCTTCCGCCGCTCGGAATCGCAGATCGCAGCGATGCTTGCCCGCGCCGCCGCGCGCGGCCGCAGAAACATTTGATTGAGGAACATCTGAAATGAGGAACCCCTGACATGGCTTTCCACGACATCAGGTTTCCGCTCGAGATCGCGCTCGGCGCAAGCGGCGGGCAGAAGGACGATGCGCTGCTGGGCAAGATCACCCGCGTGATCGACATTCTGGCCCTGAATATCGGCTTCGCCCGCCGCCAATAGGGCGGGCGGTCCGGAAAGACGGTCAAATTCGAGGTTTTACTTTTAGGAATTGGTAAAGCCTCCGCCGTCATACTCGCCATAACCATCAGCCCCGCCCGGCTCTCCGGGACAGAAGGAAAGGGGACGGTCATGGCGAGGAAGATTTTCTACAATCGCAGGTCGCGCCGCCGCGCATTGGCGGCGGCGGGGCTTGGCCTGTCCGCAGCGGCTCTCTTCGCCGCCGGGCTCTATGCCGGCCTCGCGCTGGCGCCGCTGTTCACACCCACGCAGATCGCCGTCACGAATGAACCGCCCGCGGTGCTTGCCGCAGCGGAATTCTGACCCCGCCAGAGCCACACAAAATTTCGCCTGCTTTTTGCAGCGGCAACGCGCCGCCGCAGCCGGACAGGCGCGCGCTTTGCTGCTAGAAAAAACGCCGCAGAAAAAACGGCGCATAAGGGCGGGCAGCAGATGGATCTACAGCTCAAGGGCAAGCGCGCCCTCGTCTCCGGAAGCCATCGCGGCACCGGCCGCGCCATCGCCCATGCGCTGGCGCGCGAAGGCGCAGACGTGATCGTCCACGGCTTCGAGATCGGCGCGGCCGAAGAAGCCGCCGCCGAAATCCGCGCACTTGGTTTCTCCGCTGCCGCGGTCGCGGGCGACATCTGCGCCGATGCCGGTGCGGCGGAAGTGATCGCCGCCGCCGGGGACATCGACATTCTGATCAACAATTACGGCACCGCCGATGCAGGCTCGTGGAGCCGGACGGAAACCGATGGCTGGATCGATGCCTATGAAAAGAACGTGCTCTCCGCCGTGCGCCTCACGCGCGGCTTCATGGGCGCAATGAAGGCGAAGGGCTGGGGCCGCATTATCATGCTCGGCACCATCGGCTCGACGGAGCCCGCCGCCCGCATGCCGCATTACTACGCCTCGAAAGGCGCGCTCGCGACAATGACGGTTTCTCTGGCGAAGGAACTCGCCGGCACCGGCATCACGGTCAATCTCGTTTCGCCCGGCCTCATCCGCACGAAGGAAGTGGAAGAGCGCTTCCTCGCGCAGGGCCGCGAGCGCGGCTGGGGGACGACATGGGAAGAAGTGGAGCCCCATGTGCTGAAAAGCTTCATGGGCAATCTCACCGGCCATATTCCGCTGCCGGAGGAAATCGCAAACCTCGTTGCATTTATCGCAAGCCCTCTTTCCGGCGCGGTGGATGCGCTCAATATCCGGATCGACGGCGGCACCACCGCCCTCGTGACGTAAGAAAAGAAGACAGGGAAGAGAAGACCATGCAGCCTTTCAGGTTCGATCTTTGCGAACTGCCCGGCGAGACGGAGGGGCTCCGTCAGGAGATCCGCGCCTTCCTCGCGGAAGAATTGCGCCATGTGCCGAAAGTCACGCGCGCGCAGACCTGGTCTGGATCGGACCCCGAATTCAGCCGCAAGATGGGCGCGAAGGGCTGGATCGGCATGACCTGGCCGAAGAAATATGGCGGCCATGAACGGAGCTTCTTCGACCGCTATGTGATGCTGGAGGAAATGCTCGCCGCAGGCGCGCCCGTCGGCGCGCACTGGATCGGCGACCGCCAGTCCGGTCCCTTGCTGCTTCGCTTCGGCACCGAGGAACAGCGCCAGTCCATCCTGCCGCGCGTTGCGAAAGGCGAATGCTATTTCTGCATCGGCATGTCGGAGCCGGATTCGGGTTCCGACCTCGCCGCCACCCGCACCCGCGCCGACAAGGTCGATGGCGGCTTCCGCGTCAACGGCACCAAGCTCTGGACCTCCGGCGCCCATACCGCCCATTACATGATCGCGCTCTTCCGCACGGATTCGGCGCCGGAAGCGAAACATTCCGGCCTGACGCAGTTTCTCGTCGACCTGAAGACGACCGAAGGCGTCACCATCCGCCCGATCAAGGACCTCGCGGGCAATGCGCATTTCAACGAAGTCGTCTTCGAGGATGCCTTCGTGCCGGACAACATGATGGTCGGCACGCTGGGCGGCGGCTGGGGCCAGGTGACCGCCGAACTTGCCTTCGAGCGCTCGGGGCCGGAACGCTATCTCTCGAGCTACCTGCTCATGGTCGAGATGATCCGCGAGCTCGAAAAGCATGGCGGCGATGAAGGCGCCGAAACGATCGGCCGCCTCGTCGCCCATCTGCTGACGCTCCGGCAAATGTCGCTCTCGGTCGCCGGCATGCTGGAGAAGGGCGAGAACCCGGCGCTTGAGGCGTCCGTCGTGAAGGACCTCGGCGCGATCTTCGAACAGGACATGCCGGTCGTCGCGCATGAGCTCCTCGGCATCGCACCCACCATCGGCGAGGGCAGCGACTACGAACAGGTGCTCGGCTATCTGACGCAGACCACGCCATCCTTCTCGCTGCGCGGCGGCACGCGTGAAATCCTGCGCGGCATCATCGCGCGCGGTCTTGGGCTTCGCTGAGGAGAGACGACGATGAACGAATTGCAGACGATCCTTTCCGACAGCGTGAACGGCCTCCTTTCCGACCGCGTCAACAAGGCGCTGATCCAGAAGGCGGAGGAGGGCGTCTTTCCCGCCGCGCTCTGGAGCGAGGTGGAGGCGAACGGCCTTCCCCGCGTGCTCGTGCCCGAAGATCAGGGCGGTGCGGGCGCCACATGGGCGGACGCCGCCATCGTGCTGAAAGCGGCGGGCGAGCATGTCGCGCCCCTGCCTCTCGCTGAAGGCATTCTCGCAAACTGGTTCCTCGCCGAAGCGGGCCTCGACGTGCCGGAAGGCGTGACGACGCTCCTCGATGGCGAGTTCACGCTTTCGGGTGGCAGGATTTCCGGCGAGGCGAAGCGCGTCCCTTATGGCCGCGACGCGGCGCATGGCGTCGCCATTGTGAACGGCGATGTCGTGCTGGTGCCGCTTTCCGGCGCGCAAGTTACGCCGGGCATGAATGTCGCCCGCGAACCGCGCGACCGTGTCGTGCTGAAGGATGCGGCGGCAAAATCTGCAAAGGCAGCGCTTCCCGCCAATGCGATGCGTCTCTATGGCGCGCTCACCCGCGCCTGCCAGATGGCAGGCGCGCTCTCCTATCTCTCCGCCCAGTCGGTCGCCTATGCGAATGAGCGCACGCAGTTCGGCAAGCCCATCGGCAAGTTCCAGGCGATCCAGCAGCAGCTCGCCGTGCTCTCGACGCAAGCGGCCGCCTGCGGCGTCATCACGGATTTTGCCTGCGCGCAGGTGGTGAAGCGCGGCGCCGATGCCGCCTTCGAAATCGCCGCAGCGAAAATCCGCGTCGACGATGCGTCCAGCATCGCCACCTCGATTGCCCATCAGGTGCATGGCGCCATCGGCTTCACCTATGAACACGGGCTTCATTTCGCGACGCGCCGCCTCTGGTCCTGGCGCGCGGAATTCGGCTCCGGCGCGGAATGGGCCAAGGGCCTCGGCCGCGAAACCATCAAGGGCGGCGCAGATGCGCTCTGGCCGCATGTGACCGCCCGCTGACATTCGACACCAGACAAGGAAAAGCCCGATGAAAGTTTCCGAAGCCCTGAAAAGCCGCATCACCTGCCGCGCCTTTCTCGACAAGCCGGTGCCCGAGGCAACCGTCCGCCAGATTCTCGAGGAAGCGAAATACGCACCCTCCGGCGGCAATCTCCAGCCCTGGCATGTCTATGTCGTGACGGGAAAGAAGCTCGAGGAGTTTCTCGCCATCATCGCGGAGAAGCAGAAGGACAATCCCTTCGGCGAGGGCACGGAGTACGACATCTATCCGAAAGGCCTGACCGACCCCTACAAGGCCCGCCGCTTCAAGTGCGGCGAGGACATGTATGCCTCGATCGGCGTTGCCCGCGAGGACAAGGCCGGCCGCCTCCAGCAGTTCGCCCGCAACTTCCGCTTCTTCGACGCGCCGGTCGCCATGTTCTTCACCATCGACCGGCAGATGGGTCTCGGCCAGTGGTCCGATCTCGGCATGTTCATCCAGTCGCTCATGCTCGCCGCCCGCGAGCACGGCCTCCATACCGCGCCGCAGGAAGCCTGGGCGATCTGGTACAAGACCGTCTCCGAATTCGTGAACATGCCGGAGGAGCTGATGCTTTTCTGCGGCCTCGGCCTCGGCTATATGGACGAGAGCGCCCCGATTAACCAATTGCGGACGGATCGCGCACCGCTCGAGGAATTTGCTACGCTCAGCGGGTTCTGAGGGCGCTTCCTGAAGATTCCTTGCCGGGACCGTTCATCCCGGGTTCAGCGTCCATGGCTTAGGTACGGGGGCATGACGCAGAAAACCACATGGGTCGCCTTGACGATCGCCTTCTTCCTCGCGCTGGGGCTCGCCCCCGCGCGGGCGAACGATCTCCTTGTGCCGGCCCAGTGGCATTCGGAGCAGGACCGGGCCCGCGATGCGGTCCGCTCGGGTCAGGCGATTTCGCCGGGCCAGGCGAAGCAGGCGGCGCTCAGGGCCTATCCGGGCCGGTTCCTCGATATGAGTTTCGGCGGCAACGCCTATTACGTGAAGATCATGACGGCGCAGAACAGGGTGATGGTCGTCACCGTGGATGCCGCCAGCGGCCGTGTCATCGGCGCGAACTAGGCTCAGGGGAGAGAAAGAATGCGGCTCCTTGTCGTCGAGGACGATCCCGATCTGAACCGCCAGCTCGTCTCGGCGCTGGAGGAAGCAGGCTATGTCGTCGACAGCGCGACCGATGGCGAGGAAGGGCACTTCCTCGGCGACACCGAGCCCTATGACGCGGTGGTGCTCGATCTCGGCCTCCCCGAAATGGACGGCGTGACGGTGCTGGAGAAATGGCGGCGCGACGGCAAGACCATGCCCGTGCTGATCCTCACCGCCCGCGACCGCTGGAGCGACAAGGTGGCGGGCTTCGATGCCGGCGCCGACGACTATGTTGCCAAGCCCTTCTACATGGAGGAGGTGCTCGCCCGCCTGCGGGCGCTGCTCCGCCGCGCGACCGGCCACGCAACCAGCGAACTCGAATGCGGCCCCGTCCGAGTCGACACGAAAAGCTCGCGCGTGACCGTGAACGGCCGCGCGATCAAGCTCACATCGCTTGAATACCGCCTGCTCGCCTACATGATGCACCATCAGGGCCGGGTCATCTCGCGTACCGAACTCGTGGAACATCTCTACGACCAGGATTTCGACCGCGACTCCAACACGATCGAGGTCTTTGTGGGGCGCCTTCGCCGCAAGCTCGGAAAGGATGTAATCGAGACCGTGCGCGGCCTCGGCTACAGGCTGTCGGCGGCGGAAGATGCGGCGTGACAGTCTCGCATTCCGGCTGATCGCGGGGGCGGCTCTATGGAGCGCCATCGCACTCGTCGCGGGCGGTCTCATCCTCTCGGCGATCTTCCGCAATTCCGTCGAGCGCAGTTTCGACGGCCGGCTGAACGTGCTGCTGCACAGCCTCATTGCCACCACCGAAATCAACGACCGGGGCGAGATCGAGCGGGGCCGCGGCCTCTCCGAGACGCGCTTCGACCTCGCCTATTCGGGCTGGTACTGGCAGATATGGCCGGTGGCGCAGCGCCCGGCCTTGCGTTCGCGGTCGCTGTTCGACCAGTCGCTCGATCTCTCGCCCGCCGAACGGGTCGGCCGCAACGAGGTCGGCCTCAAGGTCTTCGATGCGGTGGGCCCGGAAAACCAGCCGCTCCGTGTGGTCGAGCGCCGCGTGACGCTGCCCGGCTATGACGTGCCGGTCTCCTTCGCGGTGGCCGCCGACCGTTCCGAGATGGACGAGGAAATCCAGGGCTTCAACGTCTGGCTCTTTGCCTCCATGGCGGCGATGGGTGCGGGGCTTCTCGTCGCGCTGCTCATCCAGGTGCGCTTCGGCCTCCGCCCGCTGGAGCGTGTGCGCAAGGCGCTGGCCGAAATCCGCAGTGGACGCGCGACGAAACTCGATGGCGAGTTTCCGGCGGAAATCGAGCCGCTGGCTGATGAGCTGAACGGCCTGCTCGAAGGCAACCGCGAGGTGCTGGAACGCGCGCGAACCCATGTCGGCAATCTCGCCCATGCGCTGAAAACGCCGCTCAGCGTGCTGACCAACGAGGCACGCAGCCATGATGGGCCTTTCGGCGAGACGGTGAGGCGCACCACGATGCAGATGCGCGAGCAGATCGACCGCCATCTCGCCCGCGCGCGGATGGCCGCCTCGGCCAATGTGCTCGGCGCCAACACGCCCGTGAAGCCGGTGCTGAAGCGTATTGCCAATGCGCTCGAACGCATCCATGCCGAGCGCGGCATCGCCATCGAGATCGACTGCGCCGATGAAACGGGCTTTCGCGGCGAGGCACAGGACCTCGAGGAAGTCGCGGGCAACCTGATCGACAATGCCTGCAAATGGGCGGAGGAAAATGTCCGCGTCACGGTGACGACGGCGGGCATCGAACGGCGCAACCGGCCCTTCCTCCTGATTGCGGTGGAGGATGACGGCCCCGGTCTGCCGGAAGACGCGCGCAAGACGGCATTGAAGCGCGGCGCGCGCCTCGACGAGACGAAGCCCGGCTCCGGTCTCGGTCTCTCCATCGTGACGGAGATTGCCGAGCTCTATGGCGGCGAACTGAAGCTCGAATCTTCGTCCCTTGGCGGTCTCAAGGCCGAACTTTACCTGCCCGCTTCGGCGGCATGACGAGAAATCCGGGCCTTTCCCGCCCCCAAGCTGAACGCCATATGAACGGCGCATTCAGGCCTCGCTCAAGGGCGATTGCCTATCTTCGTGACCATCGGATCAACCCAAAGGGAATGGGGTACGTGTCATGAAGATCAAATCAGCACTTCTTGTTGGCGCTCTTGCCGTCGCCCTCGCGGGTTGCCAGACCGGCAGCCCCTACGGATATGGCGGTGGCTATGGCGGCGCCGGACCCAAGGAAGGTTTCGGCACGCTGGCCGGTGCGGTTGCCGGCGGCCTTGCCGGCTCGCAGATCGGCGGCGGCTCGGGCCGCCTCTGGGCCACGGGTGCGGGCGTTCTCGTCGGCGCGCTTGTCGGCAACAATATCGGCCGCAGCCTCGACCGCGCCGACCAGGCCTATCTGCAGCAGGCGTCCTACGGTGCTTTCCAGACCGGTCAGCCGCAGCGCTGGCACAATCCGCAGAGCGGCAACTACGGCTATGTCGAGCCGGGCCACTCCTATCAGAGCGCGGGCGGTTACTGCCGCGAATATTCGCAGACCGTCTATATCGGCGGTCAGCCGCAGAACGCCTACGGCACCGCTTGCCGCCAGCCGGATGGAAGCTGGCAGATCGTGAACTGAGTTCGCGACGACGAGATGGACGGTCCCTCAAGGACCGTTCGGCCTCACCCCTGGTGAATTCCGTCCCCCGACCAGCGCCTGGGTGAGGCCACTTTTCAAGACGTGAAAAGGCCGCCGCTTTCCTTTTGGAAGGCGGCGGCCAGTTCGGAACGGCAGCGACGCGGTCGCCATGTTGTGTTTTACGGGACCGCCCCGTTTGCACCAATCCGTTTCATCCGCAGAGTCACCGCGCGAGGCTCGCCCGCGCGGCGAAAAAGGTTAAGGCTCAGGCAGGAAGGTCCCTGGAAGTATCCGACCAAACCTGCCTCGCCACACGACCCTCTGTCGAGATCGAAACTTTGGCGATGGCAAACGGTGTCACCAGACCGTTAGACATCGGATCACCTCCTTTCAATATGTTGAACCTAGGATCTTCAGCGTGAATCCTGCGCGCCGCCGCGTCAAGAAAATGTATGTGAACGTTCGCCGCACACAGCATCCGGTAGCTGCAACCGGCGCGATTGCGCGCTTTTCGGACGCGTGATGGAAGGTGAAGCCGGGTAGGGGAGAAGTTGCCGGAGCGGGCGGCACGGCGCGCGATGCGCAAGGGATGACGAATCAGCTCTTGCCGCTGGCCGCCGTGTCGCGCTTTTCCTCCTCGGCCGCAATCAGCGAGGCGATGGTCGTCTCTCCGGCTAGCCGGTTTTCCTGATCGGCAAGCGCTGTGAAGAAGGCCTCGACCCGCGGTTCATGGGCGAGCGTCTCTTCGGCGACGGCCCGGCGATAGCGATAGGAGCGTATGGCGGCGAATACGTCCGAAACGCTCGTGCGCGCCGCCGGCCGGCCCGGCACCATCCGGCTCGGCGTGCCGGTGGAATAGGTCAGAAGTCCCGCCTCGCAGAGCGCGCCGGAGATCTCGCCCATCGCCTCCATGGGCACATGCAGCCGCTTGGCAAGCGTATCCGCCGTCCAGGGGGTCTGGCCCTTGTCGAAGGCTTCGTGAACGAGCACTAGCGCCTGAACCGACATCCGGTCGAGCTGGCGCAGCGTGAGCAGGCTCACACCTGCATAGGGCGAGAGATAGGCGCGGTTCTGATAGTAGAAGGCGATGGCGCAGCCGCCGAGCAGGATGAGCCAGGCGGCATAAAGCCAGATCATGAAGAAGACGAGCGTCGCGAAGGCGGAATAGATCGCGACATACTGGGCGGACTTCACGACGAAGGTGGCGAAGGTCCAGCCCGCCGCGCCCCAGGCGATCCCGGCAACCGTCGCGCCGACCGCCGCGGCGGCGAGCGTCACCCGCGTATTCGGGATCATCACATAGATGAAGCCGAAAGAGGCGATCAGGATGGCATAGGGCAGCAGCCGGCTCGACTGCTCGATCACATAGCGCACGGTATCGTAGTCGGCGAGCCCGCCGAGATAGGAGTTCGACAAGGCGCCCGCCATGATGCCGAATACGGAGAGCACGAGCAGGGGGCCCAGCACGCTCATGCTGACGATTTCGGTGAATTGCCGCGCAAAGGAACGGCTCGCTTCCACGCGCCAGATCGCGTTGAAGGCCGCTTCCACCTTGTTGATGAGCGAGATCACCATATAGAGCAGGAAGGCAAAGCCGACCGTGCCCAGAATGTTGACGTTCACGCGCTGCACGAATTCCATCATCTGCCGCGTGATGGCATCGCCCTCGTCGCCGAGCGGCGCAAGAAAATCCGCCACCATGGTCTCGAGATAGGCATCGAAGCCGAAGGCCCGGAAGATCGCGAAGGCGATGGCGAGCGCCGGCACCAGCGAGAGCAGCGTCGTATAGACGAGGCTCATCGCCCGCAGGCTCAACGTGCCGCTGAGAAGGTCGCGCACCACCGCCCATCCGATACGGGCGGCGAGATAGAGCGAGCGCTGCCAGAAAGGCAGTTCGTCGATCGCAGGCCCCCAGATCAGGGCATGCGCGCGTTCGAGAAGGGAGTCGGAGCCGAACATGGTCACCATGCTAGACCGCCCGGCAATGATCGGCCAGACCGGCGGGCGGAAAGAGAAAGGCCCTCCACCGGGAAGATGGAGGGCCCTGATTGTCTCGAATACGGGTGCGCGCCCGATCCGTTGATGCCGGTATTAGCCGAGAACCAGATTTTCGGCGGAGAAGCGGCCGTTGCGCCCCTCGACCAGTTCATACTGGATCTGCTGACCCTCCTGCAGGGATTTCTGGCCCGCGCGCTCGACGGCAGAGATGTGGACGAAGACGTCCTTGCCGCCATCCGCCGGCGCAATGAACCCATAACCCTTAGTGGCGTTGAACCACTTCACGACTCCGCTAGCCATAGTGCCTTGAATGCCTCGTATAGAGATAAGGATCGAATACCGGCGGAAACCGGCATCCAGCTAAAAACGCTATCACCGAATTTTCCCCCGGCATATCGAAAATCCACCGTCACGATTGGGTGATTTAACGGTTGGGTTACGGATAAATCCGCGGAAATCAGGCTTCCGGAACCAATTTTTAAGCATGGCGGGCTAGCTTCGTAGGCAGGGGAAACGCCGCGAACGCCTGCCAAAGGTCCGGACCTTGGCGAGCAGGGCAGACCCGCTGTGCCGGAGATGCGATGACGACGGAACCGCAAGCCTCGATCAGACAGAAGCTCGCCATCTATCTGGCGCAGCTGCCGCCGCCTGCTGTCGTGAAGCTTGCGTCGGGCCTTGAACGCGAAAAGCTGCGCGGAACGAAAGGCCTGCCCTATGAAATGATCCTGTCGGGTCTTCGGCCGCTGCTCGCGAGTTTTCGCGGCGAACGCCCCGGCATGCCGGATGCTCTTCGCCAGTTTTGCGAGCCATTCGAAGACATGCTGATCGACGGCGACGACGATGGCCGCAGGAAGGGCGCCATTGCCCGCGGCACGATGAGGCGCGTCTGGGACTGGCTCGGCGAGGAACTGCTGCCTGACGCCTTGGCCGATCTGAAACAGCGTATCGCCGACCACACCCTGAAGAACGACAAGCTCGCGCTGGAAGCCGCCGTGTCCGTGCTGCATGCCTCCGCGGCGCAGGCGATCCTTTCGGCGATCGATGAGGCCCGCGGCGATGCCAGCCGCCGCAAGCAGATCGAACAGCGCCTTGGCGGCGAGGGCGGCATCGAGGACGCGCGCGAAATCGGCGCCATCCTCTCGATCGCGCCAGCGATGCTCAGGCTGCAGAATGAACTGCCGAAGCCGATCGTGAATTTCAGCGACGAGATGGTGACGGCGCTCAAGCGGATATACGACGAAACCTGTGAGACGGTGCCCGACGAGGCGATCTATCTGCCGTTCGCGGCGATGTACCGCCTGTCGGAACCGTCGCAAATCCTCCGTTTCGTGCGCACGATCGCCCATCAGCGCAACGATGTCGTGATCAGCCGTTGCGAACTTGCCGTCTTCGGCGAGGTGCTGCTCGGCGAAATGGAAGAGATTGCGCGCCGGGTGGACACGCAGCGCCCCGGCCATACCGATCTCGAGGCCATGCTGCTCGATATTCGCCGCTTTGCCCATTTGTCCAAGGGTTTCACCGCGGAAATCGATCTGCGCCGGAACGGGGATTGGGGCCAGCGGTTGCTCGCTGCCCGCGGCCGCGTCTCCGCCGCCATCTCGCAGGAGATGTCGCGCTTCGAAACCGAACTCGTGCGGGCGCTGCCCTTCCATCAGATCGGCCAGTATGGCCGTGGCGGGCCGATGAAGCCCGATCTTGCCAAATCGCCGGACCGCGCGCGCGAAAGCCGCATGAAAAGCTGCCTGCGCTTCATGCATGGCCTGCAGTCGATCTGCGATGCAGTCGGCGCGCAGAGCCATTGCCGCAGCATTCGCCAGCAGATCGAAATCTATCTGTCGTCCTATGAAGACCGGCTGCTCGAGGAATTCCGCGTGGCGCAGGGCGCGGCCCGCATCAACGCCGAAGCCTTTGTAGAAGTCGCCGCCGGCTTCCGAGAGGCGATGGGCGAAGAGAAACAGGCGGATGTTCTCCGCCGCCGCGGTCAGGTTGCCGCACGGGGCTGAACCGCCTCATTCAGGCGAGAACTCTTCCTCATAGGCGAAGAGACCGGGCATTCCACCCGTATGAAGGAAAATCGCGGCGTCCCGGTCGGAGTGCTCGCCCGCCAGAAGCTGCGCGATGAAACCCGCCATGCCCTTTCCCGTATAGACGGGATCGAGCAGCACGCCCTCCATGCGCGCCACGAGCTCGACGGCGCGGCGCATGGCGTCTGTCGGCAGGCCGTAGCACTCGCCGAGATGTCCGCTGTCGAGAACCACCGCGCCGGGCGCCGGAGCAGGCGCTTCCAGCAAGGCAGCCGTCTTGCACGCCAGCGCGTGGATTGCTTGCGCCATAGGCTCGTGATCGGTGCGATAGACATTGATACCGCGCACTTCGGGGCCGCTGCCGCGCTCGCAGATGCCGGCGATGAGCCCGGCCTGTGTCCCGCCACTCGACGAGGCGTGGACGAGGACGGTGTCGCCGAGTTTCAGTGCATCCGCCTGATCCGCGATCTCGCGATAGGCATTGGCATAGCCGAGAGAGCCCACGGCGCTCGACCCGCCAACCGGCACGAAATAGGGGGTGCGCCCGGCAGCGCCGAGTTCGTCCATCACGGCGGTGAAAATCGCACCGGCATCGGCATCGCCGGGAACGATCCGGACCTCGGCACCGAGCACCCTGTCAAGCAGGAGGTTGCCGGACTGCCGATAGCTTCGCCCCCTATAGGGAACGGTGTCGAAAAGAACGAGAACGGAGGAAAGTCCCGCCGCCGCTGCCGCCGCTGCGGTTTGCCGCGCGTGGTTCGACTGGACGGCGCCGGTCGTCACCACCGTATCGGCGCCTTGCGCCAGCGCTTCGCCGATCAGGAATTCGAGCTTGCGCGTCTTGTTGCCGCCGCCGGCGAGCCCGGTGCAATCGTCCCGCTTGATGAAGAGGCGCGGCAGCTTCTTTCCGGTTTCCCGTGACAGCGCCTCGCGCAGCCGTTTCATCTCGGCAAGCGGCGTGGGGAGATGCGCGAGCGGAAAGCACGGAAAGCGGCCGGATAGAGACGGCATGGTTCAGATGATCCCCTCGTCGCGGAAGGCGGAAATCTCCGCCGCCGAATAGCCGAGTTCGCCGAGAATGCTTTCCGTGTGCTCGCCGAGCACGGGCGCGCGGGTGCGGAGCGTCCCCGGCGATTGCGACAGGCGCAGCGGCGTTTCCATGATCGGCGCGGGCCCGGGCAGGCCGGGAAAGTCGACGGGCTTCAGATAATTCATCGCCTTGATATGCGGATCGTCGAGCGCCTGTTGCGGTGAATAGACAGGGCCTGCCGGGATACGCGCCTTTTCGAGTTCGGCGAGCGCTTCCTCGCTCGTCCGCTCCGCCGCCCAGCGCGCCGTGCGCTCCGAGAGGATCTCGCCATGGTCGCCGCGGGACAGATCGTCCTTGAAGCGCGGATCGGTAAGCCAGTGATCCTCGCCCATGAGCCTCGCCCAGCGCTTGAAGAGCGGCATGCCGATCACCTGCACCAGGATCCAGCCATCCTTCGTCCGCACGATGTCGGCGGGACCGGCGTAAGGTGAGCGATTGCCGATGGCGACGCGGTTCGTGTGGCGAAGCTGCTGCTCGATGAGATGGAAATTGAAATAGGCAAGCGCCGTGGAAAGCAGCGACCCCTCGACCACCTGGCCCTTGCCGGAGCGCGCCCGCTCCATCAGCGCCGCCATGGTGCCGAAGGCGGAAAGGGAAGCCGTGCCGAAATCGACCCAGGGGGCATAGCTTTTTACCGGCTCTTCCGGATGGCCGGTGAGATAGGCAGCACCCACCATGGACTGCGCCACGCCGTCGAAGCCTGTGCGTTCGCTGTAGGGGCCGCCATGTCCGAAGGCGGAGACGGTGGTGAGGATGATATCTGGCTTTGCCTCGACCAGGCTTTCATAGTCGAGGCCCATCGCCTTCAGGGTCGAGGGCGGCAGATTGGCCACGACCACATCCGCGGTGGCGACGAGGCGGCGCACGATCTTCCGGCCCGTTTCCGTCATCGGGTCGAGCGTGAGGCCGCGCTTGTTGCGGTTCATCTGCAGGAACATCGCGCCTTCGCCGCCCTCGCCGGAGCCGGCGCCCGGAACGATGGGTTGGACGAAGCGGTCCTCGCTGCCCTCCCGCTTCTCGATACGGATAACGTCGGCGCCCATGTCGCCGAGAAGCGCCGCGCAGTAAGGGCCCGCGATATAGCGGCCGAAATCGAGGACGCGCACCCCCGCCAGAATACCTTGGGGGGCGCCGCTCTGTTCCGTCATGTCTTCAGTCTCCCGAATTTTCTGTTCCGTCCTGATTTGAGACACCGGACGGCTGGACAAACGATAGGCGTTGTCGCCGGGGCGAGGAAGCCTGCAATCGGAATTTTGCCTTTTATTTAAGCTTTGGCCCCTAGTCTTGCGGGCGGGGATTGGAAAGAGCGCGAAGGCGCAGTTCGGAGGCTGGGTGAGGGGGTCGCAAGACGCCATCGGGGCATTGCCGCAGGAAACGCCGCAAATGCCTGAAGAAGCTTATGCTTTTCGCTGGACCGGCGAGTTCGCGGATGCGCGTCTCGAAGCCGCTTATATTCGCGCGAGCTGGGATGAAATCCGCTCGCGGCTCAATGCCGTCCTGGTTGCCGTATATGTCTTCGTCGCCTGGGCTGCCTTCGACTTCATGGCGCTCGGCTTCGGCTGGGAATTTGCCGCGCTGCTCACGGGCCGGCTCGGGGCGCTCGCGGCGATCACCGTCGCTCTCAGGATTTTCAAGACCGCAGACCGCGAGCGCAGCTTCATGCTCAGTGCCTTCGTGACACAGCTCTGCGTGGTGATCGTGGCGCCGGTCTCGCTGTATCTGGGAGAGGTGAACTTCGCGGCAGCCCTGCTCAGCATCGTCGTCATTCTGTTTGCCTTCTATATCGGCGTGCCGACCCGGCTTGCGCCGAACCTCCTGCTCGCCTCGGCGCTCTGCCTTGGCTTTGTCGCCATTGCCCCGGCCCTCACGGAAATCGACACTTTCACGATGATGCAGATCTGCCTGCTTTTCGCGGTGGTGAATGCGATCGGCGTTGAAATGGTCCGCGCGGCAAACCGCCTGCGGCGCAACGGCTTCATCACGCTCATGCACCAGCAGGAGCTCTACGAACGTCTGAAGATGGAAGCCGAAGGCCGCGAGGAAGCGGAAGCGAATGTGCGGAACACCGAGGAAAGCTTCCAGAGCCTCTTCCATGCCGCGCCAACGCCCATCGCGCTGGTCGATCCGGCGACCTTCAACGTCATGCAGGCCAATATGGCAGCGCTTCACCTCTTCGGGCTCAAGGAGGAAGATCGCGCGACAACCGACGTCCGCTCCTTCTTCGATGCGCAGGATCTACCGTCGCGCATCGAGACGCTGCTGGCGAGCAGTCGCGCGGGCACGCCGGTCGAGTTCCGCATGAAGCGGATGGACGGCAATGTGATCCATGTGATCGTCTCCGCGGCGACGGCGCACTTTCAGGGACGCAGGGCGCTTCTCATCGGCCTTCAGGATGTGACGGCGCGCCGCAAGGAAGCCGAAGCGCTGCGCGACGCGCGCGATCAGGCGACTGCGGCCAGCCGCTCGAAGTCCGAATTCCTCGCCAATATGAGCCACGAGCTTCGCACGCCGCTCAATGCGATCATCGGCTTCTCGGAGGCGCTGGAGCGCGAGCTCTTCGGCCCCATCGGAAGCCCGCGCTACCGCGAATATGCCGAGGATATTCACGACAGCGGCGTACACTTGCTGAGCCTCATCAACGACATTCTCGATCTCTCGAAAATCGAGGCGGGGCACTTCAAGCTGCATGAGGACGAGGCGGACCTCAACCACATCGTCGGCGCCGCGACGCGCATCGTGCGTCATCGGGCGCAACAGGCAAACATCGCGATCGAACTTTCGCTGCCCGAGCCCTCCGTGACGCTGGTCGCGGATGAGCGCGCGCTCAAGCAGGTGCTGATCAATCTCGTGTCGAATGCGGTGAAGTTCAGCCCCGACGGCAGCCTGGTGCGGATCGACGCGCAGATCAGGCCCGATGCGCTCCGCATCTCGGTGGCCGATGAGGGAACGGGAATTGCCGAGGCGGATATTCCTCTCGCGCTCACACCTTTTACGCAGCTCGACGGGTCGCTCTCGCGTGCGCATGAAGGCACCGGCCTCGGTCTTCCGCTGGCGAAGCATCTGACCGAGCTTCATGAAGGAAGCCTGACCATCGAAAGCACACTGGGCAAAGGCACGACGGTGCATATCGACCTGCCGCTTTCGCGGATCGTCGGACACACAACGCCCGGCGAGCGCGCCGCCATGTGATCTCTAGCGTGCCGCCCGCGCTCCGGGCCGGTAGCTTTCCTTCACATGGCCTTCAAGCTCTTCCGGCGTGAAGCGGACGGGCTTCGTCTCCATCCCGACAAAAAGCGGCGACTGGTCGGCATAATGCGGCGAGTTGCGGTCGAGCGTAGCCGAGCCGAATGGGTGGATGCTTTCCGAGCGCAGCCGTCCCGCCCGGTCCCATTCGACAAACATGATCAGCGTGTCGCCGCCCCGCGCGGTGAACGTGCCGTCCTCCACCGGGAAACCGTAGATCGCGCGAAGAATGTCCGGCCCGCCGTCGACGGGCAGGTCGACCGGGCCGCGGCGGAAACGGTTGACCGTCCCCCATTCGGGATCGAGGCGGCCGAAATGAGTTTTCAGATAGGACATCGTCTCGCGGAGCTTCGTCACTGCTTCGGGTGGCGTCTCGCCGCGGATTTCGGCGGTGACGACGGGCTCGGCTGTGCGCACGGCAAGGGCTGCACCCCGATTGGCGATGTCGGTACGGCGGTCCCAGGCGCGGAGGATCTCCTGGGCTTCGGCAAGCTCCGCGTCGTCTTCCGCATCGAGCGCGAGCAGCTCCGCGACGATTTCCGCGACGCGTGAATCTTCGCTATAGGCCAGATCGTATTTGTAGGCGTGGAAGGCCTCGCGCTTGATCGAGCGGTCCGCCCCATATGTTTCCTCGAGCCGCATGGCGCGGTTCGTCATGTCGGTCTGGATGCCCATCCGCGCCGGAAAAGCGTCCGGCTTCAGATTGTCGTTTGCCGCGCTGGCGCGGAACGGCGTGTTGTTCGCATTGTAGACGAAGCCCGAATTCGGATTGTAGAGCTTCGGCACCAGATCGAAGGGCACGTAATCGCGCCAGATCAGCGATGAATCGTCGCCCGGCAGAATGCCCGACCAGTCCGGCCCCTCCTTCCGGTCGGGGAACTGAGCGTTATAGACATAGGCGATATTGCCCTGCCGGTCGGCATAGATGTAGTTGATGCTCGGCAGCGCCTGCAGCTTCATCGCCTCGATCCACTCGGCAAGGTTCTGCGCCTTGTCGAGCGCGAAATATTGTTCGACCTGCCTGATTTCGCCGAGCCCCGCATAACGCACCGCATAGGCGCCGTTCGGCGAACGAAGCACCGGACCATGTTCGGAGCGCAGAACCTCGCGCTCCACCGTCCACCAGAACGGTCCCCATAGATCGACGCGGATCGTGGCGGTGCGCCTTTCGAAATCGCGCCACTCGCCGTCGAGCATGTACTGATTGTCATTGTCAGGATTGAGCGTGAGCCGGTAGATGTCCACAAGATCGGGCTCGTTCACCGTATTCGCCCAGCCGAGATTGGCATTGTGCCCGTGAAGCATGAAGGGCGAGCCGGGGAAGAAGCCGCCCGCCACATGCCAGCCCTCGTCGCTGCGCAGCACGGCCTCGTACCAGGCGACGGGGCCTGTGAAGGGCTGATGCGAATTGACGAGAAGCCGCGTCGCGCCGTCGGCGGAACGGGCAGGGCTCACCGCCACCGCGTTCGATCCGACGGGAAGCGGCGTCTTCGCCGGCAGGAAGGCATCGACGCCTTCCTTCGACAAACCTTCGCTGTCGCCGATGCGGCCTTCGAAAACGGCGATCAGTGTCTTGTCGAGCCCGTAGAAGAAGGGCGTCTTGAACATGAAGCCAGCGGCGATGTCCCGGCCCGTTACCGGCAGCGATCCGGCAATGACGTTCTCCGGGTGGAGCGCGGCATAGTAATTCACGCCGTCGGCATAGGCCTCGATCACGGCGCGGACTTCAGGGGAGAGATCGCTTTCGTAGCGGGCTTCGACCGTTTCCCAGATGCCCATGAGATTGACGAGATAGTCGGTCACAGCGGCGCGTTCGCCCTTCACGGCAGCAAGCTGGCCGCGCGTCGCGATCAGCACTTCCTGAATGGTGGCGAAATCATCCTCGGAATGCGCATAGCCGATGCCGAAAGCGACATCGACATCGCGAGGGCCATAGATATGGGGCACGCCCCATTCATCGCGGTGAATCGTGACGTCATAGGCGCCGGCCCTCGCGATCAAAGGCGCGGGGTCGGCGGGTTGCGGCGCTTCCAGAACGCCGCGCGCAAGAATGACGGCGAGCGTGACGAAGGCGACGGCGAAAATGCCGAAAAATGCGGTTTTTGCAATGCGAAGCACGCAGGCGTTCCTCTTCCCTGTTTGCGCGCAGCCTAGCGAAGGCGCGAGCGCCGTCAAACCGAAGCGATGGGGGGCCTGCGTCCCTCCGCCGCTTTCCGCCTGCGCCGTGAACCTCTATACAGGGGCCCGGACCGGCCGACCTACCGATGGCATGAAAAGGCGGAAAATTGCTGCTCTCGGCGAACGATATCGTGCTCTTCCTCGCTTTTGCGGGCCTGACGGGGTTCACCCTTTGGCTGCTGCTTCGGCCTTTGCGCGCGGGCGCGGCCCAAGCGCCGCAGGACCGGGGCGAAAGCGAGGTCGCCATTTATCGAGACCAGCTTGCCGAAATCTCGCGCGATCTGGAGCGCGGCACGACCGGCGAGGCGGAAGCGGAAGCCGCCCGCATCGAGGTCTCGCGGCGGCTCATCGCGGCGGACGAGGCGCGTGCTGCGGCTCTGCGGGAGACGAAAGGTCCCGGCGACCCGCGCTGGCGGCGCATGGCGGCGCTCGCATTGGCGATCTTCGTGCCGCTGCTGACGCTTGCCATCTATCTCGATGCCGGCGCGCCCGGGCTCGAGAGCCAGCCTGCCGAGGCGCGGCTCAATGTGCCCGCGGCGGAGCTCCCCGTCGAAGGGTTGGTGGCGCGGGTCGAACGCCGCCTCAAGGACAATCCGGACGATGTCGAAGGCTGGGAAACCGTTGCACCGGCCTATGTGATGCTTGGCCGCTATGACGAGGCGGTCCGCGCCTGGACGCGCGCCATGATCGCAGGCGGGGTCACGGCCGAACGGCTCGCGGCACGGGCAGAGGCGCGGGTGCTGGCGAATGAGGGCGCAGTCGGACCCGGCGCAAAGACCGATCTCGAAAAGGCGGTTGAACTCGATCCATCGGAACCGCGCGCGCAATTCCTGCTTGGATTGGCCGAGATCGAGGAGGGCAAGAGAGAAGCGGCGCTTGGCCGCTGGAAGGCGCTTGTCGCCGGTGCGCCGGGCGACGCGCCTTGGGTGCCTGCCGTCCGTGCTCGGATTGCCGCTCTCGAAGGCCGTCCGGCGATAGCAGCCGAAGACGAACCCATGATCCGCGGCATGGTGGACGGGCTCGCAGCCCGGCTCGCCGAGAATCCCGAGGACCTCGAAGGTTGGCTCCGGCTTGTCCATTCCTATGGTGTGCTGGGGGAGCCGGAAAAGGCGCGTACGGCGCTCGAAACCGCGCGCGAGACCTTCGCCGGAGATGCCGAAGCCCTGGCCCGGCTGGGCGAAGCGGAAGCCCGGGTCGGCAACTAATCCCCGGGTTTGCGCAGCCGGGATAGGATGATGCCCGACTCACACGACAGGGCAGGGCAAGATGCTGACCGATCTTCAGAAGGAAACGGCGAAGGCCATCGTCAATATTTTCGAGACGGGCTCTGCGCGGGGCGATTATGCCCGCGTGACCTTGCTCACCGGCGACAGCGGCCATCTCACCTATGGCCGGTCGCAGACGACGCTGGGCAGCGGCAATCTCCATCTTCTCATCAAGGCCTATTGCGACGCCCCCGGCGCGGCCTATGCCCGAGCGCTGAGGCCTTATCTCGCGCGCCTTGCCGATATCGACCTTCGCCTCGATACGGACTGGACCTTTCGCGGCTTGCTGAAAGAAGCAGGCGGCGACCCGGTGATGCGCGAGACGCAGGACGCCTTTTTCGACAGGGTCTACTGGGCGCCGGCCGTCGCGGCAGCCAAGCGCGCCGGTCTTTCGGAGCCGCTTTCCGTTGCCATCGTCTATGACAGTGTCGTTCATGGCTCTTGGGGCGCGATGCGGGATCGCACCAATGCGAAGCAGGGCGATGCAGCCCGTACAGGCGAGCGCAAATGGGCGGCGGCCTATGTCGACACGCGTCGCGAATGGCTCGCCAGTCATCCGAACATGCTGCTCCGCAAGACCGTCTACCGCATGGATACGCTGAAGGCGCTGGCGGCGGCAGGAAAATGGAAGCTCGATCTGCCGTTGATGGTGCGCGGCGTCCGGATCGATGCGGATGTCCTCGGTTTCCGGCCGCCGGTCACAGTCTCGGCAATAGATGCAGCGACCCGAAATCTCCGCCTCACCGACCCGCCCATGACCGGCAATGACGTCCGCGCCCTGGAACAGGCGCTGGTGAAGGAGGGCTATGCGGTGAACTGCGACGGCACCTTCGACGAAGGCCTCGAAAGCGCCCTGAAATCCTTCCAGCGCGAATTCGGCCTTGTGGATGACGGCATTGCCGGCCCGGCTACCAGGCTGATGCTGGGGATTTGACGTGGATTCCGGGCAAATTCTCTTGCCCCGCGACGATTTAGCGGTTTGGCGGCGATGCCGGGGCGGGATATATCTGCCCACCGCCGGCCCCGTTCCGGCAAAAAAAGGGAGCGGAACCGACATGACGCGCAAGCAGCGCCGCGCAACATTCATCGCAGCGAGCCTCGGCATTCTCGGCCTTGCCGTGGGTCTGATGCTGTTTGCGATGCGCGACAGTATCGTCTTCTTCTACAGCCCGAGCGATGTCGTGGAACGCGGCGTCGAACCCGGCCAGCGCATCCGTCTCGGCGGCCTGGTGGAGCAGGGATCGCTGCAGGACCTCGGCGATGCAACGCTGCGCTTCAACGTGACGGATTTCGTGGAGACGGTCACCGTCACCTATCGGGGCATGTTGCCGGACCTCTTTCGCGAAGGGCAGGGTGTCGTCACTGAAGGTTCTTTCGGGGAAGACGGAAATTTCACTGCGACCAACGTGCTCGCCAAACACGACGAGTATTACATGCCGCCCGAGGTCGCCGATGCGCTGAAGCGCTCCGGCCAGTGGCAGGGCGAAGGCGCCGAAGCCTCCCATGCCGAGACTTACGGGCAGGGCTCCTATCCATGATCGTCGAGCTGGGCCATTTCGCGCTGGTGCTGGCGCTCGCCGTTTCGCTCGTGCAGACCGTCGTGCCTGCCATCGGCGCGCATCGCCGCGATGTGCAGCTGATGCATGTTGCCGAGCCTGCGGCGATCCTGCAGTTCCTGCTCGTCGGTGCCGCCTTCGCCGCGCTCACCTATGCCTTCGTCGTCTCCGACTTCTCCGTGAAGCTCGTCTACGACAACTCGCACTCCATGAAGCCGATGATCTTCAAGGTGAGCGGCGTCTGGGGCAATCACGAAGGCTCGATGGTGCTCTGGGTGCTCATCCTCGCGATGTTCGGCGCCATGGTCGCGTTTTTCGGGCGCAACCTGCCGGATACGCTGCGCGCGCGCGTGCTTGCCGTGCAGGCCTCGATCGCCGTCGCTTTCCTGCTCTTCGTGATCTTCACGTCGAACCCCTTTGCCCGGCTCGACCCGGCGCCCTTCGAAGGCACGGGCCTCAACCCGCTCCTGCAGGACCGGGCGCTCGCCTTCCATCCGCCCTGGCTCTATGCGGGCTATGTCGGCTTCTCGATGACGTTCTCTTTCGCGGTCGCCGCGCTCCTCGAAGGCCGTGTCGATGCGAGCTGGGCGCGCTGGGTGCGTCCCTGGACGCTTGCCGCCTGGCTCTCGCTCACCATCGGCATCGCCATGGGCTCGTGGTGGGCCTATTACACGCTTGGCTGGGGCGGCTTCTGGTTCTGGGACCCGGTGGAAAACGCATCGCTCATGCCCTGGCTTGCGGGCACGGCGCTGCTCCATTCGGCGATCGTTGCCGAAAAGCGCGGCGCGCTCAAAAGCTGGACGATCCTGCTGGCGATCCTTGCCTTCTCGCTGTCGCTGCTCGGCACCTTCCTCGTGCGCTCGGGCGTGCTGACTTCGGTGCATGCCTTCGCGGTCGACCCCGCGCGCGGCAGCTTCATTCTCGGCATCCTGATGTTCTTTGTCGGCGGGTCGCTTGCGCTTTATGCGTGGCGCGCACCAATGCTGAGGGCCGGCGGCATCTTCGCACCGATCAGCCGCGAAGGCGCTTTGCTGATGAACAACATGCTGCTTTCGGCGGCGACGGCATCGGTTTTCATCGGCACGCTCTATCCGCTTTTCCTCGACGCGCTGACCGGGGAGAAGATCACGGTGGGCCCGCCCTTCTTCAACTATACATTCGTGCCGATATTCGTACCGCTGCTCTGTCTCGTGCCGCTCGGGCCGCTGCTCGGCTGGAAGCGGGCGGACCTCATGGCGGCGGCCGAGCGGCTTCTCGCCGCGGCAGGCATCGCCTTTGTCGCGCTCATCGCCTCCTTTGCCTTCTTCTACGAAGGCCCGTGGCTCGCGCCTTTCGGCATGGCGCTCGCTGTATGGCTCGTCGCGGGCGCGCTCTCGGATGTTGCCTGGCGCATCAAGCTTTTCTCGACGCCGCTGGCGGAAAGTCTGTCCCGGGCGCGCCGCCTGCCGCGCGCCGTCTGGGGCTCGGCGCTGGCGCATGGGGGCGTCGGCATCTGCGTCGCGGGTATCATCGGCGTGACGGCCTGGAGCGATGAACTCATCACCGCCGTCGCACCCGGCGAAAGCGCGGAGATCGGTGGTTACACGCTGACATTGCAGGGCGTTGCACTTCGCGACGGTCCGAACTTCGATGCCATGGTGGGCGTGGTCGGCGTTGCGCGGGGCGGGCGCGACCTCGGCGTGATGCTACCCGAGAAGCGCCGCTTCCCCGCCGAGCGGCAGGAAAAGACCGAACCGGCCATCCGCACCAACGGCATCTCCGATCTCTACGTCGTGCTCGGCGAGCAGGCAGGGAACGGAAAGTGGGTGCTGCGCGCCTACCGCAACACCTTTGCGCCACTGATCTGGATCGGCGGCACCATCATGGGGATCGGCGGACTCATCTCGCTTCTTGACCGGCGGCTTCGTGTCGGCGCGCCGACCGGCGCCCGCCCGCGCCTTGCCGCGCAACCGGCGGAATAGGGCGATGCGGAGCTTCGCCGCCGCGCTTGCCATTGTCTTCGCGCTCACAGCGCCGTCCTTCGCGCTGGTCGACCCTTCGGAGCGCCTCGACGACCCGCAGCAGGAAGCGCGCGCCCGCGCCATCTCGAAGAACCTGCGCTGCATGGTCTGCCAGAACCAGTCGATCGACGATTCCGATGCGGAGCTTGCGGGCGATCTCCGCCGCGTGGTGCGCGACCGGATCCTCGCTGGCGACACGGACCGGGAAGTCTATGACTTCGTGGTCGCGCGCTATGGCGACTTCGTGCTGATGACGCCGCCCTTCGGCCCGGCGACCCTGCTGCTCTGGTTGGGTCCGGCGCTGGTCCTCGTCCTTGGCGGCGGCATTGTCTTCACCGTGCTTCGCCGCCAACGGGTGCGCCCGGCGGAACCGCGCCTCACGCCCGAGGAGGCAGCGAAGCTCGCCCTGCTGCTTGAAAAGGACGAAAATCGGCGCGGCTGAAGCCGTCACGATTTCGCCTTACCAATATGTAATAATTCGGACATGATTTGGAAAGGATCAGGTAATGATCCTGTGAGCAATCATGCCGCCATTCGCATACCGCGAAACGGGCAGGCCGGAACAACGTGACGGGAGTTCAAGATGATGCGGAACGGTCGAAACGGTTCACTGCGCCGCCCGGCGCTGACGCTCGTGCTGGCGGGCATTGTGGCCATTGGGCTCGGCTCGGTAAGCGTCGTGGCGAATACTGCGCCGCTCGACACGCGCTCGGCCGCGCCGGCCGCCAACGCGCTGGAACGCCTGCCGAGTTTCGCCGACCTCGTGGAAAAGGTGAGCCCCGCCGTGGTCTCGATCCGCGTGAACGAGGAAGTGGCCGCGCAAGCGGGCGTTCCGGAACTTCCTTTCCCGCCGGGCAGCCCCTTTGAGCGCTTCTTCCGCGATATGCAGCCGCAGGGCCGCGATGGCGCCCCGCGCCGCCGCCAGGCAACCTCGCTCGGCTCCGGCTTCCTGATTTCCGCCGATGGGTACATCGTCACCAACAACCACGTGGTCGGCGAAGGCAAGGACATCACCGCCGTACGCGACGACGGCACGGAGATGGCCGCCAAGCTGATCGGCCGCGACCCGAAGACTGACCTTGCGCTGGTGAAAGTCGAGTCGAAGACGCCGCTGCCCTATGTGGCCTTCGGCAATTCCGACAATGTGCGCGTGGGCGACTGGGTGCTCGCGGTCGGCAATCCCTTCGGCCTTGGCGGCACGGTCACAACAGGCATCGTCTCGGCGCGAGGCCGCGAGATTGGCGCCGGCCCCTATGATGACTTCATCCAGATCGATGCCTCGATCAACCGTGGCAATTCCGGCGGCCCGACCTTCGACGTGCAAGGCAATGTGGTGGGCGTGAACACCGCCATCTTCTCGCCGACCGGCGGCAGCGTCGGTATCGGCTTCGCCATCCCGTCTTCGATTGCCCAGCGCGTGATCGCGCAGCTCAAGGACGACGGCAAGGTGACGCGCGGCTGGCTCGGTGTGACGATCCAGCAGGTGGATGAGGAACTCGCCACCTCGCTCGGCCTCGACAAGGCGCGCGGCGCACTTGTGGCGCAGGTGGCGAAGGACAGCCCGGCCGAGAATGCCGGCATCCGCACCGGCGACGTGATCGTGAACATCAACAGCAAGGAAATGGAAGATGTGCGCGCCGTGAGCCGCACGGTCGCCGATCTGCAGCCGGAAACGCGCGCGGAGATCGTGGTGTGGCGCGACGAACGCCGCCGGACGATCCGTGCACGGATCGGTACCTTCCCGGAAAACCTCGACATGGCGGCTGCCGGTCCGGCCGAAACCGCGCCGCAGTCCGGCACGACCGAAAGCCTTGGCCTCGCGCTCACTTCTTCGCCGGACGGCGTGGTGGTGCAGACGGTCGATCCCGCGAGCGATGCGGCGGAGAAGGGTATCCGCCCGGGCGACGTGATCGTGAAAGTGTCGGGCAAGGACGTGAAGACTCCGGCCGATGTGGTCGCTGGCGTCGATGAAGCGACGAAGGCGAAGAAATCCTCGGTGCTGCTGCTTCTTCGCAGCAACGACCAGCAGCGCTTCGTGGCGCTGACGCTCGAGAAGTCGTAACGGACGGACGCCGTCGGGGGACGGGCGTCCGCGCGGAACGCGCGGTCCCCGCCTTTCCGGAAGGAGGGATCGCAAAGGCGCGCCGCCGATGCTCATCCCCCGCGGCATCGGCGGCGTCGTCCGCGGCCAAGGTCAGGAACTGGTGAAGCGATGCGAATTCTGGTGATTGAGGACGATCTGGAGGCAGCCGCTTATGCGGTGAAGGGCCTGCGCGAAAGCGGCCACATCGTCGATCATGCGGCGGACGGGGAGGAGGGGCTAACCCTCGCGCTTTCCAGCACCTTCGATGTGATGATCGTCGACCGCATGCTGCCGAAACGCGACGGGCTTTCCGTCGTCCAGACGCTGCGCGAGGAAGGCGTGCGCACGCCCGTTCTCTTCCTTTCGGCGCTGGGCGAAGTGGACGATCGCATCAAGGGCCTCAAGGCCGGCGGCGACGACTACCTGACGAAGCCTTATGCCTTTGCCGAATTGCTGGCGCGGATCGAGGTGCTGGTCCGCCGGGCAAACCCCGATCAGGTCCGCACCCGGTTGCAGGTCGGCAATCTCGAAATCGACCTCCTTTCCCGCAAGGTCATCCGCGAGGGTCAGGAAATCGACCTCCAGCCTCGCGAATTCCGCCTGCTCGAGTACCTGATGAAGCATGCAGGCCAGGTTGTCACCCGGACCATGCTGCTCGAAAATGTCTGGGAATATCATTTCGATCCGCAAACGAACGTGATCGACGTCCATATTTCGCGGCTCCGGGCCAAGATCGACAAGAATTTCGAGCAGCCGCTCTTGCACACCGTGCGGGGTGCGGGATACTCGCTGCGTGCCGCTGATTAAACTCCTCAAGACCTCGACCTTCCGGCTCGCGGTCATTTACCTCGCCCTGTTCGCCGCCTCGGCGATCACGCTGCTGGCCTATGTCTACTGGAATACGGCCGGCTTCCTCGCCCGCCAGACCGACGAGGCGGTCGAGGCGGAGATCACCGGCCTTGCCGAACAATATCGCCAGGGTGGCTTGCCGCTTCTCGTCCATACCGTGATCCAACGCTCGCGCGATCCGGGGCAGAGCCTTTACCTGGTGCTCGACCCCGCGGGCCGCGTGCTTGCCGGAACGCTCGATGCGCGCCCGCAGATCGAGGCCGGGCCCGATGGCTGGTTCGATTTCAGCTACAACCGCAAGACGCTGGACGGCATCGAGATCAAGGCCGCCCGTGCCCGCGCCTTCTATCTGCAGGAGGGGTTTTACCTCCTTGTCGGCCGCGATGTGCAGGAGCGGCGCGAGATCGAAAATCTCATCACCAATGCGCTGATCTGGGCCATCGGCCTCACCGTCGCGCTCGGCCTCGCGGGCGGGCTGTTCATGAGCCGCAACATGCTGGCGCGCGTGGACGAGATCAACCGGTCGAGCCTCGACATCATGGGCGGCGACCTCTCGCAGCGCCTGCCGATTGCCGGCACGGGCGATGAACTCGACCAGCTCGGCCAGAACCTGAACGCCATGCTCGAACAGATCGAGGCATTGATGATCGGCATGCGGCAGGTGACGGACAATATCGCGCATGACCTCAGAAGCCCGCTTAACCGGTTGCGCAACCGGCTCGAAGTGACGCTCATGCAGGAAGCGTCCGCCGAGGACTACAAGCAGACGCTCGAAAAGACGATTGCCGAGGCGGACAATCTTCTCGGCACCTTCAATGCGCTGCTGATGATCGCGCGGGCGGAAGCAGGCTCCCTGCGCGACTCCATGTCCTGGGTCGATCTCCATGCCACGCTGCAGGACGCTGCCGAACTTTACGAACCGCTCGCCGAGGAAAAAGGGGTGACGCTGAAGGTCGACGTGGAAGACGGCCTGAAAATCTGGGGCAGCCGCGAGTTGCTGGCACAGGCCGTCGCCAATCTGCTCGATAATGCATTGAAGCATGGCCTGCCGAGCGACGATGCCAACGAACGCATGATCGAGATATCCGCCGGGCCCGACGCAGCGAGGGCAGGGCGGGGTATCGCGCTGACGGTGGCGGACCGCGGGCCGGGCATTCCGGCGGGCGAGCGCCAGCATGTGCTGGAGCGCTTCGTGCGGCTCGAAGCGAGCCGCAATACGCCGGGCTCGGGCCTTGGCCTCAGCCTCGTTGCCGCCGTGGCGCGGCTTCATGGCGGCGCCATCGAGCTCGGCGACAACAACCCCGGCCTTCGCGTAACGCTTTTTCTCCCCGTTTCAGGGCGTTGACCGGGCGGGAATCTGCTAGCGTCCCTGCCTAAAAGGATCGACTTGTTGGTGGCGGAAATGGGTACGGCACTTCGCGAGCGGGGGACGAATGCGCCCGCGCCCTTCGACATGGCGCGTGTGGAACGCGAAATGGAAGACCTCGTGGCCGCGGCCGCGAAGCTCGATGACGGCGCGGCGGCACGATTGATCGAGGATCCTTCGGCGCGGCATCTCATCCATTCCCTTTTCGGCAATTCGCCCTTTCTCGGCCGGATTGTCAGACTTCACCCGGACTGGCTGCCGCGCCTCATCGACCGCGCGCCGGAAGTGGCGATGGAAGACCTGCTCACGCGGGTGAAGGCGGCCCGCGATCTGGAAAAGCAGGCGGATGTCATGGCCGCACTTCGGCTCGCAAAGTCGGAAGCCGCGCTTCTCATCGCCATGGCGGATATTACGGATACATGGCCGCTCGAACAGGTGACGGAGGCGCTGACAGCTTTCGCCGACATGGCGGTGGAAAGCTCGGTCGCCTGGCTCCTGCGCAATGCGGCATCGCGCGGCCAAATCCTCCGTGCGCCGGAAGACGCGGTGCAAGCAGGGTCCGGCCTCGTCATTCTCGGCATGGGGAAATACGGTTCGCGCGAACTGAACTATTCGAGCGACATCGACATGGTTGTCTTCTACGAGCCGGAACAATTGCCGCTGAAAGACGGGCTCGACGATGGCGATTTCTTCGTGCGGCTGACGAAGGATCTCGTGAAGATGCTGCAGGAACGGACGGCGGAGGGCTATGTCTTCCGCACCGATCTGCGGCTCCGGCCCGATCCCGGCGGTACGCCTGTCGCCGTTTCGCTTCCCGCCGCCGAAGGCTATTACGAAAGCCGGGGCCAGAACTGGGAGCGCGCCGCTTTCATCAAGGCGCGGCCGATCGCGGGCGACATAGCCGCGGGCGAGCGTTTCCTGAAACATCTCACACCCTATATCTGGCGCCGCAATCTCGATTTCGCCGCCATCGACGACATTCATTCGATGAAGCGGCAGATCCACGCTGTCGGCGGCCATGCGGTCGTTGCCGTGGCGGGGCACAATATCAAGCTTGGGCGCGGCGGCATTCGCGAGATCGAGTTCTTCGTGCAGACGCAACAACTGATCGCCGGCGGTCGCGATTACGACCTGCGCGGACGTCAGACCTGCCCGATGCTCGACGAACTGGCGGCGAAGAAGTGGATCGCGCCGGAAACCGCAGACGAACTGAAGGAAGCCTACCGCTTCCTGCGCACGCTCGAACATCGCATCCAGATGATCGATGACGAGCAAACGCATTCATTGCCTGCAACCGGCGAAGGGCTCGATCACGTCGCCTGCTTCATGGGCTTTGCGGACCGCGAAGCTTTTTCCGAAGCGCTGACGGCGCGGCTCGAATGCGTACGCGATCATTACGCCAAGCTTTTCGAAACGGCGCCGCCGCTCGGCGAGGAAGGCGGCAGCCTTGTCTTCACTGGTACTGAGGACGATCCCGAAACGCTCCAGACGTTGCGGGGTCTCGGCTTTACCCGCGTTTCGGAAATGTCGGAGACGATACGCGGCTGGCACACGGGGCGCTTTCCGGCAACACGGGCGACGCGCTCGCGAGAGCTGTTGACGAGCCTTATGCCCGAACTGCTGCGCGCCTTGTCGCGCACGGCGAACCCCGATACGGCCTTCGACCGTTTCGACAAGTTCCTCACCGGCCTTCCCGCCGGCGTGCAGCTTTTCTCGATGCTCTATTCCAATCCGCATCTGCTCGACCTGCTGGCGGGCATATGCGGAACGGCGCCGCGCCTTGCAAGATACCTCAGTCAAAATCCGCGCGTGCTGGAGGCGGTGGTCGATCCGGACTTCTTCAAGGTGCTGCCGGGACGGGAGGAGTTGCACCGCAGTCTTGCGGACGAGCTCGCCCATGCGGAGGACTATCAGGACGTGCTGGACTTCGCGCGCGTCTGGGCGCGCGAATATCGCTTTCGCCTCGGCGTACGCGTGCTGTCGGGCAGTGCCGATGCGGAAGAGGCCGGACCGGCCTATGCAGCGCTCGCTTCCGAACTCGTGGCCGCGCTCGCGCCTGCGGCGGAGGGCAAGGTGGCGGAACGGCACGGGCGGATTCCCGGCGGCCGCTTCTGCGCCGTCGCCATGGGCAAGCTTGGCAGCGAGGAGATGAGCGCAAGCTCCGATCTCGATCTCATCGTGATCTACGATCTGCCGGATGGCGATACGGAATCGGATGGCGAAAGGCCGCTTCACGCCTCGCAATACTATGCCCGTGTCTGCCAGCAGCTCATTACGGCGCTGACGGCGCCGACGGCGGAGGGCAAGCTCTACGAAGTCGACATGCGGCTCCGTCCCTCGGGCAATGCCGGTCCGATTGCGACGGCCTTCGACAGCTTCGTCGCCTATCAGGAGACGGAGGCCTGGACATGGGAACATATGGCGCTGACGCGCGCCCGCGTGATCTCGGGGCCCGCCGAATTGCGCGAGCGTATTGAAGCGGCCATCTCGAACACGATCCTCGCCAAGCGCGACCGGGTGAAGATCGCTTCGGATGTCGCCGAGATGCGCGAGCGCCTCGCGAAGGAACGGCACAGCGACAATCCGTGGGAGATGAAGCATGTGCGCGGCGGGCTCGTGGATATCGAGTTCATCTGCCAGTTCCTGCAACTCATCCACGCGCATGAGCATCCGGCGATCCGCCATCCGCATACGCGGACGGCGCTCATGCGCATCGCGAAGGAAGGACTGCTCCCGGCCGACACGGCGGACATGCTCGTCCGGGCGATCGACCTCAACCATAATCTGACGCAGGTCATCCGCGTCTGCGTCGAAGGCGTGTTCGATCCCGCGGAGGCACCGAGCGGCCTCAAGTTCCGGCTTGCCCGCGCGGGCGACGTGCCGGATTTCGCGACGCTCGAGGCGGAACTCATCGAGAGCCAGCGCCGCGTGCGCGAGGCATTCGATGCCATCGTCGTTGCCGCCGTTTCTGGCTGACTCCTTGCATCGCTCTTCTGCCGGCCGGGACGGGCCGCGTTAACCCGGAAGGGGCAACGCGGGCCCGATGCGAGGCATTTCCCGGCATTTTGTGGTTAACGGGAACCGCGTTTCGGCGATGCGGTTCGCTTGTCCGGCGCGACGCGTGCCAATTCGGTACGCTTGCGTCTGACGAGGCGTTTGGGAACCGTCCCGGGCCGGGCGGTGTGTGGGGTAGCGACGCATGGAGCGTCACGATGCAGTGGTGATCGGAGCCGGGCTCAACGGGCTTGTCGCCGCCGCCTATCTGGCGCGGGCGGGGCTCGATGTGCTGGTGCTCGACCGTGCCTCGGCCCCGGGCGGCATTGCCATGCCGCATGAGATTGCGCCGGGTTTCCTGCTGCCGCGCTACATGCTGGGCAGCGGCGGCCTGCCGCCCCGTATCGCCGCCGATCTCGATCTCGCGCGCCACGGATTGCGCTTCATCCGCGCCGAAGGCAGCGTCACCTGTTTTCCGGACGGTGCCTATGTCGCGAGCTATCGCGACGGCGTGATCCATCGCCGCGAGCTGGCGCGCCATTCGCGCCGCGACGCAGATGCCTGGACGCGTTATCGCCGCGACATGCTGCGGGCGGCGAGGGGCCTTGCACCGCTTCTCTCCCGCGCGGCGTCCGCACCGTCGGGCGGCATCCTTGCCCGTCTTCGCGCGCGGCTCGCGCTTGCAGACCGGCTTGCCGAAGCCCCGCCCGCCGAACTGGCGTCGATGCTTGGGCTCTGGACGCTGCCCCTCTCGGACTATCTCGATGATTATTTCGAGGCGCCTGCCATCAAGGCGCATCTCGCGGCTGCGGCCCTCATGGGCGGAACGCTCGGACCTTCCTCGCCGATGAGCGCGTCGCGTCTCATATGGCCCTGGTTGTCGGAAGCAGGGGACGCGACGGGCGGAGCGCCCGACACGTTGATGCCGCAAGGCGGCAGCGTTGCGCTGCTTCATGCGCTCACCGCCGCCGTGCAGGCAAGCGGCGGCAAGATCCGCCTCGATGCGGAAGTCACCGATGTCCTCATCAAGGACCGCAAGGTGCGCGGCGTCGAACTCGCGAATGGCGAGACGATCGGTGCCGGCGTGGTGCTGTCGGGCCTCGATGTGAAGCGGAGCTTTCTGAGCCTCTTCCGCTGGAAGGATCTGCCGCAAGGACTGGTCGAGCGCGTCGGCCGCGTGCGGATGAAGGGCGTCGCCGCCAAGGTGAATATTGCGCTCGACGCCATGCCGGAATTCCCGGGTCTGCCGGAAGGTTGCCCTTCGCTCGGCGGCGGCTTGCGGCTTGCGGGCACGATCCCGGCCATGGACCGCGCTTTCACCGACTGGCGAGAGCGGATGCCGCCGCGCGATCCCGTGATCGACGTGCTGATCCCCTCGATCGCCGATCCGTCGCTCGCGCCTGCCGGCAAGCATGTGCTCTCCGCCGTGGTCCAGTTCGTACCCGGCGAACTTCATGACGGCGCCTGGACGGGCGAACGCCGCGATGCGCTGCGCGACCTCGTGACGGCGCGGCTTGCCGAAGTGAGCCCCGGCATCGAAACGCGCATGCTGGCTTGCGAAGTTCTGCTGCCAGGCGATATCGAAAATGAAATGGGGCTCACGGGCGGCGATTTTGCCTATGGCGAGACGACGCTCGATCAGTTCTTCGTAAACCGGCCTTTCCCCGGCCAGGGCGGCGCCTCGACGCCGCTGCGCAATTTCTATCTCTGCTCGCCGAGCGCCCACCCCGGACCTTTCGTGATGGGTGCGCCCGGCGCAAATGCCGCCGCCGAGGTGCTGGCCGCCCGCAAGGGGAGGGCCTGAGCCGTGTCTCGCAGCGGAAATACATTTGATGCGATCGTGATCGGTGCGGGTCATAACGGTCTCGTCGCTGCAGCACGGCTCACGCGGGCAGGACGCCGAGTGCTCGTACTTGAAGCGCGCGATGCGGCGGGCGGTGCTTCCGCGACATCTGAAATCGTTCCCGGCTATGCGGCACCCGCGATCGCGCATCTGGTCGACGCTTTCCCGAAGCGGATCGAACGCGCGCTGAAACTTGCCAGGCACGGTCTCCGCTATGCCGCGAGGGACATTCCGTCCGTCGCACTCGATCCGGATGGCGGCCATGTTCTTCTGCCGCGCAACCGCAGAGAGTTCTCCCGCTTCGCCAAGCGACTGCCGCGCGATGCGGAAGCCTATCGCGACTATGCCGATGAACTTCATACGCAGGCCGCGCTGATCGCGCCGCTTCTCGGTGACATGCCGCCGGACCTTCGCGAGCCCGAGGCGCTGCGCAAATTCTTCCGCCGCCTCATCTGGCGCGGAGAGATATCCGGCGGATCGGCGCTGCAGAACCTGATGCGGCGTCTACCGGAAAGCATCGGCGACAGGCTTGATGCCGACTTCGAATCCCCGCTTCTGAAGGGAGCCATTGCATTCGACGCGACGCTTGGTGGTGCGGAAGGCCCTTATGCACCGGGCACATCCTTCCGCGCGGTCTGGCGGGAGGCGCTCAGGACGCAGGGGCAGGGCTTGCGGCAGATCGCGGGCGGGCCAGGCGCCCTCATTCAGGTGCTCATCGAGATCGTATCGGCGGGCGGCGGGGAATTGCGCCTCAACGCGGCGGTGGCGCGCGTCTTCATCGAGAACGGCGTTGCCGCCGGGATTGAACTGCTGGACGGCACATTGCTGCGCGCGCCGCTTGTCCTGTCCGCCATCAATCCGCGCGTCACGCTGCTGGAACTTGCCGGCGCGCAGTGCGTGGAAACGCATCAGGCGCTGGAATTGAGCCGTGCGCCGCGACCCGGTACGACGGCAAAGCTCAATCTCGCACTCGAACGCGCACCCCTCTTCACCGGACTTGCAGCAGAACTCCATGGAGCGAGGCTTCTCATCGCGCCTTCCCTGCAGGAAGTGGACGAGGCTGCCGCCGCCTGCAACGAAGGCCGCCTCACCTCGGCACCGGTTCTGGAACTGCATATGCCGAGCGTCGCGGACCCGGCGCTTGCGCCGGAAGGGCACCACATTCTTTCCGTCATCGTTCACTCCGCGCCGCATGAGGTCGAAGGCGGCTGGCCCATGCAGCGCGAAGGCTTCGTGCAGAAAGTTGTGCGGCGGATCGCCTCCTTCGCGCCGGGCATAGAGGAAGCGATGATCGCGGGCGAGATACTGACGCCGCCGGATATCGAGTTGAAGTACGGGCTTGCGGGCGGCGACTGGCATCAGGGCGATCTTCGTCTCGACCGCTTGCTGGCCTTCCGGCCTGCTCCCGGATTCGGCCGTTACGAAACGCCGCTGGCCGGGCTCTATCTCTGCGGTGCAGGTAGCCATCCAGGCGGCGGCGTGACCGGACTTCCGGGCTGGATCGCGGCGGGCGCCGCGATCGACAAGATGGAGGCGGGCAGATGACGCCGGATTCCTTCCCGCGCCCCGAAGAACAGCAGTCCGAAACGCTGCATGAAGAAGCAGTGCCGGTGAATTCTGTCGATCCGGCGGATGAGCGCGCCGAGGTCGATCCGTCCCTTTTCGAGGAAGAGAGCGGCGAACCGCCCTTTGCCCGCGCCGTTCGGACGACGCCGCTCCATCTCGAAACCGCCGCCGAAAGCCGCACCAATCTCTGGACGGCATGGAACGGCTATACGGTGCCGCAGATATTCACAGATCTCGGCGACGAATATCGCGCCTTGCGCGGCGCCGCCGCCTTGATGGATCTGTCGCCGCTCGTCAAATACCGGATTTCGGGCCGGGATGCGCTTGCCTATCTCGAACGGCTTTGCGCTGTGCCGGTCGGTTCGCTTGAGGTGGACAGGTTGCGTCATGTCATCTTCTGCGAAGGCAGCGGCATGGTGCTCGGCGACGGGCTGCTCTTCCGCCTCGCAGCAGACGACTACAGGCTGGTGACGGAGGAAACGCATCTCGCCTGGCTCATCGACAGTGCGGAAGGATTCCGCGTCCGCGTGGAAGATGTGAGCGCCACGCTCGCAGTACTCGCCCTTCAGGGGCCGCTTTCGGCCTTCCTGCTCGCGGAACTTGGCTGCGACGACATCGAGACTCTCGACCCCTTTGCTGCGCGCTGGATTTCGATCGGAGGCATGCCGGTCTATGCGAGCCGCAGCGGCGCGACCGGCGACCTCGGATACGAACTCTGGTGCGACGCGGAGGACGCGCCGCATGTCTGGCGAACACTGCTGGGGAAGGGTGCAACTTTCGGTCTTCGCCCGGCCGGTTTTGCGCTCCGCGAACTGGCGCGGCTCGAAGCGGGCCACCCGCGCGCAGGCGTCGACTATCTGTCGGCCTTCGCGGCCATCGATCCCGCAGACGCCTTGCCGCCCGCGGCGATCTGGCCGGGCTTCACGATCGCCCCCTCCAAGGGCCTCTTCAATGGAGGGTCGGCACTGCGCGCCATGCACGGCACGGAACCCGCCCGCCGCCTGGTCCGCCTCGCCGTCGGAGGGCTTGAACCGGCGCGCTTCGCCTCCGTCTCGCTGAATGGTGAGCCTGCGGGACTCGCGACCACGACAGGCTTCTCACCGGCGCTCGGCGCGAATATCGCCCTTGCGGTGCTTGCAAATGGCGCCGTCGGAGCCGCCGGCCTTTCTGTGCTCGCGGAACGCCGGGAAGGACTGTCTGTCGTGGAAACCCGCCTTCCCGCGCAAGTGCTCCTGGGCCCTGCCTTCTCGCATCGCCGCCGCCTTGCGGTTCCAGCGGGGCTCCGCCCCTGATTTTTCTTGGGCCGAACCCGACGGATTCCCGCTTCCCCATCGTTTGAATGATTAAGGATGGCGGAACTTTCCGCCTGCGCCACCCTGATGCGGCGGCGTTCCTTGTTCAGCTCCGGGGGACGGAAACTGGAAAAAGGACGATAGCGATGAAGAAGCTCAAGATTGGATTGTTCGGCACGGCGGCGGCCCTCGCGGTTGCAATGGCGGTTCCGGCGATCACCCATGCCGAGCCCGGAAAACACGGCCACGGGGCCCATCTTTTCGGCATGGCCGATACGGACAATAGCGGCGACATCTCGAAGGAAGAGTTCCGCGCCGCTGCAGAGCAACGCTTTGCTGCGATGGACAAGGACGGCGACGGCTTCGTCACCAAGGACGAAATGAAGGCCGCCCGCGAGGCCATGCGCGAGAAGTTCAAGGAAGGCCGCGGCGATCCCGCCGAACGGTTCGCCGCCATGGATGCCGACGGCGATGGTAAGGTCACGCTCGAGGAGATGAAGCAGAAAGCCGCGGAGCGCAAGGATGGCGAACTTTCCGACCGTCATGCCGGCTGGATGGAGAAGTACTTCGAGAAGGCCGACGCCGATGGCGACGGTGCGTTGACGCTCGAGGAAATGCAGGCCGCCAAGCAGAAGATGCGGGACGGCAAGAAGGAAGCCGGTCGCGACGGATCGAAGGAAGGCAAGCGCGGCGACCACTTCGCCCGCCTCGACACGGATGGCGACGGCAAGGTCTCCAGGGATGAGTTCCTTGCCGGTGCCGACAAGATGTTCGAGCGACTCGATCGCAACAGCGACGGCAAGATCGAACGTGGCGAAGGTCGCGGAAACCGCTGAGGCGGGGATGAAACAACTGCCGAAGCCAGCTAGGCTTCGGCAGGACAGGCCTGAACGGGTGAAGGGCGCCGGCATGAGCCGGGGCCCTTTACTCGCGCGGGTGCAGGATGGCAGGGGAGGAAGCGGGCGCGTGAAGGAAGCGTCGGACGACGAACTGGTCGCTGCCGTCGCCAAGGGCGACGGAGCCGCCTGCGGTCTGCTGATGGAGCGTCATCTCGGGCGCACCGTCGCTTTGGCCCGGCGCATGATGGGCAATCAGGCCGACGCCGAGGAAGTGGCGCAGGAAGTGTTCCTGAGGGTCTGGACCCATGCAGACCGCTGGGAGCCGGGCAGGGCGCAGTTCTCCACCTGGCTGCACCGCGTGGCGACCAATCTCTGCCTCGACCGCCTGCGGCGCCAGCGCGGCACCGTGGATATCGACGAAATGCCCAACCTTGTCAGCGAGGAACCCGGCCCCGACCGCAGGCTTGAAGCGGACGAGCTCGCGGCCCGCGTGGAGGCGGCCCTCCAGCAATTGCCGGAGCGCCAGCGCGCTGCGATTGCGCTGTCGCATTATCAGGGTCTGAGCAATACCGAAACGGCGGAAATTCTCGAGGTGAGTGTCGAGGCGGTGGAATCGCTGCTGTCGCGCGGGCGGCGCCAGTTGCGGGTGTTGCTTGCGACGGAAAAGGACGAATTGTTGCGTTCAAGGGAAACAAGCGCCTGAAGCGCTTAATTCGGATTTGAAGACGATGGCGAACGAAATCACATTGGAGCGCTTCTCGGCGATCGTCGAGGCCTATGGCGCATCGCCGGCGCGCTGGCCCGAAGCGGAACGGGGCGCGGCGGAGGCCTTTGCCGCCTCCTCGGCCGAGGCGCGCTCGCTTCTCGCCGCTGCCGGGGCGCTCGACGCGGCGCTGGCTGCGGTCCCGGTCGAGGCCCCTTCCGCGGCGCTTGCCGCCCGTCTGATGGCGGCCCGGCCACGCGCCATTGCCGGAGCGCCGGCTGCAAGGCCGCGAAGTGCTTTCCGTGAGCTGATCGACACGATCTGGCCTTACGGCTCGCCCGCCTTGCCGACCGGTGCCCTCGCGGCATCGATCATGCTGGGCATAGCGGTGGGATCCGTATCCGAGATATCCGTACTGAACGAGGGCCTGACCGCGGCGGAGGAAACCGAGGCGGACGACCGTCTGATCTCGCTTGCGCTTGCCGATGTCGCCTGGCCCGAGGAGTGGATGCAATGAGCGAAGTGAATGCACCGAAGGAAAAGCCTGTGCGCCGCTGGCTCGGCCCGGCCCTTCTCGTGTCGCTGGCCTTCAACCTCTTTCTCGTCTCGCTGATCGCGGTGCCCTTCATCAAGGGACCGCCCGGCGGCGAGTTCGGCCCGCCGCGCGGGCAGGGGCCAATGCTGCTCCAGGGCGCCTTCAAGGAATTGCCGGACGAGGACCGGCAGGAGATTCGCCGCGCCATGCGGGAGAAGTTCCGCGAGATCAGGCCGCACTTCCGTGAAATGCAGCAGGCGCGCGAGGCGCTCGCCGACGCGATTGCCGCGGAGCCTTATGATGAGAATGCGGTGCGTGCCGCCTTCGACGAAATGTCGAGGACCATGACGGTCATGAGCGATATGGGCCGCGACGCCATGCTGGAAGGTTTCGCACGGCTGACGCCCGAGCAGCGCCAGCGTGTGGCGGAAGCCATGCGCAAGGACCGCGAACGGATGAGGCTTCTCATGCGCCGGCATGAGGGTGGCACCGGCATTGGCATCGGTGGGCCGCCGCCTCCCATGCCCCCGCTGGAGGAGTGACGGCTCTACCCTCGCTGTCTGTATAGTCTCCCGGCGGGGCAAAGGGGAGGCGATCCGGAATGAGCTGGTATCACGCGGGCATGTATGATGCGGCAAGGCCCGCAGGCAGCCTGTGGGAGGAGACCGCGCCACCGCTTGCCCCCGGCGTCGATCTCGGTCCGGCGGGCGACGCGGATTGCGATGTCGCCATTATCGGTGGCGGCTATACCGGGCTTTCGGCAGCGCTCCATCTGGTGCGCGACTTTTCTCTGGATGTACGCCTTCTCGAAGCGGGCCCGCTCGGCTGGGGCGCGTCGGGCCGCAATGGCGGCTTCTGCACCCTGTCGCCCATGGCGCTTTCATTCGCGGAGCTTGTAACCCGCTACGGCGCAAGCGAGGCACGCCGCTTCATCGATACGCAGCGCGAGGCGATTGCCTTCGTTCGCGACTTTGCGGAAACGGAAGCGATCGACATCGAACCACAGGGCGAGGGCGAGCTTCATGTTGCCCATGCGCCATCGCGCTTCGCCGGACTTGAAAAGGAACGTGACCTTCTCTCCCGCGTCTTCGGCATCGAGGCACAGCTATTTCGCCGCGAGGAAGTGGCCGAACGATTCTACGACTCACGCGAACAATTCGGTGCTCTGCTCATGCCGCTGAGCTTCGGTCTCCACCCGCTGCGCCTTGCGCGCGGGCTTGCCACCGTTGCCGCGCGGAGTGGAGCAAGGCTGCATGGCAGTTCCCCCGTAACTCGATGGGAGAAGGAGGGCAAGAGGCACTGCCTTGTCACGCCATCGGGCACGATCCGCGCTTCCCGCGTGCTTGTCGCGACAAACGGGTTCACGCGCGCGCCTATGCCTGAGGCACTTTCGTCCCGCGTCCTGCCGGTGATGTCGAACATCGTGGTGACGCGCCCGCTGACGGAGAGTGAACTGGCGGCGCAGAACTGGCGGACGGAGACGCCCTGCGCCAATACGCGCAATCTCCTCTTCTATTATCGCCTACTACCGGACCGCCGCTTCCTCTTCGGCGCTCGCGGCGACACGACAGGCACGCCGCAAGACGGCGCGCGCATGCGCCGCTTCATGGAGCGACGGTTGCGCGAGGTCTTTCCCGGCTGGGCGGATGCCGAGATCACGCATTCCTGGCGGGGCTTCGTCTGCATGGGGCTGCGCCGCACGCCTTCGATCGGGACGCTGGCGGCGGATACATCCGTCTCTTTCGCTCTCGGCTATCACGGAAATGGCGTGGCGGCGGCCCCCTGGGCAGGGCGCCTTGCCGCCCAACTCATTGGCGGGACAGCGAAAATCGAGGATTTTCCGGCACCGGTCAGAGGCGAACCGGCTGTCATTCCGTTTCCTTCGCTCCGTGGCTGGTATCTTCGTGCAGCCCTCGGCTACTATTGGCTCATGGACCGATAGGGCGCGATAGCAGTTTCGAACGCGGGCGAGGGGGATTCGCCGGCGTGGACCGTTGCGCAGTAAACACGCAGGACATCATGAGCCACCGCGAAAGACAGGGCCCGAAAGACTGGGCCACGCTGGGCGAGTTCAATGCCTTTCTGGCCGAGAATGGCGACATCGATTATCTCGACGCCGTTTTCGTCGATATGTGCGGCACGGTCCGCGGCAAGCGCTTCCCTTCTGAAGAGGCGGACAAGGTTTTCACCTCCGGCGTGCAGATGCCGCAGTCGATCTATTTCTTCGACGTGACGGGCGTCAACGAAGACGTGCTCGGCATGGGCTTCTCCGATGGCGATCCGGACAGGCAGTCGCGGCCCGTCGCAGGCTCCATCGTTCCTGTTCCCTGGGCTTCGATGAAGCAGGCCCAGGTGCTGATGACCATGCTCGACCATGACGGCGCGCCGCACATGCTCGAGCCGCGCAACGTGCTCATCAATGTCGCGAACAAGCTCTCGGAAATCGGCCTGCGCGCGACCGTCGCCTGCGAATTCGAGTTCTATCTTCTCGACAAGGAACTCGACCGGAAGGGCCGCCCGCAGCCGCCGATCAACCCGGCGACCGGCGTGCGCGAAACGGCGCATGAGGTCTACGGCATCACCGAACTCGACGGATTCATGTCGCTGCTGAAGGATATCGACGAGGCGGCGGCGGCGCAGGGCGTACCGGCCTCCGGCGCGACGGCGGAATTTGCCCCCGGCCAGTACGAGATCAACCTCAAGCATGAGGATGATGTCGTGCTTGCCGGCGACCATGCCATCATGTTGCGTCACCTGATCGGCGCGGTGGCGCGCAAGCACAACTTCCTCGCAAGCTTCATGGCCAAGCCCTTCGTCAACCAGACGGGCAACGGCATGCATGTTCATTGCTCGGTGATGGACGAGAAGGGCAATAACATCTTCGACGACGGTACCGATGAAGGGTCGGCCCGTCTGCGGCATGCGATCGGCGGATTGCAGGCGACGCTGCCGGAGGCAATGGCGGTCTTCGCGCCGAACCTCAATTCCTACCGCCGCTTCGGGCCCAATCTCTTCGTGCCGGTGAATGGAAGCTGGGGCTACAACAACCGCTCCGTCGCCTTCCGCGTGCCGAACGGCTCGCCGGATTCACGCCGCATCGAGCATCGCGTATCGGGCGCCGACGCCAATCCCTATCTGGTGCTTGCCGCGATCCTCGCCGGTATTCATTACGGCATCGTCAACGAGATCGACCCGGGCGATCCGGCTGAAGGCAATGCCTGCGAGAACATGGACGAGAACCTGCCCTTCTACCTGCCGAGCGCGCTCAAGCGTTTCCGCAACTCGGATATCATGCGGCAGTATTTCACCGACCTTTACGTCGATGTCTATGCAGAGACGAAGATACTGGAATACGAGAAATTCCAGCAGGCCATCTCGCCGCTTGAATACGACTGGTATCTTTAGGAAGCCGCAATCGGCAGGGTGAAGCTCACGGTCGTGCCGACGCCTTCGGTGCTCTCGATAGTGAGCGTGCCGCCATGAAGCTCGACGAGCGAGCGCGACAGGGCGAGGCCAAGCCCCGTGCCCTTGTGCTTCTTGGAATGCTGGCTTTCCACCTGTTCGAAGGGACGGCCGATCTTCGGCAACGCGCCCGCCGGAATGCCGATGCCGGTGTCTTCGACAGCGATGGTGACGAGGCCGCCTTTCGACGATCCCTTGAGATAGATCGAACCGCCGGCAGGCGTGAACTTCACGGCGTTTGAAAGAAGGTTCAGCAGCACCTGCTTCACCGCGCGCTTGTCCGCGTTCACGGCAGGAAGCGATGGCAGCAGATTCTCGACGCTGACGCTCGCCATCTCTGCGCGGCCGGAAACGAGGCGGAGCGACTCTTCCGCCACTTCCTGCACATCCAGCACCTGCGTCTCGAGCGTCATCCGCCCCGCCTCGATCTTCGACATGTCGAGAATGTCGTTGATGAGTTCGAGGAGATGCGTGCCGCTCGCATGGATATCGGCCGAATATTCCTTGTATTTCGGCGAACCGAGCTCGCCGAAGAGACCCGATCCCATGATTTCGGAGAAGCCGATAATGGCGTTGAGCGGCGTACGAAGCTCATGGCTCATATTGGCGAGGAATTCCGACTTGGAGCGGTTTGCCGCTTCGGCGCGCGTCTTTTCCGAGGCGTATTTCTCGGCAAGGTCGACAAGCTGGCGCGCCTGCTCCTGCAGCTTGCGGCGCGAGGCCTCGAGGTCGCGCACCGTCTTCTCAAGCGCGAGCTTGTTGTCGGTGAGCGCGGTTTCCTGGCTCTTGATCGCGGTAATGTCGGTGCCGACATTCACATGACCGCCGCTCTTCGTGCGCCGCTCGCTGATATGCAGCCAGCGCCCGTTCGGCAGACGGATTTCGATGACGCCCTTGTTCTGCTCTGTCTCGCTGGCGACGGGCCAGGCATCGCCGATACCCGCCTCGGCCATGATGGCGCGGCGGTCGGCACCGGCGGCAGGGGTGGCGATATCGAGGAACTCGCCGAACTTGCTGTTCGCCATAACGAGACGTCCCTCGGCATCCCACAAGGCGAAGGCTTCGCCCACGCTTTCGATGGCGTCGCGCAGCCGCTCATTCGCTTCTGAGACGCGCTCTTCGGCGAGCTTCTGTTCGGTGATGTCGATGGTGATGCCGACAAGCCGGTCGCCGGCGGACAGGTTCGCGGACGCGCCGCCGCGGCGAAGCCCGGCCGAGCGCCCGGCGCTCCACACCTGGCCCTTGGCATGCATCCAGACCCAGCTGCCATCCGCATGGCGCAGGCGGAACGTCGTGTCATAGGAACGCGAAGGACGGTTCGCCGCTTGCGCGATTTCGTCGATGGCATCCGCATCGTCGGGATGAGCGAGCGCCTTGACCTCGGCGGGCGAGAGGCGCTTCGAAGGCTGCTTCAGCCCCACCATGTCGAACATGGCGGACGACCAGTAGATGCGGTTCTCGCCGACATCCCAGTCCCAGATGCCGCAGCGCGCGCCGGCAAAGGCCATGTCGAAGCGGTACTGGTTTTCGACAAGGGCTGCTTCCGCATCGAGCTTCGACTCGCGCAGCCGCACCAGCATATAGGCGATGATGATATAGCCGCCGGAAAGCATTGCCGAAGAAGCAAGCGCACGGGAAAAGCCGTCCTGCGCGAAGAGCACGATATTGAGCGCGGCAAGCGCCGCGGCCGACACCGCCAATACGAGCCGCGGCAGCAGCCCTGCGGGCAGGGCGCGCCGCTTCGACTGGGCGGCATCCTGCCACCGTGCTGCTTCCTCGCGTGTCGTCGTCGCATCGCTCATGCGCTCGTCCGTCCGCTCCGGGCCTCGGCCCCTTGTACCACTCACCTGCGGTGCCGCTCCCCACACTCTACCACGCGCCACCGCGCATCGAGCGAATCACCCTTGCTGGAACGATGATTCGGTCTCGGAGTCCCGCTGTCCATAGGCGCCGTTAACTTTTTGTTAACCGATGCAAACGGGACTCACCGGGCTGCCGCTCTTTTTGTCCTTAATAGCGGGTTAAGCTGAATACGGGGTTAATCGCGGCTCTCGCTACGTGCCACGCCGGGACGCTCAGGCAAGCGTCTTGCCGGCGATTTCGAAGACGTCGCGGGAGAGACCCTCGGTGCCTGCGATCCGCTTCAGCTCCTTCTGCATCAGCTTGCGCCGCTTCGCCTCGAATTGCCGCCAGCTCTTGAAGGCGCCGAGCATGCGCGCGGCGACCTGCGGGTTGAGCCGGTCGAGTTCCAGCACCTTGTCGGCAACGAAGCGATAGCCCGTGCCGTCGGCTGCATGAAAGCGGAGCTGGTTCGCATTGGCGAAGCTGCCGACAAGGGCGCGTACCTTGTTCGGGTTCCTCATCGTGAAGGCCGGGTGGCCGGTGAGGCGCTTCACTTCGGCGAGCGTACCGGGAAGATAGGAAAGCGCCTGGATGGTGAACCATTTGTCCATGACGAGATGGTCGCCCTTCCATTCGTCGTGGAAAGCGGCGAGGGCTTCGTGGCGTTCCTCGCAATCGATATTCGACAGCACCGTGAGCGCCGCAATCTTGTCGGTCATGTTGTCGGCCTGACGGAACTGCGCCGCAGCCAGCGCAATGCCGTCGCTGCCCGGCGCGGCCGCAAGATAGGCGAGGCAGGCATTGCGGAGCGCGCGGCGCCCAGCCTGTTCGGCATCCGCGCTATAGGCCGCTTTGACTTCCATCCGGTGATAGCAGTCGAGAAGCACGTCCTTCGTTTCCGCCGCGACCGACCGGCGCAGTGTTTCGCGCGCCTCGTGGATCGCGTCGACATCGACATCCTCGCCGATGATCTGCGCCAAGGTCTGCTCGCTCGGCAGAAGAATGATCTGCGCCGCAAATTCCGGATCGGCCTTCTTCGCGCGCAGCGTGTCGCGCACCATCTCGGCAAAGCCGGTGCCCTTGCGAAGGCTTCCGCCCGTCTGGAGGCTTTCCACCATGCCCGTGAGCAGCCCGGTCGCATAGCGCTGTGCCGCTTCCCAGCGGTTGAAGCTGTCGCTGTCATGCCGCATCAGGAAAACGAGATCGCGTTCCTTGAGATTGGCATTGAGTTTCACCGGCGCCGTGAAGCCGCGCAGGAGCGAAGGCACCGGCCTTTCCTTCACATCGCGGAAGCGCCATGTCGCCTCGCGCTCCGTCAGATGCAGCACGCGGGTCTTCGGCCCCGGCCTTTCCTCGCCGTCGAGCGTGAGCGGCATGTCCTTGCCGTCCGGCCCCACAAGGCCGATCGCGAGCGGAATGTGATAGGGCTCCTTCACGCGCTGCCCGGGAGTCGGCTGACAGACTTGGCTCATTTTCAGCGTGTAGGTCTTGCGGGCCGCGTCGTAGCGGCCGGAGGCGAGCACTTCGGGCGTGCCGGATTGCGAGTACCAGCGCTTGAACTGCGCAAGATCGAGCTTCGCGCCGTCGGCCAGCGCATCGAGAAAATTCTCGACCGTCGCCGCTTCGCCGTCATGCCGCTTGAAGTAGAGATCCATGCCTTTGCGAAAGCGCTTCGGTCCCGCCATGGTGTGGATCATGCGGCAGAGTTCGGCGCCCTTCTCGTAAACAGTCGCCGTGTAGAAGTTGTTGATCTCGATATAGCTGTCCGGCCGCACCGGATGGGCAAGCGGGCCGCCATCTTCCGGAAACTGGTGCGCCCGCAGGAGCCGCACATCCGAAATCCGCTTCACCGCGCGCGAGCGCATGTCGCTCGTGAATTCCTGATCTCGGAAAACGGTGAGCCCTTCCTTGAGGCAGAGCTGAAACCAGTCGCGGCAGGTGATGCGGTTGCCTGTCCAGTTGTGGAAATATTCATGCGCGATGATGGCTTCTATCGCCGCATAATCGGCATCCGTCGCCGTGTCGGGCCGCGCGAGGATATATTTGTCGTTGAAGACATTGAGACCCTTGTTCTCCATCGCGCCCATGTTGAAGGCGCTGACCGCGACGATCATGAAAATGTCGAGATCGTATTCGCGGCCGAAGCGTTCCTCGTCCCACTTCATGGAACGTTTGAGCGCCTCCATGGCATAGGCGCAGCGATCCTCATTGCCCTTCTCGACGAAGATGCGCAGCGTCACCTCGCGGCCCGACATGGTGGTGAACCTGTCTTCGATCGCCGCGAGATCACCCGCCACCAGCGCGAAGAGATAGGAAGGCTTGGGGAAGGGGTCGTGCCATTCCACGAAGTGCCGCCCGTCCTTCGTCTTGCCGCTCTTCACGGGATTGCCGTTCGACAGCAGCACGGGCGCGGCCTTCCGGTCGCCGGTGATGCGCGTGCGGAAAACGGACATGACGTCCGGCCGGTCGAGGTAATAGGTGATGCGGCGGAAGCCCTCCGCTTCGCATTGCGTGCAGTAGATGCCGTTCGAGAGATAAAGGCCCTCAAGGGCGGTGTTTTCCTCCGGCGCGCAGGTCACCACCGTTTCGAGTGTGAAGGGGCCTTCCGGCACGTCATGAATGGAGAGCTGCGTATCGCTCACATCGTAGCGGTTCGGCCCGAGCGTCTCTCCGTCGATCTTCACTTCGAGAAGCGTAAGCGTCTCGCCGTCGAGCACCAGCGGGGCGTTCTTTTCCACAGCAGCCGGATTGCGCTCCATCCGGAGTGTCGCGTGAACGCGCGTCGCCTTGGGATCGAGTTCGATATCGAGTTCGACCTCGCCGATCTGGAAAGAAGGCGGCGTGTAGTCCTTGAGGCGGATCGGGCGGGGGTCGTCGGTGCGCATGGGAACTCGGCTGCGAGGGGAACTTCCCCTCTATATAATTGAGTCTGAGGTATCTGCGACAGGGAGTTTCCGCGGGTGGGATGGCGGAAATGCGGCACCTGCCGGGACGGGGGAAAATGAATGAACGAAACGATCAGGCAGGCGAATACGGGCGATCTCGACGCAATCTACGAAATTGCGCTCAAGACCGGGGCCAGCGGCGAGGATGCGAGCGCCCTCTATGCCGATCCCCGCTTGGTCGGCCATGTCTATGCGGCGCCCTATGTCTTGCTGGAACCCGGTTCCGCCTTCGTGGCGGAGGATGGCGAGGGTGTCGGCGGCTATATCGTCGGTACGGCAGACACGCGCGGTTTCGATGAGCGGCTCGAAGCAGAATGGTGGCCGGCGCTGCGTCCGGGTCTTGCCGATCCGGCGCCGCCGGCAGAGACCTGGACTGCGGATCAGCGCATGGGGTTCCTGATCCATCATCCCTTTCGCACGCCGTCCCGCATCGTTGCGCGCTATCCCTCGCACCTCCATATCAACCTGTTGCCGCGGCTGCAGGGCAGGGGGCTTGGCACAAGACTGATGGACTGCTGGCTCGCGCGGATGAAGGAGTTGGGCTCGCCCGGCGCCCATCTCGGCGTCGGCGGAGCGAATTTGCGGGGATGCGCCTTCTATGAGGCCTATGGCTTCACGAAGCTGGAGGAAACGCCCTACGCCATCTGGTACGGGATGGCGCTTTGAGGTGGCTTAGTCGGCCTGGCCGAGAATGCTGGTCGCGAGCGCGCCTGCATCCTGCGCGAGATCCATCACCTCGTTGGGCAGGTTCTCTGGATTGTGCCGCGCATAATCCGCAAGGCGGCGCAGCAGCACCAGCATCTTGGGCGCGGCTGCGATCACCTTCGCCTGCAGTTCCACTCGGTCGGGCGTAAGATCGTATTCGACGCCTGGTACGCGCCAGCCGCCGCCTTCATGGCTGCCCGTCACGACGACCGGGTGCGTGCCCGGCACCGGATGGTTCGGGCACTCCTCGGCGGACCGCCACTTGTTCGGCACGCGCACCACATGCCATTCCTCCATATCGGGATCGAGATGGGTCAACGTGGCGACTTCTTCGGTCTCGAGTTCCTTCGCAGCGAAATCGCGGCCGAGCCCAACGTCGTAATGGATGCGCAGCGGCTCATCCATGTCCTTCACCCATTGCGGCACGATCCGCTCGATCGTTGCCCAGGTGCCCACCGGGCGCACATAGACCCGCTGGTTTTTATGGAACTGCGCTTTCGCCATCTGACGAGGAGCCTCCGCCCGAATAGATGAATCCCGCGGGGATGATGCGCCGCAGGCGGTAAGCAGAGGCTTAAGGAAAATGGCTGATTTCGACCTATCCGGCCGAAAAACGGCTCTACTCCGCCGGTGCGACGGGCGGGCGCCCTCCGCCGATGCCAAATCGCGCCATAAGGCCTCGCGCCGCGCCGCCCGCTCGCGACACCTTTGCCCGTGCATCTTCCATCAGCGTATAGGCGACAGGCACGACGACGAGCGTCAGCGCGGTGGAGGAGACAAGGCCGCCGATCACCAGAATGCCCATGGCGTTTCGGAACTCCGCGCCCTGGCTCGTCGACAGCGCCACCGGGATGAGGCCGCAGACCGTCGCGATCTGCGTCATCAGCACAGGGCGGAGACGCACCGGCCCCGCTTTCGCGACTGCCTCGCGCACGCCCGCACCCGCATCGCGAAGCTGGTTCGTGTAGTCGACAAGCAGAATGCCGTTCTTCATCACGAGGCCCATCAGCGCGAGCAGAGCGATCTGGCTGAACATCGTCATTTCCTGGCCGGATATCTTCAGCGCGATGAAGGCGCCGGCAAAGGAGAGCGGCGCAGAGAGCATGATGATCGCCGGTTGGGCGAAACTGTTGAACTGCGAGGCGAGGATCATGTAGAGCGCGATCAGCGCCAGCAGGAAGGCGAAGCCGATGGCCGCGCCCGTTTCCTTCATCCGTTTGGAACGGCCTTCCGCGCTCCAGGAATATCCGTCCGGAAGGTTGAGCTCGGTGAGATAGCGTTCCACCTCGGCGGAAGCCGGTCCAAGCGCCGCGCCTTGGGGATTATTGGCGAGAATGGCGATGCGCCGCGCGCGGTTCTGCCGCTCGATCTGCGCCGGCCCCTCCGCAACATCGAAGCGCGCGACGTTCGACAGGTCGATCAGGCTGCCATTCGCGGCCCGCACCTGAATGAGCGAGAGCTTCGATATGTCGTCGCGCTGCCCTTCCTCGAGCCGCACCCGCACATCGTAGCGCTGGCCATATTCCTCGAAACTGCCGGCCTTCATGCCGCCCACGGTCGCGCGCACGGTTTCCGCGAGCGCCCGCACCGGCACGCCGAGATCCGCCGCGCGGCGGCGGTCCACCTGCACCTGCACTTCGGGCTTGCCGGAATCGTAGCTCGTCTTCGAGTCGGCAAAGAGCGGGCTTTGCCGCATCCGTGCGACCACCTGGTTGGCCTGCGCTTCGAGCACGGCAAGGTCGGGACCCTGCAGCACATACATCATGGCGTAGTCGGCGAAGCCGCCGCCCGAAATCCACGGCACGTCGGCAAGCGCGATGTGCTTCGCTTCAGGCGCGGCGCGCTGCATGGCGATGCGGGTCTCGTCCATGATGGGAATGAAGCTCACATCGCGCGCATCCTTCGCGGTGAGGCCGACATAGAAGGATGCCTTGTTCACGCTTTGCTGGGCGTCGGAGCCGATCGTGTAGAAAACGGTCGTGACCTCCCGTACGCCCGCCACGGCGCGTGCGACGCGCGAGGCGACAAGCCTCGTTTCCTCGATGCCCGCACCGAAGGGGAGTTCGACAGTTGCGAGAAACTCCGAGCGATCGGCGCGCGAGTCGAAGGCCGACGGAATGGTCCGGGCGACGAACACGGCGAGGACGAGGGAGGCAATGGCGATGAGCACAACCGCCCAGCGCGCGCCGAGTGCCCATGTGAGCACCCGGCCGTAGAAGCGGTCGAGCGCGTCATAGGCATCGTTGAAGAAGCGGGCGAGACGGTTGTAGTTCGCAGGATCGGTTTCGCCGGGCTTCAGCACGCGCGAGCAGAGCATGGGTGTCAGCGTCAGCGAGACGAGGAGCGACACGAGCACGGAAAAGGTGATCGCAAGCCCATACTGGAAGAAGAAGCGGCCGACCACGCCTTCCATGAAGGCGATGGGAACGAACACGGCGCAGATCGAGAAGGTTGCGGCGAGAACGGCAAGACCCACCTGTTTCGTCCCTTCGGAGGCGGCCTGCATCGGCGGCATGCCTTCCTCGAGCTTGCGGTAGATGCTCTCCAGAACGACGATCGCATCGTCCACCAGCAGGCCGACGGCAAGCGACAACGCCATCAGCGTCATCAGGTTGATGGTGAAATCCATCACATAGAAGGAGAAGAAGGTCGCGATCAGCGATGTCGGCATGGCGATAGCGACGATCAGCGTGGCGCGGATCGAGAGCAGGAAGGCAAGGGTGACGAGGACGACGAGGACGATGCCGAGCTGGATGTCGACGAACACGTCGTCCGCCGATCCTTCGATGAAGACCGCCGTGTCGCGCGCCGTCACGATGTCGACGCTTTCAGGAGCGATCCGCCGGATTTCATCGAGTTCGGCTCGCACGGCGCGCGCGACTTCGACGGTGTTGCGGCCGGACTGCTTGCGGATTTCGAGCGAGACGCCGCGCTTGCCGTTCAGTTCGGCATAGGAACGCTCATCGGCCATGCCGTCTTCCACCCGTGCGACATCGCCGATGGTCGTCGGTGCGCCGTCCTGCCGGAAGGCGACGAGAATGCTGCGGAAGTCGGCGACATTCGTCACCTCGCCCTTGGTCTTCATCGAGAATTCGGAAAGTCCGCCCGGCGTTTCGAGGCGGCCACCGGGAATTTCCGCATGCTCGCGCCGGATGGCCGAGGTCACGTCCTCCGCCGTCACGCCATAGGCGCGCATCTTCACCGCATCGAGCCATATCCGCACCTCGCGGTCGCGCCCGCCGACAATGTCGATGGAACCGACGCCGGAAATGCGCTGCAGCCGTTCCTTCACCGTCTTGTCTGCGAAGTGGGTGAGATCGCGGATCGGCAGGTCGCCGGCGATCATTACCGACATGATGGCCTGTGCGTCCGGGTCGACCTTCTGGACGATCGACTGCTCTGCATCGAGAGGCAGATTTGCGCGGGCAAGCGAAACCTTGTCGCGCACGTCCTGCGCCTTCACATCGACATTCTCGTCGAGCTCATAGCTGATGACGACCTGGGACAGGCCTTCTGCGCTGCTTGAGGAGAGCGTCTCTATGCCGGATGTCGTGTTGACCTGTTCCTCGATCGCGTCGGTTACGTCGCTCTCGATGGCCTCGGGTGAAGAGCCTTCGAGCTTCGTGGTCACGGAGACGACGGGAAATTCAACCTTCGGGAAGAGATCGACGCCGAGGCGGCCGAGCGAAATCCAGCCGAGAACCACAAGGGCGCCGATGACCATCACGGCGAAGACGGGACGGCGGATCGATACGTCGGAAATCCACATGGAAACTTCTCCTCGCGCGCGTCAGCGCGTTTCCGTCTCGCCGGTTGCACCGCTCGCGGCCGTCACATCCGCCGCACCGGGCCGCAGTTCGATGCGAACCGGCATGCCTTCGATCAGCAGGGGCAGGTTCGGACCCGTCAGCGCCATGTCGCCATCTTTCAACCCCTCGAGCACTTCGACTCGCGTGGCATCGATCTGGCGCACGGTGACATTGACGCGTTTCGCCTTGCCCTCGTCGGCGACGAAGACATAGCGCGCGGCCTCGGTGCCGAGCAGTGCCGTGCGCGGCAGGGTCAGCACGTGGCGCGGCCGGGGATGCACCTCCACCCGCACGAAGAGGCCTGGCTTCACGGCATAATCTTCATTGCGGATCGGCAGACGAATTTCGACGGAGCGCGTCACATGGTCCACGCGGTCGTTGATGATAGCCACATAGGATTCATAGGACCGGTCGATGCTGTCCACATAGATCGTTGCTTTGGTGCCGACCTCGAATTTCGAGAGATAGATTTCCGGCACGTTCACGATCGCGGCAACGATGTCGATCTTCATGATTTCGAGAACGCCGCCCGGCCCGCCCATGCCACCCATGCGGGTCGCCATGAACTTTCCTTCGTCAACGTCGCGCGCCGTGATGACGCCATCGAAGGGCGCCGTGACAATGCAGTCGTCGAGCATCTGCTGCGCCGATGCGAGCTGCGCCTTCGCCATGCCGAGTTTCGCATTGGCGGCATCGCGCCCGCGCCGCGCATCGTCGAGATTGCCGCTGGAGACGAAGCCCTTCTCGTGCAGTTCCGACGAGCGGTTGAAGACTTTCTGCGCATTGCGCACATCGGCCTCGGCGAGCTTCACCTGGTTTTCGAGTTCCGCGACCTTGAGCCGCCATTCCGCATCGCGCGTGCGGAAGAGCGGTTGGCCTTCCTTCACGCGGTCGCCCACACGCACGAAGATTTCCTCGATGATGCCGTCGACCCGGGGCCCGAGCGCCGTCGTCTTGTGGGCGGCGATCGTCCCGGTGCCCGTCACGGGCTCGGCGAGTTCCACTGCCCGCGCGGCTTCCGCGAAGACGGCAATCGCGTCCTTGCCCGTTTCCGCGACATCCTCGGGCGCATCCTCGCCGCAAGCGGCAAGGGCGAGCGCCATCATGGCCAGGACGGGAAACCGCACGATCCGGAGAAACATTGTCTTGAACCTCGCCTCGACCCCGGTCAGCCGGGGAGAACTTGTACCTTGTTATAGTATCCACGGTTACGATATAGAGGAAGCGGATTCACGAGAGGCCTTTCATGAGTGCCGGCAAGGCAAAAATCGAGCCCGATCAGGAGTTCGGCTGGTTGCAGCGCGATGTCTACCGGCTCTTCCAGCGCGCCTGGGACCGGCAATTGCAGGCTTCCGGTACCGGAATAACCGTGCCCCAGTCTCGGGTTCTCGCCGAGCTCCGCCAGAATGACGGCCTGACCCAGACCGAGCTGGCCGATCTCGTGATGATGGAAAAGGCGCCGCTCGGCCGCGTCATCGACCGGATGGAAGAACAGGGGCTCGTCACCCGCCGTGCCGACCCGGCCGACCGCCGCGTCCGGCGCGTCCATCTGACCGACGCGCTCGACCGCCTTTACGATCCTCTCTGGGAAGCCGCCTTCTCCATGTTCGGCACTGCCCTCAAGGACTTTACGCCCGAGGAATACGCCACGCTGGTTGCCTTGCTCCAGCGCATCAAGGCCAACCTCGAAGCGGCAGACAGGCAAGGCGACGCCCCATCGCTCTGAAGCTTGAGCGTCGTCCGCGGATCGGCCTAGCATGTTCAATGCGCAAGCTTGTCCTTTTGATTCTGGCTGCATTGCTGGCGATGGCGCTTTGGGCCGCACTCGTTTTCACAAGTGCGCTCGTCGGCTGGTGGCGCGCCGATCCCGGCCCTCGCGAGGACGTGGCGGCATTCTTCTCGACATCGGTTGAGGCAATAGACGCGGCGGAGCAGGGGGCAGTGGCCTTCGTTCTGATCGAAAAGGGCGATGTCTTCGGTGAGCATTATGTTTCCGCCGGCGAGCCCGTCACGCGCGACACGCTGTTCCAGCTTGCCTCGCTCAGCAAATGGGCGACGGCACTCGGCGTGATGAAATTGGCCGCGGACGGAAAGCTCGATCTCGATGCACCCGTATCGCGCTATCTGACGCGCTGGCAGCTTCCCGAAAGCGAACTTGGAACGGAGGGCGTCACCGCGCGGCGGCTACTGTCTCATACGGCCGGCCTGACGGACGGCCTTGGCTATCTAGGCTTCGAGCCGGGCACGCCCGTTCAGACGCTCGAGGCATCGCTGACGGAAGCGGCAGACCCCATGCCCGGCGCCGACGGGCGGACCCGCGTTGGCCTCTCGCCCGGCGGCGCCTGGAGCTACTCGGGCGGCGGCTATGCGCTGCTCGAACTTCTGATTGAGGAAATCTCGGGCGAGCCCTTCGACACTTATATGAAGCGCGAAGTCTTCGAGCCTCTCGGCATGGCGCGTGCGACCTTCGATCTGGCGGAAGCAGAGAGAGCGGGACTCGCCCCCTGCTTCGACGCGGATGGCGCGCCTTGCACCTATCGCCGCTTCGCCGCGCCCGCCGCCGCATCGCTCCATGCAAGCGCCGCCGACATCGCCCGCTTCCTTGAAGCCCGGGTTGAAGGCGGAGACCGGGGCCTCCTGCCGCCCGATCTCGCCGCCGCCATGTTTGCGCCCCACGCCTCGCAATTCGGTCTGCCGATCTGGGGCCTCGGCGTCATGCTCTATGCCGAAGCGCCCGGTGGCGGCTTCATTATCGGCCATGACGGTATGAACTTCTCCGCAATCGAAACCACGGCCCGCCTCGACCCGGCGACAGGGGATGGCATCATCGTGCTCGCGACCGGCAATCCGGGCCTCGCCGCAACGCTGGGCGGCGAGTGGGTCTATTGGCATTCGGGCCGTGTCGACATACGGGCGCTTGACGGCATGCTTCCCCTCGTGGGTTTCGCGCTGCTAGTGGGCTGGGCCGTTATCATCGGCATGGCCGTTTTTGCGGTCCGGCGGATGAACCGATCCGAAGCCCCCGCACGGTCGTAATCCAGGCTGAAATATCGCCCCGCAGCGCGGATTCGCCCCCGCGGTGCCGCCACATCCCAAGCCGACGCGGCGTCAAATGGGAAGGGCTTTTCATATGCCCTCAATGCGGGGAGAATGCGCGCCAAACAACGTGCCCGGGCCGCCGATGCACCCGAGAAACGCATGACTTACGCCCATAGAGGCATCAAGGGAGACATCATGAATTTCGATTTTTCCGACGACCAGAAAATGCTGAAGGAGCAGGTGCGCAAGTTCCTCTCGGACAAGTGCCCGATGACGGTGACGCGCCGCGTGCTCGAAAAGGAAGAGGCCTATGCCGAGGAGGTCTGGAAGGGCCTTGTAGAGATGGGTCTCACCGGCACCGCGATCCCCGAGGAATTCGGCGGTCTCGGCCTCGGCGCGCTCGAGCTCTGCGTGATCGCGGAAGAACTCGGCCGCTCCGCCGCGCCCGTTCCCTTCTCCTCCTCGATCTATCTCGCCGCCGAAGCGATCAAGCTTTTCGGCACGCAGAAGCAGAAGGAAACCTGGCTGCCGAAACTCGCTGCTGGGGAAATCATCGGCACGGTCGCCATCTCCGAAGGCCTTCATGCGGCCCATCCGCGCAACATCGAAGCGAAGTTCGCGGGCGGCAAGGTGAATGGCGTGAAGCAGCCGGTCGCCGATGGCGGTGTCGCCTCCGTCGCTGTGGTTGCAGTCAATACGGGCGGCTCGGGCGAGCAGGCGATTTCGCTCGCGATCGTCGACCTCAAGGCCGGTGGCGTCTCCGCCGAGCCCGTCCGCACCATCGACCCCTCGCGCCAGCAGGTCACGCTGACGCTGAAGGATGCACCCGCCGAGATTCTCGGGGACAAGCAGGGCGAGGGCTGGTCGCAGCTGTCGCGCGTGCTGGACGGCGCGGCCGTGCTCTTCGCCTTCGAACAGGTGGGCGGCACCGAAGCCGCGCTCGACATGGCGCGCGATTATGCGCTTGAGCGTTACGCCTTCGGCCGTCAGATCGGTTCCTACCAGGCAATCAAGCACAAGCTCGCCGACATGTATGTGAAGAAGGAACTGGCGAAGTCGAACGCCTATTTCGGCGCCATGATGCTGAACGACGAAGGTTCGGAACTTACCGAAGCCGCCGCTGCCTCTCGCATCGCCGGCTCCGATGCCTATGTCTTTGCCGCGCAGGAAAACATCCAGACGCACGGCGGCATCGGCTACACATGGGAATCCGACTGCCAGTTCCATTATCGCCGCGCGAAACTCCTCGCCCTCACGATCGGCGCGCCGATCCAGTGGAAGGAAAAACTCGTCTCGCGCCTTGAAGCGAAGAACGCGGCATAATCAGGACATTCGGGAGAAACGAAAATGGATTTCAACGATACACCGGAAGAAGCCGCATACCGCAAGCAGGTGCGCGCGTGGCTCGACAAGAATGCAACCCGCAAGGCCGACGCGAAGGGTATGGAGCTGCCGCGCGACCTGAAGGAACTGATCGCCCAGTCCAAGGCCTGGCAGGCGAAGAAGGCCGATGCCGGCTATGCCTGCATCACCTGGCCGAAAGAATGGGGCGGCGGTGGCGGCACCACCATCCAGAACGTGATCTACGGCCAGGAAGAAGCGAACTATCTCGTGCCCGGCGGTATCTTCGCCATCGGCCTCGGCATGTGCATCCCGACCGTCATGGCCTGGGGCCCGGAAGAAGCGAAGAAGCGCTTCGTCGGTCCCGCCGTGCGCGGCGACGAGATCTGGTGCCAGCTCTTCTCCGAACCCGCCGGCGGCTCGGACGTCGCGGGCCTGCGCACCAAGGCGGAGAAGGATGGCGATGAATGGGTCATCAACGGCCAGAAGGTCTGGACCTCGGGCGCCCATTTCTGCGACTACGGCATTCTGCTGACGCGGACCGACCCCAATGTGCCGAAGCACAAGGGCCTCACCATGTTCTGGATCGACATGAAGGACCCGGCGGTGGAAGTGCGTCCGATCAAGCAGATGTCGGGCGGTGCTGAATTCAACGAAGTCTTCTTCACCAATCTCCGCGTGAAGGACAGCCAACGTCTCGGCAACCCGGGCGATGGCTGGAAAGTCGCGCTCACCACGCTGATGAACGAGCGTCTCGCGGTCGGCGGCAGCCAGGGCAACGCCGATACGGACGATCTCATCGAACTCGCGCGCGACGTGACGATAGCGGGCGAACCGGCGATCCGTCATGGCGGCGTGCGCGAGCGCATCGCCGACTGGTATGTGCAGGCGCAGGGGCTGAAGTTCACGAAGTTCCGCACGCTCACCGCGCTTTCGAAGGGCGAGACGCCCGGGCCTGAAAGCTCGATCTCCAAGATCGTCGCCGCGAAGAAGATGCAGGATCTCGGTTCCTTCGGCATGGACCTGCAGGACATGGGCGGCGTCATCCGCGACCGCAAGCTCTCGCCGGCCGATGGCGCCTATACCGAGCAGTGGATCGGCGCAGCCGGCTACCGCATCGCGGGCGGCACGGACGAAATCCTCCGCAACATCGTCGCCGAGCGCGTGCTCGGCCTTCCGGGCGATGTCCGCGTGGACAAGGACCTGCCGTTCAATCAGGCGCCCAAGGGAAAATAAAGAAGGGCGGGTAAGACTTTCCTGCGAACGAAAGGCGAAAGGCCGGATCATCCGATCCGGCCTTTTCATTTAGCGCTGAAGGTTTCTCACTCCGCCGCTTCGGCCTTCGCGGCTTCCGCATAGAGCGCCATGTGGTCGGCAAGAGCTTTCTGGAACGCAGGTCGCGCTTCCGCGCGCTTCACATATGCGGCGAGCGGCGGAAAACGCGCCAGAATGTCAGTGTGCCGCAAGTCGCGCAGCACCGTTACCATCATGAGATCGCCCGCCGTGAAGCGCTCTTCCAGCCATTCGCGGCCCTCGAGCCTCGCTGATAGCTGTCCCAGGCGCCGCAAGAGGAATTCATCGGCGCTGGGGCGCCGGAGCTTTGCCCACTCCTCCTGCGCGTAGAAGAAGTCGAGCGCTGTCACTTGATCGACCGCGGGCTGGACCGACGTCACAGCCGCAAATACCCACTGAAGGGTGCGCGCGCGGCCCTGCGCGTCGCGCGGCATCAGCGTGTCTGATTTCTCCGCTACATGAAGCAGTATCGCGCCAGATTCGCACATCGCGAGCCCATCTTCTTCATAAGCAGGCACTTGTCCGAAAATCTGCCGCGCGCGATAGGCATCCCCGTTCTGATCTTCCGGTGTAAGCACCTCTTCCTCGTAAGGAAGCCCCGCTTCCTCCAGAGCCCAGCGGACCCTGAATTCCTTTACCGAGCCGCGTGCGAACGGCGGCACCCATTTCAGAACGCTGAATCGGATCATCTCGTCACCATTTCCTGTGTCTCTGGGAGTTATTTGTGCGCCGCGCAGCCGCAGGCGCTCGCGTGATAGCGTCCGTCGGGGCCGACCGAGCCGCCCTGACCGTAGAGATTGTTCGGCCTTGCCCAGTCGGCAAGCGTGCCGTGGATGGGTTCGACGCGGCCTTTCGGCGTCGAGTCGATATATTGATAGATGCCGAGGAAGCGCTCGCCGCCCCGCCCGGAGGCGGAATAGGTGTGGAAGATGCGGCCCGCTTCGTCCTTGTAGAAGACATCGTTGCCGGATGAATCTTCCATGCCGGGCGGCACCTGGCCGCCATTGCGGAATCGCGCGCGGCCTGCCGCAATGTCTTCCGGCCGGAACGAGACTCCGAAGTCATAGCCGAAATCCGAACCGAAGGAAGATACCCAGCGGAACTTCCAGTTCATCCGCTGACGGACGGCCTCGATTTCATCCAGCGGCGCCCGCGCCACCACCACATAGGAGATGTCGTTTGCCGCAAGATGCTCGATCAGGCCGGCCACGTGATCGACCTCGAGCGAACAGCCGACGCATTGCGTGGTCTGGCCGGGGCTCAGCATGAAATGCTTGATGAAAAGCTGGCTTTTTCCGCCGAAGAGATCGGAAAGCGTCTCCTCGCCTTCAGGTGTCTTGAAGCAATAGTCCTTCGTCACTTCCATCCAGGGGAGGCGGCGGCGCTCTTCGGCGATTTCGTCCTGAAGCCGCATCAACTCCTTTTCCTTCCGGAGAAGTGCCGCGCGTGCCTCGTCGATGTCTGCCGCTGAAACCGGGGAGGGGCGCATCTCGGCGGAAAGGCTCATGGGGGTACTCCTGTGCAGCTCGCCGCATTGAGGCCGCGACATCCCGCCGCTTGCGGATATGTTTTGATATCAATATAATATTATAAGTTTGATATCAACAGAAAACCATCCGTGGATCGGACCATGTCGAAAAATCAGGCGAAAAATCAGACGTATCTGGCCGAAGCGACGATTCATATTCGCGATCATTGCCTCTGCCTGCATGCCCAGCGCGCGGCACGCGCGCTCGCCCGCCGCTTCGACGATGCGCTGCGCCCCCATGGCATCACGAGCGGTCAGTTCTCGCTGCTCAATGTGTTGAACCGGCAGGAACCGGTGGCGATGGGCCCGGTGGCGAAGTTCCTCGCCATGGACCGCTCCACGCTGACGGCGAATCTGAAGCCTTTGGAGCGGCAGGGCCTCGTGTCGATCGAGATCGATCCCGAGGACAGGCGTAGCCGCAAACTGCTGATCACCGCGGAGGGACGCAAGGTGCTGCGCGCCGCCGTCGGCGTCTGGAAGCGCGAGCATGCCGCGCTCGAAAGCGAGATCGGCGTCGATCCGGAACCGCTGCGAGCAGGGCTCCGCGCCATTGCGTGACTTTAGTTCCGGAGTCGTCGATGCAGCCTCTTCGCTATTCAATCAACGTGACGCTCGACGGATGTTGCGATCACGAGGAGGGGATTCCCGACGAGGAACTGCATGTCCATGCGGCTGCGGACATTGCACGTGCCGATGTGCTCCTTTTCGGCCGCGTGATTTACGAGATGATGGAGGAGGCGTGGCGGCCGGTCGCCGAGACGGGCGAGCGGCCGGACTGGATGGACGAATGGGCGGTGCCCTTCGCGCGGGCGATCCACGCTGCGAGGAAATATGTCGTCTCCGATACGCTCCAGAAGGTTGATTGGAACGCAGAGCTCGTGCGCGGCGCCGACCTTGAGGCAACCGTCCGCCGCCTCAAGGCAGAGCCGGGCAGGGGGATATTGACAGGCGGCGTGACGCTCCCCCTCGCGCTTGCGAAGCTCGGGCTGATAGACGAATACCAGTTCATCGTTCATCCGCGGATCGCGGGCCACGGGCCTTATCCTTTTGCAGGGCTCTCGAAAACGCTCGATCTGAAGCTCACGAGCCGCAAGGAATTCGCCTCCGGCGCGGTCGTGCTGAACTACGAGCTTGCCGCGCGTTAGCGCGAACTAGACTGGCTTCATTGCGCGATCGTTGTCACGCATAGGCGATCCAGCCGCGCCAGGTAAAGCCCTGGTAGAATTGCGTGACATTGGAAAAGCCTGCCGCTTCGAGGATCGCGGGGTCCGTGTCCGCCGGCAGCATGCCGGACATCTTGTCCACGGCCTCGCGTGCCTTCCCGGTATATTCGGGGTCGGCGCCCGAGGCGATGGCGAAGGCCATGTAGCGTGTCAGCCAGAGGTCGCGTTCCTTGTGCTCCTGCGGCAGCGAGGAATGCGCGATCACGAAGGGAGCGCCGCGCTTCAGCCGCCGGTGAATTTCCCTTACCGTTGAAAGCCGTTCATCCGCATCGAGGAAATGCAGGGTGAGGAGGCACACCGCCGCATCGAACGGACCTTCGCTTGCATCCTCGATATAGCCCTCGCGCAATGTCGCGCGGTGAGCGTCGGGCCCCATCGTCCGCGCCGCAAGCTTGAGCATTTCGGCAGCCGGGTCGATGCCCTCAAAGGTCCAGCCGGCATGAGCCTGCGCCAGTGCGGTCAACTCCAGTCCGCCGCCTGCGCCGAGCACCAGAACATGCGCATCCGCCGGCGCATGTTCGGCGAGCAGGATGCCGGTCATGCGATGAAGATCGGCAAGACCCGGCACGAAGCGGCGCGGCCCGTCGGTATAGCGCGCCACCGCTTCCGGATCGGAAAAGGCCTGCCGGAACATGTCGCTTCTCGATTTATCCCGCATGCGCCTTCTCCAATTCGCGAGCGCCGCCGCGTGCGGCAAACCGTTTGTGAAAATCGGCGCTCAGTGCAGCCAGCGTCACCTCGCCAAGCCGTTCGAGCAGCAACGCTTCAGCATCGCGAAAAGCCGTGTCGAGCGCTGCATTGACCGCCTGTTCGACGAGACAGCCGGGCGCCTCCGTCCTGTTGCCGATCGCAAGGAGGGGAGGGCCGCCAAGCGCTTCATGGATGTCGCGCAACGTGACTTTCTGGAGATCGCAGGCGAGCGACCAGCCGCCGCCATGGCCCTTTTCCGAGCGGACGTAACCCTGCTCGCGCAGGCCTGCCATGATCCGCCGCACGACGACCGGGTTGGTCGTCATGGCTCTCGCGAGAAGCTCGGAAGTTACCGGACCATCATGCTCCGCCATATGCAGGAGAATGTGGAGAACGCCTGACAGCTGGCTGTTTCGTTTCATGTAACATTACATGTTACGAATCTTGCCGGAAGTCAAGCGTTCGCCTCTCTCGTCCTTCAGGCTTCGACGTGCCGCCTGAAATTGTCGAGGATCGACTGCCAGCCCTCGCGCTGCTGCTCGACCGGATATTCGTCTTCCGGGTCGAAGGTGACGCCAACGCGAACGCCCGCCTCGCCGGGTGAAAACTCCACTCTGGCGCGGCGATCGCCGAATTCATATTCGATGAGCTTCTGCGTCTCGATCTTCGTATAGATGCCTTCGAAATCGAAACCCATGCTTCCGTCCCGCGCTTCCATGCGCGAGCAGAAGCGGCCTCCTTCGCGCAGATCGACGGTTGCGCTCGGCGTGTGCCAGTCGTCGGAAGCCGAGTTCCACTGCTTGATGTCCTCGGGCGTCGTATAGGCACGCCAGACCCGCTCCACAGGCGCCTTCACGGTGGTTTCTACGGTGATGGTTTGCGTCGTCATTGCATTCCTCCTGTTGAGCGTGCTGCGGCTTCGAGCGCGGCGATATCGATCTTCTTCATCGTCATCATTGCCTCGAAGACGCGTTTTGCCTTGGCCTTGTCGGCGCTTGTGTTGAGTTCGAGGAGGCGCGCCGGCGTGATCTGCCAGGAAAAGCCCCATCGGTCCCTGCACCAGCCACAAGCGCTCTCCGCGCCGCCATTGGAAACGATGGCGTCCCAGTAGCGATCGGTCTCTTCCTGGTTATCGGTGACGACCATGAAGCTCACCGCCTCGTTCGGCGTGAAAACCGGTCCGCCGTTCAGGCCGACGAAGCGCCGCCCGAGCAGCGTGAATTCGACGGTGAGTTCCGCGCCCTCCGCGCCGCCGGGAAAATTGCCCGGCGCGGTATTGACGCGCTCGATGCGGCTGTCGGGAAAAGTCGCGGCGTAGAATTCGGCCGCCTTGCTGGCTTCGCCGTGGTCGAACCACAGGCACGTGACTATGTCGGTCATGTTTCCTCTCCTTGCGGGCCCCGCCGTTCACGCCGGGCATGCGCGCACGACTATCGAAGCGTTATTCGGTGATTTCGGGTTCCACCAGGCGGGCGAGCTTGTAGAGCGATTGCTGCCAGCCGAGATAGCAGCCATCTGCCGGGATCATGTCCGGCACGCCTTCCTGCACGATGTCGATTTCGGTGCCGGCGGAGACGGCTTTCAGATCCACGGTAACGCGCATCTCGCCCGGCATGCCCGGATCCTCGAACTTGTCCGTGTAGACAAGCCGCTCTCCCGGCACGAGTTCGAGATAGGTTCCGCCGAAGGAGTGGCCGTTGCCCGTCGTGAAATTCCGGAAGGACATGCGGTGCTTGCCCCCCGTTTTTCCGTCGAGCTCATGCACGGTGCAGAGGAAACCGAAAGGCGGGAGCCAGCTTGCGACGGCATCCGCCTCAAGAAAGGCGCGGTAAACCTTTTCCGGTTTGGCGGCGATCACGCGGTGAAGGCGGATGGTGCTGGGCATGATTTTCTCCTGTCGGATTTGTTTTGCGGGTGCCGTTCAATGCCTTGCGGCGCCGAACAGCAGTTCGATATAGCGAGTGAGGTGGTCGACGCTTTCGGCAGCCGCTTCCGCGCCGCCCTTGGCCTTGGCGAGAATGAATGCGCCTTGCAGAACGGCCTGTGTGTGCAGTGCAAGCGATGTCGCGGTCCAGTCCGGCGACATGCCGCGTTCCTCCATCGCCGCTTCGATGTCGGCTTCGAGCGTTCCGGCATGGCTGCTGATGCTTTTGTCGCAAGCCGCGCGAATGGCGGGAGCGCTGTCATAGGCTTCCTGCACCATGGTTCCGACAAGGCAGGTAAAGTCGGTGACGGAGCCTGTCAGCAATGACTTGCGGAAGGCGACATAGCCGAGAACGCGCTGAAGCGGATCGGGATGGTCGTGATAGGGCGCATTCGCGAACACTGTTCCGGTCGTTTCCGACCAGTGCTCGACGGCGGCAACGCCGAGAGCTTCCTTGCTCTTGAAATGATGAAAGAAGGCGCCTTTCGTCACACCGGCCGCCGCGCAGAGTTCATCCACCGTAGTGGCCGAATATCCCTTGGTGCGGACCACCGACATGGCGGCGTCGAGCAGCTTCGATCTGGCGTCCGGTTTGGCGGGGTGCGTTGACATGGTGTTCTCCTCTTCAAAAGAAACATACCAACCAGTTGGTATGTAGTCAACAGCCAAGCCGCCTTTGCATCCGCCTGTGTGAAGCTATGCTAATCTTTTCTCCGGTACGAGTTAAAGCTGGCGGGGCCACTTGCGAGATTTTCGAGCCAGAACAATGGCTTCCGTGGAGCGCTTGCGAAAGGCGGCGGCGCGTCTTGCACCGCATTGGCGCCGCAGCCGCATTCCGTGGATCGTGCCGGTCCTGCTGGCGTTGTTCGGCTTGAACCACTTTTTCTACGTCTACGTCTATGTCCCGCCCGTGCCGCAGGGGCTCGAGCATATTCGCGCATCGGGCCGCCTCGTCGTATTGACCCGGGAAGCGCCGACGACCTTTTACGAGGGGATCGAGGGCCGCACGGGTTTCGAATACGAGGCGATGCAGCGGCTCGCGAAGTCGCTCGGTGTGGAGGCGGAGTTCCGGACCTACGACACGGAAAGGGCGCTGATGAAGGCGCTCGCCGCGCGGAAAGGCCATGTCGCCGCCGCCGGTCTCGCCGTCACGCCGTCGCGGCGGGAAACCTTCGCCCTTGGCGGCGAATATGAATCCGTCCGTCAGCTCGTTGCCTGCCGCCGCGGGCTGCCCTTGCCGAAAACGCCGGCCGAGTTGAGCGGTCTCGCTGTTTCCGCATCGCGCGGCACGCCCGCGGCGGACGCGCTCGCCGCCGCACTGGCCGGTGTCGGAGAGGTGAGGTACCGGCAGGAGGATCGCCCGGTCGAAGATTTGCTCGCGCGCCTCGCCGATGGCGACCTCGATTGCGTTGCCCTCGACTCGCTCGTGCTTCGCGTGACAAACCCTTACCACCCGGAAATCGCAGAAGCCTTCAAGCTGCCGGGCGAAGCGCCCTATGGCTGGTTTCTTGCTCCGGGGTCGGAAGATCTGGTCGAGCCCATGCGGCTCTGGCTCGCCGGCATGAAGAAGACGGGAACGCTGACGGCGCTGGAGCGCCGCTTCCACGGCTTCCTGCCGCTCTTCGACTATGTCGATATCCGCGCCTTCAAGCGCGCGATCGAAGACCGGTTGCCGGACTATGAGAAGGCGATCCGCCGCGCCGCGCGCAATCACGATCTGCCCTGGCAGTTGCTCGCCGCCATGGCCTATCAGGAGTCGCACTGGAATCCGGAAGCGAGAAGTCCGACGGGCGTTCGCGGCTTCATGATGCTGACGCAGCAGACGGCGAAGCAGCTCGGCGTCGAAGACCGCCTCAACCCGAATGAAAGCATCGAGGCGGCGGCGCGTTATCTCGCCGAACTGAAGAGCCGCATCCCGGAAAGCGTGGAGGAGCCGGACCGCACCTGGTTTGCCCTCGCGGCATACAATCTCGGCGTCGGCCATGTCTATGACGCGCGCGCGCTCGCCGCACAGCTTGGCCGCGACCGGAACAGCTGGTCGGATATGCGCCGCGTGCTGCCATTGCTCAACAATCCGGCCTACGCGGACGGCCTGCGCCACGGCCGGGCAAGGGGCGGGCAGGCGGTCCATTTTGTCCAGCAGGTCCGCACCTATATGCACATACTTGACGGCAGCACTGGGACATAAGCCCCTGTAATAGCTGCGTCATTTCGCGCGGTGCCTGCGACGGAATGACCACTCTCAAATTATGGATATTAGGCGGAAGCTGATCCGGTATGGCGCCGCCGACGGGGCTCGGCGCATCCAACCGGAGATGAGAAATGAAACTGAACAGGAAATTGGGTGCGGGCTTGGCGATTGCCGCCGCGGTGATGACGGCGGCGCCCGCCCATGCGGAATCCACGGGCAAGTCGGCCGGCGACATCATGGTCCGCGCCCGCGCGCTCTGGGCCGTGCCGGATGAAAGCGCCTCGGTCACCGTTCTCGGCGGCGATGTGAACGTGTCGAACGATGTCGTGCCGGAAATCGACTTCACCTATTTCGTCACCGACAATATCGCTCTCGAACTCATCGCCGGCACGACGCGTCACGACGTTTCGCACACGCCGACGGGCATTGATCTCGGCAAGGTGAGCCTGCTGCCGCCGACGCTCACCCTGCAGTATCACTTCCTGCCCAAAGAGAAGCTGAGCCCTTATGTCGGCGCCGGCGTGAACTACACCATCTTCTACAACGAAGACGCGCCGGGCGGCGCCGTCACCAGCATCGACTACAAGAACAGCTTTGGTTGGGCCTTGCAGGCCGGTGTGGACTATGAGGTGGCCGACCGCTGGTACGTGAACCTCGACGTGAAGAAGATTTTCCTCTCCACCGACGTGTCGATCAATGGCGGCGCCATCAACGCCGATGTGGACCTCGATCCCTGGCTGGTCGGCGTCGGTATCGGCTACCGCTTCTGAGGGGGAGCGGGCGGGCTTGCGGCGGCCCGCCCGCATTTTCTCAGGCCCTGGATGCTCTTCGCCTCTTGCTCCCGTGCGCCGTGGCAAGGTCCTGAAGGGCAAGCATCCTTTTGCGCATCGCCGGCGTTTGACTGTCCGCCAGCGCCGCGAGGAAGAGCAGCGAAAAGCCGTAGGAAATTCGATCTTCCATCTCGTCCAGCGTAATGCTCTCGCCCGCCCAGTCGAGCAGATGCGCGCCGAAGACATGGCTTAGCTGCTGGGTGAAGGCATCGATGTCGATCTCGGGCCGCAAATGTCCCTCCGCCTGCGCGCGGGCGGTAAGGCCCCGCCAGAAAGCAAGGCGCGGTCCGTAATAGCCCGCTACCAGCGCGCGGTCGCCGCTGCCATTGACCTCGCGAAACACGGAACGATAGAAGCGCGGCTCCGCCTCGTAGACATCGCGGGCAAGCCGCACCGCCGCAAAGAACATCTCGATCGCGTCCTGCGCCTGCAGCTTCCCGAGGCGCGCCTGATACCGCTCCACGTCGTCGTCGAGCATGGCGAGCATCACGGCGAGTTTGGAACCGAAGAGATTGTAGGGCGTGACGAGGCTTACGCCCGCCGCCTCCGCAAGCGCCCGCATCGAAAATCCGGTCTCGCCGGTTTCGTCGATCAGCCGCCGGGCGGCCGCAACGATCCTCTGCCGCCGCTCTTCCTTGGCTTCTTCCCTGACGCTCACGGTTCATGCCTCCTGCCGCAGCGTAATGGAGTGGACCGATTCATGTCATCAAAATATTGAAACGCGTTATATTTTTATCTAGGCTCATCGGAGTGGCGTTGGGAGGCGCCGGCAGGGAGGAGGATTTCCGATGGCTTACGCAGCAGCGGACGTGCCGCATCGCGGTCTGCCGCCTTTGACGCGCGATCCGGCACAGGCCGCGCGCGATATCGGGGAGTACGGCATCTGCCTCGTTGAAGGCGTGCTCTCCGGCGACCGATTGAAGCGTACGCGCGATGCGCTTTACCGCGCGGCGGAAGAGGACAGGGCGCGCAACCGCGAGCGGAAATTCAGCCTCGACTACGGGCATGACGAGTCGAACCAGCGCGTCTGGAATGTGCTGAGCCGCGACCCCGTTTTCGAAGACCTCGTCACGCATCCGCTCGCGATGGAGCTTGTGCGCTCCGTCGTCGGCTGGCCCTGCCTGCTCGGCAACATCTCCGCGAATATCACCGGCCCCGGCGGCGGCGAGATGGTGCTCCATGCCGACCAGATATTCGTGCCCGAGCCCTGGCCGGCGGAGCCGCAAGGTGTGAACGTCGCCTGGTGTCTCGACGATTTCACCGAGGCAAACGGCGCAACGCGTTTCGTGCCCGGCAGTCACACGCTGCATCGCCCGCCGCGCCCTGACGAGGCGGAAGTGGAGACGATCCCCATCGAGGCACCGGCAGGCGCCATCGCCGTCTTTGAAAGCCGCGTCTGGCACAAGACCGGCTTCAACCGCACGGCGGATGAACGAAGGGCGGGTGTCTTCGCCTGGTACACGAAGCCGATCTACCGTCAGCAGGAAAACTGGTTCCTCTCGCTTCAGCCCTCGGTCCGCCAGTTCGCTTCCGAGGAATTGCTGGTCCTGCTCGGTTACAAGACCGAAGGGCTCGGCCTTGTGAATGGAGCATCCCCGGCATGAGCATCGCAGCGATCAGGAACGATGATGTGCTCGGTCTCGCCGAGCGTTTCTTTTCCTCCATCGAAAGGGGCGAGGCGGATGCCGTATCCGCCTGCTACGCACCGGACGCTCGCATCTGGCACAACACTGACGGCATCGAGCAGACGCGGGAGGAAAATCTCGCGACGCTCGGCTGGCTTTTCCGCGAGGTGCCCGAGCGCCGCTATGAGGTGGTCGCGCGCCATCCCGTGCCGGGAGGCTTCCTGCAGCAGCATGTCATGCACGGCACGTTGCGAAACGGAAAGACTTTCGCCATGCCGGCCTGCATTATTTGCCGCGTGGAAGACGGGCGCATCGTCCGGCTCGACGAATATCTCGATTCCGCTTCCGTCACCGCGCTTGTCGAAGCGGCTTCCTCGCGCACCGCAGCCCTCGCCGCGCCGCCTCGCGCGCGCAATGCGGAGGAAGCGAAGGCGCAGCTCGGCGCTCATAGCATCACGGTCATCGAGGGCGTGCTCGGCAAGGATGAACTCGCGCGGGTTCGCGAAGCAGTGCGGGCCGGTGTCGAGAGCGACGGGACGAAGGGCGTCCAGCTTCACGGCTTCCCCTTCGATCCGGATACGCGCAACACACGCCTCTTCGATCTCGTGAACAAGGACAAGGTGTTCCGCCAGCTTGTCGAGCATCCGTTCGCGATCGAACTCGTGCAGCACGTGATCGGCAAGGATTTCCTGCTCTCGAACTTCTCGGGCAACATCACGGCGCCGGGTTCCGGCCCGATGGGTCTTCATGCCGATCAGGGTTATGTCCCGGCGCGCTGGCCGGCCTATCCGCTGGCGGTGAATGTCGCCTGGGCCATCGACGATTTCACGGTCGAGAACGGCGCCACCCGTTTCGTGCCGGCGAGCCATGGCGCGACGGAAGGGCCGCAGCCGGGTCGCACGGACTATGAAACGATCCCCATCGAATGCCCGGCCGGTTCGATCTTCGTCATGGATGGCCGCGTCTGGCACGAGACCGGACCCAACGTCAGCAAGGACAAGACGCGTATAGGCCTCTTCGCCTATTACGTCCGGCCGTTCCTGCGCCCGCAATGGAATTGGGATCGCACGGTGCCCCGCGAGGTGCTGGAAGAGGCGAGCCCCCTGCTCAGGGCCATGCTGGGCTTCGGACATAATCCGACCGGAAGTCTCGACTCTCTCTATCTCAAGGACGATGATTGATCATCGATCTTCACAAATCAGAACCGACTGGGGGAAACCAGATGACTGCAGCGAATGACCGGGACTTCGTGCCCATGCGGAACGGCATCTTCATGGCGCCGTTCCACCCGACCGACCGCGACCCGACGGAGGCGCTTCAGCGAGACCTCGAACTGATCGAGCATCTCGACCGCTTCGGCTACGAGGAAGCCTGGATCGGCGAACATCACTCGGCAGGCTTCGAGATCATCTCGAGCCCCGAACTCTTCATCGCCGCCGCCGCGGAACGCACGCGCCGCATCAAGCTCGGCACCGGCGTCGTCTCGCTGCCCTACCACAATCCGCTGATGACGGCGAACCGCATTCTTCAGCTCGACCACATGACGCGCGGCCGTGTCATGTTCGGCGTCGGCCCGGGCCTTCTGCCTTCCGATGCCATGATGCTCGGCATCGACCCGATGACGCAGCGTGACCGCATGCTCGAGGGGCTGCTCGTCATCATGCGCCTTTTCAACGGCGAGGTCGTGACCGAGAAGACCGACTGGTACAACCTCGTCAATGCCCGCGCGCATCTGACGCCCTATTCGCATCCGCATCCGGAGATCTGTGTCGCCAGCGCCGTGAGCCCGTCGGGCGGCCGCGCGGCCGGCAAATACGGCCTTGGCATGCTCTGCGTCGCCGCAACAAATGCCGACGGCTTCGACGCGCTCTCGACCAACTGGCAGATCGCCTGCGAGATCGCCGCCGAGAGCGGGCAGGTGATGGACCGCGGCAAGCTGCGCCTTGTCGGCCCGGTGCATATCGCCGAAAGCCGCGAACAGGCCCGCAAGAATGTCGAATGGGGTCTTCACAAGTGGCGCGAATATTTTGCCAATCTCAATCCGCTCGCACCGCCGCTGCCGGAAGGCATGGACCCGGTGGATGCGATGATCGCGAGCGGCCAGGCTGTGATCGGCACGCCGGACGACGCGATCGAGCAGATCAAGCGGCTTCAGGCCAAACAGGGCCAGTTCGGCGCCTTCCTCCAGCTTGCGCATAACTGGGCGCCGTGGGATGCGACGGTGAATTCCTATCGCCTCTGGGCCGAACATGTCGCGCCGGTCTTCAAGCGCGCCAATGAAAGCCGTCAGGCCTCCTATGACTGGGTGACGGAGAATGGCGCGAATTTCATGGGCCAGGCCATGCAGGCCGCCGGTGCCATGATCCAGAAGCACGCGGACGAACGAGCCGCCAAGGCACAGAAGAAGGCGGGCGAGTGAGGCCTGTCTGAGGAACTTCCATTGCGGCGGGGAACAAAACCCGATCCCGAAAGTTGAGGGGAACGGCGTCCAGCGCCGTGATGCGGTCTCGGGCCGCATTCCCCCTCCCTGACTTGCCCCGCCTCCCAGAGGCGGGGCCTTTTCATTTCTTGCTCTTCTTCTGCGGCTTCCCCTTGCGCTTGGTCGAGGCCATTTCCTCGAGTTCCTTCTTGCTCATGGACTCGGCCATGGATTTCGACGCGCCTTTGAGTTCGCTTTTCTTCTTGTCGCCGCGTTTGGCCGCCAGCGCCGCACCGGCCGCCATTTGCTGGGCTTTCGATTTCGCGGGCATGACTTTGCTCCTTTTGATGGATGACAGGAAATCAACGCCGGCACAGGCGGATTGGTTCGCACCTGTCCCGAAAGGAGAAAGAAATTTGGCGGCCAGGCGTCCGTGCGGAACAAAAATTCGTCGCGGCGACTTCTCTCCGAACAATGTAACGAGACGCGGAGACCGGCATGAAGGCCATTGCACTGAATGCGACGCTGAAGGCGAGCGACGGAGACAAATCCTCGACCGAGAAGATGCTTGAGCTCGTTCTTGCGGAATTGCGCAAGGAAGGGGTGGAGGGAGGCGTCGTTCGTCTCGCCGATTTCAACATCAAGCCAGGGGTGAAATCGGATGAGGGCGAAGGTGACGATTGGCCGGAGCTTCGCTCGCGCATTCTCGACGCTGACATCCTGGTTCTTGGGACGCCGGTCTGGCTCGGTCAGCCCTCGAGCATCGCCAAGCGCGCCCTCGAACGGCTGAATGCCTTTATCTCGGAGAAGGACGATGGCGGGAGGATGCCAGCCTATAACCGCGTAGCAGCGGTTGCCGTCGTCGGCAATGAAGACGGCGCACACCACATCTCCGCCGAACTCTATCAGGCATTGAACGATGTCGGCTTCACCCTGGCGCCCAACGCCGTTTGCTACTGGGTGGGTGAGGCGATGGGCAGCAAGGATTTCAAGGATCTTCCCAAGGTGCCGGATTCCGTGTCCGACGCGGCGAAGATGCTGGCGCGGAATACGGTTCATCTCGCCCGGATGCTGAAGGAAAAGGGCTATCCGTCTGTTTCCTGATGGACGGCCGAAAAGGAACTCTGGAGAAGTAGAACATGGCGAAGCAAAAGGAAGCGCCTGTGGCGCAGCAACAGGACCACCAGCCCGGCACCGAGGCGGAGATGGACCCACCGCCGGAATATGAACCCCGATACGCGGGTTCTGGCCGCCTTGACGGGAAAGTCGCGATCATAACGGGCGGCGATTCCGGGATCGGCAGGGCCACAGCCCTTCTCTTCGCTCGCGAAGGAGCGAGGCTTGGCATCCTCTACAAGAACAAGGACGAAGAAGAAGACGCGAAGAAGACGGCGGAGCTTGTGAAAGGCGAGGGGGCGGAGTGCTTTCTCCTTGCCGGCGATGTCGGCAAACAGGACGTGGTGCGCTCCTTCGTCGAAGAGACCGTGAAGAAGTTCGGCCGGCTCGATATCGTTGTGTGCAATGCCGCCGAGCAGCACTATGAAACCGAATTCGAGAAAATCCCTGAGGATCAGATCAAGCAGACTTTCAGGACGAATGTCTTTGGTCAGTTCTTCGCCATTCAGGCCGCGCTGCCGCACCTGAAAAAAGGGGCATCGGTCATCTGCCTGACATCCGTGACCGCCTATCGCGGCCAGCCTACGCTTCTCGATTACTCATCCACGAAGGGAGCTATCCTCGCGCTGGTGCGGGCGCTGTCGTCCAATCTCGCATCGAAGGGCATCAGGGTGAATGGCGTCGCGCCGGGGCCGATATGGACACCTCTCATCCCCGCATCGTTTCCGGCAGACAAGGTCGCCGAATTCGGAAAGAGCGCACCGCTCGGCCGCCCGGGTCAGCCGAACGAAGTGGCACCGTCGCTTCTCTTCCTCGCTTGTGAAGACAGCTCATACATGACAGGCCAGGTGCTGCACCCGAACGGCGGAGATCTGATCGGCGGATGAGAAGCAACCGTCGCGCGGTGTAAGCGTTTCCACACGCGGCACCGAAATGGTAAAAAGGATGAACCACACGGGCGAAAATCTCGTAGACAATTCGAACTTTGCGACAAGCTATATGAGAACGGATATGGAAAATCAGGGAACGGAGAAGAGCGCGCGAACCATGATGCCGACGCGCAAGCTCGACGAATTAGTCAGGGCGGCCATCTCAAGCGAGTCGCCGCAGCAGAATTCGGCTGAAGTCGAACGTCTCGCCAGGGAACTGGCAGGGAAACTGTCCCTGCGACGGAGCCTCCACGGCGCTGCATAACCCGCGCTGTTGAGATTTTGAAGCCCGGCGGCTAGTCGCCGGGTTGGACACGCGATTTCCGGTTCAGGATTTTCTGAAGCCCGTTACGGCCGCGATTGACGCGGCTCTTGATGGTCCCCAGCGGACAGTCGCAGATTGCCGCCGCTTCCTCATAGCTGAGCCCGATTCCACCGACCAGCACCACGGCGTCCCGCTGATCGCAGGGCAGGGCGGCCAGCGCACCCTTTACATCGTCGAGTTCCGCCGACCATTCCTGCGCACCGTCCGTGCCGATGATTTCGCTCGGGTCTGCTTCGCTCGGCGCCTCGCGCTTGCGGCGGCGATATTCCGAATAGAACGTGTTGCGCTCGATCGTGAAGAGCCAAGCCCGCAGATTGGTCCCCGGCTGAAAACGATGCGTGTTCGCAAGCGCCTTGAGCAGCGTTTCCTGCACGAGATCGTCGGCATCGGTGGGCGATTTTGTCAGGCTGAGAGCATAAGCCCGGAGTGCAGGCAGGAGGTCCAGTATCTCCTCCTCCAGATTCTCGTTGGATCGCGCGGATGATCCGGAAGCGGGCATGCGCTGTTCGTTCATGTCGGATTGCTGATCGGCTGCTGCTCTGCGTGCCGCCATGGCCTCACTCCCTGCGTCTGAATTGCAGCCCCTGAGTAAGGAACGGATTATTGTTAATAGCGTTCCGCCGCCGCTCGGCGATTGCGGCAGATCGGTGAAGTTTCCCCGCGTTACGGGTAGAGAAGCTGAAACCTTCTCGAATCCGCACAGGACCGGGGCGCAGCGGGGCGGTGACGTCCGCCCCGCCTGCATCGTTTAGTCGTTCAAATCGTCATGCAGCGTTTCGAGCCGGTCGCGGTGGGACTCGACCACAGAGGCCACGTCCGAAGCGATGTCGCGCAGCGGCTCGAGCTCGCCGTTCTCGGCGTAGTTCCGGTGCAGGGCCAGCGCCTCGTCGTGTGCCTCTATTTGCATCTGGATATACAGCCTGTCGAGTTCCGCGCCTTCTGCTTCCTCGAGCTGGCCGATTTTTTCCTGCTTTGCCTCGTCGAGTTCCGTAGGCAGCGTGACGGGCACCCGCGCCTCGCCTACTGCGACCTTGAGATTGGAACTCGCTTCCGTGTGATCCTCGATCATCATCTGGGCGAACTCGCGGATATCGTCGTTGCGCGACTTCTTGAGCGCGATTTCGCTCGATCGAATTTCGAAAAGATCGCCGATGACTGCCTGGTTCACATAGTCCTCCGAGGCGGAAATCTCGGCAGGCGGGTTCTCGGCCTGCGCTGCGGAGAACCCGAGGGCAAGAAAGGCGGCTGCCGCCGCAATGAAGCTCTGTCGAATGGTGTGTCTCATGTTTTTCTCCGGTGTCGTCGCCCCCGTCAGCGCAACAGGCGGCGGCTCAACTTGTTCCGGAGGGAACGCCTGCCATATCCGCTCCGTTGATAGATGCGCACGGGAGATGGACAAGACACATGACAGCGACGCCGGACAGCCGGGAGATTTTGCAACGCGCCAACGAGGTGATGCAGCGCCTGACCGCGGCCGGGCACTCTCTCGTCACGGCGGAGTCCTGCAGCGGCGGGCTCGTCTGTGCGCTTCTTTCTGGCGCCGAAGGAGCGGGGCGCGCGCTCCATGGCGGCTTCGCGGTCTATACCAAGGAACAAAAATCCGCCGCCCTCGGCATTCCTCTTCCGCTGTTGCGGCAGATAGGCAGCGTCGAGACGGACATCGCGCGGCGAATGGTAGAAGGCGCGCTGACGCGCTCTGAAGCCTCCGTCGCATTGGCGGTCACGGGCGTGTTGGGCCCGACAGAGGACGAGGACGGCAACCCGGTGGGACGGGTCATCTTTGCCGCTGGCCTCCGCGACGGACCGGTCGATGTGGAAGAAAGGCGCTTCGGCCCTATGGATACGGACGAGCTCCGTCACCTCGTGGTCCTGCATGCGCTTGCCAAGCTGGAGGGAATAATCGCCAAGGGGGAAGAGGGCGGATCGGATAAAAACGTCGCCTCCCGCGGAACAAGCGCGCGTCCCTGTTGTTGAGAGCGAACACCGCAGGAGTTCAAGGAGAATCCGGAGATGACGATTTCGAGAGATGTGGCCCGCGATCTGTTCGTAACGGGCCTGAAGAATGCTCATGCCACCGCCTCGCAGGGCAGGACCATGGTGCAGGCGCAGCTTAACCGGCTCGAGAACTATCCCGAGATCGAGGCGAAGCTGCACTCCCATCTCGAGGAGAAGAACGCGCAGCTCCAGCGTCTGGAAACCATTCTCGATGATCTGGGCGAAAACACCTCCATGATCAAGGATGCGACCCTGAAGACACTGGGCCTCCTCACGAGCCTCAGCGACGCGATGGCGGGCGACGAGATCATCAAGAATACCTTCGCAACTTTCGCCCTCGCGAACTACGAGGCTGCGGCCTACAGGACGCTGATGGTGATGGGCGAAGCTGCGGGGGAGATCGATGCCATAGCCGCGCTGGAGCAGTCGCTGATGGAGGAAACGGCCATGGCCGCTTTCATCGCCGAGCACCTTCCGGCCACCGGGATGCGCTTCATGCAGCTGCGCAGCCAGGGCCTGCAGGCAAGCCACTAGGCATGATGAACCCCAAGCCTCGGCACGAGTTCAGCCGCCGGTTCCTCTGGGCTCGCGGCTTTCTCGGCTTTGCGCTGGGCAGCCCGGTCCGGCGAAGTTTGGGCCTTCAACCTACCTGAGGCTCGGGACGCCGCAGTCTCTACCGGCATGGGGCGTGGTTCGTCGGCACCTCGGCGCTTGCCGGATGTCTCGTCGCCTTGAAGCCGCGAGCCGGCCGCGCCTGATCCGCAACCGTCGCCGTGCGAGCCGTCGCCTTACACAAAGCTCGTCGAAACCTCTCCAAGTCCCTGGTCGAAGCGGCAGGTGAATCCATCGCCCGCTGCGACCGGCAGTACCCGCACGAAGGAGCCGGTGAGGATCGTGTCGCCGGGCTGGAACGAGGTGCCGAATTCGCCGAGCTTATTGGCGAGCCACGCCACAGCCGTCACCGGATTGCCGAGCACGGCAGATGCCTCGCCTTCTAGCTCCTTCGTTCCGTTCTTGTAGATCGCGCCCTGCACGCGGCGAATGTCGATCTGGTCGAGCCTGCGCGGATTGGCGCCCAGTACCACGGCGCCGCAAAAAGCGAGATCCGCGATATTGTCGATGACGCTGAGCCCCGGTCCGCGCTCGACACGAAAATCGACGATCTCGATGGCGGGCAGCACGAAATCCGTCGCCCGGATCACGTCGACAGGGAGAACGCCCGGTCCTTTCAGCGGCTCCTTCATCACGAAGGCGATCTCCATCTCGATCATCGGCGCGAAGAAACGCGACATCGGAATCGGTGTGGCTTCCGGCAGGAAGAGATCGTCGGTGATGGCGCTGAAATCGGGCTCCGTCGTGCCGGCGAAGTCCTGCATCGCCTTCGACGTGAGGCCGACCTTGTATCCCTTCACCCTGCCGCCCGCCGCGACCTTGCGTGCAATAAAGGCCTGCTGGATGCGATAGGCGTCTTCCACTTCGATGTCTGGCCAGGTCTTGGATGGCAGCGGCATGGGTTTCCTGTTGCGGTAGGTATCGAACAGGGCGTCGACAACCTTTTCGCGCGTGGCCTGGTCGAGCATGTCAGTTCCCCTTCTGCGCGGCGGCTTTCACCGCTTCAAGATCGCCGCGCGCCGCCATCGAAAGCGCATTGATATCGGTCGTGGTTGAAATCATCCGGAAGCCCTGCGCGATGCGGAGCGGCGCGACTTTCGCATTCGACAGGACGGCGGTTGCGACATTCGCCGCGCGGGCCGCTGCCGAAACTTTTGCGATGGCGGCATCGAAGGCCGGCTTGCCGTCATTGTCGCCGGGCGGTAGGCCGAGCGCGATCGAGAGATCGAAGGGCCCGACGAACAGCGCGTCGACGCCCGGCACGGCGGCGATTGCCTCGACATTGGCAAGCGCCTCCGGCGTTTCGATCATCGGAATGACGGCGACGCGGTCGTTCGCTTCGAGAAAATAACCGGGCCCATCCCTCATGCCGACGCGCACCGGCCCAAAGCTGCGGCGGCCCTTCGGTGGATAGAGGCAGGCATCCACGGCGCGACGCGCGTCATCGGCCGTCTGGATCATCGGGATGATCACGCCAAGCGCGCCCGCATCTAGGACGCGGCCGATGATGCCGGGTTCGTTCCATGGAACGCGTATGACGGGGACGGCGGAGGTGGTATCGATGGCGCGGATCATGTTGAGCGCGGTTTCGTAGTCCATGCAGCCATGCTGCATGTCGACTAGCACCCAGTCGAAGCCCGCGCGGCCGAGCGCCTCGGCCGTCAGCGGCTCCGGGATCATGCACCAGGCGCCAAGGGTGACCTCGTCCTTCGCCCAGCGCGCCTTCAGCGGCGTTGTCATGATGCTTCTCCCTCGTTCCGGTGGCCTGCGGCGACCGAGAAATACTGAGTGACATCATAAATGAGGGAAGTCAATAATGGCGCAGCCGCGCGTCAGGATTTTCTGCTGCTCGCGGCGCGCGCCGGTGCGGCGGGTTCGGCGGACGGGACGCGCAGCCCGTCGATAGACAGGGCGAGCTTGGTGCGCAGCCGTTTCAGGAAGGTTGGCTTCGTCACCTGTCCGTTCAGCCAGCCGATAAGGCCCACATAATAGATGCCGAACAGTGCCTCGCCGACCAGGAGGAGGTCGAGGCCAGGGCGGATCTTTTCCCGTGCATGGGCGCTGGCGATGATGTCGCCGATGCCGCTATAGATGATGCGCATCAGCGAACGCACATCCTCGCGCCGGTCCGGGTTCGCCAGGATGGTGATTTCGCGGATGAGCGCGCGCGCCAGCGGTAGATCGCGATTGTGATAGGCCACCATCGCGCCGAACACCTGCATCAGTTGATCGGCAATCGGCGTATCGGGCGAAACCTTGCGGAGCGCCGTCTGCGAGGTTTCGATCATCTCATCCTTGAACACCATTATGAGCAGATCCTCCTTGCTCTTCGCATAGAGGAAGAGCGTGCCCGTGCCGATATCGGCGCGCTCGGCGATCTCCTGCGTTGTCGTATCGCTGAAGCCCTTTGCCGCGAAGAGTTCGCGCGCCGCGGCGAGAATGCGGTCGAGCTTTTCCTGCTTGTTACGCTCGCGGCGGCCGAGGGGTGAAGCCGTTTCCACCTTGCCTTTCGCTGCGCGCGCTTTGGCCGCCTGTTTCACGCCGAACCTGCTCTTTCCTGCGAATCCGTAAGAAGCCTCGATATGGCAACAACTTGGCCGATCGTCCTTCATTGTCAATCGCACCCTTCGCAGCGGGGGCAAGCATGCCGCTTGACTCGCGGAATAAATATGAGTGTACTCATAAATGATCTGAATCACAATCGGTGCGTCGAGGAAGACGCTGCCACAAAGGGGAGAGCGCCATGGCCGCACGGACCGGCGAGCAATTTCTGAAAGGCCTGAGAGGAAAGCGCGAGATATGGCTCGGCGCCGAAAGGGTGACGGATATCGTCGATCACCCCGCCTTCGCCGGGGCGGCCCGCGGCCTCGCGGGGCTCTTCGATCTGCAGTACGAGCACGCCGATGACTGCCTGATCCCGGATCCGGAAACAGGCGAGAAGATCAATGCAAGCCACATGATCCCCCGCTCGAAGGATGACATCCTGCGGCGCCACAAGGCGCTGCAGCGCCACGCCGAATATACGGTCGGCGTCATGGGCCGCTCGCCGGATTACATGAATGTCACCTATGCGGGCTTTGCCGGCCGCGCCGACGAATGGGGCGCGAATGGCAACGAGCAGGGCGCTGAAAACCTGGTCAACTATCAGAAGTTTCTCCGCCGCAACGACATCTCTCTCACCCATACCATCATCCACCCGACCATCGACAAGGCCTCGGGCGATCTCGTCGGTCCGCCGAACGAAGTGCCGCTGCACAAGGTCGGCGAAACGGAACATGGCATCATCGTGCGCGGGGCCCGCGTGCTCGCGACGCTCGCGCCCTTCGCAGACGAGCTTGCTGTCTACCCGGCCCATCCCGTGCGGCCCGACGCGCATGATTATGCGCTCTCCTTCTGCATCCCGATGGATACGCCGGGCCTCAAATTCCTCTGCCGCGACAGTTGTTCGGGCACGTTGAACGTCCATGACCATCCGCTTTCGTCGCGCTTCGACGAGCAGGATGCCTTTGCGATCTTCGACGATGTGGAAGTGCCTTGGGACCGTATCCACATCAACTGCAATGTGCAGGTCTATAATCAGGTCATGTCGACGGGCTGGTTCCCGAATGTCATGCAGCAGACCATGATCCGCGCCCAGACCAAGCTTGAATTTGCCTGGGGCGTGGCGACGCGCATGACAGAGGCGGTGGGCGGTCTTCAGCCCCCGTCGGTCCAGATGCTGGGCGAACTCTGGAGCTACGGCGAATTTGCCCGCTCCTGCATCCAGATGGCCGAAGAGAACGCCTATGAATTCGGCAATGGCGTCTGGTTCCCCCACGGCGCGCCGATGACGGCATTGAAGTCGATGCTGCCGACATGGTTCCCGCGTGTGAACGAGATCATCCGGCTCCTCGGTTCGCATAATCTTCTCGCGGCGCCCACGCAGTCGCAGCTCGATAATCCGGAGCTGCGTCCGCTGATCGACCGCTACATGCATGGCGCAAACGGCATCGACGCAGAAACGCGCGCGCGGCTTTTCCGCCTGGCCTGGGACTTCACGGGCAGCGCCCTTGGCAGCCGCGGCGAACAATATGAGCGCTTCTATCTCGCCTCCGGTGCGCGCAACCAGCAGGTTGCCCACATGATCGCCGACAGGTCGCGCGCCGACCGTCTTGTCGACCGCTTCCTGAAGGAAGAAACCGTCCTGGCGCCGGAACTCAAGCTCGCGGAGGCGGTGTGATGAGTGGCAACAGGGTGAAGGTTGCAGGCGTCGAAGTGTCGACCGATCACTGGATCGGCGGCAGGCGCGTTGCCTCAAAGGAGAAGTTTGCCAATTTCTCGCCGATCGACGGTTCGCATCTCGCGGATGTATCGGCGGGTGGCAAGGCGGAGGCCGATGCCGCCGTCGAGGCGGCGCGCAAGGCCTTTCCCGCCTGGGCGGCGCTCGGGCCGAAAGGGCGGCTTCCTTATCTCAAGAAATTCGCCGAAGGCATCAAGGCGCGGGTGAACGATCTTGCCGCGGTCGAGACGATGGACAATGGCTCACTCCTCATGGGCAATGTCCATCGTGTCGTACCGCGCGCCGCGCAGAACATCGAGTTCTTCGCCGACTGGGCGCTGACGCTCGATGGCCATTCGATCGACTCGCCCGAAGTCGTGAACCATGTGAAATACGATCCGGCGGGCGTCGCCGTTCTCATCACGCCGTGGAATGCACCCCTCATGCTGACCACATGGAAGGTCGGCCCGGCGCTTGCGGCGGGCAACACCGTGGTCGTGAAGCCACCCGAATGGGCGCCGCTTACCTGCTCGCTCATGGCTGACATTGCGCATGAGGCGGGCCTGCCGCCCGGCGTCCTCAATGTGGTGCAGGGCATCGGCGAGGTTGCGGGCGATGCGCTGGTGAACCACCCGGATGTCGACCGTATCAGCTTCACCGGTTCGACCGACACGGCAAAGATCATCGGCCGTGCCGCCGCAAGTTCCATCACGCCCCTCAGCGCGGAGCTTGGCGGCAAGTCCCCCTTCATCGTCTGCGCCGACGCGGATCTCGATGCGGCCGCCCAGACCGTCGCCGCGCAATACATGAATGCGGGCCAGGTCTGCCTTGCGGGCACACGCATCATGGTCGAGAGGAAGATCGAAGAAGAGTTCCTGGAAAAGGTACGCGGCGCGGCCGCCCATATGGTCGTCGGCGACCCGCGCGACAAGGATACGCGCGTCGGACCGCTCATCCACAAGGAGCATTTCGAGCGTGTGGCAGGTTTCGTCGAGCGAGCGAAGGCCGACGGCGCCGTACCGCTCTGGGGCGGCAGCCGGGCGAATTTCGGCGAACTCTATTTCGAGCCGACGCTGTTTGCCCATGTCACGCCGGAACTCGAAATCGCGCAGAGCGAGGTCTTCGGCCCGGTTCTCACCTGGCAGAGCTTCTCGTCGGATGATGAAGTGATCGGGCTGGCAAACAATACGCGCTATGGCCTTGCCGGCACGCTCTTCAGCCGCAATGAAAAGCGCGCGATGGACATCGCCTCGCGCGTGACGGCGGGCACCATTTGGGTCAACTGCTTCTTCATCCGCGACCTTGCGGCGCCCTTCGGCGGCGCGAAGGATTCAGGCCTCGGCCGAGAAGGCGGCACCTGGAGCTTCGACTTCTACACCGACATCAAAAACATATCGGTCCGCAAGGGATCGTTCGCCTGAAGGGAGGCACATATGGTTCAGGTAACGGAGCTCGGCTATATGGGGCTCGGCGTAAAGAGCCTCAAGGACTGGAAAGAATACGCAACGAAGATCCTCGCGCTGGAGGTTGCGGATGAGGGCGAGGCGGGCCGCTGCTATCTCAGGATGGACTATTGGCATCACCGCATCATCCTGGAGGAAGACGGCACGGACGATCTGAATTTCCTCGGCTTCCGCGTTGCCGGACAGGAAGAGTTCCGCGAGATGTTCCGCAAGCTCACCGGCGCGGGCATTGAGGTCCGCATCGGGTCGGATGCCGAAGCGGCGGACCGCCGCGTACTCGAGGTGATGAAGCTGAAGGATGCGAGCGGCTTTCCGATCGAGATATTCCATGGGCCGCAGGTGCAGTTCGACAAGCCGTTTCATCCGGGCCGCCGGATGCATGGCCGCTTCAAGACAGGAGAGGGCGGTCTCGGCCACCTCATCCAGAAGGAAACGGTCGGCTTCCAAAAGACCTACGAGTTCTACAAGCTGCTCGGCATGCGCGGCGGTGTCGAATACCGGATCCCGTTTCCCGGCCTCGACAAGCCCTTCGATCTCATGTTCCTGCATTGCAATGCGCGCGACCACACGGTCGCTTTCGGTCCGCCCGGCGAGAAGCGCATCAATCACATGATGATCGAGGTGGAAGAGTTCGACGATGTCGGCCTCACCTATGAGATCGTCCGTCAGGCCGGCATCCCCATCACCATGCTGCCGGGGCGCCATGCAAACGATCACATGTACTCCTTCTACTTCATGAACCCGTCCGGCTGGATGTGCGAAGTGGGTTGGGGCGCGCGCGAGGCGACGCATCAGTCGGAATACTACCAGCGCGACACTTACGGCCACGAACAAAACCAGGAAGTCATGAAAAAGGGGCTGATGGAGGTCTGACCGCAAGGTCGGCCACGCGCCGCGCATCAAGCAAGCAGGGAGAAGAAATATGTCGGTTCTGGAAGGTCCGCGCGAGGAGTGGCGGCGCATTCTGCATCAGGGAACGCCGGTCTGGGTGAAGCCGGAGGAGGGCGGCAGGCTCCGCCTCGGCGATGGACGAACGGTGGATGAAGCCAGCGCGGCCTATCTGCCGCCCTGCGATCCCACCAAGATCATCTGCATTCATCTGAACTACGACTCGCGGCGCGTCGAGTTCAAGGCGCCGCCGCTCGTCACGCCGACCTATTTCCAGAAGCCGCTGACGACGCTCAATTCGCATCGCGGCTTCCTCAATCGTCCGGCTGATTGCCAGTATCTCAACTATGAAGGCGAGATTGCCGCCATTGTCGGCAAGCCGATGCGGAATGTGGCGCCCGAAGACGTCTGGGACCATCTGGCGGGTTTCGCCCCGGCAAACGATGTCGGCGCGCAGGACTTCCGCGACACGGATGCGGGCTCCATGTTGCGCGTGAAAGGCCAGGACGGGTTCTGCCCTGTCGGCCCCGGTATCGTGCGCGGCGTCGATATCCGCAAGGAGCGCGTTCGCACCTTTATCAATGGCAAGGTCGTGCAGGACGGGCCGGTGAGTGAGATGACCTTCCCGATCGACTACATCTTCGCCGATCTGTCGCGCCACATCACCTTCCTGCCGGGCGATATCGTCTTGACGGGCACGCCCGCCAATTCACGGCCCATGAATATCGGCGATGTCGTCGAGGTCGAGGTGACGGGCATCGGCCGCATTTCCAACACGGTGCAGGAAACGCCCGCACCCACGCATGATGTTGGTCACAAGCCGACTGATACAGACGCGGTGCGCCGCGTGGCACTCGGTCAGTTCTAAACTGAGGGGGAAGGTTCGACGTCACTGAAGGCTGGTGGCATACCAGGTTGACGAGCGCCTGCCAGAATAACCAGCTTGGTCTATCAAGATGTCTCACGGTGCAGGCGAGCGTCATCGCTTTCGATACGTCATTTTGGCGTTGCCCTGTTTTTCGTCGGCGCGGCGCCTGTATTGATAACAGTGAAAATCGCGCTCGGACGCATTCCCGGCCGCGACGCGAAGCCAACGGTCGGAACCCGGCAATAGGTCAGGTCGGCCTGACGACCGGCGATCCAAACCTCGCCGGTCGCACAATACTGGCGTCCCACAAATCCCGTCATCCTTGGTTTAAGCCGAGATCCACTGGCCTTCCGGCATCGGTGGGATCTCGCAGCATGATGAAAGTCTGGCAACTCGGAGATCAGGGATAATGGAAAACCTGAAGGGAAAGGTCGCCGTCGTCACCGGCGGCAGTAGCGGTGCAGGTTGCGGACCGCTCTCGTCAGTGCACTGCGGCTCTGGTGTCCTGGGCGGCCTTGTCTATCGTGTCGGCGACGATCTTCGGCTGGGTCATGAAGACCGCGTGACTGGCTTCAACCTCGGTGACATTGGCGCCGATGCGCTCGGCCATCGTACGCAGCATGCGAAGGTCGAACGCCTTGTCCTGCGTCGCGATGACGGCCCAGCTTGGTTTCGTTCGCCAGGCAGCGTTCTCAAGCTTGGTTTCGAAGACCGACAAGGCGATCGGAACTTGTGAATCGCGCAGGAACGCGGCGTCCGCATCGCTGGCGTCGGCGGCAAAGCCGGCCTTGAACCGCTCCAGGTTTAGGAATCCGAAGCCGTCGCCATGAGCGTCGATGACGAACTCCGGCGGCGCGGTGAAGCCTTCGTATTGCTGGGCCGTCGTCTCGCCGGCGTCGGGCGACAGCGCCGAGACATAGACCAACCCGGCGACATTCGAGTGGACGCCAGCTTCCGTGATGACGGTTCCGCCCCAGCTGTGTCCAACCAGAATTGTCGGGCCGTCCTGCCGGTCCAGTACACGGTTCGTCGCCGCAACATCGTCGGCAAGCGATGTGAGAGGATTCTGCACGATGGAGACGCGATAACCCCGTGCGGTCAGATCGTCATAGACGCCGCGCCATCCCGAACCGTCGGCGAAGGCGCCGTGTACCAGTACGACGTTCTGTACCGTCTGGGTGTCGGGAATGGGCTGCAAAGGCGCTGCTTTTGCGTTGCTCATCAGAATGGTGGCGATCGCCAAAGCGGCAGTGGTCTGGATGGTGTTGATCATGGCGCTAATCCTTTTTGCGAAGGCGCCAATCATAAAAAATATCCTGCAAAAGGTGCTTTCGAGTTTTGCCGTCAGATTTGCAAATCAGGAAATTTTTTGAATAAAATTTAGAAGTATTCACCGAGTTGAGGGCTATCTATGGAAGATTCTTCCACAAGTGGTTTAGATCGGATCGATATGAAGATTCTGCGCGCGCTCCATGCGGAGGGTCGGCTGACGAATGCCGAGCTCGCGGCGCGCGTCGGCGTCAGCCCCGCCACCTGTCACCGCCGGACGCGCCGTCTGTTCGATGAAGGTCACATCACCGGGGTGCGGGCGGAGGTCGCGCCCGCTTCGGTCGGTCTGGGCGCCCTCGTGATGGTCGGCGTCATGCTCGACCTTTCCACGCCTGACAGCCGCTTCACTTTCGAGAAGGCCGTGCTGAAGATAAAGGAAGTCCTGGATTGCATCCTGGTGGCGGGCGAGTTCGACTATTTTCTGAAAATCCGCGCCCGCGACATGGCCGATTTCAACAAGCTGCAGGGCCAGACCCTGATCGCCCTCCCGGGCGTCCGGAACACCCGGACCTTCTTCGTCATGAGGGAGGTCAAGGAAAATGCACGATTGCCCTTCTGAACAGTCGGCCGAGGCTCGCGATTTTCAGTTATCCGGCAGCGGAATGTGTTCGTCCCGGTCATCGGTCGGAAGATCGAAGCGTCCCTTGCCCCAGTTCGCGGCCTGCCATTCGGCTTTTGCCGCTTCGATGCGCTCCTTCGACGAGGCGACGAAGTTCCACCAGACATAGCGCGGGCCTTCGAGCGTGGCGCCACCAAGGATCATCAGCCGCGCGCCGCTGCCGCCGGCGGCCACCGTTATCCTGTCGCCGGGACGGAAGACCATCATCCGGCCCGCCTCGAATTCCTGTCCGGCAATCGAGACCGATCCTTCGACGATATAGATTCCCCGGTCTTCATGATCGTCCGGCATGGGCAGCCGGCTTCCGGCATCGAGCTTCACGTCCGCATAGAATGTTTCCGAGAACATCCTTGCGGGGCCGGTTTCGCCATAGGCGGTCCCCAGGATGAGGCGGATCGAAACGCCGCGATCCTCGATCACGGGCAGAGTCTCCTTGCCATGATGCTCGAACACCGGCGCCACGTCCTCAAATCGGTCGGGCAGCGCCAGCCAGGTCTGAATGCCGAAAAGGCCGTTCGGGCCCTTGCGGGCATCTTCCGATGTGCGTTCGGAATGGGTGACGCCGCGTCCGGCGACCATCCAGTTGAGCTCGCCAGGGCGGATGATCTGGTCGGCCCCGGTGCTGTCGCGATGGTGGAAGTCGCCGCGATAGAGATAGGTGACGGTGCCGAGACCGATATGCGGGTGCGGCCGCACGTCGATGCCCTGCCCGGCAAGGAGTTCGGCGGGGCCGGCCTGATCGAAGAAAATGAAGGGGCCCACCATCTGCCGCTTCGGCGCGGGCAGGGCGCGGCGAACCTCGAAGCCGCCAAGGTCGCGCGCGCGCGGAATAATAAGCGTTTCGATCGCGTCGACGCCCACCTCATCGGGGCAGCCGGGGGCGAGGGCGGGGTTCCAGCTCATGCGCATCATCCTTTCCGGGCTTCCGCGAGGCTTTGGCCTCGCTGGTGCGAATGCCCAGACTGGCGGGGAGCCGGTTGCGCAGCTAGCCCCGGCATGCGTCAAGCTGTGTCGCGGGAAGTGGAACGGCGCAGCTGCGGCTCCAGGTGGAGCGGCGGCCGAACGCAATTGCTCGATGAGAGGCGTCCGGTCTCAGCCGTCCCGGCCCCAGACATCCGGGTTGCTTGCGAAGTATTCGATCAGCATGTCGGTGAGCACCCGGACTTTTCGTGCGGGGTGCTGTCCCGGCGGCCTGACGACATAGGTGCCGGCAGAGGGCGGGGGATGCTGCGTCAGCACCGGCACAAGTGCGCCGGAAGCCACATATTCATGTGTGACGCAATCCGGGAGCCAGGCGATGCCCAGTCCGGCAGCCGCGGCGGCGGCAAGCACGGTGGCGTTGTCGGCCTTGAACCTGCCTTGCGGCTGAACCGTGACGATCCTGTCGCCGTCCATGAACTGCCAGGTCTCCATGCCTTGCATGAGCGCCTGATGGTCGGCGATCTGCTCCAGCTTCTCCGGCGCGCCATGCGCCTCGATATAGGCAGGGCTTGCAACGAGGTTTCCGTAGATCGGCCCGACGCGCTTGGCGATGAGATTGGAATCCTGAAGATAACCGACGCGGATCGCACAATCGAAACCTTCGGCGATCAGATCCACGAAGCGATCGCTGTAGGAAGTGTGGATATGGAGCTGCGGGTGGCGATGTGCCATTTCTGCCAGCACGGGCGCGAAATGTGTGGGTCCGAGAGAAAGCGGTATGGCGACCCTCAACCGGCCGCGCAGCGTGCCTGTGGGGAGAAGCGTATCCCTCGCCGTATCGATTTCGGCAGTGGCCCGGGCCGCGTGGTCCCTGAAGGTGAGCCCCGCCTCGGTGAGCGCGGCCCCGCGCGTCGTTCGCGCGAGAAGCTGGACGCCTAGTTCCGCTTCAACCCGGAAAAGGCGCCGGCTCACGATCGACTTGGAAACGCCCAGGCGGCGCGCGGCGGCCGATATGCCTCCGGCATCGGCAACGGCGACGAATGTCTGCAGATCTTCGATGTCCAACTCTGTGTTCCTCATCTGGCGACACAGCTTGCCTGACTATGGCACTACCGCATTGCCGAAGGGAACCGCAATGTGCCTCCAGGCGCCGTCGCTGGTCGGCGCATGTCAACTCCGTGAACCCATTTGCCCCTCGATAGCGGCAGAGAAAGGAACTCCGATGACTTTCCGCAACGGTCTGGATTCGCTTCTTCGTCCCGAAGACTCGGTCCTCGTGCTGATCGACCATCAGCCCTATCAGCTCGCAAACCTGAACAGCCACGATCCGCATATGGTGGTCAACAATTCCACCGGACTGGCGAAAGCCGCAAAGGTCTTCGGCGTTCCCACTATCCTGACGAGCGTGGTCGCGGATCGCGGCGGTCGCATCTTCCCGCAGATCACCGACGTCTTTCCCGGTCAGGAGGTGATCGATCGGACCTTCATCAATACCTGGGAAGATCCGAAAGTGGTGGATGTGGTCAAGGCGACGGGCCGCAAGCAGCTGATCATGGCAGGTCTTTGGACCGAAGTCTGCGTAGCGATGCCGGCGATCCAGGCGGCTGGAGAAGGCTGGGATGTGACGGTGGTCACCGATGCCTCGGGCGCCGTTTCGGTGGAGGCGCATGAGATCGCCATCCAGCGCATGATAGCCGCCGGGGTCAATATGATTACCTGGATGGCGCTGGCCGCAGAATGGCAGCGCGACTGGGCGCGCGCGAACACCGCCCTCGCGTTGAACGATGTCGTCATTCAGCATGCAGCCGGCAGCGGCATTGCTTTCCTCTGGGAGCAGCAGCTTCTCAACACGCCGCTTTCACGCGCCGCAGAGTGATCTGAGTGGAGATGGCGAGTACTCTGGAAGCGCGGCAACCGATCCTGCTGCCGGGCCTCGCCATCCTCGTCCTTCCGGTTTCAATCTTTGCGGTCCCTGCTGCATCGGGAGAGTGCCCATGAAAATCTCTATGGATCGTTTCCCGGTCGGGCTGGAAATGGATGTCACCTATCCGGATTTCCAGGTCAGTCTGGTGCTCGTTTCAACTTCACAGTTGAAATTCGAGATCAAGGAAGGACCGTACGCCCGGTCCGAGACAGTCGACATAAAAGTCGATCCGCTCGGCAATGGCATTTTCGCTGTCAGTTGGCAGGAGAATGACGGTTCGACGGTCACGAATATCCAGGATTATGACCGCGGCATCATCCATTCGTTCGCCACGCTACCTGACGGCTGGTTTTTACGAATGAAGGGGACAGTTTCAATCAGACGGTCCGCCGATCATGCGGCCGACGATCGTCCCCACAGCAACAAGGCGCTGGTGCTGGACGCCATGACCTCCCTCTTTCAGCGGCATGATGCGTCGGCGGTCGAACGCCTCTATGCAGAGGACTATATCCAGCACAACCCCGGCATCCCGCAAGGCCGGGATGCATTGCGGGGTCTCGTCGAGGCCCTCTCTCCTGCCGTTTACTACGAGCCGGGCCTAATCATTGCCGAGGACGATCTCGTCGCCATCCATGGCCGCATCCGCGGCTGGGCGGACGAGCCACAGGTTGTGGTCGACATATTCCGGGTCGAGGGCGGCAAGCTGGCCGAGCATTGGGATGTGTTGCAGAATGAGGTAACGGTGACGGCAGGCGTTGCCGGTCTCTCGATGTTCGATCCAGGGGAAGGAGCGCGTCGCGCTCGTCCGGAGCCGTCCCAGCCGCGAGCCACCCAATCCAACGCGGTTCAGTCACACGGGGACGATATGTGACGATTGCGCAACCCGTGTATGGTCGGCGCAAGTTTCGTCGAGACAATCAACACAGGAGTTTGGGTTATGCCGAAAGGGTCGGACCTTCTGGTCGCAGCGCTCGAGAATGAAGGCGTGGATCGCATCTTCGGCGTGCCGGGTGAAGAGAATCTCGATCTGCTGGAGTCGTTGAGAACCTCCAGCATCGAACTTGTCCTGAACCGCCATGAGCAGGCGGCGGCCTTCATGGCGGCGACGCATGGGCGGCTTACCGGCAGGCCCGGCGTTTGCCTCGCCACGCTGGGTCCCGGCGCGCTGAACTTCTCGACCGGCGCGGCCTATGCGCATCTTGGCGCCATGCCGATGGTTCTCATCACCGGTCAGAAGGCGGTCATGAGCGCCAAGCAGGCCCGCTTCCAGATCGTCGATATCGTCGCATCGATGAAGCCGCTGACCAAGATGACGCGCCAGATCGTCAGCGCGGCGGCGATCCCCTCCACGGTGCGCGATGCGTTTCGCATCGCGATGGAAGAGCGGCCGGGGCCGGTGCATCTTGAGCTACCCGAGGACGTTGCGGGCAAGGAGGTGGATGATGTTTCCCTCATTCCACCTCATGCGCTGGAACGCCCCGTTGCCCATGCCGCCGCGCTCGACAGGGTGGCGGAGACGATCCTCGCGGCAAAGCGCCCGCTGGTAATGATCGGCGCGGCCGGCAACCGGCCGTCGCTGGTGGAACCGCTGTCGGCTTTCGTGACCCGCACGCGACTGCCCTTTTTCAACACGCAGATGGGTAAGGGCGCCGTCACCGGCGGCTCCAACCTCTATATGGGGACCGCCGCGCTCTCGGAGGGCGATTACGTGCACGAGGCGGTCGCGCGCGCCGACCTGATCGTCGCGATCGGCCACGACACGATCGAAAAGCCGCCCTTCCTGATGCAGAGCGCCGGCGGCCCGAAGGTCATCCATGTCGGCTATCAGTCCGCCAGCGTCGAACAGGTCTATCACCCGGATATTGAGCTGATCGGCGACATCGGGGCTTCCGTCGAGGCGCTCGGTGCCCGGCTCGAAGGCCGGCTTTCCGCAGATGGGGGGATGCTGGAACTGCGACAGAAGATTCTGGCTCGCATAAACGACCGCGCCGAGGAAGACCGCTTCCCGCCGACGCCTCAACGCATCGTCCACGACGTCCGCAGGGTCATGCCGGAAGACGGCATCGTCTGCCTCGACAACGGCATGTACAAGATCTGGTTCGCTCGCAACTACCGCACTCATGTCGCCAACACGTTGCTGCTCGACAACGCACTCGCCACGATGGGGGCCGGTCTGCCCTCGGCGATGATGGCGGCAATGCTCTATCCCGGAAAACGCGTCATGGCCGTCTGCGGCGATGGCGGCTTCATGATGAACTCGCAGGAGATGGAAACGGCGGTGCGGCTCGGATTGAATCTTGTGGTGGTCGTCCTGAATGACAGCGCCTATGGCATGATCCGCTGGAAGCAGGCCGTAGACGGCTTCCCGGATTTCGGCATGAGCTTCGGTAACCCCGATTTCGTGCGCTATGCGGAGGCTTATGGCGCAAAGGGCTCCCGGGTGAGCGCGGTCGAGGATCTCGTGCCGGCGCTCGAGGCAGCATTTGCCGGTGGCGGCGTTCATCTCGTTGAAGTGCCCGTCGACTATTCCGAGAACACGCGCGTGCTGGTCGACGAGTTGCGCAACCGGACACCGGATGTAGAGTGTGCCTAGTTCCGGCACCGGGAGACAGGCGATGTTGACAGTCGTGCAAGCCTTCGACCGCGCGCCGATCGCAGAGATAGCGACCGACGATGCCGCTGCGCTGGAGCGCAAGTTGCAAGCCGCCGAAAAGGTCTTCAGGGACCGCGATGGCTGGCTGAAGCCTCACCAGCGCATCGCGATCCTCCGCAAGCTGGTCGCATTGATGCAGGACAGGCGCGATCATCTCGCCATGCAGATCGCGAGAGAAGGCGGCAAGCCGCTTCCAGATGCCATTATCGAGACGAACCGCGCCATCGACGGCGTCCAGAACGCCGCCGACGAATTGCGCAATTTCGCCGGCCGGGAAATTCCCATGGGGCTGTCGGCGGCGGCGGAGAACCGGTGGGCGTTCACGACCATGGAGCCCATCGGCATCGTCGCGGCGATCTCTGCTTTCAACCATCCGCTGAACCTGATCGTCCATCAGGTCGCGCCGGCCATTGCGATCGGCTGCCCGGTGATCGTCAAGCCGGCGATCACGACGCCGCTGTCCTGCCTCGACTTCGTGACGCTGGTCAGGGAAGCGGGCCTGCCCGAGCCGTGGTGTCAGACCTTCATCACGGAAGACAATACGCTCGCCGAAAGCCTCGCGACCGACCGGCGCATCGCCTTCCTCAGCTTCATCGGCTCTGCCCGGGTCGGCTGGTATCTGCATTCCAGGCTTGCTCCCGGCACGCGCTCGGCATTGGAGCATGGCGGCGCCGCGCCGGCGATCGTCGACCGCAGCGCCAGCCTCGACAAGGTGATCGAACCTGTCGTCAAGGGTGGCTACTATCATGCCGGGCAGGTCTGCGTGTCGACGCAGCGCATCTTCGTCCACGACGACATCGCCGACGACTTCACGCAGATGCTGGTCGCCCGCGTCGAGAAACTGCGCACCGCCGACCCGACGCTGAAAGATACAGAGGTCGGTCCGTTGATCCTGCCGCGCGAAGCGGACCGGGTCGCGGAGTGGATCGGGGAAGCTGTCGGGGGAGGGGCCGTACTTGCGACCGGAGGCGAACGCCTGTCCGATACGACACTGCGGCCGGCAGTGCTGCTTGATCCTCCAGCCGATGCAAGGATATCGACGCTGGAAGTCTTCGGCCCTCTTGTCGCAGTCTATCGATATGCCGATCTCGATGAGGCCATCCGCCAGGCCAATTCCCTGCCGACGGCCTTCCAGGCCAGCATCTTCGCGCAGGACATAGACGTCGCGATGCGCGCCGCAAATCGTCTCGACGCCTCGGCCGTGATGATCAACGACCCCACCGCCTTCCGAACCGACTGGATGCCTTTCGCCGGCCGCCGGGAATCCGGATACGGTATCGGCGGGATACCCTACACCATGCGCGACATGACGCAGGAAAAGATGATCCTGATGCGTAAAAGCTGACGACCCGGCTCAACGTCTCCGCGCGCCGGGGCAACATACTGGAAAGGCAAGTCGATGGCTGAAGCGGGCTTGATGCATACGATCGGACCGGCGGTCCTTTTGATGGGGGCGGCGGTCGTTGCGGTGCCGCTGTTTCAAAGGCTCGGCCTCGGCTCGGTGCTCGGTTATTTCGCGGCCGGCCTTCTCGTCGGTCCTTCCGTGCTGGGACTCATCACCGATACGCAGTCCATCCTGCATTTTTCGGAGCTCGGGGTGGTGATGTTCCTGTTCGTGATCGGACTGGAATTAAGGCCCCGAAAACTCTGGGCCATGCGCGGACAGATTTTCGGCCTCGGGCTCGTTCAGGTGGCCGCTGCAACGGCAGCCCTCGCGCTGGCGGGGGCCCTCGCCTTCGGCCTGCCCGGGCAGGTCGCCTTCGTTGCCGGGGCGGGCTTCGTGCTCTCCTCCACCGCCGTCATCATGTCGATGCTTCAGGACCGCGGCGAGATTGCGAGCAGCGAGGGGCAGAAGTCCGTTTCGATCCTGCTGTTCGAGGATCTGATGATCGTGCCGCTTCTCGCGGTGGTCGCCTTCCTGTCGCCGCTCGCGACCGGGGATGCTGGGTGGACACATATCATGGTGGCGCTGGCGGCGCTGCTGGCGCTTCTCGCGGTTTCATATTGGGGGCTCAACCCTTTCTTCGCCCTGCTGGCGCGAACCCGGACGAGAGAGGTGCTCACCGCCGGCGCGCTGCTCGTGGTGCTCGGTGCGGCGCTGTTGATGGAAGCCGCCGGGTTGTCCATGGCGATGGGCGCTTTCCTTGCCGGTGTGATGTTGTCGAGTTCGAGCTACCGCCACCAGATCGAAAGCGACATCGAGCCGTTCCGCGGTTTGCTCATGGGGTTGTTCTTCCTCGCCGTCGGCATGTCGCTCGATCTGTCCATCGTCTTTGCCGAACCCTGGTTTCTGCTGTCGGTGCTCGCGGCGTTCACCCTTGCAAAGGGAGTGGTGGTCTATGCGGTCGGGCGTGTGTTCGGTGCCTCCAACCATCAGGCGCTGCACCGGACCTCCATGTTCCTGCAGGGCGGGGAATTCGCCTTCGTGCTCTATGCCGCAGCGGCATCGGCCGGCGTGATCGATGCGCGGGAGAATTCGCTGTTCACCACCGTCGTGATCCTTTCCATGGCCTTGACGCCTCTCCTTAGCATCGCCGCGGACCGGCTGCTGCGTGCGGAAGCCTCGATGGACGGTATCGACATTGCCCAGGACCTCAAGGGGCGAATGCTCGTCATCGGCTTCGGACGCTTCGGCCAGATCGCATCGCAGCTCCTTCTGTCGAAGGGCGTCAATCTTTCCGTCATCGACAGCGACCCCGACCGTATCCGCGATGCGGCGCGGTTCGGTTTCAAGGTCTTTTTCGGTGACGGCACGCGGCTCGATACGCTGCGCCACTCGGGTGCCGGTACGGCCGAGGCGATCATGATATGCGTCGACAACAGGAAGGCCGCGTTGCAGATCGTCGAACTCGCACAGCATGAATTTCCGCAAGCCAGGCTGCTGGTGCGAAGCTATGACCGCGGGCATGCCGTCGAGCTTGTCCGCGCGGGCGTCGACTATCAGATCCGGGAGACCGTCGAATCCGCTTATCTGATGGGCGGGGAAGGGCTCCGCGCGCTGGGTTTCTCCGAACTCGATGTCGAGGAGGCGGCCGCAGATATCCGGCAGCGCGATGCGGCGCGGCTTTCCGAGCAGGTGCAGGGAGACATCATGTCGGGCCGCGACCGGATGCACTTCCAGCCCGTTCCGGAACCTCTCGGCAGTCCGTCGGCATCCAGGAAGCAGTAGAAGGAATCTGAGCGGTACACAGGTCGCTGAACTCGATCGGGGTTCCGCTTTCGGCGACACAGCTTCCCACCAGCGCGCACTACCGCCTGTCAAGTCGAGATGACATCCTGACATTCAGTCGACGCATCCTTCAGTGCGTCTTCCTTCGTGAGCGGCCGCGCACTTAATTCCGCCACGCCGATTTGCATAGATCACGGAGCGCTTCCATGCCCGATACCTCCGTCTCTCGTCTGTCGCTCAGCCGCCGTGGCGCCCTGATCTCGGCCTCGGCATTCGCAGCAAGCTTCGCTTTTCATGTGGGTATCGCGCATGCCGCGGGACCCTCAACCCAAAATGTCCAAGAAGGAGAACGCACCATGAGCTCCGTCACGACCAAGGATGGCGTCGAAATTTTCTACAAGGACTGGGGTCCCAAGGATGCCCAGCCCGTCATGTTTCACCATGGCTGGCCCCTCTCATCCGACGATTGGGACGCGCAGATGCTTTTCTTCCTGTCGAAGGGCTATCGCGTCGTCGCGCATGACCGGCGCGGTCATGGACGCTCGGCTCAGGTTGCGGAAGGCCACGACATCGACCACTACGCGGCCGATGCCTTCGCCGTCGCCGAGGCGCTCGATCTGCGCAATGCGGTTCACATCGGTCATTCCACCGGTGGCGGTGAAGTGGCCCGCTACGTGGCCCGGTTCGGCGAACCTGCCGGCCGCGTGGCCAAGGCCGTGCTTGTCGCCGCCATTCCGCCGCTGATGCTGAAGACGGACGATAATCCCGAGGGTACGCCGATGGAGGTCTTTGATGGCTTCCGGACGGCGCTGGCCGCAAACCGCGCGCAGTTCTTTCGCGATGTTCCGTCGGGCCCGTTCTATGGCTTCAACCGCAAGGGCGCGACGGTCCATGAAGGCGTGATTCAGAACTGGTGGCGGCAGGGCATGATGGGCAGCGCCAAGGCCCATTACGATGGCATCAAGGCCTTCTCGGAAACGGATCAGACCGCGGACCTCAAGGCCATCACCGTCCCGACGCTGGTGATGCACGGTGAGGATGACCAGGTCGTGCCGATCGCCGCTTCGGCCTTGAAGGCGGTCAAGCTGCTGCCGAACGGCTCGCTGAAGACCTATCCCGGTTTCTCGCACGGCATGCTGACAGTGAATGCCGACATACTGAACGCCGACATTCTGAAGTTCATCGCCGGCTGAGGCGCCTGCGGAGCGGGTGGCTGCAAGTCGTCTCTAGGAAAGAGAACTCAAGATGCTGTCGACTTCCGCTGACGGCACCGCGAGAGCGAGCAGGATCATCTTGCACAATGCGCGCGCATATTCGCTGGAGCCGCGCCCGCTCAATTGCGTCTTCATTCCTGCGCGGATTGTGCCGACCACCAGGTCGCGCGCGCTGTCGAGAGTGTCGTATGAGAGCCGGCCGGTCCTCAGTCCCGCTTCGAGATCGGGAACGGGGTAGGCGCGCAGATCGGCATTCACGGTTTCGGCATTTCCCGACAGGGCAAAAACCAGCCAGCCCCAGACCTGATCTTCGCCGGATCGGTTCAACACGAGATAGGCCTGTGCGATCAGGCGTTCGGCGGGATCGTCTATGGCGGCACAGGCGTTCCGGATCTCGAGAAACGGATCCTTGCCGACCTGCGTCCATAGCGCGTCCAGCAGGTCTTCGCGGGTGGGAAAGTAGTTGTAGAAGGTGCCTCGCGCGACGCCGGCCGCCTGTATGAAGTCGTCGATGGTTGCATTCTTGTCGCCGCTCGTGGCGATCACGCGCGCCGCCGCGGCGATGAGTTTCTGCCGCGTCTTCTCACGGCGCTCCTGCCCGATCTCTGCGCGCCGGAGCGCGGTTCCGCCAGCCATTCCTCATCCCGAAATCAAGCGATTCATTGACTGAAATATACAGTATCCATCCATATTGACAAAATATGTTCAATTTCATATCTTGAATGAAATCGCGCTCTAATGGTTTCGGGGAGGAAATCGATGGCCGCGCCCGGCGAGTTTCGGAGAAACGAACCTTTCGACGTCGAAAGGTTGCCGAAACTCGACGCCGATCAGGTCGGCCATCTGCGCCGCATCGAAAATCTCTCATTGCTTCTGCCGGACGACTGGTCGGGCATGCAGGGCAAGTCGAGCCTTCAGGAAGACTTCGGCGGGCTGCGCTTTCAACTCGCCTACATGTCCTATGCGCTGGCGCTGACGCACAGGCATCGTCTGCCGGCCGCGCCGGGCGTCTTCCGCAAGACCTTCGAGCGTCTGATCGAAAAGATGCTTTCCCCCGACGTCTGGACCTACTGGCACTATGTCAGCACCGGCAACGGCCCGATCAACGCGGCGCAAGGGGAATTGCCCGCCGAATGGAATCCGGTCGTCAAGGACAACATCATGTACAGCGCCTATCTGCAGTCGATGGCGTTGCTCTATCACTACATCTTCAATGACGCCCGTTACGCCGAGCCGGGCGCGCTGACGATGGAGCTGAAGCCGCTCTACTGGGGCGCGGGCGGCAAGAAGTTCGTCTATGACGAGCGCTCGCTCAACGACCACCTCTACTGGATGATGGTGGAAAAGGGCTATCTCGGTATCGCCTGCGAGCCGAATTGTGTCTTCCAGATTTGCAACCAGGTGCCGATCCTCGGCTTTCGTTTTCACGATCTCGTCTATGGCGGGACGCTGGCGAAGGAAGTTACCGATGGCTACCTGCGGGCCTGGTCCGATTTCGGCATCGCGAACGAGCGCGGCCATTTCAACATGATGGTGCAGGAGATCGAGCGAAACCTGATCCCCACGGAAGCGCCATGGGTCGATTTCTGGCTTGGTTCGCTCATGCACGCCTGGAACCCCCGCTTCGTCGAAGAACACTACCCGGCACAGATCGCCCGTTGGGGCGAGCCGGGCCCGGAGGGCACGCTATGGGTGAACGAGGCCCCCGGCATTCCCGCGAGTCTCGGTTTCACATCGGCGCGCGATTTCGGCTGGGCGGCGGTTTGCGCCTCGGAAGTCGGCGATGCGGAGTCGCTTTCGAAAATGCTTGGCTATGCCGACAGATTCCTGCATCGCACATGGTCAGGCGGCGGGCTTCACTATCGCCGTCACGACGAATCTTTCGATGGGGAAGGGCTCTTCAGCGCCATGGACCCGCATACCGGCAACGCGCTGCTCGGATATGCCCGTCTCAATGTGCCGGGCGGTCTCGAGAAGCTTTATGCGGAACCATGGGGCGAAGAGCACTTCAGGGAGCCTGCACTGACGAATATTTCGGACAATGCCGACGTGCTGCGCGCGCGCTATGAGCGCGATGCGCAAAGCCTTGTGCTGACGCTTTCTCCTCGTGCCGGTCGCGACGGCAGGTTGCGGCTGGAACTTGGCAATGTATGGGATCGCGGCGGCTGGTCGCTTGCCATTGATGGCGAGCATGTCCTTTCCGGCGGCGCGAGCGGGCCGGGCGCATCCGCTGGTGCCGTCGCGGCGAAGCGCGAAGGCGAGAGGCTCGTTCTCGAATGCAGCGCCGCCGCGCCGGCGAATTTCGTCATGAGTTTTCACTGAGGCGGCGACCATGCTCGATGGCACTTTCTCGCTGACCGATCACGATGGAAATGCCGTCACGCAAGCGAGCTATCGCGGCCGCTTCATGCTGATCTATTTCGGTTTCACTCACTGCAGGAAGGTTTGCCCGCGCTCGCTCGCCTGTATGACAGCGGCGCTGGATGCGTTGGGCGACGCTGCGGGGCGGATCGTGCCGCTCTACATCACCGTCGATCCCGAACGCGACACGCCGGAGGTGATGAAGTCTTTCCTCGAAGAAAATTTTCCGCGCTTCACAGGGCTGACCGGAAGCCGCGAGGCAATTGACCGCGCGAAGGCATCCTTCCGCGTCTTCACCCGCAAGGGGCCGGACCCGGAGGACGCGGAGGGCTATGCGGTGCCACATACAGCCTTCGCATACCTGCTCGGACCGGACGGTACATATCTGACGCATTTCATGGACACCGCTGACCCCGCGAAAATGGCGGGTGGTCTCCGCGACATGCTGGCGAAATCCGCCGCTACGGCCTGAGACAGAAACGACAACAAGACAGAACGGGAAACGGCAATGCCGGACATGCAAGCGGCCGTCACGCGCGAGAAGGAGGGTCCCTTCACCATCGAGAAAGTGAAGCTGGAGGACCCGCGCGACAACGAGGTGCTGGTGCGCATCAAGGGCGTCGGCATGTGCCACACCGATCTCGTGGTGCGCGACCAGTATTTTCCGACGCCGCTGCCGGCGGTGCTCGGCCATGAGGGTGCGGGCGTGGTGGAGAAGGTCGGCGCCTCCGTCACCAAGGTCGCGCCCGGCGATCATGTCGTGCTGAGCTATGCAAGCTGCGGCATCTGCGCCAATTGCCAGCGCGGGCTTAACGGCTATTGCCCCGATCTCTATGGCCGGAATTTCAGCGGCGCGCGGCCGGACGGCTCATCGCCCTGCTGCAGCGAAAAAGGCGAACGCATCAGCAGCTACTTCTTCGCGCAATCCTCTTTCGGCGACTATGCGCTGGCGACCGAGCGCAATGTCGTGAAGATTGCAAAGGACGTACCCCTCGAAATCATGGGACCGCTCGGCTGCGGCATCCAGACGGGGGCAGGCGCGGTGATGAATGCGCTGAAGCCGGGTGCCGGATCGAGCATTGCGATTTTCGGCGCCGGTTCCGTCGGGCTTGCCGCGGTCATGGCGGCGAAGACGGTAGGCTGCACGACCATCGTTGCCGTCGACCTGAACGACCAGCGCCTTGCGCTTGCGCGCGACCTCGGTGCCACCCACGCGCTTCACGGCGATGCGGACACAGTCGGAGCAATCCAGGCGCTGACGGGTGGGGAGGGTGTACAGTATTCGATCGAATGCACCGGTCTCCCGCAGGTCGTGCGCCAGGCGGTCGATTGCCTGAGGCTCACCGGCACATGCGGCATCGTCGGCGTTGCCCCTCTCGGTACCGAATTCAAGCTGGACATGAATGCCGTGCTCTTCGGCCGCACAGTGCGCGGCATCATCGAAGGCGACAGCATCCCGGATATCTTCATCCCCCGGCTCATCGAGCTCTGGCGGCAGGGCCGCTTCCCTTTCGACCGGCTGATCCGCTTCTATCCGCTCTCTGAAATCGAGGAAGCGGCGCATGCCTCGGAGCGCGGCGAGGTTCTCAAAGCCGTCCTCCTGCCGGGCCAATGAAGGAACAAGCCATGAGCGTCGACTGAGCGCACCTTTCTCCATTGAGCGCTAGCTGCACAACGCCGATAATGACGCAAGGGAAGAGGGAGGATGCGATGAAGGAAGCCCATGTGCGCGGTGCCACGACACCGTCGCTTCGCGAGGAGACGATTGGCACGGCGCTGAAGGCGGCGGCGGAGAAGTGGCCGGAGACGGAGGCGCTCGTCTCCGTTCATCAGGGCATTCGCTGGACCTATACCGAGCTTAACGCAAAGGCCGATGCGCTTGCCGCTGGGCTTCTCGCACTGGGACTACGGCGCGGCGACAGGCTTGGCATCTGGTCGCCCAACAATGCCGAATGGACGCTGACGCAGTTCGCGACGGCGAAGATCGGCGTCATCCTCGTCAATATCAATCCGGCCTATCGCCTCTCCGAACTCGAATACACGCTGAACAAGGTGGGCGTGGCCGCGCTTGTGACGCCCGAGCGCTTCAAGACGTCCGAATATGTGGCGATGGTGGAGGAACTTGCCCCCGAGATTGCGCGCTCGTCCGGCACCATCTCTTCGGCGCGGTTGCCGCATCTGAAACATGCAATCCAGATCGGTGGTACGCCGCGCAAGGGTTGGCGTGCGTTCGACGGCATTGCCGGGCTCGCAGGGGATGACGAGCGCCGCATGCTGGCGATGACGGAGCGCGACCTCGATGCCTATGACCCCATCAACATCCAGTTCACCAGCGGCACGACGGGCCTGCCGAAAGGCGCGACGCTGTCGCATCACAATATCCTCAACAACGGCTTCTTCGTCGGCCGCAGCATCGGCCTCAAGCAGGGCGACCGGCTCTGCATTCCCGTGCCGCTCTATCATTGCTTCGGCATGGTGATGGGCAATCTGGGCTGCCTCACCCATGGCGCGACCATGGTCTATCCCGCCGAAGCTTTCGATCCGCTCGCCGTGCTGCAGGCAGTGGAGAAGGAGCGTTGCACCGGGCTTTACGGCGTGCCGACCATGTTCATCGCCGAGCTTTCGCACCCCGATTTCGCGAAGTTCGATCTCTCCTCGCTCCGCACCGGCTGCATGGCGGGCTCGCCTTGTCCGGTCGAAGTGATGAAGAAAGTGATCTCCGACATGCATATGACGGATGTCACCATCGCCTATGGGATGACCGAGACGAGCCCGGTGAGCTTTCAGACCGGCGAGGACGACCCGCTGGAGCGGCGCGTCTCGACCATCGGCCGGGTGCAGCCGCATCTCGAATGCAAGATCGTCGATCTCGACGGCAAGACCGTGCCGCCCGGCACGCCGGGCGAACTCTGCACGCGCGGCTATTCGGTGATGATCGGTTATTGGGACGATGCGGAGAAAACCGCCGAGGCAGTGGACGCGGAAGGCTGGATGCATACCGGCGATCTCGCCACCATCGACGCCGAAGGCTATGGCAACATCGTGGGGCGCCTGAAGGACATGGTGATCCGCGGCGGCGAAAACGTCTATCCGCGCGAGATCGAGGAATATCTCTATCGCCACCCGAAGATCGAGGATGTGGCAGTGGTCGGCGTACCGGACCCGAAATTCGGCGAGGAAATCTGCGCCTGGGTGAAGCTGAAGCCCGGCGAGAGCGCCACCGAGGACGAGATCAAGGCCTTCTGCAAGGGCCAGATCGCGCATTACAAGGTGCCGCGCTATGTGCGCTTCGTCGCGGAATTCCCGATGACGGTGACGGGCAAGGTCCAGAAATTCCAGATTCGCGACGCGATGATCGAGGAACTGAAACTCGAAGTGGTGAAGACGGCATGAGGAGAGGTCCCGCACGATCGCGCCCCCGGGGCATCCGGGGATAGAACAGCGTAAACTAGGCTCCTTCAACACTCGCTAAAGCCCGGTAAGCTGTGGACTACACCGACAAATAAAGTCTCCGTCGCGCCCATGATGGATGTGAGCGAGCGGCTTTCGGTCTCAATGACTTGGCGGGCTCCGTGTGCGCGGTATGTGCAGTTACGGAATGGCCGGTACCGTGCTGGTAGCGCACCCTGGCTGATCGGCCATGGTTGGACGAACAAGCATCCTTGAGGGAGCGCCTCTGCATTGACCCCGAGCGCCGTGCGCCGCATGTTGCGCGCGATGATTGTTGGCCAGCCTTCTCGTGACAGGGCATCGGAATGAAAGTGGATGGCGTCGTGGTTGCCGGTGGCGGAGCCTCGCGGATGGGCGGGCTTGAAAAGCCGCTTGTGCATCTTCGCGGGCAGCCTCTTGTCGATCATGTGGTCGCCATTGCCCGTCCGCAGGTTGCCTCCCTTGCGCTCAATGCGAAACCGGAGGCCGCATCGCTTTACCGGGACACCTCGGCGCGTGACCTGCCGGTTCTCGTCGAAACTTTTGGCGGTGAGGCAGGCCCGCTTGGCGGTGTGCTAGCGGGCCTTGAATGGGCGGCGGCGAACGGAGCATCCTGGCTCGCAACTTTCCCGGCCGACACGCCTTTTCTGCCGCATGATCTTGTGGCGCGGCTTCTGGCCGCCGCAGCGGCGGAAATGCCTGCTGTCGCCGTTACGGGCGATCGCGTGCAGGCGCTCTGCGCCTTGTGGCCGGTGAGCGCGCGCACGCGTCTTGCAGAGGGCGTTGCCGCAGGCCGCTATCGCAGCCTCTGGTGGACCCTGGAAGAATTCGGAGCCTCGCATTGCCCTTTCGACGATGAGGCCGCCTTCTTCAATGTGAACACGAAAGAGGATCTGGCATCGGCCGGGCGCATGTTGGCGGCGCCATGAATGTTATCGGCATCGCCGGCTGGAAGAACAGCGGCAAGACGACGCTTGTCGAAGCGCTCGTCTCGATTTTCAGCGCCCGCGGTCTCGCCGTCTCGACCGTCAAGCATGCGCATCATGATTTCGATATCGACCGCCCCGGCAAGGACAGTCACAGGCACAGGAGCGCCGGTGCGCGAGAAGTGATCGTCGCATCGCGCGAGCGTTGGGCCCTGATGCATGAACTGCGCGGCGAAGCGGAGCCATCGCTGGATGAACTGCTGGCGCACCTCGCGCCCGCCGATCTCGTCATCGTCGAGGGCTTCAGGCACGGCCTTCACCCAAGGCTTGAAATCCGCCGCCAGGGCGCGGAAGGTCCGCCCCTCGAAGGGGATGGCAACGGCGTGATCGCTCTCGTCACCGATATGGCGGAGCCTGCCTCCGCGCTTCCCATCCTCCCGCTTCAGAGGCCGGAAGAGGTCGCGCGCTTCATTGCGGGATATTTCGGGCTCCCCTTCTAGGTGTTTTCCGGGTGGAACGGAACTTGCTGTCTCCCTGCAAGGCAGCGCCGGTTTCCGCTGTCTCATCGCGTGGCATTTCGGGACGAATAGTGCGGCAGTGAACAGCGCAAGGCCCCTCAGGATTCTCATCATCGACAGCAACGACGACCGCGCCGCGGTGGTCGAGGCGGGGCTTGCCGGTTATGGCGACGCGCAGATTCTGCGCATGGGTCTGCTCACCGACCTGGCGCGCAAGATCGAGGAAATCCAGCCGGACGTGATCTTCGTCGATGTGGATTCGCCGGACCGCGACACGCTGGAAAACATGCGCAGCGTCTCCGCCCTCATGCCGCGCCCCATTGTGATGTTCGTTGAGGAAAGCGAGGAATCTCTCGCGGAGGAGGCCCTGCGCGCCGGCGTCAGCGCCTATATCGTCGACGGGCTCAGCGCGAAGCGCGTGAAGCCGATCCTCGATGTCGCCATCCTGCGCTTCAAGGTCTTCCAGAAGATGCGCGAGGAACTCGACAAGGCGAAGTCGGATCTCGCCGGCAGAAAGGTCGTGGAGCGTGCCAAGGGCCTGCTCATGGAGCAGCGCAAGCTTTCGGAGGAAGAGGCCTACAAGCTGCTGCGCAACACCGCGATGAAGGAGGGCAAGTCGATTCTCGACATCGCCGACAGCCTCATATCGATCTCCCGTTTGCTCAAGGGCTAGGCAAAGCCTGTTCGCTTCTTGGTCATCCGGTTGAAATTTTGTGCATTGCAAACAAAATTTATCCTTTAAAATCAATTCACTATTGCGCATCTCCCGCGATTGCATAATCCTCAATGTCAGGCGGGCGCGCGGCATGAGCCGCGAGCCGCCACCGCACCGGGCCAATGGCGGCCCATGGCGGGCATACCGGGTCAATGACGGCCCGCCTCGGACAATGGCGTCTGTTTCGACGAGCGATCGTCGGCAGGCGCCTTTTTTGTTTTCGCGCGGCGGGGCTGCGCAACCAAGGGGTGGCACGCGAATGAACTCGAAGCGAATGAGATATCTGATCCCTGCTGTGACGCTCGGCATGTTGTTGCCCGGCGCCGTGCTTGCCGAAGACGATTTCGGCGAGGCGCTGCTTGGCGGCAAGCCGATCGTCGATCTGCGGCTGCGCTACGAGCATGTCGATCAGGAGGGATTTGCGAACGACGCGAATGCCTGGACGGGCCGCGTGCGGCTCGGCTACGAAACCGGCATCTTCCACGGTTTCTCCGCGCTCGCCGACTTCGATTTCGTCGGACATGTGGGGCCGGAAGACTACAACGATACGATCAATGGCCGCACCGCCTATCCGGTCGTGCCGGATGCGGACGCGGCGGAGCTGAACAGGCTCCAGATCGTCTATTCGGGTCTGCCCGGCACCACCGTCACGCTCGGCCGGCAGCGCATCGTGCTCGGCAATGCGCGCTTCGTCGGCAATGTCGGCTGGCGCCAGAATGAACAGACATTCGATGCCCTGCGCGTGGTCAACAACAGCATCGAAGGTCTCACGCTCGGCTATGCCTATGTCAATCGCGTGAACCGTGTCTTCAGCGAGCGCAGCCCCGCCGGGCGCTTCCGCGGCGACAATCACCTGCTCAACGCGGATTACACCGGCTTCGCAAATCTCGCACTCGGCGCCTATGCCTATCTGCTCGATCTCAATGAAGCGCAGGCTCTCTCCACCGCAACCTATGGGCTCCGCGCCGCTGCGCCCCTCGAACTCTCGGACAGCGCGAAGCTGACGCTCACCGGCGAATATGCCCGTCAGTCGGACCGCGCCGGCAACCCTCTCTCGTTCGATCTCGACTATTACCTTGCCGAAGCCTCGCTCGCGCTCGCGCCCTTCGGCTTCACGGCGGGCTACGAAGTTCTGGAAGGCGACGGCACCACGGGCTTCTCCACGCCGCTTGCGACGCTTCATGCCTTCAACGGCTGGGCCGATACCTTTCTCACGACGCCGGCAAACGGCCTTGAAGACATCTATCTCGGTGCCTCCTGGACCGTTCCCGGTATCCCTGCCATCGAGAAGCTCGTGCTCGGCGTCACCTGGCACGACTTCTCCGCCGAACGCGGCGGTGCGGATTTCGGCGATGAACTCGACCTCGTGGCGAATGTCGTCGTCACCAAGAACGTCTCCGTCAATCTCAAATATGCGAGCTACGACGGCGATGGCGGCTTTACGAGTCGCGACAAGGCCTGGATCTCGCTCACCTACACCTACTGAAACCCCGTTCGGCGGATATTCCGCAAGGAGCAAGCCATGACGAAGGACAAGACGCCACTGGACCGGAAGACGGTCGACCGCCGCAGTGTTCTGAAGACGGGCGGCAAGTTGCTCGGCGCCGCAGCTCTGTTCAAGGCCGCCGGTGCGGTCGTGCCGGGCGGCGCCTGGGCTGCGGGCGGCGAAGGCCTCGAAAAGATGGATATCACCCTCGGCATCATTCCGCTCACCGATTGCGCGCCGCTCGTCGTCGCGCATGAAAAGGGCTACTTCGCACGTCACGGCATCAAGAGTCAGGTTTCCAAGGAAGCGTCCTGGGCGAATATCCGCGACAAGGTGTCGATCGGCGCGCTCGATGCCGCGCACATGCTTGCCGGCATGCCGATTGCCGCCTCGCTTGGCGTCGGCGCCATGCGCAAGCCCACCATCACCTCCTACTCGATGGACCTGAACGGCAACGCGATCACCGTTTCGAACGAGCTTTACGATCGCATGGTCGAGGCGGATCCGGATGCCATGGCCGAGCGGCCCGTCTCCGCCCATGCGCTGAAAAAGGTGATCGACGCAGGCAAGGCCGCCGGCGAGGCGCCCATGACCTTCGCGGTCGTCTTCCCCGTCTCGACCCACAACTACGAGCTGCGCTACTGGATGGCCGATGCCGGTATCGACCCGGACAACGACATTCGCCTCATCGTCATTCCGCCGCCGCAGATGGTCGCCAACCTCCAGGCGAAAAACATCGTCGGCTACTGCGTCGGCGAGCCATGGAACGAGCGTGCGGTCATCGCCGGCATCGGCAAGGTACTGATTACCAACTACGAAATCTGGAACAACAATCCGGAAAAGGTCGTGGGGGTCAATCTCGACTGGGCCGAGAAGAACCCGAACACCCATATGGCGATGATCCGTGCCCTTGTCGAAGCGGCGCAATGGATGGACAAGCCGGAAAATCGCGTCGAGGTCGTCGAGATCATCTCGCAGAAGTCCTATGTGAACGCGCCCGTCGACGTCGTCAAAATGTCGATGACCGGCACCTTCCGCTATTCCATGGAGGAAGAGCCGCGCCCGATGCCGGACTTCAATGTCTTCTACCGCTACGGCGCCACCTTTCCCTGGAGGAGCCACGCGGCCTGGTTCATCTCGCAGATGATCCGCTGGGGACAGATCGACAAGCCGATCGATGTGCTGAAAACGGCGGGCGAGGTCTACCGGCCCGACATCTACCGCGAAGCGGTCAAGGGCATGGGCGTGCCCGTCCCCTCGATCGACTGGAAGACGGAAGGCGAAAATGCGGCGCCCTGGATGCTGACCGACGCAACCTCTCCGATCGGGATGGGCCCGGACCGCTTCTTCAACGGCAACGTATTCGATCCATCGCAGGTCCTCTCCTATATCGACGGCTTCAAGGTGAAGAACCTCGCATTGTCGATGGACGAACTCTCGAAGCTCAATACATGACGGAGGCCGCGATGAAGACGGTGAGGCTGAGCGTTATCGCAAGCGAAGAATATGGCGAAGCAGGCGGAGCTGTTGCGCCTGTCATCCCGCCGGTCTCAACGAAAGAAGAGGTGAGTCCGATGGCAAGCCGCACATCGCAGATCGAGACGTTTCTGCGCCCCTTCGTCCTGCCGGGCATCACCTTCGGCTTCATCCTCATGGTCTGGACGGTGGCACAGGCCACCTTCCTGCCCACCTTTCCGGGCGTCCCCGATGTCTGGGCGAAAGCGGTCGAAACCTTTGCCGACCCCCTTTATGTCAACGGTCCGAACGACATGGGGATAGCGTGGCAGGTGGCTTATTCGCTTGGCCGCGTTCTGGCGGGGTTCTTTCTCGCGCTCGCCGTCGGCATCCCGGTTGGGTTCCTCATCGGGGCGAACAAGACCTTTGAACAGGCCTGGATGCCGCTCATCGCCATCCTCCGGCCCGTGAGTCCTCTCGCCTGGCTGCCGATCGGACTGCTGATCTTTCGCGCGGTCGATCCCTCGGCGATCTTCGTCATCTTCATCACCAGCATCTGGCCCGTCATTCTCAACACGGCGGCCGGCGTGAAGGCGATCCCGCAGGATTATCTGAACGTGGCCCGCGTGCTGAACTTCAACCGGCGCGAGATGGTCGTGAAGATCTACGTGCCCGCCACGCTGCCCTACATGCTTACCGGCATGCAGCTCTCGCTCGGCACGGCGTGGATGGTCATCGTCGCTGCCGAAATGCTCACAGGCGGCATCGGCATCGGCTTCTACATCTGGGATGAATGGAACAACCTCTCCGTCCCCTCGATCATCGTCGCCATCGTCGTTATCGGCTGCGTCGGCATTCTGCTCGAAGCGGGCATGAACTTCATTCGCCGCCGCTACGATTATTCCGGAAAGCAGGAGTAGGCCCATGGAACGCAATGCGATCCTGCAGATCAGCAAGGTAGGCAAGACCTTCGACACGCGCTCCGGCTCCTTCGAGGCGCTTCGCGACGTCGATCTCTCCATTGCGGAAGGCGAATTCGTGTCGATCATCGGCCATTCGGGCTGCGGCAAGTCCACCTTGCTCAACCTCGTGGCCGGCCTCGAAGCGCCGACGCTGGGCGGCATCTTTCTCGATGGCATGCTGGTGGACGGTCCGGGTCCTGAGCGCGCGGTCGTCTTCCAGAACCACTCGCTTCTTCCCTGGCTCACCGTCTACGGCAATGTCCGCCTCGCCGTGGACAAGGTATTCGGCGCGCGCAAATCGGCGGCAGAGCGCGATGAATGGACGCGGGAAATGCTCTCGCTCGTGAATATGTCCCATGCCGCCGGAAAGCGGCCCTCGGAAATCTCGGGCGGCATGAAGCAGCGCGTCGGCATCGCCCGTGCGCTCGCCATGGAGCCGAAAGTTCTGCTGCTCGACGAACCCTTTGGCGCGCTCGATGCGCTCACGCGCGCCCAGCTTCAGGACAGTGTCATGGATATCCATGCCCGGCTCGGTAACACCGTGGTCATGATCACGCATGATGTGGATGAGGCCGTGCTCCTGTCCGATCGCATCGTGATGATGAACAACGGCCCCGCCGCCGGCATCGGCGAAATCCACGAGGTCAGGCTCCCGCGTCCGCGTCATCGCCTGGAAATGTCGGAGAACGCTGCCTATCTCGCCGCCCGCACCGCGGTCATGCGCTTCCTCACCCGCAACCGGATCGAAAAGGTGGCCTGATCATGACCGGCGGACAGAAACTCATCGTGATCGGCAATGGCATGGCGGGATGCCGTGTCGTGGAGGAGCTGCTGGCGCGCGCGCCGGACCTTTACGATATCGAGATCTACGGCGCCGAGCCGGAGGTGAATTACAACCGCATCATGCTGTCGCCGGTTCTGGCCGGAGAAACGAGCTTCGACGAAATCGTCATCAACGGGCGGGACTGGTACGAGGCGAACCGCATCGCTCTCAGAAGCGGCGAGGAAGTCGTCGGCATAGACCGTGCTGCGCGGATGATCGCCACGGGCAAGGGTCGACGCGTATCTTATGACCGGCTGCTGATCGCGACAGGCTCGCTCCCCTTCATTCTTCCGGTGCCGGGTGCCACGCTCGACGGCGTCATCGCCTTTCGCGACATCGCCGATGTCCGCCGCATGATCGAGACATCGAAGGGCGGCGGGCGCGCCGTGGTGATCGGCGGCGGCCTCCTCGGCCTCGAAGCGGCAAACGGCCTGCGCACACTTGGCATGGACGTCACCGTCATTCATCTCGTCGACACGCTGATGGAGCGCCAGCTCGATGAGGCGGCGGGCTTTCTTCTCCGCCGCGAACTCGAGTCGCGCGGCATCGAGGTCGTCACCGGCGCCTCCACTGAGGAAATTCTGGGCGCGGACCGCGTCGAAGCGGTACGGCTGAAGGATGGCCGGGTCATCCCTGCAGACCTTGTGGTTATGGCGGCCGGCATCCGCCCCAATGTCGCGCTCGCGCGGGATGCGGGTCTCGCCTGCAATCGCGGCATCGTCGTGGACGATCACATGCGCACATCCGATCCCGCGATCCTTGCCGTCGGCGAATGTGTCGAGCATGAAGGCCAGGTTTACGGCCTCGTCGCACCGATCTGGGATATGTGCCGCGCGGCGGGCGACACGCTGGCGGATAGGCAAGGCGAGGGCTATCGCGGCTCCGTCATCAGCACCAAGCTCAAGGTGACAGGCGTCAACGTCTTTTCTGCCGGCGATTTCGCGGCGGGCGATGACCGCGAGGAAATCGTCTTTCGCGATGCTGCGCGCGGCGTCTATAAGCGCCTCATCGTTGCGGACGACCGCCTGATCGGCGCCGTTCTCTACGGCGACACCGAGGATGGCAGCTGGTACTTCAACCTGCTGCGCGAAGGCGAAAGCATCGCAGATACCCGCGAAACATTGATCTTCGGTCCGGCTTTCGCAGGCGGAGCCGCCGCGGACCCTAACGCCGCCGTTGCCGCGCTGCCCGACACCAGCGAAATCTGTGGCTGCAACGGCGTCTGCAAGGGCACGATCGTGAACGCGATCGCCGGGAAGAACCTGACGACGCTCGATGGCGTGCGCGCGCATACCAAGGCATCGGCTTCCTGCGGCTCCTGCACGGGCCTCGTCGAGCGCCTGCTCGTTCTCACGCTGGGCGACGGTTATAACCCCGCCGCCGTGACGCCCGTCTGCGGCTGCACCGATCTCGGGCATGATGAGGTTCGCCGCCTCATCAAGGCGAAGGAACTGAAGTCCATTCCTGCCGTGATGCAGGAGCTCGAATGGAAGACCTCCTGCGGCTGCGCGAAATGCCGCCCGGCCCTCAACTACTATCTCGTCTGCGACTGGCCGGACGAATATGCCGACGACTATCAGTCCCGCTTCGTCAATGAACGCGTCCATGCGAACATCCAGAAGGACGGGACCTACTCCGTCGTACCGCGCATGTGGGGCGGCATGACAAGCGCCGCGGAACTGCGCGCCATTGCCGATGTCGTGGACAAGTTTTCGATCCCCGCCGTCAAGGTGACCGGCGGTCAGCGGATCGACATGCTGGGTATCCGCAAGGAAGACCTTCCCGCCGTCTGGGCCGATCTCGGGCAGGCGGGCTTCGTCTCGGGCCATGCCTATGCGAAGGGTCTCCGCACCGTGAAAACCTGCGTCGGCTCGGACTGGTGCCGCTTCGGAACGCAGGATTCGACCGGCTTCGGTATCCGCCTCGAAAAATTCATGTGGGGCTCCTGGACACCGGCAAAGGTGAAGCTTGCCGTTTCCGGCTGCCCGCGAAACTGCGCCGAGGCGACCTGCAAGGATGTCGGCGTCATCTGCGTCGATTCCGGCTACGAGATTCACTTCGCAGGCGCCGCCGGCCTCGACATCAAGGGCACCGAGAAGCTGGGTCTCGTTCACACGGAGGACGAGGCGCTCGAACATATCGTGGCGCTCGTCCAGATGTATCGCGAGCAGGCTCGCTATCTCGAGCGCATATACAAGTGGGCAAAGCGCATCGGCTATGACGAGATCCGCCGTCAGATCGTGGACGATGCGGAGCGGCGGAGATCCCTTTTCGCCCGCTTCGTCTTCTCCCAGAAATTCGCACAGGTCGATCCATGGTCGGAGCGCGTCTCCGGCAAGGACAAGCACGAGTTCAGGCCGCTCGCAGAAATCGGCATGTCGCAGGCGGCGGAGTAGAGCCCAAGAGAACTGGACGGAGAACCGGATGGAAAACTGGATCGAAATCGGAGCCCTGTCGGACATCCCCCTGCGTGGCGCGCGCTGCGTGGTGACGCCGCTGGGCCGCATCGCCGTCTTCCGCACCGCGGCGGATGAAGTCTATGCGATCGAGGATCGCTGTCCCCACAGGGGCGGACCGCTCAGTCAGGGCATCGTCCACGGCGCCGCCGTCACATGCCCGCTCCACAACTGGGTGCTCTCGCTCGAGACGGGAAAGGCGCTCGGCGCCGATGAGGGCGCGGTGCGCACCTTTGCGCTCAAATGCGAGGGCGGAACGCTCTTCATCGACATGTCGGCCATGGCAGCCGTCGCTGCCGATTGAGGAGCGGCCGGCGGAAGAATGAACATGAAGCAGGCGCCGCTCATCAGAACAACCTGCCCCTATTGCGGCGTCGGCTGCGGCGTCGCGGTCCCCGCCGGCGGCAGGCGCAACACGCCCGTCTCCGGCGATGCCGCTCATCCGGTGAACAAGGGCCGCCTCTGCTCCAAAGGTTCCCTTCTCGGCGAAACGACCGGCCTCGAAAACCGTCTCCTCCACCCCATGAAGAACGGCGCGCGCATCGGCTGGGACGAGGCGCTCGATGAAGTCGCCGCGAAGTTCTCGTCGGTCATCGCCGAGCATGGACCGGATGCCGTTGCCTTCTATGTCTCGGGCCAGTTGCTGACGGAGGATTATTACGTCGCCAACAAGCTGATGAAGGGCTTCATCGGCAGCGGCAATATCGACACCAATTCCCGCCTCTGCATGTCGTCGGCCGTCGCCGCGCACAAGCGCGCCTTCGGCGAAGATGTCGTGCCGGGCTGTTACGAGGATTTCGAGGAGGCCGACCTCGTCATCCTCGTGGGCTCCAATACCGCCTGGTGCCATCCGATCCTCTACCAGCGTCTCCTTGCCGCGCGCGCGCGGCGCGGTACCCGGATCGTCGTCGTCGACCCGCGGCGCACGGCGACCTGCGACGAAGCGGACCTCCATCTTGCCATTGCGCCGGGCGCCGACCTCGCCTTGTTCAACGCGCTCTTTTGCGAGCTCGCCGCGCGCGGCACCGCGGACCGCGCCTTTGTCGAGGCGTATACGGAAGGGCTCGCCGGGGCGCTGAAGGCGGCGCGCAGCGCGCATCCCTCGCTCGCCGGCGCGGCAAAGGCCTGCGGTCTCGATCTGGATACGCTCGAAACCTTCATTCGCTGGTTCTCGGAAACGGAGCGCGTGGTCACCGCCTTTTCGCAAGGCATCAACCAGTCGCAAAGCGGCGTCGATCAGGGCAACGCCATCATCAACTGCCATCTCCTGACCGGCCGCATCGGCAGGCCGGGCATGGGCCCCTTCTCATTGACGGGCCAGCCCAACGCGATGGGCGGGCGGGAAGTCGGCGGCCTCGCAAATCAGCTCGCCGCCCATCTCGATTTCTCGGACGAGTCCTGCAATCTTCTCTCGCGCTTCTGGGGAAGCAGCCGCGTCGCAGCCTCGCCCGGCCTCAAGGCGGTCGATCTTTTCGATGCGGTGGCGGATGGCCGCGTGAAGGCGCTCTGGATCATGGCGACGAACCCGGTGGTCAGCCTTCCCGATGCCGATGCGGTCCGCAAGGCGCTCAAGGCCTGCGAGTTCGTCGTCCTGTCCGACTGCGTCGCGGGCACGGACACGGCCGCCTGCGCGGATCTTCTCCTTCCTGCAGCCGCCTGGGGCGAGAAGGATGGCACGGTCACCAATTCCGAACGCCGCATCTCCCGTCAGCGCGCCTTCGTGCCGCCCGCCGGCGAAGCCCGGCCCGACTGGTGGATCGTCGCCGAGGTCGCGCGCCGGATGGGCTTTGCCGATGCCTTCGCCTATCGCGGCCCGGCCGATATTTTCCGCGAACATGCGCGCCTCTCCGGCTTCGAAAATAATGGCCGCCGCGTTTTCGATATCTCCAGCCTGTCGGGTATAAGCGATGCGGAATATGACGCGCTTTCTCCCGTCCAATGGCCGCTGCGTGAGGGCGGCGGTACCGCGCGTCTTTTTGCGGAAGGCGGATTCCCCACACCCTCCGGCAGGGCGCGCTTCGCCGCTGCCGCGCCGCCGCAAAGGGCTGGCCCGTCCCGCTTCCCCTTCACGCTGAACAGCGGCCGCCTGCGTGACCAGTGGCACACCATGACGCGCACAGGCCTCTCGCCGACGCTCGGCTCCAACGCGCCCGAACCGGCGGCGGAGATCAACGGGCATGATGCCGCTCGCCTCGGCATCGAAGACGGCGGCCTTGTCCGCATCGTCACCGCGGAGGGAGCGGCCATCTTCCGCGCGCGCGTCACGGCGGATCAGCGGCAAGGCTCCCTCTTCGTGCCGATCCACTGGTCGGGAGAAAACAGCGCGGGCAGCGCCGCCGGCCGCCTCGCGCATGCCGCGCGCGATCCGCTCTCCGGCCAGCCTGCCTTCAAGCACACGCCCGCCCGTGCCGAAGCCGTCGCGCCCGTCTGGCAGGCCTTCCTCCTTGCACGGCGCGAGATTGCGAAGCCGCAATGCGGCTATTTCGCGCGCCGCCGCGTCGAGGGCGGCTTTCTCTACGAGCTTGCGGGCATCGCCGCCGGCGATGCGCCGCCCGATCTCGACAGCCTCGCCGGTTGCACAGCCGAACGCATCGAGATGCACGACCGCCATGCCGGCGCGCTCCGGCAAGCCAATCTTCGCGATGGCCGTCTTGAGGCATGCCTGATCCTGACGCGGAAGGGAAAGCTCCCCTCGCGCGACTGGCTCATCGGCCTTCTCGCGGAAGAAACTTTGGGTGAAGACGACCGCCGCGCGCTGCTCACCGCCTGCGGCGCGGGCGCGGCAGGCGCCGAAGGCCGCATCGTCTGCGCCTGCATGGGCGTGCGCGCGGGCGCGATCCACGCCGCGATCGCGGAAGGGGCGGGCGATGTGGCCGCCATCGGTGACTGCACGGGTGCCGGCACGAATTGCGGCTCCTGCCGCCCGGAAATCCGTCTTCTCATCGCGCAACATGAAAAGGACGAAGCCGCATGATACCGGACCGCATTGCAGGGCCGCTCGTCTCCTTCGTCGGCGCCGGGCCGGGCGACCCGGAACTCCTGACGCTCCGCGCCATGCAGCGTCTGCAACAGGCCGATATCGTCCTTCACGATGCGCTCGGCACCGGCGACATCCTCGCGCTTCTGCCGTCCTCCATCCGCCGCATCGATGTCGGAAAGCGCGCCGGCCGTCATGCCATGCCGCAGGAGGATATCGATCGCCTGCTCGTAAGGCTCGCCCGGCCCGGCCGCCGCATCGTAAGGCTGAAGGGCGGCGATCCCTCGCTCTTCGGGCGTCTCGACGAGGAACTGAATGCGCTCCGCGCGGCGGGCATCGCCTGTGAAATCGTGCCGGGCATTACGGCCGCCACTGCCGCCGCCGCGGCCGCGGGCATTTCGCTGACCAGCCGCGGCAAGGCGCGCCGCGTGCAGTTCGTCACGGGCCATACGCGGGACGGCGAACCCTTCGACCCTGTTGCCTCCGGCCTCGACGCGTCCGATGTCACCAGCGTCATCTATATGGCGCGTGCCGCCGCCGCGCCGATCCGCGACGGCCTGCTCCGGGCGGGCTGGTCTGCCGCATCCTCTGTTCTTGTAGTTGCAGCTGCGAGCCAGCCGGGCGAACTGCACATTCGCACCAGCCTGAATCGGCTTGAAAACGCTGTCGCGACGCTGCCGGCGGATGCACCGCTTGTCCTCATATTGGGAACGGCGGTGACGACCGGCAAACCGCAGCGATTTGCTGTTGCCGGTGCAGTTCATGCGACGCGTTTGCAAGATCGTGAACTCAATTCTCAAGCAAACGCTTAACCGCGCAATAGAGATTGTGCCCGGAACATGATCGTCAATTTTGAAAATTTTCACGTACACGGCAAGCGCATGGGAAGGTACAACAGCGTAAACTAGGCCGCTTGAACACTCGCCAAAACCGGTAAACTGTTGACTACACTGACAAATAAAATCTCCGTCGCGCCCATGATGGATTGGACCGATCGCCATGACCGGTTCTTCCTGCGCCTCATTTCGCGCCGCGCACTTCTGTATACGGAGATGGTGACGACCGGTGCCGTGCTGCATGGCGACCGTCAGCGCCTGCTCGGTTTCGATGCGAGCGAGCATCCCGTTGCCGTGCAGCTCGGCGGCTCGGAGCCGGCCGAGCTTGCCGAGGCCGCGCGCATCGCCGCCGATTTCGGCTATGACGAAGTGAATCTGAATGTCGGCTGCCCGTCGGACCGCGTACAGTCTGGCCGCTTCGGCGCCTGTCTCATGCGCGAGCCGCATCTCGTTGCGCGCTGCGTCGAGGCGATGCGCCGCGCCGTCTCCATTCCCGTCACCGTGAAATGCCGTATCGGCGTCGACGAGCAGGAGCCGGAAGAGGCGCTGCCGGCCATGGCGCTTGCCCTGCGCGAAACCGGCTGCGAAACGCTGATCGTCCATGCCCGCAAGGCCTGGCTCGAAGGGCTCTCGCCGAAGGAGAACCGCGACATTCCCCCGCTCGACTATCCGCTGGTCTATCGGCTGAAACAGGCCATGCCGGAGATGGAGATCGTCATCAATGGCGGCATCGCCACGCTCGACGAAGCGGCACAGCATCTGGCCTACGTCGATGGCGCCATGCTCGGCCGCGCCGCCTATCAGAATCCCTGGCTCCTCGCCGAAGTGGATGCACGCTTCTTTGGCGAGCGCGCATCGCCACTCTCGCGCCATGAGGTGCTCGAAGCCTTCCTGCCTTACGTGCAAAGAGAATTGGTGCATGGAACTCATCTCCACGCCATGACCCGCCATATACTGGGGCTCTTCCAGGGCCAGCCCGGCGCGCGTGCCTTCCGCCGCCACATCTCCGAAAATGCGCCGCGTGCCGGCGCCGGCATTGAAGTCATCCGCGAAGCCATGCAGAAAGTCTCCACTGTCCCCGCCGCTGCCGCCGCTCAATAGAGAACCGCCGCTCCATGCCCATCGAATCCATGTCGCTCATCGAGCTCGCGCCTTTCGCGGCGGGCCTCATCGTCACGGGCCTTGTCGCGGGCGTGCTGGCGGGCCTGCTCGGCGTCGGCGGTGGTATCGTCATCGTGCCGGTGCTCTATCATGTGTTCACGCTGCTCGGCATCGACGAGACGGTGCGCATGCACCTCGCCGTCGGTACCTCGCTCGGCACCATCATCCTCACCTCCATCCGCTCCGTCCGCGCCCATGCGAAGAAGGGTGCGGTCGATTGGGATATGCTGCGCTCATGGGCGCTGCCCGTTCTCGTCGGCGTCGTCAGCGGCACGCTGATCGCAGCTTACGTGAGTGGCGATGCGCTTACCGCTGTCTTCGCCACCATCGCGCTTCTCGTCGCCTTCAATCTCGCTTTCGGCAAGGAGAGCTGGCGCCTAGGCACGAAACTACCGGCCATGTCCGTGCAATATTCCGTCGCGAGCGTCATCGGCGTCCTCTCCGCGCTCATGGGCATTGGCGGCGGCACGTTCGCCGTGAGTTTCATGACGCTTTACGGCAAGGACGCGCGCGAAGCCGTGGCCACCTCGTCGGGCCTCGGCGTGCTGATCGCGGTGCCTGCGGTCATCGGCTTCATCTGGGCGGGGTGGAACGATCCGGCCCTGCCGCCTTTCAGCCTCGGCTATGTGAACCTTGTCGGCATGGCGCTCATCGCACCGCTCTCCGTTCTTGCCGCACCCTGGGGTGCCGCGCTAGCGCATGCGATCAGCCAGAAGGCGCTTATCCGCGCCTTCGCCTTTTTCCTTGTGCTGACATCCTTCCAGATGTTCTACCGGCTCTTCGGTTGATCTCAGCCGAGAAACCAGTCCGCGATCCGCGCATTCTCTTCCGATGGATAGGTATGCGAAAGATCGGCAATTTCCCGGTAGGTCACATTGGCCCCTGCCGCCGACAGTTCGGAATAGGCCAGCCGCGCCATGTCGGCGGCGAACAGCCAGTCGAGCGCGCCATGAGTGATGTAGACCGGAAGTCCCGCAATCCGCGAAGGGCCCGCCATCCCCATCAGCATCGGATGCCATGCGGCTGAGACAGGCGCGAGATGCGTGAAGGGCCCGCCCGCAAGCCCAGCCAGATAGGTGAAGGTGCCGCCATCGCTCATGCCCGTGAGGAGAATGCGGCTCTCGTTCACGCGCCACGTCTCGCCCGCATGCGCCATCATGCGCGCTAGGCTCGTGCGGTCCGCTTCCGGCTCCATCAGCGACCATGTCGCATCGAGCGATGTCGGCGAGAGGAGGAGGCAACCGCGTGCCCGCGCCGTCCTGAGCCAGCTCCACAGGAAGCCGCGCCCATGCCCGCTGCCGCCATGACAGGCGACGATCAGCGGCAGTGCTGCCGTGCCGTCATAACTCTCCGGTACATAAAGCGAGAAGCCGCCGCGATCTCCCTTCGCATTGCCGAAGTGATGCACGCCCGTGTCCGTGCGCGCCGCGCCCTCCGTTAGCCGCCCGATCAGGGCCGCATCGTTGCGCCTGTCGTCGTCGAGGAAGAAACGGCTCACAGGCGCCAGCATCGGCGAAACGGGATAGAGCGCCTCCATCGCTCTGGGAGCATGGCGGAGCGCGCGATAGGCGGCGAAGACAGGTCCGCCTGCCGCGGCTGCCTCCCGGTCATCCGCCGCTAAGCGCAGCTCCTCAAACGCCGCTTCCGTCTCGTCCGCCGCCTCGCGCACATGCGCGGCGAAGGCGCGAAGCTCCTCCGGCCAGTCGATCGTGTCAAAGGGCGACCGCGCTTCCTTCAGCTTCGCCGCGATGGGCGCGGCCTGCTCGGCCAGCGAGGGCAGCAGCGGCGGATGCAGATGCCGCGCGATGAACACCATCGCGTCCATCCCCTGCAACAGCGCCGACAGTAGCATGTCGATCGCGTCGATCAGTTTTTCCTGAGGCGTGGCGGGCATGAATCCCGTCTCCCGGTCCGTTCGTCTTTTGCCAAAGAGTGACCGCCGGTGGAGAGGAAGGCAAGCACCCCTCAATTCTTCCAGCCGCACGCGCCGCTGCAAGCTCAGAAGTCGACCGTCAGCCGCGCCTGCAGGCCGAGTGCCGCCGTGCTTTGGGACAATTGCACATCGCTCGACAGGCCGAAGCGCGCGGCATGGCCTATCGCCATTTCGGCGCTCGCCTTCGCCACCAGCGCATTGCGGGCAACGGGCAGGCCGTCGATGCGATAGGCGCCGCTGCCGTCGATCTGGAAATCACTTCGGGGCGTCGTGTCGCCCGAAGCCCGCTGCCAGCCCAGCATGCCCTTGACGGTGGTCTCTGTCGTGCCGACGCGGAAGGCATCGTTCAGATGCACGCCGAGCGTCGACAGAACGAGCCTGGTGTCGCCGCCATGCGCGGTCAGCGCCGCCGCCCCGCCGCTTTCGCTGAAATCGCCCGTGCGATTGTCCACATAGCCGATATTAACGAACGGCTGAACCTTGTCCTTCGTCGCGGCGATGCGATAGCTTGCCTCGCCGAAAACCTGTGTCGTCCGGGCGTGATAGTCGGCATTCAGGTGGTCGCGGAGACCGGCGAAATTCACTGTCCGGCTCGCCGAAACATGGTGCCATGTGCGCGTCGCACCAAGTTTGAACGACATCTGGCCGGGGAACATGCCTGCATAGAGACCGAGATGATAGTCGTCGCTCGTCGCCGACGATGCCCGGTCGTTCATCTCGAAATGCGAAGCGCCATATCCGGCAAGCAGGCCCACCCGCAGGACGTCGTCAAGCGTAGTATCCACGCCAAAGAGCATGCCGCCCATCAGGCGGTTCATGGAAGCCACGTCGGCGGCGCTTTCATTATGTGCCCATGCACCGATCGCGCTGCTCCAGAATCGTGTGGAATTCGCGCCGCAATTTTCATCGGCATCGCTTCTTTGCGCGCGGGTGCCGGTGCAGGGCGCGTCCTGCAGCCGGCCGATCATCGCATTGCGCAGATGGCGGCTGTCTTCCAGCATTGCGCCCGCCATGGAGGGATAAATCTCGCCGGTCAATTGCTGCAGGGCGGAGCCCAGTGCCGCGAAACTCGGCGCGTTCGTCAGCGCGGAAAACACCTGGCCGGTCGCCCCCGCCTGAACGGCGTTCGCCAGCACCTGCTGATTTGGGGATGAGTTCTGCACGCCCGCATTCAGCGACATCACCTGCTCCACCTGCAGGTAGCCGACATCCGGTCCGTAATAATCCGCGAGCGCAAGGAAAGGTGAGATGGCAAGATCGCCCGTCACGATATAGCTACCGGTCACGCCGCCGCTGGCGCTCAGAAACACATATTGCGTCCCGACCTGATAAGGCGCATTACCGACCCGGTTGATATTGAGAATTGCGCCATTGTCGATGGTCGCTATGCCGCTGACATTGATCTGGTCGTATAGCCCGCTATCCGTATCGATCTCGGCAACGAAGGTCGATCCCGAGACCTGCGTATAGTCGCCAACGATATTCAGCACGCCCGGGCTGTTGCCCGGCGCAACGGTTCCTTCCACCACAACATCGCCAAAGATCGTGCCGGAACCGCCGAGCAGCGCGCCGAGGCTCACATGGACATCGCTGGTGAGCGTGCCCTGGCCATCGATGCCGATAATGAGCCCACCCGCCGTTACATTCGTCTGTTGGGCCAGCAAGTCCCGGTCGACGGTCCATGTGCCCGCACCCTGCTTGGTCAGCAGGCCGCCGAAGAAAAAGTTTCCCGTCACCGCATCGGAAAGGAGCTGGTCGCCCGCGCCGTCGAATGTCAGCGTCGAGCCCGCGCGGTCGTTGATATGGAGATCGCCGTCGATACTGCCACCAGCAAAAAGAATGACATCGTTGTCGTGATTGTCGCTCAACGCGACGCCGCCAGTGACGCTGCCGGCATTGCTCACCACAGTACCGCCGTCATCGGCAAAGATGCCGCCATTGATCGCCGAGCCTGCGCCATTGGTCACGTTGCCGCCCTGAATCAATACGATGGCGACGTCGTCCGCGACGATCATTGCGCCGTCTGTGTTGACAATTGTGCCCGGACCGCCCTGCAGCCAGATACCCGCCGTCGCGCCCCTGATCGTACTGCCTTCCCCGCTATTGGTGACATTGCCGCCATTGAAGCTCACAGCGCCCATTCCGGTATCGCCGATGATCGTCGCTCCACCCTCATTCAGGAGTTCGGTCGAGATATCGAGCAGGACACCGTTTTCGCCGCCACGCATGGTCGCGCCATTGGAATTGGTTACCGACCCGCCGCCAGCCCATGTCTGCACGGCCGTGCCGTCGGACGTGATGGCGCTGCCGCTGCCCGTATTCGTGATGTCCGCGCCCGTACCTTCCACACCGCGGAATGTACCGAAGATCGTCGCACCACTTTCATTGCCAAGCATGCCGCCATTCACGAGCACCACGCCGATGCCGTCATTGTTCGTGGCACCGATCCGTGCCCCAGTCGAGTTGATCACGCTGCCGCCATTCTCGAGGCTGATCGCCACACTACCGCCGGTGATGCTTGCGTCGTCACGATTGATGATGGTCGCTGCCTCATCGGCGCGGATTGCCGCGCCGTCGCCGTGGATCAGAGTGTCTTCGCCTTCATTGGTGAAGCTGCCGCCTTCCTTCATCCACGCGCCAAAGCGCAGGCCGGAAATCGATGCCCCTGCCGAATTCGTGATGGTCGCCGAACCTTCTGCATAAATGGCGTCGGCTTCCGTCACAATGCCGGAGCCCATCGCGGCGATGGTGCTGCCCGCACCTATGTTGATTACGGTGTAGTCCTGGTTCTCGCGCAGCAGAAGCCCCGCTACCACACCGTTGATGATGCCGCCGGATCGATTGGTGACTGAGCCGCCGGAATCCATGTCGATGGCCGTACCGGCGAGGCTGTTGATCGCCGCGCCGGTCTGGTTGGTCACCTCGCCGCGGCCGCCTTCAAACACGATGCCGTAGGAATTGGCCGCAATTTCCGCGCCGCCCTCGTTCAGCACCGTGCCTTCCGTGAAAAAGAAGCCTGCGCCTGCGTAGTCGCCAGTGATGGAAGCCTTGTCCGAATTTGTCAGGGCGAACACGCTGTCGATGTCGAACTGGTTGAAGGTCACGGCGTAGTTGCCGCCGGTAATGCTGGAGCCCTCGCCGCTGTTCGTCACGCTGCCATAGATCCAGACTTCAACACCCGTGCTCACGGCGCCGCTCGCCAGAATGGAAGCGCCGCCGGTGTTCTGGACATCGCCGCCGTCATACATATCGACGCCAATATCGGTACCCTCGATTTCGGCGCCATTTTCGTTGAGCAGCACGGCTCCGCCCTGTGTCCGCGCGCCGGTACCGCCGCCGCTGATCTTGCTGCCCGCGCCGGTGTTCGTGATGTCGCCAAAGATATCGGCGCCCGTTGTGGCGCCATGAATGGCCGCGCCGTCTGCATTGGTAAGTGAGCTGCCCGTACCCCGGATTTCGACGCCGGTATCGCCATTGATGCTGGTGCCGGCGCCCGTGTTAAGCACCGTGCCCTCCTCATTCAGCAAGATGCCGGTATCGTCCACGGTGATCGTGCCGCCGGCCTGGTTGATCACCCGGCCAAGGCCTGTATTGCCGTCAACGCCATTGACACCGGCGCCGGCACGAAAGATCGTCCCTTCATTGATGAGCAGGCCCCCGTTGTCGAGGATGATATCCTTGCTGAACGTCACGCCTGAATTGATTTTCAGCGTCGCGTCTTCATCGGCCGAATTGTCCACCACCACCCGGTCTTCGGGAACGTCGCCCGGCGCGTTGACGGTGAAGGTGCCGCTCGTCACGTTGAGATCCGCGGCGCGGGCGGGCAGGGCGGTTGCCGCATGGCAAGCCGCAACCGACAGGATTGTTGCCAGCAATGCGATGGACCGGTGGAGATTGGGCTTGTCTGGGTTTGTCGGCCGGAATCTTCCAATCGGCATCGCGCTGCCTCACATTCTATTCATCCTGAAAACGCGCTCTGCGGCGATCGAGAATCATCCGATTTTGCGCTTTCTTATGAGTAATTGTTTGAGCACACTGATGCGCGTTCAAAAACGCACCTGATCTTTCAGTTGGCGGTACATGACAAGCGTTGATATCGAGAAATCATCCGCTTTGGATGAAGCGAAGCTGCGGCAGAAGGCGCAGACATTTTGTGAGTCGCCACTTTTTCCCAGGGTCATGCGCGACTATACAGCGGCGCTCGTTGCTTTTCGCCGGGACCCTCGCGTGGTCAACAAACTCATTTCACAGGAAGCGCGCTACCGTGTGGTCAATCATCTCTTGAGTCTTCACGCCGGAAAAATGCTGGCGGGCGGCGCGGGCGGCGTCACCTATGGCGAGATGCTGGGCCTCTGCTCTGCATTTCCGGAAGTTGGTTCGCGTGTGCTGAAAACCATGCTGTCCATGTTGGTATTGACCGGCTTTGCCTCTTCCAGACGCGATCCCGCCGATCGTCGTGTGAAGATTTACACGCCATCTGCCAAACTCGTCGCCGTCGCCTGCTCACGCCTTGCCCCCATCGTCGATGCCTTGCAGGTACTGGAGCCTGATGTTCCGCACGCCGCCGCGCTGCGTAACGATCCCACATTCTGGATGCGCGCTATCCATCGCAATGGCCGCCCGCAGCTTGATAGCGAAGTGCTGCATAGTCATATGCCCGAATTCATCGCCTTTGCCGCCGGGCGCGAAGGGGCGGCGCAGATCGTCTATGCCGTCATGCTGGCAGACATGGACGCCGCCCCATTGCCGAGCCGCTCTGCACTCGCCAGGCAATTCCGCCTGTCCAAGACCCAGGTCTGGTCTGTCTTCGCAGAGGGCGAGCGGCTGGGCTATTTCGCGGCGGGAGATGGCACGGCGCCCGTGGCGACAGATAAACTGCACCGCCAATATACCGAATGGACGGCTCTCGAACTCGCCCTCTGCTCCGGCATCTTGGCGGAGATATGAGCGGCGGCCGGCATTGTCCCTTCCCTTGAGGGGAGGGTCGGATGCTACCGCTTCAGATCTTCTGGTCGTATTCGCCGACTTCCGGCTGCGCCGAGAGGTGCTTGTCGATTTCGGCGAAGATGGCGCGCATGTTGGCTTCCGATGCCGGGCTCTCGACCACGACCACGAGGCCCGGCTTGTTGGACGACGCGCGCACAAGGCCCCAGGTTCCGTCTTCCACCGTCACGCGCACGCCGTTCACCGTCACCACGTCGCGGATCTTCTGGCCGATGAGCCGCTCGCCCTTTTCGGCCATGCCGGAAAAGAGCTTCACCATCCGCTCCACGACTTCATATTTCTTCTCATCCGCGCAATAGGGCGACATGGTGGGCGAGCCCCAGGTCTTGGGCAGCGCCTCGCGCAGTTCGGACATTTTCTTCGTCGGGTTGCGGTCCAGCATGTCGCAGATCGCGATCGCCGAGACGAGCCCGTCGTCATAGCCGCGCCCGATCGGTGGATTGAAGAAATAGTGTCCGGACTTCTCGAAGCCGACCAGCGCCTTCAGTTCATGCGCGCGCCGCTTGATGTAGGAGTGCCCGGTCTTCCAGTAGTCCGTCTTCGCGCCATTGGCGATGAGAACGGGATCGGTGAGGAAGAGCCCGGTCGATTTCACATCGACTACGAATTGGGCGTTCGCATGCTGCGCAGACAAATCCCGCGCGAGCATCACGCCCACCTTGTCGGCGAAGATTTCCTCGCCCGTGTCGTCCACCACGCCGCAGCGGTCGCCGTCGCCGTCGAAACCAAGGCCCACATCGGCGCCCGTTTCCTTCACCTTGGCCGCCAGTGCATGGAGCATTTCCATGTCTTCCGGGTTCGGATTGTAGCGCGGGAATGTCCAGTCGAGTTCGCAATCGAGCGGGATCACCTCGACGCCGATGCCTTCGAGAACCTTCGGCGCAAAGGCGCCGGCCGTGCCGTTGCCGCAGGCCGCGACAACGCGGAGCTTCCGCTTCACCTTCGGCCGGTCGGTGAGATCGGCGATATAGCGCGCCGCCATGTCCTCCACGCGGATATAGCGCCCGCCATCGCGCGGTTTGCCATTGCCCGAAAGCACGATCTCCTTCAGCCGGCTCATCTCGTCCGGCCCGAAGGTGAGCGGCCGCTGAGCGCCCATCTTCACGCCCGTCCAGCCGTTTTCATTGTGGCTTGCCGTCACCATGGCGACGCAGGGCACATCGAGCGCGAATTGCGAGAAATAGGCGACAGGCGAAAGCGCGAGCCCGATATCGTGCACCTCGCAGCCCGCATTCATCAGCCCGATGATGAGCGCCTGCTTGATCGAGGCGGAATAGGAACGGAAATCGTGGCCCACCGCGATCTTCGGGTTCACGCCCATCTCATGGATCAGCGTGCCGAGCCCGAGCCCCAGCGCCTGCACACCGACGAGGTTGATTTCCTTCTCGAAGAGCCACCGCGCGTCATACTCGCGAAAGCCGTTCGGCGAGACGAGCGGCAGGTTCTCGAATTCGGGCGTATTGGGCTTCAGGTCGGCGCGGGGGGTGAGCGGCATCAAGGTCTCCGGACGGCGGAAAAGTTGGGGTTGTGCGGTTATATACCCGAACGGCGGGGGAGGGGATAAGTTGCGGGAGCCCGATATCTGGGCCCCGATTGCGGCAGCAGTTGGGCTTCTATTCGCGGAGCACCAGCCGCTCGCCGCGCACCTCCACGGCGTCGAGCCGCCCGAGGAAACTCATCCCGAGCAGCGACACGCCGAGCCCTTCCCCCTGCGTGACCGAGGCCTGCACATTGCGGAGCGCAATGGCGCCCACCTTCACCTCGTCCAGCGTGACCCTTGCACCATGGATCACCCCGTTCGCCGTCTGATAGGGGATCGTGTAGTTGAGCCGCTCCGTGTCGATGCCGAGCCGCCGCGCATCGGCGCCTGTCAGCGCCACGTCGCTAGCGCCCGTGTCTACGAGAAAGCGGACATGTGTCCCGTTGACCAGCGCATCGGCATGGAAATGCCCGCCCAGCCCCCGCGACAGATAGGCCGTGCCCGGCTCCCGCGCCACGGGCGAGGAGGGCACAAGCTCGGATTGCACCCGCATCCCCATGTCGGAAAACACATCGCGATAGGAATAGCCGATCACCAGCACCAAGCCGATCGCGACCCAGGCGAGCGCCTGTTTCAGCGCCACGCCCGCCCGCTCGCGCCAGCCGAGGATCAGGCTCCCGCCCACGAATGTCAGCAGCAGCAGGCTGTAGACCAGCCGCATCTGCTTGTCCTCGCTTTCCAGCGCATCGGGAAAGCGGTTCATCAGGAAGAGTACGAGCGCCGCCAGCCCGAGCAGAAAAAGCGCGGCCCATGTCCAGTTGTTCTGTCTCATGGGCGGGAGTCTAGCGCAGGAGGGTATGAAATGCGTAACGGCGGTATCGTGATGTAATCAAAGAAAAATCGTCATGGCCGGGCTTGACCCGGCCATCCACGTCTTTCCGTGCTTTGCACTCCTTGGAACCCCCGCGACAGACTATTATTTACATGCTAGAATAGGATCAGAAAATAAATACCTGAGTGAATTTGTAAAATGAAGGATGGCAAGGTCATATCGCTCGGCCGCAGCCCCGCGCCGGAAGGCGCGGTGGAAGCCGCGTCGCGCCTTGCCCTGCCTGATTTTGAGCCCGGCTGGGTCTGGCTCGTCGGCGCCGGGCCGGGCGACCCGGGCCTTCTCACCCTTCATGCGTTGAATGCGCTCCGGAAGGCCGATGTCGTCGTCTATGACGCGCTGGTCGATGAAGCGGTGCTTCAATTCGCAAACCCGCGCGCCGCGCTCGAATATTCCGGCAAGCGCGGCGGCAAGCCGAGCCCGAAGCAGCGCGATATTTCCGCCCGCCTGGTGGAACTCGCCCGCGCGGGCAAACGCGTGCTGCGCCTCAAGGGCGGCGACCCCTTCGTCTTCGGCCGCGGCGGCGAGGAAGCATTGGCGCTGGTCGACGCCGGTATTCCCTTCCGCCTCGTGCCCGGCGTCACCGCCGGCATTGGCGGCCTCGGCTATGCCGGCATCCCGGTCACGCATCGCGATGTGAACCACGCCGTTACCTTCGTCACCGGCCATATGGCGGGGGGCGCGGTGCCGGAAAATCTCGACTGGCCGTCGATTGCGAAGGGCTCGCCCGTCATCGTCCTCTACATGGCGATCTCGCATCTCGATGCGATCTCGAAACTCCTGATCGAAAACGGCCGCCGCGCCGATGAGCCCGTGGCTCTCGTCCGCAACGCCACGCTGAAGGACCAGTCGGTTCTCGAAACGACGCTCGGCGCAGCGGCGGACGACGTCACCCGCGTGGACTTCAAGGCCCCCGCCATCATCGTCATCGGCGATGTCGTGAAACTCCGCGAAGGCCTCGACTGGCTCGGCGCCCTCGAAGGCCGCATCCTGAAGCGCGATCCGCTCGGTGTTCGCGGCATAGAAGACGCGGTTTAGAGCTGTTCCCGTCTTGGGAATAAGCCTTGTTCCCAAAACGGGAACATGTTAGCTTCTCATCATGCAGATCGTGGCGAAGAAGCGCCTGAAGGAATTCTGGAAGAAGCATCCTCAGGCGCAGACTCCGCTTGAGACCTGGCATGCTGTCGTCAGCAAGGCTTCGTGGAAGCGTCCTGTCGATATCAAGAAGGTCTTTGGCACTACGGTGGATTTCGCCGGCGACAATCGCATCGTGTTCGACATCGCGGGCAACAAATATCGCCTGATCGTTCATGTGTCCTATGAATACAAGGCGGTCCTCATCAAGTTCATCGGCACCCACGCCGAATACGACAAGATCGATGCGGAGACAGTGACATGAAAGACATCCGGCCGATCCGTACCGAGGCGGACTATGAATGGGCGCTTGGCGAGGTTTCACATTATTTCGACAAGGAGCCGAAGAAGGGCACGCCGCAGGGCGACCGTTTCGAGGTTCTGCTCGGGCTCATTGAAGCCTATGAGGCAAAGAACTGGGCCATTTCCGCGCCCGATCCTGTCGAGGCGATCAAGGCCCAGATGAAACAGACCGGCCGTACCCAGGCCGATCTTGCTGCGCTTATCGGTTCGCGCCCCCGCGCCAGCGAAATCCTGAAGCGTCAGCGCGCGCTCACTATGTCCATGATCCGCAAGTTGAGCGCCGACTGGAACATCCCCGCAGAGGTTCTGATCCAGCCTTATGCCCTTGCGAGGGACGAGAACCCGCAGGCCTGAAAAAAACTTATCCCCGCCTTCCGGACAGCCCCCATATTAGTCGCACCCGCTCCATGGGAAGGCGCGTCCGGACTGGCCTGATGTGTGGAGTGGGGTTGCGGTCCTGCGGAACGGGCAATCCAGAGCCCGGCCCCCGGGAGTCTCCTCCAAAGGGAGAGCCGCAACGCGCGGGGCGGAACGAAGCCGCTCCCACATGACATGCACATGTAAACATGTGCGGCCGAGTTCGATGCGCCCCGCGCACCTTCCCTTGGCAAAACCGCCCAGGCAAGCCTGCAGGCTTCCGCCCGAGCGGCTGCTTCAGTGCGCCCGGTCGCTCAGCAGTTCCGCGATCTTGGCGAGCGCCTCGTCACGGTTGCTCGCCCGCTCGCCCAGCGCCTCGATCCGCGCGGGCAGGAGCCGCAGCACATCGTCGCGTTCGCCATCGCTCATCGCGCCCCAGCCGGCGATTTCCTTGAGCGTCCGCCCGCAGCCCCGGCAGGCATTCGCGCGCCCGTCCACGGCGCAGACGCGAAGGCAGGGGCTTTTTATCGGCCTGGAATAACTCAAGAGGGAACCTTTCCGGGGTTCTCGGGATGCATATGAAAGAGTATAGAGCCGTCACTTCCTTTCACGCGAGAACCGAGGCGTCAATGTCCCGCGCGGCGACCGGCCTGCCTTTCGACGATATCAGGAACCTCATCGAGGGCCTCCCGCCCGAGGATGCGGAGGCCCGCGACGCCGCGGCCGCCCGCACAGCCGCGCTCGCGGTGCCCGAGGCCTCGCTGGGCCGCCTCGCCGAAATCGCCGAATGGATGGCCGCCTGGGCCGGCATGACGAAACCCGCCATTTCCCGCCCGCTTATCGCGATCTTCGCAGGCACCAGCGAACTCGGCCTCGCCATGCCGGGCGCCGAGCGCGATGCGACGCACCGCCTGGTCGAGCTTTATGCAGCCGGCGGCGCGCCGGTGAACCAGCTCGCCCTTGGCGCGGAAGCCGGCCTCAAGGTCTTCGACCTCGCGCTCGACATGCCCGTGCCGGATATCCGCACGGGCGAGGCGCTTTCCGAGGCAGGCTGTGCCGCCACCATGGCCTTCGGCATGGAGGCGATCGCGGGCGGTACGGATCTCCTCTGCCTCGGCGCAGCGGGCGAGGGCGGGCGCATCGCCGCCGCCGCGCTCGCATTGGCGCTTTTCGGCGGCACCGCGGAAGACTGGACCGACGGTTCGGCCTTCGCCCATGAAGCGGTCGAAAAAGCTCATGCTGCCCATGAAGGCCATCTCGCCGACCCGCTGGAGGCGCTTCGCCGTCTCGGCTCGCGCGAACTCGCGGCGATTGCGGGCGCGATCCTCGCCGCGCGCTACCAGCGCATCCCGGTCCTGCTCGATGGATTCGTCACCTGCGCGGCGGCCGCGCTTCTCTGGAAGCTGAAACCCTCCGCCATCGACCATTGCCTCGCCGCCCATGCCTCGGGCGACCCGGCCCATGCCCGTCTTCTCGCCGCCATCGGCAAGCGGCCGCTCATCGAAACAGGCATCCGGCTCGAGGAAGGAGCGGGCGCCGCGCTCGCCCTCGGTCTCGTCAAATCGGCCCTTGCCGCGCATGGCGCCACCGTCACACGGGACATGCTCTGACACCCGGCCGCCGTTCAAATCCGTTCAGCGCCCCGTTCGTTGCTTATGAGAGGGCACGCTTGCAACGGGGGCGCTTGGCACTATTATCTCCGCCAAAATAACAGGCTGAGGACGTGGGATCGGCGGGTTCGCCCGCACGGGGAACGGTACCGGGCCAGTGCAATGATAATCCGGCATGTCGGCGCGACGGTCCCGTCCGCGCGGCTGCCGCTTTGGAGGTTGACCCTATGGATATGCGCTTCTCCCCCGATGAGCTCGCCTTCCGCGACGAAGTGCGCGAGTTCATCGCCAACAACTACCCGCAGGAACTGCGGGGCGCGCGCCGCGGCGAGATGTCGAAGGAAGACATCCTGAAATGGCACCGCATCCTCTACAAGAAGGGCTGGGTCGTGCCGCATTGGCCGGTGGAATATGGCGGCACCGGCTGGACCATCACGCAGCGCTACATCTGGAACGAGGAGAATGCGCGCGCCGAGACGACGCCGCTCCTTCCCTTCGGCCTCTCCATGGTCGGCCCGGTGATCTACACCTTCGGCAATGAAGAGCAGAAGAAGCGCTTCCTGCCCGGCATCCTTTCGGGCGACGACTGGTGGTGCCAGGGCTATTCGGAGCCGGGTTCGGGCTCGGACCTTGCGAGCCTGCGCACCAAGGCCGTCCGCGAGGGCGACCACTATATCGTCAACGGCTCCAAGACCTGGACGACGCTCGCCCAGCATGCCGACTGGATGTTCTGCCTCGTCCGCACCGATCCGGAAGCAAAGCAGCAGGAAGGCATCTCCTTTCTCCTGATCGACATGAAGACGCCCGGCATCACGGTCCGCCCCATCATCACGATGGACGGCTCGCATGAAGTGAACGAAGTCTTCCTCGAAGACGTGAAGGTGCCGGCCGAAAACCTCATCGGCGAGGAAAACAAGGGCTGGACCTATGCGAAGTTCCTGCTCGGCAACGAACGCTCGGGCATCGCGGGCGTCGCGCGCTCCAAGAAGGCGATCGAACGCCTGAAGAAGCTTGCGACGGCCGAACTGGTCGACGGCACGCCGCTGATGAAGACGGACGAGTTCTCCCGCAAGGTCGCCGAAGTCGAGATCGATCTCTCGGCCCTTGAAGTGACGGAGCTCCGCACGCTCGCCGCCGAGAGCAAGGGCCGCGGCCCCGGCCCGGAAGCCTCGATCCTCAAGATCAAGGGCACCGAGATCCAGCAGCGCATTACCGAGCTCGCCGTCGAAGCCGTCGGCAACTACGCGCTCGTTCAGGCGCCGCGCCTCGAAGTCACGGGTAATGAGTTTGTTCCCGGTCCCGAAGGCTCGCAGGGCGTTGCGCAGGACTACTTCAACATGCGCAAGACCTCGATCTATGGCGGATCGAACGAAATTCAGCACAACATCATCGCGAAAATGGTGCTTGGCCTTTAAGGTCCAGGCACAAAAAGAACACCAACAGGGGAAGGTCGGAAGAGATGGATTTTTCGTTCACCGAAGAGCAGACCCTGCTCCGCAATACCGTGCAGAGCCTGCTCAGCGACAAATATGACTTCGACACGCGCCGCAAGGTTGCGAAGTCGGCCGATGGCTGGCGTCCGGAAATCTGGGCGCAGTTCGCCGAGCTCGGTCTGCTCGCCGCGCCCTTCTCGGAAGAGATGGGCGGTCTTGGCGGCGGCGCCATCGAAACCATGATCGTCATGGAAGAGTTCGGCCGCCACCTCGTCATCGAGCCCTATGTCGAGACGGTCGTGATCGCCGGCGGTTTCCTGCGTGAAGGCGGCTCGGCCGCGCAGCAGGAAGCGCATATCCCGGGCATCATCGGCGGCGAAACGGTCTGGGCCTTCGCCTATGCCGAACCGCAGGGCCGCTACAACCTCGCGGATCTGACGACGACGGCGAAGAAGGACGGCTCGGGCTACGTCATCAACGGCTACAAAGCCGTGGTGCTCGGCGCGCCCTGGGCGCAGAAGCTCATCGTGACGGCCCGCACGAGCGGCGGCCAGCGCGACCGTGACGGCGTTTCCGTCTTCATCGTCGACAAGTCGGCGGCCGGCGTCTCCACGCGCGACTACCCGACGGTCGATGGCCGTCGCGCCTCGGAAATCACCTTCGAGAATGTGAAGGTCGATGCGGATGCTCTGATCGGCGCCGAAGGCAAGGGCCTGCCCCTCGTCGAGAAGATCACCGATCAGGCGATCGCCGCCCTCTCGGCCGAAGCCATCGGCTGCATGAAGGAGCTGAACACCGCCACCGTCGAATACTGCAAGACGCGCAAGCAGTTCGGCGTGCCGATCGGCAAGTTCCAGGTGCTGCAGCACCGTATGGTCGACATGTTCATGGCCTATGAGCAGTCCGTCTCCATGACCTACATGGTGAACCTGAAGCTCGAAGAGAACGACGCCGAGCGCACCAAGGCCGCCGCCGGCGCCAAGGTGCAGATCGGCAAGGCTGGCCGCTTCGTCGGCCAGCAGGCCGTGCAGCTTCACGGCGGTATGGGCATGACCGACGAACTCAATGTCGGCCACTACTTCAAGCGCCTGACCATGATCGACACGCAGTTCGGTAATGTCGATTACCAGCTGAAGCGCTACTCCGAAGCCGCGTAAGCCACTTCGGGATCGAACGATCAAGGCCGCTCTCCGGAGCGGCCTTTTTCTTTGCCGCTTTGACCTCGCCCGCCGCCGCTTCTAGGCTTTCCGCCAACAAGAAGAACAGGAGGAAAGCCATGCAGGAACACATCCTCGTCGCGGGCGCCACGGGCCTTGTCGGCTTCGCCGCCATGAAGCATTTCGCCGAGCGCGGCTACAAGGTGACGGCGCTGTCCCGCCGCAAGCCCTTCGAGACATTCGGCGCCACGCATCTCCCGCTCGACCTGACGGATCGCAAAGCCTGCGCCTATGCGCTTTCGGGCATGAGCGATGTCACGCGCGTCATCTATGCCGCACTTTACGAAAAGCCCGGCCTCGTCGCGGGCTGGCGCGAGGCGGACCAGATCGAGATCAACCGGCGCATGCTTGAAAACTTCTTCGATCCGCTGGAAAAGGCCGCGCCGCGCCTGCGTCACGTCTCGCTGCTGCAGGGCACGAAAGCCTATGGCGCCCATGTCCGCCCGCTTTCCGTGCCCGCGCGCGAAAATCGAGACGAGATGAAGGAGCAGCCGAATTTCTACTGGAACCAGGAAGACTATCTCCGCGCGAAGCAGCAGGGCCGCGCTTGGCACTGGACCATCTTTCGTCCGCAGATCATTTTCGGTTTCTCGCTCGGCGCGGCGATGAATCTCATCCCCGCCATCGGCGTCTATGGCGCGCTGTTGAAGGAGAAGGGCAGGCCGCTTGCATTTCCCGGCGGCGCCTCATCCGTTCTGGAAGCGGTCGACGCCGAGCTTCTCGCTGATGCCATTGCCTGGGCGGGCGTCCGCGACCGGCAGGAAAACGCGATCTTCAATGTCACCAATGGAGACGTTTTCGTCTGGAAGAATGTCTGGCCCGCCATCGCCGATGCGCTTGGCATGACGCCGGGCGAGGTCGAACCCCTGTCGCTCGGCGCCGAAATGCCGAAATGCTCGAAGGAGTGGGACGCACTCCGCGCGAAATACAATCTCGCTTCGCCGGACATGGCATCCTTCGTCGGCGAGTCCTTTCACTATGCGGATTTCACCATGGCCTATGGCGCCGAGCGCGATACGCCGGCCGCCATCGTCTCGACCATTGCGCTCCGCCGCGCCGGCTTTCACGAGGTCATCGATACGGAAGACATGTTCCGGAAGTATTTTGCGCTGTTTCAGGCAAAGCGGCTGCTGCCGCCGCGCTAAGCGTCAGGCGCTGCGTGCCATCTGACGCTTCATCCGGAGCCGTTGCGGCGGCATCACGCATTCGGCCTGTGTGCCCGTGCCGAGCACGCTCTTCAGCTCGAAACGCCCGCCATGCACGGCCAGCAGTCCCTTCACGATGGAGAGGCCGAGGCCCGAGCCCTTGCCCGGCTGCGCAAGGCCGGAAGCGCCCTGCGTGAAAGCCTGCAGCACTTTCTCGATCTCGCCTTCCGCGATGCCCGGCCCGTTGTCGTGAACGCCGAAGCGCAGTTCGCCGCTCTCTTCCAGCCGCCCAAACATCAGCACCGTGCTGTCCGGCGGCGAGAACTTCACGGCATTGGTCAGCAGGTTGATCCAGGTCTGGCGCAGCGCCCGCGCATCGCCATAGATCACGGGCAGCCCCGCTTCGAACTCGGAAGCAAGATGAACGCGCTGCGCCTGGGCACGGATTTCCACGATCCGGCGGCAATCCTCCGCAAGCTGCGCGATGTCCACTTCCTCCTCGGTGATCTGGAAACGTCCCGCTTCGATGCGCGACAGGTCGAGCACATCGTTGATGAGGCCAAGCAGATGCTGTCCCGAACGGTTGATGTCGTGCGCATATTCCTTGTAGGTCGGGATGGCATGCTTGCCGAAGATTTCCGAGGCCATGACCTCCGAAAAGCCGATGATGGCATTGAGCGGCGTGCGCAGCTCATGGCTCATATTGGCGAGGAAGTGAGACTTGGCGCGGTTCGCCTCTTCGGCACGCGCACGCGCCGCATCGGAATCGCGCTTGGCCTTGAAGAGCTGTTCGATGAGCCCCGACTTGTCCTCTCTGAGCGTGATCGAGTGGAGCATGATCCGGTTGAGCCGCGCGGTGAGCTGCGCCAGCAGGATCGTGAAAATGACAAGCACCCCTGCCAGAACCGCATGCAGCGCATTGGCATAGATGGCGATCTGGATGCAGGTGACGCCGACAATGGGCAACACTGTGGCGTAGAAGGCAGGCAGGTAGCAGGAGGTGATCAGGCAGATCGGCGCGAGCACCACAAGCAGCGTCGTGATGACGTAGGACTGCAGCACATAGCTGTCGGGCACCCAGAAGAAATAGGCGGTCGAGGCCATGGAGACAGCAAAGAAGGTGCATGTCAGCACGAACCGCCGTTCCCAATATGCCACATCGGCAACCGTGGGATGTGCTTCGGCAAAGGCTTCGAGCGTTCTGCGGTTGAACCAGTTGGCGAGGAAGACGAGCACAACAGGCACGGCAAGCCAATACCACTCGACGCGGCCGATGAAGCAAGCGGCATAGGGAATCATCAGCAACGGAAAGGCGTAAGGAAGGGGAAGCTGCTGCGCTTCCACCAGCATCCTCATCTGCTCGAGCCGGATTTCGGGCGACAGCTTTTCGCCATTCGGCCCATGCGCCTGAAACGGCAGCATCATGCTGCGCCAGCTATTCTGGCGCGGCATATCGGATGTTTGCCGCGGATCGCCGGATGCCATGACTCGCCCTTTATCGGCCCACCTCTATCCGGCTGTGCGGCCCGAGGGCGGCTGCCGGAATCCTCAAGCGCCAGCCTCGGACAAAAGTCTTAATAAGGTTTTCCGAGACATGGTTAAGGAGCCATAATCCGCTCTCGATCCGGCAATTTTTGCACAGCGAGCAGGCCGTGCGATAAGGCTGCAAGAAAAATGCACAACAGAGAGGCAATTCAGGAATGAGCGATCCGCTGATTTTCGAGAAAGACGGTCCGGTCGTGACGCTGACCATCAACCGGCCCGAAAGCCGCAACCCGCTGGGCGCGCCGGAAGATGCGGAGAACTTCTCCGCAGCCGCGGCCCGCATCAATGCCGATCGCGGCGTGCGCTGCGTGATTCTCACCGGGGCGGGAAAAGCCTTCTCGGCCGGTGGCAATGTGAAGGCCATGCGCGAGGGCGGGGACGGCTTTGGCGGCCCCGGCGTCCATATCCGCGAGCGCTACCGCAACGGCATTCACCGCATCGTGAAGTCGGTCTGGGGCATCGAGGTGCCGGTCATTGCCGCGGTGAACGGCCCGGCCATCGGCCTCGGCAATGATGTCGCCTGCCTCGCCGATACGCGCATTGCGGCCGACAGCGCCATTTTCGGCGCCACCTTCCTCAAGATCGGCCTCGTGCCCGGAGATGGCGGTGCCTGGCTGCTGCCCCGCGTCATCGGCATGGCCCGCGCCTCCGAGCTCTTCTATACGGGCGACACGATCGATGCCGCCACGGCCAAGGAATGGGGCCTCGTCTCCGAAGTCGTTCCCGCCGCCGAGCTGATGGACAGGGCCAGGGCGCTCGCCGCAAAGATCTGCAATCAGGCGCCGGACGTATTACGCATGACGAAGCAGTTGCTCCGTCAGGGCATGTTGACGAACTTCGACACGATCATGGAAATGTCGGCGTCCATGCAGGCCCTGGCCCACCACACGGAAGACCACAAGGAGGCGCTGGACGCCTTTTTCGAGAAGCGGGCGCCGAGCTACAAGGGCTCGTGATCGCCGTCCGAAACTGAACAGCGCCGCTGCGCCAATCGAACAAAGGGCGGCGCGGCGCGCATTGATGCGGGGGCACTTTGCCCCTAAAGTCCCCCGCAACAAATCAGAACAGGGCCCATGGCCCACCGAACACGGGAGCGAAACATGAGCATCATCGGTATCGTAGCCACCCTTCCGGTGCAGGCCGGCAAGGAAGCCGAATTCGAGAAGGTCTTCGGCGATCTCCGCGCCAAGGTGAAGGCGAACGAGAAGGGCTGCCTCCAGTACGATTTCTTCAAGTCGAAGTCCGAACCCTCGACTTATATCGTCATGGAGCAATACGCCACTCAGGCCGACCTCGACGCGCATGGCAAGACGGATTATTTCCGCGCGGCCGGCCCCGCCCTTGGCGGGGTTCTCGGCGGCGCTCCCACGCTCCAGTTCCTCGACAAGGTCGAGTAATCGAACAACGGATAGCGCACATGGATCTCGCATTCAGCAAGGAAGACGAGACTTTCCGTCAGGAAGTCCGCCAGTTCATCGACGAGTGCTACACGCCGGAAATGCGCCGGCTGCACGCTCGTTCGAAGCATGGCTACATCACCAAGGAAGCCCATATCCAGTGGCAGAAGTCGCTGGCCAAGAAGGGCTGGCTGGCGCCGAACTGGCCGCAGGAATATGGCGGCCCGGGCTTCACCCAGTCGCAGAAATACATCTTCAATGTGGAGATGGGCCGTGCCGGCGTGCCGCACACCATCCCCTTCGGCCCGACCATGGTGGCGCCCGTCATCATGAAGTTCGGCACGCCGGAGCAGAAGAAGCGCTTCCTGCCCGACATCCTTGAGACGAACGTGCTCTGGTGCCAGGGCTATTCGGAGCCGGGCTCGGGCTCGGACCTTGCCTCGCTGAAGACCAAGGCAGAGGACATGGGCGACCATTTCCTCGTCAACGGCTCGAAGATCTGGACCTCGGTCGCGCAATGGGCGGACTGGATTTTCTGCCTCGTCCGCACCTCGAACGAAGGCAAGCCGCAGGAGGGCATCTCCTTCCTCCTGATCGACATGAAGACGCCGGGCATTACGGTCGACCCGATCATCTGCCTCGACGCCACGTCCGCGCCGAACCAGGAGGTCAACCAGGTCTTCTTCCAGGACGTGAAGGTGCCGAAGGAAAATCTGATCGGCGAAGTGAACAAGGGCTGGACCTACGCGAAGTATCTGCTGGAGTTCGAACGCGGCAATCCCTATTCGCCGGGCCTCTACAGCGCGCTCGACGAAGTGCGGGAAGTCGCGAAGGAAGTCCTGGTGGATGGCAAACCGGTCGCCGACACGCCCGCCTTCAAGGCGCGCTATGCCGACCTCCGCAGCCAGATCACGGCGATGGAGTTCACGGAACTGCGCATCTTCTCTTCGCTTTCGATCGGCGGCAATGTCGGTCCCGAAAGCTCGCTGCTGAAATGCCGCGGCACGGAGCTGCAGCAGGAAGTCTCGCAGCTCATGGTGGAAGTGCTGGGCGACTACGCGCAGCCGACCATCGAGAACGGCCTGATCGAGACAAACGAGCCGGAAGTGGGTCCGGAAGGCGCTTTCACCGCCGCGCCTTACTACTTCTCGCTTCGCAAGGCCTCGATCTATGCGGGCTCGAACGAAGTCCAGCGCAACATCATGGCGAAAGCCGTGCTCGGCCTCTGAGCCACAGCGCAGTCTGAAATGAAGCGGGCGCCGGTCACTCGGCGCCCGTTTTGTTTTGGTGCTTGCTGGAAGCAAAAAGGGGAGCCGCATTGGCTCCCCTTCGATCTCGCAGCTTGCGCGAGAGGCTTACTTGCCGCCCGTCGCGAGCTTGAGGAACTTGCCGGTCTGCTCGCCGCCCATGAAATAGGGCGTGGCGTTCGAGAAGTCGGCGATCTTGTCCCAGTTCTCGGCAACCTTCTCGGCGGTCAGCCCTTCGCGGCCGAGGAAGAGGCCTTCGGACTCCTCGATGCGCGCGGCGGCGAAAACGCCGGCACCGGCGCAAAGCACCATGCCCGTCGGCGCCTGTTCCGAGACGAGGAACATCACGCCCGGCGACACGCTTTCCGGCGTCAGCATCTGCTCGGCTTCCGGCGGCATCAGGTCGGAAGTCATGCGCGTGTAGGCGACCGGCGCCAGCGCATTGCAATGGATGTTGTTCTTCTGGCCTTCGAGCTTCAGCGTGTTGATGAAGCCGACAACGGCGAGCTTCGCCGCGCCATAGTTCGTCTGGCCGAAATTGCCGTAGAGGCCCGTCGAGGACGCCGTCACGACGATGCGGCCGTAATTCTGCGTCTTCATGATTTCCCAGACGGCCTTGGTCGGCTTCACGGTGCCCATGAGATGCACATCGACCACGAGCTGGAAGTCCTGGATTTCCATCTTGGAGAAGGACTTGTCGCGCAGGATGCCGGCATTGTTGATGAGGATGTCGATGCGGCCCCACTGGTCCATCGTCTGCTTGACCATGTTGGCGACGCCTTCGTCATCCGTCACCGACGAGCCGTTGGCGATCGCTTCGCCGCCCAGAGCCTTGATCTCCTCGACGACCTTCTTGGCCGCTTCCGACGAGCCGCCGGCGCCCGTGCGGTCGCCGCCGAGGTCGTTCACCACCACTTTCGCGCCGCGCCGCGCGAGTTCCAGCGCATGGGACCGGCCAAGACCGCCGCCCGCGCCGGTCACGATGGCGACCTTGCCGTCAAAACGAATGCTCATGGGTAATTCTCCAGTTGAACTGCCGGGCCGCGAGGACCGGAAAGAAAAGGGCCGGCAGAAGCCCCATTTTCAGGGGTTTGAGGGCCGGGCCCGGAAAAACTTGCGGGACTTTGTGCATGACTGCCGGGCGGGGGTCAAGGGCAGGGCGGGGCCGAAAGCCCGGGCTCCCGTTGCGTGAGGCAGCGCCACCCCTATGATGGCGGAACCCGCAGATTCCCTTGCCCTTTCAGCCCCGAAAGCCCGCCGCCCATGACAGCCTACGCCCTCCAGAGCGCCTTCGGGCTTGCCCTCTTCGTCGCGCTCGCCTGGGCCCTGAGCGAGAACCGCCGCGCCTTCTCGCTGCGGGCGGTCGCGGTGGGCCTGGCCGTGCAGATCGGTCTTGCGCTTCTCCTGCTGAAGCTCCCGGGCTCGCGAGACGCCTTGCTGGCCTTGAACGGCGTTGTGGACGCTCTCACCGATGCCACAAGGGCAGGAACGGGCTTTGTATTCGGGTATATGGGCGGCGCGGCGGCGCCCTTTGAGGTGGCCGCGCCACAGAACAGCTTCATCCTCGCCTTTCAGGCCTTGCCGCTTGTCCTTGTCATGTCGGCGCTCTCCGCCGTGCTCTGGCATTGGGGGATTCTGGGCCGCATCACCCGCGGTTTCGGCTTCCTACTGCAGAAGACCATGGGCATCGGCGGTGCGGTCGGCCTTGCCTCTGCCGCCAATGCCTTTGTCGGCATGGTAGAAGCCCCGCTTCTGATCCGCCCCTATCTGGAGCGGCTCACCCGCGCCGAACTCTTCATGACCATGACGGTTGGCCTCGCCACAGTGTCGGGCACGGTCCTCGTGCTTTATGCGAGCATCATCTCGCCCGTCGTTCCCGGTGCGCTCGGGCAGATCCTCGTCGCCTCGCTTATATCGCTTCCCGCAGGCATCCTCATTGCCCGGCTCATGGTGCCGGAAGAGCCCCATGCGACACCGACGGGCATCGGCGACGATGTGCCTTTCCTCGAATATCAGAGCAGCATGGACGCGGTGACGCGGGGCACCTTCGAGGGCCTGCAGCTTCTCCTCAACATCATCGCCATGCTCATCGTCATGGTGGCGCTCGTTGCATTGGCGAACATCATTCTCGCCCTGTTCCCCGATGTCTGGGGCGCGCCGCTCACGCTTCAGCGCATGCTCGGCTGGGTCTTTGCGCCGCTCGTCTGGGCCATGGGCATTCCCGCAAGCGAGATGCAACTCGCCGGACAGCTCATGGGCACGAAGACGATCCTCAACGAATTCATCGCCTATCTCGAACTCGCGGCGCTTCCCGAGGGCATGCTCTCGGAGCGATCGACCCTCATCATGGTCTATGCGCTGTGCGGCTTTGCGAATTTCGGCTCGGTCGGCATCCTGATCGGCGGCCTGACGGCGCTCGTGCCCTCGCGGCGGCATGACATTGTGACGCTTGGCACCCGCGCCATCGTTTCCGGCACACTCGCGACCTCCATGACGGGCGCGGTGATCGGACTCATCATTTGAAGAAAGCCAAAAAAAGGGGAGGAACGAATGAAACTCTACAACTCGGCCATGCCCGCGCCGAACCCGCGCCGCGTGCGAATTTTTGCAGCGGAGAAGGGCATAGACCTGCCGCTCGAGGAAGTCGCCCTCGCAAAACGCGAACACAAATCCGATGCTTTCCGCGAAAAGAACTCGCTCGGCCAGACGCCGGTCCTTGAACTCGATGACGGCACCATCATTTGCGAAAGCGTCTCGATCTGCCGCTATCTGGAGGAGCGTCATCCGGAGAGGCCGCTCTTCGGCCGCAACGCGCTGGAGCGCGCGCAGGTGGATATGTGGCTTCGCCGCGTGGAATTCGTGCTGATGGGCCCGGTCGGAAATTTCTGGCGCCACGCTCATCCCTACACGGCGAAAGTCGTGAAGCAGTTTCCGGATTTCGGCGAGTCGAACAGGGAAGCGACGGCGGCGGCCATGCGCTGGTTCGACCGCGAACTTGAAGGCCGCGACTTCATTCTTGGGGATTATTTCTCCGCCGCCGACATCATGGCGCTTTGCGTCGTGGATTTTGCGAAATTCGCCGGGCTCGGCATGCCGGAAGATACGCCGCATCTTCACGCCTGGCATGCGCGCGTATCGGCACGGCCGAGCGCCGCGGCATGACAGGAAAAGGGCGGCGTCCACGGGGTACGGAATGGACGCCGCCCCTCCGCCCTTCCGGTACACAACGGCGGAAGGACGATCCGATGAACTCTCGACCCATCGGCAAGGCTGAGAATGGCGCTGCGAAGCTGAACGCAGGCTGAACCGAAAATTCCCCCGCCGCTGCCGGATTTCGTTGATCGGGCGGCGCAAGTTAGTAAACTGAATTTACTAATAGAGGCCGGTGCTTTGGGAGGAGCTTATGGCGGAGGAGAAGGGCGCAACGCGCCTGTCAGGCTGGCAGCTCGTCGCCTATGGCCAGCTTGTGGTCCCGCTTGCCGTGATCGGCCTGCCTGTCGCGGTCTATATCCCGCCATTCTATTCGAGCACGCTCGGTCTCGACCTCGCCGCTGTCGGCTTCATCCTCATGCTGGCGCGCTTTTCGGATGTGATTACCGATCCGCTGATCGGCCGTCTCTCCGACCGCACACGGACCCGCTTTGGACGCCGCCGCCCTTGGGTGATTGCGGGCGTACCTGTGATGATGGTTTCCGCGCTGATGCTGTTCGTCCCGCCGGAAGAGGTTTCCAATCTCTACCTCCTCACATGGATTGCCGCGATCTATCTCGGCTACACGCTCATCACCATTCCCTATGGCGCGTGGGGCGCGGAACTCTCGGGCGATTACCGCGAGCGCAACCGTATCACCGGCAGCCGCGAAATATTCCTGCTGATCGGATTGCTCCTGGCAATCTCAGCGCCCATCGTTGGCGCCTACATGTATGGCACGGAAGAAGCGCAAGCGGCGGCTGACCGATCTTCGGTCGGCATTCTTGGCTGGCTCACATTCGGCCTGCTGCCGCTCTGTGCCCTGATCGCCTTTGCCTCCGTACCGGAACCGTCCATCTATCAGGCGAACACCATTCCCTTCCGGCGCGGCCTTCGCATTGCGATGAAGAACGGCCCGTTCCGTATTGTGCTGCTGAGTTCAATCTTTGGCGCGCTTGCCGGCTCCATCAATATCGGCGTCGTCATCTTCTTCTTCGAGCATGTCGCCGAAATTGGCGCGGCAGGAACGATTCTGATTTTCGTGCTCTTCGTTTCAGGCGTCATTGGCTCGCCATTCTGGGTCTGGCTTGGCGGGCGCATGGGCAAGCACAAGGCAATCGCCGTGGCGGGCCTCGCCTCCATGTTCGTGTTTGCGCTGGTGCCTGTGGTGATCTATGCGGTGAAGCCTGCCGCACCCGAATGGGTATTGCCCTGCCTCGTGCTCATCAACATCGTGCAGGGGCTTGCGCTCGGCGCGGCGCCCATTCTCGGCCCCTCGATCATGGCGGACGTGGTCGATCTCGACACGCTGAAAAGCGGCGAACCGCGTGCCGCTTTCCTCTTTGCCTTCACCGGCATGGTCCGAAAGATATTCGAGGCGATGGGCGTCGGCATCGCGCTGCCCATTCTGGCCTATGCGGGTTTCAGCGCACAGTCGCAGGACAATTCGCCCGAAGCCCTGTTCGTGTTGCTGGCCATGTATTGCATCGTGCCGCTGGTGCTCTGGCTCATTTCCATCGCCATCATCCTGCGCTATCCGATCACGCAGGAGCGCCAGAAGCGCCTCCGCTCGGCGCTGGAGCGGCGGATTGCGCGCAGGTCGCAAATGCATCGCATGATGGCGGGCTAGAACGGAGAGGCGCGATCAGGCCGGCGCCGCTGCCTCATTCCGCGGGGCCGTGACTCCCATCACATCGGCCAGCAGCTCATAGGAACGCAGCCGGTCCTTCTGGTCATAGGTGATGGTGAGGATCGTGAAGTCGTCCACGCCATGCGCCTCGCCGAGCGCAAGGAGTTTCGCCCGCACCTGTTCCGGCGCACCGGCAAACCCGCGCTGCTCGATGGCGCGGAGCATGACGCGGTCCTGATCGGTGTAGGGATAGGCGAGAGCTTCCTCGATGGAAGGGAAGGCGCCGGCCCGGTTCTGCAACAGATGCATCACCCAGAGATTGCGCGAAGAGGCGATGCGTTTCGCTTCTTCCTCTGTGTCGGCAACGGTAACGGAGACCGCAATGCCGCCGCGTGGGCTCGCCAGATCGCGCGAGGCGCGGAAATTACGCCGATAGATTTCAAGCGGCTGCGTACCTGCATCCTGATTGATGAAATGCGCGAAGCAGTAAGCCATGCCGTATTGCGCGGCGATGATTGCACCGTCGCCGCCCGATCCGAGCATCCACAGATCGGGCATGCCGGGGCCGCGCGGTGTCGCATGCAGCCCGCGATAGGGATGGTCGGACGGAAAACCGCCTTCCTCGCCCTGCAGGCCCATCGAATCTTCGAGGAACTGCCGCAACAGCTCCACCTGCTGCGGAAAGACGCCGACATCATAGGCCTGCGGGCCGGGTTGCAAGGCCCGCGTTGTGCGCATGTCGCCGCCCGGCGCGCGGCCAAGCCCGAGGTCGATGCGCCCCGGATAAAGCGTCTCGAGAACCCGGAAACATTCCGCCACCTTGAGCGGGCTGTAATGCGGCAGCATCACGCCGCCCGACCCGACGCGGATGCGGTTCGTCGCGGCCGCTACAGCTGCGATCAGCACTTCGGGCGCCGACCCGGCAAATGAAGATGTGTTGTGGTGTTCGGCGAGCCAGTAGCGCGCATAGCCGAAGCCTTCCGCGGCTTTCGCGAGCTCGATCGTGTTGGCGAAGGCGTCCGCGGCCGTGCCGCCCTTGCGGATCGGAGATTGGTCGAGAACGCTCAAACTGACCATCGAAGACGCCTCCTCTGATTTTCGTCTTCCCCGGAATATGGGGACGGGCGCCTATTTTTCGAGCGGCCGCTTCTTCACCCGCTTCACGATCCCTGAGAAATTGAGAAGGATGCGTTCGTCCTCGCCCTTGCCGGTGAAGACCTGTCCGCGCAGGAAGACCATGCTCCCCGTGTTGCGTACGACTTCGCCCCGCGCTTCGATGAATTCGCCTGCGGCCGCGGCCGCGGTGAACTCGGCCGCGAATGAGACGGTAACAGAGGGGCCGCCGTAAAGCACATGCCGCCCGATCGCGAAAAGCGAGAAATCGGCAAAGGTCATCAGCAGCCCGCCATGGAGGAAGCCGCCGCCATTGCAATGCGTCGGCGTGGCCTCGAAGGCGCAGGTCACGCTCCCGTCCTCATGCTGGCGGAAGAAGAAGGGCCCTGCATGATCCTCGAAAGGGTCGTGGCCTTCCCATGTCTCATAGCCGGCAAGGCGGCTGCTCAGGCTGGTATTCATCTGTTCTCGACCCGTATCGAAATGACGTTTGCCGGGCTTTTAGCAGGATTGGCGGTCAATCCAAAGCCCGGGCGTTAAGCCCTTTCTTACGTCTGGCTGCAACATTGGCACCTGGAGAGAAATGCGATGATGATGACGAGCGCGGCAGCCACCGGAGCGGCAAAGGGTCATGTCCAGAATGGGGCACGGCTGATCGCGCCTGCCGAACTGGGCAACGCGGAGCTGCGTGAATTGTGGCGCTACTGGCTGACCAGGCAGCCCGCAGGCCGTCTGCCGGCCTATGGCGACATGGACCCGATCCGGTTTCCCCGGCTCCTGCCGCGTAGCTTCGTCATCCGCGTGGGGCGGGACCCGCTTTCCTTCACCTATACGCTGGTGGGCGAGACGAACATCGAGGCGCATGGCGCCAACTTCAAGGGTCAGGATGTCCGCGAGCTCGACAAGCGCTGGCCGGGCTACGGCGCCTCCCTGCACGAGTTTTACACCTTGGTAACCGGCACGGCCGATGCAATGGCTGCATGCGGCACGATGGACTTCCTCGACCGTGGCTTCTGCCAATTCGAGGCGGTTTATCTGCCGCTTGCGGATGAACAGGGAAACGTAAGCCGCATTCTCGGAGCGGCGCATTACACGTTCTGACCTTGCGTTTGCCTCGCCTCGGGCGAGAGATCGATAGAATTTTAGCGGTTGGATTCAGGGTCTCTTAGGGGAACGGGTCCAATCTGTCGGGTGACGGGGGCGGCCTGCCGGCCGCCGGGCAGTTCGGATACTGGGCATGGTGCTTCTCGCGGAACGCAAACTCGAAGGCCGCAGCGACATTCTGGCGGAAGCCATGTCGCACGGCATCGCATTCCGCCGCCTGAAGGAATTGCAGCAGCCTCTCTGCATCGAAATGCTCTCCTACTGGAACGAGCTCCGCGGGCAGCGCGATATGCCAAAGCCCGAGGAAATCGACCCCGTTCGATTCGCTCGCCACATGCCGCATATTCTGGTGACGCAGATCCATTGGGACCCTTTCGACGTAAGCTACCGGCTGCTTGGCGGCGATTTCGTCGATGCCCATGGCGCCAATTTCCGGGGCCAGCGTGTCATCGAAAGTCCCTCCCACACGGGCTGTTTCAGCGAAGTGCTTTTCGAGTTCTACAAATTCGTCGCGCATGAGAAGCGGCCTTACGCCGTTGCCGGCACGATGGAATATACCGCCCGCGGCCGCGTCGAGGTCGAGGCGGTCTACCTGCCTTTCACCGTCGATGGCGAGCGCACGGACCGCATTCTCGGGGCGGCGGTCTCCCGCACCCTTCCGAAAGCCTGATTTCCGGCCTTTCCGGGGTTTTGACCCCCGGCGGCCCATGCCCTAAATTCCCGCAGCCTTTCAGAAATCAAGCTCCGGGAATGCACATGGCCCTCGACGCCGAAACACGCGAACAGCTCATTTCCTCCGTCCGCCGCTTCGTGAACGAACGCCTCCGTCCGATCGAGGACAAGGTCTCCGAGACCGACAAGGTGCCGGACGAGATCGTGGAGGAAATGAAGGAGCTCGGCCTTTTCGGTATTTCCGTGCCCGTGGAATATGGCGGTCTTGGCCTGACCATGGAGGAGGAATGCCTCCTCATGTTCGAACTGGGCCGCACCTCGCCGGCCTTCCGCTCCGTCATCGGCACCAATGTCGGCATCGGCAGCCAGGGCATCGTCATGCATGGCCGCGAGGACCAGAAGGAATACTGGCTGCCGAAAATTGCAAGCGGCGAGACGATCATCTCCTTCGCGCTGACGGAGCCCGAAGCCGGCTCCGACGCCGCCTCGCTCAAGACCACCGCGATCCGTGACGGCGATCATTATGTGGTGAACGGCACCAAGCGCTACATCACCAATGCCAACAAGGCCCATGCCTTCACGCTGATGGCGCGCACCGACCCGAAGACGCCGGGCGCGAAGGGCGTTTCCGCCTTCGTCGTGCCGCGCGATATACCGGGCATCCATATCGGCAAGCCGGAAAAGAAGATGGGCCAGCAGGGCGCGCATATCTGCGACGTGGTTTTCGAGGATGCGCGCATCCCGGCTTCCTGCCTGCTGGGTGAGGAAGAGGGCAAGGGCTTCGTCACCGCCATGCAGGTGCTGGAGCGCGGCCGTCTTCATATCTCCGCCGTCTGCATCGGCGTGGCCGACCGCCTCGTCGAGGACAGCGTGAAATATGCCGCCGAGCGCAAGCAGTTCGGCGCGCCCATCGGCGACCTGCAGCTCGTGCAGGCCATGCTTGCGGATTCGAAAACGGAAGCCTATGCCGGCCGCTGCATGGTGCTGGACGCCGCGCGCCGCCGCGACGCAGGCGAGAATGTCGCCACCGAAAGCTCCTGCACCAAGCTCTTCTGCTCCGAAGCCGTTGGCCGCATCGCCGACCGCGCGGTGCAGGTGCATGGCGGCGCGGGCTATGTTGCCGACTACGGCATCGAGCGCTTCTACCGCGACGTGCGCATCTTCCGCATCTATGAAGGCACGAGCCAGGTGCAGCAGGTCATCATCGCGCGGAACCTCCTGAAGGCGGTGAGCTGAGCGCCAACTCGCGCATCGTGAGTTCGGTCAGGTGATCGGCAAAGGCGGCGGGTTCCATCACCCGCTGCCGCGATGCCACATAGCGATGCACCATGCTCTCGACAAGCATCAGCACCAGGGCGGCGCTGCGCTTCGGATCGGCGCATATGTCGCGCGGAAAGCCTGAGAGAAGTTCTTCAAGCCCTGCGCGCATCAGGGCCTCGCCTTCCTCGAGCTTCCGGTTCACATGGGGCGGGCGCGGTGCTTCCTCGAAAATCACCCGGTGCAGGTCCGGGTCTTCCATATGTATGTCGAGCACGCAGGCGACGGCGGCGTGCACGCGCTCGCGTGGCGAGGCATTTGCGCTTCTCTGCAACACATCGCCCAGCATGGCGATGGAGCTGCCGATATGCCGCTCCATCAGCGCGATGAGCAGCGCCTCCTTGTTCGGGAAATACTGGTAGAGCGAGCCTATGGACACGCCCGCCCGCTCCGCGATCCGGTTGGTCGTCGCGCCTTTGGCGCCATGGACGCGGAAAACCTGAGCCGCCGCCTCTAGGATCGTGTCGACAGTCGCCTCCGAGCGCCGTTGAACCGGCTTTCTGACGCGCTTTTTCGCCGGTCCCGCCGCCACCGCTTTCCTCCCTGAAACGCGAGTAGGGCGATCCGCCCGCACTTCCTATTCTTCATGCGATCTTGGCGGGCAGGCATTTTGCCTGTCAACAACCGGAAAGCGGAGGATGGCGAGGTATGAGCGAAGGCATGGACCTGCTTGCAACTTACAACATGCGGATGGCGCCCGGTCTGCTCGCCTTTGCGCTTTGCCTCGTGCTGCTGCCCCGCGCGGCCATCGGGCTCCGCATCGCGCTCTATATCGCGATCTTCATTCTCGTCCGCGATGCAATGACGCCCACGGGCCTCTGGAGCTTCGACAACCTTCGCATCTCCTTCTTCAACGATCCGTTCGTCCTCGCCACCCTCGGTATTTCCTCCGCGCTCGGCGTCGTCTTCCTGATCGCTGTGGAAAAAGATATGCGCCCGCTCCTTGTCTGGCGGAAGGGTCCGCTTGCCGAGGGTGCGGCCGTCGGTCTTGGCGCGGGCGCGCTCATTGGCTTCGGGGCCGCCTCCGTTTCCGGCATGTCGCCCATGCTCTGGGACTTCGCGCCAGGCTTCATCGTCGGCCTCGTGGTGCTTGTCTATGGCGGCAACCTGCTGGAGGAAGTCCTTTTCCGCGGCTACCTGCAAGGCAGGCTGGAGCAGCATGTCACGCCTGTACGCGCCGCACTTCTGAGCGGTTTCTTCTTTGCGGCCTGCCATTCCTACCTCGCCATCACCGTCACCAATGGCGGCTGGCCGGTCCTCGCCTTCACGGCGGTCGAGGGTATTGCCTGCGGTTTCGTGCGCCTGCGTTATGGCATCTGGGCGGCGGCGCTGACCCATGGCACGGCAATTTTGCTCATTGCAATGCCCATGCTTGCCTGAGGCGCGGGGCACGGCACAATGAGGCCATGCCGAAGCTCGAAGACCTTGCCGCCCATATCCGCGCCTGCCGCCTCTGCGTCGAATCTCCGCAGGGCGGGGCGCTGCCCCACGAGCCACGCCCCGTCTTCCGCGTCTCGCGCACGGCGCGCATCTGCGTGGCGGGGCAGGCGCCCGGCACCCGTGTTCACGCCTCGGGCACGCCCTTCACCGATCCGAGCGGCGACCGCCTGCGCGACTGGATGGGCGTGACGCCGGAAGAATTCTACAACGTATCGCGCATTGCCATCGTACCGATGGGGTTCTGCTTTCCGGGCCTCGATGCGAAGGGCGGCGACCTGCCGCCGCGCCGCGAATGCGCGCCCCGCTGGCGCCAGCCGCTGTTCGAGCTGATGCCGAAGCTCGAAATGGTGCTGGCCATCGGCCAATATGCGCAAGCCTGGCATCTGGGAGCGGCGCGCAAGAAGAACCTCACCGAGACGGTTGCCGCCTGGCGGGAATATTATCCCCGCTGCCTTCCGCTGCCGCATCCTTCCTGGCGGAACAATGCCTGGCTGAAACGCAATCCATGGTTCGAGGAAGAATTGTTGCCCGTGCTGAAGCGCGATGTCCGGCGGTTGATCGGAGACCGCTCGTGAGATATGTCGCCGCCATTTTTCTGTTTCTCGTGCTCTCCGCCTGCGCGCCGCGCCTCATGGGTGTGGGCGATCCTGTCTTCACGCCACGCATCGAAAGCCGAACATCGCCCGCCGCCGTCATGGCCGATGGTGCGCATCTGCCGCTTCTCGTCTTCGAGGCGAAAGAGCCGAAAGCAATCGTCGTCGGCCTTCACGGTTTCAACGATTATTCCAACACCTTCGGCACCTTCGGCCCCGGCGAGTTCCTGGCGGAACAAGGCATCTCCGTCTATGCGATGGACCAGCGCGGCTTCGGCCGTGCGCCCGGCCGCGGCGCCTGGGCCGGACACACGCGCATGGCGGAAGATGCGGCCATGCTCGTCCGCCTGCTGCGCGAACGCCATCCCGGCCTGCCGGTCTATGTGCTGGGCACCAGCATGGGCGGCGCCGTCGCCATGCGCATGATGACCTTACCCGAGCCGCCGCCCGTCGACGGACTCATCCTGTCCGCGCCAGCCGTCTGGGGCTGGCAGAATCTCAATCGCTTCTATGCGGCAACGCTCTGGACGGCGGCGCGCCTCGCGCCCTCCGCGACGCTCACCGGCCGGGGCCTCGAAATCTGGCCGTCGGACAATATCGACATGCTGCGCGCCCTGGGCCGCGACCCGATCGTCATCAAGGAAACACGCATCGGCACGCTGCACGGCCTCGTAACGCTGATGGACGAAGCCTACAAGGCCTCGCCCGGTATCGGCGCGCCGGTGCTTCTGCTCTATGGCGCGAAGGACGAGATAGTGCCGCCTCATGCGACGGCGGCGGCACTGCGTTCCATGCGGGCGGGGGAGGTGGAGGTAACGCCAGCCTGTTACCCGGAGGGCTACCACATGCTGCTGCGCGACAAGCAACGCGAAACCGTATGGCGCGATATTGCCGCATGGATAGAAGCGCGCGGTGCGCCGCTTCCCTCAGGTGCGGACCTGGACCTGTCTCCCTGCGGCCCGCTCCTGCATGCCGGATCAGGCCTCCGCTGAAACGGAGCCTTCTGCCGCCGCTTCTTCGCCGAAGCGAATGCGGATTTCCCGTTCGAGATCGTCGAAGAGTTCCGGTACATGCGCGAGATGCGCGCGCTCCGCTTTCAGAATCGCCCGGAAGAGCCCCGCCTTCAATTTATCGAGATCGAGCCCGGCCTTGGCGATGGCGGCGGGTGCGCTGCTCGCGACGATATCGACAAGCCGGTCGGCGGCATGGAGGCGGCCCCAGAGATAATCGTTTTCCCGCGCCCGGCGGCTGAAGAAGGCGGCAAAATAGCCGAGGTCGCGGCCCATCAGCGTGGCCGGTGCGCCACCCTCGCGGATCGCGCGCGCATCTTCCGGGCTGATGCGGTCCACCAGCACCGTGTCCACATCGTCGAGATCCTGCCACTTGTTGAGAGGCAACGTCAGCACATCGAAAAAGGGAAAGCCCACATAGGCCTGCAACAATTCATTGCGGATATCTTCCGGCAGCGCCATTTCCGCCATGGCGATGAAGCGCGCGTCGACCTCCTTGTCGAGCCCGACAAGGTTGAGTTCGGGCGCGATATGCGCGGTGAATGCGTCGATCTCATGCGGCTCGGCAATGCCGTCATCATAAATGAGCCGGCAGAGCCGCTTCGTATCCGGCGTCCGCAGTCTCGCCGTGGTTTCCGACTGGATGCGCTCGAGACAGCGGTAAAGACTCGCCTTGAAATCGTCGAGCGCCTCCGGCGCCGAGGTATCACCTTCCGCTTCGATGTTCTGGTAGAGCTCATTCAGCCGTCTGATCACGAAGCGCAGCCGCCTGACGCGGAAGCTCACGTCGAATTCGCGAAGGAAGCGGACCCAGGAATCTTCCTTGCTCGGGCTCTCGCCGCGCGCGGCATGGAGCGCCCACTTCACCGGAAAGATTCCGTTTTCCTTCGCCCATGTCTCGACGGTGCGCGAAAGCGCCAGCCTGTCGCTCGGGTGCTTCACGGAGCCGCTGAGATCGGCAACGATATTGGTGATCTGGTCGAGAACGGACGCAACCTTGAGCTGTATATAGGCATCATAGGCATAGCCCGCTTCGAGGGCGGCCTGTGCGTTCGCGCGGTTGCGCAGCGACGCGAGCTCCTCCGCTGTCGGCATCTTGCCTGCGCTGCCATTGAAGAGTTCCATCACGCGCGCCCGCACATGCGGCCGCGTAGCGGCCACGATCTGGCGGTAGCGCCGCACCCGCTCGGAAAAATCGTGCAGCGTCTCGAGTTCGTCGCGCACCGGCTGGTTGCGTGGAATGTCGGAAAGCGCGCCTCTGATCGTGTGGAAAAAGCCCGGCGCCGCCCCGCCGCCTTCCACGCGGCCGCCTTTCGGATCGGGGTCGATATAGACGATGCGCCGGTCCACTTCCCGATAGGCGGGCCGCCCGCGAATGGCGGCAATGGCTTCGGCGAAGGGTTTGTTGTTGAGCACGCTTCCGTCGATGAAGGAGGCTTTCACCGGGTCCGAACCGGCCGCGATCAACGGCTTGAAATTTCCCGCGAGGAATTCCGTCTTTGTCCGCCAGGGAACGTCGTGATCGTAGAGAACGCCCTCGAGTTCGAGGATGCGCGCCGGCGGAAAGGCGCCTGGAAAGGAGGAGGTTGCCCGCGCCGCGAAGACGAGACCGGGCACATGCTCCATGTCGAAATCGCTTTCGACGGCGCCGCTCGGATGCTGGAAATAGCTGAACTTGAGGATATGCCGGTGCTCGCGCTCGCGGATCGACGCCGGATCGTGCAGTGGAATGTTCTGGCTGTAACCGTGAAAATCCGTCACCGAGACGATGAGGTCGAGCCGGTGGCCTGCGGGAAGCAGCGAGGCTCCTTTCGGATCGGGTTCGCCCATGGCCCGGCAGGCATCGAGCAGCATGCCGCTCATGATCGATCCAGAAAAGGGCGGCTGGAACCAGCGCGAGCGCGTGAAGCGCTGCAGCTTCTGCCGCATCTCGATATCGGGCGCATAACGCGCGAGCCATTTGTCCGTAAGCCCCCAGAAGAGAGGCTTCATGAACAGCTTGTCCCAGCGCCCTGCGATGTGCTCCTCATCCATCAGCGCCACGATGTCGGCCTGTTCGAGCCACATCTTGCGATGCGCATCGACGGGCAGGTCATGCGCGAGCGCCCGGGCGAGGAGCACGCCGTTGATGCCGCCGGCGGAAGCGCCCGCGATTGTATCGACGAAGACGCGCAGTTCGAGCGACTGGCCGATCGCCTGGATGAGTTTGAAGTAGAGTTCTTCCGTATCCGTCTCGCGGTCCGGATGGTCGAGATCGGAATAATTGGCATCGGCCTTGTGCGAGCGGCCGAGATCGTGGTGATAGACGCGCGAGGCGCGGACGAGCTTCAGGATCTCCTTCGTCACGCCATGCATGTAGATGGCGAGCGATACGCCGCCGTAGCAGACGAGCGCGATCCTGAGTTCTTTTTCCTTCATTGCCCCGCCGCCGCCCGTTCTGGCCAGATCCCGGATGAGCGGCCATAAAGCCGCGTCCCGGCCACTCTAATTGAGCAGGGTTTCACGACCAATTAACGATAATCGCCGCCCCGCCCATCAACGAGCGCCGATGGATTTAACCATATGATTTTATTGGGAAAATGGTGGACGGTACTGGACTCGAACCAGTGACCCCTGCGATGTGAACACGAAGCTAAGCCACAAGAGCAAAACTATCGTCAGTCACGGAATCTCGAAAAACGCTTTAATGCCAGCTATTTCTCTAACAATGGTGGAGACGGATGATGTTGTCAATCGAAGCTGGACAGCGCGCTCGGTCCTTGCTGAGTGTGACGGAATTGTGCCGAAATTTCCTGGTTGTGGTGCCAAGAAGACGGTCCGTAAATTCTCGTCAACAGGCGTTCTAGGAGATTTCGACCTCTAAACATGAATTGATCCTTTCGAGAAGGAAGCGCTGATGGTCGATTCGCGTGCCATCTAGATTGAGCGTTGCCACGATCAACTTCTCATCCGAGTCCATGGTTGCGATCGAATATGTTTGGTGGATGGGAGCGTTGGGCAAATCGGCGTGGTGGGGATAGAGCAGCATGACGTTCGAGCAGTTGTAAAGCCGGCCGTAGGCCATAAGCTGGTATACGTCCGCCTGGCTGACACCTTGCTTGGGATTGTCGATACGAGGGGTCATGCGTTTCCATTTCGTGTCGATGATCAGCGCGATCTGCTCACCTTGCCGGATGATGAGGTCCGGGCGGGTCCGGAACCGGCCAATATCGCCCTCGTAGAGACAGTCCCGGTGCCCTCCCTGCAGCGATACACGGAAGCTAGTGTCAGAAAGCGCCCGCGACAGGATTCGTCCGACATACTTCTCGAACAGGACGTTCATCTCGAAGAGCAGCGCATGGCCGTCGATTGTTCCGGCACTAGTCTGCTGGTGCCGATCCGAAAGAAATAGATCGGCTAGGGAGAGAAGAGCCCGCCAACGCCGGTTCGTGCGATCAAGGACAATCTGATCCCACCGAAGCGCGCTCGGAGGTACGTCGGCAACGTCGGCGTATACGAAAGTCAATTCGCGTAGCGCGCGCTGGTTATCCGGCGCGGCGGTCAAACGCGATAGTTTGCTGATCGCGGCACGCATGACCTGATTCAGCGCGATGTCTGGCGAAAGGGCGTCGAAACGGCACGCGAGCTTCTGCGGAGAGACCGCGAGCGTCGAGAATTGCCGCGTTACGTCCAGGCGCCCTCTGAGCGCGCGCAGGTCATCCTCGTGTTCGAGGTAGTGGCGCGGCATCCCCTGGCGGACCGCGTCCGTTAGCTTCGAGCAGAACAGTCGGATCAGCAATTCGAGAACTGTCTCGCGCTGCCAGCCGAGTTGCGTCAGGGCACCCGCTTCGATTGGCAGATCGTAGGCTACCGCGAGCATGTGGATGAGGCGAGCGCGGAGGGTCTCGTCGGAGACTTCAGTCTCTCCTCCGCCCTCGATTTTAGGGAGAATTTCTAGCTGGCAGTCTGGGGTGGCAATGACACCAACGACGCCACGTGCGCGGAGCCCTTTGCGCCGGTGCTCCAGCACACCTTCGCCCCCGCGACCGGAAAGGACCGAGGCTCGCGCGACCGCGGCGAGGCGGTCTGCATGCGCCTCGGGGATCTCGGATTCGTCAGAACCGTAGCCGATGCGCTCCCATTCGCGGATCGTACGGCGGATCATATCCCTGCCAACTTCCCATAGTCGAAGCCTTCAACTTCCGATCGCACTTCCCAACGAAACCGGGGAACCGCGTCACCATCCTCGAGGCCCGGAGGTCGTTTCAGGATTGAGCGCTTGAGAAAGCCACCGGTGATCGGGCCCTCGTGAGATTCCAGATCGCCGAGGACCGCAGCGATCTTGGCCCAATCTTCAAAGAAGTATTCCGCAAGGAGCGGAATGACTTTGTGGCGCATAACCTCGTCAACAGCAGATCGGGAGTCGCACGAACTGAAGTAGGCATGACCGATCTGATGCTCGCGGTCATAGAGATACTCGATCCGTTCGTTGATCGTGGAGAGAAGTCGCGGCAGGTCGATTCCGCAACTATGGGCAGCTTTCGTAAGGACGGACGCATCGGGCATCATCTCGCGGAAGGTGAAGCGGCGCCTGAGCGCGGTGTCGAGTAGCGCAACCGAACGGTCGGCGGTGTTCATTGTGCCAAGCACATGAAGGTTTGCCGGCACGCCAAAAAGACGCTTGGAATAGGACAGCGTGAGCCGGATCTCGTTGTCAGTCCGCAGCCTCTTGTCGGGCTCAAGAAGCGTGATGAGTTCCCCGAAGACCTTAGAGATGTTTGCCCGGTTGATTTCATCGATGATGAGGACGTAAGGACGAGCGCTTTCAGCGGGGATTGATCTGTCCACGCCGAAAATAATGCACTCTAAGCCATCCCAGTCGACCAGAGCGTCCGTCAATTTGTAAACGGTGTGCTGCCGGAAGCCATTGGGGTAAAATCTCGCGCGCTCCGTTCCTCGGTCATCGCGCCAGAGCCATTCAATTGCCCGACGGTGGGGATGACGTTCCGCATCAGCCTCAAAGAAGTAGTTGCTGGTGATCGTGCCAAAGGCTCGCATTCTGTCACGCCCGTCTGAAACGACGACGTAGTCACCTACCTGCATATCCGAGCGAAATGAAAAGGTGCATACAAGCTCGCCAGCATGGCTGCTAACCTCCTTGCCAATCTGACGTTCCAACTCGGCTTTGATTTCCGCCCAGTCTTCAAACTGCTCGTCCGTCCAATCGATCTCTTCAGCCCAGCCATGGCGGATTTCGTTGGCATCAAGAGCTTCCTTGATTTGTTCCTCTTCTTGAAGTCGCCGTCCGAGGGCGATCTTGAAAATTGGACGCGAGCGATCGAGCCGGCGATCGTCCGAATTTGCGCCTGGGTCCAAGCGAGCCCGTTCGCATATCCGCTTGAAAATGCCATCCTCGATCTTGAGGCGGAAACCGGCGGTATCTAGGTCGTCTACGTCCAGTCCTTGGTTCTCTGCGCCCTGTGTCTCCGGTCGCAGGCCCTCGACGAACTCCTCATAGCTCATCGACTGGTGGAAGGTGACGAACTCGATGCGCCCGGCCGCCAAAAGCCGTTGGTAGGCTGTCATGAGTTCGGCGCGATTTTCCGGGACTATCTCGCCGCATAGCCGAACCGCCTCTGCTGCAGTGGAGAATGTCTTTCCTGTCCCTGGCGGGCCGTAAAGAATGAGGTTGACGGACGAAATCGACATCGGCTTCTCCAAGCGTTCACTCTTGTCAGCGGCTTCGTCTATGTCCACCGGTGACATGACGGCTTTATCGTTGGCGATCCAAAGGAATCCCTGGATATCCAGCCAATCCTGCGGTTCCCACCGCCACGCGTCGCGCATGATGGCGAATATTTTTGTGAAACCGTCGGCGAGGCGTCGGTAGTCCGTCGCTATATCGGCCTTGACTTCGACGAATAGTTTTTCCCCAGTCAGTGCTTCCCACGCCTCGTTGATCCTGGTGATTTTAAGTGGGGCCATTTCGCTTGGCCGCACCGTAGCCAATGCGGAAGTAAGAATATTGATCCGCTCACCGTAGGTAAGCGACGTAGCACCGCGCCCGCGCAGCGAATCAAGAGCGTCATGTGCGATTGCCAGGGCAACCTCTGTCGGCTCCTGGGATCGGACCAACCGACCAATGATCGCGTGAAACTCTGCGAGCAGGTCCGCGGCATTCTTGGCGATTGCGTCCTCGGTCTGCCATCTGACAAGGGGCCCGTCCTTCGCGGCCGTCTTCAGGATATCAAAGATGTTTTTGCCGAGGATTTCGTCAGTTGTGTCTTCCGCAAGCGCAGACTGGACACGGTCGATTGCCCGGACCTTATAGGCTTTTTCCCTCTCGGCCCAGCCGGTGCCAGGTTCGACGAAACTTCGAAAGTCTGGGCAAAGGGCAATGAACCGTTCCCGTAGTTTTTCAAGCGCCGGTTGGCTGATGCCACCTCGCGGTGGAACGCCAATCGCCTGAGCAATTTCGGGGGCAAGTTCATAGCGAACGAGCTTGTCACCTCCATATGTCAGGTAGTTCACCGATCCGCCTGCGATTGCCTTGACCCGCGAGGGGAGGCCGTCGATGAGCATGGCCCGGGCGACATCGCCAATGTCTTCTGTCTCAATCGCTTCATCCGCTTTGTTGCCGGCCCCTCGCGGCTTGATTCGAAAGGCAGAGGCGCCGGTGGTGCGGTTGAAGTTCCTGACCGGTTGGAAAGGAGCGTCCGTGGCATCGAACAGGACAAACGGGCGGTCGGACTGAGCTGTTTCATCGAGCTGAAAGCGAAACACAGTGGCTGAACTCTGGTCGGCTCCAACCCGTTCGGGTTCAGGGATATGCGCCATATCCTGAAACATCCGGCCACCGAGCGCCTGGCAAATGTTAGGCCACGCCTCCTTGAGACCAAGGGCCTCGTTTACATCGCGGACGAGCACTTCGACGTAGTCGCGACCTTCGTCCCGCGCAGGCTCGATGTAGTGCTCGAGGACGTATTGCCGTATGCGGTCAGCGTTCTTCGCGGCTCCCGGAGGGTCGCCCGCTAGAAACCGCCCATATTGGCTCAACCAGCTCCCCCAGTTGGAGAGCCTCTTGTGGGGGGTCTCGGAGGCCGGCATCAAGATTCGGTAATCCTGCCCACCGTCGCGTGCGTCCTCCCGCATTTTTCTCAGGCGCTCCCGAAGCGACTCTAGCCTGTCAGCTTCCCACGCTTCCTTGAGGTCCTGATACGGCATGCCGAGCGCGGCAAGGTTGCGAGCGATCGTTTCTATTGCATAGACACGCGAGCTACGTCCTTTTTCTGTTTGTGCTCCCCCTCGTTCGAGCCATGTCTTGAACTCTTCCTTATTTTTCATTTTTTTCAATCGCTATACGTCAAGTTGCCGGGAGTTCAACGCTTTGGCACATTCTGTAATGGAGATCCGCCATTAGGCAACGGGCAAGGTCTGCCAGATATTTCGAAACGACGTCAATTATTTCAAGACAACACAATCGTCACTAGGCTGAGTGACGGCCACGGCAGATCGGCGATTATAGAACGATGCGCCGAGTCCCAGAGAGATCCGAGTATCGATTCCCTGTGGAAAGCTAGAGCTTCATATCTGGAAGCGGGCAGTCCTCTGTATGCGCCCAAGCTTCAGAGCCATCAAAAACTTACATTCACGAGATTCATCCACTTCCGTGTGGAGCGTCGAGCCGCGACCACCTATTTGCAGTTGCGGCCAAAAGTCGGCTGCGTCGGATTCAAGCGCCAGCGCCGGCAACCCAAAAGCACGAGCAATCAGTTTGTCTTCGAAGATTACAATCCTCACCAGTCCGAATGGATTGGCAGCGAAAACGATATCAACAAATGGCGTTGTCGGGTTCGACACGGGTGCGCTGCGGTTAAATCATTTCGAAGAGCGGGGTATAAGCTCCATCTTTGAACTCGCTGAATTGCTTGATGACCTCGAACGCGACAGAAGGTCCTACGTCATTCGAGGCGAGCCGACGTCGAATGCGATTCCTGGCCAATTGGTCCGACGGGTGAAACACGCGCAGTCCGATGGTACGCCGCCGATGTTTCGAGATGTCGACCGACCCTACCTGATGATCGACATTGATCGTCTAGAGGCGCCGGCGGATATTGAGCCGACTTCTCTGGACGCTATTGGGCATGCTGTTCGTCAGCTGCCGTCCGAATTTCATGATGTATCGCTGTACTACCAGTTTTCAGCTAGCGCGGGCTTGAACAGCGGGATCATCAAAGTCCATTTATGGTACTGGATCGACCGTCCGCTCAGCGATCTGGCGTTGAGAAATTGGGCCAAAGAGTACAACACTCAGTATGGGATGAAGCTCATCGACCCGGCGGTGTTTCAAGGAGTTCAGCCGCACTATGTCGCCGCCCCGATACTGGATGGCATTCCGGATCCGATCCACTGCCGTTCCGGCCTTATCAAGAAACGCCTTGATCATGTCTCCTTGGTGCTGCCCGAGGCGATCCCGAAGCGTACCAATCAGGCGTAGGGCCTGTAACCTGACGCCGGACTTTTCGGTCGAAGAGTTGTTGGCACGGGTCGGAGATCATCCTGGTGGTGGGGGGTTCAACGAACCTCTCCTTCGCGCTAGTTGGGCCTTGGTCCGGGAACATGGGATTGAAGCTCACGAGGAGATCAAGAGCATCCTTCGTCGGGCGATTGACGACGCGGAAAAGGCGCCGGGACGAGCAGCAGACGTCTCTCGGTACTCCAGCGATCGATACCTCGACGATGTGATCAGGGGCGCTGCAGAGAAGCTGAACGCTTCCGGTCAGCGACGGGCTATGTCCGGTATTGAGCCGCACTTCACGGTCGAAGAAGTGAGCGCAGAAGAGGGAAGCGCCGCCTTACGTGAGGCAATCGGAAGATACTTGGACGATCCGCGTGACATGGTCATTCGCATTACGACGGGTGCCGGGAAAACCTCCTCATTCGTCTCGGAGCTACAGCGACGCGGTCGAGCTGTCGGCAACGGATTCATTTTTGTGCCCAACCATAGGCTTGCGAGGGAGATTGCCGAAAGGTTTCAGGAGGTAGAAACCGACCTGAGAGTTGAAGTCATTCAGGGGCGTGGCCCTGAGAATTGTCGAGCCTATGAAAAGGTCGAGGCAGTAGCTCGGGCTGGAATGCCTGTGGAAAAAACCGCCTGCATCAAGACGAAAAGGTTGCAGGACGGATCATCTGAAGAAGTTAAATGTCCGTTCTACGATCTGTGTAAGGCGGACGGATATCAGGCGCAGTTTCATCGCAACGCGGACATCTACATTCTTGCTAGCACCTACTTGGGCCTCCACATGCCGGAAGTGCTACCCACGCCGCGCTGGATCATGATCGACGAAGCTTTCTTCGACCATTTGATCGAAGTGATCGAGGTAACGGTCAGCAATCTCTTCGTTGGTCCTATGGGGAAATTTGGCCCTTGGATTCTGGCGGCACTCGGAGAGGGAAGGGATGTACTCGAAGCATTTGAAAAGGTGGGAGGAACCGAGGATGATCTCTGCGAAATGAGACGCTACTTCTACGGCCTATGGCAGCGCCAGTTCAACGATATCGACCCGTCAGTACAGGATGACGTGGCCTTCAAACGTCTCAAGCCGCTCAATCCTGTCTTCCATCTGATCGATGCCCTGGTCAGAGCAATTGGAGCGGACAAGAAGCGTTGCCCGCAGGTCATGCTCAAGAGGCGCGGAGAGGAGGTTTCTGTGACGGTTTCGGTTAAGCACCCGTTCCTTCCGAAGGCGCCGATTCTGAACCTGGATGCGACGGCCGACCGAGAGATCATGTCCTGCATTCTCCCGGAACATGAATTTCTTCGCATCGACGTGTCTCAGAACATGTATGTGACCCAGGTTATCGACCATCGTCTTTCAAAGGCCTCTCTGACGGTTGATCAGCAAGCGGGTCGGAACGTCGCTCGTTGCCAGAGAATTCTCGATCGACATGCTTCCAAGTACGAACGTGTACTTGTGGTTACCTACAAGGCTGTCAAAGGTCAGTTGAATCCGCCGGTTGGTTGGCACGTGGAGCATTTTGGCGCGTTGCGCGGCCTTGATCAGTACAAGGACGTGGATGCGGTATTTGTTTTCGGAAATAGTCGTCCGACGGAGCATGCTGTCGAATCTCAGGCGGTGGCATTGGCGGGCAACGAAAGGGATCTGACACTCACTGGCAAGTTTCAGGATGAGATGCGCGGTTACCGGTCGAAGACCAAAAAAAGGGGCGTCATGACGCCGGTCCATCCGGATCCTCTTGTTCAGGCCCTTCTGGAACAGGTTCGGGAAGGAGAGACGATGCAGGCTATCGGTCGTGCCCGCGCTGTCCACGGAAGAACCCATCCTGTGCACATCTATCTCGTGTCTTCGATACCAGTAGATGTGACCGTGGATCGGTTCCTGACGTTGGACGAACTCGCCGCGGGGGGCTCGAAGCTGGAGCTGCTGGCCGATCGCTTCAATGGTGTGATACCGCTCTCACCGGCGTGGCTCGCGGAGTCCGCTCCTGATTTCTTTGCGAATGAAAGGCAGGCTAAAAACTGGATTGCACGTAATTGGACTCAGCTCGCTAATAATATCTATAGCGGAATGAGACTCATTGAAGGGACGTTCAGAAAGAAGGGGCAGAAGGGAGCTTCGCCGACACGCTTTGCCGTCGTCGGGCAGCACTACGCCCCGCGCGCGATGCTTGAAGCTCACGTCGGTGAGTTGAAGCAGTATGATGGACCTGAGGATACGCACTCGCTTCACTACATGGAGATCAACGGTACCCGCTACTACTATTACCGCAATCAGGAAGACCAGCTTGAACTTGCGGACATAGAAGTCTATCGAGCGTCGGAGAAACTTCTCTCCGTGCTGAACGATAACCAGCCGCAGGTTACGCGAACTAAGAATGGAACAAGCTAGTCCCAAAGCGGTGAAGTCGAGACATCCCTTCACGAAGGAAGAAGCATCGCAGAGGCTTCAGGCAATGATGCAGATCGGTTCTCCTCCTTGGCGGCCGATCCCCAGCCGGGTCCTCGCTAAGGTACTTGGGGTGTCTCTGCAGAGTCTTGCAAATTGGAGGGTGAGGGACACAGGACCGCAGCCGGAGCCTTATAGAAGGGGGCAGGGCAATCGTACGATGTACCGGCCTGATGTGGTTATGTCCTGGTTGTCGATGCTCACCGGGCAGGAAGCGGAGCCTTGGCAGTTTAGCCAGAAGTGGCTTCAGGAGCAGAACCTGGGCTCAATGGTGCCGCATAGACAGGCAGTTGAGCAGTTCGCCACGACCGCTGATCGCCGGGGATACTTCAACTAATAAGGGCATGAATGCGAGGACTGAGATAGTTCTCTGCCTTATGCTTAGATAGGAAATCCACATGCTTGCATTTCGGCGTGAATATGAGCGATTTCAACTCCATCGTACAGCATCCGAAGAATTCGCCTCGAATCTTCAGTCATTCGCTCAGGATCCATTCGCACTCCCGACTTTACAGATGCCCCGCACCACTGGGGCTCGAGCATGCCCTTAATGTTCTGAACCCAGCTGAGGTACGGATCGGGAAAGAAATCAATGCCGCAGCTGCCCAGGCCCTTCTTCGTCACCGATTGCATGAGACCGTCCTTCTCCACGACCGAATGGAGAACGTAGACCCTGCCGTGCGGTGCCCAACCCGTTACTCGCTTCCAGCCGTCAGAGTATTCGATGTGCCGTAGAGCGTTTTCATGGCTATTGTTGCGATTCCGGTCGTAGAAGGCGTTTGAATGCGCGATAGGAAAAACCCTGTGCCTCTTCAGCTTGAGAATACGATCGGCGACCAACCATTCAGTTTTATCAGTCGCGGCACCATACTCGATTAGAGTCCGGTAAACTGCACCGCGCTCTTCCATACTGATTAATGAGGTTTCATCGAAATCCGAAAAATGGTCCCGGGCGGAAGGAGAGATTCTGGACATAGGTTGCCTGCAATAGTTGTCTTGCATGCTCTATAACAGCCTCGGCTTGCACCGGAAATGAATCATTCTGTTTCATGTTCTGAACTCGACATACTTCATCCGCCTCTAGTGACTTGGTTGTTTTCAGGTGAGAGGTGGGAAGGTCGGACGAGGAGGTTGTTGGGAGATAAGCTACGCCTACGGACATCTCGGTGAACGGACATCCAACGAATGTTCGTCAATCAAGCGCAGCTTACGATATTTGTCTCGATTAAAGCATGAAGATGGGCATGTAGCCCGGCAGGGACATGCCCGCCGCTGATTACGACGCCAGCCTCCATGTTCTTCTCCAGTGCGTGTCCAGTAAGGTTCGCGCTGGTCAAGAACGCAGTCTGGCCGTCCGCAACAGCCACCTTCGCGTGAACCCGCCCTTCGGCGAATGGTACTGGCCGGTCGGTCCAAACATACAACGACGCCGAGGGAACGCGGGCCCGCATCATAGCGACAGGATCGATGGACAAGCTCCCACCATGGTTCGTGGATGTCTCCAACAAAATTCGGATGTCGACGCCACGAGCGGATGCGGCGTTCAGTGAATTGACGACTGATGAGACGTCATATGCAACGAAGCTGACGAGAAAGAGGTCACTCTGGGCGCGATGGATGAGATCCAGAAGCACCTGCTCTGTGCGACGGGTGGCGACGAAGGGTGTCGTCGGGCCCGTCCAGACGAGTTCGACACTGCTCTCGCGCTGTGCCTTTTGGCGGGCGAAGGCCGCGCCGACCAAAATACCGGCCAATACATCGCCTGATATTTCCGTCTGCCTCCACGCGGCGATCAGACGATCGAGCGCTGCGCGAGCAGCCGGCGTAGTCACAAGCTGGTGCAGGCCCCCATCTCTTTCGGCCGATGCGGAGCCGCGGACACGATCAGCAAGTGCTTCGATCCTCGACGGAGACAACAGGGCCACGAGATCCGTGGCTGCGACAAGCATCGCTTCCATCAGACGGTCTCGAAGAATGCTGCATCGGGGTTTTCGAGCGTGGGCACGACGAGTGAGCGTTCGAGATGGCGATTTCCCCGCTCACATGACGTTTCCGAGACGAACGAACAAGCGTGACACGCTGCGCCGTGAAGCGACTGATCCTTGCTCGGATCGTGTTCCGCACAGAGGGGATCGGAGGCGCAGATGTGGGCGCGGTCCAAGGCTTGGCGTAGAAGTCGGCCGAGATTTTCGGGCTTGCCGAGCTCTACCAGTCCCCCGAGCGTTCCATCCGAGTCTGCCGCAGCCGTGTAGATGAGAAATCCGGCTTGATCTCTGCCGTCCTCGACATCCGCATATATCCGCTCGCGAATACTCGCAGCATTGTAGCCGCACTCCAGCGCCAGTTCCCGGATCAGCATGTGCGCGAGGGTGTGCAGCATAACGTAGCGGACGCCGGGATAACCTTCGTTCGGGTCTAGGTTTCGCTTTTGACGCCATCCGCGGTGCCCTTGTCTGAGCCGGGCATCGAGCGCCTTCACGGGATCCTTGTCCGCCCAAGCCTTCAAAGCACCGGCGTCGAAACGGATGAAAATACCTTCGCCGTGAACTTGGGTGGCCGGCACCCAATTCGGCGCGGCGCGTCCGAGTGGAGCCCGTGGGGCTGCGTCGTCTCCCGTGCCCTCGTCCGGGGACTCGACCCTCGTGAACCCTAGTAGGGCATTCACCTCACGAAGGCGCTCCAGTAAGAGGACGCGTGTGATCGCCGAACCAAAGCCCGAAGGAATACCGACCTTCTTGCTCATGAAGTGCGGATAATCGGTGGGCGGGTTGTCGGCTGTCAGGACATCCCACTCCGGTCCCTTCAGGTCACTTTGCTCGACGGCCGATCCGCCCTTGCGATGGGTTTCTATGGCAGTCCAGATCTGCTCATCGGTGAACTGTTCGATACCGGGGAGTTGAGCGGTCTTCTTGAGGGTCTTGACGACGAATGCGACCTCGGCGGCGGAACTCACGTCTTCGAAGAAAGTCCAGCCGTCCGCGACTAGTTGCGTCAAAGGGCTTCCTATTTGCGGTATGGCCAGGACCGATAATGTGACGGGGAACCAGCCATTCGTCGCCCCTAGAAGGATGGCGCGAGGGTCTTCTGTGCAATCGTCTTCGAACTTGTCAATGTGCGGATGTCGTCCGCGGCACCCCGGCAGATTGTCTCGGCCCGCCTGACCAAAGGCCTGCGCCATGTTCTTCGATGCGCCGCAGCCGTCACACTTGACCCACAGGTTCTCGGTTTGAAGCGATGCGCCGCTCTCGAAGAATCTCAACGTCGCGCGGCATGTGCTCGGTCCACCATGAACGAACCAGTGCCAGGCAAAGTCATCAAGATGGCCAGCACGACATGCCGTGAGGAAGCGGGCCGGAACCGCATCGGCATCTCTGACCCTTTGATTGTTGTTCGATCCTCGACAACCCTCATGAACGAAACGCGTCGATTCTGGGCGGTACCTGTTCTCTTTCAGCTTGAACAACCCGGCGTCATAGGGTGACAGCAGTCCGCATTTCACGCAGCGCAGCCATCTCGGAAAAGGCTTGACGGGCACGCCGATCAGCGCGGCAGCAGAAAAGGGATCTACGATGTCCCTTTCGCCGATGGGTGGCATACGCAATGAATCGACCTGGGGGCCGAGCACGCCCCGGACGTTGGCGAGCAACCGTGCCTCTTGGATCGGCTGACATCTGTCTTTCTCCCAGCGGTCGATCCCCATCGTGACCACCGACATGTTCGGGAGGTCGATCAAGGCTCCCGGGCCGTAGGTCCAAAGCAACTGGCTCGGTCGAATTTCCCCTACGGGTGTCCTGCTCATTGCTGATCCTCCTGGGGCTGCGTCACCCGCGGTCGCCAGGTCGGATCACTGGCCGATCGGTCGTCCTCCATCACGAGCCTCACTCCGGGCTCGACTTCCCGCATCGACATCGGGACGGTCCAATCGCTCCAAGGCTTGATGCCGGGAGCTGAGAGCAGCGGATAGGCGGTGGGACCCGCGCCATGCTTCTGATAGACGAGCGTACGGCCGCCAACGCCCGCTTCATTGGCCCATTCGTCGGCACGGCTCTTCATCTCGGCTTCGGTCAGAGCCTTCTTCCCCGAGTCCTCGGTGACTTCCCAGGTGCGAGCGGCGACGGCGCCTATCGTATCCAACATCTCTTGGCGGCTCGGACTGTTCATGGCGCCAGCGCCGTCATTTGCCGCGAAGGGATCGTAGGAGTGGCGCATGATGGAGAGCATCGCGCCGGTGAGCCCTCGGTCCAACGCCCGTGGTGAGAACGGGGTGACGGATTGAGCTTCAACGTGCTGATAGAAAGTCGCGTGGTAATGCTCGAAGGTCTCGTAATGCGACAAGTCCCGAGGCCGCGCCCAAGTCAGCACAGTGGCCACCAGTCCAGGCGGCGTTCGGCCCACACGGCTGGTCGCCTGGATGTACTCGGCCGTTCCCTTGGGTTGGCCGTTTACGACCATCACTCCGAGACGATTCACGTCGACACCTACCGACAGCATGTTCGTCGCGAGAACGGCATCGATCGGCCGAGCCTCCCCTGGCTTCCTGCTGGTCACCCATTTGCCTAGTGCCGGGTCGAAGGTGCCATCGAAAGGAACCTCGAGCTGATCAAGGTATCTCGGGATGTCCTGACTGGAGACGCGCGACGTCAGTTCGCTGATTTCCTCGACCCGCCGCTGCGAAAGCCCCGGTCGGTCCACCAGGCTCATATCGACACGGAAGGAACGCGTTTGGACGTCGTCTTCGGCCAGACGCTTCATCCCTCCGAGTTCACGCAGCGAGTTGAAGTAGCCGACGAGGGTCATATAGGGGTCGGCCACCGGGCCAAACCGATCGAACAGCGCCTGCGCGGCGGTGAGGAACGCCGTATAGGTCCTGATCAGCACCGCAGGGCGAGAGCTTCCGGGTGCGCAGATACCCATGTACCGCCGGCCGGGTTTCTCGTGGATGGGTCGCTGGACCGAGAAGAAATTGTCTTCGACGTCCAGACCTGAAGGCGGAAACACGGAAATGCGGCGCATGAAAACATTCCGGACCTGGTCGTCGGCTCGCCGCACGGTTGCGGTGGAAGCCACGACCTTGGGACGGACCTTCTCATCACCCAGAACCCAGCTGCTCAGCTCGTCGACCGCCGATTCGTAGAGACCCACCATGGTGCCCAGGGGACCGCTGATGAGGTGGAACTCGTCCTGGATTATCAGGTCTGGTGGTCGAATTGCGCGGACCGGCTTCACACTGGCCGCCGCATACGCACCCCGCGCCTTATGTCCGGTGCCACAGTCATGACTCGGCCAGAGCAAACCATGGCGTCCGCATTCCTGCTCGACGCGGCCAAAGAGGTTCCGAACCTCGGGACGCCACGCCATCATCGCGAACTTGTCCACGGTCGCGATCATCATCGTCGGCGGGCGGTGATAGATCTCCTCGTCGACGACTTTGACGGGAAGCCCCGGGTGAGGCTGGCCATTGGACTTCGCCTTCGAAAAATCGCAATTGCCGAGCTTGTCGCCACAGTGGATCAGCGTTCGTCCGGCGATCCTGTCGACCTCGATGTCGCGACCACCGGAGATCTCCCAACCGCACCAAGGGCAGCTGGTCAACTGTGCAGGCGATGCAATGCCCGCCTTGTTGCGATCGTTGTTTCGAATGGCCTCGACAGCCTGGTGAGACGCTTCGGTCGTGCCCGGTGTCACGCGATTGCCGACCCAGAGACCGAGCGTAAAAGGTTCCTTGCCCCAGGTCTTGTCGTCTGCTCGACGAATGACTTCCATTGCGCAGAGAAGCGTCGTTGCCCTCTGGAACTGCTGCAGAGTCAGCAGTCGCAGCGTGTACCGCATGATGACGGCAAGACCGCGTGATGCGTCGAGGCCGCCCAGATCGTCCTTCAAGCGGCGCATGGCCATGGCGAAGGCCGCCACACCGAGATAAGCCTCGGTCTTTCCGCCACCCGTCGGGAACCAGAGGAGGTCCGCGAACGCCTCGACCGGCTTCGTCCGGTCCGGATGAGCGGGATCGGCGAGCGACGGGATCGACAGCAGCAGGAACGCTAGCTGGAACGGGCGCCACGACCTGTTCTTCGGCACGTCCAACGTGCTCACGTCGACGGTCTCGTTCCGCCTCCGCTTCAGAGCGTAGATGCTTCGGACACGCTGCATCGCCATGGAGCGGTTGGCGAAGCGGAAAGCCTCCAGCGCTTTCGGATCAGCAAAGAGAGTGTCCATGCCATCTCGGAGACGGCGCAGGATCTCCTCGCAACGCTCAATGACGTCTTTGCCTGGATCATCGAAGCCGGTGATCTCCGCACCCAACCGGGTATTCTGTTCGCCGATCCAAACGGCGTAATCGTCGACGAGGCACGAGAGAGCGTCGCGCAGCGCGTCCGGCGCCATCTCTGCCAGCCGCGTCATGTCCAGCCAGCCCTCGTCGACCATGCGCCGCATGGCAGGGCGGTCCCTGGGATCGAGGCCGGGCGTTTCGGTGACGGCGACTTCGTAGCGCGGGATGATCTCTGTTCTGACGCGATGGGCCTTCGTAGGGTCCTCGGGCGTCGTATCGGCGTGAACGGACACCCCGTGTCCGACCGCGAACTCCAGCCGGTTGCGATAGATGAGCGCGAGACGGTCGCGTTCCGGGTCGTCGACGACCACTTCGTTGGAGGGGCGACGCCGAAAGACCGACTTGTCCCCGTGATCTTCGGGGGCCTCGACGGTGATCTCCGGCTGGAACAGCCAGGCGCGGTCCTTGTTGTCGTCGGGTTCCAACTGCCCGTTGACGAGGAACAACGTGACCAGGCGCTCCCCCTTGTTGTTCGTCCGAACCGTCCCCTGCAGGCGGACGTCCGGTTGATCGGGATCGGGAGTGGACGGCTTGATCGGCCCGTCGACGAGCGGAACCGTGACAACGCCACCACACGGGATGCGCTGCCAGACCCTGACCTTCACCTCTTCCTGGTGACCGGTCTGGCGATTCTTTCGCGTCTTGACGATCTCGTGCTCATCGTTCGGGACCCGCTCGTAGCGTCCCCACCGTGCATCGACGGCCAGCTTCCCGACATCGGGCGCCACGCAGAAGGTGAGGCCCATGCTGGAGGGAACCAGCGACTGGTTGTTCGTCGTGTCGATCTCGTCGAGCGCGTCGTCTTCGGGCTCCACCCGGCCCGATGCACTGGCGAACTCGGCGCCTGGTTCGTGGAGCGGCGCCGCCCGCTCATCCTCGAGGTCGCCAGCCTCATCGGCTGCCGAGGCTGGTTCGACCCGTGCCGCCTGGTCGTCATCCGGCCGCCGCGGCGCCAGCTTGCCGACCAAATAGCGGTCGCGGACGCTCATGTCCTTGATCAGTTCATGGGGTCCACCGGCGGGGCCGAGCAGATCGTCACGCACGGCGAGTTCGAGGAGATCGCGGGTGTAGACGACATCGTCGATCAGAGGCACTGCCGAGGGATCTGAAATGCCGAGCAATGGAAAGATGCGGAGGAAATCATCCCATGGCAGTCGCGCTGCGGGGCCGGTCGGCGCGGTCAAACCGAGGTCTGCGAGTGGCACGGATGGACCGACGGCGTGCCAATGGTCGAAATGGATCGTGGCGCCGTCGAGGTTCGAACGGATACGAAGGATCCGGCCCACCTCCGAGACGTTGCCGCCATCGTCAAGCACGACAACCCATTGGCCCTCCTCGATTGCGCCGTGAGCAGTCGGCCTGACGTCTATACGCACGGAGTAGCGGGGCGCGCTGGATGTCCTCTTGACGACCCAGGCGCTGACGGATGACTGGGTGGTTGCGGTCAGTTCGGCCACGGTCAATCGCCCCCCTCAATGGTCGTCGGAAGAATGTCGTCGAGGTCGAGAGTCGGCTCGGAAGCAGAAGCAGCGCGAGGTCTGTGTCCACGCGCCTTAGCTGGGCCTGCGGCCCCGTCATGTAGGCCCTGATTGACCTCATCCCGGTAGCGCTGACTATTCAATTCGGCCAGACGCCGAAGAACTTCCAGTCGAGCGGATTCAGAGATCGTGAAGCGAACTCGATCATTTGCGGGAAGATCCTGAAGCTCATGGAAGCCGTGACCCAGATCAATGTCGTCCCAGCCATAAAGTTTGGCTACGTGAGAGTCGATCTCACGATACAAATCGCGAAGTTCATGAATCTTACTGTTCTTCTCCTCTGGGGAGTGAAGCAGATTGTACAAATCTGTCAGACCCATATTTAACGCAGACATTGCTAGTGTTTGCGCCCGCTCAAAATCACGGCCAATTTCGTCCACACCGTTGCTTACATCGACCAAAGGAAAGGTTTCTACGCAATCGCGAGGTGTGTAGTTCTGACTAATGCCCAAGCTCGATCCCATCTTGAAAACCCAAGACGCGTGTATATTGCTGCTTAATAGGGCAAACAGTCCTTTTCTATTGTCAGAAAAAACAACAATTTTCTGGTCGAAAATGCAGTCATTTTTTACGATATGAGGTGCGGCATATTTCGAGGACAAGGAGACGCAGATCACGTCATCTTGGCGGGTGTCTCCGTTCCACCCGTCTGGGTGACGATCAAATAAATGTCCCCTACCGATATTGTGATACAAAGCAGGACGTTTATCTGCATACTGCCACCATCGAGTTGGAAGTGGCGCCCTCAATACATACTGGCCGTCTTCTTTGGTTCTTTGCCTGTCTGGCTTCACGCGCTCTTCGATCCATCGCCATGGTTGGACGTAGGTTGCGGCTTTTTCTGCTGGCCAATCCCAGAAGCAAATGACGCTTCGCGTTGGTTTCCTTTGAGGGCCAGAATTAAGATCTCGTCCGTTTAGATACGGGAGTATTACCTCGACATTTCTATTGTCGGCTGCGAGCATTTGGACTGCCTCTTCATGTGTGAGTACGAAGCCCATCCCCAAGACAATCGAGCCCTGAAAAGCCACACTCTCATTTTCTCTCAGCCGCCTTGGGCTCCACTCTTCAGTGCCAGACAAGAATGCTGATATCTGAGGCACCTCCTGCCCCGCCAGTCGGCGAACACCTCCCCAAAGGCCCTTGTAAATATGTACTCTACTGGTGACTACGGCTGCTGCTCCTGGCCACGGCTCGTTGGGGTATGCGGAATATATTGATGCTCCATTCTTCAATAGCCATTCTAGACCACCCTGGCGTGTGTCACCTTCAGCAATCGTGTTGGTCGCAAGAAGTCCAAAGTGGCCGGCTTCACGCAGTAGAACGAAGACACGCCTAAAGGAATGCGCAACTAAGTCAGCATTTCTGCCAGCGCCTGCATTAATCGTCACGAGCCACAGGCCAAATGCAGCCCCCAGAGTGCTCCGCACCCTCCTGCCGCCAAGAAATGGTGGGTTTCCTACAAAGGCATCAAAGCCACTGTTCTCACGAAGAAACACTTCGGGAAATTCAAGCGGCCAATTGAACGGCGTTCGTGCCACGCCGTCAGGAGCATCTTTGGACAGGTCAATCGTGGCCTCGCGCAGCAGCCGATGGTTCGCTGAGGCGTCGCCGCTCGCTGCAGCGTCAGCGAATGCGGCCAACGTCTCGATTCGAGAGGCGCGTTCTCCCCCACGCTCTTCAGCGAGAATGATTCCGACGAACGCATTAGCGATGAGCGTCGGTAGTTCTAGTTCGTCGCGTGATTGCGCATCAAGCGCCGCTATCGCTTCAACATCCTGTATGTCGCGCATGGGAATCGTCCGCAGACGAGTACGGAGCTTAAGCGCCCTGTCGACCGCTGACTGGATGGTCCGACCGGACAATCGCAGCTGAGCCTTTCCTTTCGGATTCATGTCGAGTTCGACCAACTGACCGAGATCATGAATTCCGAGAAGGCTGTCGCCACTGCGCAAATTGTGGTCAAGGAAGCCGAAGGGCCGCCCTTTGGACATGGTGGTGAGCCAGAGCGAGAGCTTGGCCAGCTCCACGGCCAGCGGGTTCTTATCCACGCCATAAAGGCATCGCTCCGCGACGAGGCGGCGGGCGACGATTGTGCGTTCCTCTGCGTCCGGCGATAGAGGATCGAAGTCCCCAGAAGTAGCATCCTCAACGATGCGCCCTTCACTGTCGATACGCTTGCCACCGGCCTCTGTCACCGACCAGGCCTCGACCAGACGAACCGAGAGCCAACGGCACGCCTGCACCAGGAAGGCTCCGGACCCCATGGCGGGGTCACAGATCTTTAGATCGATCAATTCCTCGGCGCACTTGAGCTTCCAATCCTCGGGCGCCTTGCCCTCAGCCGGGCCGTGATAGGCGACGGGCGTCAGCGTCTCTTCGACGATCTTCTCGGTGAGACTCTTCGGCGTGTAGTGCGTGCCACTCTCGCGCCGATCGGCGCCGAGCACGACGACAAAAGCGCCCTTGTGGTGGACGAGCGGATAGCCCCAGGGGTCGGTCCGCAGGAGGGGTGCGTAGGGCAGGATGCGGTCGCGCAGGCCGATGTCGCCGCGGCAAACGGTGAGTAGGCGCGCGGCGAGACGATCGTCGGCAGCCCGCTCAAGCGCGTTGCGAATGGCGGACTCCGAGCGTTCGCTCCGTTCCTTCAACAACTCGGCCACTTTCGCCTGGCCATCGAGGCGCGCCGATTCGATCTCGCCGAACGTCACGCGCGGGCTCTTGGCCTTCGCGCCGCTATCGAGTTCCAGCGTGACGTCGTCGACGCGCTTCACCGTGCGTTCGAGGAGGCCCTCGTAGACGTGGCCGATCTGCTCCACGTCGAGTGCGCGATACGACAGCGTGCGGCCTTCGAAGGTCTGGATCGCTTCCAGCAGAAGAAGAACGGTGCGGTCGTCGATCGGCAGCGGTTCGGCTGGATCGCTCCGCCAGCTCGTGCCCTTGTTTCGCCCTTCGAGGAACGGATATCGATCCGGGTCGAACAGCGAACCACCGAGCGCTGGAAGGCGCAGCGTCGGATGATCGATACCGCCATACACGCCACGAAACAGGGCGAGCAGCCGCGACCAGGCAGAGCGGCGACGCTCGAGGATCTCTTCGGAATCCGCACGCAGCTGCATTCGCAGGCTTGAGATGGCATAGAAGGAGTCGTAACGGGGATCGCCGAGCAGCAGCAGGGCGCGTTCCTCGGCCGATAGCAGGAAGACGAGCCGCATCATGACCGTCAGACCGGCCTCGTAGAGCTCTCGCGGATCGACGTCGCGCAGGAGCTCGCGATTGCGATCCTGGTCGGCGCGGTCGAGGGCCTGAACGAGCACTTCGACGGCGCGCCGGACCTGTTCCCCGAGCGCCTCGGTCACGTCGTCCTGGTGCTTCAGGGACCGCTCATAGAGCGCCGGCAGCTTTCCTTCGTCGGGTCCGAAGAAGCGGCGGATGCCCAGAAGGCTGACAAAGGCGCGCAGCGTTTCCGGTTCCTGGCCCCAGAGGCGCGCATACCAGCTCGCGAAGCCTGCCACGGCGCCGACGGGCGCGTGGACGAGCATCCAGCGCTCGCCATTGGTGACGATGCCAGTGGGACATCCCGTCGACCTGAGCAGAGCGACCATCCGGTCGGCCGGGGTGATCGCGAGGCCATCGAAACGGCGCGTCGCGTCCAGATCGGTATCAGGCTCGTAGACGTGGATGAGCAGAAGCGGTTCGTCGGAGTTCGTTGGATTCACGACGGCCAGATCGGGCGCGACCGTGACCCCGTGTTCGGGCATCGAGACAGTGAGCTGCTCGGGCAGCATCGCGCCCCTGCGCAGCACCGTCTCATCCATTTCCAGCGCGGTGACCAGCACCTCGTCGATCCAGGCCGCGTGCAGCGCTGGAAGGTCGAGGTCGTCCATGTCGACGGCATCGCGCCATTCTTCATAGGTCCGACGAAGCCGCTGAGGCCGCCCGGAAGGCAGAGCTTCGAGGCCTTGCGGGAAGACATCCCGCAGCACGGGCACCGCCAGAAAGGGCCCGGAGACTTCGACGAGGTTCAGCCACTCGTGATCTTTGCTCATCCGCACTTCTCCGTCGCAAGGGAGCTCGGCACCAGCAGCACGACGGCCACCGGGAAGGTGTGCTCAATGGCGTTGGAGTGCCGTTCCTCGATCGCGCGTAGCTCCTGCTCGCGCTCCTTCGGGATCCGAGCCAGGCGTGCTTCGAGGGCCGCTCGATCACGCTTGAGTTGAGTGCGTTCGTCCTCGGAGAGCAGAGAGAGCTGCACGGGTTGTTGTTCTGCGGCGATTTCGGTCTTCAGTGCTCGCTCAAGATCGTCCAGTACCTGGCGGATGTCCTCGGCCTCCTTGCGCTTCCGGGTCTCGATCGTGTTCACGAGGAAGCGTAGCCGGTCTTTAGAGCGGGCCTCGACGGCTGCCAGAACGGAATCACGCTGTTTGTCGAAGCGCGTCCTCAAGGCCTCGAACGTCGCATCCGACAGGGCCGCGGGGTGCGACTCCTCCAGCCATCGTCGGACCTCCGTGACCCGTTCCTCCCGCCGGAACCCGGCATCGCGCAGATAGCCGCCAGCCTCCGTGAGCTCCTCGTGCAGACGGTGATGGTTCCCGCCGGTCACGACGAGCCGCGACATCACCACCACGGCCGGCCCCTCGATCCGCCCATCCGGCAGCGAGCGTACGGTCACGCGGTGAAGCTTCTTCACGTCGTCACGGGCCCAGATCTCCGCGCGCAGGAGCCGCAGACTCATCTGGACGAGCCGGTGGTTCAGGTGGACGAGGACGACGTCGTCACGGCCCTTGGCGACCTCGTGGTCGAAGGTGATCGGTCGAACCTTCTGCGTGTAGGGGTGTTCGAGACCCTCGAGGCATCGGGACCAGGAACCCGAGAGCGGCGGCATTCGGAAAACCGTGCCATCTGGTGCACCGGCCAGAAAAACGGGCTCCAAGTCGGGTTTGTCCGCAAGACGCAACGCCGTGCGTACCGCCCGCTCGATGTGGTCGGGCACGAGGCGCTGTTCGTGCCGGGTCTCGTTCAGCCGCTCATGGAGCTTGGCCACACGTTCGCGAAGGTCGCGCTCCGCCTTCACGAAGCGGCGAGATTTCTCCATCCGGGCTTCGGCTTGTCTTGTGTCGAGATCGCGGCGGCGCCCCTCGAGCAGGTCGGGCAGTTGAGGCGCGATGACAGGGTTCACGCTCCCCATGTCGGCGCGCATCGCATCCAGTTTGCGAAGTGCACGGAGGATATCGTCACCGTGGCCTCCTTCAGCATCCACCGGATGCCAGATGACGACCTCGCTCGCGCGTTGACCATGACGGTCGATGCGCCCGTTCCGCTGTTCCATCACATTCGGGTTGTACGGAATTTCGAGGTGGATCATCAGATGGCAGTGGTTCTGGAGATCGATGCCCTCGGAGGCGGCATCGGTCGCCAGCAGTATCCTCACCGGGGATTCCGAGGGGCTGGCCTGGAACGCGGCTTTCACGCGCTCACGTTCTTTCGGTTCCATGCCGCCATAGATGAGAGCCAATCGCCCGCCCCTGAAGCCGTGAGATGCGAGAATCTCCTGCATCCATTGCTGAGTGGCGCGATACTCGGTGAACAGGATCACCCGCTCATTCGTCCACCTGTCACCCTCCTTCAGGTGACTGGCCAGCCAATTCAGCACGGCGGTGGCCTTGGCGTCGGTTCGACGAGCCGCCTTTAGGGCCCAGGACCGTAACTGGTCGAGCATCCGGCGTTCTTCGTCGGTCGGTGGCCGGACGTGCTTGCCCGCTTCCTCGATCGCTTCAGCCTCGGCGGCATCCCGCTGTGCGTCGTCTGCGTAGTCTTCCTCGGTCTTCGCTATCGCCCGCCGAAGGATGCGGTCATCGAATTTCCTCTGGCTACGATCGCTAGCCGCCCGGCCTTCGATCGTCGCGATATGCCGCTCCAGTGTCGCTGCGAAGGCTGCAGGTGACGATGACAGGCGCTTGCGCAGCAACTGGTGCACGAAGTGATCGACGGCCCGCCCTCCATCAGCACCGCCTTCGCGGCTCTTGATGTATGCTTCCAGCTGCCGCCGGGCAGCCCTCTCGTCTTCGCTATACTCCACCGGCAGCGCTTCGAGCCGTCGCTCGGGGTAAATTCGCTTGCCACTCGCATCGACCAGATCGCTCTTCAGCCGCCGAACCATCACCCGGGCGAGTTGGGGATCACTTGGGAGGACGTTTCTCGCGAACCGCTGATCATCAAGGAGTTCGAGGAGCGCGGTGAAGGATTCGGTGTACCCGTCGTGCGGCGTGGCTGTGAGAAACAGTTTGTGCTGGAAGTGTGGGGCGGCCAGACGAACCAGACGGGTCCTGAGGCTTTCGACAGCGTAGCGGCCGACGGTCGGCGCAACGTTGTGAGCCTCGTCGATGATCAGCAGGTCGAACTTCCTGGGATGGCTGACGTGCGGGGGCAATGCGTCCCGCAGAAGACGCAAGCCTTCACCCTGCTTGGCCCAGTCCATCGACGTGATGAGACGAGGAAAAGACGTCCACGGATTGGCGTGGAGACCTCGCTCACGGCGCAGACGCTTGACGTAGTCCGTATCGACGATCCGGAACTCGAGTCCGAACTTCTCCTGCATCTCGACGCGCCACTTTTCCTGCAACGAGGCAGGGCAGAGCACGAGGGCCGTGCGGGCGCGGTGACGCAGGAGCATCTCTTGAACGACGAGCCCTGCCTCAATGGTTTTCCCGAGGCCGACGTCGTCGGCGATCAGAAGATTTGTGCGCGCCATGTCGATCGCGCGCACGAGCGGATCCAGCTGATAGTCCTCAATGCTGACACCGCTGCGGAATGGTGCCTGCAGATAGCCGCGATCCGCGTTCGTCGCTGCGCCCCAAACCACCGCATCCAAGAAGGCTTGAAGCGTGAAGGGGTCATCCAGCCCGGTCATGCGCGGTAGTCCGGCCCGCTCGATCACATGCGCTCCGGGCTCCAGCTCCCAGAGGACTTCGATCTCTTCACCCAGCGCGTCCTCATCAATCGAGGCCAGCCGGACGAGATGCCGCTTAGGGAGTCCGGGGGCAACCGAACCGCCTTCGACCTCGGAGACGATCCATTGGCGGCGGCGAGCCTCAACCAGCTGGCCCGGCTCAGGCGCAGCGGCGTGAGCGACCTCGGTCGCTATTTCATCTGCGGTCATCGACATAGATGGTCCCCGTTCTTTCTGCGCGCGTCGACGAGTTTGGCGATGCGGTTCGCGGCTTGGGCGGCGTCTTCGTGTTCCCAGATCCGGACCGTCTTCCAACCGAGAGCAGTTAGCCGCTGATCGGTATCGGCATCCCTGGATCGATTGGTTTCGATCTTCTCCCGCCAGAAATCGGCATTGCTCTTCGGCCAGGAAGCGTGCTCGGGGCAGCCGTGCCAAAAGCATCCGTCGACGAACACGGCCAGTCTCGCGCTGGGAAAAACGATATCGGGGACGCGCCTGGGCTTAGTCAGGAGCGGAACGTGGAGGCGATAGCGCAGCCCCTTGGCATGTAGAGCCTTGCGGAGGTCCATCTCCGCACGCGTGCCCTTCTGTCGCACACGAGCCATCCGGCGGCTAGCATCACGCGACGAGGGACTTACGCGCGGCATGCGCGACTGCACCTTTCTTTTTTCTTGCCTTTGCTTCGCCAATTCCGAGATGAGCGGCAACGCTTCGGCCGATCACCTTTCCGAGAGTGACTGGAACTGCGTTCCCGATCATCCGCCCCAAAGCCTTGAAGTGAACGGGAGCCCCTTTGGGCACAAAGGAATAGGACTTCGGGAAGCCTTGAAGAATTGCACCTTCTCGTAGCGAGATGGCGCGGTTCTGTTCGGGATGTCCGAACCGACCGTTCCCAAAGCCATAGAACTGGGTCGTTAAGGTTGGTGCGGGTTCGTCCCATGCCATCCTACCGTAGACACCTGGGTAGGTACGGCCACTCTCGCGCCGGTGACATTCGGCAATGAGGTGTTTTGGCCAATCCCGCCATGTCCCGCCCGGTCGCGAGGCGAGAATCCGTTTAAAATTTAAGTCGGAGAGCTTGGAAGCGACATGCAACACATCGTTCTGATGAGCCTCACCATGAGTGATCGGCGCTAGTTTGCCGATCGCCGCACGAACGGTTGTCGGGCGGCCGTGTGTCGGGGCAACCAGCTTGATCGGGCCGAGTAGAGAAGCCAGTAGCACCATACGCCGCCGACTCTGCGGGAGTCCGTATAGGGAGCAATCGACCACTTCTTTGTGGATGTGGTACCCCAGTTTCTCAAGGGTCTTGATGAAATCATCGAAGACCGCATGCTGAGCGACAGAAGGTACATTCTCCATAGTGACCAGTTCGGGACGCGTAGCTTTGATCAGTCGGCCAAATTGGTAGAGCAAACCCCAACGCGGGCTGCCAACGACATCGTAGCGCTGAGCATAGGTGGAAAACGGTTGACATGGGGCACATCCGGCAAGCACACGTATTTCGGCATTTCCGAAAAGCTCTCGGAGATGCTTCGGAGTTAGTCTGCCGACGTCTTCGTTGATGAAGCGCGCTGAGTTATTGATTTCGAAAGGATGACGGCAAGCCTCGTCGACATCAATGCCTGCGACAACATTGATGCCTTCCGAAATTAGGCCGTGGGTCAGGCCACCCACACCGCAGAACAGGTCGACGCAAGCCGTGTCGATCATACTTCCCCCAATATATATTAGAGCATTACATGCTTCTTCGTATGCTCAGCGCAACCCGATAGTTGAAATTCGCGCGGGAAGCCCGTGATGGAATAGGCCCTTCTTCCGGGGCGAAAACTACCCGAACAACCCACCCTGCCGCAGGAAGCCGGAGAGCGCTTGCGGTGACAGCGTATACCTCCAGTCCGTTAGTCTCGTCTCGATCCAGCCTATAAACGCGGCAAGACTGGGGTCGACCTCCTCGTCCGGCGATTGGGATTTGAGCGTCGCGAGGAGTGCCTCGTACTGTTCTATCTGGACCATTGTGTCAATGCAGGCCTGGGCTGCATTCTGCCTTTCCCGCTCAAGCTTCGGAAGCACGGAGTCTTCGCGGGCCTCAGGTCTTTCGTCTCTTAGACTTGCCGCTCTGCGAAGGCGGTTTTCAGTACGTTCTTTCTCGGCTGCTGCATACATCGCAACGCCGCGAAGAAAATCGGGCAGCTGGTCCTCGATTCTGCGCCGTTTGCCATCCGTCCAGTTGCGACGTAGCTCTGTATGATAGTGATCGTCCAAGGACAGCGTGAGCTTGTCCTTGGACCGCCGATCCTCTCGCAGCGACAGGCCGAGAGGCTGGCCGTCGACGATCAATTTGGCTCCACCAGTACTCTTCTGCCATTCATAGCCGAGTTCTTCAGCCATCCAAAAAATGGTGTTGACCAAGTCGATTGCCCTAGCGACGGCGCTCGGCGTGATGTCGATTCGGAAGCAGTCGTCGATGCAGATCTTCAAGCGCCCGTCAGACTCCTCTGTCTGTTGAAACGCTGCCGATACAGCTTGAGCCGTAGGGTGAAGCTCGGTCCCGGCTTTTCGTGCGGAGATGCTCTTGGCACGAGCTGCTGCAGTCAGCCCGGCGTCCTTCACATTCTGCCCGATATCTCTAAGGGCGCTGCCGTAGATGACTACCTCATTGAGTCTCTTGTCTGATGCAGGGGGCAGCGGAGTCTGCTGAATGGGCTTTCCTGCATTGAGCTTTGCCCAGTAGCCCGCGCGCGGAGTCGGAATTTCGTGATTGACGCAGATTTTCCTCAGGCCTGTGTCCGAGAGCCCAAATTCCTTCGCGGCGTGGATCATCGGTTTCTGCCACACCATCTCGTAAAGCTCTTTTCTGGATATCGTCTGCGTCATGCCGCTTCTTGCTGTTATGAGGTTCTTATGTGGAATCGGAGGAATCGCGTTCAAGTGCTAGTAGTGAGGTAGGCGGATGATTTTCCGCGCGGAGCTCGCTTCGGCTTTTGGTCTCACCTCGCTAATAATATCTATAGTGAAGTGAGACCAATTCAGAGAGCGAGCCGAAGCTCGCACCAAGGCAGAAATCGATGCCCCGCGCTAAACCGCCGCATGAACTTTTTGGACAGGTGAAATAGTTCCGAATTTTATCAATCTCTCCCGAGGGTGTTTTGGGTGACCACGCGATAATTCCAACTCTCATCCGTAGAAAAAGGTGTACTCCCTATAGGCCGCTTGGCCAGGGAAGGGGGCCGGGAGATGGCGCTTTGCGCCTTTCCGAAAAATTTCTGGCGCTGAATTCCGGATCCAGTTTCATCGCCACGTTCTCGGCCTTGAGATGCGTGTAGCGGAAGAGCATGCGGCCATCTCTGTGTCCGGTGATGAGCGCGACCTCCGGCACGTTCAGCCCCATCTCGAAGAAGCGGCTCGTCGCCTCGTGTCGCAGGTCATGAAAGCGCAGGTCCACGAGCCCGGCCTTCTTCACGATCCGCTGCCACGAGAGCTTCACGGCCTCTGCCGACATCGGCAGGACCAGGTCCTCGTGACGGGCCAGCTCTCGCAGGATGCGGATGGCCTCGGGCGTCAGCGGCACGGTTCGCGAGAAGCCATTCTTCGTCATGGGGAGGTGCGCCGTCCGCGCAGCGAGATCGATGTGGCTCCAGCGAAGGCTCAGCAGCTCGCTGCGCCGCATGGCCGTCTCCACGGCCAGCCTGATGACGGGCTCGATCAGCCTGTTGCGGCACGTCCGTGCGGCAGCGATCAGAGCATCGAACTCACCCTCTCTCAGCCGGCGGTCCCGGCCCGGCGGGCGGACGAGCTTGCGGACCATCGTGACCGGATTGTGCGGGATCGGCAGGCCCCATTCCTGCTGACCGATCTTGATCGCGTGCTGGATGAGGTTCAGGTCCTTGTTGACCGTCGCAGGTCCCACTTCCTCACGCCTCACATCCCGGTACGCCGCCAGATGCTTCGCCGAGAGCTGTTCCAGTGTGTAGGCGCAGATCGGCCGTCTGAGCAACGCCACAAGTACGGCCGTTTCAGGATCGCGTCCCCGCTTCCTGGGCGTGATTTCGTCTTTGTACCGACGAAGGAGGTCGCCCAGCGTCATCTGCGCCAGGATGCGCGGATCATCACGCAGGCAGCCGGTATCGGCCTGATGCTCGAGCTGTCGTGCCCAGAGCGATGCGTCGGCTTTGGTCGGGAAGCTCTTCGAGAGAGGAGGGAGCCCCTTGCGGCGGACGACGACCTGCCATGTGCTGCCGCGCTTCCGAAACGTCGCCATCGATTTCATCCAGTGTGACAAAAGTGTGCCAAACCGGCGTTGCAGCGATTTTTCGTGGAATGGTCCGAGGAGCTAACCCATTGAATTTTCTTCGAAATTCAATGGTGGACGGTACTGGACTCGAACCAGTGACCCCTGCGATGTGAACACAGTGCTCTACCAACTGAGCTAACCGTCCGCTGCGCGGAACGCGCATCCTCGGGCCGAGGGAGCCCGTCTATAGGCTTGAGCCCCACGCCAAGTCAAGCCGTTGTGCTCCTGCTTGCGGGAAAGTCCATGCGGGCTAGGCTGGCTCAAAAGGAAAAAATGGAGGGAGAACAATGCCGCAGAGATCAGGCCTGAGCACCGCCGCCACGCTTGCGCGGATAGCGCTACGCGGGGCAGGGAGAATGCTGAGACCGCGCTCACTCGGGCCGGAGGCTGGGCCGGTCTTCGAGCGGAAGATGATGACGCTCGTGGCCGATCCTGCTGTTGCGCCTCTGGTCAAGGAGATGCGTTGCGTCACGCTCCGGTCGGACGAGGGATGGCAGGATACGGGCATCGATATCGAACCTGGCGATGAGGTGACGGTCCTGGCGGCAGGCGGCTTCTGGGCTTCAAAGCCGCTCGATCTCGGCTTCGGCGCCAGCATCGGCCTCTGGCTCCGGGCGGGCGCTGGTCACGCCATCTGCAAGACGCCGGGCAATGCTTCCACGGTGACGGCCACGGAAGGCGGCCCTCTCCAGATTGTCGCGAAGCCGCCTGGAGAATGGGCGGACGAATCGGGGGATTTCGATCCGGCCTTTCCACGCGGCGGCCTGACAGGTGAAATCGGCGCTTGCCTCATCCTCTGGCGGGGGCCGGCGCTTGCCGGCCTCGAAGCAATGGCCCGCGCAGGCGACCATGAAGGTCTCGTTGCCAGTGCTCTGGAAGAAACGCGAAACCCGGTGCCGCCGCCCCGGGGCTGGCGCTATCTCTGGCGGCTTGGCGATGGACGCATCTTCCGCGAGGCGCAGTCGCCCGAGGGACACAGCATCTGCTGCCACACGTCGGGCGATGTGGGCATACTACAGTTCTCCGCCGATTTTCCGCTCACGGAGAATACGCGCCTCAGATGGCGATGGAAGGTGGACCGGCTGCCATGCGACCTACCGGAGGATATCCAGCCGACACATGACTACCTCTCCATCGCGGTGGAATACGACAATGGGCAGGACCTCACTTACATGTGGTCGTCGTCCCTTGCGGAAGGAACGATCTTCCGTTGCCCGCTTCCCTATTGGGATCAGGTGGAGACGCATTGGGTGCTGCGGTCGAATGCCGCCGATCTCGGCAGATGGCTAGAGGAGGAGCGGTCGTTGCGTGCAGATTACGCGGCAGCGATCGGCACGCCGCCTGCCCGGATTACGCGCGTCTGGCTCATCGCCGTCAGCGTTTTCCAGCGTCGTGAGGGAATTTGCGAATATGCAGGGATCGAACTCGCCGATGGCGACCGCATCCTGAAAATTCTCTGAAAAATCTCAGCCGAAATGGGCGGGCAGAAGCCGTGCGAGTGCCGCCGGAAACTCGTCGAAATGGTCGATGGTCGCTTCGGCCTCGAGTTCGGCCACGGGGATGCGGGTATAGCCGAAGGTGACGCAGATCGACGGCAGTTTCGCATTCTTCGCGGCATGCACATCAGTCTCGCTGTCGCCCACCATGACGGAATGCGCATTCTCGCCGCCGAGCCGGCGGATAGCCTCGAAAAGATGTTCGGGATCGGGCTTTTTCACGGGCAGCGTGTCGCCGCCGATCACGACCGGGAAATAATGGTCGATGGCGAGCATTTCGAGGAGCTTGCGCGACAGGTCCTCCACCTTGTTGGTGCAGACCGCCATCAGCGCGCCGCGTCCGGCGAGCCAGTCGAGCTGGTCTCGGACGCCCGGCCAGAGCTTCGTGTGGTCGGCGATGTGCCGGCCGTAATAATCGAGGAATTCGTGGAGGCTCCGGTCGAGCAGCGCCTCGCTTGCGGGCTCGCCCGTCTTGCGGAAGCCGCGCTCGAGCAGCAGCCGCGCGCCACCGCCCACGAGATGGCGCACCCGCTCCTGCGGCACGCGCTCGCGCCCGTGCAGTTCCAGAATGACGTTCAACGTCTCGCAAAGATCGGCCGCCGTATCGGCCAGCGTGCCGTCGAGATCGAAAAGAAGGGTGGGACGGGGCATGGGCATCCGGGGGCGATCAGGGGAACCGCGCCTGTCTCGCATGGCGCCCTGCCTCTGGCAAGCCCGGGCATTTTCCGCCATGATTTTTCCATGTCGGTTCGTACCCGTTATCAGTTCCGCATGGCCATGCCCGGCCGCGACGAGACGCTTCTGGGACGCCTCACGGTCGCCTGCTGGCGGGAGGCCTATCCGGGCATGCTGCCCCGCGACATTCTCGACCGGCTCGACGCGGGCCGCGAGGCCGCGAAATGGCGCGGAAGCCTTCAAACGGGGATCGCCTGGATCGCCGAACAGGCGGGCGAGCCCGCAGGCTTTGGCCATATGTGGGGTGCCGAAGTGACCACGCTTTATCTGCGCAAGCAGGATTGGGGCGCGGGGCTTGGCGCCGAACTTCTCTCCCGCCTTTTTGACGAGATTGCCTGTCTCGGCCGCCGCGAGGCCTTTCTCTGGGCGCTGGAGAAAAACGCCCGTGCCCGTGCCTTTTACGAGCGCATGGGAGGGCGCTGCGTCGCACGCCGCCCGGTCGGCTTCCCTCGGCACCCGGAGATCATGGAGGTCCGGTACGACTTCGTACTGGATTAATCCGCCGCCTTCAGCCCCTCGCGCGACCAGTGGGCAAGGCCCGCAAGCGTGCGCTCGTAACAGGCGAGCCCGTTTGCGATCACGTTTTCGCGCCAGGACTGACGGCGGGGCGCGTAGTCCTCGCGGATCTCTTCGAAATAGCGCGCCGCCTCCGGTGCGTCGAACCCGCCGATGAAACGCAGCCAGCGTTCCAGCATCGGCACGCGCATGGCCTTGGCAGCGTTGTTCTTCGCCTGCGCGGAACGGAACTCGATGACCGCGCCGCTGAATTGCGCATGCGGCGCCAGCATTTCCTCGATACCGTGAAACATGGTGCCGCGCCGTGTCGGCCGCTTCGACCCCCACATGGCCTCGACGGTTTTCGGGTCCAGCGCCTCGCGCCCCCACCATTGCGCAGCGCGTTGAAAACCCTCGCTCCCGGGCTCCGAATAACAGAGATAGATGAGTTCGCCGTCGCCGACGGGTCCCGAATGCCAGTCCACGAAACCGACGCGATGGGCGCGGGCAAGTTCGCGCGAAACGATCCCCGACAGCGTGACATTCGACCATTCCGGCGACGTGCCGCCGAAATGATAGCCATCCGGATGCGTGTACTGGCCGCGGCTGATCGCATCCTCGAGCGCCCATTGCCCATGCTGTTCGACGAAGCGCGCACCGGCTGCGAGCATCTTCTGCACCGCATCCTCGCTCATCGAGTCGGGACAGAGAATCCGGTGGAGTTCGTCATAAAGCGGATTTTCAGGATGCGGCTTCGTGTGGTCGAGGAAATTGCGGTTGAGATCGACATTGTTTTCCGTGCCACGCAGGCCCCAGGCGAAGCCGAAGGGATTGACGGCATGAACCATCAGCAGGGCGATGCCCTGGGGCAATGTCGCCGGACCCATTTCGCGAATCCACGCGGTTTGTGCCGCCGAACCGCCATAGCCCTCGGCGCCATGCGTTCCGCTCACATTGAGCAACACGGTTTCCGCATTGGCCGGTCCGAACCAGGCCGTATCCATGAAGAGCCGCGTGCCGCCGGGGCCGCGGGCATTGCCGTTCTCGTATGAGTCGATGCGGGCGCCCGCCCCGGAGGCGGCGGCGAGAAAGCGCTGCCGCGCTTCCGCATAGGATTCCGAGAAATAATCGCTGGCCTTCATGCCGCTGCAATGTCCTTCCGGGGCCTTTCCGGCACCCGCTGCGAAATGCTAACAAGGGTCAGGCCCTGTCACGGGGCCGGTTTTCGCCTATATGACGCGGTGAGGCGGGTAAACGCAAGAAAGCCTGCCGGACGCGTACGATTTCGGGATTTTTCATGACCCTTGCCTCGCGCCTCAAGGACAAGACGCTTCTCAAAACGCGCTGTTTCATCGATGGGGCGTGGGTGGGCGCGGATGCGCCGCAAATCGATGTGACGGACCCGGCCACAGGCGGCGTGATCGGAACGGTTCCCTCGCTCGGTGCGAAGGAAACCCGAGAGGCGATCGAGGCCGCGCATCGCGCGCAGAAGGACTGGGCGGCGCGTCCCGCAAAGGAACGCGCCGCCGTGATGCGCCGCTGGTTCGACCTGATGATGGCGAACCAGGACGATCTGGCCGCAATCCTCACGGCGGAACAAGGCAAGCCGCTGACGGAAGCGAAGGGCGAGATCGCCTATGCGGCGTCCTTCATCGAATACTACGCCGAAGAGGCAAAGCGCATTTACGGCTCCATCGTGCCCGCGCCGACGAACGACCGCCGCATCGTCGTGCTGAAACAGCCGGTCGGCGTCTGCGCTGCGATCACGCCGTGGAATTTTCCGGCGGCCATGATCACGCGCAAGGCCGGCCCGGCGCTGGCCGCCGGCTGCTCCATGGTCGTGAAGCCCGCGACCGCGACGCCGCTTTCCGCCTTCGCACTGGCCGAGCTTGGCGCTCGCGCGGGGCTGCCGGCCGGGCTTCTCAGCGTCATCACCGGCAAGGCCGGCGCCATTGGCGGCGAGATGACATCGAACGCGCTGGTGCGCAAGGTGACTTTCACGGGCTCAACCGAAATCGGCAAGGAGCTGATGGCGCAGTCAGCCGCGACCGTGAAGAAGGTATCGCTCGAACTCGGTGGCAATGCGCCTTTCATCGTTTTCGACGATGCGGATATCGACGCGGCTGTCGAAGGCGCGGTCGCCTCCAAATACCGCAACACGGGCCAGACCTGCATCTGTACCAACCGCTTCCTCGTGCAGGCGAAAGTATATGATGCTTTCGTGGAAAAACTGACGGCAAAGGTCGCCGCGCTCAAGGTTGGCTCCGGTTTTGAGGATGGTGTGGCGCAGGGCCCGCTGATCGACATGGCCGCCGTCGAAAAGGTCGAGGAACACATCGCCGATGCGCTGGCAGGCGGCGCGAAGGTCACGACCGGCGGCAAGCGCCACGCGAAGGGCGGTACTTTCTTCGAGCCCACCGTTATCACGGGTATGAAGCCCGACATGAAGGCCTCGCGCGAGGAAACATTCGGCCCGCTTGCGCCTGTTTTCCGCTTCGAGACGGACGAAGAAGCGATTGCGCTCGCCAACGATACGCCCTTCGGCCTTGCTTCCTATTTCTACAGCCGCGATATCGGCCGCGTCTGGCGCGTGGCGGAGGCGCTGGAGTACGGCCTTGTCGGCGTCAATGCCGGCCTCATCTCGACGGAAGTCGCACCCTTTGGCGGCTTCAAGGAATCCGGGCTCGGCCGCGAAGGCGGGCCCTGGGGTATCGAGGAATTCCTCGAAGTGAAATATGTGGCGATGGCGGGGCTTTGACGCATGAACGCGGACGAACAGAAAAAGGCGGCGGCCATTCGCGCACTCGACTTCGTGAAGCCGGGCATGAAGCTTGGTCTCGGCACGGGCTCGACCGCGGAACATTTCGTCCGCGCCTTGGGCGAGAAGGTAAAGCAGGGGCTCGATATCGTCGGCGTGCCGACATCGGAGCGCACGGCGAAACTTGCAGAGAGCCTCGGCATTCCGCTGTCCAATCTCGATGACACGCCGCATCTCGATGTGACGGTCGATGGTGCCGACGAGCTCGACGGCGAACTCCGCCTCATCAAGGGCGGCGGCGGCGCGCTGCTGCGCGAAAAGATCGTGGCAACGGCATCGGATCGCATGATCGTCATTGCCGATGCATCCAAGGTGGTGAAGACGTTGGGCGCCTTTCCGCTGCCTGTGGAAGTGGTGCCTTTCGGCGCCGCCGTCACGGCGCGCAAGATCGCGGAAGTGGCGGGCGCGCTTGGCTGCACCGGCAAGATGTCGCGGCGCGCGGATGAATATGGCGAGCCTTTCTTCACCGACAATGGCAACTTCATCTATGACTGCGATTTCGGCACGATCCCGGATGCCGACGCGCTGGCCCCGGCGCTGAACCGGATTCCGGGCGTGGTGGACAATGGATTGTTCACGGGCATCGCCACGCTCGCCATTGTCGGAACGCCTTCGGGTACCGATATTATCGAGAAGCAGTAACGCAGAACGACCGGAAGCACCGCCATGGCCAAATACGACTACGACCTTTTCGTCATTGGCGCAGGCTCGGGCGGCGTGCGTGCGGCGCGCATCGCGGCAACGCACGGCGCGAAAGTGGCGATTGCCGAGGAGTATCGCGTCGGCGGCACCTGTGTCATTCGCGGGTGCGTACCGAAAAAGCTCTTTGTCTATGCGAGCCACTTTTCAGATGAGTTCGAGGAAGCGGCGGGCTTCGGCTGGACGGTCGAGGGCGCGCGTTTCGACTGGAAGACGCTCATCGCCAACAAGGACAGGGAAATCGACCGGCTGAACGGCATCTATATCCGCAACCTCGAAAAGGCAGGCGTCGAGATCGTGAACAGCCGGGCGACGGTGAAGGATGCGCATACGGTTTATCTCGAAGCGGAAAAGAAGGATGTCACGGCGGAGCGCATCCTGATCGCCGTCGGTGCCACTCCTTTCCTGCCGGCCATTCCCGGCATCGAACACGCGATCACCTCGAACGAAGCCTTCCATCTCGACGAACTGCCGAGGCGCATCGTGGTCGTCGGCGGCGGTTATATTGCGGTCGAATTCGCCGGCATTTTTAACGGTCTCGGTGTCGAGACCATGCAGCTCTATCGCGGGTCGCTCTTCATGCGCGGCTTCGACGACGATCTGCGCGAGCTTCTTTCCGAGGAGATGCTGAAGAAGGGCGTCGACCTGCGCATGAATTGCGACATCGTCTCCATCGAGAAGAAGGATGGCGAACTGCACCTGAAGCTCACGGACGGCGACGTCATTTGCACCGATTGCGTCATGTATGCGACGGGCCGTGCGCCAAACACCAAAGGCCTCGGGCTTGAGGAGGTAGGCGTGAAGCTCGGCAAGGGCGGCGAAGTGATCGTGAACGAGTATTCGCAGACCGCCGTGCCGAGCATCTATGCGGTCGGCGACGTGACGGACCGTGCGAACCTCACGCCCGTGGCGATCCGCGAGGGCCACGCCTTTGCCGACACGGTCTATGGCGGCAGGGATGTGAAGGTCGATCACTCGATCATTCCGACAGCGATCTTCTCCCAGCCGGAAATGGGCACGGTCGGCCTCACCGAGGCGCAAGCGCGCGAGAAGCACGGGGACGTCGATGTCTACAAGACCGCCTTCCGCGCGCTGAAGAATACCTTGTCCGGCTCGCAGGAGAGGACCTTCATGAAGCTCGTCGTGGATGCGAAGACCGACAAGGTGCTCGGCGTCCATCTCATGGGCCCGGCCTCCGGCGAGATGATCCAAGCGGTCGGCATCGCCGTGACCATGGGGGCGACCAAGGCCCAGTTCGACGCCACGATCGCGGTCCATCCGACCGCCGCAGAAGAGCTCGTGACGCTTCGCGAGAAGTGGCAGGCGCCGGTGGTGAAGGCGGCGGATTAACCGCGATTCCCGCGTCTTTCAGCCGTATCAAGGGCTTAGGCTTCCCTTTAGAGCCCTTGTGGACTATATATCCGCCTTCCATATGAGGGTGGCGCGGACCCGGCGGAAAGGGCCGTTTCCTGCGCTTTTCCTCGCGTTTCGGAGAGAAGACGATGGCGGAGACTTGGAAACCGGAGAGCTGGCGCGCAAAGCCCGCCAAGCATCTCCCGGCATACCCGGATGAGGCGGCGCTGACCGCCGTTGAAGCGCGCCTGCGCTCCTATCCGCCGCTCGTGTTTGCAGGTGAGGCCCGCAAGCTCAAGGCAGATCTCGCAGAGGTCTGCGAGGGCCGTGCTTTCCTGCTGCAGGGCGGCGACTGCGCCGAGAGCTTCGCCGAATTTTCCGCCGACAATATTCGCGACACCTTCCGCGTGCTGCTGCAGATGGCGGTTGTGCTGACCTTTGCCGCCGCCTCGCCCGTGGTGAAGGTGGGCCGCATCGCCGGCCAGTTCGCGAAGCCCCGTTCCTCGCCCACCGAGACGATCGGCGACGTGACGCTGCCGTCCTATCTCGGCGACAACATCAACGGCATAGAATTCGACGAGAAGGCCCGAGTGCCCGATCCCGAAAGGCTGCTGCGCGCCTATTCGCAGTCGGCCTCGACGCTGAACCTCATTCGCGCTTTCGCGCAGGGCGGCTATGCCGATCTCGATTTCGTGCATCGCTGGAATCTGGGCTTCGTCTCGGACAGCGCCGAAGGCGCGCGCTACGAGGAACTTGCGAACCGCATCACCGAGGCGCTCGACTTCATGCGCGCCTGCGGCGTGGACAGCGCCTCGCAGCCGCAGCTTCACACGACCGAGTTCTACACGAGCCATGAGGCGCTGCTGCTCGGCTACGAGCAGGCGATGACGCGCATCGATAGCACCACGGGCGACTGGTACGACACCTCCGCCCATATGCTCTGGATCGGCGACCGCACCCGTCAGCCCGATCACGGCCATGTCGAATATATGCGCGGCATCAAGAACCCGATCGGCATGAAATGCGGCCCGTCGCTCGACCCGGAAGAACTGATCCGGCTGACGGATATTCTCAACCCGAAGAACGAGCCGGGGCGTCTCACGCTCATCTGCCGTTTCGGTGCGGAGAATGTCGAGAAGCATCTGCCGCAGCTCATCCGCGTCATCGAACGCGAGGGCAAGAAGGTCGTCTGGTCTTGCGACCCGATGCATGGCAACACGATCAAGGCGTCGTCCGGCTACAAGACGCGGCCGGTCGACCGCATTCTCGCCGAAGTGCAGGCCTTCATGGCCGTGCATCGCGCGGAAGGCACCCATGCGGGCGGCGTTCATTTCGAGATGACCGGCCAGAACGTCACCGAATGTATCGGCGGTGCTCAGGCGATCTCGGAGACGCAGCTTGGCGACCGCTATCATACGCATTGCGACCCGCGCCTTAACGCCAGCCAGTCGCTCGAACTTGCCTTCCTCATCGCCGAAGGGCTGAAGAAGGAGCGGGCGGAAGCGCGCCGCGAACAGCAGGTGGCGCTCGGCGCCTGGTAAGAGCGGCACACAGACGAAATGAAAGGCCCGGTGGGAACATCGGGCCTTTTTGCTTATTGGCACTTGAGCGGCTAAAAGGGCTCGGGGGGCTTTTCAGGCTGGAGTGCCCGTGAGCCCGAATATGAGTGTTTCAACTGTGTCCGGCCCGCTGCCGCGCTTTCCCGCTGCGGCGCTCGCGGCCTGTGTGCTTGCCGCGCCTGCCGAAGCCTCGAAATGGCGCGGACCGGCGGAGGACGACAAGCTCCACGCCGTCACCATTTTCATGGGCGAGGGCACGGAAGACAATTTCAGCACCGTCGTCGAGAATTTTTTCTATGTGGAGGGCACTTCGGACCATGTGCTTGGGCTCACCGCGTCGCGCCTGCTTGGCTGGTATGGCGAGTCGCTGAGCTTCGAGGGCGAGCTCATGTATGCCTGGCATCACGGGCGCGAGACCTATCATGAGATCGGCGCCGCCGTTTACGCGCGCTGGCATGAATTTCCCTGGAACAACTACGTGGTGACAACGGCGGCGGTGGGCATGGGCCCGTCCTACACCACGGCCTTCCCGCGGCTCGAGCAGCAGCCGGATGGCAGCCGTTCGCGCACGCTCAACCAGTTCAACCTGCAGGCGACCTTCGCGCTGCCGTCCTATCCGGACGTCTCGCTCGTCACGAGGCTGCAGCACCGCTCCGGCGTCTTCGGCCTTTTCAATGGCGTGACGGATGCCTCGAACTTCGTGACGGTGGGCCTGCGCTACGACTTCTAGCTCACCTTGATAAGACGCCGGCCGAGATTCTCACCCTCGAAGAGCCCGATAAAGGCAGCCGCCGATCCCTCGATACCGTCCGACACGTCTTCCGTGTAGGTGAGCTTGCCGTCGTGAATCCACTGGGCCATCTCGGCCTGCGCTTCGCGGAACTGCTTGAAATAATCGAAGACGACGAGCCCCTCCATCCGCAACCGGTGCGTGATGAAACGCGTCACATTGCGGATGCCGACAAGTTCATTGTCCGCGCGATTGTATTCGCTGACCTGGCCGGAGACGACGATGCGGCCATGCTCTTTCATGTTGAGGATTGCCGCATCGAGCATTTCCGCGCCGACATTGTCGAAATAGATGTCGACGCCTTCGGGGCAGTGCTCCCTGATGGCGGCTTTCAGGTCCGCGCCGCGATAGGAGAAGCAGGCATCGAAGCCGAGGCCCTTCACATAGTCGCATTTCTCCTTCGACCCGGCGATACCGACGACCTTGCAGCCCTTCATCTTCGCGATCTGGCCGGCCGTCGCGCCGACGGGACCCGCGGCTGAAGAGATCAGCACCGTGTCGCCTTCCTTCGGGCGCCCGAGATCGAGCAATCCGAAATAGGAAGTGAGGCCCGGAATGCCGAGGACGCCGATCGCCGCCGTGGGGCGGAGCTTGCCGTGATACATCTCGGGCGGCAGGATCTGCACGCCGCGCCCGTTCGAGATGGCATGCGTCACCCAGCCGAAACCGCCGGTCACGCGGTCGCCCGGTTTGAATTTCTCGTTCCTCGATTGCTCGACCACGCCCACCATCGCGCTGTCGATGGTCTGGCCGAGGGGAAGCGCCGACGTATAGCTGTCGCCGGAGAGCCGCCCGCGCATACCGGGGTCGACGGAGTGATGCTCCGTGCGGATCAGGATCTCATGCTCGCCGATCTCCGGCAGCTCGATCTCCTCCAGCCGGAAGTTCTCAACCTTCGGCTTTCCCTCCGGCCGCAAGGCCAGCACCCAGCGTTTCGCTTTTGTCGGCATGATTCTTCCTCCCCGGCTTTACTCATTCTCCAAAACGTCATGCCCGGGCTTGACCCGGGCATCCAGAGCCTCCGGCTCCGAGCTTTGTTGCTCTGGATTGCCGGGTCAAGCCCGGCAATGACGATCAGTGGGTGTTGAAAAATGGCCTTCGTCACACTGCTTTGTCGGGGCCGATCTTCACCAGCATCTTGCCGAAATTCGCGCCCTTGAAGAGATTGAGGAAGGCCTTGGGTGCATTCTCGATACCGTCTTCCACCGTCTCTTCCCACTTCATCTTGCCGCCCTGAATGAGCGGGCCCATCTCGGCATAGAACTCGCCGATATGCTGGAAATAGTTGGAGACGATGAAGCCCTTGAGCGTCAGGCTCTTGCCGACGATCTGGATGAGGTTCGTCGGGCCGGGGCGTGGCGTGGTGTCGTTATACTGCTCGATCATGCCGCACATCGCTGCGCGTCCGTTCGGACGCATGGCATTGATCGCCGCTTCGAGATGCGCACCGCCGACATTCTCGAAATAGACGTCGATGCCTTTCGGGAAGGCATCTGCCACCGCCTTGGTGAGATCGCCGCAGGTCTTGTAGTTGATGGCCTTGTCGATGCCGGCGACGTCGGTAAGCCATTTGCACTTCTCGTCCGAGCCGGCCGAGCCCACCACATAGCAACCATGCGCCTTGGCGAGCTGGCAGACGACGGCGCCCACCGCACCGGAGGCGGCGGAGACGAACACGGTATCGCCATCCTTGAGGCCCGCCACCTTGAAGAGACCGGCCCAGGCCGTCATGCCCGGCATGCCGAGCACGCCGAGGTATGCCTCGACGGGCCCGAGCGACGGGTCGACAGGTGTGAAACCTTCGGCGGGGCCGGTCGCATATTCGCGCCAGCCGAGCATGTGGTTCACATAGGTGCCGACCTTCAGCTTGTCGCTTTTCGATTCCACCACCTGGCCGATCGCGCCGCCTTCAAGCGGCTTTCCGATCTGGAACGGCGGCACATAGCTCTCGCGGTCCATCATGCGCCCGCGCATATAAGGGTCGACCGACATCCAGATGTTGCGCACGAGCACTTCGCCATCGCCGGGCTGGCGTACATCGGCCGTCGCGAGTTCGAAATCGCTGTCCTTCGGCATGCCGACGGGCCGCGCCTTCAACCTGATTTCCTTAGAGGTGAGATTGCTCATTGGGGGGTCCTCCACCGTTTCGAGATTTTCGTTGGGGAGGAGCCTAGCTGCCTTTGACCTGCGGTGGAAGCGAACCGGCCTCCGCCGGTGAACAACAGGTTGTGAAGGGATGAACGGTCAGCTCCGCCAGCCGCCGCCCAGCGCCACGAAAAGGTCCACCGCCGTCGTATAGCGGGCGAGCTTCGCATCCGCCGCACTGTTCCGCGCGGAAAGCCAGGTGCGCTGCGCATCGAGCACCGAGATGAGATCGCTCGCGCCCGCGCGGTAGCGTGCTTCCGCCAGCTCATAGGCTCTGGCCGCTTCCTCCGCCGCGACATTCAGGAGACGCTCCCGCTCCGCCGTTGCCTCGACATTGACGAGCGCATTCTCGACCTCGCCGAAGGAATTGAGAACGGTAAGTTGATAGCTTGCCGCAAGCTCCCGCTGCCGTGCATTGGCCGATTGCAGGTTTCCTTCGAGCGAGCCGCCCGAAAAGATCGGCGCGAGAAGCGAGGCCCCGGCCGAAGTCAGCGTTTCGGCGGGAGAGGCGGTGGCAAAGCTCCGCGAAAGCGAGGCCGTGAGATCGAGGCTGGGAAAGAAAGCGGCCCGCGCCGCGCCGATATCGGCATTCGCTGCCATGAGGCGCGCCTCCGAACTTTTGATGTCGGGCCGCCGTTCCAGCAGGTCGGAGGGCTGCCCCGCCGCGATGGCGGGCAGCGTTACGCGCGCCAGTGTTTCGCCCGCGACGCCAAAATTGCCGGGCACGCGGCCGATGAGAATGGCGAGGGCATTCTGCTGCGCGGCGAGGCTCGCGCGCAGCGAGGGCAGACCAGCCTCGATGCTGGCAACGGTGTTGCGTTGCTGCGCCAGGTCGAGGCCGGAAATGCTGCCTGCATTGTAGCGTGCCTCGACGATATCGAGCGTCCCGCGCGCCGCCGCGAGCGACTCTTCGGCGATTGCGACCTGATCCTTGAGCGTGAGAATGTTGAAATAGGCGGCCGCGACCTGTGCCTGCACGAGCAGCGCCGTTGTCTCCTTGTCGTAGGCGGTCGCATCGAGCGAGAAGCGGGCTGCATCCGCCTGATTGCGATAGCGGCCCCAGATGTCGAGCGCATAGCCCGCCGAAAGTCCGATATCGGCGCTCTCGCGGGAGGAGCCGCCATCCGTCGCCCGCGTCGAGGCGCCGCCGCTGCCGGAGACTTGTGGCAGCAGGGAAGAGCCCGCCGCGCGCGCCGCACCCCGGGCCTGTTCGATCCTTGCAAGCGCCTGCACGATGTCGAGATTCTGCGCCAGCGCCATTTGCATCAGAAGCGTGAGCTCGGGATCGCCGAAGGATGTCCACCATTCGGCGCTCACCTGAGCGCCCGCGGATTGCGGCCCGCTCCAGCTTGCCGCGGCGCCAGTCTGGGGGCGCTCATAGTCCGGGGCCATGGAGCAGGCGGCAAGCGCAAGCGCAGCGGCGAGAAGAGAGACGTGGCGGATATATGTCTTCATTGTATCTACTCCGACGCGAGCGCAACCACGGGGTCGAGCCGCGCCGCCTTGCGCGCCGGCAGATAGCCGAATACGAGCCCCGTTAGCACCGCGCAGCTGAAAGCGAGAATCGAGGGCATGGGATTGATCGAGATATTGAGCCCCACACCCGACAGCAGTTGTGCGACGGAAAGCCCGAGCAGAAGGCCGATCAACCCGCCCACGCCGCATACTACCAACGCCTCCGTGTTGAACTGCACGAGGATGTTGTTCATGCGCGCGCCGGTTGCCATGCGTATGCCGATTTCCCGCGTCCGCTCCGTCACGCTCACCAGCATGATGTTCATCACGCCGATGCCGCCGACGAGAAGCGAAATGGCGGCGACCGAGCCGAGCAGGATCGTCATCGTGTTGGACATGCTCTCAAGCGTTTCCAGCATCGAGGCAGTGTTGCGGATCTGGAAGTCTTCCGTCCGGTGCCGCGCGAGGAGAAGCGCATGAATTGCCTCTTCCGTTTCGGTCACACGGTTTGAATCCGCCACCTTCACGGTGATGGAATTCGCATATTGCCGCCCGAAGAGCCGCATGAAGCCCGTGGTCAGCGGCACGAAGGCGACATCGTCCTGATCGCGGCCGAAAGCGGCGGCGCCCTTGGGCTCCATCACGCCCGCAACCTCGAAGGGGATGTTGCCGACCAGAACATACTGGCCGACCGCCTCTTCTCCGTTCGGAAAGAGCGCATTGACGACCGTCTGGCCGAGCACGATCACCGGCGCATAGCCGTTGAGGTCCGTATCCGTGAAGAAGCCGCCTCGGCCGGTATTCCAGTCCCGCACGAGGGTCATTTCAGGCCATGTGCCTTCGATCTGCGTGCGATAGTCGACATTGCCGAAGCGCAGCGTGCTCGATGTACTGCGTTCGGCCACCACGGCAACCACATTGTCGATCTCGCGGATGGCCTCGGCATCTGCCGTGGTCAGTGTCGCGATGTCGCCGCTTGAGCGGATGCCCGGCGCGCCGGGCCGCACGACCAGCAGGTTGGTTCCCATGCTCTGCATGGAAGAGACGATGTTTTCCTTGCTGCCGTCGCCGATTGCGAGCATCACCACCACCGCTGCGACACCGATCACCACACCGAGCAAGGTGAGCGCCGTACGAAAAATATTGGCGCGGAGCGAGCGGAACGCCATCTTCACGGCTTCGGCGATCTCCGCCTGGATAACGAAGCCGTGCCCGGCAAGCGGCTCGTCCGCGGGTGCGCTCCCCTGCGCAGGTTTCGCGCCGCTGTCGGACACGATCTTGCCGTCGCTGATCTGGATGAGCCGGTCGGCATGGGCGGCGACTTCCGCGTCGTGGGTGATGAGGAGGACGGTCCGCCCCTCGCGGTTGAGTTCCTTCAGAACGTTCAGCACATCGGCGCCGCTTTGCGTATCGAGCGCGCCGGTCGGTTCGTCGGCAAGGATCACATCGGCGCCGTTCATCAGCGCCCGGGCGATGGAGACGCGTTGCTGCTGGCCGCCCGAAAGCTCGCCCGGCCGGTGTGCCGCACGCTCGCCCATGCCGAGCCGTGCAAGCAGGCCCTTCGCGCGCTCGTGCCGTTCGGCGCGCGTCGTTCCCGCATAGATGGCGGGGAGCTCCACATTCTCCGCTGCGGTCATGGTGGAGAGCAGGTTGTAGCGCTGGAACACGAAGCCGAATGTGTCGCGCCGCAGCGCTGCCAGCTCGTCGCTCGTCAGCGCGGCAACATTCGTGCCGGCCACCTCGTAGCTGCCGCCGGTCGGGCGGTCGAGGCAGCCGAGAATATTCATCAGCGTCGATTTGCCTGAACCCGACTGCCCCATGATGGCGACGAATTCGCCGCGCCTTATCGTCAGCGACACGCCATCCAGCGCGCGCACTTCCTGTCCGCCGGTGCGGTAGACCTTCGTGACGTCCTTGAGTTCGATCAGCGGCGTTTTCGCCGGAGGGTTCGGTGCATGCATGGCGGCCACCACCTCTAGAGGAAGCCCATGCGCCGCGTGCGCCCGCCACCCGCACCGCCTGCCGGTGCGTCGGCGGATGTGACGCCCGTCACCACAAGGTCGCCTTCCGCCAGGCCGGAAAGAATCTCGACATTCATGCGGTTGGCGATACCGGTTTCCACCTCTTGCTCGCGGGGTCCGCGATCCGTCATCACGCTGACATAGGATTTGCCATCGCGCCCTTCGCTGACCGCACCGACCGGGACGATGATCGCATCTTCGGAACGGCCGAGGACGAAGAAGACCTGTGCCGTCATGTCCTTCATCAGCCGCCCATCCGGATTGGCTATATCGACGAGCACGGTGAAGAGCACCACCTCGTTGACGATCTCGGGCGTCGGCAGGACCTGCCTCACGGTCGAGTTCCAGCGCTCCTGCGGCGCACCGAGCGTGGTGAAGTAGACCGGCATACCGGCCTTGAGCTTGCCGACATCGGCTTCCGCCACCTGCGCCTCGACCGTCATGGTCGCGAGGTCCGACACCGTCATGATGGTCGGCGCCGTCTGGTTTGCATTGAGCGTCTGTCCCTTGAGCGCCACCTGTGCCGTCACCGTGCCGTCGATGGGTGCATAGATTTTCGTGAAGCCGAGATTTGTCTCGCCGCCTTCGAGCGTCGATTTCTGTTGTTCGATCTGTGCCTTCAGCGAACCGATCCGCGCGGCGATCGTCTTCACGCTAGTCTCGGTCGTGTCGAGCGCCTCGCGGCTCACGGCATCGATCTTCGCGAGGTCGAGATTGCGCGCATGCTGCCGCCGCGCAAGCACGAGTTCGGCCTCCGCGCCGGACAGCTGCGACTCGAGGTCCGACAACCGGGCGCGGGCCGCGGCCACTTCCGTTTCGTAGACCTTGGCGTCGATCTCGGCGAGGAGGTCGCCCTGCTTCACCTCGTCTCCCACCTCGACATGGACTTCCTTGAGTTGGCCCGATACCTGCGCGCCCACATCGACATAGTTTTTCGGCTGCAACGATCCGAGCGCCGTCACGGTCTGTTCGATCGTGCCGCGCGCAGCCGTCGCCGTGCGGTAGCTCACCTCACTGCCGCCGAAAAAGAGGCTGGAAACGAGCCAATAGAGGAGGAGGGCCGTGACCGCCAGCGCCCCCCAGCGGGCAGGTGCAGGGAACCCGCTCCAGATGGTCCTCGCCTGGCCGGCAATTTTCGAAGCGCTGCTCCGGCGCCGGTCCTGGGTGTCGCTTTCGTAGCTCATGGGCTCGCGGTCTCTCCGATACGTCCCCACATCATATAACGGACAAGGGCGCCCCTTCCGTCGCCGGAAGTGGGCGCCCTGCCTGAAAATTGGCTGGAACCCGTGGATGTCAACCCGTCACGAAACCCTGACCATCCGTTTGCCGATATTGTCGCCGGCAAGAAGTCCGACCAGCGCCTTGGGCGTGCTCTCGAGCCCGTCCATGATGTCTTCCTTCACCTTGAGCTTGCCGGAGGCCACCCAGCCCTGAAGTTCCGTAAGCGCCCCGTCGTGCTTGTCCTGATAATCCATCACGATGAAGCCCTGCATGGTGAGCCGCTTCACGACGACGAGACCCGGAATGCCACGCGGGCCGTGCGCGGGCGCCGCGCCGTCATATTGCGATACCGCCCCGCAACAGGCGATGCGGCCGTAATTGTTCATGCCGAAGAGGACGGCCTCCAGAATGTCGCCGCCGACATTGTCGAAATAGACGTCGATGCCGTTCGGCGCCGCTTTGCGAAGCGCCTTGCCCACCGGTTCGGCCTTATAGTCGATGGCGGCGTCGAAGCCGAGTTCATCGGTGAGGAGCTTGCACTTCGATGCACCGCCAGCGATGCCGATGACGTTGCAGCCCTTGATCTTGGCGATCTGGCCGACGATCGTGCCGACGGAACCCGCCGCCGCGGAAACGACCACCGTGTCGCCTGCCTTCGGCTTGCCGACTTCCAGCAGCCCGAAATAGGCAGTGAGCCCGGCAATGCCATAGACGCTGAGAAGATGCGACAGCGGTTCCATTTTCGGCAGCTTCTGCGCTGTCTTCGCGGGCACCGCGGCATAGTCCTGCCAGCCCGTATCGGCGAAGACGAGATCGCCCTTGGCAAAGCCCGGCGCCTTCGCCTCGACCACCTCGGAGACTGAGCCGCCCGCCATCACCGTCCCGGCATTCACCGCCGAGCGATAGGTCGCGCCCTGCATCCAGGCCCGGTTCGCCGCATCGAGAGAGATGAGCTTCGTCCTGAGCAACAATTCGCCATCCTTCACTTCGGGCACGCTGCCTTCGCTCAGTTTGAAGTGGCTTTCGGCAAGTTTTCCCTGCGGTGTTTCGGTCAGCAGGATCTGGCGGTTCTGGGTCATAGGGTCCTCCTCGGAGCTTGTTTTGTCGTTGGGGCGAGCCTAGCCGCCCGCCGCGCCGGGCGCACCCGCCAAAGCCGCTTCCCGCCGTTCACGCCTGAACTATTGTGAGTGCGCCCCTCAACGGCTAAAACCGCGAGGCCGAATCCCCATATGTTGGGGCCTAACCGCCCGGATTTGCTTCAAAAATGACCGACAAACTCCGCATCGCCCTCGCCCAGTTGAACCCAGTGGTGGGCGATATCGCCGGCAATCTGCAAAAGGCCGTCGAGGCCCGCCGCGAGGCGGAGATCGCGGGCGCGGACCTCATCGTCTTTTCCGAGCTCTTCCTCACGGGTTATCCGCCGGAAGATCTGGTGCTGAAAGGCGCCTTCCAGCGCGCCGCCCGCGCTGCCGCGATCGATCTCGCGCGGCAGACAGTCGACGGCGGCCCCGGCGTGCTGATCGGCTGCCCCTGGATGGCCGATGACGGCAAGCTCTTCAATGCCGTCCTCTATCTCGACAAGGGCGAAGTGCGCGGCTACCGCGCCAAGGTCCACCTGCCGAATTATTCCGTCTTCGACGAACCGCGCGTTTTCGACGAGGGGCCCATGCCCGGCCCCTTCGATGTGCGCGGCGTACGCATCGGCGTGCCCATCTGCGAGGACATCTGGTTCCCGGATGTGGTCGAGTGCCTCGAGGAGTCGGGCGCGGAAATCCTGCTCGTGCCGAACGGCTCGCCCTACGACTTCAACAAGTTCGACGCGCGCATGCAGCTCGTGATTTCCCGCATCAGGGAAAGCGGCTTGCCGATGGCCTATGTGAACCAGCTCGGCGGACAGGACGAACTTGTGTTCGACGGCGCTTCCTTCGTGCTCAACGCCGATCTCTCCCTGCCGCTGCAGATGCCGGCCTGGGAAGAAAAGATCGCGATCACCGACTGGTCGCGCGAGGCCAAGGGCTGGGTCTGCGCGCAGGGAGAAGTCGCGCCTATCGAGGAAAGCGACGAGGCGCTCTATCTCGCGGTGGTGCAGGGGTTGCGCGACTATGTGAAGAAGAACCGCTTTCCGGGCGTCGTGCTCGGCCTCTCGGGCGGCATCGATAGCGCGCTCGTCGCCGCCATCGCCGTCGATGCGCTGGGTGCCGACAAGGTTCACTGCGTCATGCTGCCTTACCGCTACACCTCGTCGGAAAGCCTCGAGGATGCGGAAGCCTGCGCCAAGCTGCTGGGGGTCCGCTACGACATCGTGCCCATCGAGGAGCCGGTGACGGGCTTCACCACGGCGCTCGAAAAAATGTTCGAGGGCACGCAGTCCGGCACTACGGAAGAAAACCTCCAGTCCCGCGCGCGTGGCGTCATCCTCATGGCGATATCCAACAAGTTCGGCTCCATGCTGCTCACGACCGGCAACAAGTCCGAAGTCTCGGCCGGCTATGCCACCATCTATGGCGACATGAATGGCGGCTTCAATCCGATCAAGGATCTCTACAAGACGCGCGTTTTCCGCATGTCGCGCTGGCGCAATGAGAACATGCCGAAGGGCTGCCTCGGGCCGAAGGGCAGGGTGATCCCCGAGCGCATCATCACGCGTCCGCCTTCCGCCGAACTCCGGCCCGACCAGAAGGACGAGGATTCACTGCCGCCCTACGAGGCGCTGGACGATATTCTCCACTGCCTCGTGGAAGAGGAAATGTCGGTGCGCGAGATCGTCGAGCGTGGCCATGAACGCGATCTCGTGAAGCGCGTCGAGCATCTCCTCTACATCTCGGAATACAAGCGCCGCCAGTCGGCGCCGGGTGTGAAGGTCACCGCCCGCAATTTCGGCCGCGACCGCCGTTACCCGATCGTGAACGGTTTCCGGGATCAGGACCTGTGAGCGGCAAGCCCGTCACCGTCCGCTTCGCGCCGTCGCCCACCGGCGAACTCCATGTCGGCAACGCGCGCGCGGCGCTGCTGAACTTCCTTTTTGCCCGGAAGAATGCCGGCAAGTTCATGCTGCGCATGGACGATACGGATGACGAGCGCTCGACCGCCGAATATGCGGCGGGCATCGAAGCCGATCTCGCATGGCTCGGCCTCCGGCACGATATTTTCGCCCGTCAGTCGGAACGGCTCGCGGCCTATGAAGCCGCCGCCGAAAAGCTGAAACAGGCCGGCCGTCTCTATCCGGCTTATGAAAGCGCCGCCGAACTCGACCGCCGCCGCAAGCGCCAGCTCGCCCGCGGCATGCCGCCGGTCTATGACCGTGCCGCGCTGAAGCTCACTGCGGAGGAGCGCGCGACGCTCGAAGCCGAGGGCCGCCGCCCGCATTGGCGCTTCAGGCTCGACCACGAGCACACCGGCTTCAACGATCTCATTCAGGGGCCGGTGGAAATCGACGGCGCGTCGCTGTCGGACCCGGTGCTGATCCGCGAGGATGGCCGCTTCCTCTACACGCTGCCGAGCATCGTGGACGACATCGATTTCGCGATAACCCACGTCATTCGCGGCGCCGACCACATCACCAATACAGGTGTGCAGATCCAGATCATCCGCGCGCTCGGCGCCGAGCCGCCACGCTTTGCGCATTACTCGCTGCTGAACGGCCCGGACGGCAAGCCGCTTTCGAAGCGCAACGATGCCGCGCGCTATTCGCTGCGCGCGCTTCGCGAGGCGGGCTTCGAGCCCATGGCGCTCAATTCGCTTCTCGCCCGGCTCGGCACGCCCGATCCGGCCGAAGCCTCACTCTCGCTCGACGAGCTGGCATCGCATTTCGAGATTTCCCGTCTCGGCCGCTCGGATATCCGCTTCGACCCGGCGGATCTCGCCCGTATCAATGCGGCCTGCCTCCACCTCATGTCCTATGCGGATGCACAGCCGCGCCTCGCCGCTCTTTCTTGCGATCTCGGCGAAGCCTTCTGGGAGGCGGTGAGGCCCAATCTCGCGCTTTTTGCGGAAGCTGTGGACTGGGCCCGCGTGGTCGGAGGGCCGGTTGAGCCCGTGATCGGGGACAAGGGCTTTGCCGCCGCCGCCGCCGCGGCTCTCCCGCCGGAGCCCTGGGGGCCGGAGACTTGGGGAGCCTGGACAGACGCTGTGAAGGCTGCGACGGGGGCCAAGGGCAAGGCGCTCTTCATGCCGCTCCGCCTCGCGCTGACCGGCTTGGCGCATGGACCGGAGCTGAAAAACCTGCTACCTCTCATTGGAAAGAAACGGGCCGAGGCCCGGCTTTCCGGTCTAACGGGTTGAAACCGTTAGGCTTTGTTAACGGCGACCGACTGAGGATACCGGCATGAACCCGGCACACTCGATCATCCAGGGTCTGATTATTAGCGGCTGACATAGCTCCGCCGCCGCCGTACAAGCACGCTTGCAAACATTGTGGAACACGGACCGGCCGGTGGCGGATTGCCACCCAATGACGGGCCTTTGCGCCCTCCACGATGCGGAATGGAACCATGAGCACGACCGGCAAAGAGCGCCTCTATCTTTTCGACACCACGCTGCGCGATGGCGCGCAGACGACCGGCGTCGATTTCAGCGTCGAGGACAAGCGCCTGATTGCGGGCCTGCTTGACGAGCTGGGGCTGGATTACATCGAGGGCGGCTATCCCGGCGCTAACCCCACCGACACCGCCTTCTTCGGCGAACGGCCGAAACTCGCCCATGCGAAATTCACCGCCTTCGGCATGACGAAGCGGGCAGGGCGCTCCGCCTCGAACGATCCGGGCCTTGCCGCCATTCTCGACGCGGATACCGATGCCGTCTGCCTCGTCGCCAAGAGTTGGGATTTCCATGTTGCCGTCGCGCTCGGCATCAGCAATGAAGAGAATCTCGAAGGCATCGAGGACAGCGTGAAGGCCGTGGCCGCCAAGGGCCGCGAACCGATGATCGATTGCGAGCACTTCTTCGACGGCTACAAGGCGAACCCCGAATATGCGCTCGCCTGCGTCCGCGCCGCGCTCGACAATGGCGCGCGCTGGGCCGTGCTCTGCGACACCAATGGCGGCACGCTGCCGGACGAGGTGGAGCGCATCGTCGGCGAAGTGATAGCCGCCGGCGTGCCGGGCGGCCGGCTCGGCATCCATGCGCATAACGATACGGAAAACGCGGTTGCGAATTCGCTCGCCGCGATCCGCGCCGGTGTGCGCCAGGTGCAGGGCACGTTGAACGGACTCGGCGAGCGCTGCGGCAATGCCAACATGGTGTCGCTCATCCCGACGCTGCTGCTGAAGCCGCTTTATGCCGACGGCTTCGAGATCGGCGTGACGCATGAGCGCCTGAAAAGCCTCGTCCATGTTTCGCGCACGCTCGACGAAGTGCTGAACCGCGCGCCGAACCGCTATGCACCTTATGTCGGCGAAAGCGCCTTCGCGTCCAAGGCCGGCATCCATGTCTCGGCAATCCTGAAGGACCCCAAGACCTATGAGCATGTGCCGCCGGAAAGCGTCGGCAACAAGCGCAAGATCGCTGTGTCCGATCAGGCCGGCAAGTCGAACATCCTCGCGCGGCTCGAGGAAGCAGGCATCGCCTTCGATCCCAATGACCGCCGCATACAGCGCCTGCTGGACGAGGTGAAGGAACGCGAGTTCCTAGGCTACTCCTATGACGGCGCCGAAGCCTCATTCGAGCTTCTTGCGCGGCGCATCCTCGGCGAGGTGCCGGAATTCTTCGATGTCGAATCCTTCCGCGTGCTTGTCGAGCGCCGCTACAACGCGATCGGCGATCTCGTCACCGTGTCGGAGGCGACGGTGAAAGTGGTGGTCGATGGCGAAAAGCTGATCTCGGTGGGCGAGGGCAACGGCCCCGTCAACGCGCTCGACCAGGCGCTCCGCAAGGACCTCGGCAAATACTCGCCCTATATCGAGGATCTGCGGCTCGCCGATTTCAAGGTGCGTATCCTCACAAGCGGCACCGAGGCCGTAACGCGCGTGATGATCGAAAGCATGGACGGCAAGGGCAATCGCTGGTTCACGGTCGGCGTCTCGCCCAACATCGTCGACGCCTCCTTCCAGGCGCTGAACGACTCCATCGTCTGGAAACTGCTGCGCGACGGCGCGCCCGTCCCGAAGACGCACAACCGCAAGGAAGGCGTGGGGGCTTAACTGGAAATGTCATTGCCGGGCTTGACCCGGCAGTTCGGGACGGCGGTACCGGCCTCACCCGGAGACGTGAATTCATCGCGCCTCCGGGACTCGCGGAGTTGTTCCTCCTCTGCCGGTTACTGCCTCAGAAATACTGGCAGTGATCGGCAGCGACCGCCTTCTCGCTGAGGAACCAGCCCGGATCGACGATTCCGTCCATCCCCTCGATAAGATTGCCGGCCTCGACCTCGAAGGTCTGTGCCGCATAGCGGCAGCCATAGAGGCGAACATTGCCGGTCGCCTTCAATTGCTTGAGATAGTCCTCGATGGCGACGGGTTCGCCCCCGGCCGAAAGCCGGTTACGCAGCCATGGCGCGTCGGCCGCGTGCCGGCCTTCGATCGTCAGAGAGGCCGCACCCTCAGGCGTCAATGCGCGCACCGCCCACAGGACGAATAGCATGTCGACCTGCACTCCCTGAGCCGCTTGCGTCAGCGCGAAGGTGATCGGCGTCAGCATTTTGTCGTAGGCGTCGTCGCGCACGACGATGGCAAGTTTCTTCATGGGGTATTCTCCGTTGCGGCGGCGGCGTTCATCCGCCGCCGCCATGTCCAGTTCACGCGGCTTCGAGGCAGACCGATGAAAACGCTTCGACATGCCGGTGATCGGTACCGCAGCAACCACCCAGCACATTGATCTGCGGAAACCGGGCCCGCAGGTCGCGATATTGCCGGCCGAGCTCTTCGGGATTGCCGGCGTCTAGCTCCGTTGCCGCGTCGAGTTCCGCATGGCTGCACCTGGACGCGTTGGCGCGGATGCCGCGAAGGCGCTTCACCCATTCGCCCTTGAGCACGCCGTCGAAGTGATCCGGATGCGCGCAGTTGATCATGTAGTAGACCGGCCCGCGCGAGGTCGCCGCATCGACGGCTGCAATCGCATCGCCAAGCCGCTCGCCTGTCGGCAGCGTTCCATCCGTCTCGACCGTGAAGGAGATCGCGACCGGCATTCCCGCCGCCGCCGCCGCGCGCGCCACGCCGATGGCCTCGTTGGTGTTGGTCATGGTCATGGCCGTGATCTGGTCCGCGCCTTCCTCGGCATAGATGCGGATCTGCGGCGCGTGATAGGCTTCCGCCTCTTCAGGGCTCATCACCTTTCCGGCGTCGTAGCCGTCGCCGCGCGGGCCGATGCAGCCGCTGATGACCATGGGGCTCCGCTCCGTCTCGAATTCGGCGCGCAGCTCGTGCATCAGGCGGATGGCGACACGGTTTGCCGCGTCGAGAGCATTGCCTGTATAGCCGAGCTTTTCTGCCCAATCCGGGCTCGCCCGCCAGGTCGGGGACTCGAGGATGAAGCCGAGCCCGTGCCGCTTTGCAATGTCCGCATGCCGGCGGAAATAGGCACGGAGCCCTTCCGTTCCCTTTTCATCCTTGAGCAGATCGAATGCAGCGAAATAGGGCAGCTCGAAGCCGTCCTGATAGATCAGCGTCGTTTCGATGCCCCCGTCCGTCAGGAAGGGGCTGCCGGCAAGCTGCGGCAGGCGATTTCTGTACTTCGTCATGATAGTATCTCCGGGTATTTTGAGGGGGGTCGGGCGCATTCGCCCGTTCGCCGGCGCGCTGCCAGCGGCATTTCTCCGTACGGGAACCTACGCAGGCCATCTCGAAGACCATATGGGCAGGACGCCGGATTGATTTGCCGATCCGCCGGATTTTCACGAGGCAGAGCCGATGGACCCGTTATCCGACGTTCTCCGCTCGATGCGTCTCACCGGCGGCATCTTTCTGAGGGGAGAGTTCACGGCGCCCTGGGCCGTTTCGGCGCGGGTCGGCCCCGAGGATTGCGCGCCTTTCGGGCCCGCACCCCGCAACATCATCGCCTATCACTATGTCGAGCGCGGCGGGATGCTGCTTCAGGTTGCCGGCCATCCGGACATTGAAGTCGGGGAGGGCGAGATCATCCTTCTGCCTCGGAACGATCCGCATGTGCTCGCAAGCCAGGCCGGGTTGCCGCCCGCCGAAGTGGAAAGTCTTATCGTGCCCGCGTCCGACGGCGGACTTGCCCGGCTTGTATATGGCGGCGGCGGCGCGGCGACCGGGATCTATTGCGGATTCCTGGGCAATGAAACGCCGGGCGATATTCTCCTCTCGGTGCTGCCTCCCGTACTCCGCCTCAAGATACCGCAGGATGCGACCGGCGAATGGATCGGCAGCACCTTCCGGTTCGCCGAGGTTGCGCTTGCCGGTGGCGGCGAGCGGTCGGCCGTCGTGCTCGGACGTCTCGCCGAGATGCTTTTTGAGGAAGCGGTGCAACGCCACGTTGCCGAACTGCCGATGGAAGAGAAGGGGTGGCTTGCCGGTCTGCGCGATCCCTATGTCGGCCGTGCGCTTGCCATATTGCATGGACGGCCCGACCGGCACTGGACGACGGAGGACCTCGCGGCGGATGTCGGCCTGTCGCGTTCTGCCTTTGCGTCCCGCTTCACCGACCTCATCGGCGCACCCCCGATCCGCTATCTCGCGCGCTGGCGGATGCAGATGGCCGCTCGCCGCCTGGCCGACACGCAGGATGCAATCTCGCGCATCGCCTTCGATACGGGCTATGAATCTGAGGCGGCGTTCAACCGCGCCTTCAAGCGGGCTTTCGGCACTCCGCCGGCCGCCTGGCGGAAGGAGAGGCAAGGGCCACAGGACAGCCACGCCTGATTTGCACCAATTGTACTCGCCACAATTTTCCGCTGGCCGCTATCCGTCGACTCGTGCTTCCTTGCGCGGGCCTGAGCGGCCCTTCGGAACAGCCCCATGAACAAAGCGTCTTCAGCGCCTGCCTCCATCGCGAGCGAAGCCGCCCTTGGCGCGGCGGCGGCGGGCGGCGGTTATCTGCTCTGGGGCCTCTCCGTCATCTATTACCGGCAGCTTGCGCATGTCGTGCCGATGGAAATCCTCGCCCATCGCGCACTCTGGAGCCTGCTTCTCGTCGCCCTCTGCATCGCCGTTTTCCGCCGCCTCGGACAGCTGATGGCGGTGCTGCGCGATCGCCGCGCCATGCTGATCCTGACGGCCACCTCGCTCATAATCGGCTCCAACTGGCTCGTCTTCATCTGGGCCGTCAATTCGGGCCGCATCCTCGAAACGAGCCTCGGCTATTTCATCAATCCGCTGATGAGTGTGCTGGCGGGTGTTCTGCTGCTGGGCGAGCGTCTGTCTCGGGCCCAGAAGCTCGCTATCGGCCTCGCCGCAGCCGCAGTGCTCTATTTCACCTTCGCGCTCGGCTTCGTGCCGGTCGTGTCGCTCTTCCTCGCGCTGAGTTTTGCCGCATACGGCTATCTGAAAAAGATCGTGCGCGCCGAGGCGCTGGAAGGGCTCTTCGTCGAAGTCGTTATCCTCGCGCCTTTCGGCATCGCCTGGCTTATCTGGATGTCGGCCCATGACGGCGCGACGTTCGGCCATGCCGGGCTCTGGACGGATATTCTGCTCGTCCTCACAGGGCCGATGACGGCCGTGCCGCTCATCCTTTTCACCTATGGCGCGCAGCGCATAAGGCTGACGACACTCGGCCTCATGCAATATCTGGTGCCGACGACATCCTTCCTGATCGCCGTCTTCCTCTACAGCGAACCCTTCGGCACGGGGCAGTTGATCACCTTTGGATTGATCTGGATCGCGCTTGCGCTTTTCAGCGCCGACACATGGGTCCGCGAGCGCGAATTGCGCCGTCTCGCCGGCCTCGACAAGGAAGGCTAGAGCGAGGCTTCGATGCGCGGCAGGATGTCTTCCACCTTGTCCACCACCGAATAGATGCTGCGGATATTGGAGCGCGCGAAGCCAGCCTTGATGATGTGATCGAGCAGTTCGATCATCGGATCCCAGAAGCCATTGAGATTGGCGATCACGATGGGCTGGCTGTGCCGCCCGAGCTGCGCCCAGGTCAGCATCTCGATCGTCTCTTCCACGGTGCCGATGCCGCCCGGCAAGGCCACGAAGGCCTGCGACCGCTCGAACATGAGCTGCTTGCGCGCATGCATGCTGTCTGTGACGACGAGTTCGCTCACTTCGTTGAACTGCACTTCGATCTCGGTCAGGAATTTGGGGATGACGCCGGTCACCTCGCCCCCGCCTGCCAGCACTGCCCGCGCCACGGCGCCCATCAGGCCCACGCCGCCGCCGCCATAGACAAGCCGCACCCCGGACTTCGCCATCAGATGGCCGAAGCGGTCCGCCGCAGCCATGTAGGAGGGGTCGCTTCCGGTGCTGGAACCGCAATAGACGCAAAGACTTGTGAGCTTCATGGCCGGCATGATTCCGCTATTCTGGCAAACACAGGCATGCGAGGTTTCACATTGGTGCCGTAATTGCAAGCTACGCGATTAATCGGGCTGTGTGGGCCGGAATGTCCCGTTCCGGTACAGAGGCAGGGGAAGGAATAGATCACATGAAACTGGGTGCAATCATCGGCGCCTTCGTCGTCGCGGTTGTTCTTCTCTTTGGGGGTTACTGGTTTTTCCTGCGCGGCGACGGCGAACCGGCACCCTCCGAGGTGGTCGAGACGCCTGCCGAGCCCGATGCCGGCGAGGAAGTGGCCGAAGACCCCTCTATCCCGACCTTCGATATCGTCCGTGTGGAGCGCGATGGCTCGACCATTGCGGCGGGACGCGCGCTTCCCGGTGCCCGCGTCGAACTGAAGGCGAATGGCGAAACCGTTGCGGAGACCACGGCGGACCAGCGCGGCGAATGGGTCATGGTACTCGAAAACCCGCTTTCTCCCGGCACCATCGAACTGACGCTGACCGCTCGTAATCCCGATGGTAGCACGAAGGACAGCCGCCAGACCGTCGCCGTTTCCGTGCCGGAAGGCGGACAGGGCCAGACGCTTGTCGTTCGCAGTGAGCCCGGCAAGGCAAGCAAGGTGTTGCAGGGCCCGGGCGTTCCGGCCGATGCGGGCGGGCTCGTGCTCGAGACCATCGACTATGACGAGAAGGGCAATGTCATCATTTCCGGCCGCGGCGACCCGGGCGCCACGGTGCGCATCTATGTCGGCGGCGATCCCGTCGGCGAGACGAAGGCCGATGCCGATGGCCGTTGGGAACTGACCCCGTCGCAGGATATCGCGCCCGGCCAATATGCGCTTCGCGTCGACCAGCTGGACGAGGAAGGCCGTGTCGTCGGCCGCATCGAGGTGCCCTTCGAGCGGGGCGAGCCGCAGGCGGTGCTGGCCGCGCTCCGCGAGGGCAAGGTGGTGATCCAGCCGGGCAACAATCTCTGGAACATCGCGCGCCGCCTCTATGGCTCGGGCTTCAGCTACACGGTCATCTATGAAGCCAACAAGGACCAGATTCGCGACCCGAACCTGATCTATCCAGGTCAGGTCTTCGAGACGCCGGCCCGCTGACGGTAAATCAGACGGGGCATTGTCCCCGGCTGGAAAAGCCTTATGTATGATGTGAATTACGCCCTGTCCGGATACCGGACGGGGCGTTCTCTTGTGGCCTGAAGGCGAGGAATAGCGGCACTCATGTCGAGGCACCTGAACATGGCGACCCGCGATGGGCCCCACCCGGTAACGGGCGGGGCGGCGCCAGCGCGCGGCCGCCACTGGCAGACGCTTCTTGCCATGTTTCCCCGGCTCTGGCCAAAGGGCAGGGCGGACCTTCGGGCGCGCGTCGTCTTCGCCATGCTGGCGCTGATCGGCGCCAAGGCAATCACCGTCTATGTGCCTTTCCTCTACAAGGAGGCGGTGGACCGGCTCACGCCCGAAACGGTCGCCGCCGCCGTTCTCGTCGTACCAGTCATGCTGATCGTTGCTTATGGCGTCGGCCGCATCATGATGGTGGCGCTGGCACAATTGCGCGATGCCGTTTTCGCCAAGGTCGGGCAGAACGCCGTGCGCGAACTCGCGGTCGAAACCTTCCGCCATCTCCATGCGCTTTCGCTCCGCTTCCATCTTGAGCGGCGCACCGGCGGATTGTCGCGCGTCATCGAGCGCGGCACGAAAGGTATCGACTTCCTCTTGCGCTTTTCGCTCTTCAATATCGTGCCGACGATCATCGAGCTGGTACTTGTCTGCGTTATCCTCGCCTATGCTTTCGATATCCGCTATTCGCTCGTCACGGGCGGCACGGTCCTGCTCTACATGGTCTTCACGTTCGCAGTAACGGAATGGCGTACGCGCTTCCGCCGCGAGATGAACGATCTCGACACTGAAGCGAACACCAAGGCTGTCGACAGCCTTCTGAACTACGAGACTGTCAAATATTTCGGCAATGAGGATCACGAGGCGCGCCGCTTCGACCGCTCCATGCAGGGCTATGAGCGGGCTGCGATCAAGACGACGACCTCGCTCTCGCTTCTCAATACCGGGCAGACCCTGATCTTCAGCGCCGGGCTCACGGCCCTCATGCTGATGGCGGCGCAGGGTATCGCCGAAGGTGCGATCACCGTCGGCGCCTTCGTCATGGTCAATGCCTATCTGATCCAGCTCTATCAGCCGCTCAATCTGCTCGGCACTGTCTATCGCGAAATCCGCCAGGCGCTGATCGACATGGAAACCATGTTCGACCTGATGCAGGTTCCGGCGGAGATCAGGGACAAGCCCGGCGCTCCGCCGCTTCGCATTGAAGGCGGCGCCATCGAGTTCGACAACGTGAGTTTCTTCTACGATCCGAACCGGAAGATTCTGGATGGTGTGTCCTTCCGGGTAGAGCCCGGGCGAACGCTGGCGATTGTCGGCCCCTCCGGCGCGGGGAAATCCACCATTGCCCGCATCCTGTTCCGTTTCTACGACATTTCGGCTGGCGCTGTGCGCATCGACGGGCAGGACATAAGGGACGTGCAGCAGGCAACGCTTCGCGCGGCCATCGGCATGGTTCCGCAGGATACGGTGCTGTTCAACGACACGATCCGCTACAACATCCGCTATGGCCGCCCTGAAGCGAGCGAAGCCGAAGTGGAGGAGGCCGCAAGGCTCGCCCAGATCGGCTCCTTCATTGAAAGCCTGCCAGTGGGCTATGAAACGCGCGTGGGCGAGCGCGGATTGAAGCTCTCCGGCGGCGAGAAACAACGCGTCGCCATCGCCCGCACCATCCTGAAGAATCCGCCCATCCTGCTGCTCGACGAGGCGACTTCCGCACTCGATACCCATACGGAGCGCGAAATCCAGACGGCCCTCCGCCGCGTGTCCGAGAACCGGACCACGCTCATCATCGCCCACCGCCTCTCGACCGTGGTCGATGCCGACGAAATCGTGGTGCTTGAAGCGGGCAGGGTCGTGGAGCGGGGAAGGCACGAGGAACTCCTTGCCCGGAACGGGGCCTATGCCGCCATGTGGACCCGGCAACGTGAACGCGAGGCAGCGGAGGAGGCGGATGATGGAACGGAGGAGGAGGAACCGGTGCTTTCCGAACGCCGCAAGGCAGGCATCGAGGCTGATCCCGGATTTGCTTAACCCGAAGCGCCCCGCAGGCTACACTGCACCGAGACCGGCGCCACAAGAGACAAGATCGCATCCATGAACAGCCTGACTTCCATACTGACGCCTATCCACCGCGAGGGACATCGCTGGGTCATCATCTTCGCGGCGGTGACCGTTGTCCTCTTCATGATCTGGAATCCGCTGGGCTGGATCGGCGTCATCTTGACGCTCTGGTGCCTCTATTTCTTCCGCGATCCGGATCGCGTGACGCCGACGCGGGCAGGGCTCGTCATCAGCCCGGCCGACGGCGTGGTCAACATGATCACGGAGGCGACACCTCCCGAGGAGCTGGGCCTCGGCGATATGACGCGGACCCGCGTCAGCATTTTCATGAACGTGTTCAATTGCCATGTGAACCGTGCGCCCGTCGCGGGCAGGGTGAAGCGCGTGGCCTACCGGCCCGGCCTCTTCCTGAACGCCGATCTCGACAAGGCAAGCGATGCGAATGAACGCAATTCGGTCGTGATAGAGCGGGCGGATGGCGAGGAAGTGGTGGTCGTCCAGATCGCAGGGCTCGTTGCGCGGCGCATTGTCTGCGACGTCACCGAGGGTCATGATCTCGCTGTAGGCGAACGCTTCGGCATCATCCGCTTCGGCAGCCGCCTCGATGTCTATCTGCCGAAAGGCGCGGTGCCGCTGGTCGCTGTCGGACAGACGGCAATCGCAGGCGAAACCGTGCTGGCGGATCAGGCTCTGGCGGAACCGCATCATCTCTAGTTGACGGGAGGCCCACCAATATGGGCGATCCGATACCACCCTTCGAGCATCGTCCGGGCGCCGGCTTCCGGGCAGGCGAGACCATGCGGGCCCGCCGGGCGCGGCATTTCGCTCAACTGCCGGTCCGCACGATCATCCCGAATGCGATCACCATTCTCGCGCTTTGCGCGGGCCTCACGGCCATTCGCTTCGCTATTGAAGGGCGCTTCGAAGCGGCCGTCGTCGCCATCATCATCGCCTCGATCTTCGACGCACTGGACGGGCGCATTGCCCGCTTGCTTCACGGCTCGTCGAAATTCGGCGCGGAACTCGACTCGCTCACGGATTTCGTGAATTTCGGCGTGGCACCCGTCGTCGTGCTCTATCTCTGGTCGCTGGGCGACATTGGCGGCATCGGCTGGATCGCGGTGCTGGGCTTTTCGGTCTGTAGCGCACTGCGCCTCGCGCGCTTCAATGTCGCGCTGGAGGACCCGGACAAGCCTGTCTGGACAGGAAACTATTTCGTTGGCGTGCCTGCGCCTGCGGCGGCCGGCCTCGTCATGCTGCCGCTCTATCTTTCGTTCACCGGCGTCACTTGGATGCAGGATGTCCCCATCCTGATCGCGCTTCACGCCATGGCGATCGCTTTCCTCATGGTCAGTCAGATACCGACCTTCTCCGGAAAGCGCATGGGACTGCGCATCCGTCGCGACATGGTTTTGCCAATTCTGCTGCTGGTGGGCATGAGCGCGGCGATCATCCTGAGCTATCCCTGGATCGCCTTCACCGGCCTTTGCGCCATCTATCTCGCTTCGATTCCCCTAGCGGTCATGCGTTACCGCCATCACAAGCAGCGCATGGAAGACGCCATGGAGGAAAAGGACGAGGACAGTGTCGAAAACGGGTAGAAGGCTACTCGCCGTTGCCCTTGTCCGCCGGCTCGCTGTTGCGAGCCCCGCTGCTTCCGCTCATCGCATGGCGCTTTAACGCGCCCGATGCATCGAAAATCGGCTCGATGCGCCGATAGGCTCCGGCCGAACGTGAAAGATGTTCCGGCATTTGAAACTCCACAGGCCGGTCATTCTTCACGGCCTTGCTCCATTGAGATGTCATCGTCGCTTTCGTCCGCTGCGTCGTCAGCGGCTTCTGCCTCCGTGAGGTCGGGCCTTTCCATTGGAAGGGCGCGGCGCGCATGAATGAGAGCGAGAGACAAGTGCCCTGACTCGAGGGCCTGGTTGCGCGCGAGCCACAGATTGCCCTCACGCATCAAGATGGGAAGCGTTTCCGGCGGAAGTTTGGCGTTTTGCAGGCAATCGTGGAATCGCCGCAGCCCTTCTCTGACGAGCGGCAGATACTTTGCGGTCAGGTCGTCGAACCTTTCCACAATGTAATCCTGGGCTTCCAGTGCCTCGCGATATTCAGCCTCGGTCCATGGAGCGGCGCCATCGGGCTCCGCCGCGCGCCAATGCGCCACGGCTTGCGAAATCGGCCGGTCCGGATTTCCGTCGAGCACAAAGTCGGTGAGCAGAAGCGAGCCATCCTCTTTCAGTGCGCGATGGAGCGCGGAGAGCATGCCCGCGCGATCTTCCACCGCGAACATGGCCTCGCGCATGATCACCGCCGAATACCGGCCGGCAGGGCCGAAATCGTCGTCACCAAGCCCCCCGAGTTCCGCAGGGCGGATATTGGCCGTTTCCGACATACCGGCGGCTTGCGACAGCGCCGCCGCGGCCTGTGCCAGTTCCCGGTCGCTTTCAATGCCGGTCAGCTGCGCGCCGGTTGCCTGTGCAGCCGCGCGCATGCCACCGCCCAGCCCCGGCGCAAGGTCGAGGCAGAAATCGCCTTTGGTGAGCCGGGCCGGTGCGGCCACGCGAAGCGCAAAATCCGCGCCGCCGGGAAGGCTGAAGCCGTCGCCCCAGAGTTTTTGCAGCAGCTCGACGCGTGTGAGCGGTGGGGTTGGTTCTTCGGTCCTCTCCTTCGCCGGCTCGGCTGCGGCCGCGCGCACAACCGTCTTGCGCTTCCACCGCTTGATGCCGCGTGAACGGGCGAGCGCGTCCGTGTCGACACCCTCCCACCAGGCGATCAGACGAAGGAAAATGTCCTTGATGAGTGAAGCCTGAACCGGCTGCTTCGGGCCTGCCTGTTCGTTTCCCCCGGATTTTCCGCTTTCGGTCTTCTCCCGCGGGGAGCCTGAGCCGGCCTTGCCGGATTTCTTTGCGCCCGCAGGCTCGCTGAGTGCGCGTTCGACGGCGGCCTTCTGCGCTTCGTTCAGCTTGCGCATGCGCTTGAACCGCGCGATCGCTTCCGCCGACATCTGCTCGAGGCAAGCATTGAAGACGGCAATGGGCATCGCCTGCAGCTCGTCGCTGCCGACCGTTGCCAGATTGACTTGCGTCCCGTTGCTCATGGTCCCGAGTTTCGATTGGGCGGCCGTCTTTCTCGCCGCCGCCGGACAGTCCGGCCTCCTGGAAAGCGCAGGAAGGCCAACATCCTTAATGCCATAAACCACGTTAAATCATGGTTTCCGTGCCTCCTGAGCCTGTTAACCGCGAGTAAACTCGTGGCTTTCCTTTTGTCCCGGAATGGCTCAATTTACGCGCGCTCGAAGTGAATCAGGGGTGGGGAGCGCCGTTTCATGGGAAAGACCGGAAATCCGTTCACGCGCTATCCGCGAACCACAATCATGCTTTGCATTGTGGCGTTCACGGCGGCCGCGCTCGGCATGCTCAATTTCTCTCTCTCCTATGACACCCGGGTCTATTTCAATCCCGAGGGCGCGGACTACGCAAAGCTCCGACATTTCGAGGCAAAATACGGACAGGACAACAGTGTACTGATGGTTGTCTCGGCACCGGGCCGGAAGATGACCGAGCCGGAGATGCTAGCTGCGCTCCGTGACCTGGTGGCACGCGCCTGGACCTTGCCGCATTCGACGCGTGTGGATGCCCTGACGAACTTTCCGCATGTCGTGTCCGATGCCGACAGTTTTTCGGTTAGCGATCTCGTTCCCGCGGACGGGCCGATCGAAGATGCGGAGGCGCACGAGATCGAGCGTATTGCGCTAGACGATCTGCTGATCCGCAACAGGCTTCTCTCCGAGGATGCGGAAACCGCCGGTGTCCTCGTCAACTTCAATCTGCCCGATGAAGCCTCCGCCGAAGTGCGGGCGATCGTGGATGCGGTCCGGGCGCTCGCTGCCGCCTTCGAAGCGGACCATCCCGGCATTGAAGTGAGGCTCACCGGCAATGTGATGCTCATGGCGACCTTCTCCGAAGCCGCCATGATCGACATCATCTATCTCATTCCGATCAGCCTCGGCGTCACGGGCCTTGTCATGCTGGTCTTTGTGCGGGCGCTCCTGCCGAGCCTCGCCATCCTGTCGCTGCTGGGCCTGTCGAGCGCCGCGGCCATGGGCATTGTCGGCTGGTGGGGATACGACATCAACACATCAACCGTGTCCTCGCCTGTGGTCATCATGACGGTGAACATGGCGGCGGCAGTGCGTCTGGTAACAACCGCCTTGCATGCCCTCGGCCGGGGCAAGACGCAACAGGAGGCGATAGCCGAAGCTGTATCGGTCAATCTGTGGCCGATCTTTCTCACCAGTTCGACCACGATCGTCGGCTTCCTGTCGATGAATCTTGCCGATGCACCACCGCTGCAGCAGCAGGGAAACATCGTCGCGCTCGGCATTGTCATCGCCTTTGTCTTTACCTTCACCTGGCTGCCGGCCGTGCTGTCCTTGATGAAGCTGAAGCCTGCGGTGCAGCGGTCAGAGCGGTTCATGGTGAGCCTCGGTCATTTCGTCAACCGCTACTATCGTCAGCTCTTCTTCCTTTGCAGTGCGATCGTGATTGCCTGCGGTGTATGGCTTGCCGAAATTCGTCTCGACGACGATTTTGCACGCTATTTCGACGAGCATTTCGATTTCCGTCAGGCGTCGGATTTCGCTGAGGACCGCCTGACGGGTCTTAACATCGTGGAGTTCGATATCGGTTCTTCCGGCAGCGGTGGCGTGTTCGAGCCTGCCTATCAGGCGAAGCTCGCCGAGTTCGGAGACTGGCTCCGCGCCCAGCCGGGCGTCGCGAGCGCTGCTGTCGTTTCCGACATCACCGAGCGGGTACACGACGCGATGAACCCGGGCGCAGAGGCCGGCCGCCTGCCGGCCGACCGGGAAACCACCGCGCAATACTTCCTGCTCTACGAATTGTCGTTGCCTTTCGGCGCCTCGCTCAACGACCGCGTGGATGTCGCACGCAGCTCGAGCCGCGTAACGGTGATCCTGCGGCACATGACCTCGGCCCAAATTCGCGAATTTGACGAACGGGCGGCAGCCTGGCTCGCCGCCAATGCGCCGCCGGAAATGCAGGCGCAGGCAACGGGCCTCAATGTCCTCTTCGCAAACCTCTCCGGCTCCAACATCCGCTCGATGATCCTTGCCACACTTGTTTCTCTAGTCGTCATTGCGTTCATCGTCGGGCTGGCGCTTCGAAGCGCCGTCTATGGCGCCCTCAGCATCTTTCTCAATCTGCTGCCTTCATTGGTCGGCTTCGGCCTGTGGGGGCTCCTCTATGGGGAAATCGGCCTTGCGGCTTCGGTCGTCACAGCCATGACCATCGGGCTGATCGTCGACGACACGATCTACTTCCTCCTGATGTACCGCCAGGCGAGGGAAAGAGGCCTTCCGCCCGACGAAGCGATCAACCATGTCTTCTCGACAGTGGGCGTCGCCATGCTGGTCATCACCGTATCGTTGACGGTCGGCTTCGGGATTCTCGTGTTCTCGGGCTTCGAGGTGAACCGGCTGCTCGGCGCGATGACGGCGCTCGTCATTCTGTCCAATCTCTTCATCGATTGGCTCATGTTGCCGCCGGTCATGCGGATTCTCGAGAACAGCCGCGCCCGCCGGAAATTAGCCGTTGCATCATAAAGTCGTGGTTTTTTAATGGGTTAAAAGAGGCTGTTAATCATTCATTAAGGTTTGTGATGCGGGGCACTACGCATTCCCCTATGGTGCAATGCAGTTGTGTCAAGTTGCATCGAGTTGAGTAAAGTCAGGTGGGCCAGTGATCAGGACTTATGAACAACTGACAGGTGCGGAAGGCCGGAAGATGTTTTACCGGGCGGAGCGGTTCCGCCCCGAACAGCTTTTCAGCGAATCCGTGCCTGCCGTCTTCTTCGAGAATGAGCAGACCTCTCTCAAGAACCTCAGCATGACGGGGCTCGCCTTCCAGAGCGCCCGTTCGGATGGCTGGGAAGAGCGGATCGGCTCGGAAATGCCCTTCGAGCTTCGCGTCGGCAATGCGCGGCTTTACGGCGGCTCGGGCCGCATCCGCCGCACCGAGCCTCACGGTGTCCGCACCCTTGTCGGCCTGGAATTCACCTCCGGCTACCTCGACATTCCCGCCATCATCAGCGAGCACGACAATCTGGTTCTCTCTCAGGCGCTAGCCGATCCGCATTTCGGCATGTCGGAGGACATTCTCCCGGAGTTCCTTCAGCTTTGCACCGAGATCGTGAACCTCTTCCGCTCCTACAAGGATCTGCTGGAAACCTATGAAGCGCGCCTGAAGGCAACCGGGCCGGAGCGCGAGAAACTGTTGCACGAAGCATTGATCGCCTGCGAAGACCGCATGGTGCCGCAGTGGAAAGAGCTATGGTATCGCGGCAACGACGTGCTGGAATCCGTCTGGTCGGACCCGGCCGTGCTTGCGCGCCACAAGCGCTATGCCGAGCGCGTTCTCACGCCCGATTTCATGCCGGGCGCGGTAATGAAGCGCTGCTACGAAAAACCGCTCGGCTATCCCGGCGACTACCAGATCATGAACTACGTCTATGAGTGGCAGCGCGTGGGCAACACGCCCTACGAAAAGCTGTTGCATCGCATCGGCATCGAAACAGGCGCCTGCGTCGGCACGCGCCTGCGCATGACGCAGAAGATCATTGCCGAACGGGTGGCGGAAAATCCCGGCGACGAACCGCTCAATATTGCCAATCTCGGTTGCGGTTCGGCCTATGAGGTCTACGACTATCTGAAGATCGGCAAGCTGCCTCGCCCGGTAAACTTCACCCTGATCGATCAGGATCATCGCGCGCTCACTCATGCCTATGAGCATGCCTATCCGGAGGTGGTGCGCCATGCCGGCCGTGCCAGGGTGCAGTGCCTGCAGGCATCCTTTGCGCAATTGCTGAAGGCGGGTGCGCTCTTCCGCACTCTGCCGCCGCAGGATGTGATCTACAGCCTTGGCCTTTACGACTACCTCTCGGCCCGGCGCGCGAAGGCGCTCACCCGCGATCTCTATGAGCAGGTGAAGCCGGGCGGCAAGCTCATCCTCGCCAATGTGAAGAAGGGCCGGGAAAGCTGCGAATGGCCGCTTGAATTCGTGACCGACTGGAGCCTGATCTACCGGACCGAACAGGACATGCTCGATCTGCTCGAAGGGCTCGACGTGGCGAATGTCACGATCGAGGTCGACTCGACGAAGTGCATCTATCTGATGGTGGCGGACAAGCCGGCCTAGCCGGCCTTCCAGGCAAACTCGGCGGCTTCCGGCGCCACGAACCGGCTTTTGGGGAAAGTGGCGTGGGCCGTCGTGCCTTCGCCCACCGCACTCTCGAGCTCGATGGTGCCGCCATGCAGGTTCATGATCTTGCGCACCAGCGGCAGCCCGAGCCCCGTTCCCTGATGCGTGCGCGACATGGCGTCCTCGACCTGCACGAAGGGCTCGAAGATCCGCTCCATGTCGGATGATTTGATGCCGATGCCGGTGTCCTTGACGCTCAGGACGAGATCGCCGGTCGAATTGAGTCCGAGCTCCACCCAGACATTGCCGTTCTCGGGCGTGAACTTGAGGGCGTTCGAGGTGAGGTTGATCGCGACCTGATTGAACAGCCGGGGATCGGCGATCAACCACGGAATGTCGTCCCGCACGCGGAAGGTGAGGTCGACACCGAGTTCCGACGCGCGCTGGCGGAACATGCGCATGGTCCGGTTCAGAGCCTCGACGGGATCGATCGGCTCTTCCTCGAGCTGGAGCTTTCCGGCTTCGGCCTTCGAGATGTCGAGAATGTCGTTGATGATGCTGAGCAGATGCGCACCGCTCGCCTTGATGTCGGAAGCGTAGTCGACATATTTCGGTTGCCCGGCCGGTCCGAACATCTGGTTCGAGATGATCTCAGAGAAGCCGATGATGGCATTGAGCGGCGTTCGCAACTCGTGGCTCATGATGGCAAGAAAATCGTTCTTTGCGCGGTTCGCGGCCTCCGAACGGCTGAGGAGCCGCTCCGAGCGCCGCTGCTCGGCACGCAGCTTCTCGTTATCGACGAAGCTGATGCGCAGCTTGTACTCCTGCACATAGTTCACGAATACGCTGACGCCCACGCCGAACAAGAGAAACACATTGTTGTTGATCAACATGTTCGCCGGAATGGGATTCACGAACAGCGCAACATATTCATAGGCGAGGCAGGTGAAGCCTGTGGAGATGATCGCCCAGTGATAGCGCAGCCGCCACAGACAGTTCGCGTAGCTCAGGATGATCAGAATGCCGGCGTAATAGAGGTAATTGCCCGGCGCCTCGGCCACGGCAATCATGCCGACGACCGCCAGACCGGGGATCACCATAGCGAAGGAGAGGAGACCCTGGTGCTTATAGGAAAAGCCCGGAAGATAGGACAAGGCGACGATGGCGAACAGAAGCGGACAGGCAAGACCGAGGCGGATCGCCCAGGCCTCATAAGTCACTTCCGGAATGATGAAGGGATCGACGACGGAATACAGCGCAAATATGACCGCGCCCATGGCAATCGAAAGGCGTATGAGGCCGATCTGCCGCTCGTAATTTTCCCGGTTGTAACGTTCCTCGAGCTCAGGCTGCCGGAAACGCAAGCTGATCCGGTCCATACTGTAGTCGGCCGCTGAATCGGAGGACGCCGTTTCGCCGAATCCGGGTTGGCCATGCGGCGCATTGCGATGTGCCACATTCGGCCAGTGCTCGGCAATCGCCTGACTTTTCGTTTCTGTCATCAGTCCCGGATGCCCCGTGCCAACCCTTGGGCGTAGAGCGGAGAGACTAGTGCCAAACTTATAATGCTTGGTTAAGCGGGATTTACGATTTGGAAACCGTTGGCATGGCGCCGGTCTTTCACACTCGGGTGAGATAAAAGGCCAGCAGCAATAGGCCGAAGCCGATCCTGTACCAGCCGAAAATCTCGAAACCATGGCGGCTCACGAAGCCGACGAACCATTTGACGACGAGCAGGGCGGAGACGAATGCCGCCATAAAGCCGGTCATCAATACGGGCAAATGGCCGTAGTCGAGGGCGCCGCGATTGCCCCAAATGTCGAGCAGCGTGGCGCCCACAATGACGGGAATGGCAAGGAAGAACGAGAATTCCGCCGCTGCCTTGCGCTCCACGCCCATGATCCGCGCGCCGATGATCGTGGCCCCGGCGCGCGACATGCCCGGAACAAGCGCGAGACACTGGAAGGCGCCGATCTTGAGCGCATCGAGGGGCGTCAACGCCTCGACTTCGCTTATCTTCTCGCCGACCTGCATCCTTTCGATCGCAATGATGGCGGCACCGCCCAGAATGAATGCAGTAGCGACGACCAGTGGTGTGAACAACACTGTGACGATGAATTTGTAGAGCACGGCACCGAGCGCGATCATGGGCAGCGTGGCGAGAACGATGGCAAGGGTGAAGCGTCGCGCCGCAGGATCGCCAGTGAACAGCCCGGCAACCACGGAGCGCAGCCGCTCCCGGTAGAGCGTGCAGATCGCCAGAATGGCGCCGACCTGGATGGAAGTTTCGAAAACCTCGCCAGGGATCGCATCGAATCCGAGCATATCGCCGACGATCACCAGATGCCCGGTCGAGGACACGGGCAGGAATTCCGTGGCGCCTTCGACGATGCCGAGGATCAATGCATGCAGAAAGGAAGTCTCTGGCATCTTGGGCGAGTATCCGGGGCGCGCGGGGACGGTGATTCGAACCCCAGCCTAGCATGCGAAGCCTTACACGAACCTTATGGCAGTTCGATGGCGGATCAGAAGCCGGTCGCGTCGAGCGCTTCCTTTACACGGGCTACCGCAATGTCGAACGCGGCCGATCGCAGGTCTAGGCCCTTTTCGCGCGAATGGAAGAAGACCCCTCGGGCGGCGTCGCCGATGATCCGGTCGAGTTCGCTGGTCACCCGCTCCGCCGGCCAGACCTCCCGTTGCAGGTTCTGGACCCATTCGAAGTAACTCACGATCACGCCGCCGGCATTGGCGAGAATGTCCGGCACCACCTCGATTCCGCGCTCGCGGAGCATGCTGTCCGCCTCGCAGGTGAGCGGACCGTTTGCCGCTTCGACCACCGTTCTGGCTGAGACGCGTCCGGCGTTCTTTTCTGTAATGGCATTCTCGAGCGCTGCGGGAACGAGGAGGTCGCACTCGGTCTCGAGCAGGGCCGCAGTCTCGATTTCCTGGTGTCCGGTCACATCGGCGAGAGAGCCGCGTTCGCGCTTGCGCTGGACGAGTGTCTCGAGGTCTATCCCCTCCGGACGATAAGCAGCACTGCGGGAGTCGGAGATGGCGATCACCCGAACGCCCAGCCTCTGCAGGGCGCGGGCCGCATTGATGCCCACATTGCCGAAGCCCTGGATGACGGCGGTCATGCCGTCAAGCGTCAGATTATGGTGCTTCGCATATTCGCGGACCACAATGCCGATGCCGTCGCCGGTTGCGGTCTCGCGGCCCGCAGAGCCGCCAAGCGAAAGAGGCTTGCCGGTCACGGCTGCGGGGGAGTGGCCGTAGATCGCCGAATATTCGCTGTGGATCCAGCCCATCACCTGGGCGTTGGTGCCCATGTCCGGCGCCATGATGTCGCTGTTCGGTCCGATTTCGCGGTGAATGCGCTTCACGAACTTCCGCGTCAGGACTTCGAGTTCGCGCGGCGAGAAGGTCCGGGGATCGCAGGATATGCCGCCCTTGCCGCCGCCAAGCGGAATGTTGACGAGCGCCGTCTTCATGGTCATCAGCGAGGCGAGGCCGCGCACCTCGTCGAGATCGACTTGCGGGTGGTAGCGCAGGCCTCCCTTGCAGGGGCCGCGTGCGCTTTGGTGCTGCACCCGGTAGCCGGAGTAGATGGCGAGCTCGCCATTATCCCGCACGATCGGAATTTCGACCTTGATCTCCATGGCGGCCAGCGTCAGCAGCGACGTGATGGTCTTGCTGTAACCGAGCCGTTCGCAGGCGGCCGAGAGGAACGTCTCATAGGCGGATTTCGTGGTGCTATCGGCGGACATGCCTTCCTTCCGGGTATCTGTGGCAAGGTCGGTGTGGCTTGGTTACGGGAACAAAGCAATCGGCGCTTTGCCGCATAGATTAACAAACGGTTCACGCGCCGTTCAGCTTCACGGTGAAAAACTCGCTTCGCAGGCCGAATCCGGCCGAAAAAGTCGAAGGAGGCGCTTCCATGGCGCGTCACACCCCCCGTTCGCTCACCCTTTCCGTTGCGTCAGTCCTGTGTCTCACTCTCACAGCTCCGGCCCTTGCCTCTCCTTGGGAAGGGCGCGGCGACGGTTGGCCCGATGGCAGGGAGGCCGGGCGCCACGAGCAGCATTCTGTGCAGCGCGGTGAGCCTCAGCGGGACCGCCAATGGGAGCAGCTTCAGCCGCAGGAGCGGCAGGGGGACTGGCAGAGGCAACAGGCCGAGCAGCAAGTTCGGCAACAGGAGCGCCAGCGGAGCCAGTACCAGGAGGCCGAACAGCATCGGCAGCGGGACTGGCAGCGCCAGCAGGCCCAGCAGGAAGATCGTCAGCGGAGCCAATACCGGCAGGTTGAGCAGCAGCGGCAGCGCGATTGGCAACAGCAGCAGCAAGCTCAGGAGCGCCAACGGAGCCAGTACCAGCAGGCCGAACAGCATCGTCAGCGGGACTGGCAGCGCCAGCAGGCTCAGCAACAAGTCCAGCAGCAGGAGCGCCAACGGGCTCAGTATCAGCAGGCTGAACAACAACGGCAGCGAGACTGGGAGCGGCAGCAGGTCCAGCAGCAAGCTCAGCACCAGGAGCGTCAGCGGGATCAGTATCGGCACGCCGAGCAGCGCAGACAGCAGGACTGGCAGCAGCTGCAAATGGCCGAGCGTCACCGCAGCGCAGACTATCAGCGCGTCGCGCAGATCGAGCGTCATGCCTACCGCGGTGATGCGGGCGAACGCCGGCGGCATCTTCACAACCAGACGCAATACAAGCGGCCTTACAAGCCCGTCTATTCGGACCGGCCGTGGTATGGCTGGCACGGCGGCAGCAGACCGCATTCGCGGGGACCGGTCGTCGTCTACAGGAACGTCCATCACTATGTGACGATTCCGCAGCCGGTCTACATCCACCACATCTCGGGATATAGCTACAGCGACTACTATTATTATGGTCCTTATGCCGGCTATGACTCCGTCTATCGCTATGACGATTACAATTACGGCTACCGCTATTCGGCCTGTAACAGCGATGCAGTGGGCGCGGCGATCGGGGCAGTGCTTGGCGGCGTTATCGGTGCGGATCAGGGTCGCGGCGCTGGGCCCGTCATCGGCGGCGCGCTGATCGGTGCGGTGCTCGGCGGCGTGCTCGGTAATCTGATCGATTCCACCAATCAGGCTTGTGTCGGCGATGTGCTCGAATATGTGCCCACCAACCATCCCGTCTACTGGCAGGATCCGCACAGCGGCTACGGCTATGAGGTCACGCCGCTGCGGACCTGGGAACCCAATCCCGGTCAGTATTGCCGCGAATATCAGACGGTGGTGACCATCGGCGGCCGCGCCGAGCAGGCCTATGGCTATGCCTGCCGCCAGCCGGACGGCTCCTGGCAGACGGTCAATAGCTGACGGGCTTTTCCTGGCCTTGAAGGCGGCGCCGTGAGGTGCCGCCTTTCCTTTGCCTGCGACAGGAAAACACTGGGCTTTCCCTTGCAGGGACGCCATCATTCCGCCATGAACGGCCAGCAGACGCCGTACCGGAATTCATGGAGGGGGCATGTCCGTCAGCGAGAAGATCGGCGATTTCATCACTATCGAACGCGAAGGACGGGTGGCGATCTTGCGCTTCGACCGTGGCGACCGCGTCAACGCGCTGTCGGTCCAGCTTCTGCGCGATCTTGGGGCGGCCGCCCGCGCCCTGCGCGACGATGTGAGCACCAGCGCCATCGTGCTGACCGGCGGCAAGGCCTTCACCGGCGGCGCCGATCTTGCCGACCCGGCCATGCGCCAGCGCGCGGAAGCCTCGCTGCTCGAGCGCCGCGAGATGCTCCGCGCCGGCCCCGATATGTGCGACGCCTGGGAGGCGCTCGACCAGGTGACGATTGCCGCTATTGAAGGCTTCTGCATCGGCGGCGGCGTGGCACTCGCGGTCGCCTGCGACTTCCGAATTGTGGGGCAGGGCGCTCATTTCCGGCTTCCGGAAATTCCGCTCGGCATGAACATGAGCTGGCACACCCAGCCCCGAATGGTGAACCTGATCGGTCCTTCCCGCGCCAAGCAGCTCACCATCTTTGGCGAGAAGGTCGATGCCGCAAAAGCAGAGCAATGGGGTCTCGTCGACGAAGTCTGTGCCGATGGCACCGCTCTCGAAACCGCGCGGCGCTGGGCGGAGAAGGTAGCGGCGCTGCCGCCCATTTCCGTTCGCATGGCCAAGCGCGGTATCACCCATGCGGCGACCGCGCTCAACGCCGTATCGACTTTCATGGATGCAGACCAGTTCGCACTCGCCTCGACGAGCGAAGATCACCGGGAAGCGGTTGCCGCCTTCCTCGAGAAGCGCAAACCGAATTTCACCGGTCGTTGAGGAGAGACAGCATCATGGCGCATGACAGGCCCGAGACGCACCAAAGCGGTTGCCCCTGCTGCTCGCCCTATATCTGGGATGCTTACAGGCCCCGTCCTCCCGCGCTGAGCCGCCGCGGCTTCTTTGGCGCGGGCGCAGCCTTGACGGCGGCAGGCCTCGCCATGCTCGGCCGAAACGGCGAGGCTTCCGCCGCCGGTCTTGCGACGGCACTCGCCTTCACCGCGCCTGCGCTGGCAGCGGGCGAGACGCGGCGCGCACGCCTCGACAAAGCGGACGGCGTGACCGTCTACCGCGGGGGTATCATCCGCACCATGAACGATGCCGCACCGCTCGCAGAAGCCGCGGCCATCTCCGGCGGACGCATCCTCGCCGCAGGAAGCGAGGCGGATGTCGCGGCGCATGCGGGCCGCGATGCGCGGATCGTCGATCTGGCCGGCCGCACCATGCTGCCGGGCTTCGTGGACTGCCACGGCCATATCTCCATGACAGCGCTGCTGATGGGTTTCCAGAACCTGGCTCCGGAACCCGCAGGCCCCATCCGCAGCATCGAGGATATCAAATCGGAACTCCGCAAATTCCGCGAGAGGACGGGGGGCGGACGCGGAGGGTGGCTGCTCGGCGCGATGTATGACGACTCGCTTCTGGCGGAAAAGCGCGCGGTCACCTGTCGCGATCTCGACGAGGTGTCGGCGGAGCAACCCATCCTCATCTATCACGCGTCGCTCCATGTGGCGGTCGTGAACTCCGCCGCCCTGTCGTTGCTCGGCATCAAGGCCGATACGCCGGACCCGCAGGGCGGCGTCATCCGCCGCTGGCCCGGCACACGCGAACCGAACGGCATTCTGGAAGAAGGCGCGATCACGCTTGCCATGCCGCGCCTGCCGCAGGCCTCCCGCGAGGAGCTGCTCGACCTGCTCGACCTCGTGCAGGAGCGCTACGCCGCCTGGGGTATCACCACGGCGCAGGATGGCGCGACCCGCCGCCCGGATTTCGATCTTCTCTCGCTCGCTGCCGAGCGCGACAGGTTGAAGATCGACGTCGTCGCCTATCCCTTCTTCACGCATATCGAAGACCTTGCAAAAGGCGATATCGAGATGCGGCATGACTATAACGGTTTCAAGGTCGGTGGCATCAAGCTCATGCTGGATGGCTCGCCGCAGGCGAAGACCGCATGGCTGACAAAGCCATATGAAATTGTACCGCCCGGGTTCGACAAGGATTATCGCGGTTATCGTATCGTGGATGACGAAACGGCGTTGAAGCTCGTCGACGATGCCTTTTCGCGCGGCTGGCAGATCTACGCCCATTGCAATGGTGACGCAGCAGCAGATCAGTTCATCGCCGCCATCGGCAAGGCAACCAAGAAGCATGGCGTGGCGGACCGCCGCTCGACGGTCATCCATGCGCAAACGCTGCGCGAGGACCAGCTTGACGAGATGGCGCGTCTCGGCGTCATACCGTCCTATTTCGTCACGCATACTTTTTACTGGGGCGACTGGCACCGGGATTCGGTGCTGGGCGCGGAGCGCGCCTCGCGCATCAGCCCCGTACGCTCGACGATCGACCGCGGCATGCGCTTCACGCTGCATAACGATTCACCCGTTGTACCGTCCGATTGCCGCATGTTGCTCTGGTCGGCGGTCAATCGCGAGACGAGGAGCGGCAAGGTGCTGGGCGAGGCGCAGCGCGTCGGTGTCATGGAGGCCCTGCGCGGCATTACGCTCGATGCTGCCTGGCAGCATTTCGAGGATGATACAAAAGGCTCGATCGAAGCAGGCAAGCTCGCCGATCTCGTCATTCTGGAGCAGGACCCCGTGGAGATCGATCCGTCACAGCTCAACGAACTTGCCGTCGTCGAGACGATCAAGCGCGGCGAGACCATCTATCGTGCATAGGGAAGCTCAAGTCCGATGATGCTCAGAATTCGCCGCATTCCGCTCGATACGCTGCGGGAGAATGTGGCGGTCCTCGCTTCGAACTGCGTGGCGCTCCGCCCCGAAGCATTTCAGGCCTTCAAGCGGCTTGAGGTTCACAATGGCGCACGCTCGATTATCGCCAGCCTCGACATTTGCCATGACCATTCCATGGTCGCACCGGACGAGATCGGCCTGACCGAGCCTGCCTTTCGCCGCCTCGGCGTTCAGGAAGGTGGAACGGTGACCATTGCGCCGGCGCGTAGCCCGCAAAGCCTTGAACATGTGCGCGCGAAGATCGTGGGCGAGACACTGGACAAGCACCAGATCGAATCCATTATCCACGATATTGTCGGTTACCGCTATTCCGACATGGAGATCGCCGCCTTTCTCGTCGCTTGCGCGGGATTCCTCACGACCGACGAATTGCTCCACCTCACCTTCGCCATGGCCGACGTGGGCAATCACATGACGTGGAATGCGCCCGTCGTCGTGGACAAGCATTGCATTGGCGGCATTCCCGGCAACCGGACGACCATGATCGTGGTGCCGATCGTCGCTGCACACGGGCTCACCATTCCGAAGACATCTTCCCGTGCGATCACTTCGCCTGCCGGCACCGCGGACACGATGGAGGTGCTCGCCCGGGTCGATCTCTCGATGGACGAGATGAGGTCCGTGGTCGAGGAATGCAATGGCTGCCTCATCTGGGGCGGTCACGTGAACCTGTCGCCAGCCGACGATATTCTCATCGGCGTGGAGCGTCCCCTCAACCTCGACACACGCGAGCAGATGGTTGCCTCCATCATGTCGAAGAAAAAGGCCGCGGGCTCGACGCATCTCGTGATCGACCTGCCGGTCGGACCTTCCGCCAAAGTGCGCGACGCCACGGAAGCGATGCGCTTGCGCAAGCTCTTCGAGTTTGTCGCCGATGCAATGAAGATTCACGTCGATGTGCTGGTGACGGATGGCGCGCAGCCCATCGGCCGTGGCGTGGGGCCCATTCTCGAGGCACATGACGTCATGGCCGTGCTCGCCAATGATCAGGGTGCGCCTGCGGACCTCCGCGAAAAGTCATTGCAGCTTGCCGGCCGCGTCCTTGAGGCCGATCCCGCCATCCGCGGGGGCGGCGGCTATGAGCGCGCGCGGCAACTGCTCGACAGCGGCGCCGCGCTTGCTTCCATGAACCGGATTATCGACGCCCAGGGCAGGGCGCCCGGTGCGGCTGTAGCCGGCCCCCTCACGGCGGATATCTGCGCCGACGCGGATGGCATCGTCGCTTCCATCGACTGCTTCCGTATCGCCCAGCTCGCGCGTCTTGCGGGCGCCCCGCTCGATCGCGGCGCCGGGTTGGTGATGCTGAAGCGTGTTGGAGATCGCGTTGAGGCCGGGGAGCCCCTCTACCGCATCCATTCGGCAGGAGAATCGCATTTCAACTTCGCCGTCGATGCGGCGGGAGAGGTCAATGGATTCGCCCTGGCTAGTCCTTCCCTGCAGCGCGGAGCGGCGCAATGAGCGCCGCTCTTTTTTCCTTCGCGCATGGGAGAAGCGACGCGGAAGCGCTTGCCGGTGCGCTCGGCGTTCCATTCCATGAAATTTCGGTTCACCGGTTTCCGGACGGCGAATCTCGCGTTGCGGCGCCGGAGGCTACGGCAACGACATTCGTCTATTGCCCGCTTGACCGGCCGAACGAGAAGCTCGTCGAGCTTATGTTTGTTGCCGACGCCTTGCGGAGGGGCGGCGCGGCGCGCCTCGTTCTGATCGCGCCTTATCTTTGTTACATGCGACAGGACAAGGCCTTCCATGAAGGCGAGGCGGTAAGCCAGCAGGCCATGTCCCGATATCTCTCATCCCTGTTCGATCGTATCGTCACGGTCGATGCTCATCTGCACCGCGTGTCGCGTATCGAGGATGTGTTTCCCTCCATTGAGGCGCAGAATCTCACGGCGGCAGGTGCCATCGCCGATTTCGCGAAAGAGCAGGGGATCGGGCCGCAGGCGCTCATTGCCGGGCCAGACGAGGAGTCGATCCAGTGGGCCCGACGCGTCGGCGAAAGGCTCGGCGCCCAAGCCATTGCGGGCCGCAAGACGCGCCGTGGCGACCGCAATGTCGAGATCGATTTTCCCGGCTGCGATATTGCAGGCCGAACCATCCTCTTGCTTGACGATATCGTGTCGAGCGGCGGCACGGTGGTGACCGCCATCGCGCGATTGAAGGAGGCGGGCGCGGGCGATATCCACCTCGCCATCACGCATGCCCTCTTTGGCGAGGAGATCGAGCAGCGCCTGCGCGAGGTGGGCGCGGCCTCCATTTGGTCCACGAATTCCGTGCCGCACCCCACCAATGCGATTTCTCTTGTGCCGGTCCTTGCCGATGCGCTGAGGCGCGAACTGAAGAGTTGAAGATCAAATGCCGATATCGTTGACCGTTCATGGCGCCGCCCGCACCGTTACCGGCTCCTGTTTCCTGCTTCGCGCCGGGAATACCCGCTTTCTCGTCGATTGTGGCATGTTTCAAGGGCCGAAAACGTTGAAGGCGCTGAACTACGCGAAGTTCCCCTTTGACCCGGAAGAGGTCGATTTCGTTCTTCTCACCCATGCGCATATCGACCATTCGGGACTTCTGCCGAAGCTCGTGAAGTCAGGCTTCAAGGGTCCGATCTATGCCACGCATGGCACCTTTGACCTTCTGACCTGCATGTTGCCGGATTCCGCACATATTCAGGAATCGGAAGTGCAGCAGCTCAACCGGCGGAATGCACGCCGGGGCCGTCCTGAAGTCACGCCGATTTACGGCCTCGAGGATGCCGAGGCCACGCTGCAGAGCTTCAGCACGGTTGCCTACGATTCATGGATCGAACCTGCGCCGGGCATCCGCGCCCGCTTCTGGAATGCGGGTCATATTCTCGGATCGTCTTCAGTCGAAGTTGAGGTGCAGACCGGGGACGAGAGACAGCCCGTGCTTCGGCTCCTCTTCTCCGGCGATATAGGGCCGAGCGTCACGAGCTTTCACCCGGCGCCGGATTCGCCGGAAGGTGTCGATTACATCGTCTGCGAAGCGACCTATGGCGCTCGCGAGCGCGGACTGATGTCGCTTGAGGAACGGCGCGATCTCGTGGCTCGGGAAGCGAATGAGGCGCTGAAGGGCAATGGCGTTCTCATCGTTCCCTCATTCGCTGTCGAGCGCACGCAGGAACTTCTGTCCGACCTGCTTGCTCTGGCGCATGACCGCCGCATTCCGCAAGTGCCGATCTTTCTCGACTCTCCGCTTGCCATCCGCGCAACGGAAATCTTCATGGACCACGCGGGTGAACTGGAAGGCGGAGATGTCTTCCGCCATCTCATGCGTTCGCCTCTCCTGCGCACGACGGAGTCCGTGCAGGAGAGCATGATGATCGAGCGCATGGATGGCAGCCATATCATCGTCGCGGCCAGCGGCATGTGCGATGCAGGGCGCATCCGCCATCATCTGAAGAACCGCCTCTGGCGGGCAAACACCACGGTCCTGATGGTCGGCTACCAGGCCGAAGGCACGCTCGGCCGCATATTGCAGAATGGGGCGGAAGCCGTGCGCATCCAGGGTGAGGAGGTGAAGGTTCGCGCCCGCATCCGCACGCTCGACATTTTCTCAGGCCATGCCGATGGCCCGGGTCTCGCCCGCTGGGTGGCCGATCGCGGACCGGTGAAGCGCGGCATCATACTCGTCCATGGCGAGGAGGAGGGCATCGCCGGGCTTCACGAGCGGCTTTCCCAGCTTGGCCTCGACGGCGACCGCATTCTTGCGCCTGCACTCGACTCCGAACTCGATCTTCTCGCGGAGACGCCCGCCACGCGTGAGCGCCCGGCGCCGCGGCGTCTGCAGCCCGAAATCGTGGGCCGGACGGATTGGCACAACGATCTCTCGGAGCTCTGGCTCGATATCGGCGCCGAACTGGAGAAGGCGGCGGATGACAAGGCACGGCGCGTGATCCTGCGTCGCGTTCGCCGCGCGCTCGAAGGCGACCGCGAATAGCCGAATTCTGTGAGGATGCATCACTCGCTTGTGGCAATTGCAGGCGCAGTTTGGGATGATGCGCCACCACCCCTCCGATGAGTCTCCTCGAATGACAGACAGCTCCATCAAGAAGCAGGACGGACGGCGCCTCCGCAGCGCGGCGAGCCGGCTTCGCATCGTCGAGGCCATGCGCGATCTGATACGCGAAGGGAATGTGGCCCCGCGTGCCGAGGAAGTGGCGACCCGGGCTAATGTCGGCTTGCGCACCGTCTTCCGCCACTTCGACGATATGGAAAGCCTGTATCGCGAAATCGGCGCACTGGCCATGATGGAGGCCGAGCCCTTTCTCGACATGGCGGAGCCGAGCGGCACCGTCGAGGAAAAATTCCAGCAGATGCTGGAACGGAGGTCGCGCCTTTTCGAACGTATCACGCCCTTTCGCATTGCAGCCGATGCCAACGCCCACCGTTCGGCCTATCTGGCCGAAGACCGGGAGCGAATGAATGCGGGCCTCCGCGAGCTTCTGCGCAATGCCCTGCCGGCCGATCTCCGCAAGGATCGGACTGTTGTCGATGCGCTGGATGCCCTGTTGAGCTTCGACATGTGGCGCCGCCTGCGCATCGACCAGGGCCTGTCGGTCCTGCAGGCGAAGCGCGTCATCGAGGCGATGGGCCTCGCGCTTGTCGCGCCGCCACGCAACAAGCACTGAGGCATCAGGCGAAAAGGACTTCGCAGCCGGTGCCGGCGAGCAGTTGGTCCACCTCCGCCTTGTTCGCCGCTGAAAGTGCCTCGCGCTTTTCCCGCAGCCACTGCAGGCATTTGCCCTGGTAGGGGAAGGGCTGCTGCACCCACGGCCTGCCGTCGATTTCCGTTTCGACCTTCTCCGCGCCTGCCGTCAGCGCCTTGGCGTTGGCGATCAGCGCGGGCGCATAGACGCGGCCGATCTCCGTAAGCAACCCGCGGAGATTAGCGGCGATTGCATCGCGCGAAATCCAGTCCCCATCCTTCGGATCGAGCCCCGACAGGTCTTCCATGATGTCGACCCAGGCGAAAACGCGGGGGGCACGGTCAAGCGTCAGGGCCATTGGCGTCGGATCGAAATGCGTGAGCTGCGTCAGCTGCCCGAAAATGCCGAAATCGCTGCTACCGGGGCGCTTGCCCATCACGAAAGGCTGCTTCTCCAGTATCGCCTTCATGCAATCGAGGAACCGTTCGTAACTCGCCTCGATCACCGGCGCGGTCGTGTCGTTCGAGCCCACGACATAGAGCCTCGAGATCTGGCGGTCGGCAAATATCTTTCCCATCTTGAGATGGTCGTCTTCCGAGGCCGTCACGGCTCGCCAGCGCGGCAGGATTGCCGCCGCCCGCTCGATATCCGGCTTGTAGTGCCAGCGATAGTGAAACATCGCCTTGGTCAGCCACTCATCGGCATAGTCTTCGATCAGGTAGTCGATGAAGTCGATGACAGGATCGGAGGGAAGGGCGCTTCGTCCGTTGAATTCCTTTTCGAAACGGCGGATGAGCGGCGAGGAATCGACGGCCGCCTGATAATCGCCTCCTTTCTCTCGAAGATAGAAGGTCGGCAGGAGTTGCACCTTCGGCGTTGGGAGCTTCTCCGGCGTGTCGTGGCCCGAGAGGAAGAAACGATAGGGAATATGCCGGTAGCGCAACACGGCCAGCATCTTGCGCGTATAGGGCGAGCCCGGCGCACCGCTCAGCAGCAACGGTGTTTCAATCGTCATGGAAGTCCTCCCCTCTCGAATTTCTATTTGAGCGACAGCAAATGCCCTTCCGCGGGGTTGATGCGGCCGGCCAGCATGTCTTCATAAACCTTGGAAATTGCCGCCTCTCCATGGCCCCTTTCGAGCTTCATCCATTTACCGGCCGCGGTGGCAAAGGCATCCCAGGCCTCGCCGACTTTCCGTTCATAGGCCTCATGGCCCCATTCCTCGTTGCGCTTCTTCATCTGGTCGGGCGCGAAAAAGAGATGCGGTTTCGCGCCGGGCAGGCTGCCGGAAACACGCGGAGCATCCTTGTGCGACAGGCCGACCGTTGTGCTCTCCACGAGATTGTCGCCGAAATGGTGATGCACGGCGGAGAGCACCTCGCCATTGCCCGCAAAGTCGACCACGGCCGTCGTGATCGATGCATCGAGACTCGCCACGTCGTCATACGTAACTGTCTTCTCGAAAAAGCCGATGCTTTCGACGAATGCCTTGTTTCCCTTCGAGGTAAGGCCGATCGCTGCCGGTCCTCCCGGACGGCGCCGGCTCAGGCTGAAGCCGAGGCCAAGTCCCGTCTTCGACGAGGCGCTGATCGAAATGATCTGCTTCGCCCCGAAGAAATCATTGTCGGCCAGCCAGTCGTCGATCAGAAAGGACGTGGTGAAGAGCGGCCGGAGGATTGGCTCGACATCTTCATGCGCCCGCGTACCCGTCACCCGCGTATAATTGTTGTAGACCGGGTGAAGCTCGCGGCGATGCTTGTAAAGGTCGAGAAAGCTGCCGGGCGTGACGCGCTCGGGTTGCATCACCAGATAGTTCGCCATCGGCAGATAGCCGAACAGGCGCTCGCCTTCCGGAATAGCGGGGCATTTCGAAGTGACGACCCGTGCAAATCCCCAGACCGGGATCATCCCCCAGCCCGCCTGCGCGGGAAAGAAGGCCCAGTAGTTCAGCATGTCGCCGGCGACGGCATAGGTGATGTTGTTGGCGGTGAGAGCGAATTTCTCGATCTCGACGAGGATTTGCCCATCCTCGATCTCTGCCGTCCGCTCAACCCATTGCGACTTCGAAAAATCCTGCCGGTTGACGATCAGTTCCCGGATCTGCGTGCTCATGGCTGCTCCTCCTCCTGGGTCATATGTCCAATGCCGCTTGGGCCCATTCTGTCACGGAAGCCCCGGCCTTATTGTGAAATAGCCGTTCACCCGGCAGTCGAATTCTGAACACCTTACCCGCCGCTTGACGGGTGCGGAGGAAACGCAGATAAACTGACACATCGAGTGTCAATATAATGGCGGCCCTTGCGGCGTCAATCGCTTTGAAAGGGACTGGAGAGTTCGATGCATTATGAAAACACGATGCGGCCGAACGACGGGCAGATGGAAGAATTTTTCGCGCGTGCCGGCACCGCGAAGGACGGCCCTGTCGTCATGGTCAATCTGCTGAAATTCCGCGAGCGCGCTGCCTATCCGGATGGGCGAGACGCCAATATCAGCGGCTTCGAGGCCTATACGCGCTATGGCATTGCGGTGAAGGGCATCATCGAGCGGCTGGGTGGACGGATGCTCTATGTCGGTGCGGTTGACGGGCTCATGATCGGCGAATGCGAGGAACTCTGGGACCAGGTCGCGCTGGTCGAATATCCCTCCCGCGCGGCCCTGCTCGACATGGTCAATTCGGCTGAATACCACGCGATCGAGGTACACCGGGACGCGGGCCTTGCGGGTCAGATCAATATTGGCGCGAAAACGTTCCTGTCCCTTTGATGCCTCTGGAGACCAATCCTTCGCCCTGCCTCTTGTGAGCGGCGGCGGCCCGGCGCATCATGTCTTTCAGGCTTGTCCCCTTGGGGGGAGGACAGGCCGCAACGACAAATGCCGGGGAGGGCAGAATGGCGAGGCGGCAAAAGGACGATTTCGGTGCGGGCATCGGCGAAGAAGCGGCGGAGACCCCGAACGTATTGAGCCCCATTGTCGGCATCAGCCGGGAAGACGTGTTTGCCGCAATCGGGGCCATTGTCGGCGGCGCGGCGCGCCACCCCTTCACTTTCATGCAGCATATCGGATCGTTCGGCCGCAACGTCGTGGACATTATCGGCGGCGATAGCAAGTTCGCGCCGGAGCCGAAAGACCGCCGCTTCGTGGACCGCGCGTGGCAGCTCAACCCCGTCTATAGCCGGATGATGCAAGGCTGGCTCGCCTTCCGCAGCGAGATGCACGGCTTCATCAAGTCGCTCGATCTCGATCCGGTCGAACATGGCCGCGCAATGCTGGTGGCGGACATCATGATAGATGCGGTCGCGCCGACGAACAGCCTGGTCGGCAATCCGTCCGCCGTGAAGCTCGCGGTCGATACGGGCGGCCTCTCGCTGGTACAGGGCCTGCGCCATGCGCTGGACGATCTCCGTCACAATCACGGCATGCCCTCGCAGGTGGACAAATCGCCCTTCAAGGTGGGCGAGAACATCGCCACGACCGAAGGCGCCGTCGTCTATCGCACGGAAATGCTGGAGCTGCTGCAGTATACGCCGAAGACGGGCAATGTCCGCGCCATGCCGCTTCTCTTCGTGCCGCCCCAGATCAACAAATATTACGTGCTCGATCTCACGCCCGAAAAGAGCATGTCGCGTTATCTCGTCGATCAAGGCTTCCAGGTCTTCGTCGTGAGCTGGCGCAATCCGGGCCCAGAGCATCGCGATTGGGGGCTCGCGGACTATGTCTCGGCCCTTGTCGATGTCATTGGCGTGGTCAACTCGATCACCGGCTCGGAAAAAGTGAATATCTCCGGCGGCTGCTCGGGCGGCATCACCACCGCGACGCTGTTGAGCTATCTCGCCGCAAAGAAGGACAAGCGCATCAATTCCGTCACCTTCTGGGTCTGCGTTCTCGATCCCCGCATGGAAGACAGCGATGTCGGTGTGCTGGTCACGAAGCGCGGCATCGAGATGGCGCGAAAACGATCGGCAAAGAAGGGCGTACTTGCAGGTTCCGATCTGTCGCGCGTCTTCGCATGGCTCCGTCCGAACGATCTCATCTGGAACTACGTCGTGAACAATTATCTTCACGGCCAGAAGCCGCCGGCCTTCGATGTCCTCTTCTGGAATAATGACTCCACCAATCTCACGGCGGCGCTTCATTCGGACTATCTCTCGCTCTACGAGACGCAGCCCTTCGCCAATCCGGGCAAGGAAATGATTCTCGGCGAGCCGATCGATCTCGGTAAGGTCGATATCGACGCCTTCATCGTCGGCGGCGTGACGGACCACATCACGCCTTGGAAAGCCTGCTACCGCACCACGCAGATGCTCAGCGGTAAGCGCGAGTTCGTTCTCTCGAACAGCGGTCACATCCAGGCGATCCTGAACCCTCCCGGGAACCCGAAGGCCAAGTACTTCGTTAACGATAAACTTCCGGCCACGGCGGACGAATGGGCCGCCGGCGCGTCCGAAGTGCAGGGATCCTGGTGGGAACGCTGGGCCGGCTGGCTCGGCGAACGCTCCGGCGAGGAGGTTCCGGCCCCGAAAAAGCTCGGATCGAGAAAATATCAGCCTATGGATCCCGCTCCGGGCACCTATGTATTAGGCTGAATGTTCCTCGAGTGAGTCGAAAGGCCGGACCCTGAATGAGTGACCGAACCCCGCGCTACCGCGACATAAGGGTGGGCTCGAATCTTCTCCGCACAGCGGTATGGGAAGGCAAGGGGCCGCACCGTGCGCTTCTTTTCTTCAATGGCATCGGTGCGAATATCGAGTTGATCGCACCGCTTGCCGAAGCTTTTCCGGACCGGGATGTGATCGCTTTCGATGCGCCTGGCGTCGGCGGATCGCCGGCGGCGGCCTTCCCCTACCGGCCATGGCAATTCGCGCGCATGGCCGCCGGCATTCTCGATGAACTCGGCTATGGCGAAGTCGATGTCATGGGCGTCTCATGGGGCGGCGCCATGGCACAGCAATTCGCCTTCCAGTTCGGCAATCGCGTGCACCGGCTCGTTCTCGCCGCCACCTCGGCCGGCTTTTTCATGGTGCCGGGAAAGCCTGCCGCGCTGGCGAAGCTCGCTCATCCGCGCCGCTATATGAATCCCGACTACATGATGCAGCATTTCGAAATGCTCTATGGCGACGAGCAGGACGGCGCCGAGGGACATGCGAAGCGTCTGCGCGCGCCGAGCGTGCGGGGCTATTTCTATCAGCTTCTCGCCGGCATGGGCTGGACGAGCGTCCCTTTCCTGCCGTTCCTGAAGCCGGACACGCTCGTGCTGGCGGGCGAGAACGATCAGATCGTGCCGCAGGTGAACGGGCGGTTCCTCGCCTCGCTCATTCCGGGCGCGAGGCTCGAAATCGTTCCGGGCGGGCATCTTTTCCTGGTTTCCCGGGCAAAGGAAGTCATTCCCCTGATCCGCGACTTCCTTGACGGAGAGCCGAGCCGCCGCCCTTTCGCGCGTAGCGACTTTGCGGGCGAACGGCGCTTCCGCGGCACGCGGCACTCGCCCGCGGGCAAGCCGCATCCGGCTGTCTGATCCCGTTTCGCATTACGGAATGTCCGATATTTAGTCTTGTCCGCCTTCATTCCCCGCGATTACGTTAATGGCAAGCATTAATATGGGAGGGATGAACCATGAGGATCGGAAAGCGCGGCCTTGTAATGATCGCGGGCATTGCCCTTCTGGTGGGAACCGGGGCCGTGCTTTTCAGCCGCTACTGGTACTACCTGCCAGGCATCGTGCAGGCGATCACCGATCCCGTGCAGCCCAACCGCGAGATCGTCTGGGAGGAAGGCCCGGCGGAAGCGGCTGCCCCCGCAAACGAGCGCAAGCCGAACATCGTCGTCATTCTGGTAGACGACATGGGCTTCAACGAACTCACCTATGGCGGCGGCGGTCTCGCGGGCGGCACCGTGCCGACGCCGAACATGAATTCAATCGCGCAAAACGGAGCGGTCTTCTCGAACGGATATGCAGGTAACGCGACCTGCGCACCGTCGCGCGCGGCGATCATGACGGGCCGCTTCGCCACGCGCTTCGGCTTCGAATTCACGCCAGTGCCGCCTGCCTTTGCGCGGAACATCGCGGTCTTCGCAAACACGGGCGCAGTCTATCACGCGGACCTGGTGAAGGAGACGCCACCCGTCGAGGAAATGAGCGTCCCGCTCAGCGAGATTTACATTCCGCAGATGCTGAAGGAGCAGGGATACCGCACGCTGATGCTCGGCAAGTGGCACCTAGGGGCCACGAATACTTCGCGCCCGGAAGCGCGCGGCTTCGACGAGGCTCTTGGGTTCATGCCCGGCGCGGCGCTTTTCCTGCCGAAGAACCACCCGGATGTCGTCAACTCCATGCAGGACTTCGACCCGATCGACAGGTTCCTCTGGGCCAATCTCCCCTTCGCGATCCAGTATAATGGCAGCAAGCATTTCGAGCCGTCGGAATACATGACGGACTACCTGTCGAACGAAGCCGTGAAGGCAATCCGCGCCAATCGCAACAGGCCCTTCTTCATGTATCTGGCCTACAATGCGCCGCATACGCCGCTGCAAGCGCTGAGATCCGACTACGATGCGCTGTCGCATATCGAGGACCACACGCTGCGCACCTATGCGGCGATGATCGTTGCGCTGGACCGCGGCATCGGCAAGGTGCTCGATGAACTGCGCGCGCAAGGCCTCGAGGAAAACACCATCGTGATTTTCTCCAGCGACAATGGCGGTGCGAATTATGTGGGCATTTCGGACCTCAACACACCCTATCGCGGCTGGAAGGCGAGCTTCTTTGAAGGCGGCATCCATGTGCCCTTCTTCATGAAGTGGCCGGCCCGGATTCCGGCCGGCACGCGGCTCGAGGATCGGGCGGCGCATGTCGATATCTTTGCGACCGCCGCTGCGGCAGCGGGAGCGAAGCTGCGGGACGACCGTGTCTATGACGGTGTCGACCTCATGCGGCATGTGCGCGGCGAGAGTGTTCCTGACCGACCGCTTTACTTCCGCTCGGGCGGCTATCGGACGCTCTTTCAGGGCGACTGGAAATTGCAGGTCTCGGACCGCCTCGACAGGAAGTGGCTCTTCAACCTTGCCGAAGACCCGACCGAGCAGCACAATCTCGCAGGGGAGAATCCGGAGAAGCTCGCGGAAATGACGGCGGCTCTCGAAGCGGTGGACAACGAGCAGGCCAAGCCTATCTGGCCATCGCTCGTCGAAATGCCGGTCATGATCGATCGGCCGCTCGGTGGCGAGCCGCGCGGCCCGGAGGATGAATTTGTCTACTGGGCGAACTGAGATGAAAGCATGACGGTGCGGCGAAAGCTTCTCATCTCCGGTGTCATCGGTCTCGCGCTGGTGGTGGGGCTCGGCTTCGGCCTCTGGAGTTACGGCGGGCGCGAAGCCGCGCGTCTCGCTGATGCCGGTCCGCTTCGTTGCGACATGGTGGAGCCCGCCGCGTCGTCTCCGCATGAAGGCATGGTCTGGGTGCCGGGCGGCCGCTTCGTCATGGGCGACACCTACTATCCGGAAGAGAGGCCACTGCGCGAAGTGGCTGTCGAAGGCTTTTGGATGGACCGGACCGAAGTGACGAATGCCGAGTTCGCGGCCTTCGTGGAAGCGACCGGCTATATCACGGTGGCGGAGCGGCCCGTCGATGCCGCGGCTCATCCGGGCTTGCCGCCGGACATGCGGAAACCAGGCGCTGTCGTCTTCATCATGCCGAACAAGGTGGATGGTTCCGGCAACATCGCCCAGTGGTGGCAATATGTGCCGGGCGCCAATTGGCGCCAGCCCGGCGGTCGGGGCACATCGATTGCGGGACGAGAGCACTTTCCCGTCACCGCGATCGCCTATCAGGATGCCGTTGCCTATGCGGCCTGGAAGGGACGAGCCTTGCCGAGCGAAACGCAGTGGGAATGGGCATCGCGCGAGGCCGATCCAGATGCGCCGAACAGCCACGATCAGCCGCGGGAAGCCAATACCTGGCAAGGGCTCTTTCCCGTCATCAATCTCGCGGAAGACGGGTTCGCCGGCATTGCGCCTGTCGGCTGCTTCAAGCCTAACGCCCTCGGCCTTTACGACATGATCGGCAATCTGTGGGAATGGACGACGGACCCGTTCGCCGGTGCGCCGGGCATGCGGGTCATCAAGGGCGGATCCTGGCTCTGCGCCCCGTCCTATTGCGTCCGCTACCGGCCGGGGGCGAGGCAGCCGCAGGAAGAAGACCTGGCCACCACGCATCTCGGTTTCCGGACCGTTCTCGCCGCGCCCGCTCCCTGAAGGTAAGGACAGGGAGACTTTCCGCCGTTTGAGCGTTGTAGGACCATAACCTCAACCTCTGCGGGAAGTTCCATGCCGCCTCGCGGAAATCAAGCTCCTGCTGCCGAAAATGCCGAACCGGGAAGCATTCTCCGTCCGGGACACAATGTCTGGCGCGTGGAACAGGCAGATCGCGCAAGCCTGCTCGTCGATGCAGCGGCTTATTTCGGCGCTCTGCGCCAGGCGATGCTTGCAGCCGAAAGAAGCATCGCGATTGTTGGCTGGGACATCGACAGCCGCACCAAGCTCGTCGGCCCTTCGGGCAAGGCGGATGATGGTTTCCCTGAATGTTTCGGCGAATTTCTGACCGCCCTGGCAAAGCGCAGGCCGTCGCTGAAAATCTACCTGCTGCTTTGGGACTATTCGGTCATCTACGCCATGGAGCGCGAGGCTTTGCCTGCCATTCCATTGCGCTGGACGACACCCTCGAACATCGATCTCTGTCTTGACGACGACGTACCTCTCGGCGCTTCGCAGCACCAGAAAATTGCCGTCATTGACGGCCGTCTCGCCTTTTCGGGCGGCCTCGACATCACCATCCGCCGCTGGGATACCTGCGAACACGATCCGGATAACGCGCAGCGCCTCGACCCTGCGGACAAGCCCTACAGGCCCTTTCACGATGTACAGCTCATGGTGGATGGCGCCGCTGCCGGCGCGCTTTGCGATCTGGTGACGGATCGGTGGGAGAACGCCGCCTGTGAAAACATCGACCTGTCGCCGGGACGAAACGACCCCTGGCCTGCCGAGGTCGAGCCGGACGTCACATCCGTTCGTGTGGGCATTGCCCGCACCATCGCGCCGAGTTCCGGTGGTCCGGACTGCCGCGAAGTGGAAAGGCTGTTCCTCGACATGGCACGGCAGGCGGAACGCTGGATATATATCGAGAACCAGTTCCTGACCTGTACCGGATTCGCTCATGAGGTGGCGAAGAGAATGCAGGAGAAGCCGGAACTTGAACTGCTGCTTGTGGCGCCCATGACGCACGATACCTGGCTGGAGCATCAGACCATGCTCGCGGGCCGCATTCGCTTCATGGGAATCCTGCGGGAGGCAGGCGTCGTCTCGCGTACGCGCCTTGTCTATCCCTGGGTAAAGGGCGAGGGTGACGAAACAGATGTCATGGTTCACTCCAAGGTGATGATCGTCGACGACCGCTTCCTGCGCGTCGGGTCGGCCAATCTCGCCAATCGCTCCATGGGCACCGACACGGAATGCGACCTCGTCATCGAGGCTGCGGATCAAGAGGATCGTACGGCCGTCGCCGGTGCGCTTGCTACCCTTCTCGGCGAACATTGCGGTGCATCCCGCGAGGAGATGGCCGCGCTCATCGATACGAAGGCCTCGCTCTTTGCTGCGATGGATGCCTGCGCCTCGGAGCGTCGCGGCCTTCGCCCCGTCGAAGACGACGAAGTACCCTACAGGAAGGAACTCGCCGCCATCGAGACCGTCGCAGATCCCGGCCGGCCCATCACCGCGGGCGAACATCTGGCCGACATCGTGGCATCGCCGCAAGACCGGAAGGGTCTCTCCGCGCTCGCGAAGGCGGCCATACTGGTGCTGGCAATCGTCGGCATCGGACTTCTGTGGAAATACACGCCCCTCTCTGACTACGCCGACCCGGACATGCTGCGCGAGACATTTACCGGCATAGCGGCCAGTCCTTTTGCAGGTCTCATTGTTCTTGCAGCCTATGTCGTGGGCGGCTTCATTGCCTTTCCGCTCACGGCGCTCATCGTGGTGACGGCGGGCACATTCGGCCTTTGGCCCGGCCTCCTCTATGCCGGTGTGGGATCGATGTCGAGCGCGCTTGCGACCTACGGCGCGGGCCGCAGTCTCGGCCGCAAGGCCCTGCGCAATATTGTCGGCCCGCGCATGAACCGTATCGGCAAGGGCATCGGCAAGAGTGGCGTTCCGGCGATTGCAGCCATTCGTCTTGTCCCTATTGCGCCTTTCACACTGGTCAATCTCGTTGCCGGCGCCCTGCGCATTCCCGTGCTTGACTATGCGCTCGGCACCATGCTCGGGCTTGCGCCGGGCATCGTGGTCTTGTCGGTCATGGGCGACCGGGTATTCGCCTTGCTGGCCAATCCCTCCTTGCTCGATCTTGCGCTTGTCATCGTCGCCTTCCTCTGCTGGATCGGCCTCGCCTTCGGTCTCCAGCGTCTCATTACGAAATGGCGGCAATCGGACTGATGCGCCAGACGATCCGCCTCCTGAGCTGGAATATTCACGGTGGTATCGGCGCCGATGGCCGATTCGATCTGGCCCGTATCGTCCGCCTCATCGAACGTCACGATCCGGATGTGATCGCGCTTCAGGAGGTCGACTCGCGCGGCCGGGCGGGCAATGCCGCGCCCGTCGCCTTTCTGAGTCAGTCGCTCGGCGAGCATGCAGCCGAAGCGCGCACGATTTCAGCGCCGGACGGACATTACGGTCATTGCGTCATAAGCCGTTTTCCGCTCGGCGACATTCGCGTCGAGGACCTTTCCTTCATCTCGCGCGAACCGCGCTGCGCGATCGTATCGAGCATCGAAACCCCCGGCGGCACCTTCCGCCTCGTCACGACACATCTCGGCCTGAGCATCGTGGAGCGCCGGGCGCAGGCGAACCGGCTCGCCGCTCTCGCCTGCGAGGGGAAGGGGCCCTGTATCGCGATGGGGGATTTCAACGACTGGTTTGCCTTCGGCCATGTCCGACGGCGGCTGAAGCGCGTCATGCCGGAGCGGACGATGGAGAGGACGTTCCCGGCTGTCTGGCCATTGCTGCGCCTCGACCGCATTTACTGCGCCTCGCCCGCGCGCCTGGTCGCGAGCTGGACCGATCCCGAAGCAGCATCCGCTTCGGATCATCTGCCTGTCATCGCGGATGTAATGCTCGCCTGAGCCTCAGCGGCGCAGTGACCCATCCAGCGTCAGCAAGTCACCATAGAGCTCCGGCCGCCGGTCGCGGAACACGCCCCAGTTGACGCGCTGGCGGCGGTTGCGCTCGATGTCAAAGGTAGCGGTGAGAATTTCCTCTTCATGCTCGCTCGCTTCGGCCACCTTTGCGCCCGTCGCATCCGTGATGAAGGACGATCCGTAGAAAGTGATGGCGCAGCTTTCTCCCTCTTCCCGTCCGATCCGGTTCGAGGCAACGACGGGAATGAGGTTGGCAGCGGAATGGCCCTGCATCGTCCTTTGCCAATGATCCCGCGAATGGATGGTCTCGTCGTGCGGTTCCGAGCCGATCGCCGTCGGATAGAGGATCACGTCAGCGCCCTTGAGGGCGAGCACACGCGCCGCTTCCGGAAACCACTGATCCCAGCATATAGCCGCTCCAATGCGCCCATGCCGCGTATTCCAGACATGGAATCCGGTGTCTCCGGGATTGAAATAGTATTTTTCCCGGTATCCCGGCCCGTCGGGAATATGCGACTTGCGGTAGACGCCGAGGATTTCGCCGCTGTCGATCATCACGAGCGAGTTGTATTGCGCGATGTTGGCCCGTTCGTAGATCGAAATGGGCAGGACGATGCCATATTGTGCCGCAAGGGAGCGCATGTGATGCACGGCGGGATTCTCGCTGATGGGCAAAGCGAGATGCATCATATCCGGCTCGGTGTCCTTGCAGAAATATGGCGTCTCGAAGAGCTCCTGGAGCAGCACCACCTTCGCGCCGCGTTCCGCGGCTGCCCGCACCAGCTTTTCCGCCCGCGCGATGTTCTCGTCGCGATCCCGGCTGCAGGCCATCTGTGTTGCCGCTACTGTCAATTCTGTCATTTAGAACTCCTGCCAACTCGCGTCCCTGCGGGCAAACGCCGCGCTCCAAGCTCTGGCTTCAGGCTTGACGCAGCCTCCCGCGTTGAGCCAAATATCCATAGGTAAAATGTGAGTATCAGGCTGCCTCGTTTTGCAAGCGGATGATCCTGCGGGACCGCGGCAAGGTAAAGGGGGGAGAGAATGCTCAAGCATTTCATTCATACGCTCGATTTCTCGAAGGAGGAATTGCTGCGGATGATGGAACTGACCTCCATTCTCAAGCGGGCCGACAAGGATGGCGCCTGTCCGCGTCTCCTTTCAGGGGCCTCTCTCGGCATGATCTTCGAAGAGCCTTCCACGCGCACCCGCGTTTCCTTTGAAGTGGCCATGACGAAGCTTGGCGGCCACGCGCTTTATCTTCGTCCCGGAGAAATCCATCTCGGTGCGCGCGAGTCAATTGCCGATACGGCCCGGGTCGTTTCCCGCATGGTCGACGTCGTAGAGGCGCGCACGCTGAAGCACGAGACGGTTCTGGGCCTCGCCAAATACGCCACCGTTCCCGTGATCAACGGTCTCACAGACTTCAATCATCCGACGCAGGTGCTTTGCGACGTCTTCACCATGATGGAGCACGCCCCGAAGGGAAAGGATCTCGAGGAGCTGAAAGTCGTCTTTGTGGGAGACGCGACCAATGTCTGCGTTTCTCTGATGCACATCTGCGCCCGCCTCGGCATGTCGTTCATGCAGGCCGCCCCCGCGAAGTACCAGATCACCGAAGAGAGACGGGCAGCCGTTCGCGATGCATCCCATGAGTCCGGCGCAAGAATCGCTTTCTCGGAAGACCCGGTCGCCGCCGTCGCCGATGCCGACTTCGTCTATACGGATCTCTGGTGGTGGATTGGTCAGGAGAGCGAGATACCCGATCGTCAGGCAGCCTTCATGCCGAAATATCAGGTGAACGCCGCCCTCATGGCTCACGCCCCTGCCAGCGCACGCTTCATGCATTGTTTGCCCGCTTCGCGCGGGGTCGAGGCGACGGACGAGGTCATGGATGGGGCGCAATCGATCATTCTCGATCAGTCGGAGAACCGACTGCATACCGAAAAGGCGCTTCTCGTCTGGTTCGTCTATCCGCGGCTGAAAAGGCCGTCGGACGCTCTGCTCGCCCGTCATCGCGGGATAGCCGAGGATTTCCTGTCCGACTTCTTGTGATGCGTGAGACGCGGCAGCTGACCTGCCGACGCTGACTGGCTTCCACATTCGGGGGAAAACAATGACCGATATCTCCGCTTCCGCGCATCCTCGCGGTTACAAGAAAGTCATGCGCGGCCTCGACCTGACCCTGTTCACGGTCTGCGCCATTCTCGTGATCGACCAGCTGGCGGCTTCCGCCGCGATCGGCCCCCAAGCCGTCTTCTGGTGGATTTTCACGATGATATTCTTCTTCATTCCTTACGGCCTCATCACGGCCGAGCTCGGCAGCACCTATCCCGATCAGGGCGGCATCTACGCTTGGGTTCGCCGTGCCTTCGGCGCGCGCTGGGGCGGACGGACGGCATGGCTATGGTGGATAAACGTCGCTCTCTGGCAACCCTCGGTCTTCATTCTCTTCGCCGGAATATTTGCGGCGCTTTTCATGCCGGATCTCGGCCTCTGGATACAGATCGCCATCGCGATCGCGCTCACCTGGCTCACCGTTTGGATCAACATCGTTCGCCTCGACGTCGGCAAATGGGTGCCTAATCTCGGTGCGGTCTTCAAGGTCGCGATCATGCTGGTCATCGGCATCGGCGGCTTCGTCTATGCCGCAAATCACGGTGTAGCGAACGAACTCTCGCTCTCGAGCATGGCGCCAAGCTGGGGCGTCACGCTCGCCTTCTTGCCGGTCATTGTCTACAACTTCATGGGCTTCGAACTCATGTCGGGAGCAAGCGCCGAAATGAAGAACCCGGCGCGCGACGTTCCGTTGACTATCGCCGTCTCCGGCATCCTGATCGCGGCATTCTATCTTTTCGCAACGATCGGCATTCTGATCGCGCTTCCTCTCGACGAAATCAATCTCGTCAGCGGCATCGTCGACACATTGCGCGTCCTGCTCGGTGAGGGCGGTATCGGCGGTACACTCGTGATCCTGTTCGGTGTGATGGCGCTCTACTCGTTTCTCGCCAACATGGTCACCTGGACGATGGGCGCAAATCGCTCTGCCGCGGAGGCCGCGCTCGACGGCAACCTGCCGGGCATGTTCGCCCGGCTCCATCCCGAGCATAAGACACCTGCCAATGCCGCCGTCGTGACGGGCGTCGTCACGACGGCGGTGATCGTGATCTATGGGCTTCTGGCGGCGGATGCGGAGGACCTGTTCTGGACGCTGTTCGCCTTCTCCTCGATCATTTTCCTCCTTCCTTATCTCGCCATGTTCCTCGCCTTCTTACGGTTGCGCCGCATCGATGCGGATCGTCCAAGGCCTTATCGTGTGCCGGGCGGGCAGGGGGCGGCTGTTGCTCTCGGACTCCTCTGCATGGCCTTTATCGTGCAGGCCATTGTCTTCTTCATCTACACACCCGGAGAGTTCGATCCGGCCTATGCCAGCTCGATCATTGCCGGGGTTGCCGTCACTGTCGTGGTCGGAGAGTTTCTGGTACGCCGGGCGGGCAGGGGAAACAACCGCGGCTGAGTGAAAGGGACGGTACCATGACGCGACTGCTGAAAAGCACGCCGAAGGACGACGGATTCCGGATGCCCGGCGAGTTCGAGCCCCATGCGGGAACATGGATGCTTTGGCCCGAACGTCCCGACAACTGGCGCCTCGGTGCCAAACCGGCGCAAAATTGTTTCGTCTCCGTCGCCTCGGCGATCGCGCGCAGCGAACCTGTGACTGTCGGCGTCTCACCACGTCAGTTCGCGAATGCCCGTGCCATGCTGCCGTCGCAAGTTCGGGTTGTGGAAATCACCAGCGACGATTCATGGATGCGCGATTGCGGCCCCACTTTCGTCGTCGATGGGGCAGGCGCCGTCCGCGCGATCGATTGGGTGTTCAATGCCTGGGGCGGCCTCGAAGGCGGTCTGTACTTCCCTTGGGACCAGGACGATCTGGTCGCTTCCAAGGTCGCCGAAATCGAGCGCGTGGACCGCTACCGGGCGCCTATCGTGCTCGAAGGCGGCTCCATCCATGTGGATGGCGAAGGCACGCTCATCGCCACTGAGGAATGCCTGCTCAACCCGAATCGCAATCCTGGCCTCTCCCGCGAGGAAATAGAGCGGATACTTGCGGACTATCTCGGCATCGGGAAAACCGTCTGGCTCGGCCGAGGCGTCTTCAATGACGAGACGGACGGGCATGTGGACAATCTCTGCTGCTTTGTGCGGCCGGGCGTCGTCGCGCTCACCTGGACGGACGATACCAGCGATCCGCAATACGAGATTTCAAAGGATGCCTATGAACGCCTTTCTCGATCCACAGACGCGTGCGGCCGCAAGTTTGAAATTCACAAGCTTCATCAGCCGGGGCCCCTCTTCATGTCGGAAGAGGAAAGCCGCGGTGTCGATGTGGTGGAGGGAACGGAGCCGCGTTTGCCCGGCGCTCGGCTTGCCGGCTCCTATGTGAATTTCTACATCGCGAATGGCGTGATTGCGCTGCCTGTTTTTGACGACAGCCACGATGAAAATGCCATCGCACAGCTCTCCGCGCTGTTCCCAGAACGCACGGTCGTTCCCGTGCCTGCGAGAGAGATACTTCTCGGCGGCGGCAATATCCACTGCATCACCCAACAGCAGCCAGCGCCCCGAAAGCGCGCGGGTTAGACCATGCGCATCCTTGTGGCGATTGGCGGCAATGCTCTTCTGAAACGCGGGGAAATGCTCGATATCGGCAACCAGCGCCGCAACATGGGCGAAGCGGCCACCGCACTTGCCGCGATCGCGCGCGAACATGAAGTGGTCCTTGTGCATGGAAACGGGCCGCAGGTCGGCTTGCTTGCTCTGGAAGCCGATGCCTACAAGGATGCGCCACCCTATCCGCTGGATGTGCTCGGTGCGGAATCGCAAGGCATGATCGGCTACGTCATCGAAGAAGCGATGCGCCGGGCCCTGCCCGAGCGTGAAATAGTGACAGTGCTCACGCAAACACTGGTCGATCCGGACGATCCCGCCTTTGCGCGGCCCACAAAACCCATCGGACCCATATATGACGGCGCCACGGCGAAAGCGCTAGCTGCCGAGCGAGGCTGGGCTGTCGCGAGAGACGGAAAGGGCTGGCGCCGCGTGGTTGCCTCGCCCGCGCCGCGTCACATCGTCGAGATCGGTGCGATCCGCAAGCTCGTTGAAACGGGATGCCTCGTCATTTGCGCGGGCGGCGGCGGCATTCCGGTGCGCGCAGGTGCTGGCGGCGCGCCCGAAGGCGTCGAAGCCGTCATCGACAAGGACCTCGCGGCCTGCCTTCTTGCAATCGAACTCAAAGCGCAAGCCCTGCTGGTCCTCACCGATGTCGACGGCGTCTATAAGGATTGGGACACGCCGGCAAGGCAGCGCATTTCTGCTATTGGTGCGCGCGATCTCGACCCATCGGCCTTCGCCGAAGGCTCCATGCGCCCGAAGATCGAGGCGGTTCGCCGCTTCGCGATCGAAGCCGGACAGCCTGCCTTTATCGGCACTCTTGCCGATGCCGGTGGAATTCTCGACGGACGGTCCGGTACTCGCATCGAGCCCTGAGGCAAGCGGCTGTCGCCGGCCCTGCCAACTGCGATCTCCGCCTGATAGACTGCGCCGCAGCGGCGGGCTGAGGACCCCGCGGAACTGGGTAGCGATGGCTTCGATTATGTCAGGTGAGAGTGGAAGCGAGGCGGCCGCCGGGGCCCGGCCTGCCGCTTTTCACGTTCTTCCCCCGCCACCGCCGCCCGCTCGTCTCTGGACGCGCGAACTGGTGATCGCGCTTGGTCTTGCACTGGCCATCAACATTCTCTTGCTTCTGCCGCTTCTTTTCGGGGCGCCACCCGCCATGCCGCCGGCCGAAGGGCCGGCCGCCATCGAGGTCGAGAACGTTCCGCCGCCTCAGCCTGAACCGCAACCCGAGCCGGAGCCGCGGCCTGAGCCGCAAACGCCTTCAACACCGTTCCACTTCGGCTCGGATGAGGAACATGAGCAGCTCGGCGACGCAGAAAGAGTAGCGAGAAAGATGCCGCGCCCCCTCGAGGAGGCGCCTGAGAGGGCCGCGCCACCGGAGAGATCGGAAGCGCCGGAGCGCCTGCCCGACTGGGCACAGACCATCGAGCAGAGCTATAGCGCCACCAGCATCGACGGCGGAAGGGAAGTCGGCCGGGGAGACGCCTATGGGCGAATGCTCAGACGGCGGCTCAACGAGAATCTGGTCCTGCCGCCCGGGCTCGATGTGAACCGCATCGTCCCTCCCAACGCCAATGTATCCTTCGACCGGTCGGGCAGGCTTGTCGGCCTGGTCCTCGTCCGTTCGTCAGGCTCGCAAGCACTCGACCAAGCGATGCTCGAGGCCATCACTCGCTCGTTTCCAGTGCCTCCGATCCCCGCCCATATCCCCGAGAATGTCGTGACCCTTCCCCTTACCCTCGAATTCCGCTGACCCTGTTGAAACCCCTACCCACCCTTTAGGGTGGGTAGGGGTGGGGAAAACTGTTTCAGCATGCGACGCTTGAAACGCTGCCTGGGGAGGAAAGCGTGCTGAAACAGGTAAGTAACTGGATTCAAAGGAGAAAATCCTCGAATCCTGAGACGGTGGGAGGAGCGGCGGTGGGCAGGATTGCGCGTCATTGGTATTTCAACAAGCGCCCGAAAGACGTCATCGAGGCGGATACGCTCGTTCTGCGGGAGGATCCCGTACCCGCCCTGAAGCCCGGCCAGGTTCTCGTCCGCAGTCTCTATATGTCGCTCGATGCAACCAACCGCGTCTGGCTGAGCGACTGGGACACCTACATGGACCCGCTGCCCATCGGCGCGCGGATGCTCGGTTTCGTTCTCGGGGAAGTGGCGGAGTCGCGAAACCCGGCCTTTCCCGAGGGCTCGCTGGTGACGGGCCTCGGCACCTGGTCGGACTGGATCGTGACGGATGGCGAGGGCTGGTCACCCTTTCCGCGGCCGGAGGGCGTCGCGCTTGCGGATGCCTTTGGCATCCTCGCCATTGCCGGGCCGACGGCTTATGTGGGTCTTCTTGAAATCGGCAAGCCGAAGCCCGGCGACACGGTCGTGATCACGGCGGCGGCCGGCGCTGTCGGCGCCTTGGTAGGGCAGATCGCGAAACTTCATGGCTGCCGCGTCATCGGCGTGGCGGGCTCCGACGACAAGTGCAAATGGCTGAAGGATGAACTCGGCTTTGACGCGGTCATCAACTACCGCAAGGAAGATTTGCTCGCCGCGCTGAAGCGCGAGGCACCGGACGGCATCGACATCCAGTTCGAGAATGTTGGCGGCGACCAGCTCGATGCGGGCTTGACCCTGATGAAGGAGGGTGGCCGTGTCGTGATCTGCGGTCTCATCTCGACATACAACTCATCGGACCCGGTGCCTGGTCCCTATATGTTTCGCAATGTCATCATGAAGCGCCTGACCATTCAGGGCTTCGTCATTCTTGACTATGCCGCACATTTTCCGGAGTACCACGCAAAACTCATCGAGTGGATGCGCTCCGGCAAGCTCAAATATCGCATCCATGTGGAGAGCGGTCTTGAGAACGCGGTGGATGCGTTGCGCCTGCTCTATACGGGCGGCAACAATGGCAAGCTGATGGTGCGCATCGCAGCCGACGCGCGCTAGGCAGCAAAATCGAAGTCCCGCGGGCAAGCGGGCTTGCGGCGGATGGAGTATCGTCCACCGTCCTTGGAGGAGGAAGGCCATGACAGCCGCCCTGGAACCGGACAAGTCAGGCTTGGAAGGGAAACGCGGCGCCACGTTGCTTGCCCCCGCTTCCATTGCGCCCGCAATCGTCACCGCGCCGAACAACCAGGTACAGCGGAAGTTCCAGCTTGAACGGCTGAAGAACCATACCGCCGTCCGACTGATTGTGGTGCAAGCGCCGGCGGGATTCGGCAAGACGACACTTCTGCGACAATATTGTGCAAGGCGCGAGTCGGCGGGCGCCGCCATCGCCTGGCTTCATCTGGAGTCCTACTACTCCGACCCGTCGCGATTCCTCCGCCTTCTTTGCGAGGCCGTACTTGCATCCGCGACGAACGAAGGCACGCGCCCACCTCTACCGGACAATTCCTCCGCTTCGGTGCAGGATTTCCTGCGCAGCGTACGTGCTGTCCCGGGCGAACTTGTTATCGTGATCGATAATTTCGAACAGGCCGCCCATTCCGGCATGGAAGCCGTGATCGCGCAGCTTGTGCGCGTTCTGCCGAAAGGGGCGCAACTCTGCATCGGCACCCGCGTTGTCCCTGCGATCAACCTGCCGCGCCTGCAATTGCGCGAACAGGCGGTGGTGGTGAATGTAGAGGGACTTCGCTTCCGGTCGAACGAAACGGCGGAGTTCTTTCGCGAGTTCCGCGATATTTCGGAAGCCGAAGTCGACCGCTATCAGACAGCGACCGATGGCTGGCCAGCCGCGCTTCAATGTATCCGCCTGTCGATGCGCGGGCGGCCTGCGCGGGCACGTTCCCTTCCGGCGTCCGGCGTCACGCCCGACCTCATCGATTTTCTCGCGACCGACGTGTTCGAGAATCTGTCGGCGGATTTCCAGCGTGTCCTGCTCGAGGCCTGCATGCCGGAGCGCATCTGCCCCGAACTGCTGGAACATGTGTCAGGGCGGAACGACGGCGCTGCCTGCCTGAACGAAATCGAGCATCTGGGGCTCTTCCTCTCGCCGGTCGATATGGAGCGGCGCTGGTTCCGGTTTCATACCGTTTTCCGTCAAGTACTGCTGACACGACTGCGCCGCGAGATGACCGAGGCGCAGGTGCTTGCCCTCCACAAGAAAATTGCCGGCTGGTATGAGGAGCATGGCTTCAGCGAAGAAGCGATCCTCCACTACATTGAAGCGACAGACGAGGAGGCAGCCGCTGGCCTTCTCGACACCATCATCGAACGTCTTGTCAGCGAGGAGCGGCTCGACCTTATCGTGCGCTATGCCGACCGGCTCTCGCTCGATACTCTGCGCAAATATTCGCGTATCCTCAATGCAGCCATTATCGCCTATGGCTTCAGGCGCGATTTCGCCAAGGCAAACCGCATCGTCGCCTTGCGCAAGGCCGAGCTCGAGAAAAACGGTGCCTCCCGCGAGGACTGGGGCGTTCACAACTATACCCGCATCTTTCCGATCGCAGCGCAGGATCACGTCGCCGAGATAGGCCGGACCGGCGCCGAAGTCATGGAGCAGCTTGCAGACCGGCAGGGGCTCGAATATGCCGTCGCGCTCAATGCGCGAGCTTACTGGCTTTATCTGAACAGCCGCTTCGAGGAAGCGCGCGACATGCTCGCTCAGGCCCGCGCGCTGCACGACGAAGCGCATAATCTTTTCGGTCTTTCATATTGCGAGTGGATTCACGCCAATGTTGTAGCCGCCCAGGGGGGCAACGAAGAGGCCCTAAAAAGTCTGAAGCAGGCCTATGCCCACAATGAGGAGTGCGCTGCGGCGAGCGTCACCGCCGGCTCCGTCATCGCCGCCTGCCTTGCCGAGACGCTCTATGAAAGGAACTGCATTGCGGAAGCGGAAACGCTGCTCCACGATCACCTGCTTCTTCTCGAGCAACAGGCGATCGTGGAGCCGCTTGCGCTTGCTTTTCTCACCATGGCGCGCATTGCGAATCTGCGCGGTGAGGAACGGGAGGCCGAGGAAGTTCTCGACCGGTTGATGTATCTCGGGCATCGCTACAATCTCCGGCGGCTCGTTACATATGCCAAGGCGGAGCTGGTGCGTCAGGCAACGCTGGCCGGAGATCTCGACAAGGCCCGCACGCGATATGCCGGCCTTGCCTCGGGAGACGGAGAGGGCGACGATGGGCTCTTGTTCCATGCCGGCGAAACCGAGGCGCAAACCATAACCGAGGCGCGACTCCTCATCCTCTCCGGTCGTCATGCCGATGCGCGCGCCTTGCTGCAGCCTGCGGCGCGAAAGGCCCGCCTTCAGCGCCGCATGCGCCGGTTCATGAAGCTGAACCTGCTGCTCGCAATTTCGCTGAATGTGGAGGGGCAGGTGAATGCCGCCCGCCGGGCGCTTATCGAGGCGCTTCGCATCGGCGCGCCCGACCAGTTCATCCGCCTTGTGCTGGACGAAGGTCCGCAGGCGGTCCGCCTACTGCACGAAGCGCGGCAGGCGCTGCCCAAGTTCCCTGACCTGCCGCAGAAGGACCTTGTCTCGGCTTATCTCGATCGTCTGCTAGCCGAAGCGGGGGAGTTTACACCCGTCGCCATGCCGGAACAGGAATTCGAAGACGAGGACGCGGGCGCGCCCTTGCTCGAGGATTTGACGGAGCGCGAAAGAGAGATTCTACGTCTCGTCTCGAATGGATTTTCAAACAAGGCACTGGCTGATCGTCTTTCGCTTTCGACCAATACAGTCAAATGGCATCTGCGAAACATCTTCGAGAAATTGCAGATCAGCAATCGCATGCAGGCCGTTTCCGTCGCGCGCCATTTCGGTCTGATCGACTAGAAATTTCCATCCTTTCGGGTGGGGAAGGGGGGGCCGGCCACCCGTATTGTCCTCTCATAAAGCGGCGCATTGTCTCCCGAGGCGATGCCGGAAAGAGATGGGGAGGAACTGGCGGTGGGGCTTCTTGTAAGCATCGACAATGGCGGCACGCTGACGGATGTCTGCGCGACCGACGGCATTTCGACAGTCCATGCGAAAACGCTGACCACACCGCATGACCTGACCGAATGTTTCGTGAAATGCCTTGAGGCCTTGTCGGAGAAGATGAGCGGCGAGGTGGACATGCCGAAGCTTGTCGGCTCCATCGACTACATCCGCTACTCCACCACGCAGGGAACGAATGCCATCGTTCAGCGGAAGGGGCCGCGTGTGGGCCTCCTGACCGATGACGATGCAGCCGCCACGGGTGCGATGAATGCGTCGCCCGCCCTCTTCGAGGCTTTCGTGGGCGACCGCGTGCGCCAGGTCTCGCCCTGTTCGGCGACGTCCAGTCCGGCGGAACTGGTGACCGCCGTTTCCAAGCTCGTTTCGGCCGGTGCGAGCCGCATTGTGATTGCCTTTGCAGGCGCCGATGCCGCGGCGCGTGAAAAGGCAGCAAAGCGCATTCTCTATCGTGCCTTCCCGCGTCATCTCCTTGGAGCCGTGCCGCTTCTCTTCTCGACCGAACTGACGCGGATCGGAACCTTGGAACAGCGTGTATGGACGAGCATTCTCAATGCTTTCCTTCATCCTGCCATGGAAACGTTCCTCTACAATGCCGAGAACCGGCTGCGCGAACATCGCGCCCGCAAGCCTCTGCTGATTTTCCGCAATGATGGGAACTCGACGCGCGTCGCCAAGACCGTCGCCATCAAGACCTATTCCTCCGGTCCGCAGGGCGGTGTGGTAGGGGGGGAAGTCTTGCTGAAGCACTATGGCATATCTTCCGCCGTCTCCATCGACATCGGCGGCACCACGACCGACATCGCCATGTTCGAAGACGCATCCGTCGCGGTGGCCCAGGCCGGTCACATCGAGGGCGCGCCTGTTTCCATCCCGCTTTCCGCAATCGAGAGCATCGGCGCCGGGGGCGGCTCCATCATACGCGCGGAGGAGGGGCGTATCCTTGTGGGCCCGGAAAGCGTCGGCTCCGCGCCGGGGCCTGCCTGCTTTGCGCGCGGTGGCACCAAGGCCACAATGACGGACGCCTTCCTGGCTTTGGGCATTCTCGACCCTGCATCCTACTTCGGCGGGCGCATGCCGCTCGACCGCGAACGCGCCGAGCGAGCTATCATGACTCATGTAGGCGAGCCGCTGGGCCTCTCGCTTGCAGAGGCGGCGAACGCGATGGCCGATGCCTATCACGCGAAGATTGCCGGACAGCTGTCGGATTTCGCAGGGAGGAACAAGGGCGCCACGATCCTCGCTTTTGGTGGCGCGGGCCCCATGTCGGCCTGTGGCGTAGCCGAGATGGCGGGGCTCGACACCGTGCTCATTCCGAAGTTCGCCGCCGTTTTCAGTGCCTATGGCATCGCCTTTTCCGATATCGAGCACAACTACATGGCGGAACTCGCCGCGGGACGTGACGACGCCATCCAGAAGGCCAAATCCGACCTTCTCGAGCAGGCGCGGCGCGGCATGCTTGCCGAGGGCTTCGATCTCGCGGAATGCGCACTCGACTATGCGGTGCTGACGAGAAACGGCACGGGTTATTCCCGCGCCAAACTGAACGGCCGCCATGACGGGGCGAACACGGAAGCCTGGCTGGAGCTTCGCGTGACAAAGCCCATCGAGAAGATCGGTCTTGGCAGTCCGGAAAGCGGCGAGCGACGCAAGGCGGAGATGGCCGGCGTCCGCAGGGGCGTCACCGATCTGCCGCTCTTCCGGCTGGAAGATCTGAGCCCCGGCGATTGGCACGAAGGACCCTGTCTTGTCGAAGAAGCCTTCTTCACCGCGCATATCCGTGAAGGCTGGCGTTTCGTCGTCAGCGGTAACGGCGACCTGCTATTGCGGCGCTAACCGGCTGATCTGGGAGGAAAGAATGAAAGTCTTCATGACATCGATGCTCACCATCGATCTCGACAGCGAACGCTGGGAATGTGCGTCCTGCGGGCACGATATCGGCGATGCCCGCGACAACTACAAGAAGGGGCTCTTGGTCCGGGAGCGCGATCCTTCCGAGGTGCATGCACCGATTCTCGATGCCGCGAAGTACGACTTTACCTTCGCTCCGGACCCGGATTGGTGCCGCATAGTCGAATATTGCTGCCCGAACTGCGGCCGGCTCGCGGAAGTTGAGTATCTGCCGCCCGGTCACCCTCCCGCGCATGACATCGAACTCGATATCGACGCACTGAAGGCGCAATGGGCGAAGCGCGAGCCGCTCGATAAGCCGGTGCTGGGCCCGGACTTCGTAGCCCCGCCTCATTCGCACTGACCGAAAAGCAAGAGGAACGGAACATATGCGCCGCGTATCGGTGGACATTGGCGGAACCTTCACGGATTGCTCGCTCGTCTGGGACGATGTCTATGTCGAGGCAAAGGCCCTGACGACGCATCAGAACCTCGCGCTCGGCTTCAATGCCTCGCTCAAGATGGCCTATGAGCAGATCGGCCTCTCGCTTGAGGAGGTCATGCGCGAGGTGGACAGCGTCCGCTATGCGACGACACTTGGCACCAACGCTCTTATAGAGCGTCGGGGACCTCGCGTCGGCCTCATCGTCACGGCGGGTTTCGAGGCCATGGTGCCGCTGAGCCGGGGCCGCGGTTATGGCGAGGGCTTGCCGGACCGGCTCCGCCGCGATCTTCCCATGGCGCAGCGCCCCGCACCGCTCGTACCCGTGCAAATGATCGTCGGCATCCGCGAGCGCGTGGCCGAGACAGGCGAAATCGTCATGGCGGTGGACCCGGAGGATGTTCGCACCCGCGTCCGGCAGCTCGTCGACAATGGCGTCCAGGCCTTCGTCGTCTCGCTGGTCAACGCCGTTGTGCAGCCGGAACATGAATTGCTTGTCGAGGAAATCATTCGCGAAGAGTTCCCGGAACATCTGCTTGGCTCCGCGCCCATCGTGCTGTCGCACAAGGTGGGTGGCCGCAAGGGCGAATATGCACGTACATCGTCGGCCATCATCGACGCTTTTTTGCACAACGCCATGTATCACGGGCTCTCCACGCTGGAGCTCAACCTCCGCGACAATGGCTATCGCAAGCCCATGCTCGTGATTCACAATTCGGGCGGCATGGCGCAGCTCAACTCGACCGACGCTCTGCAGACCATCCATTCGGGCCCGGTTGCCGGCATTCATGCCTCCGAACATCTCGCCGCCGAAACGGACCTCGGGAATGTCGTCTGCACGGATATGGGCGGCACTTCCTTCGATATTGGCCTCGTCGTGAAGGGCGGCGTGAAGTTCTACGACTTCAATCCCGTGATCGAGCGCTGGCTTGTCAATATTCCGATGGTTCACCTCGTTACGCTCGGTGCCGGCGGGGGCTCCATCGCACGCTATGACAGGCTCCGCCGCGCCGTGGCGGTCGGACCCGAAAGTGCCGGCTCCGATCCCGGTCCGGCCTGCTACAACCGCGGCGGCCGCAATGCGACTGTGACCGATGCAGATCTCGCGCTCGGCTACCTCATTGCCGATCGCTATGCAGGCGGTTCGATCCCGCTCAATGAACGGCGCGCCATCCGCGCCCTCGAAGGGGAGGTGGGCGAGGCCATGGGCGTCGATGCCATCGGCGCCGCGAAACTCATCCGCGACAAGGTCGACAACGACATGGCGAATGGTATCGCGCAGGAGCTGCGCGTCAGGGGCTATGAACCGCGCCACTTTACGCTGCTTGCTTATGGCGGTAACGGCCCACTCCATGCCTGCGGCATCGCCAACATGCTCGGCGTCTCGCGCGTGATGGTGCCGCCCTTCAGCGCCATCTTCTCGGCGATCGGCGCGGGCAATATGGATCAGCTCCATTTCCACGAGCGATCGCTTTACCTCTCGCTCTACGATTCGAACACACGACAGCTCTTCGACGATTTCCCGCGCTTCAATGCGCTGGTCGAGGAGCTTGAACAGAAGGGCCGAGACGATCTCATTCGTCAGGGTGTGCCCGAAGAAGCGATCCGCCACCGGCTCGAACTCGACATGCGCTATGGCAACCAGCTGGCGCAGACAGCCGTCGTCGTCTCGAAGAACCGGTTCCACTCCGCGGAAGATCTGCTCGAGGTGATGAAGGAGTTCTCCGCCGATTATGGCCGCCGTTATGGCGAGGGCAGCCAGGCGCCGGAAGCGGGCATCCGGGTCAACACCATTCGCGTCGCCACCTATTCGCAGATGCCGACCTTCCGCTTCCGCGGCGTATTGCCGGAAGAAAAGGAACTTGTGTCTGCGCCACCTGCCGCCGAAACGCGCGAATGTCATTTCGTCGGTCACGACAACGCCCTTGCTACCGGCTTCTACGAGCTCAGCGACCTGCCATTCGGATCCATCGTATCGGCGCCGGCGGTCGTCATCTCACCTTCGACGACCTATCTCGTCGAGCCGGGCTGGAAGCTCCGCATAGGCAGATACGGCGCTGCTCTCTTCGAGCGTGCGGACAAAAAGCAGAACTGAATTCACGGGAGGAAAGACGATGGGTGACGACATGGACATTGGCGGCGCTGCGTCCTCCGCCGTGGAGAGTTTTCTGAAGGAGACGAGCCTCTACCTGGCACCCGATCCTGAGATCATGGAAAACCACGGACTTGAGCCGCGGACCGCCTTCGAAGATCAGTGCATCGCGAAGGAGAAGGACCCGGTCCGCCTCGAGATCGTCCGCGAGCGCATTCTCGCCGGCGTCAACGAGAGCTTCGAGATGCTGGAAAACATGGGTGCGGCTCCCGGTGCGAAATGGGGCGACTGTGTTTCCGCCGTCTACACAGCCTCGGGCGATCTCTCCCTTGCAAGCTCGGGCGGCGTCGTCATCTTCTGCAATCTCGTGCAGTACCCGATCAAGTTCGTGAACAAGTATTGGGCGAACGAACCGACCGTCGGCATCAAGGAAGGTGATGTCTTCATCGTCAACGATGCACGCTACGGCCAGGCCCACAACACCGACCAGTCCATGATGATGCCGGTCTTCCACGAAGGCCGCATTGTGGCTTGGGCTGGCGCCACTGTGCATGAAGGCGAGAACGGCGCCATCGAGCCGGGCGGCATGCCCTCGCTCGCCGAGCAGATATGGGATGAGGGACTGAAGATGTCCCCCTTCAAGGTTGCGGAGAACTACAAGCTCCGGCGCGATCTCGTCACCTTCCTGCAGAATTCGGTGCGTGAGCCCAAGCTGCAATATGCGGACATGAAGGTGAAGATGTATGTCTGCCGCCGCATCGAGACACGCATCCACGAAGCGATAGCGGAGTACGGCGTGGAGGCCGTCGTCGCCGCACTGCGCATGAATCTGGAGGACACCGATGCCGAAGTGCGCCGCCGGCTTTCAGAATGGCCGGACGGCACCACCCGCCATTCCTGGTGGACGGACGGTACGCTGCGCGAGAATGTGCAGATCAAGATCAATCTTGAGCTGACGAAGAAGGGCGATGAACTCACATTCGATTATCGCGGTTCGAGCCCCGAATTCACCAATCGCTCGAACAACAGTCTCGACATAACCGTGAAGGGGATGCTCGCACAGCTCTTCCTCACCTTCATCTGGCCGGATATCCCGCGCAATCAGGGTGTGCTGGCGCCGATGAAGTTCATCTTCGATAACCCCTCCGTCCTCAAGCCGGCCTTCGGCACGCCCAACGCGCAGTCGATGATGACCGTCTTCACCGCCTGGAGCGCAGGGCAGGTCTGCGCCATGAAGTTCCTTTATTCGAATCCGCACAAGTACACGCGTGTGCTGGCGCCCTGGTTCAACATGATCAACACCTTCCTCTTTGGCGGGCTCACGCAGCACGGCGAAATGGTCGGGAACGTCTGTGCCGACATCAACGGTATGGGCGGCGGTGCATTGGCCGACCGGGACGGCGAACATGGCTGCGCCCCGATTTTCGCCACCATGTCGGATATCGGCGAGCAGGAATTCATCGAAGAAGAAATGCCCTTCATCCAGATCGTCTCCAAGAAGATGATGAAGGATAATCAGGGCTTCGGCCGTCAGCGCGGCGGCATGGGCTATCAGATGGTTCTCGCCATGCGCGATAGTCCTGCCTTCGGCTTCATGCTGACGGCGATGGGCGCGAAGTTCCCGAATATTCCCGGTCTCTTTGGCGGCTATGGCTGTCCGACCTATCCGCTTGCTCGCGTCAGCGGTGTCGACGTCTTCGACATCCTCCTGAAGGATCCGGGCTCCTTCCGCTACTCGATCGAGGAACTGATGAACGAGCGGCCCTTCAAGGATGGAAAATATACGACCCATCCGATGACGCTCGGCTACACCCTGGCGAAGCGCGGCGAGCTCTACATGATTTCGCAGGGCACCGGCGGCGGCTTCGGCGATCCGCTGGACCGAGACCCGAAGGATGTCATCCGCGATCTCGACGAGGATCTGATCTCGCATGATGTCGCTTGGCGCATCTATCGCGTCGTATATAGCCGGGAAACGTTGCTGATCGACGAACTGGCGACGGAGGAGGCGCGCAATGCCGCCCGCCGCGCCCGCATCGCGGCAAGCAAGCCCTTCGGCGAATTCTGCAAGGAATGGGTGAAGGACAAGCCCTCCGGCAAGGTGCCTTACTACGGCTCCTGGGCAGACAAGAGCCTCGTCCATGCGGGCTCGCCCGACGCCGTGCACCCGGCAGGAAAGGTGAACCCGCCTGTCATCATGACGCACCCGCTGCAGGCGAAGATCGACAGGCTGGAGGCGGAGCTCGCCACCTGCCGCGAAGGCAAGGGCTGAGAGAGTGGACCTGACATCGCTTCCCGCTCTGTGGGTCGATGGCTATGCCTTCGGCACGCGTGTTCTCCGGGGCGGGGAGGAGCCGTGGCGTTCGCCGGACGAGCTGGGTTTCTTCCTGCGCGATCTGGCACAGCTTCTCTCGCTGGAGCTGGTGGAAGTTCCGGTCGGGCCGGCGATTCGCTCCTGGGCGGAAGGGCAGGACATCGCCCTCGCTTCACTTGGCGCCAGCGGCATGGAGCGCCTCATCGCCGATGCGAGCTTCCGCGTCCATTTGAAGCGTGGGCTTGAAACAGCGCAAGGCGCACTTGGCCAGCGGCACCTCGGCCTCTCGCTGCCCGGCCCGGGCGCGCTGGCGGCGCTCTGTCTCGAGGCGGATGAGATAGACGAGGACGCGCTGGACGATCTCGCCCTCTCGCTGGCCGATCTCTTGCGCGCGTTGTTCCGCCCCGGTCTTTCCGCATTCCGCTTCGAGGAATGCGACCCCAGAGCGCTTGAATTCTACGACCCCCTGCTGAATGTCGCTCGCCACTATGAAGCCGCCGCCATCGTCGTCTTGAAGGGTTCCGCCGAAAGCGCCGCGGACGCCGCCGCGGGCTTCGATCTTGCCTTTGGCGGCGGTGCCGAAGGGCAAATGCTCCCTGCCACCTTTTGGGAGGGGGCGGACTTTGCGCCGTCATCCGATAGTCGATTGTTCATGGAGCTTCCGGCCGACGCGGTGCCCGAGACCATCCTCGCGAAACTCGGGCAGTTGCGTGGCTCGATGGCTTGAACAACCTCCTCGGGAGAGCGTTCCCTCCACCTCCCGGTTCCTTGGCTGCTCCCCGAAACGGGAGCAGCCCTTTTCTTTTTGCGGTCAGGCCGCCGCCGTCGAATATTCCGTCTGCGTGCGTGCAAACTCGATGAAATAGTCGATCGCCTGCGGATTGCTCATGGCGTCGCGGCTTGCGGCCATCTCGAGCGGCACACCGAGCAGGATCTTCCGTACCGGCACTTCCATCTTCTTACCCGTCAGCGTGTAGGGGACAGCCTTGATTTCATAGATGCGATCCGGCACGTGGCGCGGTGAATATTTATCGCGCAGCGCCTGGCAAATCTTTTGCTTCACCTGGTCGGTCAGCGATGAGCCTTCTTTCATCGTCACGAAGAGCGGCATGAAGAAATTGCCGCCCGGCAGATCGAGATTGACGATGATCGAGTCCTCGATCTCCTCGAGGCCTTCGATGGTGCGGTAGATTTCCGCCGTGCCGATGCGCACGCCATAGCGGTTCAAGGTCGAGTCCGAGCGGCCGAGGATGAAGCAGCCGCCGCGCTCATTCACCTTGAAATAGTCGCCATGCCGCCAATGGCCTTCATAGGTGTCGAAATAGGATTCGTAATAGCGCCGTCCGCCTTCATCGTTCCAGAAATAGAGGGGCATGGAAGGCATCGGCTTACTGACCACAAGCTCGCCCACCTCGCCGATGAGCGCATTGCCGTTGTCATCGAAGGAATGAACATCGACGCCGAGGCAGCGCGTCTGGATTTCACCTGCGTGGACCGGCAGCGTCGGCATGCCGCCGACAAAGGCGGAAGCCACATCCGTGCCGCCACTTTGCGACGTCACCCATATGTCGTGGCGAAGATTCTCGAAGCACCATTCCATATGCTCAGGCATCACTGGCGACCCGCCGAGAAGAATGCTGTCCATCATCGACATATCGTAAAGTTTGTTCGGGTGGATACCGGCTTTCATCTGGCCGTTGAGGAAGGTGGGACTCGCGCCGAAGAGCGTCATGCCGGTCTCGGCGGCAAGCTCCCAGAGCCTGTCTGTCTTGGGCGCCATGGGATTGCCGTCGTAAAGAACGACAGCGGCACCGGCGGCCAGGCCCGACAAGAGTATGTTCCACATCACCCAGCCCGTCGTGGTGAAATAGAACATGCAGGAGGAAGGCTTCAGGTTCAGATGGAAATGCGTGAACTTGAGCGCTTCCAAAAGCACGCCGCCATGTCCATGGACAAAGGGTTTCGGCAGACCCGTCGTGCCGGATGAATAGACGATCCAGAGCGGATGGTCGAAGCGGGTGTCCTCGAAGCGGAAATCTGGTACTTCGCTCCGGTCGACGAGGCTCGTCCAGGTAATTGCGTCCGGCGTCACCGGTTCTGCGCCGAAATCCGAAGATGAGCCTTTCACATGCACCACATGTTCGAGCGAGGGCAGGGCATCCGCCATTGCCTTCACTTCCCTGCGGCGGTCGAAATCCTTGCCGCCATACCGGTAGCTATCGGTCGCGAACATGAGCTTCGGCGTAATCTGTCCGAACCGGTCGATGACACTGGCCGAACCGAAGTCCGGAGAGCAACTCGACCAGATTGCGCCGATGCTTGCGGTCGCGAAAAAGGCGATGGCCGCTTCCGGGATATTCGGCATGTAGGAGACAATGCGGTCGCCAGGCCTTATGCCCAGTTCGCGCAGCGAGGTCGCAACCTTGTGGACCTGGTCTTTGAGCTCCGCCCAGCTGATCCTTTTCGCCGGTCCCTCTTCGCCGGCGGCATGGATCGCCGTCTTGCTGCCGCTGCCTTTGCTCAGCAGCGTTTGAATGTAGTTTACGCGCGCACCTGGGAACCACTCGGCGTGGGGCATCTTTGGATTTCGCAGCACGCACTCATAGGGTGTCGATGAGGTGAGGCTGAAATACTGCCAGATCGCCTCCCAGAAGCCGGTAATGTCGGCAACCGACCAGCGCCGGACATCTTCATAGGTATCGAAATTGTGACCTCTCTCGTTCAGCCAGGCGATGAAGGCCGTGATATTCGCCTCCGTAGCCATCTCGTTTGATGGCGACCACAGCAGATCTCCCATATTGGCCACGGCAATCCTCCCCTTGTATGATGCTTCTTTGAGGCGATCCTAGGGACTGGATTACCTTCCCATCCCCACCCCTTCGGGGGGCATTAGCTGTGGACGGTGCGGTGTCCCGCGATCGTTCCTCGCGGCGGCGGCTGCGCAGCGCTGCTGCCGGTCGCCGGCTCAACCGGAGAGATTTCGCTGCATCGCAAAAATTCGGATGCACAGAAATTCGTGCCCGGAACTCTTTGCTTTCCCGCGCCTTTTTGCGATCTCCCCTTCGCCATCCTTTAGGGCGGGGTGCTCTTGGCGGGCCTCGCTCACCATTCCTGCAACGATCCGGATTCGCATCTGCAGCACAAGCGGCAGGGCATGACCGGTAGGGGAAACGAGGGAGGTTGACCCGATAGGCAGGAACGCGCGGCGCTTGCCGCGCCGTGTCTGCTGCATCGTATCGGGGGCCGTTTCGGGGGAGTGGCTTTGTGGAACGTTTGAGTACGCGAATTGCCAGGGTCACAATGGCGAACCGCTGGCTGTCGCTTCTGGCTTTGATCGGCGTCACCGCGTTCTTTGCTCTGCAGCTCCCCTATGTAGAGCTGCGCACGATATTCAGCGACCTGCTGCCAAAGACGCATCCCTTCGTTCAGACCTACAAGGATCATCCGAACTTCGGCAACCCGCTCACCGTGACGGTGATGATCAAGCGAACGGATGGTGGCGATATCTACAATGCCGAAACGCTGCAGAAGGTCTGGGACCTCACGCGCGACATCGACCTCGCCCCCGCTGTCGACCACGATCAGGTTCTGTCCGTCGCCACCGAGAAGGCACGCTACGCGGAAGCCACGCCCGACGGCATCGACTCCCGGCCGATCATGGAAGACAGGGCGCCGCGCAGCGCCGCCGAAATCGAGGAGTTTCGCAGCCGGCTTCTGAAAGCGCCCAACGTGCGCAATTTCATGGTCTCGGAGGACGGGACCGCGACGCTGGTCACAGCGACCTTCATCGAACGTCTGCTCGACTACGGCGAGACCTTCGAATATCTCGACAAGCTGGTGAAGGACGCGCGCGACGACAAGCATGCCGTCTATATGGCGGGACAGCCCGTCCTTACCGGCTGGGTCTATTTCTATCAGATTCAGATGCTGGCAATCTTTGCCATCACCGCCATAGCGCTGCTCGTCGCACTCATCATCTACATGCGCAACATCGTCGGCGTTGTTGCGCCGCTGGTCACGAGCCTTGTCGCCGCGATCTGGGGATTCGGCTTTGTCGGCTGGCTGGGTTTGCCCATCGAGCCGCTCATCATGGTTGTGCCGCTGCTGCTCGTCGCGCGCTCATTCAGCCATTGCGTGCAATTCATCGAGCGATATTACGAAGTCCTTCATCATGTGAAGGACAGGAAGAGAGCCGCTGAAATTTCTCTCAGCGTCATGATGGTGCCGGGCGTTCTGGGCATCACCACAGATGCGCTCGGCCTTTTCATTATCGGTGTCGCGCCGATCCCGGCGATGGAGCGCTTCGCACTGTTCTGCGGGTTCTGGGCACTTGTCCTGATCCCCACCAACGTGCTGCTGACACCGCTTCTGATCATGTTGCTGCCCGAGCCGCGCAATGTGAGCAGCATGGTCGGTGCGACCGATAGTCAAAGAAAATTCGATGTGATCCGCTTTCTTCTGCGCTCCATCGGCCGTCTCTCCATCGGCCGGACTTCTGTGCTGACGGCGGTGGGGATCGTCGCGCTTGCGCTCGTCAGCTTCAATGCGGTGCTGGGCATCAAGGTCGGGAACCCGGTGGAAGGCAGTAACCTTCTCTGGGAAGAGTCCGAGTTCAATGTCGCGGTCGGTCAGATCAATGCACATTTTCCCGGCTTGAACACTCTGGAGATCATCTTCGAGACGAAATCTCCGGACAGTCTCGACCGGGTCGTCCGGAAGGCCGAAACGGCGCTCACCATGCAGCGGCTCCAGCACATGCTGGAAAGTCAGCCGAGCCCGCCGGAGGCGTCCCTTTCATTCGCCGATTACCTGCCGGAGGCGAACCGTCTCTTCAGCGGCGGCAACCCCAAATGGGCGCCCCTCGACCACGACGATGCGGCGGTAGCCGCCGCCGCGGGCGCGCTGATGGTCGGCACCGGCCCCAAGGCTTTCCTCCACGTTGCCGATTTCGAGCAGCGGAACGGCACGGTGTCGCTCTGGTACAAGGACAACAAGCAGGAAACGGTGGATGAAGCACTCCGCCAGACGCGGGCCGCTCTCGACATCATCGGAACGGATTTCGACGATTTCCGGATTCGTCTCGGCAGCGGGACCATCGCCCTTCAGCAATCGATCAACGACACGGTCGACACGTATCAGTGGATCATTCTGGCGCTGCTGAATGTCGTTATCCTCATAACCTGTACCTATGCCTATCGCTCCGTCGTAGCGGGTATCATGCTTCTTGTGCCGGTCAACCTGTCGAACCTGCTGCTCGGCGCGGTGATGACGGAAATGGGCATCGGCCTTGATGTGAATACACTGCCCATTGCCGCCATCGGCGTCGGCGTCGGCATCGACTACGGCATCTACCTGCTCAGTCGCATCTACGAGGAGTACCAGCTTCGCAAGGACATGGCGCTTGCGATCCTTACCGCCGTCACGACGACGGGCAAGGCGATCTTCTTCACTGCGACCATCGTGCTCATCGGCATTCTGCCCTGGTATTTCCTGTCCGAGCTGAAGTTCCTCGCGGACATGGGGCTGCTGCTCGTGATGGTCATGCTGATCAACATGGTGATTGCGCTCATCGTGGTGCCGCTTCTCGTCTGGCTCGTGCGGCCGCGTTTCATCGAGTCGAAGGAACTTCTCGTCAGCGAGGGCGTCGATCTTGCTGCGCTCGCGGACGATCTGGCGGCGCGCACGGCCTCCAGAAATTCAAATCACATCGATACCGAAATGGCCGAAGTGGCCCCAAGCCGGTCCTGACGGCCGGAGGGTTCCTGTCCTGTTGGGAGGAGGATGGAAATGAGAATTCGGAAATATGACAGAGATTTCACCCGCCGCGCCTTTCTCGAAAAGTCGCTGAAGGGTGTTGCCGCCGCCGGCGTACTCACGCCGCTATGGCCGGAAATCGCTCGTTCGGGAACGATCGACAAGGCCTACCCGGACGAACTGCTCTCGATCGAGCTCTACACCAAGGGACAGATCAAGCCGGGCGACGTCATCACCGCGGACAATGTCGAGGTCGTGAAGGATCTGCTGGATCCCATCGCCTACCGCCAGGTGAAGGAGATGGGTCGTCGCATCAACATCGTCGAGACGACGCGCGATGTGACGAAGCTTTTCCCGCATGAATACCTCGAGGCGACGCTGCGCAATGCCGGGCGTGCACGCTTCGACGCCAATGGCAATGTCGTCGCGGATGACGGCAAGCCCTGGATTGGCGGCAATCCTTTCCCGGATGCGAAGACGGGTGAGGAAGCCTTCTATAACCTGACGCTCTCCTGGGGCCGCCACGACGAGTCGGTCTATGCGGTGCGCGACTGGGACATCTCGCCGAGCGGCACGCTGTCCTATCAGTATGATTTCGTCTGGGCGGAACAGAATACCGTCGGTCTCGTCGCGAAGGACGGCCCCTATCTCTCGGGCCAGGAAGACAAGCTTCGCTATCAGGCGGTCTGGTTCACTTCGCCAACCGATGCGAAAGGAACAGCGTTCCTCAATACCTGGTACTACGACCAGCGGAAGTTTCCGGACCTGCTTGGCTATCTGCCGGCGTTCAAACGCGTCCGCAACTTCCCCACGAACCAGCGTTTCGAACCGCTGGTGCCGGGCATAACCATCTTCCTGTCCGATGCCTGGGCGGCGGGCGACCCTATGCTCACATGGGGCAACTACAAGGTGATTGGCACCAAGCCGCACCTCGGTGCCGTCTCCGGCAACTGGACCGGCAAGCGCAACCCGAACTGGGAGCGCGAAGTGCACGGTGGTCCGAACGGTCAGACATTCTTCGAAGATTACAAGGAGCTGATCCCCGAAGTTCTGGTCGTCGAGGCCGAGCCCATCGGCTATCCGCGTGCGCCGGTCGGCAAGAAGCGCGTCTATATCGATGTGCGCAACATGATGTTCGTCTCCTATCTCACCTATGACAGGCGGGGCGAAATCTGGAAGTCCTTCGAGCCGGCCTTCAGCCAGTATCAGGATGGAGATGCCACCTTCATGGATGGCGGTCATCCGCTCTGGTCCTGGACGCATGTCCATAGCCATGACGTGCAGACGAACCGCATGAGCCGTTTCGTTCAGGCGAAGCAGATCACCGGCGGCTTCGGTCCCGAATACAACATCGGCCCGAGCATCTATGACCGCTATCTGACGGCGCAGGCGATCCGCCGCTTCGGTACGTGACGGAAATGGCACGGGGGGCGCCGTCCGCGGCGCCCCCGTCGCCCTGGTGGGTAACAAGATGAAAAGATTTCTCGCATTGCTTCCGCTTTTCCTTGCTCTGCCGGTGGTCGCATCGGCCGCTCCGGACGACGCATTGCTGCGCCACAGGGGAACGGCGCATGACGCATTGTTCGATATAGCCTTCGACGGATCTTTCGGTATCGCTGTCGGCGGTGGTGGAACGGTTCTCACAAGTGAGGATAGCGGCCTGACCTGGACGCAAGACACGAGGCCGGAAACGCCGCTCGCCTTGCTTGGTGTCGCTGTAGACGGTCATCGCCGCTTTGCCGTGGGGCAGTCCGGCCGGATTTACCGCTTCGAGGGCAGCTCATGGCGACTGCTCGAAAGCGGCACGGAAGAACGTCTTCTTCAAGTCGGTTTGGGGGCAGGCGGATTGGTCGTCGTCGTGGGCGGCTTCGGCACCATTCTCGTTTCCAGTGACGACGGCGCCACCTGGGCCATGCCGCGCGTCGACTGGACGGCGCTGCTGAACGATTTTCTCGAGCCGCATCTCTACGCGGTTCATGTCGCCGGAAATTCAGTCCTTATCGCAGGCGAGTTCGGTCTCGTGTTGCGCTCGGACGATCGCGGCGCCACCTGGTCTGTCACGCATCGCGGCGAGGAATCGATTTTCGACATGGCATTCAACGGGCGCGGTGAAGGCGTGGCCGTGGGGCAAAACGGGCTGGCGCTGGCAACACAGGACGGCGGCCGCACATGGCGGCGTCTGCAGACTTTGTCGGAAACGAATCTGCTGGGCGTCTGGATGTCGGATCGGCGCGTCTTCGCCGCGGGGATTCGCGGCGCCTATGCAAGCCAGGACGGCGGCCGCAACTGGACGCCCGTCAAACGCAGCGACATCGAGACCGGCTGGTATCAGGCGGTGTCGGCTTCGGCGGCGCGCGGCAAGCCCATGCTTGTCGGCCATCGAGGACGAATTCTGGAAATGGACGAGTGAGCCGCTTGGGCTCGGTGCTTCATTCGACCCGTCACGGGTCATCCAAGGGAGGGGAGAAGATGTCTCGTATCGGACTCGGAAAGAGCCTGATGGCGGGTGTCGCGTTGTCGGCAATCTCGTCGGTGGCGGCACAGGCCGTGGACTTTAATGTGCAGGGCTTCGTTCGGCAGGAACCTGCAATCAAACTGACCAACAAGGAGAACCCTTACAATCAGCAGGGCAACCTTTTCAACGGTGTCACGGTCAATCAGGATTCGACCCTGCTCGGCGGTGGCGTTACCACCACCACGCGAGGAATCGACAGGGCCGATAACACGTTCAATCTGATGGCGACCCGCCTCGAAGTCGATTTCCAGGCGAACTTCAATACCAACTGGAGCGGTTTCGCGCGTCTGCGCGGCTACTTCCAGCCGGACGTTTTCGATAGCTACGGCGATCCGGAATTCTTCGAGACCGATCTGTGGAGCGGCGGCCGCGGCACCTTCCTCGAAACGAATGGCCGGAATTACATGGTCGATCTTCCGGCCCTCTATGTCGACTATTCGGACGGCCCGCTCTGGCTCCGCCTCGGCAATCAGCAGATTGCATGGGGCGAATCACTCTTCTTCCGCGTGCTCGATGTCCCGAACGGACTCGATCTTCGCCGCCACCTGCTGCTCGATCTCGTGGCGGAGGAATTCGCGGATGAGCGCGTCGCTGCCCCCGGCCTTCGCGGCTCCTATCGCGTGACGAACGACATCGAGATCGAGGCCTTCACTCAGCTTTTCAATCCCTCGATCCTCGCCAATCCGGACACGCCCTACAATGTGATCCCGTCGCAGTTCACGATCCATCAGCAGGAAGGGTTCGACGACGCCGAAGGTGCAATGAATGTCGGCACCCGCGTTCAGGGCCAGTTCGGCAATCTGGCGCTGCAGGCCATTGCGGTGAACAGGCGCAATCCGGATGGTGTTTTCCACTGGACGGCTTCGAACGATCCGGTCCTTGCCGGCACGCCATTCTCGATGAGCAATACCGGCGTCTATTCCGCCGCCGAGTGGTTCAAATATGCAGGCATGGCGCGTCTCAACGGTCTGGCCGGTTTCAACACGGCGGTGCGCGAATTTCAGCCCGCCACCGGCGGCCTCGGCGCTGTCGAACTGCCGACTCAGCCGCTTGTCGCAGCCGAACTGGACCTCTTCTTCCAGGGGCTCGGGCCGCTCCGCGGACATATCGCACGCGTCTATCCGCGTGAGAATATCTTCGGCATCGGCGCAAATTATGTCGTCAATGCCTCCTCCGGCTCCTTCTTCGATCAGCTCGTGATCCGCAGCGAGTTCACCTACACGCCGGACAAGCATTTCACCAGTCCGGACCTCAGCCGTGCGCATATCGTCGAAGACGAATATGTCGGCTCGCTGGTGTTCGAAAAGTACCACCGCTTCTCGCAGGATTTTCCGGCCACCTTCATGGTGCTGCAATATCTGCACAAGTCGGAAAGCGACATGTTCGGCCGCCACCTTAGCGGTATGGGGGCAACCGGCGAGCGCGATAGCGGCCTGCCCACGGGCGAGAGTTCGTTCAATGCAGTCGCCTTCGCCTTCCAGCAGCCCTTCCCGAACTTGATCTGGCGGGCGGACATGTCCGTCCTCTACGATCTGAAGGGCGGCGCACTCATCCAGCCGGGTCTCAGGTGGAAGCCGAATGAAGCCTGGACGGCGGAAGTCTTTGCCAACATCACACTCTCCGACGGTGGCAATGACGACATCATCGACACGATCCGATGGGCTGACGAACTGGCATTCCGCATTACCTACCAGTTCTGATCCCGGAGGCCGTCTCCGCCCGGAGAACCGGTGCCTTTTGCACAGCCCGCTTTCGGTTCGGCGCTGTGTATCCCCAAGGCAAGCACCGGCTCCGGGCGGGACGCATCTGCAGGTGACGTCACCAACCGGCGGAGACGAGAGTGCATATCCGTCGCTTCACGCATGACTATTCGCGCCGCGCTTTTCTGCGGCGCCTGACGCAGGGAGCGGTCGCGCTCGGCGTTACCGCGCCTCTCTGGAAAACGCTCGCGGCTCACGGCGACGCATCCCGCGCCTATCCGGATGAATTGCTGTCGATCGAAACCTATACGAAAGGCGCAATTTCCACGGGTGGCCGCATCACGGCGGACAATGTCGATCGTGTGAAGGACCTCCTGGATCCGATCCGCTATCGCCAGATCAAGGAGATGGGCCGGGTGCTTGAGGTGGTGGCGCCCACGACCGACGTGATGGCGCTCAGCCCCTGGGAATATCTCGAGGCTACGTTCCGCAACAAGGGCAAGGCGCGCTTCGACGGGAACGGTAATATCGTTACTGACGGCGGCGAACCCTGGATCGGCGGCAATCCATTTCCCGATCCGAAAAGCGCGCTCGAAATTTTCGCCGGCCTCACGCTGAGCTGGGGACGCCATGACATATCGGTCTACGCGACACGCGAGGAAGATCTCTCGCCCGAGGGTACGGTCGACTACACATATGAATCGGTATGGGCGGAACTGGCGCCCGTCGGCCGTGTTTCAGTGGACCCGAAGCCTTACTGGCCTGAATTCAAGGACAAGCTTCGCTTTCAGTCTGTGGCCTTCACCTATCCGAATGCCGAGAAGGGCACCTCATTCCTGAATATCTGGCCCTATGATCAGAACGAGTTTCCGGAGCTTTACGGCTACTTGCCCGCGTTCAAGCGCATCCGGCGCTTCCCGACCAATCAGCGCTTCGAGCCGCTGATTGCGGGCTCCACCATGTATCTGTCCGATGCCTGGGCGGCGGGCGACCCGCTCCACACCTGGGGCAACTACAAGGTCGTTCATCAGGGGCCGGCGCTCGCCGCCTTGTCCGATGGCTGGGAGGCCGGTCATTCCAATTGGCAGCACCGCACGCATGGCGGCCCAAACGGCGTGACCTTCTGGGATACGAAGGTCCAGCTCGTCCCCGAGGCGCTCGTTGTGGAGGCAGAGCCGGTTCGTTTCGCCCGCGCGCCGGTCGGCAAAAAATGGGTGTGGTTCGATGCCCGCACGCTTCTACCGTTCGTCATGGTGTCCTTCGACCGCGCGGGCAAGGTCTTCCGCTCATTCGATGGAGCTTTCTCCCAATATAAAAGGGGAGGGGAGGCCGTCATGGACGGCGCCCATCCCTATTGGTCATGGACGCATGTCCATGCTCATAACATCCAGACCAATCGCATCACGCGGCTCGAGCAGGTGAAGCGCATCACGGGCGGACACACCATGATGGTCAACGACCAGTCCGCCTACGACCGCTATCTGACGATGAACGCACTCCGCCGTTTTGGCATCTGATCCTTCACCGCGCAGGCACGACGCGCAACACGCGACCGTTCTCTCCATCCGTTACCAGATAGAGATACCCGTCGGGCCCTGTCCGCACGTCACGGATACGCTCTCCGAGCTCGGCGAACAGCATTTCCTCGCCTGCGGGCTCGCCATCCTCCATCTTCACCCGGCGTACATGCTGCGCCGCCAGCGCGCCCGCGAAGATGTCTCCCTGCCACTCCGGGAAGGCACTGCCGCGATAGATGGTCATGCCCGCCGGCGCTATGGAAGGCGTCCAGTCCACGAGCGGCTGTTCCATGCCTTCATATTCGCGGAACGGCGAAATGCGGGCGCCGGAGTAGTCAAGCCCTCTCGTGATCACCGGCCAGCCGTAATTCTTGCCCGGCTCGATAATGTTGATTTCATCGCCACCCTGCGCGCCATGCTCGTGCTCATAGACGCGGCCGCTCGCCGCATCGTAGATGAGCCCTTGCTGGTTCCGATGGCCGTAGGACCAGATTTCAGGCAGTGCACCTTCCCTGCCCACGAAGGGGTTGTCGGATAGCGCCCGCCCGTCCCGGCCGATGCGGACGATCTTGCCGAGGTGGTTGTCGAGCTTCTGTGCATATTCGCGATAGTCGAATCCGTCGCCGACGGTCAGCAGTATCGTCTCGTCCGGCAGGAAAATGAGCCGTCCGCCATAATGGACCGGGGTGTTCTTGGCGGGTACGGCATCGAAGATCACTGCAAGGTCGGTCAGCGCCGCGCCGTCGAAGCGCGCCCGCGCCACGCGCGTGTTGTTGCTCTTTCGCGATCCATGCGCATAGGAAAGATAGACGAGGCTGTTCTCCCCGAAATTCGGATCGAGCACCACGTCGAAGAGTCCGCCCTGGCTTTCGAAATAGACCTCAGGCACCCCCGCGACAGGCTCCTCGGCCAGGACCCCGTCGCGCAGCACGCGGATCTGCCCGGAAAGCTCGACAATCAGCATGGACCCGTCCGGCATGAAGGTCAGGCTCCAGGGATGGTCGAGGCCCTCCGCCACCGGAACGATCTCATAGGACTGACCGGCCGCCTCCTGTGCCCCCGTACGATCCGTCGCGAAGAGTGAAATCGCGAATGCCGCCGCCACCGCGCCGATCTGCCGTGCCATCTTCGTCATGGGCTGTTTCCCGTCCCTTCCGGTGATATTTTATGCAATCATATAGTGAGAATACGAACGAATGAAATTGCGAGGGATGGAAATGGGCATTTTGCGCGTGGTGCTGGCCTTTCTGGCAGCGGTGGTGGTGACAACCATTCTCGGTGCCGCCTTTCATACGCAATTCGTCATCGGACGTCTTTCCGACCTCGGTATCGCCGTTTCCTTCTCCGACCGTCTTTCGACCACCTTGCACGACATCGGCGGCATGGCGCCGATGTTCGGCATGGTCATCGCCATCGGTTTTCTTGTCGCCTTTCTCGCTGGTGCGCTTGTCTATCGGTTCGCAGGGGCGAGGCGGGAGTTGATCTATGTGGTGGCAGGTGCGGTCGCCATCGCTGTCGCGCTGAGCGCCATGGCCATGGTCTACAACATCACGCCGATAGCCGGCGCGCGCTCATGGGCGGGATTCGTCGCGCAGATGCTGGCCGGGGCGCTTGGCGGCTACGCATTCGCCATGCTCTCCCGCGCCCGCGCAGCCTGACGGACAGGCAATGGTCTGCCCCCGCTGGGGCAACCTGCCTTTCCCGTCGGCGGCCTGCGCGCGTGTTTTGCCCCATCGCGGATTTCTGCCGTTTCCCGTCCGATTCCAGCCGCTTCCCGGTTGCCTTGGCCCGTTAATCCGTGCAGCCTTTATCCCGGTATCGCTTGGGGGTTGAGCTTGCCGGAATGCGGCAATCCGGTCCGACACCCCCGGGACAGTCTCACCCCCGGTGGATTGAGGAAAATTGCCGAAAGCTGCGCGCGTATATGTCCGGTACGTCGAGTCGGTGAACAGGGTCGTCGGCCGGATCGTCATGTATCTGATTTTCGTGATGATCGGCGTGATGCTCTATGCATCCTTCTCGCGCACGGTCATCGGGATGCCGGTCAACTGGGCCATGGAGATGGGCCAGTTTCTCCTCGCCGCCTATTACCTTCTGGGGGGTGGCTATTCCCTGCAGATCAATGCGCATGTCCGGATGGACCTGCTCTATAGCCGCCTCACGCCGCGCAAGATGGCCTTTACCGACACGATCACCGCCTTCTGTCTCATCTTCTATCTTTCGACACTTCTCATCGGCGGCATTTCAAGCACCGAATATGCCATCACCTACAAGCAGGTGAATTATACCTCCTGGGCGCCGCTTCTCTGGCCGATCAAATCGATCATGACATTCGGCATCTTCCTGATGCTGCTTCAGGCCATTGCCATCTTCTTCAAGGACCTCGCCCGGGTGCGCGGCGAGGAAATCGCATGAGCTACGAACTCATCACGCTGCTCATGTTCTCCTCGCTGATGGTGATGCTGCTCACCGGGCAGCGTGTCTTCGGCGCCATTGGTTTCGTTGCGGCGCTGGCGGCGCTCCTGCTCTGGGGTGACCGCAATATCGAAATGCCGTTCAATGCGAGCTTTCAGGTTCTGAACTGGTATCCGCTGCTCACCCTGCCGCTCTTCATCTTCATGGGCTACATGATGGCGGAATCGGGGATCGCAAACGATCTCTACCGCATGTTCCATGTCTGGATGGGGCGCGTGCGGGGCGGTCTGGCGCTCGGCACCATTGGCCTGATGGTCATTATCTCCGCCATGAATGGCCTCTCCGTCGCCGGCATGGCGATCGGCGCAAGCGTGGCCCTGCCGGAACTTCTCCGTCGCGGCTATGACAAGGTGATGGTCACCGGCGTCATCCAGGCCGGCAGTTCGCTCGGCATTCTCATTCCACCAAGCGTCGTCCTCGTGCTCTACGCCATGATCGCGCGCCAGCCGGTGCTTCAGCTCTGGCTCGCCGGCGTGCTGCCCGGCCTTCTGATGGCGGCTCTCTTCGCGATCTATATCTATGTGCGTTGCCGCCGTCATCCCGAGCTCGGCCCCGCGCTGCCGGAAGAAGAGCTTGCCGAAATCACCTGGGCCGAGAAGCTGCGTCTCCTCCGTGCGGGCATCATTCCCTTCCTCATCTTCTTCACGATGATGGGGCTCTTCCTCACCGGCGTCACGAGCCTTGTCGAAAGCTCCGCCGTAGGCGCCACGGGCGCTATCCTCGCAGCAGCTGTGAAGCGCCGTCTGACTTTCAAGGTGATCGACGACACGATGCGCCAGACGCTCGCGATCACCTGCATGTTCATGTTCATCATTCTCGCCGCGCTGTGCTTCGGCGCGGTCTATGATGGACTGGGTGCGAAGAATGCGATCCGCGTGCTGCTGCTGGAGACATGGGACCTGACGCCGTGGGAAATCCTCATCATGATGATGGTTTCCTTCGTCATTCTCGGCATGTTCCTCGACGACACCGCCATGCTGGTCATCGTCGCGCCGCTCTATGTCCCGCTGGTGATCAGCCTCGGCTTCAATCCGGTCTGGTTCGGCATCCTTTATGTGATCACCTGCCAGATCGCCTATATAACGCCGCCCTTTGGATACAATCTTTTCCTCATGCGGGCCATGGCGCCGCCCGAGATAACGCTTGTCGATATCTATCGCTCAATCGTACCGTTCGTGGGGATCATGATTTTGACCATCGTCATCGTGATGGTCTTCCCGCAGCTGACCCTCTGGTTGCCCAATCTCTATTTCGGGCGATAGGAGGTGAGGCGGCAAGCAGTCGAGAGGCAGTACCTGTTTTCTTCGTGAGAGGGCCGGGTCTGGCATTGGGGCTGGATCGACCCGAAACCATTCAGAGAAGAAGGAGCCACCTGATGAGTGACCGTCCGGTTATCAACAAACGAGACTTTCTGAAAAAGGCCGGTCTCGGCGCCGCTGCTGTCGGTGCGTCCACCCTCGCTGCGCCGAACATCGTGCGCGCCCAGGCGCCGATCAAGTGGCGCTTGCAGACCTATGCCGGCGCTTCGCTCGCCGAGCACGTCATCAAGCCATCCATCGACGAATTCAACAAGGCCGCGAACGGCGAAATGGTGATCGAGCTCTACACCGCCGACCAGCTCGTGCCTCAAGGCGAACTATTCCGCGCTGTGCAGAACGGCACGATCGACGCTGCGCAGAGCGACGATGACTCGATGGCAGCGCCGGTCGATGTGTCGGTCTTTGGCGCTTATTTCCCCTTCGCGTCGCGCTACAGCCTCGATGTGCCGGTGCTCTGGGAATGGTATGGCCTGCGTGAAATCTGGGAAGAAGCCTATGCTGAAGTGCCGGGTGTCACCTGGCTCAGCACGGGCTCTTGGGACCCTTGCAACTTCGTCACGACGAAGCCGATCCGCAAGCTCGATGACTTGAAGGGCCTGCGCGTCTTCACATTCCCGACGGGCGGCAAGTTCCTCGAGCGTTTCGGTGTCGTACCGGTCACGCTGCCCTGGGAAGATATCGAAGTTGCCATACAGACCAATGAACTCGATGGCGTTGCCTGGTGCGGCGCGACCGAGACCTATACAGTCGGTTGGGCGGACATCACCAAATACTATCTGACGAACAACATCTCCGGTGCCTGGGCGGGCTCCTACATCGCCAACACCGAAAAGTGGAACGCGCTGCCCGAGCATCTGAAGACGCTCTTCAAGCTCTGCATGGACAGCTCGCACTATTACCGCCAGCACTGGTACTGGTGGGGCGAAGCCCACTACCGCACCACGGGCGGCAAGCTCGAACTCACCACCATTCCGGAAGAGGAGTGGAAGACGGTGGAAGACGAGGCGCTCAAGTTCTGGGATGAAGTGGCGAAGCAGACCCCGCGCAACGCGAAGGTGGTCGAGATCCTCAAGAAATATGCCGATACGATGCGCAAGGCCGGTGCGCCTTATCGCTACGGCTGATTTCCGCAGCGTTTCAACCGCGAAACGGGCATCGGGCTCCGCCGCACGGCGGGGCCCGAACCATTTTTGGCTTCATCGCGGCTCGCCGGGCGCTCGGCTTTGCTTTGACAGTTAGTAAATCGACATTATCATCTGGCCTAACCAACATTCACAAAAGCCGCGCCGAGAAAGCGGAACGAGACAAGAGGTGAGGAAAATGGCGGACCAGACCCAGGCGGAAACCGAAGATCTCGGTTTCAACCCCAATGCCCTCAAGGAGAAATACCGCGCCGAACGCGACAAGCGCCTGCGCGCCGAGGGCAACGAGCAATATGTCGAGATCAAGGGCCAGTTCGCGCATTACCTCGAAGACCCCTATGTCGAGCCGGGCTTCACACGCGCGGCCCTGACCGATGAAGTCGATGTCGTGGTGGTGGGCGGCGGCTTTGGCGGCCTGCTCGCCGGCGCCCGCCTGCGCGAGGCCGGTGTCGGCCGCGTCCGCATGATTGAGAAGGGCGGCGACTTCGGCGGCACTTGGTACTGGAACCGCTATCCGGGCGCGGCCTGCGACATCGAATCCTATATCTACCTGCCGCTGCTCGAGGAAGTCGGCTACATGCCGGTCGAGAAATACTCGAAGGCAGCGGAAATTCTCGAACACAGCCGCGCTATCGGACGGCATTTCGGTCTCTATGACGATGCGCTCTTCCAGACCGAAGTTACCGAGATGCGCTGGGACGACGAATCCGCGCGCTGGGTCGTCCACACCAATCGCGGCGATGCCATCCGCGCTCGTTTCATCGTCACGGCGAGCGGTCCGCTGCATCGCCCGAAGCTGCCGGGCATTCCCGGCGTTGAGAGTTTCAAGGGCCATTCCTTCCATACGAGCCGTTGGGACTACGGTTATACGGGTGGCGACTGCAATGGCGGGCTCGACAAGCTGAAAGACAAACGCGTCGGCATCATCGGCACCGGCGCTACCGCCGTGCAATGTGTGCCGCACCTCGGCGCATGGGCGAAGGAACTCTACGTCTTCCAGCGCACGCCTTCGTCGATCGACGTCCGCAACAACAAGCCGACCGATCGCGAATGGGTGAAGACGTTGAAGCCCGGCTGGCAGCAGTATCGCATGGACAATTTCAATACGCTCGTCTCCGGCGGCTATCAGGAAGAAGACCTCGTCAATGACGGCTGGACCGACATCATCGGTAACCTGCTCGTCATGGCGCGCAAGAATCCGCAGAACCTCGCGCCCGAGAAGATGGCCGAGACCGTGCAGCTTGCCGATTTCAAGAAGATGGAATCGATCCGCAAGCGCGTCGAAACCGTGGTGAAGGACCCCTCGACCGCCGAGGCGCTCAAGCCCTGGTACAACCAGTTCTGCAAGCGCCCCTGTTTCCACGACGAATATCTCGCGACCTTCAATCGCCCGAACGTGCATCTCATCGACACGGCGGGGAGGGGCGTGGAGCGCATCACCGACAATGCCATCGTCGCGAACGGCAAGGAATACGAGATCGACTGCCTCATTTATGCGACCGGCTTCGAAGTCGGCACCGGCTATACGCGCCGCGCCGGCTTTGAAATCTATGGTCGGGGCGGCGTCTCACTCACCGACAAGTGGAAGGATGGCGTCTCGTCCCTTCACGGCATGCACACGCGCGGCTTCCCGAACTGCTTCATCGTCTCCAATGCGCAGGCTGGTTTCACCGCCAACTATCCGCATATGCTGAACGAGCAGTCGAAGCACCTCTCCTACATCGTGAAGCAATGTATCGACCGTCAGGCCCGCGTGGTCGAAACCTCGCAGCAAGCGGAAGATGCCTGGGTGGAAGAGGTGATGAAGGTTGCCGTCTTCAACCGCCGCTATCTCGAGGAGTGCACGCCGGGTTACTACAACAACGAGGGCAAGCCGTCGCCCGCTGCCGTGCGCAATGGCTTCTACGGCGCAGGCTCCGTCGCCTTCATCAAGATACTGGAAGACTGGCGCGCCAAGGGCGACCTGCCGGGCCTCGAACTGCACTGAGGGCATAAGCGAAGCGAACATATGGCCGGGATAGTCCCGGCCATATGCATTTCGGATCAGGCCTGCTGCCAGAAGCCGTGGAAGGAAAAGGGCAGAGGCCCCTCAAGGTGAGCTGTTGCGATGGGACCGTCTTCGATATGTGCAGCATCCAGCACTGCGAAGAAACTGGTGCCCGTTTCTCCGTTGAGCCCCTGTGCGACGAGCCAGCCTTGTTCTTCGTTCCTGGCGCCGCCGCTATTGCCGGGCGCGGGGGCGAAGATCGGTTCGCTTATCCAGGTCATTTCTCCGAAGTCGTGGGTTCGAACCTTGCCCGTCGCCGTGTCGATAGCGGCGATGGCGGAATGGAAGATGCCGTGGCCCTTGCCCTGCGAGCAGAAAACGGTGCGGTGAGGGCGCAGGGCATCGGACGGATTGACGACCGGAAATTCGAACGCAGCATCTGCAATCAGTTCCTCGCGGGCAGTGCCTCCCGTGAGGTCGATCGCATAGCGGTAGAGACGGCCGGGTTCCTTCGCTTCGCCAAGCTCGCCGCGCATGATGGCCTGGAAGGCGGAGCTTTTCTCCAGAAAATGATCCGGCGCGTCATAGCCGATGAAATCCGCAATGATGGCGCCCCGGTCTTCATAAGCATTGGCCGCATGCCACATCCAGCGGCCGGGGACATCCGCATAGCGTACCGGGCCGCCATCCTTCGGCACGATTGCAAGCACGTTCCCTTGTGCCCGGTCCCATTCGAGACTGTCGGCGAAGGACCGCGTTCCGCTGAGAAACGGCACGAGCTTCAGAAAGGCAGGCTGCAGGCTGAAGACGATGTAGTTCCGAGTGGCGAAAAAGTCATGCAGATAGGTCTGGCGCGGCGCAGTGAAGCGCGGCAATGCAGTCACGCGGCCATCCTTGTGGTGGATGGACGCCTGCAATTCCATCGCCCGGCCGAATTTTCCTCCGACAAGAATCCAGTCGCCTGTCTCCGGATCGATCTTCGTGTGCGCCTTGATGGCGGTGTCTTCATTCATCCCGTGCGGCACGGTACCCCTTGTCTCTAGGGTGACAGGATCGAGTTCGTATGGCGGGCTCACCTCATCAAGCGCCATGAGGCGCCCATTGACTTCGTAGACCGTGATGCCTGCCTGCGTCTTGAAGCCTTGCCCGCCGACATTGCGCAGGAATCCGGCAGGCGATTTCGTGGTCCATGTGGGATAGAGGAAGCGACCGGCCGATTCTTCTTCGATCAGCTTTTCAGTCTGCACGAAGCGGGAAGTATGAATGACGCGCCCGTTTTCGAAGCGCAGTGCCTGCACGATACCGTCGCCATCGAGGATGTTTCCCTTCGAGGCTCCCTGCCGTTCGAACATGCCCGGGCCATTGCGGTAGACCGTGCCTCGAAGCTGGTCTGGCAACCTGCCTTCGAGACGAAGCGGGGCAGGGCCGAGCTCTCGGGTGTTCTGCCCAAGCGGTGCAAGCCAGCCGGCACGTTGCAGCGTTGCGGCTTTTGCCTTTCCCGACATAAGCGGCGCGGCAAGTCCGAGGGCGGCAAGGGCCGAGAGGCCCGCTGTCATTTCACGACGGGTCAGGCTCATGGGAGATACTCCATTTGCAGGGGTCAGGCGGGTTGAGATGGGGCCGTTGCGCTTTGCCTGCCGATAATGCCTCCCGCATAGAGCGCCCAGGCGATGATGAGCGGCTGGAAGAAGAGGCGAATCCAGTAATAGGTGGGGGATTGCGGCAGGCCTTCGACGCTGAGGCCGTAAAGCGCGTTGTGGATGTTGGCCGGGAAGACCGCGACCGCGTAGAGCGCCAGCATGAGCGCAGCAAGTCGCGTGAAACGAGGCCAGAGAAGACCGGCAGCCCCGGCGATTTCGCAAAGACCTGTGAAGAAGACCACCTCGGCGTGGAAGGGCACAAAGGGTGGCATCATGGCCAGATAGCGCTCCGGCGTGACGAGATGGTCTATGCCCACGAACAGGAAGGCCGCGCTCATCCCGATACGCATGGCGAGCCGTGGGTCTTTCAGGGCAGGTACACCCAGTTTGCCAATCGTCCAGGCAAGAACGGCAATCGCCGACATCAGGATCAAAAAGGCCATTACCGGCTCCCTGGGATTGGGGTCATATCTTAACGACGTCAAGATATGTGTGTAAGTTGACGCTGTCAAGACTTTGGGGCAGATTGACTCCTGGAATGAAAAAAGAAGGAAAATCAGTGGCTTCGGGTGACGCCGCAGCGAAAAAATATCACCATGGCGACCTGAAAAGCGCGCTGGTGGCGGCGGGAACGCGCATTCTGGAAGCGGAAGGAGTGATGGCACTTTCGCTCCGAGGCGCAGCCCGTGCAGCCGGAGTATCGCAGACGGCGCCTTATCATCATTTTGCAGACAAGGAGGCGCTGCTCGCGGCCATTGCCGCGACCGGCTTTGAGGATCTTTCTGCGGAAATGACACGTCGGGCGGCAGGCGCCTCAGATGCGCAGGAGCGTCTCAGCGCCCTCGGGCTCGGATATGTAATGTTCGCGACGGAAAATCCGGGCCGGTTCCGGCTGATGTTCGGCCCGTTGATTGGCGAAAAGGCGCGGTATCCCGACCTGCTGGCAACGGCGAATGTCTCCTACCAGATGATCCGGGATGCTGTTGTGGCTTATCTTGACGCGCGGCAGGCCTCGAACCGGAATGTCGATGCCAACGCGATGGCGGCATGGTCGCTCGTGCACGGATTGGCAACGCTCATCAATGACGGCGGCTTCAATGCGGACGGAATGGGAGCGGCGACGCTGGAAGAACTGACGGGGTTGGTGACCGCATTCCTCCGCAACGGGCTTGGGCGGGGAGCCTGAGAAGCGTTCCAGGGAAATTGGCTGGGGGACTAGGATTCGAACCTAGACTGGCGGAGTCAGAGTCCGCTGTCCTACCGTTAGACGATCCCCCAATGGCGGGAGGCAAATTCGCGGGTTTTCGCCGTTTCCGGCTCGACTCGGAGGCTGCCCTAGGCCTTGGTTGCGCGCGAAACTAGTCTCAGGGCCTCGCTTCGTCAACTCCTTGAGGCGGCTGAAATATTCTCCCGTCCTTTACCCCGCTGCCCAGCCTGCTAGACTTCACGCAACTGAAAAAATTAGGGAATCCGGTGCGGAGCGCGGCCCAGTTGTCTGGGCCCTGCGTTTCCCGGGTCTGAAGAAGTGCACCAAGAAGGTGACGGCGGCGTGAGTCCCCCCACAGGGACGGCTGCCGCGGATCAAGGGCCGTCTGCGCGCCCGTCCTCGACCGTCGGTCCGTCCGGTGGCGCCGGAGGCGGCGAGGGCGAGCGTGAAGACCCGGCGAAGAAGCCTCGCCGGCGCCGCCGCCGTGGCCGTCGTGGCAAGGGCGGCGACCGCGCCGCCGTTCAAACCCCGAAACAGCCCGCACCCGCGGCGAAAAGTCCGGCAAAGCTGCCGCCGTCGCGCGCCGCGTCCGCCCAACCCGACCAGCTCTATGCCGCGTTGGACCTCGGCACCAATAATTGCCGCCTTCTCGTCGCCCGCCGTGCGCCGGAGGGTTTCAAGGTTGTCGACGCCTATTCCCGCATTGTCCGCCTCGGCGAAGGTCTGGTGGGTAGCGGCGAACTCGGCGAGGCCGCCATGTCCCGCGCCATCGACGCCTTGAGGATCTGCGCCGACAAGATGAAGCGCCGGGGCGTCACCCGTGCGCGGACCATCGCCACCGCCGCCTGCCGCACGGCGGCGAATGGGACGGATTTCATCGCCCGCGTGAAGCGCGAAACCGGCCTCTCCCTGGAGATCGTCTCAACGGAAGACGAGGCCCGTCTCGCCGTGGCTGGTTGCGCCCCCCTGCTCGACAGCGAATGCGCTTCCGCCCTTGTGTTCGATATCGGCGGCGGCTCGACGGAACTCATCTGGGTCCGCCTTGAAAACAAAGGGAACGGCAAATGCCGTCCTGTGATCGGCGACTGGATTTCGCTTCCCTGCGGTGTCGTCACGCTCGCCGAACATCACGGCGGCGTCGACGTGCCCTCCGAAGTCTATGATCGCATGGTCGCCGAAGTGGCGGATCGCCTCGCGCCCTTCCTCGGCCGCCTGCGGGAGGAGCGCGACAATCATCGGCCTTTCCATCTGCTCGGAACCTCGGGCACCGTCACGACGATTGCCGGAGTCCATCTCGGCCTCGAGCGCTATGACCGCACGCGGGTCGATGGCATCTGGATTTCGCCCGCCGATGTTCACAGCGTCACCCGTTCGCTGCTCGCCATGAATTACGCCGAGCGCGCGGCACACCCCTGTGTCGGGCAGGAGAGGGCGGATCTCGTCCTTGCTGGCTGCGCGATCTTCGAGGCGATTGCCGATGCCTGGCCAGCCGATCGTCTGCGCGTCGCAGATCGTGGCTTGCGAGAGGGTATTCTCATGTCGCTGATGGAGGCGGACGCGAACAAGCGGCACCGCCGCCGTCGCCGTCGCCGTAAACCGTCGCGTCGCGCCGTGGCCCGTCCGGAGGTTTCGGCATAATGGCGAAGGGACCGAAAAAGCCAGGCGGCAAGGGCACCACCAGCAAGAGCGCCATTGGCGGCAGCGCACGCGCCATGAAGGTGCGCGTGAAGACCGCCCGCAAGCGCAGCAATTCCTCCGCCCGTTGGCTCGAACGGCAGTTGAACGACCCCTATGTTCATGCCGCGAAGCGCGAGGGGCTCCGTTCTCGTGCCGCCTTCAAGCTGATGGAGATCGACGACCGCTATCATCTCCTGAAGCCCGGCGCCCGCGTGGTCGATCTCGGCTGCGCGCCGGGCGGCTGGTGCCAGGTCGCCGCCACCCGTGTGAAGTCCGCGGAGGCCACGTCGCGCGCGGGCCGGGTGATCGGCATCGACTATCTGGAGACCGAGCCGGTGCCGGGCACGATCATCCTCCAGATGGACTTCCTGGACGAAGGCGCCGATGGCCGCGTGAAGGAGGCGCTGGGCGGCGAGGCCGATGTCGTGCTCTCAGACATGGCGGCGCCCACTACCGGCCACAAGCAGACAGACCATCTGCGCATCATGCATCTCTGCGAGGTCGCGGCGCAGTTCGCGGTCGAGGTGCTGGCCCCTGGCGGATCCTTTCTCGCCAAGGTCTTGCGCGGCGGAACGGAGAATGAGCTTCTCGCACTTCTCAAGCAGCACTTCAGCACCGTCCGCCATGTGAAGCCCGAGGCGAGCCGAGCCGATTCGGCGGAGATGTATGTGCTGGCTCAAGGCTTTAAAGGGCGTCCTGAAAGTGGCGAAGAAGAACGCGCGTGAATATTTCGCGGTTGCGTCATCGTGCCCTTTGCTTTCCCGCATATAGGTGTTAAAAGCCAGCGCCAACACAAGCACAGGTGGCCGCAAGCATTCGGCCCAGGAGGTTGGCAGTATGATCCGTGAAGCGCTGACGTTTGATGACGTCCTTTTGTTGCCCGCCGCTTCCACCGTCCTGCCCAGTCAGGCAGACACAAGAACCCGCCTGACGAAATCGATCAGCCTCGGCATTCCGATCATCTCCGCTGCCATGGATACGGTCACGGAATCGCGCCTTGCCATCGCCATGGCGCAGGCCGGCGGTATCGGCGTTCTCCACCGCAACATGGTGCCGGAGGCGCAGGCCGAGCAGGTCCGCCAGGTCAAGAAGTTCGAAAGCGGCATGGTGGTGAACCCCGTCACCATCGGGCCGGACGCCACGCTCGCCGATGCGCTTGCCGAGATGCAGCGCCACGGCATTTCCGGCATTCCCGTTGTCGAGCCCGGCTCCCACAAGCTTGTCGGCATTCTCACCAATCGCGACGTCCGCTTTGCGAGCAACCCGGCAGAGCCTGTCCGTAACCTGATGACCAAGGAGAATCTCGTCACCGTCGCCGATGGCGTCAGTCAGGACGAGGCGAAGCGCCTGCTTCACCGCCACCGTATCGAAAAGCTTCTCGTGGTGGACGATGCCTACCGCTGCATAGGCCTCATCACGGTGAAGGACATCGAAAAGGCGCAGCTTCACCCGAATGCGGCGAAGGACGAGCAGGGCCGTCTCCGCGTCGCTGCGGCAACGACGGTGGGCGACGAAGGTTTCGCGCGGTCCGAGGCGCTGATGGCGGCCGGTGCGGATGTGATCGTGGTGGATACAGCGCATGGCCATTCGGCCCGCGTGTCTGAAGCCGTCCAGCGCATCAAGAAGATATCGAACAAGACTCAGGTCATCGCCGGCAATGTTGCGACCGCCGATGCGGCCAAGGCGCTGATCGACGCGGGCGCGGACGCGATCAAGGTCGGCATCGGCCCCGGCTCCATCTGCACCACACGCATCGTCGCCGGCGTCGGCGTGCCGCAGCTCACCGCCATCATGGATGTGGTGGAAGCGGCGCGGAAAAACGATACGCCCGTCATCGCCGATGGCGGCATCAAGTTCTCGGGCGATCTCGCAAAGGCGATTGCCGCAGGCGCGGATTGCGCCATGCTCGGCTCGCTCTTCGCGGGCACCGAGGAAAGCCCGGGCGAAGTCTTCCTCTTCCAGGGCCGTTCTTACAAGGCCTATCGCGGCATGGGCTCGGTGGGCGCCATGGCCGTCGGTTCCGCCGATCGCTACTTCCAGCAGGACGTGAAGGATTCGCTCAAGCTCGTTCCCGAAGGCATTGAAGGACAAGTACCTTACAAGGGCCCGGTCGGCGCGGTCATCCATCAACTTGTGGGCGGTCTTCGTGCCGCCATGGGCTATACCGGCAATGCGACCGTGAAGGAGTTCCAGGAGAAGGCGGAGTTCGTCCGGATCTCCTCGGCAAGCCTGCGCGAAAGCCATGTCCACGACGTGACGATCACGCGCGAAGCGCCCAACTATCCCGGCGGTGCAAGCTGACCGCGCGCCGCGATCCGGGTGAAGCGAAATGACACCCGGCGCACGTCTGCAATCCGCCATCGAAATCCTCGGCGAAATTCTCGCGACCGGCCGACCTGCGGACCGTGTCTTCGACAACTGGGCACGGTCGAACCGCTTCGCCGGCTCGAAGGATCGCGCAGCTATCGGCGAGATCGTCTTTGCCGTGCTTCGGCGCCGTGCCGAATTGCGGGCGGCGTGCGGAAGCGATGAGCCGCGCCTTCTCGCGCTCGCCGCGCTGCTTTTGCTCGATGGAAAGCCCCTCGCCGAAATCGAGGCCCTTACCGATAGCGGCCGCCACGCGCCCACGCCGCTGGTGGAGGAGGAGCGGGTAGCGCTCGAAGCCGCCGCTCTGCCCGGCGCCGACGCGCCACCTCATATCCGCCTCAACTATCCAGAGTTCCTTCAGTCCGAATTCGAGCGCGCCTTCGGCCCCCGGCTGGAGACCGAAATGACCGCGATGCTCGAACGCGCGCCGACGGACCTCCGCGTCAATTCGCTCAAATCCTCCCGCGACAAGGCGCTGGCTGCTCTCGCCGAGGCGGGCATAACGGCGGAGCCCTGTGCCCATTCGCCTTGGGGCCTTCGCCTTCTCACTCGCGCAAATCTCCCCGGTCTCGCGCTCTACCGCGAAGGCGCCGTCGAAATTCAGGATGAAGGCTCGCAGCTCGCCTGCCTGCTGAGTGGCGCAAAGCCCGGCGACCAGGTGGTCGATCTCTGCGCCGGGGGCGGCGGCAAGTCGCTCGCTCTCGCCGCCATGATGGGAAATCGCGGGCAGATTTACGCCTGCGATATCGATGGCCGCCGCCTCGCCGGGCTCGTCCCTCGCGCCGAGCGCGCCGGCATCCGCAATCTTCAGACGCGTGTCCTTGGTTCCTATACCCCCGCCGGCCCGGATGCCGATCTCGCGGAGCTCGAGGGGCGCGCCGATCTCGTCTTCGTCGATGCGCCCTGCAGCGGGTCCGGTGCCTGGCGCCGCAGCCCCGATGCGCGCTGGCGGCTGACGCCGGATATGTTGGCGGGGTACCGCGCCGCGCAGGACGAAGTGCTCGCCCGTGGCGCCCGCCTCGTCCGGCCCGGCGGTGCGTTGGCCTATGTCACATGCTCGCTGCTCCCGTCGGAAAATGAAGACCGTATCGCCGCGTTTCTGAGTGCCCATCCGGGATTCGCGGAAGAGCGGCCGGCGTTCCCTGGCTTGCCGGAAGGAGCGGGTCCGGGTCTCCGCCTCAGCCCCGCATCGAGCGGAACCGACGGCTTTTTCATCGCTCTCTTGCGCCGCGAGGCTGGCCGATGATGCACTGCGGCAACAGGCTTGACGGGTCGGGGGAAGGATGGTCTATCGGGCCTTCACCCTCCGACGGGCCTGGATGGATGGCGGCCTTGATTTCCCGGAAAACCTGTCTTTCTGCCTTTCTTGCCGCGGCTCTGGCACTCGCCGCGCTGGCCGCGCCGGCGGGCGCCGCAAATGTGGACGAGCGCTCCCAGCGCGCCTCTGTGTCGCTTGCGGCCCGTGCTGCCTCTGCTTTTGGCGAGGGCGATTACACCGCAGCGCAACGCTTCTACGAAATGGCCATCGTGGCCGATCCGGCAAACGCCGCCGCTTTCACAGGCCTCGGCGATACCCATCGCGCCCGCAAACAGCTCAATTTCGCCCGCAAATACTATCTGATTGCCCTGGCGATCGATCCGTCCGATCCGCGGGCGCTGTCCCGCCTTGCGCATCTCGATGTCGATGCGGGAAACCGCGAATCCGCCCTCGAAGGTCTGCGCAAGCTGCGCGCCCATTGCGCGGGCTGCGCCGAAACGCAGGAACTCTCCCGTGCGCTCGGCCTCGGCCCGAACGAGACTATTTCTCCCTCAACCGATCCGTGAACGGAACATGACCGAAGACCGTATTCTTATTATCGATTTCGGCAGCCAGGTAACGCAGCTCATCGCGCGCCGCGTCCGCGAAAGCGGCGTCTATTGCGAGATCGTACCCTTCAACAAGGTAGACGAAATCTGGGAAAGTTTCGGCGCAAAGGGCGTCATCCTCTCCGGTAGCCCCTCGAGCGTCAGCCGCGAGAACAGCCCCCGCGCCCCGCAATATGTATTCGAGGCCGGGCTCCCCGTTCTCGGTATCTGCTACGGGCAGCAGACCATGACGCTGCAGCTTGGCGGCAAGGTGGAGGGACATGACGAGCGCGAGTTCGGCCGAGCCGTGATCGAAGTGAAGGAGGACACGCCCCTCCTCGACGGCATTGTGCAGCAGGGCGGTAGCGAGCCCGTCTGGATGAGCCATGGCGACCGCGTCGTCGCCATCGCGCCGGGCTTCAAGGTCGTCGCACAGAGCCGCGGCGCACCCTTCGCCGTCATCGCCGATGAAGAGCGCCGCTTCTACGGTGTGCAGTTCCATCCCGAAGTTGTGCACACGCCGCGCGGCCGTGACATGTTGTGGAATTTCACGCATCGCATCTGCGGCTGCAGGGGCGACTGGACGATGGCCGCCTTCCGTGAAACGGAAATCGCGAAGGTTCGGCAGCAAGTCGGCAAGGGCAGGGTGATCTGCGGTCTGTCGGGCGGCGTCGACTCATCCGTCGTCGCGGTGCTGCTGCACGAGGCGATCGGCGACCAGCTTCAATGCGTCTTTGTCGACACGGGCATGATGCGCGCAGGCGAGGCCGAACAGGTCGTCTCGCTTTTTCGCGATCACTACAACATCCCGCTCGTCGCGGTCGATGCGAGCGACCTCTTCCTCGGCAAGCTCGACGGCGTGACCGATCCCGAACAGAAGCGCAAGATCATCGGCGCGACCTTTATCGACGTCTTCGAAGCCGAAGCGAAAAAGGTCGGCGGCGCCGACTTTCTCGCACAGGGCACGCTCTATCCGGACGTCATCGAAAGCGTCTCCTTCGCGGGCGGTCCTTCCGTCACTATCAAGAGCCATCACAATGTCGGCGGGCTCCCTGAGCGCATGAACATGAAGCTCGTGGAGCCGCTCCGCGAACTCTTCAAGGATGAAGTGCGTGCGCTGGGTCGTGAACTCGGACTGCCGGAACAATTCGTCGGCCGTCACCCCTTCCCGGGGCCGGGCCTTGCGATCCGTGTGCCGGGCGAGATCACGCGCGAGAAGCTCGAAATTCTCCGCAAGGCCGACACGATCTACCTCGAGGAGATCCGCACGGCGGGCCTCTATGACGAAATCTGGCAGGCATTCGCCGTGCTTCTTCCGGTTCGCACCGTTGGCGTCATGGGCGATGAGCGCACCTACGATTATGTCTGTGCACTCCGCGCCGTGACCTCGCTCGACGGCATGACGGCGGACTACTATCCCTTCACTCACGAATTCCTGGGACATGTCTCGACACGCATCATCAACGAAGTCCGCGGCATCAACCGCGTCGTTTATGACGTAACCTCGAAGCCGCCGGGAACGATTGAGTGGGAATGAGCTTTCGGACAGCCGGCTTCTTCCGGCGGCTCATCGCGACGAGGCCAATGGCTGCGGCCACAACGCCGAGTGTCGCATAGGGGTGAATGCGGGCCGATGCGGCGATGCTCGTCCGCCGGATCGGCGTTTTCTGCTCGCCAAGTTCCCGCCCGCCATCGCCGGGCTCGTGAAGCGCCGAATTGTTGCGCTTGGGCTGGCTCTCGTCCCGTGCCGTCTTGTAGAAACTCCAGGCAAAGACCCGGTCCGCCAGCGACGGAAGTAGCCCAGCAAATGTCGTCATGGCGAGGCCGGACCCGCCGACGGTGATGTCGCGCGTCGGCGTTTGCGCGCAATGGAGCACCGCCTTGGCGACGAGCTCCGGATGGTAGACCGGCGGCGGCACCTTTGATGCCACATCCATGTAGTTCTTCGCGTGGTCGCCGAACGGCGTATGCATGCCGCTCGGCTTGATCAGCGACACCGAAACCGGCGCTTTCTCATGCAGAAGCTCGAGCCGCAGGGAATCTGTGAAGCCCTTCACAGCATGTTTCGACGCCGTATAGGCGCTGAGGATGGGGGCGGGCATTTCCGAGCTGATCGATCCGATATTGATAAGCGCGCCGCCATTCGCCTTCAGGTAGCGCAGCGCCTCAAGGGAGCCATGCACCACGCCCCAATAATTCGTCTGGAAAATGCGGTGATGATCTTCGTCAGAGGTTTCTTCGAGCCGCGCATAAATGCCGACGCCTGCGTTGTTCACCCAGGTGTCGAAGCCGCCATGCCTGTCGATTACGGTGTTGACCACGTTGCGCACCTGCGCCCGGTCGCCCACATCCGCAACCACGAAATCCGCATTGCCGCCTTCCTGCCGGATCTCGTCGCAAATCTGCTGCAGTGCTTCTTCGTTGCGCGACACGAGAATGACATTGGCGCCGGCGCGCGCTGCGCGCCTTGCGGTGGTGAGGCCAATGCCGGAACTCGCCCCTGTGATGACGATCGTCTGTTCCGGGAGGCGCTTCAGCTTCGGTCTCATGTCATTTCTCCTTTTCTTGTGCCGTGAGTCTCCTTTCGTGAACCGTGAAATTGCTTCTCTGTTCCCGAAAATCGGCCGCTCGACGCCGATAAGCGGGTGAAACGGAAAACGGCGGGGAAGTTCCCCGCCGTTCCATACATCTGCTGATGCTTGCCGAGGCTCCGCTCAGTGCAGCCCGGCCGCCTTGTCGATGGCGTCCTTGTCGCGCACGGCGCCTTTGGCGGCACTGGTCACGAAGGCGGCATAGGTCTTGAGCGCGGTGGAGATGGAGCGCTTGCGCGGCTTTGCCGGCTTCCAGCCCTTTTCATCCTGCTCGGCTCGGCGCGCGGCGAGTTCCTCGTCGCTCACCTTCAGTTGTATGCTGCGCCCCGGCACGTCGATGGCGATCATGTCGCCCTCGCGCACAAGCCCGATCGCGCCGCCTTCCGCCGCTTCCGGCGAGGCATGGCCGATCGAAAGACCCGACGTGCCGCCCGAGAAACGCCCGTCGGTCACAAGCGCGCATTTCGCGCCGAGGCCTTTGGACTTGAGGTAGGAGGTTGGGTAGAGCATTTCCTGCATGCCCGGGCCACCGCGCGGCCCCTCATAGCGGATGACGACGACATCGCCCGCCTTCACGCGATTGGTCAGGATCGCGCTCACCGCATCGTCCTGGCTCTCGAAAACGCGCGCCGGGCCTTCGAACTGGAGAATGCTTTCGTCGACACCCGCCGTCTTCACGATGCAGCCATCGAGCGCGATATTGCCGTAAAGCACGGCAAGCCCGCCATCCTTCGAGAAGGCGTCCTCAACGCTGCGGATCACACCGCCCTTGCGGTCGAGGTCGAGGCTTTCCCATTTGCGGTTCTGGCTGAAGGCCGTCTGCGTCGGCACACCGCCCGGCGCCGCCAGGAAAAGCTCCTTCGCGAGGTCGCTCGCCGTGCTCCGCTTGATGTCCCATTCGTTGAGCGCGTCGCCGAGCGTGGGCGCATGAACCGTGGGCAGGCTCGCATGGAGCAGCCCGCCGCGGTCAAGTTCACCAAGGATCGACATGATGCCGCCTGCGCGATGCACATCTTCCATGTGCACATCGGCCTTCGACGGCGCGACCTTGCACAGCACCGGCACGCGGCGCGATAGCCGGTCGATATCGGCCATGGTGAAGTCGATCCCGCCTTCATGCGCCGCCGCAAGAATGTGCAGCACCGTGTTGGTCGAGCCGCCCATGGCGATGTCGAGCGACATTGCGTTTTCGAAGGCTTCCTTGGAGGCGATGTTGCGCGGCAACACGGACTGGTCGTCCTGCTCGTAATAGCGCTTCGCGAGCCCGACGATCCGCCGGCCCGCCTCCAGGAAGAGCGCCTCGCGCGCTGCATGGGTCGCGAGTGTCGAACCATTGCCCGGCAGGCTGAGGCCGAGCGCTTCGGTCAGGCAGTTCATCGAATTCGCCGTGAACATGCCCGAGCACGAGCCGCAGGTCGGGCAGGCCGAGCGCTCGATCGTCTTCACTTCCTCATCGGTGTAGGACTCGTCCGCCGCCGCGACCATCGCATCCACGAGGTCGAGCGCCTTCGTCTCATCGCGCAGCACCACCTTGCCGGCCTCCATGGGGCCGCCGGAGACGAAGATCGCCGGGATATTGAGCCGCATCGCGGCGTTCAGCATGCCAGGGGTGATCTTGTCGCAATTCGAGATGCAGACCATGGCGTCGGCGCAATGCGCGTTGACCATGTATTCCACGCTGTCGGCGATGATCTCGCGCGAGGGCAGGGAATAGAGCATGCCGTCGTGTCCCATCGCGATGCCGTCATCGACGGCGATCGTGTTGAACTCCTTGGCGACACCGCCCGCTGTTTCGATTTCCCGGGCGACAAGCTGGCCGAGGTCCTTGAGATGTACGTGACCGGGCACAAACTGAGTGAAGGAGTTTACCACGGCGATGATCGGCTTCCCGAAGTCGCTGTCTTTCATTCCCGTGGCGCGCCACAAGCCGCGGGCGCCGGCCATGTTGCGGCCATGCGTCGTTGTGCGTGAGCGGTAGCTGCCCATAATTTCTCGTCCTTCAAGTCAGTGTTGCTCGATCCGCGGATCGGAACCCGGAGAATAATCTCTCCCGCGCGTCGCGTCGAATATTCATGAAGGACATAGAGTGGCAAGCCGCTTGATTGAAGGGGGGTGTTGCCCCCACGCGCCGTCCGGTTAATCGCATGGCTTCGGGGAATTCGCTTTGACTTGCTTCATATAGATTGATATCAACCTTTTTTATCTCGCGCCGATGCCGGTTAAGCGGCCCGTTAACGGAGAACCAGGTGCTGAAATTCCTTCTCTATGCGGGCGTCGTGCTCGTTCTGATCGCCATTGCGCTGCTGGTGCTTGCCAGCCGGAAACCCGAGCACTTCCGCATCGAGCGCAGCGCGCTCATCGATGCCCCGCCCGAGCGCATCTATCCGCTGGTCGAGGATTTCCGCCTCTGGCCCCGCTGGTCGTCCTACGAGACGCGCGATCCTGAAATGGCCCGCATCTATAGCGGCGCGGAAAAGGGGCCGGGCGCCATCTATGCATGGGATGGCAATCGCAGCATCGGCAGCGGCAGCATGGAGATCCTGGAGGCAGACGCGCCCTCGCGCCTCGTCATCGCCCTCCATTTCCGCACGCCGATGCAGGCGGACCACACGGGTATCTTCACTTTCGTCCCGGAGGGCGATGCCACCCGCGTCACCTGGGCAATGGAAGGTAAATCCGGCCTCTTCGCTAGAGTGATTGAGCTCTTCTTCGACGTGGACAAGATGGTTGGTGCCGATTTCGAGGCCGGTCTCGCGGCGCTAAAGGCCGAAGCCGAGAGAGGAGCTGAGCAATGACCGCCCCGAACCATTTTCTCTGGTATGAACTGATGACGAACGATACCGCCACGGCTGGCGAATTTTATTCGCACGTCGTTGGCTGGAAGCTCGATCCTACCGATGACAGCGCCAATCCCTATACGCGCTTTCTCGTCGGCGATGCCGGAGTTGGCGGCATGATGGCCATTCCGCCCGAGCAATGCGACCGCATGGAGCCCGGCTGGATCGGCTATGTCGGGGTCGACGATGTAGATGACTATGCAGCGCGCATCGCCCGTGCCGGCGGCGCCGTATTGCGTGATCCGGCCGATGTTCCCGGCATTCTCCGTTTCGCCGTCGTCGCGGACCCCGCCGGCGCAGCCTTCGCGATCTTCAAGGGCATGGTGGCCGGGGGGATGAACCTGCCGCCCATGGGCACGCAAGGAACGACGGGCTGGCATGAGCTTTACAGCGGGGAGGTCGAGCCCACTTTCGCATTCTATTCCAGCCTCTTCGGCTGGACGAAGGATCAGGCGATGGATATGGGCGATATGGGTGTCTATCAGCTCTTCGCTGCAGGCGGCGATGCTATCGGCGCCATGATGAGGAAGCCGGAAAACATTCCGACTCCTGTCTGGAATTTTTATTTCTGCGTCGACGATATCGATGCGGCCGTCACGCGTATTGGCGAGAAGGGCGGCACCGTCATCATGGGTCCGCATCAGGTGCCGGGCGACGCATGGGTTGTCATGGGACTCGATCCGGAAGGCGCGTCCTTCGCGCTCGTCGGCGCGCGAAGCTGAAACGAGTAGGGAGGCCGCCGTGGAGAATCCCCGCCGTATCGGAATGAGCATTCTCGCAGTCCTTGCCGGACTTGTGGCGATCTTCGTGATCTCGCTCGGCACCGACCAGCTCTTCCATTCGCTCGGCGTCTATCCGCCATGGGATCAGCCGCTGACGGATACAGGGCTTCTCCTCCTCGCTTTCGCCTACCGCGCACTCTATGGCGTTGCCGGCGGCTACATCACGGGGCGTCTCGCGCCGCGTGCGCCGGTTGCCCATGCGCTCGTGCTCGGCGGTATTGGTGTGGTGCTCAGCACGCTTGGCGCCATCGCCATGTGGGATATGAGCCCGGCCTGGTATCCGCTGGCGCTGATCGCTGTCTCGCTTCCGCTCTCATGGGCGGGCGGCAAGCTCGCCGCGCGGAAACGATCATCGATTGCCTAAGTTGCATGCGCGCGCGGCGGCCTGGGCGGCTAACCCCACCAGTGCCACGCCGAACGGAACATGGAGCCAGAGGAGGTTGCTTCCGTTCGCTGCGAACTTGCCGATAGCGGTCTGAAGGAAGAGGAGTACGGCAAGTCCGAGCAGCATCAGCCCGAGTTTCGTTCCCTGCGGCACGCGGCGCAGCGTTGCGAGGGCGAAACAGGCTGCGGTGACCGCGCCGAAGATCAGGAGCGCCGCGGAGGCAAGATGCGCCGCCCGCGCCCACGGGAAACCGGAAAGCATGGCTCCCGCAAATGCCGCTTCGGCGAAAATGGCGGCAAGGAGGAGCAGGGTGATCACGCGCCACAATCGCTGCGCAGGGGGCACCTCGCCACCGGATTGCACAGCGTCAGATGGGCGGAGGGTGAGAGCGAATTTCTCCATGCTCGTCTCCTTCTGCGATGAAGATCGGACGGTCAGCGCGGCGCGGCGGGCTGAAAAAGTTCCACCACATTGCCGGAAGGATCCTGCAACAGGATTTGCTTGCCCCCCGGGCCTTCGAGAATTTCGTTGCGAAAGGACACACCGGCTGCGCGCAAGCGCGAGACTTCGGTCTCGATATCGCCCACGATGAGATGGATGCGGTTCCAGCCGCCGGCCTTTGGCGTTGCGCCGTCCGGCATCGGCCGCGCTGCGGAACTCGCAGGCCCGCTCAGCAACAGCCGCAATCTGCCGCGCGCGACATCGGCAAAGGCCGGAAAGGCGTTCAGCACCTCGAAGCCGAGATGCTTCGTGTAGAAGGCAACGGACGCTTCCACGTCGTCCACGATGTAGCGTACATGCACCATCTCGCTGAGATCGGTCATGGCTCTTCCTCCTCGGAAAGCGCGGCGATGAGAAAGTCGATGCGGTCCGCAAGCTCCTCCGCCGTCCGCTCGAACAGCGGATAGGTGGCTTCGTCGGCCTCGCCCGTTGCCGGATTGGCGACGCTCCAGTGGATCGCAACCGTTTCCGTCTGGAAACGGGGACAGGCTTCGCGCACGCGGTCGCACAGGCTCACCACGCGGTCGAAGGACTCTCCCGTAAAGAGGTCGAGATGTTTCGGTACCTGGGCCGAAATATCGATGCCGAATTTCTCCCGCATCGCGCGCACGGCATTGGGGTGCAAAGGCTTTGGGTCGCTGCCCGCACTATGCGCTTCGATGACACCGCCCGATCGCGCACGGATCAGCGCCTCCGCCATTTGCGAGCGCGCACTGTTGCCTGTGCAGAGAAACAGCACTCTCGCCGGCCGGATGGCATCCGGGGTGTTTCCGGCAGGCTTCGATCTCAATCCGGGGTGGAGCGCCCCGCCGGCGGACGAGAACAGCTTGCCCATCCGCGCCAGGTCGAGCCCGTAATAGGTGTCTCGGCGATCGGCAGAGCTGCGCCTGGCAAAGACAAGGCCGCCATCCCGCAATTTGCCGAGGTGATAGGAGACGAGATTCTGCGGCTGGCCAACCCGCTCGGTCAGTTCGAGCACGATCCGGTCGCTTCGGGCGAGCTCGCCAAGCAGCCGCCAGCGCAACGGGTGTCCCGCGAGTTGCAGGAAGTCGGAGGGGGTCGGAGTGCTGGCGGCAGATGTGTTCATACGCTTCTTATACATCAAATCATTTTGATGAATCAATATGATTTGATGTAATTTCTTGAGCGCATGAAAAAGCCCGGTTCGCAGGCCACCGCCACGAACCGGGCTCATGACTGCATTGTCCGGATTACTGCAGGACGAGAATCTCGCCGATCTGGACCGCGTTGAGTGCAGCACCCTTCAGGAGCTGGTCGCCTGCCACGAACATGGCGAAGGAACGGCCCGAAGGGTCCGAAATGTCCTGCCGGATACGCCCGACCAGAATATCGTCCTGGCCGGATGCGTCCTTCGGCATCGGGAAATAGTTGCCTGCCACGTCATCCACGATCTTCACGCCCGGTGCGCCCGACAGAATCTCGCGCACCTGCTGCGGCGTGATCGGCTTTTCGCATTCGACGTCGAGCGCTTCCGAATGGGCGCGCAGCACCGGCACGCGCACACAGGTTGCCGTCACGCGGATATCGGGATCGCCGAAGATCTTCTTCGTCTCCTTCACCATCTTCAGCTCTTCCTCGTTGTAGCCCGTTTCAGGGTCCACGCTGGAATTGTGGCTGAACACGTTGAAGGGGTAGGGATGCGGAATGATCTTCTGTTCGAAGGCCTGCCCGCCAAGGAAGGCGCGCGTTGCCTCTTCGAGTTCTTCCATCGCCGCCGCGCCAGCGCCCGATGCCGCCTGATAGGTCGCGGCGATGATGCGCTTCACGCGGTTCACCTTGTGGATCGGCCAGAGCGGCGTGATCGCGATGATGGTCGAGCAGTTCGGATTGGCGATCACGCCCTTATGCGCAAGCGCCGCTTCCGGGTTGATCTCGGGGATGACAAGCGGCGTGTCGGGGTCCATCCGGAAGGCCGACGAATTGTCGATCATCACGGCGCCCGCGTCCTTCACGGCCTTCACGAACTTCCTGGAAATGCTGCCGCCCGCCGAGAAGAAGGCGATATCGACGCCCTTGAAGCTTTCCTCGGTCAGTTCCTCGACAAGAATGTCCTTGCCCCGGAATTTCATGGTCTTGCCGGCCGAGCGCGCGGAGGCGAGGAGCTTCAGCTCCTTCACCGGGAAGTTGCGTTCCTCGAGGCAGCGGATCATCTCGACGCCCACGGCGCCGGTCGCGCCCGCAATGGCGACGACGGGATTGGCATTCATGTTCGATACTCCGGACCGGGCGATAAGCGCCCGCGCTTTGCGCCGTGCCTATAACAGCGGCAAAGGACCCCCGCAAGGGGACGGGGCGTCGCGGCTTCAGTCCTCCCGGAATCCTTCCACGATCTCCGAAATCCGGTTGAAGAAGTGGAGGCCCCGCTCGATTTCCTCGTCCGACATATGGTCGATGATCCGCTGCACATAGGCTTCGCCGCCCGCGATCATCTCCTTCATATGGGTCTCGCCCTTGGGCGTCAGCATGACGATCTTTTCCCGGCCGGATTTCGGATTTTCCACGAGCCGGACGAGGTCCAGCGGTGGCTGCGCCATGGCCCGGAGCGCCTTGGTGATGGCCGCGCCCGAGATTTCGAACCAGCTTTCGAGCGACCGCTCGATGGCCTTGCGGTCCATCTCCCGGCCATCCTTGCCCTCCGAGTGGATGAGCCAGAGCATTGCGACCTGGTGGCGATTCAGCACACCGCCCCGGAGCGCATCTTCCACGCCAATCCCGGCCTTGTAGTGGATGGGGTAGTAATATTCGAGGAAACGCAGGGCCGCGGCGGGGATGCCCGATGCCTTCGCCGTCTGCCTGTTCCCAGTCTTCTTTGCCGTCAAATCAGCCTCCCGAAGTGCCTTTTCGGCCCCGCAACGAATCTGCCCGGAGTTTACGGGCCGGGCGATAGTCGGGCATGCGCCAAATTATTTACAAAAGAAACAATTTATGAAATTAATAATAGGCGCCTCGGGAGGAGGCCGCGACGAAAATCGCCGGAGAGGGAGGAGACCTCATGCAGAATTCCGCTGTCTCGGGTGCGAGCCGGGAGCTCGCGACCCTGATCGAAGCCTTGCCGAAGGGCGACACCATCGCCTCGCCTTACGCGCTTTACGAGGAACTGAGGCCGCATTGCCCGGCCTGGGGCTACAAGGACTATCCGCCCGGCACCGTGCCGGACTCGGATGAGCCGGTGACGGCCTGGGTGCTGCTCGACTATGCGCAGGTCTCCGCGGCCGCGCGCGACCACCGCACCTTTTCCTCACGCGACCCGCTGCAGGAACAGTCCTCGGCGCCGACGCTCATGCTCGTGAACCACGACAACCCGGAGCATGACCGGCTTCGTGGCATCGTGAACATGGCCTTCTCACGCCGCCGCGTTGAGGCGCTGGAACCCTGGGTCCGCGAAATCGTGGACGGCATGCTCGCAAATATGGGTGAAGGTGAGATCGAGGTGATGGGCGCGCTCGCCGCGCGCATTCCCGCCCGCATCATGGTGGGGCTTCTCGGTCTCCCCGAAGACGTGGTGGAAAAATTCCGCCATTGGGCGACCGCCTTCATGCTCTCCGCAGATCTGACGCCGGCCGAACGCGAGGCGAGCAACATGGAGCTCGTCCATTATTTCACGGCCACTGTCGAGCGCCTTTATGGCGCGCTTGAGAAAGGCGAGCCGGTGCCCGACTCCCTCATCACCGCGCTGCTGAAGGCGGAGGTGGATGGCGAACAGCTCACCCTCGATGAGATCATCCGTTTCTGCATAACCCTCGTTGTTGCGGGGTCGGAGACGACGACCTTCCTGCTCGGCAATCTCCTCTACAATCTGGCGACCATGCCGGACATCCGGACGAAGCTCGCCGCCGACCGCTCCTTGATCGATGCCTTCATCGAAGAAAGCCTGCGCCACAGCGGTCCGCCGCAACGCCTGTTTCGGATTGCGACGCAGGATGTGGAGGTCGGCGGACGGCTTATTCGCGAAGGCGAATGGGTGGCGCTCTTCTTTGCGGCCGCCAACCACGATCCCGCCGTGTTCCCCCAACCCGCGAAATTCGATATCGCGCGGCCCAATCTCAACAAGCAGCTCACTTTCGGGGTCGGCATCCATCATTGCCTCGGTTCGGCGCTCGCCCGCATGGAGGGCAAGGCGCTCATCGATGCGGCGCTCGACCGGTTCGGGGATCTGTCGCTGGGCCGCGAGGCGCCGGTGCCGCAAAGGGCGAGCCTTCTCAATCACGGGCTCGACGGGCTCACGCTCCGGTTCGCCCTTCGCCACAAGGGAGCCGCATGATGAAAGCGCAAGTCTCCGAACAGGAACGCAATATCGCCGTCACCAAGGCGCTCTTTCATGCCTTTGGCGCGCAGGACATTCCGGCCATCATGGAGTTTCTCCATCCCGATGCCGTCATCGAGTTCTACGGCACGCCCGTCATTCCCTATGCGGGCATCTATCGCGGTCATGAAAAGTGCCGCCGGTTTTTCGAGCGCGTGCTCTCATCGGTCGATGTCCACCGCTTCGACGCGGAGGAATTCATCGCCGAGCGGGACAAGGTGGTGGTCACGGGCCATCTGAACCTGACCGCCCGCTCGACGGGGCGTCCCATCGCCTCCGATTTCGTCCATGTCATCACCCTGAAGGATGCCCAGTGGATCCGCTTCCGGGATTTCATGAACACCGCGGTCGCCGTTGCGGCTTTCTCGCAGGCCGATGAAGGAGTAGTCTCGTCGCTCTGATTGCTTGAGAGCGGAACGGGACATGACGGGAAGATCGGGACTGCTGATACTGGCTCTGGCGCTCGCTGGCGGGGTTTCCGCGGCGAGCGCCGACGCTATTGGCGACAACAATATCTGCTATGCGCAGTTCGCAACCGGCGATTACCGCTCCGCCATCGACTATTGCACCCGTGCGATCGACTCCGGCGAGCTCGGCCAGGATGACCTCGTCACCGCGCTTCTCAATCGCGGCGTGGCGCTGAAATCCGTCGGCGAGCACGACCGCGCCATCGAGGACTACACGCGCGCGCTCGCCATCGTGCCGGACGATGCGTTGCTCTATCAGAACCGTGCGAACGCCTATCGCGAGAAGGGCAAGGTCGCGCCCGCGCTCGCCGACATCGAGAAGTCCATTGCGCTCAATCCGGATAGCGCCGGCGCCTGGTATGTGCGTGGTGCTCTCGCCGAGGCTTTGGGCAACGACACGGTCGCCCGCCGCTACTACATGACGGCGCTCGGCCTCGACCCTGACAATGAACTCTACCGCAACAAGGCATTCGGCAGGGGAGCACGATGACTACGCGCCTCGATGTTTTTGCGGTCGTGTCCGAAGCCTATGGCGGCGCTTGGCGTCATCTGGGCGAGATGGTCCGGCTGATCTGGTTTCCCGGTGCGCTCTATCTTGTCATCTCCATCGCTCGCACCTTCGTGGACATCGAGACACAATTCTTTCTCGCCTTCGTCCTCGAGATTTTAAGTCTCTTCCTCTGGCCGGTCATTGCCGTCACCTGGCATCGGTTCATTCTGCTGGGCGACGAGCCCGCAGGCTCCGTCCACTTCCGCTTCGGGAGGCGCGAGGCGAGTTTCCTTCTCGTATCGATCTTCCTCTTCCTGCTGCTCGTGCCGGGCGCAGCGCTCTCGCTCGCTTCGGCGGAACTTCAGGGGGCAGCATCGGGTGCGCTGCTCGCGCTGTTCGGCCTCTTTCTCATCGCCATCGGCATTTATTTCTTCGTGCGGCTGACGCTTCTCCTGCCTGCCGTCTCGATAGGCGATCCACTCGACCCGCGCCTCATTCTGGAGCGGACGCGCGGGAACTTCTGGCGCCTGCTGGCGGTCATGTTCGCGGTCGCCGTTCCTTTCCTCCTGCTCGCGTTCCTCCTTGGAGGTCTCGCCGCCGGAGGCGCCGGGCTGCAGTTGCTGGCGGTCATTGCAGTGGCTTTCATTTCCGTCTTTTTTGCGGTCGTGAACGTGGCCGTCCTGTCGGTGGTCTATCGCGAACTCATCGGACCGCCCGGTAGCCTCCCCCGCGAGTCCGAGCCGCATATCGACCCCACCTTCTGACCCCGAATTATCCGTTGGCGGAGGCCGCCATGCGGTCTAGGGTAAACCCGTCATTGCGGCATGGGGGGCCGCCTGATTCTCATTCTGGGGGGCACATATGCGCAAGCTGCCGGTCTTTCGTTCCGTAGGCGAAGTATTCTCGGGCGTCACGCGTCATTATTTCCAGCTCATCGGTGTCGCATGGCCGGCGCTCTTGTTCGTCCTTATTGCCATGGGGCTTTATGGCTGGTCCTTCCAGCAGGCCGGTATCGGGGAGCTGGCAACCATGGCTGAGGAGGGCGCTTCCGCCGCGGAGTTGAGTGCCACCTATGTCGCCATCGCCGATCGCGCTACCGGTCCGGTTTACTACCTGGCGTTTCTGTTGACGACTTTGGCGAGCGCGGTCGCGGCTGTTCGCTGGCATCGCTTCGTCCTCATGGGCGAGGGCGGCAGCATACTGCTGAGAATGGAAGATGCACGTTACGTCTGGACCTTCATCAAGGTGATGCTGGCCTATTTCCTTATGCTCGTCCTGTTTATCGCGGCTGTCGCGGGCGTAGGCGCCGTTACCGGCATGATCGGAGGTGATGGAAACGCCGGCGGGGCTGGAGTCTTCGGCGGCGTGCTCGCCATGGGGATGGTGGTCGTCTATCTGCTCATTCTCGGTCTTTTCATGCGTCTGATGCTCGCCCTTCCGGATGTAGCGATCGGCATGCCCGGCAAGGTCCGGACGATACTCAAGGCCACCGAGGGCAATACCTGGCGCATGGTCGGCTATACGGTGCTGATCGGGATCAGCTATCTCGTCGCGCTGGTGATCCTCCTCACGGCCGGGTCGATCCTTGGAAGTGTCCTGGGCGGCCCCGTGGCGGTGGCGCTTTTCGCGATCCTGGCAATCGCTGCCTATTTCTATTTCCTGATGCTCTCGATCACCATGCTCTCCGTCGCCTATCGCGAGATTGTCGGCTTGCCGGGTACATCCGAAACAGCGCCCGTCGCAGTCTAGGCAAAAGCATTTCGCAGGCATTGGGGGGATGCGATGAGGAAGCTGCCTGTCTTCCGTTCCGTCGGCGAAGTTTTTGCCGGTGTCACGCGGCATTTCTTCGAATTGCTTCGTATCGCGCTCGTTCCCGTCGCGTTGAGCTTCGGCGTTTTCGCCGCTGCTGCCTTTTGGGTCGACGATCCGGAGCTGGTCCGGTGGACGCTTTCCATCGAACTGCCTGAAGAAACCGGGCTATACGAGACGGACGCTCTTGCCGAAGAGGACAAGAGATCAAGAGCGATCATGTTCGGTCTGGCGGTTCTCGCCAGCTACCTCATTTACGTTCCGGCCATCGTCAGCTGGCACCGCTTCGTACTTTACGGGGAGAAAACTTCATCGCTTCTGCGGTGGGAAGACATGCGCTATGTCATCTCTGTCATTAAAATAGCATTGGCGTTCCTGTTTTTCCTGGTCCCGATAGGGATTGCGGTAGCCGGAATTGTCTGGTTGGCACAAAAATCCCGGGGCTTGAAGAGGGAACGCCCTTGTCGCCCGCAAGCATATCGGCTGCGGCGGCGATTGCCGCCGTATACGTCATCGCAACGGGTCTTTTGATGAGGATGAGTCTGGCCTTGCCGGACGCGTCCATCGGCGGCAAAGGCGGTATCGAAGACATGATCGACCGGACGCGAGGCAATACGTGGCGCCTTGTCGGGTTTAATACGCTCATCCTTCTGGCCATGCTCCCCATCAGCGTGCTGTATGGATTTGCCGCGGAATTCGTGATGGGACTGGAAATCGGGGGGCTGTCGCCGACGCTCCTTGCCGCTCTCATCAACATGCCATTGACCCTCTATCTTTCGATGCTCTCGATCACCATGCTCTCCGTCGCCTATCGCGAGATCGTCGGCCTGCCGGGCTCTGGTGAGCCACAGGCAAGCCCTGCCAATGAACTGCTGGCAGGGGCCTGAGCAGGATGAACTTGACCCCGCGAGCGCCACGAAAACTTCCTGTCTTTCAAACGCTTCGGGAAGTTATTGCGATCGCGACCGGATATTACTGGTCATTTCTTTCTGCTGCGTCGGGGCTTGTCGCAATCCTCGGTATGGGGATCGGGCTGTATGTCTGGTCGGCCTATCGCGCAGGCGTTGACAACATTGCCACCATTCTTGGTTTGGGCATTCCCGGCGAGAGGGGAGAGAACCCTTTCACAATATTCATTCCGAGAATGAGCAGTCCTGAATTCTGGGCTGGCGTTGCACTGATATGGGTTGCGTCGGCCTTCCTCGCGGTGAAGTTGCACAGGTTCGTTTTGCTGAAAGACGGGGCTGATGACCCACGAGACGTCGTGTACGGAGAGTATATCTGGACGACAATAAAGATCAGTCTCGTCATTCTCGTTCTGGCAATCGGCATCATCATTGTCCCGGGCTATTGGTTGTTGTCATTGCTTGTCGAATTCCTGTTGCAGAATCCGCGAACGGAAAACCATGTATGGCTCGCGGGACAAATATTCACGAATTTTGCGGGTGTGCTTGTATCTCTTGTTTCCGTGCGAGTTCTCCTGGCATTGCCGGCTGCCGCGGTTGGAGGTCATGCTGGTGTTTTTCACGCATTTATCGCGGCGCATGGAAATACGTGGCGACTTATCCTTTGTGGTTTGGTCGTTCACGGTCTGGACGTCGCGCTCACCTTCACTCTCGCGGTGGTTTGCGCGGTTGTCTCCGGCTTCTCCCCCGGCGAGTACGGCAAACTGGCAGGTGCAGCCGGATTCTTGGCCTTCTTCATCCTGGGACTGCCATTCTTTCTCTATCTGCTGATGGTCGAGGTCGCGCTGCTCTCCGTCGCCTATCGCGAGATCGTCGGCTTGGCCGGCGGGCATGAAGGCGAGGCGACGGTGGCGGAGCCCACTCCTGGCCTCTGATTGCGCTTCGGCCCGCTTTTTTGTAGGGTCCGCTCACAAGGATCGGGAAAGGCGCCGGGAGGCGCCTAAGGGCTTGTTTTGTATGCCCTTTTCGCAGCGGCATCCGGCCGTACTCGCAAACCCCGCGCGGACACCCCATGTTATGGGCGTCGTTTCGCGCGTCGCCTGACAGGGAAGATCCGAATGTCCGTGCAGCCGAAGATCAAGCGTATCACCGTGCCCGAAATCCGCGCCCGCAAGGGAGCGGAGCCCATCGTCTCGCTCACCGCCTATCACGCGCATACGGCGCGCTATGTCGATCCTTACGTCGACTTCCTGCTCGTGGGCGACAGCCTCGGCATGGTCATGTACGGCATGGAGACGACGCTCGGCGTCACCCTCGACATGATGATTGCGCATGGCGCCGCCGTGGTCCGCGGCACGGACCGTGCCCTTGTGGTTGTGGACATGCCTTTCGGTTCCTATGAGGAAAGCCCGGAAGCGGCCTTCCGCAATGCCTGCCGCGTCATCAAGGAAACCGGCTGCACCGCCGTGAAGATGGAGGGCGGTGCCCGCATTGCGCCCACCATTCGTTACCTCGTGGATCGCGGCATCCCCGTCATGGCCCATATCGGCCTCACGCCGCAAAGCGTCCAGGTCATGGGCGGCTTCAAGGCGCAGGGCCGGGAGGCGAGCGAATGGGCCTCGATCGAGGCCGATGCCCGCGCAGTGTCGGAAGCCGGTGCCTTCGCCGTGGTCGTGGAAGGGGTGGCTGAGCCCCTCGCGGCGAAGATCACAGGCCAGATCGACATTCCGACCATAGGAATCGGCGCCTCGCCCCATTGTGACGGCCAGATTCTCGTACTCGAGGACATGCTGGGCCTCTCGCCCAAGCCGCCGAAATTCGTCCGGGAATTCGCCTCGCTCGGGGCTCAGATCGCCGGGGCCGCCGAGGCCTATGCCCGGGCCGTGCGCGACCGCAGCTTCCCGGCGCCGGAACACACCTACAGCATGAAAAAGCAAAACAGCTCAAATAATTGAGCCGGATGCAGCGGGGCCCTCGGGCCCCGCAACGCTGTTTGCCAATAGGCCTTAAGCCGGGCTATTTTACGCGGCCTGCAGGGGCAGGCCATCGGGCGCGACCTCTTGCGCCCTTGAAGCACTGTCCGCGGAGTAACCCTGTGACCGATCTCTTTCGCGAAGTCGAAGAAGACCTTCGCCGCGAACAATTCTCCAAGCTTTGGGAAAAATACGGGCTCTATGTGATCGGCCTTGCGGTCGCCATCGTTCTCGTCGTCGCCGCCATCGTCGGCTGGCGCGCCTGGACGCATTCGCGCGCCGTCGAAGCCTCCGCTCGCTACGAGACCCTGGTCGCAGAAATGGCCGAGGCCGCGCCTGCGGAATCGGCCGCCGCCTTTGCGGCCTTCGCGAACGAAACCAGCGGCGGCTACCGTGTGCTCGCCCGCCTTGCGGAGGCCGACCGCTTTCTTGCTGCGGGCGATCGCGACGCCGCGCTAGCCGCCTATGAAGCCGCCGCGAGCGACAGCGCCGCACCCGAGATCGTCCGGGGCATGGCAACCGTGAAGGCGGGCCTTCTCCTCGTCGACACGCTGAGCCACGACGACATGCGCGCCCGCGTCGCGACGATCAATCGTGAGACGTCGCCCTGGCGCGCCAATGCGCTCGAACTCCTCGCGCTTGCCGCGATTCGCGAAGGCAAGTGGAGCGAAGCGGATGCCAACGCAAAACTCATCATCGCCGATCCGGCAACGGCGCCTGGCCTGCGCGACCGCGCGCATGTGATCCAGGCGCTCGCCGCGCCGCATCTGCCCCGCGAGGCGGTGATCGTACCGGACGCCGCTCCCGCCGAAGAACCGGCGGAGGCGCAGGAAGAACCCGCTTCGCCGCCGGCTGAAGCGGAATAGGGCGAAGATGAACAGACATCCCGTTGAGGCAAAATACATGACACGCATTCTTCGCATCGCGCTTCTTTCCCTCGTGGCGGGGGGACTTGCGGGTTGCGACACGGTGACAGGCATCTTCACCTCGGACGACAAGACGGTGCTGCCGGGCGAGCGCCTGACCGTCATGGAGCTCGGTGCGCGCCTTGAGGCTGACCCGGCCATCGCGGACGATCTCGTCGTCCTTCCCGATCCGCGCGCCAATGAAAGCTGGCCGCAGCCTGGCGGCAGCGCCACCAATGCGAATTATCACCTTGCCGCGCCGGGCCCGCTCAACCGGGTCTGGTCCGTCAGCGCCGGCTCGGGGTCGAGCCGCGTCGCGCAGCTTCTTGCGCCGCCTGTCATCGCCGATGGCCGCATCTATGTGCTCGATGCGCGCACGCGTCTCGGCGCCTTCGAGCAGGGCTCCGGCCGCAAACTCTGGGATGTGGACCTCGTGCCGGAAGGCGAGAACCGGGATGTCGGCCGCGGCGGTGGCGTTGCATTCGACAATGGCCGCCTTTTCGTGGTGACCGGCTACGGCACGGCGCACGCGCTTGAAGCCGCGAGCGGCAATATCCTCTGGACGCAGAAGATCGGCGATCCGTTCCGTTCCTCGCCTACGGCGAGCGGCGGCCGCGTTTTCGCCGTTACATCCGACAACCAGACCGTCACCTTCTCTCAGGACACGGGCGAAGTTCTCTGGCGCCATCGCGGCCTTGTCGAAAGCGCCGGCGTGCTTGCCTCGTCAAGCCCGGCGGTCGCAGGTTCCGTCGCGATCGTGCCCTATTCGTCGGGCGAGGTTGTCGCACTTCGCGTCGAGAACGGCACGCCGGTCTGGACAGACCAGCTCACCCGCACCGGCACGGTGACATCGCTCAGCGCACTTAACGATATCGCGGGCCGCCCGGTCATCGACCGCGACCGCGTCTTTGCAATCAGCCATTCGGGCCGCATGGTCTCGATCGACCTGCGCACCGGCGAGCGCATCTGGACGCGCGAAATCGGCGGCGTGCAGACACCCTGGGTGGCGGGCGATTTTGTCTTTCTGGTGACCTCCACTCAGGAAGTTCTCGCTATTTCCCGCCGCGACGGCCGTATCCGCTGGATCACGCCCCTGCAGCGCTGGCGCAATCCCGAAAAGCGGAGCGATCCGGTCGAATGGTCGGGCCCTGTTCTCGTCAGCGAACGCCTGGTGCTCGTTTCCTCGCGCGGCGAGTCTGTAATGCTCTCGCCGGAAACGGGCGAGGTTCTCGGAAACCTGTCTATTCCCGGGAGCGCAATGATTGCGCCTGTCGTGGCCAACGAAACGGTCTATGTTCTGACGGATGACGCGCGCCTGACCGCATTGAAGTAACGGCGCGCGCCGCTACTGAACGAAAAGGGCCGCAAATTGTCTTTCAAGGTTGCCATCGTCGGCCGGCCGAATGTCGGCAAGTCGACGCTCTTCAACCGTCTCGTGGGCCGCAAGCTCGCGCTGGTGGACGATACGCCGGGCGTGACCCGCGACCGGCGGGAAGGAGAGGCGCAACTCGGCGATCTCGCTTTCACCGTTATCGATACGGCAGGTCTTGAGGAAGGCGCGGGCGACAGCCTCGAAGCGCGCATGCGCCGCCAGACGGACCTTGCTATTGCCGAAGCGGACCTCTGCCTTTTCCTAATCGACGCGCGCGCGGGCGTGACGCCGCTCGACAAGCGGTTTGCACAGATCCTGCGCAAGTCGCCGACACCCGTCGTGCTCGCTGCCAACAAATGCGAAGGCGGCGCGGGTCAGGCTGGCCGCATGGAAGCTTTCGAACTGGGGCTCGGCGCGCCGCTGCCGCTGTCCGCCGAGCATGGCGAAGGCCTCGCCGACCTTTACGACGCGCTCGCGGAGTTCGCGCGCGGTCTGGAAGAGAACGATGCCGAGCAGGCCGTCGAGGACGCGCTGGCGGATGCGGAGGAGGCGGACGCCGCCTTCGATCCTGACGCTCCCTACGAGCCCGATCTCGAAGCACCGCTCCGCATTGCTTTTGTTGGGCGGCCCAATGTCGGCAAGTCCACGCTGGTGAACCAGCTTCTCGGCGAGGACCGTATGCTGACGGGCCCGGAAGCCGGCATCACCCGCGACAGTATCGGCATCGAATGGCAGTGGCGTGGCCGCCGCATCAAGCTCTGGGACACGGCCGGCATGCGCCGCCGGGCCCGCGTGACGGAGAAACTCGAGAAACTTTCGGTCGCCGATGCGCTTCGCGCCATTCGCTTCGCGGAAGTGGTTGTCGTGCTTCTCGATGCGACCCAGCCTTTCGAGCGGCAGGATCTCCACATAGCCGATCTGGTCGAACAGGAAGGCCGAGGGCTCATCATCGGCGTGAACAAATGGGACAAGGTGGAGAATCCGCAGGAAGTGCTCCGTATCCTGAAGGAAGAACTGGAGCGTTTGCTGCCGCAGATCAGGGGTGTGCCCATCGTCCAGCTTTCCGCGCTGACGGGGAAGGGCACGGAGAGGCTCATGCCGGCGATCGAGCGCATCCATACGCTGTGGAACGCGCGCGTGCCGACGGCACGTCTCAACCGCTGGCTTGAAGACGCCGTCTCGCGGCATCAACCGCCCGCGGCCAAGGGTAGGCCGGTCAATCTGAAGTTCATGTCGCAGGTGAAATCGCGCCCGCCCACCTTTGCCGTTTTCTCGAGCCGCGCCGACGAAGTCCCCACATCCTATCGCCGCTATCTCGTGAACGGCCTGCGCGAGAGCTTCGATCTTCCGGGTGTCCCCATCCGTCTCTTCATGCGCAAGGGCAAGAACCCCTACGCCGGGAAGAAGAAGCGGGACTAGTCTGTTCCCTCAAGCAGCGAGGAACAGACCCGCCGCAGTTGCTCTATATCGTAAGGCTTCATGATGAATTTCGCAGGCGCCAGTTCCCCGGCTTCTGGCACCTCGCTGTGGCCGGTTGCGAAAATAATGGGAATGGCGGCATTCCGCGCGCGTATCTGGCGCGCAAGTTCAACTCCCGTCATGTCGGGCAGGCCGATATCGATCACGAGCAGGTCGATGTTTGAAGACTGGAACTCTTGCAACGCTTCGCCGCCGCTTCCCGCTTCGACGACGGCCATGCCTGCACTTTCGAGCATTTCTGCCGAGTTCATGCGGATCAGCACATCGTCTTCGACAAGAAGAACGCGGAGGGATGATGCCTTCACCGCCAGGCTGTGCCCGTGCGAAGGAGTGGCACCTTCCAGTGTAGCATCCGCGGCCGCCCGCTGCGTGCGCTGTGTCAGCATCTGCCGGATTTTCCGGGCCAGCGCTTCTCGCGTGTAAGGCTTGGAAAGAAGGTCCACGCCCTTGTCGAGCCGTCCCCCATGGACAATCGAGTTTTCCGTATAGCCGGAGGTGAAAAGTACCGCAATGTCCGGCAGGCGTTCGCGGGCTTGTCGAGCAAGCTCCCTGCTTTTCAGCGGTCCCGGCATCACGACATCGGTGAAGAGAAGGTCGATATTCACTCCGCTCTCGATCACGTTGAGCGCACTCGCCGCGTCCCGCGCCGTCAGTACCGCATAGCCGAGACCGCTCAATATCTCCACCACGGTTGAACGCACTGCATCGTCATCCTCGGCGACGAGGATCGTTTCACTGCCGCCCGTCACCGGGCCCGCAGGTCCTCTGAGCACCATATCCTCGCTCTGGTCGACGCGCGGCAGATAGAGCTTCACCGTCGTTCCGTGTCCGGGCTCGCTGTAGATTTTCACGTGCCCGCCCGACTGCTTCACGAAGCCATAGACCATGGAGAGACCAAGCCCCGTTCCCTTGCCTTGCGGTTTCGTGGAGAAAAAGGGCTCGAACACAAGCGGCAGAACGTCTCCGGAGATGCCGGCGCCCGTATCCGTGACCGCAACCACGACATACTGGCCCTTCTCGATTTCACCATGCTCGGCCGCATAGGCATCGTCGAGAAACGCGTTGCCAACCTCGATGGTCAGCGTGCCTGTGCCGTCCATCGCATCGCGTGCGTTGATGGCGAGGTTGATAAGCGCATTCTCGAGCTGTCCCGGATCGACCAGCGTATTCCAGAGGCCGCCGGCCACCATGGTGTCGACTTCCACGCTTTCGCCGATCGTCCGGCGGAGCATGTCGCCCATGCCGGTTACAAGCCGTCCGATATTGACCACCTTCGGTTCGAGCGCCTGCCGGCGGCCAAAGGCGAGAAGCTGGCTCGCAAGCCGCGAGCCGCGTTCGACGCCCTTCAGCGCATTGGCGAGGCGCCGCTCAGCGCGCGCATTGCCCGTTACATCGTCCATGAGCAATTGCAGATTGCCGGAAATGATCTGCAACAGATTATTGAAGTCATGCGCGACGCCGCCGGTGAGCTTTCCGATCGCTTCCATCTTTTGAGCCTGACGGAGAGCCGCCTCAGCGCTGGAGCGTTTGCCGATTTCTTCAGCCACGCGCATTTCCAGGGCCTCTTCGGCGCGCCGCGTCTCGGTCACATCGACATTGACGCCGATCATTCCCTCGAACCTGCCGCTGGCATCGAAACGCGGCTGCGCATCCGTTCTGACAGTCCGGTACTGTCCATCCGCCCGCCGGAAGCGGACTTCGAGCGAAAAGGGAGCATGAGCGGTCATCGCGGCGTGAAATGGCAGGAACAGCGCATCGGCATCTTCCGGATGCACCGTGTGCGACCACTCGAATCCCTCTACATCCTCCGGCTTCAATCCCCAGAAGTTGCGGAGTGCGGCGTTGAGATAGATGCATTTTCCCGCCGCATCGCCCATCCACAGCATGACGGGCGCACTTTCAGCAACAAGACGAAACCGCTGCTCGCTTTCGCGCAGCGCGATCTCGGTCAGCTTCTGCCTGGTTACGTCATGGCCCTGAACGAAAATTCCGCTGACGCCGCTTCGCGCGACCGTTACCGGCTGGAAGACGAAGTCGAGATATCGCTCGACCGGCGGCGCATCGGGATCCGCTCGAAGCAGAATGCGCACGCCCTCTCCGAAATAAGGCTCTCCGCTGCGCCGCACGGTATCGAGTATGTCCACGAAACCCTGATCGATGATCTCCGGCAGAACTTCGCGTAGTGGCCGGCCCAGCACCTCGCGGTGGTTCACCAACTCCTTGTAGGCGGCATTCGCCATCGCAAAGTGATGCTCCGGCCCCACGAGAATAGCGATGAAGCCCGGGGCCTGCTCGAACATCTGCCTCAATGTCTCGAAGCCCCGCTCGATGTCGCGCTCCGCTAGAACGCGCCGCGTCGTCTCCGCCACGAAGGCGATGACGCCCGTAGGAACCCCGTCTCCATCGAGAAGAGGCGAGTAGTCGAGATTGAGCCAGACCTGCTCGGGCGTTCCGTTGCGCAGAAGCGTGAGCTCCTGGTCACGATAGGAGAGTGAACCGCCGGCAAGGACGGTTCTGAGGACATTGTCGTTGAAATCCGCGACTTCGGGCCAGCCTTCGCGAACCGGACGTCCGAAGACTTCCGGGTGCCGCCCGCCCGCGATCTCCCGGTAGCCGTCATTGTAGATCATGAGCCCTTCCGGGCCCCAGAGGATCGCGATGGGCACAGGCGAGCGCAGCATCATGGCGACCGTTGATCGGAAGCCCGGCGTCCAGCCGGATATCGGACCGAGCGCGGTCGCGGACCAGTCGAAAGTGGAGATTAGTCGCCCCATTTCGCCGGTGTTTGCGAGAAGCGTGTCCATCGCGCTCCCGTTTACCCCGGCCTCCGTCATCGACGTTCCCTTTTTCCGCCCATTGAAATCCCTAGTTTACACAGAAGCGGGAAACGATATAGGCGGCGTGGGTCAACGCTCCGCAAAATCTTCGCGGTCAATCACACCCGGGTGAGGCCGCTCGTTACGCTCGGTACGGCGCGGCTTGCCGGGCCGGCCGCATCCGTCTAGGTTTCGCGGATGACCAATCAATGCTTCACATCCATGGTCGGCTTCCTTTCGGCCCGGTTGCGCCAGGCAGGCGACGCGGCGTCCTGCCGCTGAAGGCCTGCGCGGAAGCCCCTTTTTCTCCTGAGTGACCGCGCGCGCCTTGAGCCGCGCCTGAAGCCTTTATCGTGCTCGCAAGGCAGAACGCCTGCGGGACGGTTCCGCGTCATCCCTCTCTCCATCGCGAGCCGGAGACTTTGGATGAGGCATGTCCCCCATGGGAAGGAATACGGATTCAAGAAAATCGCCGAGCAGGAGCTGGGATGCGGTCGCGAACTGGTACCTTGGCTGGGCAGGCGCCGAAGGAAGCCGCCACCATCGCGAGCTCGCCATTCCGGCGCTCATGACGCTTCTGGCTCCTCGAAAAGGCGAGCGCATTCTCGATATTGGCTGCGGCGCCGGGGCGCTCGCTCCCGCTGTCGCAAGGTTGGGCGCGCACTACACGGGCGCCGACAAGAGCCCGAAGCTGATCGCCCATGCGCGCCGTCACCACAAGGGCGGAGCCCGCTTTCTGGTTGGCGATGCGACGCGGCTTCCGGATGTGGCTCGCCTCGGTCGTGCCACCTTCGATGCCGCGGCCTTCCTTCTTAGCATTCAGGATATCGATCCCCTCGATTCTGCCATCGCAGGTGCCGCATGGGCTTTGAAACCGGGCGGCCGCCTGGTGCTGCTGATGACACATCCCTGCTTCCGTATTCCACGTCAGAGCGGATGGGGCTGGGACCAGGACCGCGCCTTGCAATACCGGCGTCTCGATCGCTACCTCTCGCCTCTCGATATTCCGATGCAGGAATATGGCAAGGCCAAGGGAAGTGTGACGCGGAGCTACCATCGTCCGCTGGAGGCCTATGTCTCGGCATTGAGTGCAAATGGCTTCGCGATCGATGCAATGCGGGAAATACCCGGTGCACATTTCGGCGCACCGGAAAGCGAGACAAGGGCGAAGCGCCTCGCCCGGCAGGAGTTTCCGCTGTTCCTGGGGCTCAGGGCGATAATGCGGGGCTGACGCCTGCGGTTTTCCAGGCGACCGACCTGTCGGCGCGCTCTTCCGCGGCGAAGAGCGCGCCGATCACATCGGTCTGGGTGACGATGCCGGCGAGCTTGCCTTCCTCGTCCACTACCGGCAGGTGATGGTGACCGGCGTCGCTCATGATCGGGATGAGCCTGCCGATCGGCATGTCCGGCGTCGCCGTCAACGCCGGCGAACTCATGATGTCGCCGGCCACGGCGCGGCCGCCGTGGCGGCGGAACAGCGCAACAAATCCTGCCTGCAGCCCCGCACGGAGCGATGCCGCCTGATCCACGAGGTCGGTCTGCGTGAGTATCCCGATGACCCGGCGTTCGCTGTCCACCACGGGTAGCGCCTTGATGCTGTGCTTGCGCAAGAGCCTCAGCGCTTCTTCGAGGGGCGTATCCGGGGAGACCGTTGCTACGTCGCGCGACATGGCCGCGCCGCAGGTGATCCCGCCAGAGCGGCGTTCATAGGCGATCATTTCCGCTTCCTTCAGCAGCATCTCGATATCGCCCGGATCGACCGGTATCACCCGATCATGCGCTTTCAGAATGTCGGAGAGGTCCTGCGCGGTGACGCCGAGCCGCGCCAGCGGCGGCGCGTCGGCTGTGCTGCGATCTTTCGCTTCCGCAGGCCAGTGCGGATAAGGGCGCCCGGTCAGATTGTTGAATATGAAGGCAACGACGAGGATCAGCGCGGAATTGATGGCAATGGGCCAGACCGCAAACATGTAGCCGAGTTCGTGAACCTCCGGCGTGCCGAGAATCGCCGTCAGCGCGACGGTGCCGCTTGGCGGGTGGAGGCAGCGAAGCGCCATCATCGACAGAAGACAGGCACACATGGCCACGGCGCAGGCCGTGACGGTGTCGGGCACGAGCCTGAAGCAGGCAACGCCGATCAATGCCGAAATCACATTGCCGCCGAAGACCGGCCAGGGCTGGGCCAGCGGACTGGTCGAGACGGCGAACAAAAGAATTGCCGAGGCACCGAGTGGCGCGATGAGAAATGGCAGCCCCGGCGTCGCGCCGATGGCGGCGAGCGACACCGCGCCGGTCACGAACACGCCGAGCGCGGCGCCGATTGCGGCGCGCAGCCGCTCGCGCCCGCTTACAGGCGCCAGATTGGGAATGAGATAGGGGAGAAGATCGAGCTTCATGTTTGACCCGGACGAAAGTCCGGCTCGGAGGGCAAGGGGGTCAGGCGGTCTTTGCCTTGATCTTCTGATACTCGACGATCTCGCCATGCCGAGTGCAGGAGGGCAGGGCCAGCTCGATGAACAGTGGGACGAGTTCGGCAGGCTTCGTCAGCGTCGTCGGGTCTTCGCCCGGCATGGCCTTCTTGCGCATGGCGGTGCGCGTGGGCCCCGGCGAAAGCAGGTTGGCGCGAACGGAGGTCTTTTCCAGTTCCGCAGCCCATGTCTTGATCATCGCGTCGAGCGCCGCCTTGGTCACGGAATAGCCGCCCCAGAAAGGCTTGCACTTCTGCGCGGCACCGGAAGTGACGAAGATCGCACGCCCGGCGTCCGAGCGCTTCAGCAGCGGCTCGAAGGAGCGGATCAGGCGGTAGTTGGCGGTGACGTTAACAGCGAGCGTCTTGTCCCAGTCCTTCGGGTCCATATGCGACACCGGTGTGAGCGTGCCGAGAAGACCCGCATTGCCGACCAGAATGTCAAGCTTGCTCCAACGCTCGAAAATCGTCGCGCCAAGCCTGTCGATGCCTGCGAAGTCCGTCAGGTCGAGCGGCACCAGCGTCGCCTTGCCGCCGACTTTGCGGATTTCGTCATCGACTTCCTCGAGCCCGCCCACGGTGCGCGCGACGAGAATGACATGCGCACCCTCCGCCGCCATGCCGAGCGCCACGGCGCGTCCGATGCCGCGCGATGCGCCGGTAATGACCGCGATGCGGTCCTGCAAACGTCCCGTCATGTCGAGTTCCGGTTCTTCTTGAAAAGGGTCAGGCGATTTCCGCCAGCAGCGAGAGCTGCCTCGTGCGTTGCTCGCCATCCCGGTCGGTAAGCGGCGTCGGATATTCGCCGGTGAAACAATGATCGGTGAGCTGCGGGCAGTCCGCATCGCGATGGTTGAAGCCCATCGCCCGGTAGAGCCCGTCCACCGAGATGAAAGCCAGGCTGTCGACGCCGATATAGTCGCGCATGCCTTCAAGGTCGTAATTTGCAGCAAGCAGTTGCTCGCGCTCCGGCGTGTCGATGCCGTAGAAGTCGGGATGCGTGATCGGCGGGCTCGCAATCCGCATGTGAACTTCCTTGGCGCCCGCTTCATACATCATCTTCACGATCTTGATCGAGGTCGTGCCGCGCACCACGCTGTCATCGACAAGGATGATGCGCTTGCCTTCCACGATGGCGCGGTTGGCGTTGTGCTTCAGCTTCACGCCGAGCTGGCGGATATGCTGCGTCGGCTCGATGAAGGTGCGGCCGACATAATGATTGCGGATGATGCCGAGTTCGAAGGGCACGCCGGACTCGGCCGCATAGCCGATCGCCGCCGGTACGCCGGAGTCGGGCACCGGGATCACGACATCGGCCTCCACGCCTGACTCGCGTGCGAGTTCCTGGCCGAGCCGCTTGCGGACGTTATAGACGCTCTTGCCGCCGACCACGCTGTCCGGCCGCGCGAAATAGATATATTCGAAGACGCAGGGCCGTACCGGCTGGATGGGGAAGGGGCGGAGCGACTCGATCTTGATCTCGCCATTCTCGCGTGTGCATTGCACCACTTCGCCGGGTTCCACCTCGCGCACGAATTCCGCACCGATAATGTCGAGCGCCACCGTTTCCGAACAGAAGATCGGCGCGCCCGCAAGCTTGCCGATGATGAGCGGCCGGATGCCGAGCGGGTCGCGCGCGCCGATCAGCTTCTTGTTGGTCAGCGCCACCAGCGCATAGGCGCCCTGGATCTGGCCGAGCGCATCGACGAAACGTTCCATCACGCGCGGCTTCCGGCTCCGCGCGACGAGCTGCAGGATCGTTTCCGTGTCGGAGGTCGACTGAAAGATCGCTCCGTCGCGCACCAGCTCGTTTCGCAGCGTGATTGCGTTGGTGAGGTTGCCATTATGCGCCACCGCGAATCCGCCGCCCCAGAGGTCGGCGAAGAGCGGCTGCACGTTGCGCAGGATGGTCTCGCCGGTCGTCGAATAGCGCACATGGCCGATCGCCATTTCGCCCTTCAGCCGGTCGATCATCTTGGCGGAGGAGAAGTGGTCGCCGACAAGGCCGAGCCGCCGCTCCGAATGGAAGTGCTCGCCGTCATAGGCGACGATGCCGGCCGCTTCCTGGCCGCGGTGCTGGAGGGCGTGAAGGCCGAGCGCCGTCAGCGCCGCCGCGTCCGGATGGCCGAAAATGCCGAAGACGCCGCATTCCTCGCGCAGCTTGTCGCCGTGAAGTTCATCATCTGTCAGGGAGAAGGGGGCGGCGTCCGGTTTTCGGGCGGTTTGCGGCCCGGGGGCCGTCATGGGGAGGTCGAGCTGCATCTGGTCTTGCATTCCTGAAACTCCGGAATAATCAGGCATCTACTCCCCGGTATTCTCGAACAGGCGGTCGAGCCCCCGTCGTTCGGACGGGTTATACCCCGCTCCATTACCTCTGTCAGCGCCCGAATCCGGCGCTGGCCGCTGGGTTTCCGCAGGCGGCGGTGCGGCTTGCTGCCGCGGTTGCCCGCCTTGGGACGGCGGGCTTGTGCGGCTTGTCGTTCCGCTTGCTGGCTGAGGCGCCAGCGAGAACAGGAACGCGGCGGTGTCCTCGACTGTCGGTCTTGTCTTGGCGTTTCGGATCCAGTCCGGCTGGTCGGCCGGGTTCGGTACGAGCCAGGCGAAGAAGAGATAGGCGACGGTCACGATCAGCAACCCGCGCGCCAGGCCGAAAATGAAGCCGAGTGTCCGGTCCAGAAGCTCCGCCCGCTCATGGAGGTCGAGGAGCCCGCCGGTCCATCGTGCGGTAAAAGCCGCCGTCAGCGCATAGCCAACGATGAATATGCCGACCGCAGCCACCGCCGCCGCGAGCCAGGACGGCGAAATCACACCTGCCAGTACAGGCGTTAGATAGGGAAACAGCCACAGCGCCGCAAGGGCACCCGCCACCCAGGCGAGAATCGACAGAACCTCGCTGGTGAAGCCCCTCAGCATCGCCAGCATGCTCGACACGAGCAGCACGCCGATCACGATGATGTCGAACAGGGTCAAAACCACTTACCCCCTTTGATTTGCGCAGCCTATCACAGTTCGGCCTTGCGCTTTCCCCCGGTGCCCTGGCCGCCCCCGGCCGCGAGATGGGCAATTAACCCCGCAAGGTCCGAAATTTCGGTGAACGCGAGCGCTGCCGAGCCCCTTGTCCGGGCCGCCCCTGCAGGCAGGATCGCCCGCGAAAAGCCGAGCTTTTCCGCCTCTTTCAGCCGTGCATCCATCTGGCTCACGGGGCGGATTGCGCCCGAAAGGCTGATTTCCCCGAAAATCACGCAATCGGGCGGCAAGGGCGTTCCGGTGATAGAGGAGATGAGTGCCGCCGCCACGGCCAGATCGGCCGCAGGCTCATTGATTCGCAGCCCGCCGGCCACATTGAGATAGACGTCCTGTCCCGCCAGGGACAGCCCGCAGCGGGCTTCCAGCACCGCCAGCACCATCGAAAGCCGCCCGCTGTCCCAGCCAACCACAGCGCGGCGCGGCGTGCCGAGCGTGCTCTGCGCCGTCAGCGCCTGGATTTCCACGAGCACTGGCCGCGTCCCTTCGATGCCGGCAAAGACGGCGGAGCCGCTCGTCCCCCCGTCGCGTTCGCCGAGGAACAGGGCAGAGGGGTTCGGCACTTCGGCAAGCCCCTTTTCGCCCATCTCGAACACGCCGATCTCGTTCGCCGGGCCGAAGCGATTTTTCACGGCGCGCAGGATGCGGAACTGATGGCCGCGCTCGCCCTCGAAATAGATCACCGCATCGACCATGTGTTCGACGACGCGCGGCCCCGCAATCTGCCCTTCCTTGGTCACATGGCCGACCAGAATGATCGCGGTGTTGGTCTTCTTGGCAAAGCGCACCAGCTCCTGCGCCGAGGCGCGCACCTGCGCCACCGTGCCGGGGGCCGAGTCCAGCGTGTCCGTCCACATGGTCTGGATCGAGTCGATCACGACCGCGTCCGGCGCCTTGCCGCCTTCGAGCGTGCCTATGATGTCCTTGAGGTTCGTTTCCGCGCCAAGCTCCACCGGCGCTTCCGCAAGGCCGAGCCTGCGCGCCCGCATCCTGACCTGTGCAATCGCTTCTTCGCCCGAGATATAGACGACAGAGTGGCCGCGCCCCGCGAGCGCTGCCATCACCTGCAGAAGGAGCGTCGATTTGCCGATGCCGGGATCGCCGCCGATCAGGAGCGCTGAGCCCGGCACGAGGCCGCCGCCCGTCACCCGGTCGAATTCACCAAGTCCGGTCACGTAGCGCGGCGGCTCCGCACTTTCGCCGCTCATCGACACGAGTTCGATTTTACGGCCCTTGCCCTTCAGCGCCTTTGCCGCCGGTCCGGCGCCGATGCCGCCTGCCGTTCCCGCTTCCTCGACGATCGTGTTCCACTCGCCGCAACTCTCGCAGCGCCCTGCCCAGCGTGGCGTCACCGCGCCGCAGGACTGGCAGACGAATGTGCGGGAAGGGCGGGCCATGGAGTCTCTTTGCGGTTGTTCTCTGAACTTGCCAAACAGGCAATGTCATCCCGGGATTTATTCCCGGGACCCATTGGCCTCGCACTTTGTGGAGGCGTGGATTGGGTCCCGGCAACGAGTGCCGGGATGACACCTCTATTTTTTGCGGGCGTTGCGCCCCTTACGGCTTCAACACTTCCATCTGGATCGGCCCCTCTGCGCGCCCGTGAATGAACTGGTCGACGTAATCGTTGCCGCTATTGTCCACTTCCGCGCGCGTGCCCGACCAGATGATCTTGCCCTTGTAGATCATGGCGACGCGGTCGGCGATCTTGCGCACGCTCGCCATGTCATGCGTGATCGAGAGCGTCGTCGCGCCGAGATCCTTCACGCTGTCCACGATGAGATCGTTGATGACGTCGGCCATGATCGGATCGAGGCCCGTCGTCGGTTCGTCGAAGAAGATGATCTCGGGCTCAGTCGCAATGGCGCGGGCAAGGCCGACGCGCTTCTGCATGCCGCCCGAAAGCTCTGCCGGATAAAGCTCGCCCACTTCCGCGCCGAGCCCGACCTTGGCGAGCTTTTCGACGGCGATGTCCTTCGCCTTTTTCCGCGGCATCTTGCGGCCCTGAATGAGGCCGAAGGCGACATTCTCCCAGACGGGCAGGCTGTCGAACAGCGCCGCGCCCTGGAACAGCATGCCGAACTTGCGCAAGGTCTTCTCGCGCTCGCCCGAATCCATCTTGAGCACATTCTTGCCGTCGACGAAGATTTCGCCGCTGTCCGGCCGGATGATGCCGAGCACGCATTTGATCATCACCGACTTGCCGGTGCCCGACCCGCCGATCACGACGAGGGACTCGCCCTTCGGCACGGTCAGATTGATGCCATCCAGCACGACCTTCTTGCCGAAGCGCTTGTGAACGTTCCTGAGTTCGATCTTTGCGTCGCTCATGTCCGTCCTCAATTCGCAAACAGCAGCGACGTCATGACGTAGTTCGCTGCAAGGATCAGGATCGAGGCCGTCACGACCGCGTTCGTCGTCGCGCGGCCCACGCCCTGCGCGCCGCCCTTCGAGTTGAAGCCGTGAAAGCAGCCCATGACGGCAATGATGAAGCCGAACACGCCGGCCTTGATGAGGCCGGACATCACGTCGTCGAACTTGAGAAAGTCCACCGTGTTCTTGACATAGATGCCGGCGTTGAAGTCGAGCGCCTGCGTGCCCACTACGAAGCCGCCCATGACGCCGATGATGTCGGCGATGAAGACGAGGGCAGGGAGCGTGATCACCGCCGCGACGACGCGCGGTACCACGAGATACTTGTAGGGATTCGTCGAGAGCGTGGTCAGCGCGTCGATCTGCTCGGTCACGCGCATGGTGCCGAGCTCAGCGGCGATCGCAGCCGAAACGCGACCTGCCACCATCAGCCCGCCAAGCACGGGACCGAGTTCTCGCGTAATGCCGAGTGCGACGATCGTTGCCACGATCGCTTCCGAATTGAGCGAATTGCCGCCGTAATAGATTTGCAGCGCCAGCGCGCCGCCGGTGAAGAACGCCGTGAGCGCCACCACCGGCAGCGAGAAATAGCCAATCCGGAGCATCTGCTGTGCGATCAGCCGCCAGAAGAAAGGCGGCCGGAGGATATGACTGACAGCGGCCCACGTGAAACGCGACAGCGCGCCGATTTCGGCGAGCGTGGCTAGCACCACCCGCCCGATGATCGCAAATACGTTCACGCCTCGCCCCCGTTCTCCGCCGCGTTCTCTTTGCCGTCTTCGATGTATCGCCGCATATATCTCGCGCCCAATGCCGTCAGAATTTCATAGCCGAGCGTGCCGGCCCGAAGCCCCACCTCGTCCACGCTGATATGCGGGCCGATAAGCTCCGCCATGTCGCCGCGCTTCACGGCGCCTTCCGGCAGGTCGCTCACATCGGCCATCGCCATGTCCATCGAGACGCGGCCCGCCACGGGCGCCATCCCGCCCCCAATGTAGACGCGTCCGCCCGATTCGCCCCCCGAAATACCCCCGGAAGTATCCGAAGAGAGGGAGCGAAAAAACCCGTCCGCATAGCCGGCGGCCAGCACGGCGATCCGCGCCTTTCGCGCCGCCTTCCATGTCGCACCGTAGCCCACGCTGTCGCCCGGCGCGACCTCGCGCACGGCGAGCACCCGTGCCTGTGCGGTCACCACGGGGCGGAAGGGGTGGGACCGCCCCGTGAAGGGGTTGCCCCCATAAAGGCTCACCCCGGGCCGCACCATGTCGAAATGGTAGTCGGGCCCGAGAAATATGCCGCCGGAATTGGCGAGGCTCGCCTTCGCCTTCGGAAAATGAGGCTGAAGCCGCGCGAGGAGCGCCCTGAAGCGGTGAAGCTGCTCGCCATTGCGCGGATGCGCCGCCTCGTCCGAACAGGCGAGATGGCTGAGGATCATCGAAATCTCGACCCCCGCCGTGAGCGACGGGTCCTGCGCCAGCGCCTCGGCCTCCGCCTCGCCCATGCCGAGCCGATTCATGCCCGTGTCGAAATGGAGGGCGGCGGGGAAGGGGGCACCGGCCGCCTGCCATTCGGCGAGTTCGGCGAGCGAGGCGAGCACGGGTCGGAGCGCTGCTTGGGCGAGAAGAGCCGCCGCGCCGGGGAAAAGCCCGTTCAGCACATAAATATCGGCCTGCGGCAGCAGGGCCCGCAGGCTCGCCCCCTCTCTGGCATCCGCCACGAAGAAGGTCCGGCAGCCCTCGGCCGCCAGCCGCCGCGCCACCGGCCCCATGCCGAGCCCATAGGCATCGGCCTTCACCACGGCGGAAACTTCGGCCCCGGCCGCCTCGCGCCGGATCAGCGCGTAATTCGCCGCCACCGCGCCGAGGTCCACGGTGAGAATGCCCCCAGCCGCCGCCATGTCTGAAACGCTATGGATGATGGTGCTCGCTTGTGAATCTGAGAGGAACGGCCGCGATCATAGCGGATCGCGCCGCAGGGGAAACCGCATTGCGATTTTCATGGTTAACCCCCGTCTGCGCCGCCAGCTAGAGAACTCCTTAAGAGTTTTTTCCCATATTTGAAGAAGGACGGGAGAAAACCGGGATGTTCGGTTCATTGCGGGGATATGTGAGGGTCAGGCATCTTGCCGCCTTGCTTCTGACCGCTGCGGCCATGGCCGTGGCGGGCCCCGCTGTGTCGCGCGATGCGGGCCGGGGCGCGGTCTCGGTCGAATTTGCGAACACGGGCAGTCTCTCCCTCGCAAATGGCTGGATGGTCTATCGCGGCGCCATCATGCCGCCGTCGGATTTCGCGTCCGCCTGCGACACCCCCCCCGGCGCCCCGCAGCCGGAGCGCATTTCCCTTCCCGATATATGGGGCCCTGCGCTCACTACCGATGTGACGACCGGCCATGGCGCCGCCACCTATTGCCTCGATCTCGCCCTGCCGCATACGTCGCAGTTCCTCGCGCTGTCGATGGGCACCACGCGTTCGATCTATGCCATCTACGCGGTAACCTCCGGCCCCGATGGCGTGCAGACGCGGCTCCTCCATCAGAACGGCGACCCGGCGGAGGCTGCAAGCCTCACCGCCGTGAACCCGACGGCATCCGTCATCGCCCTGCCGCATGACATGCGGAGCTTCCGCCTCGTCGTGCAACTCGCCAATTACGTCCACAAGCAGGGCGGCATCGTGGATGTCCCCTCCGTCGGATATCTGCAGGAAATGGATTCGATGCAGCGCCGCGCAAGCGCGCTGCCCACGGCCCTGGCGATGGTTCTCTTCCTCGTCGCCATCGCCGCCATCGTCGTCGGCCGCTCCACCGATCATCCGGGCGGCCACATCATCTTCGCCGCACTCTCCGCCGCCTCGGCGCTCCGCGTCTTCCTCGTCAGCAATCTCATCTGGGACTACCTGCCGAATTTTCCGGAGGCCCGGAAATACGATCTCGAATATTTCTCTCTCTTCCTCATCGCGCCTGCCTATTACGCCTTCATCTGTTACCTTTTCCGCGATGGCCGGGTGCTCTGGATCGACAAGCTGATCTATGCGGTCTCCGCGGCCTTTTGCGCCTTTGCGCTTTTCGCCGCTCCATTCATGGCGCCCGGCACGATCACGCTGCTGCGCGAGCCCTTCCAGATTCTCTGGGCCCTGATCGCCCTTTCGGTCGGCGGCACAATTCTCCGCGCGCTCATTGTCGAAAACGCACCGCGACGCGACGCGCTTGCCGTGCTCCTCGCAGGACTCGCCTATATCACCTATGAACTCCTTTCGAGCATGAAGATAATCGGCTCCTCGATGGAGCTGTCGAACCTGCTGGTCGTCTTTGTCACCACGCTCCATATCCGCGCCTTCGTGCTGAACTACCGGCGCGTCGAAAGCGAGCGCAATGCGCTCCACCGCAATCTTGTCGAAAGCCACGAGGCTCTGGAAGCGCGCGCCGCCGAACTTTCCCGTGCGCTGCTTCTTGCCGAGCAGGCCTCGCAGGCGAAGTCCGAATTCCTCGCCACCATGAGCCATGAGCTGCGTACGCCGCTCAATGCGATCATCGGTTTCTCGGAAACCATGAAGCTTGAAATGTTCGGGCCCCTGGGCCACGGCAAATATGCGGACTACGCGAAGGACATCAACGAGAGCGGCGCGCATCTTCTCGATCTCGTCAGCGACATTCTCGACATCTCCCGTGTTGAGTCCGGTACCGACGCGCTCAACGAGGGTGAAGTTCGCATCGAGTGCGTCGCGCAGCAGGTGCTCGATACGATGCGCCAGAAGGCGGAGCGGGCAGGCGTCGCTTGCCGCGTCGAGGCGCCGGCTCTGCTTCCGCCGGTCATGGCGGACGAACGCAAGCTGCGCCAGATCCTGACCAATCTTGTCGGCAACGCTATCAAGTTCAATGTCGAGGGGGGCTCCGTCGCGGTGTGCCTCGCTGCCGGGCCGGACGGCTATGCCATCTCCGTCGCGGACACGGGCATAGGCATCGCGCGGGAGGATATTCCAAAGGCGCTGTCGCGCTTCGGCCAGCTTGAGGATCAGTTCAGCCGCAAATATGAAGGCCTCGGCCTCGGCCTGCCCATCGTCCAGGCCCTCACCGCACAACATGGCGGCCGCTTCGGCATCGCCAGCGAACCCGGCCGCGGCACCACGGTCACCATCACATTGCCGCCGGAGCGCTGCATTGCCGAGGAAACTTTGCGTGTGAGCGCAGGCTGACGACGGGAGGCGCTTGCCCCCAATTTTCAACGCCCGCAGCGCTTCACTCAAACTCTCCCGTATGAATCTGATCGAGATCCGAGAACCGCGTCACATCCGCCTGGAACTGAAGTTTCACCGTGCCGGTCGGACCGTGGCGCTGCTTGCCGATGATGCATTCGGCAAGACCGTGCACACGTTCCATTTCCTCCTGCCACTGAAGATGCTCGGGCGTCCCCTCCGTCGGCTCGCGCCGCGAGACGTAATATTCCTCGCGGAACACGAACATGACGACGTCGGCATCCTGCTCGATCGAGCCGGATTCGCGCAGGTCCGACAGCTGGGGCCGCTTGTCGTCGCGGCTTTCCACCTGGCGCGAAAGCTGCGACAGGGCGAGGATCGGTACATTGAGTTCCTTGGCGAGCGCCTTGAGACCGGTTGTGATCTGCGTCACTTCCTGCACGCGGTTGTCGCCCGTCTTGCCGCTGCCGGCGAGAAGCTGCAGATAGTCGATCACCAGAAGCCCGAGGCCGCGCTGGCGCTTCAGCCGCCGGGCGCGCGCCGCCAGTGTGCCGATGGTGAGACCGCCCGTGTCGTCGATATAGAGCGGGATGCTCTGCAGCTCGCGCGAGGCGTCCACAAGCTGGTGAAATTCGTCTTCATGGATATTGCCGCGGCGGATGCGCTCCGACGGCACGCCCGATTGCTCGGCGAGGAGGCGCGTCGCGAGCTGTTCCGCCGACATTTCGAGCGAGAAGAAGCCGACAATGGCGCCGTCCTTCGTCTCGACCGTTCCGTCCGCGTGGTGCTCCGCCTTGTAGGCCTTCGCCGCCGAGAAGGCGATGTTGGTCGCCAGCGCCGTCTTGCCCATGGAGGGGCGGCCCGCAAGGATGATGAGGTCGGAAGGCTGCAAGCCGCCAAGCTTGTGGTCGAGATCGCGAAGTCCCGACGAGATGCCGGAAAGCCCGCCATCGCGCTTGTAGGCTTCCGCCGCCATGTCGATGGCGACCTTCAGCGACTCGTGGAAGCTCTGGAAACCGCCCTCATATTTGCCGCTTTCGGCGAGCTGGTAGAGCGCCTGTTCCGCATCGAGGATCTGCTGCCCCGGCGTGTCGTCGATAGGCGCATCGAAGGCGCGGTTGTGAATATCGGTGCCGACATTGATGAGCTCGCGGCGGATCGCGAGGTCATAGATCGTCCGCCCGTATTCTTCCGTGTTGATGATCGTCGTCGCCGCGCCCGCGAGCCGCGCGAGATAGGCAGGCCCGCCGATTTCGGCCAGCGCCGCGTCCCGCTCGAAATAGTTTTTCAGCGTCACGGGCGAGGCGAGGTGGCCCTGCGTGATGAGTTTTGCGGACGCCTCGTAAATTCGTCCGTGTACGGCATCGAAGAAATGCTGCGGCTCCAGAAAGCTCGCCACCCGGTCGTGGGACTCGTTGTTGACGAGGATCGCGCCGAGCAGCGCCTGCTCCGCATCGATATTGTGCGGCGGCACCCGGTAGGCATGTCCGGTTTCGTCGTTCGGCGAATAGGCGTGTTGTGCGTTTTCCATGGGTCTGTTCTAGCGAAGCCGCGAAGATTTATCCGCCTCTAACGCAGCGCAAATCGGCTTATCCCCGGCAAACTTCTCCCGCCCTGTGCATAAATGGGAAGAATTACGCCAAGCCATTGAGGCTGTTGGAGATTTCGCGGGTAGAGCCTGTGGATGAGTGCAATTTTAGCCTGAGTCGCGCGGTGCAGGGGAGGGCCCCCATTTTATCCACGCGCACACAGGCCTATGCTTCACTTTCCGGAATCATCCTGGGGGGAGAAACCAATGAACCCGTCATCCGACATCGTCACGCTGGTCGGCCGTATCCTGCTTGCGGCCCTTTTCATTCTTGCGGGCCTCAACAAGGCGATGGGCGCCGAGGGCACCATCGGCTTCATCGCCTCGAAGGGCCTGCCGCTGCCCGAGGTCGTCTACGGTCTCACCGTCCTGCTCGAACTCGGCGGCGGCATCCTGCTGCTGATCGGCTTTCAGGCGCGCCTCGTCGGGCTCGCCTTCGCGCTGTTCTGCATTGCGACGGCCGTGATCTTCCATCCGAGCCTTGAGGACCCGTCCTTCCTGAAGAACCTCGCGCTGGCTGGCGGCTTCCTCTACGTCTACGCCTTCGGCGCAGGCGCCCACAGCCTAGACGCGAAACGCGGCAAGGCTTGAGGCACTGGCACGGGCCGCCGCTCAGTCTCCTGCCATGAGCCTTTGCGGCGGCGCGTCGAAGCCGGCAAGGCTGCGCTCGTCTTCCAGCATGTAATCCCGCGTCATCGGCAGGGCGTCGATCTGCTTGGCGATCTGCATCTGGAAGACGACCATGCCCTCGTTGCGGAACGAGGTTTCGGAGCCGGCAAGGTAGAACTCCCACATCCGGCAGAAGCGCTCGTCATAAATGCGCGCTGCCGTCTCGCGCCGCTCCATGAAGCGGTGCCGCCATTCGCGCAACGTCTCGGCATAGTGGAGCCGCAGGATTTCCACATCCGTCATGAAAAGCCCGCTGCGCTCCACCGAGGCAGACATCTCGCTGAGCGCCGGAATATAGCCGCCGGGGAAGATGTACTTAGCGATCCAGGGATTGGTCGCGCCGGGTCCATCGAGGCGCCCGATCGTATGGATGAGGGCCACCCCGTCCTGCGTCAGCAGATGATGCACCCTGCTGAAATATTCCGCGAAATGGCCTACGCCGACATGCTCGAACATGCCGACGGAGACGATACGGTCGAAATTCTCCTTCAGCGTCCGGTAGTCCTGCAGCCGGAACTCGACCTGGCCCGAAAGCCCGCGTTCCTCGGCCCGCCGCTGCGCCACCTTGAGCTGCTCGCGCGAGAGGGTCACACCCACCACTTCCGCACCCGTTTCCTCGGCCAGCGTCAGCGCCATGCCGCCCCAGCCGCAGCCTATATCGAGTACCCGCATGCCGGGCTCGATCCTGAGCTTTGCCGCGATATGCAGCTTCTTGGCGAGCTGCGCCTCCTCGAGCGTCATCCCCGGGTGCTGGAAATAGGCGCAGGAATACTGCTTGTCCCTGTCGAGGAAGAGATCGTAGATGCCGCCATCGAGGTCGTAGTGATGGGCGACATTTTTCTGCGCCTTGCCGATCGGATTGCGCTGGTCGAAGCGGCGCTTCATGCGCCGGAGCGCGCCATAGGCGCGGAAGACCGGACCCGCGAAATCCGTACCGAGATTGGCCGTCAGAATGTCGAGAAATTCGTAGATGGTGGCTGGCCGGTCGACCGTCAGCCGCCCGTCCATATAGGCCTCGCCGAGCTTTAGATACGGGTTGAGCCCGATTTCGTAACCGACTGTTCTGTCGTGGAGTCTAACTGTAACGGGCTGGCCGGAGCCATCGCCGAACGTCTTTGCGCTGCCGTCCGCAGAGATGATGGTCACAGAGCCGCGCTTGACGATCTGGCCCAGAAGCGCACTGAAAATCATCGAGACCTCCCGTACCGAGGGGTGCATGTCAGATTCTCGCGCGGACCCACGCTGCCGTCATCGCGGAGGGGGGAACCGCACGAACAGGCTTTCTGGAAATCATCTAAAGAGAATAGTCCGCCCGTTGCAAGCGGAACGCGAATCGTATCGTCACGGTTCCAAAATAAAAGGGCGCCACAGGGGCGCCCTTTGAAATCTTGTGATCCGCAGCGGATCAGTCCTTCGCCTCGTCCTCGGAAGCCTCGTCGGACTCGTCTTGCGGAACGAGATCTTCGGACTCGAAGAACTCCGCCGCCTCGTGAGCCTCTTCTTCCTGGTCGCGCGTCTGGGTCAGGTCTTCGCCTGCCGCCTGCCGCTCGGCTTCCTCGGCCGTCCGCGCCACGTTGATCGTGATCGTGGCCGAAACTTCCGGATGCAGCACCACGCGGACGTCATGCAGGCCGATCGTCTTGATCGGCTTGTCGAGCACCACCTGGTTGCGCGCGGTCGAGAAACCGCCCTCGGTCATCGCGCCGGCGATATCGCGGGTGCTGACCGAACCGTAAAGGATGCCGGTTTCGCCCGCCTGGCGCAGAACCACGAAGGCCTGGCCGTTGACTTTGGCGTGAACCTGCTCGGCTTCCTTCTTGAGCTCGAGGTTGCGGGCTTCGAGTTGCGCGCGCTGGCCTTCGAAACGCTCGATATTGGCCTTGGTGGCCCGGAGCGCCTTTTTGCGGGGCAGCAGGAAGTTACGCGCGAAGCCGTCCTTCACTTTGACGACATCGCCCATCTGGCCGAGCTTTTCCACCCGTTCGAGAAGTACGACTTGCATGTGTCAGTCTCCTTTCCGGGCCTTAGCTGATGACATAGGGAAGGAGCGAGAGGAAACGCGCGCGCTTGATGGCACGGGCGAGCTCACGCTGCTTCTTGGCCGAAACGGCCGTGATGCGGGAAGGAACGATCTTGCCGCGCTCGGAAATATAGCGCTGCAGGAGCTTAACATCCTTGTAGTCGATCTTCGGGGCGTTGGCGCCGGAGAAGGGGCACGTCTTGCGGCGGCGGAAGAAGGGCCGGCGCGCGGGCTGGGCTGAGCTGCTCATTATTCATCGCCTCCTTCGGCGTTCTCGTCGCGGTCACGGCGCGGGCGGTCGCCAAAACGGCCGCCGCGGTCGCCACGATCCCCACGGTCGCCGAAGCGGTCGCCGCGTTCGCGGTCGCCGAAACGGTCGCCACCGCGGCGCTCGCCGCGTTCGCCGCGGTTCTGCATCATGGCCGAGGGTTCGGTCTCATGCGCTTCGACGCGAACCGTCATGAAACGCAGGATGTCGTCGCTGATCCCCATCTGGCGCTCCATTTCCGCCACGGCGGCGGCAGGCGCGTCGATATTGACGAGCGTATAGTGGCCCTTGCGGTTCTTCTTCACCTTGTAGGCAAGGTTGCGAAGACCCCAATACTCGGTCTTGCCGACCTGGCCGCCATTTTCCTTGATGACGGTCGAAAACTGCTCGGTGAGCGCCTCGACCTGCTGCTGCGACACGTCCTGCCGCGCAATAAAGACATGCTCGTAGAGAGCCATGTGAGCCTTTCCTTTTTGTATCCGGCCCCGGCGCAAAGCCCCCTTTGAGCCCCGTGAAAGGCTCGAAAGGACCACCAAAGAAGCGGAGACACCGGAACCCGGACTTTCGTCCTGCCATGCCGGTTCAGGCATGGTGTTCCGTTCAGCCTCCAACCAAGGCCTTCGGAAGGGCGGCAATATACGGAAAATGCGAGGCATGGCAAGGGATTTAACGGAACTCGCTCGGCTTGACTCACGCCGGTCGCGGGGTATCACTTGGCCGGAGGAGCGGGCCCCTGGCCCGGCCACAAAAACGCCCGGAAAGCCGCGAAAATTGCGCCCTTCCGGACAAGCAGGGAGCGAGAATGACGCGGGCCTTCATTTTTCCCGGACAGGGGTCTCAGTCGGTCGGCATGGGCCGCGAACTGGCGGAGGCCTTCGGCACCGCCCGGGAAGTCTTCGACGAGGTGAACGAAGCCCTCGGCCAGAATCTCTCCAAACTCATGTGGGAGGGCCCGCAGGAAGATCTGACCCTCACCGAGAACGCCCAGCCCGCCATCATGGCGGTCAGCCTCGCCGTGGTCCGGACCCTCGAAAAGGAAGGCGGCTTCCGTCTCGCCGACAAGGCGGCTTTCGTTGCCGGCCACTCGCTTGGCGAATATTCCGCGCTCGCCGCCGCAGGCACCTTCACCGTCGCCGATACGGCCCGCCTCCTGAAGCGTCGCGGCCAGGCCATGCAGCGCGCCGTGCCTGTGGGCGAGGGCGCCATGGCCGCGCTTCTCGGTCTCGACTTCGATCAGGCGGCGGAAGTCGCCTCGCTGGCGGCCCAGGGAGAAGTCTGCGCCGCCGCGAATGACAATGGCGGCGGCCAGGTCGTCGTTTCCGGCAAGAAGGCCGCCGTCGAGCGCGCCATCGAGATCGCCAAGGAAAAGGGCGCGAAGCGCAGTATGTTGCTGCCCGTCAGCGCGCCCTTCCATTGCGAGCTGATGCAGCCTGCCGCCGACGAGATGGCAGAAGCCTTGGCGGGCGTCGATCTGAAGACGCCGTCGCTGCCCCTCGTCGCAAACGTCACCGCCTCGCGCGTCGCCGATCCCGCCACCATTCGCGACCTTCTCGTGAAACAGGTGACGGGCATGGTCCGCTGGCGCGAAAGCGTTCTCTATATGGAAGCCGAGGGCGTTACCGTGTTCGCGGAAATCGGCGCCGGCAAGGCACTGTCGGGCATGGTGAAGCGGATCGCAAAAGAGCCCGAGCTCCATGCGGTCGGCACGCCTGCCGATCTCGAAGCTTTTCTCAAGACCGTCTGACGCGAAGGAGCGGCCATGTTCGATCTCACAGGTAAATGCGCGCTGGTAACGGGCGCATCGGGCGGTATCGGCTCGGATATTGCCCGCGCCCTTCACGGCCAGGGCGCCACCGTCGCGCTCTCCGGCACCCGCAAGGAAGCGCTCGATGCGCTTGCATCCGAGCTGGGTGGCCGCACCCATGTCCTCCCGTGTAATCTTTCGGATGCCGCCGCGGTCGACGCCCTGCCGAAACAGGCCGAGGAGGCGATGGGCAGCCTCGATATCCTCATCAACAATGCAGGCCTCACGCGCGACAATCTCTTCATGCGCATGAAGGACGAGGAATGGGATGAGGTGATCCGCGTCAATCTCACCGCCTCCTTCCGCCTCTCTCGCGGCGTGCTGCGCGGCATGATGAAGCGCCGTTGGGGCCGCATCATCGGCATCACCTCCGTTGTCGGCGTCATGGGCAATCCGGGGCAGGGCAACTACGCCGCTTCAAAGGCCGGCATGATCGGCATGACGAAATCTCTCGCGCAGGAAGTCGCAAGCCGCAACATCACCGCGAATTGCATCGCGCCGGGTTTCATCCGCTCCGCCATGACGGACGCGCTGAACGAGGAACAACAGTCCCGCATCATGTCGACGATTCCCGCCGGCCGGCTCGGCGAAGCCGCCGAGATTGCCGCCGCCGCCGTCTATCTCGCCAGCGAGGAAGCGGCCTATGTCACTGGCCAGACCTTGCATGTGAATGGCGGCATGGCCATGATCTGAATGGGATGGCGCCTGATGCACCTTGGAAAAGTCAGCAAAATCAGGGGTGTAGCGGGTGAAAATGTGCCTTTCCCTTTGCTGGTGCAGGGCCAAAAAGTGTGTTACCTAAGCCCTCGATTTGGCTTGCGGTCCTGCCTTGAAATGGGCCAGAAGTGGGGCATTCTTTCCGCCGAATTCGATCGCATCCGATCCTCGATGTCTTGATAGCGAGCAGCGGGATGTGCGAGGCCGGTTCAACAAAGATCTGAGGACTTAAAATGAGTGATATCGCTGAACGCCTGAAGAAGATCGTCGTCGAGCATCTTGGCGTCGACGCGGACAAGGTCACCGAGAACGCGAGCTTCATCGATGACCTGGGCGCCGACAGCCTCGACAACGTCGAGCTGGTGATGGCGTTCGAAGAAGAATTCGGCGTGGAAATTCCGGACGATGCGGCCGAGAAGATTCTCACGGTGAAGGACGCGATCGAGTTCGTCAAAGCGAACGCCAAGTCCTGATCTTCTGATATTTGCAGCGGGGCCGGAGGGATGAATCTCTCCGGCCTCCTGTCTCTTGAGACCATTCCGGAGTCCTTCCGGGCTTCCGGTTCGAGGTGGGAGTGAGCATCGGCATGAGACGGGTCGTCGTCACGGGTATGGGTATGGTGTCGCCGCTCGGATGCGGCGTTGAAACCACCTGGAAGCGGATTCTGAACGGCGAATCCGGCGCCCGGAAAATCGAGAAATTCGACGTCTCCGATCTTCCCTGCAAGATCGCCATGCCCGTGCCGCGCGAAGGCGAGGGTGCGTTCAATCCGGACGACTGGATGGACCCCAAGGAGTCGAAGCGCGTCGACGATTTCATCGTCTTCGCGGTCGCCGCCGCGAAGCAGGCGCTGGACGATGCCGGTTGGCATCCCTCGACCGAAGACGAGCAGTGCCGCACAGGTACGCTGATCGGCTCCGGCATCGGCGGCCTTGAAGGCATTGCCGACACTGCGCTCATCCTGCAGGAAAAGGGCCCGCGCCGCGTCAGCCCCTTCTTCATCACCGGCCGTCTCATCAACCTTGCCTCGGGCTATGTCTCGATCGAGCACGGGTTGAAGGGGCCCAATCACTCTGTGGTGACTGCGTGCTCGACCGGCGCTCACGCCATCGGCGATGCGGCACGCCTGATCGCGCTGGACGATGCGGACGTCATGGTGGCCGGCGGCGCCGAGTCCGCCATCTCGCGCATCGGCATCGCGGGCTTTGCTGCCTGCCGCGCCCTTTCGACCAACTGGAACGACACGCCCGAAAAGGCCTCGCGCCCCTATGACAAGGATCGCGACGGCTTCGTCATGGGCGAGGGCGCAGGCGTCGTCGTGCTCGAGGAATACGAGCACGCCAAGGCCCGCGGCGCGAAAATCTATGCCGAAGTCGTCGGCTACGGTCTCTCGGGCGATGCCTATCACATCACCGCCCCGCCGGAAGACGGCAATGGCGGCTTCCGCTCCATGCAGGCCGCGCTGAAGCGTGCCGGCATTTCGGCCTCGGACCTCGATTACGTGAACGCACACGGCACGTCGACCATGGCCGACACGATCGAGCTTGGCGCCGTCACGCGCATGCTCGGCAATGCCGCCGAGAAAGTCTCGATGTCCTCGACCAAGTCTTCGATCGGCCATTTGCTGGGCGCGGCCGGTGCGGTCGAAGCGATCTTCTGCATGCTCGCGATCCGCGACAGCAAGCTTCCGCCGACGCTCAATCTCGATAATCCGGAAGTGGAGACGCCGATCGACCTCGTGCCGCTCAAGGCGCGCGACAAGGAGGTCAATTTTGCCCTCAGCAATTCCTTCGGCTTCGGCGGCACCAACGCGTCGCTGATCGTGAAAAAGGTTGATGGTTGACGGACGAGGAGAACGCACCGCAGGCGCCGCAAGACGGCGCCGCCGGCAGTGACCATCCGCAGACCGGGACAGGGCGGCGCCGAAGCCGCCTTGTCCGTTTTTTCCTCGCCGCTTTCATCGCCCTGCCACTTGGCATCCTGATCGCCGCGGGCGGTGCCTTTTTCTACGGTAAATATCTCTTCGAGACGGACGGACCGCACGCAGAGGCGCAAATCGTCATGCTTGAACAGGGCATGGGTGTACGCGCCATCGCGGCGCGGCTTGAAAGCGCGGGCGTTATCTCGAATGCCAATGTCTTTCTCGCCGGTGCCCGCCTTCACCGGGCCGAACGCTCGCTGAAAGCCGGTGAGTACGAGATCCCCGCCCATGCGAGCATGTTCGCCATCATGGGCATCCTGCGCGAAGGCCGCTCGATCCTTCACCGCATCACCATTCCCGAAGGGCTGACGAGCGAGCAGGCCATGCTGCTGGTGGAAGCCCATCCCGTGCTTGAGGGCGACTTGCCCGCAACGCCGCCCGAAGGCTCGCTCCTGCCCGAGACCTACAGCTTCACGCGCGGCATGACGCGGACCGAGATTGTCGGAAACATGCAGGCCGCCGCGACCCGCCTGATGGACGAACTCTGGGACAAGCGGGCGGACAACCTCCCCTTCAAGACGCGCGAGGAAGCGATCATCCTTGCCTCCATCGTCGAAAAGGAAACGGGCGTGCCCGCCGAGAGACCGCGTGTAGCTGCGGTTTTCGTGAACCGGCTCCGGGCACCTATGCGCCTCCAGTCCGACCCGACCATCATCTACGGGATTGTCGGCGGCAAAGGCTCGCTTGGCCGGCCGATCCGCCGCAGCGAACTTGACCGCGTGACGCCCTATAACACCTATCAGGTGGACGGGCTGCCCCCGACGCCGATCTGCAATCCGGGGCGAGCCTCCATTGAGGCCGTGCTTAACCCGCCCGAAACGGGTGAGTATTACTTCGTGGCGGACGGGACGGGCGGCCATGCCTTTTCCCGCACCTTGAGTGAGCATCAGGCGCGGGTGCGCGAATGGCGCCGGATCGAACGGGAGCAACGGGCCGTCCAGCCGTGAGGCGAAACGGCAGGCCCGTGCTGCTATAGTCGCGCGGCAGATGGATGATTCAGGGGAGTTTCGATGCCGCTCAACAGCATGACAGGATTTGCCCGCGTGGAAGGGGCCTCAGGCGCCGCCCGCTGGCACTGGGAGCTGCGGAGCGTCAACGGCAAGGGGCTCGATGCCCGCTTCCGCCTGCCATTCGGGCTCGACAGGCTCGACGCCCGCCTGCGCGCCGAACTTGCTCGCCAGCTCCGTCGTGGCAATTGTCAGATCACCCTGACGATGGACAGGGGTGCGGAAGCATCGCCCCTCAGGATCAACCGCGACGCCTTGCACACCGTTGTCGAGGCGGTCGCCGAGCTTCGCCGCACCATGGAAACCTCCCCGCCACGGCCTGAAGGCATCCTTGCGCTCAAGGGCGTGCTCGAGAATGCCGAGGATGTCGAGGAGACGGAGGAGGAGCGGGCGGCCCTCGACGAGGCGCTGGTAGCCTCTTTCACCGAGGCCGTTTCGGCGCTTGCCCGCGCAAGAGCGGAGGAGGGAGCAAAGCTCGAAACCGTCCTGAGCGGCCAGATCGATCTCGTGGAAAAGCTGACGGCTTCTGCCGCATCCTCTCCCGCCGCCTCGCCCGAGGCGCTCAAGGCGCGGCTCGCCGCGCAGGTGTCGGAGTTGCTCGGTGCCTCGCCGGCCCTGCCCGAAGACCGTCTCGTGCAGGAAGCCGCCATCCTCGCAACCAAGGCGGATATCCGCGAGGAGCTGGACCGCCTCACAGCCCATGTCGCCCAGGCGCGTGAGCTGCTGGCTTCGGACGAGCCTGTCGGCCGCCGCTTCGATTTCCTGACCCAGGAGTTCAACCGCGAGGCGAACACGCTTTGCTCCAAGGCGGCCGATGTGAGCCTGACCCGCATCGGCCTCGAGCTGAAAGCGGTGATCGACCAGTTCCGCGAGCAGATACAGAACGTGGAATGAGCGCCGCATGACCGGGATCGACATTCACAGACGTGGCCTCATGCTGGTTCTCTCCTCGCCTTCGGGCGCGGGCAAGACGACGCTCTCCCGCCGCCTGCTCGACAGCGATAACGAGATCGACATGTCCGTCTCCGCCACAACGCGCAAGCCGCGCCCGGGCGAAGTGGATGGCAAGGACTACTTCTTTCTGACGACGGAAGATTTCGGCATCATGCGCAACAAGGGCGAGTTCCTTGAGCATGCCAAGGTCTTCGGCAATTACTACGGCACGCCGCGAAAGCCGGTCGAAGAGGCTTTGGCGCGCGGACATGACGTGCTTTTCGATATCGATTGGCAGGGAACGCAGCAGCTCGACGAGACGGCGCAGGAAGATCTCGTAAAGGTCTTCATCCTGCCGCCCTCGGCGCAGGATCTCGAAAAACGTCTCGAGAAGCGGGCGCAGGACCCGGCCGATGTCGTCGCCGCCCGCATGGCGAAGGCATCGGACGAGATCAGCCATTATCAGGAATATGATTACATCATCATCAACGAAGACATCGACAAGGCCTTCGCCGAACTTCAGGCGATCCTGCGTGCGGAGCGGCTGAAACGCCGCCGTCTTACGGGTCTGTCCAACTTCGTCAAGCAGTTGCGCGAAGCGCTCTAGGCCTCGGGGGAGGTTATGACCAAGGTTGTATTGCTGGCAGGCGGTCTCGGCACGCGCATCTCGGAAGAGAGTCAGTTGCGCCCGAAGCCCATGATCGAGATCGGCGGCCGTCCGATTCTCTGGCACATCATGAAAATCTACACCCACTACGGCTTCACCGATTTCGTGATCTGCCTCGGATATCGCGGCTACATGATCAAGGAATATTTCGCGAACTATGCGCTCCACTCGTCGGACGTCACGATCCATCCGCGTTCGGGTGAAATCGTCTACCATCAGAACACGAGCGAAGACTGGCGTATCACGCTGGTCGACACCGGACCGGAAACGCTGACCGGCGGTCGGGTGAAGCGCGTGCGCGACTATCTCGAACCCGGCGAGACCTTCTTCATGACCTATGGCGATGGCGTCGCCGATGTCGATATCGGCGCGCTGCTTGCCTTCCACAGGAAGCACGGCAAGGCGGCGACGCTGACCCGCGTCGTTCCGCCCGGCCGCTATGGTGCGCTTGAGCTTCAGGGCGACAAGGTGCAGCGCTTCATTGAGAAGCCGCCGGGCGACAATGCCTGGATCAATGGCGGCTTCTTCGTGCTGGAGCCCTCCGTTCTCGACCGTATCGAAGGCGATGCGACGCCCTTCGAGGGGGCGCCGCTGATGGGCCTGGCAGATGACGGCGAGTTGATGAGCTTCGCCCATGGCGGCTTCTGGCAGCCCATGGACACGCTGCGCGAGAAGAACCACCTTGAAGACCTATGGGCCGGCGGCAAAGCGCCCTGGAAAGTCTGGAGGGACTAGTGGCGATCGACGGGCTCGATGTTGCGTTCTGGACGGGCAGAAAGGTGCTCCTGACCGGTCACACCGGATTCAAGGGCTCCTGGGCCTCGCTCTGGCTCGCGCGCATGGGGGCCGAGGTCACGGGCTTTTCTCTCGCGCCCGAGGCCGAGCCGAACCTTTTTACGCTCGCCTCGGTCGAGCGGGTGCTGCGGAATTCGCATATCGGCGATCTCCGGGATACCGAGGCACTGCGGAATGCCGTCGACGATGCCGATCCAGAGATCGTCATCCATATGGCGGCGCAGCCGCTTGTCCGACGTTCCTATGCAGCACCGGTCGAGACTTTCGCCGCCAATGTAATGGGAACGGTGAATCTCCTCGACGCGCTGAGAGGGCGTGAGGCGCTGCGTACGGTCCTCGTCGTCACCACCGACAAGGTCTACGAGAATGCCGAGCAGGGCCTCTCCTTTCGCGAAGAGGATGCGCTGGGCGGGCACGACCCCTATTCGGCCTCCAAGGCGGCGGCTGAGATCGTCACCTCGTCCTACGCACGCTCGTTCTTCGAGGAGAGGGGCGTGCGCGTGGCGACGGCACGCGGCGGCAATGTGATCGGCGGCGGAGATTTCTCGGAAGACCGCCTGGTCCCCGATATCTGGCGCGCACTCCGCGCCGGCGAGCCCCTCACATTGCGGAACCCGAAGGCGGCCCGGCCCTGGCAGCACGTGCTCGACTGCCTCACCGGCTATTTCACCTATGTTCGTGGCCTCTCCGAGCGGGCTGACCTGCCCAGGGCCCTGAATTTCGGTCCCCCGCCCGATGCCACGCCCGTGACCGTCGCAGCCCTCGCCGAAGCCGTTCAGGCCGCGATGGGCGGCAGCGGCTGGAAACCGGCGAACGACACCGGCCCGCACGAGATGATGGAGCTCGAGATTGACAGCAGGAAGGCCCGCGCCTGTCTCGGCTGGAAAGACCGGCTGGCAGGCGAGGCCGGCGTCGAATGGCTGGCGGAGTGGTATCGCGATTTCAATGCAGGCGCGGATATGCGCGGCGCCACGATGCGGCAGATCGCGGAGTTCGAGGCATTGCACCGGGCAGGCGCCAGATGAGCGGCCGTTTCGAAAAAGCGGCAACGCCATTGTCGGGCCTCGTCCGGATCAGCCGGAAGCGCATGGGAGACCATCGCGGCTGGCTTGAACGGCTTTTCTGCGCGGATGAACTGGAGGAAGCGGGCTGGACCTGGCCCGTCGTCCAGATCAACCGGACGCTGACCGGAAGGCGGGGCACGGTGCGCGGCATGCACTTTCAGCACGCGCCGCATGAAGAGGCAAAGCTCGTCACCTGCCTGCGCGGCGAGGTCTTCGATGTGGCCGTCGATCTCCGCCCCGGCTCGCCCACGCTTGGCCGCTGGCATGGCGACTATCTCTCGGGCGAGAACGGCGCGAGCTTTCTCATCCCGCCGGGCTTCGCCCATGGCTTTCAGGCCATGACGGACGATGTGGAAATGTTCTATATCCACTCCGCGCCCTACGCGCCGGGCGCCGAAGACGGTGTCCGTGCGGACGATCCGGCACTCGGCATCGAATGGCCGCTCGCGATCGGCGAGCGGTCTGAACGCGACAAGGGCTTTCGCGATTTCAGCGCGAGGGCGGGAAGGAACGAGACGTGAAGTGCCGTCACTGCGGAACGCCGCTGGAGCTTGTCTTCGCCGATCTCGGCTCCGCGCCGCCCTCCAACGCCTATCTGACGCGTGATCGCCTCGCCGCCCCTGAGACATGGTATCCGCTGCGCGTTCTCGTCTGCACTGCCTGCTGGCTCGTCCAGACGGAAGATCACGCGGGCCGCGAGGAACTCTTCGCGCACGACTATGCCTATTTCAGCTCCACCTCCGCCGGCTGGCTCGCCCATTCGCAGAAATATGTGGCGGACATGATCGCCCGCTTCAGTCTGGATGCGAAGAGCATGGTCGTCGAGGTTGCCGCGAATGACGGCTACCTCCTTCAATATGTGAAGCAGGCCGGTGTGCCCTGTTACGGCGTCGAGCCGACGGCGAGCACGGCTGCCGCCGCGCGCGAAAAGGGCCTCGCGATCGAGGAAAGCTTCTTCGGGGTGGAGCTTGCGAAGCGCCTTGCCGCCGAAGGCCGGCAGGCGGACCTCACCGCGGCGAACAACGTGCTCGCCCATGTGCCGGACATCAACGATTTCGTTGCAGGCTTCGCAAAGCTGCTGAAGCCGGAAGGCGTGTCCACCTTCGAGTTCCCGCATCTCCTGAAGCTCGTTGCCGAAAACCAGTTCGACACGATCTATCACGAGCATTATTCCTATCTCTCGCTCAGCGCCGTTGCCCGCGTCTTCGAGAAGAACGGTCTTGAGCTTTTCGACGTCGAGGAACTGCCGACCCATGGCGGAAGCCTGCGCGCCTTTGCGCAGCGCGCGGATACGGGCAGCCGGGAAAAGACCGCACGCCTCGCCGCACTCCTTGAAGCCGAGCGCCGCGCGGGCGTGGAGGGCGAGGCCTTCTATGCGGGTTTCCAGAAGCGCGCGGAAAAGGTGAAGGACGACTTCACCGCCTTCCTGATCGACGCAAAGCGCAAGGGCCTGAAAGTCGCCGCCTATGGCGCGGCGGCGAAGGGCAACACGCTGATGAATTTCGCAGGCACAAGGCCCGACCTCATCCCCTATGTTGTGGACAAGGCGGCCGCCAAGCAGGGCCGCTTCATGCCCGGCAGCCGCATCCCGATCGTCGCGCCTGACCATCTGGATGCGGACCGCCCCGACATCATCGTGATCCTGCCCTGGAACATTCGCGACGAAGTGATGGCCCAGCTCTCCCACGCAAGACAATGGGGCGCGAAATTCGTGACGGCGGTGCCGGAGTTGAGGGTGTCCGATTGATCGTCGCCGTTCAGCCGGTCCAGTTTGAGTTCGCAGGCAATTCCTGGAAGAGTTCCTTTATGCGGATTGCGGTTCCCGCACCCGGAAAACACGGATTGGAAAATTCTCCAGGAGGGAGGCCGTCAATGTCGAACGCGGAAATGTCCGGCCGTCCGCAGTCGATGCGGCCTTCTGCCGCCATATCCAGTAGAAACAGCGTAACGATTGTCTTCTGAATGAATCCGAGCCTGTTGCGCCACCGCAGTGAAGCGCCTTTGGGGATGGGATAAACGGTCTGGACCACCGGGTTTCCGGTATCCATCCCTTCGTCGACAATATGAAGTGTCGCGCCCTGAAAGAGGGAATTATCCCTGTGCGCATCGCCAACGCCGTCAAGTCCGGGATAGGCGGGCAGGAGCGACGGATGAGTATTGACCGTCAGGATGCTCTCGAACAAATCCGGCGTTACCAGACGAGAATAATGCAGCAGGGCAATTTTGCATCCTTCTTCGCGAAAGACATTGGCAACGTCCAGGGAAAATGACCGGCGCTCGGAATAGGGCATCCGCCGATACTGCACCCCAAGGTCTGAACAGCCATTCTCCGCGCCACACTCGCGGTCTGTTATGACGAAGAAGGACGCAGGATCGAGTCCGGAAAGCTGGGCTGCCCGAATGAACGCCGCACCGCCAGCGCTGAGCAGCACGCCGATGCGATAGTCAAGCGACGTCATTAGCGAACGCACCGCACATAACCGCCGGGTGAAGATGACAGCACGAGCTTGCCATTGAGAACTTCGTCGACCTCGAACCTGTCGCATTCGGTCATGTAGTCCCGGAGCGCTGATAGCGGCTCGTTCCCCTGATACCAGATCTTCGACCGCTTCTTGGGAGCATTCTCCGCCGTGAGATGGCCAACCAGTGTGTCGGCTACCACCATGTAGCAGCCAGGCGTCACCATCGGGCCGTATGCCCGGCATTCCGCGAGAACGTGATCCCGGCTGTGGTCGCTGTCGAGAACGACCATTACCCGCGCATTCTCGGGAATTTCAGCGCGAACCTTCGCCAAGGTGTCGGCATCCGCCGAACCGCCCTCGATCAGTTTGACGCGCTTGGACATGGGGTGGCTTTCGATGGAGTCGCGATTATGCGCCCGGATGTCGATATCGACGCCGATCACCGTGCCATTGCCCATGAGCTCCAGAAGCGATGCCATGAAGAGGACGGAGCCGCCCCTGGCAACACCGGTCTCGATGATGATATCGGGCTTCGTTGCCCAGATGACTTCCTGGGTTGCCATCACGTCCGCCGGAAGCTGAATGATGGGAACCCCCATCCAGCTCCACAGATAGGAATAGTCGTGCTTGTCCAGTTCCGAAATGAGTTCGATGGAATGGTTAAAGGCGGATTTGTCGGCGCCAAGGGCAAGCGATTGTTTGCGCTTGTTTTCCTCAAATTCTCGCCGGTCGTCGTATGTGGACATATAGGTTTCCAAGTGGAGTGGCGCGACACCTGTCTGCCGTTGCGGCCAGGCTGTTAAGCCAAATATTTGGTGGGTCGAATCCCGGTGCCATTATCTATCGGGGGGCTGTCCGAACGCAATCCGCATACCCGGACGCCCTGCCTTTTTGCGGAGAGGGGCACGCCGGAGCGGCCTGAGCCCCCACAAGTTGCCCAATCCGCTCCTTTGGCGATATAGAAGCTCGCTTGGAAAGGCGATATTCATCATGATTTTGACAGTCGGCCTGTGCCGCACGATGTTGGAACTTGATATGCACTTTTGTGCTGGCGATGGTCCCGGATCGCCTGAGAGGGTGAACTGACTTTGACCCGCGTGGTTATTTCTCAGCCGATGTATTTTCCCTGGCCGGGCTTTTTCGAGCAGATGATGCTCGCGGATGTCTACATCTGGCTGGATGACGCGCAGTTCTCCAAAGGTTCTTTCACGAACCGGATTCAGGTGAACATCAATGGGCAACGCAAGTGGATGACCATTCCACTGGAGGGCAAGGGTACTCTGACGTCCATTGCCGAGTTGCGTCCGGCCGGGAGTAGCTGGATTGCATCCCACCGCGAGATGTTGCGCCAAAGCCTTTCCCGCCTTCCGGCCAGGACCGCAGCGCTTGAAATGTTCGACATGGCGACCGGCGAGGCGTCGCTCTTGAATTGCCTTATCCAGTCCGCCGTCTTGCCGGCATCCTATATCGGCATTTCGCCGGCGCGTGTCCTGCGCTCCAGTGAAATGGGGGTAACAGGGTCGTCATGGCAGCGGGTGCTTGATCTGGTGAAAGCGGTCGGCGGCACGGAGTATATCACGGGACATGGTGCCGCAGCCTATATGGACCATGAGGCTTTCGAGCGCGAAGGCGTTGGTGTTGAATACATGGAGTACAGCAAGACCCCTTGGGGGAGCGGCGAGTCTTTCGTTTCTCCATACGTGACCATACTCGACCTGATCGCCGCCGAAGGGAAAGGCGCGGCTGACCGCCTCATCCCCCGCACGTTGGGGTGGCGGCAGTTTCTCGAAGCGAGGAGCTAGATGTCAAAATGGATCTGAGCGCGGACGCCGTCGCCTCTTTCGAGAATGACGGCTTTGTTCTTCTCCCGGGCTTCTACGACTTCGAAAGCCAGATTGCTCCGATCCAGGAGGGAATCCGCCGGGTCGTGGAATTGTCCGCCAGAAGGCATGGGCTGAAAGTAGCCTGCGACACGCCGCTCGAGGCGATGACCGGCGGCTATATGACCCTGATCGGCAAGGATCGCAGCATCGGTGGCGAAGTTTACGACGCCGTCAAGCAGATACCCGGCTTCATGAGGCTTGTTGCCGATCGCCGCAATGAAGCGGTATTCGAGAGGTTGCGGTCGGGCTCCGTACCCGGCCTCGCTGCGGGAGGTTACGGCATAAGGATCGACAATCCCCGGGAGCATACTTTCCGGGCGCCGTGGCATCAGGAATTCCCGGCCCAGCTGCGGAGCCTGGACGGCATTGTCTTCTGGTCACCGCTCTTGCCGGTTCAGCCGGAAATGGGGCCGGTGGAGATCGCCGGCGGCTCTCACAAGGAAGGGATCGTTCCGGTTTTCAATGAACGCGGAGATGGTGCGCGTCAGGGGGCTTATGGCCTCCGGCTCGACGAGGAGGAAAAGAGGCTCGCCCGCTATACCCGTTGCGCGCCGCTTACGAAGCCGGGCGACCTTCTCTTGATGGACTTCCTGACACTGCACCAGTCGGGGGAGAATCTCTCGGACCGGCCGCGCTGGTCGATGCAGTTCAGATACTTCAATTTCGCGGAGCCGACTGGCATTCGCATCGCCTGGCGCGGATCATTTGCTGCGGGCGTGAAATTCTCGGATATTATGCCGGAACTGAAAAAGGCGGATTGAAACCACATGAAATGCTGTGCTTGCGGGGCGGAAAAATGCGACCTCGTTTACCATTATCCGGCTCCCGCGATCACATCGCTTTCGAGCATCCTTGAGGTCGAAACGCGCGTCTATATCTGTTCCGCATGCGGGCATATGCAGTCCGCCGACCTCCCGGACGTGCAGAAGTTTTACGACACCGAGTACCAGATATCGCTGACGTCAGAAGATGCCGATCAGCTCTACGATGTTGTGGACGGCGTGCCGGTCTACCGGACGCAGTATCAGGCGGGGTTGATCGTCGATTTCGTGGATCTCCCCAAAGGGGCCGCCGTGCTCGACTATGGGGCGGCGAAGGCGAAGTCGCTTTTCCGTCTATGCGAGCGGCGGTCCGATATTTCCCCGCATGTTTTCGATGTCAGCGAGGACTATCGTTCCTATTGGCAGGGCTGGGTGCCGAAGGAACAACAGGCCACCTATTCGGCGCCGGCGGAATGGAACGGCCGTTTTGATCTCATAACGGCTCATTTTGTCCTCGAGCACGTCCGCGAGCCCGTGGAAATTTTCTCGGACATTGCGCGGCTTCTTTCCCCGGCCGGCCGCTTCTTCTTTTCCGTTCCCGATGTTTTGGGGAATCCGGCTGACATGATCGTCGTCGATCATCTGAATCACTTCACGCGGACGTCACTCCCGGTTGCGCTGGATCGGGCTGGCATGAAGATTGAGCGGATCGATACCTCCCGGTTACGCGGTGCTTTTGTCGTTGTCGCTGTGCTGAAGCAGGCCAGCGAGAAAGTGCCGGGCCCCGAGCGGGCGGCAGTTGAAACGGAGATTCGGTCGCTGAATGCGTGTTGTGAATCCTGGCACACCGCGGAAAATTTGGTCGCGACCGCGCAGGCAGGAAGTGCAGGCAAGAAGGTCGCGATCTACGGGGCAGGCGTCTACGGGACTTTTGTCTACGCCCGCATTCGGAATAGCGGCGGTGCCGTTTGTTTCGTGGACCGTAATCCCCATGTGCACGGCCGCGATCACCTTGGCGTCCCTGTCGTCCCGCCGGAAGCACTGCCCGCCGATGTCGGTATCCTGTATGTCGCGCTGAATCCTGCAATTGCACGCAAGGCAATGGCCGATCTGGGGCTCGATCGGCGCGAGGGGCTGGAACTCGTTTACCTCAGCTAGGCGATCGCGCAAAGGGCGAGAGGATGATCTCGCGGAGTGCTCTTCGCGCAATCTTCCGATTGCTGTAGCAGCGATCGCTTGTATAGCTCTCGATCATTGCTCGCAGGCGTTTCATTTGATCTGACGTGAAATCCTGTTGCTTCGCCTCGTCGAGACAGAATTGCCTGAACAAGCGCCGTAGTTCGAGCATGTGCCTGAACGGCGGTCGTACGCGCGCCGGCCGATGCTGGATCGTTTGTGTCAGGGAAGCGGCGTTCGTGCCGGCCAGCGTTCCTCGGATGATCTGCGTGTAGATCGTCAGGTGATCGGACCCCCACCCGTGGGGATAGTGCGACCAGACGCGGTCGAAAGCATTCTTGAGCTCTTCCCTCCGCCAGAGTGCGTAGAACCAGCTGGGCGGCGCTTCACGCAGCAGGAGCGCAATCCGCTCAAGTCTGTTGTCGGGAATTGGGCTGGGCCAAAGAGATTCGCCGTAGGCTCGGCCATCTTCATGAAGCGAGAGAACACGGGGTACTGCGAGACAAAGATTCGGGTTCGAGCGGAACAGGCCGTACAGCTCCTCAATGAAATTCGGCGAAATATAGTCGTCATGCGCGAGCCAGAAGAAAAATTCCGTCTTCGCGGCATCAAGAACGTCGAGGAAGTTATTTGTTGGTCCCCGGTTTTCAATCTGACGGAAGTAGATGAACCGCTTGTCGGCGCGGCAGAAGGACTCTGCGATTTCCCGCGTGCCGTCGGTCGATGCGTTGTCATAGATCAACGCAACGAAGTCCTCCTCTGTCTGGCGTTGGACGGATAGCAGGCAGCGCTGAAGATACGCTTCGCCGTTATAGACGGGTATACCGACAGTTACTTCAGACATGGAGAGAGCCCAGACTAAGCCTTCAATATCTGCTTGAGCGCATCGGCAACGCGCTGAACGAGCTCCGGCGTCATGTGATATCCGGATGGCAGGTTGACGCCCGACCCGGCGATGAATTCGCCGGCCGGTTGATCCGGCATATGGGCCGACGATTCCAGCCGGTCGGCAAAGGCGGGAAGGCTTGAAAGCGGCGAGAAGAAGGGCCGCGTGTCGATCTTCCGTTCACGGAATCCATCCATCAGCGCGAATTTGTCCAGTCCGAACGAGGGAGCGGGGATGACCGTCACCATCCAGTAGGAATTGAGCGTACCTTGAGGCTCGGCATTGAGCGTTATGCCGTCGAGGCCGTTCAGCGCCTCCCTGTACCAGTTGAATATCTCCCGCTTCCTGGCGATCAGTTCCTCCACGCGTTCGATCTGCGCCAGGCCGAAAGCCGCCTGAAGCGCGCTCATCTTGTATTTGAAGCCAACCTCCGTATTGAGGAAGAGCTTGTCTCCCGGCGGGCGTCCATGGTCGCGCAGCGTCATCACGCGCTGGTGCAGATGGTCGTCATTCGTGACTAACATGCCGCCTTCGCCCGTCGTCAGCGTCTTGGAGCCGTGAAATGAAAAGACGCCGGTGTCGCCAAGCGCGCCCGCCTTCCTCCCTCCATATTCCGACCCGAGCGCTTCCGCCGCGTCTTCGATCAGAAGCAGACCATGACGGTCGGCGATCCGGCGCAGTTCGGACCAGTCCGCCATTGAGCCATAAAGGTCGACGCCGATGATGGCTTTCGTCCGCGCCGTAATGGCGGCTTCGACCGATTTGGGGTCGATGCACCACGTATCAGCCTTGATGTCGGCGAAGATGGGCGTCGCGCCCACATAGACAACCGGCGCTACCGACGCGATCCAGGTCACGTCCGGGACGATCACTTCATCACCCGGCCCGATGCCGGCAGCGGCAAGCGAAAGATGAATGGCGGCCGTGCAATGGGGCAGGGAGACGGCATGCTTCACGCCGACATAGGAGGCGAAAGCCTCCTCGAACCGGCGGTTGTATTCGTAGTGATTGCTGAACCAGGCATTGCGGGCCGCGTCGGCAACATATTCGACTTCCCGTTCCGTTACCCATGGTCCGGCGACGGGAATCACGTCCTGAAACTGGCTCAACTCGAAATCTCCGGTGTAGACCGGCGCTATTCTAGCCCAATGAGCGAAAAGTCGATATCGGGATAAAAGTTTCTATATTCGCGGATGGCCTGCTTCTGGTCCTCGGAAAGGCACGATCCCCTGCCGGGACGCCCGACGTTTTTCCGTTCGGCGGCGGGGTTTGGTGCCTGTACCGCCGCCTTTATGGCGTCGGGGCATGCTGCATAGCCGGCCCGGTCGAGAATGCAGGCAACGGCCTCCGCCGGATCCCGGATAACGTCCTCGTACCGAAGCCAGAGTGCTTCGTCGCATCGCGTCCAGGAAACGTAAAAATTGATGTACCAGGGGATCACCATCTGCACGATCATGTGATCGAGCTCGCGGTCATCCATCTCCAGATGACCTTCGAGGACATAAGCCATCGGCCCACGGATGGATTCATGCCGCCAATGATCGCGAATGCTGACGACGCAATCGAAAATATTGCGTACCAGAACGATAGGTGTCAGCTGAAAAGCCTCGATGGCCTCAGCCGTTCTTGAGTGGTAACGGACATGCTGCTGGGAAACGTAATTGTACTTGCTCTTGCGGAGCGCGACACGAAAATTGATTTCCTGCTCCGCACGCGCGGAGCCGCTCACCAGCGACGTTCGCCGGAAACCCGGCAGCCGGCCGATCGAATTCGACAGATAAGTCGATCCGCTTTTCGGCATGCAGGCGAGAAGAATATGCGTTCGAGGGGCCGTCTTCATGACGATGTTGTGAGCGGCAACGTCGAAGACGCCTCTGAGGGCCCGTCCGAATGTCGTCATGTTTATCCTACGGGTTGTTTCAACACGTATGACACGCATGCGACCGAGAAATCCGTCGGCCTGCGCCCGTTCCTGTTTAAGCATTTTTCCGTGTGGGGAAAGAAAAAATACATCCCGGAAGGAATCTTCCGGGATGTATAGGCAGATCTGAACTGAAAACGGCAGGATATCTGCCGAATCACGGCCTCAGCACGACACGTCCCATAACGGTGCCATGCCGCAGATCGTCGAGGGATTGTGAACCCTGGCCGAGCGGGCGTTCGCTGACGGGAATCGGGTCGATCTTGCCCGCTTTCACCAGCTCCATCATCTCCTTCGTCTCCTCGAGCGATCCCACATAGGAGCCGCCGATCGAGATGGCGCGCATCGGGAAAAGCGGGATCGGCATGGAGAAGCCGCCGCCGAAAAGTCCGACCACGATCACCTGGCCCCCTTTGCGCACGATGCTGGTCGCAAATTTGAGCGATGCCTCCGAGCCGACGAAGTCAACCGCGGCCGGTACGCCGCCATCCGTATCGGCGAGCACCTTCTTGATCGCCTCCGGATCTTTCGGGTTGTAGACCTCATGCGCACCCGCGCCGCGCGCCGACTGCAGCTTGTTGTCGTCCACATCCGCGCCGAGAGGCGCCGAGGGGAAAAGGGCCTTGGCGAACTGCAGGCCCATCATGCCCACGCCGCCAAGCCCCACCACCATCACCCGTTCTTCCGGGCTGATGTCGCCTAGCTTCTTCATCGCGCTGTAGGCGGTGAGGCCTGAGCACATATAGGTGGCGGCAAGACCCTCCGGCACGCCCTTGTAGTCGAGCAGATAGCGCGGATGCGGCACGAGGACATGCGTCGCATAGCCGCCCGCGACCTGAATGCCGAGATTGCGCGGCTTGTTGCAGAGGTGTTCGTCGCCGCGCTTGCAGGTCGGGCATTCGCCGCAGCCGATCCAGGGATAGGCGACGAAGCGCTGACCGACGTTGACGTCCTTCGCCTCCGGGCCCACGGCCACCACCTCGCCCTCGATCTCGTGGCCGAGCGTGAAAGGAAGCTTCCGTCCGGCGCGCACATCGAGCTTGTTGCCGCCGCCCATGTCGAAATGGCCGTCATGGATATGCACGTCCGAGTGGCACACGCCGCAATGTGTCACCTTCAGCAGCACTTCCGAGCCTTGGGGCTTCGGCGTCTCGCTCTCGACGATCTGCAGCGGCTGACCGTATTCGACGATGGCTTCGGACTTCATGAAACTGCCTCCAGGCTCGATTTTTTTGGTGTCATTTTATCGAATTTCGCACGGGCCGCGCCGCACCACAACCTCGGGGCTATGCTGCCCCTGCGGAAAAGTGCCGCGCAAGGGCGCAGAATTGTTCGACGCTCAATTCTTCAGCCCGCTGAGTGGGATCGATCCCTGCCGCCTCGATCATCGGCGAAGGATCGCCACGCCCGAGCGACTTGAGCGCGGCGCGCAGCATTTTCCGGCGCTGTCCGAAGGCCGCGGCGACGACGCGCTCGAGCGCGCCGATCGGCGCATCGGCAAGCGGCTTCTCCCGGGGAATGAGTTCGACGATGGATGAGGTCACCGATGGAGGTGGCGTGAAGGCGCGGCGGTCCACATCGAAGAGAATGCGAGGCTTCGTGCGCCATTGCGCCAGCACGCCAAGCCGCCCATAGGCCTTGCTGCCGGGCAGGGCGACGATGCGCTCCGCCACCTCGCGCTGGAACATGAGCGTGAGGCTCTCATACCAGGGCGGCCAAGGATCGGATTGAAGCCAGCCGACGAGAAGCGGCGTCGCGATATTGTAGGGCAGGTTGGCGACGATGCGGGCAGGTGCCGTCACAAGGCTGCGCATATCCGTCTTCAGCGCGTCCGCTTCCACGATCTGAAGCCGGCCGGGATAGGCCGCCGAAATCTCCTCCAGCGCGGCGATGCAGCGCCGGTCGCGCTCGATGGCGATCACGCGCCGCGCCCCATTGTCGAGCAGCGCCCGGGTTAGTCCGCCGGGTCCTGGCCCGACTTCGAGTACGTCATGCCCCTCGAGAGGCCCTGCTGCCCGCGCGATCCGCCCGGTCAGGTTGAGGTCGAGAAGAAAGTTCTGCCCGAGCGATTTCTGCGCCGAAAGCCCGTGCTTGGCGATTACCTCGCGCAGCGGCGGCAGGTTGGCCCCGTCGTCGCTCATGCGGCGGCCCGGGAGCGGGCGATATCGCGTGCCATGCCGATAGCGGCGATGAGGCTGCCCGGATGGGCAATGCCCTTTCCGGCGATGTCGAGCGCCGTGCCATGGTCCGGTGAGGTGCGGACGATGGGCAGGCCGAGCGTGGTATTCACGCCATTGTCGAAATCGATGGTCTTGAGCGGGATCAACGCCTGGTCGTGATACATGCAGAGTACGGCGTCATAGGTCTGCCGGGCGGCGGCATGGAACAATGTGTCGGCCGGTCGCGGACCGGTGAATTGTGCGGCGGGGCAGGCTGCCTTCAATCTCTCGACGGCAGGGCCGATAATCTCGATCTCCGCGCGTCCGAGCCGTCCTTCTTCTCCGGCGTGAGGGTTGAGCGCCGCCACCGCAATGCGAGGGCTCGTTATGCCGAAATCGCGCGTGAGAGCTGCGGCGAGGATCTCGCCCTGTTCGACGATCGCCTCCGCCGTCAGCGACGCCACGGCCTCGCGAAGCGGCAGATGCACGGTAATGGGCACGACCCGCAGCCCCGGGCAGGAAAGCATCATCAGCGGCGTCGCCCCGCCGCAGAGCGCCGCGAGATATTCGGTATGGCCTGGGACGCGGAAACCCGCGTCATAGAGCGCGCGCTTGTGGATCGGATTGGTGACGATGCCTGCCGTCTTTCCCTCAAGGGCGAGACTCGCCGCCAGGTCGATTGCCCGGATGACGGCCGTCGCGTTTGCAGGATCGAGCCGGCCGGGCTCTGCCCGCACGGCAAGCGGCACCGGGAGAACGGGCAGCGCGGTGGGGAAAAGCGCTGGCGCCTCTTCCGGCCCGCCAATTTCTCGGATGGCGGGGCCGAGCCCCATTTGCCGCGCTGTATCGCTGTAGAGGACAGGGTCGCCCACGGCGAAGAAGCAGGGCAGGGATGCATCCTCGGCCGCCGCCCACGCTTTCAGGGTGATTTCCGGGCCGATGCCAGCCGGCTCGCCCATAGTCAGCGCCAGGGGCAAGGCATCATGCGTCGCCATATTCTACACCGCCTCTCCGGCGCCGGCCGGCGGCGCGCTTCCTAGCGATAGACGACGACCGCGTCACGGCGCAGATCGCGCAGATGCCGGCGGCCCATCATCGAGAGCTGCTGCTCGAAAAGCGAATTGTCGATCTGTTCGCGGGTCGGCATCTCGCCTTCCGCCGCGCGATGTCCGCAGACGACGATCATTTCGACGCCTTGTTCGGAGCGGATGGGCTCTGTCGCCTTGCCCACTGCCACACCGGCAAGGGCCTGGCGCAGCCGCGGCTCGAGCTGCCCGGCAATCACCTGCTGGCGAGGCCCAGCCACGCCGCTCACATACTTCTTGATCTGTTGCTGCGCCTGATCGCAGGACGAAATGCTGTCGCGGAACTCGGTGACTTCCCGCGCCCGGCGGTTGACGGCCTGCGTGTCGGCATCCGGCGCGAGCGGGAGTACGACCTGCATGAGCTCATACTGATCGCGCATAGGATCGGCGCCGGTGCCAGTCTGCATGGCTTTGAGCGCGATGATGTAGAATCCGCTCAGCGTACGGATCGGGTCGGACACCATGTCGGGCTGCATCTGCGTCACCACCTCGGCAACGCCATCCGGCAATTGGCTCGCATGCACCCAACCGATATCGCCGCCATTGGCCGCCGAGGCCGACTGGCTGAACTGGCGCGCGACGGCCTCGAAAGGTGCCCCCTGCCGGATCTGTTCGACAAGACGCTGCGTGCCGGCCGCGATTTCGTCGGCATGGCCGGGATTGTCGAAGGAAATGAAAATCTCTGAAACGAGATAGCGGGGCTCGCCGGATTCTTCCTGAAGCCGGCGCATCACCTCGTTGACCTCATTCTCACCGACCGTCACGAACGGGCCGAACTGCTGCTGCACCACTCTGTTCCATGCGAGGTCAATACGGACCTGCTGTTCGAGCGTCTGCCTCGACACGCCGCCCGTCTTCAGGAAATCGGTGATCTGCTCCGGCGTCATGTTCGACCGGCGGGCGATACGCTGGAACGCCTCGTCCACTTCTTCCTGCGAAACCTGAATGTTCAGCCGCTGCGCTTCCTGGGCCTTCAGATATTCGTCGACAAGCGAGCGAAGGACCTGACCGCGGATGCGCGAGATGTTTTCGGGCGTATTCGGAATGCCGGAACTCAGCAGCACGAGCTTCACGCGCTGGTCGAGATCGTAGGACGAGATCACCCGGTCGTTGACCACCGCAGCGATACCCTGCGTGTCGGAGGTCATGGTCACCGTCGGTGTGGCCGCTGGCGCCTGAGCGCTCGCCACCTGGAACGAGAGCGCCGCCAGCCCCGTCGCGATGGCGACGGGCTTCACCAGACGGAAAATCCAGCGGGCGCGCTTCGGAACGGAAACTGCGAACTTGGCGAGGTTTGCGAACATGATTTCAGGGGTCATCGCGTCTTTCTTGTCAGGGCGAAGAGCCCTCCGCTTGCCGGTGCCATCGCGCCGACAGAATACTTGAAACATGAGGCCAATCAACCAGCGAAAACAGCGAAAATCCGCTCTTTTCGGTAGGTTAGCGTGCATTGCCACAGGGGGATCAGTTCGAATCGAGAGACCCTGTGGCACTGGCCGAACCCAGTGTTTTCAAGGTGATCTGGAAGACGATGCTCCGGTCGGGCTCCAGGTCGCGGTCCCTGTAGAAGGACTGCGAATAGCCCAGCGACACATTGATGCACTCGTCCTCATACCCGATGCCGAGGCGGTTCGAGACGGAGCGATTATTCGCCAGGTCGCGCCTCACCTGGCCGAATACGCGCCAATACTCGTCGAGCTTGACGACGCTTCCCGCATAGATTTCCTCGCGCGACTGGAGGGCGAGAGTCTGGTCTGCGGCGAAGTAGGCGTAGCCTAGTTCCGCCATGACAGGGCCTTCACGGCCCATCAGGGACACTTCGTTCCGGCGAATCTTGTAGCGCTCGTCATCGAGGCGGAAACGATAGACGGCCATGTAGTCCTTGTTCGGGGACACCATAATCCGGCCCACATAGTCCGACGATTCATCCCGCAATCCCGTCGCCTGAGAAAGGCTGGGATTGTCGTCCAGGCGGAAGCTCTGACCGAGCAGGGCGCTGGCTTGTCCGCCGTTAGCCATGAACAAGGAGTAGCGGACGCCGGCATTTGCCCGCGCGCCGGTCTCCCACTGATCGAGGCCCGCGAAGCGGTCCTCCGAAAACAGATTCGTGTCGTCGAACTCGAAGCTGAGCGAATCCTCGTTGGGAATCTCTGCCGTGTTGCCGACATTGGGCGAATAGATCAGCTGGACGATCGGCTCGACAACATGCCGCGTGCCGCCATCGGCGCGGAGCAGCGGATAGCTCCACTCGACACCGGCGGTCGGCAGGCCGCGTGCAATCGTTGAACTTTCGAAGTCCGTGCCGGGCAGGGCGGGATTGGGAACGTCCTCGACGGAATAGACGTCGCCGCGCAGGCTCGCGAAATAGCGCAGCACGAACCCGTCCTTCGTGGTTTCGCGCCTGTCCCAGCTGACCATGCTCGAGATGCGGCGTGATTTTGCGCCGACCTCGCGTTCGAGAACCATGGCGTTCGCGGAAAAGCCCACCCGTCCGCCGAATATCTGTTCGGGATAGGAGTAGTTGTACTGCAGGATCGGAGCGACCCACGGCGTGGTGTCGGAATTGTCGGTGGCCAGCAAGCCCTGGAAATAATAGGCATCCGCCGTAAAGCTGTTTCGCCCCTTCGCATAGGTGGCGTTGATGTTATTGGTCAGGTCGGTGGCGTCGGAGAGACCGTATTTCCGGAGATAGGTGTCGTCGGTCGTCAATTGGGTCCGGAAACCCCAGCTCCAGTTCTCATCGATGCGGAAGCGGCCATCGCCGAAAAGGCTGCCGCGAAAACTGTCGTCGGCCGGCGTGCCGGGCGTCCGTGTCTCAGGCCAGGTGCCGGTGCCGAACATCTGAAATTGCCCGTTCTCGACACGCTGCCGGTACTCACCCTGATAGACGACGCCTTCCTTTGTGGTGAAGCGCGGAATGAGCGTCACGTCCTTGTCCGGGCTGACCGCCCAGTAATAGGGAATCTCGACCTGCTGCCCGAGTTCCGTCGAGCTCGAAATCTTCGGTGTGAGAAACCCGGACTGTCGCTTTACGGTCGGATCGGGCTGCGAGAAGTAAGGGACGTAGAGGACGGGCACGCCGAAGAACTCGATGAAAGCGTCTTCGTAGATGATCCGCTTTTCTTCCTGGTTGTGGATGACGCGGAATGCCTTGATCTGCCAGAGCGGCTTTGTCTGTCCCTTTTCCTCGCAAATGTCGCAGGCGCTGTAGACTCCGCGGTGAAGCGTCGTCATGTTGCCGCCGCTGCGCACCACGCTCGAGCCTGCCATGCGCGAATTGTCTGAGAGCAGCACGCGAAGCGTGTCGATGACGCCGTCACGCATCTCGTTGCGCAGCACGACCTGGTCGGCAAAGGCGACATCACCTTGCGGGTCGAGCAGCGAGACATTGCCGTCCGCCTTCACCACGCCGGTTTTCTCGTCATAGGTCACGCGGTCGGCCAGCAGAACCCGCTCGCCATAGGCGAGCTCCACATTGCCGGAAGCCGTCACCACCCTGGTCTCGCGGTCATAGGTGAGCTCGTCGGCCTGCATCAGCACTTCGCCGGATTCGGGAAAAGCGGCCTGCCGGGGAGAGGTGTTCTGGGCAGCCGCCGGAAGGGCAAGCACCGTCGTAAGCGCCAGCGCGGCTGCCGGTAAAATGCGCCGCATTCTGCCCCTTGAACCCCTCATGACCCCTTGGACCACCTTCGTCCGCCCCCCGGCTAAAACCACTGAGAATCGCCTGCCCCGGCAGGCGGAAGATCGATTTCTAACCGTCTTCGAGGTGAAAGAGAACCGCAAGACCTAAAAGCATGACCACGATGGACGGAGCCCAAGCGGCAAGGGGGGGCGGCAGGATGCCCGAAAGCCCGAGCGCAATAGACAGGTTTCCGAGGAAGTAGACGAGGAATCCCGCTGCTATCCCCCCGATGACCATGGTCAGCATCCCGCCCATCCGGGTGACGCGCAGCGAGAAGACCGCCGCTACGAGAACCATGGTGCAGAGCAGGGCGGGGGTAGCAAGAATCTGGTGAAAATAGATGTTGTATCGCCGGGCGGAAAAGCCGGCCGCTTCCGCCGTGGCGATGAACTGCGGCAGCTCCCAGAACGATATCGTCTCCTCGCGGGCGAAGCTCTCCTCGATCTGCCGTTCGGTCAGCGATGTTTCCTGCCGGTAGGTATCGAACCGCCTCGGCTGGTCGTCGATCATCGTGACCCAGACATCCGTCAGCTCCCAGTAGCCGGGATGAAGCGTGGCCGTGGCCCCGTCGATACGGCCGATGAAATCATTCTCCAGGCCATAGAGGTAGATTGTCACGCCCGTGAGCGAGAAGCCCGTGCCGTCGAGCCGCTGGGCATGGACGACCGATTGTCCGTTCGGATCGGCTTGGCGCAACCACAGTCCATTCGCCGACACGGTGACGAAACTGGTGCGCTGCTCGAGATACCGCGTCTCGAGTTGCCCGTAGCGAGTGGTGAGCGTCGCGGCGACGGGGTTGTAGACCGTCACCACGAACGAGCCGGCAATGAAGGCGACGGCCAGAGCGGGCGCAATGAATTGCCAGACCGACACGCCGGCGGCGCGCGCGACGACGAGCTCGTTGTTGCGGCTAAGCCGAAGAAAAGCGGCCATGCCGCCGAAAAGAACCGCAAAGGGCAATGTCCGGGCCCCCGTCCGGGGGACTTCCATGAGCGCCATCAGGGCAAGAAGGTCGAACGTCACGCCGGGCTTGCCGCTGCCGCGGCGGAGCAGCTCCACGAGCTCGAGAATGAAAATGAGCGTTACGAAAATACCGAAAGTGATGAGCACCACCGCAAAGAACTGCCTCGCGAGATAGCGCGACAGCGTCCAGGAAAGGTTCATTGCGCGACCCCTTTCTTGCCGAGGCGGCCGAGCACCGCACGCTTGGCGGAATGCCACATCGCTTCCGGCCGGGCGCCGCCGATAATCGCAATGGATGCGCCGCCCATGGCCACGGGTATGAAATACATCAATGGAATGAGGCGGAGATTCTGCTCGGCGGCATTTGTAACCGCGAGGCCGGTGACGCGGATGGCGAGCGCCACGCCGGCGGCAATCGCCACGCGCGAGGCATATCCGCGACGGCTGAACGGGGCGGGCAGAAGCGCGGCCAGCGCAATAAGCGTCAAGGCCACCGGGTAAAGGCCTTCCACGATCCTTTCATGCGCATTGGCGCGGAGCTTCATGCGGTTGCGCTGCGCATATTCGTCACCCGGTGCCGGATTGAGGAGTTCGTGAAAATACCGCTCGCGGCTTTCAAACGAGAGCTCCGGCCGGTCGCTCATATATTGCGAAAGATCGTAGGTGTACTTGTCGAAATAGAGAACGGTGGCCGGGCTCGTCGCGCTGCCCTGGCGCGAGATGCGCTGGATGCTGCCGTTGAACATGACGAAGAGCAGCCCGTCGCCCCTGTCGAGCAGGCTGCCCGTTTCCGCCATATAGGTAATAGGCTCCTGCGGGTTGCGCCCGTCATGCACGAGGATGCCGCGCGTCGTGCCGTCGCTGTCGCGCTCCCGCACATAGACAGTGAGCCCCGGCGCCGGATTGCTGAACGTGCCCTCGCGGATCATTGCCGTCGCGACATCGCCGCGAATTTCGAAAAGCCGTGTCCGCAATTCGCGCAGACCCGCGGGCGCCACGTAAATGGAGAATGAAAGAATGAGCAGCGAGGTCAGAACGGCGACGGCCGCAATCGGCATGGCGACGCGTGCCCGGCTCATACCGGCAGAGAACATCACCACGATCTCGCTGTCGCCGATGAGCTTGTGCAGCGCATAGAGAACCGCGCAGAAGAGCGAGACGGGCAGAACCACCATCAGCGTGCTGGGGAGGGCGAGCGCGGTCAGCTCGAAAAACGTCAGAAGCGTCTGCCCCTGGGTGATCAGGACGTCCAGCATCCGCAGCGCCTGGGTCAGCCAGATGATGCCGGTCAGTACGAAGCTCGCAATGAGAAACGGTCCCAGTGTCTGCAGAAACAGATATCTGGACAGGCTTGTCGGCATGAACTCGCTTTCCTCGCCGCTGCGGCCGGTGGGCGCCATCGCGGACCGGCTGCCTCCCTTTGCGGCAGGCGGTCTGCCTTGCGGCGGCCTCCTTTATCGGCGGCTTTCCCCTGACGCCGATTGGGTTAGGATACGCAACGGATTCCCGAGGCGCTGCGGCCAATGGTTATCCCATTTTGCCGCGCGGGGAAAGGCTGGGTGCCCTCGTCCCGCGGCGCCCGCCAAAAGGATAAATGCCCGGTCCTCGTGCCGGGAACCAACAGGAGAGGCCCTGAAATGAATATTGCTTTTGCCGACATCTCGCTTGCGAAGCCCGGCGCTCTCGCGGTGCTGGTCACCGAAGGCGCGTCGCTGCGCGGCGTCGCGGCGGATCTCGACGGCAAGCTCGGCGGCGCCCTCAAACGGGCGATGAAGGCTGCGGGCTTCACGGGCAAGGCGGGTTCGGTGCTCGAGATTGTCGGCCCGCAAGGCGTGAGCGCCGGCCGGGTGCTGCTCGCGGGGCTTGGCAAGTCGGCGGATGTTTCGGCGGCGGGCCTTGAAAAGGCCGGCGGCGAGTTGGTTGGACGCATTGAAAAGGCGAAGGAAACCTCGCTCTCGATCGTGCTTGACGGCATTTCCGCCCCGAAACTGCCGGCGGCGGAAGCGGCTGCCCGCGTCGCCTTCGGCGCGAAACTGCGCTCCTATCGCTTCGACAAGTACAAGACGAAGAAGAAGGACGACGACAAGAAGGCGGAACTGAAATCCCTCACCGTCATGTCGCGCGCCGCTGCGGCCGCCCGCAAGGATTACGGAACCCTGTCCAAGGTCGCCGATGGCATGTTCCTCGCCCGCGATCTTGTCAACGAGCCGCCGAATGTCCTCTTTCCCGGCGAGTTCGCAAAGCGTGCGAGGGCGCTCTCGAAGCTCGGCGTGAAGATCGAAGTGCTGGGCGAAGCGGCGATGAAGAAGCTCGGCATGGGCTCGCTGCTCGGCGTCGGCTATGGCAGCCAGCATGAAAGCCAGCTCGTCGTCATGCGCTGGATGGGCGGCAAGCAGGGCGAAAAGCCGGTCGCCTTTGTGGGCAAGGGCGTCTGCTTCGATACCGGCGGCATCTCGCTGAAGCCTGGCGCCGGCATGGAAGACATGAAGGGCGACATGGGCGGTGCGGCTTGCGTCACCGGCCTCATGCACACGCTTGCCGCGCGCAAGGCGAAGGTGAACGCGATCGGCGTCATCGGCCTCGTCGAGAACATGCCCGACGGCAAGGCGCAGCGCCCTGGCGACATTGTTACCTCCATGTCCGGCCAGACCATCGAGATCATCAACACCGACGCTGAAGGCCGCCTCGTGCTCGCCGATGCGCTCTGGTACACGCAGGACCGCTTCAAGCCGAAATTCATGATCGATCTTGCGACCTTGACCGGCGCGATCATGATTGCGCTCGGCAAGGAATATGCGGGCCTCTTCTCGAACGACGACAAGCTGTCGAAGCAGCTGACGGAAGTGGGCGAGGCCGAAGGCGAGAAAGTCTGGCGCATGCCCATGGGCAGCGCCTATGACAAGATGATCGACTCGCGGTTTGCCGACATGAAGAATGTCGGCGGTCGTGACGGCGGCTCGATCACGGCGGCGCAGTTCCTGCAGCGTTTCGTGAACAAGCTTCCCTGGGCGCATCTCGACATCGCGGGCACCGCCATGGCCTCGCCGCAGACCGCGACCAACCAGAGTTGGGGCTCGGGCTGGGGTGTGCGCCTGCTCAACAGGCTCGTCGCCGACCATTACGAAAAGTGAAGGTAAGGGGTGACGGAAGTCCTGTTCTATCACCTGCAGAATGTCCCGCTCGAGAAGGTGCTGCCGCAGCTTCTCGAGCGGTCGCTTGAGCGCGGCTGGCGCGCCATCCTGCGTGCCGGTGGGCCGGAGCGGCTGGAGGCGATCAATTCCCTTCTCTGGACCTATAGCGACGACAGCTTCCTGCCGCATGGCACACGCGTGGACGGCCCACCCGAGCTTGAGCCCATCTTCCTGACGGTCGACGACGAGAACCCGAACGGCGCGAACGTCCTTTTCCTTGTCGATGGCGCCGAGCCCGGCGATCTCGCCCCCTATGAGCGCTGCGTCCTGATGTTCGACGGGCGCGACGAGACGGCGCTCGCTGCCGCGCGCGAGCACTGGAAGCGGCTCAAGGCCGAGGGCCATGACGCGACCTATTGGCAGCAGGACGAACGGGGCAAATGGGAGAAGAAGGCGTGACGGCCATACGAAATCGGCCGTACCGCTATTCATCCCTGACGGATTGATTGTTCCGTATCGCATGGCCCATGATGGGCCGGTTCCATGGGGGAGGGGATAAATGCCGAAATGGCTGAAGGTGACGCTTGGCGTCTTTGCCGTCCTGTTCGCAGTAGCGGGGGCGGCCTATTACTGGTTCGTCGTCGAAAGCTCCATGCCGTCCGACGCGGAATATGCTTTTGACATTCGCGACGTCCGGCGCGCCATCGGCGCCACACCCGGCGACCGGCCCGAACGCATCGAGATGGAGCGTGTCGCCGCCTTCAGCTTCCCGGCGACCGCGATCGTCGCGGGCGACGGCTGGTCGCAGCGCGAAATGCCGGTCTACAGCTTCAGGCTCGTCTATCCCGACAAGAGCATCATTATCGACACCGCGCTCGATGCCGAACTCGGCGGAGAGAATCTCGTCGCCTTTGACGATGAGGCCTTTGCGCGGATGAGCAAGGCGATGGAGGAAGCCTCTCTCATCGTCATCACCCATGAGCATATGGACCATATCGGCGGGCTCACGGTACATCCGAACCTCGCCGCGATCCTGCCGCAGACGCGGCTGACCGACAGGCAACTCTCACAGCCCGCGCGGAGCCTGCCCGCCCGCTTCGAGGAGGGCGTGCTCGACGGTTTCGAGCCGCTCACCTATGACGGCTTCACGGTGATTGCGCCGGGCGTCGCTCTCATCGCCGCGCCGGGCCATACGCCGGGCAGCCAGATGGTCTATGTCCAGCTCAAGGATTATTCGGAATACCTCTTTGTCGGCGACGTCGCCTGGCAATACCGCAACATTCTGACCCAGCGCCAGCGCGCCCGTCTCGTCACGCAGTTCTTCCTGAAGGAGGACCGCGCCGCCGTGTTCGGCCAGCTTGCCGCCCTCCATGCGCTGAGCGAGGCCGAACCCGAAATCGCCATCGTGCCGGGACATGACGGAGAGATCGTCGGACAGTTGGTCGAGGCCGGAAAGCTGGCGGAAGGCTTTACGCCCGCGGCGGACTAGTCCGCCGCCGCGGCCTCATAGGCGGCGCTTGCTTCGAGCCATTTGTCCTCGGCCGCGGCAAGCGCCTTCAATGTGTCCGCGCGCTCCTTTGCGGTCGCGGCCATGGCGGCAGGGTCGCCGGCAACCTGCGGTTCGGCAAGCTTCGCATCCAGCGTTGCGACGACCTGTTGAAGCCGGGCGACTTCCTTTTCGGCTTCCTGCGCCTTTTTCTTCAGCGGCGCAATCTGTTCGCGCTTCTGCGCCGCAAGCCGGCGCGCCTCGCGTTTGTCCACTTGCACGCGCGGCGCCTCAGCAACGATCTCCTCGCCATCCTCCGCGACAAGCGGCTTTATGCGCCGCGCCGGATCGAGCAGCCATTTGCGGTAGTCGTTGAGGTCGCCCTCGTAGGGCGCGACCCCGCCATCCGCCACGAGCCACAACCTGTCGGCGCAGGTCTCGACAAGATGCCGGTCGTGGCTGATCAGGATGAAGGCGCCGTCATATTCGTTGATCGCCATGACCAGCGCCTCGCGGCTGTCGACATCCAGATGGTTCGTCGGTTCGTCGAGGATGATCATATGCGGCTTGTGAAAGGTTGCGATGGCAAAGAGGAGGCGCGCCTTCTCGCCGCCGGAAAGCTTCTCGACCTTCGTATCCGCCTTGTCCGAGCCGAAGCCATAGAAACCGGCCCGCGCGCGCACCTGTGCAATGGTCGCATCCGGCATCAGCTCGCGGAAATGCTCGTAGGGCGTCTCGCCCATATTGAGTTCGTCGAGCTGGTGCTGTGCGAAATAGGCGATGCGCAGTTTCTTCGACGCATATTTATGTCCGGCCGTCACGCGCAGTCGGTCGCAGAGGAGCTTGGCGAATGTCGACTTGCCATTGCCGTTCGCGCCGAGCAGCGCGATGCGGTCGTCCTGGTCGATGCGAAGGTCGAGATTGCTGAGAACCGGTTTGTCCGGCGCATAGCCGACACTGGCATGCTCGAGCCGGATAATGGGCGAGGCGAGCGGCTTTTCCGGCGCCGGGAAGTGGAAGGGCAGCACGCGCTCTTCCAGCACATCGGCGATGGGCTGCATCTTCGCCAGTGCCTTCATGCGGCTCTGCGCCTGCCGCGCCTTGGAGGCCTTGGCCTTGAAGCGCTCGATGAAGCTTTCCATGTGCCGGCGCGCATCGTCCTGTTTCTTCTTCATCGAAAGCTGAAGCATCAGCTTCTCGCGCCGCGTCCGGTCGAAGCGGTCGTAATTGCCGGTATAGAAAGTGAGCTTCTGGTTCTCGAGATGCAGGATGTTCTGCGCGACATTGTTCAGGAGGTCGCGGTCATGGCTGACGATGAGGACGGTATAGGGATAGTTCCTCAGATAATCCTCGAGCCAGATCGTGCCTTCGAGATCGAGATAGTTTGTCGGTTCGTCGAGCAGCAGCAGGTCGGGCTCGGAAAAGAGCACGCCCGCCAGCGCCACGCGCATCCGCCAGCCGCCCGAGAAATCCGAGCAGGGCCGCGCCTGCGCTTCCTCGTCGAAGCCGAGGCCTGAGAGAATGGTGGCCGCCCGGGCCGGGGCCGCATGGGCACCCATATCGGCAAGCCGCGTATGAATTTCGGCGATCCGGTTTGGGTCCGTCGCCGTCTCGGCTTCCGCGAGAAGCGCCGTCCGCTCCTTGTCGGCGGCGAGCACCGTATCGATCAGCGAGGTCGGCCCGGCCAGAACCTCTTGCCGGACCATGCCGATCCGCCAGCTCTTTGGATAGGAAATGCCGCCGCTCTCCGGGCCGTATTCCCCCGTGATGAGCTTGAGCAGCGTGGATTTGCCCGTTCCGTTGCGGCCGACAAAGCCTGTCCGCTGCCCCGGCGGAATAGCCGCGGTGACCCGGTCGAGGAGGAGACGCCCCTCCATGCGGAAGGTGAGATCGTTGATATGAAGCATGGTGAGCGGGCTTTTAGCACTCGCGGTTGCCCGCGTCACCAAGCCCCGCTATAACCCGCGCCAAATCTTCCACCTGCACAATTTGGGAAAACTGAGCATGGCCCTCGAACGGACCTTCTCGATCATCAAGCCGGATGCGACCCGGCGGAACCTCACCGGCAAGATCATCGACCGCTTTGAAAGCGCGGGCCTCCGGGTCATCGCCTCGAAGCGCATCCACATGACGAAGGCGCAGGCCGAAGGCTTCTATGCAGTCCACAAGGAGCGCCCCTTCTTCAACGATCTCGTCTCCTTCATGATCTCGGGCCCGGTCGTGGTCCAGGTCCTCGAAGGCGAAAACGCCATCGCGAAGAACCGCGAAGTCATGGGCGCGACGAACCCGGCCAATGCCGCCGAGGGCACGATCCGCAAGGACTTCGCCGAGTCGATCGAGGCCAACTCGGTCCACGGCTCCGACGCGCCGGAAACCGCCGCCGAAGAAATCAAATACTTCTTCAAGGACGAAGAAATCGTTGGCTGATTTCACTGGCCGCTGAATCGAAAAGCCCCGCCCTCAAACGGCGGGGCTTTTTTGTGGCATTGGCATCTAAAAACGTCGTCATGGCCCGGCTTGTCCGGGCCATCCACGTCTTAAGAGACTGTTTGAAAAGTCCAAGAAGGCCGTCATTGCGAGGAGCACCGGAGGTGCGACGAAGCAATCCAGGGGCGGCGAGCTCAGGCCTTGCGGCCCCTGGATTGCTTCGCTTCGCTCGCAATGACGAAGTCGAGTATCGGATATCGAGGAGCAATCCTGGATTGACGGACTTTCTAAACAGTCTCTTAGCTGACCAAGTCACGAAGAAAGACGTGGACGGCCCGCATAAAGCGGGCCGTGACGAGAAGTGTTGACGTTCAAATCCCCGGCACAAACAACGGCGCCGGCACCTCCGCGCCATCCGCGTCGCTCAACACCACATGCTCGCCCACGACGCGCGCCTGACCGTTGACGACGAGCCGGAGCGCCAGCGGGTAGAGCCTGTGCTCGGCCTCCAGAATGCGCGCCGCAAGCGTCTCGGCCGTGTCGCCGGACAGCACGGGCACCGCCGCCTGCGCCACGATCGGCCCTTCGTCCATTTCCGGCCGCACGAAATGCACCGTGCAGCCGGTGATCTTCACGCCCGCATCGAGCGCGCGCTGATGCACATGCAGCCCCTTGAAGGCGGGCAGCAGGGAAGGGTGAATGTTGAGCTGCCGGTCGCGCCATTTCTCCACGAAACCGTCGGTCAGAATGCGCATGAAGCCCGCATTGCAGACAAGTTCGACCCCCGCCTTGGTCAGCGCGTGGTCGAGCTCCGCGTCGAAAGTCTCGCGGCTTGCAAATTCCTTGTGATCGATGACGAGCGTCGGAATGCCCGCCGCTTCCGCGGCGGCGAGCCCCGCCGCGCCCGGCCGGTTGGAGATCACCAGCGCGATGCGCCCGCGAAATCCCGGCTCGGCGCAGGCTTCGATCAGCGCCTTGAGGTTCGAGCCGCGACCCGAAATGAGAACGCCGATCCTCACGCCTTGCTGCCCAATGCGCCTTTGATGCTGACGCGCGGCGCACCTGCTGCCGCTTCCGTCAGGCGGCCTATCCGCTGCACCGTCTCGCCCGCATCGGCAAGCACGGCGGCCACCTTGTCGGCTTCGCTCTCGGCGACGACGACAACCATGCCGATGCCGCAATTGAACGTGCGGCCCATTTCCGCATCCTCGATACCGCCCAGCGCCATCAGCCAGCGGAAGACGGGCGGCATCGCCCATGACGCGCCATCGATCTCCACATTGATGCCCTCCGGCAGCACGCGCGGAATATTCTCCACGAAGCCGCCGCCCGTGATATGCGCCATCGCCTTCACGGCGCCCGTCTCGCGGATCGCGCGCAGCATCGCCTTCACATAGATGCGCGTCGGCGCGAGCAGCACCTCGCCGATGCTCGCCCCATCGCCATGCGGGAAGGGTGCGGAATAGGAAAGCCGCTCGTCTTCCACGATGCGCCGCACCAGTGAATAGCCGTTGGAATGGAAGCCGGAGGACGAAAGGCCGAGCAGCACGTCGCCGGGCCGCACATCGCCCCGCGGCAGGATCTGGTCGCGCTCGACAGCGCCCACGGCAAAGCCCGCAAGGTCGTAATCGCCCTTGGCATACATGCCGGGCATTTCCGCCGTCTCGCCGCCGATCAGTGCGCAGCCCGCCTGCCGGCAGCCCTCGGCGATGCCCGATACCACGTCGCGAGCCACATCCACGTGAAGCTTGCCTGTCGCGTAATAGTCGAGGAAGAAAAGCGGCTCCGCGCCCTGCACCACAAGGTCGTTGACCGACATCGCCACGAGGTCGATGCCCACCGTGTCGTGAATATCGGCCTCGATGGCGACCTTGAGCTTGGTGCCCACGCCGTCATTCGCCGCCACCAGCACCGGGTCCTTGAAGCCGCAGGCCGCGAGGTCGAACAGCCCGCCAAAGCCGCCCAGCGCCGCGTCGGAGCCCGCCCGCTTCGTGGAAGCGGCCAGCGGCCCGATGGCGCGCACAAGCTCGTTGCCGGCATCGATATCGACGCCCGCCGCCGCATAGGTATAGCGGTTCGGACGGTCCTTCGGGGGAGTGGGGGCCATAAGGTCTCTCAGGGGACGCTTCAAAAGGGACTCAGGGGTTCAGGAAGCGCTCAAATCACCCGAAATCGCCCCCATGCGCAAGAGAAAGACGAAAATCCCGTCCCTGCCGCCTTCGCCGCGGCCCGGGCTTGTTGTACTGTGCATGAAGGCGGCAGGTTGAATCGCCGATTAGTGAGACGGATCAAGGCTCTATCCATGCTTTCTGCTTTCAGGCTTCTGCGCGCCTCCTGCGCCGCTCTTGTGCTGGCCACGGTATTCTCTGCCCCCGCGCTCGCCGCCGACATCTTCACCGTCCGCGGCATTCACGTGGACAAGACCGCCGAAAGCGCGACCGCCGCCCGCACCGCCGCACAGGCCGAGGGCCAGCGCCTCGCTCTGACCGCCATGATGAAGAAGCTCACCCTGCCGGAAGACTGGGCCTCCTTGCCGGAGGTGGACGAGGCGACGGCGCAGAACGCCGTGCGCGGCTTTCAGGTTGCGGATGAACGGACGAGTTCGACCCGCTATATCGCCGAGATGATCGTGAGCTTCCAGCCGGAGGCCGTCCGCCGGCTGTTGCGCGGCAAGAACATCGCCTTTGCGGAGACGCAGGCCCGGCCCGCACTCCTGCTGCCTGTTCTGCATCGCGATGGCCAGCCCACTCTTTGGGAAGACGACAATATCTGGCGCGAGGCCTGGGCCGCCCTCGAACCCGCGAATGAAATGACGCCGCTCATCCTGCCCATCGGCGACATCATGGAAATCAACGCCGTGCCGGCTTCCACCGCACTTTCGGATGACGAGACCTCGCTTGAAGCCATGAAGGGCCTTGCGGCGAACTACGGCGCGAATGAAGTGGTCGTCGCCGAAGCCACGCCCTCTGGCGGCGGCATCCGCGTGACGCTGACGCGCCATGGCGCGCTGACTCCTTCCGATCCCATATCCAGAACCTATGAAGGCCAGGATGAGGAGGCGATGCGCAAGGCGGCGGCCGACTTGCTGAACGAACTCTCGGCGCAATGGAAACGCCAGATCATTGTCCGCGATGGCCGTGTCTCGACACTGGTTGTGCAAGCGGATTTCGCCACGCTGGCGGAATGGGAAGGCATCCGCAAGGGCCTCACCTCCACGCCGTTGGTGCAGGGCATGGAAGTCGCGGGCATTTCCTCGCGCGGCGCCGAGATACGTATCTCCCACAAGGGCAGCACCGAAATGCTCGCGCTCTCTCTTGCGCAGCAGAATGTGCAACTGGCGGAAGCGCCCGCCGCCGCTCCCGGCGAAACTCATGCATCGCCGTCCGTCCGCGCGCCGCGCTGGCGCCTCAGCCTCCGGCAATAGCCGCATGACAGGGCATCCTGCATGACCATCCAGCGGCAGGCCATCATCTGGGCGTTGGTGATTGCGGTCTTCGCGGTCCTGCTCTGGCTGCTGAAGGGCATTCTTCTGCCCTTCGTCGCCGGCATGGCCATCGCCTATTTTCTCGACCCGCTGGCAGACAGGCTTGAGAAATACGGCCTTTCACGCCTCGCCGCGACGGCGCTTATCACGGTTTTCTTCCTGATCGTCGCCATCGTGCTGCTGATCGTGCTGGTGCCGGTTCTCTACAACCAGCTCATTGCGCTGGTGGAGGTCATGCCCCGTCTCCTGCTGCGGGGACAGGAATGGCTCGTCACCGTAGGCGACGGCCGCCTAGGCCGCCTGCTCGGCGTACAGGGTGCCGATGTCGAACAGGCCATCTCGGCCAATCTCGGCGGCTCGCTCGACTGGCTGGTGAAGTTCATTTCCTCCCTCGGCACGCAGGGCCTCCAGATCGTCGCGCTCATCTCGCTCGTCGTGGTGACGCCGGTCGTCGCCTTCTACTTGCTGCTCGACTGGGACCGCATGGTCGAAAAGATCGACGGGTTGCTGCCGCGCGATCATCAGGAGACGATCCGCCGCCTCGCCCGCGAGATCAACGAGGTGCTCGCAGGCTTCATTCGCGGACAGGTCATCGTCTGCGTGGTTCTCGGCCTGATCTACGCCGTGGGGCTTACGCTTGTCGGCCTCCGCTTCGGTCTCATCGTCGGCATCATGGCTGGCGTTATCAGCTTCATTCCCTATCTCGGCACGATCATCGGATTTGTCGTGGGCGTGGCGCTGGCGCTTTTCCAGTTCGCTCCCGATTATATTTCGGTCGGCCTGGTCGTCGGCGTCTTCGCCATCGGCCAGTTCATCGAGGGCAATTTCCTCTCGCCGAAACTGGTCGGCGACAGGGTGAAACTGCATCCCGTCTGGGTCATGTTTGCGATCTTCGCTTTTGCCGCCCTTTTCGGCTTTGTCGGCGCGCTTCTCGCCCTGCCGGTCGCGGCCGCGCTGGGCGTGATCGCGCGCTTTGGCATCGCCCAGTACCGGGCAAGCCGTCTCTATCTCGGTTCTTCGCCCGGCCGCATCATCCCGCCGCGCGACACCGACAGCTGATCCATGGCGCGGCAACTCGTTTTTGAACTCGGCCATCGTCCGGCTTCGGGCCGCGAGGACTTTCTCGTCGCCCCGTCGAACGAGGCCGCGGTCGCGCTGATCGACGCATGGCCGGAATGGCCAGACAGGATCGTCGCCTTGTCCGGTCCCTCGGGCAGCGGCAAGACGCATCTCGCCGAGGTCTGGCGCATGGCGAGCAGGGCCGTCTCGCTCGCCCCGTCCACACTTGCGGATGCCGATATTCCCGGCCTCGTCGCGCAACGTGCAATCATTCTCGAAGACCTTGCCGCGCTCCCGCCGCAAGCCGAGCGCGCGCTCTTTCATCTCGTCAATCTCGTGCGTGCTGAAGCGGCGCATCTCCTCATCACCTCGCGCGCGCCGCTGGCGCGCCTTCCGCTCAGCCTGCCGGACCTCACCTCGCGTCTCAAATCAGTGCCGCAAGTGGAGCTTGGGCCCCCCGACGATGCGCTGCTTGCAGGCATTCTCGTCAAGCTTTTCGACGACCGTCAGCTTCGGGTGACGCCTGCTGTTGTCGCCTATCTCGCAAGCCGGATCGAGCGCTCGGTCGCTGCCGCTCGCGCCATCGTGGAAGAACTCGACCGTGCCTCGCTCTCCGGCAAGCGCGCGATCACCGTGCCGCTCGCCGCGGAGCTCCTCGGCCGTCAGGGCGAAATGCCGCTCTAGCCGCCGGAGCGGCGGAAGGCCTGTCGGGCGGTCGCCGAGAGAAACAGCCAGGAGCCGATCGCGAGATAGGCCGCATATTCCGCCGCCATGGCGAGCCAGCGGGCGTCATGCAGGAGATATCGAGTCGTCTCGATGAGGCAGACAACGGCCATGGCCCCATAGCCGAGCGCCACCGCAAGCGGCGTACCCGGCCAGCGAAGCGCAAGACCGGTCAGGAAGGCCAAGGAAGCCGCGATCACCGACAGCCAGTGGCCGAGCAGCACCGGGCGGGGAAAGAGCGGATTGGTCACCGCGGGCCATGGCACCGCGCCGAACAGCCATTCGGCAAGCCCCATCAGGGCCCAGACGAGCAGGCCCGCATGCAGGACGACCAGCCCCGCCAGAACCACCCGCCCCAGTGATATGCCTGCCATGGCGCCCTCCCGCCTTGTCCGGCCCGATTTTGACCCGAATGAGAGGCCCGGTCACTCCGGCTTTTGCCGGTTGGTCATGACTTGGTCATGTGTTTGTCATAAACTTGAGCGATAGCAGAGACTTATTCCCGTTTTTGCAGAAGTGATCTCATGACCAGCGCTCCGCAGAGTCCCGCCATTGAGGCTGTCGTCCCGGAACCGGCTCCCGCCGTCGAGCGGTTGCCGGCTCTCGGCATGGAGAGCGCGGAGCGCTTCATCAATCGCGAGGCCTCCTGGCTCGCCTTCAACCTGCGGGTGCTGGAAGAGGCACAGAACACGAACCATCCGCTGCTCGAGCGGCTGCGCTTCCTCTCGATCTCGGCCTCGAACCTCGACGAATTCTTCATGGTCCGCGTGGCAGGCCTGCGCGGGCAGGTGAGCGCCGGCGTGACGACGCTGAGCCAGGATGGTTGCACGCCCGCCCAGCAGCTCGACCTCGTCAACAGCATGGCGAACGACCTGATGCGCGAGCAGCAGCGCCAATGGGTCGCGCTGCGCAAGGAGATGCGTGAGAACGGCATCGCGGTGATCGAGCCTGAGGAAGTAACGAAGGACGAGTTCTCCTGGCTCGAAACGCGCTTCCTCGAACAGGTCTTCCCGGTTCTCACACCGCTTGCCATCGACCCGGCGCATCCGTTCCCCTTCATCCCCAATCTCGGCTTCGCGCTGGCTCTGCAGCTTCGCCGCATCGCAGATGGGAAGCTGATGGACGCGTTGCTGCCTGTCCCGACCCAGGTCGAACGCTTCATCCGCTTGCCCGCACGGGACGGCGGTGGCGATATCCGTTTCGTCAGCCTTGAAAATATGATCGGGCTGTTCCTCGACCGGCTCTTCCCCGGCTACAAGGTGATCGGGCAGGGCGCTTTCCGCCTGCTTCGCGACAGCGATATCGAAATCGAGGAAGAAGCCGAAGATCTGGTGCGATACTTTGAAAGCGCCCTGAAGCGCCGCCGCCGCGGCAGCGTGATCCGGCTGAAGATCGAGGCGCGCACGCCGGATTCGCTTCGCCAGTTCGTCGTGCATGAACTCGGCGTCAGCGAACGCGAGCTCGTCTCCGTCGAAGGCTTGCTCGGCCTTGCCCAGACGAGCCAGCTCATCGTGGACGACCGTCCCGACCTGAAGTTCACGCCTTACAATGCGCGCTTCCCGGAGCGCATCCGCGATCATGGCGGCGACTGCTTCGCGGCCATCCGCTCGAAGGACATTATCGTCCACCATCCTTATGAATCTTTCGACGTCGTTGTGCAGTTCATCCGCCAGGCAGCGGCGGACCCCGATGTCGTCGCTATCAAGCAGACGCTCTACCGCACCTCGAAGGACAGTCCCATCGTGCAGGCGCTGATCGAGGCGGCCGAAGCCGGCAAGTCCGTCACCGCGCTGGTGGAACTCAAGGCGCGCTTCGACGAGGCGGCGAACATCGTCTGGGCGCGGAACCTCGAACGCGCCGGCGTGCAGGTCGTCTTCGGATTCATCGAGCTCAAGACGCACGCAAAGATATCGCTGGTGGTGCGGCGCGAAAGCGGGCAGCTCCGCTCCTACGTCCATTTCGGCACCGGCAACTATCACCCGGTCACGGCGAAAATCTATACCGACTGCTCCATGTTCACCTGCGACCCGCGGCTTGCCCACGATGCCTCGCAGGTCTTCAACTACATCACCGGCTATGCCGAACCGAAATCGCTGGAGCTGCTGGCGGTCTCGCCCGTCAATCTGCGCAAGCGGCTGGTGGACGATATCGACGCCGAAATCGCCCATGCGAGGGCAGGACGCCCTGCGGCCATCTGGGCGAAAATGAACTCGCTCGTCGATGCAACGATCATCGACAAGCTTTATGAGGCAAGCCAGGCCGGCGTGCAGATTCACCTCGTCATTCGCGGCATCTGCTGCCTGCGGCCGGGCATTCCGGGCCTTTCGGAAAACATCCGTGTAAAGAGCATTATCGGCCGCTTCCTCGAGCATTCGCGTATCGTCTGCTTCGGCAATGGACACGGCCTGCCGAACGACAAGGCAAAGGTCTATATCGCCTCGGCCGACTGGATGCCGCGCAATCTGGACCGCAGGGTGGAGGTGCTCGTCCCGATTCTGAACCCCACGGTGCACGACCAGGTGCTCGATCAGATCATGGTTGCCAATCTCAAGGACAACCAGCAGAGTTACGAATTGCAGGCCGACGGCGTCTATCGGCGAATCACCGTGCGCGAGGGCGAAGAGCCTTTCAACGCCCATACCTATTTCATGAACAATGCGAGTCTTTCCGGGCGTGGCACCTCTCTCAAGAAAAACATCCCGCCCAAATTCGACATCAAGACGGGATAAGTCCGGCTGTCCGCCGGCGGAGGCCCTGTCGTGACCCGCGGCAAATCCGGCGGACGCGTTGGCATCGTCGATGTCGGGTCGAATTCCGTGCGTCTTGTCGTCTATGCAGCGGCGGAGCGGAACCCCGTTCTCGTCTTCAATGAAAAGGTGATGGCGGGGCTCGGCCGCTCGCTCGCCTCCACTGGCCGTCTCGACCCGAAAGGCATCGTCCGCGCGCTCGATGCGCTGCGCCGCTTCATGGCCCTCAAGGACCAGATCGGTGTGAAGACGCTTATTGTTGCGGCCACCGCCGCCGTTCGCGATGCCGAGGACGGTCCGGCCTTTCTCGCTCAGGCGGAGAAGATTTGCGGCTTCACGATCGACCTCCTCTCCGGCATGGACGAGGCGCGGCTCGCCGCGCAGGGCGTCCTCTCCGGCATTCCGGATGCCGACGGGCTTGTTGGCGATCTCGGCGGCGGCAGCCTTGAACTCGTGCCCGTTGCGAACGGCAAGTCCGGCCCGGGCGCCACGCTGCCGCTCGGGCCGCTCCGGCTGACCGATCTCGCGCATGGCAGCCTCGCCGAGGCGGAAGCTGTGGTCGACCGCGCCCTGAGCGAGCAAAAGCTATTCAAGGAACATCAGGGTAAGCGGATTTATGCGGTTGGCGGCGTCTGGCGAAATCTCGCGCGCATTCACATGTCGCAGCGCAACTATCCGATCCATGTGCTGCACCACTATGTCATTCCCGCCCGCGATGCGTCGGAAATCTCGCGCGTGATCGAACGGCTCGGCCCGAAATCCCTGGCGCAGATACCGGACGTTTCGGAGCGCCGTGTCGAGGCGCTGCCCTTCGGCGCGCTGGTGCTCGACAAGCTGATCGGCGCCCTGAAGGCAAAGGAAGTCGTGATCTCGGCCTATGGCCTGCGCGAAGGCATCCTGTTCGACCGGCTCGACAAGAAGGAACAGATGAAGGATCCGCTGATCGCCGGTTGCATCGATCTCGCCGGGCGTCTCGCGCGTTTTCCGCAGCATGGCGATGAGTTCTTCAAATGGACGGCACCGCTTTTCGCGGAAGGCGTTTTCGGCGAAACGCCGGAGGAAGCGCGCCTGCGCCACGCGGCTTGCATCCTCGCCGATATTGGCTGGTACGTGCATCCGGATTACCGCGCTCATCACGCGATGACGCAGATACTGCTGGCGCCCTTTTCGGGCGTGGACCATCCGGGAAGGCTTTTCCTCGCGCGCGTCGGCTATCACCGCCACGAGGGCAGGGGGGAGCCGGAACTGCTCGGCAATCTCACCGGCTTCATCACCGAGCGCGAGCATGAGCGCGCGCTGGTGCTCGGCCTCGCGCTTCGCCTCGCCTTCACGCTGTCGGGCGCGACCATGGGCATGCTGCCGAAAACGCGCTTCGAGGTGACGAAGAACACCGTCACCCTCATCGTGCCGAAGAAATACGAGGCGTTGCTTGGCGAGATCGTGTCGAAGCGGCTCTCGGCGCTCGCGCGCGCGCTGGGACGGAAGAGCGACGTCCAGGTCGGGAAGTAGAGCCTACTTCCGGCCCGTCTCGATCAGCACGATCTTCTTGCCCTTGGCGCCGATGGCAAGTTCGCCGCGCTTCAGCCTGAGCGCATCCTCGCCGAATATCTCGCGCCGCCAGCCCTTGAGGGCAGGCACATCCGCTTCCTGATGCGCGGCAATGAGTTCGAGATCGGCGACGTTGGCGACAAGTTTCTGCGCCACATCATGCTCTTCGCATTTCTGCTTGAGCAGGACTTTCAGGAGTTCGACCAGCGGACCGATGCCGGCCGGCAGCGGCTCCGGCCCGTCCACGACCGGAATGTCCTCCTCCTTCATGGCGAGGCCGCGTTCGATTGCTTCCATCAGGCTCGCGGCCGAGCGGCTGTTTGAAAAACCCTTGGGCACGGCGCGCAGCGCATCGAGGTCGGAAAGGCTCTTTGGAAGCTGCGTCGCGATCTCGTGAAGCGCATCGTCCTTCATGATGCGGGAGCGGGGCATGTCGCGCTCCTGCGCCTGCCGCTCGCGCCAGGCCGCGATCTCGATCAGGACGGCGAGCCCCCGCGTGCCCCGGAACCGTCCCTTGAGGCGCTTCCAGGCATTTTCGGGCCGCATGGCATAGGTCTCGGGGTCTTGCAGCACCGCCATTTCCTCTGCCACCCAGTGGACGCGCTTCGTCTGCGTCAGGCGCTTCGCCAGCACCTCATAAACGGTCCGCAGATAGGTGACGTCGGCAAGCGCATATTGAAGCTGCTTTTCGGACAGCGGCCGCCGCGACCAGTCTGTGAAGCGGGACGACTTGTCGACATTGCCGCCCGCCAGCTTGCGGACAAGCGTCTCATAGCCGATCGAGTCGCCGAAACCGCAGACCATGGCCGCAACTTGCGTATCGAACAACGGATCGGGGATTGCGTCGCCTTCATGGAAGAAGATTTCGATGTCCTGCCGGGCGGCGTGAAACACCTTCACGACCTTCCGGTTCTTCATCAGCTTGTAGAAGGGGGTGAGGTCGATTTCCGGAGCGAGGGGATCGATGATGAACTCGTCCGTCGGTCCGGCAAGCTGGATCAGGCAGAGCACCGGCCAGAAGGTCGAATCCCGCATGAATTCCGTGTCGACCGTGACATAGCCGGAGCCCGAGAGCCGGTCACAGGCGGCCTTCAGGGCCTCATTGGTCGTGATAATTTCCATGCGCCGCTCTATAGCCGATCTCGCCCACCCTGTCGCGGGTCGAGACAAGAGAGCAGGCTGGCCGGGGCACCCTTGACAAGGGCCGCCGATCCGTGCGCTTTTGCCGGTCGCCGGGGGTATACCGATAGCTAGCTTCCGCCGATTCGTTCTTGAATCTCAAGGCCTTATGACAATGAGCAGTTTCCGCAGCCACACCTGTGGCGAGCTTCGCAAGTCGCATGTGGGCGAAACCGTCCGCCTCTCCGGCTGGGTCCACAGGAAGCGCGACCATGGCGGCCTCCTTTTCATCGACCTGCGGGACAATTACGGGCTTACCCAGCTCGTTTTCGACCCGGACCGTGCGGCGGCTTTCGGCCTCGCCGAAAAGGTTCGCTCGGAATATGTCGTCTCGATCGAAGGCAAGGTCGTCGCCCGTTCGGCGGAAACGGTAAACCCGAACCTTCCCACCGGGGATATCGAGATCGCCGTGTCGGGCATGGAGGTGCTCTCCGAAGCGCAGGACCTGCCGCTGCCGGTCTTCGGCGAGCCCGACTATCCGGAAGACATCCGCCTGACCTACCGCTTCCTCGACCTGCGCCGCGAGACGCTGCACAGGAACATTCTGCTCCGCTCGAAGATCATCGCCTCGATCCGCCGCCGCATGACGGAAGCGGGCTTCAACGAATTCCAGACGCCGATCCTGACGGCCTCGAGCCCTGAAGGCGCGCGCGACTTCCTCGTGCCCTCGCGCATCCACCCGGGCAAGTTCTACGCGCTTCCACAGGCGCCGCAGCAGTTCAAGCAGCTCATCATGGTGGCGGGCTTCGACCGCTACTTCCAGATCGCGCCCTGCTTCCGCGACGAAGACGCGCGCGCCGACCGTTCTCCCGGCGAGTTCTATCAGCTCGACGTGGAAATGAGCTTCGTCAATCAGGACGATGTCTTCTCGGCAATCGAACCAGTGCTGCACGGCCTCTTCGTGGAATTTGCAGGCGACCGAAAGGTTTCGCCTTATCCCTTCATCCGCATCCCCTATGCGGAGTCGATGCGCAAATACGGCTCCGACAAGCCCGATCTGCGCAACCCGATCGAGATGCAGAACGTCACCGATCATTTCCGCGGCTCTGGCTTCAAGGTCTTTGCCGGCATGATCGAGAAGGACTCGAAGGTCGAAGTCTGGGCGATCCCGGCGCCCGGCGGCGGTAATCGCGCCTTCTGCGACCGCATGAACTCCTGGGCGCAGGGCGAAGGCCAGCCGGGCCTCGGCTACATCTTCTTCCGCGAGGAAGCGGGCGCGCTCGAAGGCGCTGGCCCCGTCGCCAAGAATATCGGCACGGAACGCACCGAAGCGATCCGCACCCAGTTGGGGCTCAAGGCGGGCGACGCCGTCTTCTTCGTCGCCGGTCAGCCGGGCAAGTTTGCGAGCTTCGCCGGTCAGGCGCGTACGCGCGTCGGCACCGAGCTCGGCCTCGTGGAAGAGGGCGTCTTCAAGTTCTGCTGGATCGTCGACTTCCCGATGTATGAATGGAACGAGGACGAGAAGAAGATCGACTTCTCGCACAATCCATTCTCCATGCCGAACTATCCGCTCGACAGGTTCCTTGCGCTTGGTAAGGACGAGGCGGACGAAATTCTCGGCATCACCGCCTTCCAGTACGACATTGTCTGCAATGGCGTGGAGCTTTCCTCCGGCGCCATCCGGAACCACAAGCCGGATGTCATGTACAAGGCCTTCGAAATCGCGGGCTATGACAAGTCGGTGGTCGAGACGAAGTTCGGCGGCATGCTGAACGCGTTCAAGTTCGGCGCACCGCCGCATGGCGGTCTTGCGCCGGGCGTCGACCGCATGGTGATGCTGCTCGCGGGCGTCGAAAACCTCCGTGAGGTGACGATGTTCCCGATGAACCAGCAGGCGCAGGACCTCCTGATGCAGGCGCCGTCCGAAGTCGAGCCGAAGCAGCTAAAGGAACTTCACATCCGCCTTGCGCTGCCGCTGGAGAAGAAGAAGGAAGGCTGACAAGGCTGCGGCGAAGCGCCAGGTTGCGCTTCGCCCCGCTTGCCTTCAGGCTTGGCTGCACTACCTGAAATGAAAATCAGGAGGACAGAAAGCAATGCCGGACCTTATCTGGATTGTCGTTGCCGATGGTGAGAGGTGCCGCTTTCTTGCAAGCGAGAAGCGCAATGCCGATCCTGCACCTGCCTTGCCGGAGCTCAAGACCGACAATCCGCCCACACGCGAGCAATTGACCGACCGGCCCGGACGCACCTTCGAAAGCGTCGGCAATCGCCGCTCGGCCTATGAACCGCCGACCGATCCGCACCGCCAGGGCAAGCGCGACTTCGCGAAGAAGATCGCGGAAACCCTGCTGGAGAAGGCAAGGGACAAGGCGTTTGACAAACTCATCCTTGTGGCGCCGCCCGAAATGCTCGGCGATCTGAGGGCGGAGCTTTCCGGCGAGGCGCAGGAAAAGCTGATCGGCGAGGTGAACAAGGACTACACCAGGTTCACCCCGCGAGAGATCAAGGAGGCTCTGTCGGACGAATTCAACGTCTGACCCGGTCCCTTACTGGATGGCGGGCGGCGTCGTTTCCTCGAAGACGGGGATCGGCAGCGCATCGATCGGGATGATATTGCCGTTCGAGGCGCTGATGACGTCCCCCGATACATTCGCGCCGAACTCCGAATGGCCGTAATGGATCGGGCTCTTCGTACCGTCGATCGTCACCTTGCCGCGCTGAAGCGTCGTCGCCTCGGTCACCTTGCCCGAAAGGCTTTCCGGCGTATGGCGTCCGCTGACGATCTGGTAGAGAAGCAGCGCGCGGGCATTTTCCTTTACGCTGGGATTGGCACCGGAGAGCATGTCGTCCACGCCGCCCGGCTGGCGCGCAAGCGCCTCATCGGTCGGCGCGAAAACGGTGATGTTGCCTTCGGTATAGCGGAACTTGAGGTCGTTCGCCTCGATCATCTTGGTGAGCGTCGAGAACTGCGGATCGGCCTTCAGTGTCTCGTAGACATTCGCGGCGAAGGCCGGCGCGGCGGTAAATGCACTCACCGCAAGGGCGGCGATAAGGACACTGATCTTTTTCATCATTCTGCCTTTCGGTCACACATTGGCGGTCCAGCCCCGAATGAGCATAACTATCTGCGGATTTTGACCGGAATGCGACATATCTCCGCGCGCTGAGGTCTTTTCAGGGGCACCCCGGAACGAAAAAAGGGGATGACGGTGCCATCCCCTTTATCAAAACCGCCGAGGCGGCGTTTCAGAACGAGAACATGTAGTGCAGCGTGAAAGCGTGCGCCGTGATCTCGTCGGAGTTGTTGCCGCCGGTATCCGTCCAGATGTAGCGGTACTGGGCGCCGAGCTTGCCCCCACCGAGCGCCATGTTGATGCCGGCCGTGCCCTGGAGGGCGAGATCCGTGCTGCTGTCGTCGATGTTGGCGGGAACGCCGCCAATGGAATTGACCTTGAGGTCGGAGAAGGCTGCGCCGATACCGGCCCCGAAATAGGGGTCGAAGTTCCCGCCGGGATTGGCATGGAAATGCGCATTCACCATGGTCAGGAACGAGCTTAGATCGCCGTCGATGGGAACGGTGACGCCGAGCGCGGTGCCGGAATCGAAATCGGCCGTAAGATAGGTAAGCTCGAGTTCGAGCGCGACATTCGGGTTGAGATTGTAGCCGATCGCGCCCGAAACGGTCCAGCCGGTATCGAGCTCGATGCTGACGCCAGCGCCTTCGAGATCATCGAACACGAGCGCGCCGCCCGAGAGCTTGAAGTAGGTGTCGCCCACCTTCACTTCATCGGCGTAGGCAGGCGCCGCAAGCGCTGCGAACAGCGCGGTCGCGGTGGCGAGTTTTACGAGATGTTTCACTGGATTCCCCCCTTTATGATGAAACATCCAATTCTTGCAGTCCCGATCTGGGACGGTCAAATAAAAACATCCAATACTTGGTAAACGAGCAGTAAAGCTCCGCAATTCTGGCCATCGGGAAACTCTCGGTTAATCCCCGCATATGACAATCGCAGGGTTAAACGGCTCGCCCCGAAGGCGGCCCGAAGCTGGAATTGTGCGATGAGCCTTGCCGACCCGACCCTGGAACCCGGGGAACATGGCCGCGAAGACCGCGACCCCGTGCCCTCACATCTTTTTGCGACGATTGCGGAGACTTTCGCGATCGGCCGTTGGGTATGGCGCGCCGATACCGGCGAAATCGAATTGCTCTCCGGCATCCTCGACAAGCGGAACGCGCCGCGCAGGATGTTCTCCCGCGCGGTTGAACGCTCACCGGCCATGAGCGGCCTCGCGCGCTGGATCGAAGTGTGCAAGGAAGGCGACAGCACCACCGCGAGCTTTACCCTGCGGACCGATCCGGTGGCCGTGCGGGTCTTCTGCCTCGGCCGGAACGAAAAGCGCGCCTGGGGTCTCGTTCAGGATTGCACGGCCGAAGTACTCCACACGGAAAACGATCAACGCTTCCGCATGGCGCTTATGGGCGCCGCACATGGCATCGCCCTTGTCGGTCTCGATGGAAAATTCGTTCAGGTGAACGACGCACTCTGCCGGATGCTCGGCTATCCCGAGGCGGAACTGCGCGAATTGACTTTCCAGGACATCACGCATCCGGACGACCTTGAAAGCGACCTCGACCTTCTGCACGAGTGTGTCGAGGGAAAGCGCACCACCTATCAGATGGAGAAGCGCTATTTCCGGAAGGATGGCGAAACTATCTGGGTCTATCTCGCGGTCTCGGTTCTGCGCGCCGAGAACAATCAACCTCTCTACTTCATTTCGCAGATCCAGGACATCACGGCCCGCAAGCAGGCGGAAGAGCAGCTCGTCACCGCGCGCGACGAAGCAAAACAGGCAAGCGCAGCAAAAAGTTCGTTCCTCGCCTCGATGAGCCATGAAATCCGCACGCCGATGACGGGCGTGATGGGCATGCTCGACATGCTCGCAGAAAGCGGCGTCTCGGGCGATCAGCTCGAACTTATCCGCACGGCGCGCAGCTCCGCCGAAATGCTGTTGTCGATCATCAACGACGTGCTCGATATGGCAAAGCTCGAAGCGGGCCGCGTCGAGATCGCCAGCCGCGATTTCAACGCCGAGGAATTGCTGCACCGTGTCTGCGACATGATGGCGGACCGCGCTCAGGCCAAGGGCCTGCGCTTCAATGCGGTGCTGCCGCTCTCGACCCGTGTCTGGCTCAAAGGCGATCCGGACCGGATATCGCAGGTGCTGTTCAACATCCTGGGCAATGCGGTGAAGTTCACCGAACAAGGCGAAGTCTCTCTCGCAGCCGAAACCCGCTCGACCGACGCAGGACTCGACCTCGTGGTGAAGGTGAGCGACACGGGACGCGGCATCCCGGTTGACAAGATCGAGAGCATCTTCCGCGAATTCGAGCGCGTGCGCGGCGAGGCCGGAGAGCGCGTCGAAGGAACGGGTCTCGGTCTTGCCATCGTGAAGCGGTTGATCGATGCGATGGACGGCACCATCGAGGTGCGCAGCGAACTCGGCGAGGGTTCCTGCTTCATCGTGACGCTGCCGCTCGCGCGTGGGCATGCGCCTGCCGAAGTGACATCATCCGAACCGGCCAAGGCGCCGCCGGCGGAAAAGACGGAACAGGCCTCTGCGGCACCGCTCTCGGTGCTCGTCGTCGAGGACAACGCCGTGAACCGCAAGGTCATCGGCTCGGTCCTTTCGATCGCGGGGATCGAACCCGTCTATGCCTTCGACGGGTCGGAGGCGCTCGAAGCGGTGCAGAAAGCCGAGTTCGATGTCGTCTTCATGGATGTGATGATGCCGGTGATGGATGGGCTGACGGCAACGAGAAAGCTCCGTGAAATGGGTTTCGCTGCGCCGATCCTTGGCCTCACTGCGAATGCCATGGAGCATCACCGCGAGGCCTGCTTCGAAGCGGGCATGGACGATCACATCGCCAAGCCTTTCCGGCCGGCCGATATTCTCACCGCATTGAAGAAGCACGTTCCAGCGAAGCAGATGGCCTGAGTGCAGAAGCGATGCGAGAAGGTGCGCCAGGCCGCTTGCGGTGGGCAGGCAGGTGGACCCCGGCCTTCGCCGGGGTGACACCTGGCTGCACCGTGGCTTACCCCTTCAGCGCCTGGTCGAGATCGGCGATGATATCGTCGGCATCCTCGATGCCGACCGAGAGGCGAACGACATCGGGGCCTGCGCCCGCAAGCGTCTGCTGTTCTTCGGTCAACTGGCGATGCGTCGTCGATGAAGGGTGGATGATGAGGCTCCGCGTATCGCCGACATTGGCGAGGTGGCTGAGCAGTTCCACCTTGCCGACGAGCTTCACGCCCGCCTCATAGCCGTCCTTCAGCCCGAAAGTGAAGACGGCGCCTGCACCCTTCGGCGAATATTTCTTCATCAGCGCATTCGAGGCGTCGCCCTCGAGACCAGCATAGGATACCCAGGAAACCTTGGAGTGACCCTTCAGGAACTTCGCGACCTTGAGCGCATTGTCGCAATGGCGCTGCATGCGGAGCGGCAGCGTCTCGATGCCGGTCAGGATCATGAAGGCATTGAAGGGCGAGATGGCGGGGCCGAGATCGCGCAGGCCCAGCACACGGCAGGCGATGGCGAAGGCAATGGGGCCGAAGGTCTCGGCGATCTTGAGGCCGTGATAGCTCTCGCAGGGCTCCGACAGCGTCGGGAACTTGCCGGACTTCGCCCAGTCGAACTTGCCGCCATCGACGATGATGCCGCCCATGGAGTTGCCGTGGCCGCCGAGGAATTTCGTTGCCGAATGAACAACGATGTCGGCGCCGTGTTCGATGGGGCGGCAGAGATAGGGCGAGGCGAGCGTATTGTCCACGATGAGCGGAATGCCGGCGTCATGCGCGACCTTTGCGATAGCTGCAATATCCATCACGAGGCCGCCGGGATTGGCGATGCTTTCAATGAAGACGGCTTTGGTCTTCGGGCCGATGACCGATTTGATCGAGGCGGGGTCGCGTCCGTCCGCCCAGTCGACGTCCCAGCCAAATTTCTTGAACGAATGACCGAACTGGTTGATCGAGCCGCCATAGAGCTGGCGCACCGCGACGAAGCGGTCGCCCGGTGCGAGCAGCGTGTGGAAGGCGAGCATCTGCGCCGCATGGCCGGACGCGACGGCGAGCGCCGCCGTGCCGCCTTCCAGCGCCGCCACGCGCTCCTCGAGCACGGCGGTCGTCGGGTTGGTGATGCGCGTATAGATATTGCCGAAGGCCTGCAGGCCGAACAGCGCGGCCGCGTGATCGACATCCTCGAACACGAAGGACGTCGTCTGATAGATCGGCGTCGCCCGCGCGCCGGTCGTCGGGTCGGGCTGCGCGCCGGCATGCACGGCGAGCGTGTCGAATTTGCGGTCGGTCATTTTTTGCCTCTTTTCAGGTCTGCTTGTTGTTCTCTTTGATTGTCATTGCTGGGCTTGACCCGGCAATCCAGAAGGCGCGGTACGCGCCGTCGTTCTTCGAAAAATTATCTTCACGAGTGTTCGACACGTCCGAAGAGTCTCATGAAGAAAGACGCCGCCTTTGGCGGCTACTGGACCCCCGGGTCAAGCCGGGGGTGACGAGTAGTTAGTGGCGGAAAGCTACATCCCCAGTCTTGGCATTTCGATCTTCGGGCAGCGGTCCATCACGACTTTAAGTCCCGCCGCGCGGGCGCGCTCTGCGGCGGCTTCGTTCACGACGCCCAATTGCATCCAGACATATCTTGCGCCGATCTCCACGGCCTCGTCGGCGACGGGGCCCGCTGCTTCCGAATTCCTGAAAACGTCGACCATCTCGACCTTCTCCGGAATGTCGCGAAGTGACGCATGGACTTTCTCGCCATTGAGTTCCTTGCCCGCGAGACCCGGATTGACGGGGATCACCCGGTAGCCCTTCGCCTGCAGGAAGCGCATCACGCCATTGGAATCGCGCGCCGGGTTCGCGCTCGCGCCGACAAGGGCAATCACCTTCGTGTTGCGGAGAATTTCTTCGACATCGCTCATGGCCATCAGCGGTCCTCCCATTTCGGGTCGCGTTTCTCGATGAAGGCGCCGATGCCTTCCTCGGCGTCGCGGGCGAGCATGTTCCTCACCATCACTTCGCTCGCATGGAGATAGGCCTCGGCCAGCGGCTTTTCGAGCTGTTCGTAAAAAGCCTTCTTGCCGATGGACACGGTAAGCGCGGATTTCGAGGCGATGAGATCTGCGAAATGCGCCACTTCGGCGTCGAGCGCATCCACGGCGACCGTCCGGTTGACGAGACCCAACTCGTAAGCGCGGGCGGCGGAGATCATCTCGCCCGTCAGCAGCATTTCCATCGCATGCTTGCGCGTCACGTTTCGCGACAGGGCGACCATCGGTGTCGAGCAGAAGAGGCCGATATTGACGCCGGGTGTGGCGAACTTCGCTTCCTCCACGGCGATGGCGAGGTCGCAGCTCGCGACAAGCTGGCAGCCCGCCGCCGTCGCGACGCCATGCACGCGGGCGATGACGGGTTTGGGGCAATTCACGATCGCCTGCATCAGCGTGCTGCAAAGCTGCATGGTCTCGGCGAAGAAGGCGCGGCCGCGATCGGCGCTTGAGCGGGCAGCGGTCAGTTCCTTGAGGTCATGTCCCGCGCAGAAGGCGGGGCCCGCAGCCCCAAGCACGACCACGCGTATGGATTTGTCGGCCGCAATCGCCTCGAACTCGGCAAGCAGCGCGCGCATCAGGTCCTTGGACAGGCTGTTGCGCTGTTTCGGCCGGTTCATGGTGAGCCGGGCAATGCCGCCCGCATCCTCACGGAGAAGAATGGGTTCCGCCTCCGCCGCTTTCGCCGCCGCCTCGCTCATGGCGCTCTCCCTTGTTTCTTTCGGATGAGCATAGCGGGAGGAGGGGGAGGAGTCAGGCCATGAACTCTGGCTACCTTAAATCGTCACCCCCGGGCTTGACCCGAGGGTCCAGAAGCCGCGTTCCGTGGTAGCTGCACTGGATTGCCGGGTCGAGCCCGGCAATGACATTTCTATACTTGCTTGCCCCAATCCTCCGCCCGCAGCCGGTAGAGCACGTGGCGGCTCATGGGGTGGCCCGGCGGCACCTTGGGGTGGGCAAAATCCTCAGCTTCGTTCCGCGTCATGCCGAGGCGCCGCATCACGGCTTGAGACGGCGTGTTGGCCGGGATGGTGAAGGCGACGATTTCGGCAAGCCCGAGCGCGCCGAAGCCATGATCGAGAGCGGCGCGGGCGGCCTCCGTCGCATAGCCCTTGCCCCAATGCGGCGTGGCGAGCCGCCAGCCGATCTCGACCGCCGGCGTGAAAGGCGCCTCGAAAGTGACGGTGCGGATGCCCGTAAAGCCGATAAAGGGTGCGACGCCCGGCACTTCAAGCGCCCAGAAGCCGAAGCCGTGCGTTTCGATCTCGCCTCCGATCGTGGTCGCCGCCGCATCGCTCTCGTTTCGGCTGAGCGTCGAAGGGAAATGCTCCATCACCTTCGGATCGGTGGACATGGCGGCGAAAGGCTCGAGGTCTTCCTCCCGCCAGGGGCGGAGGATGAGGCGTTCCGTCGTGAGTATGGTCATGGCGCGGCCCGAACATGAAGAAGGGCGGCAAGCCTACCCGGCTACCGCCCGAATTCAAACGTTGGCTCTCTGTATATTCACCTCGTCATGGCCCGCTTTATGCGGGCCATCCACGTCTTTGCGATTCAGAAAAGAAAGACGTGGATGACCCGGACAAGCCGGGTCATGACGAATGTTATCTGGAGTGTTCAAACAGCCGCGCGGGCCTAGAACGTCGAGCGCGCGATCTGCGACCAGTCCCGCACCGTGCCGGGCGAACGGTCCGACTGAATGCCGATCATCCAGCCCGGATAGTGCGGCGTGATGGCGCTGGCGGCGTCGATGGCGGCGAGATCGTCCGCGTCGAGCGCCACATCGACGGCGCCGAGATTGTCCTTGAGCTGCGCCTCGGTCTTCGCGCCCATGATGACGGTGGTGACGTAAGGCTTGTGCAGCTGCCAGCCGAGCGCCACCTGCGCGACGGTGCATCCATGTTTCGCCGCAATCGACTTCAGCACATCGACAACGTCGTAGACCTGCTCGACATTGACCGGTGGGAAGTCGAATTGAGTGCGGCGGCCGTCATTCGCCTTCGTCTCGCGCGAGAACTTGCCGGAAAGCGCGCCTCCCGCCAGCGGGCTCCATGTCATCAGACCGAGCTTCTGGTCTTCCAGCATGGGCACGATCTCGTGTTCGAGGTCGCGGCCCGCCAGCGAATAATAGGCTTGCAGCGTTGCGAATTTCTCGAAGCCGCGCCGTTCAGAAATGCCGAGTGCCTTCACGATCTGCCAGGCCGCCCAGTTCGACACGCCGATATAGCGCACCTTGCCCTGGCGCACGAGATCGTCCAGCGCGCGCAGCGATTCCTCCATCGGCGTCACCGCGTCCCAACCGTGAATCTGGTAGAGGTCGATATAATCCGTGCCGAGACGTTTCAGGCTCGCCTCCACCTGCTGCATCAGCGCGAGGCGCGACACGCCCACTTCGTTCGCGCCGGGGCCCATGCGGCCGAAGGCCTTGGTCGCCAGCACGATATCCTTGCGTTTTGCGCCGAGCGCCTTGCCGGTAATCACCTCGGATTCGCCGGCCGCATAGATATTCGCCGTATCGACGAAGTTGACGCCGGCATCGAGCGCCACGCCGACAAGCTGGTCGGCCTCCTTCTGGTCGAGACCGCCCATGACGCTGAAGAGAGAGCCCTTGCCGCCGAAGGTCATGGTGCCGAGGCAGAGGCGGGAGACGTAGGTGCCGGTATGGCCGAGTTGTGCATATTGCATGGGGAACTCCCTGTTGGTTCCGCTTGGTTGATGTCAGATGGTGATGGCGTTCCAGCAGGCATCGAGAACTTCCTGCCGGAGTCCGGGTTCGAGCTTCACGACGCCGCCGAGTACGCGCGCCGCGAGCGCGTCGATGGGGCCGGAAATGAGGGCGGTGAGGATCTGCGGCGGCAGCGGCTTGAACAGGCCGTCGCGATAGCCGTCGGCGTAGAAGGCGCCAATCTCCTTCGGGATGTCGATCTGGATCGCCTTCGCCGCATCGGCGAGAAAGGGCGAGAGCGAATATTGCCCGGCGAAGCGGAATTCGCGCGGATGGGCGATGCAGTAGTCGAAGGTGTTGCGCCAGAGTGTGTCGAAGCGCGCGCGGAGCGGGGCCTCGGCGTCGTATCCTTCCAGCATGGCGGCAAAGCGCGCCTGCTTGATCTCGCGGTAGAGCGCGTGGATCAGCTCTTCCTTGCCCGCGAAATGGCGATAGATGGTGCCGACGGGCAGGCCCGCCCGTTTCGCCAGCGCCTGCATGGAGCCGCCATGGAAGCCTTCCTCGCTGAAGAGCGTCAGCGCCGCGTCCAGGATCTGGCGGCGCTTGGGGTCTTCAGGCAGGGCATCTGAATGAACGTTCATTCATAAAATATGGGACAAGCCCGGCCAGCCACAAGGGCGGGATCGCATTTTTTGTTGGGCGGCCGCGCGGCGCCGCGCTAAGCAGGGCAAAAAGGGAGGGGCAGGGATGGCCGAACTGAAGCCGGTGATGAGTGTCGCGGAGCTCGACGCCTTCATGGACCGGGAATTCCCGGAAATGCGGATGGGTGCCGATACGACGCGGATCGAGGCCGTCGGCCCCGGCTTTGCCAGGCTCCGTCTCGGCTTTTCGGAGAAGAACCTGAGGCCGGGGGGCACGATTTCGGGCCCGGCCATGATGGCGCTCGCGGATTACGCCATGTATGCCGCCGTCCTTGCCCATATCGGGCCGGTGGCGCTCGCCGTCACCACGAGCCTCCATATCGACTTCATGCGGCGGCCGGAACCGGCGGACATCCTCGCCGAGGCGCGGCTGATGAAGCTAGGCCGGGTGCTGGCGGTCGGCGCCATCGAGATGACGCAGGAGGGGCTCTCCGGCCCGGTCGCCCATGCGACCTGCACCTATTCGATCCCGCCGCGATGAAATATGAGGTATATAATTACCCCATCAATAAAACCCTGCCAATAAAGCATTTTTCAGAGCATCTTCCGGTTCAAAGCCGTTGACAGTCTGCGGGGAAGGCCCTAGAAGCAGCGCCGAACCGGGGCCGCAAGCGCGGCCCTCAGCCTTTTAACGATGCCCGGGATTTCGCCCATGAAGACCTATTCCGCGAAAGCCTCCGAAATCGAGAAAAAGTGGATCGTGATCGACGCCGAAGGCGTCGTCGTCGGCCGTCTCGCGTCTTTCGTCGCGAACCGCCTTCGCGGCAAGCACAAGCCGACCTACACGCCCCACATGGATTGCGGAGATCACGTCATTATCGTCAATGCCGGCAAGGTGCAGTTCACCGGCAAGAAGTATGACGACAAGCGTTACTACCGCCACACGGGCCATCCCGGCGGCATCAAGGAAACGAGCCCGAAGCGCATCCTCGAAGGCCGCTTCCCGGAGCGCGTTCTCGAACTCGCGGTAAAGCGCATGATCCCGCGCGGGCCTCTCGGCCGCCGGCAGATGACGCATCTCCACATCTATGGTGGTGCCGAGCATCCGCATGAGGCGCAGCAGCCCGTGAAGGTCGATTTCGCGGCCCAGAACCGCAAGAACGTCAGGAGCGCCTGAGCATGTCCGAAACAACCACTCTCGAAGGTCTGAAGGGCGCGATGGACGGTGCTGCCGAAGCGGCGCCCGCCGAGCCGAAGCTCGACAAGTTCGGCCGCGCCTATGCCACCGGCAAGCGCAAGGACGCGGTCGCCCGCGTCTGGATCAAGCCGGGCTCCGGCCGCATCAGCATCAATGGCCGTGAGCTGGAGCGCTATTTCGCGCGTCCGGTTCTGCGCATGATCCTGAACCAGCCGCTCGTCGTCACCTCGCGCGAGAAGCAGTACGACATCACCTGCACGGTGACCGGCGGCGGCCTCTCGGGCCAGGCAGGCGCGATCCGTCACGGCATCTCGAAGGCGCTGACCTATTACGAGCCGGCGCTGCGCGGCGCGCTCAAGAAGGAAGGCTTCCTCACGCGCGACAGCCGTACCGTCGAACGCAAGAAGTACGGCAAGGCGAAGGCCCGCCGTAGCTTCCAGTTCTCGAAGCGCTGATCCCCCTCACGGGGTTCACGGAAAGGCGCTTCGTACCCACGAAGCGCCTTTTTTGTTTTTGTTGAGGTTCGACATGACCACCAAAGTTTTCATCGACGGCGAAGTCGGCACCACGGGGTTGCAGATCCGGGCGCGGCTCGACGGGCGCACCGATCTCGATTTCATTTCGCTGGGCGAGGACAGGCGCAAGGACGCCGCCGCGCGGAAGGACGCGCTGAACAGCGCCGATATCGTGATCCTCTGCCTGCCGGACGATGCGGCGAAGGAAGCCGTGTCGCTGATCGAAAACGCGACCACCCGCGTCATCGACGCCTCGACCGCGCATCGCGTCGGCGATGGCTGGGTCTATGGTTTCCCGGAAATGTCCTCCGAGCAGAGCCGTGAGATTTCCGGCGCCACCCGCGTCACCAATCCCGGCTGCTACCCGACCGGAGCCATCGCGCTTGTGCGGCCGCTCGTCATGGCGGGGCTCATGCCGGAAAGCTGGCCCGTCACGGTCAATGCCGTCTCCGGCTATTCGGGCGGCGGCAAGCAGATGATCGCCGAGTTCGAGGACGAGGCCTCGCCCGGCTATACACTCGAGGCCTTCCGCGCCTATGCGCTCTCGCTTGCGCACAAGCACGTGCCCGAGATGCAGAAGAATATGGGCCTCGCCCATCCGCCGCTCTTCGCGCCCAATGTCGGGCGCTATGCGCAGGGCATGATCGTCGAAGTGCCGCTGCAGCTCTGGGCGCTGCCTTCGGCGCCTTCCGTTGCGAAAGTGCATGAGGTCCTGAGCGCCGCCTATGAAGGCCAGCGTTTCGTCTCGGTCGCCTCGCTTGAGGAAAGCGCCGCCATGACGAAGCTCGATCCCGAGCGGCTCAATGGCACGAACGAGATGAAGCTCTTCGTCTTCGGCAATGAGAAGACGAAGCAGGTTCGCCTCACGGCGCTCCTCGACAATCTCGGCAAGGGCGCCTCCGGCCAGGCCGTGCAGTGCCTCAACATCATGATCGGTGCGGATGAAGGCTTGTCGGTGAACCTCCTCTAGAATGACCCCTGGCGGGGAACGGGGCGCGCTAGGTGGAAGTGCGCGGGGCGGAACGCAAACACCATGTATCTCGCATGTGACATGTGGCACATGTAAGGGCGGTTCACGTTCCGCCCCGCGCATTGCGGTTTTCCGGTGGGAGAGTGTCTTTCAAGATCGCCAGCCGCTTTTATCGGCGGTGACGGCCCCGGGCCGTAATACCCGGCTCGTCCCTTGCCTCCCGGGAGAGACGGTCTGGTCCCGTCTTTCGCAGGCCGCAACCCCTCTCCACGCCTTCGGCCAGTCCGGACGCGCCTTCCATGGAGCGAGTGCGTCTAATATGGGGCCTGTAGGGAAAGCGGGGATAAGTTTTTTGTTTTGGGATGGTCTGGGGACGGAAAAATGAAGGAAGGCCGCCAATTATTTTATCTTCTCTGCCCCAAATCGTCATGGCCCGGCTTGTCCGGGCCATCCACGTCTTTCTTCCTGTTTGAGTCAGCCAAGAGGTGGATGACCCGCATAAAGCGGGTCATGACGATTTTTGGGATATGAAAATGTAACCTTGGACCCCTGGGTCAAGCCCGGGGATGACGTGTTGAGAGACCATCGGGTTACCGGATAAGTCGCGCCATGACGGAATTGGGAGGAGCGACGAAAGACAAAACCGCATGGAAAATTCTTTGTAGACTTTTTTATAGACGTCATATGCTGAATGTATCTGTCACTGATATGACTTGAATTTCCCTGCGAATCCAATTCGGTGGCCTACCACATGGAGCGAGAACCCAAACACACTTATTGGCTCGTACAGGGGGCAATTGGGGGATTTGTTGCTGCCGCGCTGGTGGGCACCATAATGGTCACTGTTTTGGCGACAGAGATTTTTAAAGATTACCAGACCTTCTTCGGCGCGTTGATAGCCTTGCTGGGCGCTCTTGCTACGATCTGGGTGCTTCGGCGACAAATTCGCCAAGCGGATGATTTCGAAAATGATCGGCGCGAGCGGAGTTGCTTTGCTTCCCGATCAGTGATGCCCGCTGCTCTTAGCGTGCTCGGCAGATATTCTGATGATTGCATGAGGCAGCTGATTAAACTTCACCCTCAGAGTGACCAAGATGTCGTACTGCCACCTAGTGCTCCAGACCCGCTCTTTCCGGAAATTCCTTCAGAATCAATTCCGGTCCTTAGGGAGGTGGCGCAATACGCAGATCGTCCTATCGCTGAGACGATTGCCGATTTGCTTGGTCATTTGCAGGTTATGAACTCTCGATTGTGCGGCTTGCATCGCAATTTGCTTGGCTATCACGGGCCGGGTGGAGCGCCTTATCAAGTAAGAGTTTATCACATTGAGAATTTGATGATCGATGCGGCTGAGTTAAATGCAAGAGTAGCGTCTTTATTTGAATATGCACGACGCAAATCGAATGACGCGCCCACCGCACTTTCACGCGCAAATTTACTAAACGCGTTGTTTATTATGGGAGTCGGAGACCTCACATTTCCTGATGTGACGAAGAAAGTATCTGAGTTTTACCCCAATGGATAATTAGCTACACCCGCTCGTGCCTCCGCACGTGTCGCACTTCAAACACGTCCCGTTCCGCACCATCGTGAAATTCCCGCATTCGCCGCAGGCTTCGCCTTCATAGCCCTTCATGCGGGCTTCGGCGACGCGGGACATGGTGCCGCCCGATGACGCGATGCTGATCGAGCCGGCTGCGGCAGCGGCGAAGCTTTCGCCGCTGCCTGAGCGCATCAGCGCGCCGGCTGCCATGACTTCGGCTTTCACCGTCTGCTCGCGGACCGCCGGTGCAGCGACTGCCTCGGCGACTTCGGCACGGGCCGTGGCCGCCGCGCCGCCGCGCACGACATAAAGGTTCGCCATCTGCGGCATGCGCGTATAGCCGGGGCTCACCACGGCGGAGGCGGGAAGAGCCGGCGCCTTGCCTTCATCCGCGCCGTCGCCCATCGCGTCGAAGGCGAGTTCCTTCGGATCGACATGGCCGAGATCGGAGCGGCCGAGATAGGACACGGCAAGCTCGCGGAAGACATAGTCGAGGATCGAGGTCGCGTTCTTGATCCGGTCGTTGCCCTGCACGAGACCCGCCGGTTCGAACCGCGTGAAGGTGAAGGCCTCCACATATTCCTCGAGCGGCACGCCATATTGCAGGCCGAGCGAGACGGCGATCGCAAAATTGTTCATCAGCGAGCGGAAGGCGGCGCCCTCCTTGTGCATGTCGATGAAGATCTCGCCGATCTTGCCGTCGTCATATTCGCCGGTGCGGAGATAGACCTTGTGCCCGCCGACCAGCGCCTTCTGCGTATAGCCCTTGCGGCGGTCGGGCAGGCGGTCGCGGGTCTTTTCCGAGGCGACGACGCGCTCGGCAAGCTCCATCACGCTGCGCTCGGCGATAATGCGCGCGCGCTCCGCCTGGGGCTGCGCGATCAATGTTTCGACCGTGCTTGCCTCGTCCTCGTCTTCCACATCGTCTTCGAGAAGCTGCGCATTGAGCGGCTGCGACAGCTTCGAGCCGTCGCGGTAAAGCGCATTGGCCTTCAGGCCGAGCTTCCAGGAAAGCATGTAGCTCTCCTTGCATTCCTCGACGCTTGCCGCATTCGGCATGTTGATGGTCTTGGAGATCGCGCCCGAGATGAAGGGCTGCGCCGCCGCCATCATGCGGATATGGCTTTCGACGGAGAGATAGCGCGTACCGGTGCGGCCGCAAGGGTTCGCACAGTCGAAGACGGGCAGATGCTCGTCTTTCAGCCCGGGAGCGCCCTCAAGCGTCATGGCGCCGCAGACATGGAGGTTGGCCGCCTCGATTTCCGCCTTCGTGAAGCCGAGCGCGGAGAGCATGTCGAAATCGAGATCGTCCATGGCGTCGGCATCGAGGCCGAGCGTCTCCACGCAGAATTCCTCGCCGAGCTGCCACTTGTTGAAGACGAAGCGGATGTCATAGGCGGTGGCGAGCGCCTTCTCGATCACGTCAATCTTTTCCGGCGTGAAGCCGAGCGCGGCAAGGCGCTCGTGATTGACGCCCTTCGCTGTCGCCAACGTGCCGTGGCCGACTGCGTAGTTCACGATGGCTTCGATCTCTGCATCGGCATAGCCGAGCGTGCGCAGCGCCTGCGGCACGGCGCGGTTGATGATCTTGAAATAGCCGCCGCCCGCGAGCTTCTTGAACTTGACGAGCGCGAAATCGGGTTCGATGCCGGTCGTGTCGCAATCCATCACGAGGCCGATCGTGCCGGTCGGTGCGATCACGGTCGCCTGCGCATTGCGATAGCCGTAGCGCTCGCCCATGGCGACCGCGAGGTCCCAGGAGGCGCGCGCATGATCGACGAGATCGGCCTGCGGGCAGGAAGCGGCGTCGAGCGCCACGGGATAGACCGAGAGGCTTTCGTAGCCGCCATTGAGCCCATGCGCCGCGCGGGCATGGTTGCGCATCACGCGGAGCATGTGGTCGCGATTGTCCGCATAGCCGGGGAAGGCGCCGAGCTCCTTCGCCATCTGCGCCGAAGTGGCATAGGACACGCCGGTCATGATGGCGCTGATCGCGGCGGTGAGCGACCGCGCCTCGCGCGAGTCGTAGCCGATGCCGGACGACATGAGGAGGCCGCCAATATTGGCAAAGCCGAGGCCGAGTGTGCGGTAGCGGTAGCTCCGTTCCGCGATCTCGCGGCTCGGGAACTGCGCCATCAGAACCGAGACCTCGAGCACGATGGTGAGAAGCTTCACGGCGTGCTCGAAGGCTTCCACATCGAAGCGGCCATCCGCTTCCCGGAACTGGATCAGGTTGATCGAGGCGAGGTTGCAAGCTGTGTCGTCGAGGAACATATATTCCGAGCACGGATTGCTGGCACGGATTTCACCCGAGGCAGGGCAGGTGTGCCAGTCGTTAATGGTGGTGTGATACTGGATGCCTGGATCGGCGCTCGCCCAGGCCGCCACGCCGATCTTTTCCCAGAGCTCGCGTGCGGGCAGGCGCTTCGTCACCTCGCCATTGAGACGGCTTTTCAGCGACCAGTCCTCGTCCTGTTCGACGGCGCGCAGGAATTCATCCGACACGCGCACCGTATTGTTCGAGTTCTGGCCCGAGACGGTCAGATAGGCTTCCGAGTCCCAGTCCGTGTCATAAACGTCGAATTCGATATCGGTATAGCCCTGCTTCGCAAACTGGATGACCCGCTGGACATAGTTCTCCGGCACATGCGCCTTGCGCGCGGCCGAGATTTCGCGCTTCAGCGCCGGGTTCTTCTTCGGATCGAAACAGGCATCGCCATCCGCCTCGCAATTCACGCAGGCGCGCATGATGGCGATGAGGTGCTTCCGGTTGATCTTCGAGCCGGTGACGAGGGCGGCAACTTTCTGCTCCTCTTTCACCTTCCAGTCGATGAAATCCTCGATATCGGGATGGTCGACATCGACGATCACCATCTTCGCCGCACGGCGCGTGGTGCCGCCGGATTTGATCGCGCCCGCCGCGCGGTCGCCGATCTTGAGGAAGCTCATCAGGCCGGAGGACTTGCCGCCGCCGGACAGCGCCTCGTTCTCGCCGCGCAGGCTTGAGAAATTGGAGCCGGTGCCCGAGCCGTATTTGAAGAGCCGCGCCTCGCGCACCCAGAGATCCATGATGCCGTTCTCGTTCACGAGATCGTCGTTCACGCTCTGGATGAAGCAGGCATGGGGCTGCGGGTATTCGTAGGCCGTGTCGGTCGGCGCGGTGATGCCGGTCGCCGGATCGGTGCGCCAGTGGCCCTGCGCCGGACCGTCGATGCCATAGGCCCAGTGGAGGCCGGTATTGAACCATTGCGGGGAATTCGGCGCCGCGATCTGCGCGGCCAGCATGAAGCGGTGTTCGTCATAGAAGGCGCGGGCATCGGCTTCGGAATCGAAGTAGCCGCCTTTCCAGCCCCAATAGGCCCAGGTGCCGGCGAGCCGGTCGAAGACCTGGCGCGCATCGCGCTCCGGGCCAAACCGGTCTTCCGGGCGCAGCGCTTCGAGCGCGTCCGTGTCCGGCTCGTGGCGCCAGAGGAAGTCCGGCACGCCGTCTTCCGGGACGGCCTTCAGAACGGCGGCGACGCCCGCCTTGCGGAAATATTTCTGGGCGAGCACGTCGCAGGCGACCTGGCTCCACTCCGCGGGGACGTGAATATCCTGCAGGTGGAAAACGACCGAACCATCCGGATTGCGGATTTCGCTCGCCGTGGTCCTGAACTCGATGCCCTCGTAAGGCGACTGGCCTTCGACTGTGAAGCAACGCTGGATACGCATCTGGCCCCCGAAATTTCCGCTCGATTTACGTTCCCCAGGGAGGTGGAAGCGGAATGGGGACAGCCGGATTTCCCGGTTTCAGGGCGCAAAATCCCGCCGCGCAAAGCCGCTCTGGATCGGATCATCTAAGTGTCTGATTCCAGAAGACTTTTGACGCCGAAACTTCGTCGCCTGAGTGCTGCCCGCCTGTCTCTCCTGCCTCTCCCCTGAGGGAAATGAAATCCTAGGAAGGATGGCCGGGCCCCGTCAAGCCAAAGTCACAAGATGTAGATGTGACAGGCATCGCCGACACGAGATGAAGTGGCTCACCCGCCCGAATCGGCGGGTTAACAATGCGGAAACCGGCGCTCTGGTATGAATCGGGCGGAAACCCAGGACAGGTGGAGAGTGCGGTGGGTGAGCTGAGCACGGCATATGGCAAGGAGCTCAAGTCGCTGAAAATCCTCATGGTTGAGGATAATGGCGGCATGCGCCTGCTGCTGCGGACCATGCTCAACACATTCGGCATTTCCCATGTCCGCCAAGCCCGCGACGGCACCGACGGGCTTATGGAACTTCAGCTCCACGACATCGACCTCGTCATTTCCGACTGGGAAATGCAGCCGATGAATGGCCGGGACTTCATCACCAGCGTCCGTTCGCTTGGGAACGAGCCGGTCTGCTTCACGCCCATCATCGTGCTGACGGGCCACGCCTCCCATTCCCTGATCAAGGAAGCCTTCGAGATCGGCGCGACGCATCTCCTCGTGAAGCCGGTCACGCCGGCGAGCCTGCTGCACCGGATCGAATGGGTGCTGCACGACGATCGCGAGTTCGAACGGGCGGGCAATATCTACCGCCAGCCCATGCTGCTTAAGGAGCGCGAGGGGCTGAAGCGCACCAGGGCCGTGGGCCAGACCACCTGGTCGCTCGAATAAGCCGATTTGGCCGTCGCGCAGGCTGGACCCGGCCTTCCCCGAATGTCATATTCTGCCCGTTTTCCAGCCCCCTCCGGCCGGATTCGCGTCTGGAATTGAAGCTCCCCGCAGCTTCCAACGGGATTGCCTTTCATGGGTTTGTTTTCGGAAATCTTCATCTGGTGGCACGGCCAGACCATGGGCACGCGCTTCCAGACCTGGCGCAATGGCTGCCTGGTGGGCGAGGACGAGCAGGGCAACAAGTATTACGAGGCCCGGAACGGCGAGGCCGTAGGCGGCTATGTCCGCCGCTGGGTGATCTATAACGGTCTGGCCGAAGCGTCCCGCGTGCCGCCCGACTGGCATGGCTGGCTCCACCACACGGTGGATACGCCGCCGACCGAGGAAGACTATCGGCCGCGCGAATGGCAGCAGCCGCATATACCGAACCTCACCGGCACGCCGCATGCCTATCGCCCGGCGGGCAGCCTCCACAAGGGCGGCCAGCGCCCACAGGCGACCGGCGATTATCGCGCCTGGCGGCCCGAATAATTCCATTCCCTCGCGGAGAGCCACATGCAGAGCAATCTCGTCGAAACCCTGATCGGTACGCTGGTTGTCGCTGTGGCGGCTGTGTTCCTTTTCTACGGCTACTCCTCGTCCGGCATGAGAAGCGCCTCCGGCTATCAGGTGAACGCCGCTTTCAGCGCCGTGGACGGGCTCGCGAACGGCGCCGATGTGCGCCTCTCCGGCATCAAGATCGGCACCGTTGTGCGCCAGAAGCTCGACCCGGAGACCTATCAGGCCGTGGTGACGCTCGACATCGCGAGCGACGTGAAGCTGCCGGACGACAGCAGCGCCAAGATCACGAGCGAAGGCCTGCTCGGCGGCAGCTATATCTCCGTGACGCCGGGCGGCAGCGAGGACATGCTGACGAGCGGCGGCGAGATCATGTTCACGCAAGGCTCGGTCGATCTGATGAGCCTGATTGGACAGGCCGTCTTCTCCGCGACGGACGGAGAGAATTGAGCCAGGGCCCGGGAGCGTTCATGCGACATCGCGTTTTCCTTCCGCTCTGCGCCTTGCTGGCCGTGGCCGCGACGCCCGCGCTTGCCGAAAAATATCCGGTCGCCGTGTTCAGCGGTCTCGACAAGATCACCGCCCGCGTCGAGAGCTTCGAGGTGAAGGTGGACGAGCCGGCGCGTTTCGGTTCGCTCGAGGTGCTGGTGCGCGCTTGCGACAAGAAGCCGCCGGAGGAGCCGCCGCGGACGGCCGCCTATGTCGAAATCCGCCAGCTCGACCGCGAAGACGAAGGCGAGGAGCAGGCGGATGAAGCGCCGCCCATCTTCAAGGGCTGGATGTTCGCCGAAAGCCCGGGCCTCAATGCGCTTGAGCACCCGGTCTACGATATCTGGGTGACCGACTGCAAAATGTAGTCGGGCGTCGCATCGTCCGGCATCGCATGGAAATCGGCCTCGCGCATCGTCGCGCGGGCGAGGCGTGCGCGGTACTGGTCCCGTGAAATCTCGATCGCTCCGAACTGCTGGAGATGCGATGTGACGAACTGCGTGTCGAGCAGGTCGTAGCCGCCGCGGATCAGCCTTGCCACCAGATAAACCAGCGCGACCTTGCTCGCATCGGTCTCTCGCGAGAACATGCTCTCGCCGAAAAAGGCCGAGCCGAGCGAAACGCCGTAAAGCCCGCCGACAAGCTTTCCCTCGCGCCAGCACTCGACGGAATGGGCGCGGTCGTGTTCGTGCAGCTCGCAATAGAGATCGAGAATGCGCTCGTTGATCCATGTGCCGTCGCGGCCGGGCGAGGAATCCGCGCAGCCCAGCATGACCTCGCGAAAGGCGGTATCCACGCGGATATCGAACGGCGCGCGGCGGATGGTGCGGGCGAGCCGCTTCGGAACGTGAAACGTTTCGAGCGGAAGAATGCCGCGCCGCTCCGGATCGATCCAGTAGAGCTCCGGATCGTCACGCGACTCCGCCATGGGGAAGACGCCATAGGCATAGGCGCGCAGCAGCGTCTGTGCGTCGATATCGCTCATTCCGGGTTTGTGCGTCCGTGCCGTCATGTCTCACCATGCGCAATCTAGCGAAGGCGGCCGCGAAACGATACTCGGTTCGCGGCCTGCCATGAGGCATTATTCTTCCTTCGGTTCACCCTCGGGGGCGTCTCCCGTGGCTTCCGCGAGCGCCTGCACATTTTCCGCGCAATCGCTGTCCTCGCCGAGCCCGAACTGGATCGTGGGGATGAGCGCGGCAAGCGGCGTGAGCAGGACGCCAAGCGCGATGGCGGGCGCCGCCCGCGCCGCAAGTTCGCCGGCCTCGGGACCGACGGCCGGGTCCTTCAGCCGGCCCTCGACGATGATCGGCGCGGGGAGCGCGGCGATGCTCGCCTTTTTCGGCTCCGTCTCGATGCGGTAGGAAATCGTTTCTTCACCGAGATCGATCGAACCGGAGCCGATGACATTCGCCTCCTCCGTGTCGAGGTAGAGGATGCGCGTCTGCAGCACGCCCTGCTCAAGCGCGAAGTCGCTCGCCATGCAGCGGATATTGGTGCGGTCCGGAATGCCGAGTGCGGAAAGGATCGCATTGCCGAGGTCGAGCCCCGCGAGATTGACGAGCAGGGCGCTCACATTGCCGCCCGACATGAAGAGCTTGAGGTCGCCATCGCCTTGGCCGAGCATCTCGGCAATGGAATTGCCGCGCGCCTCGATCTGCGCGCGCCCGCCGATACTGCCGGCTCCCTCGAAGAGATCGGTCTCCTCCATGATGCGGCGGAGATCGACATTCTGGAAATCGGCGGTGGCGGTGGTGCGGATGGGATCGTCCCGGGCGTCGAGCACGACGGCGCTTGCGATCCGGCCTTCGCCGACGCCGAAATTGAGCGGGTCGAGCGTGACGAGCCCGTTTTCGATCCGCAGCGTAGCTACCAACTCGTCGAGCGGCATGTTCTCGCCCTCGATCCGGCCCGCCTCGTAATGCACATTGAAATCCGCCGCCCGAATATCGGGAATGTCGAAGGGCCGGTCCGGAAGGAGGCGGGGGCTCGCCTCTTCGCGTGCATGCGCTGCGCGCTGCTCTTCCGAGAGATCGTTCTCCGCCGGCTCGCCCGGCGCCGCGCCGATGAAGCCGCCGAGATCGGCAAGCAGCACGCGTTCGGAGCGGAGATCTGCCTCGATGTAGGGGCGCTCCTCGCCAGGCACGACTTCGAAACGTCCGCCAAGATCGCTCTGCCCGACACGGCCCGAGAAATCCGTGAAGCGGATGCGGTTTCCGGCATAGTCGAGCCGGCCTTTGAGGTCATAGGGCGGCGTTTCGACGAGCGGAATGCCGATCAGCGCCTCGAGCTCGGCGAGGTTCTTGCCCTCGAGCGTAAGGTCGAGATTGGCGCCCGCAAAGCGCAGCGGGTTCGTCAGCGTGCCCTCGAGCGAGACATGGGTGTCTCCGTTCGCGACCTTGAGATCGACGGGGTAGGGGCGCGCGGCCTCGCGGAGCGTGAGCAACGAGCCGCCGCGGAAGGCGGCGGTGAAGGGCGCGGCGCGATATTTTCCCTCGGCCTCCATCACGAGATAGGGCTCGCCGCCATCGGCCCGCTCCATCGTATGGAAAGTCGCCGTGACATCCGCATCGAGTTCGGCATCCGCAAAACGCAGGCGCCCGTCCGAAATATCGAGACGGCCGATATCGATCCCGGTGCCGGGCTCGCCATCGCCATCCTCGAAAATCGCAAGCTGCCAGTTGCGCTCACCCTCCGCATTGCTGCGCATGTTGCCGCGCGGTTCCTCCACCGCGATGGCGGGCAGCACATAACGGCCGCGCAGCGCCTCGAACAGGTGGAAGCTGACCGTCACGCGCTCGGCGCTGCCAAGCGGCTCTTCCTCGCCGAACCCTTCGGGATTTTCGATGACGAGCCCCTCAACCACCGCACGGGAGGTGCGCCCCGGCTCAAAGTCGAAATGTCTGATGGTGACGGGCTGGCCGAGCGCAGCGGAGGCGCGCGCCTCGACAAGCGGGCGAAACCAGTTCCAGTCCCACAGCAGAATGAGGGCCGCCAGCAGAAGCGCAAGAACAACCGCTCCCAAGGCCCAGGGATGTGCGCGCCATTTCATCGGAATGAAAACCCGCGAACCGGCGCCCTGTTCCCTTGGGCCGAGACAACGTCAGGATTTTTGCTTCAGATAATTCTCGAGCCAATGGATGTGATAGTCGCCATTCATGAAATCCGGCTCGTTCACCAGGTCCTGAAAGAGCGGAATGGTGGTCTTGATGCCGTCGATGACGAACTCATGGAGCGTGCGGCGAAGCCGCATGAGGCATTCGTTGCGGTTGCGCCCATGCACCACCAGCTTGCCGATCAGGCTGTCGTAATAGGGCGGGATGCGGTAGCCGGAATAGGCCGCGCTGTCCACGCGCACGCCCAGGCCGCCCGGTGTGTGAAAGTCCTTGATGGTGCCGGGGGAGGGGGTGAAGGTCCTGGCGTCCTCGGCATTGATGCGGCATTCGACGGCATGGCCGTTGAACTGCACATCTTCCTGCCGGAAGCTCATTTCGAGGCCGGCCGCGATGCGGATCTGCTCGCGCACCAGGTCGATTCCGGTCACGGCCTCGGTGATCGGATGCTCGACCTGGAGGCGCGTGTTCATCTCGATGAAGAAGAACTGGCCGTCTTCATAGAGAAACTCGACAGTCCCCACGCCGAGATAGCCGAGCTTCTTGATGGCGCGGGCGACGATGCCGCCGATCTCGGCGCGCTGCTGTGCATTGAGCGCGGGCGAGGGGCACTCTTCGAGCACCTTCTGGTGGCGGCGCTGCAGCGAGCAGTCGCGTTCGCCGAGATGCGCGACATTGCCATGAGAGTCGGCAATCACCTGCACCTCGATATGGCGCGGCTGGCCGAGATATTTTTCCATGTAGAGCGAGTCGTCGCCGAAGGCGGCCTTCGCTTCGGCACGTGCGGTGGAGAGCGCGCTGGCGAGTTCGTCTTTCGAGCGCGCGACCTTCATGCCGCGCCCGCCGCCGCCCGCCGCCGCCTTGACGAGCACGGGGTAGCCCGTCTCCTCGGCGACCGCATAAGCTTCTTCGTTGGTGCGGATCGCGCCGTCGGAGCCCGGCACGCAGGGAATGCCGAGTTCGCGCGCCGTTATCTTCGCCTGGATCTTGTCGCCCATGAGGCGGATGTGATCGCCGCTCGGGCCGATGAAGGTAATGCCATGCGCCTTCAGAATATCGGCGAATTTCGCGTTCTCGGAGAGAAAGCCGTAACCGGGGTGAACGGCATCGGCGCCCGTGATCTCGCAGGCGGAAATGATCGCCGGAATGTTGAGATAGCTCTCGCTCGCGGGCGCGGGGCCGATGCACACGCTTTCATTGGCGAGGCGAACATGCATCGCATCGGCATCCGCCGTCGAATGCACGGCAACGGTCTTGATGCCCATTTCGCGGCAGGCGCGGTGGACGCGCAGCGCGATTTCGCCGCGATTTGCAATGAGAACCTTCTCGAACATGAGGCGGCGCCTACTCGATCACGAAGAGCGGTTCGCCGAATTCGACCGGCTGGCCGTCATCGACGAGAACCTTGGTCAGGCGGCCGGAGCGCGGCGCCGGAATGTGGTTCATCGTTTTCATGGCTTCGATGATGAGAATGGTCTGGCCCTCGGTGACGCTCGAGCCGGGCTGCACGAAGACGGGCGCACCGGGCTCGGGCGCGAGATAGGCCGTGCCGACCATCGGCGAGGTGACGGCGCCGGGATGCGAGGCGCCGCTATCGGCGGCGGCAGGCGCTGCAGCGGCGGGCGCGGCTGCCGCCGGCGCATGGGCGGCGACATGCGTGACGGCGGTCGTCATCTGGCGCGCCACGCGCAGCCGGAGGCTCTCCGTCTCGATTTCGATCTCGCTCAGATCCGTCTCCGTGAGGAGCGCGGCGAGCTGCCGGATCAGTTCCTGGTCGACGCCTGATTTGCTCATCTCGCTCTTCTTGCTTTCCTGTTTACTCGCGGACTTCGTGGTCGCTGCCGGGGTTTTCGATGCCAAGGCTTTTCGCCCCTCTCAAAGTTTGGATTTGATCGCCTCGAGCGCGAGATCGTAGCCGATCACGCCGAGACCGCAGATGACGCCCGTGGCGACGGGCGAAATCGTGGAATGGTGCCGGAAGGCTTCGCGCTTGTAGACATTGGAGATGTGTACCTCGACCACCGGAATATCGAGCGTGGCGAGCGCGTCGTGAATGGCGATGGAGGTGTGCGAATAGGCGCCCGCATTGATGACGACGCCCGCGCCCATGGTGCGCGCCTCCTGGATCCAGTCCACAAGCTCGCCTTCATGGTTCGACTGGTGGCAGATGACGGCGAGGCCGAGCGCCTTTGCCCGTGTCACCACCTGCTTCTCGATCGCGGCAAGCGTCGTGGAGCCGTAGATATGCGGCTCGCGCTGGCCGAGCAGGTTGAGGTTCGGCCCGTTCAGCACATAAACCGGCTTCGCAACGGCCTTTGCCTTCGTTTGCGCCCTTGCGGCGGGCTTCGCCTTCGACATGGCCTTTGCCTTGGGAGCAACCGCCTTGGAGCTGGGTCTGGCCATCGGGTCGGGGCTTTCTGGGCGTATGCCGGAGGCCGGCGCTGGAGTTATGGAGGGGAACCTATCGGGCCGCAAAAGGGCGAAAATAAGGTGCCCCGGCCCGCGCTTCGCCCCCGAATCGTGGGCTTCTTTATACGCAATGGCGGGGGGCAGGAAAAGCCTTGCGGCCCCAATGGGTTGGTCCTGCCGCAAGGGCAGGGAGGGGGAGGGGTGGGCCTTGTCCTCCATGCTTTCTCTTCATGTTGTCATTGCCGGGCTCGACCCGGCAATCCAGGGCGGCAGGCACGGAGCCAAGAGGCTCTGGACCCCCGGGTCAAGCCCGGGGGTGACGATTCAGTAGAAGGAGTCCGCGCGCCTTGAAACTGCCTCCCCCCGCCGCCATTATCCGCGCCAACGGAAAGGCATGGGCAAGGCATGAAACTGACGGTGAACGGCGAGGCGCGTGAGGTGGCAGGCCCCATGACGGTGCTCGGCCTTGTCGAGAGCTTCGGCCTTGCCCCGCAAAAGATCGCGGTGGAGCGGAACCTCGAAATCGTGCCGCGCTCGGCCTATGGCGAGGTCGCGCTCCGCGACGGCGACCGCATCGAGATCGTGAATTTTGTCGGCGGCGGCTGAGGCGGCCCCGAAGGGAGTATGGCAGTGACGGAAGCGGCGAAGATCATCGAGGCGGACGAGGACACATTCGAGGTCGCGGGGCGGAAGCTCAAGTCGCGCCTCATCGTCGGCACGGGCAAGTACAAGAGCCTCGCCGAGAACGCCGCCGCCGTGGAAGCGGCCGGCGCGGAAATCGTCACCGTCGCTGTCCGCCGCGTCAATGTGACGAACCCGAACGAGCCCATGCTGGTCGACTATATCGACCCGAAAAAGATCATCTACCTGCCGAACACGGCCGGCTGCTACACGGCGGAAGACGCGGTGCGCACGCTCCGCCTCGCGCGGGAAGCGGGCGGCTGGAACCTCGTGAAGCTCGAAGTGCTGGGCGACCAGAAGACGCTCTATCCCGACATGGTGGAAACGCTGCGCGCGGCAGACGCCCTGTTGAAGGACGGCTTCGAGGTGATGGTCTATTGCAGCGACGACCCGATCATGGCGAAGAAACTGGAAGACATGGGCTGCTGCGCGATCATGCCGCTTGCAGCCCCCATCGGCTCCGGCCTCGGCATCCAGAACCCGGTGAATATCCGCCTCATCATCGAACAGGCAAAAGTGCCCGTGCTGGTGGATGCGGGCGTCGGCACGGCCTCGGACGCCGCCATCGCGATGGAACTCGGCTGCGACGGTGTGCTGATGAACACCGCCATCGCCGAAGCAAAAGACCCGATCAAAATGGCCCGCGCCATGAAACTCGCCGTGGAAGCCGGGCGCCTCGCCTATCTCGCCGGCCGCATGCCGAAAAAGATGTATGCGGACCCGTCATCGCCGCTGGCGGGGCTGATTTAGTCCCCAAAAAATTCCACGTCATTGCTTCGTTGCTCTGAACAAGGTCAGAGCTCCGTTTCGGAAATGACCAGTCTTTGGCGCGGGTCTTCCTGGGGTGATTTTTTGTCAGGTTGACCGCTAAGAATGCCAGTGATCAATTCGCTTTAATTTGTAAACTGACAAACTTGATTGTGCTGCACGCAGTTTGATTTACAGCATTCCAAGGCTGATCATTGCTGAAACATTGCAACGCGGGGGCGTGATGCGTGAGAAGAGGATCGAAGCGATTAGGTCTGCAGGTGCAGACCTGACCGAAACTATCAAAAGTCTGATGACTGTATTTGCCGGTCTCTCTGATGAAGAAGGTAGGTCTTTTGAGCTGAATCATAAGATTGCTGGGAAGGACAGCACCGTTTCGGCAGTACTTGCTCGAATAGGAGCCGCACTAGGATTGATATCTGAATTCGGAGAAGCGACTCGGGGCGATTTAGTTCCCAGAAGGATATTGGTCGACTTGGAAGGTTCGCTGTCGGAACTGAAGTCCAATACGGAAAACCTCCGTTCAGTATTGAAGACCGCTGCCGAACAAAATGGAGGCGTGAAAAAATTCAGCTACGGAGATTTTCATCTACATGCAAAAAATGGCAATGCAGTAGATGTACGTCCGCCGTTTCACGCTTTTTTTGACTCGAGCGAGAAATTTCTCGAAACGCTTTTTCCAGCACTTTTAATTCTGAAGCCGCGCAGTTCATATAGCTTTCAAGCAGCGGCAAGCGGTCTCGATAAGCTTCTTTCCTCGGCGTCAGAAACTTTGAGCGAGTCTCGGAAGACGCTCAAGAATGTTGGCGAACATGAAAGAAAGCTGGCCGAAAAGGATAGTGAAATTAGGGGGATTTTGGATGAGCTGTCGCGTCTAAAAAGTGATGGGGCCGCTGATCGAAAGACAATATCCGACTACCTTGCAGAGGTTACTCAACAAAAAGCTGCAGTGCAGGCGGTACACGACGAAGCGCGCTCCCTTAAGGAGACGGTCGAAAATTACAAGGCAACTTTTGACCAATTTCAAAAGCAACTAAATGATCGTGAAAAGACATTTTCACAGGGGACTGAAAAACTTACCTCGCTGGTAGCTAAATTCAACGATCAGCAAAAATCCGTTGCAAACTTAATTTCTAAATCGGAGGAAATGCTCTCGTCTGCTACGGTGTCAGGGTTGGCTACAAATTTTTCGACCATGACAGAAAAGCTAACAAAGGAACTAGGGCAGGCTCGACTGGCATTTTATGTTGGCATCGTTTTTCTGACAGTCTCGGCTATTCCCCTGCTCGCATTTGTCCTTCTACCGATTTTGGCGCCGTTCTTTGGGGAAATCTCGACTGACGTTGTAGCAGCTGCGAAACAACACGGAACTGACGGTGCGACGAACCCTTGGCAATATCTTGGTCAGGTAATTGCAAGAATCGCAATTCTTCTGCCGGCCGCCTGGTTTGTCTCATTTGCGGCTATCAGGCATTCGTCGTTGTTCAAGCTGCGCGAACACTATGCCTACAAATACTCGATGGCGGTGTCTGTTCAAGGGTTTAAACTGCAGGCTCCGAATTACGATCAGGAAATAGCAGCGCTAGTTCTGGAGCAGCTGGCATTCAATCCAGCAGACACGCTTGCTAGTTCTAAAGACGCTAAAGAAACTCGTGCGCCCGGAATTGGCGGGTACCTCCTAGAGAAGATACGCGAACGTATCGATAAGCGGCTCGCGGCAGACGGCGAATAGGCAGAGAATGCGGTTCTGGTGAGTCGGGCGAATTCACCTCACCTCCCCACCCGGACTGACCAGCACCTTCCCCTGCCGTCCGCCCGTCTGTGCTCGGATGAGGGCGTCGCGGATGTCCTCAATTGCGTAGACGCTGTCGACCGGCGCGTGGATCGTGCCATCGGCGATGCCTTCCGCGAGTTCGGCGTAGATGGCACGGATTTTTTCAGGGCTGCGGCGGCCGAGGAAGCGGCCCAGCATGAAGCCGGTGAAGGTGACGCCCCGGAAGACGATTTCGCCGATGGGGATGTCTGCGTTCGCGCCGGACATCGCTCCATAGGTGCAGACCGTTCCTTCCTCCGCAATGCACTGCGCCATGCGGCCCGTGGCATCGCCCGCCACCGCGTCGAGCGTGAGGCGGATCGCCGCCCCGCCCGTCGCCTCCTTCACGCGCTGGGGCAAATCGGACCCGTCTGTGAGGCAGATGTCCGCACCGAGCGATTCCAGTTCCGGGAACACATCCTCGCGCCGCGTGACATTGACGGTGCGAAGCCCGCGCGCTTTTGCGAGCGTGATGACAAGGCGGCCTACAGCGGAATTGGCGACATTCTGAATCACCCAGTCGCCGGGCTTGAGGTCCACAATGTCGGAGAGAAGGAGGAGGGCGGTCGGCGGATTGATGCGGAGCATCGCCGCCTGTCTGAGATCGAGGCCTGACGGGATCGGCACCGCATCGTCCGCCTTCACGCGGCGGCGCGACGCCCAGTTCTCGCGCGCAAGATTGATGACGAGATCGCCGGGCTTCGTGTGGCTGACCCCGTCGCCCACGGCGACGACACGGCCCACGCATTCCGCGCCCGGCGTCGCCGGCAGCGGCGGCCGCAGGCGATAGCCGCCGCGGCAGAAGCCGATATCGGCCGGGTTGATCGGGAAGGCGATGACATCGAACACGACTTCATGTGCGCCTGGTGCGCCCACATCCGGCACCTCCACGCAACGCGCGACATCCTCCGGCACGCCGTAATCGGAAATGTCGATGCGCTTCATGTGCCCCTCCCGCTCCTGTTTTGCTCAATCTACAGGATCGGGCAGGGCGGCGTCACTTTTTCGGGATGATGCTGATCGTGCCGCTCACTTCGAGCACGGCATATTTGATGTCTTCCATGTTCTCGAGGCCCTGGGACCGCCGCGCCGCCTCCATGATGTCGTATTCGTCGACGCGCGCCTTTTTCATCCGCGCGCGGAGCGGCACCCCGTCTTCCACCAGCACCATGGGCATTCCCTCGATCAGCCGCCCGGCAGCCGGCACATGCTCCTTGAAGAGGGACAGCGCGATATCCATCACCACCAGCGAGGCGATGATGAGGAAGGCATTGGTGACGGAGAAATCGTCGCCGAGCATGCCCTGCTGCGTCGCCTCGCCGATGATCATCAGCAGCACGAAATCGAATGTGGTGACTTCGGAAAGCGTCCGCCTGCCCGAGATGCGGAACAGGATCAGCAGGAAGAGATAGATGGCTGCGGCCCGGAGAACGGCATCCATGGCGGACCCTCAAGGGTAAATGAAGAAGGTGAGCGGGATCGGCGGCTCCCCATCGAGCGATATCTCGCCACGATGGAGCCAGCTTTTTTCCGGCCTCAGCGCGAAGCGCAATGTGAGCGGCCGGTCTTCCGCAGGGAAGACATAGGCATCGCCTTGCGGCCCGCCGCGCTCTTGCGCGGGCGCCGGGCGGATCGTTTCGATGGAGAAAGTGTCGGTCAGGGGCTCGCTGAAGCGCAGCACGGCTTCTTCGCCGCCCTCACCATGAATGATGAGGGCCATGCGCATCGGCGCGCCATTCCGTGCGAACCTGTCATACCGGATTTCAAGGCGGCCATTCTCGCTCACGGCGGTGGCGGAGCTGAGCGGCCCCTCCGCGAAAAGTCCTGCCAGCGCGAGAACGGTGAGAAGCATGAGTGCGACCCAGCCATAGCGCTCCATGCGCCAGGTCGTGCATTGGAAGGACATGTCTTCGCGGATGGGGTGAGAGCGGCTCACCCGCAACTGACGATCGTCGTCCTCGATTGAAGACATGAAAGCCCGTCCGCCGCGGGCGGAGGCGCCGCCGCGCGATGCTGTTGTTGCTGCGGAGGGAAAACGCGGTGAAGGGGAACGGGTTCCCTTGTCACTCGCTGCGGGCGTTGGCAGCCATCTGCGCGAGGCGGTCGGCATCCGCCATGCCGGGATAGAGCGTGCCGCCCGCGACGAAGGCGGGCGTGCCGTCGATACCGAGCGCCTCGGCGAGGCGATAGGTGCGGCTCACCTGATCGGCAAAGGCAGGGTCTTCCATATCCTTGCGCATCCGCGCCACGTCGACGCCCGCCTTCTTCGCGATGGCGTCGATCGCTTCGGCGTCGAGATCGCCCTTGTGCGCATAGAGGCCCGCATGCATTTCCATGTAGCGGCCCTGTTTCTTGGCCGCCATCGCGGCCTTCGACGCTTCGAGCGAGGAGGGGCCGAGGATCGGAAATTCCTTCAGGACAAGGCGGATATTGCCGTCCTTCTTCACGAAGTCCATCAGCGGCGCGAAGCTGCGCTTGCAATAGCCGCAGCGGTAATCGAAGAACTCGACGATGGTGACATCGCCTTCCGGATTGCCGGCGACATAATCGCCCGGATCGGAATAGAGCGACTTCGCATGTTCGGCGAGCGCGGCCCGTGTCTGCGCGAGCTTTGCTTCATCCTGCCGCCGCTCAAGCTCCTCGAAGGCCTTGACCAGCACTTCCGGATTTTCGACCAGATAGTCGTGGACGATGCGTTCGATCTCGGCTTTCGCCTTGTCGTCGAAAGAGGTCTGGGCATGCGCAGCCATCGGCGCGAGCAGGATCAGGGCGAGGGCGGCGCTACGCAGGAAGGCGATCATCTGTACTCGTCTTTGATTTGAAGGGAAGAGCGTCAGCTACGCCGTTTTTCGGGCGGCTGCAGGGCGATGTCCTGCGCGCGCAGCCACTCCGGGCTGCCTTGCGTAAGCTGGCGCATGGCGCGGTCTGCATGCGCCTTTGCCTGCTGGACCCGGCCGAGCGAGTCGTAATATTGCGCGGTGGAAAGCTCCGCCATGCCGATATTCTCGAGCTGCCCATAGGCGATGGAGAGCTGGTAATAGGCATAGGGCTGGTCGCCCTTGCTGGCGGCCGTATTGAGATGGCCGATCGCCTGCTCCGTCGTCGCCTTGTCACCCCGCGCAAGAAGCGCGCGGCCGAGCCCGAGGTGAAGCTGGTTGTCCTCCGGCTTCATTCCAACCGACTTGGTGTAGGCCGTGATGGCTTCCTCGACGCGCCCGCTTTCGAAATAGATCTGGCCCTGAACTTCCCGGACATAAGGGTTCTTCGCCTCCAGTTCGAGAAGCGGTTCGAGTTCCGACAGCGCGCGGTCGAGCTGTCCAGTCCGGTGATAGGCGACCGAGCGCGCGTAACGCGCATAGACGCTCGTATCCGACGCGGGATAGCGGCGGAAGACGACGTTCGGATCGTCCAGGAAGCCGTAGATCTTCGCCTGGATCATCTTGAGCTGATGGATGCGCTCCGGCGTATCCGGCTTGTCGAAATAGGGCGATTCCTTCACCCGCTCCTCAAGGGCGGCATAGCGGGCGCCGGACATGGGATGCGAGCGCGCGTAAGGGTCCTGCCGGTTCGCCGACAGAAGCTCCTGGTCGCGCATGGTCGCGAAGAGGTCGAGCATGCCCCGGCCCGAGAGCCCCGCGCGCTGCAGGAAAGTTGCGCCCGCCTGGTCAGCGCTGGCTTCCTGCTCGCGGGTAAAGGCAAGCAGGCTTCGCGTCGCAAGGTGCTGGCTGCCCATGATGAGCGCCATGCCGGCATCGCCCGCGCCGGCGGCAATCGCGCCCACGCCGAGGATCATCGACGCCATGACCGGCATCGACATGTTCTCGAATTCCTCGCGCCGCTTCACGAGATGGCCGCCCGACATGTGGCCGATTTCGTGCGCGATCACGCCCATCAGTTCGCCCGGCGAATTGACGGTGGTGATGAGGCCGGTATGGAAGAACATCTGCTGACCGCCGGCCACGAAGGCATTGAGGTTGCGGTCGTTGACGAGGTGAATCTTGACGGCATTGGGGTCGAGCCCGGCGGCGCGCAGCAACGGGTCCGAGACCTCGCGCAGCATGGCTTCGGTTTCTGCATCGCTGACGATCCTGATGCCCTGCGCCTGGGCGACGCCCGGCAGCAGGCTGCACATCATGAAAGCCGCGGCGAGGCCCGCCGCCATGGACCGCCAGCCCGCTGAAATCCGGCCACCCGACATGAAACTCGTCATTTCGTTAAACCTGTGACATCGGCCTTCCGGCCCGATCTTCGTTTTCCATCCCGGCCGTCCCGCGTCGTTGACCTTGCGGCGGGATCGCGACTAAACCGTAGGTGTGGGACCTGACAGCGTCAATCGCGCCGGCTTTCGACGATCCTACACGAAAAACGGCCCAATTGGCCGAATCCGGCGCTGGACGGGATCGAACGAAGGACGGCATGGCTGGGGCGCAGAAGAACGCGGGATTGTGGTCAAACTTTGAAATCGGCCGGGGCCGCAGGCTGGGGCCGGTTTTGCTGGCGGCGGCGCTCGGCCTCGGGGCCTGCGCGGAGGAAAGTCCGCGCGACCCCGTGCGGGGCACAGCCGTCAGCCACGGCATCGAAACGCAGCCGGAGCGTCAGGCCCGCATGACCGGGCGAGCCGGCAGGGAAGAGGGCATCGACCCTCGCTTCGCGGGTGCGGCGGTGGCCGACGAACCGGCAGCGGCGCTGGTTGCCCGGCAGGTGCTGGAGCAGGGCGGCAATGCCACCGATGCGGCGACGGCCATCTATTTCGCGCTCTCCGTTACCTATCCGGCCGCAGCGGGACTTGGCGGCGGCGGCATATGCCTCGTCCATGGCGCGGGCGAGAAGACGGTTGAAACGGTTTCCTTCCTCGCCGCGAGCCCGCGCGGGGGCGGTAACGCGGCAATCCCGGGCAATGTGCGTGGCTTCGCCTATATCCATTCGCGTTATGGCAAGGCAGCCTGGTCTTCGGTTGTCGCGCCTGCCGAGCGGCTCGCCGCGACGGGAAGCTCGGTTTCGCGCGCAAGCGCAGCGCAACTGGCCGTTGCCTCGAAAATCGTCGAGGCCTCGCCCTCGCTCTCCAATGTCTTTGCGCCGCAGGGCCGCCTCGCCGCCGAACGCGATGTGCTGACGCAACTCGAACTCTCTTCCACGCTTGGGCAGATCCGTGCGCGTGGCGCACCGGGCTTCTATGCGGGGCCTGTCGCCCGCCGTCTTGTGGAAGGGGCGAGAAGCGGCGGCGGCGCGTTCGATGAAAGCGAACTCGCCGATTACCGCCCGGCCGTCGCGGCCGCACAGAGCGTCGAACAAGGGCCGATGAAGGTCTGGCTCCCTTCCGCGGGGATCGAGGCAGGTGCGTTCGCTGCCCAGCTCTGGCAGGAGGGCGGGAAGCCCGCCGCCGAACTGACGACCGCGGCGGATGCTGTGGCGGCGCGGCTCGGCACATCGCCGCAGCCCGGCGTGAATTATGGCTCGACGTCCTTCGCGGCGATGGACAGGAATGGCGGCGCCGTTGCCTGCGCCGTCACCATGAACGGGCTTTTCGGCACGGCGCGGCTGGCAGGGGATACGGGCGTTGTGCTCGCAGCCAATCCTGCTTCCGGTGCGGGTGATGCCTCGGCCTGGCTATCTCCGCTCATCCTCACCGGCCAGAGCGGCGAGATCGTCCGCCTTGCAGCGGCGGGCGCGGGCGCGCCCAGGGGTGCCGCGGCCGCGCAGCATGTGGCGCGGAACTTCACCTCGCCGGAAGCAGCCGAAAGCGCCTTCAATGCGGGCATTGCCGATCTTGCATCGCCTGTGAACGCCGTTGGCTGCCCGGAAGGCGCCAATGCTTCAAGCTGCCTGCTTGCGAGCAACCCGGCCGGCTTCGGCATGGGTGTCACCGCGATCAGCACCGCACGCTGAAGCGGGCTGAACACATGAAAAAAGGCCTGGCATCGCTGCCGGGCCTTTTGTTTTCTGCGCGGTGAGTTCTAGCGCCGCTGCCACCAGCCGCGCCGCGACGGGCGATCATCCTCGGCTTCGGCAGGCGTTTCAGCCTCGCCGATGAGAGGAATATCGGCCTCCGCTTCAGCAGCTTCGAGCACGGGCTCTTCCGAAGCGTCGTCCTCTGCCGTCTCGGGCTCGTCGGGGCTTTCGCTTTCCTCGTCGCCCATGGCCTCGGCGGCGTCCTGCACGCTTTCGGTATAGGCGCCTTCCTGCGCGGCCTCGGCGTCCCAGGCTTCCTCGTCGTCTTCCTGTTCGGCCTCTTCGTTCCGCGAATAGGAGAGGAAGACCGGCGCTTCGCCCGTTGCCAACGGGTCGGCGCTGGTGAAATCTTCCGCTGCATCCTCGCTCAGGATCGTGTCTTCATCTTCATTCGCAATGGTGCCTTCGGCTGTCGTGCCTTCGGCGCCCTCGTCCTGACGGCGGCGGTTGCGGCGTCCGCCCCGGCGGCCGCGGCGGCGGCGCTTGCGGGGCTCGTCGCCATCCTCTTCGCCATCGGCCTTCTGCGGAGCGGCTTCGCCGTCGGCGCTATCCTCCTCGTCGTGATGATCCTCACCGTCATCGCCATCTTCTGCGGCGCCTTCGGCAGGCGTCTCTGCATCGCCGCGTGCATCTGCCTCGCCATTGCGCTTGCCGCCACGGCGGCGGCGCCTGCGGCGGCGGCGCTGGCCGTCGCCCTTGTCGTCGCCGCCTTCCGCGCCCTCGGAGCGATCGCGAGCGGAGGTATCGGACTCTTCTTCGTCGTCCTCGATCTCCTCCACCTCGGCAATCTCGGGCTCTTCATCCTCGGCATAGCCGCTTTCGATGTTGATCGCGCCCTGGGCCGGCCGGGTCCGCGTGAGTGCGCGCGCTTCGGCCGGTTCGACCTTGTGCGCGGAACCAGCAAGCGTGGCGTCCGCTTCGACATAAACGGAGACGCCGTAGCGTTCCTCGACGTCGAGCAGGTTCGCACGCTTCTGGTTCAGAATGTAGATCGCGACTTCCGCGGGCACCTTGATCGTGAAGGCGGCGGCGCGGCCCTTGACCGCTTCGGCCTCGACGCTGCGCAGCACATGCAGCGCCATGGACTCGACCGAACGCACGAGCCCCGTGCCCGAACAATGCGGGCAGATGACCGTCGATCCTTCGAGCACGCCCGAGCGCATGCGCTGGCGCGACATTTCGAGAAGACCGAAATGGCTGATGCGTCCGACCTGGATGCGCGCCCGGTCATGCTTCAGGCATTCCTTGAGCTTGCGCTCCACCGCGCGATTGTTGCGGTTCTCGTCCATGTCGATGAAATCGATGACGATGAGGCCCGCAAGGTCGCGCAGGCGCATCTGCCGTGCGATTTCTTCCGCCGCTTCGAGATTGGTCTTGAGCGCGGTCTGCTCGATATTGCGCTCCTTGGTGGAGCGGCCCGAGTTCACGTCGATGGAGACGAGCGCTTCCGTCGGATTGATGACGACATAGCCGCCCGACTTCAGCGTGACCGTGGGGTTCAGCATCGAGTCGAGCTGCTGCTCGATCTGGAATTTCTGGAAAAGCGGCTGCGTTTCCTTGTAGGGCTGAACATTCTTCGCATGGCTCGGCATGAGCATGCGCATGAAGTTCTTGGCTTCCTTGTAGCCCTCGTCGCCCTCGATCTGGATTGTGTCGATATCCTTGTCGTAAAGATCGCGGATCGACCGCTTGATGAGGCTGCCTTCCTCATAGACGAGGGTGGGTGCCGTCGATTTCAGCGTCAGTTCGCGCACGCTTTCCCACATGCGCAGGAGATATTCGTAGTCGCGCTTGATCTCAGCCTTGGTGCGCTTTGCGCCCGCCGTGCGGACGATGAGGCCCATGCCTTCCGGCACATCGAAGGATTCCGCGATCGCCTTGAGCTTCTTGCGGTCCGCCGCGACAGTGATCTTGCGCGAAATGCCGCCGCCTCGCGCCGTATTGGGCATGAGCACGCAATAGCGGCCGGCAAGCGAGAGATAGGTGGTGAGCGCCGCACCCTTGTTGCCGCGTTCTTCCTTCACGACCTGCACGAGAAGAATCTGGCGCCGCTTGATGACTTCCTGAATCTTGTAGGAGCGGTAGTTGATGCGCTGCTTGCGCGGCGCGGCTTCCTCCATCGCATCCTCGGCGCCGACGCTCTCGATCGTTTCGTCGGAGTGGACGGTCTCCGTCTCGCCGCGTTCGATCGTGGTGCTTTCGCTTTCGGCCTCGCCGTCGTCATCGGCGTCTTCCGCTTCCGCTGCGGAGTCGGCCTTCGCCTCTTCGCCTGCGGGCGCGGTGACGGCTTCCTTCGCCGCTTCCTTTTCTTCCTCTTCCTCCTCGCGGCGCGCTTCATCGGCCTGCTGCTTCAGCAGGGCTTCGCGGTCCGCGACGGGGATCTGATAGTAGTCGGGATGGATTTCGCTGAAGGCGAGGAAGCCGTGCCGGTTGCCGCCATATTCGACGAACGCCGCCTGAAGCGAGGGTTCGACGCGCGTTACCTTGGCAAGGTAGATATTTCCTCGAAGCTGCTTCCTGTTCTCGGACTCGAAATCGAATTCTTCAACGCGATTGCCGGCAACGACCACGACCCGGGTTTCTTCCGGGTGGGCCGCATCGATCAACATTTTCTTTCCCATAAGGGTATTCTCCGGGGCGCAAACCGTCGCGTGCGGTCCGTCGCATTGTCATGCGTCCGGACAGCCGCGCTCCTGCGCCTGTTGTTGAGGTCCGTGCGGCCGGAAAGGCGGCAGCGGACGAGGTCTGTAATGAAGGGGCGGGGACGACCCGCGCGGCCCGGCGCGCAACCGACGATCTGCCTGCTGCGGGATTGTCCCGCCGCGCCGGCCGTTCGGCTTGCTGTCTGACTGCGTCGTGCATCTCAACCTTTGGCGCACCCACCAAGACGCCGGGTGCCGGCGGGGCCAGCCTTGCGCCGCATGTTGGAGCGGCGGCAGGAGAGCCTTGAACTGTCGCGATGCGCATTTTGGCACTGCCCCCCAGGCTTGCGCCTTTCGGGGAAAATCGCCGGGCCTGCGCCGTCCGCTTCCGGTTTGCCCTGAGAGGGCGGGCCGGCGCGCAACTCTTGCCCGAATTCTATGGAGCCGGATCGATCCCCAGAGGGGAAAACGGCTGGTTCCGGTTTTACCTTTTGCCGCTCTGATTTGGCAAGCGCGGTAAACGCGATCCTGAAATCGCGGATTGTGCCGTTATTAACCATTCTACCCATTGAAACTTCGTAAATTTTGGACGTGATAACCATTTTTGAAGTAATCTGGCGGAAATACTGATTTGGGCTGCTTCGAATACGGCGGCTCACCGCAATTGCGGGCGGTATTTTCGGCAAGGGGTCGCGTGGGGTGCCCTCGAGCGGCGGGTAATATGAGTTTGGCGGGCATTGGCAGGTTATGGGGACGGTTCGGCGCGCGGCTCGCGATCGCGGGCCTTCTTGCGCTTGCTCCCGCCTTCGCCGCGGAAGCCGGGCAGGTCAACGACCTCAACGACCTTGTGAGGCAGCTCGAAGCCGACCTCCGGGCGGGCGATGCCGCCGCCGAAAACGATTCACTATCGACCGGCGCGCTGGACAGGGGTGCCGTGCCTCTCGCGCCGGGCACGCCGCCGGGCGCCGGCGGCGCTGGTGTGACCTCGATCCGCCTGGGCGACCACGGCGACCAGACCCGCTTCGTCATGGAATTTGCCGGCGAGAACGTCGCGGATTATCGCGTCTTCACGCTGGCCGACCCTTATCGCGTCGTCATCGACATCAAGGGCGTTCCGTTCAACCTTGCGGAGACGCCGGCAACGAAATCAATGGGCGTCGTGACCGGTTACCGTTATGGCCGCTTCGGTGCGGATACCTGGCGCGTCGTCATCGACGCCGGCCAGCCGGTGGAGGTTGCACGCAATTTCGTGCTCGACCCGCAATCGGGCTTCGGCCGCCGCGTCGTGCTCGACCTCGCGCCGACGGATATGGCGACATTCATGCGCACGGCCGGCCTGCCCGACGGCACGCCGGACACGGCTGCCGAAGCCGCGGCCGAACTCGCCGCCGTCGCCGCGGTTCCGATCAGCCCGCCCGCCCAGCGCGTGGAGCGCCGCCGCATCGTGGTGATCGACGCCGGTCATGGCGGTGTCGATCCGGGCGCGCTTGGCCGCTCCGGCGTCAAGGAAAAGAACGTGACGCTCGCCTTTGCCCGCCAGTTCGCCGATGAACTGAGGGCGACGGGGCGCTACGATGTTCACCTGACGCGCGACAACGACATCTTCATTCCGCTGCGCGAGCGTGTGGCCATTGCCCGCCGCAAGCAGGCGGACCTCTTCATCTCCATCCATGCCGACGCGATCCAGCGCCCCGATGTGCGTGGCCTTTCGGTCTACACGCTCTCCGAAACGGCCTCCGACGCCGAAGCCGCCGCGCTGGCGCGCAAGGAGAACCAGTCCGACATGATCGCCGGCCTCGACCTTCAGGGCGAAACGCCCGAAGTGACCGGTATCCTGATCGATCTCGCCCAGCGCGAAACCAAGAACTATTCCTCGCGCTTTGCCCGCTCGCTGGTGGACTATGCCGGCCAGAGCACCAAGACCCTCGATCCCGCCCACCGTTTCGCGGGCTTCGTGGTGCTGAAGGCGCCGGACGTGCCCTCCGTACTGGTGGAACTCGGCTTCCTCACCAACCATGAAGACGAGAAGCTGCTGACTTCCTCGACATGGCGGGCCGGCATGGCCAAAACCATGACCCGCGCCGTCGACCGCTATTTCGGCGACCGCATGGCGGAAATGGCGAACTAGGCGGGAACCCGGCCTTTCCTCACCGGTTGTCGTTCACCGGCCCCGGCGGAAAGGAAACGTCATGAGCTATCTCCGCTTCGGCGCAATGATCCTCGTCTCGGGGATCGTCATGTACGCCGTCATGTATCTCCACACCTATGAACTGGCGCATGTCAGGTTCAGTCAGACGCGCCTCTGGATGACGATCCTCATGGTGTCGGCCATGGCGCTCGTCATGCTGGCTTTCATGCGTTCCATGTATCCGAGCGGCAGGGCGAACGCCGCCATATTCGTGGGCGCGGCGCTTGTATTCGCGGCAGCCCTGTGGTTCCTGCGCAGCCAGCAGACCGTCGATGACGTCGCCTATATGAAGGCCATGGTCCCGCACCATTCGATAGCGGTGCTGACCAGCCGCCGAGCGCAGATAGAGGACCCGAGGGTGCGCGATCTGGCGGACAGCATCGTGGAAACCCAGCTTTCGGAAATTGCCCTGATGAACCGCTTGATCGCGGATCTCGAGCGAAATCCGCCCATGGAGGGTGTCCGCGAAGCGCCACCGGGCGAAACCGCCAGATAGGGTCAGCCCGGCAACCCTTTCTTGGTAAATATCCGCTTTATATATAGGCCACGACGCACGAGTCGTTTTGATGCCTCGCGCGTGCCATAATTGGATATTAGAGGGCAGCGGGGCGGATATGTTGTGCGAGTGGGGGCAGGGCGCCCGATGCTGAAAGTTCTTTCGATCGTTGCGGCGGTCATTCTGGTGCTGCTGACCGGCGGCCTGCTTGCGGGCGCCTATATGGTCTGGCAGCTCAATCAGGACCTGCCGGACTACACAAAGCTCGCCAATTACGAGCCGCCGGTGATGACGCGCGTCCATGCGGGCGACGGCGAACTGATCGGCGAGTTCGCCCGCGAGCGCCGTCTCTATGTGCCGATCAGCGCCATTCCGCCGCGCGTGGTGGAAGCCTTTCTGGCGGCGGAAGACAAGAATTTCTACAGCCATGGCGGTGTGGACGCGACGGGCATCGTGCGCGCGATGTTCGACAACATCTCCAATGTGATGAACGATCGCCGCCTTGTCGGCGCCTCCACCATCACGCAGCAGGTCGCCAAGAACTTCCTGCTCTCATCGGATGTGACCTTCGACCGCAAGCTGAAAGAGGCACTGATCGCCTTCCGCCTCGAACAGGCCTTCTCGAAGGACCGCATCCTCGAGCTCTACCTCAACGAGATCTATCTCGGCATCGGCGCCTACGGCGTCGCCGCCGCCGCGCTCAACTATTTCGGCAAGTCGCTCGACGAACTGACGGTGGCGGAAGCCGCCTATCTTGCGACGCTGCCCAAGGCGCCGAACAACTATCATCCCTATCGCTTCCGCGAGCGCGCCATTGCCCGGCGCAACTGGGTTATCGCCCGCATGGCGGAAGAGGGCTTCATCTCGCAATTCGAGGCCGCCGAAGCGCGCGCTTCCGATCTCGACGTCTCGATCCGCACGCGCGGCGTGCAGATGCGCGACGCCAACTATTTCGTCGAGCAGGTGCGCCGCGAGCTTCTCACCATGTATGGCGAGGAAAAGCTCTATGGCGGCGGCCTGTCGGTACGCACGACCATCGACACGCGGCTTCAGGAAATCGTCGCGAGCGAGCTGCGCGCGGGCCTCATCGCCTATGACCGGCGCTATGGCTGGCGCGGGCCGGTGCGCAAGCTCGAAGAGGGCGAGAACTGGCAGGAGGCGCTTGCCGCCATGCCCGTGCCGTCCGACATGGAGCCTTGGACGCTCGCCACCGTTCTCGATGTTCGCGGCGAGGACATTGAAGTCGGCCTCCGCCCGCTCCGCCAGCCGGACGGCGGTTTCTCGAAAGAGATCGTGAAGGCGAAAGTACCGTTCGCCGCCATGCGCTGGGCGCGGAAAAACGTGAACGATCTCTATCTCGGCCCGGAAATCTCGCGCCCGTCGGAAGTCGTTTCGGTGGGCGACGTGATCTGGGTCTCGCCCGTTTTCGGCGACGAGAAGAAGAACCCCACGCATTACGCGCTGGAACAGATGCCAGCGGTGAACGGTGCCGCCATGGCGCTCGATCCGCATACCGGCCGCGTTCTCGCCATGCAGGGCGGCTTGAGCTTCGGCATGTCGGAGTTCAACCGCGCGGTGCAGGCGCTGCGCCAGCCGGGCTCTTCCTTCAAGCCTTTCGTCTATGCCGCCGCGCTCGACAAGGGCTTCACGCCGTCCTCGCTGGTGCTCGATGCGCCTTTCGTGCTCGACCAGGGCCCGGGCCTCGGCCTCTGGAAGCCGGAAAACTACGAGCGCCGCTTCTACGGTCCCTCGACGCTGCGCTTCGGTCTCGAGCATTCGCGCAATCTGATGACGGTGCGCCTCGCGCAATATGTCGGCCCGGAAAACGTCTCCGCCTATGCGCGACGCTATGGCGTTGCCGACAACATGCCGGCCGTGCTTTCCATGTCGCTCGGCGCGGGCGAGACCACGCTCATGCGCATGGTCGGGGCCTATGCCGTCTTCGACAATGGCGGCAAGCGGGTAACGCCGACGCTGATCGACCGCGTGCAGGACCGCTTCGGCCGCACCGTCTATCGTAATGACGAGCGTCCCTGCAGCACCTGCACGCAGGACTGGGAAGAAGCCGTGACCGCTGCCGCGCGCCGCAACCCGCAAAATCCCGAGCCGGTCATGCCGCCGGAATTGCCCGACAATCGCGAACAGGTGTCGAGCCCGCAAACCGCCTATCAGGTGACCTCGATGCTCGAAGGCGCGGTGCTGCGCGGCACGGGCGGCGCGGCGCGCAAGGTGGGCGTACCGCTCGCCGGCAAGACCGGCACCACGAATGACGGCAAGGATGCCTGGTTCATCGGCTATTCGCCCAATCTCGTGGTCGGCGTTTTCATCGGCTTCGACGAGCCGCGCCCCCTCGGCCGCGCCGAGACGGGCGGCCGCGCCGCCGCGCCGATCTTTGCGAACATCATGCAGCGCGCGATCGGCGGCAAACCGGCGATCCCCTTCCGCATGCCGCCGGGCCTCTCGCTCGTGAAGGTCAATCTGAAGACGGGCAAGCTCGCCGATGGCGAGGGCTCGGGCGTGATTCTCGAAGCCTTCAAGCAGGGCACGGAGCCGCAGCTCGATTCATCGGCGCCGGGCGTCAGCCTTTTCGGCAATGTACCGGTCGTGAACGAGGACACATATGACGAGCAGGGCGCCTTCGATGGAGGCGTGCTCGACGGCAGCGGCGACGTGCCGCCCGGCATGGCGGGCCCGGCCAACGACAATCAGCAGCCGGACGGCCTGCGCGGTCCGGACGGCGAGACGCTGCCCTTCGGCGTGGCGATTCCGGAAGGCGGCGTGCCGACCGACCGCATTCCCGGCGCGCAGGAGGAAGAACCGGCGCGCCCCGGCGGCGGCTATGCCTCCGGCGGCGGGCAGGGCGGCGATGTCGGCTCCGGCACGGGCGGGCTCTACTGACATACGATGCGATCATTCTCGGCGCAGGCGGGGCGGGGCTCTTCTGCGCCATGACGGCAGGGCGGCGCGGCCGCCGCGTGCTCGTCATCGACCACGCGAAAAAGCCCGCAGAGAAAATCCGCATCTCCGGCGGCGGGCGCTGCAACTTCACCAATATCCACACGAGCCCGAAGAACTTCCTCTCCGATAATCCGCGCTTCTGCATCTCGGCGCTTGCGGGCTTCAAGCCGGCGGATTTCATCGCGCTGGTGGAGGCGCATGGCATCGCCTGGCACGAAAAGACGCTCGGCCAGCTTTTCTGCGACGGCTCCTCGCAGCAGATCATCGACATGCTGCTTGCCGAATGCGGCAAGGCAGGCGTCACCATCTCGCTCGAGACGGAGATAAGGAGCGTCGCGAAAGGCGGGGCGGGCTTCACTGTCGAAACATCGAAGGGGCGCTTCGCCGCGCCCGCGCTTGTCGTGGCGACGGGCGGCAAGTCGATCCCGAAAATGGGCGCGACGGGCCTCGCCTATGACCTCGCTCGGCAATTCGGCCTCCGCCTCGTGCCGCCGCGCCCCGCGCTCGTGCCCTTCACCTTCGGGCCGGAGCTGCGCGAGGCGCTGGACGGGCTCTCCGGCGTCTCGGTCGATGCCGTCGTCTCGCATGGCAAGACGCGCTTTGCCGAGGCGCTTCTCTTCACCCATCGGGGGCTTTCGGGCCCCGCCATTCTGCAGATCTCGTCGTACTGGCGCGAGGGCGACGAGATCACGATCGACATGGCGCCGGGCCGCGATGTGCTCGCCGAATTGAAAGAGGCGCGCAAGACGACGCCGAAACAGGAAATCGCAACCGCGCTCGCGCGCATCCTCCCGAAAAGCCTCGCCGAGAATGTCGCCCGCCGCTCAGGCGTGGAAGGCCGCCTTGCGGACCTGTCGGACAGGAAACTCGAAGCCGTCGCCGCGCTCGTCAACCGCTGGCGCGTGAAACCGTCGGGCACCGAAGGCTACCGCACGGCGGAAGTCACCGCCGGCGGCGTCGACACGCGCGACCTCTCCTCGCAAACCATGGAAGCCCGAAACGTCCCCGGCCTCTACTTCATCGGCGAAGCCGTGGACGTCACCGGCCACCTCGGCGGCTTCAACTTCCAATGGGCCTGGGCATCGGGATTTGCGGCGGCATCAGCCCTCCGGAGCGGCAACGCCGCGTAGGAGGGGGATTGAACACACTACTCCTTATAGGTCATTGCCGGGCTTGACCCGGCAATCCAGTAGCCGCCGACAGGCGGCGTCGCTCTTCGCAAGAATTTTTCTTCGCTATCGGCTTCGTTCCTCGCCCTGGATGCCCGGATCAAGTCCGGGCATGACGAGTGAGGTAATGGCAGAACGCACTCGAAGTTGCGAGCCATGCGAACTTACCGGAACGACGCCTTGTAGTTAGCCGCTTCGAGGATAAGTTTGCTCTCCAATGGCGGCTCGATTTGAAACGCCCTTGGTTCACGCGCGAAGTCGTACAGCCGGAAGATGCGAAAGGCGTCTTGTCTCTCCTCGGAAAACAGCTTCTCGTTCTTTGAGATGTAGAAGGGGGTCTGCTCGCCGCCTGCCGTTGTTTTCACTTCAAGAAAACGCTCGTCTCCCTGCTCGGTGAAAGACAGAACATCGTATCCGGCGCCATCCCCGTCTTCTTGCGCAGTCCATCGAACCTTCCGCGCAAGATCTTCTCGTCCAACTGCCTGAAGGCGAGCGCGTTCAGAATGATATACGCGTTCCTCGCCCAGTTTTCCGAGTTGCCGGTTCCTCTCGTCTCGCAGTGCGGGATCGAACTTTCGGACAAGTCTGGCGAGGTGCGGGTTGCTATCTTCCGGGCGCTCAATTTTCTCGGGTGCTTCCCCGATAAAGATTGTTCCCATTTCCGCGAAGGTTGCTGGCTTCGGAAGAACAACGCCCGATTCAGATGAGCGACTTTCAAGAAACCTTTCGACACCTTTCAGGAGTGCCTGCTGAAAGTTCTGCATCGGCTTGTAGCCAAGAATCCAAGGCTCGCCGAGTGTCATCAGCACGGCGCTGATGTTCTGGTGTTTAAACTCGATGGAACCCTTGGAGCGGCCAGTTAGCTCCTGCAGCGCCGCGTTACGATGTGACTTCACATAAGATTCCCTACGAAGCTCCATGTCGCGCATGGCAAAATAGTCAGCCACGATCAGGTCTATCTCCTGATCGTTCCAGTCCTCGCCTGTCCGGTCGTTTGAACTCATTGCCCCTCAAACCCTTACAGGCCAGGGTAGGGGCTTAGCGGCAAACCATACAAGAGGTCGGTCCTTCAAAACCGCCCTTTCCCTTTACACCGCCCCCTCATCCCCCTATTTTCCGCGCCAGAAACGGGGCCGAATCCGGCCGCAGAGATACGAGAAGAGTTCCCCATGCGCGCCGAGATGCAGACGCTCGCCGATGAAATCAAGCAGTCGCTCGCACTGCTGAGGAGGCATCTTTGACTGGGATGCTGCCCTCCGCCGCTTCGACGAACTGACGGCGAAAGCCGAAGATCCCGATTTCTGGAACGATCCCGAGAAGGCGCAAGGCCTGATGCGCGAGCGCACGCGCCTCGAAGAGGCCATCGGCCGCTACCGGCGCCTCGAAGCCGCGCTCAACGACAATATCGAACTGATCGAGATGGGTGAGGCCGAGGGCGATGCGGATATCGTCTCCGAGGCGGAAGCCGCGCTCCGCGCCGCGCGCAACGAGGCGGCGGAGGCCGAGGTCGAGACCCTGCTCTCCGGCGAGGCCGATCAGAACGACACCTATGTCGAAGTCCATGCGGGCGCCGGCGGCACCGAAAGCCAGGATTGGGCGCAGATGCTGCTGCGCATGTATACGCGCTGGGCGGAAAAGCGCGGCTACAAGGTTGAGCTCATCGAGCGGCATGATGGCGAAGAGGCGGGCATCAAGTCCGCCACCATCGTCGTGAAGGGCCACAATGCCTATGGCTGGCTGAAGACGGAGTCGGGCGTGCACCGGCTCGTCCGTATCTCGCCCTATGACAGCGCCGCGCGCCGCCATACGAGCTTCTCGTCGGTCTGGGTCTATCCGGTGGTCGACGATCGCATCGAGATCGAGATCAACGAAAGCGACTGCCGCGTCGATACCTATCGCGCGTCCGGCGCCGGCGGCCAGCACATCAACAAGACCGACAGCGCGGTGCGCATCACGCATATCCCGACCGGCATCGTCGTCGCCTGCCAGAACGAGCGCTCGCAGCACAAGAACCGCGCCGCCGCCTGGGACATGCTGCGCGCCCGCCTCTATGAGCGCGAGCTGCAGAAGCGCGAGGAAGCCGCCGCCGCGCAGGAAGCCGGCAAGACCGATATCGGCTGGGGCCACCAGATCCGCTCTTACGTGCTGCAGCCCTATCAGATGGTGAAGGACCTGCGCACCGGCGTCGAAAGCCCGGACCCGGCCAAGGTGCTGGACGGCGACCTCGACGCCTTCATGGCCGCCGCGCTTGCCGCCCGAGTGCATGGCGGCGCCGAGGCGGTCGAGGATATCGATTAGGCACAGCTGCCCCGAAAGCGGACAAACGAAAAGGCCGGAGATTTCTCTCCGGCCTTTCGCATGTCAGGTACTGCCCAATGAGACACTACTGACGAAGAGTGCTTACTGTGCCGCCGGGCGCTTCACCACCACGCCGCCATCGTTCACGACCACCGGGCTGTCATTGCCGGCAGCGGCGGGGCGGGGCATGGCCGGGCGCGGCGGCTCGGTGACGAGCGGGCCGGAGCCGGGGGCCGATGCGCGCGGCGCGGTGCCGCGCGGTGCGGCGCCGGACTGGCTGATCGGATCGTCCGAGTGGCGGCAATTGCCTTCGAAGAAGGCGCCGGTCTCGACGGCCAGCGCTTCATGCAGGATGTCGCCCTCGACATGGCAGGTCGAGGAAAGCTGCACGCGGCGGCCGCGAATGGTGCCGATCACGCGGCCGCGGATCACGATGTCCTCGGCGACGAGTTCGCCGGTGATGGAAGCCTTCTCGCCGATCGTCAGCGACTGGCTGCGAATATCGCCTTCCACCGTGCCGTCGATCTGGATGTCGCCCGTGGCGGTCAGATTGCCGTGAACGACGAGGTCGGCGGAGATGATGGACGGCGCCGTGCGCGTGTTCGGACGGCGCGCGCCGCCGGACGGTGCGGGGATGGGCGCGGCGGCAGCCGGCGCCTTCTCGGTCTCTTTATCCTTGCTTCGCGAAAACATAATGCCCTGCCTCGATGAACTTGGAGGGGTTGCGAACGATACCGTCGAACCAGACCTCGTAGTGAAGATGGGGTCCACTGCTGCGTCCAGATGAACCGACTCTGCCTATCACGTCCCGAAATGCAATTTTCTGGCCAACCTTGACGGACATGCTTCCAAGGTGCCCATAGCGCGTCTTGAAGCCGTTGCCATGGTCGATCTCGACCACCCGGCCATAGCCCCCGCGCCAGCCCGCGAAGGTCACCGTGCCGACCCCCGGGGAATAGACTTTCGTGCCATGCGGGGCGGCGAAATCCTCGCCCGAATGGAAAGCCATACGACCGTTGAATGGGTCGCGGCGCGGGCCGTAGCTGCTTGTCCTGCGGTAATGCGTCAGCGGTTCTGCCAGCGGCATTCTCGCAATGGATTCCTCAAGATCGGCGACCTTCTTGAGGTTCTGGCTTACCCGGAAAAGCTGCTTGGCGAAGGCGCTTTCGTCGCCCCCCGCGAGTTCGAGCCCACCGGCCAGTTCGATGAAGGGACCACCCTGGGCGCTGCGGCTCGCGGAGCGCTTCAGAAGCGCCTCCGGGTCCACCACCTTGGTCATGGAAACGATGGATTTCAGCTCCCGGAGCCGCCGGTCGGTGAGTTCCTCGACATTGTTGATGAGCCCCTGCTGGGCCTGGTCGAGTTGGGTCAGCCTTGCGTCAATCTGGGCCACCACCTCGTTCGGCTTGCCCGCGCGAGCACCCGCGAGTTCGGCGACGTCGATCGCTGCCCCGTCCTCCGGCTGTTCGATCACGAAACGCGCGCTGTCCGTGCCTTGGGCGTCGGGGCGGGCGGTGGTGTGCAGCACGGCCGAGCCGCCTTCGCCGGTTCCGTCGACCCGCATCAGGACGGAGTTGCCCGCCGCGCCGGCATTCGCCTGCTGCCCGTTGGCGACCGAGGCATACTTGCTGCGCATGGTGTCGAGCGTTGAGCCAGCGGATTGACGTTGGCCCATAAGTATCGAGAGTTGCTTGTGTTTTTCTTCGATCTGCCGCGTCGTGGCGAGGAAGCGTTCTTCGGTGATGATGAGCTGCCCGTTGAGTTCGTCATAGGCCGACTGGAGCCGGGCCACACGTTCCTCATAGGAGGACTGCATCTTCACATATCGCCGCTCCTTGGCCGCGATGATCTGCTCCTTGAAGACCACGTTGACCGACGAATAGGCCACCCAGGTCAGGCAGATAAACGCAATGAGCGCGAACGCCGTCTGCGTCAGCGGCGACAGCGAAATGAACTGCACATGTCCGTGCGAACGGATGTAGATCTGCCGTTCCACATACATGTGCCGCATGAAACTGCGGAATCTATCGGCCCAACCGCGCCGTTGGTGCATGCCCCTCAATGCCCCAGCCCCCGATCTTCTGAATGCCTATCCCACCCAATTTGGCACAGGCTTACAACATACGCCCGTAGAGTTTTGAAGTTAATGGTTAATTTTCATTCACCATATCACGGAATTACGACGCGCCTTTCGCAACGGGGAGAGTGCTTGCCAGCGGTTCGTAGAATCCGGGCGGCAGGCCCGCAGCGTCGCGCGCCGGCCGGTTGAAAGGTGGCTTCAGCGCGCCCCGGAAATGTTTTTTCACCAGCCGGTGAAATTCCGCCTCGGGCGCGAGGCCCCGCTTGCCGCAAAGGAAGGCGAACCAGCGCGTCCCAGCTTCCACATGCGTCTTTTCCTCCGTGTAGATCGTTTCGAGTACCTGCGCGCTCTCGCGGTCGCCAGCCGCCTCCAGCCGGGCGATCATGGCGGGCGTCACGTCGAGGCCGCGCGCCTCGAGCACCATGGGCACCACGGCAAGCCGCGCCATGAGGTCGTGCCGCGTTTCCTCGGCTGCCTGCCAGAGCCCGTCATGAGCGGGCAGGTCGCCATAGGCCGCATCATGCGCTGCGAGCCTCGCCTGCAGCATGGCGAAGTGACGCGCCTCGTCGTCGCCGACCCCGATCCAGTCGTCGAAAAAGGCGTCGGGCATGTCCTCGCCTGCGAAGCGCCCGGCGAGGTCAAAGGCAAGATCGATCGCATTGAGTTCGATATGGGCGAGGGAATGAAGGAGCGCGATCCGCCCCCTCGCGCCCTTGAAGCTTCGGCGCGGCATGTCCCTCGGGAGGCGGAGTTCCGGCCGTGCCGGGCGGTTCGGGCGGTCGGGCATCGGGACCGTCTGCCCCGCGGCGAGTTCGCCTGCGCGCCAGCGTGCCGCGACCTCCCGCGCAAGACGCGCCTTGGCATCCGCATCGCCGCAAAGCAGAACCTCGCGCGCCGCTTCCGCAAGGGCCGATGCAGCTGCCATGGCGGTCACAGCGCCTGGGCCGCAGCCAGCACTTCCTCGGCGTGCCCGTTCACCTTGACCTTGGGCCAGACCTTCCGCACCACGCCCTTTTCGTCGATCAGCACGGTGCTCCGCACGATCCCCATGAACTTTCGGCCGTAGAGGCTCTTTTCCGTCCAGACGCCATAGGCTTCGAGCATTTTGCCCTCCTCGTCGGAGAGCAGCCGGACGGTGAGATTATGCTTGTCGCGGAACTTGCAGTGCTTCTCGATCGAGTCCTTCGATATGCCGAGAACGACGGTGTTGGCAGCGTCGAACTTCTTCTTGAGGGCGCTGAAGGCAATGCCTTCGGTGGTGCAGCCCGGCGTATCGTCCTTCGGATAGAAATAGAGAACCGCCTTCTTGCCTGCGAGCGACTTCAGCGAGACCTTCGAGCCGTCATCGGCAGGCAGCGAGAAGGCTGGCGCCTTCTTGCCCTCGGCAGGAAGACCCGGGCCGGCCGGTGCCTTGGCGGCGGCCTTCGACGCGGTCCTGGACGGGGCGGCGGAACTTTTCTTGGCGGGCGTCTTGCTCATGCCTTCGTCTCCTGTCTCTGTCCATGCCGGAAAAGCGGATCCTAGCCGTTAATATTGTTGCCGCAGGGTGCTGGCTAGCCCCAATTTTGCAGACGTGAAGCCCGGCTGGGGATAGAAAGTCGCCTGACTCGCTTTCGCCGCATTTCTCCGGTTTCCATAGGCGGCGAGCGTTTGGAGTTTACGTAGTTCGTTGATACGCCGGACCAGTAAAATAGCCTTGGAGGTAGCGGGCATCGCGGTAGCGGTGATGGCCGTGCTGCTTGCCGTGCTGGCCTGGCAGCTTTCCTCCGGCCCGGTATCCATTTCCATTCTCAACCGGATGATCGAGGACGCGGCCCGGCCCGTGCTGCAGGGAGGCGAACTCGCGATCGGCGACACGATCCTCATCTGGTCGGCCGAGGAGCGGGGGCTCGCCCTCCGCCTGTCCGATGTCCGGCTGCGCGGCGCGGACGGCAACGAGATCGCCTCGGTTCCTCAACTTGCTTTCGATCTCAGCGTACCGGCCCTCTTCCGGGGCATGCTGGCGCCCACCGCCGTCGACCTCTATGGCGTGGAGGCGACGGTTCTGCGCCGTCCGGGTACAGGCATTACACTGGCCCTTGCCGAAGAGGGCGCGGAGGAGGAGGGCGGGGCGGCCGTCATCGGCCCGCTGCTCGAAGCCCTGCTTGACGAGGACGACCGGTCGACGCCCCTCGGCTATCTCACGGAATTCGGCATCAAGGAAGCGCGTCTCACTTTCATAGACGAGGTGAACGGCGTCACCTTCGAGGCGCCCTCGGCCAATCTCTCGATCTACAGAGGCGATGGCGGCATTGCCGGTCTTCTGAATGCGGATGTCGCGCTTGCCGATACGACGGCGCATCTCAGCATGAAGGGACTGCTGCGCGCCGGCGAGGACGCGGCCCGCATCGACATGGAGGCCAACGACGTCGTTCCCGCGGCGCTTGCGCGTCTTTCGCCTGCCTTTGCCGATTACGCCGTCTTCGACGCGCCGCTTTATGCGGAAGGCCAGATGGAGATCGCGCGCAGCGGCGACCTGAGATCGGCGCGCCTGCAACTGAGTTCCGGGGCCGGCAATATCCATCTCCCCGAACCATGGGAGACGGTGATCCCTCTCGAAAAGGCCGAAGGACTTGTAACCATCGACGGCACGGCGCGTGTCATAACGGTCGAGGATCTCTCCTTCAAGGCCGGTCCGCATGATGCATCGCTTTCGGGCACCATCGGCTACGAAATCGGCGATGGCCTGAATATCGCCCGCGCGAAAGTGGACCTGACGGCCGAGAATTTTCATACCGAGGTGCCGGAGTTCTTTGCCGGTCCTGTCAATCTCGACCGTGTCCATCTCGATGCGGCGCTCGATTTCGATGCGTTGCAGGCGGATATCGCAGAGCTTTTCGTCGGCACGGCGGGCGGGGGCATTCGCCTTTCCGGCAACGTGGCGGACGGCGAGCGGTCGCCCGCGGTCAAGGTGAGCGGTACCATCGAACCGCTACCGCTCGATGCCTTCGTCGCCATCTGGCCCTTCGATGTGGCGCGGGGCGCGCGCGTATGGGTCGGCAAGAACCTCTCGGGCGGCACATTGACCGGCGGGAGCTTCGATATCGACTTGCCCGCCGGAATGATCGACGACGCTGAAAATCACATAGCGATCCCCAAGGAGAATCTCCGCTTCGAATTCACGGCGAGCGGGCAGTCGCTTCACTATCTCGGCGAGCTTCCGCCGATGGAGGATCTGGAAGCGCGCGGGCTCGTGGAAGGCAACCGCTTCGATGCCTGGGTGCCTTCCGCCGTCATTCGCCAGGAGGGGTTGGGCGACATAGCCGTCAGCGAAGGACATTTCTACGCCGACCAGCTCGCGACCAAGGGCGCGCCGGGTCATATCTCATTCACCGTCGCAGGCGCGACCGCCGACATTCTCTCTGTTCTCGACCGCGAACCGCTCACGCTGATCAGCAATTTCGGTCTCGATCCGCGTGATGTGGGCGGCACGGGCCGCCTCAAGGGCTCGATTTCGCTGCCATTGAAAAAAGATGTGGAGATGGACGAAGTGATGTTCTCGGGCGAGGCCCATGCCGAGAATGTCGCGATCCCGAACATTCAGGAAAATCTCTCCGTCACCTCCGGCACGCTCGACCTGACGGTGGATCGCAAGGGCCTCACCGCGAAGGGGCCCATCGGGATCAACCATGCCGCCGAACTCGAACTCGAATGGCGCGAGAATTTCGGCGACGGAGTCCGGCCGCGCTCCTCATACCGGCTGGTGGGCCCGCTCGACGAGACGGGGCGCGCGGCGCTCGGCCTCAAGCTCGATGAGTTCATCGCCGGAACGGCGAATGTCGATGCAACCTTGACCGGCGATGGCAGGCGCGTGAACCGCGGCAAGATCGCCGCAGGGCTCACCGATGCCGTCGCGCGCTTCGACGATGCGGGCTGGTGGAAACCGGCGGGCGAGCCGGCGACCGTCGCCTTCGATCTGGCGCTGGCGGACGACGGCAGCTACCGCATTTCCGATTTCGTTCTCGAAGGCGAGGGGATCGACACGCGGGGCAGCTTCACTCTCGGCCCCGAAGGCGGGCTCGTTGCGGCGGACATGCCGGTCGTCAAGCTCGGCGAGCATAATGATTTCAGCTTCCGCGCTGGCCCCGTGGCGGATGCTGTGCTGCAGATGGAAGTGAAGGGCGCGCGCTTCGATGCCCGCGGCTTGCTGAGCAGTTTTCTGGGCGGCTCGAAGAAGGAAGAGGAAACCGCCGCCGGGCCCGAGCGGGAGCCTGTGATCCTGACCGGCGAAGTGGTCGCCGATCCGATGCGCCGGACCATGCTGACGGCCGATATCGCCGAGGCGACGGGACACCACGGCACCTTGTTCGGCGGCGTGTCCGTGCGGCTCGTGCAGGTGGAGGGCCAGCTCTGGACGATGGATGTGGCCGCGCTCGACAATGACGGCGCGCCCGTGGCGCTGCGGATCGGGCCCGACGGAAGCGGCGCCCGCACGCTGTCCGGCAGCGCGAGCAATGCGGGCGCCGTGCTCCGCGCGCTCGATTTCACGCGCAGCATGCGCAACGGCACGCTCGATGTGAGCGGCAGCTATGATGACAGCCAGCCGGGCTCGCCGCTTTCCGGCACCTTGCGTATCGACAAGTTCCGCATCGTCGACGCACCGGTGCTCGCCAATATTCTCACGCTCGGTTCGCTGACCGGCATCAGCGACACGATGCGCGGCGACGGCATCTTCTTCGACCGGCTGGAACTGCCCTTCGCCTTCACGGAAAACCGCATTCATGTGAAGGACGCGCGCATGTCGGGTCCCGCGATCGGCCTTACTGCCTCGGGCCAGATCGACCGCGCCGACGACCTGATCGACATGGAAGGCACGCTGGTACCCGCCTACACGATCAATTCCTTCCTTGGGCAGGTTCCGGTTCTCGGGCCGCTCATTGTCGGCCGGGAAGGCGAGGGCGTCTTCGCCATAACCTATGGCGTGCGCGGCAATGCGGATGATCCGACCGTCGTCGTGAATCCGCTTTCTGCGCTCGCGCCCGGATTCCTCCGCCGTCTCTTTGAATTCGGCTCGACCCTGCCGCCTGAAGAAAGCTCGAGAAACGAGGCGGCGCCCGGGACTGCAGCCGGCAACGGCGCTGCAACCGAAGATCCTGCCGCAGTGCGAAATTGACGCCAGCGTCGCTTTTGGGATTGCGGAGTGTAACTCCGCATCGTTAGACTTCCATTATCGCTTTTGACCGGACAGGGAAGGAGGAGCCATGTCCACCAATCAGAAGATGACGATGGATGCCGCTTACGAGGCGGTCGCGCCGGACGATTTCCCGGCCATGATGGATGTCGACCGCTACGGCAAGCGCTCGACCGCCTTCGACAAGATCATTTCCGCGACCCATGACCACTTCTGGGACCCGCTGGACCCGAAATATATCGATTTCTCGCAGCCCTGGGACCTCGAGAACGAGGCGCTGATGCCGTCCGACTTCAACATGGAGTTGAAGACGGCGGTTTCCGACAAGCTCGACGAGAAGCAGAAGATCTATCTCATCAACGAGAACATCCGCTGGAGCATGTCCTCGATCCTGCATGGCGAGCAAGGTGCGCTCGCGCTCTCGGCTTCCCTCTGCCACATCCTGAAGGACCCGGGCGCGCAGGAATATGCGGCGAACCAGACCCGCGAGGAAGCCCGCCATGTAACGGGCTTTGCGCGCTACATCCAGGCGCGCTGGGGCAAGCCGACCGCCTGCGGCGTGGTGCTCGAAAAGCTGCTTTGCGAGATCGTGGCGACGCCGCTCGTCTGGAAGAAACTCGTCGGTATGCAGATGATCGTCGAGGGTCTTGCCATGGGCGCCTTCGCGACCTTCTACGCGAAGACGACCGATCCGCTGCTGAAGCGGCTGATGCAGCTCACCATGACGGACGAAGCCTTCCATCACAAGTTCGGCAAGATCTGGGCGGACCGCACCGTGCCGAACCTGCCGGAAGCCGAGCGCGATCTCATCGAGGACTGGGCGCTTGAGGTGTTCCTGACGCTGATGCGCAACTCGACCGGCCCCGAGCAGAAGAAGGAAATCTACGAGAAGGTCGGCCTCGACTGGCGCTGGGTGCAGGGCGCGCTCGCCGAGGCGCTCACCGACAAGAACATGCGCAAGGAGCTGCAGGAATCGACCAATATCTTCCGTGTGCTCATCAAGACGCTGGTGAAAGCCGGCATCATCACGAGCCGCACGGCGCCCATGTATGCCGCCTATGTCGACATGGCGGAACTCTATGGCGAGGGCGACCGCATGATCGGCGACGATATTGCGGAGGAAGGCATCAAATATCTGCAGGCAATCAACGGCGCGGGCGGCGACAACGCCGTCTTCGCCCTCACGGGTGCCACGGCCGCCGAGTAGAGCGGCGCGCAAGGAAAGCGGCAGCCAATAGCCGCGGAACGCTAACGAAAAGAAGAAAGAAGAACAGAAGAAAGAAATCAGGGAGCGTTCGGGACTGGCCCTTCCGGCAACGGAAGGGCCAGAATTTTTTGTGCCTCACCCCTTCGGCTTCAGCAGCACATGCTTCTTCTTGCCGAGCGAGAGCTTAACCACGCCTTCGCCCGTGAGATGCGACAGGGTCAGCGTGAGCTTCTCGTCGCTCACCGCGGCGTCGTTCACGCGCACGGCGCCGCCCTTGATCTGGCGGCGCGCATCGCTGGTCGAGGCGCAGAGCCCCGCCTGTACCAGCGCCGTCAGAAGCCCGAGCCCGCCCGCAAGCTCGCCGGTCTCCACCGTCGGCAGGTCGGCGCTGATCGCGCCTTCCTCGAAGGCGGTGCGGGCGGCTTCTGCCGCCTTCTCCGCTTCGGCGCGGCCATGCACCATCGCCGTCGTCTCGGTGGCGAGCACCTTCTTCGCCTCGTTGATCTCCGATCCGCCAAGCGCCTCGAGCCGCGCGATCTCGCCGAGCGGCAATTCCGTGAAGAGCTTGAGGAAGCGGCCGACATCGGCATCTTCCGCATTGCGCCAGTATTGCCAGTAGTCGTAGGGCGACAGCATGTTGGCATTGAGCCAGACGGCGCCGGACGCGGTCTTGCCCATCTTCGCGCCCGACGACGTGGTGAGCAGCGGGCTCGTCAGCCCGAAGACCTGCGCGCCCGCCGTGCGCCGCGCGAGCTCGATGCCGTTGACGATATTGCCCCACTGGTCCGAACCGCCCATCTGCAGCTCGCAGCCATATTGCCGGTTGAGCTCCACGAAGTCGTAGGCCTGCAGGATCATGTAGTTGAATTCGAGGAACGACAGGTTCTGCTCCCGGTCGAGCCGCAGCTTCACGCTGTCGAAGGAGAGCATCCGGTTCACTGAGAAATGGCGTCCGTAGTCGCGCAGGAAATCGATGTACTGAAGCTTGTCCAGCCAGTCGCGATTATTGACCATGATCGCGCCGGTCTTGCCCGCGCCGAAGTCGAGGAACTTCGCGAACACGTTCTTGATGCCGGCCAGGTTCTCGTCGATCTTCTCGTCGGTGAGCAGCGGCCTGGCTTCGTCGCGGAAGCTCGGATCGCCGATCCGCGTCGTTCCCCCGCCCATCAGCGCGATGGGCTTGCCACCCGTCCGCTGCAGCCAGCGCAGCATCATGATCTGCATCAGATGGCCGACATGAAGGCTCGGCGCCGTCGCGTCATAGCCGATATAGCCTGTCAGCACGCGGGTCGCGGCGATCTCGTCCAGCGCGCCCGCATCGGACTGCTGGTGGATGAAGCCGCGCTGCTCGAGTTCGCGCAGGAAATCGGACTTGAAGCTGGACATGATGATCGCTCGGGTTTCGGATAGGCTGGAATTGGCGGCTGGTGTATCACGGGCCCGCCGCAGGGGCAAAACGGGCAGACGGCAGAATGATCAGAGCCTTGGGATTGATGAGCGGCACCTCGCTCGACGGGATCGACGCCGCCATCGTGGAGACGGATGGCGAGGGCGCGGTCAGGCCCGGCCCCTCGGCCTTCGTGCCCTACAAGCCCGAGGAACGGCTGATCCTCTCCATGGCGCTCGAAGCCGCCAAGACCTGGGAGCCGGACGCCCCCATGCCCGAGGAAATCGCCGAGGCCGAGCGCCACTTCACCCTGGCGAACGCCATCGCGGTCCGCCAGCTCCTCGCCGATGCGGACCTGAAGCCCGCCGATATCTCGGTGATCGGCTTTCACGGGCAAACCGTGCTCCACCAGCCGGCGCGCCGCCGCACCGTGCAGATCGGCCTTGGCGACGTGCTGGCGCGCCTCACCGGCATCGACGTCGTCAACGATTTCCGCAGCGCCGATGTCGCAGCCGGCGGGCAGGGCGCGCCGCTGGTCCCGCTCTATCATCAGGCGCTGGCGCGGAGCGCGGGAATATCGGAGCCCGTCGCGATCATCAATATCGGCGGCGTCGGCAACATCACCTTTGTCGGCACGGACGGCGCGCTCATCGCCTTCGACACCGGCCCCGGCAATGCGCTGATCGACGACTGGGCAGAGGCCCATACCGGCGAGCCGGTGGACCGCGACGGCGCAATGGCGGGCGCAGGCGAGGTCGACATGGAGGCGCTGGAGCGCCTCATGGCGCATCCCTTCTTCGAGGCGCCGCCGCCGAAATCGCTCGACCGCTTTTCCTTCTCGCCCGATGCCGTGAGCCACCTCTCCGCGCCCGACGGTGCGGCGACCCTCACCGCCTTCACCGTGGAGGCGATCGCGCGCGGCCTCGCCCATGTGCCGGGCGTGCCCTCGCGCTTCATCGTCTGCGGCGGCGGCCGGCACAACCCGGTGCTGATGTCCATGCTGAGCCGCCGCCTGCAGGGCGGTGTTCTGCCTGCGGAGGATCTCGGCTGGCGCGGCGACGACATAGAAGCCGAAGCCTTCGCCTACCTCGCCGTCCGCGCCCTCCGCGGCAAACCCCTCAGCCTGCCGGGCACGACAGGCGTGCCGGAGCCCATGCCGGGCGGGCAGCTGCACCGGGCGGGGAAGGTGTTGGGCGGGTAGGGAAATTGACGTGAAGCGAAATGTTTTCTTTGACCGGACGGAGACGTCGCTAGATCTGAAAACAAGTGACAACTATCCGCGTCGTAAATTGGACGGATTGCGATACCACTCCTGCAACGCAAATGAGATTTTGGATCAAAACAAAAAAACAATGTAAGTTGGGCAAATGAGCACCCGCTATTTCAACGATAGTCCAATTGAGACGTCAGCCGACGATCAGTACGGGATCACGCCATTCGCACAGTCTTTGGCGAAAGGTATTCTTGGGATTAGAAATCCTGTAGGCACAACAATCGCATTGAACGGACCTTGGGGAGTCGGCAAGAGCAGTACCGTAAACATCATACGAGCCGAACTGGAGAAAGCGGACGACAAAAAACTCATCATCTCGGATTTTAAATGCTGGTGGTATCGGGGTGAAGAAGCGCTCGCGCTTGCATTCCTGCAAAATCTCCATGCTGTTTTGAGCGATTCATTAAAAGACAAGGTGAAGGGGCTTGTCCCGAAACTCGGGCGAGGGATGCTGCAAGCTGGCCCCGTAATCGGTGCCGCAGTCGCGCTCACGTCGGCAGCACAGTTTGCGCCATTTATGACCGCATCCACCGGCTTTGCCAGACGGTTTTTCAATGACAGCGATACGCTCGAAAAGACGTTCAGTAAACTTTCAAAAGTACTCCAAGAAGAAAAACGCCGCTTTCTTATCATTATCGACGATATTGACCGCCTGAGCCCCGATGAAGCATTGGCCATTTTCCGTATGGTGAAATCCGTCGGTCGTTTGCCAAATGTCATGTATCTACTTGTATTGGATAGATTGCTCGCAGAGCAGGCTGTGGCTGAGCGATATCCATCGGAAGGGCCACACTTTCTCGAGAAGATCATTCAGGCGAGCTTCGATATTCCCCTACCACTCAGGACTGATTTGAATCGTGCTGTTCTTTCCGCAATTGAAACTACATGCGGATCGCCAGGCGAGGATCAATTGCGGCGTATGCTGAACCTGTTTCATGATGTCGTTGCACCATATCTAACTACGCCAAGGCATGTGGTACGTTTTCAAAATGCCATTAGCTTAACTTGGCCTGCGATTGCTGGTGAAATCAGTCTTGCCGATTTCATTGCTCTAGAGACGCTTCGACTATACGAACCCTCGACATTTCAAACGATTCGATCAAATAAGATAAATCTATGTGGTCTTCGAGATCGCAATGGCGGCCGCCACAGGGAAGACGATTCCAGATTCGATCCCTTCCTTGGTTCAGTCGACGATGGTAGAAAGGAAACTATCCGGATCGCGCTACAGCGTCTGTTTCCCCGGATGGAAGACATGGGATACAGCGGCGGCTTCTTAGATCGATGGGACGCCGAGCGCAGGGTATGCATTGAAGCGCACTTTGACACATATTTCCGCATGTCGTTGAGTGACGAAACGCTCTCAATGGAGTCTATCGACCAACTCATTGGTCGCGCGGATGATCGCGACTTCATTCAGAGGACTTTTCGAAGGGCAGCCGAAGAAAGGCGTCGCACCGGCACGTCTATGGTGCCGGTGCTCCTGGATGAATTGATCACGCACGCTTTGCGTGTTGAACGCGAGAAGGTCGAGTCGCTGATTGGCGCTCTATTCGAAATACACGACGAAATCGATCTCGATATCGATCGAGGGCACGGAATGCTCGCGATCGAAGATACTACTTTGCGGTATCATTGGCTCATCCGCCGATTAACCAATGACCGCTTCACGCTAGATGAGCGGACTGCGCTATACATGTCCGCCATCACTGATGCTTCGCTCGGTTGGCTGGTCAGCTTTACTAATTCCGCTCGCGATGACTATTGCGAGCGGGAGGATGGTCCTCAACGCGAGGAAGACTGTCTGATTAGCGAGAACGCAGTTGCAACTCTAGTTGGCCTTGCGATTGCAGCTATTCGGACCGCAGCAGCAGATGAGTCTCTGTTGGATCACAAGGACCTCATCTACATCCTCTATCGCTGGCGGGACTTTGCGGACAATGATCCGACAGAAGTGCGCGCCTGGACAGACCCGCTGCTTAGCAACGAAAAGGCGCTTATTATCTTTGCAAAGGGTTTTACGGGCGAGTCTTGGTCGCAGGGTATGGGATTTGTTGGGCTCGGCGATCGTGTCGCGCAACGACATGTGCGAGCTCAAATAAATGAAAACACGAATATTCTCGACGTTGATCGATTTCGTACGGAATTGGAGCGCCTTCAGGCTAGTGGTCAATTGGACGAGCCTAATCAAAAGGTGATTGATGATTTTCTTGCGGCGTGGGATCGTCGTCGGCAAGGGCGTGATGACTGAACGGTTATATTCTAGTCACCCAGCAATTATCGCTTTGATGTCGAAATTGGTGCGAGGCCGTGCTTCGAGCACCTTTTCTTTCTCAGTACGCAGAAAGACGTGGATGGCCCGGACGAGCCGGGCCATGACGGTTTTGGGGTAGTGGGTTAGAGAGCCCCCTCAAACCTTCTCCGTCTCCTTCGGCTTCGAAGCGGCGCGGGGTTTTTTCTCGGCTTTGGGTTTGGGCAGGAGGCGGAAGCGGGACTGGCACCAGGCGAAGTCCACGCCGACATCGAGCAGCGCGTCGGAGCGGCCGCAGGGGCAGGCGAAGTCCATCACCGCGAAGACGACATAGGTCTCGCCGGCCTGCAGCGGCACCGGCCAGCCCGTCACATGGTTCGGCGCGGCATTGACGCAAAGAACGAGATCGCCGGGGCCGATTGCGTCGCTCATGGCTTCCATCCCTTGGGCCTTGTTCCGGGGAGAGAATAGACCGCGCGCCGCGAGCGGGGAAGATCGCTAACCAGCGAACAGCGTCTCACCCCTTCTCGGGCGCGGCGGCGAGGCGCTTGTCGAGATAGGCGCCGACGGTGGCCGCCAGCGGCTCGAGCTTCGTCTCGAAGAAGTGGTTGGCGCCGTCCACCGTCGCATGCTCGATGGTGATGCCCTTCTGCGTCTTGAGGCGCTCCACGAGCTTCAGCACATCGGCCTGCGGCGCCACCTGGTCGATGCCGCCATTGATGATGATGCCGGAGGAGGGGCAGGGCGCGAGGAAGGAGAAGTCGTACATGTTGGCGGGCGGCGCGACCGAGATGAAACCCTCGATTTCCGGCCGGCGCATCAGCACCTGCATGGCGATCCAGGCGCCGAAGGAAAAGCCGCCGATCCAGCACTGCGAGGCGTCGGAATTCTGCGACTGCAGCCAGTCGAGCGCGGAGGCTGCGTCCGAGAGTTCCCCGATGCCGGAATCGAAGGCGCCCTGGCTCCGCCCCACGCCCCGGAAATTGAACCGCAGCACCGAAAAGCCCCGCTGCACGAAGGCCTGAAACAGGGCATAGGTGACCGGGTTGTTCATGGTCCCGCCGAATTGCGGATGCGGGTGAAGCACCAGCGCCACCGGCGAATTGGCCTTCTTGCTGTGGTGATAGCGGCCTTCGATACGGCCGGCCGGACCATTGAAAATCACTTCGGGCATGTCTGGGTCTGCTTCGGTTCAAGCGTTACTGGGCGGGTGCGAAATTCCGACTGTGGCAATCGGACAATTTTCCGCGAGAATCGGCCATCCCCTCTGGAAATACCGTCAGGAGATGTTAAGTAGTTGACTAGGGAGCTAGGAAATTCTAAGGCCTAGCCCCTGAGGCCCGCCGACGGGAAGGCCGGAACCGCCCCGAAAGGGCCGGAAATCCGGGCTGCCTTGGCGCCGGGCGCACGTTCTTAACACAGGCGATGGCCGGTTGTGCAAGCTTTTGGACCCGTCTCGCCCCGTCCATGAAGGAGTTGCCCCGTGAAACTCACCACGAAGGGACGTTATGCGGTGATGGCGATGGCGGACCTCGCCCGCCATTCGAGCGGCAGCCCGGTGGCGCTGGCCGAAATCGCGGACCGGCAGGAAATCTCGCTCTCCTATCTGGAGCAGCTTTTCGCAAAGCTCCGGCGCGGCGACCTCGTGAAAAGCGTGCGCGGCCCCGGCGGCGGCTATCTCCTGTCGCGCGACGCGGACGATATTCGCATTTCGGACGTGATCCTCGCGGTGGATGAGCCGATCAAGGCGACGCGCTGCGAACTCGGCTCGCCCAAGGGCTGCATGCCGTCCTCCGGCCGCTGTATCACCCATGATCTCTGGGAAGGCCTGAGCCACCACATCCAGCTTTATCTGGGCTCCGTCTCGCTCGGCGACGTGATCGGCGGGCGCATGGCCGGCAAGCAGATGGCGGTGGACGGCCCGGCCCGCAAGGCGGCGGCCCTCGCCGCGGACTGATCCGCCCGGCCCGCAGACAAGCAAGCAGAGGCACATGACGGCGACACGCGCCTATATGGACCACAATGCGACGACACCGCTCCGCCCCGAGGCGCGCGCGGCGGTGCTCTCGGCGCTCGATGTCCTGGGTAATCCCTCCTCGGTCCATGCCGAGGGGCGGGCGGCGCGCGCGCTGATCGAAAAGGCGCGGGGAGAGGTGGCAAGGCTCGCCGGCGCCAAGCCCGCCGAAGTGAGCTTCACGAGCGGCGGCACGGAAGCCGCCCGCATGGCGTTTCACGCGGCGCGCGAGGCGCAGGGCGTGACGCGGCTCATCGTGAGCGCGGTGGAGCATGAGGCGGTCCGCGCGTCTGCCGAGGCGAGCGGATTGCCGGTGACGGTGTTGCCCGTGGACGGCGAAGGCCGCGCGGATCTCGCCGCGCTGAAGACGCTGCTTGAGGCAGGTGAGGGCAAGGCGCTGGTGGCGCTGATGCTCGCGAATAACGAGACCGGCGTGATCGAGCCCGTGGCCGCCGCCGCGCGGATCGCGCATGAGGCGGGCGCGCTGCTTCTGTGCGACGCCGTGCAGGCGGCAGGCAAGATACCGCTCGATTTTGCGGGCCTTGGCGCAGACATGATGCTGCTTGCCGGCCACAAGCTCGGCGCACCGCTCGGCACGGGCGCGCTTGTCATCCGCGAGGGGCTGCCTTTCGCCGCGCTCGCCGTGGGCGGCGGACAGGAAATGCGCCGCCGCGCGGGCAGCGAGAATGTGAGCGGTATCGCGGGCTTCGGCGCCGCGGCGCTTGCGGCGATGCAAGGCCTTGAAGAGTTTGCCGCGCTTGGCCATCTCCGGGAGAGGCTGGAAGCGGAGATCGCGGGTCATGCGCCCGATGCCGTTTTCTTCGGGCAGAAGGCGGACCGGCTGGCGAATACATGTTATGTCGCCGCACCCGGCCTCGACGCCGAAACGCTGCTGATGGCGCTCGATCTCGATGGCATCGCTGTCAGCGCCGGTGCGGCCTGTTCTTCCGGCAAGGTCCGCAGCCCCCGCGTGCTCGAAGCGATGGGCGTCGCCCCCGCGCTCTCGAAAGGCGCCGTGCGGGTGAGCCTCGGCTGGACGAGCCGGGCAGAGGATGTAGACCGTTTCGTCGCGAGTTGGTGCCGCGCCTATGACCGGGCGAAGGCGAAACTGAATGCGACTGTAAATGCGCGCGCGCCAAGGCCGCTCGCATCTGTGGAGAGTTGATATGGCTGCCGTGCGGGAAACCGTCGAAACCGTTGGTGAAGTGGAGAAGTACAAATACGGCTTCTTCACCGACATCGAATCCGAAAAGGCCCCGCTCGGCCTGACGGAGGATACGGTTCGCTTCATTTCCGCGAAGAAGAACGAGCCCGACTGGCTGCTCGAATGGCGCCTCGCGGCCTTCCGCCGCTGGCTGACTATGACCGAGCCCACCTGGGCGAAAGTCTCCTATCCGCCGATCGACTTCCAGGACGCCTATTATTATGCGGCGCCGAAACAGAAGGTGAAGCTCGACAGCCTCGACCAGGTGGACCCGAAGCTTCTCGAAACCTACGAGAAGCTCGGCATTCCGCTGACCGAGCAGAAGATGCTCGCAGGCGTCGCCGTCGATGCCGTGTTCGACAGTGTGTCGGTCGTCACCACTTTCAAGGAAAAGCTCGCCGAAGTGGGCGTCATCTTCTGCCCCATGTCGGAAGCGGTGCAGAAGCATCCTGAGCTCGTGAAGAAATATCTCGGCTCCGTCGTTCCGACGTCCGACAATTTCTACGCAACGTTGAACTCGGCCGTCTTCTCGGAAGGCTCCTTCGTCTATATTCCCGAAGGCGTGCGCTGCCCGATGGAACTCTCGACCTATTTCCGCATCAACGAGAAGCAGACGGGCCAGTTCGAGCGCACGCTCATCATCGCCGAGAAGGGCTCCTATGTGAGCTACCTCGAGGGCTGCACAGCGCCCCAGCGCGACGAGAACCAGCTGCACGCGGCGGTCGTCGAGCTTGTGGCGCTCGACGATGCCGAGATCAAATATTCGACGGTGCAGAACTGGTATCCGGGCGACGAGGAAGGCAAGGGCGGCGTCTACAACTTCGTGACGAAGCGCGGCGATTGCCGCGGCGCGAACTCGAAGATCTCGTGGACGCAGGTCGAGACCGGCTCCGCCATCACCTGGAAATATCCGAGCTGCATCCTGCGCGGCGACAATTCGCGCGGCGAGTTCTATTCGATCGCGATTTCGAACGGGCGCCAGCAGGTCGACAGCGGCACCAAGATGATCCATCTCGGCCGCAACACGACGAGCCGGATCATCTCCAAGGGCATTTCCGCCGGCAAGTCGTCCAACACCTATCGCGGCCTCGTCAGCGTTCACCGCAAGGCGGAGAATGTGCGCAACTTCACGCAATGCGACAGCCTGCTGATCGGCGACAAGTGCTCGGCGCATACCGTCCCCTATATCGAGACGAAGAACCCGAGCGCCATTCTGGAGCATGAGGCGACCACCTCGAAGATCAGCGACGATCAGCTGTTCTATTGCATGCAGCGCGGCATCGGCGAGGAAGAGGCGGTGGCCTTGATCGTCAACGGCTTCTGCCGCGACGTGCTGCAGCAGCTGCCGATGGAATTCGCCGTCGAGGCACAGAAGCTCGTCGGCATCAGCCTTGAAGGAAGCGTCGGCTAGGACGTTTGAAGTGAAAGAAGTGACCATGCTTGAGATCAGAAACCTGCACGCGAAAGTGGACGGCAAGGAAATCCTGAAAGGGATCGACCTCGACATCCGTGCGGGCGAAGTGCACGCCATCATGGGGCCGAACGGCTCCGGCAAGTCGACGCTCTCCTATGTGCTGGCGGGCCGCGAGGGCTACGAGGTCACGGAAGGTACGATCCGCTTCAAGGGCCGCGACCCGATGGAGATGGGCGTGGACGAGCGCGCGGCGGCGGGCGTCTTTCTCGCCTTCCAGTATCCGCTGGAGATTCCGGGCGTGACGACGATGACCTTCCTCAAGACGGCGCTCAATGCGCAAAGGAAGGCGCGCGGCGAAGAGGAACTCGATGCCGTGCGTTTCCTGAAGCTCGTGCGCGAGAAGGCGAAGCCGCTCAACGTCACCGACGACATGCTGAAGCGCGCCCTCAATGTCGGCTATTCCGGCGGCGAGAAAAAGCGTGCCGAGGTGCTGCAGATGTCGCTGCTTGAGCCCGCGCTCTGCGTGCTCGACGAAACCGATTCCGGCCTCGACATCGATGCGCTGAAAACGGTCGCAGAAGGCGTGAACGCGCTGCGCTCGCCCGAGCGCGCGATGATCGTCATCACCCATTATCAGCGCCTGCTCGACTATATCGTGCCGGATGTCGTGCATGTTCTGTCCAAGGGACGCATCGTGAAGACGGGCGGCAAGGAGCTGGCGCTCGAACTCGAGAAATCCGGCTACGCCGCCTATGGCGCGGACGCCGCGTGAGTGAGGCCATGAACGACAAGGCGACGGCAAGTTTTGTGACGGCTTTCGAAACGGCGGGCAACGCATTGCCCGGTGCCGGCAGCTGGCTTGCGCGCCGCCGCGCGGATGCGATTAAGGCTTTCGCGCAAGCGGGACTGCCGCATCGCCGCCTCGAGGACTGGAAATACACCGACCTTCGCCAGGCGCTCGACAAGGCCGCGTTCGCACCCGCGCCTGAACACAAGGGCGCGGTGATCCTGCCGGAAACGCGAGGCGCCGTCGCCTTCGCAGGCATCGACGCGCACAAGCTCGTTTTCGTGAATGGCCGCTTCCATGAGGGCCTGTCGGATATGGCGCGTCTCCCCAAGGGCGTGGAGCTTCACCGCCTTGCCGATGTGCTGAGCGAGCAATGGGCCAAAGCCCTGATAGAGCGCCGCATGGACGAGGCGCGGCAGGCGGAGAACATCGTAGAACTCAATACCGCGCTGATGGCGGACGGCATGGCTCTGCGCATCCGCAAGGGCGTCAGGCTCGACAAGCCGCTCCATCTCGTGTTTGTCGCGGCCGACGCAGGTGCCTCGCATACGCGCAATCTTGTGCTGCTGGAGGAGGGTACCGAAGCCTCGATCCTCGAAAGCCATCTGGGCGGCAAGGCCGCGCTCGCCGATATCGTCACCGACATCGAACTCGACGCGGATGCGACGCTCCTCCACGCGAAGCTGCAGGATGAAACGGCGGATAGCGTTCACCTTTCGACGCTGCGCGCAACGCTCGCCGGAAAGGCGCGGCTTGGAAGCTTCACGCTGACGCTTGGCTGCGGCTTGTCGCGCGCGCAGAACTTCATCCGTTTCGCGGGCGAGGGCGCGCATGCGAGCGTCGACGGCGCTTACGCGCTTCGTGCAAAGCAGCATTTCGACACCTTCTCCGTGGTCGATCACGCCGTTCCCGGCTGCACCAGCCACACCATGTTCAAAGGTGTGCTGGACGGCGAGGCGGAAGGCGTGTTCCAGGGCAAGGTGATCGTGCGCCCCGATGCGCAGAAGACCGATGGCCGCCAGATGACGCAGGCGCTGCTCCTCTCGCGCGATGCTTCGATGAACGCGAAGCCCGAACTCGAAATCTATGCGGACGATGTGCAATGCGCGCACGGCTCGACGGTGGGCGAGCTGTCGAAGGACGCAATCTTCTATCTGCGCTCGCGCGGTATTCCCGATGCGGAGGCCCGCCGCCTGCTCGTGCTCGCCTTCCTCGACGAAGCGATCGAACTCGCGCCGCATGAAAAGGTCCGGGAAATCTTCCGCGATCTCGTTTCCGGCTGGTTCGGGGAGGCAGCATCATGAACAAGCCCGTCCTGACCCATGAGCCCTACGATGTCGAGCGAATCCGGGCCGATTTTCCGATCCTCTCGCGCGAGGTCTATGGCAAGCCGCTCGTCTATCTCGATAATGCCGCCTCGGCCCAGAAGCCGAAACAGGTGATCGACGCGATTGCCGAGGCCTATGGCCATGAATATTCGAATGTCCACCGCGGCATGCATTATCTCTCCAATGCCGCGACGGAGAAGTTCGAGCAGGCGAGGGAGACGGCGCGCGCCTTTCTGAATGCGGCCTCGACCGACGAGATCGTCTTCACCTCCGGCGCCACCGACGCGATCAACCTCGTCGCCTCATCCTTCGCCGAGCCGATGATCGAGGCGGGCGACGAAATCATCCTGTCGGTGCTGGAGCATCACTCGAATATCGTTCCCTGGCATTTCCTGCGCGAGCGTCATGGCGCCGTGCTGAAATTCGTGCCGGCGCTCGATGACGGTTCGCTCGATATCGATGCCTATCGCGCGCTCTTCTCGCCACGCACGAAAATGGTGGCGATGACGCATATGTCGAATGCGCTCGGCACCATCACGCCGATCAAGGAGATGATCCGCGTCGCGCATGAGCGCGGCGTGCCGGTGCTTGTCGATGGCTGCCAGAGCGTCGTTCACCTGCCGACCGATGTGCGCGATCTCGATTGCGATTTTCTCGTCTGCTCGGGCCACAAGCTATACGGGCCGACGGGCATCGGTCTCCTCTACGCGAAGGCCGGATATCTGAAGAAGATGCGGCCCTATCGCGGCGGCGGCGAGATGATCCGCGAGGTGACACTCGAAAACGTGACCTATGCCGCGCCCCCGCACCGCTTCGAGGCGGGCACACCCGCCATCGTCCAGGCAATCGGTCTTGGCGCTGCGCTCTCTTATATCCAGAGTATCGGCCGCGAGCGCATCCTCGCGCATGAGCTGGCGCTTCGCGACTACGCAACCCGGCGGCTTTCGGAAATCAACAGCCTGCGCATCGTGGGCACAACGAAGGAAAAGGGCAGCATCGTCTCCTTCGTGATGGAGAATACACATCCGCACGATATCGCCACGGTGATCGACAGGGCGGGCGTTGCGGTTCGTGCCGGGCACCATTGCGCCCAGCCGGTGATGGAGCGTTTCGGCGTCGGCGCGACGACGCGGGCCTCCTTTGCGATGTATAATACGATGGATGAAGTGGATCGTCTGGCGGAGGCACTGACCGACGCCAAGAGGTTCTTCGAGTGAGGCCGATGATGGACGAAGCGAACATGGTGGATGGCCCGGAGAGCGGCGCGGCGGAAGCCCCGGCCGAGGTCTCGGCGATTCCGCCCGAGGAGCTTGAGCGCCTGACGGATGACATCATCGCCGCGCTGAAATCTGTCTACGATCCGGAAATCCCGGTTGATATTTACGAGCTCGGCCTCATCTACAAGGTGGATATCTCGGACGACCGGGATGTGGTGATCGACATGACGCTGACGGCGCCGGGCTGCCCGGTGGCAGGCACCATGCCCGTCATGGTCGAGGATGCGGTGCGCAGCGTCGAAGGCGTGGGCGATGTCCGCGTCGAGATGACCTTCGATCCGCCCTGGGACCCGAGCCGGATGTCGGACGAAGCGCGCGTTGCGCTCAACATGTATTGAGGTGCGGGAAATGGCGAGACCCATGCCGAAGGCAATTACCCTGACAGACGCCGCCGCCGAGCGGATGCGAACCATCATGGCCGCTTCCGAAGGCAAATATATCGGTGTGCGCATCGGCGTGAAGAATGGCGGCTGCGCCGGCATGGAATATACGATGGAATATGCCGAGGAGCAGAAGCCGCTCGACGAAGTGGTGGAGGACCGCGGCGTGAAAATCCTGATCGACCCGAAGGCGATCCTCTTCCTGCTCGGCACGGAAATGGACTACGCGACCGACAAGTTCTCGTCCGGCTTCCGGTTCAACAATCCGAACCAGACGGATGCCTGCGGCTGCGGCGAAAGCGTGACCATCACGCCCGCCACCCTCTGACGCATCATGGCCGTCAGCGCCGAATACAGGGAATTCGTGAGCGAGCAGCTGGAGCCGCTCGGCCCCGTCCGCATCCGCAATATGTTCGGCGGTGCGGGTGTTTACCTTGACGATCTCATGTTCGGGCTGATTGCGGACGAAACGCTTTTCTTCAAGGTGGATGACAGGAACCGCGCCGACTACGAAGCGGAGGAGATGGGCCCCTTCGTCTATGAGCCGCCCTCCGGCAAGGCGGTCGCCATGTCCTACTATGAATTGCCGGAGCGGCTTTACGACGATGCCGACGAGCTGGTCGCCTGGGCGCGCAAGGCTCTCGACGCTGCGCTTTCGGCGAAAGCGGCAAAGCCCGCGCCCGGAAAGCGCGCGACCCACAAACCCGCCGCGCGAAAGAAAACCGCGCGCCCCAGAGCCTGAGACGCGCGGCCATGCCTTACGTTCTTCTCTTCATCGCCGTGATGTTTCTCGCACTGCTTGCGAGCTGCATCATCGGCTGAGGCTCAGTTGCCCTTGAACTGCGCCGGACGCTTTTCAAGGAATGCGCGCACGCCTTCCTTGAAATCCTCGCCATAGCCGGCGGTGCGCTGAAGCTGCCGCTCGAGATTGAGCTGCTCTTCATAGGTATTGTCCGTGCTTTCCCAGTAGAGCTGGCGGATCATGCCGAGCGTCTTGGTCGGGCCGCTGGCGAGATCGGCGGCAAGCGCCTTCGCTTCGCCAATAAACTTCTCATCGTCATAGACGCGGTTGACGAGGCCCCATTGCAGAGCCGTTTCCGCCGGCAGCTTCTCGCCCAGCAGCGACAACTCCATGGCGCGTGCCTTGCCGACGAGCCGCGGCAGGATCCAGGTCGAGCCGCCATCCGGCACCAGGCCGATGCGGCGAAACGCCTGCAGGAAATAGGACGAACGCGCGCAGAGCACGAGGTCGCCCATCAGCGCGAAGCTCATGCCGACGCCGGCGGCCGGGCCGTTCACCGCGGTCACGAAGGGCATCTGCAGGTTGCGCAGGCGGCGCAGGAAGGGGTGGTACATGGTTTCGAGCGCAGAGCCCGCATCCGGCCGCGCGCCGGAATTGTCGCCGCGTCCCTGCAGGTTCGCGCCGGTGCAGAAGCCGCGGCCTTCGCCGGTCATCACGAGGCAGCGAATGCCGTTCTTCGGGTCTTCCACCTGGTCCATGGCGAGCATCAACCCGCCGAGCATTTCCGGCGACACCGCGTTCATCACTTCCGGATGATTGAGCGTGAGAATGCCCACGCTCCCTTCGATGTCGAGCCTTGCGCGTTCGAAGTCCATTGTCGTCTCCCTGTTCCGGTTTTGGTTTTCCAGTTTGAATGTCGAGTATCAGGGCTTGAAGGCCGGCTCCCGCTTCGTCAGGAAGGATTTCACGCCTTCCGCGAAATTCGGGTGATCGCCGAGCTTGCCCTGCACATCGCGCTCATAATCGAGCTGCGCCGAGTAGCTGTTGCCCGCTCCGGCATCGATCGCCTTGCGGATTTCGGCGAAAGCATTGGTCGGACCCTTGGCGAGCTTCGTCGCAACGGCGCGGGCCTCTCCCATCAGCGCCTCGTCTTCCACGCATTTCCAGATAAGGCCCCAGTCGGCGGCCTGCTCGGCGGAGAGCTTGTCGCCCGTCAGCGCGAGGCCGAGCGCACGGGCGCGGCCGACAAGGCGCGGCAGCTGCCAGGTGCAGCCGAGATCGGGAATGAGTCCGAGCCTCGGCCCGAATACCTGCACGAAGGAAGCGCTCTTCGCGGCAATCACGATGTCGGCGGCAAGCGCAAGGCCCACGCCGCCGCCCGCCGTAATGCCGTTCACCGCAGCGATGATCGGCTTCTGCAGCGCATAGAGCTCGCGCATCATCGGGTTGAAACGATAGGTCATGCCATGCGCCACGCCCTGGCCGATGCTCATATCGCCGCCGCGAGACCCCTGCTCGGCGAGATCTGCCCCGGCGCAGAAGCCGCGGCCCGCGCCCGTCATGAGCATGACACGCGCTTCGCTGTTCGCGGCCACGGCGGCGACCGTTTCGCGCATCTCGTCGATGAGCTTCGTGTTGATGCTGTTCAGCACATCGGGGCGATTGAGCGTGACGAGCGCAATGCCGTCCTGAACGTCGAGCGTGAGCGTTTCCATGGGTCCTGCTTTTTCGGTGCATTGTTCCGGGGCACCGAAAATAGCCTTCGCGCCGCCCATGCGAAAGCCCGCACGGGCGCAAATCGCGGAACCTAGCCTTCCGCTGCGTCAAAGTTCAGGGTTTGATGAGCGGCTTCGTCAGCCGGCCAGCGCCTTCGGCATGGCGGCGCCCGCATCCTCGGCGATCACGCGATTCCGGCCCGCATGTTTTGCCTGATAGAGGCACTGGTCGGCGCGCTCGATCAGCGAGGCGGCGGCGTCGTCGGGCCGGAACAGGCCGATGCCCATGGACATGGTGACGCGGCCGAGGGACTCGCCCGTGGAACGCTTGACGAGTTCGCGTGCCATCACGGTTTCGCGGATCCTGTTGGCGATGACTTCCGCCGTGGCGAGATCGGTCGCCGGCATGATGACGGCAAATTCCTCGCCGCCATAGCGCGCAGCGATATGGCCTTCGGCAGCGCCATTCTTCAGGCAGCTTGCGACGAGGCGGAGCACCTGGTCGCCAGTGCGATGGCCGAACGTGTCGTTGAACTTCTTGAAATGGTCGATGTCGCCGACGATGAGGCAGAGCGGCTTTCCGCTCGCGCGCGCACCGGCCATTTCGCGCTCGATCGCTTCGTCGAAGGCCTTGCGGTTGTTGAGGCCGGTCAGCCCGTCCGTCCGCGCTTCGGTGTGCGCCTTGGCAAGATTGTCCTGCAATTCGTTGAGCTCGCGCTTCGTCGCCTGCAGATGGTCTTCAAGTTCGGCGCTGCGCTCTTCCATCTTGCGCGAGGCTGTGACGATCGCCTCCACGGCCTTCAGCACGTCGCCGGGCGTCGACTGGCTCGACAGGCTTTCGCTCGCCTCGCGGACGCTGGCGCCGAGCGCTGTGGAGTTGCCGACCGTCTCCTCGATGATCCGAAGAATCTGGTCGACCTCGGTATTCAGCTTCGTGCCGGTCGCGAGCGTGACATCGGTCAGCTTCGCGTCCGAGAAATAGCGGCGCTGAATGTCGAGCGTCGTGTCGAGATCGAGCGGCCCTGCGGTCGCGATCTTCTCGTCGATTTCCTTGTTGAGTTCGGGCAGCCGGCCGGAGGCATAGCGGAACCACACGGCATAATTGTCCGGGCTCGGCGGAATCGAATTCTCCTGCATGAGCTTCAGCGCCTCGGCGCTCCACTCGTTGGCAAATTCGATATCTTCAGCCTGCATCACGACTGCTATCCCCCGTCTGTATAGGCGCTGGTGTCGTCCCGGAATCGACAGGCTAAAGCTAGGCAAAACCGGTTACCCGAGCGTAAATTCCGGCCAAAATGGCGGTTTCCCGTGGGGCTTCGTCCCTGCCGTGGCGGAAATGCCGCGGGCCGCCGGAACTGCCTCAAAGGGGCTCTCAAAACGCCTCGGCTTATGTATATTTCATGAAAATCCTTGGGCCCGGGCGGGATTGCCGCCGGGGTCCGGGGGGCGGCCACCGGAAAAACGGGGCCGCAAGGGCAGGGCAATCAGGCGGCGCATACCCCCAACAAGCGCCGCGCACCAGGAGGTTCCACATGAGCTTGGCGGAGCAGACATCGCGCGAGGCGGATTCGGCCACGATTTCAGCCTCGATCCGCGCCATTCTCGACAAGCAGAAGGCGGCGCATATCAAGGAAGGCCCGGCCAGCGCCGAGCGCCGCATCGACTGGATCGACCGGGCGATTGCCATTCTGGTCGATAACCAGAAGGAAATTGTCGAGGCCATCGCCTCCGATTTCGGCCATCGCAGCCACGAGCAGACCCTGCTGACAGACGTCATGGGCTCCGTCGGGCCGCTCAAGCACGCCAAGAAGCATCTGCGCCAATGGATGAAGCCGGAAAAGCGCAAGGTGCAGTTCCCGCTGAACCTGCTCGGCGCCAAGGCGCGCGTGGAATATCAGCCGCTCGGAACGGTGGGCATCATCAGCCCCTGGAATTTCCCGGTGAACCTCACCTGGACCCCGCTTGCCGGCGTCTTTGCGGCGGGCAACCGCGCGATGATCAAGCCGTCCGAATACACGCCCGCCACGTCGGAGCTCATGGCGCGCCTGCTGCACGCCGCCTATGACGAAACCGAAGTCGCGGTCATCACGGGCGGCCCGGCTGTGGGCGAGGCCTTCTCGCGCCAGCCCTTCGACCATCTGCTCTTCACCGGCGCGACCTCCATCGCCTACCACGTCATGCGCGCGGCGGCCGAGAACCTCGTGCCGCTGACGCTCGAGCTCGGCGGCAAGTCGCCCGTCATCGTCTCGAAGTCGGCGAAGATCGACGATGCGGCCGCTCGCATCATGAACGGCAAGGTGCTGAATGCCGGCCAGATCTGCCTTGCGCCGGACTATGTCTATGTGCCGGAAGGCAAGGTGGACGAATTCGTCTCCGAGGCCACGAAGTCGGTGACTAAAATGCTGCCGACCATGAAGGACAATCCGGACTACACCTCGATCATCAACCAGCGCCATTACGACCGCCTCAATTCCTATATCGAGGACGCTCGGAACAAGGGCGCGCGGATCGTCGAGATCAACCCGGCGAATGAAGACTTCAGCCAGCAGCAGGCGCACAAGATTCCGCCGACGCTGGTGCTGAACCCGACCGAAGACATGAAGATCATGCAGGACGAGATTTTCGGCCCGCTGCTTCCCGTCAAGACCTACAAGGAACTCGACGAAGCGATCGGCTACGTCAATGCGAAGGACCGTCCGCTCGGCCTCTATTTCTTCGGCGACGACGAGGGCGAGCAGCGCAAGGTGCTCGATCGCACGACATCGGGCGGCGTGACGTTGAACGACGTCATCATGCATGTCTCGATGGAAGACCTGCCCTTCGGCGGCGTCGGCCCGTCCGGCATGGGCGCCTATCACGGCCTCGACGGCTTCCGCACCTTCAGCCATGCGAAGGCGGTCTACACGCAGTCCAAGGCGAAGATCGTCGCCGAGATGTTCCGCCCGCCCTATGGCGCGAAGACGCGGAAAACGCTGGCATCGCAGATCAAGAAGTAAAAGGGGCACAGGCCCAAACGAAAAGGCGGCTCGCAGGAGCCGCCTTTTTTATCGCCTAGGCTCGCCCTCTCAGGCGTCCTCGGATTCCATTTCGAGATCCTCGGCATCGTCCTTCGCGGACTTCTTCGGCAGCTTCACAGCGCGCAGCATGAAGGCCGGAACGTGGTCGCCAAGGCCGACCACGCGTTCGTCGTCGCGGTCGCGGCCGCGATCTCTCCCGCCACTGCGGTTCGAACGGTCGTCGCGTCGCGGTGCTTCGGCGCGGCCGGGAGCTTCTTCCCGGGCGGCGGGCCGTTCTGCCATTTCGGCAGGCTGCTCGTCCGGCGCTTCGGCGATCGCATCCACAGCCTCGACGGTGGCTTCTTCCTTCGCGGCGCTGCGGCCACGGCCGCCACGGCGCGAGCGGCTGCGCTTCGGCGCTTCCTGCTCTTCGGTTTCCGTCTCCGGCGTCTCGGCTGCTACCGCTTCCGCCTTCGCGGCCGGCTTCGCATCGTCTTCCGGGATCGGATTGCCGATCAGTTTTTCGATGGCGGCGAGATACTTGCCGTCCTCGCGCGTTGCGAGCGTATAGGCAGTACCGCTCTTGCCCGCGCGGCCCGTGCGGCCGATGCGATGAACGTAATCTTCGGCATGGGTCGGCACGTCATAATTGAAGACATGGCTCACATCCGGAATGTCGAGACCGCGCGCCGCCACGTCGCTCGCGACGAGCAGGCGGATATCGCCCTTGCGGAAGCCGTCCAGCGTCCTCGTCCGGACGGACTGATCGAGATCGCCGTGAATGGCGCCCGCCGACAGGCCTGCCTTCTGCAGCGCGCGCTCGAGGCTCGCCACATCGCGCTTGCGGTTGCAGAAGATGATCGCGTTCTTGACGTTTTCTTTCTCGATGATGCTTTCGAGTTTCTCGCGCTTGCCGTCCTTCGTGGTCTTTACCAGCGCCTGGCGGATCGTCGCATTTGCGGAAGAAATGCGCGCGACTTCGATACGTTCCGGATTGTGCAGGAAAGCGTCCGTAAGGCGCTGGATTTCGGGCGGCATGGTGGCCGAGAAGAACAGCGTCTGCCGCGTGAAGGGCAGCTTCTTGCAGATTTCCTCGATATCCGGAATGAAGCCCATGTCGAGCATGCGATCGGCTTCGTCGATCACGAGGATCTGCACGCCCGTCAGCAGCACCTTGCCGCGTGAGCAATGGTCGAGCAGACGGCCCGGCGTCGCAATCAGCACATCGACGCCGCGATCGAGCTTCTTGTCCTGGTCGCCGAATGATACGCCGCCGATGAGCAGCGCCATCGAAAGCTTGTTGTATTTGCCATAGGTCTCGAAATTCTCGGCCACCTGCGCCGCAAGTTCGCGGGTCGGTTCGAGAATGAGGGAGCGCGGCATCCGCGCCCGCGCCCGGCCGCGCGACAGCTTGTCGATCATCGGCAGGGTGAAGGAGGCGGTCTTGCCGGTGCCGGTCTGTGCGATGCCGAGAACGTCGCGGCCCGCAAGCACCTGCGGAATGGCCTGTGCCTGAATGGGGGTGGGGGTCGTGTAGCCGGTTTCGGAAACGGCTTTCAGAATCTCCGGCGAGAGGCCGAGTTCGTCGAATGTCATGTAGTTGCCCTGATTACCTTAAAAATGCTGCCCGCAAGGCCCACTTTCAGGGCCGTGGACGAACCTGCCGCTCGGTTGCCGGCAGGGTCGGGCAGTCTCAGCGCGTGATATGGCGGCCGCGCGAATCCGCATTACGTCGCGCGGACCATACGGCTTATCGACAAATTGTCAATGAAACAGCACGCTTCCGCGTGGTTTTGCCGCAACAGTGACGGATAGAGCGCAGTTCCGGTGCCCTCAGATATCCAGATCATGCGCGAATTCGGCATGTTCCTGGATGAACTGGAAGCGAAGCTCGGGTTTGTTGCCCATCAGCCGGTCGATGGCGCCTGCCGTCGCCTTCGCCTCGTCCTCCGGCACGACCACACGCAGCAGCACGCGCTTGCTGCGCGCCATGGTGGTTTCCTTGAGCTGGGCCGGCATCATCTCGCCAAGGCCCTTGAAGCGGCTGATCTCGACCTTGCCCTTGCCGGTGAACTCCTTCTTCAGAAGCTCGTCCTTGTGCGCGTCGTCGCGGGCATAAAGCGTCTTCCCGCCCTGCGTGATCTTGTAAAGCGGCGGCACCGCCATATAGAGATGCCCGCCCCGGATGAGCCCCGGTAGCTCCCGGTAGAAGAAGGTGATGAGAAGCGAGGCGATATGCGCGCCGTCCACGTCGGCGTCGGTCATGATAATGACCTTGTCGTAGCGCAGATCCTCGTCGCGGTAATGGCTGCCGGTGCGCACGCCGAGTGCCTGGATGAGGTCGCCGATCTGCTGGTTCTGCGCCATCTTGGCGCCACTGGCATTCGCGACGTTGAGAATTTTACCGCGCAGCGGCAGCACGGCCTGGCTCGCGCGGTCGCGCGCCTGCTTGGCAGAGCCGCCGGCGCTGTCGCCCTCCACAATGAAGATTTCCGATCCCTCGGAGGCCGATTGCGAGCAGTCGGCAAGCTTGCCCGGCAGGCGGAGTTTCCGCGTCGCCGTCTTGCGTGCGACATCCTTTTCCTGCCGCCGGCGCAGCCGCTCGTCGGCGCGGTCGATCACCCAGTCGAGCAGCTTGTTCGCCTGTTGCGGCGCCGCCGTCAGCCAATGGTCGAAATGGTCGCCAATGGCCTTCTCGACAAGCTTTTGCGCCTCGGCGCTTGCAAGCTTCTCCTTGGTCTGGCCCTGGAATTCCGGCTCGCGGATGAACACGGAGAGCATTGCGCCGGCCGTGCCGAGCACGTCATCGGCCTGTATCTGCGCCGCCTTCTTGTTGCCGACCATGTCGCCATAGGATTTGAGCGCCTTGGTCAGCGCCGCACGAAGCCCCGCTTCATGCGTGCCGCCCTCGGGTGTCGGCACGGTGTTGCAATAGGAATTGATGAAGCCGTCGCCGCCGCCGAACCAGGCTATCGCCCATTCGACCGAGCCATGGCTTCCCGCACGCGACACCTTGCCCGTGAAGGGCTCCGCCGTCACCGTGTCATAGCCGTCGATGGAGACGCGCAGATAATCCGCGATGCCGCCCGGAAAATGCAGCACGTCGTTCGCGGGCGTCTGGTCCTTCTCGCCGATCAGTTCCGGCGCGCAGGTCCAGCGGATTTCGACACCGCCGAAAAGATAGGCCTTGGAGCGCGCCATCTTGTAGAGGCGTTTCGGAATGAAATGCGCGCCCTTGCCGAAAATGTCGGCATCGGGATGGAAGGTGATCTTCGTGCCGCGCCGGTTCTGCACACGGCCCTTGTTCTCGAGCTTGGTCTTCGGGGCGCCGCGTTCATATCGCTGCGTCCAGAGCGTCTGGTCGCGTGCGACTTCCACCTCGAACCGGTCTGACAGCGCGTTCACCACCGAAACGCCGACGCCATGCAGGCCGCCAGACGTCTCATAGGCTTTGCCGCCGAACTTGCCGCCCGAATGAAGCGTGGTGAGGATGACCTCGAGCGCCGACTTGTTCTTGAACTTCGGATGCGGGTCCACCGGAATGCCGCGGCCATTGTCGGCAACGGTCAGGCTGCCATCCGCCGCGACCGTCACCTCGATCCAGTCCGCATGACCGGCCACGGCCTCGTCCATCGAATTGTCGAGAACTTCGGCAAAGAGATGGTGCAGCGCCTTCTCGTCCGTGCCGCCGATATACATGCCGGGGCGCCGCCGCACCGGCTCCAGCCCCTCCAGCACCTCGATGTCCTTCGCCGAATAGCCATCGCCCTTGGCCGCACCCTTGGGCGCGCTCTTGCGGGGCTCGGCGGCCGCCTTCGGGGCGCTCGCGGCGGCAAAGAGATCGGCGGTGTCGTCGGATTTGCTGGTCTTGGGGGCGGCCATGCACTCGGAACTTTTTGAGAGAGAATCACCCGGATTGTAGGGCGCGGCGGCGGGAGCGCCAATCTCGCGCCTTGTGCCATCCCCGCCGCCTCGAGGCCAGTCTAATCCGCGCCGTCGATCCGATAGTCGATGGGCTTGAAGGCATAATTGTTCGATTGTTCGGCCGAGCAGGCGGTGAGCCCGATAATGAGGTCCATCCTGGCCTCGATGGTGAGATGGTCGCCCGCCCGGCTGAGCGGCGGGTCCACCCGGAGCGCGCCCGTTTCCGCATCGATCGGCACATTCATGAAAACGTTGAACGCCGTCGGAATCCGGTCCGGCCCAATGCCATAGGGCGCCAGCGCCTCGGCGAGATTGCCGAAGCAGCCGCGATGCGGGTTCTCATGGCCATAGATGATGCGGAACGTATCGGCGGAGCAGGGCGTCAGCAGGAAGTCGTGCCGCCCGACCGTATCCTCCACGATCTCGAACATGACATTGCTTCGGTTGGAATAAACCGCGTCGCCGGTCGAAAGGTAGATCTTGCTCAGATAGTCGAGCGTCCGGCCGTTCGAGATGACCTCCTCCGTGTCGTGCCGGTTATAGGCGACGAGATCGGAGACCTGTTCGCCCTCCGGGTCGATCACGGTCAGCCGTGCGCCCTTCGGCAGCAAGAAGGCAGCGCCAGAGCGCGGTGGAATGCGGTGCGTCGTCATGTGCGCTTGAAGGGACAGCGCCAGCTCTCGCCGACCGCGCGCCCGCTATATTGCCGCGCCTCGCTCACGGCGCCGTGCTCTGCGATCATCGGATTGGCCGTCCCGTCCAGTTTGATATCGCGATCGATGATGGTCTCCTTCATCCGGCCATATTGTCCGCGCGCCCGCAAGGTGCGGAACTGCTCATGCAGATTGAACACGATGCCGGGGCAGGGGAAACGCCGCGCCGCACGCCCGGAGCCCGGATGAAAGCCGACGACGAAAAAGGCGTGCCCGCCCAGGCTGAAGCCGAAATCGGGCGCTTCCGGATCGTCGCTTACCTCGCTGCTCCATCCATAATGCTCGGCATCGAGCCGGTGCAGTGCATTGAGCCGCGCCCAGAGATGCGTCTCGAAGCTGCATTCGTCGAGATCGCGCGGCCCCTCGAACAGCACGGCGAAACTCGTGAACATTTTCGGCTCGGCCTCATGGTCGCGCAGAAAAGCATAGGCGCGTTCGAGTATCCGCTGGTCATCCGCCGCCAAACCAATGTCGCGCGCCGTGACGATCTCGATCTGCTCCCGCGCGAGCGCGGATTTCGCGCCCACGCATGGAAACGCGCTCTGGCGAATGAAGGCGCGAAATTCTTCGCTCAGGCTGTCGCGGCCTTGCGTCATGATCTCACCGATAAGGGGTTGTCTTGCCCTATCAACGGGCGGCGGGCGGCATCGGTTCCGATGGCGGCGGCTTCCGGCTTATGGCAAAGTCGCGGAAAACAAGCCGGGATTCAGGGAACCTCATGTCCGAAAACGCGAATATCGCCTCGCCGCTCACGCTGCCCTGCGGCGCCACGCTGAAGAACCGCATTGCCAAGGGCGCCATGACAGAGGGCCTCGGCGATGCGCGGAACCGGGCGACGGAGGCTCATGTCCGCCTGTATCGCCGCTGGGCCGAAGGTGGGGCAGGCATGTTGCTCACCGGCAATGTGCAGATCGACCGGCGCTATATGGAGCGGCCGGGCAATGTGGCGATCGACGGCGAGCAGTCGAACGAAGCGATCGCCGCGCTCCGCGATTACGCGAAAGCCGGCACGGCGAACGGTACGCATCTCTGGATGCAGATTTCCCATGCCGGGCGGCAAACGCCGGCGCTGGTGAACAAGGAGCCGGTAGGCCCCTCCGACAGGGAACTTGCCATGCCGGGCGGTCAGTTCGGCAAGCCCCGCGCCATGACCGGTGCCGAAATCGAGGATGTCATCCGCCGTTTCGCCTTTGTCGCCTCCGTCGCCCGCGACACGGGCTTCACCGGTGTGCAGATTCACGGCGCGCATGGCTATCTGATTTCTTCATTCCTGTCTCCCGATGTGAATACCCGCACCGACGAATGGGGCGGCAGCCTCGAAAACCGCGCCCGTCTTCTGCTTGAAACGGTGCGCGCCGTGCGCAAGGCGGTCGGCGGCGATTTTCCGATCTCGGTGAAGCTCAACTCGGCGGACTTTCAGCGTGGCGGCTTCAGCCATGAAGATGCGATCAGGGTCGCAAGCTGGCTCAATGCCGAGGAGCTCGATCTGCTGGAAATTTCCGGCGGCACCTACGAGCAGCCGCGCCTTGTCGGCCTCGACGACATGACGCTCCATCCGGAGAAGGCGGAAACGCGCCGCGAAAGCACCATCGCGCGCGAGGCTTATTTCCTCGACTATGCGCGCGACATCCGCGCTGCCACCACCATGCCGCTCATGGTGACGGGCGGCTTCCGCACCGTTCAGGGCATGAATGCGGCGCTGGCAAGCGGCACCATGGATGTCGTCGGCATCGCCCGGCCGCTTTGCGTCGATCCCGAGATCGCTGGCAAGCTCCTCTCCGGCGCGGCGCAGGAAACGCCCGCCTATGAAAAGACGCTCCGCCTCGGCCCCGGCTTCCTTGGGCCGCATAGCCCGGTCAATCTCATCAAGGCGATGAACGGCTGGGGCCAGCAGGGCTGGTTCTGCCTGCAGCTCCTGCGCATGGGCGCCGGACAGAACCCGGATCCGAAAATGGGTGTCTTCTCCGCCTTTCGCAATTACGCAAAGAACGAGGCGAAGACCGCCGCGGCCTTGCAGCGCTAGGCGGGCGGCATGGACAGCGCCGAAGGGCACAAGATCGGCTTCGGCCGCAGGCAGGTCGCGGGCTGGATCGTCGGCCCGGCGCTGCTGCTGCTCACTTTCATTGTGCCCGCGCCGGAGGGCCTGAGCGAACTCGGCTGGCGGACGGCGGGCGTCGCGGCGCTGATGGCGGCCTGGTGGATATGCGAGCCGATCCCCATTCCCGCCACATCGCTTCTGCCCATGGTGCTTTTCCCGCTGCTCGGCATTGTCGAGATGCGGGCCGCCGCCGCGCCCTATGCGCATCCGATCATCTATCTCTTCTTCGGCGGCTTCCTCCTCGCGCTCGCCATGGAGCGCTGGGGCCTTCACCGGCGCATTGCGCTTGGGCTCATCGGCCTGATGGGCACGCGTCCGACGCGCATCGTCGCCGGCTTCATGGTCGCCTCGGCCTTTCTCAGCATGTGGGTCTCGAACACCGCCACCGCCCTGATGATGCTGCCCATTGCGCTCTCCGTGATCGTGCTGCTCGAAGCGCAGGCGAAGGACGGCGCGGCGAAGGAACAGGCGGACCGTTTCGCGCTGGTGCTTCTGCTCGCCATCGCCTACAGCGCCACCATCGGCGGCCTCGGTACGCTGATCGGCACGCCGCCCAACGCGCTGCTCGCCGCCTTCCTCAATCAGAACTACGGACTTCGCATCGGTTTTGCCGAATGGATGCTGATCGGCGTGCCCGTGGTCCTCGTCGGCGTGCCCTTCGCCTGGTACATGCTGACCCGCGTGATCTTCCGCGTGGAGGGAATGGAAATTTCCGGCGCGCGTGAGGTGATTGCCATGGAGCGCGCAAAGCTCGGGCCGTTCACACGGCAGGAGCGGAACGTCGCCATCATCTTCTCGCTCACGGCGCTTGGCTGGGTGACGCAGCCGATCCTCGTAAGCTATTTCCCGCTCATCACAGATACGGGAATCGCGCTTCTCGGCGGGCTCGCGCTCTTCATGATGCCGGTCAGCATCCGCCGCGGCGAGTTCCTGATGAACTGGGAAACCGCCAGGAAGGCGCCCTGGGACGTGTTCCTGCTTTTCGGCGGCGGCTTGAGCCTTGCCAGCGCCATCGAGGCGCATGGCGTCGCCGCTTGGCTCGGCACCATGTTCGACGGCGCGGGCGCCATCCCGATCATTCTTCTCGTCGCCGCCGTCTGCGCGCTGATCCTGATGCTCACCGAACTCACCAGCAACACGGCGACGGCCGCAACCTTCCTGCCCGTGATCGCCGCCGTTGCCATAACCATTGGCGAGAACCCGCTACTGCTGCTCATTCCCGCCGCCATGGCCGCGAATTGCGCCTTCATGCTGCCGGTCGGCACGCCGCCAAATGCCATCGTCTTCGGCAGCGGGCGCATTTCGCTGCCGCAAATGGCGCAGGCCGGCTGGTGGCTCAACGTCTCCTTCGTGGTTATCATCGTCGCTGTGGTTTACCTGCTTGGGCCCGTCGTCTTCGGCATAGAGCAGGGCGTGCTGCCGGACTGGGCGCCGCGCACCGCGCCCTGAGCGGACACATCGAGGACAAAGTCGAGCCGCTCCCCGACGGGAGCAAGCGGCAGCGGAACCGGCTCGTATCCGGCCTCCGCATAGGCGGCGCGGATCGCATCATGCGTCGCCACCGCCTCGGCGAAGTCCTGCCCGCGCTCGCCATCCCGTTCATATATTTCCGCCCAGGGCGGCGCGACGAACACGATGCGATTGTAGCGGTAGTGCGCGACGGCCCGGGCGAGGTCTTCGGGAACCGGCGCGCCGATCAGCCGGCTGTATCCCATGAGGTCCGGCAGGCCGCGGTCGAAATAGACCGGTCCCTTCAAAGTTGCCATGCGCTCATAAGTGGTCAGCGCATCGCGAAACATGAGGCTGCGAAAGGCAAGCCGGTCCCCATCATGCGTCGCCATCCCGCCGCTTTCCCTTTGCTCGCGAATGATGCGCCGTCCGGCTTCTTCGACCGTGGCAAAGCCTCGCGCAGCGAGCCGCTCGATCAGCGTCGTCTTGCCTGCGCCGGGTCCGCCGGTGACGATATGGAAGTTTTCCTGAAGAGGCATGAGGCTCCGTCGAAGACAGGTGGATGCGCCCCGCGATGCGCAGGGTCATGGATTTTGGGGGAGAGTATGAAAAATCGGGGAGAGGAAACCACGACGCAACCCCGCTCAAACGGAAGCCCCGGTTTCCTGTCGGGCGTTCCTTGCGGGGTTGCTATTGGATGTGCTTCTCGCACTCGCCCAGGTGAAAAACCGGGCTTGTCTCCATTGCCGTTCTGCCTGCGCGCTCAACCAGTGCGGCCCGGGCGTCAAGCTGTCTTTGCGCTGTTTCCTGGCCTATAAGATTTGCTGACCGGCTGCACCTGTGACCCGCGTCGGGACCTGGCGATGTATCGATCGTCTTTTGGCTCAAACTGTGAACCACGTCGGTGGAGTCATCTTCGTAAACCTCCTCCTTCATCAGACAGGAAAATGCTACGCCGCAAACCGCGAAGGGGTCAACTGGAATAGGAATTTCCGGCCGGATTTTATAAGTAAGCCCTGTTGACCGATTATATAGTCAGTACAAGGAAGAAGTAGGCGGCGCGTTCCGCCGTCTCCGCAATGCAAAAAGAATATGGGGAGGAACTTATGTGGCTGAGACAGGTGGCGCTTGTCGCGCATGATCTGGACCCTGTGGTGAGCGAACTTGAAGCGGTGCTGGAATTGAAGGTCGCCTTCCGCGATCCGGGCGTCGCCGCTTTCGGTCTCGTCAATGCGGTGATGCCTGTCGGTGGCGAGTTCCTGGAAGTTGTGCAGCCGGTGAAGGAAGATGCCTCGGCGCTGCGCTATCTCCACCGCCGCGGCGGCGATGCCGGCTACATGCTGATCTTCGAGGTGGCGGATGCGCACGCCCATCGCGAGCGCGTTCTCGGCCTCGGCGCGCGCCAGATCGCGGCCATGGACAAGCGTTATGTCTTCACTCATTTCCATCCCGCGGATTTTGGCGGCGTGCTCACCTCGATCGACAGTGTGAAGGGCGTGGAAAACTGGCTCGATCCGGATAGCGACTGGCCGCCCGCCGGCGATGACTGGCGCGAGGCGAAAGCCTCGAACGCCACCGCCATTCTCGGCGCAACGGTGCAGACCAAAGCGCCCGCCGCGCTTGCCGCGCGCTGGGGCGAATTGCTCGACGTTCCGGTGGAGGCAGGCGAGGGCGGCCCGTCGCTCCGCCTCGCCCGCGGCCATGTCCGCTTCGTCGAGCCCATGGATGCGGACGGCACGGGCGTCATCGGCATCGACATCGCCATGGCCGACCCCGCCGCCGCGCTCGCCCGCGCGAAGGAGCGCGGCCTGCCGGTTGAGGGCAACAGCGTCGTCATCTGCGGCACGCGCCTCGCGCTTCACAAGACCTGAGGCAACAAAAAAGGCCGGAGCTTTCGCTCCGGCCTTTCCGTCTCGCTGAACCGTAAGGCTCAGACCGAGTAGTACATGTCGAACTCGACCGGGTGCGGCGTCATTTCGTAACGCAGGCATTCTTCCCACTTCAGTTCGAGATAGGCGTCGATCTGTTCGTCGGTGAAGACGTTGCCCTTCGTCAGGAACTTGCGGTCCGCATCGGCGGCCACCAGCGCTTCGCGCAGGCTGCCGCAAACGGTCGGGATGTCCTTCAGCTCTTCCGGCGGCAGGTCGTAGAGGTTCTTGTCCATCGGCGCGCCCGGATCGATCTTGTTCTCGATGCCGTCGAGGCCGGCCATGGCCATCGCCGCGAAGGCGAGATAGGGGTTCGCCGTCGGATCGGGGAAGCGGATTTCGATGCGCTTCGACTTCGGCGACGTGCCGTGCGGAATGCGGCAGGAGGCCGAACGGTTGCGCGCCGAATAGGCGAGCAGCACAGGCGCTTCATAGCCCGGCACGAGGCGCTTGTAGCTGTTCGTGCTGGGGTTGGTGAAGGCGTTGAGCGCCTTGGCATGCTTCAGGATGCCGCCGATGTACCAGAGGCATTCCTGGCTGAGGTCGGCATACTTGTTGCCGGCGAAGAGCGGCTTGCCGTCCTTCCAGATCGACTGGTGGCAGTGCATGCCCGAGCCGTTGTCGCCGAACACCGGCTTCGGCATGAAGGTCGCCGTCTTGCCGAAGGCCTGCGCCACGTTGTGGATCACATACTTGTAGATCTGCATGTGGTCGGCGGCGGTGGTGAGCGTCTGGAACTTGGTGCCGAGCTCGTGCTGGGCGGCAGCCACTTCGTGGTGGTGCTTTTCGATCTTCACGCCCATCTCTTCCATGACCGTCAGCATTTCGCCGCGCAGGTCCTGGCAGGAGTCGATCGGGTTGGCCGGGAAGTAGCCGCCCTTGGTGCGCGGACGGTGGCCGAGATTGCCCGTCTCGTAATGCGTGTCCGTGTTGGTCGGCAGTTCGATCGAGTCGAGTTCGAAGCCGGTCTTGTACGGGCTTGCCGAGAACTTCACGTCGTCGAAGATGAAGAATTCGGCTTCCGGGCCGAACACGATCGTGTCGCCGATGCCGGACGACTTCACATAGGCTTCGGCGAGCTTCGCCGTGCCGCGCGGGTCGCGGGCATAGGGTTCGCCCGTCGAAGGCTCGAGAATGTCGCAGAACACGGCCAGCGTCGTCTGTGCATAGAACGGATCGATCACCGCCGTCGCCGTGTCGGGCAGCAGCACCATGTCGGATTCGTTGATCGCCTTCCAGCCGGCAATCGACGAGCCGTCGAACATCGTGCCTTCGGCCCAGAAGTCGTCATCGCAGAAGCCCACATCGAAAGTGACGTGCTGCATCTTGCCGCGCGGGTCGGTAAAGCGCAGATCGATGTACTTGACGTCCTTTTCCTTGATGACGTCCTGAATAGATTTGCCAGCCATTTGGTCCTCTTTTCCCTGTTGTCCTTTAGGGGTTCGTGCGTGGGGCTTGCGCCCTATTGTGAAAATCGCGCGGCGGTGGAGGGCCGCTGCGCGCCGTCTCTCGTCTTTCGGTTCTTGATCGTTGCGGCCGCTCCTTCGTCCGCTAGATGGCTTCCGCGCCGGTTTCGCCGGTGCGGATGCGGATTGCTTCCTCGACATTGGAAATGAAAATCTTGCCGTCGCCGATGCGGCCTGTGCGCGCGGCCGCCTGGATCGCTTCCACGGCCTTCGCCACCAGATCGTCGTTCAGCACCACTTCGATCTTCACCTTGGGCAGGAAATCGACGACGTATTCCGCGCCGCGATAAAGCTCTGTATGACCCTTCTGCCGGCCGAAGCCCTTGGCTTCCGTCACGGTGATGCCTTGAAGACCCACTTCCTGCAGCGCCTCTTTCACTTCGTCGAGCTTGAACGGCTTGATGATCGCCTCGATCTTTTTCATTCGCTCACTTCCTTGTTCATGGGCTCGCCGCCCGCAACCACGTGCAAAGTGGTTAGCATGGCTCGTGCCAACCGCGCTCGGGGCAGAAACGCTTTTGTAATCAAAGACTTGCGTTCATACGCGTTGCAGCCTGCTGCAATTTTATGCAGCATGAATGCACAAAATATAGGCGAGTTGTCTAAATTATCGGCTGTGAGTTAACCAGACCTTCCGGGGCGGGGCAAATCCCGGACATTTCGCGGGGCATCGCCGGATTGACAGCGGCAGGCAGCGCCGCGACAAGGGCAGACAATCGAACCTTCGCGAAACGGTGAGGCAGGCGGCATGAGGGCGGCAAACGGCACTTTTTCGGCTCTCGGCACGACCATCTTCACGGTCATGTCGGCGCTCGCCACCGAGCATGGCGCGATCAATCTCGGCCAGGGCTTCCCGGACGACGAGGGGCCGGACGATGTTCGCGCCGCCGCCGCCAGGGCGATCATCGACGGCCCGAACCAGTATCCGCCCATGATGGGGCTCCCCGCGCTCCGCCAGGCCGTCGCCGCCGCCAACAAGCGCTTCTATGGCCTCGATGTGGATTGGCAGAAGGAAGTCATGGTCACGTCCGGCGCCACCGAGGCGCTGGCCGACTGCCTGATCGCGCTGCTCAATCCGGGCGACGAGGCGATCATCTTCGAGCCCGCCTATGACAGCTACAGGCCGGTGATCGAGGCGGCGGGCGCGAAAGTTGTTCCCGTGCCGCTCTCGCCGCCGGACTGGTCGCTCCCCTTCGCGGAGATAGAGGCCGCCTTCACGGAGCGCACCAAGCTCGTCCTTCTTAATTCGCCGATGAACCCGGTCGGCAAGGTTTTCTCCCGCGCGGAACTCATGCGCCTTGCGGAGCTTATCGTGGCGCATGACGCCTATGCGGTCTGTGATGAGGTCTATGAGCATCTCGTCTTCTCGGGGCATGAACATGTCCCGCTGATGACGCTGCCCGGCATGCGCGAGCGCACGCTTCGCATCGGCTCGGCCGGCAAGACCTTCTCTCTCACCGGCTGGAAGATCGGCTATGTCACCGGTCCCGCCCCCTTGATGGACGTCGTCGGCAAGACGCATCAATTCGTCACTTTCACTTCGCCACCCGCGCTGCAATCCGCCGTCGCCTATGGCCTCGGCAAGGACGATGATTATTTTGCAAGCCTTGCATCGTCGCTCGAGGCGAAGCGCGATCTGCTTTCGGCGGGACTGGCAGAGGCGGGCTTCGACGTGCTGCCCGCCGACGGCACCTATTTCGTGAGCGCGGATTTTCGCGCCCTCGGCTTCAACGGCACAGATGATGAGTTCTGCCGCGAGATCACCGTAAAGGCGAAGGTCGCCGCCATCCCGCTCTCCGCCTTCTATTCCTCGCCGGATGCGCCGCGCCACCTCATCCGCTTCTGCTTCTGCAAGCAGGACGCGATCCTGAAAGAGGCAAGCGCGCGGCTGAAGGCTTACGCGAAGGGTGGTGCGGCGTGACGCTGAACGCGCTCCGCCGCGAGGCCGCCTCCGGCAAGGCCGAATGGCTCGTCGTCTTTCTGCACGGCTACGGTTCGTCTGGCGCGGACCTGATGACGTTTGCCGATTACTGGCAGTCTTCCATGCCCAATATAGCCTTCGTCGCGCCGGATGGTCCCACGCCTGCGAAGGACGGTGGCTTTCAATGGATCGGCAAACGCCCGGCGGGCGACCCGAAACTCTATGACGATGCGGTGGACGCCGCGCCGCGGCTCCACGCCTTTCTCGACGCTGAACTCGCGCGCGTAAATCTCGATGCCTCGCGTCTTGCGCTGGTCGGCTTCAGCCAGGGCACGGTGATGGCTCTGCATCTCGGTCTTCGCCGCGCCGTCGCGCCTGCCGCCTTGCTCGGCTATGCCGGCGGCCTCGTCGGCGTGGACAGGCTCTCCGCCGAAATGACGTCGAAACCGCCCGTCATGCTTGTGCATGGCGAGCAGGACGAACTCGCGCCGCTTTACGGCATGATGGCATCCGTGAAGGCGATGACGGAGGCGGGCGTGGTCTGTCAGGGCGTGCCGCTGCCGAACCTCGGCCATGCCGTGAATGCCGATGCGCTGATCTATGGCGCGCGCTTCCTTCTCTCCGCTTTCGCTTTCCGCGAGAAGCACGGCGCCTGACGCAGCGGCGCCGCGCCGCATCAAGGCCCGCTGGACAGGCCGGATGCAGCCGCTATTCTTCCCGGCAAATGGTTAGCGCCACGAACTAATAAGCATTTAGGGAGACTTCCGATGTCCGACATCAAGCTCGACGACCGCATGCCCGTGCTGGTGGGCTGCGGCCAGCTCGTCCAGAAGGAAAAGGATGTCGAGAAGGCGAAGTCGCCCATGCATCTGATGGCCGATGCCGCCGAAGCCGCCGCCGCCGATACCGGCCTCGGCAAGAAGCTCTGGGACGTGGTCGATAATGTGACGACGGTCCGCTTCATCACCGACAGCCCCGACTCGGCGAAGCTTCCCTTCGGCCGCTATCCGAATGCCGCGAAGACGCTCGCGAACATGCTCGGCGCTAACCCGTCCAAAACCTGCTACGGCCCGACCGGTGGCAACACGCCCCAGCTTCTCGTGAACCACACCGCGGAACTCATTTCCCGCGGCGAAACCGAAGTCGCGCTCGTCGCGGGCTCGGAATGTTTCGGCACCATGATGCGCGCGCTCGGGCAGGGCAAGGTGCTCCCCTGGCATGACGAGAACCCCGGCGGCGAGCGCATCGATATCGGCGTCGAGAAACTCGGCGTCACCGAAGTCGAGAAGCGCCACAAGTTGCAGTTCCCCGTGAACATCTATCCGATGTTCGAGAACGCGATCCGCGGCAAGGCCGGCCGCAGCGTGAAGGACCACCAGCTTGCCATCGGCCGGCTCATGGCGCCCTTCACCGAGGTGGCCGCGAAGCACCCGCAGGCCTGGTTCCCCGTTGCCCGCACGGCGGAAGAAATCGCCACGCCGACCGATGACAACCGCTATGTCGGCTTTCCGTACACGAAGTATATGAACGCCATCATGCAGGTCGATCAAGCCGCCGCCGTGGTGATGATGTCGGTGAAGAAGGCGCGCGAGCTGGGCGTCCCGCAGTCCAAATGGGTCTTCCTGCATGGCTGCGCCGATGCAAACGACCTCTGGTATCCGACGGAACGCGTGAACTATCACTCATCGCCCGCCATCCGCATGATGGGCAAGAAGGCATTCGCCATGTCGGGCTGGTCCATCGATCAGATCGACTATTTCGATCTCTATTCCTGCTTCCCCTCCGCCGTGCAGATCGGCCGCAACGAGCTTGGGCTGTCCGAGGACGACCCGCGCGCCCTCACCGTCACGGGCGGCCTGCCTTACTTCGGCGGCGCGGGGAACAACTACGTCATGCACTCCATCGCCACCATGGTCGACAAGCTCCGCGCCAAGCCCGGCACCAAGGGCCTCGTCACCTCGAATGGCTGGTACGTGACGAAGCACGGCCTCGGCCTCTATTCGACCGCACCGCGCGAAGGCAAATGGGAGCGGGAGAACCCGGCCACCTATCAGGCCGAGATCGACGCTGAGAAGCATCCGAGGGTCGAGGAAAAGCCGAACGGCAAGGCGAAGGTCGAAACCTATACCGTGGTCCATGGCCGCGGCGGCCCGGAATTTGCGATCCTTTTCGGCCGCCTCGCCGAAAACGATGCCCGCTTCGTCGCCCATACGCCGAACGACCCGGCGACCCTCCAGGACATGCTGACCCGCGACCAGCTCGGTCGGACCGGAACGGTCGCGGCGGCGGCGGATGGAAGCGTTAACATTTTCACGCCAGACTGAGCGGGAACCGCTAGGAACTCAGGGCGTTGTGACATTCGCGCACTGCCCCTGTGACCTTTCGGCATGATATGGTCAGTGCGGCTCCCCGCTTCGGGATTCGGGCGCAATCCGGGATGCGTTTCATCCGGTCGAGGCGGCGGGCATCGTTGAGGCTTCCATTTCAACAGGGGGAATCCTGTGTCGATTGAAATCTTCGGGCGCCGGCTTTCGGCCGCCATTCTCGCTCTGTGTCTTGGCGTCACCGCCTTTTCCGCCCCGGCATCGGCCATCGTCGATGAGGTGCGCGTCGGCGTCTTCGCGCATGATCCCTTCGCCCGTAATGGCGAATCGAGCCATGCCGATATCAATGCCGAGATCGTTTTCGAGTCTCCCTCTTTCATGTCCTGGGCCTTCAATCCGCGTCCGCGGCTCGGAGGCACGCTGAGCGGCGATGGCGGCACCAGCCTCGTCTATCTCGATCTGCTGGGCTGGACGTTCGACCTCGGCGGCAACTTCTTCATCGACGCCGCTGTGGGTGGCGCTGTGCATGACGGCGAACTGAAGGGTAATGCGCCGAACACGCGTTATTTCGGCTGCCGTGCAAACTTCCACCAGAGCGCTTCGATCGGCTACCGTTTCACGCCGCAGCTCTCGCTTATGGCGAGCGTCGAGCATATGTCGAACGCCTCGCTCTGCGACCAGAATGACGGCCTCACCAATGCGGGCGTGCGCCTCGGCTACTCTTTCTGAGCAGACCGCTCTCTCATCAAAATCAAAAACGCCGCCGGGATGTTTTCCGGCGGCGTTTTGCTTACCAGAGCCAGGTCTCGGGATCGGCCACCGGCTTGCCGTCCAGCGCCAGCATGAAGCCCTTGATCGCGCGGACGAGGAACCAGACAAGCGTCGCGATTGCGAGCAGGATGCCGATGCCGATCACGGACGTCACCGCGCTGATCAGAGCGTAGAGAAGCCCGATCCAGAACGTGCGGATCTGGAAGGTATAGTGACTGGTGGCAACCGCAGGCGCGCCGTTCCGCTTCAGATAGGCGACAATCACGCCGGCAATGGCCGTGACGCCGACAACGACGCTGATGAAATAGAGAATATAAACGAGCTTCGGGGCGTCGAGTTCGCCCGAGGCGGGCTGAGTGGCGGGCGGCTGTGTCTGGGACATGGTGGCCTCCTTCGCGATGAGTCGTTCCCTCAGGAAAGGCTAGCGGCAACCGCGCACCTGCGCCACGAACAGCTTGAATTTTCTACGTACAGGGTATATGTACGTGATGGGGCAACCGGACAATGCGCATGGACAAGATCAGCTATACCGAGCTTCGTGCCCGTCTCGCTCACTATCTCGACGAGGCAACAGAGAACCTTGAGCCGATCCGTGTGACGCGGAAGGGGCGGCCAGAGGTCGTTGTGGTCGATGCCGCTGAGTATGACGGGATGAAAGAGACGCTGCATCTGCTGCGCTCGCCCGCCAATGCGCGTCATCTGGCAAAAGCGCTCAAGGAAGCGGAAGAGGGCGAATTTGTCACGCCCGCGGAGTTCCGCAACCGATGAGGTTGCTGTTCACGAAATCCGCCGCCCGCGATTTCGAACACTGGAAGCGGAAAGACCTCCGCGTTTATCGCCGTATCCTGAAATTGATAGATGCGATCGAGAGCGATCCCTTCTCCGGTGTGGGAAAGCCCGAGCCGTTGAAAGGCGATCTCTCCGGCTGGTGGTCGCGCCGGATCAGCGGCGAACACCGTCTCGTCTACCGCGTTACCGGCGCCAAGGGCGATCGGGCGGTGGAAATACTGTCTTGCCGCTACCACTATTAGCCTTTACCTCCCTGCGATAACGAAATCGGCGCCGGGGAGGAATTTGCCGCCATGCCCACCATCTACATGATCCGCCACGGCGAAGCTGCCGCCGGTTGGGACGCCGACATGGACCCCGGCCTGTCCGAAAAGGGCCGCGCCCAGTCGGAAGCCGTCGCCCGCGAGATCGAGCAAAGGGTGGGGCGGAAGCTGCCGATCCTCTCCTCGCCGCTGCGCCGATGCCGTGAAACGGCGATGCCTCTCTCGCGTCTGTGGGATAGCGAGCCGGTCATCGAAACGCGGGTCGCGGAAGTACCCTCCGCCGTCGAGGATCTCGAGGCGCGCGGCGTCTGGCTCCGCCGCCTCATGGCGGGCACATGGGCGGAGGCGAACCTGCCCGAGAACAACGGCAATGGCGCGCTCGACCTCATCGCCTGGCGCAATGCCGTCGGCGATGCGCTGACCGGCCTTCGCGAGGACACGGTGATCTTCTCCCATTTCATCGCGATCAACGTCGCGGCGGGCCTCGCGACGGGCGACGACCGCCTCGTCTGTTTCCGCCCCGACAATTGCTCCGTCACCGTTTTCGAGACCTCGGGCAAGACGATCCGGCTCGTCGAACAGGGCAGGGAAGCCGACACGAAGGTGAATTGAGCGCCCGCCGCCAAATCACCAATTCCCTGCCGCAATCGCATGGCTATGATGCGGCCATGAAAGCGCCCCCTGATTCCCTCGAAATCCTTTCCGTCGCCGAGATGACGCGCGCCGATGCCATGACCATTGCGCGCGGCAAGGCGGGCATCACGCTTATGGAGAACGCGGGCGAAGCGGTCGCGCGCGAGGTCGCTGCGCGCTTCCCGCAGGGCCCTGTCTCGGTTCTCTGCGGGCCCGGCAATAATGGCGGCGACGGTTTTGTCGTCGCGCGCCTGCTGGCGGAGCAGGGCTGGCCCGTCACGCTCTTTCTCCTCGGCGAGCGTGAAGCGCTGAAGGGCGATGCCGCCATCGCGGCGGACCGCTGGCCGGGCGCGATCCACCCTTTGACGGCGGAGGCTGGCCGAGGCGCCTCGCTCGTTATAGACGCGATCTTCGGCGCGGGCCTCGCGCGGGATGTCGAGGGCGCCGCGGCGCAGGCGATCGCACAGATCAATGAAGCGCGCATTCCCGTCGTCGCGGTCGATATGCCGAGCGGTATCGAGGGGGATACGGGCGCCGTGCGTGGCGTGGCCTTCGCCGCCGCGCTCACCGTCACTTTCTTCCGGGCGAAACCGGGCCACCTGCTGCTGCCCGGCCGTCTTTACTGCGGCGAAGTGAAAATCGCCGATATCGGCATCGAGCGCGCGGTGCTGGACGAGATCGCGCCCCAGACCTTCATCAACGAGCCGCCGCTCTGGGCCCGCGCTTTCCCGCGCCCGCGCGCCGATGCGCATAAATATTCGAAGGGCCATGCGGTCGTCGTCTCGGGCGGCGCCTCGCATACGGGGGCAGCCCGCCTCGCCGCGCGCGGTGCGCTTCGCGCGGGCGCGGGCCTTGTCACCATGGCATCGCCCCCCTCGGCATTGCTCATCAATGCCTCGCATCTCACCTCCGTCATGCTGCAGGTCTTCGACGGCGCGGACGATCTCACCGCCATTCTCGAGGACAAGCGCAAGAACGCCCTGCTCATCGGTCCCGGCGCGGGGATCGGTCCCGCCACGCGCGAGAATGTGCTCGCCGCGCTTCTCTCCGGCGCCGCCATGGTGCTCGACGCCGACGCGCTCACCTCCTTCGCCGAAATCCCGCGCGACCTCTTCGTCGCCATCAAGGGCTATTTCGCCGGCCCCGTCGTGATGACGCCGCATGAGGGCGAGTTCGCGCGTCTCTTCCCCAAAATAGCGGAGCAGGGCGGCTCGAAGCTCGACCGCGCCCGGCAGGCCGCCGCCGAGGCCATGGCCACCATCATCCTCAAGGGCGCCGACACGGTGGTTGCCTCGCCCGATGGCCGCGCCGCCATCGCCTGCAATGCCGGCCCGGAACTCGCCACCGCCGGTTCCGGCGATGTGCTGGCCGGTATCGTGCTGGCTCACCTCGCGCAGGGGATGCCGCCCTTCGAGGCCGCCGCCGCCGCCGTCTGGCTCCATGGCGAGGCAGGCCACTATTTCGGCCCGGGTCTCATTTCCGAGGACCTGCCCGAAATGCTCCCGGCCGTGCTCCGCGACCTCCTTCCCCGGCTTTGAACCTCCGGCCGCCAAGGCGCGGCTTTTGCTGGCATTCCCCTGATGCCCTTGATATAGAGAGCGCCAAATTGGGGACCGGCTGGCCTTTCAGGGCCTCGCCAGCGCCCTTCTCGCGGGCGTGGCGGAATTGGTAGACGCGCTGGATTTAGGTTCCAGTGCCGCAAGGCGTGGGGGTTCGAGTCCCTCCGCCCGCACCAGGCCGGAAGCCCCGGCACATGAAACGGATTGGACGATGCAGGTCACGGTTACGAACGCGGACGGATTGAAGCGCGAATTGAAGATTCAGGTTCCGGCAGGGGACCTCGAAGCCAAGCTCGGCGCAAAGCTCGACGAACTGAAAAATCAGGTCCGCCTCAAGGGCTTCCGCCCCGGCAAGGTGCCGGTGAGCCATCTGCGCAAGACCTTCGGCAAGCAGGTCATGGGCGAGGTGATCCAGGAGACTGTCGGCGAGTCGAGCCAGAAGGCGATCGAAGGCGAAGCGCTGCGCCCCGCCTTCCAGCCCTCAATCGATGTCGAAGGCGAAATCCAGGACGTGATCGACGGCAAGTCGGACCTCACTTTCAAGGTGAGCTTCGAAGTCATCCCGACCTTCGATCTGGCCGACTTTTCAAAGGTTTCGCTGGAGCGCCTCACCGCCGAGGTGAAGGACGAGGAGATCGACGAGGCCCTGAAGCGCCTCTCCGAAAACCAGAAGAATTTCGAGGCCCGCGCCGAAGGTGCGAAGGCCGAGAATGGCGACCTTCTGACCATCGACTTCGTCGGCAAGATCGACGGCGTCGCCTTTGACGGCGGTTCCGCCGAAGACGCCAATCTGGAACTCGGCTCCGGCCGCTTCATTCCCGGTTTCGAGGAACAGCTCGTCGGCGCCAAGGTGGGCGACGAGGTTGAGGTAAAGGTGACCTTCCCGGCCGAATACGGTGCCGAACATCTGGCCGGCAAGGATGCCGTCTTCGATGTGAAGGTGAAGGAAGTGAAGGCCCCGGCGGAAGTGAAGGTGGACGACGAGTTCGCCAAGCGCTTCGGCCTCGAGAGCCTCGAGAAGCTTCGCGAGGCTCTGACCGAGCAGATGAAGGGCGACTACGCCCAGATGTCGCGCCAGCACCTGAAGCGCGCCATGCTCGACAAGCTGGACGAGCTGCACAGCTTCGATCTGCCGCCGACCATGGTCGAGCAGGAATTCAACCAGATCTGGCACCAGTTCGAGCACGAGCTGCAGCACCAGAACAAGACCGCCGCCGATCTCGACCAGCCGGAAGAGGAAGTGCGCGCGGAGTACCGCAAGATCGCCGAGCGCCGTGTGCGCCTTGGCCTGGTGCTCGCCGAAGTCGGCGAGAAGAACGCGATCACGGTCACGGACCAGGAACTCAACCAGGCGCTCGCCGCCCGGGCCCGCCAGTTCCCCGGCCAGGAGCGTCAGGTCTTCCAGTACTACCAGCAGAATCCGCAGGCCGCGCAGGAACTCCGCGCCCCGATCTTCGAGGACAAGGTGGTGGACTTCATCGCCGAACTCGCGACCGTGACCGACAAGGTGGTGAGCCGCGACGAACTCTTCACCGATCCGGATGCCGACGAGCACGATCATCACCATCACGACCACGACCATGATCACGACCACGACCATGGTCACGACCACGATCATGATCACGACCACGAGCATGGCGACGCCAAGCCGGCGAAGAAGCCCGCGGCGAAGAAGGCGGCTGCCAAGAAGGATGACGACGGCGAGAAGAAGCCCGCCGCCAAGAAGGCCGCCCCCAAGAAGAAAAAAGAAGACTGAGCGGCGCGCCATCGCACCGAACGGAAAGGGCCCGGTTCATCGCCGGGCCCTTTTTGTTACCGGCGGCCCGCCGCGAGCGACTTCAGTTCATGTAGCGCCGCTGAATATTCAATGAAGGCGCGAGGACAAATCTCACGCGCCGCTTCCAGCGCCGCCTTCCCGCGCCGGTCGCCACGCGCCGCCTGCGCCGCGCCGAGAAAGAACTGCACTTCGCAGAGCTGCTCGCGTTGAACGGAGGGCGTGCCTTCAGCCGCCTTCTCGAACAAGGCCTCCCGGTCGATCAGACCCGCGAAGAAATCCAGAATGGGCCGCGGCCAATCGTCGGAGAATTTCTCGGCATGGGACCGGAGAACGGCAGGTTGCGGCTTGCCGGACCGGAGATGGACGAGGTGCAGCCACAGAGCCGGGTACACGTAGCCAGTCTCGAACGCGAGCGACTGTTCAAGGTCGCGCCGTGCGGCGTCCAGGCGCCTGAGGTGATAATTCGCCCTGCCGCGCCCATTGAATGCGCTGCGCTGCTCCGGATCGAGATCGATGGCAGTGTCGAAATCGTGAAGCGCCTCGTTGAACTCGCCGGCTGCTACGCGGGATACGCCGCGGGCATGATGGATTTCCGCCATGCGCGGTTTGAGGCGGATGGCTTTCTCGAACTCCTGCTGCGCCAGGTCATGTGCGGCGACATTGTCGAGCGCGATGCCGCGTTCGAGATGACCCATATAGTCATACGAATCCTTCAGCGGTATTGCGAGGGCATCCTCGATAGCCTTGTCGGTCATGCCCCGCTCCGCATGAGCCATGGCCCGCTTGGGCAGCAGATAGCTTCGAAAGTCCGGCTGCAGCTCCATTACCGCATCGTAGTCTTCGATGGCCCCTTCATGGTTGAGAAGGCTTTCATGCAACGAGGCGCGGCCGAGCCGGGCAGGAACGTCCGAAGGGACGAGCGTCAGAAGTTCGGTCAGATCGGAAAGGGCTTCGTCATACCGGCCATTCCGTTCGTGCACGAAGCTGCGGAACCGGTAGCTGATCCCGTCTGGCGACATCTTGATGGCGGCGCTGAAATCTGCGGCGGCGTTCTCGTCCTCGTAGGCCCGGTAATGCATCATGCCGCGCATCTTGAAAGCTTCGGCTTTCTGATGCGGAAGCAGAAAGGGGGAAACCGTAGCCGCCGCCAGGTGGTCGAGGGCGAGTTCCGTTTCACCCGCCAGAAGCGCCTGTCTGGCGGCGGCCAGGTTGCTTGCAAACCCGACATAGAGCGCATGTGCACCGGCCAGCGCCAGCAGGGCGAGGAGGATGCCGCCCAGAATGAGTCCGATCTTGCGCACGATGTCCTCTCTTCCGTCGTCCGCCGTCGATTGTGGCCGAACGAAGGCGAGCCGTCGTTAGGATTCTGTTAGGAAAAAAAATCCGCGCCCGGCCCAAAAACCTGTTGCACGGACTCAGCGATACCTATATCTCCGCGCATCACAAGACGCACACGCACGTGCCACTGGCCCATCGCAGGTTTATGCAACGACGGAAAGCGTCCTTTTTGGATCACGCCGGTCTCTGGAAGAGCCGGGTCTGAAAAAGGGTGTTTACGATGTTCGCTCCCGAGCAGGGCCGCCGTGCCCGTTCGCGCATCTCCACGAAATCCGCCGCCAAGTCGGTTCCGGCCACGAAGCCGGTGTCGTCCGCGAAAATCTCCGCGCGCCGCAAGCCGCGCCTTCGCCTCGTGCCGAAGGCGGCCGAGCTGCCGCTCGAGCGCGGCGGCCTGCCGCCCAAGATCGCGCGTTATCTCGCCACCGCCGAGATCCCTTCGCCCTGCCTTGTGGTCGATGTCGACATCGTTGCCCACAATTTCGAGGAGCTTGCCCGCTCGCTTCCCGACGCGCGCATCTTCTACGCGGTGAAGGCGAACCCGGCCGACGAGATCGTCTCGCGTCTGGCGGGCCTCGGCTCGGCCTTCGACACGGCCAGCATGGGCGAGATCGATCTCTGCCTCGGCCACGGCGTGTCCCCGGACCGTCTGTCCTTCGGCAACACGATCAAGAAGGAACGCGACATCGCGGAGGCCTACGCGAAGGGCGTGCGCATGTACGCCTTCGACAGCGCCGCCGAACTCGACAAGATCGCTCGCGTAGCGCCCGGCTCGAAGGTCTATTGCCGCGTGCTCATGGAATGCGAAGGCGCCGAATGGCCGCTCTCGCGCAAGTTCGGTTGCGAGCCCGACATGGCCGCGGACCTGCTCGTGCGCGCGAAGGAACTCGGCCTCGATGCCTATGGCGTCTCCTTCCATGTCGGCTCGCAGCAGACCGACCTCACGCAGTACGACAAGGCGCTGGCGCTCTCGCTGTCGCTCTTCCGTGCGCTTGAGGCGCGCGGCGTGAACCTGCGCATGGTCAACATGGGCGGCGGCTTCCCGTCGCGCTACCGCACCGACGTGCCCTCGATTGCCGCCTATGGCGCGGCGATCCGCGAGGCGCTCGCGCGGCACTTCGGCGACAACCAGCCGGACGTGATCGTGGAGCCCGGCCGCGGCGTCGTCGGCGATGCCGGCGTCATCCAGGCCGAAGTCGTCCTCGTCTCCGAAAAGGGCGGCGACGATGCGCGACGATGGGTCTATCTCGATGCGGGCAAGTTCCATGGCCTCGCCGAGACGATGGACGAGGCGATCAAGTACCGCCTGCTGACCTCGAAGGATGGCGGGGACACCTCGCCCGTCGTCCTTGCCGGTCCGACCTGCGACAGCGCCGACATTCTCTACGAGAAGACGGATTACCGTCTCCCGTCGGCGCTCGAAGCGGGCGACAAGGTCTGGATCCTCGCGACGGGCGCCTACACGACCACCTATTCGGCGGTCGCGTTCAACGGCTTCCCCCCGCTCGCCAGCGTCTGCATCTGATCGCATTGCATTGATGGAAAGGGAAAGGGCGCGGCACTGCCGCCGCCCACCCGCCATATGGACACGAACATGAAGATCGTTCACGAGGAACTCGCCCACGGCCCCGCCGTGGAAAAGCTGGTCGCCGAGGCTTTCGGCCCGGACCGCTTCGAGAAGACGGTATACCGGTTCCGCGACGGTGTGGATGCCGAAGCCTCGCTCTCGCTTGTCGCGCTCGACAAGGGCGAGGTCGTCGGCACGCTCCGCTTCTGGCCGGTCGAGATCGAGGGTGGCGTCTCCGCGCTGCTGCTCGGCCCGCTCGTCACCGCGCCTTCGCGTCAGGGTGAAGGCATCGGCAGCCGCCTGATGAAGGCGGGTCTCGCCCGCGCCACGGCCGAGGGCCACCGCATCGTCATTCTGGTTGGCGACGAGCCCTATTACCGCCGCTTCGGTTTCACCCGCGCGCTCGCCCGCAGGCTCGAACTGCCGGGCTGGGTCGACCCGGCCCGTTTCCTTGCCCGCGAACTCGTCTCCGGCGCTCTCACAGGCGTTTCGGGCATGGTCCGCCGGGCAGGCGGGACGGAGAAGGCCGCCGCCCGCTCCGCCGCTTGAGGCATCCCCGCCGGTGGCTCAGCTGCCGGCGGAAGGAGCCGCCGCTTGGGCGTCGCGCTTGGCGAATTCGGCGACCAGATCTTCGATGAAGATCGAGATGTTCTTCTTGATCGCGCCCTCGTTGGCGAGGCGCAGTCGCTCATACCCGAGCAGAGCGTCCGAGAAATTCGCCGTGTATTCGCAACTGACGTCCTTTTCATAGACGCGCTCGTTCGTGTCGGCTGTCGCGAGGCGGTAATAGACGCGCGACCCGACGGTCACGTCGAACCCGCCCAGCGGTTGTTTCAGGTCGACAAGCGTTGCCTCGAGCTTGAACCGCGGCGAGCTGTTGGTGTGGAGCGCATGCAGCATCAGCGATTGTTCCAGCGCCGCCTTGAACTCGTTGTTGCCGACATTCGACATCCAGAGGGGGTTTGTCTCCTTGCCGCCCGATATTTCGGAGACGGTGATCGCTCGCTTCAGGGACGAGTTTTCAGAGATGATTGTTGCGCTGCTGACGGGCGCCGTCATGGCCCCGGTGCGTGCACCGGAAGCGCACGCGGACAGCGATGTAAGAACGACGAACAGCAGGACAAATCTGGATGTCATTGGTTTCCCCCCAACTAGAACTGGCTTTTCACCATGCCGTAATTTACCGATAATGAAAAGATGGGGACTGGCCGAGGGGGGGATGAGATGAAAACGGAATGGACGGCCCTGCGCCAATTGAGCGCGCTGGTATTGCTGGCCGGGCTGACAGCCTGCGGCGGTCGCGTTTCCAACGAGGTGCAGCAGGTAAGGCCGAGTGACGGCGCGCTCACTTGCGACCATCTGGAAGCTGAACTTCACGTCAACCGGTCGCAGATGGCGGAATTGACGGGTGAAAGGCAGACGGCGAATGAGCACAATGCGGGAAAGATCGCTGGCGCCGTGCTTGTGCCCGCCTATATCCTTTTCCTTGATTTGTCCGATACCGAGAAGAAGGAAGCCGAAGCCCTGATGCGCCGCAACCAGGAGCTCGAGCGTCTGATGGCCGCGCGATCCTGCGGCGAGCCCGCAAAAGCCCCTGATGGCGCCGTGGCTATGGAGCCGGTTTCCTGACGCAGGGGGGCGAAATCCGCCGTTCCGGCCCCTATATACGTTGCGCTAGTGTTCTGAACCGTCCATTTACCGAATCGGACTATTCAGTTTCATGCGGTATTGCATGGGAATTCCGCCCTCGCGCCCTTTGCAGGGAGGCGGCGCTCCCTGCTAAACATGGCCGAAGGTCCCCGAACCGTCCGTCGCCCCAGGAGAGACAATGAAAGACCCCATCGATACCTATATGAACCTCGTGCCGATGGTGGTCGAGCAGACCAACCGGGGTGAGCGCGCCTATGACATTTTCTCGCGCCTGCTGAAGGAACACATCATCTTCGTTGCAGGCCCCGTCGAGGACGGCATGGCGATGCTCGTCACGGCGCAGCTTCTTTTCCTCGAGGCGGAGAATCCGAAAAAGGAAATCTCCATGTACATCAACTCGCCGGGCGGCGTGGTGACGTCGGGCCTCGCGATCTACGATACGATGCAGCACATCCGCCCGCCCGTTGCGACGGTCTGCATGGGTCAGGCGGCGTCCATGGGCTCGCTGCTGCTGGCCGCGGGCGAAAAGGGCATGCGCCACGCGCTCCCCAATTCCCGCATCATGGTGCATCAGCCTTCGGGCGGATTTCAGGGGCAGGCGACGGATATCGAAATCCACGCGCGTGAAACCATTGCGATTCGCCAGCGCCTGAACGAGATCTATGTGAAGCACACCGGACAGAGCATGAAGTCCATTGAAGACGCGCTCGAGCGCGACAACTTCATGAGTCCGGAACGCGCCAAGGAGTTCGGCATCGTCGACCATGTCGGCGTCGAGCGCCCGGCGGAAGGCGCGAAAAAGGGCTGAAACACGCGCAGCTCTGCCCGAACTGGGGCAAATTTGCCACCGGACAAGGCGCAATCTGCACAAGATTCGGGCCGTTAACGCGCGGGGAACCGCGGTTTTCTGGCTCGTGCGGGACGGCGGCGCGGGTAATCAAATATTGATCCCCGCGCGAATAACATGCTCGTATGGCGTAGGGGTGACGGATTTCGGCATCCGTTTTGGCTGCCGGGCGTATATCAGTTGGGTTCCTTGATCGGGACCCGTACGGCAGGCACGGTTGGTGCATCGGAATCTAGCCAGGCATTTCCGGCCCGGCCTGTGGGTGACTAAGGAGTTTCTATGAGCAAGGTGAGCGGCGGCGACTCCAAGAACACGCTCTACTGTTCCTTCTGCGGCAAGAGCCAGCATGAGGTCAGGAAGCTGATCGCGGGACCGACCGTCTTTATCTGCGATGAGTGCGTCGAACTCTGCATGGACATCATTCGCGAGGAGAACAAGTCCTCGCTGGTGAAGTCGCGTGACGGCGTTCCCTCGCCGCAGGAAATCTGCGGTGTGCTGGACGATTATGTCATCGGCCAGAAGCATGCGAAGCGCGTGCTCTCTGTCGCGGTGCATAACCACTACAAGCGCCTCAATCACGCCGCGAAGAACAACGACGTTGAGCTGGCGAAGTCCAACATCCTGCTGATCGGCCCGACCGGTTGCGGCAAGACGCTGCTCGCGCAGACGCTCGCCCGCATTCTCGATGTGCCCTTCACCATGGCCGATGCGACGACGCTCACCGAAGCCGGCTATGTCGGCGAAGACGTCGAGAACATCATCCTGAAGCTGCTCCAGGCTGCCGACTACAATGTCGAGCGCGCGCAGCGCGGCATCGTCTACATCGACGAGGTCGACAAGATCAGCCGCAAGTCCGACAACCCGTCGATCACGCGCGACGTGTCGGGCGAGGGCGTACAGCAGGCCCTGCTGAAGATCATGGAAGGCACCGTCGCCTCGGTTCCGCCGCAGGGCGGCCGCAAGCATCCGCAGCAGGAATTCCTGCAGGTGGACACGACGAACATCCTGTTCATCTGCGGCGGCGCCTTTGCCGGCCTCGAAAAGATCATCGGCCAGCGCGGCCGCGGCGCGGGCATCGGTTTCGGCGCCAAGGTGAAGGATGTCGAGGAACGCCGCACGGGCGACGTGCTGAAGGACCTCGAGCCCGAAGACCTGCTGAAATTCGGCCTGATTCCGGAATTCGTCGGCCGCATGCCGGTCCTGGCGACGCTGGAGGACCTCGACGAGGAAGCGCTCGTGACCATTCTCACCCAGCCGAAGAACGCGCTGGTGAAGCAGTATGAGCGTTTGTTTGAAATGGAAAATGTGAAACTCACCTTTTCCGAGGAGGCCCTGCGCGGCGTGGCCCGCAAGGCGATCGAGCGCAAGACGGGCGCCCGCGGCCTGCGTTCCATTCTGGAAGCGATCCTGCTCGACACCATGTTCGACCTGCCGACGCTGGAAGGCGTCGAGGAAGTCGTCATCAGCGCCGAGGTGGTCGAGGGCAAGGCCCGTCCGCTCTACATCTATGCGGAGCGCCAGGGCGACGTCGGCACCAGCGCCTGACGCAGCGGCAGAAACAGGCGGAAACCTCGTGTTTCCGGAGATTTGAAGGTGGCCTTGAAAGCGGAAGCTTTCGGGGCCATTTTCTTTTCAACCAGCAGGCCCACCGGAAGCCGCGCCTGACGGGGACGAAAAAAGCTCCACAGCTATTCGCCCCGGAACCTGCGATAGCGGGGCGGGAAACCGCCGAATCCCTCTATCCTGACAAGCGGCCGGCAGATCAGCATTCATTCAGATTCGAATGTTAGGCTGTCCCTCGCGGTGGGCGGCAGACATTTGTAAGGCAGGTACCCGAGCATGACAGATACAGACGAAAACAGGCAGGCAGGCGGATCGGGCGAGGGCGGGGCTCTCCTGCTCCCGGTGCTCCCGCTTCGCGACATCGTCGTCTTCCCTCACATGATCGTCCCGCTCTTTGTCGGCCGCGAGAAGTCCGTGCGCGCGCTTGAAAATGTGATGCAGGACGACAAGCAGATATTGCTCGTCTCGCAGAAGAACGCCGCCGACGACAATCCGGAGACGGACGAAATCTACGAGATCGGCGCCATCGGCACCGTGCTGCAGCTCCTCAAGCTGCCGGACAACACCGTCAAGGTGCTGGTCGAGGGCGTGCGCCGCGCGCGCGTGAAGCGCTATGTCGACAACCCGGATTTCTTCGAAGCCGAGGTCGAGGCGATCGACGAGAAGGAAGGCGACGAGGAGCAGATTGAAGGCCTCGTGCGCTCCGTCGTCTCGCAGTTCGAAGGCTATGTGAAGCTCAACAAGAAGGTGCCGCCGGAGGTGCTGGGCTCGATCGGTCAGATCGAGGACCCGGCCAAGCTCGCCGACACCATCGCGAGTCATCTGAACATCAAGATCCCCGAGAAGCAGGAGCTTCTCGAAATGTCCTCGGTCACCGAGCGTCTCGAGCGCGTCTATTCTCTCATGGAAGGCGAGATCAGCGTCCTTCAGGTCGAGAAGCGCATCCGCTCGCGCGTCAAGCGCCAGATGGAGAAGACGCAGCGCGAGTACTATCTGAACGAGCAGCTCAAGGCCATTCAGAAGGAACTCGGCGACGGCGAAGAGGGCCGCGACGAGATGCGCGAGCTCGAGGATCGCATCCAGAAGACGAAGCTCTCCAAGGAAGCGCATGAAAAGGCCATGGCCGAGCTGAAGAAGCTCAAGCAGATGAGCCCCATGTCGGCCGAGGCGACCGTCGTCCGCAATTATCTCGACTGGCTGCTCTCCGTTCCCTGGAAGCAGAAGAGCCGCGTGAAGAAGGACCTCGCTGCCGCCCAGAAGCTTCTCGACACCGAGCATTACGGTCTCGACAAGGTGAAGGAGCGCATCCTCGAATATCTCGCGGTCCAGAGCCGGTCCAACAAGCTGAAGGGCCCGATCCTCTGCCTCGTCGGCCCGCCCGGCGTCGGCAAGACCTCGCTCGGCAAGTCGATCGCGCAGGCGACCGGCCGCGACTTCGTGCGCATGTCGCTGGGCGGCGTGCGCGACGAGGCCGAGATCCGCGGTCACCGTCGCACTTATATCGGCTCGATGCCCGGCAAGGTCATCCAGTCGATGAAGAAGGTGAAGCACACCAATCCGCTCTTCCTGCTCGATGAGATCGACAAGATGGGTTCGGATTTCCGTGGCGATCCTTCCGCGGCGCTGCTCGAAGTGCTCGACCCGGAACAGAACGGCACCTTCGCCGACCACTATCTCGAAGTGGACTACGACCTCTCCGACGTCATGTTCGTGACGACGGCGAACACGCTCAACATTCCAGAGCCGCTGATGGACCGGATGGAGATCATCCGTATCGCCGGCTACACGGAAGACGAGAAGGTCGAGATCGCCCGCCGCCATCTCATCTCGAAGGCGGTCGAGGCGCATGGTCTGCGCAAGGGCGAATGGTCGATCGACGACGCCGCGCTGCGCCACCTCATCCGCGCCTATACGCGCGAGGCCGGCGTCCGCAATCTCGAGCGCGAGCTGAACAATCTTGCCCGTAAGGCGGTGAAGGAAATCCTCACCAACCCGGACAGGAAGTCGATCGGGCTGACGATGGAAAACGTCGCCGACTATGCCGGCATCCCGAAGTATCGCCATGGCGAGGCCGAGGGCGAGGATCAGGTCGGCATTGTGACGGGTCTTGCCTGGACGGAAGTCGGCGGCGAGCTCCTCACCATCGAAGGTGTGATGATGCCCGGCAAGGGCCGCATGACGGTGACGGGCAACCTGCGCGACGTCATGAAGGAGTCGATCTCGGCGGCCAATTCCTATGTCCGCTCGCGGGCGACCCGCTTCGGCATCGAGCCGCCGCTCTTCGACCGTCGCGACATCCACGTCCACGTGCCGGAAGGCGCAACGCCGAAGGACGGTCCCTCCGCCGGCACGGCCATGACCACGGCAATCGTCTCGGTGATGACCGGCATCCCCGTCCGTAAGGACGTGGCCATGACGGGCGAGATGACGCTCCGGGGCAGGGTGCTGCCCATTGGCGGCCTGAAGGAGAAGCTCCTCGCGGCGCTGCGCGGCGGCATCAAGAAGGTGCTGATCCCGCAGGACAACGCCAAGGATCTCGCGGATATTCCGGACAATGTGAAGAACGGTCTGGAAATCGTCCCCGTGAACACCATCGACGAGGTGCTGCGCCATGCGCTGACCCGCATGCCCGAGCCCATCGAATGGGACGAGGAAGCATGGCTCGCCGAGCAGGCGGCCGCCGGTAAGGCCCGGGATGTGCCGGAGCAGGTCACGGCCCATTAAGTGCCATAATTTGTGGCAAAGCGGCAAAACATGTGAAACGGGAGCCACTTGGCTCCCGTTTTTCATGTCCGCAACGCCTGAATTTTCCGCAGAAATCCTTAGATTTTACTTTGACCCCCCCTTTTGCCGACGGGTAGACTCCCGAGTCTCAAGGGAATCCTTGGATTCCCGCCATCGCATCTGGAGAGGGGCCTCACGTGAACAAGAACGATCTGATAGCAGAAGTGGCGGACCGGAGCGGCCTGTCCAAGGCCGATGCGACCAAGGCTGTCGACTATGTCTTCGATATCATCACGGCCTCGCTGAAGAAGGGCGAAGAGGTCCGGCTGGTGGGCTTCGGCACGTTCAATGTGTCGAGCCGTGCCGCCACGGAGGGCCGCAACCCGCGTACCGGCGAGACCATTCAGATTCCCGCGTCGAAGCAGCCGAAGTTCAAGGCCGGCAAGGGCCTGAAGGATGCCGTGAACAGCTGAGTTTCGCGCGGCGCGTAAGCGGAATTTCACAGGGGCCGGCTGCCCGCCCGGGCAGGCCGGCCTTTGTGCGTCAGAGCGTCCGTTCGGGTTCGGCCGGGGTGCTGCTGTCCGGATCGTCCACCGCGCGCGGATCGAGCTCGGTCGGTAGTGGTTGCACCTGCGCCACCGGCACGGCCACGAAGTCCGTCCGCTGCGCCTCGGTAAGGGCGGGTGTGGTCGCAATGCGCCAGACCGTGTAGCCGGCAAAGGCCAGGTGAACGATCGCCGTGAAGACGAAGATCGACGCCATGCCGAACGTGCCGACGCCGATCGAGGCCGCCGTCGGACCGATGATGGACCCTACGGAAAAGACGATCAGCAGCCCGCCCGACACGGCCACGAAATTCTCGTTCTGCGCATGGTCGTTCATATGGGCGACCACGACCGAATAAAGCGTGAGTGCGGACACGCCGAACACGAAGCCCGCGATCAGCACCAGTTCGCGGATGCCGCTGCCGCCCGCCAGCGCAAGCGCGATCTCGCCGAGCGCCGCGCCCAGCGATATGGCTACGATCACGCGGCGCCTGTCCATCCGGTCCGAGAGCCGCCCGATGGGCCACTGCGCCAGCGCCGCCCCGATAATGGCCGCCGACATGAAAAGCGCGATGCCGCTCGTATCGAGCCCGCTCTCCGCGGCGTAAAGCGGTGCCAGCGTCCAGAACGGTGCATTGGCAAGCCCCACCACGAATGATCCCACCAGTCCGACAGGCGACAATGCGTAAAGCGCCTTGATGTCGATGCGCGCGCTCTGGATCGGCATGGGCTGGACGGAGGTCGTCATCGCCACGGGGACGAGCGCCACGGAGGTGAAAATCGAGCCGACGGCAAAGAGCACGAAGCCTGCAGGGTCCGCCGTGTTCAGCAGGAACTGGCCGACCGTGAGCGCCGAGAAATTGACGATGAGATAGGCCGAGAAAAGCCGCCCGCGTGTCTCGTTCGTGGACTGCTCGTTGAGCCAGCTTTCGATCACCATATAGAGACCGGCAAAGCAGAAACCTGTGAGAACGCGTAAAAGCGACCAGATCAGGGGATCTGCCGTCAGCGCATGAATGAGCGGCGCGGCGGCGGCCACGCCGCAAAACGTCGCAAAGGCGCGAATATGTCCGGCCCGGCGCACGAGATGGGGCGTCGCGATGCAGCCCACCAGGAAGCCTGCGAAATAGACGCTGCCGATCATACCGACCGTGGTCGGCAGGAACCCCTCGATGCCGGCGCGAATCGGAATCAGCGTGCCCAGCATGCCATTGCCCGTCAGCAGGATGCCGGTGGCAAGAAGCAGTGAGAAAACGGGTGCGATCGTGCGGGGCAAGGGAACACCCGTTGTCGTGAGCGAAAAGGCCGTCCGGCCAAGATTGCGGGTTTGATATGGCAATGCAATGGCGCCCGCAGGGTTCCATTTGCAAAGGACCGGGCCATCCGATAGATGGAACGCGCCGGAGAAGGGCGGTTAGCTCAGTTGGTAGAGCGCCTCGTTTACACCGAGGATGTCGGGAGTTCGAGTCTCTCACCGCCCACCAGCCTTCGCTCGCGCAGCGAGTGAGGGCTGCCGCGCCGAAGCCCGAAGGGCGAAGGCGGGTCTCTCCGCCGCGAGCTACGGCTCGGCAAGCCAGCCGCCGAATAAGCCCGCTGAAATCCTTGCATCTCCCCGCGCCGATGCGCCTTGACAGGGCGGGTGCCTTGGCTTACGAACCGCGCACCTTCAGACGGCGCGTCCGTCGGCGAAGGGGGTGTAGCTCAGTTGGTTAGAGCGCCGGCCTGTCACGCCGGAGGTCGCGGGTTCGAGCCCCGTCACTCCCGCCATCTTTCTCCAAATCATGGGTCTGATGTCCCGCCCGCGCCTGCTGCGAGGGCGGGCGCGAGTATTGTTCGGAAGCTCTCGCAACAGCAGATAAAACAAAGGCTTTCTGCGTTCGACAATTCGCCGCCGAGCCTTTGATTTTGCAAATGCGAGGGATATACTGCGCGCCGAATTGGGGGCTTGTTGGGGACGACCTCTCGTCCGGTTTGCGCGCCCGCGCGAACGATGCGGCAGCCCTTGCCCGCGCGTCCCGGACCGGGACCATGTGAGGAAAGTTCGATGGAAGACCTGCTGCTCGAGTACCTGCCCATACTTGTCTTTATGGGCCTGTCTCTCGTCGTGGGTCTTGCTCTCCTGATCGCACCTTTCGTCGTCGCGCCATCGAAGCCCGATCCCGAAAAGCTCGCTGCCTATGAATGCGGCTTCGACGCTTTCGACGATGCGCGCATGAAGTTCGACGTGAAATATTATCTCGTCGCGATTCTCTTCATCATCTTCGACCTCGAAGTGGCCTTCCTCTTCCCCTGGGCGGTCGCGCTCGGCGATGTCGGGCTCTTCGGCTTCTGGTCGATGATGGTGTTCCTGGCCGTCCTCACGATCGGCTTCACCTACGAATGGCGGAAGGGTGCTCTGGAATGGGAGTGACGAACCCCGACAAGGTGATCTCCAACACGCCGGGCGTCGTGGAGCGCGAAACCGCGCCCGCCGGCTGGCAGGACGACGCCTTCTTCCGCCAGGCGTCCGACGAACTGGCCGACAAGGGCTTCGTGCTGACGACGGTCGATGATCTCATCACCTGGTCGCGCACCGGCTCGCTCATGTGGATGACCTTCGGTCTCGCCTGCTGCGCCGTCGAGATGATGCAGACCTCGATGCCGCGCTACGACGCCGAGCGCTTCGGCGTCGCGCCCCGCGCGAGCCCCCGTCAGTCCGACGTGATGATCGTCGCCGGTACGCTGACCAACAAGATGGCCCCCGCGCTCCGCAAGGTCTACGACCAGATGCCGGAGCCGCGTTACGTCATCTCCATGGGCTCCTGCGCCAATGGCGGCGGCTACTATCACTATTCCTACTCCGTGGTGCGCGGCTGCGACCGGATCGTCCCGGTCGATGTCTATGTGCCCGGCTGCCCGCCCACCGCCGAGGCGCTGCTCTATGGCATCCTCGCGCTCCAGAAGAAGATTCGGCGGACGGGCACGCTCGACCGCTGATTTCCAACAAACGGGCATTGCCGCGCGGCATGCCGCTACCGGGTTTCGAGACCGTACAGATGGACGAGAGTCTGAAAGAACTTGGCGAGCACATCTCCGGCATGCTCCAGGAGTCGGTGCTTGGCTTCGAGGTCGCTTACGGCGAACTCACGGTTCGCGCTCACGCGCCTGCCATCGCGCGCGTGCTGAAATTCCTGCGCGACGATCCGGCTTGCCGCTTCTCGACCCTGATCGACATCACCGGCGTCGACTATCCGCAGCGCTCGCAGCGCTTCGATGTCGTCTATCACCTGCTCTCGATGTACCAGAACCACCGCATCCGCGTTGCCATCATGACCGATGAGGAAACGGCGGTACCGAGCGTCGTCTCCGTCTTCCCTGCCGCGAACTGGTATGAGCGCGAAACCTTCGACATGTATGGCGTGCTCTTTTCCGGCCATCCGGACCTGCGCCGTATCCTCACCGACTATGGGTTCAACGGCTATCCGCTGCGCAAGGACTTCCCGCTCACGGGCTATGTCGAGGTGCGCTACGACGACGATGCGAAGCGGGTCATTTATGAGCCGGTGAAGCTCGTGCAGGAATTCCGCAACTTCGATTTCATGAGCCCTTGGGAAGGCGCGGAATATCTGCTGCCGGGCGACGAAAAGGCGGAGGGCTGATCCGATGGCCGAACAGGAACTCCGCAATTACCATCTGAATTTCGGGCCGCAGCATCCCGCCGCCCACGGCGTGCTCCGCCTCGTGCTGGAACTCGACGGCGAAGTGGTCGAGCGCGTCGACCCGCATATCGGCCTGCTTCATCGCGGCACCGAAAAGCTCATCGAGCACAAGACCTACCTCCAGGCGACGCCCTACTTCGACCGCCTCGACTATGTGGCGCCGATGAATCAGGAGCACGCCTTCGTGCTCGCCGCCGAAAAGCTGCTCGGCCTCGAAGTGCCGCGCCGCGGCCAGTTCATTCGTGTTCTCTATTCCGAAATCGGCCGCATCCTCGCCCATCTGCTGAACGTCACCACGCAGGCGCTGGACGTCGGCGCGCTCACGCCGCCGCTCTGGGGCTTCGAGGAACGCGAAAAGCTGATGATCTTCTATGAGCGCGCCTCCGGTGCCCGCCTGCACGCGAACTACTTCCGCGTCGGCGGCGTGCATCGCGACCTGCCGCCGAAGCTGCTCGAAGACATCTACAATTTCTGCGATCCCTGCGCGCAAGTGCTGGACGATCTCGAAAGCCTTCTGACCGGCAACCGCATCTTCAAGCAGCGCAACGTCGATATCGGCGTCGTGTCGCAGCAGGAAGCGCTCGAATGGGGTTTCACCGGCGTCATGGTGCGCGGCTCGGGCATGGCCTGGGATCTGCGCCGCTCGCAGCCCTATGAAGTCTATTCGGAACTCGATTTCGACATTCCGGTCGGCAAGAACGGCGATTGCTACGATCGCTATCTCATCCGCATGGAAGAGATGCGCCAGTCGCTGCGCATCATGAAGCAGTGCATCGAGATGATGCCGGGCGGGCCCGTGCATGCCGAGGACGGCAAGGTCGTGCCGCCGTCCCGCGCCGAGATGAAGCGTTCCATGGAAGCGCTCATCCATCACTTCAAGCTTTACACCGAGGGCTATCACGTCCCCGCTGGCGAGGTTTATGCCGCCGTCGAAGCGCCGAAGGGCGAATTCGGCGTCTATCTCGTCTCGGACGGCAGCAACAAACCCTACAAGTGCAAGATCCGCGCGCCGGGCTATGCCCATCTCCAGGCGATGGATCATCTCTGCAAGGGGCACATGCTGGCAGACGTGGCCGCCATTCTCGGTTCCATCGATATCGTGTTCGGAGAGGTGGACCGGTGAGCGTCAGGCGTCTCGATCCCAATCAGCCCGCGAGCTTCGCCTTCACGGCGGAAAATCTCGACTGGGCGAAAAAGCAGATCGCGAAATATCCGCAAGGCAAGCAGGCCTCGGCCATCATTCCGCTGTTCTGGCGCGCGCAGGAGCAGCATGACGGCTGGCTGCCCGAGCCCGCGATCCGCTATGTCGCCGAAATGCTGGGCATGGATTACATCCGCGCCCTCGAAGTCGCGACCTTCTACACGATGTTCAATCTCTCGCCGGTTGGCGAGCATTTCGTGCAGCTCTGCGGCACCACGCCCTGCTGGCTACGCGGTGCGGACGAGCTGAAGGAAGTCTGCCGCAAGCATATCGGCCCGGAAAAGACCGTCAGCGCCGACGGCAAATTCTCCTGGATGGAGGTCGAATGCCTCGGCGCCTGCGTCAACGCGCCGATGGTGCAGATCAATGCCGATTTCTTCGAGGATCTCGATGCCGCCTCGCTTGAGCGCGTGCTGACCGATCTTCGCGCCGGCAGGCAAGTGAAGCCCGGTCCGCAGAACGAGCGTCATGCCTCCGAGCCCATTGGCGGACTGACGAGCCTGACGAATGTCGGTCAGCCGGAGACGGGTGGGAGCAACTGATGCTTGAAGACAAGGACAGGATTTTCACCAATCTCTACGGGCTTCATGACTGGCGCCTCGCCGCTGCGCGCAAGCGCGGCGACTGGGACGGCACGGCCGATATCATCGCCAAGGGCCGCGACTGGATCATCGACGAGATGAAGAAGTCCGGCCTGCGCGGCCGTGGCGGCGCGGGCTTCCCGACCGGCCTCAAATGGTCCTTCATGCCGAAGGAGTCCGATGGCCGCCCGCACTATCTCGTGGTGAACGCGGACGAGTCCGAGCCAGGCACCTGCAAGGATCGCGACATCATGCGTCACGATCCGCAGAAGCTCATCGAAGGCTGCCTCATCGCCTCCTTCGCGATGGGTGCCCATGCCTGCTACATCTATGTGCGCGGCGAATTCATCCGCGAGCGCGAGCAGCTTCAGGCCGCCGTCGACGAAGCCTATGAAGCGGGCCTTCTCGGCAAGAACGCGGCCGGCTCCGGCTGGGACTTCGATCTCTATGTCCATCACGGCGCGGGCGCCTACATCTGCGGCGAGGAAACGGCGCTCATCGAAAGCCTCGAGGGCAAGAAGGGCATGCCGCGCCTGAAGCCGCCATTCCCCGCGAATGTCGGCCTCTATGGCGCGCCCACCACCGTCAACAATGTGGAGTCGATCGCGGTCGCGCCGACGATCCTCCGTCGCGGCGCGACGTGGTTCGCGGGCCTCGGCCGTCCGAACAACACCGGCACCAAGCTCTTCTGCATATCGGGCCATGTGAACAAGCCCTGCAACGTCGAAGAGGAAATGGGCATCCCGCTGCGCGAGCTTCTGGAGAAGCATGCGGGCGGCGTGCGCGGCGGCTGGGACAATCTCCTCGCCGTGATCCCCGGCGGTTCTTCCGTGCCGCTCATTCCGAAATCCGTCTGCGACGATGTGCTGATGGATTTCGACTCGCTGAAAGCCGTGCAGACCGGCCTCGGCACGGCGGCCGTCATCGTCATGGACAAGTCCACCGACATCATCAAGGCGATCGCGCGCCTCTCGGCCTTCTACAAGCATGAGAGCTGCGGCCAGTGCACGCCCTGCCGCGAAGGCACGGGCTGGATGTGGCGCGTCATGGAGCGTCTCGTCGCGGGCGATGCGGAGGTCGAGGAAATCGACATGCTGCTCGACGTCACGAAGCGCGTCGAAGGACACACGATTTGCGCCCTCGGCGATGCCGCGGCCTGGCCCGTTCAGGGTCTCATCCGCCATTTCCGGGGCACGATTGAAGACCGCATCGCCGCGAAGCGCGGCGCGGCTCAGGCGGCGGAGTAGGTCATGCCGAAACTCATTGTCGACGGCATCGAGGTCGAAGTCGAAAACGGCGCCACGCTGTTGCAGGCCTGCGAGGAAGCGGGCGCGGAAATTCCGCGCTTCTGCTATCACGAGCGCCTCTCCATCGCGGGCAATTGCCGCATGTGCCTCGTCGAGGTCGAGAAGTCGCCGAAGCCCGTCGCCTCCTGCGCCATGCCGGCGGCCGACGGCATGGTCGTCCACACGAAGACGGAGCAGGTGAAGCGCGCCCGCGAAGGCGTGATGGAATTCCTGCTCATCAATCATCCGCTCGACTGCCCGATCTGCGATCAGGGCGGCGAATGCGATCTGCAGGACCAGTCGATGGCCTATGGCGTCGACGGCTCGCGCTTCCACGAGAACAAGCGTGCCGTCGAGGAAAAATACATGGGCCCGCTCGTGAAGACGGTGATGACGCGCTGCATCCATTGCACGCGCTGCATCCGCTTCTCGCAGGAAGTGGCCGGCGTCCCCGAACTCGGCGCCATCGGCCGCGGCGAGGACATGGAGATTACCACCTATCTCGAGCACGCGCTCACCTCCGAGCTCTCGGCGAATGTCGTCGATCTCTGCCCGGTCGGCGCGCTCACCTTCCGTCCCTTCGCCTATACCGCGCGTCCCTGGGAACTGAAGAAGACCGAGTCGGTCGACGTCATGGATGCCGTCGGTTCGAACATCCGCGTCGATGCGCGCGGCGCCGAGGTCATGCGCATCCTGCCGCGCCTCAATGACGACGTGAACGAGGAGTGGATTTCCGACAAGACGCGCTTCGTCTGGGACGGCCTCAAGACCCAGCGTCTCGACACGCCGTATATTAAAGAGAACGGCAAGCTCCGCCCGGCAAGCTGGGACGAGGCCTTCGCCGCCATCGCCGCGAAGCTCAACGGCGCGAAGCCCGAAAGCATCGCCGCCATCGCGGGCGATCTCGCCTGCGCCGAAAGCATGAAGGCGCTGAAGGACCTCTTCGCCGCCCTCGGCTCGAAGAATATCGACTGCCGTCAGGATGGCGCAAAGCTCAATGCGGGCAATCGCGCATCCTATCTCTTCAATTCCACCATCGCGGGCATCGAGGAAGCGGACGCCATTCTGCTCATCGGCACCAACCCGCGCATCGAGGCGCCCATTATCAATGCGCGCATCCTGAAGCGCGCCCGCGCCGGCGGCCTCAAGGTCGGCGTCGTCGGCCCGCGTGTCGACCTCTCCTATGATTACGACTATCTCGGCGCCGGCCCGCAGTCGCTGAAGGACCTCGGCGCCTTCGCCGATGTTCTGAAGAATGCGCAGCGTCCGATGATCGTGGTCGGGCAGGGCGCGCTCGCCCGGGCCGATGGCGCGGCCGTTCTCGCCGAGGCGCTTGCGCTCGCGAAATCCGCAGGCGCCGTCTCCGGCGAGTGGAACGGCTTCAACGTGCTGCATACGGCCGCCGCGCGCGTCGCCGGTCTCGATCTCGGCTTCGTACCGGGCGAGGGCGGCCGCGATGTCGCGGGCATTCTCGATGGCGCCTCAAAGGGCGAGGTCTCCTTCGTCTATCTCCTCGGCGCCGACGAAATCGATATGGGCAAGCTGGGCTCCGCCTTCGTCGTTTACCAGGGCACGCATGGCGACGCAGGCGCCCACCGCGCCGATGTCATCCTGCCGGGCGCCGCCTATACCGAAAAGCCCGCGACCTGGGTGAATACCGAAGGCCGCGTGCAGCTTGGCCGCCGCGCCGTCTTCCCGCCCGGCGAGGCGCGTGAGGACTGGACGATCGTCCGCGCACTTTCCGGCGTGCTCGGCAAGCCGCTGCCTTACGACAATCTCGCCGCGCTCCGCGCTGCCATGGAGGCCGATACGCCCCATTTCGCGGAAGTGGACTTCATCGTCCCCGCCGGTGCGCTGCCCGACCTTCCGAAAGGCGAGCTCGATGCCGCGCCCTTCGAAAGCCCGGTAAAGGATTTCTACATGACCAATCCCGTCGCGCGCGCAAGCGCCGTGATGGCGGAATGTGCCGCGGGCCGCGCCCGCCAGCGCATCCAGGCGGCAGAATGAGGGCGGGCTGATGGATTTTCTCGTCGCATATGGCATCCCCCTGGCGATCATCGTCGCCCAGTCGCTCGCGCTCATCGTCGCGATCCTGCTGGTGACCGCTTATGTGCTTCTCGCCGACCGCAAGATCTGGGCGGCGGTGCAGCTTCGCCGCGGCCCCAATGTCGTCGGCGCCTTCGGCCTGCTGCAGTCCTTTGCGGACCTGCTGAAATTCGTCTTCAAGGAAATCGTCATCCCGGCGGGGGCGAACAAGGGCGTCTTCCTCCTCGCGCCGCTGGTGACCGTTACGCTCGCGCTTGCCGGCTGGGCCGTGATCCCGCTCGACGCGAAAATGGTCATCTCCGACATCAATGTCGGCATTCTTTATATCTTCGCCATCTCCTCGCTCAGCGTTTACGGCGTCATCATGGCGGGCTGGGCGTCGAACTCGAAATACCCGTTCCTCTCCGCGCTTCGCGCCGCCGCGCAGATGGTGTCCTACGAAGTCTCCATCGGTTTCGTCATCGTCTGTGTGCTGCTGACGGCGGGCACGCTCAATCTCTCGCAGATCGTCGAGTCCCAGCGCACCGTCTGGTACATCATCCCGCATCTGCCCATGGCGGCGATCTTCTTCATCTCCGCGCTCGCCGAGACGAACCGCCCGCCGTTTGATCTCGTGGAAGCGGAGTCGGAACTCGTCGCCGGCTTCATGGTCGAGTATTCGTCCACCTCCTACATGATGTTCATGCTGGGCGAGTATGTAGCGATCCTGCTCATGTGCGCCATGACGACGATTCTCTTCCTCGGCGGCTGGCTGCCGCCCTTCGACATCGCGCCCTTCAACTGGATTCCCGGTGTCGTCTGGTTCCTGATCAAGGTCTTCGCGGTCTTCTTCCTCTTCGCCATGGTCAAGGCCTTCGTGCCGCGCTACCGCTACGACCAGTTGATGCGTCTCGGCTGGAAGGTCTTCCTGCCGTTCTCGCTCTTCTGGGTGGTGCTCACCTCGGGCGTGCTGGTCGGCTTCGACCTGCTGCCGAACAATTGAGGAGCCCGGCAATGACGGCAAAAACGAAAGGCAATTCGGGCATGGCCTGGCTCGACCAGTCGGTGCGCTCGCTCTTCCTTGCGGAGTTCGTGTCGAGCTTCTTCCTCGCCATGCGCTATTTTTTCAAGCCAAAGGCGACCATCAATTATCCCTTCGAGAAGGGGCCGCTTTCCCCGCGCTTTCGCGGCGAACATGCGCTCCGCCGTTATCCGAACGGCGAAGAACGCTGCATCGCCTGCAAGCTCTGCGAAGCCGTCTGCCCGGCGCTCGCCATCACCATCGAGGCGGGTCCCCGCCGCAATGACGGCACGCGCCGCACCACGCGCTACGACATCGACATGACGAAATGCATCTATTGCGGTCTCTGCCAAGAGGCATGCCCGGTCGATGCGATCGTTGAAGGACCGAATTTCGAATTCGCGACCGAAACCCGCGAAGAACTCATGTACGACAAGAACCGGCTTCTGGCGAACGGCGACCGCTGGGAACGCGAGATCGCGAAGAACATCGCGCTCGACGCGCCCTATCGCTGAACGGAAAGACGGGACGAGGGACCAGATGATTGCCACCGCCATCGCATTCTATCTCTTCGCGGCGATAACCGTCGCGGCGGGATTCATGGTCATCGCGGCGCGCAATCCCGTGCACTCCGTGCTGTTCCTGATCCTCGCCTTTTTCAATGCGGCCGCGCTCTTCGTGCTGCTCGGCGCGGAGTTCCTCGCGCTCATTCTCGTCATCGTCTATGTCGGCGCCGTCGCCGTGCTCTTCCTCTTCGTCGTGATGATGCTCGACGTCGATTTCGCGGAACTGCGTCAGGGCTTCCTGCAATATCTGCCGGTCGGCGCCCTTGTCGGCATCATCCTTCTGATCGAGCTTGTGCTCGTCTTCGGCAGCTGGGTCATCGCGCCGGAAGCGGCGGGCATCGCCGCGGCGCCCGCGCCGGCCATCACCGAGGTGCACAACACCCGCGCTCTCGGCCAGATCGTCTATACGCAATATGTCTATCTCTTCCAGGCGGCGGGCATGATCCTGCTCATCGCCATGATCGGCGCCATCGTGCTCACGCTGCGCCACAAGCCGAACGTGAAGCGCCAGGTCATCCGCAATCAGGTGGGCCGCAAGCGCGAAGACGCGATCGAGATGAAGAAGGTCGAGCCCGGGCAGGGGCTCTGAGAGGTTTCAGGGGCGGGCGGCTTCCGCATCGCCGGAGAATTTGAAGGGGACTGGCCTTCTCGCCATGCGGCGGAGGCAGGAGACAATAGATGGCAATCGGCCTCGAACACTATCTCACCGTGGCGGCAATCCTGTTCACGCTGGGCATTTTCGGCATCTTCCTGAACCGGAAGAACGTGATCGTCATTCTCATGTCGATCGAGCTGATGCTGCTCGCCGTGAATATCAACCTCGTCGCCTTCTCCGCCTTCCTGGGCGATCTCGTGGGCCAGGTCTTCGCGCTCTTCGTGCTGACGGTCGCCGCGGGCGAAGCGGCCATCGGCCTCGCCATCCTCGTCGTCTTCTTCCGCAACCGCGGTTCCATCGCGGTTGAGGACATCAACATGATGAAGGGGTAAGGGGGCATGTATTCGGCAATCGTCTTCCTGCCGCTTGTCGGTTTTCTGATCGCGGGCATCTTCGGCCGCTGGATCGGCGTGCGCGCCTCGACGCTCGTCACCTCGGGTCTCCTCGTCGTCTCCGCCGTGCTGTCGGTCGCGGCCCTCATCTCCGTCGGTCTTCAGGGCGAGACGGAGCGCGTCCAGGTCCTCACCTGGATCGACTCCGGCACCTTCGAGGCCGACTGGCGCCTCCGTATCGACACGCTCACCGCCGTCATGCTGGTGGTGGTCACCTCCGTCTCCGCGCTCGTGCATATCTATTCGATTGGCTATATGAGCCACGACCCGCACCAGCCGCGCTTCTTCGCCTATCTGTCGCTCTTCACCTTCGCCATGCTCATGCTGGTGACGGCGGATAATTTCGTGCAGCTCTTCTTCGGCTGGGAAGGCGTGGGTCTCGCCTCCTATCTGCTGATCGGTTTCTGGTACAAGCGTCCGAGCGCCAATGCCGCCGCCATCAAGGCCTTCGTGGTGAACCGCGTCGGCGACTTCGGCCTCATCCTCGGCATCGCCACGCTCTTCTTCACCATCGGCTCGGTCGAGTTCGACACGGTCTTCGCCGCGATCCCGGAACTTGCCGATCGCACCTTCCATTTCCTCGGCTATGACGTGCCGGTCGTCACCACGGCCTGCCTGCTGCTCTTCATGGGCGCCATGGGCAAGTCGGCGCAGTTCCTGCTCCACACCTGGTTGCCGGACGCGATGGAAGGCCCGACGCCGGTGTCCGCCCTCATTCATGCGGCGACCATGGTCACCGCGGGCGTCTTCCTGCTCGCGCGTCTCTCGCCGATCTTCGAGTTCTCGCCCTTCGCGCTCACTGTCGTCACCGTCATCGGCGCCATCACGGCCTTCTTCGCCGCGACGGTTGGCCTCGTTCAGAACGACATCAAGCGCGTCATCGCCTATTCCACCTGTTCGCAGCTCGGTTTCATGTTCGTCGCCATCGGCGTCGGCGCCTATGAAATCGCGATGTTCCACCTCTTCACCCATGCCTTCTTCAAGGCGCTCCTGTTCCTCGGCTCGGGCTCGGTCATCCATGCCATGAGCGACGAGCAGGACATGCGCAGGATGGGCGGTCTCTACAAGATGATCCCGGTCACCTGGATCATGATGGTGATCGGCACGCTCGCGCTGACGGGCTTCCCCTTCACGGCGGGCTATTTCTCGAAGGATGCGATCATCGAAGCGGCCTTCGCCGGCCACAACGCCGCGCACATGTTTGCCTTCACGCTCACCGTCACGGCGGCGCTCTTTACCTCCTTCTATTCCTGGCGCCTCATCTTCATGACGTTCCACGGGACAAGCCGCGCCTCGAACGAGGTGCTCTCCCATGTGCACGAGTCGCCGCTCGTCATGCTCGTGCCGCTCGTCATCCTGGCGGTCGGCGCGCTTGGCGCGGGCATGGTCTTCGCACCGCTCTTCATCGGCGGCGCGCATGAGGCCTTCTGGCTCGAGGCGATCTTCCGCGGCTCCGAGAACCACATCATGCACGCCTTCCACGACGTGCCGGCCTGGGTGCCCTATGCGCCCACGCTGATGATGATCGTCGGTTTCGCCACCGCCTGGCTCTTCTATATCGCCCGACCGGATATTCCGAAGCAGCTCGCGAAGACCCATGAGCCGATCTACAAGTTCCTGCTCAACAAGTGGTACTTCGACGAACTTTACGACTTCCTCTTCGTGCGCCCGGCCTTCTGGCTCGGCCGCGTCTTCTGGAAGCAGGGCGACGGACGCATCATCGACGGGCTCGGCCCTGATGGCATCGCCGCGCGTGTGCAGGACATCACGCGCCAGGTCGTCCGTCTCCAGACCGGATATCTCTATCACTATGCCTTCGCCATGCTGCTCGGTGTCGCCGGGCTCGTGACCTGGTTCATGGTCGGAGGGGCATGACGATGACCGACGGCAATATTCTTTCGCTGATTACCTTCCTGCCGCTTGTCGGCGCACTCGCCATCCTGGTGACGCGCGGCGATGAGGCGACGGTTGCCCGCAATGCGCGCTATGTCGCGTTGTGGACGACGTCGATCACCTTCATCGTCTCGCTCTACATCTGGTGGAAGTTCGATCCGACCACATCCGACTTCCAGTTCGTCCAGCAATCGGCCTGGCTCGGCGGCGCGATCAACTACCACATGGGCGTCGACGGCATTTCGATGCTCTTCGTCATTCTCACGACCTTCCTGATGCCGGCCTGCATCCTTGCGAGCTGGACCTCCATCGAGAAGCGCGTGAAGGAATACATGATCGCCTTCCTCGTGCTCGAAACGCTGATGATCGGCGTCTTCTGCGCGCTCGATCTGGTCCTCTTCTATATCTTCTTCGAGGGCGGCCTGATCCCGATGTTCCTCATCATCGGCGTCTGGGGCGGCGCGCGGCGCATCTATGCGAGCTTCAAGTTCTTCCTCTACACCTTCGCGGGTTCCGTCCTCATGCTCCTCGCCATCATGGCGATGTACTGGGAGGCCGGCACGACCAGCATCCCCGTGCTCCTCGATCATGATTTCCCGGTGAACATGCAGACCTGGCTCTGGCTCGCCTTCTTCGCCTCCTTCGCGGTGAAGATGCCGATGTGGCCGGTCCACACCTGGCTGCCCGATGCCCACGTCGAAGCGCCGACCGCCGGTTCCGTCATCCTGGCCGGCATCCTGCTCAAGATGGGCGGCTACGGCTTCCTGCGCTTCTCTCTGCCCATGTTCCCGGTCGCGTCGGCCGATCTCGCCTGGCTCGTCTTCGGCCTGAGCGTCATCGCGATCGTCTACGCCTCGCTCGTCGCGCTGGTGCAGGAGGACATGAAGAAACTCATCGCCTATTCATCCGTCGCCCATATGGGCTTCGTGACCATGGGCATCTTCGCCGCCAATACCCAGGGCGTGCAGGGCGGCATCTTCCAGATGCTCTCCCATGGCTGGATTTCGGGCGCGCTCTTCCTCTGCGTCGGCGTCGTCTATGACCGCATGCACACGCGCGAGATCGCGGCCTATGGCGGCCTCGTGAACCGCATGCCGCTCTATGCCGTCGCCTTCCTGATCCTCACCATGGCGAATGTCGGCCTGCCGGGCACCAGCGGCTTCATCGGCGAGTTCCTCACCATCGTCGGCACCTTCCAGGTCAGCACCTGGGTCGCGGCCATTGCCGCCACCGGCGTCATCCTCGCGTCCGGTTATGCGTTGCTGCTCTATCGCCGCATCGTCTTCGGGGCGCTCGAAAAGGACACGCTGAAGTCGATCCTCGACCTCAATCGACGCGAGATGATCACGCTCGGGCCGCTCGTCGCCGCGACCATCTTCTTCGGCGTCTATCCGGCGCCGATCATGGAAGTGACCGCGGTTTCGGTCGACAATCTGATATCGAACTACAACGCCGCCATCGAGGCGCACCGCGTCGCGGGCGACACGGGCTTCATCGGAGAGGTCGCAAGCCTCTTCGCCGGAAACTGATCTCGGGAACGTAAAGACAATGGAAGAAGCAGCATCCAGTGTTCCGGCCATCCTTCCGGCCCTGCCCGAGATCGTTCTCGCGGTTGGCGCCATGGCGCTTCTCATGTTCGGTGTCTTCCGTGAAGGTTGCACCGCGCGCGAAACGTCGATCGGTGCGCTGATCCTGTTCGTCCTCGTTGCCGCGCTCCTCATCGTCGAGCCGAACGAACGTGTGCTCGCCTTCGGCGGCAGCTTCGTCGTGGATGGGTTCACCAAGTTCATGAAGCTGCTGACGCTGCTCGCGGCCGCCGCGGCGATCGTCATGTCGCTCAGCTTCATCCGCCGCGAGGGTTTCGACCGTTTCGAGTTCCCGATCCTCATCGGCCTCGCCACGCTCGGCATGTTCATGATGATCTCGGCCAACGGCCTCATCGCACTCTATATGGGCCTCGAACTGCAGAGCTTCGCGCTTTACGTCATCGCCGCCTTCCACCGCGACAACACGCGGGCGACGGAAGCGGGGCTGAAATATTTCATTCTCGGCGCGCTCGCCTCGGGCATGCTGCTCTACGGCTCCTCGCTCATCTATGGCTTCACGGGCTCCGTCGAGTTCCCGGCCATCGCCGCCGTCATCGCGGCTGATGGCGCAAGCATCGGCGCCATCTTCGGCATCGTCTTCGTGCTGGCGGGCCTCGCCTTCAAGATTTCTGCCGTGCCCTTCCACATGTGGACGCCGGACGTCTATGAAGGCGCGCCGACGCCGGTCACCGCCTTCTTCGCGGGTGCGCCCAAAGTCGCCGCCATGGCGCTCCTCCTGCGCGTCCTCTTCGGCGCCTTCCCGGCCATGGAAGACCAGTGGCAGCAGATCGTCATCTTCATCTCCATTGCCTCCATGGTGCTCGGCGCCTTCGCCGCCATCGGCCAGACGAATATCAAGCGCCTGCTCGCCTACAGCTCCATCTCGCATATGGGCTTCGCGCTGGTCGGCGTTGCCGCCGGCTCGCCGGAAGGTCTGCGCGGCGTGCTCATCTATCTCGTCATCTATGTGGTGATGAATGCGGGCGTCTTCTGCTGCGTCCTCGCGATGAACCGCAAGGAAGGCTATGTCGAGAACATCGCCGATCTCGCCGGCCTCTCGCGGCACCAGCCCATGGTCGCCTTCCTGCTCGCCATGCTGATGTTCTCGCTCGCGGGCGTGCCGCCGCTCGCGGGCTTCTTCGGCAAGTTCTATGTCTTCATGGCCGCGATCGAGGCGGGCCTTTACCCGCTCGCCGTGATCGGCGTTCTCGCCAGCGTTGTCGGCGCCTATTATTACCTTCGCATCGTCAAGATCATGTATTTCGACGATCCGGCGGAGCCTTTCGAGCAGCCCATGCCGGGCGAGATCGCGGCGGTCCTTGGCGTGTCGAGCGTCTTCACCATGCTCTTCTTCGTCTATCCGGCGCCGCTCATCATGGGCGCCCAGGCCGCTGCCACCGCGCTCTTCCCCTGACCGGGCCATGACGGACATCCGCCGCTTCGAGGAAATCGACAGCACCAACGAAGAGGCGCGCCGCCTCGGCGAAGCGGGAACCGAGGGCCCCGTCTGGATCGTCGCAAGGCGGCAGACGGCAGGTCGCGGCCGTCGGGGCAGGGCATGGGAAAGCCCCACCGGCAACTTCATGGGCACGCTCCTTCTCACGCCGCGCTGCGGCCCGCGCGAGGCGGGCGAACTCTCCTTCGTCGCCGCGCTTGGCGTTCATGAGGCGGTGGAAAGCCTCCTGCCGCCGCCGCTGCGCGGGGCGCTTCGCCTCAAATGGCCAAACGACCTCCTGCATGACCGCGCCAAGCTCGCCGGCATCCTGCTTGAATCCTCCGGCGTCGCAGGCGCCGAAGTCGCCTGGGTTGCCATCGGCATGGGGATCAATCTCGCCACCCATCCGGAAGGCCTCGAATACAAGGCCACTTCGCTCGCCGCCATCGGCACCAGCCCCGTCACGCCGGACGAGGCGCTTGCCGCGCTCGATACTTCGTTCACACGCTGGCTCGCCGTCTGGCGTGGCCAGAACGGCTTTGCCGCCATCCGCGAGGCCTGGCTGAAGCGGGCGGAAGGGCTCGGCGGCCCCGTCATCGTCCGCCTCTCGGACGAAACCATCGAGGGAACATTCGAAGGCCTCGCGCCCGATGGCGCGCTCCAGCTCCGCCTCTCCGGAGGCGAATTGCGCCTCATATCGGCCGGAGATGTGTTTTTCCGCGCTCCGGCGCATTAAACTCCCTGCATGAGTATTTCTGCGTCCAGTTCCCCCCGCGACGAGTTCGTCTTCCTGCCGCTTGGCGGCTCCGGCGAAATCGGCATGAACCTCAACCTCTATGGCTACGGCCCGGAGGATGACCGCCGCTGGATCATCGTCGATCTCGGCGTCACCTTCGGCGACGATCGCACGCCCGGCATCGACGTCATCATGCCGGACCCGGCGTTTATCGAGGAGCGGCGGGAGGAGCTCCTTGCCATCGTCCTCACCCATGCCCATGAGGACCACATCGGCGCCGTCGCCCATCTCTGGCCGCGCCTGCGCTGCCCGGTCTATGCGACGCCCTTCACCGCCGCCATGGTGCGCGGCAAGCTCATCGAGGCGGGCATCGAGGCGGAAGTGCCCATGCACATCATCCCGCTCGGCCACCGCTTCGATCTCGGCCCCTTCGACATCGAACTCGTCACGCTCACCCATTCGATCCTCGAGCCGAATGCGCTCGCCATTCGCACACCGCTCGGCACCGTGCTCCACACCGGCGACTGGAAGATCGACCCCGATCCAGTCATCGGCGACACGACCGATATCGAGCGCCTGCGCGCCATCGGCGATGAAGGCGTGCGCGCCATGGTCTGCGACTCGACCAATGTCTTCACGCCCGGCACCTCGGGCTCGGAAGCCGATGTCGCCGCGAGCCTTGTCGAGCTCCTGAAGCAATGCGAGGGCAGGGTGGCGGTCACCACCTTCGCCTCCAATGTCGCCCGTCTCGAAAGCATCATCCGCGCCGGCGAGGCAGCGGACCGTCATCCGGTTCTCGTCGGCCGCTCCATGCACCGTGTCGTGGCCGCCGCGCGCGAGGCGGGTTATCTGCAGGATCTGCCGCGCATCGTCAGCGAGGACGACGCCGGTTATCTCCCGCGCGACAAGGTGCTCTTCATCTGCACCGGCAGTCAGGGCGAGCCGCGCGCCGCACTTGCCCGCATCGCCGAGGACAGCCATCCGAGCATCGTGCTGGACAAGGGCGACACGGTCATCTTTTCCTCCCGCGTCATCCCCGGCAACGAAACCTCGATCTTCGACCTGCAGAACCAGCTCGCCGAACGCGGCATTCGCATCATCACCGAGAAGGACCATTTCGTTCATGTCTCGGGCCACCCCTGCCGCGACGAACTGGCGGACATGTATCGCTGGGTCAGGCCGCAGGTCGCGATTCCGGTCCATGGCGAGCTGCGCCACCTCGCCGAGCACACGGCCCTGGCGCGGGAGCTGCAGGTGCCTGAACAGGTGCTTGTGCGGAACGGTCTTCTGGTGCGCCTCGCGCCCGGCACCGCCGAGGTGGTGGACGAGGCCCCTGCGGGCCGGCTCTATCTCGATGGCGAGGTGCTGACCGGGGAAGACGAGGGCGCCGTGCAGGAGCGCCGCCGCCTCGCCTTTGCGGGGTCGGTCTTCGTGAGCGTCGTTCTGGACGGGAAGGGCGAGGTGCGGGGCGATCCGCAGGTCCGCCTCATGGGCCTGCCGGAAGAGGACAGCCACGGCATCCCCTTCGAAGATCGCGCGCTCGATGCCGTGGAGGACGCGCTCGACCGCCTGCCGAAAAAGCGCCGGGGCGACGATGCTGCCGTAGCGGAATTCTTGCGCCGCGCCGTCCGCGGCGCGCTCCGCCGCGAATGGGGCAAGAAACCCCAGGTGGAGGTTGTGGTTACGCGTATATGACCATTTTCGAGATACTCGAAAATGGCAAGCGCGACCGCGCGCCGCGCCTTATCGCGCGTAAGCCAAGCGCGCGGAGGCGCGCGCCGGCGCTTGAGGCAAAACAAAAATGACCCAACTTGTTTTGGCGGGAGAACCGGCCTAAACAAATGTCATCTGAACTTTGAAACCGCTCCAGAATACGGAATAAACCATGCTGGGACAGCTCAATCACGTTGCCATCGCCGTGCCGGATATCAAAGCTGCGGCGGAGACTTACCGCAAGAAGTTCAACGCAAAAGTGTCGGACGCCGTGCCCCAGCCGGACCATGGCGTGACCACCGTCTTCGTCGATCTCGGCAATACCAAGATCGAACTGCTTGAGCCGCTCGGGGAGGATTCGCCGATCGCCGGTTTCCTTGTGAAGAACCCGAAAGGCGGCATCCATCACATCTGCATCGAGGTGGACGATATCGAAGCCGCCTGCCTCAAGATGAACGATGAAGGCGTCACCATCACCGGCACAGGCAAGCCGAAGATCGGCGCCCATGGCAAGCCGGTCGTCTTCCTGCATCCGAAGGACCTGAACGGCACGCTGGTCGAACTCGAGCAGGCCTGAGACGCAGATGGATCTCGTATCCGGACTGGCGATCTACTTCATCGTCTGGTGGCTCACCCTCTTTGCGGTGCTGCCCTGGGGCGTTCGCTCGCAGCATGAGAGCGGCGAGGACATCCCGGCCGGAACGGAGCCCGGCGCGCCCATCAGCCCGGCTCTCCTCAAGAAGATGGCGGCGACCACCATCATCGCCGCCTTCCTCTGGGCCTTTATCTACTGGCTCCAGGTCGCCCAGCCCATCGCCTATGAAGACATCCCCTTCATGCCCGACTTCGGCAGCGGCTATAGCGGCTAGTGGGTTCTGGGAACCGGAGGGTTCTGGAACCGTCATTGCGAGCAAAGCGAAGCAATCCAGGGGCGGCGGGCATCGAGCAAGCGGCCCCTGGATTGCTTCGGCCTATCAGGCCTCGCAATGACGGCTGAGGAAGGCCTCCACTCGGAAACTCGGCAGCGGACAAAAAAAGCAAGGTCAGCTTTCGCTGCCCGCCCCGCGCAGCGGACAAAAAAAGCAAGGTCAGCTTTCGCTGCCCGCCCCGCGCAGCGGACAAAAAAAAGCAAGGTCAGCTTTCGCTGCCTTGCTGCTTTAGTGTTCCCTCATTTCGCGCCTCCGCGATCCTTGAGGATCGTCGAAGTCAGCGTTCCCTCCCTAAACTTGGGCTGCGCTTGAGCGCTTTTCCCTTTTTGTGGAAGGGACTATAGCCAGCCTGCGGCGACATGTCACGCGGGTTTTTGCGCTTCGTGAAATTTTTGCAAGCGCCCGGTCACACTGGCGCAATGAAATGACGGATGTACCCGCGCGCCCTTTTGTTTCATTGCAGGGCAAGCTTCACGGCGAAGGCGACGGCGACGATCGCGACGGCCCAGTTGAGGTCGCGCCAGCGCCCGGCGGCGATCTTGATCCCGGCATAGGCGATGATGCCGAGCCCGATGCCGCTGGCGATCGAATAGGTGAGGGGAATCGCGATGGCCGTCACCACGGCGGGTGCGGCTTCGGTCAGATCGTCCCATGAAAGATCGGCCAGTCCCCGCGCCATCAGGCAGGCGATGAAGACGAGAGCCGGCGCGGTGGCATAGGCCGGCACGGTGCCCGCCAGAGGCGCAAGCACGAGAGCGGCAAGAAACAGAAGCCCCGCCGTCGCCGCCATGAGCCCCGTGCGCCCGCCGGACGCGATGCCCGCCGTGCTCTCGATATAGCTTGTCGTGGTGGAAGTGCCGAGCGCCGCGCCGACGGCCGTCGCCGCCGAATCCGCCACCATCGCCTTCCTCAGTCGCGGCAGCTTGCCCTCCGCATCCACCATGCCCGCGCGCTGGCCGACGCTGACCAGCGTTCCCGTCGTATCGAGCAGGTCGACCAGCAGGAACACGAAGACGATGGTCACGAAGCCCATCTCGAAGGCGCCCCGTATGTTCATCTCGAAGAATGTCGGCGCGAGCGAGGGCGGCGCGTCCACCACACCCTGTAGCGGCTGCAGGCCGAGCAGCACCGCCGCCGCCGTTATCCCCAGAATGGTCAGCATGATCGCGCCCGGCACGCGCCGGTAGTAGAGCGCCACCAGCACCATGAAACCCGCCATGGCGAGAAGCGCGCCATGCGCGCCGAGATCGCCCAGCGTGACGAGCGTCGCCGGATGATCCGCCACGATCCCTGCATTCTGCAATCCGATCAGCGCAAGGAAGAAGCCGATGCCCGCGCCGATGCCGTATTTCAGCGAGCGCGGAATGGCGTTCACGAGTTTCTCGCGCAAGGGCGAAATGGACAGCGCGAGAAAGGCGAGGCCAGACACGAAGACGCAACCGAGCGCAAGCCGCCAATCGCCGCCGAATTGCGGCACCACCGTGAAGGCGAAATAGGCGTTGAGCCCCATCCCCGGCGCGAGCGCCACGGGGTAATTCGCATAGAGCCCCATGATGAGCGAACCGATGGCCGCCGCGAGGCAGGTCGCGACGAACACGGCCCCGAAATCCATCCCCGCCTGCGCAAGGATCGAAGGGTTCACGAAAATGATATAGGCCATGGTCAGGAACGTCGTGACGCCCGCCAATATCTCGGTACGGACAGTCGTCCCGTTCGCCTTGAGCTGGAAGAGCTTCTCCAGTATCCCCGCCACCTCATCCCCCTTTGCTTGTCCGCCGCCTCCGGCGTCGTCCCCTTTTACATCGTCGCGGCGCCTTCGTCCCGTTCGCGAAGGCTGAGCCGGTAGCCTAGAATTCCGCAGGCGAGAATGGCGAGATTGCCGGCAAAGTCGAGCAGCATCCATTCATTGAACATGCTGAGGACGAAGTAGAAATAATAGTTGAAGATGAAGAAGGGGATCGAGGCGCAGAGGCCGAAGATGAGGAAGGTTCGCGGCAGGAATTTCGACGTCAGGATAACGACGCCGACAAGCACGGCCTGCGCGCCGAAACAGGCGATGAAGAGGCTGCTGGTAGCGTTGCCGACATAGTATTCAGGCTTCATCCCGAGCCGCTCCACCATGCCCGGCATGAACATTGCCCAGCCGCCGAGCCCAAGAAATATGAACGCCAGAAATCGCTGAATGTGTATCGCGCGCATGTCCTCGTCTCCTCCCGTTGACGTTGCGCGTCAAGTATGGCTCGCGCCATGCCGCTGGCCACTGCGGCAAATTTGCAGGACGAGGCGGGGCGGGCATTTCGGTGTAAGCTCCCTGCAACAGTTCCTTAAAGCCGTACGGGCAGGATAAGCCTATGATGAGACGTCTCACCGTTCTGCTGATCCTCGCTCTCCCTGCCACCGCGCTCGCTCAGGCCGAGCTCGCAGGCAGCGACGCCCCGCGCATTGCCGGGATTTCCGAAAAGGACTGCCGCCACATCGCGCCCTATATTTCGGGCGGGGCGGACTATGTGCCGGGCGTTGCCGCCGATGGCCGCGCCGTCGCCCCGGCGGATGTCGGCGGCGGCTTCGAATACCGCACCCGCGACGTTTACGAGTTCGACGCCATCATGGACCCGCTGGTCCGCCGAAACCCCGCCTTCAGCTCCGCCACGCGCCTCAACCTCGCCCGCATCGCCATCGACATGAAGACAGGCCGCGTCACAATGGACGGGCAGAATGTGAACGGCCTCGACCATGCACTCGCCGAAGCCTGTGCAAGATTGCATCAGCCCGACCCCAAATGACCGCCGCCTGACCGGCTTTTATTGACAGGCCGCGCCCCCGCCAGCAGGCTTCCCGAGGGTTTGGGCCCAGAATGGGCAAGGGGCGTTATCCATGATCTTTCGCTGGCGACGGGCGGCTTTTGTCGCCGCCTCCGTTTTCCTCGCCGCCATGCTTGGCGCGTCGGGCGCCGCCCATGCGCAGGATGCGCGCTGGCGCATCACCAAGGAGCGCTGGGAGCCCTCCGACGAAAAGGCCTGGCAGGATTTCGTGGCCGCTCTCGGCGCTGCCGATTGCTGGACCTTCGATGAATGCATCAAGAGCCCGGCCAATCCCTACCGCCACACCGATCCGAAGACGCGCTTCTATGTCGATTGCGCCGACATGCCCTATGTGCTGCGCGCCTATTTCGCCTGGAAGAACGGTTTGCCCTTCGCCTGGCAGTCGGCCATGCGCGCCGCCGATGGCGAGAAGGGCGACATCCGCTATTCGCCCTACGGCAATGTCATCGTCGCGCGTGACTCCGTCCCGCGCACCGCTAGTGGCGTCCCCGCCATCCCGGTGCTGCACACGCTCGTCAATGTCGTCTCCACCGCCATGTTCCGCCGCAATTCGATGACGGACGATCCGGTGATGTTCGCCGACACCTATTCGCCGCGCCTCACCCGCGATGCAATCGTCCCCGGTACCATCGCCTATGACGTGAACGGCCACGCCTCGCTCGTCTGGCGCGTCGAGTCGGGCGGCCGCATTCTCATCTTCTCGTCGCATCCGGATCATTCCCTGAGCCGCTCGCATCTCGGCAAGGAGTTCCTGCGCACCGGCCCCGAGCTCGGCTCGATCTTCCAGAAGTTCCGTCCCATCGAAGTCGTCGGCGCCACGCGTGCCTCGAATGGCGCGCTGGTCGGCGGCCGCATCGTTGCTGCCTCGAACGACGAGATCGAGGATTTCTCGCTCGAGCAGTATCAGGGCAGCCCGCCCGGCGATCCGGTCCGCTGGGCTTCCTCCTCTTGGGTCCACAATGGCGAGAACCTCGATTTCTACACCTATCTCCGCTCGCGCCTCTCCGCCGGCGAACTCGAATACCGCCCGGTCGAGGAACTGCGCGCCATGATGCAGTCGGTCTGCTTCGACATCCGCTCGCGCAAGCAGGCGGTGGAAATTTCCATCTCCCGCGGCATCCAGAACATGGACCCGCCGCATCGCCTGCCGGACAATATCTACGGCACCCATGGTGTGTGGGAGCTCTACTCGACGCCGTCCCGCGACGCGCGCCTCAAGACCGCCTTCAAGGAGATGTACGATCTCGTCGTCGAATTCATCAAGATGGATGCGGTCGATGCGCCGCGGCTGAACTATGAAGGCGACGACCTGCCGGGCGATCTGCTCGCCGCCTATTGGGAACAGAACGCCGCCTGCAGCATCTCCTATGTGAACTCCGCCGGCCGGACGGTGAAGCTCTCCATCGACGAGATCATCCGCCGCGCCTACGACCTCTCCTTCGACCCCTATCAATGCGTCGAACGCCGCTGGGGTGCAAAAGGCGAGGAGCTTTCGACCTGCCGCGACGGCGCGCTGAAGACCCGCTGGTACGAGGCGCAGCGCTTCCTGCGGAACCAGATCGACCGCACCTATGACGTCGATATGGGCTACACGATGGACGACCTTGAGCGCGGGCCCTGGGGCCTGCGCACCGGCCGGGGCGTGGAAGAGGGCCCCGAGGTCGATATCCGGGCTTGGCTGGAGGCGCTTGCCGCCCGGCGCACGGCCAGCGGCGAGATTGCGAATCCGCCCGTGACCCCCTAAAACTGGCCCACCTTTTTCATCGCTCCGGCGGGCCTCGGGCCTTGCCGCGGGCCGCCGCGTTTCCGCCGGGCGGCCTCATTCAGGGTCATCATGCGCCTTTCCAGATTCTTCCTGCCCACGCTCAAGGAAAACCCCGCCGAGGCGCAGATCGTCTCCCATCGGCTCATGCTGCGCGCAGGCCTCGTCCGCCAGACGGCGGCGGGCATCTATGCCTGGCTGCCCCTGGGTCTCGCCGTGCTGCGCAATATCGAGAATATCGTCCGCGAGGAGCAGGCGCGGGCAGGGGCGATCGAGCTCCTGATGCCGACGCTGCAATCGGCGGACCTCTGGCGCCAGTCCGGCCGCTTCGATGCCTATGGCCCCGAAATGCTCCGCATCAAGGACCGCCACGAGCGCGACATGCTCTACGGCCCCACCAATGAGGAGATGATCACCGACATCTTCAAGGGCGCCGTGAAGTCCTATCGCGACCTGCCGCGCAACCTCTATCACATCCAGTGGAAATTCCGCGACGAGATCCGCCCCCGCTTCGGCGTCATGCGCGGCCGCGAATTCCTGATGAAGGACGGCTACTCCTTCGACCTCGATGTCGACAGCGCGCGCAACGCCTATCGCAAGATGTTCATCGCCTATCTGCGCACCTTCGCGCGCCTCGGCCTCAAGGCGATCCCCATGGCCGCCGACACCGGCCCCATCGGCGGCGACATGAGCCATGAATTCATCATTCTCGCCGAAACGGGTGAGAGCGCCGTCTTCTGCCACCGCGATCTGGTGGACATGCCCGCGCCCGGCGACGACATCGATTATGACGGCGACCTCGAGCCGCTCATCCGCGCCCGCACCGACCTCTATGCGGCGACGGACGAGAAGCACGACGAGGCGAAGTTCGAGGCCGATGTGCCGGCTGAGAAGCGCCTCTCCGCGCGCGGCATCGAGGTCGGCCACATCTTCTTCTTCGGCACGAAATATTCCGCCGCCATGGGCTGCGTCGTGCAGGGCCCGGACGGCAAGGAAACGCCGCTCCAGATGGGCTCCTACGGCATCGGCGTCTCGCGCCTCGTCGGCGCCATCATCGAGGCAAGCCACGACGAGAACGGCATCGTCTGGCCGGATGCAATCGCGCCCTTCAAGGTCGGTCTCGTGAATTTGAAGAGCGGCGATGCGGAAACAGATGCCGCCTGCGCCGCACTTTATGACAAGCTTCAGGCTGCGGGCGTCTCCGTCCTTTATGACGACACGGACGAACGCGCCGGTGCCAAGTTCTCGAACATGGACCTGATCGGTCTGCCCTGGCAGCTCGTCGTCGGCCCGCGCGGTCTCAAGTCCGGCACCGTCGAACTGAAGCGCCGCGCCACCGGCGAAAAGGAAGAACTCTCCGCCGAAGCGGCGCTGGCGAAGATCGCCGGGTAGCTCTGTTGACGGGGTACAAAAGTTTTCCGTTTTTCGCTTGCGAAAAGCGGCAAGGCCGACTGGCCGCCGCGCCTTATGGCGCGTAAGCCAAGCCGCCGGATGGCGGCGCCGGCGTCTGAGGAGAAAAAATGACAGAGGCCACCTACCACCGCGAGAGACGCACCGGCAAGAGCCGCGCCTTCGGCGCCTTCGAATGGCTGCTCGCCATGCGCTATCTGCGTTCGCGCCGCCGCGAGGGCATTGTCTCCGTCATCGCCATCATTTCCTTCCTCGGCATCATGCTCGGCGTCGCCACGCTCATCATCGTCATGTCGGTGATGAACGGTTTCCGCACCGAGCTTCTCTCGCGCATCCTCGGCGTCAACGGCCACATGTATGTGCAGGGCATTGGCGTCAACATCACCGGCTACGACGCGCTCGCCGATGAAATCCGGAAAGTGCAGGGCGTCACGAGCGTCGTGCCGCTGGTCGACGGTCAGGTCATGGTGCAAAGCCCGCAAAATGCCGGCGGTGCGCTGGTGCGCGGCATGCGCGAGGCGGACCTCAAGGCCATGTCCATCGTCTCGGACAATGTGACGCTCGGCTCGCTCGATGGCTTCGACGAGGGCGGCGGCGTTGCCGTCGGCTCGCGGCTCGCGCAAAATCTCGGACTGACGCTCGGCGACAACATCACGCTTCTCTCGCCGCGCGGCGCGATCACGCCCTTCGGCACGGCGCCGCGCGTCGCCGCCTTCGAGATCCGCGCGATCTTCGAACTCGGCATGTCGGAATACGACGCGAGCTTCGTCTTCATGCCGCTCGATGAAGCGCGCGCCTTCTTCCGCACCAATGAAGGCGTGAGCGCACTTGAAATCCGCGTGACGAACCCCGACCGCATCAACACTTACGTTTCGCCCATCGCGGCGGTTGCGGGCCCCGGCAGCATGGTTACGACATGGCAGCAGCGCAACGAGAGTTTCTTCTCCGCGCTGCAGGTGGAGCGGAACGTGATGTTCCTCATCCTCACGCTCATCCTCATCGTCGCCTCGCTCAACATCATCTCCGGCCTCGTCATGCTGGTGAAGGACAAGGGCAGGGACATCGCCGTGCTGCGCACCATGGGCGCCACGCGCGGCGCCGTCATGCGCGCCTTCTTCATCTCCGGCGCCTCTATCGGCGTGATGGGCACCATGGCGGGCTTCCTGCTCGGCCTCGTCTTCTGCCTCAACATCGAGACGCTGCGCCAGTGGCTGTCGAGCCTGTCGGGCACCGAGCTTTTCTCGCCGGAAGTCTATTTCCTGAGCCGCATGCCGGCGGAGGTCGATCCGGGCGAGGTCACGGCCGTCGTGGCTATGGCGCTCTTCCTTTCCTTCGCGGCCACGCTTTATCCCGCCTGGCGCGCCGCCTCGCTCGATCCGGTGGAGGCGCTTCGCTATGAGTGATTACACGCAGGACGACGCAGCCGTTCTGAGTCTGCGCGGTATCACCCGCACCTACAGGCAGGGCGAGGAGGAACTGCGCATCTTCGCCGGCGCCGAACTCGACATCTGGCCGGGCCAGATCGTCGCGCTGGTCGGCCCCTCGGGCGCCGGCAAGTCGTCGCTCCTTCATATCGCGGGCCTCCTTGAAGCGCCCAATGATGGCGAGGTCTGGATCGGCGGCCGCGATTGCGTGGCCCTGCCGGATGCGAAGCGCACCGCCGTCCGCCGCTCGGAAGTCGGCTTCGTCTACCAGTTCCACAACCTGCTGCCCGAATTCTCGGCGGTGGAAAATGTCATCCTGCCGCAGATGATCGCGGGCGTGCCCCGCGCCGAGGCCCGCCGCTTTGCGATGGACCTGCTCGCCCGCATGGGCCTGGCCGAGCGCGCCGAGCACCGCCCGGCGGAGCTCTCGGGCGGCGAGCAGCAGCGCGTCGCCATCGCCCGGGCGCTCGCAAACCGCCCCGGCATCCTTCTCGCCGACGAGCCGACCGGCAATCTCGACCCCAAGACCGCCCGCATGGTCTTCGGCGAGCTTCTTAATATCTGCCGCTCAGAGGGGGTCGCCGCCCTCATCGCGACCCACAATCTCGACCTCGCCAGCCACATGGACCGCGTCGTCCTCCTCCATGAAGGCATCCTCCACGAAGGCACCGACCTCGCCGCCGCCTACCAGAGCCTCTAGCGGACGGATTGCTTCCTCCCTCGCCCCCTTTTAGGGGGAGAGGGAAGGGGCCCGCCACCGCGAAGCGGTGGTGGGAAGGGTGAGGGGGGCCTTGTGCCTCCACCCGCTGGAAGGTTTATCCTGCACGCCTGACAGGAGACGCCCCATGCTCACCCGCCGCACATTCCTTCTCTCCGCCCTTGCCGCCACCGCGCTTGCGGCAACCGGCCTCCCGGCCCATGCCACGGCCGAAACGCTCGACGTCTACAAGACCCCCTGGTGCGGTTGCTGCACGGCATGGGTCGATCACATGCGCGAGGCGGGCTTTGCCGTCCGCGTGACCGAGCTCGACGATCTCGAACCCCTGAAATCCGCCCACGGCATCCCGGCGGAACTCGCCTCCTGTCACACCGCCCTGATCGGCGGCTATGCCATTGAGGGCCATGTCCCCGCGGCCGATGTCATCCGCCTCCTGAAGGAGCGCCCGGCCGCGGCGGGCCTTGCCGTCCCCGGCATGCCCATGGGCTCGCCCGGCATGGAAATGGACGGACACACCGAACCCTACGATGTCGTCCTCTTCGGTCCCGGTACCCGCACCGTCTTCGCCCGCTACTGACCGCCGTCCCGCCCCTGCAAATTTTTCAGATCGCGGCCCTTGACATATGAGAACAAAACGACAACATACAAACCAGAACATTTGACGAACATATTTGGAGGGCTTCGATATGCGTGCGATCTGGAACAGGGCTTCCGAGGGCGAAACGCGGGAATGGGTGAAGGATGTGGCGGGGTTGATCTCCATCGGCGCCTTCCTCTGGGTCACCACCGCCTGGCTCCATATCGCCGAGGCCATCGTCGGCTGAAGCGGCGGGCATTGTTGTCCACAGCTTTGATGGCCTCAGGCGCGGCGCTGTCCGTGACTCTGTGGCTTGCGCGCCCGACAATGACGCATGGCCGATTCAATGCCCCAGTTCATCCATCTCCGTCTCCATTCCGCCTATTCGCTGCTTGAGGGCGCGATCCGGATCAAGGAGCTCCCGAAGCTCTGCAAGGCGGATGGCATGCCGGCGGTGGCGCTCACCGACACGGGCAATCTCTTCGGCGCGCTCGAATTTTCCGAAACCATGTCGGGGGCGGGGATCCAGCCCATCACCGGCTGCACATTGCCGATCCGCCTCGACGAGCCGGAGGAGCCCTCGCGCGGCTCCGCCCGGCGCGACCCCCACGGCGTACTTGCGCTGCTGGTGAAGGACGAGCAGGGCTACGCCAACCTCATGAAGCTTTCGAGCCTCGCCTTCCTCGAGCCGGATGCGGGCGAGGCCGCGCAGGTCACGCTCGCCCGCCTCGCTGAATTCAGCGAGGGCCTCATCTGCCTCACCGGCGGGCCGGACGGCGTCGTGAACCGCCTTCTCGAACAGGGTCAGAAGGACGCCGCCGAGGCGCTTCTCCTGAAGCTGAAATCGATCTTCGGCGACCGCCTCTATGTCGAGCTCCAGCGCCACGACATGCCGGCCGAGCGCCAGGCCGAAGGCCCGCTGATCGACTTCGCCTATGCGCATGACATTCCGCTCGTCGCCACCAACGAGCCCTATTTCACGAAGGAAGAGGAATATGAAGCGCATGACGCGCTGATCTGCATCGCGGGCGGCGCCTATGTCGTGCAGGCCGACCGCCGCCGCCTCACGCCCGAGCACCGCTTCAAGACGCAGGCCGAAATGCTCGCGCTTTTCGCCGACCTGCCGGAAGCGACCGCGAACACGATCGAAATCGCGCGCCGCTGCGCCTACCGTCCGCAGACCCGCAAGCCCATCCTGCCGAAATTCGCCGCCGGCACCTCCGAGGCCGACGAGCTTCGCCGTCAGGCGCATGAAGGCCTCACCGCGCGCCTCGCCGCCGCCGAGGCCGTCGCGCCGGAAGAGGAATACCGCACAAGGCTCGATTTCGAGCTCGACGTCATCATCAAGATGGATTTCCCCGGCTACTTCCTCATCGTTGCCGACTTCATCAAATGGGCGAAAGCGCATGACATTCCGGTCGGCCCCGGCCGCGGCTCGGGCGCAGGCTCCGTCGTCGCCTGGGCGCTCACCATCACCGACCTCGATCCGCTCCGCTTCGGTCTCCTTTTCGAGCGCTTCCTGAACCCCGAACGCGTCTCGATGCCCGACTTCGATATCGACTTCTGTCAGGACCGTCGCGACGAGGTGATCCGCTATGTGCAGGGCCGCTACGGCTACGATCAGGTCGCGCAGATCATCACCTTCGGAAAGCTGCAGGCCCGCGCCGTGCTGCGCGATGTCGGTCGCGTCCTGCAGATGCCCTACGGCCAGGTCGACCGCCTCTGCAAGATGGTGCCGAACAATCCGGCGAACCCGGTCACGCTGCGCGAGGCGATCGACGGCGAACCGCGCCTGCAGGAAGAACAGCGTAACGACGAGACCGTCGCGCGCCTGCTCGAAATCGGCGACCGCCTTGAGGGGCTCTACCGCCACGCCTCGACCCATGCCGCCGGCGTCGTGATCGGCGACCGCCCGCTCGACGAACTGGTCCCGCTCTACCGCGATCCGCGCTCCGATATGCCGGTCACCCAGTTCAACATGAAATGGGTGGAACCCGCGGGCCTCGTGAAGTTCGACTTCCTCGGCCTGAAAACCCTCACCGTGCTCGACCGCGCGGTGAAGCTCGTCGCCCGCCGTGACATTCCGGTCGATCTGCTGCAACTGCCGCTTGAGGACAAGAAGACCTTCGACATGCTCGGCCGCGGCGAAACCGTCGGCGTGTTCCAGCTTGAAAGTTCGGGCATGCGCGACGTGCTGCGCAAGCTCGAGGCCGACCGTTTCGAAGACATCATCGCTCTCGTCGCGCTCTACCGTCCGGGCCCGATGGACAACATTCCGTCCTATGTCCGCCGCAAGCACGGGCAGGAAAAGCCGGACTATCTGCACCCGATGCTCGAACCCGTCCTGAAGGAGACGCATGGCGTCATCATCTATCAGGAACAGGTGATGCAGATCGCGCAGATCCTGTCGGGATACTCGCTCGGCGAAGCCGACCTTCTCCGCCGCGCCATGGGCAAGAAGATCAAGGCGGAAATGGAAGCGCAGAAGGAGCGCTTCGTCACCGGCGCGGTCGCCAAGGGCATCGACAAGGCGCAGGCCGCAAGCATCTTCGAACTCGTCGACAAATTCGCGGGCTACGGCTTCAACAAGTCGCATGCCGCCGCCTATGCGCTTGTCGCCTACCAGACGGCCTGGCTCAAGGCGAACCATCCGGTCGAGTTCCTCGCCGCCTCGATGAGCCTCGATCTCGGCAACACCGACAAGCTCGGCATCTTCAAGCAGGAGGCCGAGCGCCTCGGCATCAAGGTCCGCCCGCCCTGCGTCAATCGCTCGGAAGCCTTGTTCGGCGTTGCCGATGGCGAAATCCTCTATGCGCTCGCCGCCATCAAGAATGTCGGCCTGCAGGCGATGGAGCACATCGTCGAAGTCCGCCGCGAGGGCGGGCCGTTCCGCGACCTGCTCGATTTCGCCCGCCGCATCAACCCGCGCATGGTGAACAAGCGCGCGCTCGAAAACCTCGCCCGTGCCGGCGCCTTCGATGCGCTCAACCCGAACCGCGCCCAGGCGCTGGCCGCCGTCGACATGATGCTCGGCACGGCGAACGCCGCCATCCGCGAGCAGGAGAGCCAGCAGGGCGGTCTCTTCGGCGAGGATGCGGGCGCGGCCTCGTCGGGGCCGCAGCTCCCCGCCGCCGAGCCCTGGATGCCGATGCAGCGCCTGACGGAAGAATTCAACGCCGTCGGCTTCTATCTCTCCGGCCACCCGCTGGACGATTACCAGACCGACCTGAAGCGCGCCGGCGTCGTCACTTATGCCGAGCTTCTCTCGCGCGGCAATCGCGCCGAGCTCGTCGCCGGCACCGTCACCGCCCTCCAGCAGCGCAAGTCGAAGAAAGGCAACCCCTTCGCTTTCCTGAGCCTGTCCGATCCCACCGGCCAGTTCGAACTGGTCGTCTTCTCCGAGGCCCTTTCGCAATACCGGCACCTCATGGAGCCGGGCAATGCCATCGTCATCGGCGTCGAGATCGACCGCATGGGCGAGGAAGTGAAGCTCCGCGCCCAGTCTGTCCGCTCGGTCGACGAAGCGGTGAAGGACACCGGCGCCGGGCTCCGCATCTTCATCGACGATGCAGCGCCGCTTCCGCTCGTGAAGTCGCGTCTCGGCGAAAGGGGCAAGGGCCTCGTCTCGCTCGTCCTCATGGGCGAGGGGGGCAGGGAGGTCGAACTTCGCCTGAAGGAGCGCTACCGCGTCACGCCCCAGATCCGCGGCGCCATCAAGTCCGTTCCCGGCGTGGTCGATATCAGGGAGATATGAGGGCGGGGTCGCCGGGTCTAACAGCCCGTCCAGCTTGCCTTTTTGCCGTTTTCCCCTATAAAGGCGCCATTCCACACGCGGGGTACGGCTCTCCCACTTCCTTTTTATGAAGGAAAACATAGGGTTAGTCAGTCCGGTGCGGTCGGCTTTCTTGGAATTTGAAGCCGTTCGTTCACTCCCCGCGGAGGTTCAACCGGAAAAAGGAGACAGGGTGTCATGGCACTCCCCGATTTTTCTATGCGTCAGCTTCTCGAGGCCGGTGTCCATTTCGGTCACCAGACTCACCGCTGGAACCCGAAGATGGAGAAGTTCCTCTTCGGCGACCGCAACAACATCCACATCATCGACCTCGCGCAGACCGTTCCGCTCCTGCATCAGGCCCTCGTCACCGTGCGTGACGTGGTGGCTGGCGGTGGCCGCGTCCTCTTCGTGGGCACGAAGCGCCAGGCGTCCGATCCTGTCGCCCAGGCCGCCAAGCAGTGCGCCCAGTACTACATCAATCACCGCTGGCTCGGCGGCATGCTGACCAACTGGAAGACGATCTCGAACTCGATCCGCCGCCTGCGCGAACTCGACGAGATGCTTGCCGGTGAAGCGCGCGGCCTGACCAAGAAGGAAGTCCTGAACCTGACCCGCGAGCGCGACAAGCTCGAGCGCGCCATCGGCGGCATCAAGGACATGGGCGGCCTGCCGGACCTGATCTTCGTGATCGACACCAACAAGGAAGAGATCGCGATCCAGGAAGCCCGCAAGCTCGGCATCCCGGTCGTCGCGATCCTCGACTCGAACTCGAACCCGGACGGCATCGCCTATCCGGTGCCGGGCAATGACGACGCCGCCCGCGCGATCAGCCTCTACTGCGATCTCGTTTCGCGCGCCGTCATCGACGGTATCTCGAAGAGCCAGTCGGCCTCGGGCATCGATATCGGCGCCTCGGCGGAGCCCGCCGCGGAAGAACTTCCGGCGGCTGAATAATCGCCTCACTTCATTGGCCCGGCTTCGGCCGGGCCAGTTCAGGCTTTCAAGTCCCCGGCGCCGCATGGCCGGGGCGACAGACAATCGAGGACCAAATGGCTGAGATCACCGCAAGCATGGTGAAGGAACTGCGCGAGAAAACCGGCGCAGGCATGATGGACTGCAAATCGGCGCTCAACGAGACGGGCGGCGACATGGAAGCGGCGATCGACTGGCTGCGGACCAAGGGCCTCGCGAAGGCCGCGAAGAAGGCCGGCCGCGTTGCCGCCGAAGGCCTGATCGGCGTTGTGGCGAACGGCACTGCCGGCGCCGTCGTCGAAGTGAACTCCGAGACGGACTTCGTTGCCCGCAACGACCAGTTCCAGAAGATGGTGACCGAGATTGCCCAGGTCGCACTCGCGAATGGCGGCGACTACGACAAGCTCGTCGCGGCGACCTATCCCGGCACGTCGAAGCCGGTGAAGGACCATGTGACCGAGATGGTCGGCACGATCGGCGAGAACATGAATGTCCGCCGTGCGGGCTACATCTCCGTGTCGGATGGCGCCGTTGCGGCCTATGTCCACAACCAGGTCGTACCGGGCCTCGGCAAGATCGGCGTGCTTGTCGGCCTCGAGTCGACGGGCGACAAGGCGAAGCTCCTCGAGCTTGGCCGCCAGATCGCCATGCATATTGCGGCGACGAACCCGCTTTCGACCCGCAAGGAAGACCTCGACCCCTCCGTCGTCGAGCGCGAGCGCAATGTGCTCATCGCCGAGGCAAAGGAATCCGGCCGCCCGGACAACATCATCGAGAAGATGGTCGAAGGCCGCATCCGGAAGTTCTACGAGGAAGTCGTTCTGCTCTCGCAGGCCTTCGTGATGAACCCCGACGACACGGTCGAAAAAGCCGTCAAGGCGGCGGAAGCCGGCGTCGGCGCCCCGATCACCGTGGTGGGCTTCGTCCGTTTCGCGCTCGGAGAGGGCATCGAAAAGGAAGAATCGGACTTCGCGGCGGAGGTCGCGGCGGCCGCTCGCGGCTGAGGAAGGGTCTTCCTGGCCGATTAGAATGCAACGCCCCCTTCGCCAGATGGCGTTGGGGGCGTTATTGTCTCGGTGGCAAGCGGGATTCGGGAAACCGGCCTGCCGTGCCCCCTGCTCGAATTCCATGGCCATCGGCCGGATGTAACGGAACCATTGCCCATGCCCGCAAAACCGCTCTATTCCCGCGTGTTGCTCAAGGTGTCCGGCGAAGCCCTGATGGGCGACGGGCAGTACGGCATCGACATCGCGACGGTGGACCGGATCGCCCGGGACATCAAGGAAGCGGTCGAGGGCGGGGTGCAGGTCTGCCTGGTGATCGGCGGCGGCAACATCTTCCGCGGCCTTTCCGGCGCTGCCAAGGGCATGGAGCGGGCAAGCGCCGACTATATGGGCATGCTCGCCACCGTCATGAACGCGCTTGCCATGCAGACCGCGCTCGAGGCGATCGACATTCCGACCCGCGTCCAGTCCGCCATTCCCATGACGACAGTCTGCGAGCCCTATATCCGCCGCCGCGCCGTGCGTCACATGGAGAAGGGCCGGGTGGTGATATTCGCTGCCGGCACCGGCAATCCCTTCTTCACGACAGATACGGCGGCAGCCCTTCGCGCTGTCGAAATGGGCTGCGATGCGCTTCTGAAGGGCACGCAGGTCGACGGCGTCTATTCCGCCGATCCGCACAAGGTGGCGAACGCCGAGCGCTACGACCGCCTGAGCTATATGGACGTGCTATCGCGCGATCTGAAGGTGATGGATGCCTCGGCCATTGCGCTCGCCCGTGAAAACCGCATCCCGATCGTCGTCTATTCCCTGGATGAACCGGGCGGGTTTGCAAAGGTGCTGACCGGCGCTGGCCGTTGCACCGTGATATCGGATGCCGCCTGAGCGGCGTCCGCACGACACAAGAAGGACAGAACATGGCTGACGACAGTTTTGACATCGACGATACCGAACGCCGGATGCGCGGAGCGCTTCAGTCGCTGAAGCAGGAATTCGCGGGTCTGCGGACCGGCCGAGCGACGGCGAGCCTGCTCGAGCCGATCGTGGTCGAGGCCTATGGCCAGTCGATGCCGATCAACCAGGTCGGCACCATCGGCGTGCCGGAGCCGCGCATGCTCACGGTGCAGGTCTGGGACAAGGGCATGGTCTCCGCCGTTGAAAAGGCGATCCGCAGTTCGGGTCTCGGCCTGAACCCGAATGTGGACGGCATGCTGATCCGTCTGCCGATCCCGGAACTCAATCAGGAGCGCCGCGCCGAACTGACCAAAATTGCGGCGAAATATACCGAGCAGGCCCGGATCGCCGTCCGCAACGTCCGCCGCGACGCCATGGACCACCTGAAACGCCTCGAAAAAGACTCACAGATGAGTCAAGACGACCACAAGGCATGGGCCGACAAGGTGCAGAAGCTGACCGACAAGGTGATCGGCGAAGTGGATGCAGCGCTGGCGCACAAGGAGGCCGAAATCATGCAGGTCTGAGGATCTGCTTGTTTCGGAGTTGGGTGAGAGGTTGCCGTTAACCATATGATTCTCATTGAGAAAGAATGGCACCATGACGCTCACCAATGAGCGGAATCTGAGCGACGCATTGCCGGGGGCGCTTCCCCGGCACGTCGCCATCATCATGGACGGCAACGGCCGCTGGGCAGCCCGGCGCCACCTGCCTCGCGTAGCCGGGCATCGCCAGGGCGTGGAGGCGGTTCGCGTGATCGTCCGCGCGGCGGGCGAACTCGGCATCGAATATCTGACGCTCTACGGCTTCAGCTCCGAGAACTGGAAGAGGCCGGCCGAAGAGGTCAGCGACCTCATGGGGCTGCTCCGGCTTTTCATCCGCCGCGACCTCGCCGAACTGCATCAGAACGGCGTGCAGGTCCGCGTGATCGGCGACCGCGACCATCTCGATCTCGACATCGTGGCGCTGATCGACGAGGCGGAAGCTCTGACCCGCAACAATGACCGGCTGAAGCTCCAGATCGCTTTCAATTACGGCGGCCAGAACGAGATCGCGGCCGCCATGCGCCGCATCGCGCGCGAAGTGAAGGCCGGCCGGCTCGACCCCGAAGCCATCACCCCTGAACTCGTCGCGGGCTTTCTCGACACGGCCGGCATCCCCGACCCCGATCTCATCATCCGCACCAGCGGAGAGAAGCGCCTTTCGAATTTCCTGATCTGGCAGGGCGCCTATGCCGAACTTGTTTTCTCCGACGCGCTCTGGCCCGACTTCACACCGGAAAAGCTGCGTGAAGCAGTTGAGGAATATTGCGGCCGCAGCCGCCGCTTCGGCGGTCTCGATGCAACCGGACCGGCCGGTCAGCCATGACGGAAATCGCCGAAACCCAGGCCCGGCCCACGGGCGACCTGAAGCTCCGCGTCATCTCGGCGGTCGTTCTCGCGCCGCTTGTGCTTGGAGCGGTCTGGCTCGGTGGCTGGTTCTTCGCCGCTCTCCTTGCGGTCGCGGCGGCGATCATGGCCCATGAATTGTCGGGCCTGCTGTTCGGCGAAGCGAGCATCCGCAAGGCGGCGGCCCTTGCAGTGACCGCGCTTGTGGCTGTGGCGCTTGCCGGTATGGGCCTTTTCACGGCCGCCCTCGCCGCAGGCGCGGCGGGCCTCGCTTTTGCGCTGGCCGCTAGAAGCTGGACGGGGCAGGCGCTTTGGCCCGCGCTTTTCGCCTATCTCTATCTCGTGCCGCCGCTGGTCGCGCTGATCTGGCTGCGCGCCGACCCGGAGCTCGGCCTTGCGGTCCTGATCTGGATGCTGGCGACCGTTTGGGCCATCGACATCTTTGCCTATTTCGCGGGCCGCTTCATCGGCGGACCGAAGCTCGCGCCAAGGATTTCTCCGAAAAAAACCTGGGCCGGCCTCATCGGCGGCATGGCGGGGGCAATTGCCGTCGCGATTGCGGCCTGGACCTGGCTCGGCACCGGCTCGCTCCTTGCTCTTGTTGCCATTGCCGTCGTCCTCACCGTTCTCGAGCAGGCGGGCGATTTCGCGGAATCGGCGCTGAAGCGCCGCGCGGGCGTGAAGGATTCGGGCAAGCTCATTCCCGGCCATGGCGGTATTCTTGACCGCGTCGACGGGCTGGTGGCTGTCGCGCTTGGCGCTGCCTTGCTCGCGCTGGTCAACAATGCGGCGAGCCCTGCCGCGGGAGTTCTGATTTGGCATTGAGCATCGCCCCGGATAGCGGCAATGCCGATCTGCCCCTGCCCGGCGGCGGGCGCCGGAGCGTTTCCATCCTTGGGTCGACCGGCTCCATCGGATGTTCGACGCTCGATCTCGTTTCCCGGAACCGAGACTGCTACGACATCGTCGCCCTGACCGCACATCGCAACGTCGAGGCGCTGGTGGCGCAGGCGAGGGAATACAGGCCCGATCTCGCAGTCATCGCAGACGAGGCGCTTTTTCCGGCGCTCAAGGACGGGCTTTCCGGCACCGGTATCGAGGTTGCGGCAGGCGATGCCGCGATCGCCGAAGCTGCCGCCCGCCCGGCCGAGTGGGTCATGGCGAGCATCGTCGGCGCCGCGGGCCTTGCTCCGACGCTTGCCGCCGTCCGCCGCGGCGCCCATGTGGCGCTCGCCAACAAGGAATGCCTCGTTTCCGCCGGCCCGCTGTTTCTTGCGGAAGTGATGAAATCCGGCGCCACGCTGCTGCCGGTCGACTCCGAGCACAACGCGATTTTCCAGGTACTCGACGAGAAGCGGCTCGAGACAGTCGACAAGATCGTGCTGACGGCCTCCGGCGGACCGTTCCGGACCTGGAGCCTCGCCGAAATGGAAAAGGCAAGCCCTGCACAGGCGGTGGCGCATCCCCGCTGGGACATGGGCGCCAAGATATCGGTCGATTCCGCGACCCTGATGAACAAGGGGCTGGAGCTCATCGAGGCTCACTACCTCTTTCCGGTCGGCGAGCCTCGCCTCGATGTCATCATTCACCCGGAATCGATCGTCCATAGCATGGTCGCCTATGTGGACGGATCGGTGCTTGCCCAGCTCGGCTCACCCGACATGCGCACCCCTATTGCCTATGCGCTGGCCTGGCCGGAGCGCATGGCAGCCCCGACAGAGAAGCTCGACCTCGCCCGGATTGGCCGGTTAACCTTCGAAGATCCTGATTTGAAACGGTTTCCGGCCCTCGGCCTCGCCCGGGATGCGCTTCGCGCTGGAGGGGCGGCACCGACCGTCCTCAATGCCGCCAACGAGGTTGCCGTGGAGGCCTTCCTGGGCGGCGGCATCGGCTTTCTCGATATAGCCCGGCTTTCGGCGGATATTCTGGCGGATTGCGCCGGCCGGAACTCTGCCCCGGCCGATCTGGACGGCGTTTACGAAATTGACAGAAACACCCGGATTCTTGCGCGGGAGTGGGTGCAAAAGCACAGCCGCTGACGTAGGCTGTGTGCAGCAAATGGTCCCGGGGTCTGTCAGAATGGCCGGGGTGGGTAGCTAGTGGGGGAACGGCAATGCCTGGTCCGATTTCGGCCGGGCCTGTCGCCTGTTGAGTGGGACAACGGACTTGATGGAATTGCTTGCGGGGATAGGAGGCTTCGGGGAATCCCTCTGGGGCTATCTCGTTCCATTCCTCTTCGTGTTGACCATTGTGGTCTTCTTCCATGAGCTTGGCCATTTCTCGGTGGCACGCTGGTTCGGCGTGAAGGTCGATGTGTTCTCGATCGGTTTCGGCCGAGAGATATTCGGCTGGAATGATCGTCACGGCACGCGCTGGAAAGTGAGCTGGGTTCCGCTTGGCGGCTATGTAAAGTTCGCCGGTGACGAGAACGCAGCGAGCGTGCCCGACCGCGACAAACTGGCTGCGATCCCGGAAGAGCAGAAGGCTGGGCTGTTCCATTTCAAGCCGTTGCATCAGCGCGCTGCCGTGGTCGCCGCAGGTCCGATCGCCAATTTCATTCTCGCCATCGTCATTTTCGCCTGCGTCTTCATGTTTGTCGGCCGCCAGGTCAGCGCGCCGGTGGTGAGCGGCGTGGTCGAGGGAAGCCCCGCCGCGGCCGCGGGCTTCATGGTGGGAGACAGGATCGTCTCCATCGACGGTTCAAGCATCGAAAGCTTCGAGGAAGTTCAGCGATATGTCTCGGTGACACGCTCCGCCATGGCCTTCGGCGTCGAGCGCGAAGGCCGCCTCCTGACGCTCGAGGCGACGCCGCAGGTCAACGAAATCACCGACACGTTCGGAAATGTGCACCGGGTGCCGCAACTCGGCCTCCAGCGCGACGGTACGTCGGAAGTGATCCGCAGCAACCCGGCCGCCGCGGTCTGGCAAGGCGTCAAGCATACCGGCTTCATCATCGAGCAGACCTTTGCCTATATCGGCCGCATGATCACCGGCCGGGAGTCGACGGACCAGCTTCGCGGCCCGATCGGCATTGCCGAGACCTCCGGGCAGATCGCGACATTCGGCATCGTCGCCCTTCTCTCGCTGACGGGCCTTCTGTCCGTCAGCATCGGGCTGCTCAATCTGTTTCCGGTGCCCCTGCTTGATGGCGGTCATCTTCTGTACTATGCGGTTGAGGCCGTGCGCGGACGCCCGCTTGGCGAGGAAGCCCAGGAATACGGCTTCCGCATCGGGCTCGCGCTGGTCATGACTTTGATGATATTTGCGACCTGGAACGACCTGTCTCGACTGCAGGTCTTCTCGTTTCTCGGTGGATTGTTCAGCTAAATGCCGCGATTGGATGGCGACGTTCGGATGCGACAGGGCTCGCACTCCGGCGGAGAGGTAAGGTTAGGGGACAGGATGGGGCGACTTGCCGGCTACATGACAAGAACGGTGCGCATTGCGGTGTTCGCCGCGGCATTGCTCGTTTCGCCGATGATCGCGGGCGGCGTTGGAGGCATGGGCCAGGCCCGCGCCGAAGCGCCCTACATCACGGAAATCGTCGTCCAGGGCAATCAGCGCATCGAAGCCGGCACCGTCCGGACCTACATGCTGCTCCTGCCCGGCATGCAGTACGATCCGGAAATCGCCGACGCATCGCTGAAGCAGCTTTTCGGCACCGGCCTCTTTGCGGACGTGTCGATGCATCTCGACGGCACCCGCGTGATCGTATCGGTGGTCGAGAACCCGATCATCAACCGCATCGCCTTCGAAGGTAACAGCGCAATCAACGAGGACGACCTGAAACAGGAAGTCCAGCTTCAGCCCCGCACCGTCTATACGCGCGCGAAGGTCCAGAGCGACGTGACCCGCATCATCGAGCTTTACCGGCGTGGTGGACGATTCTCCGCGACTGTGGAGCCCAAGATCATTCAGCTGCCGCAGAACCGCGTCGACCTCGTGTTCGAGATCAACGAAGGTGCGCGGACGAAGATTGCCTCCATCAATTTCATCGGCAATTCGAAGTTCAGCGACGGCAAGCTGCGCGAAGTCATCTCTACGAGCGAATCCGCCTGGTGGAAGTTCCTGTCTTCGTCCGACAGCTACGATCCCGATCGCCTGACCTATGACCGCGAATTGCTGCGTCGCTTCTATCTGCAGCGCGGCTATGCGGACTTCCGCGTTGTCTCCGCGATCGCCGATCTGCGCCGTGACGACTCGGCATTCCACATCACTTTCACTGTGGACGAAGGCGAAATTTACGAGTTCGGCGACGTGACCGTCACCACCGAACTCGCAAAGCTCAATAAGGAAGAGCTCGAAGCACTTCTGCTTCCGAAGACGGGCGAAACCTACAATGCCGGCTTGATCGACAAGACGCTCGATGCGCTGACCTACGCGGCGGGCACGAGTGGCTATGCCTTCGCGGAGGTGCGGCCGCGCATCCGCCGGCGTTCCGACGAACGGGTGATCGATCTCACCTTCCAGATCACGGAAGGCCCGCGCGTCTATGTCGAACGCATCAACATCACGGGTAACTCGCGCACCCTCGACAAGGTAGTGCGCCGCCAGATGCGGATGTCCGAGGGCGACGCCTTCAACAAGGTGCTGCTCGACAGATCGGAAAAGAACATCCGCGCGCTTGGCTACTTCGCCAAGGTGGAAGTCACGCAAGACCCCGGCAGCGAAGCCGACAAGACCGTCCTCAATGTCGATGTGCAGGAGCAGTCCACCGGCTCGCTCTCGCTCAGCGCCGGCTTCTCGACGCTCGATAACGCGGTTGCGGGCATTCAGCTCTCCGAGCGCAACTTCCTCGGCCGCGGATTGCAGCTCAGCACCAGCCTTTCGATCTCGAAGCGCAGACAGCTGATCGACTTCCGTTATACGGACCCGTATTTCCTCGATCGCAATCTCGTCGGCGGCTTCGACCTCTTCGGCAGCGAGACCAACTACCAGAACGAATCCTCGTTCAACTCGCGCTCGCAGGGTTTCGGTCTGCGCTTCGGCTTCCCGCTTTCCGAGAAGGCGCGGTTCCTGGCGCGATATCAGTTCCGCTTCGACGAGATTTTCGACGTCCGCTATCAATCCTGTAGCATTGCGCCGCCGAATACGCCCTGCGTGTCGCCGGTCATCGCGGCTGCTGAAGGCGAAAAGTACCGCTCGATCATCGGCTACGACTATTACTACGACAACCGTAATGATCCGGTCGACCCGACGGGCGGCTGGGACTTCCTCTTCAGCCAGAACTTCGCCGGCTTGGGCGGCAACGTCCGCTATCTCTCGAATGAAGTGCTCGCGCGCTTCTACTATCCGCTCGCGGACGATTTCCTGACGAGCTGGAAGCTGGACGGCGGCTATGTTCAGGGGCTCGGTCAGGACGTGCCTCTGGCCGACCACTTCTTCAAGGGCGGCAATACGATCCGCGGCTTTGCCCGCGGCGGCGTCGGTCCGCGCGACGTACAGTCCCCGAACAGGGATGCTGTCGGCGCTCTCGCCTATATTTTCGGCACTGCGGAACTCTCGTTCCCGAACGGCTTGCCGGAGGCTCTGGGCGTGAGAACTTCGGTGTTCGTCGACGGCGGCTTTATCGGCCTGTCGGACTACGATGCGAGCATCTATCCAGGCGTCGTGGACGACTTCGCGCCGCGCGCCTCGGTAGGGATCAGCCTTTACTGGCAGTCGCCTTTCGGTCCTATCCGGCTCGATCTTGCACAGGTGCTGCTCGACGAGCCATACGACGAGAGGGAGGCGTTCCGCTTCAGCGCGGGTACGTCGTTCTGACCCGGGCTGCGGGGGGAGCAGCTTGCAATGAGACCTAATGAGGGATGCTCTAAAATGAGTTCCAAGTTGAGTGTAAAGCGTATCGCCGTGTCTTTGGCCGTGGCTCTGGGGTTGAGCCTGTCGGCCGTCGCGGCACAGGCGGCCGGTCCGGCCGTCATTCTGGTGGTCGACACGCAGGGCGTGTTCGCCCAGTCCAAGGCCGGTCAGAGCATCCGCAGCCAGTATGAGGAACAGGTCAAGAAGATCATGGCCGACGGCAAGAAGACGGATGACGCTCTTCAGGCCGATGCGAAGAAATTGCAGGAAGAGCGCTCGCTGCTCTCGCAGGAAGATCTGCAGAAGCGCGTGCAGAGCCTGCAGCAGCGGACCGGCGAGTTCCAGCAGTCGATCCAGATCAAGCAGCAGGGTCTGCAGCTCGGCGTGCAGCGCGCAGAGTCCCAGGTGGAGGCGGCGCTGCGCCCGATCTTCGCCGAGATCATGAAGGAGCAGAAGGCCACGCTGCTGCTCGACCAGGCCGTGGTGCTTGCCGGCGGCGCCGATCTCGATATTTCGGCGGAAGTGCTGAAGCGGCTCAATGAAAAGCTTGCCCGCGTCGAGGTGAAGGCCTTGACGAAGGAGGAAATCGAGGCGGCACAGAAGGCTGCCGCGAACGGGCGTTAAGTCGCCAACTGATTGGCGGGCCCGATACGCGGCCCGGATGCGACATCTATGGCGGATAAGCGGTTCTTCACCCTGGCGAATGCCTTGCCGCTCGGCGAGTTGGCAAGCCGGACAGGTGCGGCCCTCGGGCCGGGCGCGGACCCCGCTTATGCCATAGATGGCGTCGCTCCCCTGGACACGGCAGGAGCCGGCAAGGTCAGCTTTCTCGACAACCCGAAATATGCGGCGGCGTTCGAGGCGACGAAAGCAGCCGCCTGTTTCGTCCATCCGCGCTTCGCGGATCGCGCGCCGCAGGGGGTGATGCTGCTGGTCACGGAGCAGCCCTACCGGGCCTATGCGCTGGCGGCACAGATTTTTTATCCCGATGCCACATCCGGCAGCGACACGTTCGGCGAGCCCGGCGTCGTGCATGCCCGCGCATGCGTTCACGAGACGGCAAAGCTCGGCGAGAACGTCACCATCGAGCCGGGCGCCACGGTCGGCGCTCATGCCGAGATCGGGCGCAACACCGTGATCGGCTGCAACACGAGCATCGGCAAGGGCTGCACGGTGGGCAAGGACTGCTATATCGCGCCGAACGTGACGGTGAGCCATGCCCATATCGGCGACCGCGTCATGCTGCATCCCGGGGTGCGGATCGGACAGGACGGGTTCGGTTTCGCCATGGGCTATCCGAAGCACGAGAAGGTGCCTCAACTCGGCCGTGTCATCATTCAGGACGACGTGGAGATCGGCGCCAACACGACGATCGACCGCGGCGCGGGGCCTGACACGGTGATCGGCGAGGGCACCAAGATTGATAATCTAGTGCAGATCGGCCACAACGTCGAAACGGGCCGCGGCTGCGTGATCGTCTCGCAAACCGGCATTGCGGGAAGCGCGAAGCTCGGCGATTTCGTCGTGCTCGCGGCCCAGGTCGGCGTGACCGGTCATCTGACGATCAATAGCGGCGCGCAGATCGCGGCGCGGGGCGCGGTGGTGCATGATGTACCCGCGGGACAGCAATATGGCGGCGTGCCGGCGAAGCCGATCTCCGAATGGCGGCGCGAGGTCGTCGAACTCCGGAAGCTTGGCCGGCGCCCGAAAGCGGGCAAGAAGTCGGACGAATAGCGGCATTGGAAATCTGGGAAGGATGATCGTATGAGCGAGGCTGAGGCGCCGGAAAAGCTCGACAGCGCCGATATCAACCGGGTGATGGAGCTTCTCCCCCATCGATATCCGATGCTGCTGATCGACCGCATCATCGAGATGAAGGGCGATCAATCCGCCATCGGCATCAAGAATGTCACCGCGAACGAGCCCTTCTTTCAGGGGCACTTCCCGGGACATCCGGTGATGCCGGGCGTTCTCATCGTCGAGGCCATGGCGCAGACGGCAGGTGCACTCGTCATCAACAATCTCGGAACATCGGGCAGCAACCAGCTCGTCTATTTCATGACAGTGGACCGCGCCAAGTTCCGCAAGCCGGTTCTGCCGGGCGACGTTCTCGAATTGCATATGACGAAATTGCAGAGCCGCGGCCCGGTCTGGAAATATCACGGCGAAGGCCGCGTAAACGGCAAGCTCGTTGCCGAGTGCGATCTGGGCGCCATGATCGCAGGTGCATCAGCGAAATGACCAATGTACATCCGACGGCGATAGTCGATCCGAAAGCGGAGCTCGCGCCCGATGTCACCGTCGGTCCCTATTGCGTCGTCGGAGCGGACGTTTCGCTTGGCGAGGGTGTCGTGCTCCACTCGCATGTCGTGGTCGAGGGGCGAACCTCGGTCGGCGCGAGAACGCAGATCTATCCTTTCGCCTCGATCGGCCATGCGCCGCAGGACCTGAAGTATCGCGGTGAGCCGAGCCGGCTTGAGATCGGTACCGATAATCTCATCCGCGAACATGTGACCATGAATCCGGGCACGGAAGGTGGCGGCATGCTGACGCGTGTCGGCAATCACTGCGCCTTTCTGACGGCATCGCATGTCGGCCACGACTCCATCGTCGGCAATCATGTCGTGTTTTCCAACAACGTCATGCTGGCCGGTCACTGCAAGATCGACGATTACGTGATCTTCGGCGGCGGTGCCGCGCTGCACCAGTTCGGCCGCGTCGGCAAGCACGCCTTCATCGGCGGCATGAGCGCGGTCGAGAACGACGTGATCCCCTACGGGCTCGTCGTCGGCAACCGCGCCTATCTGATGGGGCTCAATCTCATCGGCCTGAAGCGCCGCGGCTTTACCCGCGAGCAGATCGGGGCCATGCGCGAAGCCTATGGCCTTCTGTTCGCGGAAGAAGGCACCCTGAGAGAGCGGGTGGAAAAGGCGGCCGAACGCTTCGCCTCTCAGCCCGACGTCATGGATATCGTGAATTTCATCCGCTCGGAATCGGATCGGGCGATCTGCATGCCCCGGTCCGAGCGAGCGGCCTGATCCCTGGCGATGGAGACCGAGGGCAAACCCCGCAAACTCGGCATTGCCGCCGGTAGCGGCCCCTTGCCCGCAATGCTCGCCGACGCCGCACTGGCGGCTGGACGCGAGGTCTATGTCATCGGCATCGAAGGCGCGGCGGAGAAGGAGATCGAGCGGTTCCCTCATGCTTGGGTGCGCCTCGGCGCCATGGGGGAATTCCTGCGTCTTCTCAAGGAGAACCGCTGCGAGGATATCGTGTTGATCGGCGGCATAAAGCGGCCGAACCTCGCATCGCTCTTCCCCGACAAGACGGGCCGCTCCCTGATGCCGCGCGTCGCTCGCTGGCTGATGCAGGGAGACGACGGGTTGCTCCGAGGTCTTGCAGACTATTTCGAGAAGGAACACGGATTCCGCGTCATCGGCGCGCATGAGGTGGCGGGCGGCCTGCTGGCGCCGGAAGGCGTGCTGAGCAAGGCTGTGCCATCGCCCGAGCAGGAAATCGATATCGATGTTGCCGCGCGTGCGGCGCTCGCCATAGGCGCCCTCGATATCGGACAGGGTGCTGTCGCTTGCCGCGGTGTCGTGCTGGCGCTCGAGGCGGCGGAAGGCACCGACCGGATGCTTGAGCGTGTGTCGTCGCTGCCGCAGGATGTACGAGGCCGGGAGGAAGCACGCGCGGGCGTGCTGGTGAAGCTCTCGAAGCCAGGTCAGGAAAAGCGCGTCGATCTGCCGACCGTCGGTGTGAAGACCGTCGAGAATGTCGCTGCCGCAGGGCTCGCAGGCATTGCCGTCGAAGCCGGCGGCGCCTTGATCGTCGATGGTGAGGCGGTGGCGCGTGCCGCGAACAGGGCCGGCATCTTCGTGGTGGGGCTTGCTCCCGACCGGCTGCGAAAGCTGCGGTCATGAAGGCGGGTGAAAAGCACGTCATGCTCGTCGCCGGCGAAACCTCCGGAGACGCGCTTGGCGCCGGTTTGATGGATGCTCTCGCGGCTCAGTCTGCCGTCCCGCTCCGCTTCTCTGGCGTCGGTGGTCCGGAAATGGAGAAGCGCGGGCTGGCCTCGATCTTCCCCATGTCCGACATCGCGGTGATGGGCCCGCGCGAGATTATCCCGCGGCTGCCGCTCATCTTCCGCCGGATATGGCAAACCGTGCGCCACGCCGTGGAGCAGAAGCCCGATATCGTGGTGGTGATCGACAGCCCCGAATTTACGCATATGGTGGCGAAGCGCATCGCCCGCAAGGCGCCGGATATGCCGATCGTCGACTACGTGCTGCCGAGCGTCTGGGCGTGGCGGCAGGGCCGCGCCCGCGCGATGAAGAAATATATTCGCCGCGTTCTTGCGCTGCTGCCCTTCGAAGCACAGTTCCTGAAGTCTGTCGGCGTCGATTGCGTCTATGTCGGCCACCCCGCGATTGAGCGGTTGCCGGAGGCGGGTTCCGGCGCTTCGTTCAGGGAGCGGCACGGCATAGGGCTGGAAGACCCGCTGCTGCTCGTGCTGCCGGGCAGCCGCCTCAATGAAGTGAAGCACCTCGTTGATATTTTCGGCGGCGTCGTGGACCGGCTGGCAGACGAGATGCCCGGTCTCCGTGTCGTCATACCTGCCGTGCCCCATGTCCGGCCGCTGATCGAGAAGGCTGTCGAGACCTGGAAAGTGCCCGCAGAGATCGTCGCTGGCGAAGAAGAAAAGAAGGGCGCCTTCGATGCGGCAAATGCGGCGCTCGCGGCGTCCGGCACTGTCACGCTCGAACTCGCGCTCGCGCGGGTGCCCATGGTTGTTGCCTATCGCGCCGAAGCGATTGTTGGCTGGTTCGCGCTCAGCGTTCTGAAAATCCCGTCCGTGGTGCTGGTGAACCTTATTCTGGATCGCCCGTCGGTGCGCGAGTATCTGCAGTCGCGCTGCACGGCGGATGACCTTCTTGAAGGATTGCGGCCCTTGATGCGCGATACGGCGGACCGCCGCCGCGCGATCGCCGATCTCGACGAAGTACGCACGCGTATGGGTGTCGGGGGTGAAAGCCCGAACAGCCGCGCGGCGAGAGCCGTCCTGGAACTTCTCTGAAAAGAAAAGGGCGCTTCCGGAGAAGCGCCCTCGATCTTTGCATGCCGTTCGGCGTTTACTTGCGCTTGCCGGCTTCGACATAGTCGCGCTGCGCGGCGCCGGTATAGAGCTGGCGCGGACGGCCGATGCGCTGACCCGGATCCTCGATCATCTCGTTCCACTGCGCGACCCAGCCGACGGTACGGGCAAGGGCGAAGAGAACCGTGAACATGGTGGTCGGGAAGCCCATCGCCTTCAGCGTGATGCCCGAATAGAAGTCGATATTCGGATAAAGCTTCTTCTCGATGAAGTACTCGTCGTTGAGCGCGATCCGCTCGAGTTCGAGCGCGACGTCCAGCAGCGGGTCATCCTTGATGCCCAGAACCTTGAGCACTTCATGGCAGGTCTGCTGCATCACGCGCGCGCGCGGATCGTAGTTCTTGTAGACGCGGTGGCCGAAGCCCATCAGGCGGAACGGATCGTTCTTGTCCTTCGCCTTCTTGACGAATTCCGGAATGCGGTCAACGGAACCGATTTCCTGCAGCATGTTGAGTGCCGCTTCGTTGGCGCCGCCATGCGCCGGGCCCCACAGGCAGGCAATGCCGGCGGCGATGCAGGCGAAGGGATTGGCGCCCGACGAACCGGCGAGGCGCACCGTCGAGGTTGACGCATTCTGCTCGTGGTCGGCATGCAGGATGAAGATGCGGTCCATCGCACGGGCGAGGATCGGATCGACCTTGTATTCCTCGGCCGGAACCGAGAAGCACATATGCAGGAAGTTTTCGGCATAGCCGAGGCTGTTCTTCGGATAGACGACCGGCTGACCGACCGAATATTTGTAGGCCATGGCGGCGATGGTCGGGATCTTGGCGATCAGGCGACGGCTCGCGATCATCCGCTGCACCGGATCGTTGATATCCGTCGAGTCGTGATAGAAGGCCGACAGCGCCCCCACCATGCCGCACATGATGGCCATGGGATGCGCGTCGCGGCGGAAGCCGCGCAGGAAGAACTGCATCTGCTCATGCACCATGGTGTGCATGGTGATGGCGCGCTCGAACTCGGTGTACTGCTCGTTGGTCGGCAGTTCGCCGTTCAGCAGCAGGTAGCAGGTCTCGATGAAATTGCCCTTCTCAGCGAGCTGATCGATCGGATAGCCGCGATAGAGCAGGATGCCTTCTTCACCGTCGATATAGGTGATATCGGATTCGCAGCTCGCCGTGGAGGTGAAACCCGGATCGTAGGTGAAAACGCCGCTCTTGCCGTAAAGCGTCGAAATGTCGACGACGCTGGGACCGAGCGATCCGCCATAGACCGGCAACTCGTAAGACTTGCCATCCACCGAGAGCGTCGCCTGGGATTTCGCTCCAGCTTTGGTTCCGAATTCAGTCATGCCTGCCTACCTGTCCTGTTAGGCCGACCGGAGCGCCTTTCGGGCAGTTCGGCCGGGTCGGGTTGTTCCCATTATAATGTCTCGCCGCAATCGCCGGAACCGATGTTCCGGTTATGCAGCCTGATCCTTTATCCGCGCCAATGTTTCGTCCCGGCCGAGCGTTGCCAGCACGTCGAAAATAGGCGGTGAAACGGTGCTGCCGGTCACGGCGGCGCGCAGCGGCTGCGCCACCTTGCCGAGTTTGAGATTCTCCTCCTCCGCAAAAGCGCGGATCGTGGCTTCGATCTCGGCGAGCTGCCAGTCATTATGCGCTTCGAGCCGCGAAACGAGCCGGGCGAGAAGGGCGCGCGCATCAGGGCCGAGAAGCTGCTGTGCCTTGTCGTCGCAGGCAAGCGGCCGCTGCGCCAGCAGGAAGGCGGCGCCCTGACCAAGCTCGACCAGTGTCTTTGCGCGCTCCTTGAGGCCCGGCATGAGCGCGATCAGCTTCTGGCGGAACGCCTCATCCGTCTGCCAGCCATTGAGGCGGCTCATCAACGCGATGGTTTCGTCGGCGAGCCGCTCGTCGTCCGCTTCGCGGATATAATGGCCGTTCACGTTCTCGAGCTTGGCGAAGTCGAACCTCGCGGGCGAGCGGCCAATGCTTTCGAGGTTGAACCACGCGATGGCCTGGTCCGTGGAGAAGATTTCATCGTCCCCATGGCTCCAGCCGAGCCGCACGAGGTAATTGCGCATCGCCTCCGGCAGATAGCCGAGGTCGCGATAGGCTTCCGCGCCCAGCGCGCCATGTCGCTTAGAGAGCTTCGCGCCGTCGGGCCCATGGATCAGCGGCACATGGGCGAACTCCGGCGTCGTCCAGCCCAGTGCCGAATAGATCTGGCTCTGGCGGCCGGCATTGGTCAGATGGTCGTCGCCCCGGACGATATGGGTGATGCCCATGTCGTGATCGTCCACCACCACGGACAGATTGTAGGTCGGCGTGCCGTCGCTGCGCAGGATGATGAGATCGTCGAGCTGCTCGTTCGGGAAGCGTACATCGCCCATTACATGGTCGTGCACGATGGTTTCGCCTTCGTCGGGCGATCGGAAGCGGATGACGGGTTTTACGCCGGCCGGCGCCTCGGAAGGATTGCGGTCGCGCCAGCGCCCGTCATAGCGGATGGGGCGGCCTTCGGCGCGGGCCTTTTCCCGCATTTCCTCGAGCTCTGCCGGGCTGGCATAGCAGTAATAGGCCTTGCCCTCGGCGAGGAGCTGCGCGGCGACTTCGCGATGGCGCGCGCTGCGCGAGAACTGGAAGACCGGCTCCTCGTCCCATTCGAGGCCGAGCCAGCGAAGCCCTTCGAAGATCGCGTCGATGGCGGCATCCGTCGAGCGCTCGCGGTCCGTATCCTCAATTCGGAGCAGGAAGCGGCCGCCGTGATGGCGCGCGAAGAGCCAGTTGAACAAAGCCGTCCTTGCACCGCCGATATGGAGATATCCGGTCGGCGAGGGCGCAAAACGCGTAATGACGGTCCTTGTTTCGCTCATGGTCTCCTGCGATCCGGCCTCGCAGCCGCACGGGTAGGCAACACACTGAAATGTTGGCAAGCTTGGCCGCTGTTATGGGCAAGAACCCTTGGGCCTGCTGTGGGGCTCGGGATTTCTAGCACATTGCGGCAACGCAGCGTAAGCCAGAAATGAAGTCCGGGCCGGCGGGAAAAATGCCTTGGGGACAGTGCCTTAGGCGCCGTCTCCGGCATTAGCGGGGCAGGCCGGGGAGGGCGGGTGGCGCGGACCGAGGATTTTCCGGAGGCCTACGGCGCCCGATTGACGCTGCGTGAGCTGCCGGGCGCTGCAATCGCCTGGCTCCGGCGGTCTTTTGCGGCGGAATCGGGCCGCTATTTCCTCTGGACGCCCGTCTTTCTCGGCCTCGGGATCGCGAGCTATTTTGCCCTGCCGTCCGAGCCTCCGCTCTGGGCGGCGGGGTTGGGGCTTGCGCTCGCCGGTCTCTTGCTCTGGGCCGTGCGGCGGTGGCCGGCGGTGGCGCTTTGCGCCGCTGCGCTATTTTGCGTGGCGTTGGGCTTCGCGGCCGCCGTCGGGAGGACGGCGTGGGTTGCCGCACCGGTGATCGAACGAACGCAGGCGGGCACGCTGACGGCGCGGGTGGTCTCCGTCGAGACGACCGTGAGCGGGGGACTTCTGGCCATTCTGGCGCCGGAGAGCTTTAGCGGGCTTCGAGTGGAGGAATTGCCTGCCCGGGTGAGGCTCAACATCCGCATCCGGGATGCCGCTCTCAGGCCCGGCGCGACCGTGGAGATGCGCGCGCGGCTATTGCCGCCGCCCGAGCCCGTCTCGCCCTTCGGCTTCGACTTTGCCCGGCAGGCCTGGTTCAACGGGCTTGGCGCCGTGGGCTTCGCCTATAGCGCGCCGCGGGAGATCGAAGCACCCTCGGGGCCGGGCGCATGGCTCTCCACCCTGCGGATGAAGATCGGCGCCCGCATCCGCGGCACGATCGGCGGAACGAGCGGAGCGGTGGCCGCTGCGCTGATCACCGGCGAGCGGGCGAGCATCCCGGATGAAATCTCGGAGGATCTGCGCGCCGCCGGCATCTATCACGTGCTCGCTATTTCCGGCCTTCACATGGTGCTCTTCGCAGGCTCGCTCTTCTGGGCGGTGCGGGCGGCGCTGGCGCTCGTTCCCGGACTTGCGCTTCGCTATCCGATCAAGAAATGGGCGGCGGCGATCGCCATTCTGGGCGCGACCTTCTATCTGCTCATCTCCGGCGGCGCCATCGCCACACAGCGCGCCTGGATCATGATTTCGCTGATGTTCGTCGCGGTGCTTCTCGACCGCCCCGCGCTCAGTATGCGGAACGTCATGCTTGCGGCCATTCTGGTATTGCTCTGGCGGCCGGAAAGCCTCATCGGCGCCGGTTTCCAGATGTCCTTCGCGGCGGTGATTGCGCTCATCGCTTTTTACGAGAGCGATCTCGTGCGCCGCTGGACGCTTGCTCCGCGCGGCTACGGCGTTGCGGAGTGGCCGCGTCTCGCCGCAACCTATGTGCTCGGCATCGCGCTGACGAGCATCGTTGCGGGCGCGGCGACCGGGGCCATCGCGGCCTATCACTTCAACCGGATCGCCGTGTACGGGCTTGCGGGCAATATGGCGGCGATGCCTGTTGTCGGCCTGGTGGTGATGCCCATGGCGCTCCTCGCCCTGCTGCTCATGCCGTTCGGCCTAGACGGGCCCGCGCTGCTGGCGATGGGCTGGGGCGTAGAGACCATGCTCGCCATCGCCGACGAGGTTGCGGGGTGGGGCGGCTCGGACCGGATGGTTCCGGCGGCACCGCTTCATGCTTTGCTGCTGGTAACGATGGGCGGCTTGTGGATGGCGATCTGGAGAGGCCACTGGCGTCATGGCGGGATGGTGGCCATCCTGCTCGGCTTCCTCTTCTGGGGCGACGCGCAAAAGCCCGACATTCTGATCGACCGCGACGCGAGCCTGCTGGCGGCGCGCATGGCGGATGGCACGCTCGCCCTGTCATCCTCGCGGCCCGATTATGCCGCGCGGCAATGGCTGAGATATGAGGGAGACAGCCGCAGTCCCCGCGAAGCGGCGCGCACGGAACATATGCGATGCGACCAGAGCGGCTGCATATATGCCGAGCCCGGACGGCCGGTTATCGCTTTCTCGAATTCACTCGATGCTGTGACAGAAGATTGTGGCCGGGCTGACATCATCGTCGCCCGCGTGCCCGTTCCCTCCTCCATGAGACGGGGGTGTGGTGCAAGCCTGTTGCTCGACTGGTTTCACTTCTGGCGCAACGGCGCCACCGCAATCAGCATCGACCAGGATGGAAGCATCGGCGTGACCACGGCACGTGGCGAACGTGGCGAGCGTCCCTGGGTGCAGCGGCGGGGTGAGGCTCAATAGCGGCGCAGAAGCCCAACCAGCTTGCCCTGAACCTTGACGCGGTCCGGACCGAAAATGCGAGTCTCATAGGCCGGGTTCGCGGCCTCAAGCGCGATGGACTCGCCCTTCTTGCGCAGCCGCTTCAGCGTGGCCTCGTAGCCATCGACAAGCGCAACAACGATGTCGCCGCTCTGCGCCGTGTCGCAACGCTGGATGAGGACCGTATCGCCATCGAGGATGCCGGCATCGATCATCGAGTCGCCCTTGACCTCGAGCGCATAATGCTCGCCCGAGCCGAGAAGGCTGAGCGGCACGCTGACCTGATGGCTTTCCTCCTGCAGCGCCTCGATCGGCGTACCGGCGGCGATGCGCCCCATGACGGACAGCGCCATGGTGTCGCCGGTGTCGCGCGCAGGGGAAAGATCGCGGCTCGAGGGCTTCGGCCGGGCGCCGCCTTCGATGACGCTGGGCGAAAAGCCCTTGCCGCGCGAAACCGCAAGGCTCGGCGAGGCGGCATCGGGCAGTTTCAGGATTTCGAGGGCACGGGCGCGGTGCGGAAGCCGGCGGATGAAGCCGCGTTCCTCCAGCGCCGTGATCAGCCGGTGGATGCCGGACTTGGAGCGCAGGTCGAGCGCTTCCTTCATTTCATCGAAGCTCGGAGAGACGCCGCCTTCCTTGATCCGCTCATGGATGAACATCAGCAGTTCGTGTTGCTTGCGCGTCAGCATATTCTCCAGCCCCTCCAGTCGCCCGAAAGGCCCACTTTCCAGCCTTCGGAACAAAACAAAAACGCTTCGGGCTGTTCTAGTTTAGTTCTCCTGAATCTGTCAAGCGTCTTTGTGGATAAGTCAGGGGCGAAGCGGCAAAACCGTAACGATTTCACCGACTTTTGCCTCCGGAGCCCGGGACTCACGGATGATGAGGCATCCCGCCCGGGCCAGCACGGAGAGCATCGAACTGTCCTGAATCGAGGCAGGCGTAGCGAGCGGAAGCTCACCATGGATATGGTCGAGTGTCGCGCGGACATAGTCCTCCCGTCCGCCATTTGCAGGCAGGGCGGAGCCAAGCCGGGCGAGCGTCGTCGGGATCGCCGTTTCGCCACCCTGGAGCCGCTGGATGGCGGGCCTGAGGAACAGGGTCGCGCAGACGAGCGCCGATACCGGGTTTCCGGGCAGGCCGAGCAGGGGGATCTCGTCCAGTCTCCCGTAGATCAGCGGCTTGCCGGGACGCATGGCAACCTTCCAGAAATCGACGTCGAGCCCGAGCGGGCCAAGGGCGGATTGCACGAGGTCGTGCTCGCCGACCGATGCGCCGCCAAGCGTGACCAGCATGTCGGCACGGCCGGCGCGCTTCGCGGCATCCCTGATCGCCGCTTCATCGTCCGGCACGATACCGAGATCGAGGGGCACGCCGCCCGCGTCCTGAACAAGTGCCGAGATGCCGGCATTGTTCGACGAGACGATCTGGTTGGGGCCCGGTTCTGTGCCCGGCGGAACAAGCTCGTTGCCCGTGGAGAAAATGGCAATGACGGGGCGCTTGTGGACATTGAGCGTCGCGAGGTTCATGGCCGCGGCCAGCGCGATATCGGCGGGCGAAAGCTTCCGGCCTGCGGAAAGCCCGGGATCGCCGGTGCGGAAATCGAGCCCCACCGGGCGCACATGCTGCCCGGCCTCGGCGCTTTCCTTTACGACGACGATGACACCCTCGCGCGCCGTATCCTCCTGGATCACGATGGCATCCGCGCCGCGCGGCAGTGGTGCGCCTGTGAAGATGCGGACAGCCTCGCCGGATTTCAGTTCTGTTGTGTAAGCGCCGCCGGCAGGCGCCTCGCCCACAACCTTGAGGCGGGCAGGGAGGGATGCCGTGTCGGCTGCCTTCACGGCGTAGCCGTCCATCGCGGAAAGATCGGCGGGCGGCTGCGTGCGCCGCGCGATGGCTTCTTCCGCGAGCACGCGGTCGACGGCCTGCGACAGCGGCACGCTTTCCGTCGGCGTCGTGCGCAGCGAGGCGAGAATACGCGCCCGGGCTTCGTCCACCGGGAGGAGGGGTGATTGTGCCATAGGCCCTTTCTACTCCGCCCTGTAGTCGCCCGACTTGCCGCCCGATTTCCCGACAAGGCGAATGTCGCCGATCCTCATGCTGCGATCGACCGCTTTCGCCATATCGTAAAGCGTGAGGCAAGCGACGGAAACGGCTGTCAGGGCTTCCATTTCGACGCCGGTCTGGCCGGAGAGCTTTACCGTCGCCTCGACCTCGACCGAACTCGTCTTCTTGTCGGGGCGGAGTTCAACTTCCACTTTCAATATGGCGAGAGGATGGCAGAGGGGAATGAGATCCGGCGTCTTCTTCGCCGCCATGATTCCGGCGAGCCGCGCGACTTCGAGCGCATTCCCCTTTTTCAGCTTGTCGGCGAGTATGAGCTTCAGCGTGGCCGGTTTCATGGCGACGGCCCCTTTCGCCGTCGCACTGCGCGAGGTGACGGGCTTGTCAGACACGTCCACCATGCGCGCCGCACCCTTCTCGTCGAGATGGGTAAGCTTTTTCTTCGGAGCCGGCTTTTTCGTCATTCGGCGAGTTCCTTGCACATGAAGCACCGCCGCTGCATCGGCAGGCCCAGATCTTCCTCGCGATAATGGGCGAGAAGAAGGGCCGGCGTCCACTCGCCGCGGTCAAGCTCGCGGAATCCGCATGAGGCATAGAAGGGGCCGTTCCATGGCAGGTCGCGGAAGGTCGACAGCGTTACAGCGGCGAATCCTTCCTTTCTTGCACGAGCGCAGACGGCCTCGACCAGCTTCCGGCCGAGCCCGCGTTTGCCGTGCGCCGGGTGTACGGACAGTTCGTAGATATGCATATGGCGGTCGAGCGGCGCGGCGAGGATGAAGCCTGCAGGCTTGCCGTCTTCCGCCGCGACGAAGACTGCGCCCGCGCGATGAGCCGCTTCGATGAAACCGAGATCGGTCGGTTCATGCGAGGCGACTTCGGCGAGCCCTGCCTCGACGAAAAGGGCGCCTGCGGCACGCTCGATCGGACCAAAATGCCGGAAGTCATCCGGTCCGGCCTGGCGGATTTCATAGGTCATGGGATTTGTCTTTCGATGGCGCTATTGCCGGAGCGCATGGAATTTCCATACAGCGCAGCGGCACGCGAAAAATGGGACATGAATCATCCGGTGCGGGGGAATGAAAAGTTCCATCCCCGCTTTCGAGGCCCCGGAGGCCAATGCGCCTGCGGTCAGGCGGGACCGGCAAGCAACGCACGCGTTGCCGCCTCCACATCGTCCTGCCGCATCAGGCTCTCGCCGACAAGGAAAGTCCGTACGCCAACCTTTTCAAGGCGTGTCAGATCGGCATGGGTGATGATGCCGCTCTCGCCCACGATAAGCCGGTCTTCCGGCACAAGGGGGGCGAGACGCTCGGTCGTCGCAAGCGTCGTCTCGAATGTCTTGAGATTGCGGTTGTTGATGCCGAGGAGAGGGCTCCTGAGTGCGAATGCGCGCTCCAACTCTTCCTCGTCATGTACTTCGACCAGCACATCCATCTTCCAGTGGAAGGCGGCGTCTTCGAGTTCGCGCGCCTGTGCGTCGGACACGGCAGCCATGATGATGAGGATGGCATCCGCTCCCATCGCGCGGGCTTCCGCCACCTGATAGGTGTCGTACATGAAATCCTTGCGGATGACGGGAAGGGAAGTGGCCGCGCGTGCCGCAGCGAGATAGTCGGGCGCGCCCTGAAACGAGGGGCCGTCCGTCAGCACAGAAAGACAGGCGGCACCCCCCGCCTCATAGGCGCGAGCGAGCGCAGGCGGATCGAAATCGGCGCGGATGAGCCCTTTTGAAGGGCTCGCCTTCTTGATCTCGGCAATGAGCGCAAACTGGCCGGCAGAAACACGAGCTTTCAGAGCATCGGCGAAGCCCCGCACGGGCGACGCCGCGCGGGCGGCTGCCTCCACGCCCGCGAGCGGATGGGCCTGCTTCGCCGAGGCGATCTCGCCCAGCTTGTAGGCACCGATCTTTTCGAGAATGTCAGCCATCGGAGCGCCCGTTCGAGACGGCGACGAGTTTCGCAAGTGCGGCTCGTGCGCTGCCATCGTCGATGGCGCGGGCTGCGATGGTGACGCCATCCTTGAGCGCGGAGACACGGCCGGAGACGATGAGTGCGGCAGCGCTGTTCAGGAGCACGATGTCGCGATAGGCGCTCGCCTCGCCGTCGAGCAGGCGGTGGATCGCAGCGGCGTTATCGGCTGGGCTGCCGCCTTTGAGGTCTTCGATCGAAGCGCGTTTGAGCCCTGCATCTTCCGGTGTGATGGCGAAGAGGCGGATTGCGCCGTTCTTGAGTTCGGCGACGGTGGTCGGGCCGGTCGTCGTGATCTCGTCCATGCCGTCGGAGCCGTGCACGACCCAGGCGCTGTCCGAACCGAGATTGCGCAGCACTTCGGCGAAGGGCTCGACCCAGCCGGACGAAAAGACACCGAGCAGGTGATGCTTGACGAGCGCCGGATTGGAGAGCGGCCCGAGCATGTTGAACACGGTCTTGATGCCGAGATCGTTGCGCACCGGGGCGACATGCTTCATCGCAGAATGATGCGCCTGCGCGAACATGAAGCCGATGCCGGCGCGGCCGATGCAGCGTTCGATGGTGGGAGGGTCGATGTCGAGATTGACGCCAAGCTCCTGCAGCGCATCGGCCGTGCCCGAAAGTGAAGACGCCTTGCGGTTGCCGTGCTTCGCGACGGGGACGCCCGTGGCCGCGACAACGATTGCCGTGGCGGTCGAGATATTCCAGGTGCCGAGCGCATCGCCGCCGGTGCCCACAATGTCGATAGCGTTTGCCGGCGCCTGCACCCGCAGCGCCCGCTCGCGCATGACGCGCGCGCCTGCCGTGATCTCCTCGACCGTTTCGCCGCGGACGCGAAGCCCCATCAGGAAGGCCGCGATCTGCGCCGGGCTCGCCTCACCGGACATGACGGTCTCGAAGGCGCCGCGCGCATCCGCGGCGTCGAGTTTCCGGCCCTCGGCAAGCGCCGCGATGATGGTCTTGAAATCGGTCATTGTTCTGCTTGGTCTGTTCCTGCCCGCCCGAAAGATATTCGCTCAACGGCCAAAAATACAGTCATTCCGGCGCCAGGCGTCAGGCCAGCTCCCGGACATTCATGCCCGCAAGCTGGAGGAAATTCCGCAGCAGGTCATGCCCATGCTCGGAAGCGATGCTTTCCGGGTGAAACTGCACGCCATGGATCGGCAGCTCCTTGTGCTGCATGCCCATGATGATGCCATCGGTCGTCCAGGCGGTGATTTCCAGACACTCCGGCAGGCTCTCGCGCTCGACGATCAGCGAGTGATAGCGCGTCGCCTCGATGGGGCTCGGCAAGTGCTGGAAGATCCCTTTGCCGCCATGGTGAATGTCGCTCATCTTGCCGTGCATGAGGACAGGCGCCCGTACCACCTTGCCGCCAAACGACTGGCCGATGGCCTGATGGCCGAGACAGACGCCAAGCAGCGGAATGCGATGCGCCGCGGCAGCGGCAATGAGGTCGAGGCAGATGCCGGCCTTGTCGGGGTCGCAGGGGCCGGGGGACAGGACGATGGCCTGCGGCCGCTCGGCCAGCGCTTCCTTGACCGTGATCTTGTCGTTCCGGTGGACGGTCGCCTCGGCCCCCAGCTCGCCCAGAAAGTGGACGAGGTTGTAGGTGAAGCTGTCGTAATTATCGATGAGAAGCAGCATGGCCAATTCCTGACGATCAGCTGCCGAAATGCCGGAAGCCCGGCTTATATATAGGGGGCGGGGGCAGGGCGCGGCAAGGCTCGGAGGGAAGGCATGGCGGAGACACGCGAAATACGCACCACTTGTGCGATCGCGGGCGGCGGCCCGGCGGGCATGATGCTCGGGTTCCTGCTGGCCCGCGCAGGGGTGGAGGTCACCGTGCTCGAGAAACATGGAGACTTCCTGCGCGATTTTCGCGGCGACACGATCCATCCCTCGACGTTGGAAGTGATGCATGAGCTGGGCCTGCTAGAGGCGTTGCTGTCGCGACCGCACCAGAAGATGAAGGAGGCCGGTATCGAGATTGCCGGCCGGTTCCTGAAGGTGGTCGATTTCAGCCATCTGCCGGTTCAGTGCGGCTTCATCGCCTTCATGCCGCAATGGCACTTTCTCGACTTTCTGGCGGAGGCTGGCCACCGCTATCCGGGGTTCCGGCTTTACATGAACGCCGAGGTGACGGATCTGATCGAGGAAGGCGGCCGTGTCACGGGCCTTAGGGCGAAGACCGCCGACGGGCCGATGGATATCACGGCCGACCTTGTGGTCGGCGCCGACGGTCGCGGCTCTGCCGCGCGCGATCGGGCGGGGTTTGCCATACGTGAATATGGCGCGCCGATGGATGTTCTCTGGATGCGTCTGTCACGGCGGCTGGACGATCCTTCGGAGACGCTTTTTCGCGTCGCACCCGGCCATCTGCTCATCACAATCGATCGGGGCGACTACTGGCAATGCGCGTTTGTGATCGAGAAGGGCGCTTTCGAGGAGACGAAGGCGCGAGGGCTGGATGCCTTCCGCGCCGATGTTGCGCATGTCCTTCCTTTTGCCGCCGGGCGCATGCATGAGATCGCGAGCTGGGACGATGTGAAGCTGCTGACGGTCAAGGTCGACCGCCTGCGTGAATGGGCAAGACCCGGTCTACTCTGCATCGGCGATGCCGCACATGCGATGTCGCCAGTTGGTGGCGTCGGCATCAATCTCGCGATTCAGGATGCTGTGGCGGCGGCGAATATTCTGGCGGCGCCGCTGCGCGAACAGCGGTTGACGCTTGACGATCTGCGCGCTGTGCAGCGCCGCCGCGCCTTTCCGACTTGGGCGACCCAAACCTTTCAGGTCATTGCCCAGCGCCGCGTGATCCTGCCGACGCTGCGCGCGAAGGGGCCTGTTTCCGCGCCTCTTGCGATGAGGCTTGCCAATGCCTTCCCGCTCCTGCGCCGCATACCCGGCCATGCGGTCGGCATCGGAGTGCGCCCGGAACATGTCCGGAGCGGCAAAGCCTGACGGCTACTGCCGCTTGCCGGCCTGCGACGCATAGCGCACGGCCTCTTCCGCCGCGCGGAAAAGGGCCTTGGCCTTGTTGACGCTTTCCTGATGTTCGCCTTCGGGCGTGGAATCCGCGACAACGCCGCCGCCCGCCTGCACATACATCTTGCCGTCCTTCACGATGGCCGTGCGCAGTACGATGCAGGTGTCCATCTCGCCTGCGGCCGAGAAATAGCCGACGCAGCCCGCATAGGGCCCGCGCTTCTCAAGCTCGAGTTCATCTATGATTTCCATCGCGCGCACTTTCGGCGCACCGGAAACGGTGCCTGCCGGAAAGCCCGCGACAAGCGCTGAGATCGCGTCATAGGACGGATCGAGATCGCCCTCGACATTCGAGACGATGTGGATGAGATGAGAGGTATACTGAAGCGCGAAGCGCTCCGTCGCCTCGACGCTGCCGATCTTCGAGACGCGGCCGACATCGTTTCGACCGAGATCGAGCAGCATCAGATGTTCGGCGCGCTCCTTCGGATCGGCGAGCAGCTCGGCCGCGATCTCCTCATCCTCGGCGCGGTTCTTGCCCCGGTGGCGGGTGCCCGCGATGGGACGGATCGTCACCCGGTTGTTCCGGACACGGACGAGAATTTCCGGGCTCGATCCGACGATCGAGAAATTCTCGAAGTTCAGGAAATAGAGAAAGGGCGAAGGGTTGATCCGCCGGAGCGCCCGGTAGAGCGAGAAGGGCGGCAGGGTGAAGGGCGTTTCGAAACGTTGCGACAGCACCACCTGAAAGATGTCGCCCGCGGCGATATATTCCTTTGCGCGCTCGACCATGCCGAAATAGGTGTCGCGCGGCGTGTTGGATTGCGGTTCGCCAAGCGCTTCCACATCGGCATCGCGCGCACCATGCGGCAGCGCACGGTCGAAATCCGCGACGATGTCGGACAGCCGCTCGCTCGCCCGTGCATAGGCCGCGGTGGCGCTGACATCGGCCTCCGGCCGAACCGGCGTGACGATGGTGACTTCGTCCTTCACGGAATCGAAGACGCAGATCACGGTCGGCCGGAGAAAGATGCCGTCGGGCAGGCCGAGCGCATCCGGGTTTTCGTTGGGCAGGCGCTCCATCAGGCGCACCATGTCGTAGCTCATATAGCCGAAGACGCCCGCTGCCATGGGCGGCAGTTCCTCGGGCAGCTCGATGCGCGATTCCTCGATGAAGGCGCGCAGGCTCGCAAGGGCGCCATCCGTGCAGGGTTCATAGGCAGCGGCGTCGAAGCGTGCCTTGCGATTGATCTCGGCGCTGTCGCCGCGCGTCCGCCAGATGGCGTCCGGCTTCAGGCCGATGATCGAATAGCGGTTGCGTGCGTCGCCGCCCTCGACCGACTCGAGAAGAAAGCTGTTGGCCTTGCCCTCGGCGATCTTGAGCATGGCCGACACAGGCGTTTCGAGGTCGGCAACGAGGCGCGTATAGACGACTTGCGGCCGGCCTTCCTTATAGGCAGCTTCGAAGACGCCGTAGTCCGGGGAGATCATTGCGCGCCATCCGCCGAAGTCAGCCGCTGCAGCAGACCTTGATTGATCTTCACGCCGGCCTGCTTCTGGTAGCCGACGACGAAGGACTGAAGCATGTCCGCGCCGATCGAGTCCGTGACATTTGCAAGCGCGTCGGCATAGGCCTTGGAAGTCTTGTCGACCTCGGGAACGCGAACCGCGCGCACCTGCATCAGAATGAGACTGTCGCCCACGCCGACCGGGCCCCAGGTGACACCGCCTTCGGGTGCCGCAAAGAGCTTCGCCACGGCGCTGCGGGAGAATGTGTCGTTCTGAGCATAGCGCTGGATGCCCGGCATGGTGAGGACGCCGCGATTGAGTTCGCGTGCAAGCTCCTCGAAGCTCTCGCCTGCGTTGCCGCGATCGGCGAGGCGCTGCGCGATGTTCTCAAGCGCGGCTTCGCGCTGCTGGTCGTTCCAGACCTTGACGATCTCGTCGCGCACTTCGTCGAGCGGTTTCAGCGCCGCCGGTGTGACCGTATTGATCTCGACCCAGTAATAGCCTTCCTTGCCGGTATCGAGCGGCGGAATCTGGTCGCCTTCCATATTGTCGAAAACGGCGTCGAGAAGACCGGGCAGTTCCGGCAGTTCGGGCGTGGCGCCATCGCGCGTCTTGCCCTGGCGGGTGACGCCCGTGAAATGGCGGACCTCAATATCGAAGCGCTCGGAAATGGCATCCAGCGGTTCGCCGCCCGCCCGCGCATCCTCGATATTGTTCTGGATGTCGTAAATCTGCTCGCGCGCCAGTTCGAGTTTGAGCGACTCGAGAACCTGCTCGCGCACACCTTCGAAGGTGCTGGGCTTGCCGGCTTCGATCGAGTCGCTGCGGAAGATTGCCCAGCCAAGCGGGCCGCGCACCGGCTCGCTCCAGGCGCCTTGTTCCGTGGAAAAGGCGGCCTCGGCCAATACGGGCGAAAGAAGCTCGTCGCGCGTGACTTTCCCGAGATGAAGATCGGCTTCATCGAGGCCGATCTCCTCGGCAATTGCCGAAATCGCCGCTCCGTCGCGCAGCCGTGCGAGTGCGGCCTGGGCATCGGCCTCGCTCGGGAAGGTGATCTGCGTGATTTCCCGCCGCTCCGGCACGTCATACTCACCGCGCCGCTCCTCATAGGCGGCCTGCAGCTGATCTTCCGAAACCGAAATCGTGCTGAGGATGTCGGCGGGCTCGATCTCCATGATCGCAAAGTCGCGCGTCTCCGGCAGGGTGAAGGCCGATGCGCCAGCTTCGTAGAGCGAGGCAATGTCTTCCTCCTTCGCTTCCGGAATCTCGGTCACGAGTGAGGGCGGCAGGATGATGTAGCCGGCGGTGCGGGTTTCCTCCTGGAAGCGCAGCACGGTGCCGACCAGGATTTCCGGGGCGGGAATGCCCGCCTCGACTACGCCCGTAAGCTGGGCCCGCTGCATGCCCTTGCGGCGCTGTTCGATGAACCGCTCCTCGGAAATGCCGTTCTGGCGGAGAACCTGCCGGAAAAGCTCCCGGTCGAAGCGGCCGAAACCGCCCTGAAGGTTCTCGTCCGTGACGATATCGAGACCGACGGCCTCGTCGCCGATGGCAAGACCGATGTCGCGCGCCGCCTCGTCGATCGAAGCAACCGAAATAAGCCGGGAAAGCGCCATCCGGTCCGCGCCGAAGCGCAGCGCCTGGTCGCGCGTAAGGGGTTGGCCGAGGCGCTCGGACATGCGGTCCATCTCCGCGCGGAACTCGCGCTCGAAAGTGGCAGAGTCGATCTTCTGGTCGCCGACCTCGGCGACCGCATCGTCGCTGAAGCCGGTGAAGATGTCGGCGATGCCCCAAACCGCGAAGGCGATCACGAGAATGCCGACAATGGCGAACCCGATGATACCGGAAGCGGTTTTCCGCAGACTGTCGAGCATGTTCGGTCTTTCTGTCCCCGCCAGGCCAAGGCGGTTTCTGGATTAGGTCGATTTGCGGTAACGGCCGGCCCCCGCCCCCCGCGACAAGGGCGGCATGATAGGTGCGAGGGCAGAGGGCCGCAAGCCGCCCGGCGGGGCTTCACGCTTGATTTTCCTTGGAAAAATGCGAAAGGCACCGTCGGACGGCAAGGCTGCCGGGCGATCAGACCTGCATGCCATAAACGGGCGGCAGGCCGAACTCGACATAGACCCGGATGCTGGCCTGCGTCGCTTCCACAAGGGCCCACATCACGACGAAGCTCGCGGCCGCCCAAAGCGAGAAGGCGAAGCGCGTGCCGAGCAGATGTGGCGTCTCGTCATATGCCACCGCGAAGATCAGGGCGAAGAAGGCGACCTGAAAGGACGGCAGGATGACGATGAGCGCCGCCAGAATGTCGTCCGGCGGGTGGGAGCTGAAGGAGATGCCCAGGAAGGCGGCCAGCGCGGCAACCGTGCCGGCGCTGCGGCCATGCTGGACGATCCGGTGAACTTGGACGATAGGCATAATTCTTCTCCGTTCCCTCTCTGCGCAGGCAAAGAAGGTGTAGTTGTTTTCAAGTATTCGTGTTCCGGAAGGCAGGCAAAATTCCACTGTTTGCTCCCGTGCGATTCGCGCGGGGCACTGGACCTGCCTTTGGAAAAGCGGTTCTTTACGCCAGATCAGCGCGGCGGAGCGCGGATCTCGAGCGTGGGTCCGGCGAAGCGGTTCAAGTATTCAAGAGGCATGGGCAAACTCCGGTACGCGACTGGTTTCGGTGACCGGAGTTCTGAAAACACAAGAGCCCCGATCTGGTGGATGGGGCTCTCAAAGCGTCGATTTTGCAGGCTAATTCAGCGCGTGCGCAAGCGACCCGGCCCCGAAGGCGAGTAACCCCAAAAGGTGGCCTTTTCGGCCATGTGGAATCGACGGTTTGTCATGGGGCGCAAGCTACACGCGAGGTCATTACTTGCCAACAGAATAGTCATTGAAATGAAACTTTCGCTGGGACTGTGTTCTATTTCCCTCAGGTGAACTTCACCCATGCGGCTGCGGGTGCCGCGGCTGGCGTTGGCGCGGCATCTGCCATCTGCTAAACGGACGCAACTCATTCTGATGCGGAGAGCGGGATAATGGCGCGCGTGAAGGCACTGGTAGCCGGCAACTGGAAGATGAACGGAGCGAAAGCCTCGAAGAAGGAGGTGACGGCGCTGGCGAAGAAGCTCTCGGGCAAGACGAAGCCCGCCTGCGACGTCCTGATCTGCCCGCCCGCCACGCTGGTGGCTATGCTGAAGGAAGCGGCAAAGGGCTCGAAGATCGCCATAGGCGGCCAGGATTGCCATGCGAAGGAAAGCGGTGCGCATACGGGGGACATCTCGGCCGAGATGCTGAAGGACGCCGGCGCAGCTTTCGTGATCGTTGGCCATTCGGAGCGCCGGGCCGACCACGGTGAAACCGATGCCCTGGTCCGCGCCAAGGCGGAAGCCGCACGTCGCGCCGGCCTCACGGCCATCGTCTGCGTCGGTGAAACCGAAGCGGAGCGCGATAGCGGCGCGACGCTGAAAGTGATCCGCGGCCAGCTCAAGGGCTCGCTGCCCGATGGCGCCACCGCAAGAACGACCGTCGTCGCCTATGAGCCGGTCTGGGCGATCGGCACGGGCCGCACGCCGACGCCGGACGATGTAGCGAAGGTCCATGCCGCCATCCGCAAGGCGCTCGAGGCGCGCTTCGGGGCGGAAGGCGCGAAGATGCGCATTCTCTATGGCGGCTCGGTGAAGCCATCGAACGCGGCGGAACTGATGAGTGTGCCGAATGTGAACGGCGCGCTCGTCGGCGGCGCGAGCCTGAAGGCGGAAGATTTCTGGGGAATTATCTCCGTCTATGCCTGATCGGGTGAAGCCGGGTTGAATTGCCGGTCCATCGCTGTATCAATCGCTTTGCGGGGGCAGTGTTGTGACGGATTTCAATGGACGCGTGGCCCCAATTTCAGACGGACGAAAGTCTCAGATTTTTCAACTATTGGAACGGCCTTCCGCGCGAGGGGGCCGTGGTACCGGATCGGCGTCATTTCGATCCGCTCTCAATTCGCGATCTGACGCCGATGATGGTGATGGTCGAATATGAGTCGCTGCAATCGGCGCAGTTTCGGTATGTGGGATCGAAGCTAACGGAAATCATGGGCTTCGATCCGACCCGGAAGAACTATCTCGATCTGCTCAAGGAAGACGCGTTTCAGTCCTTCTTCGCCGCGAGCGAGCCGCTGATCGGCTATCCATGCGGCGGGCGCTTCCCGATCAAGGTGCAGGCCGCGACCGGCTATGTCATCCAGTGCGAGGCGCTGGACCTGCCGCTTTATAATGAGCGCTCCGCCAACTGGATCATCATGGCGCTCATGAGCATCGTGGAGGTCGTCGGCATACACGACGAACGGGACTTCCGGATCCTCGAGATCGGCGCAGGGGAGTGGATCGACATCGGTGCAGGGTGCCCCACCTCGAGAAACTGATCCCGGCTTTCAATAGCGGGAGGAGGCTGAAAACGGCTGGATACCGGGATTTTTTCCTGCGTCCTTGTAATGCGCCTCCAAACCGCTTATATCCTGCCTATCGAATTCTTTGGTTCGGCTGCTCTCCACGCTCGCGATCGAGCGCCGGACCTGTCTATCCCGATCCCTCGAAGTTTGATCCGCCGGTCGCACAGTGCGCCGGTGGCGATATATCACGTTGATAAGGAATGCCTCACATGGCAAACGGCACCGTTAAGTGGTTCAACTCCCAGAAGGGCTACGGCTTCATCCAGCCCCAGGACGGCGGCAAGGACGTTTTCGTCCATGTCTCCGCTGTTGAGCGCGCCGGCATGCGTGGTCTCGATGAAGGTCAGGCGATCGCCTATGACCTCGAGACCGACCAGCGCAGCGGCAAGGTCTCGGCTGCGAATCTTCGCAACGCCTGAACCGCAAATCGAAGGGGCGCTTCGGCGCCCCTTTTCCGTTTCCGGAGCGCTCCATGGCACGCAACAACAAGAAACTGACGGAAAACGACTTCGTCATTTTCAACGTGGTTTACGAAGACGGAACGCTAAGTTCGAACCGCAAGGTTCCCCTGACGGAGATCGACGGCCTCGCCGATACGGCGGGTGCCAAGGCGGTCATCGAAGCTCAGGACCGCGACATCGCGGAAAAATCCGGTAGGCCGCGCGGTCGCGTCAAATCGCTTGAGCGCGTGAAGGCCAAGAAGAAGTAGGACCATGCAGGCGCACAAATTCCAGATCGGCGAAACGGTCGAGTTCACGGCGGGCGGCTCCTACCCGCCGGCCGCTCGCGGTCAGTATCAGGTTCTCCGGCAGCTTCCCTCCGAGGGAGCGGGCTTCCAGTACCGGATCAAGAGCCTGGCGGACGGCCACGAGCGCATGGTTCGCGAAGGCCAGCTCGATCATCCGGCGACGGCAGCCAATTCCGTCGCTATTTAAGGCCGCCCAGCGCTCCCGACATAATTTCCGTAATATTTCTCTTTCATCCCCAGCCGCTTGAGCCGAAACCCGGTTAGAGGGCTGGAAACCGGGCGCTTCATGCGCTACAACCCGCCGCGACTGGCCGGGCCGCGCCGCAAGGAGCGGGCCCATGGCCTTTTCCGTTTCCATCAGCCGTTCCGGCTGGCCGAGGTGCCATGACGACCATCATTCTGATCATTCACCTGATGCTCGCGGTGGCGCTTGTCGCGACGATCCTGCTCCAGCGCTCCGAGGGCGGCGCGCTTGGCATTGGCGGCGGCGGCGACGGCTTCATGACCGGGCGCGGCACGGCGAATGTGCTGACACGGACGACGGCCATTCTTGCGGTTCTGTTCATCACGACGAGCCTGGTGCTCGGCATTCTCGCGACGCGGGGTGGCTCGGGCGACAGCGTGCTCGACCGCGTGGTGCCCCCGGCCGGGCAGGGCGAAAGCACTCTGCCTGACGTCCCGGCGCCGCTGGGCGGCTTCGAGGAACCTTCCGTGCCGCCGGCGGCGGATGTGGAGCCGGTGGTCCCGGCTCCTGCGGAACCGGCCGAACCCACGGTTCCCCGCGCGGAATAGGCGATAAACGTCACAAACGGCCGGTCCGGGTCGCGATCCGGGCCGGAGGGAAGATTTTGTATCGGGAGCCGTCTTTGGGCCTCCGAATCGTTTTGCTTGGTGTAATCTAGGGGCCCATGACGCGGTACATTTTCATCACCGGCGGCGTGGTTTCCTCCCTCGGTAAAGGTCTCGCTTCGGCGGCGCTCGGTGCGCTTCTGCAGGCGCGCGGCTATTCCGTGCGGTTGCGGAAACTCGACCCGTATCTCAATGTGGACCCGGGGACCATGTCCCCGATCCAGCATGGCGAAGTCTATGTGACCGATGACGGGGCGGAGACCGACCTCGACCTCGGCCATTACGAGCGCTTCACCGGCGTGCCGGCAAGCCGAGCCGATAACATCACCACGGGCCGCATCTATCAGGAGATCATCGCGCGGGAACGCCGCGGCGATTATCTCGGCGGCACGGTACAGGTGATCCCGCATGTGACGGACGCCATCAAGGAATTCGTGCTCTCGGGCAACAAGGATGTCGATTTCGTGCTCTGCGAGATCGGCGGCACGGTGGGCGACATCGAGGGCCTGCCTTTCTTCGAGGCGATCCGCCAGCTCGGCAACGAACTCGACCGCGGCCAGACCTGCTACATCCATCTGACGCTCTTGCCCTTCATCCCCTCTGCCGGCGAAATGAAGACGAAGCCGACGCAGCACTCGGTGAAGGAGCTGCGCTCCATCGGCATCCAGCCGGACATTCTGATGTGCCGCTGCGACCGGCCGATTCCGAAGGATGAGCGCCGCAAGATCGCGCTCTTCTGCAATGTCCGCGAGACGGCCGTCATCCAGGCGATGGATGTCGACACGATCTATGATGTGCCGAACGCCTATCACCTCGAGGGGCTGGACGAGGAAGTGCTGGCCGTCTTCGGCATCAAGGATGCGAAGGAGCCGAACCTCGCAAGCTGGCAGACCATCACCCACAATATCCGCGAGCCGGAAGGCGACGTGACCATCGCCATTGTCGGCAAATACACGGGTCTCAAGGACGCCTACAAGTCGCTCATCGAGGCGCTGGTCCATGGTGGCATCGCGAATAAGGTGCGCGTGAACCTGAAATGGGTGGAGTCCGAAGTCTTCGACACGGAAGAGACTGCCTATTACCTCGAGGAGGTGAACGGCATTCTCGTGCCCGGTGGATTCGGCGAACGCGGCAGCCAGGGCAAGATTCGCGCGGCCGAATTCGCGCGGACGCGGAACGTCCCTTATTTCGGCATCTGCTTCGGCATGCAGATGGCCGTGATCGAGGCGCTGCGGAACATCGGCGGCCTGACCGGCGCAAGCTCGACCGAGTTCGGACCGACCAACGAACCGGTCGTCGGCCTGATGACCGAATGGATGCGCGAGAACGAACTCGTAAAGCGCGCGGCCAATGGCGACCTCGGCGGCACGATGCGGCTCGGCGCCTATGACGCGGTGCTGAAAGAGGGGAGCCGGGTTGCACAGATCTACGGTTCCACCCGCATCAACGAACGCCACCGCCACCGCTATGAAGTGAACATGACATACCGGGACGCGATCGAGCAGGCGGGCCTCGTCATGTCCGGCGTCTCGCCCGACGGGCTCCTCCCGGAGATTATCGAGATACCGGACCATCCGTGGTATATTGGCGTCCAGTACCACCCGGAGCTGAAGTCGAAGCCGTTCGACCCGCATCCGCTGTTCCGCTCCTTCGTGGAAGCGGCGGTGGAGCAGAGCCGCCTCGTATAGGCCGCAGGAGTAACCGAGATGCCCGCGAACAAGTCAGTCAAGGTCGGCAATTTCGAGATCGCGAATGACAAGCCCTTCGCGCTTATCGCGGGGCCTTGCCAGCTCGAAACGCGCCAGCATGCCTTCGACATGGCGGGCGCGATCAAGGAAATTGCGGACCGGCTCGGCATCCCCTTCATCTACAAAACCTCCTTCGACAAGGCGAACCGGACGAGCCGTAACGCGAAGCGCGGCCTCGGCCTCGAACTCGCGCTGCCGATCTTCGAGGACCTGAAGAAGGAACTCGGCGTGCCCGTGCTGACCGACGTGCATGAGCGCGAGCAATGCGCGGAAGTCGCAAGCGTCGTCGACATTCTGCAGATTCCGGCCTTCCTCTGCCGCCAGACGGACCTGCTCGAAGCCGCAGCGCAGACCGGCAAGGTCGTGAATGTGAAGAAAGGCCAGTTCCTCGCGCCCTGGGACATGAAGAACGTCGTCAACAAGATCGTCGATGCCGGCAACCCGAATGTGCTGGCGACGGAGCGCGGCGTCTCCTTCGGCTACAACACGCTTGTGAACGACATGCGCGCGCTGCCGATCATGAAGGATGAATGTCTCTGCCCCGTGGTGATCGATGCGACGCATTCCGTGCAGCAGCCGGGCGGGCAGGGCACGGCATCGGGCGGCGACCGCCGCATGGTGCCGGTGATTGCGACAGCCGCCGTCGCAATCGGCGTCGGTGCCGTCTTCATGGAAGCGCATCAGGACCCGGACAATGCACCGTCCGACGGTCCCAACATGGTGAAGCTCACCGAACTTGAGCCGCTGCTCGCGCGGCTCAAGCAGTTCGACGCGCTGGCGAAGGCCGCCTAGGCCGTCTGCTTTTCGCCTCTGATCTGCGCCGAAACCTGCTGACGGAGTTCCTCCGAACCGAACTGTGCAGCCGCAGGATCGAGCTTGCCGAGTGAGAATTCCGGCGGCACCACTTCGGGGCCCTGGCCCGGTCCGAGCGGCGGCGTGTAATAGCCGAGCGCATAGCTTCCCATCGAATAGCCGATCAGCGCCTGCAGCTCGGGATCGAGCGTCTTTGCGATGCCGGGCGGGCAGGAGAGGTACTGGTTCTCCTCCTGCCGGAGCCAGCCCAGCGTATAAGTGATGTTGATGCCGATACGGTCACCATTCGACTGATTGGCGCCGCCGCCGTGAAACACGCCGCCCGAATAGATCAGCACGGAACCGGCCGGCATTTCCGCATAGCCGATCTGGTCGTCTGTCGGCTGATAATCGTCTGGCCAGTCCAGGCTACCGGGGCAGACCTGCGTCGCGCCATTTTCCTTCGTGAAGTCGCTGATTGCCCAGATCGTGTTGAACTGCGGCTCGAGCCCCTTGAGATAAGTGCCCCACGCCCAACGGTCGCGATGAATCTGCTGCTTCTTCTGACCCGGCGTGATGCGGATGACCTGCGTCAGGTGAAGCTGGATGCGTTCGCAAAAAGGCTTGAGGAAAATGTTGGCAGCTTCCACCACGGTCTTGTTCATCACCATGTCGCGGCAGGCCGCCGAACGCGCGACAAGGGCGCCGGTACGTGTGGTGAGATTGCCTGTGAAATCGTCGCGGCCGAATTCCGTCGCCTCGATATAGGGCATAGTCTCCGCCTTGACCCGGCCAAGTTCCTCTGGAGAAAGAACGCCGGTCACGATCAACGCTCCGTCGCGTTTCAACACAGCGACGATCTCATCCGCGCTTGCGCTCGCGGGCAGCATCTCAAGCCTTGGCATTTTTCTTTCCTCCCTTTGATTTGCGGCGGGCGGCGTCCGGCGCAGGCAATAGCGGCCGCAACATGGCTTCGAGCTGGGCCCGTTGCCGCGCGGCGGACCATTCTTCGGGTTCGAGCGTCGCGCGGATCGAGAAACCGTCGATGATCGAGATGATCGCATCGCCCGTGACGGCTGGGTCCACCTCGCGCGCGAGCTTTCCTTCGCGTTGCTGACGGCGGATGATCGACGCGAGCCCATCGCGGAATTCGTCGTAATAGGCCTTGTTGATGCGGGCGAGGGCGGGATCGCCCACGGCGCGGCCGAAAAAACTCATCCAGACGCGCCATTCGCACCGGCTCTCTTCATTCACAGGCAAAATCTCCGCCGCAAGGGCAACGAGATCGTCGGCCTCGGCGCTGGTTTTGAGCTTGTGGAGAATGCCTTGCGCGAGATGATCGAGCGCGGCAAGAAGCACCGCATCCTTGTCATTGAAGTAATGCGTGAGCGCGCCGGTCGTCACGCCGGCTTCGCGGGCTACATCGACAAGCCGCGTATTGTCGATGCCCTGTTCTCCGATCACCGAAACGGCGGCGCGGGCAAAGTCTTTTCGGCGAGCTTCATGGTCGATCAGTTTTGGCATAATGGTGATTATATAAAAATTGAACAAGGATGCAAGAGGGAGAAGGCAAAGGCCTCAAAAACAGAAGGCTGCAAACGACTCCGTAGGCGTCTCTTGATTAGGCCGATTGAGAAGACCGGGCGGCGGCCCGAGAGACCGCCGCCCCACGAAGCCGCTTAGTTGACCGGATAGCGTATATTGGCCAGATGGCCCTGGTGCAGGAACTGGATGTTCTGGAAGCCGCCACTCTCAACGGTGTAGGTGATTTCCGACGCAGAGACGCTGTGGATGATCATTATGACACCGTCGACATTCACCCTTTGGTCCTGCGTATTCGCCCCGAACCGGTGCTTGTCCGCATAGATAAGGCTGTGTTTGGGCAAATCGGCCCCTTTGGTCCGCGCGCCTGCGGAGGAGAGAAGAAGCTGACCTCCCTCGATGCCATCGAAATAGACGTTCATCTTGATGAGAAATTCCGGTTCGCCAATCTCCACCCTCTCGTAGGGAACGGATGACGCGAGATCTGCGACCCCCGTGGACGGATCGAAGACGTCGAGCGGTTTGTTGAACCGCGAGAACGCATCGAAAGTTCCGTCGCCTGTCCGGTCGAGCAGACATCCGCCCAGATTGCCCGCCAGACCGCTGTATGTGACCGGCATGGCGGTACAGTAAATGGCCTCGCCGTTCTTTCCTCGCGTGAAAGCGGAGAAGGTGGCGCCCTTGGAAGCTGTGAAACGGAAAGCCCAGTTTTCGTCATTAACGTCCGCCAGAAGGCGCGCGCCATGCATGGGCCCATATGTCGCGGTGTAGATGATTTTGTTCAGGGCGACGGTCTGCTTCACGCCAACGGCCGGTGAGCTTTCGACCAGATCGGGCTTCGGATACGCGTAATTCTGGAACTGCGGCGCCAGTATTGCCTCTTTCTGCTCCATGCTGGTGCAGGCGGCAAGCGTGGCGAACAAGGCAAGGGCGGCCGTCGACCGGCCCCGTGTCGTGAATCTCATTTGGATCTCCCCCCAGTTTTCCCGATGCAAGGAGGCACCGGGGACAATGAACTGAGCCTATCATTTTAAGCGGGGAGTTCGAACAGCTTAAACTTCTTCAATCCGTGTGCAGATTGGCATCCCTCCGGATCGATATCCGGCGTTTGATCCGGCTCAAACCATCTCCGCTTCCCGGTCTTCGGCCCTGCGGCCGTCCGCATTCTCTGTGCCGATGCCGTCGAGCAGCATCAGACAGATATGATCCGCCATAGCCGGGATGGAGGTTTTGCCCGGCTTGTACCATTCGACCGACCAGTTGAGCGCGCCGAGCAGCAGCATGCGCACCATGCTGAGATCCACATCGTCGCGCAGGGCGCCGGCCTTCTGCGCACGCGTCAGGATACGCCGCCACTGCGCGGCAAGGGCATCGCGTTTGGGCAGATGCCGCCGCTGAATCTCCTCCGGTATCTGGGCGAAGATGCTGATGTTGGCGGAGGTATAGTCGCAGTGCTTGAGAAGCATGGTGAGATGCGCATCGACGGCGGCGCGGATGCGGTCGCGATGCGAAGCGTCCGGCGGCAGTCTTTCCTGGCTTTCCCGGACGGCGTCATTGACCTTGTTGGCGCCGATATCGAGTACTTCCTCGAGCAGCTCGTCCTTGGAACCGAAGTGGTAATAGAGGCTTCCGGCCTGCATGTCCGCCGCTCTGGCAATTTCGTTCAAGGTCGTCGCGGCATACCCCTTCTGGCGGAATGTCCGCGCGGCGGCGTCCAGAATTCGCGTACGGGTAAGGTCAGACTTGCTGCGTTCGATCGCCACGAAAGCCTCCGCTGTTCTCGCGTAACGCTCCGATAATCGCACATGCGCGGCGGAAATTCTAACGCTCATTCGAAAATTATTGCATGGGGCGGAGATTCGAACTAACGTTAGAAAAAGGGAGAGAGGGAGGAAGGCATGTTGGGATTGCGCGGCAAGCCCGTGATCGTGACCGGAGGCGCGAGCGGGATCGGCAGGGCGATCGTGCTCCGGCTCGGTGAAGAGGGATGCAAGGTCGGCATTTTCGATCTGAACGAGGCGGGCGCAAGCGAAGCTGCAGAGGCGGTCCGCGCGCGTGGCGGCGCGGCATGGAGCTACAAGGTCAACATCGCCGACTACGAGCTTGTGAGCCGTGCGGTCGAAAGCTTCGAGAGGGAAGCCGGTCCGATATTCGGCCTCGTCAACAATGCCGGCTGGGACATGGCAAAGCCCTTCATCGAGACGGAACCCGAGCTCTGGCAGAAGATCATCGGCATAAATTTGTTCGGGCCGCTCAATCTCACCCATATTGTCGCGCGCCGTCTGGCGGCGCAGGGCGCGGGCCGCGTCGTCACCATTTCGTCCGATGCCGGCCGAGTCGGCTCGTCGGGTGAAGCTGTCTATTCGGCGGCGAAGGGCGGCGTCATTGCGTTGATGAAAACCTTGGCGCGGGAATTTGCACGGCAAGGGATCACCTTCAACACGATCTGCCCGGGGCCGACCGATACGCCGCTGCTTGCATCCTTCGACACGGCCGGACGCCTCACCGATGCGCTGGCCAAGGCGGTGCCGATGCGCAGGCTGGGCCGGCCGGAGGATTATCCCGGCATGGTCGCCTTTTTCCTGAGCGAAGATGCGGGCTTCATCACCGGCCAGACGATCAGCGTCTCGGGCGGCCTTTCAATGCACGGGTGAGGATCATGGACTACACGGACATTCTCTACAGTGAAAAGAATGGCGCGGCGACGATCACCATCAATCGCCCGCAGGTCTACAACGCCTTCCGCCCGAAAACCTGTCTTGAACTGATCGATGCATTCCTGAAGGCCGGCTGGAACAAGGACATTGGCGTCATCGTGCTGACGGGTGCGGGTCCCAAGGCCTTCTGCACGGGCGGCGATCAGTCCGACCACAATGATGGCGGCTATGGCGATGGCGGCGTGCGCGGCACGATCGGCATGCCGCTCGAGGAACTGCACACCGTCATCCGCGATGTGCCGAAGCCGGTGATAGCCAAGGTGCGCGGCTATGCCATTGGCGGGGGCAATGTACTCGCAACGCTCTGCGATCTGACGCTTGCTTCCGACAATGCGATTTTCGGCCAGGTGGGCCCGAAGATGGGATCGGTCGATCCGGGTTTCGGCACGGCTTATCTCGCCCGTGTGATCGGCGAAAAGAAGGCGCGAGAGTTCTGGTACATGTGCCGCCGCTATACGGCGCAGCAGGCGCTGGACATGGGCCTCGTCAATGCGGTCGTGCCCGACGACAAGCTCGACAGCGAGGTAGAAGCCTGGTGTGCGGAACTTGTCGAGCGCAGCCCCACGGCGATCGCAATCGCCAAGCGCTCCTTCAATGCCGACAGCGACAGTATTCGCGGCATAGGTGGCCTCGGCCTGCAAGCTCTCCGCCTGTATTACGACACGGCGGAATCGAAAGAGGGTGTGAACGCGCTCAACGAGAAGCGGAAACCTGATTTCCGCAAACACATGAAGTAAAAGCGCAAGCCGTATAGCCAGGAATAAAGACGGATGAGCGAGCCCCATGTCCTGCTATCGATCCGGGACGGCATCGGACTGATCGAGCTGAACAGGCCGGCGAAGTTCAACTGCCTGTCATCGCAGCTCATGACCGGGATCGAGCATGCGCTCGACGCATGTGAGGGCGATGGCGGCGTCCGCGCCGTTCTTATGCGGGCCCGCGGCAAGCATTTCTGCACCGGCGCCGATCTGGACGAGGTGCTGGATGTCCGCAACGACAAGGATCGGCTTGCGCAGTTTCTCGCCAGCGGTCATCGCATGATGCTGCGGCTTGAGGTTTCGAGGCTCCCCGTTGTGGCGCAGGTGCAGGGGCTCTGTCTTGCGGGCGGGCTTGAGCTTGCCATGGCCTGCGACGTGGTTATCGCCGCTGCATCCGCCCAGTTCGGCTGCCAGCACGCCCGCTACGGGCTGATGCCAGGCTTCGGCGGTACGCAGCGCCTGGCGCGACTCGCCGGGCAGAGACGCGCACTCGATCTGATGTTCAGCGCGCGATGGCTCAAGGCGGGGGAGGCGCAAAGCTGGGGCCTCGTCAATTACGTGGTTGAAGACGGGGTGCTCGCCGATGAGGCGGAAGGCTACTGCACGCAGCTCGCGACGAAGAATCCGCAAGGCATTGCCGCGATGAAGCGGACCTGCCGGGAAGGACTGGAGAGACCGCTTGATGAAGCATTGCAGATGGAACGGGAAGCCGCCGTTGCCGCGCTTATGAGCGCCAATGTGACCGAAGGCCTTGCGGCCTTCCGCGAAAACAGGGAGCCGTCATTCCGCTGACGGCCAGGGAAAACAGGGGAGCATGCCATGAGCACCGTCACAGCTGCCGCACGTGAAAAGCCCGCGCCGGACCCTTACACGATCCCGCTCGACCGTATCGATGTGAGCGACCCGGAACTCTACCGCACCAACCGCATGTGGTCCTATTTCGCGCGTCTGCGCCGCGAAGCGCCCGTGCATTACTGTGCCGAGAGCGCCTATGGCTCTTTCTGGTCGGTGACGAAATACAAGGACATCATGCATGTCGAGTCGAACCACGCCCTCTTCTCCTCGGACGTGGCCTATGGCGGTGTGACGCTGCGCGATGGCAATGCGGGACTTATGCTGCCGATGTTCATCGCAATGGACCCGCCGAAGCATGACGAGCAGCGCAAGGTGGTGAGCCCCATCGTCGCGCCATCGAACCTCGCCAAACTTGAAAGCACAATCAGGGAGCGCGTCGGGAAAATTCTTGACGCGCTGCCCCGCAACGAGCCGTTCAACTGGGTGGACCGTGTATCTATCGAACTGACGACGCAGATGCTTGCGACCCTGTTCGACTTCCCCTGGGAGGAGCGGCGGAACCTCACCCGTTGGTCCGATCTCGCCGTCTCCGAAGAAGCCTATCTGAGCAAGGAAGCGGAAGATGCGCGCGCCGCGGACCTGCAGCAGGCGGCGGCCGCCTTTATCGGCATGTGGAACGAGCGCGTGAATGCGTCCGAGCCCGGCGGAGATCTGATCTCCATGCTCGCGCATGGCGAAGCCACGCGGAACATGAGCCAGGAGGAATATCTCGGCAATTGCTTCCTGCTGCTGGTAGGCGGCAACGACACAACGCGCAACTCGATCAGCGGTGGCTTGCTGGCGCTCAGTCAGCACCCGGGCGAATACCGCAAGCTGCTCGACAATCCGCGGCTCGTCGAAAGCATGGTGCCGGAGATATTGCGCTACCAGACGCCCCTGTCGCATATGCGCCGGACGGCCACCACGAACACGGAGCTTGGCGGCAAGCAGATCAGGAAGGGCGACAAGGTCGTCATGTGGTACGTCTCGGGCAACAGGGACGACGAAGCGATAGAAAATCCCAACAGCTTCATCATCGACCGCGCCCGGCCGCGCCAGCATCTCTCTTTCGGCTTCGGCATTCACCGTTGCATGGGAAATCGTCTCGCCGAGATGCAGCTGAAGATTCTCTGGGAGGAAATACTGAAACGCTGGCCGGACCGCCCGATTGAAGTGGTCGGAGAGCCGGTACTCGTCTACTCGAATTTCATCAAGGGCATTGAAGAACTCCCGGTCGTCATCAGGGAGTGATGAGGATGAAAGTGCCTTACGTTCTCGCGGAGCGGGACGGGCCCATCGGGCGCATTGTCCTGAACCGGCCTGATATCCTGAATCCTCTCTGTCCCGATACATTTGCTCAGTGCCGGGCGGCGCTGCATTCCTTCCGCGAGGCGGGCGCGATCAGGGTCGTGGTGCTGACGGGAGCGGGGCGAGCTTTCTGTGCGGGCGCGGATTTGACGTTCCTGAGTGAGATGCTCGAGAGGGAGCCCTTCGGCGAGGGCAGCCGCTATGAGGCCATGAACGACATCTTGCGGGAGGGCCATGCACTCGTCAGGGAGTTGAAGGCATTTCCCGGTCCGGTCGTTTCGCTGCTGAACGGCCCGGCAGTGGGTGGCGGGGCCGGTCTTGCGCTTTCGGCCGACATCGTGCTGGCGGCAAACTCGGCTTACTTCGCGCTGCCCTTTGTGCCGAAGCTCGGCCTCATACCCGACCTGGGCGGTTTCGCATCCATGCAGAAGCGAATGGGCACGGCGCGCGCGATGGCCTTTGCACTGCTCGGAGACAGGCTCGATGCAGCAATAGCGGCGGAACTCGGTCTCATCTGGCGTTCCGTGCCGGACGAGCGGTTTGCCGAAGCAGGTGCCGATCTGCTTGCTCGCCTTTCGGCGCTGCCTCGAGGCGCCGTGGCCGCTATCAAGGAGATGTCCGCACAGGCCCAGGAGAATCCGCTGTCCGAGACACTCGATCTCGAACGGGAATTGCAGTCCCGTCTCTTTGCCTCGCCGGATGCCTTCGAAGGCATATCCGCTTTTCTGGAGAAGCGTCGTCCCTTGTTTGCGGGCGGGTGATCGGCCCGACAAACGGAAATTCCCGGACTTGACCCAGCGTCACGCGGCGTCGGATCGAGCATCGCGCAATTTGCTGCCCCGGCGCTCGTCAATGGCTGGGTGCGATGTGCTATAGCCTTTTCCGGTGCAATCCGCAGAGGAACAAGGCAGAGAAAGATGGCGCAGGCAGTAGCGGGCAGGGCGGAAGAGATAGCCGCGAGGGTTGAGGATTTCGTGCGCAATGTCGTCGCGCCCTATGAGCGTGATCCGCGCTGCACGGCGCATGGGCCAACGGAAGAGCTTGTGCACGAGCTGCGCGAAAAGGCGCGCAGCGCGAGCGTGATGACTCCGCATATTCTTGCCGATGGCAGCCACCTCACGCAGCGCGAAACCGCTCTGGTGCTCCGCAAGACCGGCCTTTCGCCACTCGGCCCCGTCGCCTGCAACACGGGCGCGCCGGACGAGGGCAACATGTATCTCCTCGGCAAGATCGGCAGCCCGGAGATCAAGGAGCGCTTTCTGAACCAGCTCGTCTCGGGCGCCTCGCGCTCGGCTTTCTTCATGACCGAACCCGCGCTCGAAGGCGGCGCCGGCTCCGACCCCTCGATGATGAAGACGACCTGCGTGAAGGACGGCAATCACTGGGTCATCAGTGGTCGCAAGGCTTTCATCACCGGCGCGGAAGGCGCGAAGGTCGGCATCGTCATGGCGAAGGGTGAGGACGGCGCCTGCATGTTCCTCGTCGATCTGCCGCATCCCGCCATCCGCATTGAGCGCGTGCTCGACACGATCGACAATTCCATGCCGGGCGGCCATGCCGTCGTGGTGATCGACAATCTGCGCCTGCCGGCGGACCAGATGCTTGGGGAAAGCGGCGAGGGTTTCAAATATGCACAGATCCGCCTGAGCCCCGCGCGGCTCTCGCATTGCATGCGCTGGCTCGGCGGCTGCACCCGCGCGAACGAGATCGCGACCGATTATGCGAACCGCCGTCATGCTTTCGGCAAGCCGCTGATCGACCATGAAGGCGTCGGCTTCATGCTGGCGGAAAACCTGATCGATCTGAAACAGGCCGAACTCATGATCGACTGGTGCGCCGATGTGCTGGATACGGGATCGCTCGGAACCGCCGAAAGCTCGATGGCGAAGGTCGCCGTGTCGGAAGCGCTGATGCGTATTGCCGACCGTTGCGTGCAGGTGATGGGAGGTATGGGCGTCTCCGGCGACACGATCGTCGAACAGATTTTCCGCGAGATCCGCGCTTTCCGCATCTATGACGGCCCGACCGAAGTCCACAAATGGTCGCTCGCCAAGAAGATCAAGCGCGACTGGGCAGGCAAATCTCACTGACAATCCAGAAAAAGAACAGGGAGGACATGATGAAACTCGATAGCTCGATCTCCGCCGTCGTCACGGGCGGCGCATCCGGTCTCGGCAAGGCGACGGTAAAGGCGCTGCGCGATCTCGGCGTCAAGGTGGCGATCTTCGATCTCAATAGGGAGAATGGCGAGCGCGTGGCGAAGGAACTCGGCGCCACCTATTGCGAAGTGAACGTGATGGACGAGGCCTCCGTGGATGCGGGTTTCGAGAAGGCACGCGCGGCGAACGGGCAGGAGCGGGCGCTGGTGAACTGCGCCGGCGGCGGCCGCGGCGGCAAGACCATCGCGCGCGACAAGACGACGGGTGCGATCATCCCCTTCAAGATTTCGGATTTCGAATATGTGCTCGGCCTCAATACGGTCGGCACCTTCCGCTGCATCGTGAAGAGCGCGGCCGGCATGGCGACGCTCGATCCGCTGGAAGGCGGCGAGCGCGGCGCGATCGTGAATACGGGCTCTGTCGCCGCCGAGGACGGGCAGATCGGTCAGGTTGCCTATTCCGCGGCGAAGGCGGCGATCAAGGGCATGACGCTCACCATCGCCCGCGATCTTTCGCGCGAGGGCATTCGCATCAACACGATCCTGCCCGGCATTATGGCGACGCCGCCCATGCTCGGTGTGAAGGATCGCGCGCCGCAGATTTTCGAAAATCTCGCGGCTTCGGTGCCGTTCCCGCCGCGCCTCGGAGATCCGTCGGAATATGCCGATCTTGCCTGCACCATGCTGCGCAACGGTTATTTCAACGGTGAGACAGTGCGTCTCGACGGCGCCATTCGCATGCCGCCGCGCTGATCAGCGGGATGGAAACATTGCTTCGAAGAGCCACTCGGCCTGGGCGAGAAGCCGCTCGGTCGTGTAGCTCTTCGGATCGGTGAGCCGCAGATGCACGAGCTGCTCCGATACGGCGAGCAGCATCCGTACCGCAAGTTCGGGGTCGGGATTGGCAAGTGCGGGACCGTCAATCCCCGCTTCCTTCAGGCCGGCGGCGAGATGGGCCTGGGTCATGTCGCGCGCCTCCGCGAGGCGTTCGTAAAGCTCGCGCGGTCCGCCTTGGCTCGGCATGAGCAGCATCCGCCAGGTGGCGGGCGACGCATCGACCGCTTCGAGCACGCCGGCAACGCCAGCGGCGTAACGCGATTGGCCCAAGGCAGGCTCGCGCTGCGCCGCCCCGAGAAATGCCTCAGCTGCATGCCGGTATTCCCGGTCCACCATGGCGAGCAGAAGGTCCGACAGATTGCCGAATTGCTGGTAGATCACTGTCCGGCTGATGCCGCAGTTCTCGGCCACGCGGTCCAGGGTGACGGCACTAAACCCCTCGGAATCGGCCAGATCCCGGGTCACGTCGAGAATTTGCTCGCGCCGCAACTCGACGCTCATGCGGCGGCGGGGCGGGCTTTTTTGCGAAGCGGACATGCGATTCATGCTTGCACTCATACCTCCTTATAACTTACAAAAAGTAACTTATGAACTGTAAGTTTGGGAGGAGGCCATGGAAAGTCTCGAGGCACTCCAGGCGAGGGTGATGGCACAGCGGGACAAGCTGCCGGCCATGTATGGCAAGGTGGATTTCACCATCACGCCGGAGCGGTTTGCCGGCGGGCTCGACGACAATTGCATGCAGCTCAACGAGGGCGACCGCAGCGCGCGCCAGCGCCTGCTCTCGAACCCCGAAACGGTGGCCCGCGCCCGCGCCTATACGATGCTCGGCGATGCGACGGCGGACGCCTATGCCGCGCTGATGCCGCAATACGGCTTTCGTGTGCTTGTCTCCATGCTGACGGATGCCTGCGACAAGGGCGTCGAGCATGTGAAGGATGCGCCGCCCGAACTCGTCGCCTTCATCCGCGAAATGGAAGCGACGCCCGACTGGATCGACATGAGCATGATCGAGGAGGGTGCGCGGGTAAGCCGCAACCCGACCGCCAACCTCGCGCCCTTCGTCGTGCGTGGCGCCTTCGTGGCAACCTTCCTCAACAAATATTCGGCGCTCCCTATGGCGCTCACCGGCACGCTCTCGCATGAAACGGCGGTACGACGTATCAAGGAAACGGCGAGCTTCTTCACCACGACCTCGCTCCCCGGCGCACTCACGCGCTTCGGCACGGGCTTCAAGGCGGCGGCCATGGTCCGCCTCATGCATTCCATGGTGCGCTTCAATATCCTGCGCAGCGGGCGGACATGGGATGTGAATACCTTTGGCATTCCCGTGCCGCAGGTCGATCAGATGCCGGCCGGCACGATTGCCGTCTTCCTGCTGGCCTTCAAGATGATGCGCGAAGGCCGCACGGAGTTCACGCCGCAGGAACGCGCCTTTGTAGAGTTCAACCGCTATCGCTGCTGGCTGCTCGGCCTGCCGGAGGAACTGCTGCCCACAACACCGCAAGGCATTTATGACGCCATGGTCGTCTATTCGGGCACGCTGCGCGACGGCTACGACGATGAGACTTGCGGCGCGCTGGTGCGCGCCACGATGGCCGCCTATTTCCCGTCGGACAAGTCGCTCAAGAGCCGCATCTTCAATGCGCTGGAACGGGCATTCGCCCGGGTCTATTTCAACCGCGCATTCCTGCGTGGCGACAAGACCGGCAAGGCAAAGCTCATGGGCGTCGAGCTCCGGTTCTATGACATGCCGCTCTTCATTGCCCTTGGCCTTTTCGTCTTCGGCCGCGAAAGGCTCTATTCGCTTGCCTTGCGTATCCCCGCCTTGCGCGAGGCAACGGATCGCCGCTTGATCCGGAAGATCGATCGTCTCCTTGTCGAATACGGGCATGCCGAATACACGACAGACGCGTCGAAATATGCGGATGAGACGATCCGCACCGCACATGCAAAAGCCGCCTGAGAACTATCAGGCGGCGTTGCTTTTCTCGCCGCAATAGGTTCGCGGAAGGAGGACCGTTGCCACGGTCCCTTTTCCGGGCTCGCTTTCAAGGCGGAATTCGCCTTCCATGAGGGAGACGAGTTCCGCCACCAGGGCGAGGCCGAGACCTGCACCTTCGAAGCTGCGGTCGAGCCCCGCATCGGCCTGCCAGAAGGGCCGAAGCGCGCTCTCGAGCTCTTCCTCGTTCATGCCGATACCTGTGTCGCGGATGCGAATGATGGCGCCGCCATTTTCCCCATGCGAAAGCTGAAGCGTCACCTTGCCGCCTGCCGGGGTGAACTTCACGGCATTGTTGAGCAAGTTGATGACGATCTGCTTCAGACGGCGTTCATCGGCCTCGATCTGGGGGAAGGGAGGCACTGCATCGAGCGAAAGCTCGACCTGGCCTCGCTCCGCGCGCCCGCGCACGATGGCGAGGCAGTTGTTGCAGACACGCGCGAAGTCCACAGGCTGCGGGATGATCTTCAATCCCTCGAGTTCGATCCGCGACAGATCGAGAATGTCGTTGACCAGCGAAAGAAGATGCGTCCCGGCGTGATGAATGTCATGCGCATAGGATTCGTACTTCTCGCTTCCGAGCGGCCCGAAGAGCTTTTGCTGCATCGCTTCCGAAAAGCCGAGTATGGCATTGAGCGGTGTACGGAGTTCATGGCTCATATTGGCAAGAAATTCCGTCTTCGCCTTGTTTTCGCGTTCGACTGAGGCGTAGAGCTTCGTCTTCGCCAGTGCCTGCTCCAGCTTCTTTTCCCGTTCGACGGCCTCGGCGCGCATCCGGATCAGGCGCCTGCTGCTCCGCAACCGGAGTTCAATGGCGAGCAATCCGATCAGCAGGGCTTGGACATTCATGATCGCGAAATGCTCGATCATCGCGATGTTGTCGCTGATCGCCGCAGCGCAAAGCGCCCAGACAGAGAAATTGATCGCAAAGACAATGAGAAGATTGAGGCGCGAAAGGAAGAATAGTCCCACTGCCACGAAGATCAGCGCGAAATTGGTCGACTGATAGATGTCCCGTTCCAGAAGCATGTGCAGGGCGGAATTCGACAGCACAATGCCGACGACGACGAAGCCGATCATATAGGCCCGTTCCGGCGCGATACGGCCGGCATGCGCGGCGGCGGCGATGACGAGTAGACTCGCCATTGCCGCAAGGGCAGCAATCGCCATCACATTGCGCACAGGGTTCTCGAGAAGAGTGAGATGAAGAACCGTGAAAAGTGCGTAGAGGCCCGCGAGGAACAGCGAAATTGGGAGCAGCGAGTCGCGGAAAAGCGCGTTCAGCTCATGCTGAATATGTGCTTCGCTGACGCCACTGCGAGTTTGCGGAGAGGTGGACAAGGCAATGCTCCAGAAGAACGCAAGGCGGCCGCCCACCCCAGGCCGCGCGTTCATTTGGAGGCGAGATTAACCGCGTCCCGTAAATCAAAATTTAATTTTCTTGTAACGGTCAGCCGCGGCCGCGATAGGGCGCAACCCCCTGGTCGGGCGCCCAGATTCCGGCAGGAAGCCTGCCTTTCTGCCAGAAAACGTCGATAGGTATGCCGCCGCGCGGATACCAGTAGCCGCCGATTCTGATCCATTTCGGTACAAGCGTTTCGGCAAGGCGCTTGCCGATGGCGACCGTGCAGTCTTCGTGGAAAGCGCCGTGATTCCGGAAGGACTGGAGATAGAGCTTCAGCGACTTGGATTCGACGAGCCATTTCCCCGGTACATAGTCGATGACGAGATGGGCGAAATCGGGCTGGCCGGTCACCGGGCAGATCGACGTGAATTCGGGCACGGTAAAGCGCGCCACATAGTTCTCGCCCGGATGCGGGTTGGCCACGCGCTCGAGAACTGCCTTTTCGGGCGATGCGGGTATCTTCGTGTCGGTGCCGAGTTGGGTAAGACCCATCGCACTCTTTTTCCCTGAAGCTTTTGCCATGGCCATTCCTTGCTACTCCGCCTCCGGCCCATCATAGACGCAGCCTTCGCGGCAGGAAGCGCGATGAACTTCCACACGCGAGATTTCCGGCAGCGGACCGGCCAGTGCCTTCCATATCCAGGCGGCGATATGTTCGAGCGTCGGCAGTTCCAGGCCTTCGATCTCGTTGAGGAGATGGTGGTCGAGCTTCTCGCGCACCGCCATCACTTCGCGCTCGACGTCTTCGAAATGGCGGACAAGCCCCGTCTCCGTCGAAGGTTTGCCGGACAGCCACACGACGACGCGGAAGGAGTGGCCATGCATCCGCCGGTTCGGATGACCTTCTTCCGCATAGGGTAGGAAATGCGCCGCGTCGAAAAAGAATTCCTTGTAGATATTCATCACGGAATACCGATCAGCTTGTGGGTCTGGAGGCTGAGCCGCCATTTCGGATGCGCGAGACAATAATCCGTCGCCGCGCGCGTATTCTCCTCCCGCTTCGGCCCGTCCATCGGCTGCAGAAAGAAGTAGCGGAAGCCGAGACCTTCGAAACGGACCGGCATGGCCTTCTCCTGCGGATAGACGAGTTTCAATTCATGGCCCTCTGTCTGGACGAGCGGCGCATCCGCTTTCGGGCTCACGCAGATCCAGTCGATCCCATCGGGAGCCGCCAGCGTGCCATTCGTTTCAATGGCGATTTCAAAGCCGCGCGCATGAAGCGCCTCGATCAGCGCCTCATCGAGTTGCAGCAGCGGCTCGCCGCCCGTGCAGACGACATAACGGTTCTCGCCCGCACCTGTCGCCCATGTCCTCTCCACCGCGTCGGCAAGCGCCTCTGCATCGCGGAACTTGCCGCCGCCTTCGCCATCCGTTCCCACGAAATCCGTATCGCAGAACGTGCAGACGGCGCTGGCGCGGTCTTCCTCGCGGCCGGACCAGAGATTGCAGCCTGCGAACCGGCAGAAGACCGCGGGCCTGCCTGCCTGCGCGCCTTCACCCTGCAGCGTGTAAAAGATTTCCTTCACCGAGTACATGGGCTCAGGCTCCCGCCGCCACAAAGGCCGCATGACCGCGCGCCCGGAGCTCGCAGGCAGGGCAGGTGCCGCAGCCATAGCCCCAGTCATGCCGATGCGAGCGGTCGCCCCGGTAGCAGCTATGGGTCTCTTCTATGATGAGGTCCACAAGAGCCTCGCCGCCCAGCTCCTTCGCGAGCGACCAGGTGGCCGCCTTGTCGATCCACATCAGCGGCGTCTCGAGCGTGAAGGGCTTGTCCATGCCGAGTGAGATGGCGGCCTCAAGCGCCTTGATCGTATCGGCCCGGCAGTCGGGATAGCCGGAATAGTCCGTCTCGCACATGCCGCCCACCAGCGCTCGCGCACCCCGGCGATAGCCGAGTGCCGCCGCATAGGTAAAGAAGAGGAGATTGCGCCCTGGCACGAAGGTAGTGGGCAGGCCGTTCTCGCCCATCTCGATTTCGACATCGCGGGTGAGGGCGGTCTCGCTGATCTGACCGAGTTCGGCGAGCCGGATCATGTGGTCCGGCCCAAGACGCGCAGCCCAAGCCGGATCGAGCGCGGCGATCCCCGCACGCACCTTGTCGCGGCATTCGAGTTCGACGGCATGGGATTGCCCATAGTCGAAGCCGACCGTCTCGACTTCGGCAAAATGCGCAAGCGCCCAGGCGAGGCAGACCGTCGAGTCCTGCCCGCCCGAAAACAGCACAAGTGCCTTTTTCCCTGCCGATTCAGTCATTTGATAGTGCTCCGTTCGGGGGTGTTGAACAGGAGCCGCCCGGCGCCGTCAAGCGGACAAAAGGAAGCCCCGGAAAAGCAAGCTTTTCCGGGGCCTTGAACATCGCCGTTAACTTCGGATCAGAACGAGTAGGAAAGGCTCGCCGAAATGAAGTCGCGGTCATGGGTGGGGTTGTCGAAGCCGGCACCGAAGATGTTGGTGTAGCTGATGTTACCCCGCCAGGTGTTCTGGTAGTCGGCCGAGAGACCGATAGACACCTGCTTCATGCCCTGCAGATAGTTGGCCGTGTTCGGGCCGGGCGAGTTGCCCTGCAGGTCGTGACGCCAGGAAATGCTCGGCGTCAGCGTGATGGGCGTGCCGAACGCATTGCTGTAGGAAGGTGCCAGAACCATCCGGTAGCCGTAGGACATGTCGTCGGCATACTTCGCATTGGTCACGCCATTGGTGAAAAGACCAGCGGCGAAGGGATTGCGGATGGCGCCTTCCGGGCCGACGCGATTGAGCGGGTGGTTGCTCGCGCCCTGCACATAGACGAAGCCGGCGTTGAAGAGGAATGTCGCCGTGTCCGCACGGAAGAACTGCGTGACGGGATCGGTCGTGCTCCAGAGCTTCACGGTACCGATCTGGCCCTGGATCGCATCGAGCTCGATCATGTGGACCGTGTCCTGGTTCGGACCCGCGGCCGGCAGCGAGCTGATCGGGCCGGGCGAACCCGTGATCGGGCCGGAGCCGCCTGTGCCGTCGAGCTGCGAGGCGTTCTGCTCGAGATCGGAGACACCAAACGGCATGTTGGGCGAATACGAGATTTCGCCGGAGACTGCCGTACCGCTGATCGTCGTCGCAAAGCTCGCGCCCAGCGTCTCGATCGTCGGGAAGCTGTAGAAATAATTGCCCTGGTTGGCGGCATAGGCAAATGCGGCATTGATCGCTGCGGCCTGCGTCGGTCCGGGAGCACAGCTCAGAGCGCCGCCGGTAGCAACGCCGACAAAGGCGCAAGCGGAGGCCAGATCATCCGGGCCGGTGGTGAACCCGAGATAGGGCAGGCGGCTGGTGTAGCGGACCGCGTAGAGGCCGAAATCGACGCCATCGCCGAGTTCCTCGGCATAGTAGCGCATGGCCAGACCGAACTGGTCGGTCTCGCTTTCGATGCGGTCGGACGAGCGGCGAACCGCGATGGGGACGGCGGCGCTGGGCGGGAAACCGCCGGGCGGTCCGGCAAGGTCCGGATTGTCGACCGTCGGGCTGAGCAGGCCGGGCAGGGAGCCGCGGCCGGTGATGTCGTCGGTCGAGAAGAAGGAACCGGCCGGGTCGAGTTCGGTGTACTCGTATTTGAACTGCCAGAACGCTTCCACCGAGAGGTTCGGCGTGAGCGTCGTCGAGGCGAAAACCATCGGCATCGGCGTCAGCGCGTCCTTGAGTTCGGCGCCGGGTGTGCGGATGCGGCTCACATCAACGGCCTGGAAGGAGTTGATGCCACCCTGGATGAAGAGGCTCTCGCCCCAGTTCAGAACCTGCTTGCCGAAGCGTACTGTCGTGTAGTGGCCGCCGATGTCCCAGTTGCCATAGACGAAGGCGTCGAGCACGTCGAAATCGTAGTCGAGTTGGTCCTTGGCATTCGGCTCGAGGTCGCGGAAGCGCAGATCGTTCTCGGCATAGACGAAATCATAGAAAGCCGTCGGACGGACGAAGAAGCCGTAATTCTGCCACGTGCCCTGAATGTCCATCGTGGCTTGCAGCGTCTGGTTGACGAAGTCCCACTGATCGAAGTTCAGGTTGCCATTGTCCGAGTTGACGCCCGTCGTGCGGCCATCGCCATTGGCGCAACCGCCATTGAGGACCGACACCTTGGTGCAATCGCGATCGCTTGCGCGCAGCGTCACACCGGCCGACACGGTGGTGTCGATCTGGACGTTCAGGTCCCCAAAAACAAAATTTGCGGCCGAAGCCGAGGTGGAGAGAAGAAAAGCCGAAGCGAACGCTGCGGCAACCGTATATGCCCCCGAACGGCGATTGCGGAGCAATGCTCGTTCATTCGTGACAGGGCCCATTCCTGCCGATACTATCATTTTGAAGGTTCCTCCCGAGAGGTTGGATTCTTTATGTCTGCCCCAAGACTTTTGGCGGATTGTGGGGAAGTAAGCGGCCGGCTCCGCCGGAACCGGCCACAAGTTGGGTGAGGGATGCTGACCTTTTGCGAAGGATCGAGGAGGGATATTCGCGTTAGGACAGTCTGTTATGTGGTAAATGCGAATAGGTGATACACACCTATTAGTAAAGGGGATATATCAAGTCGGTACAACGATCAAGTACCGCAATCTGCTGTCGGGGAGGGCGCGGATTGAATACGAAGGAACTGTTGCTGAGTGTCCTCATGTCCGGTCCAGCGACCGGATATGACATCAAGAAGACCATGGAAAACGAGGTTTCGACCTTGCTCGATGTGAGCCTGTCAAACCTCTATCCAGCTCTGAACGAGCTGGCGGCGGAGGGGCTGGTTACATTCCAGAGGGTCGAACAGGACAACCGGCCCAATAAAAAGGTCTATGAGTTGACCGATGCCGGACGGGCGGTGGCTCTCCGGGCTCTGATGTCCGGCGATGCCAGGCACCGCCTGCGCTCCGAGTTCATCTTCATCTTGAGCTTTGCGCCCTTTCTCCCTCGCTCGCGGGTGAAAGAGCTCTTGGACAAGAGGCTGGCAGAGACAAACGAAACCTTGCTGGATCTCGACCGGCGGGAGGCCGAGGAGGTGCTGCAGGAGGGGCAGCGCTTCTGCATCGGTTTCGGCCGCGCGATGATGGAGGCGCAGCGCGACTACATCATGGCCCATTCCGCGGAGCTTCTCGCAGGCTGCCCGGAAGACGTCAGGGTAGTGAATCACGCCTGAGCCGGAGATCGGCCTCTTCCGCCACCTGGAGGCGTTGCCGAGCGTGAAGAACGCCCGGTGAAAACGCACATCAAATCGGCAATAGGCCCTTTCGTCCCGGGCCCCTCTCCGCTATGAAACGCGCAAAACCGGGTCAGGCCCGGATGCGTCACAAACCAGCAGAAGAGACGGGACGACATGGCCGCCATCATCGACATCATCGGTCGCGAAATTCTGGACAGCCGGGGCAACCCGACGGTCGAGGTCGACGTGCTGCTGGAAGACGGCTCGCTGGGACGCGCCGGCGTGCCCTCCGGTGCCTCGACCGGCGCCCACGAAGCGGTGGAGCTGCGCGACGGCGGCTCCCGCTACAAGGGCAAGGGCGTTCAGAAGGCCGTCGCGGCCGTGAATGGCGAAATCTTCGACGCCATTGGCGGCATGGATGCGTCGGAGCAGATCCAGATCGACCGCGCGATGATTACGCTGGACGGTACCGACAACAAGTCGCGCCTCGGCGCCAATGCGATCCTCGGTGTCTCGCTTGCCGTCGCCAAGGCGGAAGCCGCCTCTCTTGGTCAGCCGCTCTTCCGTTATGTCGGCGGACCTGCTGCGCGCGTGCTGCCGGTACCGATGATGAATATCGTCAATGGCGGCGAGCACGCCGACAATCCGATCGACATTCAGGAATTCATGATCATGCCGGTTTCGGCAGGATCGCTTGCCGATGCCGTGCGCATGGGCTCCGAAGTCTTTCATACGCTCAAAGGGGAGCTGAAGGCTGCCGGACACAACACGAATGTGGGCGATGAGGGCGGCTTCGCGCCGAACCTCGCCTCCACCGAGGAAGCTATCGGTTTCATCATGAAGGCGATCGAGAAGGCAGGCTACAAGCCGGGCGACGACATCTTCCTCGCGCTCGATGCGGCATCGACCGAGTTCTTCAAGAACGGCGTCTACGACCTCAAGGGCGAAGGCAAGAAGCTCGACGCGGGCGGCATGGTGGACTACTGGGCCGATCTCGTCGGCAAATATCCGATCATCTCTATCGAGGACGGCATGGCCGAAGACGATTGGGAGGGCTGGAAGGCGCTGACCGACCGGATCGGTTCGAAGGTGCAGCTTGTCGGCGACGATCTCTTCGTGACCAACAAGCGCCGCCTTGCCGACGGCATTGCGAGCGGCACTGCCAACTCGATCCTCGTGAAGGTGAACCAGATCGGCTCGCTCACCGAGACGCTCGAGAGCGTCGAGATGGCACACAAGGCGCGCTACACGGCCGTCATGTCGCACCGCTCCGGCGAAACGGAAGACGCGACGATCGCCGATCTCGCGGTGGCGACCAACTGCGGACAGATCAAGACCGGCTCGCTCGCCCGCTCGGATCGCCTGGCGAAATACAACCAGCTGATTCGCATCGAGGAAGCGCTCGGGCCGACGGCGGAATATGCCGGCCGGTCGATCCTGAAGGTTTAGCGGATTCCGCTTTCACGCGGTTTCCACCAAATCACCTTGACCGTTGGAATCGCTATATGATTCCATGCTGGCCATGGAAAACAACGTCGTGATTCGCAGTTCGGAACCGTTGCGCCTTCGTCAGGCGCTGGTTCCGTTCGTCTGCATCGTCGTTCTGGGCTATTTCGCCTATCACGCCGTCTATGGGCGCCTCGGCTTCATCTCCTGGCTCGACATCCAGAACCGCATCGACCTTCTCGAACACCAGCTTTCGGATGTGGAGCGGCAGCGCGAGCAACTCGACAGGCAGGTAGCGTTGCTACGACCCGAAAGCCTCGATCCCGACCTTCTCGATGAACGCGCCCGCGCGGCGCTCGGCTATGCGAATCCAGGAGAGATTGTCATCTTTCTCGATCCTCCCGCCGCCACCACGCTTCCGGCGCGCTGAGCCGCCATTTTTTCCTGAGCCTGTCCGCAGCGGAACTTAATCGAAATTCGGTTAATCCGGTATTTTTTCATTGAAACCAAACCTTTATGTTCCACTTCTAAAGTGTGGCGACGGCGCATTGCGCAGCGCCTTATACCTGTGCGCATCCTTGAATGACCGGCGTCGAGGCCCCCAGAATGACGTCCAGATCCTCTTCCAAATCCCCAAAACCGGCACAGAAAAAGCCGGCGAAAAAGTCCGTGGACGGACCGGCTCCCTTCTCCGAGGAAGAGGAAGTTGCCGCCTATCGCGACATGCTGCTGATCCGCCGCTTTGAGGAGAAGGCCGGTCAGATGTACGGCATGGGGCTCATTGGCGGCTTCTGCCATCTCTATATCGGGCAGGAGGCTGTCGTTGTCGGTATGCAGATGGCGATCGAGGAGGGCGATCAGGTCATCACCGGCTATCGCGACCATGGTCACATGCTGGCGACCGGCATGGACCCCAAAGGTGTGATGGCGGAACTGACGGGTCGTGAGGGCGGCTATTCGCGCGGCAAGGGCGGCTCAATGCACATGTTCAGCCGTGAGAAGCAGTTCTTTGGCGGCCATGGCATTGTCGGTGCGCAGGTGCCGCTCGGGACCGGCCTCGCCTTTGCCAATCGCTATCGCGGCAACGATCGCGTCTGCCTCGCCTATTTCGGCGATGGCGCTGCAAACCAGGGCCAGGTCTATGAGAGCTTCAACATGGCCGAACTCTGGGAACTGCCCGTCGTCTACGTGATCGAGAACAATCAATATGCGATGGGTACGAGCGTCGCTCGCGCCAGCGCGCAGACGAACCTTTCGAAGCGCGGTGTGAGCTTCAACATCCCCGGCGAACAGGTCGACGGCATGGATGTGCGCGCGGTGCGGGAAGCAGGGCTGCGCGCCGTGGAATCCTGCCGCGCAGGGAAGGGGCCTTACATCCTGGAGATGATGACCTATCGCTATCGCGGTCACTCGATGTCAGACCCAGCGAAATACCGCGCGAAGGAAGAAGTGAACAAGATGCGCGCCGAACACGACCCGATCGAACAGGTCCGTATACGTCTGATCGAGTCGAAGACGCTGACCGAGGACGATCTCAAGCAGATCGACAAGGAGATCAAGGCCATCGTCAATGAGGCGGCCGAATTCGCCCAATCGAGCCCCGAGCCCGATCCGTCGGAGCTCTGGACCGACATACTTGCCGATATGGAGGCGTGAGAGCGATGGCGATCAAGGTTCTCATGCCCGCGCTTTCTCCGACCATGGAGGAAGGAACGCTTGCAAAATGGCATGTGAAGGTCGGTGACGAGGTGAAATCGGGTGACGTGATCGCCGAGATCGAAACCGACAAGGCCACCATGGAGGTGGAAGCCGCCGACGACGGCAAGATCGAAAAGCTCCTTGTCGAGGAAGGCACGGAGAATGTGAAGGTGAACGAGGTCATCGCCCTGCTGGCGGGGGACGACGACGGGGCCTCAGATGAAGGCGGGGCGCCTGAGAAACCGGCGCCGGAAACGAATCCTGGCCAGGGTGAAGCAACGAGCCGGGAAAGCGGTGAGAAAACCAAGGCAGAGAGCAAAAAGCCCAAAGCCGAGATAAAGGCCGATCCGGACTTGCCGGAAGGCGCAGAGTTTGTGACGCAGACCGTGCGCGAGGCTCTGCGCGATGCCATGGCCGAAGAGATGCGCCGCGACGAGACCGTTTTCGTCATGGGCGAGGAAGTGGCGCAATATCAGGGTGCCTACAAGGTAACGCAGGGCCTGCTCGACGAATTCGGCGACAGGCGAGTGGTCGATACGCCGATCACCGAGCATGGCTTTGCCGGTCTTGGGGTCGGCGCCGCGATGGCGGGGCTTCGACCCATTGTCGAATTCATGACGTTCAACTTCGCCATGCAGGCGATCGACCAGATCATCAATTCGGCCGCCAAGACGCGCTATATGTCTGGCGGGCAGATGTCATGCCCCATCGTCTTCCGCGGGCCGAACGGACCGGCGGCGCGCGTCGCCGCGCAGCACAGCCAGGACTACAGTTCCTGGTATGCGCATGTGCCGGGTCTCATCGTGATCGCACCTTATTCGGCGGCCGACGCGAAGGGTCTTCTCAAGGCCGCGATCCGCGACCCGAACCCGGTCATCTTCCTCGAAAACGAAGTGCTCTACGGCAAGAGCTTCGACGTACCGAAACATGAGGATTTCGTGCTGCCCATCGGCAAGGCACGTGTGATGAAGGAGGGGAACGATGTAACCCTCGTCTCGCATAGCCACGGGCTCACCTATTGCCTTGAGGCGATGGCGAAGCTGGAAGAAGAGGGGATCGACGTCGAGCTGATCGACCTGCGGACCATCCGCCCGCTGGACATGGACACGGTGATCGCTTCCGTGAAGAAGACGAACCGCCTCGTCACCGTCGAGGAGACATGGCCCGTCTGCGGCATCGGCGCGGAGATTGCGGCCTCGGTTCAGGAAAAGGCGTTCGATTATCTCGATGCACCGGTCCTGCGCGTGACGCAGAAGGATGTGCCGATGCCCTACGCGGCCAATCTCGAAAAACTCGCGCTGCCAAGCGCCGCAGAAGTGGTAGAGGCGGTGAAAGCCGTCTGCTACCGCTGAGGAGGCGCCGATGCCGGTCAACATCCTGATGCCCGCCCTTTCGCCTACCATGGAGGAAGGCACGCTTGCCAAATGGCATGTGAAGAAGGGCGACAAGGTAAGCGCAGGCGATGTGATCGCCGAGATCGAAACCGACAAGGCGACGATGGAAGTCGAAGCGGTCGATGAAGGCACGATCGGCGAAATTCGCGTTGCGGAGGGAACGGAGGGCGTCCCCGTCAACGATGTGATCGCCGTGCTTCTCGAAGAGGGCGAAGACGCGAGCGCGCTGAAAGATGCGGACGCGGCGCCGAAGCCCGAGAAGAAAGCGGTAGAGAAGAAGGCCGAGGAGCCGAAAAAGACGGAAGAGAAATCGGATGCGAAGCCCGCACCCGCACCGAAGTCTGAAAGGACCGGCCGCATTTTCGCGTCGCCGCTGGCGCGCCGCCTGGCGGAGCAGCAGGGGATCGACCTTTCCGCTATGGAAGGTTCCGGCCCGCGCGGCCGTATCGTGAAGGCGGACCTTGAAGGCGCACCGAAATCGGCGCCGAAGAAGCAGGCGGCATCCGGTGCGGCGGCACCTGCGTCCAGCATCGATGCACGCGCTTTCTACGAGAAGGGAAGCTACGAGGAAATTCCGCTCGACGGCATGCGCAAGACGATTGCCCGCCGCCTCACGCAGTCCATGCAGGAGATCCCGCATTTCTATCTCACGGTGGATTGCGAGCTCGACGAATTGCTGATGGCGCGCAAGAAACTGAACGATGCGGCGGGCGATGGCGTGAAGCTATCGGTCAATGATTTCCTGATCCGCGCCGCGGCGCTCGCGCTCATCAAGGTCCCGGACGCCAATGTGAGCTTCGCGGGCGATGCGATCCTGAAACACAAGTCTGCCGATATCGGCATCGCCGTGGCGCTCGATGGCGGGCTCATCACGCCGATCATCCGCAATGCGGAGAAGAAAGGCCTCGCCGAAATCTCCGCTGAAGCGAAATCGCTTGCCGAACGCGCGCGTAACAAGAAGCTGAAGCCCAACGAGTATGAGGGCGGCAGCTTCTCGATCTCCAATCTCGGCATGTTCGGCATCAAGCATTTCACCGGCGTCATCAATCCGCCCCAGGCGGCGATCCTCGCCGTCGGCAAGGGCGAGGAGAGGCCGGTCGTCAGGAACGGCAAACTCGAAGTGGCCAATGTGATGACGGTGACGATGTCCTGCGATCACCGCGCAATCGATGGCGCACTCGGCGCTCGCTTCCTTGAGGCCTTCAAGTCCTTCGTGGAATATCCGGCAAGGATGCTGCTCTGATGGCGGATAATTACGATGTCGTGGTGATTGGCTCTGGCCCCGGCGGCTATGTCGCGGCAATCCGCGCGGCGCAGCTTGGCCTCAAGACGGCGATCGTCGAACGCGATGCGCTGGGCGGCATCTGCCTCAACTGGGGCTGCATCCCGACCAAGGCGCTGCTTCGCTCGGCGGAAGTCTACGAGACGATGCAGCACGCGGCGGAGTACGGCCTCAAGGTGGAGAAGGCGAGTTTCGATGCCGAAGCCATCGTGAAGCGCAGCCGCGATGTCGCCGCGCAATTGTCGAGTGGCGTCACTTTTCTCATGAAGAAGAACAAGATCGACGTGATCGAGGGCACCGGCAGTCTCGCCGATGAAGGCAAGATCACCGTCAAGGACAAGGCAGGCAAGACTCGTGAGATCGGCGCGAAGAACGTGATCCTCGCAACCGGCGCCCGCGCCCGCGTGATCGAGGGTCTGGAGCCTGACGGCAAGACGGTCTGGACCTATCGCGAGGCGATGGTGCCGATGGCGATGCCGAAATCGCTGATCGTTGTCGGTTCCGGCGCCATCGGCATCGAATTCGCCAGCTTCTATCGCGCCTTCGGTGCGGAAGTGACCGTGGTCGAGGTGCTGGACCGCATCCTGCCCGTCGAAGACGAGGAAATCTCGAAGGAGGCCGCGCGCGCGTTCAAGAAGCGCGGCATCCGCATTTTGACGGGTGCGAAGATCGGCAAGACGGAAATTTCCGGCAGCGGTGCGAGGATCGAGGTCACCGCGGGCGGCAAGACCGAGATGCTGGAAGCCGAAAAAGTTATCTCGGCTGTCGGTATTGTCGGCAATGTCGAAAATCTTGGACTCGAAGAGGCCGGCGTGAAAGTCGAAAAGACCCATGTCGTGGTGAACGAGTGGCTGGAGACGGGCTTGAAGGGCGTCTATGCCATTGGCGATCTCGCGGGCCCGCCCTGGCTTGCACACAAGGCGAGCCATGAAGGTATTATCGCCGTGGAGCGCATCGCCGGCGTGAAGGGCCTCCACCCGGTGAAGGCGAACCTCATCCCCGGCTGCACCTATTCATCGCCCCAGATCGCGAGCGTCGGCCTCACCGAAGCCAAGGCGAAGGAAAAAGGCCATGAGGTGAAGGTTGGCCGCTTCCCGTTCAAGGCAAATGGCAAGGCGATCGCGCTGGGCGAGACCGGCGGTTTCGTGAAAACGGTATTCGATGCGAAGACCGGGGAGCTTCTCGGTGCCCATATGATCGGGCCGGAAGTGACGGAGCTCATCCAGGGCTATGGCATCGCCATGTCGCTGGAGACGACGGAAGCGGAACTGATGCACACCGTCTTCCCGCATCCGACGCTGTCGGAAGCCATGCATGAGGCGGTACTCGACGCCTATGGACGCGTCCTCCATACTTGATCCCGAGGGATCGGCAGGGGAGGAACCATTGACCGCCGAAGGAACACCGGCCGCGCCGCGCGCGCCGAAGAACGCCGTCGTCATTCTGCTGGACAGTCTCAACCGCCACATGCTGGGCGCCTATGGCGGAGGCGAATTTGCCACGCCCAATCTAGACCGTTTCGCCGCCCGCGCCACGCGTTTCACGCGTCACTACACGGGTTCGCTTCCCTGCATGCCGGCGCGGCACGATATTCTCTGCGGCGCGCTCGATTTTCTGTGGCGGCCCTGGGGTTCGGTCGAAATCTGGGAAGACGCGATCACCTATGAGCTGCGCAAGAAGGGTGTGGTGACGCAGCTCATTTCCGACCACCCGCATCTCTTCGAAACGGGCGGCGAGAACTACCATGTCGACTTCACGGCCTGGGACTATCAGCGCGGCCACGAAGGCGATCCGTGGAAAACGAGGCCCGATCCGAGCTGGGCGGGCGCGCCGAATTTCATGCGCAAGCACATGCCCTATGACGACTCGCGCGGCTATTTCCGTGGCGAGGAGGATTTTCCAGGGCCGCGCACCATGGGCGCCGCCGCGCGCTGGCTGGCCGAGAATGCGGGACATCACGATCGCTTCATGCTCTTTGTCGATGAGTTCGACCCGCATGAGCCTTTCGACACGCCCGAACCCTATGCCTCCATGTACGACCCGGACTGGGAGGGCCCACACCTCATTTGGCCGCCTTATGTGCAGGGCGGAATTGAAAAAGGCGTGATCGATGCGCGACAGGCGCGCCAGATCCGCGCTTCCTATGGCGGCAAGCTGACCATGATCGATAAATGGTTCGGCCGTATCCTCGATGAGATCGACGCCCATGGCTTGTGGGACGATACGCTCGTCATTCTCTGCACCGATCACGGCCACTATCTCGGCGAGAAGGATATCTGGGGAAAACCCGGTGTGCCGGTCTATGAACCTCTCGGCCATATCCCGCTGATGATCGCTCATCCCGGCATCGCGCCCGGTACCTGCGATGCGCTGACAACAAGTGTTGATCTCTTCGCGACGCTCGCCGACCTGTTCGGTGTCGAAGTGCGCCAGCGAACGCACGGGAAATCGCTGCTGCCGTTGCTGCGCGGCGAAGCAAGTTCGGTGCGCGACTGGCTGCTCACCGGCGTCTGGGGCAGGGAGGTGCATTACATCGACGGGCGATACAAATATGCCCGAGGGCCCGCTGGCGACAATGCGCCGCTCAGCATGATGTCGAACCGCTGGTCAACCATGCCGACGCATTTTCTGACACGGGAGCAGGAGCTGCCGCTGCCGGACGAACGCGCCTTTCTCGACCGGATGCCGGGAAGCCGCGTTCCGGTGATCCACCAGCAGTGGCAGAAGGGCGACATGGTGCCTTACTGGGCGCTGACGAAATTCACCGGGCATCATCTTTACGATCTCGAAAACGACCCGGACGAGGCGCAAAACCTGGCCGGGACTGCGGCGGAGACCGATATCGCAGAACGGCTCCGCGCAGCGCTTGCCGAGCTCGAAGCGCCGGAAAGCCAGTTTCGGCGGCTCGGCTTCGCGCTGCCACTAGTAAAGGCTTAACGATCTCGGGACTAGCCTGAGCGCCGGAGGAGTGGCTCATGGCGATAAGAAGGCAGACGCCGGCCCCGGAAAACGGCATCGACTACGCCGTGGTGGAAGTGGACGAGCCCGTCCACCCGCACTGCCGCGCACTGCTGGCCTATTGGCAGGCGCGCCTGCAGGCAGATGGTCTGATGCCCCGCACCGCTTTCAATCCGCTTGATATGCCCCATGCCATGGGCGGCATGTTTGTCGTCGAGCCTGTCAATGCCGGTGCGGACATGCGCTACCGCCTGGTTGGAAGCGAAAACGAGCGGCGCCTCGGCCGGAAGTTCACAGGCGAGCTTTTCTCGGACTGCTACCTGCCGGAAATGGCGGTGCACCAGATTGCCTTTCACAACCGGATCATGGCGGAGAAAAAGCCTGCCTGCCTTCGGGGCCGGTTCATCGGCATCGATCTGGAACATGTGCATTATGAAGCGATCTATCTGCCGGTAAGGGCGGAAGACGGCGGCACACAGGTGATCGGCGGGCTCTACGACCTTGCGGGTCATATGGCCTGAAAAACGGCCGGATTTGCTTGAATCGGGCGGACGTACTATCCATGTTCTGACGAGTAAAGGCATATCCGGTTCATGGTCACGATCCTCGACACGCTGAAGCCGGGCGCGTCAAAGCCCCGGCATCCAGAAAAGGCGAAACGGCCCGACACGCCCATTCTGCGCAAGCCGGAATGGATTCGTGTAAAGGCGCCTGGCTCCCCCGTCTATGCGGAGACTAAACAGGTCGTTCGCGAGAACGGCCTTGTCACCGTCTGCGAGGAAGCGGGCTGTCCGAATATCGGTGAATGCTGGACGAAGAAGCACGCGACCATGATGATCATGGGCGATACCTGCACGCGCGCCTGTTCCTTCTGCAACGTGAAGACTGGTCTGCCCGCGCCGCTCGACACCGAAGAGCCGGAGAAGGTCGCGAATGCCGTCGCGAAGCTCGGCCTGCGTCATGTCGTGATCACCTCGGTCGATCGCGACGATCTTGCCGATGGCGGTGCGCAGCACTTCGTCGAGGTGATCGAGGCGATCCGCCGCCGTTCTCCCGGCACGACGATTGAAATTCTCACGCCCGATTTCCTGCGGAAAGATGGTGCGCTTGAAAAGGTCGTGGCCGCCCGGCCGGACGTCTTCAATCACAATCTCGAAACCGTACCGCGCCTCTATCTCAATATTCGCCCGGGCGCGCGCTACTTCCACTCGCTGCGTCTGCTGCAGCAGGTGAAGGAGCTCGATCCGACGATCTTCACCAAGTCCGGCATCATGGTGGGCCTGGGCGAAACGCGCGAGGAAGTGTTGCAGATGATGGACGACATGCGTTCGGCCGCCATCGACTTCCTGACCATCGGGCAATATCTCCAGCCGACGCGCAAGCACGCCGCCATCGACCGTTTTGTCACGCCGGACGAATTCAAGTCCTACGAAACCATTGCGCGCACCAAGGGCTTCCTGCTGGTTTCATCGAGCCCGCTGACGCGCTCTTCCTATCATGCGGACGAGGATTTCGCGCGCCTGCGCGCGGCGCGCAACGCATCGCTTGCAAGGGCCTGACCTTTCATGCTGCCGCTCGAGCAAACCCGCGACGTGCCCTACGCGGCGGACGACATGTTCGAGCTTGTCGCCGCGATCGACCGTTACCCGGAATTCCTGCCATGGTGCAACGGCGCGCGCATTCGCCGCCGCGAACGCGACGGTGCCAACGAGGTGCTGCTGGCCGACCTCATTGTCTCCTACAAGGTTTTCCGGGAACAGTTCACGAGTCGCGTGACGCTCGACCGCAAGGCGCGGCTCATCGACGTCGCCTATGTGCAGGGTCCGTTCAAATATCTGCACAACAAATGGCAGTTCGAAGCGCTGCCGGAGGGCGGCACCCGCATCCATTTCTTCATCGATTTCGAATTCCGCAGCGCGATGCTGCAGAAAATGATCGGCACTGTTTTCGCGAAGGCCTTCGCGCGTATGATGCAGGCTTTCATCGACCGTGCGGATACGCTCTACGGCAAGCCGGGCCGCAAGCCGGATGACGCCTCGGAACTTGCTAGATCATCCGCCGCACAAGATTGAGCGCGGTCTCGACCGCCTTGAGGCGGATCTCCTCACGCCCGACATCGCCGAAGAGCTGCATCTCATGAAGGATGCTGCGGCCGGCTCGTGCTGCGCCGAAATGGACGAGGCCCACGGGCTTCATGGGCGTGCCGCCGCCCGGGCCTGCAATGCCCGTCACGGAAACGGAGATATGCGCGCGTGAATTCTTCAAAGCGCCTTCCGCCATGGAGCGCGCGACCGGCTCCGACACCGCTCCGAAATCGGCAATCAGATCGCCGGGCACGCCCAGCATGTCGCGCTTCGCTTCATTCGAGTAGACGACGAATCCCCGTTCCACCACATCGGAAGAGCCGGCGATCTCCGTTAGTAGTCCGGCGATGAGGCCGCCCGTGCAACTCTCCGCCGTTACCAGCTTGAGCTTCGCTTCCCGCGCATCGGCAAGCGTGAGTTCTGCAAGATGTACAAGGCGGCGGGGAAACATGCTCATGCGATGATCATCCAGAGGAAGTACAGGAGATACCAGGCAGCAACGGCAAGGAGCGCTGCGAATACATCGTCGATCATCACCCCGAAGCCGCCCTTGAAGCGCCGCTCGATCACTCGAATGGGCCAGGGCTTCAGAATGTCGAAGAAGCGAAAGAGAAAGAAGGCGGAAATCCAGGCAATCGGCGTCAAGGGTAGCGCGGCGAGCACGAGCCAGATCGCCACCACTTCATCGACGACGACTTCGGAAGCATCGTCCCGTTCTGCGGCGCGGCAATAGGCGGTGGCGGCGGGAATGCCCGCAATGAAGAGAAGTGCCGCTGCAACGAGAAGCAGTAACGGGCCGCCTGCATAGTGGAGCCCCAGCGCGAAAGGAAAAGCAGCAAGCGTTCCCCATGTGCCAGGCGCAGGACGAAGAAGACCGGATCCGAACCAGGTAGCGAGCCATGCAGCCGGGTGATGCAGGCGGAGCGGCGCGGGAAGGGGCGTAAGGCGAGCCATGAACTATCCGAAACGAAGGGTTGCGATGGCTTGCGCCGCGATGCCTTCGCGGCGGCCGGTGAATCCAAGGCCCTCGGTCGTCGTTGCCTTGACGCTGACGCGGGACACATCGATGGCGAGAATCCCGGCGATGCGCTGGCGCATGGCTTCCGTATACGGAGAGATTTTCGGAGCTTCGCAGATCAGCGTTACATCGGCATTGGAAATGACCGCCCCCGCCTCGCGCGCGAGGCCCGCGGCATGGGCGAGAAACCGGTCCGAAGACGCGCCCTTCCATTGCGGATCGCTGGGCGGGAAATGCTTGCCGATATCGCCGGCGCCGATCGCGCCAAGAATGGCGTCGGTGAGCGCATGGAGACCGGCATCGGCGTCCGAATGACCCTCGAGACCGGCCACATGCGGTACCTTCACGCCGCAGAGCCAGACATGATCGCCCGGGCCGAAGCGATGAACGTCGTAGCCCATACCGGTTCTTGTTTCGCCGCCTTGCGCCAGCATCCGTTCTGCCCGCTCGATATCCGCCGCACTCGTAATCTTGAAATTGTCCTCATCGCCATCGACCAGCGCCACCGGAATCCCGGCGGCGGCGGCCACGGCCACGTCGTCAGTATACTCGCTGCCCAATGCGGCCCGATGTGCCTCCAGGATCGCGGCAAAGCGGAAGGCCTGGGGCGTCTGCGCACGCCAGAGCCCGTCGCGCGGCACAGTTTCACCTGCAATCCCGTCCGCGCCGCGCCGCACCGTATCGGTAACGGCAAGAGCGGCCAGCACGCCGTCATGTGAGGCAAGCGCCTCTATGCAGGCGGAGATGAGACGGGCCGAGACGAAGGGCCGGGCGCCATCATGAATAAGGACGAGATCGGGGGCATCCCCGGCAGCTAGGGCCTCGAGCCCCGCCAATACCGAAGCCTGCCGGGTCGCACCGCCTGACACGGGCGGCCTGAGCTTTTCCAGCCCTAAGGCAGCGGCGTCATAGGCGGTCCGGTCGTCCGGATGAATGACTGCAAGAACGGTGGAAAGGGACGGGTGCCGCGAGAATGCGGAGATTGTCCGGCGGAGCACCGGTTCGCCAGCCAGAAGCCGGTATTGCTTGGGCGCGCCCGGCCCCGCGCGGCTGCCGCGGCCGGCCGCCACGATGAGTGCGGCGACTTTCATGTTTGCTCGTTTCGCACCCCGGCCGGAACTGCGCAAGCGAATTGGCTTGCCGAAACTTTAGGCACCGGGTAAATTGGGCAAAATTTGTGCAGTTTTGATGGGTGCCCAAAGTTTGACCATCTCAATCGGATCACACGTTCTTTCCAATCCTGTCCTGTTGGCTCCAATGGCCGGCGTGACGGACCTGCCTTTCCGCCGTGTCGCACACCGGCTGGGAGCGGGGCTTGTCGTCTCCGAGATGGTCGCCAGCGATGAACTTGTCCGTGCCCGTCCCGATGTTGTCCGAAGGGCGGCGGGAGCCGGCGAATTCGCGCCGCTGTCGATCCAGCTCGCCGGCCGTGAGGCGCATTGGATGGCCGAAGGGGCGAGAGTGGCGGCTTCCGCCGGCGCCGACATTATCGACATTAATATGGGCTGTCCGGCCAAGCAGGTCACGACCGGCCTTTCCGGCTCGGCGCTGATGCGCGACCTCGACCACGCGCTGAGCCTGATCGAGGCGACCGTCGGCGCGGTCGATCTGCCGGTGACGCTGAAAATGCGCACCGGTTGGGATGAGACGAGGCGAAACGCGCCCGAGCTTGCCGCGCGGGCAGAAACGGCGGGCGTGAAGATGGTGACCGTCCATGGCCGCACGCGCTGCCAGTTCTACAAGGGCCGGGCAGACTGGAATTTCATCGCTGAGGTTAAAAAAGTTGTGTCGATCCCCGTCGTCGCCAATGGCGATGTGACGAGCGAAGAAGACGCGCGCGCGATCCTCGATGCGAGCGGCGCCGACGCGGTGATGATCGGCCGCGGCGCGCAGGGGCGCCCCTGGTTCCTCGCACAGGTCGCGCATTACCTCGCGACGGGCGAAAAGCTTGCGTCGCCGTCATGGGAAGAGCAGGGCGAAATCGCGGCTGCGCATTACCGCGACATGATCGATCACTATGGCGAGGGCCTCGGTCTTCGCGTCGCCCGCAAGCACCTCGTCTGGTATCTCGAAGAGGCGTCGCGCCGCTTTCCCGAAGAAGCGATGGAAACGAAGCGCGAGATCGTACGCATGGACAATCCGGCGGCAGTATTGTCACGCCTTGCCGCATTTTACGATCTGGCCGCTCGCGTCGAACCTTCGCAAAAATCGAAGAACAAGGAGGCTGCGTGATGTCGCAGGCCGTGCGTTCCATTGGCTCCGGCGGACCGCCCGAGGCGAATGTCATCCTGAAGTCCATGCCTCATCCCGTCATGCTGATCGATCGCGACAAGCGCATCGAATATGTGAACGACAGTGCGCAGGAGTTTTTCGCGGCAAGCTCGGCAATGCTGCTCGGTCATTCGATGAGCGACATCGTTGCATTCGGCAGCCCGGTTCTCGCTCTGATCGATCAGGTCTTCGAACGCGGTGTCTCCGTGAACGAGTACGGCGTCGAGCTCGGTACGCCGCGCATCGGCGATCGCCAGGTCGATATTCAGGTGACGCCGCTCGTCGAATATCCGGGGCATGTCCTGCTGCAGCTTCAGGTGCGCACCATGGCGCAGAAGATGGACAGGCAATTGACGCATCGCGGCGCTGCCCGCTCTGTCACCGGCATGGCGGCCATCCTCGCGCATGAGATCAAGAACCCTCTATCGGGCATTCGCGGCGCGGCGCAACTTCTCGAACTTTCGGGCTCGCCCGAAGACAAGACGCTGACGCGCCTCATCTGCGACGAGACGGACCGCATCTGCAAGCTTGTGGACCGGATGGAAGTCTTCTCCGACGAACGGCCCGTGCCGCGAGAGCCGGTGAATATTCATCTCGTGCTCGGTCATGTGAAGCAGCTCGCCGCAACGGGCTTTGCGAAGAACATTCGCATTGTCGAGGAATACGATCCTTCGCTCCCTCCGGTTCTGGGCGACAAGGACCAGCTGATTCAGGTGTTCCTCAATCTTGTGAAGAATGCTGCGGAGGCAATCGGCGGCGGCGAGGGCGAAATCATCCTCACCACGGCCTACCGGCCCGGCGTGCGCCTTTCCATGCCCGGGAGCCGCGACCGCGTGAGTCTCCCCCTCGAAATCTGCGTCATCGACGACGGTCCAGGCGTGCCGGCCGACCTCATGGAACATCTCTTCGACCCCTTCGTGACGACAAAGACGTCCGGCACGGGGCTCGGCCTTGCTCTGGTCGCCAAGATCATCGGCGATCATGGCGGCATCGTCGAATGCGAGAGCCTTCCCCGGAAAACGGTCTTCCGCGTGCTGCTGCCCATGCATACGGGCGCGACCGTGGGACATGGTGCGCGGGCACAAGCAATGCGGCAGGTAACAGGAGAGGCAAATGGCTAGCGGAACCATTCTTCTCGCGGACGACGACGCGGCGATCAGGACCGTGCTTAACCAGGCACTCGGGCGCGTTGGATACGAGGTGCGTTCGACAGGCAACGCCGCGACGCTCTGGCGTTGGGTAAGCCAGGGCGAGGGCGATCTCATCATCACGGACGTCGTGATGCCGGATGAAAATGCTTTCGACCTGATCCCTCGTATCAAGCGCGCGCGGCCCGAACTTCCGATCGTGGTGATGAGCGCGCAGAACACGCTGAAAACGGCGATCACCGCGGCGGAGCGGGGCGCCTACGAGTATCTACCGAAACCGTTCGACCTCAATGAGCTGATCCGCGTCGTGGACCGTGCCATGACCGCGCCGCGCGAACCCGCCATCGCCCGTCAGCAACCCGAGGAAGACGAGAAGATTCCGCTGATTGGCCGTTCGCCGGCCATGCAGGATATTTACCGCGTTCTCGCGCGGCTGATGCAGACCGATCTCACGGTGATGATCTCGGGCGAAAGCGGCACCGGCAAGGAGCTCGTCGCCCGCGCGCTGCACGATTACGGCCGCAGGCGGAACGGCCCCTTCGTTGCGGTCAACATGGCGGCGATCCCGCGTGAATTGATCGAAAGCGAACTCTTCGGTCACGAGAAGGGCGCTTTTACGGGCGCAAGCCAGCGCGCCACGGGCCGTTTCGAACAGGCGGAAGGCGGCACGCTGTTCCTCGATGAAATCGGCGACATGCCGATGGAGGCGCAGACAAGGCTGCTGCGCGTGCTGCAGCAAGGCGAATACACCACGGTCGGCGGCCGCACCCCGATCAAGACCGACGTGCGCATCGTCGCTGCCACGAACCGCGACCTGCGACAGCTCATCAATCAGGGCCTCTTCCGTGAAGACCTGTTCTTCCGGCTGAACGTGGTGCCGATCCGTTTGCCGCCGCTCCGCGAGCGATCGGAGGATATCCCGGACCTCGTTCGCCATTTCCTCGGTCAGGCCGAGGATGAAGGCTTGCCGCCCAAGACGATCGATGCAGAAGGCATGGAATTGCTGAAGCGCTACCGCTGGCCGGGCAATGTCCGCGAACTCGAGAATCTCGTACGCCGCCTCGCGGCTCTCTATACGGAAGAGACGATCGGAGGCGCCATCCTCGAGACGGAACTTGCCGAGCCGGACTTTGGCAGGCCCGCGGAACAGGCGGCCGCCGATGAGCCCCTTTCGGCGTCCGTGGAGCGGACGTTGAATCGCATATTCGCGGCCCATGGCGACGACCTGCCGCCGCCCGGCCTTTACGACCGGCTGTTGCGGGAGGTGGAAAGACCGCTTTTCAGCATGAGTCTCGCCGCAACAAGGGGAAACCAGATCAAGGCGGCGCACCTCTTGGGCATCAATCGCAACACGCTGCGCAAGAAGATCAGGGAACTCGATATTCAGGTAATCCGCGGCCTCAAGTGAGGATGCTGAAATTCCGGTTTTCCGTCGCTCATGACAGTGATGTAAACGCGCAACATTGTTGTTGATCGGTATCGCCGACAGTTGCAAAATGCGCGCTGCCGAAAGGCGGCGTGGCGTATCGGGCACAGGTAGGGCGGTAGATGTTATCCCCCGGTGCCCGTTCGATGTAGGCAGTGTCCCGGCCGCGCAGGGACTGGCATGGTACCGACAGATCAATTGAATGAGCTCCGGCAGGGCCGGGCGGCTCGCTGGGAAAGCCGGCTGTGGCGGATGTTCAGCCACCGGGGGTTTTCGGCTGCCTTGTCGATCGGCCTGGTCGTGGCCGCGATCTGCCTCGGTTCCTTCACCTATATGCTGCTCACGGGCCTGACCCCTTTTGCGCCCACGCGCGGTCTCGTTATCTCCCTTCTGCTCGCAAACCTGGCCATCGTCCTGGTGCTGGTCGGGCTCATCTTCTGGCGGGTCATCCGGATCATTCTGGCGCGGGTGAGCGGCACGGCCGGAGCAAAACTCCACGCCCGGCTGGTGACGCTCTTTGCCATTGTTGCCGTCATGCCGGCGATCATTGTGGCCGTTTTCGCCGCCGTGACGCTCAATCGCGGCCTCGATACCTGGTTTGGCGACCGCGCCCAGACCATTATCTCGAATGCCGAGACGGTCGCCGCCGCCTATCTCAATGAACACAGGCAGGTGCTGCGCGCCGACACGCTCGCCATGGCGACGGACATCAACCGCGAGTCCGAACTGCTGGACAGCAACCCAGCCTACTTCATGACCCTGTTCAACGGGCAGATGCGGGTGCGCTCGCTTCACGCCGCCTATCTGATCCGGGCGGATGGGCGCATCCTTGCGAAGGCTCGGGGCAGCGTAGACGTGGGCATGCCGGAAACGCGCTACTTCGATACGGCCCGGGCGAACGACGTGGCGCTCTTCGTGGTCGAGGATCACAACCAGATCCGGGCGCTCGTGGCATTGCCGTCGATGGAAGGAACCTTCCTCTACGTTGCCCGGCTTGTAGATGCGCAGGTGCTCGAGCACCTGGCGGAAACCCGGGCGGCCGTCAGCGAGTACGAAAACCTCGAAAGCCGACGCAACCAGTTCCAGGTCACCTTTGCGCTGATCTATGTGACGGTCGCGCTGATCACGCTCCTTGCCGCGATCTGGCTCGGTCTATGGGCGGCAAACCGCATCGTCGACCCGATTTCCAGGCTCGTCGGGGCGGCCGAGCGCGTCAGCCTGGGCGATTTGCGCGCACGAGTGCCAGTCGGCGTCACGGGAGACGAACTCGACATGCTGAGCGGCGCCTTCAATCGCATGACCAGCCAGATCGAAAGTCAGCGGAACGACCTGATCGAGGCAAACCACCAGCTCGACGAGCGTCGGCAATTTACGGAAGCAGTGCTCTCCGGCGTTAGCGCCGGCGTGCTCGGTCTCGACAATGAAGGCCGGATCACTCATGCGAACCGTGCCGCACTGCGCTTTTTCGGTCAGACGGAATCGCAGCTTCTGGGCCGGATGCTGGAATCGGCGATTCCCGAAATGGCCGCCGCTGTGGAGGACTCGCGCGCCCATCCCGAGCGCACGGCGCAGGCGCAGATCGTGATTTCCCGTGCCGGGCAGGATCGCACCCTCAATCTGCGCGCGACCCGCGAGATGACGGATTCAGGGCAGGGTGGCTTCGTGCTGACCTTTGACGACATCACCGAGCTCGTTCGGGCACAACGCACCTCCGCCTGGGCAGATGTCGCGCGGCGTATCGCGCATGAGATCAAGAATCCGCTGACGCCGATCCAGCTCTCGGCAGAACGCATCCGCCGGAAATACGGTAAGGAGATCGTCTCCGATCCGGATGTATTCGAGCAATGCACACAGACGATCATCCGTCAGGTGAACGATATCGGAAGAATGGTGGACGAATTCTCCTCCTTCGCGCGCATGCCATCGGCATCGATGAAGGAAATGGAAGTGAATGAGATCCTGCGGCAGGCGGTCTTCCTTCAGCGCGTCGGACACCCCGATATCGACTACAAGCTCGATATGCCGGAAAGCTCCGTCACGCTCGAATGCGACGGCCGTCTGGTGAGCCAGGCGCTCACGAACATTCTGAAGAATGCAGCCGAAGCGATACGCGGACCGGAGGAAGATGAAGCCGAAGACGACGGCATGGTCTCCGCCCGGGAAGCCGCGCCCGGTGCGAAGATCGGCCGCATTCACGTCGCCTTGTTGGAGGATGACGACAAGGTAACGATTGTCGCGACCGATTCTGGCTGCGGGTTTCCGGAGGCCGACAGATCGCGGCTCACCGAGCCCTACATGACGACGCGGGTCAAGGGCACGGGCCTCGGCCTCGCCATCGTGAACAAGGTGATGGAAGATCATGGCGGCGAATTGCTGCTTGAAGATGCGCCGCAGGGCGAAGGCTGGGAAAGCGGCGCGAGGGTGAAGCTCGTTTTTCCGAAACGCCGCGCCGCAAGAAGGCTGGCAGGGGATGACAATTTCGGCAGTGCCACGCGCGCCGCCGCGAAGGCAAGCGAAGAGGCTGTAAATGGCGTCTGATATTCTGATCGTCGACGATGAAGCGGATATTCGCGAACTCGTCTCCGGCATCTTGAACGACGAAGGCTACGATACGCGGACGGCGGGCGACAGCGACAAGGCGCTCGCCGCCATCGAGGCACGCCGGCCGGGTCTCCTGATCCTCGATATCTGGCTGCAGGGGAGCAAGCTCGACGGGCTCGAGCTGCTGGATGTCGTGCGCGACCGTCACCCCGATCTCCCGGTCGTCGTCATCAGCGGCCATGGCAATATCGAAACGGCGGTCTCCGCGATCAAGAAGGGCGCCTACGACTTCATCGAAAAGCCGTTCAAGACCGACCGGCTCATTCTCGTTGTCCGCCGCGCGATCGAGGCTTACAGGCTGCGCCGCGAGAACAGCGAGCTGCGCCTGCGCGCCGGCGACGACACGACGCTTGTCGGCATCTCTCCGGCTCTTTCCCAGGTGCGGCAGACGGTGGATAAGGTGGCGCCCACCAACAGCCGCGTGCTCATTCAAGGCCCATCCGGCTCCGGCAAGGAAGTCGTCGCCCGTCTGCTGCATGAGCGATCGCGGCGCGTGGCAAACGCCTTTGTAGCGCTCAACGCCGCAAACATGGCGCCTGAGCGCATGGAGGCGGAGCTTTTCGGAACCGAGGAAAGCGCCGCAGGCCCACGAAAGGTGGGCGTTTTCGAGCAGGCCCATGGCGGCACCCTGTTCCTCGACGAAGTGGCGGAGATGCCCATCGAGACTCAGAGCAAGATTTTGCGCGTTCTCGTCGACCAGACCTTCGAGCGTGTCGGCGGCAGTGCGCGCGTGAAAGTCGACGTGCGCGTCGTCTCCTCCTCGAGCCGCGACTTGCTCGACGAGATTTCCAAGGGCCGCTTCCGCGAGGATCTCTATCATCGCCTCAACGTGGTGCCGATCAACGTGCCGCCGCTCGCCGCGCGCCGCGAGGATATTCCGCTGCTGGTCGAGCATTTCATGGCGCAGATTTCGCGAGCGACCGGCCTTCCGCCGCGCCGTGTATCGGACGACGCCATGGCGGCGCTTCAGGCCCATGACTGGCCGGGTAATGTCCGCCAGCTCCGCAACAATATCGAACGGCTGCTGATCCTCACCTCCGGAGATCCGGCCGCTGTGGTGACCGCCGATATGCTTCCTGCGGAAGTCGGCGCATCGGCGCAGATGTCGGTCAATGGCTCGGGCGGCGAACACATCATGGCGCTGCCCCTGCGCGAGGCGCGGGAGACGTTCGAGCGTGAATATCTCATGGCGCAGATCAGCCGCTTCGGCGGCAACATCTCGCGCACGGCGGCCTTCATCGGCATGGAACGCTCGGCCCTCCACCGGAAGCTGAAATCGCTCGGCGTCGCCGCGGCGAACCGCCCGGATCTCCCCATCTGACGGCCCGAACCGAAAGCTCCCATCATGAAAGTTATCGTCTGCGGCGCAGGACAGGTCGGCTTCGGCATAGCGCGTCAGCTCGCCGCCGAACAGAACGATGTGACGGTGATCGATCAATCTCCGCAGCTCGTTCAGCAGATTTCGGATTCACTCGATGTGCGCGCCCTTGTGGGCCACGGCGCCCATCCGGATGTGCTGGAGCGCGCCGGCGCCTCCTCGGCAGACATGCTCATCGCCGTCACCTTCCATGACGAAGTGAACATGATCGCCTGTCAGGTGGCCCATTCGGTCTTCAACGTGCCGACCAAGATCGCGCGCATCCGCTCGCAATCCTATTTGCAGCCGGGTTTTCAGGATCTGTTCTCGCAGGATCACCTGCCGATCGACGTGATCATCTCGCCGGAGCTTGAGGTCGGCAAGGCGGTCCTGCGCCGCCTCGCGGTGCCGGGCGCGTTCGACATTCTGAATTTCGCGGACGGCAAGGTCAGCGTCGTCGGCGTTTCGCTGGAAGAAGATTGCCCGATCGTCAACACGCCGCTGCGCCAGTTGACCGACCTCTTTCCTGATCTCAAATCGCGCGTTGTGGGCATTGTGCGCAATGGCGAGTTGTTCGTGCCCCAGAGCGACGATCCGATGCTGGTCGGTGACGAAGCCTACTTCGCGGCCGATGTCCGCGACGTGCGCCGCACGCTCGGCATTTTCGGACATGAGGAAGTGGCGGCCCGGCGCATCATCATCGTCGGAGCAGGCAATATCGGCCTCCATGTGGCGCAGGAACTCGAAAACAATCATCCGGGAACGCGCGTGAAACTGATCGAGCGCGACCGGGACAAGGCGGTGCAGGCGGCCGACAAGCTGAAGCGTTCCATTGTGCTGCATGGCGACGGACTAGCTCCGGAACTCTTGCAGGAAGCCGGAATTTCCGAAACGGAAACGCTTGTAACGCTGACGAACGACGATCAGGCCAACATTCTCGCTTGTGTCGTTGCCAAGCGTGAGGGCTGCCAGCGCACAATGGCGCTGATCAACAACAACACCTACGAACCGCTCATGCGCTCGCTCGGCATCGATGCTTTCATCAATCCGCGCAGCGCGACTGTCTCGACGGTGCTGCAGCATGTCCGCCGCGGGCGCATCCGTGGACTGCAATCGGTTCGCGATGGAGCGGCGGAGGTCATCGAGGCGGAGGCGCTTGAGACCTCGACATTGGTAGGCAAGCCGCTCCGCGAAGTTGCATTGCCGGATGGCATCCTCGTCGGCGCGGTGATCCGCGACGGTGAGGTCATCATTCCGCGCGGCGATACCGAAATCCGCGCAGGCGATCGCGTGGTGCTGTTCGCTCGCGCCGACATGGTCAAGAAAGTGGAACAGATGTTCCGCGTCAGCCTCGAATTCTTCTGACCGCGAAAGGCTGAACCTTGTCCCGCATCGCCTATGTTAACGGCCGTTACATTCGCCACGCCGAGGCAGCGGTTCATATCGAGGACCGGGGCTATCAGTTTTCCGATGGCGTCTATGAAGTCTGCGGCGTGCGCGCCGGCAAGCTCATGGACGAACGGCTCCATCTCGCTCGGCTCGAGCGGTCGCTCGGCGAACTGAGGATCGCCCTTCCGGTAGGTCTTCCCGCCTTGCGACTCGTCATGCGCGAGGTGCTACGGCGCAATCATGTGACGGACGGCCTCGTCTATCTCCAGATCACCCGAGGCGTGGCGCCGAGAGATCATCCCTTTCCGCAAATGCCTGTCCGCCCGGCGCTTGTCGTCACCGCGAAGCGGCTCAACACGGGCCGGATCGAGGCAGCGGTCGAAAAGGGCGTTGCCGTCGTCACAAGGCCGGACATCCGCTGGGGCCGCCGCGACATCAAATCGGTGTCGCTCCTACCTAATATTCTTGCGAAGCAATCTGCGCGCGAGGCTGGCGCCTATGAGGCATGGCTCGTGGACGCGGAGGGCAATGTCACCGAAGGCTCATCGACCAATGCCTGGCTCGTGGACAAGGATGGCCGCCTCGTGACCCGGCCCGCCGGTCCCGACATTCTGAACGGCGTCACCCGGCTGGTGCTTCTTGAGGCGGCGCGCGGAGAAGGCATTGAGGTTGTGGAGCGGGCCTTCACGCCGGAAGAGGCTAAATCCGCCCGGGAGGCCTTCATCAGTGCTTCCTCGGCGGTCCTCATTCCTGTGGTAGCGATAGACGGGGCCCCGGTGGGAAATGGGGCGCCTGGCTCCCTTTCCTTGCGGCTCCGCGAGGCCTACATGAAGTATTGCGAGCTGACATGAACGCGGCGACCCGGGAAAACATGAAATCGGCACAAAACCCATGCAAATTGCAGGTGCGAACTGAATTTCGCACTTGCAGCATGAACTGAAACGCCTGACTGTAAGGATTGAGAGCCGCAGCCAGATTCCCGGTCCCGGGAATCCGTGCAAACAAAAAGCCGGACCCCGGCGGTGAAGGTCCGGCCCCACGAACTTGAAAAATGGGGCTTACCCATGGAAAAGACTCATAACCTTCAGGACACGTTCCTGAACCACGTCCGCAAGAACAAGACGACCCTGACAATCTTCCTCGTCAACGGCGTCAAGCTTCAGGGTGTGGTGACCTGGTTTGATAACTTTTGTGTGTTGTTGCGCCGGGACGGACATTCGCAGCTCGTGTACAAGCATGCGATATCGACCATCATGCCGGCCCAGCCCGTTCAGCTCTTCGAGCCTGAAGGAAACGGGGACGAGGCCTGAGCCTTCTCAGGCAAGAGAACCGATTGACGGAAGACCAAGAAGATCACATTGAGGGCAGGCGGGCTTCGGGCGGATTCCAGATGTCGCCGAAGGAGCCGACGCGCGCCTTCGTTCTCGTGCCCTGGTTGAAATCCATGGCACAGAAGGCGAAGCGGGAGGAGGGCGGCAGCCGTTCGCCCGAGTCCCGCCTCGAAGAAGCGGTGGGCCTTGCCGCTGCCATTTCGCTCAATGTTGTGGGTAGCGCCGTGGTGCCGCTTTCCACGCCGCGCCCGGCTACGCTGCTTGGCGAAGGCAAGGTCGATGAGCTGAAAGGCCAGCTTTCCGAACTCCGCGTGGAACTCGTGGTGGTAGACGGACCGCTGAGTCCGGGCCAGCAGCGCAATCTCGAAAAGGAATGGAAGGTCAAGGTGCTGGACCGCACCGGCCTCATTCTCGAGATTTTCGGCGAGCGCGCCCGCACCCGCGAAGGTGCGCTGCAGGTCGAGCTTGCGCATCTGAACTATCAGAAGACGCGGCTGGTGCGGAGCTGGACTCACCTTGAGCGCCAGCGCGGCGGCTTCGGCTTCCTCGGCGGTCCCGGCGAAACCCAGATCGAGGCGGACCGCCGCATGATCCAGGAGCGCATCACCAAGATCGAGCGCCAGATTGAAACCGTGACGCGCACCCGCGAACTCCACCGCAAGAAGCGCCGCGAAGCCCCATATCCGATCGTTGCGCTGGTCGGCTACACCAATGCCGGAAAATCGACCCTGTTCAACCGGCTGACCTCGGCCGGCGTCTTCGCAGAGAACCTGCTCTTCGCAACACTCGACCCGACCATGCGCGCCCTGGAACTGCCGAGCGGCCGCAAGGTGATCCTGTCCGATACGGTGGGCTTCATCTCCGATCTGCCAACGCATCTCGTGGCCGCGTTCCGCGCGACGCTGGAAGAAGTGCTCGAAGCCGAAATCATCCTCCATGTCCGCGATGCCTCGCATGAGGAAACGGCGATCCAGAAGAAGGACGTCGAGGAGGTGCTGGCATCGCTCGGGGTGACGAAGGAAAGCGCGGCGGAGAACGGCCAGCAGGTCGTCGACGTGCTGAACAAGATCGATCTTCTGCCGGACGAGGAGCGCGAGGCCGCCGTCAATCTGGCCGCGCGCGAAAATCTGACGGTTGCCGTATCCGCGATAACCGGGGAGGGCACCGGCCGGCTTCTGGCCCTGGTCGACAGCCTCATCCTCGATGAGGAGCGGCCGGTCCATTTCGATCTTCCCTCGAGCGAGGGCGAAGCGATCGCCTGGCTTCACGCCAATGCGCATGTGCGCGCACGCTCGGACGACGATGAAGGTGTAGTCCATCTCGATCTCGGCATGACACCGATCGTGGCAGGGCGGTTCGAGAAACGCTTTCCCGATCTCGCAAAATCGCTTGGTCAAGCGGCTGCCGCAGCGGCGGCGCAATAGAGATGGACCGTTTCGCCGAAGATGTTTCCGCGTTGATGCGCGAAGTTGCAGCACGGGAAATCATGCCGCGCTTCCGCGCCCTGGCGGATCACGAAGTCGAAGAGAAGGAGAAGGGCGATCTGGTCACCGTCGCCGACCGCGCCTCTGAAGAATGGCTGACGCCGAAACTCGAAGCCCTGTTGCCCGGCTCGCATGTACTGGGCGAGGAAGCCGCCGCCGCCGACCTGTCGCTCATGTCGTTGCTCGATCGCGACACGCGGCTCTGGACGGTCGATCCTGTCGATGGCACGGCGAACTTCGTAGCGGGGAAGGAAACGTTTGGCGTCATGCTCTCGCTGATCGAGAAAGGCGAAGTAACGCATGCCTGGATCTACCTGCCCGTAACGAACGAGTTTGCAATCGCGTCGAAGGGCGGAGGCGCCTGGTGGCATGACGCCTCCGGCGCTGTGCAGCTCCAGGCGGGTGCTTCACCGCATGAGCCTGCCGCGCAATCAGCAAGTTTCTATGTCCGCTTCATGCCGGATGAGTGGAAGGGGGCGATCGGCGCCCATTCGGCGGGGATCGGAAGGTCGTCGGCTTATCTCTGCTCGGCGGTCGACTACACCAACGTTGCACGCGGGCGGCATGACTTCGTCACCTATCACCGGATGCTGCCCTGGGATCATGCACCCGGCTCGCTGATCTTGCGTGAGGCCGGCGGTGTCGTGCGCGACATGGAAACCGGGATGGACTATGTCCCGCGAAATCTCAAGGGCCCGCACCTCGTGGCCCGCGACGAAGAAAGCTGGCAGCGCACGGCGGCGGCGATCCGCGCTCTGCGCGCTCATCTCTAGCCCTCGCGCTCTTCGCGCTTCGCCTCGTTCCAGAGCGCGTCCATCTCCTCGAGTGTGGAGTCCTCGGGCCGCTTGCCTGCCGCCGCGAGCATTTCCTCGATCCGCCCAAAGCGACGGCGGAACTTTGCATTGGCGCGCCTGAGCGCCGCTTCTGGATCGATCTTCATGTGCCGGGCAAGATTGGCATAGACGAAGAGCAGGTCGCCCATCTCGTCTTCCAGCCGGTCGGGATCGCCGCCCTTTGCGATCTCGGCCGAGAGCTCCAGCATCTCCTCGTTCAGCTTGTCAATGACGAGGCTTGTCTCCGGCCAATCGAAGCCGACACGCGCGGCGCGGTTCTGAAGTTTCACCGCGCGGACAAGAGCGGGAAGGGCAAACGGCACATCGTCGAGGATGCTTGCCTGCACGGCGCCTTTTGCCGCCTTTTCCTGGGCCTTGATCTCGTCCCAGCGGGCCTTTACCTCGCCGGCGGTCCGCTCTCCTTCGTTCCCGAAAACATGCGGGTGACGGCGGATCATCTTGGTGGAAATGGCGTCGGCCACATCGTCGAAGGCGAAGAGGCCCGCTTCCTCCGCCATCCGCGCATGGAACACGACCTGCAGCAATAGATCGCCGAGTTCGTCCTTGAGATCATCCATGTCACCGCGCTCGATGGCATCGGCAACCTCATAGGCCTCTTCGATCGTATAGGGCGCGATGGAGGCGAAGTCCTGCTCGAGATCCCAGGGGCATCCGCCTTGCGGGTCGCGAAGTCGCGCCATGATCGCGAGCAGCCGGTCGATGGCGCGGTCAGCCAACTTCGTGCTCCCTAGTCGCCTGAGCGATCGACGATACCGCCCGCGGAGCCGACTTGCACCACGGCAGCCGCCGCATCGCTCGCATCATGCGGCTTGTGTTCGCCTTCGAGCGCCCGGATTTCTCCGCGGAGCCTTTCCTGCGCAGCTTTGTCGAGGGGAAAGCCCCACATGACGGCCGCAGCCGCGAGCATGGTCAGGGCGGGCAGCGTGACATACATCGCCATGAACTGATTTAGCGTTTCGGGCGAGTTGCCCCCGCCGGGCATGAACCCGATATAGTCGAGGATCGGATAGGTGATGCCGACGGCAAGTGCGGCGCCGATTTTCGCCGTCATGGTAAGCAGCGAATAGTAGAGCCCCGTGCGGCGCTGGCCGGTCTTCAGGTAATCGGTGTCGATCACATCCGCCATGATCGAGCGCAACAGGAACGATCCCGCGCCATAGGCGATGCCGTAAAGCGAGTTGCCGAGGAAGAGCCACCAGAATTCGCCGCGCGGAAAGAAGATGACGAGCGGCAGCGACACGGCGCCATAGACCATGGCGATGGCGAGCGTCTTGTGCTTGCCGGCCATATGGCTGAGACGAATCCAGAATGGGATGCCGACAAAGCCGAAAATGAAATAGACGAGCAACAGCAGGCTCGCATGGCGGGGCAGTTCCATCACATGGATCGCAAAGAAGATATAGAGCGACCCGGTGATGGCAGGTGCGATATTGACCAGCAGGTCGGCAAACAGCACGCGCTGCAGCAGCCTGTTGCGCGCGATGATCGCCCAGGCTTTTTGCCAGGGGATTTGCGCTTGCGGAGCCGTCTTGAATTCCGGCGCTTTCCAGACGGCGAGTCCCACGGTGATCGGCAGCAGGATCAGGATGAACCAGCCCATTGCCGCAACCTTCTCGCGGCCGCCGGCGCCATCCTCCGCCAGCATCTCGATGATGGCAGGCAGCGCAAGCACGGTGAACATGCCCAGGATCAGCAGAAACTCGCGCACACCCTGAATGGTCGAGCGTTCGTCATAGTCTTCGGAGAGCTCGGCGCCCCACGACATGTGGGAAATGGTGAGCAGCGTCCAGCCGATATAGAGCACGAACATCCAGACCGCGAGATACACCCATGTAACCGGCGGGCTCGGCATGAAGAGCATGTAGCCGGAAACGAGCAGGATCGGCGTCGAAAGCACGATCCAGTGCCGCCGCCGTCCCCAGCGGCTCGGAAAGCGGTCGGATACCATGCCGAGAACCGGATCGGTGAACACGTCCCAGAAGCGCGCCAGCATGAAGATCGTGCCGGCGACCGTGAGGCCGAGGCCCATCTCATGGCCGTAGAAGGGAGGCAGGTAGACGACGATCGGCAGGCCAAGCGCCGCCATCGGAATTGAGGGCAGGGCATAGGCGCCCATCTGCCAGCGTGTGACATTCTTCCGGTGTTGCATTTCTTCCCCTGGCTGCCGACGCCGATCCTGCTCGCGCCCTTTTGCGGGCGTCGTATTGATTATTTGTCAGCGCCGCTAAGGAACCCGATTGCCGGACGATTGTCTACGCTTTTCGCTACGGAAAGTGTGGTTTTGGCGGGATCGTCAGATCAGGCAAAGTTCTCATCCGCCACAAAAGGGTTTGTCCGCCGTTCGACTCCAAAGGTCGAAAGGGGGCCGTGTCCCGGAACGAAGGTGACATCGTCGCCAAGCGGCCAGAGCCGTTCGCGGATCGATTGGACAAGCGCGCCATGATCCCCGCGAGGGAAGTCCGTCCGTCCTATCGACCCCTGGAACAGCACATCGCCGACCAGCGCCAGCCGTGACGGTTCATGGAAAAACACGACATGGCCGGGCGTGTGGCCGGGGCAGTGGACGACATCGAACGTGAGCCCGGCGACCTCGACCTTGTCGCCATTCTTGAGCCAGCGGTTCGGCTTGAAGCTGCCCACGGCGCCGAAGCCGTACTTTGCGGCTTGGTCCGGCAAGGCTTCGATCAGGAAAAGGTCGTCTTCATGCGGACCCTCGATCGGTACACCGAGCTCCTTCGCCAGATCGCCGGCCGCAGCTGCATGGTCGAGATGGCCGTGGGTCAGCAGGATCTTCTCGATGGTTACGCCGGCTTCCGCAGCCGCCGCCTTGATCCGCGAAAGATCGCCGCCCGGATCGCTGACCGCGCCGCGCATGTTTTCGTCGTTCCAGATCAGCGTGCAGTTCTGCTGGAATGGCGTTACGGGAAGAATTGCGGCTTTCAGGGCCATCGGCGCAACCTGCTTCTTGTGAGTATCGATAGGGGCGAACCTAGGGCAAATGCCGCTGATTGGAAATGCGGCAGCTGGAGGACACCGCAAGGGAACTCCAGGTCGTTCCCACGGTTGAGGCACGAGATTTCCGCCAGCCGTCAACAGGGAGACCGCCGTGACCTCGTTTCGAATTGCCGCCCTTGCATCCGCTGCTTGTCTGGCCGCATTGCCTGCCATGTCTTTGCAGGAGTCCGTGACCGCCGGAAACTACACGCTTCAGGTCGAGACGGTCGTTGAAGGACTGGAGCATCCCTGGGGGATGGCTTTCATCTCCGAGGACCGTTTCCTCGTGAGCGAACGCAATAGCGGCACCATTCGTGTGGGGAGCGCTGCCGGCGGCATTTCCGAGCCGGTCTGGACCGCGGAAGACATGTTCCGCTACGAAGGCGAGACGAGCCGCAGCCAGGCCGGGCTTTTCGACATCGTGCTTCATCCCGAATTCGCTTCGAACGGCTGGGCCTATATCAGCTATTCGCGCGAAACCGATCGCGGCGCCGCCATTGCCGTTATCCGCGCCCGCGTCGTCCAGGACAACGACGGCACGCGCCTCGAGGATGTCGAGGATATTTTCGTCATGAAGGAAGAAGACCAGGATTCGAGCGGCCTGCATTTTGGCGGACGCATGGCCTTCGATCCCTCCGACAATTCGCTTTTCCTGTCGATCGGCGAACGTCGGAATATATCCCGGGCCCAGGATGCGTCCGATCAGGCCGGATCGATCCTCCGGATGACGGACAGCGGCGAACCGCATGAAGCAAACGCACGATTTGAGGTCGAAGACGAGGAGGGCGAGCCCGACCCATATCTCTTCTCCATAGGCCACCGGAATGTTCAGGCTCTGGGGGTCCACCCGGCCACCCACGAACTCTGGGCCGCCGATCACGGGCCTCAGGGCGGTGATGAGATCAATCTGGTAGCGGCCGGAAACAACTACGGCTGGCCCTTCGTCACCGGCGGCAAGGACTATTCGGACGCGCCGCTCGGCGTGGGCGACGGGATGGACGGCATGACGCCGCCGGTGCACGTCTTCGAGAAAACCACGGCGCCGTCGGGCCTGACCTTTATTCCCGAAGGGACCGCTTATGAGGATTGGTCCGGCGACATGCTCATTGGCGCCATGCATGCGGAAGCGGTCGTGCATGTGCGTATCGAGGATGGCGCGGTCGCCGGCACCGAAACAGTCGAAATCGGCCGGCGCATACGCGACGTGCAGCTCGGTCCGGATGGCCACATCTGGCTGCTGACCGAGCATTCCGACGGGCAAGTGCTGCGGCTCGCGCATGCTGCTGATTGAGCGGAGGGTACGGGGTCGCAAGGCTTCGGAGCCCCATATTGATTAGCCGATAATATATATTATGGATAAACTATAATGAACTTCGGCGGATTGAGCCGTTCCTTGAGACAGCCAAGGCGCCGGGCGCACAAAAAGCATTTTGTAACAGCGGTTTACCGTCGTCCATTTCCGCCACACATGAGGTCATTTCGGGGTATTTCGTCACGAAGTCGAACCGCCTGACGCTCCGATAGTTGTAACCGGATCGGGTTGCCTGGGGGCATCGACAGTCTGGAGGATCATTCCCATGACGCATCTGAAGAAGATATTTCTCGCGGGTACGGCAAGCTTTGCACTGATGGCGTCGCCTGTGCTGGCAAATGACCTGCTCGGCGACACCACCGGCGCCGTGTCGGGCGCCGTCTCCGGCGGAGCCGCGTCTGGCGGCGTGGCTGGCGATGCTTCCGTAGACTCGCGCATGGATGCCGCGGGCACGAACGCAGGCTCCCCCACAGGCCTTTCGGTTGGCGCCAAGGGCGGTGCATCGGTATCGGGTACCGGAGCGGCTAACCCTGGAGCGGTTCAGAACACCGTCAATAATGCCCAGGGCACAGTCCGTGGCGCGGCAGACACCGCCACCGGAGCCGCTTCGGGCCTGGCCGGCGCCGACAAAGGTGCCGTCAGCAGCGATACCGAGGCGGGTTTGGGTGGCATCGGCGGGAGCGTCTCCGGCGACGGCACCGCACAGGCTGAAGGCGGCATGGCGCCGGTTCCCGATATTGACCCGGCAGCCAGCCTCGCCCAGTTGGGCTACAGCGACATCGAACCGGTGGAAGGCGCGGCGTCGGCGGGAGGTGAATCCGAATTCACTGCCACCAACCCGGATGGCGAGCCGGTGAAAGTCGTCGTCGACGGGCGCACCGGGATGGTTCTTAACGAGCAGGCGGAATAACACCGGCTCACACAATATTCAGGACACGGAGGGTGCGATGCGCGGAAAGCGCGTCGCGCCCTCTTCTCTTTTCGGTGCTGCAGATTATGGGATTTCGCCACATCGCGGTCACAACCGGGGCAGTTTCTGGATGAGGTGAACCGTTTGGCTTCCGGGACGTTGTATGGGTATCGCAGCAACGACAGGGCTGCACAACTCTTCTGGAGGAACATGACCATGACGAACTTCAAGAAGCTCCTTCTCGCCGGTACTGCCAGCCTTGGCCTGATCGCCGGTCCCGCGCTTGCCGCGGACATGGATCAGCCTGCCGGCGCCGATGCGCAGATGGAAGGCGCCGTGGAGCTCTCCCCGGCCGCTGACGCGGAAACCTCGCTGCAGGCTCTCGGCTATACGGATATCGAGCCGGTCGAAGCTGAAGGTGACGCTTCCGAGGATGGTGTGCAGCGCTTCAACGCCACCAACATCGATGGCGACCGCGTGACGGTGGAGTTCGACTCCAACTCCGCGACGGTGATCGGCGAAGAGCCGGCCTACTAATCCCGTCTCTGGGATGTGACGAGCGGCGCGGAAGCTTCGGCTTCCGCGCCGTTCTCGTTTGCGCACGGCATTCTGCGCAGCGTTCATTCACACTGTCCGGTTTTCTGACAATGTTCCCGTCGTCGGGAGCGGTTTCAGGTACTGAAGCGTTTATGGTGAGGGTGCATGGGGACGGATCAAGGGAGACAAGTCTCATGCAGAAGATCAGAAAGCCGTTTCTTGTTGCCGCCGCTGCGGCCGGTATCGCCGCCATGCCCCTTTCCGCGCTGGCCGACACGCTGGTCGTCGTTCAAGGTGGTCCTGCGGTCGGCGCCGCAAGCGATACCTATGTCGATCCGGCAAGCGGCACTGTGACCACGACCACCGTGACGACGACAACGACCGGCCCGCTTGTCGGCAACACGATGGACCTCGTCGATCCGATCGCCTGGCTCGAGGAGAAAGGCTATCACGGCGCCGAACGCGTGCCCGGCGTTACGCTCGAAAGCGAAATGGCCTTCCATGCGGCAAACCGCATGGGTGAACCGGTGAAACTCATCGTCGACAAGCGCACGGGTGAGATCACGCGTGAAACCTATCTGCGCAAGCTCGACAAACCGTCGAAACAATAAGTTCCATCGCGCTGAAAAAGTCAGGCCCGCCATCTGTGTGATGTGCGGGCCAGGCTTTTTCGTCCTGCCGGGCGTAATCGGCCCTCCTCCCATTGACCCGTCCTCCCGCCGCCCCAGTTCGCTCCTATGGGTGGTGACGTGGGACCGAGATACAGACTGGAGGACGATCAATGAAATCCTGGACCAAGTCCCTTCTCGCAGGCACTGCCGTTTTTGCTCTCGCGGCCTCGCCCGCCCTTGCGCAGGACGCAGGCGGTGCTGGCGCCGGCACCACGGGCGCAACCGGCGGCGCCACGGGAACCATCGATGGAACGACCGGAACGCCGGGCACGACAGGTGGCGTGACGGGCGACGTCGATGGCACCATGGGCGACGCCACCGGCACGACGGGCGGCGCATCGGGCTCGGTTGACGGCACGATGGACGGCACCACGGGCGCCACCGGCACGACCGGAACCACTGGAGCGACGGGTACGGGAGCAGCCGGCACCGGAGCCACAGGCGCAACGGGCGGCGCGGGCACGACAGGAACGACCGGCACGGTCGACGGCGTTACCGGCGGCGCGGCCGGGTCCGACGTGACGACCCACCTTCTGACGCAGCGCGGCTACACCGATATTCGCCCGAGCGAAGGGGCCGCCGCAGCCGATGGCAGTGCCTTCACGGCATTCGACACTCACGGCAACAAGGTCGAAGTCGTCGTAAATCCTGCGACGGGAGAAATCCTCCGCGAGACGCGGACGCAGACGAAAAACCAGTAAGCACGAAGTCTTGCTGCGATTTGGCCCGGGCGCGTTCAGCGTGTCCGGGCCATTTCATGTTCAGAGTTCGAATTCGACCGTCATGCCGTCATAGGCGGGTTCGACACCTGTCGGCAGTTCGCCTTTCAGCCGGCCATAGTCCAGGTCGACATGCATATTGGTGAGGATGCCCTGCGGCACCCTCGCCCGCTTCAGCCATTCGAGCGCCATGTCGACATGAGCATGCGTCGGGTGTGGCGCATAGCGCAGCGCATCCACGATCCAGCAATGAATTCCGTCTAGTAGCGCGAAACTCTCATCCGGAATACCGACTGCATCCGCCGAATAGGCGAAGGGTCCGAAACGGAATCCGAGCGAACGGATATTGCCGTGATCCTGGTCGAACGGCAGTGCGGTGATGGTGCCGCCGGGCCCGTCGATTCGGATCGGCTTGCCGGGACTCTCGATCATGTGATCGTTGAGGATCGCGGGATAACCCGAGCCCGGCTTCTCCCGAAAGCAATAGCCGAAACGCGTAAGCAGCGTGTCGGCGGTCGGTGCGTCCATCCAGCAATCGACCCGGCGGCGCTTGTTGATCGCGAGCATCCGCAGATCGTCGATCCCGTGGCACTGGTCGGCATGGTCATGCGTGAAGAGCACAGCATCGACCCAGCCGGTCTTTGCGTCGATCAGCTGGTCGCGCATGTCGGGCGACGTATCGACCAGCACGACGGTCTTTTCGTTCGGGTCCTTGTCCCATTGCTCAACGAGCAGCGAGCAGCGCCGTCGCCGGTTCTTCGGCTCTTCCGGATCGCATGCGCCCCAGAACGGCCCGCCAATGCCCGGCCGCGGAACGCCGCCTGAGGAACCGCATCCAAGGATCGTCGCGCGCATCTTCATGCCCGGCGCACAGCCTCCGCCGGTACCCTGCTGAAAAGCCTGAGGAAATTGGCCGTCGTCGCCTCGGCGAGTTCCGCAGCGCTGACGCCTTTCACCTCGGCGAGCCTTTCCGCGGTGTGGACCACAAAGCTCGGCTCGTTCCGCTTGCCGCGCTTCGGCACCGGCGCGAGATATGGCGCATCGGTTTCGACAAGTAGCCGGTCCATCGGCACTTTCGCCGCCGTCTCGCGCAGCTCCACGGCGTTCTTGAAGGTGAGAATACCGGAGAGCGAAATGTAAAGCCCGATTTCGAGAGCTTTTTCAGCAAGTTGCGGGCCGGAACTGAAGCAATGAAGAAGCCCCGGAAAGGTGCCCTTCCCCATTTCCTCAGCCAGAATCTCACCCGTGTCCTCATCCGCGTCGCGCGTATGCACGACAAGCGGGAGACCTGTTTCGCGCGCGGCGGCGATATGGGCGCGAAAGTTCCTCTGCTGCGCCTCGCGCGGGGAATGCTCATAGAAATAGTCGAGCCCCGTCTCGCCGATGCCGACGACCTTGGGGTGCTTTGCCATTTCGACCAGCGTTGCCGTGTCGGTTTCGGGCTCGGTTGCTGCCTCATGCGGGTGGATACCGACCGTGCAATAGACATGGGGAAACCGCTCCGCCACCGCCCGTACCCGGTCGAATTCGCTGACCTTGGTGGAGATGGTGAGCATGAGCCCGACGCCGGCCCCATGCGCGCGGGCCACGACCTCCTCCACCTCCGGACCGAAATCCGGGAAGTCGAGATGGCAATGGCTGTCGATGAGGACAGGCAGCGTCATCAGGAAGCGGCCTCCGGTTCCACGTAGCGCGGGAAAACGCCCTGCGGCGCGGGTAGCGGCGTGCCGGGCTTCAGCGCGCCGTGCGGGCCGAGCGCGGCAAAGCTCCGCTCCTCCGGTCCGAGCGCCAGCTGGTCCAGCATCTTCGCCGCCGAGTCCGGCACCACCGGCTGCACCAGAATGGCGATATGGCGGATCGTCTCGGCGAGCACATAAAGCACCGTTGCCATCCGCTCCGGATCGGTCTTCTTGAGGCCCCAGGGCGCCTGCTCGTCGATATAGCGGTTGGCATCGCCGCAGACCGACCAGATCGCCTCAAGCCCCTTGTGGAAGAGCTGCGCATCGAACTCCGCGCGCACCCGCTCGAGCAACCCATGCGCCTTGCCGAGCAGCGCATTGTCGGCTTCGGTGAAGGCGCCAGGCTGCGGCACGGCCGCACCGCAATTCTTGGCGATCATGGAAAGCGAGCGCTGCGCCAGATTGCCGAGATCGTTCGCGAGATCGCCATTCGTCCGGTGCACGATCGACTTGTGCGAGAAATCGCCATCGCTTCCGAATGGCACTTCGCGCAGCAGGAAATAGCGCGAGGCATCGAGCCCGTAGGTCGAGACGAGATGATCCGGCGCAATCACATTACCGAGCGACTTCGACATCTTCTGGCCCTCGACTGTCCACCAGCCATGCGCGAAGACGCGCTTCGGCGTTTCGAGTCCGGCCGCGAGCAGGAAGGCCGGCCAGTAAACCGCATGGAAGCGCAGGATGTCCTTGCCGATCATGTGCAGATCGGCCGGCCAGTAGCGCTTGTAGGCCTCGTTGCCGGTATCGGGATAGCCGACCGCCGTCATGTAGTTGGTCAGCGCATCGAGCCAGACATACATCACATGCTTCTCGTCGCCGGGCACCTGCACGCCCCAGTCGAAGGTCGTGCGGCTGATCGACAGATCGTGGAGCCCGCCCTTCACGAAGCTCATCACCTCGTTCCGCCGCGCTGTGGGCGCAATGAAGTCGGGGTTCGCCTCATAGAATTTCAGCAGCGGCTCGGCCCAGGCCGACAGCTTGAAGAAATAGGAGGGCTCTTCCACCCATTCGACCTCGGCGCCTGTCGGCGCGATCTTCTTGCCGTGCGGTCCTTCGGTGAGCTCATCCTCGCCGTAAAAGGCCTCGTCGCGCACCGCGTACCAGCCCGAATAGGAACCGAGATAGATATTGCCGCTCGCTTCCAGCTTCTTCCAGAGATCCTGACACGCTGCTGCATGGCGCGGTTCGGTCGTGCGGATGAACTGGTCGTTCGTGTAATTCATGGTCTGGCAGAGATCGCGGAAATTCTGCGACACACGATCGGTGAAGGCCTGTGGCGTGACGCCGGCAAGCGCCGCCGCCTTTTCCACCTTCTGCCCGTGCTCGTCGGTCCCCGTCAGGAACATTACGTCGTAGCCGTCGAGCCGTTTGAACCGCGCGAGCACATCGCAGGCAAGCGTCGTGTAGGCGTGGCCGATATGCGGCACGTCGTTCACGTAATAGATCGGTGTCGTGACGTAAAAGGCTTTGGGGGCCGTCATTTACTCATCCGCTCAGAAATAAAGAGCGCCGGGCTCACGCTCCGGCGCGTTCGCTCGCGGTCGCTTCGAGCATCGAAAAAGCGTTCAGGATCACGAGCTTGCGATCCGTGTTCAAGGCTTCGCCGCGGGCCGTGGATTGGACGATCTTTTCCCATACCTCGACCCAGCGATCAAGGCTGCCAAGGGCGGCGAGACGGGCCATTGCGGCCCCCTCGCCCGGCACGATGTCCCGCCCGGCATCGAGCCCGGCGCCGGCCCGGATCAGCCGCTGCAGCCAGAGCGTGATGAGCTCGATCATGGTCTCGTAGTCGCTGTCCGCACCCTTTCGACCGGCCTTGTCGGCAAGCGCGTGAACGGCGGCCACGTCGAGCCGCGGCAAAACCGTGAGAAGCGCGGCGATATCCTTGTAGAGCTCAAGCCCGCCGCCCTCGGCGAGCGACAGCGCCCTGCCCGCGCTCCCTTCCGCAAGCTGGGCGATCTGCCTGCGCTCTTCATCCGTCGGACCCGCGCTCTTGCGCTTCTTGCCTGTGTCGGGCAGTTCCGTCGCCGCCATCAGGTCTTCGATTTCGCCTTCCTCAAGCGGCGTCATGCGCAGCATCCGGCAGCGCGACCGGATCGTCGGCAGCAAGCGTCCCGGCTGATGAGAAAGCACCAGAAACAGCCCGTTCGCGGGCGGTTCTTCAAGTGCTTTGAGAAGTGCATTCGCCGCGTTCACATTCATTTCGTCGGCACTGTCGATGACGACGACGCGCCATGCGCCGCGCTCCGTTGCCGTCAGCCCGAAGAAATGGCCGATGCGGCGAACTTCATCCACGGTGATGACGGTCTTGAGTTTCTTCGTCTTGTCGTCCCAGGGGCGCCGCACTGTGAGCAGGTTCGGGTGACTTCCGGCGGCCACCTGGTGGAAGACCGGCGAGTTTTCCGGCACCGACAGATCGCGCGCTCCTGCGGCGCGCGCGGCCTCAGCCGTCCCGTAATGCAAAGCAAACCGGGCCATGCGATAGGCGAGCGTCGCCTTGCCGATGCCCTTGGGGCCGGTCAGCAACCAGGCATGCTGCATCCGGCCGCTCATGAAGGCCTCGAAAAGCGCCCGCTCGGCCTCCGCCTGCCCGGCAAGCCGCGACACCTCCCGCGGATGCGGGAAATGACCCAGCCGGTCGCTTTCGGGAATCTCTGTCTCGCTCATGCCCCTTGGTAGCACGGGGCCCTGCGCGGTCGCGAGTGTCTTAACGCGCCTCGATATTGTCCCGGCGCTCGGCCACGCGGTTCTTGGGACGCTGGACGGCGGCGGCGAGGACGTTCACCTGCTCGTTCAGATCGGCAGCCAGCGGATCGACATGCTCGTTGTTGACCACGACCTCGTAATAGAGGTGATTGCCGGTCGCCAGGCCGGTCATGCCGACATAGCCGATCACATCGCCCTTCTTCACCCCGACGCCGGGACGGATGCCCGGCGCAAAGCCGGACAGATGCGCGTAGAAAGTTTCGACATGGTCCGAATGCTTGACCGTGACAAGCTTGCCGTAATTGCCGCGCCAGCCTGCCCGGCCGACGATGCCGTCCTCGGTCGCATAAACGGGCGTGCCCTTCGGCGCCGCGTAGTCGACACCGCGATGGAAGCGCTTGTCTTTCAGCACGGGATGCGTGCGCCAGCCGAAGCCGGAGGTCATGCGCGCTTTGGAGATGTCGATGGGGTCGCCGAAATGAAGGCCGCGCTGGGGAAAGGCGGCAACGGCGCGCTCTGGCTTCGCCATCGGAATGATGTAGCCGAGCGCCGCGAGTTCAGTTGCGGCGTCAATCGCATGGGCCGGAACCGGAGAGAAGAAGAAAGCAGAGGCGAGAAACGAGAAGGCCACCGGAAGGGTCGATCGGCCAAAGGAAATCCGGTGTCGTCGTTTCATCGGCGATCCATCTTCTGCTATTGGCCCGGCATCGGTGCGGGGCCCTGTTCCACGGGAGCTATAAGGCCCGTGTTCTATAGTCGAGGGAGCGCCCGAGGGCAAACCCGATTAACCGTGATCGGGGCCGGCAATCCGTGAAAATTAAATGACATCACACAGGGAGGCGTTCGCTGGCCACCGCCCAGATGGCCGCGGCGACAGCATCCTCGTCTTGCGCAGCATCGATGACGGCGCACCGCTCTGGTTCATTTTTGGCAATGTCGAGAAAGGCTTGGCGCAGAGTTTGGTGAAATTCCAGCTTCATGCGCTCATAGCGGTCCTCGCCGTCATTCGTCCTCCGGTGGGCCCGGGCGAGGCCGGCCTCTGGCGGAAGATCGAGGACAAGTGTCAAATCCGGCATGTCGGCACCGACCACCAGGTCGCGAAGGCGGGCGATGAATTCACCGCCAAGCCCCTGTCCCGCACCCTGATAGGCCATGGTCGAATCGACGAACCGGTCGGAAATCACCCAATCGCCGCGCGCCAGCGCTGGGCGGATCGTCCGCTCGAGATGTTCCTCGCGGGCCGCAAAGTGAAGCAGCGTCTCCGTGCGCGCCGTCCACCGGCCGGGGTCGCCCTTCACCAGAAGTTCTCTTATCGCCTCGGCCCCCGGCGCGCCCCCCGGCTCGCGCGTGACAACAACGCGGTGGCCCGCCGCTTCGAGCTTCGCGGCGAGACGCTTTACCTGCGTGGACTTGCCGGCGCCCTCGCCTCCTTCAAGCGTGATGAAACGCCCGCGCGTCACGCCTAGCTGCCAAGGATCATGTGCTTCAGCGCGCTCATGGCGCGGCTGAAAATCCCCTGCCGCTCCACTGCCGCCCCGGCAAGCAGCGGATACTCCTTGGCAGGCATGTCCGGCGCCTCGATCTTCAGCACACCGATTTGTTGCCCGAGCTCCACCGGCGCCCGGACCGGTGTGTCATAGACGACGCTCACCTTCATGTCCTTGCGCTGTGCGGGCGACATGATTGCATTGATATCTGTCCGGCTGACGAGCGGCACTTCCGCATAGGTACCTTGCCAGACGGGTGCATTGTCCACCGGCGCATTGGCCTCGAAGAGTTTGTAGGTCTTGAAGGAGCGGAAACCCCAGTCCATCAGGCGCACGCTTTCATCCGCCCGTGCCTTTTCGCTCTGCAGTCCGTTTACGACGAGTATGAGGCGCTGATTGCCGCGCTTGGCCGATGAGACAAGACCATAGCCCGCCGCTTGCGTGTGGCCGGTCTTCAGCCCGTCAACGGTCGGATCGAGATAGAGCGCCGGATTGCGGTTGCCCTGGCGGATACCGTTCCAGGTGAACTCGGTTTCGCGGAAGATCGGGTAGAATTCCGGAAAATCCTTGATCAGATGTCGCGCCAGCAGACCGAGATCGTAGGGCGTCATGACATGATCGGGATGCGGCCACCCGGTCGAATTCACGAAATGCGAATTGTTCATGCCGAGTTCCTTGGCCCGCTCGTTCATCGCTTCGGCAAAGGCGCTTTCCGACCCGGACAGTGCTTCGGCCGTTGCAATGCAGGCGTCGTTGCCGGACTGGATGATGATGCTGCGCAGGACCGCTTCGACCGGAACATAGGAGTTCAGATCGGCGAACATGGTCGATGAGCCGGAGGCGGCGCCGCCCACACGCCAGGCATACTCGCTGATCCGGAACTCGTCCTCGAGCGAAACGCTGCCCTCGCGGATCGCATTGAAAAGCATTTCCAGCGTCATGAGCTTGCTCATGCTTGACGGATACATCTGCTCGTCGACATTCTTGCCCCAGAGCACCGTGCCGGTGTCGTAGTCCATCAGCATTGCGAATTCGGCGGTCGTTTCGAATGCCGAAGCGCTGCGCGGCAGAAGAGCGGCGCCTGCAATCACAAGCGACAGGAACAGGGAGGCGAAGGTGGCGCGGGCCATCATGATGTCTTGCTTTTCCTTTTTCGGACTTTGCGGTCAGTCGACGACGATGCGGGCGCTGCGATGGCCCTGGGCGATGACATTCTGCAGCGAGCTGTCGGCGGCAGGCACGTCGCTCAACGGGCCAACGCGGACGCGATAGAACGGCGTTCCGTCCACCATGGTAGTCTGGATTTCAACCCGCCCGACGCCGCTCAATTGCTGGCGGACCGTTTCGGCGTTCTGAAGGCTCTGGAACGACCCGGCCTGGACATAGATGCTTCCCGGTGCAGCCGCAACCGGCGGCTCCGCTCCTGTGCCCGCCACAGTGGAGGGCGCATCGGCGATAGGCGTCATGGTCGCCGGCGGTGCCGATGCGACCGGCACTGAAGGCGGTGCGAGTTCAGTTGTGGAAACGGTCGCAACGGCGGTGACGGGTGCCGTGCCCGCAACGCGGCGCTCTTCCGGCGGTGTGTCGACCGGCGGTGCTACGAAGGTCTCCGCAACCCCCATGCCGTCGCCAATGCCGCCCTGAAGCGGCGCCCGCCCGATATATTGCACTCGAACTTTTGCCGTTCCCTTTTGCTTGAAGCCCAGGACCTCGGCAGCCTTCTTCGAAAGGTCGATCTCGCGCCCGGAAGCGAAGGGGCCGCGATCGTTGATGCGCACGACCACCGACTTGCCATTTTCGAGATTGGTCACGCGCGCAATGACCGGCATGGGCAGCGTCGGATGCGCGGCGGACATCTCGTTCTCGTCGAAGACCTCCCCGTTGGCGGTCTTCAATCCGTGGAAACCCGGGCCGTACCAGGAAGCGATGCCGGTGGAGTCGTATTTCTCGTTTTCGGCGGGGTAATACCAGATGCCGTTGATCTGATAGGGGTTGCCGACCTTGTAGTAGCCGCCACCCTTCGGCAGCGGGCCGGTGGCCACCGGCGCTTTGGTCTCTGTGGTTCCACAGGCGGCGACCAGCAGAAAGGCAGGCGCCATTACCGCCAAAATCAGGCCGCGCGCCAAGGCGCCGCGGCGGTCTGTGGTTCTGGATCGAATGGTCATCGGAAACCCCGGTTCGTGGCCTTCCCGCCTGTCCCTGCGCGAATCACCCTGCGAACGACTAAATCCTTATAATCAGGGCCGCTTTTTCGGGCAAGCAGAGCCGCCGGGCGTTATAGTCGCGGCGCGGAAAGCCTGGGCCTGGAATGGTGCCTGAGGCCAAGTCCAGCATGAAGCCATGAAGATTCCCTATCGCCGAAGGTCCATTGTGAACGGAACGTCCCCCGCCCGGTCTGCTACCCCGTCCCTAACCCGCGATCTCGTGCGCCTGACCCGGGAAAAGCCCGTCTCGGGCGCGGACCTCGAGGCGGCGGCTCTTTTCACCCTGGACGCACTGGCAAACAGCATCGCCGGCCGCAATTCGGAACCGGGCCGCATCCTGACGCAATGGTATGGCGGCAACGCCGCGGCCAACACGACACCAGATGCAGGCCGCGTCGCCTTCCTGCTTGGCGGGCTTTGCCACATTCTGGAAACGGATGACCTGCACCGGGAGTCCGTCGTTCATCCGGGTTGCGTGGTCGTGCCGGCTGCATTCGCCCTGGCGGAAAAACATAGGCTCGGCGGTCGTGAGTTGCTTGTTGCCATTCTTCACGGCTTCGAGGCAGCGACCCGGATCGGCATGGCCGTCGGCCCGGCCCATTACCGCATCTGGCATAATACGGCGACATGCGGCCCCTTCGGGGCGGCGCTGGCGGCAGCAGCGCTTCTCGGCCTCGATGACGATGCAGCCGTCCACGCGCTCGGCAATGCGGGCAGCCAGTCTTCGGGTCTCTGGCAATTCCTCGAGACCGGCGCCATGACGAAACATCTGCATGCCGGCCATGCGGCAGAGGCAGGCGTTCGCGCGGCGGAACTTGCCGCGCTCGGTTTCACCGGCCCTCCGCAAATTCTGGAAGGCGAAAAGGGCTTCTTCCGTGCGACCTGCCCCGATGCCGACCCGGCGGCGGTGACACGCGACCCGCATGCGCCTTGGCAGCTCACCCGAACTTCGATCAAGCCTTGGCCGTCCTGCCGGCACACGCATCCGACGATCGATGCCGGCGAGGAACTGCGCGCACGCCTGCTGGCGGAAGGGGTTGCCATTGATGCCATCCGTGAGATCGAGGTCGAGACCTATCAGGCCGCCCTCGATGTCTGCGACCGCCCCGTCGCGACCAGCGACTACGAAGCGAAGTTTTCGCTGCAGCATTCGATTGCCGCAGCGCTCATCTACCCGCATGTGAACTTCGAAGCCTTCGGAGACAAATCCCGCGCCGCCTGCGCCGGGCTCGCCGCGAAGGTGAAAGTGAAACGCGCCGAACCCTGGGCCTCCGCCTACCCCGTCTCATGGGGTGGCCGGGTGACGATCAAGCTTGAGACGGGCAAGGAATACGAGGCCGAGAGGACGAATGCGAAGGGCGATCCGGAAGCGCCCCTCAGCCGCGACGAGATGATCGCGAAAGCCGAAATGCTTCTCGCTCATGGCAAGGCGGCAGACCCGGGCCGTATGGTGGACGCAATCCTGCGCATGGCGGAAGGGGGCGACCTTCCCCGCCTCGACCTGTATTGAGCGAGATAAGGGCGGCTTACTGGCCGCTTGCTTCCATCATCGGCTTGATGAAGGTGAGATAGGCCTGCCCGAAAAATCCGATCAGGAAGGGCAGCCATATCCACGCCGTGCGCCAGCGCAGCTTCGCCTTCTTCTTTTCCGGAGCAGGGGCTGCAACAGCTGCCGGAGCCGCAACGGGTGCAGGCGGCGGCGCCGTTTCGGCCGCGGGCTCAGGTGCGGGAGCAGCCGCCGCGGCGGCCTCGGCCAGGATCAACTCGCGCGAAACGCGCCGCTCCTGGATGAACTGCCCGACCATATAAATGCCCAGCAGTCCGATGATGCCCACCGGAATCCAGATCGACGTCAAATCGAATGGCACAACAGAACTCCCCCCAAAACTTCCCCGCGGCATTTTTGCCGTCATTTGTCCCATTTTGGCAAGCCTCGACCCGGCATGCAAAAGGGATTTCGCGTTAACCATAAAGTCGCGGGGGACGCGTCCTTTCGGAAAGGCGGAGACGACGTTCAGCTCGCGGGGCGCGCCCGGCGCAGCGATGCCCAGAGAAAGGCTGCCGCAATTGGCAATACGATCACGCTTGCATAATGCTCAGGCGGATGGTGGCCGGAAACGGCGCCTTTCCAGAACCAGCCATCCACGGCGATCAGCAGCCGCTCCACAATGAGCAGCGCAAGGAACAGTGGCACCAGCGGCCGGTAGCGGAGTCCGATGACGATCTGGGCCGCGCCATGAACCATCTGCATCGCGCCCATCCAGGCAAAGACGGAGATGATCGTCTGGCGTTGCTGACCAAGGTCGATGCCGGCAATCACGCCGGCGCCGCCATCCGGCAGAAAGAAGTGAATGGCGCCTGGCACAAGGGTCAGCACGCCCGCCAGCACGAGAAACCAGGCCGCGAACTTCGACCCCTGGTATTGCACATTTGTACTTTCCGGAAGCAGCATCTCAGTTTCCTTTCCTGAGAGAGGCGTTCTTTGCAAGGAAGGCAGAGATCATCTGTACCAGGATGTCTGGCGCGTCTTCCTGAATGAAATGATGGGCATGGTCGATGATGGCGTGATCCTGCCCCCTGGCTCCGGGAATCTCCGCCTGCGCGCGTTTCTCCCACCCCTTCGAAACCGGATCGAGTGCGCCGAAGATCGTGAGGAAGGGCTTGTCGAATGTCTTGAGCCGCTCCCATGCGGCGCGGTTGATCGGCGCGCCGGGATTGTCGGGCTGCACAGCGATCAGAACGGGAAACTTGATGATGCCCGCCTCGTAATCCGGCGAAGGAAAGGGAGCGAGATAGGCATCGATCTCCGCAGGCGAGAGCTGCGCGCTCATTCCTTGCTTGAACATCTCCCACGGGAAGTTCGTCGCTTCCCTCATCATGCCGACCCACATTTTCATGAATTCGCTCTCGCCTTCGCCGAGCGGCAGGCCGGTATTCGATGCAATCACACTCTCGAAGCGCTCCGGAAAGGCGGAAACAAGATAGAGGCCGATCGTGCCGCCCCAGTCCTGGCAGAAAAGCGTGATGTCCCTGAGGTCGAGCGCCGCAAGCCATTTCGACATCCAGTCGTAGTGACGCGCCAGCGTGTAGTCGTCGCGCGAGGCCGGTTTGTCCGAACGCCCGCAGCCGACGAGATCGACCGCGATGACACGCCGGCCCGTTTCGGCAAGGCCCGGTATCATCTTCCGGTAGAGGTAGGCCCAGGTCGGGTTGCCATGCATGAGAAGAGTGGGCGCTGCATCCTTCGGCCCCACATCGATATGATGGATGCGGACCGGCGCGCCGTCCTCGTCGACGATCTCCGTATAATGCGGTTCGAAATCATATCCCGGCAGGTTGCGGAATCGCTCGTCCGGCGTGCGAAGGATTTTCATCGGATGGCTCCCGGGCCTGCGTATCAGATCGCAAGCGTCAAAATGGCGAGATGAAGAAGGGCTGCGATCAGCGCCAGCAACAGAGGCGCCCAGACGACCGGCGAAGGATACAGTCTGAGGATCGGCTGTGTGGGGAAGGAAAAGGTTTCCGCCGTCGCCGCGAATTTGAACGCATGCGAATCCGCAAATCGCGGATCGACTACAAGCTCGATCATGTCGCGGCGGCTGCGGTAGCGCATGAAGCCGACGATGGTCCAGCCTGGATCGGGCGGTACGCGCCAGGCATCCACATACCCCCCCACCTTGCGCGTCACGATCGCGGGATGTCCGCCCCGCCGGATGAGCGCCCTTGTGAAAGGCCCCGTATATTTCTGAAGCAGTTTGGCTGCACGTGTAGGAACGCCCGTCTCGGGGTCGGGCACCTCGCCCGGCGCAAGCCGCACGAGATTGACCATCACGAATTCGCGCCCGTCATCCGCTTCGAGGAAACGGCGGATGATGCCGAAATCATTGTTCTCGCGTGAGCCATGCAGTTCCACCGCCTTCGCAATATAGCGGTCGATCTCCTCCGCGGCGAGCGGCGCCCGCCAGTTCCGATACCATGCAAGGAAGGCCATGGCCGTCAACGCGGCGATGCCCCAGATCCAGAATCCCGCGCTCACATATCCCTCCCTGCCCGCCGGAATGCGGTCGCGAATATAATGACACTATGAATGTCATTATATCAAGCGGGACATTGAGATGGCTTGAGACGATCCGTCCGGCTAGGATTCCGGTAATCCAGTAGTCGAACGGTTTGCAAGGGAGCGGCGAATGGCCAAGCACCGCATCTACACGACCAGCTTTGCAAGCGTCTACCCGCACTACGTTGCCAAGGCGGAGAAAAAGGGACGCACAAAGGCAGAGGTGGATCAGATCATCTTCTGGCTCACGGGCTACGATCAGAAAGGACTGAGTGCCCGGATCGAACAGGAGACGGATTTCGAAACCTTCTTTGCCGACGCGCCCCGCCTCAATCCTTCCCGCAGTCTGATCAAGGGCGTGGTCTGCGGGGTGCGGGTGGAGGAAGTCGAAGAGCCGACCATGCGGGAAATCCGCTATCTGGATAAACTGGTCGATGAACTGGCCAAGGGAAAATCCATGGAGAAGATTCTCCGGGCGTGACCCGGCCCGTCGAATGAACGAGTGCAACTCTGATGGCGAAACTCGTCTTTGCGTTGACGCAGCAATTGGCGGAAGGGGTGGGATTCGAACCCACGGTGGGCGTTAACCCACGCCGGTTTTCAAGACCGGTGCCTTAAACCACTCGGCCACCCTTCCCTGCGCACTGACTATCGGCTGGCGCGCGCTTTCTCAACAGGAAAGAAACGGCTCAAGCGCCGATCTTGAATGTGGCGCTGCCTTTCGCCACGAGATCGCCGGCCTCGGTGCGGAGTTCGGCTTCGGCAAAGGCGATGGACTTGCCGCGATGGCGGACCCAGCCTTCGCCCACCAATATCCCCTTGTCGGCGCGGCCCACAAAGCTCGTCTTCAGTTCGAGCGTCACTTGCGGCGTCCCCGGCTTTTCATGTGTGAGCCTGACGGCATGGCCGCACAGCCCGTCCAGCATCGCCGAAAGGAAACCGCCATAGATGCGGCCGCCGCGGTTCACGAAATTTTCGCCGGCGACGTAGGACGCCTTGATATAGCCCCGCGAGGCATCCTTCTCGAGAACGCGTTTTCCGAGCGTCACCGCCGCAGGCGACTCCCAGTCCGGATCGAGAGCCGGATTATCGGCGCCTGTCATGCTCATCGTCGCTTTCCTTTCCGGGCGGCCTCGGCCCGCCCGGAAGACCCGTTCAACTTGTCGGGCCTGGAAAGGGCGGGACGAAGCTTTTCTTGTACTTCGCCTTGCAGGCTTCGTGCTCTTCGGTCAGCAAGGCGAAGCCCTGCTCGTCGCAGAACTTGCTTGCCCTGTATTCCGCAACGCCCTTGTTGGTGCAACCGCGCAGATCGGGTTCCCAGAGGAAGATGCAGACCATGGGAATATACCGCTCCTGACAAGGCAGTTCGCGAATATATTTCTTCTGCTCTTCGCTGCGCCGGTTCCACCAGGCGAGCCCGTCGGCAGGTCTGGTGCCGTTGGTATCGCTGTTGATGCAATCGGGGATACCGTCGGATGTGCCCTGCGCGGCGGAGGGGCCGGCCGCTGCCGCCATGGCGGCGACGCCGAGACCCAGAAGCAGGCACAGTTGAACGAGAAGCTTCATGGCCTGGTGCTCCTGCCCGCTATCCCGGGAACGGCGGCGTGAACGACTTCTTGAAGTCCGCCTTGCAGGCTTCATGCGCTTCCGAGAGGATCGCATGTCCCTTCGCCGAGCATGCCTTGTCGGCGCGATATTCGGCGACGCCCTTGTTGGTGCAGCCGCGCAGGTCCGGATCCCAGAGGAATATGCAGACCATCGGAATATAGCGCTGCTCGCAGGGCAGTTCGCTGATGTATTTCTTCTGCTCCGGCGAGCGCCGGCTCCACCAGGCGGCGGTCGCCTGCGGGTTGCCTGTCTTGTCGCTGTCGATGCATTCAGGAACCGGCTGCGCCTGTGCGCCCCCGCTGCTGAAGCTCAGTCCGATCACCCCCAAACCGATCGCCAGACAGAGCTGGACTACGTACTTCATGGATCCTCCTCCCACGATATCCCCCCGATAATAGTAATTTATTTTTACTATTCTGGCAGAATTATGGCGGTCCGCAAGTGGGAAGATGGCTTCCGGACGGTGCACGGCACCGTCCGGAAGCGGAAGCTCAGGCAGAAGCGGCTGCCGAGGGACGCGCCTTCATCCGTTCGAACCAGGCGACGATGTTCTTGTGCGCAGGATCGATGGGCTGGCCTACGACCGCTCCGAAATCGAGGAAGCCGAAAAGCAGGATGTCGGCGAGCGTCATGCGCTTGCCGGCAAGGAACTCCTTGCCCGCGAGCAGTTTGTCGATCCAGGCAAGCTTGTCCTGTGCGATCGCCTTGAGGCCGGCCGCGGCCTCAGGCAGGCAGCGCATGCGGTTCTGGAACAGCGGCAAGCCTTCGGAAAAGCGGAAGCCGTTGGCCAGAGGCTCGCAGACGTTGAGATCGACGCGTCGCGTCCACATGCGCGTTTCGGCGCGCTCTTCGGGCGTCGTGCCGATCAGCGAACCGCCCGGGAACTTCTCGTCCAGATACTCGCAGATGGCTGTGATCTCGGCGAGGTAGCTGCCATCGTCGAGTTCGAGCGCCGGAAGCTGACCCGCCGGGTTCTTCGCAAGATAGGGCTCCTTGCGGTTTTCGGCCTGCATGATGTCGACCTCGACGAAAGGCAGTTCGATGCCCTTCTCCTTCATGAACATCTTGACCACGCGGGGATTGGGCCCGATCGAGTTGTAGAATTTCATGGATAGTCTCCCTGTTGCCCCGGTCTGTTAGCGGATGCCGGAATGGCACCATGATTAGCGAAATGCGCCCTGCCGCGCCAGCGCGCACGGCGCTTTGCGCCATTTCCGCCTTGGCGCTCCTCCATTCCGTGGTTATCTAGGACCAATCCGGCAAAGACTGGCGAAACGGGAGGCAGGCATGAGCGCAGAGAGCGCCACGGAAAAGCACGGCCCGGGGACCCCGCGCCCGGGCCTTTTCTATGGCTGGTACGTCGTGGCGGGCGTGCTCATCATCATGACGGTGACCGCGGGCCTCGGCTTCTACAACCTCTCGGTCTACCTCAAGGCTTTCGTTGCGGAAGGCGGATTCTCGGTCCGGGCGACCTCCTTCGCTACCGCCTGCTTCTTCGTTGCATCCGGCATAACCGGGCTCGGCGTCGCATCGTTGATCGAGCGCTACGATCCGCGCTGGGTCATCACCGCCGGTGCGCTGGTGAGCGCCGGTGCCACGCTCGGCGCGGGCTATGTGAGCGAACTCTGGCAGCTCTATCTCTTCTATGTCCTGTTCGGCGCCGGCTATGCGGGTGCCGCACTCATTCCCGGCACCACGCTTGTCGCGCGCTGGTTCGCGCGCAAGCGGTCGATCGCATTGTCGGTTGCATCCACGGGACTATCGCTCGGCGGCATTATCCTCACGCCAGTGGCGGCGAGCCTTATCGACCGCTGGGGCCTTCAGGCAGCTACGCCCTGGCTCGCCGCAGGCTTTGTCGTCGGCATCGTGCCCATCGCCTGGCTGCTGATCCGCCCCTCGCCGCAGTCGCTCGGACTGGGTCCGGATGGCGACGCGCTGCAGCGCGACGAGAGCGGCGCGCTCTTGCCCGCCGACGGCATCGACTATCGCGACGCTGTCCGAAGCCGCTTCTTCGTGTTGTCTACGATGGCATTCATCTTCGCAATGATGGCGCAGGTCGGTGTTATCGCGCATCAGTTCCGTCTCGTGGCAACGCGCAGCGGCAGCGACGAAACCGCCGCACTTGCCGTCGCGACCATGGCCATGGCGAGCATCATCGGCCGTCTTGCGGGCGGCTGGGCCCTTACGGTCATTCCCTCGCGCGGCTTCGTTTTCGCGCTCGTCGTCGGTCAGGGCATCGCGCTTGCCTTCTATTCGCAGGCACAAACCATCCCCGCCCTCATACTGGCAACAGTTCTGTTCGGATTGACGGTCGGCAACCTGCTGATGATGCAGCCGCTGATGCTGGCCGAAGCCTTCGGCTTGAAGGCTTACGGCCGCATCTATTCGCTGAGCCAGTTGTTCATGACGGCCGGCGTCGCCGTAGGTCCGGCGGCGGTCGGGCTGCTCTACGATTGGCTCGGCGGATATGAAGTCGCCTTCCTCGTGATGGCGGTCTCGTCCCTCCTCGCCTTCCTGCTCATTCTCGCGGGCGGTCCCGTCCGCGCGCTCATCGAAAGCAAGCCGCATGCGTGATTTCGGACCCGGTGTCTCTCTCGACAATCCCGCTTTCATTCACGAGACGGCGCTTGTCTACGGCAAGGTTCATATCGGTGAGGGCGCATCGCTCTGGCCCTATGTCGTGATCAGAAGCGAGATGCACGAGGTACGCATCGGCCGCCGCACCAATATTCAGGATTTCGTGATGATCCATGTCGGCAACGAGACGCCGACGATCATCGGCGAGAACTGCTCCATCACGCATCACTGCACGATCCATGGTGCGGAGATTGGCGACAACTGCCTGATCGGGATCAACTCGACCCTGATGGACGGATCGAAGATCGGCCGGAATTCGATCGTGGCCGGTCACTCGATCGTCACCGAAGGAACCGTCATCCCGGAAAATTCCATCGTCGCCGGTGCGCCGGCTCGCGTCATCAAGTCGCGCGACAGCGGTGTCGCCAACGCGATGAACGCGCGCTTCTACTATGAAAATGCACTGGCCTATGCGAAGGGCGATCATCGCGTCACCGAACGCGATAGTTTTCGCCGCGCCATGGCCGAGGAGATGAAGGCGTTGACGGCGGCCGAATGAAGCAGGCCGAACTTTCCGCTTGGGCAAACTGACCGGAACGTCTATCTAGGTCATATTCGTTATTCACGCCATCCGGCACCCGGAGCCCTGAAATGGATGCTGGCCCCGCGCCAGAAGCACCGCGCGCCTCGCCGCGCGGCCCGGTCTTTTATGGCTGGTATGTCGTCGCCGCCGTCTTCGTGATCCATACGGTCGCTTGCGGGCTGATCTTTTATAACCTGTCGATCTTCCTGAAGGCCTTTGTCGCCGAGGGCGGCTTCACCGTTTCGGCGACGTCGAACGCGACTGCAATCTTCTTCGTCGCGTCGGGCATCGCGGGCCTTGCCGTCGGCTGGCTGCTCGACCGCTACGACCCGCGATGGGTGGTCACAGCCGGGGCCCTCATATCGGGCGGCGTTCTCGCCTGCGCCGGACACGTCACCGCGCTGTGGCAGCTTTATCTCTTCTACATCCTCTTCGGCATCGGTAACGCTGCCGTCGCGGTTATCCCCGGCATGACCATCGTGGCGCGCTGGTTCACCCGCCAGCGCTCCAAGGCCATCGCCTATGCCTCCACCGGCCTTTCGCTGGGCGGCATCGTCTTCACGCCGCTGTCGGCGGGGCTGATCGAGCGATACGGGCTTATGGACGCCGCTTACTGGCTCGGTGTCGTTCTGGTGCTTGGCGTCATCCCTGTTGCCCTGCTCGTCCTTCGTGCGAGCCCGGAGGCCATCGGCCAGGCGCCGGACGGCGATCCGCCGCGTCGCGGCGCCGACGGCGCCCTCTTGCCACCGGATGGAATTTCGTTCGAGGAAGCGATCCGCAGTCGCTTCTTCATTCTGTGCACGACGGCCTTCGTCTTTTCGATGATGGCCCAGGTCGGCTCTCTGGCGCACCAGTTCCGCCTCGTTGCCACGCGAACGGGCGACGATCACATGGCGGCCCTCGCGGTCGCGATCATGGCGGCGGCAAGCATCGCCGGACGGCTGGTCGGCGGCGTCGTTCTCTCCCGCGTCGCTTCCAAAACCTATCTCTATGCCATCTATGTGCTGCAGGCCCTGTCCTTCGTCCTCTTTGCTCTCGTTCAGGGGCCTATCGCCCTCTTCTTTGCTTCCGCGGTTTTCGGCTCGACGGTCGGAAACATGCAGATGATGCAGCCGCTCATCGTGGCGGAAGCCTTCGGACTCAAGGCCTATGCGCGGATCCTGTCCGTCTCGCAAATGATCACGACCTGCGCCAACGCGGCAGGCCCCGCCCTGCTCGGCTTCCTTTATGTCGCCGCCGGTGGATATGAACTTGCTTATCTCGCGATCACGCTGTCATCCGCCCTCGGTTTCGCAAGCCTTTACGCGGCGGGCCCCGTCCGCGCTCTGATCGAGGCAAAGGAAAGACCGGTAGGAAGCTGAAATCGCTCATGGATTTGGGCATGCGCCCTCGCTAGACTGCGCCCGTTCCACCCCTGCCCGATTGGATTGCCATGAAACTGCCGACGAATTTCTACAAGCCGCTCGCCATTGGCGCGCCCGCTCCCTACCGGGAACTGCCGGTGGCGCTGGAGCGCATGATCCATTTCTTTCCGGGCCACAACGAGAAGGTCCGGGCGAAGATCGGCGATGTGATTTCGCAAGTGGACGTTTTGCTCGGCAATCTCGAAGACGCCATTCCCGCCGATGCGAAAGATGCGGCGCGGCGCGGTGTGATCGAGGTCGGCAAGGCGCACGATTTCGGCTCGACCGGCTTTTGGGTACGCATCAATCCGCTGAACAGCCCCTGGATGCTCGACGACGTCATGCAGCTCGTGGCCGAGATTGGCGACAAGCTCGATGTCATCATGCTGCCCAAGGTCGAAGGCGCCTGGGATATTCACTATCTCGACCAGCTTCTCGCCCAGCTCGAGGCAAGGCACGGGCTGAAGAAGCCGCTTCTCATCCACGCCATTCTGGAAACGGCACAGGGCGTGAAGAATGTCGAGGAGATTGCGAGCGCTTCGCCGCGCATGCATGGCATGAGCCTCGGGCCTGCGGACCTCGCTGCTTCGCGCAAGATGAAGACAACCCGCGTCGGCGGCGGTCATCCGTTCTATCGCGTGCTGGAAGACCCGAAGGAAGATGGCAGCCCCCGCATCGCCGCGCAGCAGGATCTCTGGCACTACACCTTCGCCAAGATGGTGGACGCCTGCGTCGCAAACGACATCCGCCCCTTCTACGGTCCCTTTGGCGACATCCAGGACCTCGATGCCTGCGAACAGCAGTTCCGCAATGCCTTCCTGATGGGCTGCGTCGGCGCCTGGTCGCTGCACCCGAACCAGATCGCGATTGCCAAGCGTGTCTTCAGTCCCGCGCCCGATGAAGTGATCTTCGCAAAGAAGATCCTCGACACCATGCCGGACGGCACGGGCGTTGCCATGATCGACGGGAAAATGCAGGACGACGCGACCTGGAAGCAGGCCAAGGTGATCGTGGATCTGGCGAGGAAGGTTGCCGAGAAGGATCCCGACCTCGCCAGAGCCTATGGTTTCTGACCCCGCCGCTCAGGAGAGCGAGGCGAGCGCTTCCGCCCGGAACGGCATGAGCTGATCGAAAGCGCCGGTATGGACCTTGCGGGCCCAGGCCGGGTCGACCAGCAGTGCGCGGCCGACGCCGACGAGATCGAACTCGCCCCGTTCGAGCCGCTCCAGAAGTTCGTCGATACCCGTCGCCTCGGAGGATTCGCCCGCGAAGGAGGCAATGAATTCGCCCGACAGGCTGACGCTGCCGACCGTGATGCTCGGCTTGCCGGTAAGCTTCTTCGTCCAGCCCGCGAGATTGAGATCGGAGCCTTCGAATTCCGGTTCCCAGAAGCGCCGTTGCGAGCAATGGAAGACGTCGACGCCCGCATCCGATAGGGGCTTCAGGAACGCGCCCAGCTCGTCCGGCGTCGGCGCGAGCTTCACCGTGTAGTCCTGCTGCTTCCACTGCGAGAAACGGAGGATGAGCGGGAAATCCTTGCCTGCATGGCGCCGGATCGACTCGATGATTTCGACCGCAAAGCGCGTGCGGCCCACCATGTCGCCGCCATACTCGTCATCGCGCTCATTGGTGCCGCCCCAGAAGAACTGGTCGATGAGATAGCCATGCGCACCGTGAACCTCGACACCATCGAACCCGATCTCGCGCGCATCGGCAGCCGCCCGCCCGAAGGCTTCGATCGTGTCCTTGATTTCCTGCCTGGTCATCGGCTCGGCGCGCTTTTTGCCGGGAACGGCAAGGCCGGACGGCCCATGGCTCGGCAGTTCCGAATTGGTGGATTTTTCGGGGTTGCGCACCATGCCGACATGCCAGATCTGCGGCATGATCTTGCCGCCCGCACCGTGAACTTCCTCGACCACCCGCTTCCAGCCCTTGAGTGCATCCTCGCCCCAGAACTGCGGATAGTTCGGATCGGCGGTTGCGACCGGCGTATTGACGGTCGTGCCTTCCGTGATGATGAGGCCGCATTCTGCTTCCGCCCGGCGGCGGTAATAGGCCGCGACATCGGGGCCGGGCACGCCGCCCGGTGATTTGGCCCGTGTCATGGGCGCCATGACGATGCGGTTCGGAAGGGTCAGGCCGTTGAAGGTGAAGGGTTCGAACAAGGGCGCTACCGGCCTGCTCATCGGATGTCTCCTGTGGTTGAAAAATTTCGGTGCGCGCCATATTGGGTGTCTGGGCGTGAATGGCAATCCCGAAACCGGAAACAGGCGGCCGGATTCGATTCCGCCAACCCTTTCAATCTGTTAGAGTGAGTTGTTTAGAGAAAGGCGAAGTGGCGTCATGGAGATCAACCGGGAAGCCAAGTTCAGGATCGGCCAGGTGGTCCGCCACAGATTCTTCCCCTTCCGGGGCGTGATCTTCGATGTGGACCCGACATTCAACAATACCGAGGAATGGTGGCTGTCGATCCCCGAGGAGGTGCGTCCGCGCAAGGACCAGCCCTACTACCACCTTCTGGCCGAGAACTCGGAAACCGAATATGTCGCCTATGTCTCGGAGCAGAACCTGCTGCCGGACGAGTCGGGCGAACCCGTCCGCCATCCTCAGGTTGCCGAACTCTTCGGCCCGTTGAAAAACGGCTTCTACGCCCTGCGGACAAATTCCGCACACTGACACGCCGCGCCGTGCTAGGCAGATGGTACGCGACGACAAGAGGCTGGGCGCCATGCGGCGGGACTTGAGACCCTATTTCATCCGCCGGATACAGGACGGCTGGAACCGCTTCTATGTGAGACGGTTCATAGCGCCCGCCTTCGATGCACTCGGCTTCCATCCGGACATAACGAGCCCCCGCAATGTGGAGATATGGGGTGGCGGCATCACGGCCGGCGCGAACCTCCATCTCCATGCCTCGAAGGGCAGCATGGTGCGTCTGGCGACATGGCGCACCGGCGAGCGCGAAGGACGCATCGAGATAGGCGATCACGTGCTGATCAGCCCCGGCACGCATATCGTTGCGTCGGAGCGGATCGTCATCGGCAGCAATACGATGATCGCAAGCAATTGCTATCTATCGGATTCCGACTGGCACGATACCTATGACCGCACGGCCGAGCTCGCCAAGCACCGGCCCATCGTCATCGGTGAGAATGTCTGGCTCGGCGTCCGCGTGATCGTCGGCAAGGGCGTGACGATCGGCGATAACAGCATCATCGGCGCTGGCGCCGTCGTCATCTCGGACATACCGCCCAACTGCATCGCAGCCGGAAATCCCGCCCGCGTCGTACGTGAGCTGGACCCGGCGCGCGCTTTCCGCACCCGATCCACCCTGTTCGCCGATCCGGACAGGCTGCAGCAGGACATGGACCGGCTGATGCGCTACATGCTCAGGGAGAACACGCTGGCCGGATGGCTCCGCAGCCTGTTCTTCCCTACGCGTGCGGACTGATCAGGATTTGGGCTTGGGCAACGAGCCGATCGCCTTGGTGATGCCATCGAGCTTGACGGGAATCTTCACCTCGCCCTGCCGGACGAGCCTGAATTCGACATTCATCTCCTTGCCGGACTGAAGCGCCTTGAGCCGCTTTTCATCGATCAGGATTTCTGTCTGGCAACCGCCCGGAAGGCAATAGAGGAACTGCTGGCCGAACTCCTCGCCGCCATCGATCGTCCATTTGATGCCGACAGGCAGCACTGTGCCGAGGGGCGTGATCGCGAACATGAAGAGGTCTTTCGAACCGTCATTGTCCACGTCCCGCGCGCCATATCCGATACCGAGATAGAGGATGCGCTGCTGCTGGCCCGCCTCGTCGCCCACGCCAACGCCGACAAAGGCGTGGCACTGCTCAACGCCCGTTTCACCGGTTTCGCAGCGCGAACTCCAGGTTCCGAACTTCTGGACCTTGGCTTCATCGCCGCCGGCCCCCTGGGCCTGAGCGGGAGAAAAGGCGGAGAGAGCAACAGCAGCGGCAAGCGAAACGCCGGAAAGCGCACGGCGAAGTGACATGATCGGAACCCCTTGGAACCTTGTGCAAACGGAAATCTGTCCGTTCCTCAGCGATAGCGGCTGCAGGCCGGATAAGCCCGCCAGCACGTCAAATCGTCTCTAGCCTCGCATTTCGGCATAAAGAAGGCATCGGGAAACTTTGAAAAATTCGCAGAAATGCTTAACGCTTGAACCAACTTGAAGACACTTTCGACTTGTTGGTCCCTCGGGCTCCACGGAATGGCGATGACCTTGCGTTCAAATTCGAAGCTCTGCCTTGGCGCCTTGTTTGCCGCGCTGGCCGTGCAGTTCTATGTGGGCGCCGCGGCGGCGGACGGCCCACGCCATGCCATCGCCATGCACGGCGAGCCCCTCTATCCGGAGGACTTCACCCATTTCGCCTACGCCAATCCGGACGCGCCAAAGGGCGGCGCCATTACCTATGGCGCCGCGGGCTCCTTCGACAGTCTCAATCCCTTCATCGTCCGGGGCACCTCGGCGCTCGGCCTGCGCGAGCATGTCTTCGAAAGCCTCCTGGCACGGGGCTACGACGAGCCCTTCAGCCTTTACGGCCTTCTTGCCGAAACGGTCGAAGTCCCGGACGACCGGAGCTGGGTCGCCTTCACCCTGAATCCCCAAGCTCGCTTCTCCGATGGAATGCCCGTCACGCTGGACGATGTCGTCTTCTCGCTGGAAACGCTGCGGGACAAGGGACGGCCCAACTACAAGACCTATTACTCCAAGGTGGAAAGCATCGAGCGCATCGGTGAGCGGACCATAAAGCTCCACTTCGCGCCGGATGGTGATCGGGAAATCCCGATGATCCTCGGCCTCATGCCGATTATTCCGAAACATGTCTATGAGAAGCGCGACTTCGGCGCCGCCAACTTCGAGACACCCGTCGGAAGCGGGCCCTACACGGTCGAGCGGACCGTCCCCGGACGGCGCATCGTCTATCGCCGCGATCCGGCCTATTGGGGCCGCGACCTGCCTGTGAATGCCGGCCACTACAACATCGACATCGTCACCTACGAATATTTCCGCGATACCAATTCCTCCTTCGAAGCGTTCAAGACCGGCGTCTATCACGCCCGCCCGGAGGACGACCCGGGCCGCTGGGCCACGAGTTACGATTTTCCGGCTCTGCGGGACGGGCGGGTGCGGAAGGAAACATTCCAGACCGGCCTGCCCTCCGGCATGTATGCCCTCGTCTTCAACACACGCCGGCCTGTCTTCGCCGACAGGCGCGTCCGCGAAGCATTGATCGAGCTCTTCAATTTCGAATGGGCGAACCGCAACCTCTACTTCGGATCCTATGTCCGGACGCAGAGCTTCTTCGACAACTCGGAGCTTGGTTCCGCCCGGCGTCCGGCTGATATCCGCGAGCGCGAGCTACTTGCGCCCTTCCCCCGCGCTGTCACCCCGGAAATCATGGCCCATGGCTGGCGGGCGCCGGAGGGCGATGCTGCGGGACAGGATCGCGCCGCGCGTGCCCGCGCCATCGCGCTTTTGAAACAGGCCGGATACGAGTTGCGGAACGGCGTGATGACGGATGTGAACAACGGGCGCCCTCTCCGCTTCGAAATTCTCGTGGCGACGCCGCCGGAAGAACGCCTCGCTCTCACCTATACGCGGATGGCAAGCCGCATCGGTCTCTCCATCGCGGTGCGGAACGTCGATCCGAGCCAGTATCAGGAACGGCGCAACAACTACGACTACGATACGATCTTCAACAGCTGGTTTTCCTCGCTCTCTCCCGGCAACGAGCAAGGCTTCTATTGGGGCTCCGCCGCAGCCGATATGCCAGGAACGCGAAATTACATGGGAGCGAAGGAACCGGCTGTCGACGCCATGATCGAAGCGATGCTCGCGGCGCGGACACGCGAAGACTTTGCTGCGGCGGTACGCGCCATGGATCGCGCGCTTCTGTCGGGCGCCTACATGATCCCGCTTTTCCATCAGCCCGAACAATGGGTCGCGTTGTGGCGCAAGGTGAAGCTGCCGGAGAAGACATCGCTCTACGGCTATCGCAGCTCGACTTGGTGGATCGAAGAAAACTAGAGTGACGGGACGTCCTTTCAAGTCTTCGCGATGAACTTCTTTCCTTTCTGTAAATAGCGGGAAGCTGTTAGGCTTTCGCCCGAACCAGCTCGCGTCTTGAAAGCTGGGGCTGTGTTGCGGGGCACGAAAGAGACGCCGGGCCGACCTGAGTAACGGGAGGATCCGATGACGCAAACGCCCCGCCGCATGCTCCTTGCGGCGACCAGCATTCTCGTGACGGCAAGTGTATTTCCTGCGGCGGTGCTGGCGGCAGGCTTCGCCATTCGCGAACAATCCACATCCGCGCAGGGTAGTTCGTTTGCCGGCGTGTCGGCGGGTGGCGAAGACATCAGCACCGTCTTCTACAACCCCGCAACGCTCACGCTTCACAAGGGCATCAACGTCTCGGGCCAGGCATCGTGGATCATCCCGGATGTGGAACTCGGCAATGCCTCCGCCTCCACCGCTCTCGGCACGCCGATAGCGGGTGGCACCTCGGGCAATATCGCCCCGCAGGCGCTCGTCCCCTCCTTCTATGCCTCATGGCAGGTATCGCCGGACTGGTTCCTCGGCCTCTCCTTCAACGCGCCGTTCGGCCTCACCACCTCGGCAGATAGCGGTTGGATCGGCCGCTATCATGCGCTTGGCTCCCGCATGCGGACCTACAACGCGCAGCCCATCCTCGCCTGGCAGGCAACGCCCTGGCTGTCCGTCGGTGGCGGCGCTCAGGTGCAATATACGGATGCCCGCCTCACCAGCGCGATCGACTTCGGCACCATAGGTACCGCGCAAGGCGTGCCCGGCGGCTCGCCGGGAGACCCGGCACAGGATGGCTTCGCTGCAATCGAAGGCGACGACTGGTCCTACGGCTATTCGCTCGGTGTGCTCATCACGCCCGAGCCGCGCACGCGCATCGGCATCGGCTACCGCTCGGCCATGGACATCGACCTCGAAGGCAGCGCCGAGTTCGGCCTCAGCGCCTATGGCGAGCTTCTCGCCCTGGTCTCCGGCGCTTTCCAGCCGACAGGCGGCCGGGCCTCCATCACCACACCGGAAATGCTGTCGCTCGGCGTGAAGCACGACATTGCCCCGGACTGGACCATCGGCGCCGAAATCGCCTGGACACGCTGGAGCCGCTTCGACCGCCTGATCGTCGATTTCGACAATCCGAACCAGCCCAGCGATCTGACGGAGGAGGACTGGGAAGACAGCATGTTCCTCGCCCTCGGCGTCACCTGGCGGGCGAACGAGAAGCTGCGGCTTCGCAGCGGCGTCGCCTTCGACGAGGGCGTCGTCCCGGCCTCGGACCGGCGCACCCCGCGCATTCCGGACTCCGACCGCTACTGGATCTCCGCCGGCGTCGGCTACGATATCACCGAGAACATGACGTTCGATGCCGCCTACACCCATATCTACTCACCCAAGGCAAACATGAACCTCGATGCGAGCGATCCCGGCAACGATGCCCGCGGCAATCTGAGCGGTACTTTCTCGTCCTCCGCCGATATCCTGAGCACGAGCCTCACCATGCGGTTCTAAGGCTCGCATCTGCGCCCGTCTTGTTGCTATCCTTCGGAAAAAGAATCCGAGGGGAGGACTGAATGAGAGACCGGATCGGGCAGTGGCAGGCGCGCCTGTCCCTGCCGCTTGTCGCCGCGCCGATGTTCCTGATTTCGGGGCCGGAGCTTGTGCTCGCCGCCTGCCGTAATGGCGTGATCGGCAGCTTCCCGACACCCAACGCGCGAACCGTCGCCGATCTCGACCAATGGCTCGACCGGATCACGTCCGGTTTGACGGAAAAAGATGCGCCCTGGGCCGCGAATGTCGTCGTCCACCGTTCCAATTCGCGGCTCGACGAGGACCTCGATCTCGTCATGCGCTACAAGGCGCCGCTCGTCATCACCGCACTCGGCAGCCCCCGCGCCATTGTGGAGCGCGTACATGATTATGGCGGTCTTGTATTTGCGGATGTGAACTCCGTGCCCTTCGCGCGCAAGGCCGTGGAAACGGGCGTTGACGGACTTGTCCTCGTCGCGGCAGGCGCAGGCGGTCACACCGGCAACATGACCGGCTTTTCCTTCGTACCGGCGGTGCGCGAATTTTTCGACGGCCCGGTGATCCTTGGAGGCGGCATCACCGATGGCGCTGGTATTCGCGCCGCGGAAGTGCTGGGCGCCGATCTCGCCTATATGGGCACGCGCTTCATCGCCTGCGAAGAAAGCCTCGCCGCACCGGAGTACCGCGACATGCTGGTGAACTCCACGGTGGAAGATCTCATTCTCACCCGTGCGATCACCGGTGTCGCCGCGAACTGGCTGAAGCCAAGCATCGCGCGCGCGGGATACGATCTCGACGCGATGGAAAAGAACCCGGATGTCGATTTCACCGATCCGCAATCCGGCGCGAAGCGCTGGGCGCATGTCTGGTCGGCCGGCCATGGCGTCGGCCTGATCGACCGGACGGAACCTGTGGCAAGTCTCGTCGCGCGGCTGAAGGCGGAATACGAGGAAGCACGAAAGAGATAAGAACGGGAACGAATGTTCCTGCATGAAGCTTTGGGAGGAGCGCTCATGATACTGGCATCGAAGGCGGACATCGCAGCCCACACGGCGGCAGGCTGGTGGGGCACCGAAACCGTCAGCGCCCGCTTCCGCGCCAATGCGGCCGCAACACCCGACCGCCTCGCCGTCGCCGATCCGCCGAACCGCGAGGAGATCGATGGCACCGGGCCCAAGCGTCTCACGTATCGCGAGTTGCAGGAACTTTCAGATGCGATCGCCACCGGCTTTCTCGATGCCGGATTGCAGAAGGGCGATGTCGTCGCCGTCCAATTGCCCAACACGGCGGACCTCGTCGCCGTCTATTTCGCGGCGTGGCGGGCCGGCCTCATCGTGACGCCCTTTCCCGTGCAATGGCGCGCGCATGAACTGGGCGATGTGCTGAATTTCGTCGACGCGAAAGCCGCAGTCACTGCGCGCTCGATCCGCGGTCACGATCACGGCGCCATGTTCGCGGAACTGAAATCGAAATGCCCCGCCCTCGCCCATGTCTTCGTCGCAGGCGAAACGGCATGGCCCGACGCCGATGCGAAGCGCCTCGATGCGCTGCCGCAGGCGGATGCCAATGAGGCCGCGACGATCTGCTGGACCTCCGGCACGGAGGCGCGGCCCAAAGGCGTGCCCCGCAGCCACAATCACTGGATGATCGCAGGTCTTGCCTGCACCGATGCCGCACAATTGCAGCCGGGCGATGCCGTGCTCAATCCCTTCCCGCTCGTCAACATGGCGGCCATTGGCGGCTGTTTCATGCCTTGGCTGCTGACGGGCGGCACGCTGGTACAGCACCACCCGTTCGACCTGCCGGTCTTCCTGCGTCAGCTCGTCGGGGAGAAGATCGCCTATACGGTCGCGCCGCCCGCCGTGCTCACCCTGCTGCTGAAGGAAGAGAAGCTCATGGCGAGCCTCGACTTCTCTCATGTCCGCAGCATCGGCTCGGGCTCCGCGCCGCTCTCGCCCTGGATGGTGAAGACATGGCAGGAGCAATATGGCCTGCCCATCGTGAACATCTTCGGCTCGAACGAAGGCACCTGCCTCATTTCCGGCGCGGGCGATGTGCCGGACCCGGAGGAACGCGCGCAGTTCTTCCCCCGCTTCGGCGTGAAGGGTCTTCAATGGCCGGCAAAAATTGCCGGTGCCGTCGAAACAAAATTGATCGACCTCCAAACGGGTGAGGAAATCACCGAACCCGGCAAGCCCGGCGAACTTCTCATCAAGGGCGCGACGCTTTTCGCTGGCTATTACCGTGCGGGCGATGGCGGCGGCCCCGCCGATGCCATCGACAAGGACGGGTTCTTCCGCACCGGTGACGTCTTTGAAATCGCCGGCCCCGGCAACCGCTACTACCGCTTCGTGGAGCGCGCGAAGGACATCATCATCCGCGGCGGCATGAACATTTCGCCGGGCGAGATCGACGGTTTGCTCGCAGGCCTGCCCAAGATCAAGGAAGCCGCCGTCGTCGGCTATGCGGACCCCGTGATGGGCGAACGCATCTGTGCCGTCGCCGTTCCTGCCGATGGCGAAACGCTGACGCTCGACGATATCCGCAGCCACCTCGCGAAAGCCGACATCGCCGCCTACAAACTGCCCGAACGCCTCGAACTCGCCCCCGCCCTCCCGCGCAACCCGCTCGGCAAGGTGCTCAGGCGCGAACTGAGATCGATGATCGGGGAGTAGTCACCGCGGATCTTTCGAGAAGATCGCCTCGAGGCTCGTCATGTTCATGCCGTGTTTGACGTAGTTGTACGGCGTGACGTTGACGGATTTGATGATCGCGCGCTGGATTTCCGTGCCGAGGCTGCCATCGGCGGCGGGTACCATGTCGAAATCGATCACGTTGATGCAGGCCGGGTCCTGCTCGAAGGCGCGCACGGCAGAAAGCGCACGGGCGAGCGAACATCCCGCCGCCGCCCAGCCGAGCAACAGCCGGTTGATGCCTTCATGCGCGGTGATGAGCATGGTGTGCCAGCCGGGTTCGGCAAGCAGCCGCTCTACGGAGCGCACGGCGCGGCGCAGCGCATCCTCGAACACTTCGCCGCCGTCGAGCATCGTCGCACCCGGCTCACCGGCCATGTCGAAATGATAGGCCATCCGGGCGGCAAGCTCCGCCCGGCTCGAAATCTTGCCGAAGCTGCCGCCATGAATTTCGACGAGCTCCGGCTCTTCCTCGAGGAAGGGCGCCTTGCCCTCCTGCCCCGCAAGCACGAACTCCGCCGTCTGCCTCGTGCGTGGAACGCCGGAGCAAACCGCGCGGTCGAGCGTCACATGCGACAGCGCGACGCCCGCCGCCTTCGCCTGCTCCTGCCCGAGCGGCGTCAGCGGCACCACTTTCGTGTCGCCGCCCGCCGCCATGATCTCGGGGCCGAAATAATCGACATGGCCGTGACGCATCAGATAGATGCGCCGCCGGCCCGTCGTGCCGGGAAGTGCGCTCAAATCGCTTCCGCTTTCTTGAGGCCGACGACATCGCCGTCGGAGAAGCCCCAATCCTTGAGCGCGCTTTCCGTGTGCTCGCCGATCATGGGCGCGGGGCCCTGGATCTTCGATTCCGTGCGCGAGAAACGCGGTGCGATATTGGGCTGCGCCACGCCGTCGATCTCGACGATGGTCTCACGCGCCTTGTTATGCGGATGGTTGATCGCCTCCTTGATCGAAAGGACCGGCGCGAAGCAGATATCCGTGCCTTCCATGATCGCGCACCACTCGTCGCGCGTCTTGGTCTTGAAGACCTCTTCGATCTTCTTCTTCATCGCGGGCCACTGCGCCCGGTCCATCTGCGCATCCCACAGGCTGTCGGTCAGCCCCGCCTTCTCGCGCAGGATCGCATAGAACTGCGGCTCGATGGAGCCGATGGAAATCCACTTGCCGTCCTTCGTCTCATAGGTGTCGTAGAAATGCGCCCCGCCATCGAGCATGTTCGTGCCATGCGGCTCCTGCCACATGCCGGAGGCCGTGAAGCCGTAGAACATGGCCATGAGCGAGGTTGCGCCGTCCGTCATCGCGGCATCGACCACCTGGCCCTTGCCGCTGCGCTGCGCTTCGACAAGCGCGGCGAGCATGCCCATGGCGAGATAGAGCGCGCCGCCGCCGAAATCGCCGACAAGGTTGAGCGGCGGCACCGGCTTCTCGCCCGGACGGCCGATCGCATGCAGCGCGCCGGTGAGCGAGATGTAGTTGATGTCATGGCCGGCAGCCATCGCGAGCGGGCCGGTCTGGCCCCAGCCGGTCATGCGGCCATAGACGAGCTTCGGATTGCGCTTCAGGCAGACATCGGGCCCGAGGCCGAGACGTTCCATCACGCCGGGGCGGAAACCTTCCTGCAGGATGTCCGCCTTCTCGATCAGCTTGAGACAGGCTTCCACAGATTCCGGCTTCTTCAGGTCGAGCGCCACCGAGCGGCGGCCGCGCGATCCGATGTCGTATTTGGAGCCGCCCTTCGCGCCCTTGCGGTCGATGCGGATGATGTCCGCGCCCATATCGGACAGCAGCATGGCGCAGAAGGGGCCCGGCCCGATGCCTGCAAATTCGATGACCTTGATACCGCTCAGGGGTCCGCTGCCCATCCGTCTCACTCCCTAGGTTCCACGTCCCGTTTGCCGGGCCGCCATTTCCGTTGATTGGCCTGATTTGTACAGGCTGGCGAAAGCCGCGTAAACGTTTCGAGATGCCGCCGCGACCTGACGCAGCGTCCCGCTTGCGAAGCGTTTGGCGCAGTCTTACAAAGCTCGGCATGGCCTTACCCGCTCCCTCCATCGCCCGCGGTTTTACCGGCGAGCCCTGCCCCGCCCGCTTCAACATGGCGCGCTATTGTCTGGCCGCGGCAGCGGAGCGTACGCCGCTCAAGACCGCGCTGATCGTCGTCTCCCATGCCGATGCGCCGCTCGAACATGCGGAGCACTGGACCTATGGCGAGCTTGACCTCGCGGTGCGCAGCGTCGCCGCCGGTCTGCTGGCCGAAGGATTCAGGCCGGGCGAAAGGCTGATGATCCGTATGCCGAACACGTCCGACTATGCGCTGATGTTTTTTGGTGCCCTGGCGGCGGGTATCGTGCCGCTGCCTTCTTCCTCGCAGCTCACCGCCGCCGAAGCGGATTTCCTGCTGTCGGACTCCGCGGCCGCCGCCATTGCCGTCGCACCCGGCATGGAAGTGAGTGGCGCCCCCGGCGTCAAAATCCTCGCGCCCGATTCCATCGCGCGCCTGAAGCTCCACGAACCGCTCAAATCCTATGCCGATACCGGCGCGAACGATCCCGCCTTCCTCGTCTATACATCCGGCACAAGCGGTCGCCCGAAAGGCGTGCTTCACGCGCAGCGCAGCGCCTGGGGCCGCCGTCCCATGTATGGCGGCTGGTACGGCATAGAACAGACGGACACGATCCTCCATGCCGGCGCCTTCAACTGGACCTATACGCTCGGCGTCGGCCTCACCGACCCCTGGGCGAATGGCGCGACGACCGTTCTCTACAACGGCGACAAGGATGTGCAGGTCTGGCCGAAGCTGATGGCGAAGACGGGCGCCACCATGTTCGCCGCCGTGCCGACGCTCTATCGCCAGATCCTGAAATATTGCGATCTCGCGCAATTCGATCTGAGGCAGCTCCGCCACGGTCTGACAGCGGGTGAAGCGCTCTCGCCCGCCTTGCTCGACCAATGGCGCGCGGCGACGGGCAAGGAACTCTACGAAGCCCTCGGCATGAGCGAATGCTCGACCTATGTCTCGACCGCGCCGGGCATGGACATCCGCGCCGGAAGCCCCGGCAGGCCGCAGCCCGGCCGCTGCGTCGCCGCGCTTCCCCTTGATGGCGGAACGGAACCGCTGCCGCCCGGCGAGACGGGCCTCCTCGCTGTCCATCGCTCCGACCCCGGCCTGATGCTCGGCTATTGGCGGCGGCCGGAGGAAGAAGCGGAGGTCTATCGCGGCGAATGGTTCATCGGCGGCGATCTCGCCCGCTTCGATGAGGACGGTTACATGTGGTACGAAGGCCGCGCCGACGATGTGATGAACCCGATGGGTTATCGCGTCTCGCCCCAGGAAGTGGAAGCGGCGCTTTCCGGCCACCCCGATATTCAGGAAGCGGCCGTCACCGAAATGCATGTGCGCGAAGGCGTCAGCATCGTTGCGGCTTTCGTCGTGCCAAAGGAAGCATCCGAGCCCGATGCAGCTTCGATCCTCGCCTGGGCGCATGAGCGGCTCGCCGCATACAAATGCCCGAAAGAAATTGTCTTCGTGGATTCCTTGCCGCGCACGGCCAATGGCAAGGTCATGCGCCGGGCGCTGCAGAAGGGCTAGTGCGTCTCCGTCAGCGCCTCATGCCGGGCGTCGCCTTTGTCCGTCTCGGCCGCGAAGCTCACCTCGACCTGCCTGACCCGGTCGACCAGCGCAATGGTCGCCGTCACGGGGCTCGCATCGAGCGCCCAGACGCAGAGAAAGAAACCGGCCACAATGCCGACGATGAAATTGGACATGGCGCCTTCGGCAGTCCGCCCGCTCCCGCAACGAATCGATCTGCAAAGCGTGTGGCTGGAACCATAAAAACACAAGTAAAATCAATGACTTGTGCCATTATGAGACGTTGGCAAAGCTCAGCTGCCGCGCGCCGCTTCGTGCATCTCGAGAATATTTCGGCCGGGTTTCGCGCCGCCAAGGCTCACCAGGACGATGAAAATGCTCGCCGCCAGAAAGCCCGGCAGAATTTCATAGATATCGAAAATGCCGCCCGAAAGCTGCTTCCAGATGATCACCGTCACTGTGCCGGAAAGCATCCCCGCCAGCGCACCGTTGCGTGTCATCCGTCCCCAGAACAATGAGAAGAGCACGACGGGGCCGAAGGCCGCGCCGAAGCCCGCCCAGGCATAGGCGACAAGCGCCAGCACGCTGCTGTCGCGGTCGAGCGCCAGCAAGAGTGCAATCACGGAAATCGCCAGCACCGAAAGCCGCCCGGCATTGAGCAGCTCTCTCTCGCTCGCCTCTTTCCGGAAAAGCCGTTTCCAGAAGTCTTCCGCTATCGCGCTCGACGAGACGAGAAGCTGCGACGACACGGTGCTCATGATCGCCGCAAGAACGGCGGCCAGCAGGATGCCCGCCATCCATGGGTTGAACAGCGCCTGTGACAAGGCCAGGAAAACAGTCTCGGGGTTGCCGAGCGGTGCGGCGGCGAAAAAGCCGATCCCGGCAAATCCCGTGGCAATGGCGCCGTAAAGCGCCAGCACCATCCAGGTCATGCCGATGGCCTGAGCCTGCGGCATGTCGCGCTCGTCATGGAGCGCCATGAAGCGCGCCAGAATATGCGGCTGCCCGAAATAGCCGAGGCCCCAGGCCAGCAACGACACCGCGCCGATGAGGCTCGTCCCGTGAAAGGCGTCGAATACACCTGCGCTCGCGGCAGCACTCGCCGCCTCCGTCGAAGCGCCCCACCCGCCCATGCTCGACATGGCCACCGCGGGCACGATCAAAAGCGCAAGGAACATCATGATGCCCTGCACCGTGTCGGTCCAGCAGACGCCGAGAAAGCCGCCTATCGCTGTATAGGAAAGGATGCTAACCGTGCCGATGATGAGGGCCGCCCGGTAATCCAGCCCGAACACCTGCTCGAACAGGATGGCGCCGGAGACGAGCCCGGCCGATGTATAGATCGTGAAGAAGATGAGGATGACGAAGGCGCTCGCGACGCGGAGCATCCGGCTGCTGTCGGCAAAGCGGTTCTCGAAGTAGTCGGGCAGCGTCAGCGCATCGCCCGCAAGCTCCGTATAACGGCGCAGCCGGCGCGCGACATATTGCCAGTTGAGAAGCGCACCCGCGACGAGACCCACGGCGATCCAGATCTGGTTCATGCCGGAGGCATAGATGGCGCCGGGAAGTCCCAGCATCAGCCAGCCGCTCATGTCCGACGCGCCGGCTGAAAGCGCAGCCACGCCGCCATTGAGCTGCCGCCCGCCGAGAATGTAGTCCTTGAGATTGGAGGTATAGCGATAGGCCGCGACACCGAGACCGAGCATGGCCAGGAGATAGATACTAATGGTGAGGGCGATCGTCCCGCTCATCGTACCGCTCTCAGCCAGCCGGCAACGGAAATGATCACGGCAAGCGCAGGTAGCGCGAGCAAGATAATGGTGCCGATAGTCAGACCGCCGATCATGTGCCCCCTTGCGGGCCTACATGATGGGAGGCCCGCCCATCTGCCGAGTTAGCCAATATGCAGGGGGATATGCAAGGCCGTCCGCCGATACGCTCTGTTCCGGCAGAGCATTGCCTTCAAGGCTGCGATTGAAATTGCTGTATTGGCCCTTGTGCCCAAGGCGCGGGTCGACCCGGTATTCCGCCTGCAGATGCTCATGGGCGGCGGCGAGCTTGTGGCTGAAGCCGAAGACAGCCTCGGTCGGGTCCAGACCATAGGTCCAGACGCAGGCGAAAAACCCCAGAATGAACCCGCCGATGAGCTTTCCCAAGGGCATTTCCTCCGGTCGCAGGACGACATTCGGGGAAATTATGCCGATCTATGCTTAACGGCAGGTTAAGACCGAATTGGGGATTTCATCCGTCCTCGAACGATCAGATCGACTGGCCGTCATCCACCGTAAAGAGCGAGCCGGTGATGAAGCGGCCATGGTCCGATACAAGCAGCAGCAACGTGCCGTCCAGATCTTCCTCGAGCCCGAGCCTCCGCCTCGGCCAGCTCTTGATCTGCCGCTGGCCGCCTTCGGATTTGAACCAGTCGGAGTTCAGCTCGGTCTCGATGAAGCCGGGGCACATGGCGTTCACATTGATCTGGTGCCGCGCCCATTCCTTGCCGAGCGATCTCGTCATCATCGCGACCGCCGCCTTCGTCATGCAATAGATGGTAAGACCCGGCAGCACCGTATGCGCGCCGATCGAAGCGATATTGACGATGCGGCCGCCTTGCCCGCGCGCCATCATGGAGCGGCCGGCCGCCTGCGCCATGAAGAAGGCGCCGCGCACATTCGTGTCGAACATCGTGTCGAAGCCGTCCGGCGTCACTTCGGCCGGCAGCGCCTGCACATTCATGCCCGCATTGTTGATGAGTATGTCGAGCGGTCCGAGCTTCGCTTCCGTCTCGGTCACGCAGTCGGCAATGCTCTTCGTATCGGTCACGTCGAGCGCAATGGCGGCGGCCGTGCCGCCCATCGCCTCGATCTCGGCCTTGAGCTCGGAGAGCCGCTCGACGCGCCGTCCGGTGATCGCCACCTTTGCGCCCGCCTTGGCGAGAACCAGTGCGAAACGGCGGCCAAGACCGCTGGTTGCGCCGGTCACAAGCGCCACCTTGCCCGTGAGGTCGTAGTCCGGCAGCTTGATTTCCGTAGCGTCGGTCATGGTCTTCGCCCGCATCCTCTTGTTTTGATTGCCGTTTCCAGCTCGCGGCATCCTAGATGGCAAAGCGCGTCGGTCAAGGCCGCATGCGCCTTGCCCTCACCCGCCCGCTCTCCGCATAATCGGAAAAACGCCGAAGCCGAGGGAGGCCCGAATGCAGCTCGACGTCGTTTCCGATACCGTCTGCCCGTGGTGCTACATCGGCAAGAAGCGCCTCGATCAGGCGCTCTCCATTCATGGCGGCGAAGGCATCACCCTTGCCTGGCGTCCCTTTCAGCTCGACGCCTCGATCCCGCCCGAAGGGCTCGACCGAAAGACCTACATGGAAAGGAAATTCGGCGGCGAACGTGCCAGGGAGATCGGCAACACGATCCGCGAATTCGGTCAGGCTGTCGGCATCGACTTCCGTTTCGATCTGATCGAAAAATCGCCGAATACGATGGACAGCCACCGCCTCATCCGCTGGGCGAGCACCGCCGGCTGCCAGAATGAAATGGTCGAAAGCCTGTTCCGCCGCTATTTCGTCGAAGGCCAGGATATCGGCTCGCACGATGTGCTTGCCGAAGCCGCCGCCGAAGTCGGCATGGATGCGGACATCGTGCGCGACCTTCTCTCCAAGGATGCCGACAAGGCGCTCATTGCGCGCGAGGACGCGACGGCGCGCGAGCTCGGCATTCAGGGCGTGCCGAGCTTCGTCATCAATGCGCAATGGGTCGTTACCGGCGCGCAGGAGCCGGAAACGCTGGTGCGCATGTTCAACAAGTTGCTGGCAAGGGAAGCGGAGGCTGCCGTCGGCTGACAGCGGCCATCAAGGGGGGAAACATGACGACGCAATCATCTCTGCTCGGGCAGCGCCTTCTGCTGCTCGGCATGATCCTGTTCATGATCGGACTGCTGACGGGCTTCGTCTCCGGCACATTCGAAAATCCGCGCATGGGTCTCTCCGCCCATCTCGAAGGCCTGATGAACGGGACCTTCCTCGCCGTACTCGGCCTCTTCTGGCACCGCCTTGCGCTTGGCGCGAAGGCATCGCTCGCTGCCTTCTGGCTTGTCGTCTATGCGGCCTATGCGAACTGGCTCGGCGTACTGCTCGGCGGCATCTGGGGCGCGGGCGCCTCCATGATGCCCATCGCCGCAAAAGGGCTCATGGGAACGCCCATCCAGGAAGGCATCATCGCCTTCCTGCTGATCTCCATCTCGGTCGCCATGGTCGCCGGCGTCGGCTTGGTGATCTGGGGCTTGTGGAAAGCGCCAAAGGCCGCCTGACGCCGGTCACGCGGCCTTGCCCTGCCCCGCAAGCTTCGCCAGGGTCGACATCAGCCTGTGCGTACCGGCAAGACGCTCGGCAGGCGTGTCCCAGTCGCGCATGAAGACGAGCTTGTGGTCGGGGCGGAGCTTCGCCTTGCCGCGCTCGTCATTGATGAGCTCCACGAGCGCCGCCGGATTGGGGAAGGTGTTTTCGCGCAGCGAGAGCACGATACCCTTCGGGCCGGCTTCGATCTTCTCGACATTCGCTGTGCGGCAGAGCCCCTTGATCTCGACGATCTTGAGCAGGAATTCGACTTCCTCCGGCAGCTTGCCGAAGCGATCGATGAGTTCCGCCGCGAAGCCATCCGTCTCGGCCCGCGTCTCCACATCCGACAAACGGCGGTAAAGCGCCATGCGCGCATCGAGGTCGGGCACATAACTTTCGGGGATGAGAACCGGCGTGCCCACATTGATCTGCGGCGACCATTGTCCTTCTTCCGTGCCGATGCCGCGCATCGAGGCGACGGCTTCCTCCAGCATCTCCTGATAGAGTTCGTAGCCGACTTCCTTGATATGACCGGACTGTTCATCGCCGAGCAGGTTGCCTGCACCGCGAATATCGAGATCGTGGCTCGCAAGCGAGAATCCGGCGCCGAGCGAGTCGAGCGACTGCAGCACGCGGAGCCGCTTCTCGGCCGCAGGCGTCAGTGTGCGGTAAGGCGGCACGGTGAGATAGGCATAAGCCCGCGCCTTGGAGCGCCCCACGCGTCCGCGCAACTGATAGAGCTGCGCGAGGCCGAACATGTCGGCGCGGTGCACGACAAGCGTGTTCGCCGTCGGAATGTCGAGCCCGGATTCCACGATCGTCGTGGAGACGAGAACATCGTATTTGCCGTCGTAGAAGGCCGTCATCTTGTCTTCGATTTCACCGGCAGCCATCTGGCCATGCGCCGCTATGAACTTCACCTCCGGCACATATTCGCGCAGGAATTCTTCGGCCTCGGCGAGATCGGCGATACGCGGCACGACATAGAAACTCTGCCCGCCGCGAAAATGCTCGCGCAGCAGGGCTTCTCGAATGACCACCGGATCGAACGGCGAGACATAGGTGCGAACGGCAAGCCGGTCGACCGGCGGCGTCGCGATCAGCGACAATTCGCGCACGCCCGATAGCGCCAGCTGCAGCGTGCGCGGGATCGGCGTCGCCGTCAGCGTCAGCACATGCACTTCCGCGCGCAGCTTCTTCAGCTGCTCCTTGTGCGCCACGCCGAAATGCTGTTCCTCATCCACGATAACGAGACCGAGATTGCGGAATTTGACCTGCTTGCTGAGCAGCGCATGCGTCCCGATCACGATGTCCACATCGCCGCTCGCAAGCCCCTCACGCGCCTCCGCCATGTCCTTGGTGCCGACAAGCCGCGACATCTGCCGGAGCTTGAGCGGCAATCCCTGAAAACGCTGCGAGAAGGTACGGTAATGCTGCCGCGCAAGCAGTGTCGTCGGCACCACTACCGCCACCTGATAGCCGGCCATCGCCGCCACGAAGGCCGTGCGCAGCGCCACCTCCGTCTTGCCGAAGCCGACATCGCCGCAGACGAGCCGGTCCATCGGCCGGCCCCGCGCAAGGTCTTCCAGCACGCTCGCGATCGCCTGTTCCTGGTCTTCCGTCTCCGTGAAGGGGAAGCGCGCGCAGAATTCGTCATAGGCGCCGGGTGTGGGCTCCATCGCCGGCGCTGTTTTGAGTTCGCGCGCCGCCGCAATGCGGATGAGTTCCGCCGCCATCTCGCGGATGCGCTGCTTGAGCTTCGCCTTGCGCGCCTGCCAGCCGGTGCCGCCGAGACGGTCGAGCGCGGCATCGCTGTCATCCGCGCCATAGCGCGACAGGAGTTCGATATTCTCGACCGGCAGATAGAGCTTGTCGCCGCCATGATAAACGAGCAGCAGGCAGTCATGCGGCGCGCCCATGACCTCGATCGTCTGCAGCCGCTCGAACCGGCCGATGCCGTGATCGACATGCACGACGAGGTCGCCCGGCGTCAGGCTCGATGCTTCGGTGAGGAAGTTCTCCGCGCGCTTCTTCCGGCGCTGGCGGATGAGCCGGTCGCCCAGCACGTCCTGTTCGCCGATCACGGCAATGTCATCCGTCTCGAAGCCGGCCTCGAGACCGAGAACAATCAGCGAAACTGTCGCCCTGCTAACACTGTTAACATCGGCCCAGCTATCGGCGATGAGAACATTTCCGATACTGTGATCCGCAAGCACATGCTGCAGCCGGTCCCGCGCGCCTTCGCTCCAGCTTGCAATGGCGATGCGCTTTCCCGCCCGGCGAAGCCCCGCAATATGCCCGCCCAGCACCTCGAAGATATTGGTGCCTTCCTGCGCACGCTCCGGCGCAAAATTGCGTCCCTGCTTGCCGCCAAGATTGAGCCCCGCCGTCTCCGGCACGCTGAAAGGCGTGAGATCGCGAATGCGCCGCCCCGACAGCAGCTCGCGCCATTCTTCGTCCGAGAGATAAAGCGCCTCGGGCTTCAGCGGCTTGTAGCTCGGCGCGTCGGCCGCGAGCTTCGCCGCGCTGCCCTGCTGGCGCGCCTCCGCCCGCGCATCGTAATAATCCGCGATGAGTTCGAACCGCGCGGCCTTCGCCTCTTCAAGCTGCGCGTCGAAGGCAATGAGCCCCTCCGGCACATAGTCGAAAAGCGTCTCCATGCGCTCGTGAAACAGCGGCAGCCAGTGCTCCATGCCGGCATGCTTGCGTCCTTCGCTGACGGCCGCATAGAGCGGATCGTCGCCGGTCGCCGCGCCGAGCGTCGCCACATAGGCCGCCCGGAAACGGCGAATGGCTTCCGCATCGAGATGGATTTCGCTGGCGGGCACAAGCTCGATCGATTTGAGCTGGCCCACTGTTCTCTGCGTCGCCGCATCGAAGCTGCGGATCGTGTCCAGCGTGTCGCCGAACATGTCGAGCCGCACCGGAAGTTCGAAGCCTGACGGATAGAGATCGACAATGCCGCCGCGCACGGCGAATTCGCCAGGTTCGCGCACCGTCCCTGTCCGGTTATAGCCATTGGCCGCGAGATAGGCCGTCAGCGCGTCGAGGTCGATACGGTTGCCCGTGCGTGCCGACCATGCGGATCGCGTCACCGTCTCGCGCGGCGGCACGCGCTGAAGCACCGCGTTGACGGTGGTGAGCAGAACGACCGGGGCCCCGCCGCCCGCCTTCTCCAGCGCTGCCAGCCGCGAAAGCGCGGCCATGCGCCGCGCGCTGATCTCGCCATTGGGCGACACCCGGTCATAGGGCAGGCAGTCCCACGCCGGAAAAACGACGATCTCGATCTCGGGCGCGAAAAAGCCGAGCGCCTCGCGAAGCGCGGCCATGCGCGCGTCGTCCCGCGCAATGTGAACGGTCACGCCGCCACCTGCGCGGGCCATGTCGGCCAGCACCAGCGCGTCGAAACCTTCCGGCGTTTCGCCGAGCGTCAGGCGTCCCGGCGCCGAAACAATGTCAGCAATTCTCTTCAAGGATTTGGCCCCCGGCGCATCAGCGGCCGGCGGTCCCCTTCATGTGGTTGAAAGTCTTGATCCGCGCGAACAGCGCATGGTCGTGCTCGCCCGGAACGGCCTCCCGTCCGGTCAGCCAGTTGTAAAGCTGCGTATCCTCGACTTCGATCAGCGTTTCATAGATGTCGAGCTCGGAATCGCTGAGCGTATCCAGGATAATATCGGCGAACCGCCCGAGGATAAGGTCCATCTCCTTGATGCCCCGGTGCCAGGAGCGGAACTTCAGTTTCCGCAGGCGAATGTCGCGGTCCGGGCTCGTCTCGCCGGTCATGCATTTTCTCCTTTGCGCATGGCGGGGATATAGACCGCACCGGGCCATATGTCATTAGAATGCCTCATGATTCCCGTCCACAGGCAGGGCCCGGCCCATGCGGCCTGAAATCCTCTTTCCGCTTTTCGCACCGGCCCGTACGCTGCCGGGCATCGGCCCGCGCCTTGAAAAGCTGGTGGAGCGCCTAGCGGGTCCCAAGGTGGTGGATCTCCTCTGGCACCTGCCTTCAGGCCTGATCGACCGCCGCCGCCGCCCGAAAATCGCCGAAGCGCGCGACGGCGAGATCGCCACCATGGAGGTAACCGTCGGCCTTCACATCCCGCCCCGCCTCAAGCGCCTCCCTTATCGGGTCCATGTGTCGGACGAGACAGGCGAGATGCAGCTCATCTTTTTCAATGCCCGGGCCGACTACCTCGCCAAGACGTTGCCGGAAGGTGCGCAGCGGATCGTTTCGGGCCGCGTGGAGTTCTACCAGGGCGCGCCGCAGATGACCCATCCGGACCACATCGTCGGGCCCGAGGAACTTGCCGCCCTGCCGCTTCTGGAACCCATCTATCCGCTCACCGCGGGCCTGCCGCTGAAATCGCTGCAGAAAGCCATCCGCTCCGCTTTGCCGAGCTTGCCCGATCTGCCGGAATGGCAGAACGGCCCCTGGCTGAAGGCAAATGGCTGGGCTGGTTGGCGGGTGTCCGTGCAATCCGCGCATGAGCCGCAATCCGCGGCCGATATCGCGCCTGATGCCGCCCCTCGGGCGCGCCTCGCCTACGACGAATTGCTGGCGAACCAGCTTGCGCTCGGTCTCGTACGCGCCCGCATGAAGAAGCGGCCGGGCCGCTCCATCGCGGGCGATGGCCGCCTGCGGCGCAAGGTCGAGGAGGCGCTTCCCTTCGCTCTGACGGATGCGCAGGCGCGCTCGCTCAGCGAAATCGAGGCAGACATGAAGGCACCACATCGCATGCTGCGGCTGCTTCAGGGCGATGTCGGCAGCGGCAAGACGGTCGTTGCCTTGCTTGCCATGCTGAACGCGGTGGAAGCCGGCTTTCAGGCCGCCATGATGGCGCCGACGGAAATTCTCGCGCGCCAGCATCACGCATCGCTCGCCCCGCTCTGCGAAGCGGCGGGTGTGAAGCTCGCCCTGCTCACGGGGCGCGAAAAGGGAAAGCCGCGCGAGGAAATTCTCGGGGCGCTTGCAGACGGCAGCATCGACATCCTTGTCGGTACCCATGCCCTGTTCCAGGAAGATGTGGCGTTCAACGCGCTGGCCCTCGCCGTGGTGGACGAGCAGCACCGCTTCGGCGTCCATCAGCGTCTCCTGCTCACCTCCAAGGGCGGGCCCGGCACCGATGTCCTGGTGATGACCGCAACGCCCATCCCTCGCACGCTGACGCTCACCGCCTATGGCGACATGGATGTCTCGAAGCTCGATGAGAAGCCGCCGGGGCGGAAGCCCGTCGACACGCGCGCCCTGCCGCTCGACCGGCTCGATGAAATCGTCGCGGGCCTTCCGCGTGCCCTTGCGCGCGGTGCGCAGATCTACTGGGTCTGCCCGCTGGTCGAGGAGTCCGATGAGGTGGACGCCGCCGCGGCAGAGGAACGATACAAGCATCTGAGATCGGTCTTCGGCGACATCGTCGGCCTCGTTCACGGCCGCATGAAGCCGATCGACAAGGATGCCGTCATGGCGCGCTTCGCGGCGGGCGAAATCAAGGTCCTCGTCGCGACCACGGTGATCGAGGTCGGCGTCAACGTGCCGTCCGCCACCGTGATGGTGATCGAGCATGCGGAGCGCTTCGGCCTCGCCCAGCTCCATCAGTTGCGCGGGCGCGTCGGCCGCGGCACGGGAAAATCGAGCTGCCTGCTTCTCTATCAGACCCCGCTCGGCGAGACGGCTGAAGCGCGCATCAAGATCATGCGCGAGACGGAAGACGGGTTCCGCATCGCCGAGGAAGATTTGCGGCTGCGCGGCGCCGGCGAACTTCTCGGCACGCGTCAGAGCGGCCTCCCCGCCTTCCGCATCGCCGATCTCGAAACGCAGAAGGAACTCCTCGCCGCCGCGCATGACGACGCCCGAATGATCGTCGAACGCGACCCGGAACTCGAAAGCGAAAGAGGCCGCGCGCTGCGCACCCTGCTCTATCTGTTCGAGCGCGACGAAGCGATCCGCTATCTCCGGTCAGGCTGAGGGAACCGTCCCGTTGGCGATGGGTACCGGTTCAAGTACCTCGCCGGCCTTCCTGTGCGGCGGCTCCACCAGTCCGGCCGAGATGATCATCTTCGCGCCTTCCTCGATCGTCATGTCGAGAACCTGAATATCCTCCTTCGGCACGAAAAGGAGAAATCCGGATGTAGGGTTCGGCGTCGTCGGCAGAAACACGCTGACGAGCTCGTCATGATCCACGCGTTCGAGAATTTCGCATTTCGTCTGTGTCGTGATGAAAACGAGACAGTAAAGCCCTTTGCGCGGATATTCGATCAGGCCGACTTCCCGGAAAGAAGCGTTGGACTGCGAGATCACCGTCTCGAATATCTGCTTGAGCGCGCCATAGATGCTCCGCACCACCGGCATGCGCCCGACGAGCCTCTCACCCATATTGAGCACCGTCCGGCCAAAGATGTTGGCGGTCAGCGCGCCAAGCAGCGTCAGCAGCACGAAGGCGATGAGCAGCCCGAGCCCCGGAATGTCGAAAGGCAGATAATTATCGGGCTGGTAATCCGCCGGGATGATCGGCGTGAACCAGGTGTCGATCAGATCGATGAACCAGCGCGTGATCCAGATGGTGAGCCCGATCGGTGCCGCAACGACGAGGCCGGTCAGAAAGTAGTTCCTGATCCGGGTCATGAATCCGGTCGGCTTGGCCGGCAGAATCAAATGGGGTTCGGGGCTGCTGGAGGGAGAGTTTTCGTCGTCAGGAGTGTTCATTCAGCCTGCCACTGGCTCGCCCGTCAGGAGAAGGGCTGCATTGACGCCGGGGCACACTGGCCTTCCGGCTTCTTGTCTATTCATAGCATTGCGGGGCTTCCCTGTCAGGCAGGACGCCTCCATCATAGGGCCAACAAATATTGAAAAACGGGCCCGAACGGCCTCGGAAACAGGGAGAAAAGCCATGGCGAAGAGCGCCCCGGGCACGAAGGTGCGGCTGCTGCCGGAAGACGAGTACACGCACAAGCCGGATGCCGCGACGAACTATAACGAGAGCATGTATTTCAACATGTTCGATCCCGTTCGGAAGACCGGCGGCTGGTTTCGCCTCGGCAATCGGCCGAACGAAGGTCATGCCGAAATGTCCGTCTGCCTCTATCTCCCGGATGGCCGGGTCGCCTTCATGTATGCCCGGCCGAAAATTTCCAATAATGACGAAATGAACGCCGGCGGCATGAAGATCGAGGTGATCGAGCCCTTCAAGCGCCTGCGCCTCACCTATTCCGGCAAGGCCGTCGTGCTCGCCCGCCCCTTCGAGATGGCGGACCCCGCCCGCGCCTTCAAGGAAAACCCGGTTCTCCCCTGCGAGGTCGAACTCGATTATGAAGGCGTCTCGCCCATGTTCGGCGGCGAGACGGTGAAGGAAGATGGCTCCCCCCTCGATCTCGATCCGGAAAAATCCTTCGCCAAGGCTCATTACGAACAGCACATGGCCGCCAAGGGCCGCTTCAAGGTCGGTGACGAAACCTTTGAAGTCGAAGGCTTCGGCCTGCGCGACAAGAGCTGGGGCCCGCGCTACTGGCAGGCAATCCACTGGTACCGCTGGCTGCCCATGAATTTCGGCCGCGACTTCGGCATGATGATTTCGATCGTCACCAATGACGAAGGCAAGGAACGGCATGGCGGCATGGTGCTGAAGGACGGCAAATATGACCTCATCGCCAGATGCAGCATCGACAGCGACTGGGACGAGAACTGGTACCAGACCGCCCTGCGCGCAAAGGTCGAGACGGAATCCGGCGCGACCTATGAAGTCGAAGGCAAGGTCATGTCGCTCATCCCGCTGCGCAACCGCCGCAAGGATGCCGACGGCAACGAACTCAACACCCGTATCACCGAAGGCATGACCGAATATCGCTGCAATGGCATGACGGGCTATGGCCTCTCCGAATATCTCGACCAGATCGTGGACGGCAAGCCCGTCGGTGCAGGGCATTGATATGACGGAGGCGAGCAATCCGATTGCGGCGCCGCTCGAAGACGTCGCACGCAGGCATATTCCCGGCGCCACGGGCATCGATGCGCTGAAGCGTCTCTCCGGCGGCGCAAGTCAGGAAATCTGGTCTTTCGACGCGGTAACGCCGTCAGGCGCCGTGCCGCTCATCTTGCGCCGCGCGCCCGGTGGCTTCCGCGATGCCGGCCGCTCCGGCACCGCCGTTCCACTCGAAACGGAGGCACGCCTGATCCGCCTCGCGGAAGAAGTCGGCGTGCCCGTTCCGCCCGTACGTCACGTATTGACCGAGGAAGACGGCATCGGCCAGGGCTTCATCATGGACCGCGTGCCGGGCGAGACGCTGGCGCGCAAGATCCTTCGCGACGAGGAATTCGCCGGCGCACGCCCGAAACTCGCCCGCCAATGCGGTGAAATTCTCGCAAGGCTCCACACAGTCGAGAAGTCGAAGCTGCCGCCGCTGCGCACGGCCACCGGCCGCGACGAGGTGGAGCAATATTTCACCACCTACAAGCAACTCGACTATCCGCATCCCGTCTTCGAACTTGCCTTCCGCTGGCTCAGGGACAATGCACCGCAAACAACCGAGCTCACGCTTGTCCATGGCGACTTCCGGAACGGTAATCTGATGATCGGTCCGGATGGCGTGCGCGCCGTTCTCGATTGGGAGATCGCCCATGTCGGCGACCCCATGGCCGACCTCTCATGGATCTGCATCAACCCCTGGCGCTTCGGCAATATCGACATGCCCGTTGGCGGCTTCGGCACGCGCGAGGATTTGTTTGCGGGCTATGAAGCGGCGGGCGGCGGCAAGGTCGATCCCGCCCGCGTGAAATTCTGGGAGGTGCTGGGCACGCTCAAATGGGGTGTCATGTGCATGGGCATGGCATCCGCCTTCCTTCAGGGTGACCGCTCGGTCGAGCGTGCCACCATCGGCCGCCGCTCGTCGGAAACGGAAGTCGACCTGATGCGCCTTCTCGCCCCTCTCACCGGCAAGGAATAGGAAGATGCAGGATCAACCCTCCGCCATCGATCTCATCGGCGCGGTCAGCGAATTCATCCGCAACCACGCCATGCCTCAGCTGAAGGGCCATACCGCCTTTCATGCGCTGGTCGCCGCCAATGCGCTCGACATCGTCAAACGGGAGCTCGAAATCGGCCCGAAGGCGGGTGACGAAGAACTCTCCCGTCTCAAGTCCCTTCTCGGGAAGGACGGCTCGCTCGATGCGCTGAACCGCGAGCTATGCGCGAAAATCGAGAACGGGGATATGACGCTCGATACGCCGGGTCTGCGCGAGCACCTCTGGGCGACGACCCTCACCAAGCTCGCCATCGACCAGCCGAAATATTCCGGCTACCGCCGCGCGCTCGAAGAAGCTGGAGCGGGCAAATGAGCGCTCTCGTCCGCCTCGAGATCGACGGCGCCATTGCCACGGTGACCTTCGACAATCCGCCTCGCGGCTACATGAACGCCGCGCAGGTTGCCGAACTTGGCGATGTTGTCGAGCGGCTGGCTGCCGACGACGCGGTGCGCGTGGTGATCTTCACCGGCGGCGTTCCCGGCGTCTTTGTCCGTCATTACGATGTCGCGGAGATCGTCGCCGTCGCCGACCGCATCAAGAGCAGCGGCAGCACCCGGGACGAGATGATGGCGGCGGGCAAGCGCGGCAACGCCATCTCGGCCGTGTTCGACAAGGTCGATCGTATGCCGAAGCCGACCATCGCGGCCATCAACGGATTTGCGCAGGGTGGCGGATTCGAGTTTGCGCTCTGCTGCGATATAAGGATCGCGGAAAGCGGCGACTACAGGATCGGCCTGCCCGAGACCAATATCGGCATTTTCCCGGGTGCAGGCGGCACCGAACGCCTGCCCCGCCTGATCGGCGAAGCGCGGGCGCTTGAGCTGATCCTGCGCGGCCGCACCGTCGGCCCGGCCGAAGCAGGAGTGCTTGGCCTCGTTCACGAAGTGACGCCGGGTCCGGCGCTGGACCGCGCCAGGCTGGTCGCTGCGGAACTCGCAAGAATGCCGGCCGGGGGTATTGCCGAGGCCAAGGCTCTCGTCAAGCGGACCGCCGAACGGCCCCTCGACGATGCATGTGCCGAAGCACGCGGCCGGTTCAGCGTGCTGATCGCGGACGATGAGGACGCCGTCACCGCCATGCAGGCTTTCCTCGACGGCGGCGAGGACATCAACAAACGCTGATCCACCCCGGCTGCCGGATTGGTGGCGGACGCCCCTGCGGGGAATCGCGCCACACCAGCGAAAAGGGGGACTGTCCGGTGACACTTTGGTAAGCGGTTCGACGCTAGGGTGCGAAATCACTCTTTCAGCATTCCGTCCAGGCCCCTATCGTGCCGAATTACCGCCTCGCCGCCATCGAAAGTATCTCGGAGCGCCACCCCGTGCGCGCCTTCGAAGCATGCTGGCGGCGTCATAGCGAGGCGTCTCCGGACGCGATCCCGTCGCGCAGCCAGATCAACCCGGGCGAAATTACCGGCGTTCTACCTTGGCTCCTCGTGCTTGAAGTCTTGCGCCACGGCAATGCGCTGGACTACCGCTACCGCCTGGCCGGCACCGCCTGCACGGAAATCTTTGGCGTCGACTACACGGGCCGCAGGCTGGGTGAGCATCTGACGCCCGAGGGCGAGAAAATCCGGCGGCGGGAGTTCGCGGATGTTCTGGATAGCGGCAAGCCCGTCTTCTCCACGACCAGTCTCCCCGTGAAATCGAGGGAGTTCATCACGGTACATCGCGGCGTCTTTCCGGTGCGCGCGGCGGCCAACGACACGGATCAGATCTTCGTGGTTATTGCGCCCGTCTCGGCGGAATGTTCCACCCGCGCGCCCTATCTCGCCTGACCGCCAAGTCCTTCCGCCAGATCATCGCGATAGGTTTCGAGCCGCGCGAGATAGGTCGAAAGCATCTCCTCCTTGCCCATCCGCTTCAGGTCGAGCGCTTCCGAAGGGCGGGTCGAGAAAAGCATCTCGGCCACCCGCCGGTTCGCAGGCTCCGAATAATGCGTCCCGTCATAGGTATTGCCGGTATCGATGGTGAGCGAGGACGGCACGCCAAAATCGAGGAAGCGGTCGAACTTCTCCGATGCGAGATGGATCGCCGTTGCATATTGCGGCAACCACCCGGCCTTTTCATAGCCATCGATCGCCCATGCGGAAATCGGAGGCACATAGCCGAGAAGCTCCGCATCCGGAAACACCCCGCGCATCTCGTCGTAGAATTTCACGCGATGCGTGCCTGTGAAGCGGCCCGCCATCATGTCGGTCACCGGCCTCGCCGGATCGTAGAGCGGCGCCCCCGGCGCGATACGGCATTCGAAATCGAGCGTGTAGACGCGGTCGAGCGGCGACTCTCCAACGAGCGTCCGCCACGACATGGAGATGGCGTCGAACGAGAGATAGGTCAGCAGCGCCGGCTTCGGTTCGCCGAGCTCGCGGATGAAGGGCGGAATATTTGTGCCGCCGATTTTGTCGCGGAACGCCGCGGCAGGCACGCCCATCACGACGAGCTTGGGGCGGAAACCCCGATTGGCGATGTAGCGCGCATAGGCTACTGCCTCTTCGGCCTTGCCTGCCGAAAATGCGAAGTTGAAACAGCGATAGCCTTCGATCCGCTGTTCCGGCAGGAGCGTCACCCGGCTGTCGCCGAAAATCACGCAGTCATATTCATCCTGTCTGTCGAGAAAAAGATTGATCTTGCTGAGCCGCTCGTTGAACGCATAGTTGATGTTCCCGACCTTGTTGCCGCCGAAATACCACATCGGGTCCACGGCCGCGTTCAGCGCCAGCGCCGACGCCCCGATGGCAATCACCGTCGCCACGAGCGCCGCGAAATAGCCGGGAATGTATCTGTTCATCGTCATCGGTCGGCGGCACTCAGAACTGGAAATAAAGGAATTCGCTGATCCGCTGCAGGCTGAGGAACGAGGCCGCAGCGGCAAGGCCGACCGCGATTGCCACGCGTTTGCTCGGCCGCCAGAGGAATAGCCGCTGATACTTCGTTCCGTCGACAGGCAGCAGCAACGGGTCTGCCCTCCGGTCGGCCCATGTGTAGTTGAAGGCCGGGCGGACCATGGCGAGCCATTGCTGCGTGTTCGGCCAGAACCAGACAATGCCCATCCAGAAGGCGAGCCAGGCGAGGTTTTCTCCAAGCCGCGCCATATCGAGGTCGAGCGGCACCGCCACAAGCCCCTTGTAGATTGCGAAGGCGGCGTCGAGATCGGCCGCGCGGAAGAGCACCCATGCAAGAGCCACGCAGAGGAATGTCAGCGCCCGGGCAAAACCGCGCGACCACCATCTGTTGATCTTCGGGATCGGCAGCGCATTCCAGCCGTGATTGACGATCAGCATGAACCCGTGCGCCGCGCCCCACAGCATGAAGGTCCATGCCGGCCCATGCCAGAGCCCGCCAAGCGCCATGGTGATGAAGAGATTGAGATAGCGCCGCACATTGCCTCGCCGGTTGCCGCCGAGCGAGATGTAGAGATAGTCGCGCAGGAAACGCGACAGCGTCATGTGCCAGCGCCGCCAGAAATCGGTGATGCTGATGGCCTGATAAGGCGAATGGAAATTGAGCGGCAGTCTGATCCCGAATATGCGCGCCGCGCCGATCGCCATGTCTGAATAGCCGGAAAAATCGAAATAGAGCTGGAACGTATAGGCGAGCATCCCCTCCCATGCGTCGAAGAAGCCGATCTCGCCGCCATTCGCCGCCCGGGCGAAGACTGGCGTCGCCACCAGCGCCACATTGTCCGCCAGCACTACTTTCTTGAAGAGGCCGATCAGGAAGATCGTGAGGCCGATGGCAAGGTTCATCCGGTCGAAGGAAAAGCCCTTTGCCCGTTTCGTCTGCGAGAAGATTTCCTTGTGATGGACGATCGGCCCTGCAATGAGCTGCGGAAAGAACATCACGAAGAAGCAGTATTCGAGAAAGGAATGCGGCTCGACCTCGCCCCGCCGCGCATCCACGAGATAGGCAATCTTCTGGAATGTGAAGAAGGAAATGGCGAGCGGCAGGATGATGTGCTGCAGCGGAATGCCCGTATCGAACAGCGCATTCGAAGTCCCGATCAGGAAGTCGGTATATTTGAAATAGGCGAGCGCGCCGAGGTCCACCGTCACCCCGAAAGCGGTCAGCAGCGTCGCCTGCCCGCCGCCCGACTTCAGCCGCTCGGTCATGATGGCCTTGGCCATCAGGAAGTTGAAGATCGCCAGGCCGATGAGCAGCGGCAGATAGACCGGGTTCCACCAGCCATAGAAGAACAGAGAGGCGAGGACGAGAAAGCCGAGGCTCGCCTCGCGTCCGAGCCGCGCCCGGATGACGAAACAGCCGATGGCGACCAGCGGCAGGAAGACGAAAAGGAATACGGGTGAGTTGAACAGCAATTGGCGAGGGGGCTCCTGCCCCGGGCGGAAAAGGGACTGGAAGGGAGACTCAGAGCGGCATCGCTCGTCAGTCGCGCGATATTAGATCGAACCAAGGCATAAAAAAGGCCGGGAACGCGGTCCCGGCCTCCTTCGGATCATTTATTTCGCACCGGATCACGCACCATGGGCGCCGATGATCGTCACAGAACAGACATTCTGCGAGGGCGCGCCGCCCAGATTGTGCGTGAGGCCGATCTTCGGGTTCGGCAGCTGGCGCTCGCCCGCCCGGCCCTGGAGCTGCAGATACATCTCATAGGCCATGCGCAGGCCCGACGCGCCGATCGGGTGCCCAAAGCATTTGAGGCCGCCATCGATCTGGCAGGGCACCTTGCCGTCGGCATCGTAGAACCCGTCCATGACGTCCTTCACCGCGCCGCCTTCGGGCGAGATGAAAAGGTCTTCCATGGTAACGAGTTCCGTCACCGAGAAGCAGTCATGCACTTCCATCATGCTGACCTGCTCGCGCGGATTGTCGATCCCGGCTTCCTTGTAGGCCTTCTTGGCGGCAATACGCGCCGTGTGGAAGTAGCTCCCGTCCCAGCTGTTGTGCTGGCTCTCGAGCCCGTTCGAAACGGAAAGCTGCATCGCCTTCACGGTCACGATGTTCTTCTTGCCCATCGCCCTGGCGATTTCCGGCGTGGTCACGATGGCCGCCGCCGCGCCGTCCGACACGCCGCAGCAATCGAACAGGCCGAGCGGTTCGGCAATCATCGGCGCGTTGAGAACCTGGTCCTCGGTCACCTCGTTGCGCAGATGCGCCTTCGGGTTCTTGGCGCCATTCGCATGGCTCTTCACCGAGACATGGGCGATGGCCCGCTTCAGGTCTTCCTTGCTGACGCCGTGCTTCGCCCGGTAGGCGGAAGCAAGCTGGGCGAAGTTGCCCGGCGCCGAACCGGAGGGCGACCATTGCGGGTTGAGCGTGCCCATATTGCCGACCGGCAAGCCGCCATAGCCCGTGTCCTTGAGCTTCTCGACGCCCACCGCGAGCGCGATATCCGCCGCGCCGGAGGCGACGGCATAGACAGCGCCGCGAAGCGCTTCCGAGCCCGAGGCGCAGAAGTTTTCCACGCGCGTCACCGCAATGTTCGGGAGCCGCAGCGCAAGCGACAGCGGCGTGCCGCCCTTGCCCGTGCCGATCTCGTCGATATGGGTCGAGAACCACGCCGCATCGAGCTGCGTCGGCTCGATGCCCGCATCCTGCATCGCCTCGAGATAGGCCTCGACCATCAGTTCTTCGGGGCCCGCGTCCCAGCGTTCGCCGAATTTGGAGCAACCCATGCCGAGGATCGCGACCTTGTCCTTGATACCTGCCGCCATGTCCGTTTCTCCCTATTCGGCCGCCTGGCCCGTTTGTGATTTTGCTGCGCTGGAGGCGATAGGCACCGCCTTCCAGAAATAGCGGCGGAAACCGCGCTTGTCGTCGAATTCCTTGATGCGGAAGACGAGCTTCACTTCCATGCCGGAATCGACCGTGCCGGCCTCCACATCCGTGAAGTCCATCATGATCCGCCCGCCCTCGTCGAACACCACCATGCCGTAATGGTTCGGCGGGTTCATGCTGAAGGACAGGAAGTCGGCCGACCAGGAGAGGATCTTCGCCTTCTTCTCGGCGAATTTATAGGGCTCCTGCGTATCGACCGTGTGGTTGTTCGGGTTGACCGAAATGCGCGACCGCGGGAACTGGACGACGCCCGTCTCCTTGCAGCGCCCGCCTACAAGGCCCATCAGCATGTCCTCATTGCGGTAGAGCGTGGTGAGCGCGGTCTTCTTGTCCTGTTCCGCGCGCATGCCCTTTTCCCACTCGATCAGGCCGTTGAAGGTGAGGAACTTCAGATAGTTCGTCTCCTCGACCCCGTTCTTGAGCGAACCCGCAATGCCGCGCTTCGAAGCCTGGCTCGACAGCCTGTCCGTCGCCTCGAAAACAAGCGCATCGCAGCCGCCGCCGAAGTGAAGCACCAGCACCTTGTCGCCGGGCTTCGCTTCTGTCTGGAGCGTGTTGACGAGCATGACGAGCGAATGCGCCGCGCCGGTCTCGCCGCAATTCGCCGCCAGCGTGTCCCGCGCCGCGTCGGGCGAAATACCGGACCGCTTCGCGAGTTGCTGGGCGAACTTGTCACCGAAGATGCACGGCATCACGAAATGCTTTATGTCCGAGGCACTTACACCCGAATTCTCAAGTGCTGCCTTCACGGCCTTCGGAACGATCTTGGAAAAACCCTCGTCGCGAATCCAGCGCTCTTCCCAGTTGTAGTCGAACTCTTCCGTGTCGCCGCGGAAGTGATCCACGAAGTCGACCGTCAGGCTCGCGCCGCCGAGATAGGTCGCGATCACATTGTCCGTACCCACCATGACGGCCGCCGCGCCGTCACCGAAATCGAGCTCCTGCGAGGTCACCGCCTTGGTCTTGCGGTGATCGGAGGCCAGCACTAGCGCATTCTTCGCCTCGCCCGCCTTCACGGCGGAAAGCGCCTGCATCAGCGCCGAGGTGCCCGCCCGCTGCGTCGAGGCGACGTCCACCGCCCGCACGCTCTGCTCGAGCGTCAGCGCCGCGGCAATGATGCCGCTGTTGAGCCGGTCCTTGAACGGCATGGTGGTGGAGCCGAAATAGAGTGCGTCCACATGGGACCGGTCGTCATCGGGGCCGAGCAGGTCGCGCGCGGCTTCGACGGCCATCGTCACCGAATCCTCGTCCCAATTGGCCATGGAGCGCTCGCCCTTCCCCTTGCCGAGGAAGTTCGGCGCCACCCAGGCGTTGGCTTGCGCAACCGATTTTCGTTGCAGTCTGAGCCGCGGAATATATCCGCCATAGGCTGTAAGCCCCACGGATTGCTGGGCCATGCGTCTCCCCTTTCCGAACGTCTGGTTATTGTTGGCGGGAGTTTACCGGGCTTGGGAGCCTCGCCACAACTGGCGGTTTTCCGGGCGGAAAACCGCCAGAGTCCCCCTGCGTCAATCGGCCGGGATAGGTGAACCCACGATATATCGTTCAAGTCGGGACACACACCCTAACCCGCCTTAACACATTCCTCAGCTTTCGGGCGCTTAGCTGAATCTCCAGCACCAGGGACCAGAGGATGGAGCAGCCGGTTCGGAGCAAGCGCATATCTGTCGCAGCGGAAGCCTCCTTGCAGGCAGCCCTCGGCCGGCCCTTGCCTGCTGCCGGCGCCGGACTGACCGGCCCTAAATCCGTCTGGCCGCTCGTCGCCGTATTCACTGTCTTCTTTTGCGCAATTCTCGGCCTGCTCGTTGCCGGCACGGCGGAGCTTGATCGCTTCGCCCACGGTCAGACCCGAAGTCTCGCGCAAACCGCAATCGCAAAGGCCCTGGGTGATGTCGCCTTTGTCGCCCGCGACTACAGTTTCTGGGACGCATCCGTCGAAAACCTCATCAGAAACATGAACCCTGACTGGGCCGACGACAATGTCGGCACCTACGCCTGGGAAGAGCTCGGCATGTCGCGCAGCCTGGTCCTCGGGCCCGGCAACATGCCGCTCTATTGGATGAAGGAGGGCGAGACCTCCTCGAGCGACGCCCTTTTCAGCCTTGCGCCATCCCTTCTCCGTCTTGCCGGCCGCGCGAGAGAAACGTCATGGAGCGATCCGCGCGCGGTCTCGGCCTTCATCCGGCTCGATGGCGGCATATTCATCGTGTCGGCCTCCGTCATAACGCCCGAGAAACCGGCGCCGAAGCAGATCGGCATGTCCGGCCGCGGCGTGCTGTTCTTCTTCCGCGAGATCGATGAAGACCGTCTGGCGGAGATGAGCGCTTCCTATCTCCTCGACGATCTGACGCTGCTCTCCGCAGAGGCCGAGGGAGATTTCGACTCCCTGCCGCTTGAGGACGACAGCGGAAGCACGATTGCCCTTCTTGGATGGAAGCCGCCAAGTCCTGGCTTCGCCTTCCTCAGGCAAACGGCGCCCTGGGTTTCCGTGATCCTCCTTGTCTTTGCCGGCCTCATGGTGGTCGCCCTGAAGCGCGCCTATCTACAGGCCGCTACCGTCGCCCGCCTCAATGACGAACTCATCCACCGCTCAACGGACCTTGAACGCAGCCGTAGCGAGCTGACAAATGCGCTGGACGGGGCCGTCAAGGCCAACAAGGCGAAATCCGATTTTCTCGCGATCATGAGCCACGAGTTGCGGACCCCGCTCAACGCCGTGATCGGATTTTCCGATCTCATCCGCAACCAGACCTTCGGTCCAGTCGGGCACAGGAAATATATCGAATACGGAAACGACATCCATACGAGCGGGCAACACCTGCTGTCGCTCATCTCCGACATTCTCGACGTGACACGGGCGAATGAAGGCACATTGGCGCTTGAATGCCGGCCGGTGAACCTCTCATCCCTCGTATCGAAATGCCTTACCATCGTCACGCAGCAGGCTGTGCGCCGGAGGATTGCCGTCGATGTGGTGGAGCGCAACGCGCCGAACATCGTGATGGGCGACGAGGTACGGTTGACGCAAATCCTGACCAACCTCGTGAGCAATGCCGTCAAGGCTTCGAGGGAGGGCTCGCGCATCCGCATCAGGATTTCTGCCGCGGCACACGGTATCGCGCTGCGCGTAATCGACAATGGCAGCGGCATACCGAAGCACGAGCTGGGCACTGTTACCGAGCCCTTCCGCCAGGCCGGCTCCTATCAGAGCGTTTTCAATCCCTACTCATCCGAGAATGCGGGAACGGGCCTCGGCCTCGCCATCGTGAAGCGGTTGACGGAAGCCCATGGCGGACAGCTGCGCATCTTGAGCAAGGTCGGTCTCGGCACCGTCGTGGAAGTCACGATCCCCCGCGCCGAAGAAATCCCCTGCCGCAAAACAGCCTAGGCGTCGCTGTCGACCACGAAACAGGCGATCTTCTGCCGCTCCAGCGCCTTGCAGGCGGCTTTCGCCTCGCCGATCTGCCCATAGGCGCCGGCCTGAAGCCGATAGAACACGCCCTTCTCGCCGAGATCGGCTCTCTGGATCGCGTGACCGGCGCCCCCAAGAACAGGCGCCGCGGCCGTTGAAACCTCCGTCCATGCCTGTTCGGCAAGGCCCTCCTCGCGGAACGCGCCAAGCTGAATCCGGTAGCGTGCATCGGGCATGGTGGCGGCCGCCGGCTTCGTCTCGGTCTTGGCAAGCGCCATGGGCTCGCGCGCAGGCAGCGTATCGGTCGGCCGGATCGAGCCGGTGATGATGTCGTCATTCGCCTGCGCCGCATCGGCAACGAGCGCGGGCGCTTCCTCCTCGCGCGGCAGCCGCGTCGCTGTCGTCCGCCAGCCACCGATGCTCGATATCCGGATGATCTGCGCACCTTCATGTCCCGAGGACGCCGCCTGGAACGGCGCAACCGTTGAAGGCAGCACTTTCGCCGTCACTTCTTCCTGGGCATCGTCGCCCGTCATCGTTGTGAGCGCCGTGAGCTTCTCCGCGGCGGGTGCAAATTCCGGATCGACCGCCAGCGCCTGGCGGAGATCGGCCTCGGCGCGCGCCCTGTCGCCCATGCCCTCATAGGCAAGCGCCCGCCCGAAATAGGAAAGCCGCTGCTCGCGCCCGCGCATCTGTTCCAGCGCGGCGGTGTAATGCGTCACTGCACTGTCGTTCGCGCCGCGCCGCCGCTCCAGATTGGCAAGATTGTGATAGGCCGCCGCATAGCCGGGCGACAGCTCGATGGCCTTGCGGTAATCCTGCTCGGCCGCGTCGTCCTTGCCGGATTGTCCATAGGCGATGCCGCGATTGTAATGCGCCCGCGCCAGCACCGGCTGCGGCAGGCTCCGTGCCTCGATCGCCCTTGTATAATCTGCGATTGCCGCGTCCTGCTGCCCGGACTTCTGCAACGCCACACCGCGATGATGCCAGGCCAGCGCGCGCGCTTCCGGCGTCAGCCCGCCGCTGTCGAGCGCGTTGGAAAACTCCACTGCCGCCTTGTCGTAATGGCCTCGCTCGATTGCATCGGCCCCGGACTTCATCAAGGCCGCCGCTTCCTGCTCCGCGCTGTTCGCTTGCGCGGGCGCTGGTCCGGGCGGTGCGGCCACCAGCAATCCGCCGAGAATGGCCAGGGCGGCAAATCGCCGGAAACCGGCTTCATGTCCCGCACGCCGCATCGGCGTCCCTCCTCGATTGGCGTCAGAGATCAACTCGCGCCGAATTTACCACGCGCGGGTGCATAACCTCCCCTCGGAAGGAATCCGATAATGAATTCAATGAGATAAATTGAAACGCAGAATCGCTGCGGCTGCAAAGCCGGACGAATCGTCCTATTCCACCGTCACCGACTTGGCGAGATTTCGCGGCTGGTCCACGTCCGTCCCCTTGGAAACGGCGGTGTGATAGGCAAGCAGCTGCACCGGAATGGCATTCACGATCGGCGCAATCAGCGGGTCGACCGCGGGCACCTCGATCGTCGCCCAAAGCCCCTCGCCCGCCCGCGCAATGCCTTCCTTGTCGGCGATCAGCAGCACGTTGCCGCCCCGCGCGATCACTTCCTGCATGTTGGAAATCGTCTTCTCGAACAGCGCATCGACCGGCGAAATCACGACCACCGGCACCGCCTCGTCGATCAGCGCGATGGGCCCATGCTTCAGCTCGCCCGCGGCATAGCCTTCCGCATGGATATAGGAGATTTCCTTGAGCTTCAGCGCGCCCTCGAGGGCGATCGGATAATTATGGCCGCGCCCGAGATAAAGCACGTCGCGCGCTTTTGCGACTTCGGCGCTCAGCGCCTGGATCGCCGGGTCCTGCGTCAGCGCATCGGCCACATGCCGCGGCACCTCGAGAAGCGTCCGCACGAGCCGGGTTTCCTCCTCCCGTGTGATCGTGCCCCGCGCAAGTCCCGTCCGCACGGCGAGAACGGCAAGCGTCGCAAGCTGGCAGGTAAACGCCTTGGTGGAGGCAACGCCGATTTCCGGTCCCGCAAAGGTCGGAAGGATCGCATCGGACGCACGCGCAATCGAGGACTCGGTCACATTGACGACCGAAACGATCTTCTGCCCCTGCGACTTGCAATACTGAAGTGCCGCCAGCGTGTCCGCCGTCTCTCCCGACTGCGAAATGAAAACGGCAAGCCCGCCCGCGGGCAGCGCCGCCTCGCGATAGCGGAACTCCGAAGCGATATCGACCTCGACCGGCACCCGCGCATAGCGCTCGAACCAGTATTTCGCAACGAGCCCGGCATAAAAGGCCGTGCCGCAGGCAATGATGGTGATGCGCGGAACGGCGGCAAGATCGACGGGCAGCGCAATCTCGCGGAACTTGTCGTTCAGCGGATCGAGATATTCGGACAGCGTATGGCCGATCACTTCCGGCTGTTCGAAGATTTCCTTCGCCATGAAATGGCGGTGATTGCCCTTGTCGACCAGCGCGGCCGAGACATCGGTGATCTTGACCGGGCGCTGCACCACGCGGCCCTCGGCATCGTGGATGATGGCGCTGTCGCGCGTGATCTCCACCCAGTCGCCCTCGTCGAGAAAGGCGACGCGGTTCGTCATCGGCGCAAGCGCGAAGGCGTCCGAGCCGAGATACATCGCGCCGTCGCCATAGCCGACCGCCAGCGGGCTGCCCCGCCGTGCACCGATCATCAGGTCTTCGTCACCGCGGAAAATGATGCCGAGTGCGAACGCGCCTTCGAGTTCTTTCAGCGTCGCAGCGGCGGCATCGCGAGGGGCGAGCCCCTTGTCGAGATGGGCCGTCACGAGATGGGCGATCACCTCGCTGTCGGTTTCGGTCGCGAATTTCGCGCCCCCGGCTGTCAGCCGTTCGCGCAGTTCGCGGAAATTCTCGATGATGCCGTTGTGCACGATCGCGACGCGGTCGGTCGCATGCGGATGCGCATTGCGCTCCGTCGGCGCGCCATGCGTCGCCCAGCGCGTATGGCCGATGCCGATCGTGCCGTCGAGCGGCCATTCGTCGAGCAGCTTCTCGAGATTGAAGAGCTTGCCTTCGGCGCGGCGGCGGTCGATCTCGCCGCCATGAAGCGTGGCGATGCCAGCGCTGTCATAACCGCGATATTCGAGCCGCTTCAGCGCCTCGAGAATCACGGGCGCAACGGGTTCCTTGCCGATGATGCCGACGATACCGCACATGTTCATTCACCCGGGGAAGCTTTTTTGATGCCTTCGTTCTTCGCGCGGAAGCCGGCAGCCCAGCCGGCCTTCTCGATCTGCTTGCCGCGCGCCACTGCAAGCGCGTCCGGCGTCACGTCTTTCGTCACCACGCTGCCGGAGCCGACATAGGCGCCGTCGCCGATCTTCACCGGCGCAACGAGAGACGAGTTCGAGCCGACAAAGGCCCCCGCACCGATATCGGTGAAGAACTTGTTGTAGCCGTCGTAATTGCAGGTGATCGTCCCCGCACCGATATTTGCATCGGCGCCCACTCGCGCGTCGCCGATATAGGAAAGATGGCTGATCTTCGCGCCATCCTCGATCTTCGCTTTCTTCGTCTCGACAAAATTGCCGATCTTCGCCTTGGCTCCGACCGACGTGCCCGGGCGGATGCGCGCGAACGGACCTATCTCCGCGCCCGCGCCGATCTCCGCGCCTTCGAGATGCGAGAAGGCCTTGATCGTCGCGCCCGGGGCGATGCGGCAGCCCGGCGCGAAAACCACGTTCTGCCCCACCGTCACATCCTCGCCGAACTGCGTGTCATGGCTGAGATAGACCGTATCGGGATCGAGGAACGTCACACCGCCCGCCATCGCCGCGGCGCGAAGCCGCTTCTGCATCGCGGCTTCGGCGGAAGCCAGATCGGCCCGGCTGTTCACGCCCTGAATGTCGCTTTCGGGGCAGGTCACGACGCTGCAGGAAAGCCCGGCGGTGCGGCCATGCGCCACGAAATCCGTCAGATAATATTCGCCCTGCGCATTGTCGTTGGTGAGCTTGGCAAGCAGCGCCTGAAGATGTTTCGCCCGCACCGCCATCGGCCCGCCGAAGCAGAGCCTGATCGCGCGCACTTCCTCGCTCGCATCCTTGTGCTCGACGATGCGCTTCACTTCCTCGCCGTCGCGAACGACGCGGCCATAGCCGGTCGGGTCTGCCGCCTCGAATCCCAGAATGACGATGTCGCTCTCCGCGCGGCAGCGCTCCACCATATGCGCCAGCGTTTCGCGCCGCACGAGAGGCGTATCGCCGAACACGACCAGCACCACGCCCCCCCTGTCCGCAACCTGCGCGGAAGCGGAACGCACTGCATCGCCCGTTCCGGCCTGCTGTTGCTGGATCGCGATCTTCAATCCTGCATGAATGCCGGCGGCATATCGCGAGACTTCGTCCATGCCCGGGCCGACGACAAGCACCGTTGCCGCGCTGTCGAGCTCGCCGGCAGCCGCCAGCACATGGCCGAGCATCGGGCGGCCTGCAATCGGATGCAGCACTTTCGGCAAGCGCGATTTCATCCGCGTGCCTTTTCCCGCCGCCAGAATGACAGTGGTGAGGACGTTCGACGTCATCTCTTCGTTTCGGCTCCGTATATCCCCTCGCCCCCGGCGCAATGTGCCCTCGGGCCGCTAAAGGGGGAAATAAATTTATGTTTCACTATGTTGCCCCGATTCCCTGATATCCGGATAGAAGCAGGAGCTCAGCGATTGCGCCGGACGAGATGTTCCTCCCAGGCAAGCGCATGCCTCACGATCGTGTCGAGATCGTCATGGACGGGCACCCAGCCGAGCGTCTTCTTGATGAGCGCGGGATCGGAAACGATGGAGGCCGGATCGCCCGCCCGCCGCGGCGCTTTCCTGATCTCGAAGCCGTGACCGGCCACCCGTTCGACCGCGCCGAGCACTTCGCGCACCGAGAAGCCGTGCCCATAGCCGCAATTGGCGATGAGGCTCTCTCCGCCCTTGCGCAGATGGCCGAGCGCCGCCGTATGCGCCGCCACGAGATCGCTCACATGAATATAGTCGCGTACGCAGGTGCCGTCCGGCGTCGGATAATCCTCGCCGAATACGTCAATATGGGGCCGCTGGCCGAGCGCCGTCTGGCACGCAACCTTGATGAGGTGGGTCGCATTCGCCGTCGATTGCCCGACCCTTCCTTCCGGATCGCCACCCGCGACATTGAAATAGCGCAGCGCTGCGAAGGTCATGTCATGCGCCGCCGCCACATCCTTGAGCATCCATTCCGTCATCAGCTTTGAGCGGCCATAGGGCGACATGGGGCTGAGCGTCGCATCCTCGCAGACGGGCTCGTTCCCCACCATGCCGTAGACGGCGGCGGTCGATGAAAAGATGAAATGCTTCACGCCGCCCTCGACGCAGCGCTCGATCAGCGCGCGCGATTTGGCCGTGTTGTTCGAATAATATTTGAGCGGGTTCTCGACGGACTCAGGCACCACGACGGAGCCCGCGAAATGGATCACGGCATCGACCTTGTGGTCCCTGATAATACGGTCCACAAGCCCGGCATCGGCGATGTCGCCCCGGTGAAGCGTCGCGGCGCCCTGCACCGCCCAGTCGAAGCCGGTCGAGAGATCGTCGATCACCACGACCTCTTCGCCCGCCTTCAGGAGATCGATCACGGCATGGCTGCCGATATAGCCCGCGCCGCCTGTGACCAGAACGCTCATGTACAACCCTCGTCCGGAATCGTTAACGGCAAGAGTTATACCTTGAACTTCGTCTCCACATGGTTGACGAACGTCCCGGCCGCCTTACCGGCCGGCGCGGCGCGCCCTGGGCTTCGCGGGGGCCGGGCAGCGCGCCGCCGGAACCTTCCGCTCCGAGCTCCGCAAAACCGGCTTCAGCCGCGCCTGAGACAGGGAAATCCGCCCATTGGCGTCCCGGTGCCCCTTGCCCTCCAGGAGGCGCATCATCCGGGCAAGCTGGGCGCTCATGGCCCGTTCGGACTGCACCGCCTCTTTCGCACGGATCGAGCGGATATAGAGAAGCTGCACGCCTGTCAGCAAAGCCAGCAGAAAGCCGAAACCGGCGGCAAGGATCTGTGTCTGCGGACTGAGACTTCCGAAAAATTCGGCAACTGACATGTCGTTCCCCATTTCTATGCCCGGCGCGCGGCTCGCACGCGCTTCTTTGCTGGAACTTTATGCAGTTTTCGGGCCTTTGCCAGTGCGGCGTGACATCAGCACACACAGAAAAGAATGAGCGGCGATGACGCTGCGGCAATAGGCAGATTGACCGAAAAACAGGCAGCCACGGGTAAATTCCGCGCTTTTGCAAGGAGCCCTGCTTGTGTATGTAGGCCCCGCAGCAAGCAAGAGAGGACAGCGCCCCTATGGATGCCATCGGAAGCCTGATTGCCGGATACCGCAATTTCCGCGCGGGCACCTATCGCCAGAATGTGGAACGCTATCAGGCCCTCGCCTCGCGGCGTCAGCAGCCCAAAGCCCTCATCATTGCCTGCTGCGACAGCCGGGCCGATCCCGCCATGGTTTTCCAGTCCGACCCCGGCGAGCTTTTCGTGGTCCGCAACGTCGCAAACCTGGTCCCGCCCTACGAGCCGGACAGCCACTATCACGGCACCAGCGCCGCGCTCGAATTCGGCGTCAAGGCGCTCGAGATCAAGGATGTGATCGTCATGGGCCATGCCGCCTGCGGCGGCATCGAGGCGCTTTACGACAATTGCTGCGGCAAGCCCGCTTCGGGCGACTTCATTCCGAGCTGGATTTCGCTGGCCGAGCCGGTTGCCGCCGCGATGCTCGCGAAGAACGGACATCTCGATCGCGCCGAGGCCCTGCGCAAGTTGGAGCAGGAAGCCGTCATCGCCTCGCTCGACCGCCTGCGCACCTTCCCCTTCATCAAGGAACGGGAAGATGCCGGCACCCTCAGCCTGCATGGCTGGTTCTATGGCATCGGTTCGGGAATTCTCTCGATCTACGAACCGGAAACGGGCCGCTTCCGCGATATCGTCAGCTGAGCATCTTCAGCCGCAGCGCGCCGGCTTCTCCGTGCTCAGATAGGCGCCGAAGACCCAGCCCTCCGCCCCGTCGGCCCTGCCGACGCGTGCCCACTGCCCGCTTTCGCTAGCCCCGGCATAGCTCACAAGCTCGCACCCGCTGAGCACGCCCACCACATTGCCGCTATTGGTCGGCTCGGCGCGCAGATAGACATCGGACCGCACGAAACGTCCATCCGCAAGCGGAATCGCCGGCGCGGATGCTTCGTCCACGGACGATACGGAGGCGTCCTCCGCAAGCGGCTGCTGCAACATCGTATAAAGCTCGGCCGTCACGGGCGCATCGGATGGAACGGGGGACACCGCAGCGGCCGGAACTTCCGCGGCAGGCGCGGCCGGTGCCGGCCGCACCTCGTCCACAGGCGCAGGCACGGTCGCCCGCGCCGCATTGCTGCGGAACGAAGCCGTCTGCGGCTCGCTAACGCGCGGTTCGTCCGACAGGTCGATAAAGGCAAAGCCGAGCACCAGCAGCGCAATCGCCACGCCCGCCGACACATAGCCGGCCCGCCGGGGCGACACGGTCCACACGGGCTCCGGCTCCGAATAGTCGGTGCTTTCGATATGGCGGTGGATCTCCTCGCCCAGATGCGAAAGCGGCTCCTCGAGATCGACCGAGAGATGCCGCGCATAGGCGCGTGTGAAGCCGAGCGTCTGCGGCAGGGCCGGCAACCGTTCGAACTCGCCCGCCTCGATCGCCGTCAGATAGACGGGCCGCACGCGAATGGCCGCGGACACTTCGGATAGCGAAAGTCCGGCGGCCTCACGCGCATTCTTCAATCGCCGCGCGATTTCATCTCTGTATTCAGTCACTCCAGCACCTCGCCCCGAGATATCCAGCAAGAAGCTAGCCGCACATGGTTACCAATATTGTACCGGCTTGTAATTCTTTGTCGGCCCTTTGGAGGGCCCGCACTGTTTTGAAACGGTCCAGGCGCCGGAAATATCCCGGAAACTGCGGCATTCGGCGCTTTGACAAGCCCCTGCCAAAAGGTTAATGGATGATCATGTACAGCAAGACCGGAAATCTCTTTCCGACGCCGGGTACGCTGCTCGCGGGACATTAGCCCCGGGCCGGCGCCGCATTTGCGCGCGTAAAGTCCGGGGAGACCTCACTTTCATCCCAGATCGAAATCGCCGGGGGCCTCCGTGTCCGCCGGCATGAGGACTTTCGCCATGTCTCGCAATATCAACGCCGCAGCCCGCGGCGAGCTTTCTCCTTTCCACATCCAGGACAACCGCTCGCGGCCCCTTCTCGGCCTTCACGATTACGGACGGCTCGAAACCGCCGCCTATGACCAGCTCGACATCCTCAGCCCCATGCGCGGGCGGCTCAACCGCGTCCTGCGCGACGCCCGCGTCGTGCCCACGGCGGAAATTCCGCCCAACGCCGTCACCCTCGGCAGCACCGTGCGGTACCGCATCGGCACCGGCCCCACCGAGCGGCGCATCCTCCTTCTGGAGCGCTACGGCGCACCGACCGGACAATATGTGAGCGCCCTCACGCCGGTCGGGCTCGCTCTGCTCGGCCGCCTCGAAGGCGAAACGGTCGAAGCGCCCACCTTCGAGAGCGGCATTCTCTCGATCCATATCGAGCGTGTCGAACACCAGCCGGAAGCCGAAGCAAGACGGCGCAGCGCCGCCCGCCCGGACGGCCCGGACAACAATGGACCGGAGGCAGCATGATGGAGATGAAAATGATCGAACAGGCAGCGTCCGCGAAACTCCCGCCCATCATCGTGGCGGAGGAACAGTTCGACGATCTGTCGGATGTGTCGGAGCGGCTTGCGGATGTCTTGCCGGAAGTCTCTTCCTTCCTCGAGCGTGAACTCGCGCGGGCAAAGCTCATGCCGCTCGCGCGTATTCCCCGCGAGGTCGTGACCCTCGGCGCGACGGTTGAATTCGTCTTCGGCATGAAGGGCCGTCCGGAAAAGCTCAAGCTCGTCATGCCCTCGCGCGACATTCCGGAAGGCTGCATCTCGCTCGCCTCGCCGGTCGGCGTCGCCCTTCTCGGCATGCGCGAAGGCGAGACGATCAGCTGGAGCTCGCGCTACGGCGACATCCGCTGGCTCAAGGTCGTGAAGGTCATCGGCCGCGACTAGCAACGAATATGGCCGCCCTTTCCTCTCCGGGAGGGCGGCCGCTCTTGCATTTCACGCGCTGCGATAAGGCTCCGGAGAGGCTTCCGGATGCTGCGGCAATCCATCGTCGAGTTTCAGCCATGCGACACGGGACGCAACCCAGATATGCATTTCCGGGTGGAGAGCCGCAGGATTGTCAAAGGCTGCAAGCGGAAATCCGAGCCGGTCGCCGTCGAGCGGTTCCAGGGTAATCCGCGCCCCACAATGCGGACAGAAGTGACGCCAAAGCCTTTCCGACGATCGCCATCGTGCTGTCTCGCCCTTAACCCGGACAGTAGCTTTCGGAAAGCTCGCAACGGCGAGGAAAGGCGCGCCCATCGCCCGCTGGCAGATACGGCAATGACAGATACGCACACCGAGGGGCGCAGCCTCGACGCGAAATCGCACAGAGCCGCAAGAACACCCGCCTTCATAGGGTGGCGCGAGGTTTCGAGGGTTGGCAGGCATGGAGCAAGCACCTCACATCTTCATGCGCATCCGGCCGAGATAGTCGGCCTTCCCGATCTTCACGCCGCGCATGCGGAGAATGTCGTAAGCCGTCGTCACGTGGAAATAGAAGTTCGGGAAGGAGAAGGAGAGCAGGAAGTTCTCCGCCGTGAAGGGAAGCTGATGCTTGCCGAGATGGAAGACGAGGTCCTTGCCCTCGCAACCGTTCACGGCGTCCGGCGTCACCTTCTCGAGCCCCGCCCTCGCGTCCTCAACGAGCTTCTGGAGATCGGAATAGCTGTAGGTGCCGGGGTCCTTGGGCGGATAGAAGGCGCCCTTCTGCACCCCTTCGATGGCGCCCAGCGAATGATGCGTGATCGAGGCAATCTGGAAGCTGAAAGGCAGCATGTCGTCGGTCATGCGCGCCCCCACGATCTCGTTCGGATCGCTCCCCTGCTCCGCGCAGAAAGCGGCCCCCTTCGCGAGAAAGCCGGACACCGCGCCGAGCGCCTGCACATAGTTGGGGACAGAGAGGTCGTAGAGCGAGAGGGACATGGAGCTTCTTTCCTGTGCGGCGTTTTGCTAGTGCAAAGTCGGGGTAATGGAACGGAGGAGAACAGCGAAACAATTGAAACCAGAACGAAGCGTCGTACCAATTTCAAAGACACTCATAATCCGGATTCGTTGGGTATCCCTTTAACAACGGCTGATACTGCATCCTTAGTCGACGCATCGCCGGATTCTTAGATCTTGCGATGCACTCCAAATCCGCGCCTCCCCACATGAAATTCATGATTTGAGCTTTCACTTTGTTATTGCTGGCGTACCCGCAACCGATTGGCTTCGAATACCATTGATCGTTGGGTCCCCTGCTCACGTCCCACTCCATGCTTTCAATGCATTCTTCAGCGCTAGGAAAAGTCTCGTACCACCATTCGAGTCTTTGACGTTCTTTGTTCCATGCGTAGCCCATCCATGGTTTCTCTGATGTGGATTCCGGTGCATCGCATCCAAAGAGCAGGATGCAGATTCCTGCGGCCATGAACCTGATATGCATGTCGTTCGCTCAATGACTTTATCGGTGGGAGCTTTGCAATCGAGAGTTTTATCAGCAGACGTACATTTAAGGCGCGAGCGTTACACATTACAGATCACATGGCCATCTATGGCCTGAGCTTTCACCGAGCGATGTATTTGATTTTGATTTGGTCAATCTCCGGCGACGTTGTCGAGGGTACCGGACAAGCTAAAATTTGGTGAGCCCTGATGGGATCGAACCATCGACCTACTGATTAAAAGTCAGCCGCTCTACCGCTGAGCTAAGGGCCCGCCGGGAAAGGCGCGGGAATCTGGCGCCTCTCGGGAAAGGTGGGCGGAACTTAAGGGGCACTTTCCACGGGGTCAACACCGGGATTGGCCCGAGCCAACTTATTGTTTCGATTGGCCCTTCCGCCTCTCAAAGCGGGGCGAGATCGCCCGCCGCCTGTGCCGCCTTGAACTCGGCGCGGAAGTCCTCGAACCGCCCCTCGGCAATCGCCGCGCGCATCCCCGACATCAGAGACTGGTAGTAGTGGATGTTGATCCAGCTCACCAGCATCGAGCCCAGCATCTCGCCCGACTTCACCAGATGATGCAGATAGGCGCGGCTGTAGTCGCGCGCCGCCGGGCACAGGCTCTCCTCGTCCAGCGGCCGCTTGTCCGCCGCATGCCGCGCATTCTTGAGGTTCACCTTGCCGCGCCGCGTGAAGGCGAGCCCGTGGCGGCCGTTTCGCGTCGGCATCACGCAATCGAACATGTCGATGCCGCGCGCCACCGCTTCCACGAGATCGTCCGGCGTGCCGACGCCCATCAGATAGCGCGGCCGGTCCTCCGGCAGCGCCGGCGTCGTGAAGTCGAGCACGCGCAGCATTTCCGCCTGCCCCTCGCCCACGGCGAGTCCGCCCACCGCATAGCCGTCGAAGCCGATCTCGCGGAGGCCCGCCGCCGAGCGAAGCCTGAGCGGCTCATAGGTGCTGCCCTGCACGATGCCGAACAGCGCCATGCCTTCCTTGCGGTGCGGCTGCGCCGCGAAGGCATCTTTCGACCGCGCCGCCCAGCGCAGCGACAGTTCCATCGAAAGATGCGCCTCCTTCTCCGTCGCCGGAAAAGGCGTGCATTCGTCGAGCTGCATCTGGATGTCGGAGCCGAGCAGGCACTGGATCTCGATCGAGCGCTCCGGCGAGAGCATGTGCCGCGAGCCGTCGATATGCGACTGGAAGGTCACGCCCTCCTCCGTCATCTTGCGGAGCTTCGACAGCGACATCACCTGGAAGCCGCCGCTGTCTGTGAGGATCGGATGCGGCCAGTTCATGAAGCTGTGCAGTCCGCCCAGCGCCGCCACCTCTTCCGCGCCGGGCCGCAGCATCAGGTGATAGGTATTGCCGAGCACGATGTCGGCGCCGGTCGAGCGCACCTGCTCGGGATACATCGCCTTCACCGTCGCCGCCGTGCCGACCGGCATGAAGGCTGGCGTGCGGATTTCGCCTCGCGGCGTCGAGATCGCGCCGGTGCGCGCCCGCCCGTCCGTCGCATGGAGCGAAAAGGAAAATGCGCTCATGGCTGGTTCCCGTAAATCAGGCAGGCATCGCCATAGGAATAGAAGCGGTAGCGCGCGGCCACCGCATGCGCATAGGCGCGCTTCATCTCGTCCGTCGAGCGCAGCGCCGAGACGAGCATGAAAAGCGTCGATTTCGGCAGATGGAAATTGGTCATCAGCATGTCCGTAGCCCGGAAGCGGTATCCCGGCGTGATGAAGATGCGGGTCTCGTCCGCGAAGGGATGTAGCACACCTTGCTCATCCGCCGCACTTTCGAGAAGCCGGAGCGACGTGGTGCCGACCGCAACGATCCGGCCGCCCCTGGCTCGCGCCTCGTTGATGGCTGCCGCCTCCGCCGCCGTCACCTCGCCCCATTCGGCATGCATCTTGTGATCGTCCGTGTCCTCCGCCGTCACCGGCAGGAAAGTCCCGGCGCCCACATGCAGCGTCAGGCGCACCGTGCCGACACCCCGCGCCTGCAGCGCTGCCATCAGCGCCGGCGTGAAATGAAGCCCCGCCGTCGGCGCCGCCACGGCGCCCGGCTCCGCCGCATACATCGTCTGGTAGTCCGCCTCGTCGGCCTCGTCCGCCGCACGCTTTCGCGCGATATAGGGCGGCAGCGGCATCTCGCCCGCCGCCCCGATCGCCGCATCGAGTGCCGGCCCCGAGAGAGAGAAGCGCAACCCTGTCTCGCCGCCGTCCGCCTTGTCCGTGACTTCCGCAAAGAAGCCGCCAGGAAACTCTATCGCCTCGCCCACATTGAGCTTCTTCGCGGGCCGCAGGAAGGCGCGCCACTCGGCGGGCCCCGCCCGCATGTGAAGCATCGCCTCGATCCGTGCTTCCGCCTCGCCCCGCCTCCGGACGCCGAAGAGCCGCGCCGGGATCACCTTGGTATCGTTGAAGACGAGCAGGTCGCCCGGTTGCAGGAATTCAGGCAGCTCGCGCACGCCCCGGTCACACAGCGCGCCTTCCTCCGGCCCGATCACCAGCATCCGCGCTGCGTCGCGCGGCCGCGCCGGCCGGAGCGCGATCAGCTCCTCCGGCAGCTCGAAATCGAAATCGGAAACGCGCATCTGGATCCCATAAACGTCATTGCGAGCGCAGCGAAGCAATCCAGGGGCAGCTTGTTCCGTGCTCGCCGCCTCTGGATTGCTTCGTCGCTACGCTCCTCGCAATGACGAGCCAGTCTTCAGGCCGCGTCCGCCGCGACGCGCATCGAGACGATGCGATCCGGCTCGCGCACGGGCTCACCGCGCTTGATCTTGTCCACGGCGTCCATGCCGGAAATCACCTTGCCCCAGACCGTATATTGCCGGTCGAGGAAGGTTGCATCGCCGAACACGATGAAGAACTGGCTGTCCGCGCTGTTCGGGTCCTGCGTCCGCGCCATCGAGCAGACGCCGCGCACATGCGGTTCGGCGGAAAATTCCGCCGGCAGCTTCTTGCCCGAGCCGCCCGCGCCTGTGCCCGTCGGATCGCCGCCCTGCGCCATGAAGCCGTCGATGACGCGGTGGAACGCGACGCCATTATAGAAGCCTTCGCGCGCCAGTTCCTTGATCCGCGCAACATGCTTCGGCGCGAGGTCGGGACGAAGCTCGATCGTGACCGTCCCGTGCGGGATTTCCATGATGAGCGTGTTTTCGGGGTCATTGATATCGGTCATGTGTCTCTCGATTCCGTTTTACTCGGCGTCCGCCGCTACCTGCATCTTGACGATCTTGTCGGGATTGGCCGGCGGTTCGCCCGGCGCGATCATGTCGACGAATTCCATGCCCTCGGTCACGCGGCCGAACAGGGTGTAGTCCCCGTCGAGGAAGGTGGAGTCATCCGTCACGATGAAGAACTGGCTGTTCGCGCTGTTCGGCTGGCTCGACCGCGCCATGCCGACCGTGCCGCGAACGAAGCTCACCCGGTTGCTCGCCTCGAGCTTCACATCCGGCTTGAACGAACCGCCCATGCCCGTGCCCGTCGGGTCGCCCGTCTGCGCCATGAAGCCGGGGATCACGCGATGGAACACGATGCCGTCATAGAAGCCCTCGCGCGAGAGTTCCTTGATGCGCTGCGCATGCGTCGGCGCGATATCGGGCAGAAGCTCGATGACGACGCGCCCGTCCTTCAGGTCGAGATAGATCGTGTTCTCCGGATCGGCGGCAAGCGCCGCGCCCGAAAAGCCGGCAAGGGCGAAAAGCGCGATCAGCGCTGCTTTCAGTCCACGCATGTCTGACTCCTTCAAGCCTTTTTCTTCTGCTGCGTCGCCACGGCGGCGAGCACCTTCTTCTTCACCGACGCCGGAACGAAAGGCGTGATGTCGCCGCCCATGCCCGCAATCTGCCGCACCAGCGTGGACGAGATGAACTGCGTCTCGGGCGAAGCGGCGAGAAACACCGTCTCGACCTTCGGGTTCATCACCCGGTTCATGCCCACCATCTGCGTCTCGTATTCGAAATCCACCGCCCCGCGCAATCCGCGAATGATGACATTGGCGCCGAATTCGTCCGCCGCATCCACCACGAGGCCCGAGAACGAAGCGGTCGAGATTTTCGCGCCGAGCTTCTTCGCCGTCGGCGCCGCTTCCTTCTCGATCAGCGCAAAGCGCTCCTCAAGCGTCAGCAGCGGGACCTTGGTCGCATTGATGCCGATCGCGACGATCAGGTGATCGACCAGCCGGAGCGACCGGCGGATCACATCGATATGCCCGTTCGTCATCGGGTCGAACGTGCCGGGATAGAGGCCGATCCGCGCCATGCCGTTCTCCTATTCCTCGTCCGACCCGGTTTCTTCCACGCGCTCGACAGAGACCACGCGCTCGCCCGGATCGGTCCGGAACACGGTCACGCCCTGCGTGCCGCGCGCCTGGATCGAGATGTCGTTCACCGGGCAGCGGATGAGCTGGCCTGCATCCGTCACCAGCATGATCTGGTCGTCATCCTCCACCGGGAACGAGGCGACGAGCCTGCCGTTCCGCTCGGTGATGTCCATGGCAATCACGCCCTTGCCGCCGCGTCCCTTCGCAGGATAGCGATAGGAGGAGGAGCGCCGCCCGAAGCCGCGCTCCGTCACGGCCAGCACGAACTGCTCCTTCGCGCCGAGTTCGGCATAGCGCTCCGGCGAAAGCGTCAGCTCTTCCGATGGCGCGTCGTCGGCATCCTCGTCGTCCGTCTTCGACGGGCCTTCCTCGGCCTCCGCCTCGCCGGACATGGCCCGGCGCATCGCGGCCGCCTGCTTGAGATACGCCTCGCGCTCCGCGCTCGTCACCTCGACATGGCGCAGGATCGACATGGCGATCACGGCATCGCCCGTATCGAGCTTGATGCCGCGCACGCCGGTCGAGGTGCGTCCCGCAAACACGCGCACATCCGCTACTGCGAAGCGCGCCGAGCGCCCGCCCGCGGCGGTGAGCAGCACATCGTCATCCTCGGTGCAGATCTGCACACCGATGATGGAGTCGTCCGCATCGTCGCCCTCGAACTTCATGGCGATCTTGCCGTTGCGGTTGATCTGCACGAAATCCGAGAGCTTGTTCCGCCGGACGCCACCATTCCGCGTCGCGAACATGACATGCAGGCTGTCCCAGCTCGCCTCGTCCTCCGGCATCGGCATCACGGTGGTGATGGTCTCGCCCTGCTTCAGCGGCAGGATGTTGATCATCGCCTTGCCGCGCGCCTGCGGCGTCGATTGCGGCAGGCGCCACACCTTCAGCTTGTAGACCATGCCGGTCGACGAGAAGAACAGCACCGGCGTATGCGTATTGGCCACGAAAAGCCGGGTGACGAAATCCTCTTCCTTGGTCGACATGCCGGAGCGGCCCTTGCCGCCGCGCCGCTGCGCCCGGTAGGTCGAAAGCGGCACCCGCTTGATATAGCCGTGATGGCTGACGGTGACGACCATGTCCTCGCGCTGGATGAGGTCCTCATCCTCGAACTCGTCGCCCGCATCCGCAAGCTCCGTCCGGCGTGGCGTCGCGAACTCGGCTTTGATGGCCGCAAGTTCCGTCCGCATGATGCCGAGCACGCGCTCGCGCGAGCGCAGGATGTCGAGATAGTCGGAAATCTTCTCGCCCAGCCCCTTCAGCTCGTCGCCGATTTCGTCGCGGCCGAGCGCGGTCAGCCGCTGCAGGCGGAGGTCGAGGATTGCCCTCGCCTGCTCTTCCGACATACGGATCGTGCCGTCTTCCGACAGCCGGTGCCGCGGATCGTCGATCAGCGCGATCAGCGGCGCGATATCGGTCGCCGGCCAGTCGCGCGCCATCAGGGACTCCCGCGCCGTCGCCGGGTCCGGCGCCGTGCGGATGAGCTTGATCACCTCGTCGATATTCGCGACTGCAATGGCAAGGCCGACCAGCACATGCGCCCGGTCGCGCGCCTTGGCGAGTTCGAACTTCGTCCGCCGCGAGATCACTTCCTCGCGGAAGCGCACGAAGATCTCGAGGAACTGCTTGAGGTTCATCAGCTCCGGCCGCCCGTGGTCGAGCGCCAGCATGTTCGCGCCGAAGCTCTGCTGCAGCGGCGAGAAACGATAGAGCTGGTTCAGCACCACATCGGGCACCGCATCGCGCTTCAGCTCCACCACCACGCGCATGCCGTTGCGGTCGGATTCGTCGCGCAGGTCGGAAATGCCCTCGATGCGCTTCTCGCGCACGAGTTCCGCGATCTTCTCCACCATTGAGGCCTTGTTCACCTGATAGGGAATCTCGGTGATGACGATGGCCTGGCGGTCCTTGCGTATGTCCTCGATCTCGACGCGCCCGCGCACCACGATCGAGCCGCGCCCGAGATGATAGGCCGAGCGCGCGCCCTGCCGCCCCAGCATGATGCCGCCGGTCGGAAAGTCCGGCGCCGGCACATGCTCGATCAGCTCGTCGATGGTGATCGCCGGATTGTCGATCAGTGCGATACAGGCGTCGATCACCTCGCCGAGATTATGCGGCGGGATATTCGTCGCCATGCCGACGGCAATGCCGTTCGCTCCGTTGACCAGCAGGTTCGGCAGTTCCGCCGGCAGCACGACAGGCTCCCTCTCGGTGCCGTCGTAATTGTCCTTGAAGTCGATCGTGTTCTTGTCGATGTCGTTCAGCAGCGCATGCGCCGCCTTCGCCATGCGCACTTCCGTGTAACGCATCGCGGCGGGCGGGTCGCCGTCCACCGAGCCGAAATTGCCCTGCCCGTCCAGCAGCGGCAGGCGCATGGAGAAGTCCTGCGCCATGCGCACCAGCGCGTCATAGATCGACTGGTCGCCATGCGGGTGATATTTACCGATCACATCGCCGACCACGCGGGCCGACTTGCGATAGGGCTTGTTCCAGTCGTAGCCGTTCTCGTTCATCGAGAAGAGGATGCGGCGGTGAACGGGCTTCAGCCCGTCCCGCGCATCGGGCAGCGCGCGGCTCACGATCACGCTCATCGCGTAATCGAGATAGGACGAACGCATCTCCTCTTCGATGGAAATGGGGGCGACGTCGCGCTCCGGCGGCGGCCCGTCCGAAGACGAGCCGGCAGGCGGCTTTCCGCCGCCCGAACCGTTCACATCATCCACGCCGGTATCGTCGCCCGGGGCCGGCTCATCACCCGGAATGTCGCTGTCTTGAGTATCGGACAAGTGTTTTTCTGACGCTGTGGGAGGCGGCGGCGGCGGAAGAAACCCGGCCTCGCGGAGCCCCCTGAAGGAACGAAAAAGAGGCCATCCGGCTTCCGCCGAATCCCTCTCGTTTACTGCCTGAAACAATATCAGTTCCGGCCCGTCACGGCAACTTCAAACACGCGCGGGAACGCGCCGTAACACACTGAAATAAAAAGGAAAATTGCGCCTCGCCGCCAGCCCCGTCAGGCACCCCGCGGTTCCACCCGGAAGAGCACTGCGGTGGCATCGTCATGGCGCTTGAAACGCGGCCAGTGGAGGCAGTCGGGATCCTCCACCGCCTCGATCTGGCGCACCTCCGCGACAAGCGTTCTGAGCCCGCCAAGCGCCGCCCGCCGCACAAGCGTCGCCGGGTCGACGCGGTGATAGTCGAAAGCCAGCGAGCCGAAACCGTCGCTGAACAGAAGCCCCGTCACCGGACCGGTAAGCGCAATCTCCGCGCGCCGCACATGCGCCGCTGCGGTCGCATCGATGCCCAGGATCCAGTAACCGTCATCGCTGTTCTGCCGCCGCCTGTTCGCGCGCAGATACTCCAGGATCGCCGCATTCTCGAACATCCGCTCGCCGGGCCGGAGCGCCGCGATCAGCGCCGCCGTGCGGCTCACGGCGCGCGCCTCGCGCGAGACATGCGCAGCGCCATGAACGCTCGCCTCCCCGCTTCCATCGGGCAGCAGGATCAATCCGCAATCGGCATAGTTCGCAAAGGAGATTTTTGTCTCGCCGGCATGGATCAGCGCCATCGCCGCGCTCGGCCATTCATGCCGTCCGTTCGGTGCGCGCAGGCGCTCCCGCTCGAAGCGCGCGGCGAGTGTCTCGATGGTAAGGTGCACCAGTCCCTGAAGATCGGCGCCATGGCGCCCCGCATGGGCCGCGAACAGCGCGCTCGCCTCCCGCGCCAGCCAATGCGCGCCCGTCTCGCTCCCGATCAGCGGCCCGTCGGCCACATCCGTCGCCCCGTCGATCACCCAGGCATGCGCACCGGCAAAGCCGAACGCATCCTCATTCGGCTTGCCCGGATCGCCGGGATCGGTGAGCGTTTCGAGAATGCGGAGCAAATCGTCACCAGAGAACCGGTTTCGCGATCATCAGATAGAAGATGGCAAGCACCGAAATGAACGCAGGCCATCCGCACCAGAACCAGACCCGCATGAAGTGGCGATAACGTGGCGATAGCGGCGCGCCCGAAAGAAGAGCGTCCTGCGCCATCTTGCCGATTTCAGATTGCAGCCAGACGACAGGCAGCCAGAACATGCCGACGATCAGATAAAGGCAGATGCTCGCGACTATCCAGCTCTCGGCAAGGCTGTAGCCGGTCAGATAGACCATGCCGAGCCCCGTCACGGGTTGCATGACGACCGCCGTCGCCGTGAATAGAAAGTCGGCGATCACGACGATCCGCGCCGTACCGGCAATCAGCGCAATATCGCCCCGCTTGTCCGCCATGAACATGAAGAAAGCGATGCCAAGCCCTGTCCCGAAAAGAACGGCAGCGCCCAGAATGTGAAGCAGCTTCAGAAACAGAAAGAAGTCCATCAGCGCCGCTCCGCCCAGGCCATGACGACGAGCGTTGCAAAGATGAGAGGAACGGCTTTCATCAGCGGCCCGAACGGGTCGAGCCACATCGCCGGCAGCCAGATGCTGAGCACCACAAGATAGGCAAGCGTCAGCGCAATCTGCAGCGAGCCGAAGAGGCGCACCTGCCATCCCGCGAGAAATGGAAGGCCGAGCGCGACATCGGCGATACCGGCACTCGTTACGAGAAGCCGCGATCCCTGTTCGCCAAGTCCAGTCGCCCCAACGAAACTCGCCGCAACGAGATTGACCGATGGCAGTAACGAAATGACGCCGGTCGCAAGCCAGAACAGGCCGATCGTGACACGAAGAAGCGCAACCGCCATTGCGCTTCGGGCGTGAAGACGGTCCTGCAGCGTTGACGGACTGTCTGCCAGTGCCACGTCCATCGGCCGCGGCACGATACCCGTCGCTGCAACGGCGGCATCGCAATTTGCCGTATTGCCAAGTTCCATCTGGCGCAGTGACGAACTCCGAAATGCGGTCGGCAATCCGAACCAGCCCGCCACATCGCCAAGCAGAAGCATCGGCTTTGCGAGCCAGGCCGGAATATTCAGCACGCGCGCCTCGGGAAAGCCGAGCCACCGCCGTATAAGAAGAGCAATCTCTCGCGTGGTCTTCGGCGCCGGCCCGGTAATGGCGATCTCGATACGCGACGGCGCATCCGGCTCCACCAGCCGCACGACCGATGCCACGAGATCGTCCATGAAAACAGGTTGGAACGCGTGGCGCCCGCCATCTACAAGCGGCACGACGCCGGGCAGTCCCGCTAGCGAGCGAAGCAATGTCGTTCCGCCAAAGCTGCCCCGCCCATAAACAAGCGAGGGCTTCATAACGACCCAGTCGATATCGAGGGATTTTAGGAAATCGTCGCCAACGCTCTTGCTGGCGGAATAGTCGGTGCCGGCCCCGCCTTCCGCTCCGAGCGCGGAGATCTGCACGATGCGGCGAACTCCCGCTTTCCGCGCCGCACTAAAGAGTGCGACGGGACCGGCGACATGCGCCTTCTGATGCGTATCCCGCACGGTCGGCTGCAAGATACCAACGCAATTGACGACCGCATGCACACCGGCAAGCCGCGGCAGCCAGACGGCCTCATCGGTATCCTTGTTGAAATCGCAGAACTGCCATTCAAATCCGGGCAGCAATCGTCGGCCGAGTGCGAGGTCGCGCCCGCAGGCGACAACCTCATGCCCGGCCCGTGCAAGCCCCACCGCGATGTGCTGCCCGATGAAGCCATAGGCTCCCGTGACCAGCACCCGCATGCCGCATCACCCTCAGAACGGAATTTCGTCGTCGAGGTCTTGCGAGAAATTGCCCCGGCCACCGCCGCCGCCCGATGAGCTGCTGCCGTAATCGTCCGAGCCGCCATAATCGCCGCCGCCGCCCGAGCCGCCGCCGGAGCGGCCGTCCAGCATGGTCAGCGTCGAGTTGAAGCCCTGCAGCACGACTTCCGTCGAATAGCGCTCCTGGCCGGACTGGTCGGTCCATTTGCGGGTTTGCAGCGCGCCCTCGATATAGACCTTCGAGCCCTTCTTCACATATTGCTCGATGACCTTGCAGAGCCCTTCATTGAACACGACGACGCGGTGCCACTCGGTCTTCTCCTTCCGCTCGCCCGTATTCTTGTCGCGCCAGCTTTCGGACGTCGCGATGCGCAGATTGGCGATCGGCCGGCCGTCCTGCGTACGGCGGATTTCCGGATCGGCGCCCAGATTGCCCACCAGGATCACCTTGTTGACGCTGCCTGCCATGTTCGTCTCGCCTCGCGCTGGAATTGTCTCTCTGCGCCGGACCCTAGCCGCCACTGCGGCCCCAGGCCAGCACTCTGCCTAAAAAACCTGTGGATCAAACGACAAGGGGAATGGCGGCGAGCAACAGTGCCACTGCACCGGCCAACATTCCGCCGAAAATAATCGTCTGACGCGTCATCGCCAGATCGAGCGCAACGCGCAAATCTTCCTTCGTCACCAGATCGGCAATGATCATGTCGCGGGCAAGCCTCGCATGCTCGTCGGAGAGCTGTTTCGACGCCCCGGCGGCCTGAAGCCGCTCGGAATAGCCGAGCGTATCAAAACTCAACCCCATTTGCGCCCCTGCCCCTTGAAACCGGCAAATTGTTCTCTATATGTTCTCACGTTCGGCAAAATGGGGCAAGATGATTTTGAGGCATCCGATTCTTTTCCGCATCCGTAACTTTCCCGGCCTTGAAGCGGAAGCCGCCGCCCTACATACATGATGCCTGAGACCAAGCCGCAATCCCGAAAGCGAAAGCCCCGCGCCGCCCGCAAGGCTGGCCGCGCCCGTGAAAGTTCCGGCCCGATGAGCACCGCCTCGAAGAAATCCACAGAGAAGCCCTCTGCCTCCAGAAGCGACACCCAGAACCGCTTCATCCGCGTGCTCGGCGCCCGCGAGCACAATCTGCGCGATGTCAGCGTGGAGCTGCCCCGCGACGAGCTGATCGTCATCACCGGCCTCTCCGGCTCCGGCAAATCGTCCCTCGCCTTCGACACGATCTATGCCGAGGGCCAGCGCCGCTATGTCGAAAGCCTATCGGCCTATGCGCGGCAATTCCTGGAAATGATGCAGAAGCCGGACGTGGATCAGATCGACGGTCTCTCGCCTGCCATTTCCATCGAGCAGAAGACGACCTCGCGCAATCCGCGCTCGACGGTCGGCACCGTCACCGAGATCTACGACTATATGCGCCTCCTCTGGGCGCGCATCGGCGTGCCCTATTCGCCGGCGACCGGCCTTCCCATCGAAAGCCAGACGGTGAGCCAGATGGTGGACCGCGTCATGGCGCTCCCGGAAGGCACAAGGCTCTACCTGATGGCGCCCATCATCCGCGGGCGCAAGGGCGAGTACCGCAAGGAATTCGCCGAACTGCAGAAGAAGGGTTTCCAGCGCGTCAAGGTGGACGGCACCTTCTACGAGATCGCCGATGTGCCGGCCCTCAACAAGAAGCTGAAACACGATATCGACGTGGTGGTGGACCGCATCGTCGTCCGCGCCGATCTCGGCAACCGTCTCGCCGACAGTTTCGAAATCGCGCTCGACCTCGCAGACGGCATCGCCGTCATCGAGATGGCGGATGTGAAAAAGGGCGAGGAGGCCGAGCGCATCGTCTTCTCGTCGCGCTTCGCCTGTCCCGTCTCCGGCTTCACCATCGACGAGATCGAGCCGCGCCTCTTCTCCTTCAACAATCCCTTCGGCGCCTGCCCCTCCTGCGACGGGCTCGGCACCCAGTTCTACATGGACCCGGACCTTGTGGTGCCGGATCACGGGCTCTCGCTGAAGAAAGGCGCCATCGCGCCCTGGTCCCGCTCCACCTCGCCCTACTACACGCAGACGCTGCAGGCGCTCGCCAAGCAGTACAAATTCTCGATGACCGTTCCCTGGTCGCAACTGCCGGAAGAAGCGCAGAACGTCATTCTCTACGGCACCGGTGAGGAAGTCGTCACCTTCGCCTATGACGACGGCATGCGCTCCTACAAGACGAAGAAGCCCTTCGAAGGCGTCATCCCGAACCTCGAGCGCCGCTGGCGTGAGACCGACAGTTCCTGGGCGCGCGAGGAAATCGAGCGCTATCAGGGCATCACCGATTGCGACGATTGCGGCGGCTACCGGCTGAAGCCCGAGGCGCTGGCGGTGAAGATCGCCCGCCTCCATATCGGCCAGGTCTCGCAGATGTCGATCCGCGAGGCGGATGCCTGGTTCCGCGACCTGAACCAGCATCTCACCGCCAAGCAGAACGAAATCGCCGGCCGCGTGCTGAAGGAAATCCGCGAGCGCCTGCACTTCCTCAACAATGTCGGCCTCGAATATCTCACTCTCTCGCGCAATTCCGGCACGCTCTCCGGCGGCGAAAGCCAGCGCATCCGCCTCGCCTCGCAGATCGGCTCCGGCCTCACCGGCGTCCTTTACGTGCTGGACGAACCTTCCATCGGTCTTCACCAGCGCGACAACGACCGCCTGCTGGAAACGCTGAAGCGTCTGCGCGATCTTGGCAATACGGTCATCGTCGTGGAGCATGACGAAGACGCGATCCGCGTCGCCGACCACGTTGTCGATATGGGCCCCGGTGCCGGCATCCATGGCGGCCGCGTCGTCGCCGAAGGCACGCCCGAAGACATCATGGCGAACCCGGACAGCCTCACCGGCCAGTATCTCACCGGCTTCCGCCAGATCGAGGTGCCGAAGGAGCGCCGCCCGGGCAACGGCAAATGGCTGAAGATCACCGGCGCGAAGGAAAACAACCTGAAGAATGTGACGGCGGAAATTCCGCTCGGCACCTTCACCTGCGTCACAGGCGTGTCCGGCGGCGGCAAGTCCACGCTCCTCATCGAGACGATCTACAAGGCCGTCGCACGCCGTCTCAACAACACGCGCGAGCATCCCGGCGCCTTCGATGAAATCTTCGGCCTCGAACATCTCGACAAGATCATCGACATCGACCAGTCGCCCATCGGCCGCACACCGCGCTCGAACCCGGCGACCTACACCGGCGCCTTCACCTTCATTCGCGACTGGTTCGCCGAACTGCCGGAAAGCCGCGCCCGCGGCTACAAGCCCGGCCGCTTCTCCTTCAATGTGAAGGGCGGACGCTGCGAAGCCTGCCAGGGCGACGGCGTCATCAAGATCGAGATGCACTTCCTGCCCGACGTCTATGTCGAATGCGACACCTGCCACGGCCACCGCTATAACCGCGAAACGCTGGAAGTGAAGTTCAAGGACAAGTCGATCGCAGACGTCCTCGAAATGACGGTCGATGAAGCCGCCGCCTTCTTCAAGGCCGTCCCCGCCGTCCGCGACAAGATGGAAGTGCTGCAGCGCGTCGGCCTCGGCTACATAAAGGTCGGCCAGCAGGCAACGACGCTTTCCGGCGGCGAAGCCCAGCGCGTCAAGCTCGCCAAGGAGCTCTCGAAGCGCGCCACCGGCCGCACCATCTACATTCTCGACGAGCCGACCACCGGCCTCCACTTCCACGACGTCGCCAAGCTCCTCGAAGTGCTTCACGAACTTGTCGACAACGGCAACACGATCGTCGTCATCGAGCACAATCTCGAGGTCATCAAGACCGCCGACTGGATACTCGATCTCGGTCCCGAGGGCGGCGATGGCGGCGGCGAGATCGTCGCCGCAGGCTCGCCCGAGGACGTCGCCGCCGAGGCCCGCTCCTATACCGGCCAGTACCTCAAGGAACTCTTCAAACGCCGTCCCGGCAAGCCGGGTGCGAAAAAGGCAAGCGCCGCCGCGAAGAGCGGCCTCAGCGCTCGCAAATCCGAGCCAGGCAGGAAATCACCCGCCAATCCCCGGATCGCCGCGGCGCGGCGCAAGAAGCCGGCCTGATGATTTCGCCGGATTTCCGATCCGTGCCAAATTCTCTATAAGTGCCGGAAGCTGGTGAAGTGAAGGGGCTGGGGTCCATGCCGGGTACGTCGCTCGACCGTCGCGAGTTCTTGAAGCTGTTTGCGTCCACGGCCGGCTGTTTCGCCATAACGGCGGCCTCGACGCCCTTCCTCCCGCATCTCGGCCACGCTCGAGCCAACTCCGGCGCCTTCCACTTCCCGCAGGGCATTGCCTCCGGCGACCCGCAGCCCGACGCCGTCATGCTCTGGACCCGCGTTGAGGCGGTCGACCCCGGCGCCGCGCTTCCCAATGGCGATATCGACCTCTACCTGCAGGTCGCCGCCGACGAAAGGTTCGAGCGCGTGGTCGTGGAGCAAGCGGTGCGCGCAAGCCGTACCTCCGATCACACCGTGCGCGTATTCGTTCAGGGGCTCGCGCCCGACACAATCTATCACTACCGCTTTCACGCCGGTGCCGACCAGTCCCTGCCTGGCCGCACGCGCACGGCGCCGCGTCCCGGCACATCGCGCAAGGTCCGCTTCGCCGCCGTCTCCTGCCAGAATTACGAACAGGGTTATTTCGGCGCCTATCGCCGCCTCGTGAATGACGACATGGCCGCCGCGCGCGAAGACCAGGTCGACTTCGTACTGCATCTCGGCGATTTCATCTACGAGCGAACCGGCGACGTGCCGGAAGAGCAGCGGCCTGCCCGCACGATCGGCCCTCTGCCCGACGGCTCCGACCCTTGGGTGCCGGACGGCACCAAATCCTACTGGCAGAAAGGCGGCCAGGCCGCGGTGACGCTTGCCGACTATCGCCATCTCTACAAGATCTACCTGACCGACCCGGATTTACAGGCCGCCCGCGCGCGCTTCCCCTTCGTTCATACATGGGACGACCATGAATTCACGAACGACTCCTGGCAGGCGCACGACACCTATTTCGGCGATGGCGAACCGGCGCCGAAGCGCAAGCTCGCCGCCAATCGTGCCTGGTTCGAGTTCATCCCGGCGGTCCTCACGCGAGCCCGCGCCTTCAACGGCATCGCCTCACCGGCGCACGACTTCCGCAACGCCCGTGTCGAAGACGCCCCGCTCGGCGACCATGACGATGCCTGGCTCTATCAGGGCGACAGCCTGAAAGCCGTATCGAGCCTCACCATTTATCGGACCTTCCGCTGGGGTGCGATGCTCGATCTCGTGCTGACCGATCTGCGCTCCTATCGCAGCCCGCCCGTTTTCACCGAGGAAGTACGCAGCTTTGCCAAGGGCGCACCGATACCGCCCGTTCGCCTCATGAAGCTGCTCGATGCCGGCCGCACGGCGAATGACGGCAATCCGCCGGAAATGATCTCCTATGGTGGCAAGCAGATGGAGAACCCGCGCAAGGATGCACCGCCCGGCACGCAGATGGGCGCAGCACAAAAGGCCTGGTTCAAGCAGGTGATGAAGGCCTCGACAGCGAAATGGCGCGTCTGGGCGAATGGCGGACCGGCGCTGCAGATGCGGCTCGACTTTTCGCGCATTCCTTTTGCCGGTCTCGAGGATGGATATATCGGTACGGATGCCTGGCAGGGCTATCCCGGCGAATTGAAGGAGCTGCTGGGCTTCATCAAGCAGGAAGGGATCGGAAACACCGTCTCGATCGCCGGCGACTATCATACTTTCGCCGCAGGCCGGCTCCCGGTCGATCCGGATACGGAAGAGCTCGACTACGCGGTGCCGGAGTTCGCGACCGCCGCCATCAGCTCCGCCTCCTTCTACTCCATGGTGGAGCGCTTCTCCCGTTCCAACAGCTTTTTCCGCCGAGCGGTCGCGGTCGACGACAATGGCCGCACCAGGGAAAACTGGAACAACACGCTGGTGAACGGGGTCCGTTCCGGCATCCTCGTGAATTATTCGAGCTCCGCCTACCTGTTCGATCTGGTACGCAACAGCCATGCGAGCCCCGGCCTCGACTATTTGGACTCTGAGGCACACGGATACATGCTGGTGACGGTGGACGACGACGCCATGCTCACCGAACAGGTGAATGTCGGCGCAGTGCTGCGTGACGAAGGGCCTGAAGGCTCGCAGGTGCTGCGGCGGGCGCGTTTCCGCGTCCCTTCATGGGAGGGAGGCAGCACGCCGCGCCTCGATGGGCCGGAATTCGAAGGCCCGCCGCCTTATCCATGGAAGGCTGGCCCCGCAAGCGCCTAGACAGGTTTGACGCTGCATCGTCTGCCGCTAAGCTTCTTTCAACAATAAAAGGGAGGAACGGGGTCAGATGGGGTTTCAGGATTATGCGTCCTATGACGGGTTGGGGCTCGCCGAACTTGTGCGCAAGGGCGAGGTCAGCTCCGTCGAGCTTGCCGAAGAAGCGATTACGCGCATCGAGAAGCACAACCCGGCGATCAATGCCGTCATTCTGAAACTCTACGATCTCGGCCGCGAGATGGCGAAGTCTCCGGCGGATGGCCCCTTCAAGGGAGTTCCCTTCCTGCTGAAGGATGCCTTCGGCGATATCGCCGGATACCCCTCCCGCCTTGGCTCGCGCTTTCGCGCCGATACGCCCGCAACAGAAGACAGCGCACTCGCAAAACGCTTTCGCGCATCCGGTCTCACCTTTCTCGGCAAGACCAACGTCCCGGAATTCACGCTGCTGCCGACGACAGAGTCCGCGCTCTATGGTCCGGCGCGCAATCCGTGGAACGTAAAGCATTCGACCGGCGGTTCGTCCGGCGGGGCGGCGGCCGCAGTTGCCGCAGGCATCGTCCCGCTCGCCCATGCGAATGATAGCGGCGGCTCGATCCGCATTCCCGCATCGAGCTGCGGCGTTGTCGGCCTGAAGCCGACGCGCGCCCGCGCGCCTCTCGGTCCGGATTACGGCGATGTCCTGAGCGGCCTCTGCCACGAACATGTGGTGACGCGCACCGTGCGCGATTGCGCCGCCATGCTCGATTGCATCCACGGTCAGGAGCCCGGCGCGCCCTATGTCGCACCGCCGGTCGAGCGGCCCTTCCTTGAAGAAGTCTCGCACGCACCGGGCAAGCTTCGCATCGCCTTCAGCAAGACGAATGCTGCAGGCGCCGCGCTTCACCCGGAAAACGTGAAAGCGGTCGAAGAGGTCGCAAAGAAACTCGCAAGCCTCGGACATGAAGTCATGGAAGCCGCCCCGCCCCTCCGGCCCGAGGAGCCCGGCAGTCTCTTCCTGCCTATGTGGGCGGCCTGGCTTGCTTCCGAAATCGAACTGGAAACCGCCCGGCGCGGCCGGGGACCGAAAGACGACGAGTTGGAACCGCTGACGCGCGGCCTCTGGGAGATCGGCAAGACCATCACCGCCGCGCAATATCTGATGCTGGTAAAGGAGGCGCAGGGCCTCTCCCGCCGTGTCGGCCAGTTCATGACGAAACACGATGTCTGGCTCACGCCGACGCTGGCCTCGCCGCCCATTCCACTCGGCCTTATCAATGTGAACGAGCCGGATCCCCTCGCCGCCTTCGCGCCGGCCGTGGACTACGTGCCCTTCACACCGATACAGAACATCACCGGCCAGCCCGCCATGTCGCTGCCGCTTGCCATGTCGTCGGACGGCCTGCCGATCGGCATCATGTTCTCCGCCCGCTTCGGCGATGAGGCGACGCTGTTCCGCCTCGCCGCGCAGCTCGAACAGGAAATGCCCTGGAAGGATCGCCACCCGTCCATCTGGAATTAAAGAAGAAGGGGAGAGAAAATGTCCTTTGCCGAATATGCGGATTATGACGGTCTCGGCCTTGCGGCTCTGGTGAACAAGGGCGAGGTGACGCCGCTCGAACTCATGGACGCCGCCATCGAACGCGCCGAACGCCACAACGGCACGTTGAACGCCATCGTCTACAAGGCCTATGACGAGGCCCGCGAGGCGGCGAAGGGCAAGCTTCCCGACGGTCCCTTCAAGGGCGTGCCCTTCCTCATCAAGGATCACGGCACGGAGGTGAAAGGCTGGCCGCGCACCAGCGGCAGCAAGTTCGTCGCCAATATCGTGGACGATCACGACAGCGAATTGGTGCGACGCTTCCGCGCGTCGGGCACCGTCCTTTTCGGCAAGACCAACACGCCGGAATACGGCATCACCGGCACGACCGAGTCCCGCCTTCTCGGCCCCTGCCGCAACCCCTGGGACCCGAACCGCATTTCCGGCGGCTCGTCCGGCGGCGCGGCATCCGCCGTCGGCGCGGGCATCCTCCCCCTCGCCCACGCATCCGACGGTCTCGGTTCGATCCGCATTCCCGCCGCCTGCTGCGGCCTTGTCGGCCTGAAAGTGACGCGTGACCGCAACCCGCAAGGGCCCGACGATTTCGACCGCGCCATCGGCTTCAGCGTCGATCATGTGGTGAGCCGAACCGTGCGCGACAGCGCCGCGATGCTCGATGCGACCGGCTATCCGGAGCCCGCCTCGCCTTACGCGCCGCCGCCGAAAGAGCGGCCCTATATGGAAGAGATCACGAGAAGCCCCGGCAAGCTGAAAATCGCCTGGTCCTCGGAGACGCCGGGCGGCAAACCCATTCACCCGGAAATTCAGGCCGCCCTCGAAAAGACAGCGGATGTACTTTCAAAGCTCGGCCATTCGGTGACGCCGCGCGGTCTCGGCATCGACTACCGCCAGCTTTACCGCGCGCAAGGCGCGGTCTCCGGCTCGAACTTCGCCGCCGGCATGCTGCGCCGCATTGAGGCGATGGGCCGCGAGCCGGAACAGGACGAGCTGGAGCCGCTCACCTGGGCGGGCTTCAAGAATGGCAGCAAGCTCACCGGCGCGCAGGCCATGTGGGGCTGGCAGCAACTCCGCCTGATGAACCGGCAAGTGCTCTCGACCTTCGAGGAGTTCGATATCTATCTCTGCCCGGTGCTCGGCCAGCTCCAGCCCGAAATCGGCTTCCTCGGGCCGGACCAGGAAGCCCGCGAGCTGAACAAGCGGCAAGGCCAGGTTTTCCCTTATACGCCGCCCTTCAACTTCACCGGCCAGCCCTCGCTCTCCCTGCCGCTCTGGCAGTCCGAAAGGGGCCTTCCCATCGGCATGATGTTCACCGCCCGCTATGCCGACGAGGCAACGCTCTTCCGGCTGGCGGCCCAGCTTGAAAAGGAACTGCCTTGGGCGGGCCGCAAGCCCAAGGTGTGGAACTGAGGCTTTGGGAATGCTATCTCCTCGCTCATGACAAAGGACATCCCCCCCGTTCACATCATCGGTGCCGGCATGGCAGGCTCCGAGGCCACCTGGCAGCTTGCGCAGGCGGGCGTGCCCGTGGTGCTGTACGAGATGCGGCCGCTGGTGAAAACGGATGCGCACCATACGGATGGCTTCGCCGAACTCGTCTGCTCCAATTCCTTCCGCTCGGACGATCCGGAGCTGAATGCCGTCGGCCTGCTGCATGAGGAAATGCGCCGCTCCGGCTCGGTCATGATGGAAGCGGCGGAAGTGGCGCGCGTACCGGCCGGTGGGGCACTCGCCGTGGACCGCGAGATCTTCTCGGACTACGTCACGAAGAAACTCACCGCCCATCCGCTCGTCACCGTCGAGCGCGGCGAGATTGACGGCCTTCCGCCAAAGGACTGGGACAGCGTCATCGTCGCAACCGGCCCGCTCACATCCGATGCGCTCGGCAAAGCGATTAGCGAACTCACCGGCGCAGACGAACTTGCCTTCTTCGATGCCATTGCGCCGATCGTCTATCGCGACAGTATCGACATGTCGATCTGCTGGTTCCAGTCGCGCTACGACAAGGAAAGCGCCGGCGCGTCGGGCCCGGCCGGCGCGGGCAAGGACTACATCAACTGCCCGATGACGCGCGAACAGTACGAAGCCTTTGTCGCCGAACTCCTCTCGGGCGGCAAGACCGAATTCAAGGAATGGGAAAAGTCGACGCCCTATTTCGATGGCTGCCTGCCCATCGAAATCATGGCGGAGCGCGGCGCGGAAACCCTGCGCTTCGGCCCGATGAAGCCGGTCGGTCTCACCAATCCGCATGCGCCCGATGTGAAGCCCTATGCTGTCGTGCAGCTGCGCCAGGACAACAAGCTCGGCACGCTCTACAACATGGTCGGCTTCCAGACCAAGCTGAAGCATGGCGAGCAGACGCGCGTCTTCCGCACCATTCCGGGCCTCGAGAAAGCGGAGTTCGCCCGCCTCGGCGGTCTCCACCGCAACACTTTCATCAACAGCCCGAACCAGCTCGACGGGATCATGCGGCTGAAGCGCGAGCCGCGGCTGCGCTTTGCCGGACAGATCACCGGCGTCGAAGGCTATGTCGAAAGCGGCGCCATGGGCATTCTGGCCGGACGCTTCGCCGCCGCCGAAAGGCTTGGCCGTGCCATCGTGCCGCCGCCGCGCACCACCGCGCTTGGCGCGCTGCTCGCGCATATTACCGGCGATGCGAACGCCGCGACCTTCCAGCCCATGAATGTGAATTTCGGTCTCTTCCCCGAGCCCGAAGTGCCGCGCGACGAAAACGGCAAGCGCCCGCGCGGCAAGGCAAAGGCCCCGGCGCGCAAACGCGCCTACACGTCACGTGCAATCCGCGATCTTGAGAGCTGGCTGAGCCCCGCCGCCGAGGCTGCCGAGTAATCAGAACCTGCCGCTGAGCTTTCGTCCCAGAAGCCGCAACTGCCGCCGGAATGCAGGCACTTCGACCGGCTGCGTGAACGGATCGAAGCCGGGCGCCGACATGATCTCAAGATAGCGGTCGCAGAGGGACGCGGGGAGCAACGCCGGCAGCACGGCGGCACCGAAAGAGGAGGCCCGCGCCGAAGCGAGATGCGCGCGCGCTGATGCGATCATATCATTCATGGCAGCGCGCAAGGCTTCCGTCACGCGTCCCCCGAGTACGTCATGCGGATCGACGTCGCGGCGCCCGAGAATATTCGCAGGCAGGAGCAGTCGACCCTGCGAGGCATGAAGCGGGAGTGCGCGCATAATGCCGGTCAGCGCATAGGCAATGCCAGCATGGCGGATCGCCGTCGCAGCCTTTTGCGCCTCACCCTCGCCTGCAAGAATTTCCGCCGCAATCAACATGAGTGCGGATGATGTCTCCTCGGCATATGCCTCGAGCGCGCCTATATCGCCGAAGGCATCGTCCGACAAATCGCGCTCCCGCGCGTCGATCAGCGACTGCAATTTATCGAGCGGAACGGCGCCCGCTTCGTGGAGCGCCTCTGCGGCGGCGTGACCGCGCGTCTCGCCATGCGGCAAACCTTCGAGCGTCTCGCGCCACCATTGCAGGCGGATATGGCCCATCATCGGCTCGGTGACGAGTTCGGCGATGCGCGCAATCTCGATGTTGAAGGCATAAAGCGCGGTGAGCGCCGGACGCTTTGCCGATGGCGCGAAGAGAAGCGTCAGGAAACGGTCATGGTCATGCGCGCGCACCTCTTCGAGGCTCGCCGCCATGCTCGCGCTTGCTGCTTGTTCCGCCATGCTCATGCCTCAAAACAAACGGGGCCGCCATCGAGGCGGCCCCGCTCAACACCCCGCAAGCGGGATCAGTAGATGTTCTGAGCCGCGACCATGGAGAAGAGCATGGGCACGGAGAGCATCGTGTTGGTGCGCGAGAAGAGCATCGCGGTGCGCGCCGCGGCGGGCTTCTGCTCAGCCGGAGCATCGACGATACCGAGCGCGATCTTCTGGTTCGGCCAGATCACGAACCAGACGTTGAACCACATGATCGTGCCGAGCCACATGCCGATGCCGATCGCGATGTGCTTCGGCACGGCGAAGCCTTCCGACGCGCCGAGCGTATAGGCGGAGATCAGATAGCCGTTCAGCATGGCAAGGATGATGCCGGTGATGATGGTGGCCATCGCCCCCCAGCGGAACCAGAAGAGCGCCGCCGGTGCGATCACCTTGCTGACGGCGGGCTTCTGCTCGTCCGGGATCTTCGGCATGTTCGGAATCTGCACGAAGTTGAAATACCAGAGCAGGCCGATCCACATCACGCCGCTGATGACGTGCAGCCAGCGGAAGACAAAGGCCCAGAAGGCCTGGCCAAGTGCGGCCCCGTCCCAGTCGTTCCAGTTGAGATAAAGCAGCAGCAGAACCGCCGCGAGCACGAAACCGGCGATTACCGTGTTCCGCAGGGATGTGAGAATGGATGCCATGAACTTCCCCTTCCGGTTGCCAACCGCCGCCCGTATGACCGCAGGGAGAACGGGAAAAACCCAACGCCCTGAAAGCCCGTGCCGGCGTGTCCCCTTTTTATCTGCGACTCAGTGTCGCGAAACTGGGAGAAAACTAGGAGCTTCCGGCGCAAAAGCCAAGCCCGGCAATCGGACTTTAGGGAACCGCGATGAGAGCCGCGGCCACACGGCGATTTTCGGAGAGCATGAGGTTATAGGTCCGGCAGGCGGCGTCAGTCGCCATGACATCGGGAAAGATGGTGTGCGATTCGAGATAGCGACGGGCCGAAGCCGGCAGAAAGGCCGTCTCGGCGCCAGCCCCGACAATCAGGAAGTCGAATTCGCGTGATGCGTTCACAATGGCCGCAAATGAAGCTGCCGTCGCATCCTCGACGCTGCGTACCGCCCAGGGGAACAAGCCCTGCGGCGTGACGATCACCGAGCCCTCGAAACGCTGGCCCGCCAGCCGGAAGCCGCCATCGCCGTAAGCATCAACAAATGGCTGTCCGTCGAAACGCGGCCGGATCGCCATGCTCAGGCCCCGGCCGTCTTCTCCTTCGATCCCTTTTCGGCTGCACCCGAGCTGTCGCGCGTCACACCGATGGCGAGCAGCACCGGCGCGCCGACGAAGATCGAGGAATAGGTGCCGATGAAAATGCCGAAGATCATCGCGAAGGTGAAATCGCGAAGCACCGCGCCCCCGAAGATGAAAAGCGCGGCCAGCGCCAGCAGCGTGGTGCCGGACGTCATGACCGTGCGCGACAAGGTCTGGTTGATCGAGAGATCAAGCAGGTCGCCGAGATCCATCTTCTTGTACTTCCGCAAATTCTCGCGAATGCGGTCATAGACGATGACGGTGTCGTTCATCGAATAACCGACGATGGTCAGAAGCGCGGCGATGGACGCCAGGCTGAATTCGAGCTGCAGGATGCAGAAGATGCCGATCGTCGCCATCACGTCATGGACCAGCGATATGACGGAGCCGAGCGCGAACTGCCACTCGAAACGGAACCAGATATAGATCAGCATCAGAACGACCGAGATCACAACGGCAAGAATGCCATCCTGAACGAGTTCACCGCTGACCTGCGGGCCGACGACTTCCACGCGGCGGTATTCGACGGCCCGGTCGCCAAGCTCCGCCCGGATCGTGTCAACGACGCGCTGCGAAGCGCGTTCGTCGCCATCCTCAGGCGCCTGCACACGGATCAGAACATCATCGGCCTGGCCGAATTCCTGAATCTGGATCTCGCCAAGCCCCAGCCCGCCGAGATCGGAACGCAATTCAGCGATGTCAGCGGGACCGTCCGTTGAAATTTCGATCAGGATGCCGCCGGTGAAATCGATGCCGAAATTAAGCCCGCGCGTGAAAAGGAGCACGGTCGAGGCGATCACAACCACAAGGGAAAGCGACACGGCGATGTGCCGCCACTTCACGAACGGGATATGCGTATCGTCGGGAATGAGTTTCAGAAGGCGCATGAGGATAATCCTCTCCCGGCGTTACAAAACGATCGCCTTCGGCCGGCGGCGACGCAACCAGACCGAAATCATGAGGCGGTTCACGGTATAGGCCGTGAAGACGGAGGTGATGATGCCGATGGCGAGCGTGACGGCGAAGCCGCGCACGGGCCCGGTTCCCAACTGGAACAGGATTGCCGCCGAAATCAACGTGGTGATATTCGCATCGAGGATCGAGGACAGTGCCTTGTTATAACCCGTCTCGATCGCCTGTATCGGCCCCTTGCCCTGCAAGGTTTCCTCGCGGATACGCTCGTAGATGAGAACGTTCGCATCCACGGCCATACCGATGGTGAGCACGATACCCGCGATACCGGGAAGCGTGAGCGTTGCCTGCAGCACCGAAAGGATCGCAAACAGCATCAGCACGTTCAGCGCCAGCGCGGCCACAGCAAGCACGCCGAAAAATCCGTAACTGGCAATCATGAACACGACAACCGCGGTTGCGCCGATCAGCGCGGCGATTTCGCCGGCCGCAATCGAGTCCGCGCCAAGGCCCGGACCCACGGTCCGCTCTTCCAGAATGGTGATGTCGACAGGCAGCGCACCGGAGCGCAGAAGGATTGCGAGGTTCGTCGCCGACTGAACGGTGAAGCTGCCGCTGATCTGACCTTGCCCGCCCGTGATCGGCTCATTGATGCGCGGCGCGCTGATGACCTCATTGTCGAGGACAATGGCAAAGGGGCGGCCGACATTCTCTCGCGTCACATCGCCGAACTGGCGACCGCCGATATTGTCGAAGCGGAAATTGACGACAGGTTCCCCCGTACGCTGGTCGAAACCGGGGCTTGCATCGCGCAGCCTGTCGCCACCGACCATGATCCGCCGCTCGACCAGATAAGGCACGCGGGGCTCGTCCGACGAGTAGAGAATTTCCGTGCCGGCGGGAACGGTGCGCGTGGCAATCGCCTGCTGCGCCGACATGGCGTTGCTGACCAGGCGGAAATTCATCCGCGCCGTGCGGCCGAGAAGTTCCTTGAGCTGCTGCGGATTTTCGAGTCCCGGCACCTGCACGAGAATGCGGTCCGCGCCCTGCCGTTGAATGACGGGCTCCGTGGTGCCGAGTTCGTCGATGCGGCGGCGCACGATTTCGATGGACTGTTCGACCGCCGCCTGAAGCTGCGCGAGCTTCGCCGCCTCGGTGACGGCGACCTCGATCCGCTGGCCCGTTGCCCGCACGATGAGATCGCGTTCCGGAACGCCGGAGAACATGTTTCCGGAAACGGTCGTCGCAAGACCATCGATCGCCTTCCGCGCCGTCTCGACATCTTCGGCACGAGTGACCGACACCGCCACCATGCCGCCCTGAATGCCGAGACCGGTATAAGGCACCCGCGCATCGCGCAGCGTATTGCGAACCTCGTTTACGAGGTCCTGCAGGCGCGACTGCTCAAGCCCGGCCGTATCGAGGCCGAGAAGCATGTAGGAACCGCCGCGCAGGTCGAGGCCGAGATTGATCTGCTTGTTCGGAAGCCAGCCCGGCACGTTCTCGAGCTTGTCCCGCGGGACGAAGTTCGGCATCGAGTAGGCGAGCCCGGCAAAGCAGAGCAGGCAGATAAGGATAACCTTCCAGCGTTCGAAATAGAGCATTTCGTCCTCAGCCCCCTCCCCGGAGGTTCCGTTTCGCGCTTAAGAAGGCGTATTGGTATTTGCCGGAACCGGCTCGGACTTCGACCGCACTTCGGCCAGCGTGCCCTTCACCACTCGCACGCGCACATTGTCCGCGATCTCGACCTGGATTTCCGCCTCGTCGACCTTGGTGACCTTGCCGACAAGCCCGCCGGCCGTGACCACCACATCGCCGCGGCGGACATTGGCGACCATCTCCCGGTGTTCCTTCACGCGGCGCTGCTGCGGCCGGAGGACCAGGAAATACATGATCGCGAAAAGCGCGATGAAAGGAAAAAGCTGGATCAGAAATTCGGTCGCGCCGCCGCCGCCCATCAAGGTCTCCTGTTTAGCCTGTCGCGCGGCCGAACCTGAGGAAAACAGGGGCCGCAAATCGCCGGATTGCGCGGGACTATACCGGCCGCAGGGCCATTTGCAAACCAACCTCCGGAACCCGGTCCGGAGGGGCTAAGTTTTGGCATATAGAGAGTTTTCCGGCCTTTCCCCGGGTGCTAGGGTGCGCCCCTCCAGCCTCAACGGACCAAGCCCCTCAGCCGTGAATTCAGACCCCGCCATAGAGCCCCTGCTCCGCCGCATCGCCGAAGCGCTGGAACGCCTCTCCCCGCCCGAGAAGCCGGACAGCGGCTTCGACGCTGCGGACGCTTTCGTGTGGAATGCCGCGACGGGGCGCCAGGACCCAGTGCCGCAAGTGGCGCGGGTCGATCTCTCGCTGATCCGCGGCGTGGACCGGCTGCGCGACATCCTCCTCGACAATACGCGGCGCTTCGCCCGCGGCCTGCCCGCCAACAACGCGCTTCTCTGGGGTGCGCGCGGCATGGGCAAAAGCTCGCTCGTGAAGGCCGCGCACGCGGCGGTAAATGCGGAAGCGCCGAAAAGCCTGATCCTGATCGAAATTCACCGCGAGGACATCGAGAGCCTGCCGCGGCTGATGAACCTGCTCCGCAAGGAAAAGCGCCGCGCCATCGTCTTCTGCGACGATCTTTCCTTCGACCGGGACGACACCAGCTACAAATCGCTCAAGGCTGTGCTGGAAGGCGGCATCGAAGGGCGTCCCTCGAACGTGATCTTCTACGCTACCTCGAACCGACGCCACCTGATGCCGCGCGACATGATGGAGAACGAGCGCTCGACGGCCATCAACCCGTCGGAGGCGGTGGAGGAAAAGGTCTCATTGTCGGACCGTTTCGGCCTCTGGCTGGGCTTCCACAATTGCAGCCAGGACGACTATCTGGAGATGGTGGCAGGCTATGCGCGCCATTTCGGCCTGAAAATTCCGGATGAAGCGCTCCGGGCGGAAGCGGTCGAATGGGCAGCGACGCGCGGCGCCCGTTCCGGCCGCGTTGCCTGGCAATTCATTCAGGACCTGGCGGGCCGGCTCGGGCAGACGCTCGGCTGACGCTTACATGCCGATGATCCCTTGCGGGTCCACCGGCTTTGCACCCTGACGGATTTCGAAATGCACCTGCGGCGACACCACGCTGCCGGAGTTGCCGGCATGGGCGATGGTCTGGCCGCGCATCACCGTGTCGCCGCGGCTGACCAGCAGCTTGCTGTTATGCGCATAGGCCGTCACCCAGCCATTGTCGTGGCGGATGAGCAAGAGATTGCCGTACCCCTTCAGTTCATTGCCTGCATAGGCCACGACGCCGCTTTGCGACGCCTTTACGGGCGCACCCATTTCGGCGGCAATATTGATGCCGTCATTATGAAGCCCGTTCGCCTTGGGACCGAAGGTCGAGAGGATCTTGCCCTGAATGGGCCATTGGAAGGCGCCTGCCGCCGCAGGGGGCGTCGGCAGCGGGTCGCGCGACACGGTCGGCGTGCTGGTCGTCGCGGGGGGCAGCGAAGCGACCTCCTGGCCGGCCACAGGGCGGGCAAGCGGCATACCCGCGCCACCGGCCGCAACGGGGGCGGAGGCGTGCTGCTGGGAGGCCGGGATCTGCAGCCTCTCGCCGACCTTGATCGTATAGGGCGGCGGAATCCGGTTGAGATTCGTCAGCGCCGCCACGCCCACATTGTATTGGCGGGAAATGCTCGACACCGTGTCACCGCGCTGAACCACGTGAAAGCGGCCGGCGGGGATCGTCAGACGCTGGCCCACTTCGATCCGATACGGCGCGGCCAGACGGTTCGCATCGATGACCGACCGGACCGGCACATCATGCGCACGGGAAATGCTGTAGACCGTGTCGCCGCGCTTCACGACATATGTGCCGCCCGGATGAACGGTCTCGATGGGCCGGGACTGGGGCGTATACGAGGAGGAGCTGCGGCCGCCGGAGCCGTCTTCCCACCACGGGCGCTGTCCGCCCCCGCAGGCGGCGAGCAAAAGCGCGAGGGCGAGGACAGCGCCCCGCCACATCGTCATCCGCATCTCGCCGAGCCGTCCCATAAGGCCTCGTTCCCCGCCAAAACCGGATCAGAATCCGCGCTTCACGACTCCTTGGCAACACCTTCCACCAGCGGCACGAACCGCACCGGCAGAAGTTCTTCCCGCTTCACACCTTCGGCGGTCCGCTCGATCCGCACAAGCTTCTGTTCGCCCCGCCCGCCCGAAGTGGCAACAGGAACAATCATCAAGCCGCCTTCCTTCAACTGATCAACGAGCGTTTGCGGCACCGAAGGCGCAGCCGCGGTGACGATGATCCGATCGAAAGGCGCCTGCTCCGGCCAGCCCTTCGCCCCGTCGCCGACCTTGGCGGTGATGTTGTGAAGGCGCAATTCGTCGAATCGCTTCAGCGCATCGTTGAGCAGCGTCCGGTAGCGCTCGATCGTGTAGACCCGGCGGCAGAGCTTCGCCAGAACCGCGGCCTGATAGCCCGACCCCGTGCCCACTTCGAGCACTTTCATCCGCTCGCCGACATGAAGCTGCTCCGTCATATAGGCGACGATATAAGGCTGGCTGATGGTCTGGCCGCACTCGATGGGCAGCGCATGATCCTCATAGGCCTGCTTGCGGAATGTGCCGGCGATGAACTTCTCGCGGGGCACGCGCTCGATGGCAGACAGCACCCGCTTGTCGCGGATGCCCTGCTTGCGCAGCCCCATGATGAGTTCGATTTTCTCGTGCTCGATTTCATCCATGAGCGTGGTTTCGTTCACGGCGCCTTCCGGCTTGTCTTGCGCGGCTTGCGGGGTTTCGCCAGCGTGCCGAGCGCCTCGGAGAGCGCCTTCGATGTGCGGGAATGGGTGAGATCCATATGGAGCGGCGTGATCGAGATGCGACCCTCGTAGATCGCGCGGAGATCGGTCCCCTGCGGCGGATTGCTGAGGATACGCTCGAAGCCGAGCCAGTAATAAGGGTTGTTGCGCGCGTCGATGCGCTCTTCCACGCGGACGAGCGACTGGTCGCGCTTGCCCTGCCGCGTCACCTCGATACCGGTGACGGAAGCGGGCACCACATCCGGGAAGTTCACATTGATGAGAACTTCCTCCGGCCATCCCGCCGCGACGAGCTTCTGAATGATCTCCGGCGCGAAATGTTCCGCCGTTGCCCATTTCACATTGGCGTGGCCGGAAAAGCCGAAGGCCTGGCTGAGCGCGATGGAGGGCACGCCAAGCTGGGTCCCTTCCATGGCTGCTGCGATCGTGCCCGAATAGGTCACGTCGTCGGCGATGTTCTGCCCGCGGTTTACCCCGGACAGCACGAGATCGGGCGGCGTATCCATCATGATATGGCGGATGGCCATGAGCACGCAGTCGGACGGCGTGCCGCGCACGGCATATTTTCTCGCCGAGAGCTTGCGCACGCGGAGCGGATTGGCGAGCGACAGCGAATGCGCCGAACCGCTCTGCTCTTCTTCGGGTGCGACGACCCAGACATCCGATGAGAGCTTGCGTGCGATCTTTTCGAGCGCCTTCAGCCCCGGCGCATGAATGCCGTCATCATTGGTGACCAGGATACGCAGGCCTTTGGTGACTGACTTAGCCATGAGGTGCAATGACCTCCAGCCCGCCCATATAGGGCTTCAGCACGTCAGGCACGGCGATGGTGCCGTCTTCCTGCTGATAGTTCTCCATGACGGCGATCAGCGTGCGGCCGACGGCGAGGCCGGAACCGTTCAGCGTGTGGACGAAGCGCGTCGACTTCTCACCCTTCGGCCGGTAGCGCGCATTCATCCGCCGCGCCTGGAAGTCGCCGCAGACCGAGCAGGAGGAAATCTCGCGGAATGCGTTCTGTCCTGGCAGCCAGACCTCGATGTCATAGGTCTTGCGCGAGGCGAAGCCCATGTCGCCGGTCGAGAGCACCATCACCCGGTAGTGAAGATCGAGCCGCTTCAGCACTTCCTCGGCGCAGGCGAGCATCCGCTCATGCTCCTCGCCCGAATTTTCCGGCGTAGTGATCGACACAAGTTCAACCTTGGAGAACTGGTGTTGGCGGATCATGCCGCGCGTATCGCGCCCCGCTGCGCCGGCCTCGGCGCGGAAGCATGCTGTATAGGCCGTGAAGCGCTTCGGCAGTTCCTCTTCCGTGAGAATGCTCTCGCGCACCAGATTGGTCAGCGGCACTTCGGCGGTGGGGATGAGCCAGTATTTTTCCTGATCGTCCCTGCTCTGGCCCTTGAACGTCGCGAACTGATCGTCGGCGAATTTCGGAAGCTGCGCCGTGCCGAACATCGCGTCGTCGCGCACCATCAGCGGCGGCATGACTTCCTCATAGCCGAACTCGCTGGTGTGAAGATCGACCATGAAGTTGCCGATGGCGCGTTCGAGCCGGGCGAGCGGGCCCTTGAGCACCGTGAAGCGCGCGCCGGACATTTTCGCCGCCGTCTCGAAATCCATGAAGCCGAGCGCCTCGCCGAGCTCGAAATGTTCTTTCGCGGCGAAGTTCATCGACCGCGCGGCGCCATGCGTGTGGCGCACCACATTGGCGCTCTCGTCAGGCCCGACCGGCACATCGTCCTGAGGAATATTGGGGATCGAGGCGAGCGCGGCGTCGAGCTCGGCATTGACCGCCCGCTCCTTCTCCTCGCCCTCCTGGATGGCGTTCTTGATGCCCGCCACTTCGTCCATCAGGCTCTGGGCCAGCGCCTCGTCCTTCTTCGCCTTGGCCTGACCGATCTGCTTCGAGGCATCGTTGCGGCGCTGCTGCAATTCCTGCAGAGAGGTGATGATGGCGCGGCGGCGCTCGTCGATCTCGATCAGACGAGCCGATAGCGGTTCGAGCCCGCGCTTGGCGAGCCCCGCGTCGAAGGCTTGGGCGTCTTCGCGGATGGCCTTGATGTCGAACATGACACCTCGAAGGAGGAAAGGAATATCGCGGAACATAGGCGAAATCCGGCCCGAATCAGCGATGGCCGGGACTCCCCGTTTTCGGCGCCCTGTATAGGCGGAAAGGCCCGGAGCGTCCAGACGAGCCGCACCTGCCGGAGGCTCAGGCCGGGTCGGGCGCCGCTTCTTCCTCTTCCTTCTTCTTTTCCATCCAGCGCACGCTGAAGATGGAAATCTCGTAGAGCAGCAGCGTCGGCACACCAAGCGCGATCTGGCTGAAAAAGTCCGGCGGCGTCAGCACCGCGGCCACAGCAAAAATCGCCACGATAGCGTAACGCCGGCCGTGCTTGAGTTGCGCGGAGGTGATGACCCCCGCCCGCCCCAGCAGCGTCAGGATCACTGGAAGCTGAAAGCAGATGCCGAAGGCGAGGATGAAGGTCATCACGAGGCCGAGATATTCGCTGACCTTGGGCAGGAGTTCGATCCGCGCCATGCCCTCGCCGCCACTCTGCTCCATGCCCATGAAGAAATTGAGCGCGACGGGCAGCGCCCCGTAATAGACGAGCGCCGCTCCCATAAGAAACAGGATCGGCGTTGCGATCAGATAGGGAATGAAGGCGCCGCGCTCATGCTTGTAGAGGCCCGGCGCAACGAACATGTAAATCTGGGCGGCAATAATCGGGAAAGCGATGCAGATCGCCCCGAACATCGAGAGCTTCAACCGCGTGATGAAGAATTCCTGCGGCGCGGTGTAGATGAGGTGCGCGCCGCCCTCCGCCGTCACGATCCGATTATAGGGCTCTACAAGAAAATTGAAGATTTCCTTCGAGAAGAAGAAGCACACGGCGAAGGCGATCACGATCGCGATCACGGCCTTGACGAGACGAGAGCGAAGCTCGATCAGATGGTCAAGCAGCGGCGCGCGCGACGCTTCGATTTCGTCGTCGGGCTCGGGCCCTGCAGTACGCGCATTCATTCCTTGACCTGCCCGGCGGACGGTGCCGCTTCGACAGAGGGCTCATTCGCACCGAATGCCTCGATCTCTTCCGCCTCCCGGATCGACTGCGCAATCCCGTCGGATACGCCGCTCGTATCGAGCAACCGCTTGCGCTCTTCCTCGGCCTGCGCATTGGCGTCGGCTCCCGCGCCGCCGCCGCCGATATTCACCGGCTTGTTGATCTCGTCCTGAAGTGCGCGAAGCGGCTTGGTCGCATGATTTTTCAGCGAGGCCACTTCCTTGCGAAGTTCCTCGAGCTCGGTTTCCCGTGCGAGCTCGTCGAAGGAGCTCTGGAACTCACGGGCCATGGCCCGCACCTTGCCGATGGCCTGGCCAACCGTACGCATCAGCTTCGGCAGATCCTTGGGACCGACGAAGATGATGGCAAGGATCACGATGAGCAGAAGCTCCGACCAGCCAAGATCAAACATGAACCGTACCGAATTGCCGCCGTCCCGGAAGTACCGGGCAGCGCCGCGTCAAACCTAGCCCTGCGTCGCCTTGTTCTTGGCGTCGGCGCTTTCCTCGCGGGTGACGGTAGCGTCGATGGTCTTGGGCTCCGCTTTCGCGGCCTGGCTCTCATCCTCATCCGCCAGGCCCTTCTTGAAGCTGCGGATACCCTTCGCCACGTCGCCCATCATGTCGGAAATCTTGCCCCGGCCGAACAGCAGCACGATCAGCACGAGAACCAAAAGAATTTGCGTCCAACCCGGCATTTTGATCTCCAGAGGCGTTTGAAGCGCCTTGCTCAGAAAGAAGCACTACCTTCGCCCAATATGGGCGTTCCACGCAGAAATTGCGACATCAAGGCACAAATAGCTGCACACAGGGAGAGAAACACGATTAAGCGACTGGCGCAAATATCCGGATTTTCAACGGATTTCCCCTAATCCCGAGAAATTGGATTAAGTAGATCAGTCCTCGTCCACCTTATCCTGCGCAAGATGATCGTCGAGCGCGGCGCCATATTCCTCTTCATCGTCCGAGAAATCGCCATCGCCCTCGCCGCCTGTTTCGCTCGGGTTCGGAATATCGAAGCCGGGCGGCAACCGCCCGTCGAGGAGACCCGCCGCCTTGAGCTCGTCAAAGCCAGGCAAGTCGCCGATATTCTCCAGCCCGAAATGGACGAGGAAGGCTTCCGTTGTGCCATAGGTCACCGGGCGCCCCGGCGTCTTCTTGCGGCCGCGCAGCCTTACCCAGCCCGTCTCCATGAGCACGTCGAGCGTACCCTTCGACACGGATACGCCCCGGATCTCTTCGATTTCCGCGCGCGTCGCCGGCTGGTGATAGGCGATGATCGCAAGCGTCTCCATGGCGGCGCGGGAGAGCTTCTTCTGCTCCACCGCCTCGCGCTCCATCAGGAAGGAGAGATCGTCGGCCGTGCGGAACATCCACTTGTTGGCGATCCGCACCAGATGGACCCCGCGGTCCTCATAGAGCTTTTGCAAATCCTCGATGACCGCGCCGACATCCGCTCCCTCCGGAAGGCGCCCTGCGATGCTGTCGATATCGAGCGGCTCGGCAGCCGCGAAAAGCAGCGCCTCAACCATCCGCATGAGCTGCGCGTGATCCGTCGCATTGCCCGGGAAGCGGACGACATTCTCCGGCGCGCCCTCGTCCTCACCGTCGAATTCCTCGACGGTCTCGTCGTCATTTTCGGGCAGATCGGCATCTTCGGCGGCCATTTCGGCTCCGTCTTCGGCTTCGGTCACGCTGGTCTCGTCGCTCATTCTTCGGTCTTCTCAGGCTCGCCGTCGGCCTCCGACGGCAATGGATCGGGCTGCTTCTCGCGGCGGCGGACGAAAACGGGCCCGAACGCGCCGGACTGGCGGATTTCCATGAGCCCGTCCTTCGCGAGCACCAGCGCCGCGCTGAAGGTGCTGGCAATGGCGGAGCGGCGCATGGCCGGCGTCATGTCGTCAACGGGCACGAAATTGTCGATCCGGTCCCAGTCGAACATCATGCCCATCATGCGTTCGAGCCGGTGCCGCGCGGCCTCGATCGCCATGATCGGCAGGCGCTTCGGCTCCCATTTCGTTTCATGGCCCTTGAGCCGCTGATCCGAATAGGCCTTGAGAAGCTCGTAGAGCGTTCCCTGATACTCGCTTGTCTTTATGAGGCGAATGCCTTCCGGCGCCCCGCGCGGGAAGACATGCATCCCCATCCGGCAGCGCCGCGCGAACACCTCGACCGATGCCTTGCGCATCGCTTCGAGACGCTGCAGCTGGAAGGCGAGACGGGCCGCCATTTCGGCGCCGCTCGGACCTTCTTCCTCTTCCGGCGGCGGCAGCAGCAGTTTCGACTTCAGGAAGGCCAGCCAGGACGCCATCACCAGGTAGTCGGCGGCCAGATCGAGCTCCATCCGCTTCGCCTGAGCGATGAAGTCGAGATATTGCTCGGCCAGCTTCAGGATCGAAATCTTCGTCAGATCGACCTTCTGGTTGCGGGCAAGCATTAGCAGGACGTCGAGCGGACCCTCAAACCCATCCAGATCGACAATGAGGGTGTTCTCATCCGGCTCCACAGCGGCGCGCGGCGCGCCTTCCTCGAAAGTCGAGGCGGCATCCGGCATGGCAGCCTCGTCGGGCTGCGATCCGCCGTCAGCGTCGCTCTCGGTAGGCGCCCCGCTCATGACTGCCTGTTGCATCCGATCCGAAATAATGAAATCCCCGCGTACCCTCGCCGTTTTCCCGCCAGCGAAGGTTGATTGGCCTTTATAACCCGCACCCTATGGGCCCGGTACCCCGTTTCTCGGCTTATCCCCAGCCTTCTGTCACGAAACGGCGGTAAGGGTGGAGAATTGGCGCCAGGCTTGGTCGATATCGAGGGGAAGAAGCGAGGATTTCCGCAGCGAAATCGCTTGTTCGGACCTCCGGAGCGCCTCGCCGGAGAGAATCGGCACTTCCGGCGCAATGGCCTTCATCTCGTCCATTTTCCCGTTGCAGTGGAGAACGAGGTCGCACCCCGCCGCAAGGCTCGCCTTCGCCCGCTCGCCGAGCGAGCCGGACAGCGCTTCCATCGAAAGATCGTCCGACATGAGCAGCCCGTCGAAGCCGATATGACCCCTGATCACCTTGTCGATCAGGACCGGCGAAGTCGTCGCGGGCCGCTCCGCATCGAAAGCGGAGTAGACGACATGGGCCGTCATGGCGAGCGGCATGTGGCGTAGCGCATGGAACGGCGCAAAATCGATGCGCTCGAGTTCCGCTGCCGGCGTATCGACCACGGGCAGGCTCAGATGGCTGTCCACCCCGGCGCGCCCGTGTCCGGGAATGTGCTTAATGACGGGGAGCACGCCGCCCGCAAGCATGCCTTCCGCCGCCGCAAGGCCGAGCGCTGCAACGGGCCCCGGCTCCAGCGAATAGGCGCGGTCGCCGATCACGTCATGGGCGCCGGGCACAGGCACGTCGAGCACCGGCAGGCAGTCGACCGTGAAACCGAGATAACGCAGCTCCGCCGCAATGAGCTTTGCGCCAAGGCGGGCTGCATGAAGCCCGGTCTCGGCATCCTGCTCGTAAAGCTCGCCATAGCGACGGCCCGGTGGATAGGCGCGCCAGTGCGGCGGGCGCAACCGTTGCACGCGGCCGCCTTCCTGATCGATCAGGACTTCCGCCTCATGTCCCGCCGCCTCCCGCAACTCGCCGATGAGACGGCGAACCTGCGCCGGTTCGTCGATATTGCGGGCAAAGAGGATGAAGCCCCAGGGCCGTACCTCACGAAAGAAACGGCGCTCTTCATCGGTGAGCGCCGTTCCCGAACATCCGTAAATCGAGGCGTAAACGCTCACCGCTCCCTCACAATGCAAGCCTGTCCCTGCACCGCCAGCCTCTCGCAAATGCCGGTCGCTGCGGCCTTGTCGAGATAGCCGCCGCGGGCGCGGTAGTAGATACCGCTGTCGCCGAGATCGGCGCGCTGGATATCGGCGCTCAGGCCGCCCAGAAGCTCGGGATAGCGCGACTGCAAACGCGCAAAGGTGTCGCGTGCCGACTGCTCGTCGCGCAGCGCGGCAAGCTGCACCACATAGCTCCCGCCGGAAGCTGCCGGAGGCGGCGACGCCTGTGCCGGTGGCTGCATGGCGGCCTCGGGCGCAGCCGCCGGCGCCGAAGGCGTGATTTGAACCGGGCCGGTTTCCTCGCGGCGCTCCTCAACCGAGGGCGCGGGCGCTTCGAGGGGATTGCTCTCGATCGCCTGCGCCATGCGGTCGAGCGCCATCTGATCTTCCGGGCGGATCGACGGGCCCTCGATTTGAACGGGCTCCTCAGCCGGAGGGAGAAGTTGCTCGCCCTCCTCGCCGCCGCGATCGCCGGCAATACGGTTGTAGACGCCGGCATCCTGGTGCGGGAAGCTCCGGCCGCCCGGGTTCTCCGGGGGCTCCTTTACCGGTCCGCCATCGGCGCGAAGAAGCGGCGGTACACCGCCTGCGCCTTCATGCGAGCCTTCGCGATAGGCAAGCAGCATCACCCCGCCGAAGACGACGAGCAACGCCACCACGGTGAGAAGCATCAGCGTGCGGCGCCTGCCGGACCCCGCCTCTTCCTCGCCCTCATCCTCGTAGCGTTCATACTCTTCGACATCCGGATCGAAATCATACTCCGGATCTTCATCCCAACCGTCCCGGTGCGGCATCAGCGCATCTCCTCGATCGGTTCGACCCCCAATATGCCCAAACCGGCGGCTATGACACGAGCCGCAGCACGAATCAGCGCAAGTCTCGCAAGCGTAGCATCCCGGTCGTCCGCCTGAATAAAGCGAAGGGAATGGTCGTCCTTGCCCTTGTTCCACAAGGCGTGGAAGGCGGCGGCCAGGTCGTCGAGATAGAAGGCCACGCGGTGCGGCTCGTGCGCCAGCGCCGCCTGCTCCACCTGCCGGGGAAACGTCGCCATAAGCCGAACCAGCGCCATCTCCGCCTCATCCCTGAGGCAGGACAGATCGGCATTGGCAAGCGCAGCGTCGGAAAGGTCGTAGCTTCCCGTCTCGGCGGCATTCCGCAGGACCGAATGAATGCGCGCATACGCGTATTGAACGTAGAAGACCGGATTGTCGCGCGACTGCTCCATCACCTTGGCGAAGTCGAAATCGAGCGGCGCGTCGTTCTTGCGCGTGAGCATCATGAAGCGCACAACGTCCTTGCCCACCTCGTCCACCACATCGCGCAGCGTGACGAAATCGCCCGCCCGCTTGGACATGCGCACAGGCTCGCCATTCCGGAAAAGCCTGACCATCTGGCAGACTTTGACGTCGAATTCCGCTTCGCCGCCGGTCACGCCCTCGATCGCAGCCCTCATCCGCTTGATGTAGCCGGAATGGTCGGCGCCCCACACGTCGATCAGCGTGCGATAGCCACGCTCGAACTTGTCGAGATGATAGGCGATGTCGGGCGCGAAATAGGTCCAGCTCCCATCGGATTTCTTCAGCGCGCGATCCGTATCGTCGCCGAATTGCGTGGACCGGAAAAGCGTCTGCGGCCGGGGCTCCCAGTCGTCGGGCAACTCACCCTTCGGCGGCTCCAGCACCCCGACATAGATGAGACCTTTATCCTCGAGCTTTTTCAGCGTTTTCTCGACCGCACCTGACCTGTGCAGCGAAAGCTCGGAGAAGAAGACTTCATGCGTGATGCCGAGCACCGCAAGGTCGCCGCGAATAAGCTCCATCATCGCTTCGACCGCGGTCTCGCGCGCAATCTTCAGCGCCTCGGCTTCGTCCATTTCGAGAAGCGTCTTGCCATGCGTCGCCGCGAGCGCCTGCCCGACCGGCTTCAGGTAGTCGCCCGGATAGAGCCCTTCAGGGATGGAGATGGTCTCGCCTAGTGCCTCGCGGTAACGCAGCATCGCGCTGCGCGCCAGCACCTCGATCTGCCCGCCGGCATCGTTGATGTAATATTCCCGGCAGACGCGATAACCGACCTTTTCGAGCAGGTTCGCGAGTGCATCGCCAAAGACGGCGCCGCGCACATGGCCGACATGCATGGGGCCGGTCGGGTTCGCGGAAACATATTCGACGTTCACCGCCTCGCCGGTGCCGAGATCGCTCGCGCCATAGGCATCGCCCGCGCGAAGCATGTCCGGAATGCGGGCAAGCCAGAAGGCGGGCTTGAGACGCAGATTGATGAAGCCGGGCCCCGCGACCGTCACTTCCGTCACCGCCTCTTCACCGGCGAGCTTCGCGGCGATCCTGTCGGCCAGCTCGCGCGGCTTCGCTCCTGCTGGTTTCGCCAGCACCATGGCCGCGTTGGTAGAGAGATCGCCATGGGACGCGTCGCGCGGCGGCTCGACCGTAATGCGGGAAAGATCGAGGCCGGGCGGCAGCACGCCCTCGCTCACGAGGCCGCTGACCGCCGCCTCCACCCGCTCGCCGAAATATCGAAAAATATTCATTACTGCCGCCACTTATGGACCCTGCCGGGCGCGCACTCTAGCCGCGAGGCCGATGGTATTCCAGCCCCCCGGGCGCCCCTCCCTCACGACCTCGGATCGTGCAGGTCGAAAAGCCGCTGATGCTCCTCGATGGCGAACTTGTCGGTCATGCCGGCAATGAAATCGCACACGCGACGGGCTGTCTTGAGGCCCTGCGCCCCGTCGCAGCTCTGTTGCCATTCCGGCGGCAGCTGGTCCGGCGATTCATGCAAAAGGCCAAAAAGATCCTGCACGATGCGCTTCGCCTTGCTCATAGAGCGGTTGACCCTGTAGTGGCGATACATGCGCTTGAAGAGGAAGGCCTTCAGCGCGGCGTTGTGCTCGTTCATTTCGGGCGTGAAGCCGACCAGCGGCCGGTCCATCGCCCGCACGTCGGCCGCTGTTTCAGGTCTCGCTGCTTCGAGCCGCGCCCTGGTTTCGTCGAGCACATCCCCCACCATGGCGCCGATCAGCTCGCGCACCGCCTCATGGATAACCCGCGCTTCCTCCAGCCCCGGATAGCGGTCCATCACTCTCCGGAAAACGTCGCCCACAAGCGGCACCGCCATCAGATCGTCGATGCTGAAGAGGCCTGCCCGGAGCCCGTCATCGATGTCGTGATTGTTATAGGCAATGTCGTCGGCCAGAGCCGCCACCTGCGCCTCCGGCCCGGCATAGGTCTCCAGCTCCAGATCCTGCGTCTCGGCATATTCGGCGATGGCGCGCGGCAGGTCGTCGGCGGAAACACCCGGCACGATCACCGGCCCGTTGTGCTTCACGAGACCTTCAAGCGTCTCCCAGGTGAGGTTCAGCCCGTCGAACGCCGCATAGCGGTGCTCGAGCTTGGTGACGATCCGGAGCGTCTGCGCATTGTGATCGAAGCCGCCATAATCCTTCATGCAGGCGTCGAGCGCGGTTTCCCCGGCATGACCGAAGGGGGTGTGGCCGAGGTCATGCGCAAGCGCCAGCGTTTCTGCGAGGTCCTCATCGAGCCCAAGGACCCGCGCCACCGACCGCGCGATCTGCGCGACTTCCAGCGAATGGGAAAGCCTCGTCCGGTAATTGTCGCCCTCGTGATAGACGAAGACCTGCGTCTTGTATTTGAGCCGCCGGAAGGCCCCCGAATGGATGATGCGGTCCCGGTCGCGCTGAAAGGCGGTTCGGGTTGCGCTTTCAGGCTCCGGAAAGAGCCTCCCCCTCGTCTCTTCCGCCTTCGATGCGTATCGGGCGGTGGCGGCAGGGTTGGCGATCGGCACAATATCCCTCGATATATTATGGACTTAGCGGAAGGCCGGTTTGAAACCTGAGCCCACCGGCCTTACATATCTGCTAAGCTAAATCGTCCTCTTCCGAAAGCCGAAACCGATATGTCCGCGACTCTCGAAGCCCCTGCCGTCCCTGTCTCGCTCACGGCCCGCGCTGCGAAACAGGTCGCCCGCATCCTTGAAGGCGAGCCGGCCGGCACGATGCTTCGCGTCTCCGTCCAGGGCGGCGGATGCTCCGGCTTTCAATACGGCTTTACCCTGGAGGGTACACGGAACAGTGATGACCTTGCGCTTGAGCGGGACGGCGTCATTGTGCTGATCGATACCGTCTCGGTCGAGTACTTGGCCGGGTCCGAGATCGACTATGTGGACGACCTGATCGGCTCGGCCTTCAAGATCAACAATCCGAACGCGACCTCGTCCTGCGGTTGCGGTACCTCCTTCTCGATCTGACATTTCCCCTCACGGACGAAATCATATTTTCCTGTGCCATATTGGCACAATTGTCATTTTACCCAGGTTCCGCAATGCGTATCCTGAGCCACACACTTTGATTCTGCTTGGATGTATGCGGGCGTAACTCGATGGTGCTTCACCAAAGAACCGAAAACGGCAAGAAACTCGAGAAATACTGGCATGAGATAAGAAGATCAGGAGACAGAATTCCCGCCCGCGGCGATTTCCGGATCAATTCCGGAATAGTTGCACTCCTTCCCTTTCTGGTCATCGTCGAACTCGCCGATGACGATGTCGCTTTCCGGCTGATCGGAACGGGTCTGGCCGAGCATCAGGGGGTCGACATGACGGGCAGCCGCTACAGCGATGTCGCCCAGCCCGATCAGGTCGCCCGCGCCAGCCGCAGGTTTCGGGCGGCATGGGAACGGCCATGTGGCATCCTCTCGATTCACCGGGAGGACTACGGCCGAGGCGTTTCATCGACCGTAGAACTCGCCTCCTTCCCGCTTCGCGGCGACAATGGGGAAATGATGATGGTTCTCAGCGTCACGCCAATCGGCAAAGGACTTGCCGAAAAAAGCAACACGCCCCTCTTTCTCCGTCCGCTGACCCATATCGAATATATCGATCTCGGAAGCGACGTTCCGGACGACGCCAGCATAATCGCCGGACTGCAGCCTGCGCCTGCGGAAAAGGGATAGAGAGAAGCGGAATGAAGATCGCGAGTTTCAACGTCAATTCGATCAAGGCCCGCCTGACCAACCTGACGGATTGGCTCAAGGAAGCGACGCCGGACATCGTCTGCCTTCAGGAACTGAAGTGTCTCGACGAGGCTTTCCCGCGGACCGAGATAGAAGATCTCGGCTATAACATCGCGACGCACGGGCAGAAAACCTATAACGGTGTCGCCATCCTCTCGAAACTGCCTCTCGAGGACGTGACGCGCGGACTGCCGGGCGACGATGGCGACGATCATGCCCGCTATATCGAGGCGGTCGTCTCGGCAAACGGCATGGCGCTTCGCGTTGCCTCCATTTACCTGCCCAATGGCAATCCCGTCGGCACCGACAAGTTCGAATACAAGCTCCGCTGGATGGACCGCCTGATCGATCAGGCGGCCAAACTCCTATCCTACGAAGAGCCGCTGGCGCTCGCCGGCGACTACAATGTCATCCCGACGGCTGACGATGTTCACGATCCTGCCGCCTGGGCAAACGATGCGCTCTTCCGTCCCGAGACACGCGCAAAATTTCGCGAGCTCGTGAATCTCGGCCTGACCGATGCTTTCCGCGCCTGCCACACGGAAGCCCACCGCTATACATTCTGGGATTATCAGGCAGGCGCCTGGGCCAAGGACAATGGCATCCGCATCGACCACATATTGCTCTCGCCGCAAGCGGCCGACCTGCTGAAAGGAAGCGACATCGACCGTAATGTTCGTGGCCGCGAGAAACCTTCCGATCACGTGCCGATCTGGGCAGAGCTCGACTTCGGTTGAAAAAAGACATGAACCCTGCCGTAAAACCACGCGAGAGAAGCGGCATGAACAAGACAGACGTGACACTTCCCCTGAAGGGCGGCTGCCTCTGCGGCGCCGTCCGCTATGAAGTGACCGGCGGCATCGAGGGCGCTGCTCATTGCCATTGTCGTATATGTCAGCGCGCGACAGGCGCTCCCGTTGTCCCTTGGTTCACCGTCAAGGGCGGACATTTTCGGGTGACCCAGGGCGCGCCCAGACTGCGCAATTCGTCGGAACTTGCCCGGCGAGGCTTCTGCGCGGAATGCGGAACGCAGCTTACCTTCCAGTATCTGAAGGACGAGGACCGCAGCATCGATATCACCCTTGCTTCTCTGGACGATCCGGAGGTCATGGCGCCGGAATTTCAGATCTGGGTTGGCTCTCGACCGTCATGGATGCATGGCTTCGACCGCGATCTTCCGGTCCGCAAGGGAACGACCGAAATCTGACGCCGCCTCATTTGCACCAAGAAATCGAACTACGAGGTCCTCTCTGCCGCCTCTTGGGAGATGAAATATCCATGGTTCGAGCCGGTCTCGCTTTCTCCATCCTTGCATTCCTCGTACTGCCGCAATCGGCAAAAGCGTCGTCGGTCATCGATCCCGCCCGCCTTGAGGCGACTTTTGCCGATGCCGGTGTAGAGGGCACGTTCGTTCTCCTTGACTCAAAAAGCGGAGCAACCACATCCGTAAATCCGGATCGGGTGGACCAGCGCTTCGTCCCAGCTTCGACATTCAAGATCGTGAACAGCCTGATCGCACTCGAGACCGGTGCTGTGTCTAGCGTGAACGAAGTTCTGCCCTATGGCGGGCAGCCCCAGCCTTTCGAGCAGTGGGAACGGGACATGAGCATGCGCGATGCAATCGCTGTATCGAATGTGCCTGTCTATCAGGGCGTCGCCCGCCGTATCGGCAAGGAACGTATGGCGACGGTGTTGCAGCGCCTCGATTATGGGAATGGCGAGACAGGAGAAGTGATCGATCGCTTCTGGCTCGACGGCCCTCTCGAAATCAGTGCCGCGGAACAAACAGTTTTCCTGGCCCAACTGGCGGCAGGCACTCTCCCGCTTTCACCTGAGGTTCAACGATCCGTCCGGGACATTCTTCTGCTCGAGGAGAAAGATGGCGCGCGCCTCTATGGCAAGACCGGTTGGGATTTTGCGGAAGGCGGCGGCGGGCTTGGCTGGTTCGTGGGCTGGACAGAAAAGGACGGTGTTGCCCGCAGCTTCGCGCTCAACATCGACATGACAGAAAACGAGCAAGCGTCGATACGCATCCCGCTGGCCAAGCAACTGCTTGAGCAAACCGGCGCCTGGTAGAACCCCGCTAAACCCCGAACGGTTCGCCCATGGGCGTCACGCGAAGTCCCTTCCGCAAGCGCCGGAAGGGCAGCTTCGCGAGATCGGCGATGTTGGGCCCCGGACTTTCGACGACGAGTACCTCGCTCGCCATCGGCCCAAAATCGGCTCGAAAATGCACCGAACTCTTCACGACGAGGATACCGAGGCTTCGCGGATCGAGGCCCGTGTGCCGGATCATTTCCTTGTCCGCGCACTGCCCCTTCCTAGAAGCGACTACCACCTGCACACCACCCCTGCGGAGCCTCACCGTGGTGCCGAGCGACATACGCGAGCCGCCATAGAAGGGGCCGGTCGCCAGAAACTCGCCATCGGTGATCCGCATCACCTCGAACTCCGCCTCGATGGACCGCTCGCCCGGCGCGCCGCCGGTCTTTGCCCCGAGCGAGAGCTTCACGCTCGCGCCCTCGCCCGCCTCCGCCGCCCGCGCAGCGCTTTCGGGATCGAACAGAACCGCGAGACAGGCATTCTGCGCGTCCTGCAATATCAGCTCCGAAAGAATCCCGACCGTATCCCCATTGCCGCCAGCGCCCGGATTGTCCTGCGTATCGGCGAGAACGACCGGTCCCTTGCCCGGTGCCGAATGCGCAATCGCGTGAGCAACGGCATCGCGCGCGGACCAGAGCTTTTCGCTGAAATCGGGCTCGGCCTCCCGCGCCGCATCGGCAATGCGCTGCGCCGCTTCCGCAGCTGCGGCCTCCGTTTCGCCATAGGCTATAACGACCGGTCCGCATTCCGGGATATCGACGGGCGGAAATCCCGTTGTGAAGGATACGCTCGTGACGCGGCCATTGCCGGTGACCCGGCCCTCCGCCTCGGTGACAAGGGCGTATAGTTCTGCCGCCGGTTCGATCAGCGTGCATTGCGCTGTCAGCGGTATCAGATAATCGAGACGGCGCATCGCCTTTGCCTGCCGTTGCCCCGATTTCGCAAGCCTGAGGAGGTGCGCCGCCGCGCGCGCGCCCGTCTCGGCCATATCGACATGCGGATAGGTCCGATAGCCGATCAGCGCATCGGCCTCGGCCACCATCCGCTCAGTCACATTCGCATGAAGATCGAGTGAGGCCACGAGCGGCACGTCTGGCCCGATGACGGTCCGCACCCGGCGCAATATCTCGCCTTCGCCATCATCGAGATGTTCCGTCACCATGGCACCATGGAGATCGAGATAAACGGCGTCGACGGCGCCGGCGGCCTGCAGTTCTTCGATCATCATGCCCATGATGCGCTCGAACGCGTCTTCTGTGACATGAGCCGATGGCGTGGCCGAGCACCAGACAAGAGGCAGAAGCGTGTTGCCCGCCGACGCCGCGTCGATGAAACCCGAGATGGGAATGTTCATGCCGCCAAAGGCCGAGAGCAGCCCTTCGCCGCGCTGTAGCGCGGGCCAGGAATCGGCCTGCTCGAACGCCGAGTAATTGGCCTTGGTCGGCGCAAATGTATTCGTCTCGTGCTGGAAACCGCCAACGGCGATACGCATGGGCTAGTCCACTTCCCTGTCCGTCATTCCCGCGATGCGGGCACCCGATGATGCAGGGCCTATCGCGAAACTCAAGTGTCATCCCGGCACTTGTTGCCGGGACCCGATCCACCTCTCCGGCGAGAACGACAACCAGTGGGTCCCGGGAATAAATCCCGGGATGACACCTTTGGTTTTGGCCATGTACGTAGCAAACTGCAATCAACGAAATTGAACGAACAACCGGGAGGACCAGATGATCAAGCTCACCTTCTGCCTGACAAGGCTGCCGAACCTCACGCTGGAGGAATTCCAGAACTACTGGTGGAACAAGCATGCGCCGCTGGTCGCGAGCCACCGCAAGGTGCTGCGTATCGCCCGCTATGTGCAGCTTCACTCCTTCGAGGCATCGCTGTCGGACGGGATCCGCGAAGTGCGCGGCGGCGGGCTCGACAAGGCCCCGGCCATCTATGACGGCGTGGCGCAGCTCTGGTGGGAGAGCATGGATGACCTCGCCGCCGCCACCGCGACGCCGGAAGGCATCGCGGCCGGCCGGGAGCTCTACGAGGACGAGAAGAAATTCATCGACTTCGCCCGCTCGCCGCTCTGGTTCGGCGAGGAGAAAGTCGTTTTTGGTTAAATCTCAACTCCCGCCGAAGGCCGACACCCAGGCATCGGCGCGGCTGCGCGCCTCGTCCTTCTCGCCGCGCTTCATCCAGCCGTCATATCGCTCCATATAGGCATTGGCTTCCGCGCGCTGCGTCTCGTCGCCATAGCGGTTAGCGAGCAGGAAATAGGCCCAGCCATCCGCGCGATCGCGCTCGACGCCCTCGCCCTCCATGTAGATGCGGCCAAGCTCGGCAAGGGCCGGAGCGAAGCGCTTCTTGGACGAGAGGATGAGCCAGCGCAGGCTCTCGGTCCGGTCGGCAGAGGTGCCCCAGCCGCGCCGGTGCATCATGCCGAGGTAATATTGCGCATCGCCGCGCGCCGCGAGCGCGCCCACCTCGAAGGCCTTGAGCGCGGCCGGATAATTCCGCTTGAGCCCGATTGCCTCATTGTCTTCGAGATAGAGGAGACCGAGACGGACGGCAGCCTCCGGCTGCCCGCCCCGGGTCGCCTGAAGGTAATATTCATAGGCCTTGGCGTCGGACTGCGGCACGCCCGCACCCTTGTCATAGAGATTGCCGAGAATCCAGGCCGCCGCGACATGGCCCTGCTTTGCGGCCTCCTCCCACTCCACCACGGCGCCGGGAAGGTCGCCCGCGCGATGTGCTGCTAGGCCCCGGTCATAGGCGGCTTGGGCCTGCGGGCCCGGCTCGGCAAAGACGGCACCGTTCACGGCAAGCGTGAGGCCAAGAGCGGCGGCAAGGGCGGCAAGACTTCTGCGGACGGTCATGGATGCTCCCTGTAGGGCGGAAAGACGCGGGGGCCATTCTGACAGAACAGCCCCGAAACGCATCTTAAATGGCGAAATATGGTGAAGCTGTGACCCCTTCCCCGCCTGCCCGAGTTGACCCGGAGGCGGCCACAGGGGAAGATTCCCGCTAACCGGAACGCGAATCCCCAGAAATCCGGATACAGGGAGAAAGCCATGAAAGCTGCCGTCTTGCGCCAGGTAGGCAAGCCGCTCGAGATCGAGAACGTCAAGATCAACAAGCCGGGTCCCCATGAAGTGCTGATCCGCACGGCGGCGGCGGGCGTCTGCCACTCGGACCTCCATTTCGTCGAAGGCTCCTACCCCTATCCGCTGCCCGCCGTTCTCGGCCACGAAAGCGCCGGCGTGGTGGAACAGGTCGGCTCCGAAGTCCGCACGGTGAAGCCGGGCGACCATGTCATCACCTGCCTCTCCGCCTTCTGCGGCCATTGCGAGCATTGCCTGACAGGCCACATGTCGCGTTGCGTGAGCCCGGAAACGAAGCGCGGCGCGGGCGAGGAACCGCGTCTCGGCGAAGCGCCCGGCAACATGAACCAGTTTCTCAACCTCTCCTCCTTCGCGGAGCAGATGCTGATCCACGAACATGCCTGCGTGGCGATCCGCAAGGACATGCCGCTCGACCGGGCGGCGCTGATCGGCTGTTCGGTGACGACAGGCGTCGGCGCCGTCATCCACACATCGGGTGTACGGCCGGGCGAAACCGTCGCGGTGCTCGGTTGCGGCGGCGTCGGCCTCGCGGCGATCAATGGCGCGGCAATCGCAGGCGCGGGACGCATCATCGCAGTCGACATGCAGGGCTCGAAGCTGAACCTCGCCAAGCAGTTCGGCGCAACCGATGTCGTGGATGCAAAGGCAGGCGATCCCGTGGCGCAGGTCATGGAGCTTACCAACGGCCAAGGCGTCCACCACTCCTTCGAGGCGATCGGCCTCAAGGTCACGACCGAACAGGCCTTCCGCATGCTCGGGCGCGGCGGCACGGCAAACGTCATCGGCATGATCCCCGTCGGCGTGAACATCGAACTCCACGGTGCCGACTTCCTCGGCGAGAAACGCATCCAGGGCTCGATCATGGGTTCGAACCGCTTCCCTGTGGACATGCCCCGCTTCGTCGACTTCTACATGTCCGGCAAGCTGAAGCTCGACGAGATGATCTCGCGGCGTATCAAGCTCGAACAGGTGAACGAAGCCTTCGACGAATTGAAACGCGGCGAGCTCGCCCGCTCGGTCATCGTCTTCGACGCCTGAGCAGCGGCTCATAGACATGGAAAAGGCGGCCTCCGGGCCGCCTTTTCTTTATGGCGGAATGTGAGGCCCGCTTGGCCGAAAAACGAAGTGCGGCGCCTTGACGCAGGCGCGGGGAATATCCACTTGTCCTTTGTGTTCAACTGCACATGAAGGAAACGGCACCAATGCCAACCGCCGCAATGCTGGACGATCTGCCGAAGGGCGCGTGGATCGCGATGATGGTGATCGGCTTCATCGTCTTCTGGCCGATCGGGCTCGCCCTTCTCTTCTACATGATCTGGAGCGGAAAAATGCAGGGATGGAAACGCGACGGCCTGCATGGCTGCGCATCGCAATTTCGCAGTCACCGCCGGTCGAGCGGCAACACCGCCTTCGACAGCTATCGGGACGACATGCTGAAAAAGCTCGAAGAGGAACAGAAAGCCTTCGGTGAATTCATGGAGCGCCTGCGCCGCGCGAAGGACCAGCAGGAATTCGATCAGTTCATGAACGAACGCCGCGCCGGCGAAACCCCGAACTGAGGCCAGACAGCCAGATAAGCGAAAGGCGGCTCGCAGGAGCCGCCTTTTTTGTGCGCCACGCCTCGCCCGTCGTTTGGAACTTCAGTCACACCAGCGCGTTTATGATCGCGTAACGGACATGAAAGGACGCCCTGTGAGCGAAACCGTAATTTTGCTCGATCCGCTCGGCCTCATCATTCTGGCGCTGATACTGATCGTCCTGTTACCGATCGCATTGTGGCTGGGCATCACGCTGCTCTGGGTCGGCGCCGGATTTCTCGCCGGCACCTTCATCTACTTCCTCATTCTCTATCTGACAGGCATACCGCTGCTCGCCATCGCCGCCGGCATCGCCACGGCAATCATGATCTGGGGGGCGCTGCTGCGAGGCTAGGGCCTACGCCGCTCCCTTCAGCCGCTTCAGCGCGTCGGCGAACTTGGCCATCGCGACTTCCGCTTCGGCTTTCCGCTCGCGCTGTTCTTCGACCACATGCTCGGGCGCTCCGGCAATGAACTTCGCGTTGCCGAGTTTGGCGTCGATCTTCTTGATCTCTTCGGCGAGCTTGCCGATTTCCTTGCCGAGACGCGCGGTCTCTGCCTTGAGGTCGATGACGTCGGCAAGCGGCAGGATCAGCGTTGCCTCATCGAGCACGAGCTGCACCGAGCCATGCGGCACATCCGACGCGATTTCGACGCTTGAAAGGCGCGCGAGACGGTCGATCAGGCTGCGATGCCGCTCAAGCCGGGCAAGACTTTCGGCACTCGCATCCTTGATGAGAAGCGCAATCTTCGCGCCCGCCGGCACGTTCATCTCGGCACGAACCGAGCGCACATCGGAAATGAATCGGATCACCCAATCCATTTCCGCATCCGCAGCCGTGTCGCCAAGCCCGGTATGGATGGGCCATGCGGCAGTGACGAGCAGGCTCTCGCGCTTCGGGCCCTTCTCGCCCGTGCGCTGCCAGAGTTCTTCCGTCACGAAAGGCATGAAGGGATGAAGCATCAGCAGGATCTGGTCGAGCGCCCAGGCCGCCGTCGCCCGCGTTTCGGCCTTGGCCGCCTCGTCCTCGCCCATCAGCAGCGGCTTGATGAATTCGAGATACCAGTCGCAAAAGACGTTCCACACGAAACGATAGGCCGCATTCGCCGCATCGTTGAATCGATAAGCTTCAAGCGCCAGCGTGATTTCCGACGCCGTACGCGCCGCCTCGCCCGCGATCCATTTGTTCACCGTCTGCTGGACGCTGGCCGGATCGAAGCCTTCCACCCGCGCGCATTCGTTCATCTCGCAGAAGCGCGCCGCATTCCAGAGCTTGGTGCCGAAATTGCGGTAGCCTTCGACGCGGCTCGTCGCGAGCTTGATATCGCGGCCCTGCGCCGCCATCGCCGCTAGCGTGAAGCGCAGCGCATCGGCGCCGTATTCGTCGATCAGCTTCAGCGGGTCGATGACGTTGCCCTTCGTCTTCGACATCTTCTGGCCCTTCTCGTCGCGGACCAGCGCATGGATATAGACGGTGTGGAACGGCACTTCCTGCATGAAGTGCAGCCCCATCATCATCATGCGGGCAACCCAGAAGAAAATGATGTCGAAGCCGGTGACGAGCACATCGGTCTTGTAATAACGCTTCAGTTCCGGCGTCTCGTCCGGCCAGCCCAATGTCGAGAACGGCCAGAGGCCCGACGAGAACCACGTATCGAGGACGTCTTCGTCGCGCGTCAGATCGACCTTTTTGCCGTAATGCTTTTCCGCATCGGCCGCCGCTTCCTCGTCGCTATAGGCGACGAAGACATGACCGTCCGGCCCGTACCACGCCGGGATGCGATGTCCCCACCAGAGCTGGCGCGAAATGCACCAAGGCTGGATGTTGCGCATCCATTCGAAATAGGTCTTTTCCCAGTTCTTCGGCACGAAGACGGTTTCACCTCGCTCCACCGCATCGATAGCGGGTTTCGCAAGCGTCGCCGCATCCACATACCACTGGTCGGTGAGATAAGGCTCGATCACCACCATCTTCGACTTCTCGTCATGCGGCACCATGACGATCTTGTCCTCGATCCGGTCGAGCAGGCCGAGCGCCTCTATATCCTCGACAACCTTCTTGCGCGCCTTGAAGCGGTCGAGCCCGCGATAAGGCTCCGGCACCTCGTCGTTTAGCTTGCCGTCGGGATTGAGAATATTGATCTGCTCGAGTCTCTGCCGCTTGCCGACCTCGAAATCGTTGAAGTCATGCGCGGGCGTGATCTTCACAGCGCCGGAGCCCTGCGTCGGGTCGGCATGTTCGTCGCCGACAATCGGAATGCGGCGGCCGACCAGCGGCAACACCACATGCTTGCCGATCAGGCTCTTGTAGCGTTCATCCTCCGGATTCACGGCAACGCCGGTATCGCCGAGCATCGTCTCGGGCCGCGTCGTCGCCACGACGATATAATCGCGCGTCTCGGTCCCGGTCTGGTTGCCTTCCTCGTCGAAGAGCGGCCACTCATAGGTGACGCCATCGGCGAGCGGATAGCGGAAATGCCAGAAGTGCCCCTTCACCTCGATGTTTTCCACTTCGAGGTCGGACACGGCCGTCTGCAGTTCCGGGTGCCAGTTCACCAGCCGCTTGTCGCGATAGATGAGGCCCTGCCGGTAAAGCTCCACGAAGACCTTGAGCACCGCCTTGGAGAGCCCGTCATCAAGCGTGAAGCGTTCGCGGCTCCAGTCGCAGGAGGCGCCGAGGCGGCGAAGCTGCCCGATGATCGTGCCGCCCGACTCGCCCTTCCATTTCCAGACGCGGTCGATAAAGGCGTCACGCCCCATGTCGCGGCGGCGGATATTGCCCTCCGCCTCAAGCTGCCGCTCCACGATCATCTGGGTCGCAATGCCGGCATGGTCGAGCCCCGGCTGCCACAGCACATCCTTGCCGCGCATCCGCTCGAAACGGATCAGAACGTCCTGCAGCGTATTGTTGAGCGCATGGCCCATATGCAGGCTGCCGGTCACATTGGGCGGCGGAATGACGATGCAATAAGGCTGCGCCCCCGCCTCTACCCGCCCGCCGGCTCCGGCCCGGAAAGCGCCGCTTTCCTCCCAGAGATCGTAGAGCCGGGATTCGGCGTCCTGCGGGTTGAAGTTCTTGTCGAGCATGGGAGGTCACATCCGTCGGAAAAAGGCGCAAAAAAAGGCGGCGCGGGCCTGTGTTACACAGGCAGCGCCACCCTATCAAGCATCTGGAAGGAAAGGCGATCCGGCGGATCGCCCGATAGCGGCAGCGTCAGCCCTTGCGCCGCGATACCCGTTCGATTTCTTCGGCCACAAGCCGTTCGACCACCGAGGGCAGGTTCTCGTCCAGCCAATCCTTGAGCATCGGTTTCAGGAGGTCGCTCACGATCTCCTCGATCGTGCGGCCGCCGCTGCCCGAGGCGAGCGAACTTGCCAGCACACCGAACGCGGCGGACGCCGCCGCCTCTGCATCGCGGGAAAGAAGGCCGGGCTGGGGATTGGTGCTCATGACAGGCTCCTCGATCGCGGATTCGGCAGCCGCAATCGGCTCCGGCGCGGGTGCAGGCGTGGCGGCGTAGACGGGCTCCGGCGCCGGCTCATAGGCAGGTTCCGGCTGAGGTTCGGGTTCGGGCTCCGGTTCGAACTCGGCGAACTGGACGTCGTCGAGAAGCTCGGCAACTTCCTGCGGCACCGGCGCGGGTTCGGGTTCGGAAATCGGCTCCGGTTCGGCGACGGGCGCCGGCTCCTCGAAGGCTACTTCCTCGGGAAGCGCCTCGGTAAGCTCCAGAATGTCGTCTTCTTCCGGCTCGGGCTCGGGTTCCGGCTGAGGCTGGGGCGCAGCCGAAGCGGCGGCCTCGTTTTCCTCCGGCCCGCTATCCTCGGAAATGATCCGCCGGATGGAGGCGAGAATTTCCTCCATCGTCGGTTCCTGTGCCTGGCCCTGGTTGCTCATGCCTCGTCCCGCTCGCTTCGTTTCCGGATCGATCCGGATTCCATCAATAACAAGAGAACCTTAGGAGAAGTTGAACGAATTTGCCAACTTCCCCTTAACATCTCCTGAAAGCGAAAGAACTATTCGTCGCCCGCGGTGCCGAAGCCGATCCACTTGTCCCTGACTTCGCCGTAATTTTCCTGCGGATCGTAATAGTCGACCGGCAGATCGAGCGCCCGGGCGGTAAGCTGGCCCATGGCTGCGAGGAGCCCATATTCGGCAACGGCAAGATCGCGCTCGGCGCCCACCAGCGCCACCCGGGCGTTAAGATATTCCTGCTCGGCATTGAGCACGTCGAGCGTGGTACGCGCGCCCACTTCCGATTCCTGCCGGACGCCCTCAAGTGCGATTTCACTCGCCCGCACCTGCTCCTTTGTCGACTGGATGCTGGCGCGTGAGGCGCGCAGCACCTCCCAGGCGTTGCGCACGGCTTCATCCACCTCGCGGTGGGCTGCCGCTACCTGCATGCGGCTCTCATTGTTGCGTTCCTTGGCCTCGCGAACCCGGGAATATTCAATACCGCTCTGGTAGATCGGAATGGTCAGCACGCCCAGGATTGCGCTTTCCTCAACATCGCGGATCGTCGAGGACGGGTCGCGGCCGTAGCGGTACTGCGCCTGCACGTCGAAGGTCGGCAGCAGGGCGCCCTTCGCGACATTGATGGCGCTGCGGCTTGCTTCTTCCGCATGGCGCGCCGCGCGGAGGGACGGATTGGCCGCCTCGGCCGCCTGCCGCGCCTGTTCCTCGCTCTGGGGAAGGCCCGCGACATTCGCAGGCCGCTCCAGCGTGCCGGGCGCTTGACCGACGATGCGCTCGTAGAAGGACCGGCTCGCCGCAAGCTGTGCTTCGGCCAGGGTCAGGTTGGACCGCGACTGGGACAGGCGCGCCTCCGCCTGGGCCGTATCTGTGCGCGTCAGTTCGCCGACGCGGAAACGGTCGCTGGTCGCCTCGAGCTGACGGCTCAACACCTGTACGTTGTTCTGGTTGAGCTCGACGACGCTCTGGTCGCGGATCACATCCATATAGGCGCGCACAGCGTTGAGCAGTGTCGTCTGCTCGACGCTTTCGAGCGTCGCGCGGCCCGCCCGAACCGCGGCTTCCGCCTGATCGGTGGCATTGACCGTCCGCCCGCCTGCAAACAGGTTCTGGCTCAGCGTCACGCTGCCGCTCAGCGGCCGAAGACTGTCCCGGGTCTGGATGCCGCCATTGAGCTCGGTCCGGGTTTCGGTGGCGCCGTAGCTGCCCTGCGCCTGCAGGTTCGGACGCCAGCCGGACAGCGCCTGCGGCACCTGCTCGTCGGTTGCGCGAAGCTGGGCGCGCTGGCCATGCAGCACGGGGTTCGTCTGATAGGCGGCGGCGAGCGCGTCGGTCAGCGTGTCGGACACTGCAGGCCCCGCCCCGGCCAGGGCCGTCAGCGCGGTGGTGCCAAGGGCCAGAGCAAGAATGCGGAATCTTACGGGAGTCAGGGACGTGAACTGGGGTCGCTTCATTTTCGTTACTTCTCCGCTTACGGCGGCTTCGTCCCTCAACGCTTCCGCGGGTTGGATCTTACGTTCGGCAGGCTAAATGTAGGTGACGCGAAATGCTATTCCCATATGGCACAGTATTTTTGGGGAATAGGTGCAATCTGCCAGCAATCTCAGAAAACAAAGCTTTCCACTGGCTCGAACCCGGGCAGGAAGCGGATATTTGCGTCGAAAGCATCGCGCCCGCCGAAACCGCCCCCGGCCTTCAGATAGAGCCGTGCCCGGCCGGAGACCCCATCGCCCACGACGGTGACCAGCCGGCCATTTTCCCGGAGCTGCTTCTGAAGCGCCTCCGGCACCGCACTCACCATGCCGTTGATGAAGATCACGTCATAGGGCGCCTGCTTGGCATGGCCGCCTGAGAGCGGACCCGCGACCACCACCGCATTGTCGACGCCGAGGTCGCTCAGCGTCGCTCCCGCCTGCGCGGCCAGGTTTTCGTCGCTCTCGAGCGCCACCACCGTTCCGGCAAGACGGGACAGAACCGCCGTCGAATAGCCCGTGCCGCAGCCGATATCGAGCACGAGATCGTCCGCCGTGATGGCGGCAAGCTGGGCGAGCTTCGCGAAGACCCGGGGTTCCATCAGGAAGCGGGCCGGCGGCCCGTCCGATATGCGGATGTCCTCATCCATATAGGCGAGCCCCTGCCGCGAAACCGGCACGAAGCGCTCGCGCGGGACCGCCGACATGGCCGCGATCACCCTGTCGTCGGTCACGGCATTTACGCGGACCTGGCTCTCGACCATGTTGAGACGGGCGGCGGCGAAATCGGTCATGATCGGTCCTGATGACTGTCCGGCGGTCCGGGACGGGGTGTTTTGCGGGCGTTTATAAAGCCAGCGGGCCCCAAACTCAATTCGCGCATCGCCGCAGGCCGCCCGGTTTACCGCGCGTTCAGGCGGATGCGCAATCATCGTTGTACCCGGGCTGGGGAATTGCTATACCCCGCCCGCCCTTCTTTCGGCCCGCCTCTTACCACAAGGCGCGGTATCTCGGGCGAAGGCCACGTGGCGGAGTGGTGACGCAGCGGACTGCAAATCCGTATACCCCGGTTCGATTCCGGGCGTGGCCTCCAAATTTTCCTGAAAATCCAGCCCCAGAGCTGTCAGAGCTGAAACCCGTCCGCACGCGCGGGCGTCAGCACGACAGGGCGCGACCTCGGCATGAGAATCGGTTGCGCCACCCTGCCCCGGAATTCGATCGCCAGCACCATTCCCCACATCGCGCCCACGAGCAGGAAGAAGTGCCGCCAGGTCACGATGTCGATGATGATCGCCTCGGCGATATGCCCGGCGAACGCGGCAAAGACGACAATGAGGAGTCCCGTCTCAGGCTCGCGCCGGCCGATTGCCCGCCAGGCCCTGACAAGCGTCAGGAGCAGGAAACCCACAAATGCAAAGCCCGACAGGAACCCGCCTGCGACCAGCACATGCAGATAGACATTGTGTGTGTCGAGCCCGTTGATGACGGCCCATTGGGAGGGGCCGATGCCAAGCGGTTTGTCGAACGTCATCTGCAACGCACGGGCCTGGCTTTCGAAACGGCCGAGCTCGGGATCGGTGTCATAGGCCTGTGTCAACGACGCGCGCTCTGCGAACAAGGCCGAGACCTTCGGATCCGCCAGCGCCACCATGATCACGACGATGCCGACAAGTGAGGCAAGCGCGCCGAATCCGATGAGCCGCATGGTCTGCTTCGCGGATTGCGATGTCGCAAGCGTGAGCACGAAAAAGAGAATGCCCGCGAGCGCAAGATTGCCCCATGCACCGCGTGAGAAGCTGAGCAGGATCGCCAGCACAAGCAGGCCGAACGGTGCCGCCATCCACATAGCGCGAAAAGAGCCCGCCTGACTGAGCTTCATCGCAAGGAAGAGAATCGGCGCGACGAGAAAAGGCCCGAACACATTGGGGTCGTTGAAGGTGCCGGTCGCGCGCCCGTATTGCGTGAAGATTTCAGCGCCTGGAAACAAACCGAAATAGCCGGCTATACCGGCAAGCGCCGCGAGCGTCGCCGCGGCGGTGTAGGCCCACATGACCTGCGTCATGCGGCGGACCGGATCGGCGTAAATCCACGACACGAAAAAGATGAAGGTGCCGACGAGATAGACCGTGACCATCAGGGACGGCCGAACACGCTCAGGATATACCGCATTGAAGCTGCCGATCACGAATCCGATGACGACGAGTCCCCAGAGCGCCGCAGGCGCACCGAGACCGCGCGGGAGCCGCAAGCCGAGGAGAAACATCAGCGCGACCGTTGCAGCCATCATCAAGTCGTAGGGCGTGGGATTATCTTGTGTCGGATCGGACTTCACATAGAAGCTGGTCAGCAGCACCAGCATGACGAGAATTTCACCGGCATAGGTTGCGAGCCCGCGACGCGCCTTTTCATGCGGCGAGGGCCTTCCGCTGTCGATCCGCCACCCGTCCATGGCTAGCGCCCTGCCTGGGTCAATTCCGCCTTGACGCTTGCGGCGGGCATAACCGGCCTGCGCGCCTCGTCGCGTTTCCGTTCCGCAAGGCTCTCATAGAAATCACCGACAGATTCCACCATTCGGTCGACCGTGAACAACTCGCCGATCCGCTGACGAAGGGACATCGCATCGGCCTGCATCGCCGCCGGGTCGGCAAGCGCCGCATTCATGGCACCTGCAAGCGCGGCGGCATCGGCCGGCGTCAGTAGGCGCAAAGCGGCGGGACCGAAGATTTCCGGTATGCCGCCGGCCCGCGTCGCGATGAGCGGCACCCCCGCCGCCGCCGCTTCGAGCACGACATAGGGAAAGGATTCATTCCAGGAGGGCATGACGATGGTCCGCGCAAGACGGAACGCTTCCCGCGCCGGCATGGCGCCAAGAAATTCGATCCGGACCTGCGAGGGCGCTTCGCGTGCCATCTGCTCGAAGCGGGCGCGATCGGGTCCTGCTCCTGCAATGCGGATATGGACCGGCCGCCCCATCATCGACGCTGCCTCGATCAGCGTGGAGACGCCCTTGAGCATCCGCAACTCGCCGATGAACAGGAAATCGGCTGCAGACGCATAAGTCGCAACGGGCTCGAACTCCGGCTTCGATACGCCGTTATGAATGATCGCGGCCTCGCCTTTCGGCGTTCCAATCTTGGCGAGATAGGCGTCGCGGCTGAATGCGGACTCAAAAATGACGCCATCCGTGCGCGCGCGCATCAGTCGCTCTGCGCCGTGATAGAGCAGTCCCTCGAGGCTCGCACGGTCGTAATGCAGCGATCCGCCATGCGGCGTATAGACGCGAACGGTTCCGCGCGGCGCCGGCACGAGACGGGCGATCAGCCCGCCCTTGGCGCCATGACCGTGAATGACGTCGGGCTTGAGCCGCGCGACGAGTCCCGCTGCCTCGCGAATATTGGCGAGATCGCCAAACCCCGGCAAACGCGCCATGGCTGTCGTATGAAGGCCAAGCCCGCAATAATGCTCGAGTTCGGCGAGACGAGCGGCCGAAATGCCGTCCACCGGCGGCTCGGCGCAGATCACGCCTGCCGCAATACCGGCCTCCTGCTGGCCCATGACGAGATCGCGCACATGACGGAACAGGCCGCCCATCGGCAGGCGCATGATATGCAGTACGCGCCGCACGGCTACATCCCGTTGCGCCGCCGCCATCAGAAATACCGCTCCCGAACGAGAACCGTATCGCCCGGCATCACGACGGCGGTGCTGTCCACGCCAAGCTCAACGATCCGGTCTCCCTTGCTTCGGGTGATCGTCACGCGGTCGACATTTGCCCGGTAGGTGAACCCCCCGGCAATAGCCGCGGCGCTCTGCACCGTCATGCCGGCGACATAGGGATACTGGCCGGCATTCTTGACTTCGCCGAGGATGAAGAACGGCCGGAATTGCGTTACCTGGATGCTGACATTGGGATTGCGCAGCAGCTTCTCGCCAAGCTCGGCTTCAAGCGCGGCTGCAAACTCATCCGCCGTAAGACCCCGTGCGTGGATGGGCGGCAGCAGCGGCATTGAGACCGCACCGGTGCCGTCCACGGCATACTCGCCGCTGAGATCGGCCTGTCCGAACACTGTGATCCGCAATTTGTCGCCGCTATCCAGCAGGTAGCCGTCGCCCTCGCTCGGCGCCGGGCGTTCCGAGATCAGGCCCCGCTGCGCGCAGGACGCGGCAAGGATACCAGCCACGATCAAGATGAAGAGGGAACGGAGCTTCATCGTCTCAATTCTCCGGACGAAAATACTTCGCTTCAAACTATGGCCAGAAGGGTTAATTTTCTGGCAATGCCCGATCCCCGGCACATCCGGAGAAACCGCGTTTCGCGCGGATTTCCGCGCCATATCATCTTCTCGCGCGACTCCGTTAAGCCTTCCGTTACTTAAAAGCCTTCTACTGACGTTCGAGTTGTAGCGGTCTCGCTCCCCTTGGGCGACGCCGGGGCGGATGGCATGAACGGTACCCAGTCAAATCCAGTTGTCGCTTTTGGCGATCGCCGCCGCGCGGCGCCGGACGAAAATGCAATCGGGGATTTCTCTCCGTGGGAAGTGCTGCGCGGTATCTGGGCGCGCAAGCAGATCATCCTGCTCGCCTTCGCCGGTTTCATGACCCTCGCCGTATTCTGGCTCATGACGGCAACGCCGACCTATACCGTCGAGGCGCGGGTACTGCTCTCTCCCCGCACGGGCGAGATCTCGACATTCGATGTCGAGAGCGCACCGCTCCTTCCGGATAATGAAACGCTCAACAGCGAAATTCAGGTTATCACCTCGCGGCCCTTGATTGCGCGCCTGATCACCGACCTTGGCCTCGCGGCAAATCCCGAATTCAACCCGGCACTTCGAGCACCGGGCTTCTTCGGCCGCATCGCGGTCGCATTCGGCTTGCGCGATGCAAGCCCGGCGACCGATATCGAAGTCGTAACCGATGTCGTTCTGTCGCGGCTTGAGGTCTATCAGAAGCTCAATTCCCGCGTGATCGCCCTGGTGTTCACCTCGGTCGACCCGCGCATGGCGGCGATCGTCCCGAACCGCCTCGCCGAACTCTACATCGCCCAGCAGGTGGAACAACGAACCGGCGTGAACTCGGAAGCGACCCGATGGCTTGCCGAACAGATCGGCGAGCTGCGTATCAAGGTCGAGCAGTCCGAAGCTGCCGTCGAAGCCTTCCGGGCCGAGTCGGGCCTCTTCCTGACCAATGGTTCGACGCTGCCGCAGCAGCAGCTGACGGAACTCAATACTCAGCTCTCGCAAGCCGAAGCGGAGCGTGCCGTCGCGCAAGCAAAGCTCGGCAATGCCCGCAACCTGCTTGCCTCCGGCAACGCGGTCAATACGGCTGCTGAGGTCCTGCAATCGCCGCTCATTCAGAACCTCCGGCAGAAGGAGGTCGAACTCCGCGCCCAGATCGCGCAAATGTCCGAGACCCTGCTGCCCACTCATCCGCGTATGCAGGAATCCCAGGCGAACCTTGCCGATCTCGAACGCGAGGTCGAAAAGGAAGTCCGCAAGATCATCGAGGCGCTGGAAAACGAGGCCCGTGTTGCAGGCGCGCGCGTCGAGTCGCTGCGCTCGAATCTGACGCGCCTTCAGCGTCGCATGGGCCAGCTCAATCAGGACGAGGTGAAGCTGCGCGCCCTTCAGCGGGATGCCGACACGAACCGCGTCCTGCTCGAATCCTTCCTGGCCCGCTATCAGCAGGCGAATGCCCGCGCCGAGGCCGACACGCAGGCTTCGAACGCGCGCATCGTCTCCCGCGCGCAGCAGCCGACAGCGCCCACCTTCCCGCGCACGGGCCCGGCGCTGGGCTTCGCTGCCATCGCGAGCCTCATTTTCGCTTTCTGCGTGGCCTTCCTGATCGAGGTCTTTCAGCGGGGCTTCCGCACTGGCGACCAGATCGAGCGCAGCACCGGCATGCCTTTTCTCGGCCTCGTTCCGGAGGTCCATCGGGGCAAGTCCCGGCCGCAACCGGCTGGTGAAATCGTGCATGATCCCGCGGGCATCTATGCAGAGAGCATCCGTACGCTTCAGGGGCATGTGCTTCTCGCCAGGGTCGGCGACCGCCGGGCGCGAACCGTCCTCGTCACTTCATCCGTTTCAGGCGAAGGCAAGACAACCACCGTGGCAAGTCTTGCCCGTGCCTTCGCCATGGGCGGGTTCCGCGCTGTGATCGTCGATGCCGACATGCATATGCCGGCAATCCCGGATGTGCTCGGTATGAGCCGTCAGCCCGGCCTGGCGGATCTGCTGATGGGCCGTGCCGCATTTCATCACGTTATCCGGAAGGACCCGGCAAGCCAGGTTCATGTCATCCAGGCCGGAACGCCGATCTCGAATCCGACGGCCGCGCTTGCTTCCTCGCAGATGCAATGGGTGCTTACAGCACTTCAACAGACCTACGATTATGTGATCATCGACTCGCCGGCGGCTCTTGCGGCGGCGGATGCACAAGTGCTCGCAAAGCTCGCCGATGTCACCGTGCTGGCCGTGAAATGGTCGTACACGGACCGGAAAACCGTCGCCCGTGCCCTGAAGCTTCTGGCCGCCGCCAGCAGCCGCCGCGTCGGCCTGCTGCTGACCCAGGTCGACCTGCAGCGTTACCGGCGCTACAGCGCAGAGCCGCTCGAGGAGTATCCGGTACGGGCACCGCGCCGCGCTACCGCGGCGCGCTAAGCCCGCAGGTCAGTTCGCAACCACCGCGCTCTCTCCACGCCCGAAAATGGCAAGCGCCTTCTGCCGTCCGCCAACAATACGCTTTACGGCGTCGTAGACGGGCCGCAGCATGTTGTAAGCGGCCACCTTCACGTCATCCCAGAGCGGCTTGGCGCCGGCTTCACCTTGCGGCAGACCGAGCTTCCGCATCATCGCATTGATGTAGGAGAGCTTCACGAGCCGCTCCGTCTCTTCCGTATGCCAAGTGATCGAGAATGACACCGACACCTCGTCCCCGTTCTGCACCCAATGGGGAGCGAAGATCGGCACGAAAATACCTTCGCCAGGCTCGATATGCTGATGCATGGCCTTCGCTTCGAAGCCATCTTCATAAGGCAGGTTGCGGTGCTTGCCCGGATAGAGTTCAGAATTTTCCGCGCTGACGATGTCGCGATCTGCCGGATCGAACAGCGACATGCGCTTGTTCCCACGCACCTGAAGCAGAAAGTTGAGCTCCGGGTCCGAATGGAACGGCGTCACATTGCCCGGCGATGTTACAAAGATGAAGGCTTGCCGCTGACGCGCGCCGCCCATCAGACCGCCCGTTTGTTCCGCCACCTGATCGAGACAGGCATCTAGCAACGCCTTGTATTCCGGATCGCTCTCGACATTCTTGAGCACCATCCAGGACTTCGCTTGTTCGATGCGGCGCACTGTCTCTTCCGGCGTCATGCCGTTTGAGGGTGTGAGGTTCGGATCCTGATGCGGAGCAACCGGTCCGTTGAACTCCACGCCGTCGGCGGGAAGCGAAGCTGCGAGCTGCGCCAGCCGGTCAAGCTGGAACAGTGGATGTCCATCGAGCCGGTGCGCGACGCGGAAGCTCTCCTTCGGCATGGTTTCCGTCACGCTGCCGGGGGTTACATCAATCAGTCTGTTCATTTTCCATCTCCTTGCGGAACGCATGGTAGTGCTTGCGCAGACGCGCGCGGATTTTCTCGGCAAGTTTCGTGGCGCGGGCGACATAGCGCGCGGCGAATGCGCCGAAAGCGGACGAGCCGGCAACGACGACGCTGCGCATTTCGCGTCGTTCACCCCAGATATGGTCAATCATGGGATGGCCGGGGACAGCACATGAATCTGCCCAGGCCGTGCGCTCGTCGCGCAATACCTCGCCGATCAGCTTGAGCATCAAGAGCGTGCCGGGAGAGAAGCGCGACCGGGTTTCGTCAAAAGCGATCTTGAAGGTGTAGAGCCCGCTTCCTGCGCGGAAACTCGACAACATGGCAATGGGGTTGCCGTCGAGCGTGAGCTCGGTGCAATGCAGCTTGCCTTGCGCCTGCGCTCCCCGGCACAGCTTTTCGAAAAAGGCGCGCTGCTCGCGGTCGGCCTTGAGCGCCGTGCCGCGCTTGCCCTTCCAGCCGGCCGCCTCGAGCGTCAGAAAGCGCTTGAGCCAACCCTCGACATCGGCGCCGTCATGCACAGCGAAGCGGAGTTCTCCCTCTTCGGACAGGCGATTCCAGAGCCGGTTGAACTCCTTGCGCTTCTTCTTGCGGATATGGGTCACAAGATAGTCTTCCTCCGCAAGACTGGATTGGAGGAAAGCGCGCGCATGGCGGTCCGTCTCCTCTATCCGGCGCGCCTGCTGCGTGCCGACATCCGCCAGCGCATCTGCGAAAGCGCTATCCGCGACGAACATCGGAAATTCGATAGCCGCAGCGCCCGAATGATCGGCAAGCGCTAGGAATCGGCGCAGCGCCTGCCTCTCATGTCCGCGCTTCAGCACCGGTGTGCAAACATAGCTATGGAGATGATACCAGACGCGCCACACGGGTAGCGGCAGCCCAAAGCGTCCCCGGGAAACGTGATAGGGCACCGCGCCGATCAGCTCGCGATCGCCCCTCTCGCTCGCATCGCTCCAGAGCAAGGCCAGGCGCACTCCGGACCCGCCTCGCAAGTGCTCCATCGCAGCCGCGAGCGCATAATAGTCGTATTGGCTGTTCGTATCCGACGAGCTCGCGGCCAATGCCTCGATCTCGACACGGTACGGCGTCAGAGCATCGGCGCTCTCGAGAATGACGACGTCGGCGCTCGGCGGCCGGTCGCGCAGGAAGCGCGCAGCATGCGAGAGCACCTCCACCGTTGGTGCAGCGTCACCTGCCCGGACACCTTTTGACGGGACGAAACTGAAAAGCGGCCGGCGGATATCAGTCATGAAGCATGTCTTTCACTCAAGCGGCGGACGGCGCTGGCGCACGCGTTCCGGTAATGATGAATGCCGTGATGCCCAGCCTGCGCCGCACGACGAGAGCAAGTACAAGCGTCGAAATGAGCACGGAAATCGCCGTGGCTGCTGCGGCGCCCGTCGCGCCCCAGAGCGGAATGAATCCGAGGTTGAGCCCGACATTGCCGAGCGCTGCGGCGCCGTAGACGGCGGCGACGATGTTCTGGTTGCCGGTCATGTTGAGGAGATATTCGGTCGGCCCCGTCGCTGCGCGCATGAGAAATCCGAGCATGAGCAGAACGAGCATGGGATAGCCCGCGTCAAACCCTTCGCCGAATAGCCCGAGTACGAACTGGCCGGCAACGAGCAGCACCGCACCGGCAGCGAGCGTCGGCCAGAACATCGCGTGAATGACGCCACGCACAAAGCGCTGCAACTCGCTGTGCTTGCCCGCACCATGCAGCTCTGCGAACTTCGGCACGGCAAGCGCGTTGAGCGAGAAGAAGATGAAGGCCATGAGGTTGGCAATCCGCGTCGCCGCGAAATAGACGCCGACTTCATCCGGATCCACGAAATAGCCGAGCAGCACGATGTCGGTATTCGTCATCAGGAGGTAGAGCCCTTCGACGAGCACCAGCGGCACGGACGCGCCGATCCAGTACTTGGCATGATAGACCGGCCTTGCCTTCGGCATGGTGCGGCTGGTGCGCCAGATGAAATAAAGTCTCTGGCCGAGCATCGTCGCAGCGGAGGCCGCCAAAGCGCCAAGCGCGACCTGAAGCCCTGTCGCACCGCCCGTGAAATAAAGAATTCCGCCGGCCGCGCCGACGATCAGCAGGGGACGAACGATATAGGGCGGAACATAGGCGAGGTTCACCCAGCCGAAGGCCCGCGCCGCGCCTTCCTGCCAATCCGTTACCGCAAAGGCCGGTACGCAGAGAAGCCCGATCGCCAGCGGCAGCACATAATGGCTTTCAATGTGGTCGTTAAAGGTCCAAAGCAGCAGCAGCCCTGCGCACGCAGTACTCGCGCTCACGGCCAGCACCACACCGAATGAAGTGCGGAGAAATCCAGCAAGCCGCGCCCAGCGCTCCTTGGCCCTGTATTCGGGAACGAAGCGCAGGACCGACGTCCCGAAACCCATCGGCACGATGATGCCGAGCACGATCACCCAGACCCAGACATAGGAGTAGATGCCGTATTCGAAAGCTCCCATCCACCGGGCAAGCAAGACCTGGCTGAGCAACGCAATAGCGGCCCCCGCGACGCGAATGCCCATGACGAATGCCGCCCCGCGAACCACGCCGCCCAAATGCCCGTCCTGGAGCCTGGCGAGCAGCGGCGCTGCTGCCCGCTTCAGCGGCGGCGGCAGAGGGACGGAAATCATGGACATGTCTTTCAGGCCCTGGCGGAACGGAACGCGGCGATTCCGCCGGCGGCAGCACGCAGCCGGGTGAATCCCTGCCAAAGTACCGGCGTCTGCTTGACGAAGCGTTTAATCTGGAGGAGCGCGATGCGCGGCCCTATGCCGGCCCAGCCTGCGAGCGTACTGGGCTCGAAATAGTCATAGAGCGGCACTTCCACTTCGCACCAGCAATCCTTGTAGGATTCGTCGCCGATGGTGAAGTCGAATACCTGGTGACCCGTGCCCGCTGCATGCTCCATCAATTCCATGAGATGGATCACGCCGGGACCGAAGCGTGCGGCTTCCGCGTGCTCGTCATAGCTTGCCAAAACGTAAAAATAGCTACCGGCCATGCTGAGGCCGCAGCTCGCAGCCGCGATCTCGCCGCCCACCGAAAGATGGCTGACATGGAGAAGCTCCGATGCCTCGTCCGAACCCGCAAGTTCACGATAGAAGTCGAGATGGCCGGGCTTCTCGAAAATGTTGGCCACGCCCATCCTCGCGAAGGCGACCGACTTCTGAGCCACCAGCGTCTCGAGCGTCGCAAGCCGCTCTTCCGCGGTCGACGGGACGACAAAATTCACTTCGCCGAGTTCTTCGACCTTGCGCCGCTTTTGGCGGTCGCGCTTCTTGCTTCCGGACGAACGCTTCTCCGAATAGTAGGCGCTCCAATCGGCGTTGATCTTCGTGAGGTGGGCCGACGAGGCATGCCGGCGCATCGAGCCCAGCGCCATGAATGGATTGGCCTGCCCGCCGATACGCTCCGGCATCCGGCTCAAGGTCACGATCTGGTGCGAGGGCAACATCTCCCGGATCGTTTCCCAAAGCGCCGGGAACTGGCTGGCGGTTACATGGCGGCACAGATCCTTGGCCAGCAGCGGGCCCTGATAGTCGCAAAGCCCCTCGCCCAGCCAGACGAGCGTATTGATGACGACACCTTGCGCAATGCCGAGGGGAAGGATGAAGAGCGCGCCGCCCTCGCTGTCCCATCCGACGACAATGGCCGGTTTGACACGCTGCGCCGTCCCGATATGGCGCTGCCATGCCGAAAGCCAGGTGAAACTCTGAAACGGGGTCGCATCGCCCTCTCGCTCCAGCGCCTGCCAGACCGCCTTCAGCGGCTCGATATCATCGTGCAAAGACAGGAGAATCTCGGGCTTTGCAGCTCCGGAAATCGCGGAAATCCCTGTCTTTTTGCTCTCCGCCTGCGCGAACGGCGCATTGGGTCCGGTAAACGTCTCGAACGTCGTTGTCAGCGGCGTCATGGGGGCCTCGCCTTGCTGTAGTCTTGTGCCGACAAGGCGCGGGCGATCGGTTCCCGATTCTGGACGCGTCCTGTCTTCTGGAGGCTGAGTTGCAAGGCGCGTGCAAGTTGCCGGGCGTTAACTTTTGTCCGTCAGAATGGGCCCATGTTGGCGGAATCAGGCATCGTCCCGGCCCGGAAGCCTTCCCTCATGGGGCAGGCGCTCCTCGCCCTTCATCGCAGCGGCGCTTGCCGCCTTGCGCCGCGCTCCGTCGCGGGCGACGGCGTGATCTTCATGCTGCACCGCGTCTGCCCCGATGACGGGCGTGCCTTCGCGCCGAACCGCATCCTCGAAATCACGCCTGCTTTTCTCGATGAAACCATCCGTCTCGTGAAGGAGCGCGGCTATCGCTGCCTGTCGCTCGATGAGGCGGTGAACCGCATCGAGGCGAGCGACCGGTCGGAACGCTTTGCCGTCTTCACACTCGACGACGGCTACCGGGACAACCTCACGGATGCCCTTCCCGTCTTCGCCAGGCACGATGTGCCCTTCACCCTCTATCTCACCTCCGGCCTGCCGGACGGCACGGCCGAAATCTGGTGGGTCGTGCTCGAACGCATCATCGAAAAAGCGGATGAGATCGAAGCACGTCTACCGGATGGCAAAAGGACATTCCAGGCCCGGACCGTCGAGCAGAAATACGCCGCCTGGAAAGGCCTCTACTGGCCGCTCAGAGAAATGCCCGAGCCGGATCTCCGCGCCGAAGTGCGCCGACTGGCCTCGATCCACGGCGTAAACATCGCCGCCATCACGCGCGAACTCGCCTTGAGCTGGGATGAGGTGCGCAAGCTCGCAGCCCATCCCCTCGCCAGTGTGGAAGCCCATACGGCCGCCCATTTCGCGCAGGCGCGGCTCTCTGCCCATGATGCACGTGTCGATATCGAAAGCGGTGTCGCCCGGATGGAAGCCGAACTCGGCTACCGGCCGCGCCATTTTTCCTATCCCTATGGCGACCCGTCATCCGCCGGCGAGCGCGACTTTGCGCTGGCAGAGGCGCTCGGCTTCCGCTCCGCCACAACGACGCGCAAGGGCATGATCCACCCGGCTCATGCCAGACGGCTATGGAGCCTTCCGCGCCTTTCCCTCAATGGTGATTTTCAGGATCGCCGAATGCTCGATGCATTGCTGAGCGGGCTGCCCTTCGCCCTCGCCCGGCCGATCCGCTCGCTTGGCATCGACTGAAGCCTATTGCTTCATCTGCTGCTTTCTGCGCCGCCGCCGTCCCCACCAGACTTCTATCCGCCGCCTCGTCCTGCGGACCGGGTGCAGGTCGACCGAAAGCACGAGCACACCGAGCGGCAGCATCCAGAAGCCCAGGACCGGAAGGAATCCGAAAACACCTCCAACGACCAGTACAAGCCCGACCATGATTCGAAGCAGCGGCGGGCCGGGTATATGTATCCTTCTGCTTCCGAATCGTACCGCCGCCATATATGTCCACTCGTCCGACGCGCCCCAGACCCGCACTGTAGGCCCCGCGCAGATAGTGTGGAAAGGTGGCGACAGCAAGACATTTGGGCTGGCAAGGGCCCGATCTCTTTGCTATACGCAGCCCTCATCGGTGCGCGCCAAACGGGTGCCTGCCGACCTGCTCCCCGGTAGCTCAGTGGTAGAGCAACCGGCTGTTAACCGGTTGGTCGCTGGTTCGAATCCGGCCCGGGGAGCCATTTTCTCCTTATTTCGCCATTGCACACCGGCGCATCCGCTCAAAGCGGCTGTCCGGGCCGTTTTTGCCTGCCGCCGTCCTGAACCGCCTCTCCCCCCGCCGCGTACCGGAAAGACTGGGCTCGGAACATTTCCTGCCTATACTTGTTCTGAGACCACGAAAGGGAGGAGGCCGGAGGCGATGAACCACCAGCTAGCCGCAACCAATCGCGACTTGGGGGGTGTTGTCACCGTCACCCCGGAAAACGTCTCCAAGATCGGCGGCATTCCCCGCCTGGCGAAGCTCGTCTTCAGGACCCTTGCGCGCGTCCGCCACGGCTCCATGACCGTGACCCTGCCCGACGGCCGCCGCCTGCTCTTTCGCGGTACGGAGCCGGGCGAAGATGCGGAAATCATCATCCGCGACTATGGTCTCACCCGGCGCTTCTTTGCCGGCGGGGATCTCGGCGCGGCCGAGGCCTTTCTCGACGGCATGTGGGACAGCCCCAATGTCACCGCCTTCCTGCAATTCTTCATCCGCAACAAGGATGCGTTACAGGACAAGCTGACCGGGATGCCCGCCGTCCGCTTCCTGTCGCGACTCGGCCACCTGATGCGCCGCAACTCGAAGAGCGGCTCGAAGCGCAACATCGAATACCACTACGACCTCGGCAACCGCTTCTATGACCGCTGGCTCGATCCGACGATGACCTATTCCTCGGCGCTCTTCGAGCATCCGGACCAGGAACTCTCCGAAGCCCAGACCAACAAGTACCGCACGCTTGCCCGCAATATGGATCTCAAGCCCGAGCATCACCTGCTCGAAATCGGCAGCGGCTGGGGCGGTTTCGCCGAGTTCGCGGCAAGCGAGATCGGCTGCCGCGTCACCGGCATCACGATCAGCAAGGAGCAGCTCGCCTTCGCGCGTGAGCGCATGGAAAAGAAGCAGCTCTCGCACAAGGTCGATATCCGCTATCAGGACTATCGCGACGTCGAGGATAAATTCGACCGCATCGCCTCCATCGAAATGTTCGAGGCGGTCGGCGAACAATACTGGCCCACTTATTTCGGCAAGGTCCGCGATTGCCTGAAGCCCGGCGGCAGGGCGGGGCTGCAGATCATCACCATTGCCGAGAGCTCTTTCGATTCCTATCGCAAGCGCGCCGATTTCATCCAGCGCTACATCTTTCCAGGCGGAATGTTGCCCTCGCCCTCGGCGCTGCGCCAGCAGGTGTCGCAGGCTGGCCTCTCTTGGGCGGGCAATCTCGAATTCGGCCTCGATTACGCCGAAACACTGAAGCAGTGGCGCGACCGCTTCCGCGTGGCATGGCCTGAAATCCGCCATCAAGGATTCGACGAACGCTTCCGCCGGATGTGGGAATATTATCTGTCCTATTGCGAAGCCGGGTTCCGCGCCGGAAATATAGACGTCACTCAGGTAACGCTGGCGCGCGCCTGACCGGCATCTTCGCAGATCACGGAAAGAAACGCCCTTCCATAACGCGCGATCTTGGCGCCGCCGATACCGGGAATATCGGCGAGCGCCGCTTCGCTCGCAGGACGGCGCCGCGTCATCTCGCGAAGCGTTGTGTCGTGGAAGATCACATAGGGCGGCACGCCCTGCTCCTTCGCGAGCCGCAGGCGCTCGGCGCGCAGTGCCTGGAACAGCGCCTCGTCCTCTGGTGAAGCCCAGACATCCGCCTCCGTAGCCGCTCCACGCCGCCTGCTGGAACGCATGGGATCGCGGCGCAGTTCGACCGTCTGTTCGCCGCGCAGCACGGGCCGCGCTTCCTCTTCAAGCGTCAGCGCGCTGTAGCCCGCATGATCGACGGCAATGATGCCGCGCGCCGCAAGCTGCCGGAAGACCGACTGCCAGCCCTTCCGGTCGAGTTCGCGGCCGATGCCGAATGTCGGCAACTCATGATGCCGCCCGCGCTCCACCTTCTCCGTCATATTGCCGAGCAGCACATCGATGATGTGCCCCGCGCCATAACGTTGCCCGGTCCGATAGATCGCGGACAGTGCCTTCCGCGCAGCCTCTGTCCCGTCCCAGAGTTCCGCCGGCTCGATGCAGGTGTCGCAATTGCCGCACTCGCCGCCATGCGCTTCGCCGAAATGCGCGAGAAGCGCCTGCCGCCGGCAAGCCACAGTCTCGCAAATGCCGAGCAAAGCATCGAGCTTCATCCGTTCGACGCGCTTCACATCGTCGGGGGACGCGCCTTCGTCGATCATCCGGCGGCGAAGCGCGGCATCGCCCATGCCATGGATCATCCAGGCCGCAGCCGGCAGCCCGTCACGCCCCGCCCGCCCCGTCTCCTGATAATAGGCCTCGACGCTCGATGGCAGATCGAGATGCGCCACGAAACGCACATCCGGCTTGTCGATCCCCATGCCGAAGGCGATGGTGGCCACAAGCACCACGCCGTCTTCCTTGATGAAAGCATCCTGGTTCGCGTCGCGCACCTCACGGTCAAGCCCGGCATGATAGGGCAACGCCGCAAAGCCTTCCCCGGCCAGCCAGTCCGCCGTCTCCTCCACCTTTTTCCGGCTCAGGCAATACACGATACCGCTCTCGCCCTTCCGCCTTTGCAGGAAATCGCGCAACTGCCGCCGCGCATTTTCCTTCCGCGCAATCGTGTAGGAAATATTCGGCCTGTCGAAACTCGCGGAGAACACCTGTGCATCGTCAAGCTGCAGCCGGTGAATGAGATCGTCGCGCGTCTGCGGATCGGCGGTCGCCGTCAGCGCCAGGCGCGGCACACCCGGAAACCGGTCCTTCAGCGCGGCAAGCTGCAGATATTCCGGCCGGAAATCATGGCCCCACTGACTGACGCAATGCGCTTCGTCGATAGCGAAGAGTGCGACCGGCTGCCGCGACAGGAATTCGGTGAAACCGCCACTTGCCAGCCGCTCCGGCGTCACATAGAGGAGATCGAGTTCGCCTGCCGCCAGTTCCTCGCGCACCCGGCGCGTTTCCTCCGGCGTCAGCGCCGAATGAAGCGCCGCCGCCTTCACGCCCGACTGCCGGAGCGCCTCCACCTGGTCGCGCATCAGCGCAATGAGCGGCGACACGACCACGCCGACGCCCTCGCGACAGATTGCCGGTATCTGGTAGCAAAGCGACTTCCCCGCCCCCGTCGGCAGCAGCACGACGGCATCGCCGCCCAGCAAAACATGCTGCACGATCTCCGCCTGCTGACCGCGGAAGGAGGGAAGACCGAACACCTCCTTCAGAACCGCATCAGCTTCGGGCATCGTTTCACTTTCCGGGTTTCGCGCGGGAGCGACTCACTGGCGCGCCTGCTAAAACTACCATCCGGAGCAGCCCGAAAAACCCTAAACGCTCGTCTCGACTGCTGCCTCGTTGTACCGCCCCACTGTCAGCCGGAGCCCTTATGGAACCCCGCCTTGTCCCGATACCGCGCAGCCTTGCCGATATCGATCTGAAGACGCGCGAGATTATCGGCCGCGGCTGGGGTCGCATCGAACGCTTCATTTTCCGCCACAAGCGCTTCGATGGCGGCTGGTCGGAAGAGGTTACGCGCGACGTCTACACCATCGCCGAAGTCGTGAACGTACTGCCCTGGGACCCAAAGCTCGGGGCCGTCGCGCTGATCGAGCAGTTCCGCACCTGCGGTCTCGTCTGGGGCGAGGCGACCTGGCTTTTCGAGGCAGTGGCCGGCATCCGCGAGGAAGGCGAGGCACCCGAAGATGTCGCACGCCGCGAGGCGGAGGAAGAAGCCGGCTGCCGGATCGAGCGCCTCCACCCTGTTTCCACCGTCTGGTCTTCCCCCGGCGGCTATGGCGAGCGGGCCTCGCTCTTCATCGGCGAGGCGGACCTTTCCGCCGTCGGCGGGATCCACGGCCTCGCCCATGAGCATGAGGATATCCGCGCCGTCGTCGTGCCGCTTAATGAAGCCCATGCCGCGACAAAAGACGGCCGTATCACAGATGCAAAGACAATCCTGTTAGTTCAATGGCTTATGCTGAACCGCGCAGAAATCGCCTGAAGCGGAAAATCGCGGGCGCGCCTTGAACCGGCACGCCCCCCTCCGTATGTTCCATCTCGCCAGACCGGCCGGTCTGGCTCCGCCTCACAAGACAGAAACGACGCCCATGGATATCAAGAACGGCCTCGTCGACTCGATCGGCAACACCCCCATGATTCGCCTGAAGCGCGCCTCCGAGGAAACGGGCTGCGAGATTCTGGGCAAGGCGGAGTTTCTGAACCCCGGCCAATCCGTGAAGGACCGCGCCGCGCTCTACATCATCAATGACGCGGTGAAGCGCGGCGCGCTGAAGCCGGGCGGCGTCATCGTCGAAGGCACGGCGGGCAATACAGGCATCGGCCTCGCCCTTGTCGGCAATGCGCTCGGCTTCCGCTCCGTGATCGTCATCCCGGAAACCCAGTCGCAGGAAAAGAAGGACATGCTCCGCCTTTGCGGCGCGGAGCTGATCGAGGTGCCGGCCGTTCCCTACAAGGACCCGAACAACTACGTGAAATATTCAGGTCGCCTGGCAGATGAACTCGCGGCCAAGGAGCCGAACGGCGCCATCTGGGCAAACCAGTTCGACAATGTCGCAAACCGCCAGGCCCATATAGAAACCACCGGCCCTGAAATCTGGAAACAGACGGACGGCAAGGTGGACGGTTTCATCTGCGCGGTCGGCACGGGCGGCACGCTCGCCGGCACCGGCATGGCGCTGAAGGAGCGCAACAAAAACGTACAGATCGGCCTCGCTGACCCGATGGGCGCCGCGCTCTACCATTACTACAAGCATGGTGAGCTGAAGGCGGAGGGCACCTCGATCACCGAAGGCATCGGCCAGGGCCGTATCACCGCAAACCTGGAAGATGCGCCGATCGATCAGGCCTATCAGATTCCGGACGAGGAGGCGCTGCCCATCGTCTTCGATCTGTTGAAGCATGAAGGCCTCTGCCTCGGCGGCTCGAGCGGCATCAACATAGCGGGCGCCATCCGCCTTGCGAAGGAAATGGGCCCTGGTCACACCATCGTCACCGTGCTCTGCGATTACGGCACGCGCTATCAGAGCAAGATGTTCAATCCCGCCTTCCTGCGCGAGAAGAACCTGCCGGCGCCGGACTGGCTCTGATTGACCGCGAGGACTCCTAAAGATGCCGCAGCCCGCTTCTCCGCTTGTAACGACCGAATGGCTGGCCGCGCATCTCGATGCGCCGGATATCCGCATCGTCGATGCCTCCTGGTATCTGCCCCAGATGCAGCGCGACGCGAAGGCGGAATATGCGGCAGCGCATATTCCCGGCGCCGTTTTCTTCGACATCGACGAGATTTGCGATCTCGACAGCCCCTATCCGCATATGCTGCCGAGCCCGGAGAAATTCTCCTCCCGCGTCCGCGCATTGGGTCTCGGCGATGGCAACCGCATTGTCGTTTATGACGGCGCCGGGCTCTTCAGCGCCGCCCGCGTCTGGTGGATGTTCCGCGTCATGGGCCATGAGGATGTAGTGGTGCTCGACGGCGGGCTTAAGAAATGGAAAGCGGAAGCCCGCCCCATGGATGACCGCACCCCGCGCCATACCGCCCGCCACTTCACCGCCCGCCGCAATACCGGCCTCATCCGCGACCGTGAGGCCATGCTCCACAACATCGACACCTGCACCGAACAGGTGCTCGACGCGCGCAGTGCCGGACGCTTCAGGGGCACGGAGCCCGAACCGCGTGCGGGCCTGCGCGGGGGCCACATCCCTGGCAGTTTCAATCTGCCGGCCAGTGAACTCGTCGCCGCCGACGGCACGATGAAGAAACCGGAAGAACTGAAAGCCCTGTTCGAAAAGGCAGGCGTCGACGTCGCCCGCCCCGTCGTCACGACCTGCGGCTCCGGCGTCACCGCCTCGATCCTCGCCCTCGGCCTTGCCGTTCTCGGCAAGCCGCAGGTGCCGGTCTATGATGGCTCATGGGCCGAATGGGGCTCCATTCGGGAGCTTCCCGCAGAAACCTGAAAAGGCCTGAGAAGCGCCAAGACCGGCATGGGCAGGAAACACAAAACCACCGTCACGCATCTCGAAATGCTGGCCGAGCCGCGCCTGCCCCCCTGCCCGCGCCCGCTGGGCAAATATGCGCTGATGCGCGCCGAGAACCCGCCCGTCCATTTCTACCGCTATCTCTATGACGCAGTCGGCCGCGATTATGTCTGGGTGAACCGCAAACGCCTTTCCGATCAGGCGCTCGCCGATATCATCCAGCATCCGGAAGTCGCCATCTATGTTCTCTATTGCGGCGGCGTTCCTGCTGGCTACTTCGAACTCGATTTCCGCTCCATGCCGCGCGCCGAGATTTCATTTCTGGGCTTGATGCCGGAACATATCGGCTCCGGCCTCGGCAGCTTCATGTTGCGGGAAGCGATCCTGACCGCCTGGGGCCACGGCCCTGAACGCCTCATCATCCAGACCTGCACGCTGGACCACCCCCGCGCGCTCCCCCTTTACCAGCGCATGGGCTTCACGCCCTATGCCCAGGAAGAAGCGGTACTAGAAGAGGTGGATTGAGGCTGACCCCGTTAGTGCGCGAGAACCTGCGCAAGAAACTCCTTCGTCCGCGCATTTTTTGGCGCACTGAAGAATTCCTGCGGCGGCGCCTCTTCGATGATTTCGCCGGCATCCATGAAAACGACGCGGTTCGCCACTTCCCGCGCGAAGCCCATTTCATGGGTTACGCAGAGCATGGTCATGCCCTCCTGTGCGAGCTCCACCATCACGTCCAGCACTTCCTTGATCATTTCCGGATCGAGCGCCGAGGTCGGCTCGTCGAACAACATGACCTTCGGATTCATGCAGAGGGCGCGGGCAATCGCGACGCGCTGCTGCTGTCCGCCTGAAAGCTGGCCGGGATACTTCGAGGCCTGCTCGGGAATCCGTACACGCTCCAGAAACTTCATCGCGAGATCCCGCGCTTCCTTCTCAGGCATCTTGCGCACCCAGAGCGGCGCCAGCGTGCAGTTTTCCAGCACCGTCATGTGCGGAAACAGGTTGAACTGCTGGAACACCATGCCGACTTCGCGCCGCACCTCGTCGATCCGTTTGAGATCTTCGGTAAGTTCGATCCCGTCAATGACGATGCTTCCTTCGTCATGCGGCTCAAGATGATTGATGCAGCGGATCAGCGTGGACTTGCCGGATCCGGAGGGCCCCGCGATCACGATGCGCTCGCCTTCCTGCACGGTAAGGTCGATATCCTTGAGCACGTGGAAATCGCCGAACCACTTGTTCACGCCCCGCATTTCGATCATCGCCTTGTCGGAAACCTTGAGGCGTTTCCCGTTGCCGTCTGACATGGTTATCTCCTAGCGCTCGCGTGTCGTGTCGAGCCGACGTTCCATGAAGGTCGAATATCGCGACATGCCGAAGCAGAAGGCCCAGAAGACCAGCGCCGCGAAGATATAGCCCGTCAGCGCACCTTGCGGCAGCGTCCAGTTCGGATCGCTGAGCTGGGCGCGCACCTGGCCGAGAAGATCGAAAATGCCGACGATCAGCACCAGCGTCGTATCCTTGAAGAGCCCAATGAAGGTGTTGACGATGCCTGGTATCACGTGGCGCAGCGCCTGCGGCAGCACCACCTGGCCCATTGCCTGCCAATAGGTAAGCCCAAGCGCCCGCGCCGCCTCGTATTGCCCCGCCGGAATTGCCTGCAACCCGCCGCGGATCACTTCAGCCATATAGGCTGACGAGAACAGAGCCACACCCACAAGAACCCGCAGCAGATTATCCGGATTCATGCCTTCCGGCAGGAAGAGAGGCAGCATCACACTTGCCATGAAGAGCACCGTGATGAGCGGTACGCCGCGCCAGAACTCGATGAAGATGATGCAGAGCATCCGGATCGCCGGCATGTTCGACCTGCGCCCGAGCGCAAGCAGCACGCCAAGGGGCAGCGATGCGACGATGCCCGTCACCGCGACGACCAGCGTGACGAGCAAGCCGCCCCACTCGCTGGTCGGCACGGGGCGGAGCCCCGGCCGGTCGCCCGCGAGCAGCACGATCGCGACCAGCGGATAGACGATCAACAGAAAAACCAGATTGAGCCGGCGCGCGGGCAAGCCCGGAATGAGCATCGGGATAATGACGGCCGCGCCCAGCGCGAAGGTGAGATTCACGCGCCAGATTTCTTCCGGCGGGTAGCGGCCATAGATGAACTGATCGATATTCGCCCAGATGAAGGGCCAGCACATGCCCGCGCCGGGTGCCAGACAGGCTTCGCGCGTCGTCCCTGTCCACACCGCACTGAAGATCGTGAAGTCGAGCACCGGCGGGATCGTTAGCCAGAGAAGATAGGCCGAAACGAGCGTCAGGATCGTATTGCTCACGCTCGAAAAGAGATTGCGCTGCGCCCACACAAGCGGCGTCAGTCGCTTGCTGCGCGGCGCCGGGCGGCCCGTGATGTCTTCCATGCCCATGCGCTCACCGCTCTTTCAGCGCGACGCGCGCGTTGTACCAGTTCATCAGTAGCGAGGTGATGAGGCTGAGCGTGAGATAGACCGCCATGGTGAGCGCGATCACCTCGATCGCCTGCCCCGTTTGATTGAGCACCGTGCCCGCGAACACCGCCACGAGATCGGGATAGGCTATGGCGACCGCAAGCGAGGAATTCTTCGTGAGGTTCAGTATCTGGCTCGTCAGCGGCGGGATGATGAGCCTGAGCGCCTGCGGAATGACGACGAGGCGGAGTACCGTACTGTCCTTCAGGCCAAGCGCCGCCGCCGCTTCGCGCTGCCCCTTGCTCACGGAAAGAATGCCCGCACGCACGATTTCGGCGATGAAGCCAGCGGTGTAAAGCGTGAGGCCGAGCACTAGCGCCACGAATTCGGGCAGCAGCCGCATGCCGCCGGCAAAGTCAAACTCCGCATGCTCGGCGAAGGAAAGCTCGAAAGGGGCTCCCGTCACGAGCCAGGCAAGTCCGGGCAGAAGAATGAGCATTGCGGCAGATACCCGCCATGCCGGAAACAATTGTCCCGTCTCGACCTGCTGCTTCCGCGCCCAGCGGATGAGAAAAACGCTGCCGACCAGCGCGATGGCAATCGCTACGAAGAATGCGGTGGATGCAGGGCCAAAGACAGGCTCGGGCAGGATGAGCCCTCTATTGTTGAGAAACACACCCGGCAGCGGGCTGAGGCTCTCCGCCGGGCCCGGCAACGGCCGAAGCACGGCGAAGTACCAGAAGAAGAGATGCAGCAGCAGCGGAATATTCCGCATGATCTCCACATAGCCCGCTGCGATCTTCGCGACCAGCCAGTTCCGCGACAGCCGCATCACGCCGATCAGGAAGCCGAGCATCACCGACAGCACGATGCCGATGACCGCAACCACCAGCGTATTCAGTAGCCCGACGAGAAAGGCCCGCCCATAGCTCGATTGCTCGGTATAGGGGATCAGCGTCTGGATGATGCCGAAGCCGGCCGTCGTATCGAGAAAGCCGAAGCCTGAAGAAATGTTAAGCCTGGAAAGATTTTCCTGCGCCGTCGCCGTGAAGAACCAGACCAGCGCGATCACGGTGCCGAGCACCGCGGCCTGATAGACAAAGGAGCGTACACGCGGATTGTTCCAGCCGAGGGGCACTTTGCCCCCCTGGCGGCCACGCCTGTTCTGCCCCTCCCCCATGCTCATGGTTCAACGAACCGGCGCTGCATATTGCAGGCCGCCTTCCGTCCACAATGCATTCTGCCCACGCGCAATGCCCAGCGGTGTGTTCTTGCCGACATTTCGCTCGAACATCTCGCCGTAATTGCCGACGGCGCGGATGGCATTCGCGGCCCAGTCATTGTTGAGCCCGACGGTCGAGCCGTAAGCTCCCTCCCGGCCGAGCAGCCGCTTCATGCGCGGATTGTCGCTCTCGAGCATCTCATCGAGATTTTCGGATGTGATGCCAAGCTCCTCCGCCTCAAGCAGCGCATTGAGCGTCCAGCGCGCGATGTCTTCCCATTGCGGATCGCCCTGCCGCACGGCAGGCCCGAGTGGCTCTTTCGATATGATCTCGGAAAGGATCGCGTTGGCATCGGGATCGGCGAGCTTCAGCCGCATCGCATAAAGCCCCGAAGCATCGGTTGTGTAGGCATCGCATCGTCCGCGATCATAGGCGACGATGGCCTCATCGTTCTTTTCGAATGAGAGAACGCGATAGGAAAGCCGGCGGCCGCGGAAATAGTCGGCAAGGTTGAGTTCGGTCGTGGTACCGGTCTCCGTGCAGATCGTTGCGCCGGCAAGGTCTGCCGTCGTCTCGATCCCGGCCGCCTTGCGCACCATGAACGACTGGCCGTCGTAATAGGTCACCCCAACGAAATTGAAGCCGAGCTGCGTATCGCGCGACATGGTCCATGTCGTATTGCGCGAAAGAATGTCGATCTCTCCCGACTGGAGCGCCGTGAAGCGGTCCTTCGCCGAAAGCGGCCGGAAGCGGACCTGGTTCGGATTTCCGAAAATGGCGCCGGACAGCGCCCGGCAAAAATCGGCATCGATGCCGGACCATCGCCCTCGTTCGTCAGGGCTCGAAAAGCCGGGCAAGCCCTGGCTCACCCCGCACTGGATAAAGCCGCGTTGCCGAACGCGCCGCAAGGTGTCGCCCGCGACGGCCCGCTCGCCGTCTTCCGCCGTTGCCGTGGAGGCGGCAGGACGCTCCACCCGCGCCAGCGGGTCGTAAGGCAAAAAGAAATAAAGGCCGCCGACACCGATCAGGATGCCAATGACAAGCGCGACCGCTGGATTCTTCATGCAGCTCCCTTTGAAGATCGGGACGGCAGGACGCCGGTTTCGATTCCCCCGAGACTACCCTCCAGCGCGGGCAAGGCAAACCCTTGACCGGGCTCAGGTATTTACAGCCCTATTTTACTTCTCCCGCCCTTTTACCGTTAAATGCGCCCTATCGGGATGAATTGAAGTGCACGCGGCAAAGGACCAGGTCGAATGAAGCAGAAGCAGGACACGCTGATCGTCACGGCGGGCCGCGACCCGGAGGCCAATTTCGGCATCGTCAATCCGCCCGTCTATCACGCCTCGACCGTTCTCTACCCTACGCTTGAAGCCGTAAAAACGCGCGCCCAGCCCGTCACATATGGCCGCCGCGGCACCCCCACCACATTCGCGCTGCAGGATGCCATTGCCGAACTTGAGGGCGGGTATCGGACCGTTCTCACCTCCTCGGGTCTCTCGGCGGTGACGACGGCGCTACTCGCCCATCTCAAGGCCGGCGATCACCTTCTGATGACCGACAGCGCCTATGAGCCGACGCGCACCTTCTGCAACAATGTGCTCACTCGCTACGGCGTCGAGGTCGAATACTACGATCCACGCATTGGTGCGGATATCGCGCGGCTGTTGCGGAAGAACACCGCGGTCGTCTTCACCGAGTCGCCCGGCTCCGTCACCTTCGAAGTGCAGGATATTCCCGCTATCGCCGCCGCAACACACAAGGCCGGCGCAACCCTCATCCTCGATAACACGTGGGCTTCGCCGCTGTACTTCAGGCCCTTCGAGCAGGGCGTCGATGTGTCGATCCAGGCGGTCACAAAATATCTCTGCGGCCATTCCGATGTGATGATGGGATCGATCACCGCAACGGAAGAAGCCTGGAAGAAGACGCTTGAGACTCACGGCAATATCGGCCAATGCGCGGCTCCCGATGATGTCTATCTCGTGCTGCGCGGCATTCGCACCCTCTCCGTCCGCCTCGAACGCCACATGAAGACGGGTCTCGAACTCGCGGATTGGCTGAGCAAGCGCCCGGAGGTCGCCCGTGTCATTCACCCCGCCCGCGAAGACCACCCGGATCATGCAATCTGGAAGCGCGATTTCACCGGCGCGAGCGGCCTCTTTTCCATCGAATTGCGCTCCTGTCCGGAAACGGCGCTCGCTGCCATGCTCGATGGACTCGAATATTTCGGCATGGGTTACTCCTGGGGCGGCTTCGAGAGCCTCATCATCCCGCAATATCCGAAAAAGATGCGCACCGCGACAGAGTGGAATGCCGATGGACAAATTCTTCGCATTCACGCGGGTCTTGAAGATATAGAGGACCTGAAAGCCGACCTTGAAGCCGGTTTCGAGCGCCTGCGCGCCGCAACCTGAAGAAGTTGAACGGAGAAACGATGACGCGCGAAGTGAAGAGCGAGATCGCCGGCAAGGTCTGGAAGATCGAGGCACGACCGGGCGACCGGATTGATGAAGACGATCCGATCCTCATCCTCGAATCCATGAAGATGGAAATTCCCGTCGCCGCGCCGTTCGATTGTGTGCTGGTCGAGTTGCTGGTCGCCGAGGAAGATGCCGTTGCCGAAGGCCAGCCGGTCGCCCTCGTCGAGCGCGCCTAGGCCTCTCCGAATATCCGCTTCAGATGCCCATTGAGAAACTTGCCCGAAGGGTCGAGCCGACGCCGCAGTGCGCAGAACTCCTCCCACTTCGGGTATAGCGTGGCGAAATCGCCCGCCCCCAGCGTATGCAGCTTTCCCCAGTGCGGGCGGCCCTCATAGCGGCGGAAAATCGCCTCCACACCCGCGAACAACTCTTCATAGGGCTGCTTGTGATACTGGTGCACGGAAATCGTCACGCTGTCGCGCTGGTAGAACGGGCTGAGCCATGCGTCATCGCCCGCCACATATCGGAACTCGAGCGGGAACAGGAAGTTCACACCGCATTTGCGCATATGCTCGCCTACCTCGCGAATGCAGTCCGGTCCCTTCTCCGCGGGCACCGCATATTCCATCTCGTTGAAACGCACATTGCGGTCGCTCGGAAAGGCGTCATGCGACCAGCGAACCTTCTTCTGGAACTCCGCGCCGTCTTCCTTTGCGCTTGCAGCATAGCGGGAGCCGCTGGCGGAGGTAAGAAACCGCTGCAGCGGTCCCCGAAGGAACGGCAGGAAGCGGGACAGGTCGCACGCCCGCATCATGATCTTGTCGGAGCGCGCCATCTCGCCATCCGGCATACGCCTCCGCGGCTTCGGCTCGGCATCCGTCTCGCGCAGGAATTTGACCAGCGCCTCCTTGGCGAAGGGAAACCAGAAGAACTCGAAGTGCCGGCTGCTGTCGCGCAGCTCTTCCGCCCGCCGAAGCGCTTCTTCGATGGGCATTCGGCCGCCGTCCTCTTCCAACGCATAGATCGGCCGGCACTTCATCGTGATTTCCGTCATCACGCCGAGACTGCCGAAACTCACGCGTCCGGCATTGAAAACATCGGAATTTTCATTCGCGTTACAGGCAAGAATGTCGCCATTGGCCGTCACCAGGCGGAATCCGGTGACCGCCGAGGAAAGCGAACCGAGCTTACCACCCGTGCCATGGGTCCCCGTGCCCACGGCGCCGGCCAGCGCTTGCCGGTCAATGTCGCCCTGATTGGCAAGGGCGAGGCCGCGCTCGAAAAGCTCAGGCCCGAGATCCCGGATCGTCGTCCCCGCCTTGATCCTTGCCGTATGCGCTTCATTGTCATGGTCGATCACGCCGGCAAGACCCCACAGCGTCATCAGCGTGCCGCTGCTCTCTACCAGCGGGGTGAAAGAATGTCCGCGGCCGGCAACGCGAATTGGCACAGGCGCAGTCCTGACGGCCTCCACCACTTCTTCTTCATTCGACGGCGCGGCCAGATTTTGCGGCCATGCCTTCACCCAGCCCGACCAGTTCGACCAGACATCCGTCATATGCGCCTCCTCGTTTACGTCGCGGCATGATAGCGAAGCCTGATTTACGATGCTTGGAAAAATGAAAACCCCGGCGCTCGGGCTGGGGCTTTCCGTATCAGCACACTGACGGCCTCATTCGCCCTCGCCGCGCGCCTCCAGAAGCGTCTTGACATCTTCCGCGCTTTCTTCGCGCGACTGCGCCTTGAAGTTGCGCACCATCATGGAAGCCCGCTTGATATCGGCAGGCTTCATGGTTTCAGAAAGTCGCTCAAGGGCTGGCGTGGCGAGGCGCGGAAAGCCTCCCTCGATCGCAAGCTGGTAGTACATATAGGCGCGAGGAAGGTCTTGCTCCACGCCGGCGCCATCCTCATACATGGTGCCCACATTGTATTGCGCGCTCGGATGCCCCTGCTTCGCCGATGCGTCGTACCAAAGCGCGGCCAGCTCGACGTCCTGCGGCACGCCAATCCCGCGATCGTAAAGCGAAGCGAGATCGAGCTGCGCGCGCATGTCACCGCCCTTGGCGCCAAACGTCAGAAATTCGACGACGGCGGGAATGTCCCGCTCTACCACCTTCGCGTCGAAATATTCCTCCGCGAGGCGGAAGGCCGCGCCGGGGTCCTTGTTGATCTCGACCGCCCGCTTCCACTCGGCGATAGCCTCCGGATAGAAGCCGCGCTGATAGAGATCTTCGCCCGAGGCTTCGTTCGGCGCCCCTTCGATGGAGGGATCGGGCTTCGTGGGATCGGCCATCTCCGTCGTGGAGAACGCCGGCGCCGCCGCACAAATCGCCGCCCCGGCAATCAACGCCGCGAGCAAGGCGGCGCGGATAGGTCTGCTCCAGCGCTCGGCTGCTTGGGTCTCGTATCGCATCTTTCCTCCTCCGGGGCCGACGGTTCGCCCGCCTGGCGCCTTTTTCTCCGGCTCCATGTTCCCCCTGAGCCCGGCTACCCTCAAGTTAAAGCTTGGAAAGGAGCCGCACCATACCGAGCCCCCGCCCGGCGGAACCATTTTACTGCCCTTGCGTTGCGATTCGACCCCAGCGCAAGGACAGTCCCATGGCACCCCGGAAAAACGCGGCGAAACGCACGGCACGCAAGAGTGAGCCAGCTAAAAAGGCTTCACCCTCCCGCCGCGGGAAAAAAGTATCCCCCGCCGCGGCGATCGAAGCCGCGCGCGCCGCCTGGAGTGGAAACCTGCGTCTTGCCCTCGTATCGCTGCCGGTGAAGGTCTTCCCCGCTACAAAGACCGGCGCCCGCATCCAGTTTCATCAGGTCCATGAACCCTCCGGCAAGCGCATTCGGTATCAGAAGATCGTTCCGGGCATCGGCCCGGTGGATACCGACGAAATCGTGAAAGGCTTCGAGCTTGAGAAGGGTCGCTACGTGCTGTTGCAGCCCGAGGAGATTGACGATCTCAAGCTCGAAACGAAACGGACGCTCGACCTCGTCCAGTTCGTGCATCACTCCGAAATCGACCCGCTCTGGTTCGACAGGCCTTATTATGTGGTGCCGGACGACGAACTGGCGGAAGAAGGCTACCGAGTGATCCGGGATGCATTGCGCAACGCCGGCAAGATCGGCATCGGCCAGTTCGTCATGCGCGGGCGAGAACATATCGCGACGCTCAAACCCTGTGGCGACGGCCTGCTCCTCGAAACCTTGCGCTTTGCCGACGAGATACGAAGCGCCGCTCCCTTCTTCTCGCGCATGGATGAGGAGGAACCGGACAAGGAGCTTCTCTCCCTCGCCGACGAATTGATCGAGCGTAAAAGCGCTCCTTTCCGCCCGGATGACTTCCGCGACAGCTATACCGAAGCGCTCCGCGACCTGATCGACGCCAAGGCAAAGAACAAGAAGCCGGTGGAAGTCGACGAAGAGGAGCCGGGTGGCGGCGCGCAGGTGATCGACCTCGTAGAGGCGCTCAAAAAATCCGTGAAGCAGGGGGCGGACAAATCCTCACCCCGTGGCAAGCGCAGCACGCAGAAGCGCAAGACAGGCTGATGCCATGGCCCGCAAGACGCAGGCATCGGAGCTCGAGACCTATCGTTCGATGCGGAAATTCGACCAGACGCCCGAACCGCGGGGAAGCAAGTCACGCCGCAAGGGGCATACCTATGCCATCCAGATGCATAGCGCTCGCCGCTTGCACTATGACCTGCGGCTTGAACTCGACGGCGTTCTGAAAAGCTGGGCGATCACGCGCGGGCCTAGCCTCGACCCATCACAGAAGCGCCTGGCGGTCCGGACCGAAGACCATCCGGTCGACTATGCCGCCTTCGAAGGCAATATTCCCAAAGGGCATTATGGCGCCGGCACCGTCCTTCTCTGGGACCGCGGCAGCTGGACGCCGATTGGGGATCCCCACAAGGGTCTCGAAAAAGGAAAACTCGAATTCCGGATCGAAGGCGAACGCCTGAAAGGAAAATGGGCGCTCATCCGCTTTCGTGGTCAAAAAAACGAAAAGCGCGAAAACTGGCTTCTCATCAAGGAGCGCGACGACGAAGCGACAGACGAAAGCGACCCGGTCGAGGATTTCCGCACCAGCGTTCTCACAAAACGAAAGACCGGCGAAATCGCGAGAGACCAGGATCACATCTGGAACGGCAGAGAAGGAAAGAAAGGCAAAAAGACCGCGCGCGCAAAAAGGCAGTCGTCAGGCAAGTTGCCGCGCTTCACGCCGCCCGCCCTGGCAACGCTGGTGGATGACGTACCGGAAGGTGACGACTGGCTCTTCGAAATGAAGTTCGACGGTTACCGTGCCCTCGCAGCGGTGAAGGGCGACGATGTCCGCATCTATACGAGAAGCGGTCTCGACTGGACCCATCGTTACGGACCGCTGGCCGACGCATTCGCCAAACTTGATCTCGATAGAGCCTTGATCGATGGCGAGATCGTTTCGGTGGACAAGCAGGGCCGGTCGGACTTTTCGGCTCTGCAGCAGGCGTTGAAGGGCAAGGGCGGTTCCCTTTCCTTCTTCGCCTTCGATCTGCTGGAAGCGGATGGAAAGGATTTACGCCGCGAGCCGCTGGTCGAACGCAAGAAGCAATTGCAGTCATTGCTTGGCGATGCGGGACGCAAAGGACCCGTTTTCTTCACAGACCATATCGCCGGCGACGGAGCGGAGATGTTCGACACGCTCTGCAAGCGCGGCTTCGAAGGCGTTATCGCGAAGCGCGCCGATGCGCCTTACCCGAAAGGCCGCAGCACAGCCTGGCTGAAAATCAAATGCGGCCGCGAGCAGGAATTTGTCGTCATCGGCTGGTCGCCATCGGACAAGCAGCGTCCCTTCTCGTCTCTTCTCCTCGGTCACCATGAAAACGGCAAGCTCGTTTATGCCGGTCGCGTCGGCAGCGGCTTTCCCGAAGACGATATGCGCTCGCTCGCCAGCCGCTTCGCCGCGCTCACCCGCAAGACGCCTCCTGTCGCAAACGCCGGCGACATTCCGCCATCCGTCGCCCGCAAGGCAACCTGGCTCCGCCCGGAAGTCGTCGTGCAGGTCGCCTTTGCCGAGTTCACGCGCGACGGCGTCTTGCGTCAGGCCCGCTATCTCGGTCTGCGCGAGGACAAACCCGCCAGGGAAGTGGCAGCGGAACGTCCCGCTCCCACGGAGGCAAAGTCCATGACAGATGAACCCGTTATCCAGGGGATCCGCATCAGCAATCCCGGCCGCGTGCTGTTTCCCGAGCAAGGCGTCACCAAACTCGAGCTTGCCCAATACCTCGAGAAGGCGTCAGGCCTCATGATGCCCCATATCGAAAAGCGTCTTGTAAGCCTTGTCCGCTGCCCTCAGGGACGCCAGACGAAATGCTTTTTCCAGCGCCATGCCGGGGCCGGCCTGACCGACGGCTTCAAGAGCCTGCCGGTCAAAGGCGCAAAGGAGCGTGAGGACTATCTCTATCTCGACGGCAAAAAGGGTCTGATCGCGGCGGCTCAGATGGGCGTGCTTGAGCTTCATCTCTGGGGATCGCGGATCGACGACATAGAGCGGCCGGACCGTCTGGTCTTCGATCTCGACCCGGCGCCGGATCTTCCTTTCGAAGCCGTTGTGGAAGCTTCGTTCCAGATGCGTGACTTGCTCGAGGAACTTGGCCTCCAGACATTCCCCATGCTGACCGGCGGCAAGGGCGTGCACGTCATCGCGCCGCTTACTCGCCGCCACGAATGGCCGGTGGTGAAGGCCTTTGCCAAGGGCGTCGCTGAGTTTGCGGCGAAAACGATGCCGGATCGATACATCGCCGTCGCCACCAAGGCGAAACGCAAAGGACGCATCTTCATCGACTATTTGCGGAACGATCGCTCTGCGACCGCCATCGCGCCCTATTCGCCTCGGGCGCGCAAGGGCGGCCCCGTCGCGTGGCCCGTTTCATGGAAAGAACTGGAAACGGCGGAGTCGGCCGCCGCCATGACGATTGCGAATGCGCCCGTCGGAAAGCGAAAGGACCCCTGGCGCGGCTATGCCTCGTTGCGGCAGTCGCTCAAGGCCTCGGCGCTCGAGCATATGGGCGTCGACACTTGAGGCCGCCGCTCAGCTTCCATGTGTCTCGCGAAACCCGGCGAGGAAGCTCGCGAGATTGTCTCCAAGTCCCGCACAGAGATATCCGCCCTCTTGCACGAGCACCGTCGGCAGGCCGAGCGTGCCGATCGCCTTGCCGATACGGCCGAAGCCCGCGGTCGTGATGGCAAAGCCGCCTTGCGGATCGTCCTTGAAGGCGTCGAGCCCCAGTGCCACCACCAGCACCCCCGGCGCAAAGGCGCGGATCCGGCGGAAGGCAGCGTCGAGAGCCGGCATGTAGTCGTCATCGCCCGCGCCGCGAGGCAGAGGCAGATTGTAGTTGTACCCGAGCCCGGCGCCCTCGCCGCGCTCGTCGGCGTGCCCCCAGAAGAAGGGATAGAAGCGCACCGGATCGGCATGGATCGAAACGGTGAGAATATCGGGCCGCCGGTAGAACATGCCCTGTGTGCCATTGCCGTGATGCACGTCGACATCGAGGATCGCCACTCGATCATGGACACCGCGCAGCACCTGCGCCGCAACGCCTGAATTGTTCACATAGCAGAAACCGCCCGCCATATCGGCGAAGGCGTGGTGCCCCGGAGGCCGGCTGAGCGCATAGACCGACTTCGCCCCGCCGTCGCGCACCATCAGCGCCGCTTCCACGGCCGTATCGGCGCTTCGCCGGATCGCGGGCCAGCTCCCTGCTGCAATCGGGCAAGCCCCGTCCGCCATATGATAACCCGCCTGTGCAACCGCCGATGCGGGATAGGCCCCGTCGCGGCGGTCGGGATGGATGCCGGGAACCACCTCGTCGGAGCCGCCCTCGATGCGAAGCCACCGCTCATGGATCGTGGAAAGGAAGGCGATATATTCCGGCGTATGTACGGCCGCGATGGGTCCGAGCCCGTGATCGGCCGGCACCACATGTTCGAGCCCGGCCCCGGTCGCCGCCGCGAACAGCCGGTCAGCCCGCTCCGGGACTTCGGGGTTTTCTTCCACGGTGCCGTTGACGAGAAAGTGGCGCGGATAGTGCCCCTTCTGCGCCTGGTCGAATACGAGTTTCATCGGGCCCCCATCGGTTGAAAACGCATGGCGATCCCGGCAGGACTCGAACCTGCAACCGACAGATTAGAAATCTGTTGCTCTATCCGGTTGAGCTACGGGACCGGAAAACCGGCATGCTTCAGTGAGTCCAGAGTTCCCGGCGGCCGAACTTGAAATTGTCGGCGTATGCTTTCAGCGATCTGCGCTGGGTCTTCGGCTCGAACACCTGGTACTCGATGCCGTGCTTCTCGGCATAGGCAATCGCTTCTTCCCTGCTGTCGAAGCGAAGCGATACTTGCGCATTCATGTCGCCCGAACTTGTCCAGCCCATCAGCGGCTCAACCTTGCGTGCGCTGCCCGGCTCGAAGTCGAGAACCCATTTCCGGGTCTTCGCGCGGCCGGACTGCATGGCGTTCTTGGCGGGTTTGTAGATGCGGGCGCGTGCCAATTCGGTCCCCTTGAGGCTTTTCCCCGGCTTATGGGGAACGTCGCGAAATCTTGTTCTTATCGCCCCAAAAGAGACGAAAAGGCAAGCCATAACAAAGCCGTCGCGGCGGCGGCGAAAGATGAAAGATACTGAAAACCGGCGAAACGAAATCCCCGCCCAAGCGTAGAACCGGAAGTTTGTCCCCGAGGCCAAGGGAGTACCCATAGATGTCCATTCCAGCCAGCTACATCGACCGCGAGACCGCCAGCGCCCTCCTCGCCCGGCGCGGCTTCAATTCCCTCGATATCGAATGCGTGCTTGACCTTGCCGGCCCGGTCGCCCGCGATGGCGCCGAGCGCTGGTCCGCTCCCCTTGTCGAGCGGATTGCGGCTCGTGCCTGGTGGCTCGGCGAACAGGAAGTCACGGCGGGCATGGCGAAAGCTGCCTGATCCGCCTGCCGGCGACACCGCCCGGAATGTCAAAGGGAGCTGCAAGGCTCCCTTTTCATTTGAGAATCGGAAAATTTGGTCGGGGCGGAGAGATTCGAACTCCCGACCCTCTGGTCCCAAACCAGATGCGCTACCAGGCTGCGCTACGCCCCGACATGCCGCCTGCAATACACCCGAAAGCGCAAAGCGGCAATAAAAGCGGTCAATCCGCCGTTTTGTGCCGCGCCATCAGCTTGAAGACGCCACTTGCCTTGAGCACCGGCCTGTTGCCGACGAAAAGTTCGGTCTCGCAGAAGGCGACGGACCGCGTCGCCTTCGTCACCCGCGCGGTGCCTTCGAGCCATTCGCCGGGCCGCGCCGAGGACAGAAAGTCCGAATTCATCCGCACCGTCAGCGCAACGGTTTGCGTCTCGCGCCAGACCGCAGTGCCGAGCAGGCCGTCCGCAAAGGCCATCAGCATCCCGCCATGTGTGATGCCTCGCGAATTGCAGTGCCGCTTTTTCACGCGGACACCATGCCAGAACCCGTCCTCCGTCACCTTGTGGAAGAAGGGGCCGTTATGCGTCGTATAGGGCCCGCGGCTGTTGGACGGCACATAGCCTTCCGGCGGATTGTCGTTTTCGCTGTCGGTCATGAAATCTGGCGGCAAGTGGAGACGGTCCGCGAAAGCGGGTAGCGGCCCTATAGCACGATCCATCCGGAGACAGACGTGAAAAAGGAAAGATCGGGCGCCCCGATCAGCCCTTGATCTCGGCAACCATGAGCCCTTTTGGGCCCTCGCCGAACCGAACGGTCAGTTCCTGCCCCGGCGTCAGGTCGCGGATTCCGAACCGCCGCAGCGTCTCCATGTGAACGAAGATGTCGGGCGTTCCCTCGCCCCGCGTGACGAATCCATAGCCGCGCGCGCGGTTGAACCATTTGACCACCGCCGTCTCGAACTCGCCGATCGGCACGACACCAGACAAGGGCGACCGATTCGCTGGGCGCTCGCTGGCGGCGGTCGGCTTTACTGCGGTCGTCTCGTCCACGTCGATCAGACGGATCGCCTGATTGCCCTTCGGCCGGCGCACCGCTTCGCAGGTCACCGTCGTGCCTTCGTCGAGAACGTCGCGCCCGGCCTGCTTCAGGCAGGACAAATGCACGAGAATGTCATCCCGCCCGTCATCGGGAATGATGAAGCCATAGCCTTTGACCGCATCAAACCATTTGACGACGCCGGTGACCTCGAAAGACACGTCGACGGAGCCCGCCGTACTTTCCAAACGCTCTTCCATCCCCACCACGATCAAACATCCGGCCGGCCAATATTGATTTGGCCTCAGTATTGCCGCCCGGATTCCCTCACTGGTCCGTGGTTCCTCCCCCAAGGACCCCCACTGTAATTATGGACAACTATAACAGTGTGCGCTTGACTTTGAAAGCGGGCAGCGCGCGCGGAAATCGGCGGGCATTCTCCGGTCTTCCTTGCCCTGCCCCTTCCCGCATTGCATATTGGGAACCATCAAAAAGGGGCTCCGGCACATCCGGCGATACATTTCGCCAGGTGCATTTGCGCAGCTACCGGCCGGTTCCGGCGGGGTGGCCGGAAGTCCTTCATGGCCGTTCGTGCCGGAATTCGCAGGGAGAAAATGACCAAGGCACTCGGGTTGCTCGTCGCTTTGTTTGCGCTCTGGCTGGCGCTTTCCGGCTATTTCAAGGCCTTCCTCCTCGCCGTCGGCTTTCTGTCCTGCCTCTTTACGGTCTTCCTGGCGCGGCGCATGAAGCTGCTGGATGACGAAGCCGTCCCGCTGCAACTGCGGCTGACACTGCCGCTCTACTGGAGCTGGCTCGGCGGCGAGATTTTCAAATCGGCATGGGCGGTCTCCAAAATCATTCTTTCGCGCAACATTGCCCTCAGCCAGCAATTGATCGCGGTCGAGAGCCCTCTCAAGACCGATATGGGGCACGTCATCTTCGCCAATTCGATCACCTTGACGCCCGGCACCGTGACGGTGGAAGCGGCCCCGGGAAAATTCCTCGTTCATGCGCTGACGGACGAAGCGGCGGGCGCCGAGGCCTTCGGCGAGATGGCGCGGCGCGTGGCGGCGGTGGAGACACGCTGACATGTACATGTTTCTTGCGATTACCGCGGCGCTCTTTGTCTCAGTCGCCCTGGTCCTTGTGCGGCTCTTCGCCGGACCGACGCTTTATGACCGGGTGCTGGCGGTAAATACTTTCGGCACGCTCACCGTGCTGATCCTGAGCGCCCTGGGCTTCGTGACGGAGCGGCCGGATTTCCTCGACATCGCCATGCTTTACGCACTGGTCAATTTCGTGGGCACGATCGCGATCCTCAAATTTTTCCGTTACCGCTCCTTTGGCCGTCTCCGGCCCGAACCGGAGGAACGCTGATGGACCCTGTGCTTGTCGATCTCGCGCGCAATATCGCCACCGCCATCGCGTTCATCGTAGGCGGCGGCTTCATTCTCGTCGGCTCGCTCGGCCTGATCCGCCTCCCGGACGTCTGGTCCCGCATTCATGCGGCCGGCATCATCGACACCATCGGCGCCGAACTCATCCTGATCGGCATGATGTTCCAGACCGGTCTTACCCAGACGACGCTGAAGCTGGCGCTGATCGGTCTGTTCCTCTTCATCACAGGTCCCACCGCCACGCATGCCGTCGCCAATGCTTCGTTTATCGCCGGCATTCGGCCGGACCGGCTCAAACGGAATGAATCCGAAGCCGTGCTGGGCGAGGATACGCCCGAGGAGATGAAGGCATGACCGCCAACCTCGTCGGCATAGCGATCATCGACATCGTCTTCTTCACGCTTCTGGTGCTGACGGCGATCGCCATTCTCCGCCAGCGCAACCTCTTTGCGGTCGCCATGCTATCCGGCGTCTTCAGCCTTCTATCCGCCGGCCTTTTCGTCACGCTTGATGCGATGGACGTGGCCTTTACCGAGGCCGCGGTCGGTGCGGGCATTTCCACCGTCCTCATGCTCGGCACGCTCGCGCTCACATCCCGCGATGAAGCCAAGCGCCCTCGCTCGGCCCTGCTGCCTCTCTTCGTCTGTCTCGTCGCGGGCGCGGCGCTGATCTACGGCACACTCGACATGCCGCCCTTCGGCGCGGTCGACAATCCGATCCAGACCCATGTCGCACCGGAATATATCGCGCGCACCCCAACGGATATCGGCATCCCGAACGTCGTCGCCGCCGTTCTCGCAAGCTATCGCGGCTTCGATACGCTGGGTGAGGTTGTCGTCGTCTTTGCCGCGCTCGTTGCCGTTCTGCTGATGCTCGGCACCTCCGGGCGCCGCACGAACGGCAAGAACGGAAAAGAGGAGTAACCGGCATGGAACATCACTCCATTCTCCGCGTGGTTTCGAAACTGCTCATTCCGCCGATGCTGGTCTATGCGCTCTATGTGCAGTTCCATGGCGAATACAGCCCCGGCGGCGGCTTCCAGGCGGGCGTGGTCTTCGCCGCCGCCTTCGTTCTCTACTCGCTCGTTCACGGGATCGACGCACTCACCCGGGTGGCGCCGCCGCGCGTGCTGCATGCGCTTGCCGGTCTCGGTGTTCTCATATTTGCGGGTACGGGTGTCGTCACCATGGCGCTTGGCGATGCCTATCTCGGCTATTACGCGCTCGCCGAACACCCACAGCACGCGCAGGAATGGGGCATCGTCGTGGTCGAATTCGGCGTCGGCATGACCGTCGCCTCCGTCATGCTCTCGCTCTTCATCGCCTTTGCGAGCCACACCCGCAAGCTCGACGACAAGGACTGGTAATGTCCGATATTGGCATCGAACTCGATTACATTATGGGCCGGTACAATTACTGGCTCTTCTGCATCCTGATGATGACCGGCCTCTACATCACGGTGAGCCGGGGCAATCTCATCAAGAAGATCGTCGGCCTGAACATCTTTCAGACTGCCGTCTTCATGCTCTACATCTCCATGGGCAAGGTGATCGGCGGCACGGCGCCCATCCTCACGGAAGTGCCGGAGACGATCTATTCCAACCCGCTTCCCCATGTGCTGATCCTCACTGCGATCGTCGTCGGCATCGCGACGACCGCGGTGGCGCTCGCCCTCGTGGTCCGCATTCGCGAGTCCTACGGCACGATCGAAGAAGACGAAATTCTGGAACTGGAACACGATATGGACTTCGGCTCAGGCGCCGCGCAGGGAGATCCCGTCGCATGATGGCCCTGATCGAAGCGAATCTGCCTGCGCTGCAGGTTGTGCTGCCGCTCATCGCGGCTCCCATTTGCGCCATTCTTGGCCGTGGCGGAAGGTCATGGGCTTTCGCCTGCATCGTCATTCTGGCGACCTTCGCCATATCGGTAGCGCTTTTTGCCCAAACCTATGCGGGCACTATTATTTCCTATCGCATGGGCGGCTGGGAAATCCCGCTCGGAATCGAATATCGCGTAGACCGGCTCAATGCCTTCGTCCTGCTGATCATCTCGGGCTCCGCCACGCTCGTGCTGCCCTATGCAAGACGCATCGTCGCAGCAGAAATCCCGGCAGAACGTCAGCCGCTCTTTTATACCGCCTTCCTGCTCTGCATCGCGGGCCTGCTCGGCATCACCATCACCGGCGACGCCTTCAACATCTTTGTTTTCCTGGAGATTTCGTCGCTCGCGACCTACGCGCTCGTCGCCTCGGGCTCATGGGTGAACAAGCGCGCCCTCACAGCTGCCTACAACTACCTGATCATGGGCACCGTCGGCGCAACCTTCTTTGTCATCGGCGTCGGCATGCTCTACATGATCACGGGCACGCTGAACCTCGCCGATCTCGCGGTAAGGATCGCCGATCATGGCGACAGCAGCACACTTCGCATGGGCTTCGTCTTCATCCTGATTGGCATCGGGCTGAAGCTCGCCATGTTCCCGCTGCATCTCTGGCTGCCCAATGCCTATGCCTATGCGCCTTCGGCGGTGACCGCGTTCCTCGCGGCAACGGCCACCAAGGCTGCGGTCTATGTGATGCTGCGCTTCATGTTCACGGTGTTCGGTTTCGACTATGAATTCCAGGCCGACACGCTGCGCATGGTCGTGCTGCCCCTCGCCGTCATTGCAATGTTCGCCGCCTCCATTGTCGCCATCTTCCAGGACAATCTGAAGCGCATGCTCGCCTATTCGAGCATTGCGCAGATCGGCTACATCCTGCTCGGCCTCACCTTCCTTACAGAGACGGGCCTCACCGCCTCGATTGTTCACCTGTTCAACCACGCGGTCACCAAGGCCGCCCTCTTCATGGTCGCCGGCTGCTTCATCCTGTCGGCGGGCACATGCTCGATTTCGAAGCTCGGCGGCATCGGCCGCGACATGCCATGGACGACCGCCGCCTTCGTTGCGGGCGGCTTCAGCCTGATCGGCCTGCCGCTCACGGTCGGCTTCATCAGCAAATGGTACCTGGTGCTCGCGGCTCTCGAGCTCGGCTGGTGGCCGGTCGCGCTGATGATCATGGCCTCGTCGCTTCTTGCCGTGATCTATGTCTGGCGCGTCGTGGAAGTCGCCTATCTGCAGCCTGCCCCGGAAGGTACGGTCCGGAAGGAAGCGCCGCTCTCCATGCTGATACCGACATGGATATTCGTCGGCCTGTCGATCTGGTTCGGCGTCAACGCCATGCTGACAAGCACGGCGGCCGGACGCGCCGCCTCCGCGTTGTTCGATTCATCGCACATTCTGTGGAAGGAGTAAGGCGATGAACAACGCTGACCTGATTCTCCTCGCAATCGCCATTCCGGCGCTCACGCCCTTCCTGCTCGCCGCCACCGGCAAGTGGCCGAACCTGCGCGATACCGTCAGCGTCATCGCCTCGATCGCGACATTTGCAGCCGTCCTGCCGCTTCTTCTTGCGGTGATCGACGGCGCGCGGCCCGCCATTTCGCTTGTCGAGGTGATGCCCGGTCTCGTCATCGGATTCGAGATCGAACCGCTCGGCATGCTCTTCGCCACCGTCGCGTCGGGCCTCTGGATTCCGACTGCGCTCTATTCGATAGGCTACATGCGCGGGGCGCATGAAAAGAAGCAGACACGCTTCGCCATCTGCTTCGCCATCGCCATCGCGTCGGCCATCGGTATTGCCTTCTCGGGCAATCTCTTCACGCTCTTCATCTTCTATGAAGTGCTGACCATCTCGACCTACCCACTGGTCGCGCACAAGGAAACGCCGGAAGCAAAGAGAGGCGCCCGCACCTATCTTGCGATCCTGATGACGACCTCGATCCTTTTCCTTCTGGTCGCCCTCATCTGGACCTGGAATATCGCGGGCACGACGGAATTCCGTGCCGGTGGCATTCTCGATGGGCGCCTGGATCCCGCCTTTGCACCTTTCCTACTTGCGCTCTTCGCCTTCGGCATCGGCAAGGCGGCGCTGATGCCCTTCCATCGCTGGCTCCCCGCTGCCATGGTCGCACCGACGCCGGTCAGTGCGTTGCTTCATGCCGTCGCGGTCGTGAAGGCCGGCGTCTTCACCATGCTCAAGGTGGGCACCTATATTTTCGGCATCGGTTTCCTCGGAAAGACCGGCGCATCCGACTGGCTTGTCTGGCTCGCCGCCGCATCCATCCTGATCGCCTCGATCGTCGCCCTCACCAAGGACGATCTCAAGGCACGGCTCGCCTACTCCACCGTCAGCCAGCTTTCCTACATCACCCTCGGCATGGCGCTCGCAGTCCAGATGGGCGTCATCGGCGGCGCCATGCACATCGCCACCCACGCCATGGGCAAGATCGCACTCTTCATGTGCGCCGGCGCAATCTATGTCGCCGCCCATAAAACGAAAATCAGCCAGCTCGACGGTCTCGGCCGCAAGATGCCGGTGACATTCGCCTGCTTCACCATCGCCGCGCTCAGCATCATCGGTCTACCGCCCTTCGCGGGTGCCTGGAGCAAATGGTATCTGATGGTCGCCGCCGCCGACGCGAACCAGCTCATCATCATCGGCGTCCTGATGGTGAGTTCACTCCTGAACGTCGCCTATCTTCTGCCGATCCCGGCCCGTGCCTTCTTCCTCAAGCCGAAGGACGATGAGACGCATGGAGACGCTGCATCCTCTCGCATCGAGGAAACGCCTCTCCTCTGCCTCCTGCCGATCTGCTTTGCCGCACTCGGCTGCATCGTCCTCTTCTTCACCATCGGCGGGCTCTACGAGTATCTGCTGAGTATCCCCATTCGTCCGGAGAGCCTGCCATGACCGGATCGCCCGAAACCCGGACAAGCGCGAGCGCGCCGATGCCCGGCTCGATTCTTCTCGGCATCGACACGGCGCGCGGCGGCCGCATCGCCATCTGGTGCCTTGTACTCATCTGTGCGGGTCTCGCCGCGGGCGGCTTCGTCGGCCACATCCACGGCTATTTCGAGATCGAGGAACTACCCGCCTTCTATGGCTGGTTCGGCTTCCTGATTGCGCTCGCCCTGGGGATTGCGGCCAAGATCATCAGCGCCTTCCTGAGGCGGAAGGAAGATTACTACGGAGCCGGATCGCCGAGCCTCGAAGAACATCCGGCATCGGATCTCGGCCTGGAGGCGCCCGATGCCTGAATACCTGACACCCGCTCTTGCCTATGTCGCGGCAGCGCTTCTCGTGCCCTTCGTACCGAAAGGCGCGCTGCGCGGGCTTTATCTCGCGCTTGTGCCGGTTGCGGGCATCCTGATCTTCTGGGGCCTCGCGCCCGGTACGTATAACGCCTTCAATGTGATGGGCATGCAGATCGGCCTGATGCGGGTCGATGCACTCTCGCAGCTTTTCGGCCTCGCTTTCTCCGTCGCCGCCATCCTGGCGGCGCTCTACGCATGGCACCTGCGCGACACGATCCAGCAGGTTGCGACGCTGCTTTATGCCGGCTCCGCAATAGGCGCCGTCTTCGCAGCCGACCTCATCACCCTCTTCGTTTTCTGGGAAGGCACAGCGATTGCTTCCGTCTTCCTTATCTGGGCGCGCCGCACGGAAGGCTCCTTCGCCGCCGGCATGCGCTATCTCATCGTGCAGGTCGGCTCCGGCGTGATCCTTATCGCCGGCATTGTCCTCCTCTACCGTGAAACGGGCACAATTGCGTTCAATGCCATGGAGCTTGGCAGCCCCGCCACCTGGACGATCCTCGCGGCCATCGGCATCAAATGTGCCTTCCCCTTCCTGCACAACTGGATGCACGACGCCTATCCTTCGGCAACGGTCACCGGCACGGTGGTCCTTTCGATCTTCACGACGAAGCTCGCCATCTACGCCTTGCTGCGCGGCTTCCCGGGCACGGAACTGCTGATCTATATCGGCATCGCCATGGCGCTCTTCCCCGTCGCCTTCGCCCTGCTCGAAAACGATCTGCGCCGTGTACTCACCTATTCGCTGAACAGCCAGCTCGGTTTCATGGTCGTCGGCGCAGGCATCGGCACACCGCTCGCCATCAACGGCGCCGCGGCCCATGCCGTTGCCTCGATCTTCTATCAGGGTCTGCTCTTCATGTCGGTCGGCGCGATCCTCTTCCGCACCGGCACCGCCCGGGCCACGGCGCTTGGCGGTCTCTACCGCACCATGCCGCTCACCATGATCTTTTGCCTTGTCGGCGCGGCGTCCATTTCCGCGCTCCCGCTCACCTCGGGCTTCGTCTCGAAATCGATGGTCCTCAGCGCCGGCGGTTATGAGCAGATGTTCCCTGTCTGGATCGCGTTGCTCGTGGCATCCATCGGCGCCATCCTGCATACCGGCCTGCGGCTTCCCTACCTCGCCTTCTTCGGGTCGGATGGCGGCCTCCGCCCGAAGGAAGCACCGGGCGGCATGCTCCTCGCGATGGGCCTCACTGCAGCGCTCTGCATTGCCATCGGTGTCCTGCCGGCCGCTTTCTATGCCTTGCTGCCGAACGACGTGCCCTACGAGCCCTACACCTTCTCGCACACCATCGTGCAACTCCAGCTCGTCGCCTTTGTCGCACTCGCCTTCGCCATCGCGGTGAAACGCGGCCTCCTGCCGAAAGCCGAGCGCGCCACAATTCTCGACTTCGACTGGACGTATCGCCGCCTGTTGCCCGCCATCCTTGTCGGCGTCGGCCGCCTCATTGCCGGTCTCTGGAAGGGCGCCGGGCGCATGGTCGCCAACAGCCTGAATTGGGGCGCCGGCATTGTGTACCATCTGCACGGACCGCGCGGTCCCTTCGCACGCACCTGGCCGACGGGCGCCATGGTCATGGTTGTGGCGTTTCTGCTGGGTATGACGCTGGTCGTGACTTACTTATAATGACGATGGCAGCGGCCGCGGGCCGCAAGCCCTGAAGCACGAGGAGACGGCCCATGGAAATGTCCGGCGAATACAGGATTCCCGCTCCGCGTGAGGAAGTCTGGGCCGCGCTCAACGATCCGGAAGTGCTCCGCCAGGCAATCCCCGGCGCCGAGTCCGTCGAGAAGACGGCCGATGACGAGTTCGAGGCCGTTGCCAAGGCCAAAGTTGGACCTGTCAGCGCCCGCTTCAAGGGCAAGGTCAAGCTCACCGATATCGATCCGCCGAACGGCTATACCATTTCGGGCGAAGGCAATGGCGGCGCCGCGGGTTTCGCCAAGGGCTCCGCGAAAGTCACCTTGACGGAAATCGAAGGTGGCACGCTGCTCGCCTATACCGTCTCGGCACAGGTCGGCGGCAAGCTCGCTCAGATCGGCCAGCGCTTCATCGACTCCACCGCGGCCCGCATGTCGGAAGAGTTCTTCGACAATTTCTCGAAGCTCACCGGCGGCGCGAAGGTCGAGGCCGAGCCTTCCGGCGATCTGCCTGAAATCGTCGATGAAATGCAGCACGGCATACCCGTGAAGTCGCCGGACCGCGATGCGATTTCGCCGACCGGCGTGCCCCTCATGCCCGACGAGGAAGCCGGCTTCAGCCTCTCGCCCTGGCTCTGGGGCCCGTTGCTGATAATCGCTCTCATCGTGCTGCTCTGGTTCATCGGCTTCTGATCCGAAGCCTTTGCTTGACGTGCCGCTGGCGAAAGTCGAGACTCCGGAAAACGTTGCGGAAAACGCAATTCCGCAAGAAGCCGAGCCATTCAGGGAGGTAGTCGCATGTCCGTTGTTTCCATGACGGTCAACGGCAAGCCCGCAAGCGCCGATGTCGAGGCGCGTACGCTGCTTGTCCAGTTCATTCGCGAACAGCTCGGCCTGACCGGCACCCATGTCGGTTGCGACACCAGCCAGTGCGGCGCCTGCGTAGTCCATGTCGATGGCCGCGCCGTGAAATCCTGCACCATGCTCGCGGTCCAGGCCGAAGGCGCGGATATCCTCACCATTGAGGGCCTCGCAAAGAACGGTGAGCTGCACCCCGTTCAGGCTGCCTTCCGCGAACATCACGGGCTGCAATGCGGCTTCTGCACGCCCGGCATGATCATGACGGCGGTCGACATGATCCGCCGCATCCCCGAGCTCGACGAGGAAACGGTGCGCGACGAACTCGAGGGCAACATCTGCCGTTGCACCGGCTACCACAATATCGTGAAGGCGATACTCGCCGCATCGCAGGAGATGCGCTGACGAAACGGAACGTCTCATGGGAGGAGGCCATTCCATGTCCGAAGCAGCACGTGAAGGCATCGGCCAGCCGGTGCGACGCAAGGAAGATTTCCGCTTCATCACCGGCAACGGCCACTACACGGACGACATTTCCCGCCCGCGCCAGACATATGCCTACTTTCTGCGCTCGCCGCATGCTCATGCGCGTATCCGCGCGATAGATACATCCGCCGCCGAGACGGCGCCGGGCGTCGTCGCCGTCTTTACCGGCCGCCAAGTCGCCGATGACGGTCTCGGCGGCCTCATCTGCGGCTGGACCGTCACCTCGAAAGACGGCACGCCCATGAAGGTCGGTCCGCATCCGATCCTGGCGCTCGATACGGTGCGCTATGTCGGCGATCACGTCGCCCTGGTCGTCGCCGAAACGCTTGCCGACGCGCGCGCAGCCGCCGAACTCATTGAAGTCGATTACGAGGCGCTTCCGGCTACCGTCGCGCTTGACGCCTGCCAGGCGTCGGACGCCGCGCAGGTTCACGCCGAAGCGCCGCGCAACACCTGCTTCGAATGGGAACTCGGCAACAAGGCCGAAACCGAAGCAGCCTTCGCCAGGGCAGCCCGCGTGGTCAAGCTGGACCTCACGAATAACCGGCTGATCCCGAACGCGATGGAGCCCCGCGCTGCGATCGGCGAATATGACAAGGGCAGCGGCATCTACACGCTTCATACAACGAGCCAGAACCCGCATGTCGCGCGCCTCGTCCTCTCCGCTTTCGTCGGCGTCGCGCCCGAGCACAAGCTCCGCGTCATCGCGCCCGATGTCGGCGGCGGCTTCGGCTCGAAGATTTTCATCTATGCGGAAGAAACCGCTTGCGTCTGGGCCGCGGCGAAGGTCGGCCGCCCGATCAAATGGACGGGAGACCGCTCCGAAGCTTTCCTGTCGGACGCCCATGGCCGCGATCATCTGAGTCATGCCGAACTTGCGCTCGACCCGGACGGCAAATTCCTCGGCCTTCGCGTCAAGACCGTCGCCAATCTCGGCGCCTATCTCTCGACCTTCTCCGCCGCGGTGCCGACCTATCTCTATGGCACGCTGCTCTCGGGGCAATACGACATTCCCGCAATCCATGTAGAGGTGGACGGGGTCTATACGCATACGGCGCCCGTGGACGCCTATCGTGGCGCCGGCCGGCCGGAAGCCACCTATCTGCTGGAACGCATCGTCGAGACCGCCGCCCGCGAAACCGGCATCGATCCGGCTGAAATTCGCCGCCGCAATTTCATCCGCAGCTTCCCGCACCAGACGCCCGTCATCATGAACTACGACGCCGGCGACTATCAGGCCTCGCTCGATGCGGCGCTTGAAGAAATTGACTACCGGGGCTTTGCCGCCCGCAAGTCCGAAGCGGCGAAACGCGGCAAACTTCGCGGCATCGGCATCTCCTCCTATATCGAGGCGTGCGGCCTCGCACCCTCGGCCGCCGTTGGCTCGCTCGGCGCTGGTGTCGGCCTCTGGGAAAGCGCGGAAGTTCGCGTGAACCCGACCGGCAATGTCGAAGTCCTCACCGGCTCGCATAGCCATGGGCAAGGGCATGAGACGACCTTTGCCCAGCTTGTCGCCTCCCGACTCGGCATTCCGATTTCGAATGTCGAAATCGTTCATGGCGACACGGACAAGGTGCAGTTCGGCATGGGCACCTATGGCTCGCGCTCCGGCGCCGTCGGCATGAGCGCCATCGACAAGGCGCTGGACAAGATCGAGGCAAAGGCGAAGAAGATCGCCGCGCATCTCATGGAGGCCGCGGTCGAGGACATTACCTTCGAGAATGGCGCCTTCACCGTGCAGGGCACCGACAAATCGCTCGTCTGGGCCGAAGTCTCCCTCGCAGCCTATACGGCGCACGGCTTTCCGGCAGGCGAGATCGAGCCGGGCCTAAAGGAAGGCGCCTTTTACGACCCCACCAACTTCACCTTCCCTGCCGGCGCCCATATCTGCGAGGTCGAAGTCGATCCCGATACCGGCATAGCCGAGATCGTGAAATTCGTCGCCGTCGACGATTTCGGTACCATCATCAATCCGATGATCGTCGAAGGTCAGGTGCATGGCGGCATCGCGCAGGGCATCGGTCAGGCACTGCTCGAACATGGCGTCTACGACCCCACCTCGGGGCAACTCGTCACCGGCTCCTATATGGATTACTGCATGCCGCGCGCCGATGACCTGCCGAGCTTCACACTCGGCTTCACGAAGACGATCTGCCCGTCGAACCCGCTCGGCATGAAAGGCTGCGGCGAGGCCGGCGCCATCGCCTCGCCGCCCGCCGTCATCAATGCCGTGACGGACGCGCTTGGCATCCGCGATATCGAAATGCCCGCAACGCCCGCGCGTATCTGGCAGGCCCTTCAATCAGCCGCTCCGCGCGCCGCCGCCGAATAAGGAGTCGAGAATGTACCAGTTCAATTACGAACGCCCGAAAACGCTGGCGGATGCGGAAGCCCTGCTGGCAAAGGCGGACGATCCGAAAATCCTCGCTGGCGGCCAGACGCTGATCCCCACGCTGAAGCAGCGCCTCGCCATGCCGAGCGACCTGATCGACATTGGCGGCATCAAGGACCTCGATTTCATCCGCGCCGAGGGTGACGCCGTGATGATCGGGGCCGCCACGCGGCACGCAAAGGTCGCCCAATCTGCCGATGTGAAGAAACACAACCCCGCGCTCGCCGCCCTCGCCGCCGGTATCGGCGATCCCGCGGTCCGCCACATGGGCACGCTGGGCGGCTCCATCGCGAACAACGACCCGGCGGCGGATTACCCGGCCGCCTGCCTTGCGCTCGATGCGAAGATCCACACCACGAAGCGCCTCATCGAGGCGGACGAGTTCTTCAAGGGCATGTTCGAAACCGCACTGCAGGACAGCGAAATCATCAAGGAAGTGACCTTTCCGCACCCGGAAAAGGCCGCCTATATGAAGTTCCGCAACCCCGCCTCTCGCTATGCCATGGTCGGCGTCTTCGTCTCGAAAGGCCCCTGGGGTATCCGCGTCGCCGTCACGGGCGCGGGCCAGAACGGCGTCTTCCGCGTGGCCGAGATGGAAGAGGCGCTGGCGAAGAACTGGTCGCCCGATGCGGTCGCGAACATCAAGGTCCCGGCCAGGGGCCTGAATGCCGACCTCCACGGCACCGCGGAATATCGCGCCCATCTCGTCACCGTCATGGCGAAACGCGCCGTCGCGGCTGCAGGCTGACTTGGCGGGACAGGGCCGAAAGCCTAGATTGAGCGGATGAACCTGCCTTCCAATATCGACGAAACCGTCGAACTCCTGACGCGCGGCAACTACGTTGCCGACCGCTCGCTTGCGACAGTCATCTTCCTCGCCCTGAAGATGGGCCGCCCGCTGCTGCTCGAGGGCGAGGCGGGCGTCGGCAAGACCGAGATCGCCAAGGTGCTGGCGGATGCGCTCGGCCGCCGCCTCATCCGCCTCCAATGCTATGAAGGCCTCGACACCGGCGCCGCCGTCTATGAGTGGAACTACCAGGCGCAGATGATCGAGATCCGCCTGGCCGAAGCCGAAGGCGTCGAGGACCGCGCCGAACTCGGCAAGGATGTCTTCTCCGAACGCTTCCTGATCCGCCGCCCGATTCTGCAGGCGCTCGCACCCGCTGTCGAAGGCCCTCCTGTGCTGCTGATCGACGAACTCGACCGCACCGACGAACCTTTCGAAGCCTATCTCCTCGAAGTCCTGTCGGATTTTCAGGTCAGCGTCCCCGAAATCGGCACCATCAAGGCCGAACATCCGCCCATCGTCATCGTGACCTCGAACCGCACCCGCGAAATCCACGACGCGCTGAAGCGCCGCTGTCTCTATCACTGGGTCGACTACCCCGATGCCACGCGCGAACTCGCAATCCTGAAGCTGAAGGCGCCGCGCGCCTCTGAAAATCTGTCGCGCGAAATCGTTGCCTTCGTGCAGAAGCTCCGCAGCCTCGACCTCTACAAAAATCCCGGCATCGCCGAAACGATCGACTGGGCGGAAGCCCTGACCGCGCTCGATGCGGTCTCGCTCGACAGGCAGGTCGTGAACGACACGCTGGGTGCGCTTCTCAAGTACCAGGACGACATCGCCCGCGTCGCGGGCAGCGAAGCCGCACGCATCCTCGAGGAAATCCGCCTCGCCGTCCGGGCGGCGGAGTAAGGGCGCGCCGTGGCGACGGGCCGCCTCGCCGAAAACATCGTCCATTTCGCGCGCATCCTGCGCCGCGCCGGGCTCCGCGTCGGGCCCCGTCAGGTGCTCGATGCGGTTGAGGCCGTCGAAACCGCGGGCATCGGCGCTCGCGAGGAGTTCTACTGGACGCTCCGCGCCACGCTCATCAAGCGCCACGAGGAACATGAAATCTTCAATCAGGCGTTCCACGTCTTCTGGCGCAATCCGAAGCTCCTCGACAAGATGATGTCGCTGATGCTGCCGGAAATCGAAACGCCGCCGGGCGCCGAAGAGGACGAAAAAAGCCGCCGCCTCGCCGAGGCCCTGTTCGGCGAAACCGCGCTCAGCAAACTCGAAGAGTCCGAAATCGAGATCGACCGCAGCGAAACCTTCTCCGGCGAGGAGGTCCTCCGCGAAAAGGACTTCGAGAAAATGTCGCTCGCCGAGTTCGCCGAGGCGAAGGCGGCCATCGCCCGGCTCCGGCTGCGGATGGACGAGCTCCGCACCCGCCGCACCCGGCCATCGGCAAACGGCCCTATGATCGACATGCGAGCAACGCTGCGCGCCACGCTCCGCTCCGGCGGCGTCATCCCGCTGAAGCGCCGCGCGCCGCGCCGCCGGCCGCCGCCGCTTGTGGTGCTGTGCGACATCTCGGGCTCCATGTCGGCCTATGCCCGGATGTTCCTCCATTTCCTTCATGCCCTGACCAATAACCGCGACCGTGTTCATGTCTTCCTCTTCGGCACCCGGCTCACCCATGTCACCCGGGAGCTGAAGCATCGCGACGTGGACGAGGCGCTGGCCCGCGTCGCCGCCCGGGTCGAGGACTGGGACGGCGGCACCCGCATCGGCGAGACGCTGCGCCGCTTCAATGTGGACTGGGCCCGCCGCGTGCTCGGCCAGGGCGCGACCGTGCTTCTGGTGACGGACGGGCTCGACCGCGATGCCGGCGAAGGCGTCGCCCCGGAGATCGCCCGGCTTCACCGCAGCGCCCGCCGCCTCATCTGGCTGAACCCGCTGCTCCGCTATGCGCGCTTCGAGCCGAAGGCGCTCGGCGTGAAGGCCCTGCTGCCCCATGTGGACGAGTTCCGACCGGTCCACAACATCGCCTCGCTGGCCGCACTGGTCGAGGCGCTCTCCGATGCCCATATCGAGCGGAAACCGGAACGGAGGGCCGCATGACGAGCCACGACAATGTGCTGGAGGAGGCTGCCCTCTGGCTCGGCCAAGGCCGCCGGGTGGCGCTCGCCACCGTCATCGAAACATGGGGCTCGGCCCCGCGCCCGGTCGGCAGCCAGCTCGCCATCCGCGACGATGCCACCTTTGTCGGGTCAGTCTCCGGCGGCTGCATCGAGGGCGATGTCGTCACCCGCGCGCTCGAAACCCTCGAAACCGGCAAGACGGAACTCCTCGAATATGGCGTCTCGGACGCCATGGCATGGCAGGTGGGCCTCGCCTGCGGGGGCCGCATCCGCGTCATGGTCGAGCCGGTGAAGGGTTGAAATGGACGCCGCGCTGCTCAACGAACTGGTCCGCGCCCGCGCCGAAAAGCGCGCCGTTGCGCTCGCCACAAGATTAACGGATGGAATCCAGAAACTGATTTATCTCTCTGATAAATCAGAAGAAAACTGGTTAATTAAAGCGATACATGAAGTCCTTTCGAGCGATAAGGGCGCGGTGGTTACCGCCCCTGACGGCGCCGAATGGTTCCTCAATCCGTTCAACCCGCCGCTCCGGCTGATCCTTGTCGGCGCGGTCCATATCGCCCAGCCGCTGGCAGAGATCGCGGCCCTGACAGGCTATGACGTGACCGTGGTGGACCCGCGCACCTCCTTCGCCTCGCCCGAGCGTTTCCCCGGCATGACGCTGGTGACCGACTGGCCGGACGAGGCCATGACCGCCCTCGCCCCCGACGCCCGCACCGCCATCGTCACCCTGACGCATGACCCGAAGCTCGACGACCCGGCCCTGCAGGCCGCGCTCCGGAGCCCCGCTTTCTATGTGGGCGCCCTCGGCTCGAAGAAGACCCATGCCGCCCGTGCCGCCCGGCTGACCGAGGCGGGCTTCGCCGAATCCGACATCGCCCGCATTCACGGGCCGGTCGGCCTCGCCATCGGCGCGAAGAGCCCGGCCGAAATCGCCATTTCCATCATGGCCGAGATAACGGAGACGCTCCGAACATGATCTTCGGCGAACTGACACCGGACGAGGCCGAAGGCGCGATCCTTGCCCATTCGCAAAAGGCGGGCGCCGAGACCTTCAAGAAGGGCCGTATCCTTTCCCGCGCCGACATTGCGGCGCTGAAGGAAGCGGGCGTCACCCATATCACCGCCGCCCGGCTGGGTCCCGACGATGTACCCGAGGACGAAGCTGCAGCGGCGCTGGCGAGCGCGCTGGCCGGCAAGGCCATCCGGGCCGCCGCCGCCTTCACCGGCCGCGCCAACCTTCACGCCGAAGAACCGGGCGTCCTCGAGATCGACGCGGACCGGATCAACGCCATCAACGCGATCGGCGAGGCGCTGACCGTCGCCACGCTCCAGCCTTACGAGACCGTCGCTCCCCGCCAGATGCTCGCCACCGTGAAGGTGATCCCTTTCGCGGTCCCCCGCGCCGAACTCGACAAGGCGCTGGAGATCGCCCGCCTCGGCCCCGCCCCGATGGCCGTCCACCGCTTCGAGCCGCGCCGCGCGGGCCTCGTCGCAACGCTCCTCCCCGGCACGAAGGAAAGCGTGGTCGAAAAAGGCCGGGCCGTCCTAGAAACCCGGCTCGAAGCCATGGGCGGCAGCATCGCCCGCGAGATCCGAGTGTCCCACACCGCGCATGATGTGGCGGAGGCCATCCGCGCGCTGCTGAAGGATGGCCTCTCGCCCATCCTCGTTTTCGGCGCTTCGGCGACCGTCGACCGGCGCGACGTCGTGCCTTCCGGCATCGTGCTGGCGGGCGGCGATATCCTCCATTTCGGCATGCCGGTCGATCCCGGCAATCTGCTGCTTCTGGCGCGGCATGGCGAGACACCCGTCATCGGCCTGCCCGGCTGCGCCCGCTCGCCCAAGCTCAACGGTTTCGACTGGGTGCTGGCGCGGCTCTCCGCCGGGCTCGAAGTGACGCCGAAGAACATCATGTCTATGGGTCTTGGCGGGCTCCTGAAGGAAATCCCGACCAGACCGCAGCCGCGCGAAGGCGGCGGCACCGCCGCGTCATCGCCCCGCATCGCCGCGCTCATCCTCGCCGCCGGCAAGTCGAGCCGAATGCAGGGCCCGAACAAGCTCCTGATGGACGTCGGCGGCAAGCCGATGGTCGCGCATATCGTGGACGCCGCGCTCGAGGGCAGCGCCCGCCCCGTTATCGTCGTCACCGGCAATGCGGAGGCGGAAGTCCGCGCCGCGCTTTCGGGCCGCGATGTCACCTACGTCCACAACCCCGATTATGCCGAAGGCCTCTCGACCTCGCTTCGCGCAGGGCTCGGCGCGCTGCCGGAAGAAGCGAACGGCGCGCTTGTCTGCCTCGGCGACATGCCGGACATTCGCGCGGCCCATCTCGACCGGCTGATCGCCGCCTTCGACCCGGAGGAAGGCCGCACCATCTGCGTGCCGACCGTTGCCGGCAAACGCGGCAACCCCGTCCTCTGGGGCCGCGACTGGTTCTCTGCCATGATGGATGTCAAAGGCGACACCGGCGCGAAACACCTGATCGGCGAAAACGCCGACGCCGTCTGCGAAGTGGCGATGCCCGACGACGCGGCACTCAACGACATCGATACGCAGGCGGAGTTCGAAGCGCGGCGGACCTAACCCTTCAACACCGCCCCACCCCTCGATCCAAGCACCAGTGTCTCGCCCTCCGGCTTCGCCTCGCCCACCGTGAAGAGCACCTCGCCCGCGCCCTTCGGCAGCGCATATGACGCCGCCTCCGTGCCGAGATTGAAAACGCAGAGGAGCTCCTCGCCCTCGCCCTCTCGCGTGAAGGCGAGGAGCTTGCCTTCCGCATCGAGAAACGAAATCTCGCCGAGCCGGAGCGCCGGATGCTCCTTGCGGAAGGCGACGGCCTTGCGCGCATGGGCGAGGACGGAACCTTCATCCGCCGCCTGAACATCGACCGCGCGGCTCTTGTGATAATCCGGGATCGGCAGCCAGGGCTTACCCGTCGTGAAGCCCGCGCCCGGCGCCTTCGCCTCCCAGGGTATCGGCGTGCGGCAGCCGTCACGTCCCTTCATCCAGGGGTAATAAAGATCGCCCACTGGATCGCGGATGTCGTCCCAGTCGAGATCGGCTTCCGGCAGGCCGAGTTCCTCGCCCTGATACATCAGCACATTGCCCTTGAGCGTAAGCAAGAGCGTCAGCGCCAGTTTCGCAAGCGCGTCGTCGCCCTGACCCCCGCCCCAGCGCGTGACGGGGCGCGGCACGTCATGGTTCGAGAAGGTCACGCAGGGAAAGAGGTCTTTCAGCGGCTTGAGCCGGTTTTCGTAATAGGCGCGGAAGACCGACGGCTCGAAGCTCCAGTCCTCAATGAAATCGAACGTATAGCCCGTATGCAGCCGCTCGAGCCCGCCCGCATAAAGCCCGAACATTTCCGGCCGCTCGGAGAATTCGCCAAAGGCGAGCCGGTCGTCATATTCGTCCAGCACCTTGCGCACGCGCTTCATCGCCCATTCGTTCTCGGGCATGTTCGAATCATGGATGTGCTGCTGCAGCCGCGGCGCATGGGCCCAATCCATGAATTCGCGCTTCTCCATCGGCAGCGGCGGATTGTCGGTGAGCTTCGCATCATGCAGATAGGCATTCGCCACATCGAGGCGGAAACCGTCCACGCCGCGGTCGAGCCAGAAGCGCAGCACATTCATGCAGGCCTCCACCACTTCCTCATTGTGGAAGTTGAGCTTCGGCTGGCTCTTCAGGAACTTGTGGTGGTAGTACTGCCGTCGGACGGGGTTCCACGCCCAGGCTTGCCCGCCGAACGCCGACAGCCAGTTGTTCGGCACCGTCCCGTCTTCCTTCGCATCCGCCCAGACATACCAGTCCGCTTTCGGATTGTCGGCTGAAAGCTGGCTCTCCTGAAACCAGGGGTGCCGCTCCGATGTATGCGCCAGCACCTGATCCACGATCACCTTGATGCCGCGCCCGTGCGCCGCCTTCACCAGCCGGTCGAAATCCTCAAGCGTCCCCATCTCCGGCGCGACATTGCAATAGTCCGAGACGTCATAGCCGAAATCGCGATTGGGCGAGGGATAGAAGGGCGAAAGCCAGATCGCCTCCGCGCCGAGCGAGGCCACATGGTCGAGCTTCTCCTCGATGCCCTTGAGGTCGCCCACGCCGTCGCCATTCGTGTCGCGGAAACTGCGCGGGTAAATCTGATAGATGACCGCGCCCTTCCACCACTCCGTCTTCCCTGCCGTCACGATGCTTCCTCTCCTGCCGTCTCTTGACCTTGCCTCTTGCCGCCCACAGTCTCACGGGCGGACAAGAACTGACAATATTGTTTTCAAGCCTGTTCCGGGGGGGCCCATGACGCGCAGCATCCTGATTACCGATATCGCCCATTTCGTCGGCGGGCCATCCGCCCGCGCGCTGCTGGCCGAAGGCGCCGCCGTCTATGGCGTCGATGCGAGCTTCGCCGATGCCGCTGCCCGCGAAGCCTTCGAGGCGAAACTGCCCGGCGTGAAGGCGCTTGCCGCCCGCACGCCGGAGGAAGCGGTCGCAGACGTGATGGAGCGGCAAGGCCGCCTCGATGTTCTCATCAACAACGATGCCTGGCCGGCCGTGCGCGGGCCCGTGGACGAGGCGACCGACAAGGACATGCACGAAACCTTCGAGGCGCTCGTCTTCAAGTCCTTCGCCATGACGCGCGCCGCCGCGCCCCATCTGAAAAATCAGAAGGCGGGGAAGATCCTCTTCCTCTCCTCCGCCGCACCCTTGAACGGCATCCCGAATTACAGCCTCTATGCCGCCGCGCGCGGCGCCGCCAATGCACTGGCGCTGACGCTTGCGAAAGAACTCGCTCCCTTCAACATTCAGGTGAACGCGCTCGCCTTCAACTTCATCGAGAGCCCGGACTACTTCCCGGCCTCGCTGCTCGAAAATCCGAAATCGCGCGAAAAGATTCTCGGCAATATTCCGCTCGGCCGCCTCGGCAAGCCGGAGGAAGCCGCCGCCATCGTCGCCTTCCTCGCCGGACCCAACTCGGATTTCATCACGGGTCAACTGATCCCCGTCGCCGGCGGCTGGGCGACGGCGCGCTAGTTCAGCATCGCGACCGGCGCGAGCGTCGGCCCGATCTCGTCATGGATCACGAGATCGGCGATCTGGTCGAGTTCCGTCGGCTCGCGATTGAGGATGACGAGCATCGCACCGTTGCGCTTGGCAAGAATGGGAAAGCCCGCCGCCGGATAGACCTGCAGCGAAGAACCGATGGCGATGAAGAGATCGCAGCCAAGCGTTGCCTCATGTGCGCGGTTCATTTCCTCCTCCGGCATCGCCTGGCCGAAGGAGATGGTCGCCGACTTCACGATGCCGCCGCAGCTCCGGCAATCCGGCGCCGCGCCGGACGCCTCGAATTTCTCGCGCACCCAGAAAAGCTCGTGCCGCTCGCCGCAATCGAGACATTTGGCATAGGTGCCATTGCCATGCAGCTCGATGATCTTCGCAGGCGGAATGCCCGATGCCTGGTGCAGATTGTCGATATTCTGCGTGATGACGTGGGAGGCCTTGCCCATGTCCACGAGCTTCGCAATCGCCATATGGCCCTTGTTGGGTTCTGCCTGCTTGATCGTCTTGTCGATCTCGAACTTCCGCCGCCACGCCTCGGCGCGGATCTCGGCGGAATTCACGAAATCCTGAAAGTCGATCGGGGCCATTTTCGTCCAGAGCCCGCCGGGACTGCGGAAATCGGGAATGCCGCTTTCTGTGCTCACCCCCGCCCCTGTGAAGATCACCACGCGATGCGCCTCTTCGATGGCCCGCTTAAGCTCGTTCGACATTTCCGTTCCGTTTCTTTGACCTTGCCGCCTGCTTGGTGAATCATGCGGCAAACGCCTCGCCGATCAAGGAGACCCGATGAAGTACCTGCACACAATGGTGCGTGTGAGCGATCTTGATAAGTCGCTCGATTTCTACTGCAACAAGCTCGGCCTCGAAAACCTGGGCCGCTTCGATATCGAGGCGGGCCGCTTCAGCCTCGTCTTCCTCGCGGCGCCGGGCCAGAAGGAAGCGCAGGTGGAGCTCACCTGGAACTGGGACCCGGAAACCCTTGGAGAAGGCCGGAATTTCGGCCATCTCGCCTATCAGGTGGACGACATCTACGAGACCTGCGAGCGTCTGATGAAAGCCGGCGTGACGATCAACCGTCCGCCGCGCGACGGGCGCATGGCCTTCGTCCGCTCTCCCGACAATGTGTCGATCGAACTGCTGCAGGCGGGCACGCCGCTGCCGGCGAAGGAGCCCTGGGCCTCGATGCAAAATACCGGACACTGGTAGCCTTCCATGCTAGGGTATGTCGCATGAAACGGATTGGAACATTTCTGGCCGTTCTTCTCGTCGCCGCCGGCGCCGGTTTTTCCGCCGCCGCGAGCGAGGTGCAGGAAATGCACCCCGGCTCCCGCGGCTTCGAACCCCTCATCGCCCCCGATCCAGAATGGCGTGAGCCCTACCAGCCCTATACGGGCGGCGACACCTCCTACCAGCGCATCTTCCCGGAGCGGAGCGGCCTTTCCTCGAATCGCGATCCGTCGAAAGACCCGGCGGGCGGCTGCCGCAGCCGCATGGCGAACGGGCCGGATACCATGGGCCGCATCGCCCATTGGCGCTACACCGAATGCCTCGATGCCAACGGCAACGCCTATGTGCTGCCGGGCAGCCAGCACAATCTCGGCTATCTTCAATAAGGCTGGTCCCCGCCCCGCGGGGAAAAAGTGGCACGCCCTAGGGGAATCGAACCCCTCTTTCCAGAATGAAAATCTGGCGTCCTAACCGATAGACGAAGGGCGCGCATGGGGCCCGGAAGGCCCGGCGGGAAACCCGCTCACGAGCGCGCCTTATAAGGTGACATGCGCCCCATGGCAACCCCGGAAATGCCCGGAACGCCGCCGAAACCGCCGATTTTCAGGGCCGCGCATCCCGCGTCGGCACGGCGTCCTCAATCGTGATCTGCACGTCGCGTTTTCCCTGCCAGTCATCGGCGGAAAGCCGCCCCGCAACATGCAGCAGCCCCGCGCCCGGATCGCGCAGCAGCGCCCCGAGCGGCGTCTCCGCAGAGCGGAAGGCGATGCCCTTGAGCCGGCCGCCATCCTCGCCCGCAAGGATCACGCGCACATGGGCCTGGCCGACGAGATCGGCCCGCACCACGCGGACGGACGGCACGGCGAATCGCGGCTCCGGATTCCCCGCGCCATAGGGGCCCGCCTGCTGCACCAGTTCGTAAAGCTCCCGCGTGGCGCCGCGCGCGGCAATCGCGCCGTCGAGCTTCAGCGCCCGCGCCTCGGAAGCGACCGCCACATCATCCGCGAGACGCTTAGAGAGAAAAGCCTCCAGCGCCTCGATCTTTTCTTCGCGCAGCGTCAGACCCGCCGCCATGGCGTGGCCGCCGCCATTGACGAGGAGCCCGGCTTCGAGCGCCGCCGTCACCGCCCTTCCGAGATCGACGCCGGTGAGCGAGCGCCCGGAGCCCTTGCCCTCGCCTTTCTCATCGATGGCGATGACGAGGCTCGGCCGCTCATACTTGTCCTTCAGGCGGCTCGCCACGATGCCGATGACGCCGGGATGCCAGCCCTTGCCCGCCGCCACGATCACCGGCGGCGGCGTATTCGCGCGCGAGGCCGCAAGCCGCTCATCGACCTGCGCCAGCGCTGCTTCCAGCACCTTGGCCTCGATAGCCTGCCGCTCCAGATTGAGCAGGTTGAGCTGTTCGGCGAGGTCTTCCGCCTCGCTTCGATTTTCCGTCGTCAGCAGCCGCACGCCGAGATCCGACCGCCCGACGCGCCCGCCCGCATTCACCCGGGGGCCGAGCAGAAAGCCGCAATGATAGGGCGCGGGAACACCGTTCATCCGCGCCACGTCGGCGAGCGCGGCGAGCCCCGTGTTCCGCCGCCGCGCCATCACGCGAAGCCCCTGCGCGACGAAGGCGCGATTGAGCCCGGTGAGCGGCACGACATCGCAGACCGTGCCGAGCGCCACGATGTCGAGCCACTGCATCAGATCGGGCTCCGCCGCCGCGCCATTGTAGAAAGCGCGTTCGCGCAGCGCCCGGTTGAGCGCGACGAGAAACACGAAGGTGACGCCCGCCGCCGCGAGCTGGCCGAGCCCGCTCTCATCGTCGAGCCGGTTCGGATTGACCAGCGCGAAAGCCGGCGGAAGCGACACTTCCGCCTGGTGATGATCGATCACGATGGACGGCAATCCGTAATCCGCCGCGAGCCCGAGCGCCTTGTGCGCCATGGTCCCGCAATCGACCGTGAGAAGAAGGTCGACCCCTTCATCCTTCAGCCGCTTGAGCGCCGGTGCATTCGGCCCATAGCCTTCGCGGATGCGGTCGGGAATATAGATGCGCAGCTCCCGCCCCACGGCCTTGAAGAAGCGATAGAGCAGCGCGCTCGACGTTGCGCCGTCGACATCGTAATCGCCGAAGACGGCAACCTTCTCGCCGGCAACAATCGCATCGGCAACGCGCGCCACCGCCTTGTCCATGTCGGTCAGCACGCTTGGATCGGGCAGCAGGTTCTTCAGGGACGGCGCGAGATAGGCCGCGCAATCCTCCGGCGCCACGCCGCGCGCCGCGAGAACCCGCGCCACGATTTCGGGCAAGCCTTCGCGCTGGGCGATGGCAAGCGCCAGCCGGTCATCCGCGAGACGGCTCACCCAGGCCCGCCCCGACGCCGATCTCTCGACGCCGAGGAAATGCCTGCCGGGTGAAATCTCGCTGGAGTCCATGGAGCCCCCGAGCGGAAGCCGCAATCCGCTTTTTACCGGAACTTGTCCGCCGATGCGTGGAACGACTTAAGACGCCGAACCGTGCCCGTCGCCGAACGCATCACCAGCGTATGGGTGGTCACGCCGCCGCGCTCATAGTGAATGCCGTCGAGCAGCCAGCCGTCGGTGACGCCGGTCGCCGCGAAGATCACATCGCCCGATGCCATTTCGGTGTGGTCGTATTTCTTGTTGAAGTCCTTCACGCCCATCTTGGCGGCGCGGGCCTTCTGCTCCTCGCTCGCCGTGACGAGACGGCCCTGCATCTGGCCGCCGATGCAGCGCAGCGCCGCCGCCGCAAGCACACCTTCGGGCGCGCCGCCGACACCGATATAGATGTCGACACCCGTTGCCGGGTCGGTGGTCGCGATGACGCCCGCGATATCGCCGTCGGTGATGAGCGTGACGCGCGCGCCGGTCTCGCGCACGGCGCGGATGAGATCGGCATGGCGCGGCCGGTCGAGAATGCAGGCGCAGATTTCATTGGGCTTCACGCCCTTGGCCTTGGCGAGCGAATTGATGTTGTCGGCCGGGCTCGCATCGAGATCGACCACACCCTCCGGCAGCCCGCCGCCAACGGCGATCTTGTCCATATAGGTGTCCGGCGCATGCAGCAGCGTGCCGCCGGATGCTGCCGCGAGCACGGCCATCGCATTCGGCATCGCCTTCGCGGTCAGCGTCGTGCCTTCCAGCGGATCGAGCGCGATATCGACCTTGGGGCCTTTGCCCGTGCCCACCTGTTCGCCGATATAGAGCATCGGCGCTTCGTCGCGTTCGCCCTCGCCGATCACCACGGTGCCGTCGATATCGATGACGTTGAGCTCCTTGCGCATCGCATCGACCGCGGCCTGGTCGGCAGACTTCTCGTCCCCGCGCCCGACCCAGTATGCCGAGCAGACCGCCGCCCGCTCCGTCACGCGCCCCATCTCGAGCGCAAGCATGCGGTTCAGGCTGATCGTCTTCTCGCTCATAACATTCCCCGTTTCATCGCCGCATGTCCTGCGGCATTTCCATTCCGTGAAGTCAGCGCAATTCGCCGTCTTCGATCCTGATAACAAGCGGTGTTCCCGCCACATCTTCATGTTGTGCAAGCAGGGCCCTGGCGCGGGCCATCGTGCCCTCGTCGGTTTCATGCGTGATGAAGACCACGGGCATCCTGCCGCTGCCGTCTCCCTTGTCGCCACGCTGCACGATGCGCTCGATGGAGACGGACGCCTCCGCCAGCGCCTTGGTGATCGCCGCCATGCTGCCCGCCCGGTCGACGGCGCGCAGCCGCAGATAGAACGAGCTCTTGTGCGTGTCCATGAGCGGCTTTGCGGGCGGCTTCAACTGCGCCGCCGGTACGATGAAGGGCGGCACGATGGTACCGCGCGCGATATCGACCACATCGGAAATGACGGCCGATGCCGTCGGTCCCTCGCCCGCGCCTCGCCCTTCGAGCACGAGATGGCCGACACGGTCGCCATCGAGCGCCACGGCATTGTAGACGCCCGACACGGCGGCAAGCGGTGTGCCGACCGGCACCAGCGCCGGATGAACGCGCTGCACGATGCCGCCCTCGCCCTTCTCGGCGATGGCGAGAAGCTTCACCTTGAAGCCGAACTCGGCGGCGAAGGCGATGTCGGTTGCGCTGATCTTTTCGATGCCCTCGATATGCACATTGGCGAAGTCGACTTCCGTGCCGAAGGCGAGGCTCGCGAGAATGGCGAGCTTGTGCGCCGCGTCGATGCCGCCGACATCGAAGCTCGGATCGGCTTCGGCATAGCCGAGCGCCTGCGCATCCTTCAGCACATCGGCGAAGTCGCGCCCCGTTGTCTCCATCTCGGTCAGGATGTAGTTGCAGGTGCCGTTCAGGATGCCGTGCACGCTGCGGATCTCGTTGCCGGCCAGCGCCTCGCGCATTGCCTTGACGATGGGGATGCCGCCGGCGACCGCCGCTTCATAGTTGAGCGCGACGCCTGCCTGTTCCGCAAGCCGGGCAAGCGCCGTGCCGTGATGGGCGAGGAGCGCCTTGTTGGCGGTGGCGACATGCTTGCCCGCCTTGAGCGCCGCTTCCACGAGATCGCGGGCGATGCCCTCCGAACCGCCGATCAGCTCGACCACGAGGTCGATGTCGCCGGCGCGCGCAAGCGCCATGGGATCGTCTTCCCAGCGGACGCCGGTGAGATCGATGCCGCGGTCTTTCGTCTTGTCGCGTGCGGATACGGCGACGAGCTGTACCGCACGCCCCGAAGCCGCCGCGAGGTGAGGCCCGCGCGCGGCCAAAATCTTGACCACGCCCGCCCCAACCGTGCCGAGGCCGGCTATACCGATGCGAAGTGCTTGCGTCACGTGCGGCCTGCCCTCGTTGAACTCGGATGGGGCACCACGCTCGCCGTGAGACCGATACGATCTTCATACTCGGCGATGATCTGGTCGGCATTCTGCATCATGCGCTTCACGTTGCGCGCCGCCTGGCGGATGCGCTGCTCGTTCTCGACGAGACCGATGCGCACATGACCGTCGCCATATTCGCCGAAGCCGATGCCCGGCGCGACGGCGACATCCGCCTGCTCGAGCAGCAGCGTCGCAAAGCCCATGGAGCCGAGGTGGCGGAATTTTTCCGGGATCGGCGACCAGGCGAACATGCTGGCCGGCGGCGAGGGAATGTCCCAGCCGGCGCGCGCCATGCTGTCCACCAGCACGTCGCGGCGATGCTTGTAGATGCCGCGGATTTCCGCGACGCAATCCTGCGGGCCGTTGAGCGCCGCCGTGGCCGCCACCTGGATCGGCGTGAAGGCGCCGTAATCGAGATAGGACTTCACGCGGCCAAGCGCATTGACCAGCCGCTCATTGCCGACCGCAAAGCCCATGCGCCAGCCGGGCATGGAGAAGGTCTTGGAGAGCGAGGTGAACTCGACGGTGCGTTCCTTCGCGCCCGGCACCTGCAGGATCGAGGGCGGCGGATTGCCGTCGAAATAGATTTCCGAATAGGCGAGATCGGAAATCACGAAGAGATCGTGCTTGGCAGCGAAGGCGATGACCTCGCGGTAGAAATCGAGATCGGCCACCTGCGCCGTCGGGTTCGACGGATAGGAGACGATGAGCGCCGTCGGCTTCGGCACGCTGTGGCGCACGCCGCGCTCCAGCATCTCGAAGAAGCCGACTTCGCTCTCGAAAGGCACGGAGCGGATGACGGCGCCCGAAATGATGAAGCCGAAGGCATGGATCGGATAGCTCGGGTTCGGGCAGAGTATCACATCGCCCGGCGCGGTGATCGCCTGGGCGAGGTTTGCAAGCCCCTCCTTGGAGCCGAGCGTCGCGATGACTTCCGTTTCCGGATTGAGCTTCACGCCGAAGCGGCGCTCGTAATAGGCGGCCTGCGCGCGGCGGAGGCCCGGAATGCCGCGCGACGAGGAATAGCGATGCGTCTTCGGGTCGCGAACGGCCTCGACCAGCTTTTCCACGATATGCGGAGGCGTCGGCATGTCGGGATTGCCCATGCCGAAATCGATGATGTCCTTGCCCTCGGCGCGCGCCTTGGCCTTGAGCTTGTTCACGCTCTCGAACACGTAAGGCGGCAGACGCTTTATGCGGTGGAATTCTTCGCTCATGACGACATCCTGATACGCCGAATCGCGCGGAAAACGGCCCGCCTTCGGGCGCCCGCCGGTTCAGCGCGTCTTATAGCGCCAAAGCCGTGGCCGGGCCACGCGAAAACGGGGGCTCGGGGGCCCATTTGCCCCCGCGCGATGGCGGATTTATGGCGGAAAACCGCCCTTGGGTTCAGCAGCTTTGCTTCAGGGCTGGCCGACTGTGGGCTTCACATCGACCTTCTTGGTCGGCGCCGGGGTGATCTCCGGCCCCTTGTCCTCGGCAGGCGCGGCGCTGCGCGAGGCAGCGGCGGCACCGTCCTCGGTCACGACCTCGGGGGCCCGGTCGCTCACCGCCGCGGTCTGCATCAGCCGCTCAGGCAGCACTTTCGAGAAATCGCGATGCCCGCCCCGGCTTTCCGGCATGGGGATCACGGGGGACTCCTGGTAGCGCGACTGCTTTTCGAGTTCGGGCGGCAGATCCTGAAGCGGCGCCACGGGGCTCGGCCGCGAAACCGTCGAGTTCGAGACCGGGCCGCTGCGCATCTCCCGGTCGGCGGCGGCGGCCGAGGCGCGGTCCTCGGCAAGGCCGGCGGCCATCTGCTGGCGCTCGGCCGGCGTCGCCACTTCCGGGCGCTGCTGCGGCACGCTGCGCAGATCGGGGAAGACAGTATCGGCTGCCGCCTGCGAAGGCGCGCCGCCATACATGGCGTCGGGCTTGTTCGTGTCGGAGACCGACGAGCAGCCCGCAACCAGACCGGCCATGAGCATTGCCGCTGTCAGGGCCCGTACACGCGCTGCGGCAAGCTGATTGCCTTCGCGGTTTCCGGCTTCGGCCCGTGCCAGATTCGACATCTCGAACTCCTGTCCTGCTTGATATTTTCCGGCGGATTCCGCCCCTTTTTCCGCCTCTTGATGCCGTCATCGGGCGGACACGTGCAAGCGTATAGTATAGGCTTTGAATGCGAAACCGTTTGTCGCTGGCCGTTCCTCAGCCGGCGCCATGTTCCGGTAAATCAAGGGGTGCCGCCGCCCGGCCAAGGGCCGCCACCCCGGAGAAAAGTTCTGGGAAGCGCCCGATGAGCCTCAAGGAAAGTTCCGACGCAGCGGCCAGCCCCGAAACCAAGCCCGCGCCGAGGAAACGCAAATCCCGCGCAAAACCTGCCGCGAGCCTGAAATCCGTGGCGCCGGCGCCCGAGGCGGCTGCACCGGAACCCCGCCCCGCCAAGGCCGAAACGCCGGCGGAAACGCCGCGCGAATTCGTGATGCCCGATCTCGGCCGCCTCGCGATCAACCTCCTTCATGCCGCCAATCTCGGCCAGAAGGCCGCCCGCCTCCTGATGAAGAACGAGGACGCGGCCTCCGACATGAACCACACGCTCCACGACCTCCAGCGCGTCGGCAAGACGCTGATGGACGTGGCGGCGAGCTACATGCGCAATCCGGTGAAGATCGTCGAGGCGCAGGCCGCGCTCTTCGAGGGTTATCTCAGCCTGATGACCAGCATGACCCGCCGCTTCCTCGGCGAGGACGTGCCGCCGGTGGCCGCCCCGAGCCGCAGCGACAAGCGCTTCCGCGATCCGGACTGGCAGGAAAACCTGATCTTCGACCTGATGAAGCAGTCCTACCTGCTCACCAGCAAATGGATGACCGACCGTGTGAAGCTCGCCGAAGGCGTCGACCCGCATACGCGAGAGAAGGCGGATTTCTATGTGCGGCAGATGGCGAACGCCATGTCGCCCTCGAACTTCCTCTTCACCAACCCGGAAATCCTGCGCACGACGCTTGCCACCAATGGCGAGAACCTCGTCTCCGGCATGGAGCACCTGCTGGAAGACATCGAGCGCGGCGGCGGCCATATCCAGATCCAGCAGACCGATATGAGCGCCTTCCGCCTCGGCGAGAACGTGGCGACGACGCCGGGCAAGATCGTCTATCAGAACGATTTGATGCAGCTCATCCAGTACGAGCCCACCACCGAGAAGGTCTACAAGCGGCCGCTCGTCATCTTCCCGCCCTGGATCAACAAGTACTACATCCTCGACCTCACGCCAGAGAAGTCGCTCGTCAAATGGTGCCTCGACAAGGGCTACACCGTCTTCGTCGCAAGCTGGGTGAACCCGGATGCGCGGCTCGCGCTGAAGAGTTTCGAGGACTACATGACGCAAGGCGTCTATGCGGCGCTCGACGCGGTCGAACAGGCGACCGGCGAGAAGGAAGTGAACGCGGTCGGCTATTGCATCGGCGGCACGCTGCTCGCCTGCTCGCTCGCCCATATGGCGCAGCGGAAAGACGACCGCATCAAATCGGCGACCTTCCTCGTGACGCAGGTGGATTTCACCGAAGCGGGCGAACTGAAAGTCTTCATCGACGAGGAACAGATCGCCGATATCGAAAGGCAGATGCACGAGAAGGGCGGTTATCTGAAGGGGTCCACCATGGCGACCACCTTCAACATGCTGCGCTCGAACGACCTCATCTGGAACTATGTCGTCAACAACTACCTCCTGGGCCGCGAGCCCATGCCCTTCGACATCCTGTTCTGGAACTCGGATGCGACGCGGCTGCCCTCCGCCATGCATGTCTTCTATCTCCGTGAATGCTATCTCGAGAACAAGCTCGCCGAGGGCCGCATGGTGCTCGGCGGCGAGACGCTCGACCTCGGCAAGGTGAAGGTGCCGGTCTATCTGCAGTCGAGCCGCGAGGACCACATCTCGCCCTATCCGTCCGTATACAAAGCAACAAGGCTTTTCGGCGGCCCGGTGCGCTTCATCTGCGCAGGCTCCGGCCACATCGCCGGCGTCATCAACCCGCCGTCCAGCGGCAAATACAACCACTGGACGAATGACGACCTGCCGCCGACGCCCGACAAATGGTTCGACGGCGCCACCGACAACAAGGGCTCCTGGTGGCCCGACTGGGAAGAATGGCTTTCGGCGAAGTCGGGGCCGATGGTCGAAGCGCGGAGACCGGGCGGCGGCAAACTCAAGGTGCTGGAAGATGCACCGGGGTCATATGTGCTGGTGAAGAGCGAGGATTAGAGGGAAATGTCATTCACAGGTTTCAGGAGTCAGCATTTGGAAAATCTATTTTGATTTCCACACCGAAGCGGATTCCCACCACCTTGCATGCTTCTTGAATAATCCGTCTCTTTTCCCTGTTCGCAATATTGAGCCCAACAAGCCAACCTGGCGCAAACTCTACTGCGCGAGCAAGGTCCGGCCTTGCAGGATAAATTTCAGTCACAGACCGCGCAATGTGATTTCGGCTCTTTCCGCGAACTGCGATCGCAATAGCTTCCAATCTCTCAGGATACCGCTGTGCAATCGTCGTCAGGATCTCAACCATCGCCGAAGAGGCATTTGCAGCACTAAATCTCTGACCAAACAATTCGTATTTAATATCGCGTTCGCGAGTTTTGTCGGCAGTAGATCGTTGTCGAATTTCATGTGAAAGATCAATTTGATCACTCACGGATACTTTTGCAGCAGAATATCTGTGAGATTCTGTTGCGTGTTGCGGCGATAAGGACAGAAGGAATGCCGTAACCTCGGCACTGGTCGGTCGATATCCTGATATCTTCTCCGTTTGCTCACTTAGAAGTTCGACTAGTAGATCCTCAGGCTCTCCGACCAACTCGGCCCAAGCTTGTGGTAAACTTCGATTTGCTTCGCGCCGAGACGCTATATCGCGATAATCTCGCATTGCATCATCAAAAGCATCCCCAGACTTCACGCGAATTCGAGACAGATAGCGTTCGAGAATACGCATGCACTCGCTAGTGCTACGCTCATCAATTTGCAATCTGTAAACGCGCCGCTCATCGTAACTACCTTGACCGCCAGGTAGATAGAAACTCCAGTCTCGTCCATCCGTTAAAAGGCAAAGCGGTATGCCTTCATGAAATGCATACTCAAAAAGCTGGCGATCACCTTCGAACGCTCGCCCGACACCCTTCACTTCAATGAATAAATTTGGTCTCCTGCTCGCGCCGCACAGAGCAAAATCTACCCTTCGTCCACCACTTGCGTACTCTGGAATTACCTGTTCAGGGTCAGTTTCATCCCACCCGAGCATACGCAAGATTGGAATAACGATTCCAATAGATACCGATGCTTCATTTGGATACGCCCCCTCTTTTAGCCGAGCCTTTATACGCTCGAGTAAATCTTCCATCTAACTTCCCCCAGCATCAATTTCACGCCCGGCAATCTCGCATACAATATTAAGCCGCCCTCGGCTCAATGCTCTTCAACTCGCGCCCGATCTCGCGCCGCCGCTCCATCAAATCGTAGTCGGATTGCAATCCGAGGAAGAAGCCTTCCGACATGCTGAAATAGCGCGCAAGGCGGAGGTCCGTATCCGCCGTCAGTGCACGCTTGCCGAGCACGATCTCGTTGATCCGCCGCGGCGGCACATGCACCGCCCGCGCCAGCGCATTCTGGCTGAGCCCCATCGGCTTCAGGAAATCCTCAAGCAGGATTTCGCCCGGATGCGGGTTGGGCAGAAGTTTTCGTCTGGCAGCGGATGGTTTGCGCATTGGATCAGGTTCCCGTTTCTAAACTTACACCGTCATTGCGAGCGAAGCGAAGCAATCTAGGGGCCGCAAGCACCGAGCTAACCGCCCCTGGATTGCTTCGTCGCTCCGCTCCTCGCAATGACGGATGCGGGGTAAGGTCACAAATCAAACCCTCACCTCCCCCTTGCGGGGAGGTCGAGAAATTCGCGGGTGCGCGGATTTCTCGGGTGGGGGTAACGGCGCTTATTCGCCCGCTTTGCCATCCATCTCCCTCGGCGCCCCCCCACCCGAAAGGCTCCGCCCTTCGACCTCCCCGCGAGGGGGAGGTGAAGGATTTGTAGCCCTGTCTTTGCCAATAAATACTGTCACCCCGGGACTTGCCTGTCCCGGCGAAGGCCTGGATCGCGGGGCCCGTTCGCGTCTCGTCTTCCCGAAGCGTGGATTGGATCCCGGCAACGAGTGCCGGGATGACAAGATTGGTCTGAGGGCGGAAACCCGATGACGCCCCTCCCCGCGCAAACCCCTTCGCCGAAATACCCTCTCGGCAGACTCACCCCAACCGGCTAGCTTGCCATTGCCGCCATCCTGCGGCCCCTGCCGGAAGCCGCATCTTGACCCTCGCCGTCACCCTTGCCGTTCTCGCCTCCGCGCTTCTCCATGCGAGCTGGAATGCGCTGGTGAAGACGGGCGCCGACCGGCTGATGACCATGGGCTGGATCGCGGCCTCGACCGGGCTTGTGGCGCTGCCGCTGCTCTTTTTCGTGCCCGTGCCGCCGCTCGACGTCTGGAAGATTCTCGCCCTCTCCTTCGTGCTGCATGCGGGCTACAAGCTCTTCCTCGTGAAGTGCTACGAGCATGGCGATTTCGGCCAGGTCTATCCGCTGTCGCGCGGGCTGGCGCCGGCCATCGTGACGGTGGTGGGCGCCTTCTGGCTGAAGGAAATCCTGCCGACCGCGGCCTTCGTCGGTGTCGGGCTGATCGCGCTCGGCATCGTCAGCCTCGCCTTCCGCCGCACGAATGGCGCGGGACTGCCGAACGATCCGCGCGCGCTCGGCTACGCGCTCGTCACCTCGCTCTTCATCGCCGCCTATACGCTGAATGACGGCGTCGGCGGCCGCGTGGCGGAAAGCCCGCATGTCTATGTGATCTGGCTCTTCTTTTTCGACGGGCTCATTTTCTTCTTCATCGTGCTCGCACGCCGCGGGCGCAAATTCCTCGTGCCGCAAAAGGCGATGGCGCTCGGCTTTGCGGGCGGCGTCATGTCGGTCATTGCCTATTGGCTGGTGATCTGGGCCATGACGCTGGCGCCCTTGGGCCCCGTCGCCGCGCTCCGCGAGACAAGCGTCGTCTTCGCCGCGCTCATCTCCGGCTACCTGATGAAGGAAGGCCTCGGCTGGCGCGCCATCGCCGCCGCCTGCGTGGTTGCCGCGGGCGTGGTGCTGCTCAAGGTCTAGGCATATTTCTGGAGATAGGAAGACAGGTGGGAACGAGCGTGACGCTGTTCAAGGGGGCGGCCGCGAAAATTTTTCAGCATGCTGAACGGCGGGCGGACACGCTTCGCCTTCGCCTGCCCTACCTCGCCAGCCGGTGCAGATGCCAGACGGAGAGCGCGAAGACGATCATCGCGCCGGCCTGATGCGCGGCGCCGAGGGGGATCGGCACCACCCAGAGCACGGTCCAGATGCCGAGCGCGGCCTGCGCCAGGATGCCGAGGGTGAGGAGGCGCGCGCCCGGGGCGGCCTCCGTTTTTCGCGCCGCCCACCAGTGCCACGCGGCGGCGGCGATCAGGAGATAGGCCGCAAGCCGGTGCTGGAACTGCACGGTGAGATGGTTCTCGAAGAAATTGTGCCAGAGAGGCTCCATGCGCAGGAGCCCTTCGGGAAGCCATGCGCCGGCCATGAGCGGCCAGGTGTTGTAGATGAAGCCCGCACGGAGGCCGGCCACGAAGGCGCCGAGGATCGTCTGCAGGAAGACGAAAAGCATGAGCGCCAGCGCGGCTTTCGCGAGCCCGTCCGTGAAGCGGGATTTGCGCCCGTTGATGAGGTCGAGCACGGTCCAGACCAGCGCGCCGAAGATGATTGTCGCGAGGCCCAGATGGGCGGCGAGGCGGTATTGGCTGACTTCGGTGCGCTCGGTGAGGCCGCTCATCACCATCCACCAGCCGAGCACGCCCTGCATGCCGCCCAGCACGAAGAGGAAGATGAGGCGCGGCATCAGCCCCTGCTCCACGCGCCGTGTGAGCGCGAACCAGACGAAGGGGACGAAGAAAGCGAGCCCGATCAGCCGCCCGAGGAAACGGTGCCCCCATTCCCACCAGTAGATGGTCTTGAACTCGTCGAGCGACATGCCCTTGTTGATGAGCTGGTATTGCGGGATCTGGCGGTAGAGATCGAATTCCTTCTGCCAGTGCGCCTCGCTCATGGGCGGGAGCGCGCCGGTGACGGGCTTCCATTCGGTGATGGAGAGGCCGCTTTCGGTGAGCCGAGTGAGGCCGCCCACCACCACCATGATGAAGACGAGCGCGGCGACCGCGGCGAGCCAGATGGCAATCGCGCGCCTGTTCGCCTCGGCATTGCCGGCAGCATTGATCGCAGGAAGAACGCTCATGGGCCCCTGTTTACCCTGCCCTTGCCCATGCGCCTAGTACGGGCCCGCCGCGACAGGTCGCCGCGCGGGCCGCGCCGCTTTGCGCATCGCGGCCGAATGTCATAAGGAAGGGCGGTTCTGGAACGAAGAAAAGGAAGCGCCACATCATGCGCCTCGGCATCCGCACCCGAAAGCTCATCGGCACCCTGGTGCTGCTGACCTTCCTGACGCTCTATTCGTTTCTGGTCATGACCATTGCGGTCAGCGGCCACCTGCCGGAACACGGGCTGGTGCAGTTTCTCTACTACATCACGGCAGGCGTGATCTGGGCCTTTCCGGCGAAATATCTCATCACCTGGATGGTCCGCCCGGACCCTGTGTGAGGCCCGAGGCCCCGGCGCCCTCTCAGCCGAAACGGCCGGTGACGAGCTTGTTCAGCGCGAAGATGACGATCAGGAAGATCACGATCGGGAGAATGGCGTCGATCATCGGCGTGCTCCTTCAGCCTCAGCAATAAATGGTCGGAGCGGCGGGATTCGAACCCACGACCCCTTGTCCCCCAGACAAGTGCGCTACCGGGCTGCGCTACGCTCCGACCGGACCGGCAAGGGGAATCCCCCTCGGCGGCGCGGACTATAGACGCAGCCCCTCATGGCGGCAACGTCCCAAGCCCTCATTTTCCAAGGAAAATTGCCGGAAAATTCGCGAGGATTTCTGGGGCGTTCCGGGGCCCTTCAGCCTTCTTCCTCTTCGCTTTCCCAGAGCGTCTCGTCGATCTCGTCCTTGAGCGAAATCAGATCGTCGAGAATGGCCGCGAGGCGCTTCCGGGCGTCGCTACCGATGGGCCGCGCGGGCATTTCGCGCTCTTCCTGCTCGCCGCGCACCACCGCCTCGCGCGCAAGCTCGGCCAGCGAGGCATCGACGGTGCCGCGGCCCGTTTCCGCGACGAACTTCACGCCCTGCTCGCGAAAGACCTTCTGAACGCCCTTGATGGTGTAGCCGTCATTATAGAGGAGCGTGCGCACGCCGCGCAGCAGGTCCACATCCTCGGGCCGGTAATAGCGCCGCCCGCCGCCGCGCTTCAGCGGGCGGATATGGCTGAACTTGCTTTCCCAGAACCGGAGCACATGCTGCGGGACGTCGAGCTCGGTTGCGACCTCGCTGATCGTCCGAAAGGCATCCGGTGACTTTTGTATCGACAAATGAAGCCCCTGTCGGTCTTCTTCAATCCGATTTGTGAACCCGGATCTGCTCAAGGGCATGGCAGATCGCGAGGACTAGTCGGCCGCCGCCTGCTTGCCGCTGAGCGCGCCGTTGATGCGTTCCTTGAGCACATGGCTCGGCCGGAACACGAGCACGCGCCGCGGCTTGATCGGCACTTCCTCGCCGGTCTTCGGGTTGCGGCCCATGCGGCCGCCCTTCTTGCGCACGGAGAAGGAACCGAAGGACGAGAGCTTCACCGTGTCGCCCAGCGCCAGGCTGTTGGAAATCTCCGCCAGCACGAGCTCGACGAGTTCCGCCGACTCGTTCCGCGACAGACCGACTTCCTGATAGACCGCCTCGCTCAGATGCGCGCGTGTGATCGTGTCCCCCATGGCCTCCACCTCTGAAGTTTGTATCCGAAGCCTATTGCCCGCCCCGAAACCCGTCAATATCAATGGGATGGCTTACTTCTCTCAGGTGAGAGATTCAGGACTGCCGCTAATTTTTGGCTGAGGCGCGGGCCCCAATTCTCCTAAAATCTGAAGAGAAGCGAACCCCAGGTGAAACCGCCGCCCATCGCTTCCAGCAGTACGAGATCGTTTTTCTTGATTCTGCCGTCCTTCACCGCCTTGTCGAGCGCAAGCGGCACCGAAGCAGCAGACGTATTGCCCTGCTCGCCCACCGTCATCACCACTTTCTCGGGCGGCAGGCCGATGCGCCTGGCCGTGCCGTCGAGAATCCGCTTGTTCGCCTGATGCGGCACGAACCAGTCGATATCGTCGGCCTTGAGGCCGGTCGCTTCCAGCGATTCGTTGATCGCCTCGGCGATGTTCACGACCGCATGGCGGAAGACCTCGCGCCCCTCCATCCGGACATGGCCGGTGGACTGGGTAGAGGACGGCCCGCCATCCACATAGAGCTTGTCCTTGTAGCGCCCGTCGGAATGGAGATGGGCGGTCAGGATGCCCCGGTCGGCATTGGTGCCCTCGCCCGTCTCGCCGCGCACGACGACGGCGCCGGCGCCATCGCCGAACAGCACGCAGGTCGTCCGGTCTGTCCAGTCGAGCAGGCGCGAGAAGGTCTCGGCGCCGATCACCAGCGCCACCTTCGACTGGCCGGTCTTCACGAAAGTGTCGGCGATGGTGAGCGCATAGACGAAGCCGGAGCAGACGGCCTGAACGTCGAAGGCGGCGCCATGGTGAAGCCCGAGTTCCGCCTGCACCGTGGTCGCCGTGGCCGGGAAGGTATAGTCCGGCGTGGTCGTCGCCAGGATGATCGTGTCGATCTCCTGCACGTCGATACCGGCATCCGCGATCGCTTCCCGCGCCGCCGCCAGCGCGAGATGCGAGGTCATCTCGCCTTCGGCCGCGATATGGCGCTGATGAATGCCGGTGCGCTCGACGATCCACTCATCGGTCGTATCGACGATCTTCGACATGTCGTCATTGGTCACCACGCGGGCGGGCAGATAGCTGCCGACCCCGGCGACGACGGTACGGATTACACTCACGACAGAACAGCCTCGGATTCTTGTATCTGGATTTCTTCACTGCCGTTCAGCACGGCAAGCTCCTTGAGCCGCTCCATATCGGCCATGATCCTTGCCACGAGATCTGCCGATGCGACTTCGACGGCGACGTCGATGGCGGCTGCAAAGCCGACATCGTCCGTACCGCCATGGCTTTTCACGACGAGGCCGTTAAGGCCGAGAAAGACGGCGCCGTTCGAGGCGCGCGGATCGAGCTTGCTCTGCAGCGTCTTGAAAGCGCCGCTCGCCAGCAGATAGCCGAGCTTCGACGTCCACGAACTTGCCATCGCCTCGCGCAGAAAGCCGATGATGAGCCGCGCCATGCCTTCCGCCGTCTTGAGAGCGATATTGCCGGTATAGCCGTCCGTCACGACGACATCGACAGTGCCCTTGGAAATGTCGTCGCCCTCGACGAAGCCGTGGAAGCGCATCGGCAGTTTCGTGTCGCGCAGCATCTGCGCGGCCGCCTTCACCTCTTCCGTGCCCTTCACTTCCTCTTCGCCGATATTGAGCAATCCGACGGTCGGCCGTTCGAGATTGAAGATCACGCGCGCAAATGCCTCGCCCATCGTGGCGAACTGCACGAGCTGGCGCGCATCCGCGCCAACCGTCGCGCCGAGATCGAGCGCGACGCTTTCGCCCCGCGCGGTCGGCCAGAGCGCAGCAAGCGCCGGGCGCTCGACATTCGGGATCATCTTCAGGATGACCTTGGCCATCGCCATGAGCGCGCCGGTATTGCCCGCCGATACGGCGGCCTGCGCCTGCCCGTTCTTCACCGCGTCGATGACGCACCACATGCTGCTGACCTTGCGGCCGCGCCGGAGCGCCTGACTCGGCTTGTCATGCATGGAAATGGCGACTTCGGTGTGCACGACCTCGCAGGCGGAAGCGACGCGGGGATATTTTGCGAGCCAGGGACGGAGCGCCGCTTCATCGCCGAAAATCACGAAGCGGATTTGCGGATGGCGGACGAGCGCGATATCGGCGCCGCCCATGACCGTTGCCGGGCCGTGATCGCCACCCATTCCATCCAGCGCTATCGTCAGAACTCGCGTCACTCGTCAGACCCCCTGAGCATTGCCGGTCCCCGCGCCCGGCCGCGCCGCGCGCGCCCCGAAGATACAGCCTTGAGGCATGCAAACAATAGGCGCGATTGCCCTCGAATCAGGCCAACTCAATAATTTTTCTTGAGTTTTTCCAGCGCCGCGAAGGGATTTGGGCGGCTTTCCGAAGCGTCACCCGCCTCTTCGGGCGGGCGGTCGAAGCTCACCCCCGGCTTTCTCGGATAGGGATCGAGGGCAAGCGCCAGCCGCTCTGCAACCGCCTCGCCAATGTCGATGCCGCCCGCCTCCAGCGGCTCTGGCGCATCCTCCGCGTCGATATCCACGGCGACCTCGCGTTGAGTCTCCGCCGCTTTCGATGCCGGAAGGTCGAGCTGCGTCTCGGGCAGATAACGCTGGCGGAACGTCTCGTCGATCTGCTCTTCCACCGGCTCGAGCGTGACGACGCAACTCTGCACCGCTTCCGCCTCGAAACGGCAATCGAGCGTCAGCCCTTCCTTCCGGTAGGGCTTCACATTCGCGACGCCCGAAAGACGGCGCAGTTCGACGATACCCATGCGCTCGGCGAGCCGCTTCCGCGCCGCCTCGTCCGCCTCGAAGCGCAGTTCCTTGCCGGCGGGGGGAACTTCCGAGAACGCAATGCGCAGGCTGAATTCAGACGGGGTCTCGCGCTTCATCACCGGGCTCCCTGTTCCGCCTCCGGCGCGGCGAGAAGCGGCGGCGCGAAGACGACGCGCCCTGCCAGAATTTCTTCCACCGGCTGATCCTGAAGCGACTTGTCCGCCGCCCGCATATAGGCGGCAAGCGCCGCGGCGTGGATCCCCGCGCCATCCGCATCGCCATAGACATTCCGCGCCAGCGCCGCCGCGAGCCCGGGCCCCTCGGCATCCTTGAAACCCTCGTCATAGGCCTGGAGCCGGCCATAGAAGGACGATGCGAGCGACTTGATCTTCTTGCCGACCGAGAGATCGCCCACGCCCATTTCGCGCAGCGTCTGATCCATGTCGTCGAACAGGATGTCGAAGAGCCTCTGGCCCATCTCCTTGCCCTCGGCCCCGGCCTGGCGAAGCCGCCGGAGCACCAGGCAGACATGGGCGGCGACCATCTCGAATCGGCCCTCGACCGTGTCCGGCACCCCGCCCTCGAGATAGAACGCGGGAAGGCGCGCCTGCCGCACGGCCGCGCCATAAAGCGCCAGCGGCACTTCATTCCGGGCAGAATTGCCGAAAATTCTTTTCCATATCATGGCTTCGCTCCGGCCCGCAGTGTAGCTTGGATGCCCTGCCGCACATGCCGATTGAATTTAGCTGGCGACAAGGGTAGGTCAACGATTGAACTTTTCCGGTCCGAGGAGACCCGCACCATGACGACGTTCCGCCCGCACCGCCCTGCACGGCTGTTGCTGACCGCAGCGGCCCTCTCGGTCGCCACGGCGCTGGCAAGCTGCGCGCCACTGGTCCAGCCGGTGGTGGAAGATCGCGGCTACGTCTTCGATCCGAACGATCTTGCCAAGCTGCAGACGGGTGCCTCGAAGGAACAGGTCCGCACCGTCATGGGCTCCCCCTCGACCGTTTCCACGGTGGATGGAGAGGCCTGGTACTACATCTCCAGCCGCTTCGAGACAACGATGTTCTACCGCCCGAAGGAAATCGAGCGGACAGTCGCGGCGATCTATTTCGACAAGACCGAAGCCGTGCAGGAAATCGCCTATTACGGGCTCGAGGACGGTCAGATCGTGAACTTCGCGGACCGCGCGACGCCGACCCGCGGCAAGGAACTCACGATCCTCGGCCAGCTCTTCGGCAATCTCGGCCGGTTCAACAATCCGGGCGCGGGCATCCCGTCCGTCGGCACGGGCGATCCGACGCAGCGGCGCTGATCCGGCACCAGTCGAGCCCGGCAGCGCTCATGCCGCCGGGCGGCGGCCGGACCAGGCAAGCACGTCGCATTCGGCATCGCGCAGGATCGCATTGGCGACACTGCCGAGCAGCAGATTTTTCAGGGTGGAATTGCCTTTCGTCCCCAGCACGACAAGCTCCGGACGGGCAGTCGATATCGCCTCCTTGATCACGCCGATGGCGGCGCCTTCCGTCACCTCCACCCGGGCGGCGACATCACCGAGCGGCACGGCCTCCAGCAGGTGATCGATCGCACCGCGCGCTTCATCCGCGAGCGAGCCGGTATAGTCGTCGATGCGGCTCTCGCCGACATCGGCATAGCGCATCATGCCACCCGCGAGCGGCAAGAAGGCATGGAGCAACGTCACTTCCCGGCAGCCGAGAAACGAGACATCGGACGCGAACCGGAACGCATCGAGCGCGGGCTGCGAAAGATCGATGGCGGCAATGGCCGTGTTGTAGCTCACGCTGACGTCGAGCCGCGCCATCAGCACGGGGCGTCCGCTGGTGCGTATGACGCGTTCCACGGTGGTGCCGGTGAAGACATCGCGCAGTATCTGCCTTCGATGGGCACCGAGGACGAGCAGATCGGCGTTCACCTCGTCGGCGGCGAGACGGATTGCCTCGGATTCGATGCCGCGGAGAATCCGGACCTCGGGCTGAACGCCGAATTTTCCGGCGAGCGGCGCCAGCATCTCGTTCAGCAGCGCGGCCGACCTCTCCGCCTCGACCTCGACAAGGGAGGATGGCTGGTCGTCATCCACCACATGCACGACGAGCGCCCGGGCCCCGAACTGCGCCGCGATGGAAAGCCCCCGCATCACGGCCTTTTCCGACCGGCCCGAAAGGTCCGTTGCAATGAGAAGGTTCCGGAGACCGGCAGGACGGCCCGTCATTTCGCCCGCACTCATCAGGCGCTCCTTTCGACTTCCGAAGCGGACAGCGCATCCGCTTCCGTTGAAAGTTCGATGCCGAAGATACGCTCCATCGCCCGCTCGGCGGCATCGGCAAACGGGCTGAGTACGATATCCGTTCCCTTCGCCCTCAACAGGGCGAGGTCCGTTTCGCTGCGCGCGATGGCCGCGATCTGGCCAGTGAAATTGCCGGCGCGCAAGGCGGCGATCAGCGACCCGCGCGGATCGTCATGCGTCACGCCGATTTCGTGGGGCGGCACGGCGATAATCGCGAGGCGGACGCCCTGCATGGGCAGGGTTTCGCACATGTCCGGGTCCTGAAGATCGCCATAGATGGCGTCGCCGCCCGCCTTGCGCCATTGCCGGATGACATCCGGATCGAAATCGACACCCAGCACGCGAAGCCCATGCTCCGAGAACTTGGAATGCAGCGCGCGGCCATAGCGGCCGAGGCCGAAGAGAAGGACGTCGTATCTTTCGCCTTCCGGGCTTTCGGTGATCTCGCCTTCACGGTGGGGAATGCGCCGCTCGAAAATACCGAGATATTTCTCGATCGCAGCGTAGAGCGGTTGCGAATAGAGGATCATGTAGGTCGACATGGCGATGGTGATGATGCCGACCAGCGTGACGAGCCCCGCCGCTTCGGCGCTGACATGGCCGAGCGTGACGCCCATGGCGACGAAGATGAGCGAGAATTCGCTGATCTGCGCGACGGTCAGCCCGGCGAGGAAGCCGGTGCGCTTGCGGTAGCCCATGGCGCCCATGATGACCATGACGATGATCGGATTGCCGATCAGCACGAAGGCCGAAAGGATGAGCGCCTCGCCCACGGCATCGCCCACGAGCCGCAGATCGAGATGTGCGCCGAGCGAAATGAAGAAAAAGACGAGAAGGAAATCCCGGAGGCTCGCAAGCCGCGAGGCGATCGACTCCCGAAATGGAGTGGATGCAAGGGCGACGCCTGCGACGAGGCCGCCGAGCTCCTTGCTGAAGCCGAGATAGTCGCCGAGCGCCGCGAAGGCCGCGGCAAGGCCGAGCGCAAAGACGATCAGCAATTCCGGCGCCTTGGCTATACCGTCGAGCACCCGGGTTGCGACCTTCGAGACGAAGAGCCAGAGCAGCAGGAACGGCACTGCGCCGGCCGCAAGGCCGATCAGGGCCCCGCCGAGTCCGTCGCCACCGGCCGCGCCCGCCGTGATGGCCGACATGACGGCCATGGCGACGACGACCGCAAGGTCCTGCACGATCAGGAAGCCGAGCGCGATCCGGCCGTGCAGCGCGTCGAGCTCGCGCTTGTCCGAGAGGAGCTTCACGATGATGATCGTGCTGGAGAAGGTGATGGCCACAGCGACATAGACGGAAGCGAGCGGCGGCATACCGAGCCCGAGGCAGATCAGGAAGCCGATCACCGAGGTGAAGACGATCTGGCCGAGGCCGGTATTGAGGGCCACGGTGCCGAGCGTGCGGACGAGGTTGAGATCGAGCTTCAATCCGACGAGGAAGAGGAGAAGCGTGACGCCGAGCTCCGACAGGAGCTCCAGATTGTCCGTGGAACGCACGATATCGAAGCCGGCGGGACCGGCGAGCATGCCGACGAGAATGAAGCTGACGATGACGGGTTGCTTGAGCTTCAGCCCCAGGGCGCCTGCGACCGATGCCAGGAGAAGCAGGGCCGCCACTTCATAAAAGGCCGAGAACTCCCCCACTACGCGCGCCTCCCTGGAATTGAAGAGTCAGTCTTCATTTGAACGGGGGGCGCGTCAATCGCAACAGTGCCGCAGACAGAAAAAAGCCCCGCGGATCGCTCCGCGGGGCTTCGTATTGCAGGCGGCTGCCTTAGTGCGCGAGCACGGCGAGCAGCAGCAGGGCCACGATGTTCGTGATCTTGATCATCGGATTGACGGCGGGGCCGGCGGTGTCCTTGTAGGGATCGCCGACGGTGTCGCCCGTCACGGCGGCCTTGTGGGCTTCAGAGCCCTTGCCGCCGAAATGGCCGTCTTCGATGTACTTCTTCGCGTTGTCCCATGCGCCGCCGCCGGACGTCATGGAGATTGCGACGAAGAGACCCGTCACGATGACGCCGAGCAGCATAGCGCCGACCGCCGAGAAGGCCGCCGACTTGTCGGCGATGGCGAGAATCGCGAAGTAGAGAACGATCGGCGAGAGGACCGGCAGGAGCGACGGAATGATCATTTCCTTGATCGCCGCCTTGGTCAGCATGTCGACCGCGCGCGCATAGTCGGGCTTCGAGGTGCCCGCCATGATGCCCGGATCAGCCTTGAACTGGCGCCGGACTTCCTCGACCACCGAACCGGCCGCACGGCCGACCGCCGTCATGCCCATCGAGCCGAAGAGGTAAGGCAGCAGGCCACCGATGAAGAGACCGATCACCACGTAGGGATTCGACAGCGAGAAGTTCGGGCTCACACCGGCGAAGTAGCCATAGGTGTCGGCATTGTTCGCGAAGAACTCGAGGTCGGCCGTGTAGGCCGCGAAGAGCACCAGCGCGCCGAGACCGGCCGAACCGATGGCATAGCCCTTGGTCACGGCCTTGGTCGTGTTGCCGACGGCGTCGAGCGCGTCCGTCGTCTTGCGAACGTCGGCCGGCAGGTCCGCCATTTCGGCGATGCCGCCCGCATTGTCGGTCACCGGACCGAAGGCGTCGAGCGCAACCACCATGCCCGCGAGCGCGAGCATCGTTGTGACCGCGATGGCGATGCCGAAGAGACCGGCAAGGCCGTAGGTGACGAGAATGCCGACCACGATGACGAGCGCCGGGAGCGCCGTCGCTTCCATCGAGATGGCGAGGCCCTGGATGACGTTGGTGCCGTGGCCCGTCGCCGAAGCGGCGGCCACCGACTTCACGGGGCGGAAGTTCACGCCCGTGTAGTACTCCGTGATCCAGATGATGAGACCCGTCACGACGAGACCGGCCACGCCGCAAAGGTAGAGGTCCATGCCGGTGAAGGTGAGCGCACCGATGGAATAGGTGTTGCCGAGACCGATCATGTAGTCGGTGACGAAATAGAGCGCACCGAGCGACAGCACCGCCGAGGCGATGAAGCCCTTGTAGAGCGCACCCATGATGCTCTGGCTCTTGCCGAGGCGCACGAAGAAGGTGCCGATGATCGAGGTGACGATACAGGCGGCGCCGATCGCCAGCGGATAGACCATCATCGCAGGCGCCACATCGGCCGCGAAGAAGATCGAGGCGAGAACCATGGTGGCGACGACCGTCACCGCATAGGTTTCGAAGAGGTCCGCCGCCATGCCCGCGCAGTCGCCGACATTGTCGCCGACGTTATCGGCGATGGTCGCCGGGTTGCGGGGATCGTCTTCCGGAATGCCGGCTTCAACCTTGCCCACGAGGTCGCCGCCCACGTCGGCACCCTTGGTGAAGATGCCGCCGCCGAGACGGGCGAAGATCGAGATGAGCGAGGCGCCGAAGCCGAGCGCGACCAGCGCGTCGATGACTTCGCGCGAGCCGGGCGCATAACCGAGATACGTGGTGAGGATCGAATAGTAGACGGCGACCGCGAGCAGCGCGAGGCCGGCAACGAGCATGCCCGTCACGGCGCCGGACTTGAAGGCGACGTTGAGGCCTGCCGCGAGGCTGACGCTGGAGGCCTGCGTGGTGCGCACATTCGCCCGCACCGAGACCAGCATGCCGATATAGCCGGCGGCGCCCGAAAGCGTCGCGCCGACCAGGAAGCCGACCGCGACCTTGAGTGTCAGCAGATACCAGACCACGGCGAAGATGACCGCGCCGACGATGGCGATGGTCGTGTACTGGCGCGCGAGATAGGCGCTTGCCCCTTCCTGGATCGCCGCAGCGATCTCCTGCATGCGCGCATTGCCTGCGTCCAGCGACAGCACCGAGCGCACGGCCCAGATGCCATAAAGGATCGCAAGCACGCCGCAGCCGATAATAGCCCACAAAGCAGTGCTCATTGTTTTTTCCTTGGTTTCCTTGACGGATTGACCGGCGGGAACAGCCACTCTGGCCCCGGCAGATACGCCGGAGGTCCTCCCCCTGCCGACTGTCGAAATCGCGCGGAAAGATGCCAAATACCCGGTGGGAAAGCAACCGGCAGGGGCTAAAAGTGACGATATCCCAACTGCTTGAGGGGTATCTCGCGGCCCGCTTCGTCGACCGCCGCAACACCCTTTCCGGCAGGGAGAAGCGTGCCGATTCGAACGGCCTCCACCCCGGCTTGGGCTGCCGCTGCGGCAACCCGGGCAGCATCGCCGGGCGCGGCCGCGAAAAGGATTTCATAGTCGTCGCCGCCCCCCGCAGGGAGCCCTCGCAGCTCCGGCTTCAGGCGGAGCGCGGTCTCAGCCGCTGGAGACAGCGGCAGCCGGTGGAATTCGACCCGGGCGCCAACCCCCGACGCCGAACAGAGATGCCCGAGATCGGCCATCAGCCCGTCCGATACATCGAGCGCCGCATGAGCAAGGCCGGGTAGCGCAGGCCCCAAGGCGGTGCGGGGCTCGGGCTCCCGGTAGCGGGAAACGAGGAAGGCGGCATGTTCATCGGCGAGCCCCGGCAATTCGCCTTTGAGGACCGCAAGCCCCAGCGCGGCATCGCCGAGCGTGCCTGTGACATAGAGATCGTCGCCGGCCTCTGCCCCGCCGCGGCGGACGATCCGGCCCTGGGGCACCTCGCCAATGGCCGTGAGCGAAAGCGTGAGCGGACCTGGCGTCTTCACCGTGTCGCCGCCCCAGAGAGATACGCCATAACGCGCCTGATCGGCGGCAAGCCCTTCCGCGAAGCGCCTGATCCAGCCGATATCGATATCGGGGGGAAAAGCGGTGACCAGAAGATAGCCGCGCGGGACGGCACCCTTGGCAGCGAGATCGGAAAGGTTCACGCGCAGAAGCTTCTTCGCAATGCTCTCGGGCGGATCGTCCGGCAGGAAATGAACGCCCGCGACCATTGCATCGACGGTCAGCACCGTCTCGAAACCTGCCGAGGGATGGAAGAGTGCTGCGTCGTCCTTCAGGCCCCAGGCGCCGGGGGCGTCCGCCGCAAGGGGCGCGAAGATCTCGCCGATGATCTCGAATTCGCCGGGTCTGTCGCGCCCGTCAGCTCCGGCCGGCGGCGTCATTGCCCGCTCCCGCGCCTTTTCGGATTTCCTGTCCGAGACGGTCGAGCACCGCATTCACGACGCCCGGCTCGTCGCCCTCGAAGAAGGCATGCGCCACATCGACATATTCGTTGATGACGACCTTGACCGGAATATCCTTGCAGCGGCGGATTTCATAAGTGCCGCAGCGCAGGATGGCGCGCAGCGTGGAGTCGATGCGCGAGAGCGACCAGCCCTTTGCCAGCGCCCCGTTCACCTGCTTGTCGAGTTCGCGCTGCTCGCGCACGACGCCGCGCACGATGTCCTCGAAATGCGCGGCATCCGCCTCGACGATGCCAACACCCTCGATGTCCTGCCCGAGCCTGTGTTCGACGAATTCCTCGATCACATCGTCAAGCGGCGTCGCTGCGACATCCATCTGATAGAGCGCCTGCACGGCGGCGAGCCGCGCAGCGCCACGCGCCTTCGGATCGAGGCGGCCATCGGAAGCAGGTTCGGCGGGAATGGATGACATAAGCGACTGCGGACTCCGGTATCACGAGGCGCCGAAATGGCGCTTCAGATCGATCATGTCGAGACAGGCATTGGCGGCGCCGCCGCCCTTGTTCTTTTGGTCGACCTTGGCGCGCGCCCAGGCCTGCGCCTCGTTCTCGACCGTCTGGATGCCGTTGCCGAGCGCCAGCGAGCGATCGACCGAGAGGTCCATCAGCGCGCGCGCGGACTCGTTCGACACGATGTCGTAATGCGTCGTCTCGCCGCGAATGACGCAGCCAAGCGTGACAAACCCATCGACCGCGCGGGTGAGCCCGCCCTTCGCCATGGCATCGAGCGTGAACTTCACCGCCGCCGGAATCTCGAGAACGCCGGGCACCGCGATCCGCTGCCAGGTCGCGCCACGCGCCTCTAGCGCGGCGATGGCGCCCCTTGCGAGCTCATCCGCGAGGTCTTCGTAGAAACGTGCCTCGATGATGAGGACATGGGCTTGCGTCGTCATTGAGTGGCTTCCTTTGCGCGGGCGCCTGCCTTGCCGGTCTTCGTCACCGGCCGCTGGCCGACGACGCGGAGACCATAGCCATCCAGGCCGACGATGTTGCGATCAGTATCGGACAGCAAAATCATGTCATGGATGCCGAGATCGAGCAAAATCTGCGCGCCGACGCCATATTCGCGCAAGCGGCGCGGCATGCCTTGCTCGCCGCCTTCTCCCTTTCTGAGCAGCATGTCCGAGACGACGGTCGCGGTGGTGTCGCGGATGAGGACGATCACGCCCCGCCCTTCTTCGGAAATCAGCCGCATGGACTCTTCGAGGATATGCGAGCGCGGGCCGGTCGCGCCCAGAATGTCGTCGAAGACGTTGATGGCATGAACACGCACCAGGACCGGCTCCGGCCCCGACAGATCGCCCTTCACCAGCGCGATATGCTCGGCATATTCCACCGTGTTCAGATAGACCATCATCTTGAACTCGCCGCCATACTCGCTTTCGAGTTCGGTTTCGATGGCGCGGTGGATAAAATTGTCGTAGCGGCGGCGATAGGCGATGAGATCGGCGATGGTCGCGATCTTGAGGCCGTGAAGCTGCGCGAAGGGCACGAGGTCCGGCAGGCGGGCCATGGTGCCGTCGTCATTCATGATCTCGCAGATGACGCCCGCGGGATAAAGCCCGGCGAGGCGCGCAATGTCGACAGCCGCTTCCGTGTGCCCGGCCCGCACCAGCACGCCGCCGTCGCGCGCGACGAGCGGGAAGACATGGCCCGGCGAGACGATATCGTTGGCGCCTTTCGTCGGGTCGATCGCGACCGACACCGTATGCGCACGGTCATGCGCGGAGATGCCGGTGGAGATGCCTTCGCGCGCTTCGATCGACACGGTGAAGGCCGTCTGGTTGCGCGACTGGTTGTTGAGCGACATGAGCTGCAGATTGAGCTGCTTCGCCCGGTCGCCCGTCAGCGTGAGGCAGACGAGACCGCGACCGTACTTCGCCATGAAGTTGACCGCTTCCGGCGTGCACATCTGGGCCGGGATGACGAGGTCGCCCTCGTTCTCGCGATCTTCCGCATCGACAAGAATGAACATCTTGCCGTTACGGGCATCCTCGATGACTTCCTCGATGGGCGACAGAAATTCCTTGTACACGGGTCTCAATCCTTCTGAACCAGCCGCGCCACATAGCGGGCAAGCATGTCGATTTCAAGATTAATCGGATCGCCGGCCTTGGCCGTCCCCCAGGTCGTGACCGCCTGGGTGTGGGGAATGATGTTGACGCCGAAGCGGGTTCCCTTTGCGTTTCCGCCGGGCTTCGGGTCTTCGACCTCATTCACGGTAAGCGATGTGCCGTTGAGCGTGACGGAACCTTTCGGCGCAATGAAGCGGCCGAGCCCCTCCGGCGCCTCGAAGGTGAAGCGCAGAGAGTCCCCCTCGGGACGGATATCGACGATATGGCCGACCCCGTCGACATGACCGCTGACGACATGGCCGCCGAGCTCGTCGCCCGCCTTCAGCGCGCGTTCGAGATTGATCCTCGTGCCTTCTGCCCAGCTGCCGAGCGTCGTGCAATCGAGCGACTCCTGCGAGACATCGACGGCGAACCAGCTGCCATCTGCATCGCGGCCCTTCTCGACCACGGTGAGGCAGCAGCCGGCGCAGGCGATGGAGGCGCCGAGATCGATGCCGTCGGGATCGTAGGACGTCGCGATGACGAAGCGCGTATCGCCGCGCTTTTCCACCGCGCGCACCCGCCCGACATCGGTGATGATTCCGGTAAACAAGTCAGACGCTCCTCGCATAGCTTGCATGCATGTCGCCGCCGGCACGGACCGCGTCGCGCAGCATGAAACGGGGCGCGCCTTCCACATGCCTGATGCCGAGCGCAGCGACGGCGGGATAACCGTCGCCGCCGATCAGGCGCGCCGCCTGGAACCATTCGATACGGTCGACCAGCGCGTCGCGCACCAGCGATGCGGCAAGCCGTGCGCCGCCTTCCACCAGCACGCGCGTGATGCCCCGTGCAGCGAGCTTCTCCATAGCCTGACGCATATCCATGGAGCCGTCCGCGCCCGGCTCGACATCGATCAGTTCGACGCCGCAATCCTCGAACGCCTTGCGTCGCGCGGCATCGCCCTCCGGCATGGTCAGTATCCAGAGCGGCAGGTTGCGCGCATCGCGGACGAGCTTCGAGGTAAGCGGCAGGCGCAGCCTCCCGTCCGCCACGATGCGCACCGGCGAGTGGTCGCCGAGGCCCGGCAGGCGGCAGGTAAGTTCGGGATCGTCCACGATCGCCGTGGCGGAGCCGACCATGATGGCGTCATGCGTGGCGCGCAGGAGATGCCCGCGCGCGCGAGCCACGTCGCCCGTGATCCATTTGCTCTGGCCTTCATGGGTTGCCGTCCGCCCGTCGAGCGAACCGGCGATCTTCAGCGTCACAAGCGGGCGCCGTTCGGACATGGTGAGGAAGAAACCGAGATTGAGTTCCTGAGCATCGGCGGCGCAGACATTCTCCGTCACCTCGATGCCCGCCTCCAGAAGCCGGGCAAAGCCGCGCCCCGCGACTTCCGGGTTCGGATCGGCGATCGCCCCGACGACGCGAGCCACGCCCGCTTCGATCAGTGCCTCCGCGCAAGGGCCGGTCTTGCCCCGATGCGAACAGGGCTCGAGGCTGACATAGGCCGTGGCGCCCCTTGCGAGTGCGCCTGCGCGGGCAAGCGCTTCCGTTTCCGCGTGAGGGCGGCCGCCCGGCTGGGTGAAGCCCCGCCCCACGACGCGCGGACCCTCGGCCTCTTCCCGGACGATGACGCAGCCGACCGCCGGGTTGGGCGCGACGCGGCCAAGGCCGCGCGCGGCGAGCGCCAGCGCCATTTTCACGAAGGGGATGTCGTAGGGCCGCATTGCCATGGCCGCGCTATCATTCCTGTCGGCAGGCCCGATCCGGCCCGCATCAGGGGCAACCGGAAAAGCCTAGCGGTCGTCGTCGTCCTCGTCCCGCAGGGAGCCGATCGGTTTCAGCTCGCCCAGAATATCCTCGAAATCCTTGGCTTCCCGGAAGTTCCGGTACACCGATGCGAAACGCACATAGGCGACCGCATCGAGAGAGCTCAAGCCTTCCATGACCAGCTTGCCGATCACATTGGAGGGAATTTCGCTCTCTCCCATGCTCTCCAGCCGCCTTACGATGCCGCTCACCATACGCTCAATACGCTCCTGCTCAACAGGGCGTTTACGCATGGCAACTTGCACGGAACGCATGAGTTTATCCCTGTCGAAGGGGACCCTGCGGCCGCTGGTCTTGATGATCGTCAGTTCGCGGAGCTGCACCCGCTCGAACGTGGTAAACCGGCCGCCGCAGGCGGTGCAGAAGCGCCGCCGCCGGATCGCCGTATTGTCTTCGGTGGGACGCGAGTCCTTCACCTGCGTGTCTTCGTTACCGCAATATGGACAACGCATGCGCCGCCAGCCCCCTCTTGATGCATCCGGACCTGTGGTCCGTTATTTCGGCCCGCCATAGATCGGAAAACGCCGGCAGAGCTCGATCACCCGTTCCCGCACGCCCGCCTCCACATCCGCATTGTTCTCTTCGCCGTTCTTCGCCAGCCCGTCGAGAACTTCCGTGATGAGCTTGCCGACCGTCTCGAACTCCGCGACGCCAAAACCGCGCGTCGTGCCGGCGGGCGTGCCGAGACGCACGCCGGAAGTGACCATCGGCTTTTCGGGATCGAACGGAATGCCGTTCTTGTTGCAGGTGATGTGCGCGCGCTCAAGCGCCGCTTCAGCCACCTTGCCGGTGAGCTTCTTCGGACGGAGATCGACCAGCATCAGATGCGTATCGGTGCCGCCGGAGACGATCGCGGCGCCGCCATCGACCAGCGTCGAGGCGAGCTTGCGCGCGTTCTCCACCACGGCCGCCGCATAGGACTTGAACTCTGGACGGAGCGCCTCGCCGAAGGCGACCGCCTTGCCCGCGATCACATGCATGAGCGGGCCGCCCTGGATGCCCGGGAAGATCGCGGAATTGATCTTCTTCCCGATCTCTTCGTTGTTCGACAGGATCATGCCGCCGCGCGGACCGCGCAGCGTCTTGTGGGTGGTCGTCGTCACGACATCGGCGTAAGGCAGCGGGCTCGGATGCGCCCCACCCGCGACGAGACCGGCGAAATGCGCCATGTCCACCATGAAGAGCGCGCCGACGCTGTCGGCGATCTCGCGGAAGGCCTTGAAGTCGATCACGCGCGGATAGGCGGAGCCGCCGGCGATGATGAGCTTCGGCTTGTGCTCCTTCGCGAGGCTCGCGACCTCGTCCATGTCGATCAGGTGGTCCTGCTGGCGCACGCCATACTGGATCGCGTTGAACCACTTGCCGGACTGGTTGGGGGCGGCGCCGTGGGTCAGGTGGCCGCCGGCGGCGAGGCTCATGCCGAGGATGGTGTCGCCCGGCTTCAGCAGCGCCATCATCACGCCCTGGTTCGCCTGCGAGCCCGAATTGGGCTGCACATTGGCGAAGGAACAGCCAAAGAGCTTCTTCGCGCGCTCGATGGCGAGATTCTCGGCGATGTCGACGAACTCGCAGCCGCCGTAATAGCGCTTGCCGGGGTAACCCTCGGCATATTTGTTCGTCATGATCGAGCCCTGCGCCTCGAGCACGGCGCGGGAGACGATGTTCTCCGATGCGATCAGCTCGATCTCGTTCTGCTGGCGTCCGAGCTCCTTCTCGATCGCGGCAAGGATATCCGGATCGCTCTTTGCAAGCCCATCCGTGAAGAACCCTGCAAACTGGACCTTTCCGGCGGCGGCATCGCTCAAAGACATAAATCTACCTTTTGTTACCAATTCGAAGGCTTTGGTGAGCATTCCTCATTCCCCGTCGCAAACGAGGAGCGCCGGAAATGGAAGCTCGTTTTGAAGGCGGCTTGATACCACATCTCGTCGGCGACCGCCAATTCGGCACTAAGCCTCGCGAGGAGGACCCGCCCGGCCCTCGGGAGGGGCTGCCACCCTCATGGAGCGCCCGAGCGGATACTGACAATCTATTCTATATAGGATTAATGTAAGAATTCAGAGCAATGTAAGGTTTACTTGGGCTCCCTGATCGATAATCTTTTGAGTCAACGCGAAATTCATTGATTCACCTTGGTTCCAATCGGTTTAGACATGTCACCATCTAGACGATAATCTTGATATTCAAAGTTGAAGGCGCTATACCGCGCTGGAAATTTGTATTGGCACGAGCCGCGAATGGCGGTTTCGCATTCAGGCGGGCACGACGTCGAGATGAGCGACACCAAGTCTTCGGATTCCATCGACTCCACTGAAATACTTCGGCTGGCGACTGAAATTGTTGCTGCTTATGTCAGTAACAATGCAATGTCCGCGAACGATCTACCGGGAATGATCCGCACGGTCCATTCGACCCTCGCAGGTCTCGACCAGAGCGCCGCGCCCCGGGAAAGCGATCTGACGCCGGCCGTGCCCGTCAAGAAATCGGTCACCGCCGACTACATCGTCTGCCTGGAAGACGGCAAGAAGCTCAAAATGCTGAAGCGCTACCTGCGCTCGCAATACGGGCTGACGCCGGAAGAATATCGCGCCCGCTGGAACCTGCCCCACGATTATCCGATGGTGGCGCCGAACTACGCCGCGCAGCGCTCCAAGCTTGCCAAGCAGATCGGCCTCGGCCGCGTCGCCGAAGCGGCAAAACCGCGCCGGAAGAAATAATCCGCCTCAAACGACGATGCCGCCCTTTCCGTCATCCGGCGGAACGGCAGGCGCGTCCTCGCGCCCCTCTTCCCCAGCCTTTTGAAGCACGTAGCGCAACTTGCGAAGCGCGATGGCCTCAAGCTCCGTCTGCGCGGCGCTGGACGGGCCGACGATGGAAACCTCCTTGCCGGTTTCCACGTCGATGGCCGAGACCTTCATGCTGATGCCGACCGGCACGAACTCGAAAATGACCTCGCGGCCATCGCGGTTCACGGGGCGCTTGCCCCTATGCCGGTTTTCAGGCGGCACGCCTGATCTTGCGGCGCGTCCAGACCTGATCGAGCGCCGAAACGAGATCGCGCATCATCTCGTCGGTATGCACGGGAAGCGGCGTGAAGCGCAGCCGCTCCGTGCCGCGCGGCACGGTCGGATAATTGATCGGCTGGACGTAGATGCCGTAGTCGCTCAACAGCTCGTCGCTGACCTGCTTGCAGACGACGGGATCGCCCACCATGACCGGTACGATATGGCTTTCGCACCACATGACGGGCAGGCCCGCATCCGCCATCATGCGGCGAAGTGTCGATGCGCGTTCCTGATGGATTTCGCGCTCGACCGAACTCGTCTTGAGATGGCGGACCGCCGCCAGGACGCCGGCGACCAGCACCGGCGAAAGCGAGGTCGAGAAGATGAAGCCCGGCGCATAGGAACGCACGACATCCACGAGATCGGCGGAGGCGGCGATATAGCCGCCCATCACGCCGAAGCCCTTGGCGAGCGTGCCCTCGATGATATCGACCTTGTCGAGCACACCGTCGCGCTCGGCAATGCCGCCGCCGCGCGGGCCATAGAGCCCGACCGCATGCACCTCGTCGAGATAGGTCAAAGCGCCATACTTCCGCGCGAGATCGCAGATGGCGCCGATGGGCGCGATGTCGCCATCCATCGAATAGACGGATTCGAAGGCGACGATCTTCGGCTGATCGGGGTCGATCGCGCGAAGCAGTTCTTCGAGATGCGCGAGGTCGTTGTGCTTCCACAGACGCTTCGGCCCGCCGCCGCGGCGGATGCCCTCGATCATCGAGGCATGATTCATCTCGTCCGAGATGATGACGCAATCGCCGAGAATGCGCGCAAGCGTCGAAAGCGTGGCATCATTTGCCGCATAGCCCGAGGTGAAGAGAAGCGCTGCTTCCTTGCCATGAAGATCGGCAATCTCGCGCTCGAGCTGGACGTGGTAATGCGTCGTGCCGGAAATATTGCGTGTGCCGCCCGAGCCCGCGCCGACCGTGTCGATCGCCTCATGCATGGCCTGGAGCACCGCCGGATGCTGGCCCATGCCGAGATAGTCGTTGGAACACCAGACGACGATATCCCTTGTGCCTTCGGGCGTGTGGAAGGTCGCGCAAGGGAACGAGCCGCGATGCCGCACGATATCGGCAAAGACGCGATAGCGGCCTTCATCCTTGACCGCCTGCAGCGCTTCGCTGAGTTTCCGCTCGTAATCCATCTCGTACCTGTCCTGCGATCCGGTTTGACCGGCTTTTCATGTGATTCTAGCACACCTTAGCCCGCATCCACAGCCTCGCCAGCCGCGAATTGTCGCAGAATAGACATGGGTTATAGACAAGCGTGGCGCTAGGCCCAAAGGCCCTTTTCCATCAGGACCTTCCGCAGCAGGGCCGGATCGTCGGTCATGATGCCGTCCACGCCGAGGTCGATCAGCCGCCGCATTTCGGCCTCCTCGTCGATGGTCCAGACATGGACCTGAAGGCCGAGCTCATGGGCCTTGCCCACCAGCGCCCCGTCGACAAGGCGGAGGCCATATTGCTCTATCGGGATCTGCGCGCAGCCTTCCACAAAGCCGCCCATCAGGAAGCCCGCCGGCCCGGCCCAGCTCGCGAAACGCAGGCGGCTCGTGGAGAGCGGTCCCATGCCGGTGCAGAGCCGCGGGCCGATGGCCTCGCGGATGCCTGCCGTGCGCCGCCCCGAAAAGGCAGTCACACAGACCCGCTCCACCGCGCCCGATTCCTTCAGAAGCCGGATCAGTGGCCCTGCCGCATTGTCGCGCTTCGGATCGATGTTGATGCGTATGTCGGGCCAGGCGGAGAGCAGATCGGCCATCAGGGGAATGGGCTCGGTACCGGCGATCCGCGCCTTCTTTACATCGGCATAATCCATCTCCGCGATGCAGCCGGTGCTGTCGGTCACGCGGTCGAGGTGGTCGTCGTGAAAGGCGAGAAGCACGCCGTCGCGCGTCGCATGGACATCCGTCTCGATATAGCGGTAGCCGAGATCGACCGCACCCTGAAACGCCGGCATCGTGTTTTCCGGCCAGGCCCCCGCGCCGCCGCGATGGGCGAAGGCCAGCAGCCCGTCATGTTCGAGATAGGGAAACTTCGCCGGACGCATGATCCTGCCCACCGCTGGAGGAGCCTAGTTGGTGAGCGAGCTCGTGTTCACGCCCCCATCGCGAGCATACACGTCATCGCGGAATTGCACGACGCCCGAAGGATCGACCCAGGCCGTGAGATAGGTGAGGAAGATCGGCACCGGCGCGGCCAGATAGACATTCCGGAACTGCCCGGAGGCGACGGAGGACTGGACGCGCGATGCATCCCAGTCCGGGCTGTCGCCCTGCATGATCCAGGAGACGAGGCCAGCGACATTCTGCACACGGACGCAACCGGAGCTGAAATTCCGCTCCTGACGGCCGAACAGGGTCTGCGTCGGCGTGTCGTGCAGGAAGATCGCATCGTTATTGGGGAAATTGATCTTCAGAGAACCGAGCGAATTCCACGGACCCGGGTCCTGCCGCAGATAATAGGCTTCATTGATGCGCGGATTGGACCAATCGACCCTCGACGGATCGAGCTCGCGGATATTGTCGCCCCAGCCCTGCATGACCCGGATGCCCTGCCGCTGGAGATATTGCGGATTGGCCCGGATCTTCGGCAGCATGTCCGCCATGGCGATCGACTTCGGCACGTACCAGTAGGGATTGAAGGTGATCGAGTTCACATGGCTCGTGATTTCGGGCGTTTGCCGGAGCGTCGTGCCGACAATGACGCGCTCGTGGAATTCGACGGCGCCGTGATTGACCGCCTCGACTTCCTGCCCGGCGATATTCACGAAGATGTAGCGCCCCTGGAGCTGCGGTACGAGTTTTTCGACGCGACGCAGATTGAGCTCGAGCTGACGCAGCCGCGTCTGCACCGACACATTCATCGCTGCAATCGTCCGCCTGCCGACGATACCGTCCGGCTCAAGCCCGTTGCGGCGCTGGAACCCCGTCACGGCCTGTTCGAGTTCCGGATCGTAGAGGAACGGATCGCCCGGCGAGACATTGAGGTCGCCCGACGCCATCAGCCTTTCACGCACCCTGGCGACGCGCTCGTCGCGCACGCCGAGTTCGAGCCGCTCGCCGGCGGGCACATGACCCCAGCCGCCCCAACTCGCGATTTCCTGATACTTCTGGATCGCCAGCACGATGGCCGCTGCGGAACCCTCGCCGATCGCCGGCACCGCGCTGTGGCGCGGTGCGACTTCCGTCTCGAGCGACTGCGTTTCGGAATTTGCCGACCAGGGATCGACCCAATGGGTCTGGTCCTGACCGTAACCGGCGGCGGACTGGGCATGGGCGGGCATACCGGCGGCGAGGCCGATCCACGCGGCTGCGGCCAGAATGGCCACTCCTGCTCTGGAAAGTGTCGTCCTCACCCTGCCCTGCCCGCTTCCGCACTCAAAGACGCCAGAATGGCGCGCGCCATCCGCCATACCATTTTGGGACAGCTTGCCGTCTTTTACCCGATCTGCACCAGAACTTGCCATCACACCCGGCCATATCCGGGCCGCATCCGGCCCATAACAGGTCAGACTTGGCCACTCAGTGGCGGATTTGCAACTTTCGTGCAGTCCGGCAGAAGCTCGGCGTTCAGAGGCGGTAGCGAATCTGGTCGGTCCAGAAGCGTTCGAGCTTGAACAGCGTGGCATTGGTCTGGCGCAGTTCCTCGACGGAAATATCGCCGACATTGACCAGCATGCCGCAATGCTTGTTGTAGACCTCGTCGATCGAGGCGCAAATCGCCCGGCCCTTGTCGGTCAGGCGGACACGCACGGAACGGCGGTCGGAACGCGAACGCTGATGGTGGATATAGCCCGCTTCCACCAGCTTCTTGAGATTGTAGGACACATTCGAACCGAGATAGTGGCCGCGCGTGCGAAGCTCGCCCGCCGTCATCTCGGAATCGCCGATATTGAACAGCAGCAGGGCCTGCACGCTGTTGATCTCGGTGCAATTGGTGCGGTCGAGCTCGTCCTTGATCACGTCGAGCAGACGACGATGCAGACGCTCGACATAGGTGAGCGTCTCAAGATAAGCCGGTTTCCGCCCCGGATCTTCCTGATCCTGGATGACGGGCTCTCGCTTGACGTTGGTCATACCCATTTGACTACTCGACCTCTGGCTCGCAACGAATCGCACATGAAGCGGCACTTCCTGTCCCGCGATTGCGCACTCTACCCAATGGGGTCCTAACGAGCCCTTAAACGCACCGGCTTGCGCTGCAAGTCGAGCCAGTTCGCCGCAGTCAGATATCGCCCCGGACGAGCTTGATAATCCCAGAAAAATCGATGTTTTCCTCGCCCGCAGCCTCCATCAGCGCATAAAGCTGGGCGGCCTGCGCCCCGAGCGGGATGGGAGACCGCGCCGTTTTGGAGGCATCCTGAGCGAGCCGGAGGTCTTTCAGCATCATCCCCGCCGTGAAGCCCGGCTGGTAGTTCCGGTTGGCGGGCGACGTGGGCACCGGGCCCGGCACCGGACAATAGGAGGTCATCGACCAGCACTGGCCGGACGCCGTGGACGAGATGTCGAACAGCGTCTGCGCATCGAGGCCGAGCTTCTCGCCGAGCACGAAGGCTTCGGATACGGCGATCATCGAGATGCCGAGGATCATGTTGTTGCAGACCTTCGCGACCTGGCCATTGCCCGCCGCACCGGCGTGGAAGATGTTCTTGCCCATCTTCTCAAGCACAGGCTTTGCCTTGGCGAAGGCCTCGTCCGAGCCGCCGACCATGAAAGTGAGTGTGCCCGCCTCCGCGCCGCCGACGCCGCCCGAGACCGGCGCATCGACCATCATCATGCCGGCCTTCTCGGCTGCCGCGATCGTCTCGCGCGCCGAGGGAATGTCGATCGTCGAACTGTCGATGAAAAGCGTGCCCTTGCGCGCCGAGGCGATGAGACCGCCTGCCCCGAGATAGACCGAGCGTACATGCTCCCCCGCCGGGAGCATGGTCACCACGAAATCGACTTCGGCCGCCGCTTCGCTCGCGGTCGCCGCCTTCACGGCGCCCGCCGCGACCAGCGCATCGACCGCCGCTGACGACAGATCGAAGACCTTGAGCGCATGCCCCGCCTTGACGAGGTTGCGCGCCATCGGCCCGCCCATGTTGCCGAGCCCGATAAATCCGATTGCCGCCATGTCTGTCCTCCCCCGGCCTTGGTCAGCCGAAATCCAGATCGCCGCCTTCAAGCGGTGAAAAATAGCGCTCGACCTCCGCCGGATCGACATCGGCAATCCGCGCCGGCTGCCATTTCGGCGATTGATCCTTGTCGATGACGACGGCGCGCACGCCCTCGTAGAAATCATGGCCGGCGGCAAACCGATTGGTGAGCCGGAATTCGAGCTTCATGCAGTCCTCGAAATCGAGCGTCGCACCTTCGCGCACCTGCCTGAAGGCGACCAGCGTCGAGAGGGGCGACTTGCCCTCGATCGTATCCGCCGTCTGACCTGCCCAGTCGCCGCCATCGGCGCGCAGCGAGGCAACGATCTCCGCAACCGAGCCTTTCGAGAAATGGGCCGAGATGTCCTTCTGCATCGCGGCGAGCGGCGCAGCGCCCTCTTCTTCCGCGACTTCCGCCAGCGCCTCGCGCGGCGAGGCGCCGCCCGCGAGACGGTCCTTCAGCGTCTCGAGCCGCGAGGACGGCACATAGACATCGGCAATGCCCGCAAAGATCGCGTCCGCCGCCTTGAGCCGCGCGCCCGTGAGCGCGAGATACATGCCGGTGTCGCCCGGCGCGCGCGGCAGAAAATACGTGCCGCCGACATCCGGGAAGAGACCGATGCCCGTTTCCGGCATGGCGAAAGTGAGCCGCTCCGTCGCCACGCGATGCGAGCCATGCACGGAAAGGCCGACGCCCCCGCCCATATTGATGCCGTCCATAAGCGCGACATAGGGCTTCGGATAGCGCTTGATGAAGTTGTTAAGGAGATATTCCTCGCGCCAGAAATCGATGGCCGTCGTCTCGCCCGCGCGGCCCCAGTCGTAAAGCGCGCGAATATCGCCGCCGGCGCAGAAGGCCTTCTCGCCCGCGCCTTCGACGATGACGCAATGAACGCTGTCGTCCGCCGCCCATTCCTTCAGCCTGGGGTGGATGAGACGCACCATGCCGAGCGTCAGCGCATTGAGCGCCTTGGGGCGATTGAGCGTGACGATGCCCGCAACGCCGCGCTTCTCGAACAGGACTTCCGCTTCCTCGCTCATGCCGCGCCGTTACTCCTTCAGGAACTCGCGCGCGATGATGACGCGCATGATCTCGTTCGTGCCTTCGAGGATCTGGTGCACACGCGCATCGCGCAGATGCCGCTCCAGCGGGAAATCCTTGAGATAGCCATAGCCGCCGTGAATCTGCAGCGCATCATTGATGATGTTGAAGCCTGCATCCGTCGCGAAGCGCTTCGCCATCGCCGCATGCATGGTCGCATCCGGCGTCTTCGCATCGACCTTCGAGGCCGCGTGATAGATCATCAGCCGCGCCGCTTCGAGCTCCGTCGCCATGTCGGCGAGCTTGAACTGCAACGCCTGGAACTGCGCGAGCTTCTTGCCGAACTGCTCGCGCTCGCCGACATAGGCCTTTGCCCGCTTCAGCGCCGCCTGCGCCGTGCCGAGCGAACAGGCGCCGATATTGAGACGGCCGCCATCGAGCCCCATCATCGCGATCTTGAAGCCCTCGCCTTCCGCGCCGAGACGGTTCGCGACCGGCACGCGGCAATCCTCGAAAATCACCTGCGCCGTCGGCTGGCTGTTCCAGCCCATCTTTCTTTCGGGCGCACCGAAGGAAAGACCGGGCGTGCCCTTCTCGACGACGAGACAGGAAACGCCCTTCGGCCCGGCTTCGCCGGTGCGCACCATGCAGACATAGAGGTCGGACGTGCCGGCGCCGGAGATGAAGGCCTTGGAGCCGTTCAGCACGTAATGATCGCCATCCTCCACCGCCTTCGTCTTGAGCGAGGCGGCGTCCGATCCGCTCGACGGCTCGGTCAGGCAATAGCTGGCAATAAGCTGCATCGGCGTGAGCTTCGGCAGCCATTTCTGGCGCTGCTCCTCCGTGCCGAAACGGTCGATCATCCAGGAGGCCATGTTGTGGATCGAGAGAAAGGCCGCCGTGGAGGTGCAGCCTTCAGACAGCGCTTCGAAGATCAGCGCCGCATCGAGCCGCGTCAGCGCCGAACCGCCCACATCCTCGCGCACATAGATGCCGGCAAAGCCGAGCTCGGCCGCCTTGCGGAGCTTGTCCACCGGGAAGTGATGATCGCGGTCCCAGTCCGCGGCGTGGGGCGCCAGTTCCTCGGCGGCGAAATTCCGCGCCACATCCTGGAACGCCTGCTGCTCTTCGCTCAGCTCGAAATGCATGGAATTCATCCTCCCGCCGGACCTTCGCGGCCTCGCCACGGGTGATACTGGCCCCGCCGTGGGCCTGTCAACGAAACGCCGCCGGAAGGCCAGCCTGACGTTGGGGCAAACCCGCGAGATGCGGATTGCACGGCCTTGTTCCACCGGTTATGAGTGGCGCATGACCCGCAGACAGAAATCCTCGCCCGCCTATCCCGCGATCCGGATGCGCCGCACAAGGCAGTCGGACTGGTTGCGCCGTCTGGTGGCGGAGAATGCCCTGTCGGTGAACGACCTGCTCTGGCCCCTGTTTCTGGTGGAAGGCGAGAACCGCCGCGAGCCGGTCGCGACCATGCCGGGCGTCGAGCGGCTGAGCGTCGATCAGGCCGTCCGCGCGGCGGAGGAAGCGGCCGGGCTCGGCATTCCCGTCGTCGCGCTCTTTCCCTTCACCCCCGCCGACAAGCGCGACCCCGAGGGCACGCTTGCCCACGATCCGGACAATCTCGTCTGCCGCGCGACGCGCGCGATCAAGCAGGCGGTGCCGAATGTCGGCGTGCTCTGCGACGTCGCGCTCGACCCCTATACGAGCCACGGCCATGACGGGCTGCTGAAGGGCGAGACCATCCTTAACGACGAGACGGTCGACGCGCTGGTGAAGCAGGCACTCGTGCAGGTGGAAGCCGGCTGCGACATCATTGCGCCGTCGGACATGATGGACGGGCGCGTCGGCGCGATCCGTTCGGCGCTTGAAGCGGCGGGCCATACGAACACGCTCATCATGTCCTATGCCGCGAAATATGCCTCCGCCTTCTACGGTCCGTTCCGCGATGCGATCGGCTCGTCCGGCGCGCTGAAGGGCGACAAGCGCAGCTACCAGATGGACCCTGCCAATGGCGACGAGGCGCTGCGCGAAGTGGCGCTCGACATCGCCGAGGGCGCGGACATGGTGATGGTGAAGCCGGGCTTGCCCTATCTCGACATCGTGACCCGCGTGAAGGCGGAGTTCGGCATGCCGACCTTCGCCTATCAGGTCTCGGGCGAATATTCGATGATCGCAGGCGCCATCGAGCGCGGCTGGTTCGACCGCGACCGCGTGATCCTCGAAAGCCTGATGGGCTTCAAGCGCGCGGGCGCGGACGGCATCCTCACCTATTTCGCGCCGGAGGCCGCACGCCTCCTGAAGGGTCTCTAGACGTCGAGACCGGCGAGGCGGAGCGACGCTTCGCCATGAAGCGCGGTAAGCCCGCCCGCCTTTTCAACCATCTCCGCCACCTGCGCCACCAGATGCTTGCGCCGCGTCGCGCTCTTGCGATCGCCAAGCTTGCCGAACATGAGTTCGTAACGGCCGGGAAAGTCGGCCGCGAAATCGAGATAGGCCTCGCGCAGCGCCTTGGCGCTCGTCACCGCATCGAGATCGGCCATCAACATGTCGTAGCCCTCGATGGCGACGGCCCCAAGTAATTCGTCGAGATTGGCGAAGTGCCGGTAAGGCGCGGCTTCCGACACGCCCGCGCGCCGCGCCGTCTCGCGCAGGGTGAGCGCCTGCCGCCCCCTTATGTCGATCAAGGTTACCGCCGCATCCATCAACCCGCGGCGCAGATCGCCGTGGTGATAGGCGGTCTTCTGTCCTCTCAACTTCGCGCGCATCGCCCTGCCCGTTCCCGCTTTGTCTCGATAATTTCCATGTTAGCATCGTTAACATTTATATCAAGTTAAAACCCGGAACGCTCCGTGAACAGACGATAATTTGTCAGAATACGAATTCCTCGTGCATCCCGTCGATGCGCACGATCGTATCGGTTATGAAACCATTGAAGCCGGTCTGCATGCCGATCGAATAGGCGCCCATCAACCCGAACTCGACCCAGTCTCCCTCCTCGATCGCTTCGGGAAGATGGAACGGGAGCTTGAGCACATCGAGACTGTCACAGGTGGGACCGAATATCCGGAAGGGCTGCGCATCGCCTTCGACCGGACCCGACCGGGAAATCGCCCGCACAGGCGGATCGAGATCGCCGTCGCGGATTTCGGACAGGCAGCCATAGATGCCGTCATTGATATAGAGATCGTCACCCTTCCGGAGATGTACCTGCGTCAGCACCGAACAGCCATCGGCGACAAGCGCGCGGCCGGGTTCCGCAAGCAGTGGAATGTCGAAGCCGAGTTCGTCCCTCGCCTTTTCGATCACGCCGAAATAATCGGCAAGCGGCGGCACGTTGAGCTTGTAGATCGCGGGGAACCCGCCGCCGACATCGAGGTAGTCGAGGGGAACGCCGGCTGCATCCCGCACCTTGGCAGCGATCTCCATGGCGATGCGGAAGGCGGCAGGATCGACGCATTGGCTGCCGACATGGAAGGCAAGCGCCGTGCGGCAACCGCGCTTCCTCGCTTCCTTGAGAAGCGCCACCGCATCTTCCGGCACTGCGCCGAACTTTGCCGACAGATCGTAGACGGCCTTTCCCTTCGGCGTGGCGATGCGCACCTCGACGGTGATATCGGTGCCTGCAATCGAGACCAGCTTGTCGAGCTCATCCATGTGATCGACGACATAGTCGGCGATGCCATAGACATCAGACGCCGCCTTGAGCGCCCCCCGGCCCTTTACCGGATGGTTGAAATAGCAGCGCGCCTGCGGCATCAGCTCTGTGATCTTGGCGATCTCGGTGATCGACGCCGTGTCGAAATGCGAGATGCCGCCTTCGGCCAGCGCCTCGAGCACGAAGGGATGCGGGTTGCATTTCACCGCATAGAGCACCGTGCCGGGAAAGCCCTCCACGAAAGCCTTTGCCCGCGCGCGGAGAATATCCGGGAAAATGCAGAAGACCGGATAGGAGGGCTCCAGCCGCTCGATCACTTCTGCAACGGATGAGAACCGCAGATCGCCATTTGCACCGGTAATGCCGTTCATGCCTTCTCCAGCCGTGCAATCAGGCTCGACGTATCCCAGCGGTTGCCGCCCATGGATTGAACCTCCGAATAGAACTGATCGACCAGCGCCGTGACGGGAAGCTGCGCCCCGTTGCGGCGCGCTTCATCGAGGCAGATCGACAGATCCTTGCGCATCCAGTCCACCGCGAAGCCGAAATCGAACCTGCCCTCTATCATCGTCTTGTAACGGTTTTCCATCTGCCAGCTCTGCGCGGCGCCCTTGGAGATCGTCTCGATCACGGCTTCCGCATCGAGCCCCGCCATCTTCGCGAAATGAAGTCCCTCGGCGAGTCCTTCAACCAACCCCGCAATGCAGATCTGGTTCACCATCTTGGTGAGCTGCCCGGCTCCGGAGGGCCCAAGGAGCTTCGCCATTCGCGCATAGGCGGCGATGACCGGCGCCGCCCTCTCGAAGGCCGCCGCATCGCCGCCCGCCATCACCGTGAGCACGCCATTCTCGGCGCCCGCCTGCCCGCCCGATACCGGCGCATCGATGAAATGAATGCCGCGCGCCCGGGCCGCAGCATCGAGCTCGCGCGCGACCGCCGCCGACGCCGTCGTGTGATCGACGAATATGGCGCCTGCGCCCATGCCGCTGAACGCACCCTGCGGACCCGTCGTGACTTCGCGGAGATCGTCGTCGTTCCCGACACAGGCAAAAACGAACGCAGCGCCGCACGCCGCTTCTTCCGGCGTCGCCGCCGCCCGGCCGCCATGCGCCTTCACCCAGGCGTCAGCCTTCGCGCCTGTGCGGTTATAGACGGTGACGTCATGCCCGGCCTTGGCGAGATGCCCCGCCATCGGAAATCCCATAACGCCAAGCCCGATGAAGGCCACCTTGCTCATATCCGCTCCTCGCAAATGTCCACCTGTCCTTGTAACAGGCGGAACGCGCGAAGCGCAAAACCGGGCTAGCGGACTTCGCCCTCGGCGGCGAGACGGCCGGCCTTGCAGAGCGTCGAGGATTGCTGCGTGCAGGGCCCGTAATAGAGGCGGACGATATTGCCCTCGAGCGTCATGTCGTAACAGTCGGTCGTGTTGTACTGAATCTCTTCGGACTTGTGGCACCAGCGGTTGCCGTCGATCCACCATTGGCCCGTGCCGCGCCGGCTCCGCGTGGACGAGGAACCGCGATGATAGGTCTGGAAGAAATACTGGATGAGTTCGACCTTGGTCGAGCCGCTCCCGTCGAGCGCGATGATCGTGTTGATGAGCCTGTTGCCGCCCTGCAGGTCGAGCCGTCCCATTTCAAGGTGGAAAGTCTTGCCCGTCATTTGCGAGCGGATCTGCCCGGCGGTGAGCGAGTCGCCTTTCTTGTTGAGGATCGTCTCGGCCGCATCGCCACCGGCGCCGCCGGCCATGCCATCCTGCACGCCGCCGCCAGCGGGCGCCGCGGGCTGCACCGTTTCCTTCACGGGTTCCGGAATTTCTTCGGGCGGCGGCAGCGGCTTTGCATCCTTGCGCACGGCGGTTTCGGGCTTCGGCTCCGGCGGCTTCACGGGTTCGGGTTCCGGCTGCGGTTCCGGTTCGACCACGGGTTCCGGCGGTGCGGCATAGCGGTCATTCGCCGAACCGGCCGCGAGCTGGAACGTCACGGATTCGCCGCCGCCCGGCCCCGGCCCGCCGAATATGCCGCCGAAGGTGAGCAGGAAAGACAGGAAGAGCAGCGCGTGCAGCAGCACGGATGCGATGATGAACTTGCGAATATTGAATTCGCGCGATTCCATCCTGTCGCCCGGATATGACGCACTCACGCTCATGATCCACGCTCCGTCAGCAGCGTCACCTGCTCGACACCCGCTTCGCGCAGACCTTCCATCAGCTCGAGCACGGCTTCGGCGGGCGCATCGCGATCTGCCTTCACGGCGACGCGGCGCGAACCCTCCTCACCGAGATGCTGCTTCACGAAATGGCCGGCGATCTTCGCATCCATCACCCGGTCGCCAAGCCAGACGAAGCCGTCCGCCTCCACGATCAGCGTCGACGGCAGGTCGCGCTCCTTGTCGTTGAGCGCACCTTTCGGCAGCGACACGGCGACATTCTCCGCCGGCTGCATGGTGCCTGCGAGCAGGAAGAAGATCAGCAGCAGGAACACCACATTGATCAGCGGGATCAGCGTCTCGAATTGCCGCTTCGGCGGCTCCTGGTCGAACTCGATCATGGGGCGATCCTTTCGACGCGGGCCGTACCGACGCTCTTCGCACCCGACTGCCTGGCCGCCTCGATGGCGGTGATCAGCGCCTGGGTCTTGGAGCCCTTCTCGGCCAGGATCGTCACCGTGAGGTCCTTCCGCTCGCCGATGGCCTGCTTCAGACCCTCGGCAAGCGCCGCGCGCTCCACCGGCGTTCCGTCAATGGCGATCGTGCCGTTGCCGAGCAGCCATATCTCGACGACGCGCGCATCCGTCGGCAATTCGTCCACGCTGGGCGCGGGCGTGACCACGGCAAGCGACTGCGTCTGCAGAAACGAAGTCGTCAGCATGAAGAAGATGAGCAGCAGAAACACCACGTCGATAAGCGGCGTGAGGCTCGCCATCCCTCTCCGGCGTACGGGTTCCTCGAACATGGGCGAAACCTCGCGCCTTACTGCGCCGCTCGCGACTGGACGGACGAAGGCCGCACATGAAGCGCCGCGATCACGCGGGCCGAGGCGTCCCGCATCGAGAGCCGGACCTGGTCGATCTTGCCCTCAAGCAGGTTGAGCGCGGTGATCGCCGGCAGCGCCACGATGAGGCCGACTGCGGTGGTAAGCAGCGCCACCCAGATGCCGCCCGACAGCAGCGCCGGATCGACCTGCGTGCCTGCCGCCTCGAGGCTCTGGAACGCGTTGATCATACCGATGACCGTGCCGAGAAGACCGAGCAGCGGCGAGATATTGCCGATCACTTCGAGCCACCGAAGATAGCGCTGCAACGAGCCGATCTCCATGGTGCCGACGCGCGCGATTTCCGACGCGACGTCCTCGTCGCGCAGATCGCCGCGCATCTTGGCGCGGACACCGGCCGCCATGGCGCGTGCAAGCGGCGTCTTGTGCTTTTTCAGAATGTCGAGCGCGCCGCCGAGATCGCCGCTCTCGATCTTGTCGACCGCGGGATCGACGAAGCTGCGCTTGGCGAGCCCCGCAGACCAGAACTGAAAGACCTTGAGCAGAATCACCGCCAGCGAGATCACCGACAGGATGAGCAGGATGGCGACGATAGGCCCGCCCTTGTCCACCAGCGATCCGATCGAGTACCAGGCGTCTCCGCCGCCCGAGGCGGCAATCACATCGGCAGCGCCGGCTATTGCATCCGCACCGTTTTCAGCGCCGTTCGCAGCGCCTTCGGCGCCCTCAACTTCAAGATTTTCCTCAGGCATCGCCTGCTACTCCTCCCGACAGAACCCCCGCCCCGGCCGCTCCCGACAGCCTCGCCGCAGGGTCCGATTTCGGATGACCTGCGGCAGCGTTTTTAGTAAAGTGGATTTACGAAATCACCGCTTTCGACGAAGGTCAAGCGCTAGAGCGTTCACAAGAGTGTAATTTCGTCATGCCGCCGGTTTGCCGCGTAACATTGCGTTGATACCCTCAAACAGCATGTATTTTACGGCAGTCTGCCGGCAAGGCGGACGCGACAGGTGAGACAAGATGAAAAATAACAAGGCACCCGCCGCCAAGCCCGAAGCAGAATCGGACGATCCGCTTTCACCGGAAAAGTTCGTCAGGACGATCACGGAACTCGGCGTGATGCTGGCGACGATCTATGACCGCCGCACCGGACTGACGCGCAACCAGACGCGCATCGTGGTCGAACTGCTCGAACGCGACGGGCAGACGCAGACCGAACTCGCAAACACGCTTGCCATGCACAAGGTATCCGTCGGCATCTATGCCGCCGAACTCGAAGCCATGGGGCTTGTCGAGCGGCGGACGCATCCGACCGATGGCCGCGCGAAATGCATCTGGGTATCGCCGCTCCTGCATGCGAACAAGCATATAGGCCGCGAACATTACGCGGCGATCCATCGCGCGGCGACGTCCGGCATTGCCGACAAGGATTATCTGACCATGCTGAAATGCATGGAACGGATGTTCGAGAACCTGAAGGCGCTGGACGCCGAGGAAACCGGCAGCGCCTGACCTGCCAGCGCCGGTCAGCCGACCGGCGGCAGCATCTGATATCCGCCCCGGTGGTAGAGCAGCGGGCGCCCGTCTTCCGCATGATCGAATTTCAGCACGCGCCCGATCATGATCACGTGATCGCCGGCATCGTGTCGCGCCTCCACCTCGCATTCGAAATGCGCGAGAGCTTCCTTGAGGGCCGGACAGCCGCTCTCGGTATGCAAGAGCTCGATCGCTTCCAGGCTGTGATCGCCTTTGCGGGCAAGACGCGAGGAAATTTCCCGGTGCTCCTCGCGCAGCACATTGACGGTGAAGTGCTTCGCCTTTTCGAAGAGCGGCAACGTGTCCGACTTCTTGTCGAGGCACCAGAGCACGAGCGGCGGGTCGAGCGACACGGATGAGAAGGAATTGACGGTGATGCCGATCGGCCTTCCGCCGTCGGCACAGCTCGTGATCACGGCAACGCCCGTCGTGAACCAGCCAAGCGCGTTGCGGAACTTCCGCGCCTCATCGGCCGCCGCTTCGCCTGCCGGTTTCTGAACCGTACTCATCGCAACCTCGCCCGGCCTTTGCCGTCAATGCCTCGTTAACACTTGCCCCGGTTTAGGGCAGGTGCGGCCCCTCGCGCAACACCATGCCGCGCAAAGCCGCAGAAATTCATGCAAATCGCCCCAGAATCCTGCCTTCCGCCAATTTGGTTAAACCCGCTGTTAAGGGGCCTGCCCCGAATATGGCGCATGAGGCGGGGCGGGCTTGCATCTTGCGGGCAGCCGCGGGGCAACGTGCAGGAAAGTGCTTGAGCAGATGCGGCTGATCGTCGGCATAGTAGTGGTGTTGTTGAGCGTCTTCGGCGGCTATATGGCCATGGGCGGCCATATCGAAGTGCTCTGGCAGCCTTTCGAAGCGGTGATCATTCTCGGCGCCGCTTTCGGCGCGTTCTGCATCGCCAATCCGCCGACCGTCCTCAAGGCCGTCGGCAGCATTTTCGGCGCCCTCTTCAGGGGCCCCCGCTACGACAAGGACGCCTTCCTTGAGCTTCTCGGCCTGCAATACACGCTCTTCAAGCTGGCCAAGAGCAAGGGCAACCTCGCGCTCGAAGCGCATGTCGAGAATCCCTCCGAGAGCGCCATCTTCGCGCAGTTTCCGAAATTCACTTCCGACCATCACGCCGTTGAATTCATGTGCGACTACCTGCGCATGATCACGCTGGGCACGGAGAACGCCCATGAGCTCGAAGCCCTGATGGACGAGGAACTCGAAACCCATCATCAGGAACGCGAGCGCATCGTGAGCGCGGTGCAGGCGCTCGCCGACGGTACGCCCGCCCTCGGCATCGTCGCCGCCGTGCTCGGCGTCATCAAGACCATGGGCTCGATCGACCAGCCGCCGGAAGTTCTCGGCGGGCTGATCGGCGGCGCCCTTGTCGGCACCTTCCTCGGCGTTTTCGTCGCCTATGGCTTCTTCGGCCCCATGGCACAGTCGCTGCGCAACACCTACGAAGCCGAATCCAAATATTTCCTGTCGATGAAAGCGGGTCTCCTCGCTCACATGGCGGGCTATGCCCCGGCCGTATCGATCGAATTCGCACGCAAGGCGCTCATGTCCGACGTCCGCCCGTCCTTTATCGAGGTCGAACAGTCAACCGCCGCGCTGCAGGCCGCCGGCTAAGGCGCGGGACGGTATCAGATGGCGTCCAACGAACAGCCAATCATCCTCAAGAAGGTCAAGAAGGTCGTTCACGGCCATCATGGCGGCGCCTGGAAGATCGCCTATGCCGACTTCGTGACGGCGATGATGGCCTTTTTTCTGCTCATGTGGCTCATCAGCATGACGACGCCGGAGCAGAAGCAGGGCCTCGCAGATTACTTCGCCCCCTCGAATGTCAGCCGCTCGACCAGCGGCGCCGGCGGCATCATGGGCGGCACGGCCTTCGACCAGGAAGGCTCCCGCATGCCGGGCACGAAGCCGCAGGTGGTCATGACCATCTCGACGCCCGCCCAGCCGCAAAGCCCGGAGGTCGAGAAGGCGGAAGCCGAGAAAGCGGCGCAGATGGACAAGCTCATGAAAGAGAAGTCCGCACGCGACGAACAGAACTTCCGCAGCGCCGCCGAGAGCATCCGCCAGTCGATGCGCGAGAACCCCGATCTCGCCGAACTGTCGCGCAACGTCATCATCGACGAAACGCCGGAAGGCCTCCGCATACAGATCGTCGATCAGGACGGCCGCTCCATGTTCCCCTCCGGTCTCTCCGAGCCCTATGAGCGGACGCGCAAGCTGATCGACGAGGTGGGCAAGATCCTGATCAAGCTGCCGAACCGCGTCAGCGTGTCGGGCCACACCGATGCGAACCCCATGGCGGGCCGGAACGGCTATTCCAACTGGGAGCTGACCTCCGACCGGGCGAATGCCGCCCGCCGCATTCTGGAGAATGCGGGCCTCTCCAATGACCGGGTGTACCAGGTTGTCGGCAAGGCGGATTCCGAGCCGCTTTTCCCGGAAGACCCCTATATGGCGGCGAACCGCCGCCTCTCCATCGTGCTGCTGCGCGAAGCGCCCGTCACGCCGCCGGGCTTCAGCCCCTGACCCTGAACTCCCTTGCCTTCCGGCCGTACTGCCTCTATGTCAGACGGGCAGTCTTCGGGAGACGGGAGAAAGATGAGCGAAAGCAACAAGCTAGCTGAACTCGGCTTGCCGGGGGCGGAAGGCGTGGACTGGCCGGCGGGCGCCTTTGAAGGCGTCATCTTGGCGCGCTGCCTCGCCTTCATCGCGGATCTGCTGGTCGTGACCGTCCTGCTGGTCGTCGCCTCCATCATCTTCGGCATACTGGGCGTCATTTCCTTCGGCCTGCTCTGGCCGGGCGCCGCCCTCACCCCCTTGCTGGTGCTCGCCTATTTCACCCTGACGCTGGGCGGCCGCCACTCCGCCACGCCCGGCATGCGCTGGCAGGGCATCGAACTGCGCGCATGGAACGGCAACCGGCCGGGCTATCTCCAGGCGTTCCTGCAGACGCTGCTTTTCTACATCACCGTGACGGTCGGAACGGCGCTCGTCCTGCTGGTGCCCTTCTTCAATAAACGCCGCCGCTGTCTTCACGATTATCTTTGCGGTACCGTCTTCGTCCGCAGCAACGCCTGAGGCCGGGCCCTTTCGTTAAATTCTTGACCTTTATTCGACGCGCGAATGCCACTCCGCACGATGCGTCACCTGGAACGATGCGCGCATGGAGATAGTCTACGCCTGGCAGATGTGGGTGACCTACGGCGTCATCATCGCCGCAGTCATTATGTTCAGCATCGAGCGCATTCCGCTCGAGCTGTCCGCCCTCGGCATTCTCATTTCGCTGCTGGTCTTCTTTTATTTCTTCCCGGTGACCGGCGCCGACGGAAGAAACCTGCTCGGCTCGACCACTTTGCTTGCCGGATTTGCCAACCCAGCCCTCATAGCCGTGCTGGCGCTTCTCGTTGTCGGCCATGGCATGTTCCAGACCGGCGCGCTCGACGGCGCCGCCCGCTACGTGGCCGATCTCGGCTCCAAGAATCCGGGCACGACGATCTTCTTTACCTTCCTGCTGATCGCGGTCATCAGCGCCTTTCTGAACAATACGCCGGTGGCGGTGATGTTCATTCCGGTGCTCGCAACGCTCGCGCACCGCTTCGGATCGCGTACGCCGAAGGTGATGATGACGCTGAGCTATGTCTCGATCCTTGGCGGCATGACGACGCTTATCGGCTCCTCGACCAACCTGCTCGTCGCCGGCGTGGTGATGACATCGCATCTGCCGCCGATCGGCATATTCGACTTCGTAATTCCGGGCATTTTCCTTGCCTCGATCGGCTTTCTCTATTCGACGCTCGTGGTGCCACGCCTCGTGCCTGATCGCGGTGGCGCGGCCCTCGACCTCTCGGCGGACCCGGGCAGCGGCAAGCAATATATCGCGCAGCTCGAAATCACCGCCGATCATCCGCTGCGGGGGCAAAGCTCCAAGGCCGGTCTCTTTCCGCAGCTGCGCGACATGACGGTCCGCATGATCCAGCGCGGCGAACATCCGATCCTGCCGCCTTTCGAGGACATGACGCTGATGACGGGCGACGTCCTGATCGTCGCCGCCACGCGCCAGACCCTCACCGAAGCCCTGAGGTCCGGCGCCCGCATTTTCGAAGGCATGCTGGAAGAGCGTTTCGCCGAAGGGATCGAGACCAATGGCGGCCCGGCGAGGCCCGGCGGCGAACTCATCCTCGCCGAAACGGTGGTGGCGCCCGGCTCGCGCATGATCGGCCAGACCATCGAGCAGATCGCCTTCCGCCACCAGACGGGCTGCATCGTGCTCGGCATCCAGCGCCGCAGCCGCATGATCCGCACCCTCCTGAACGACATCCGCCTCGAGGCAGGCGACGTGCTTCTGGTGCTCGGCAAGGGCGCGCGCATCCAGGACCTGCGCCACAACCGCGATGTGCTGCTCCTCGAATGGTCGGCAACCGAACTGCCGGACCCGAAACTCGGCCACCGTGCGCTGGCGATTTTCGGCGTGATGGTGGCGACGGTGCTGCTCGATATCCTGCCGATCGAGATTGCCGCCGTCGCTGCCGCCGGAGCGTCCATCGCCTTCGGCGTGCTCAATGTGCGCCAGGCCGCCCGCGCCGTGGACCGCCGCATCTTCCTCATGGTCGGCGCCATGCTGGGCGTCGCCGCCGCGCTGGACGCGACGGGCGGCGCGCGCGCCATCGCCGAAACGACCGTCTATCTCTTCTCCGGCTACAGCGTGCCGGTCATTCTCTCCGCTTTCTTCCTGGCGGCCGCGATCACGACCAACGTCCTGACGAACAACGCCACCGCCGTTCTCTTCACGCCGATCGCCATCAGCACGGCGGCGCAGCTCGGCGTCGATCCCTTCGTTTTCATCTATGCGGTGATCTTCGCCTCCAACTGTTCATTCGCAACGCCGATGGGCTATCAGACGAACCTGCTGGTCATGGGCCCCGGCCACTACGAATTCCGGGATTTCGTCCGGACCGGCACCCCCCTCGTCATTCTTCTCTGGCTGGCCTATTCTTTCTTCGCCCCCTGGTATTACGGTCTCTGAGGGGCGCGGCGCCCCGCCAGGGCAACAGGGAGCGAGAGCAGGCCAGTGACGGACCAGTCCCGCATCAGGTTTCCCCAATTCTACATAACCTCGCCGCAGCCCTGCCCCTATCTGCCGGGGCGCTACGAGAAGAAGGTCTTCACGCATCTCCTCGGCGACGAGCCGGTTTCGCTGAACAACATGCTCTCGCAAGCAGGCTTCCGGCGGAGCCAGAACATCGCGTACCGCCCCGCCTGCGAAGACTGCCAGTCCTGCATCTCCGTCCGCGTCATCGTCGATGAATTCCGCCCCAGCCGGACATTCCGCCGCGTATTGGCGCGCAACATGGATGTCAGGACGGGCCTCGCGCCCGCCGCCGCGACCGACGAGCAATACGCCCTGCTGCGCAGCTATCTCGACACGCGCCACGCGGAGGGCGGTATGGCGGACATGTCGCGGCTCGATTATGTCGCCATGGTCGAGGACACGACGGTGGCGACCCGCCTTGTCGAATATCGCTTGCCTGACGAATCGGGATCGGCGCCGCTCATCGGCGCGGCGCTCACCGACACGCTCGATGACGGGCTCTCCATGGTCTACAGCTTCTACGACCCGGCGGAGACGACGCGAAGCCTCGGCACCCTGATGGTGCTCAACCATATCGAGCGCGCCCGCCAGCTCGGCCTACCTTACGTCTATCTCGGCTATTGGGTCGATGGCTCCCGCAAGATGTCCTACAAGACCCGCTTCGGGCCCCTTGAGGCGCTTTTCCCCGAAGGCTGGCGGAAACTGCCCCCTCCGGCCGCCTGAGCGGCCCCGGTCTCCGTTGCGCCCCGCGTGAGCGTGCCTATACTGGCCGCAAATTGTATCCCTTCAATCGGGGACGGGCGGCCAGGCGGCTGCCCAGGGGATGTGAATCGGGGAGTAATCGATGAAACGCCGTTCGTTTCTGGCAGGCGCCGGCCTGACAGGCCTTGCTGCCGCCACCTTGCCCGCGCCCGCGCTGGCGCAGGGCAAGCGCCAGCTCAAGATGGTCACCACCTGGCCGAAGAACTATCCGGGCCTCGGCGTGTCGGCCGAGCGGCTCGCGACCCGCATCCGCGAGATGACGGACGGCCAGATCGATATCAAAGTCTTCGCAGCGAACGAACTGGTGCCGCCGCTTGAATGCTTCGACACGGTTTCCTCCGGCGCGGCCGACATCTATCACGGCGCGGAATATTACTGGCAGGGCAAGTCCAAGGCCTTCAACTTCTTCACCGCCGTTCCCTTCGGCATGACCGCCGCCGAAATCAACGCCTGGATCTATCATGGCGGCGGCCAGGAACTCTGGGACGAACTCTCCGCGCGCTTCAAGATCAAGGCCTTCATGTGCGCCAATACGGGCGTGCAGCTTCCCGGCTGGTATCGCCGCGAGATCAAGTCGCTCGACGACCTGAAGGGCCTGTCGATCCGCATGCCGGGCCTCGGTGGCGAAGTCATGCGCCGTCTCGGCGCCGCCTCGGTCACGCTGGCCGGGCCCGATATTTTCCCCGCGCTGCAGAACCGCACCATCGACGCCGCCGAATGGGTCGGCCCCTGGAACGACATGGCTTTCGGCTTCTACCGCCTCGCCAAATATTACTACTGGCCGGGCTTCCACGAGCCGGGATCGAGCCTCGCCGCGGGCTTCAACCTCGACGTCTGGAACTCGCTCACGAAACAGCAGCAGGCCGTCGTCCGCGCCGCCTGCGCCGCCGAGAACGACTACACGCTGGCCGAATACAACGCCCATAACGGCGAGGCGCTGAAAACCCTGATCGAGAAGCACGGCGTTCTGGTTCGCCGCTTCCCGGACGACGTGGTGGCCGCGCTCAAGAAGACCTCGCTCGAAGTGCTGGAAGATGCCGCGAAGGAAGACGCCTTCACCGCCAAGGTCTATGAGAGCTTCCGCAACTTCCTCGACACGACGAGCGAATGGACCCGCATCGGCGACGAAGGCTTCGTGGAGGCGCGCCGCGACTGACGCGGCACGGGAGACATGCCATGAAGGCACTCGTCCGCATTGCCGGCTGGATCGACGCTCTCAACGAAAATGTCGGGCGCACCGTTTCATGGCTCGCGCTCGTCATGGTCGTGGTGCAGTTCATCGTCGTCCTGCAGCGATATGTCTTCGGCATCGGCTCCATCTTCATGCAGGAGTCGATCGTCTATATGCACGGCACGCTCTTCATGCTGGTGGCGGGATACACGCTGCTGCATAACGGCCATGTCCGCGTGGACGTGTTCTACCGGACGATGGCGCCGCGGGCGAAAGCATGGGTCGACCTGCTGGGCACTCTCTTCCTGCTCTGGCCGGTCTGCTACCTCATCTTCACCGTCTCACTTCCCTATGTCGAAGCCTCATGGGCGGTGCGCGAAGGCAGCCGCGAGACGAGCGGCATCCAGGGCGTCTACCTTCTGAAAAGCGTGATCCTCGTCTTCGTCGTGCTGCTCGCCCTTCAGGGATTGTCCCTGATCGTTCACGCGCTGCGCATCCTCGCCGGGAAGGAAAAGCCCGTCGAGGAAGCCTCCCCCATCCTCTGAAAGCAGCCCCAAGATGGATCTTCGCGCCAGCCTCGACATCCTGATGTTCGTCACCGTCTGCGCGGTGCTGCTGACGGGTTTTCCCGTCGCCTTCACGCTCGCGGGCGTTGCCCTCGCCTTCGGCGTCATCGGCATCGTCTTCGGCGTTTTCGATTTCGGCTTCATGGCCGCCTTGCCGCAGCGCATCTACGGCAACATGACGAACGACGTGCTGATCGCCGTGCCGCTTTTCGTTTTCATGGGCACGATGCTCGAACGCTCCAAGGTTGCCGAGGATCTGCTTGAAAACATGGGCCGCCTTTTCGGCCGGCTGCGCGGCGGGCTCGGCTATTCGGTATCGATCGTGGGCGCGCTCCTTGCCGCCTCGACCGGCATTGTCGGCGCAACCGTCGTCACCATGAGCCTGCTCGCGCTGCCGACCATGCTGCGGCGCGGCTACGATCCTTCGCTGGCGACGGGCTCCATCGCCGCGGCCGGCACGCTCGGCCAGATCATCCCGCCCTCGATCGTGCTCGTGCTGCTTGGCGACACGCTGGCAAATTCATACCAGCGCGCGCAGCTCGAACAGGGCATTTTTTCGCCGGAAACGCTCTCCGTCGGCGATCTCTTCGCCGGTGCGCTTCTGCCGGGCCTGCTGCTTGTCGGCTTCTATATCCTCTACCAGATCGTTCGCGCCGCGCTCGACCCGAAATCCTCGCCCGCCATGCCCGTGGACGACAGCGTCTCGACCGCCGAACTCTATCGCCGCACGCTCCGCGCGCTGGTTCCGCCTGTTGCCCTCATCGTCGCGGTCATGGGCTCGATCCTGGGCGGCATCGCAACGCCGACGGAAGCCGCCGCCCTCGGCGCCATCGGCGCGACGCTGCTTGCGGGCGAACGCGCGGGCGGCATGAAGCGCGCCGTGCGCGTCGCCGCCCTTTCGCTGATCGCATTGCTGATCCTCACCGCTTTCATGGATCTGCGGACCGCCCGCAGCGAAATCTCCGCGACCGACCAGATCGGCATATGGGTTGCCTATCTTCTCTGCGCCCTCGTCGCCATCGGCCTTGCCGCCTCCATCTGGAAGCTCTGGCTGAGCGGTGTCGTCGGTGAAGTCTCCCAGTCGACCGCGCGGATCACCTCGATGGTCTTCATCATCCTGATCGGCGCCGCGCTGTTCAGCCTCGTTTTCCGGGGATTGGGCGGCGACGACACGGTGCATGAATTCCTGAACGCCATGCCGGGCGGCACCACAGGCGCCGTCATCACGGTCATGGCCGTCATGTTCCTGCTCGGCTTCTTCCTCGATTTCATCGAGATCATCTTCGTGGTCGTGCCGATCGTCGCGCCAATCCTGCTGATGATGGGCGTGGACCCGGTCTGGCTCGGCGTGATGATGGCGCTGAACCTGCAGACATCCTTCCTGACGCCGCCTTTCGGCTTTGCGCTCTTCTATCTGCGGGGCGTCGCGCCGGAAAGCGTTACAACCATGCAGATTTATCGCGGCGCGGTGCCTTTCGTGGGGCTTCAACTGCTTGCCATTGCCGTGGTAGCCATGTTCCCCTCGATCGCGACATGGCTGCCGCGCCTCCTCTTCGCTACGATGTGAGCACAATGCCTTCAAGAGACCCGAACGAAGCCGCGCTGAACGCGCGGAGCAACCTCATCCGCATGTCGCTCGTTTTCATGGCCATGGCGGGCGTCATCGCCTTTTACATCGGCACGGGCCGCGTTCAGCTGAACGATCCGGTCGAACTGACGGTGCAGGTCACGCAGCCCAGAAGCTGGACCGAAGCGGGGCCGCTCACGCTCGCCGTCAACGTCACGCTCGCCAACAATACCGGCGAGGCCATGCCGCTGGAAATCGACTCGCAATGCAAAATTTTCCGCTGGTTCCTGACGGACCGGGACCAGAACTTCGTCCAATCGCAGCGCGGCGACGAAGCCTGCGTCGATGTACCGATGCGGGGTGAACTCGAAGGCAAGCACTCCATATCGGGCGAATACGAGCTCGAACTCGATCCCTCGCGCGTGAAGCCCGGCGACTATATTCTCTTCATGAATTATTGGGGCAACGAGAGGCGCGAGCCTGTCACCATCAGGTGATCCCGCTCACGCCGCCCCGAAGCCGCCGCCGAACTTGTGCCCCACGGGGAAGCCCTTGGGCGGCAGGCGGCCCGCTTGCGCCCGCTGCCCGAGCCAGTCCTTCAGCGTGTCGAAGGTCCGCGCGCGGTCCGAGCGGTCATAGGCGATGAGCCCCTGCTTCAGCGTGAAGGTCTTGATGTCGCCGAGGCCGCCATCCTTGTAGCGCTGCAGGCGAACGCCCTTGCCGCGCGTCATCTCGTTCACTTCCTTGAGGGGGAAGATCACGAGTTTCCGGTTCTCGCCGATCACGGCCACATGGTCGCCCTGCACCACCGCGCAGGCGACAGCCTCGTCGGTGCCGGACACATTCAGTATCTGCTTGCCGGCACGGCGCATCGCGACGACCTCGTCCTCCGGCACGATGAAACCATTGCCTTCATGCGAGGCAATGATGAGCTTCCGCCCCGGCTGGTGCACGAAAAGTTCCACGATGTCGCGGCTCTCGTCGAGATCGATCATCAGGCGCACCGGCTCGCCATGCCCGCGCCCGCCGGGCAGCTTCGCCGCGTCGAGCGTGTAGAAGCGGCCATCCGTCGCGAAGAGCAATATCTTGTCCGTCGTCTCCGCGTGAAGCGTGAAGCGCGGCCCGTCGCCTTCCTTGAACTTGATATCGGCGTCGGCAGCGAGATGCCCCTTCATCGAGCGGATCCAGCCCTTCTTCGAGCAGACGACGGTGATCGGCTCCTTCTCGACCATGGCCTCGACAGGCACATATTCGACCTTCGGTGCATCCGAGAACTGCGTCCGCCGTGCGCCGAGCTTTGTCTTCGGGCCGAATGTGTTGCGCACTTCCCTGATCTCTTCGGACACGCGCTCCCACTGCTTCGCATCGGATTTCACCAGCGCCTTGAGGTTCTTCTGCTCGGCGGTGAGTTCCTTGTGCTCGCCCTTGATTTCCATTTCCTCGAGCTTGCGCAAGCTCCGCAGACGCATGTTGAGGATCGCTTCGGCCTGATTGTCCGTCAGCTTGAAGCGCTTGATGAGTGCGGGCTTCGGCTCATCCTCCTCGCGGATGATACGGATCACCTCGTCGAGATTGAGATAGGCCTTGAGATAGCCTTCAAGGACTTCCAGCCGTTTCTCGATCTTGTCGAGACGGAAATTCGAACGGCGGACCAGCACTTCCTTGCGATGCTCGAGCCAGGCCTTAAGTGCCTCGCGCAAGCTCATTACGCCGGGCACCTGTCCGGCCGAAAGCACGTTGAGGTTGAGCGGGAATCGGCTCTCGAGTTCGGTCGCCCGGAAAAGCGACTCCATCAGATGTTCTGGCTCCACGGTCCGGGACTTCGGCACCAGCACGAGGCGGATTTCCTCCGCGCTCTCGTCGCGCACATCTTCGAGCAGGGGCAGCTTCTTCGCCTGTAGCAGTTCGGCGATCTTCTCGATCAACTTCGACTTCTGAACCTGGTAGGGGATTTCCGTGACGACGATCTGCCAGAGCCCGCGCGGCAGCTCCTCCTGCTCCCACTTCGCGCGCACGCGGAAACCGCCACGCCCCGTCTCGTAAGCCTCGACGATCGCCTCGCGCGGCTCGATCACGATGCCGCCGGTCGGGAAATCGGGCCCTTGCACGAAACTGACAAGCTTCTCCGTCCGCGCATTCGGATATTTGATGAGGTGAAGCGCCGCATCGCAAAGCTCGGCCGCATTATGCGGCGGAATGCTCGTCGCCATGCCGACCGCGATGCCCGACGCGCCATTGGCGAGAAGCTGCGGGAAGGCGCCCGGCAGCACCATGGGCTCCTTGTCCTCGCCGTCATAGGTCTCGCGGAAATCGACCGTGTCCTCGTCGAGCCCGTCGAGCAGCAGCGCCGCCACAGCCGTCAGCCGCGCTTCCGTGTAGCGCATGGCGGCGGCATTATCGCCGTCCACATTCCCGAAATTGCCTTGCCCGTCGACCAGCGGATAGCGCACGGAAAAGTCCTGCGCCAGACGTACCAGCGCGTCATAGACCGACTGGTCGCCATGCGGGTGGTAGCGGCCGATCACATCGCCGACAACGCGGGCCGACTTCTTGAAGCCCTGTCCCGGCTCAAGCCGAAGCTGCCGCATCGCAAAGAGTACACGCCGGTGAACCGGCTTCAGCCCGTCGCGCACATCCGGCAGCGCCCGGTGCATGATGGTCGAGAGCGCATAGGCGAGATAGCGAGTCTCCAGCGCCTCGCGCAGATTGATCTCGTGTTCGGGCTCGGGCGGCGTTACGGCCTTGGTCATCGTGCTTTGCTTTCGGTCCTTCGGAGTGGGGCCAATATACCAGCGATTCGCGGCTCACTCCGCCCATGCGGCGATCTTCTCCATCAGGCGGAGCCGTGCATCGGGCAGATGGCGTTGGTGGGCCGCGAAGAGGTGACGCTCCAGAAAATGCCCTGTGAGCCTGAAGCCCTCCGCTACATCCGCAGGCGTGGCTTCGCCTGCCTGCGAGCCGACGAGAAAGCCCGGCAGCCGGAACAGCCGGTCCTTGTAGGGCTCGCCCGCCGCCCGGCTCACCGCGCCGCCGCTCTTCGGCGAGACATAGACGAGATCGTCCCGGGCGCCCGTCGCCGCGCAGCGCGTGAGATCGAGTCCGAAGCCGAGCTCCTGCAGCAACCCGAGCTCGAAGCGCACGAAGATCGCGGGCCAGACTTCCCCGTCCTGCAGCGTTTCGAGCAGCACTTCATAGCCGTCGTAAAGGGCCGGATGCGCTTCCCGCTCCGGCACGACGCCGCAAACGGCGCTCGCCGCGCTGAGCGCCAGCAGCGCCAGCGGATCGTCCATCAGGAGGCCCGCCAGCGGGCGCACGAGCTCCACCTGGTAGGTGCCAAGATGATCGGATAGCCGCGCCCGCCAATGCGCATTGAGCTTGTTGCCGGGCTGCAGCACGCTGCGCATCCGCGGCCCCGCGCCGCCATGCACCAACCCCAGATGCCGCCCCTGCTCCCGCGTGAAGAGTTCGAGGATCGCGCCGGTCTCGCCATGCGCCCGCGCCGACAACACGATCCCTTCGTCACGCCAGTCCATGCGCGGCCCTCACCCCTGCGGGAAATCGAGACCCATTTCGCGGTAGCGCTCGCGATCGTCGGACCAGTTCTCGCGCACTTTCACGAAGAGGAAGAGATGCACTTTCGTCTCCAGCATCTCTTCGAGCTCCTGCCGCGCAAGCTGCCCGACCGTCTTGATCGTCTGCCCGCCCTTGCCGAGCGCGATCTTCTTCTGGCTGTCGCGCTCGACGAAGATGACCTGGGCGATGCGGATCGAGCCGTCCTTCTTCTGCTCCCATTCCTCCGTCTCGACGGTCAGGGAATAAGGCAGCTCGTCGTGAAGCCGGAGAAAGAGCTTCTCGCGCGTGACCTCCGCGGCGAGCGAACGGAGCGGCACATCGGCCGCCTGATCTTCCGGGTAGTGCCACGGCCCAAACGGCATCATCTTCGCGAGGTGCCGGCGCAGATCGGCAACGCCGCTCCCTTTCATCGCCGAGATCATGAACGTGTCGGTGAATATCCCCGTCTCGTTCAGCCGTTCGGCGAGCTTCAGCAGCTTCTCGCGCTTCGTCGCATCGATCTTGTTCAGAACGAGGATCGCCTTCCGCCCTTGCGACTTCAGCCCCTCGATGATCCGTTCGAGATCTTCCTCGCGCTCATATTCGGCATCGACCATGAGGATGATGGCATCCGCATCGCCCGCACCGCCCCAGGCGGCATCGACCATCGCCTTGTCGAGCCGCCGCTTCGGCTTGAAGATGCCCGGCGTGTCCACGAACACAATCTGCGTGTCGCCTTCCATCGCGATGCCGCGGATGCGCGAGCGCGTCGTCTGCACCTTGTGCGTGACGATGGCGACTTTAGAGCCGACAAGCTGGTTCAGAAGCGTCGACTTGCCCGCATTCGGCGCGCCGATGATGGCGACGAAGCCGCAGCGGGTTTGCCCGGCCTCGGCCTGCGGCATGTTTTCAGATGTCTCTTCCATGATGCCGCTTCAATAGCATATCGGCGCGGGCCGCGCTCAGTCTTCATCCTGCCAGAGGCCCAGTTTTTCAAGCATCGCCCGGGCGGCGGCCTGCTCGGCCTGTCGCTTGGACGCCCCCCTGGCCGTGAGGGTGGATTGTCCCTCGACCTCGACCGAAACGGTGAATTCCGGCGCATGGTCGGGGCCCGTGCGCCCGGCAAGCACATATCGGGGCACCGGCCGCCCGGCGCCCTGCGCCCATTCCTGCAGCGCCGTCTTCGCATCCTGCGGCACCTTGCCCGACCGCTCGATCAGGGCCGACCATTCGGTGCGGACGAAACGCTCGGCAACCTCATGCCCGCCATCGAGATAAAGCGCCGCGATCAGGGCTTCGCAGGCGTCGCCCAGAATGGCGGCCTTGCGCCGCCCGCCCGCCTTTTCCTCGCCGCCGCCCATCACGATATGGCGGCCGAGATCGAGCCGTTCCGCCACTTCCGCGCAGGCTTCCTTGCGGACCAGCGCATTATACCGCACCGCGAGCTCGCCCTCATCGGCTTGCGGAAAGGTCTCAAGCAGCCATTTCGCGATGGCGAGGCCAAGCACCCGGTCGCCCAGAAATTCGAACCGCTGATAATTATTGCTGCCCTCGGCGCTCGGATGCGTCAGCGCACGCCGGAGCAGGCTCTCATCGGCGAAGCGATGGCCAAGCCGCGTCTGCAGCAGTTCCGGGCTCACTCGACCCATTTGCCGATGCGATCCCAGCGGATGGCGGACGGCCACTTCCAGAATTGCCAGATCGCCGCGCTGCCATCAGCGGAGAAGAACACGATCTCGGCTTTGCCGACCAGGTTCTCGAAGGGCACATAGCCGACCGACTCCGCCACACGGCTGTCGCTTGAATTGTCGCGATTATCGCCCATCATGAAATAATGCCCCTCAGGCACCTGATAGGGCCCCGCATTGTCCCAGACGCCGTTCCGGACGCGATCCAGCGTGAGATAGGAAACGCCATTCGGCAGCGTTTCCTTGTAGCGCGGCACGCGGCGGACATTGCCGAAGGCATCGCGCTCGATGAAATCGTCCACCCGCATGCGCGGCACTTCACGATCGTTGATGTAGAGAACGCCGCTGCGCATCTCGATCTTGTCGCCGGGAAGCCCCACCACACGCTTGATGAAATCGGTGCGATTATCGATCGGCTGTTTGAACACGGCGATGTCGCCACGCTCCGGTTCCACGCCGACGATCCGTCCGCTGAAAAGCGGTGGGCTGAAAGGCAGCGAATGCCGGGAATAGCCATAGCTGTATTTCGAGACGAAAAGATAGTCGCCGATCAGCAGGGTTGACTCCATCGAACTCGACGGGATGAAGAAGGGCTGGAACAGCAATGCCCTGATCACCATGGCGATCAGCAGCGCATAGATGATCGTGCGCACATTCTCCGAGAACGAACTGCCGCGCAGCTTCCGCGCATTTTCGCTCATCGAGACTTTCCAGTCATTGGCCATTCCCTGAATGCTCCCCTCGCCCGCCGGCCCGCGCAATGACGCGGTCCGCCTGCTTCCGCCGCTTATGTCTTCGGCACCGCCGAAATGATGACGAAAGCCTGCGCCAGCGGGTGATCGTCGGTGATCGTAAGATGGATGACCGGCGTCATGCCGGCCGGCGTGATCTCGTTGAGCCGGTCGAGCGCGCCGCCGGTCAGCGCCATTGTGGGCTGCCCTCCGCGCATATTGACCACACCCATGTCCCGCCAGAAGACGCCGCGCCGAAGCCCGGTACCGAGCGCCTTCGAACATGCTTCCTTCGCCGCAAAGCGTTTCGCATAGGAAGCAGCGCGCATGCGCCGCGCCTCGGACTTGCGTTGCTCGACGTCGGTGAAGATGCGCTGGACGAAACGGTCGCCGAAGCGGTCCAGCGTCTGCTGCACGCGCCTGATATCGATGATGTCGTTGCCGATGCCGATGATCATCGGGATTCCTTCGCGCCGGTGCCGGCCGATAGCGGCCGGGCGGCATCCATCGCCGCCCGCATCAGACGAATGCTTTCCGCCAGGCCGACAAACACGGCTTCGCCGACAAGGAAGTGGCCGATATTGAGTTCCGCAAGCTCCGGTATCGCCGCCACCGGCCCGACCGTGTCGAAGGTGAGGCCATGGCCCGCATGAACCTCGAGGCCGAGCGCCGCGCCATCCGCCGCCGCCCTGCCGAGCCGGGCAAGCTCCGCATCGCGCTTGGCATGCTGCCGCTCCAGCACGGCGTCGCAATAGGCGCCCGTATGCAGTTCCACAACCGGCGCACCGAGCGAGCGCGCCGCCTCGAGCTGGCGCTTCTCCGCATTGATGAAGAGGGACACGCGAATGCCTGCGTCGCGCAACCGGTCGACAATGGGCTTCAGATGGTTGTGGAGACCCGCCGCATCGAGCCCGCCTTCCGTCGTCACTTCCTCGCGCCGCTCCGGCACGATGCAGCAGGCATGCGGCTTGTGGCGCAGGGCGATCTGCAGCATCTCCGGCGTCGCCGCCATTTCGAGATTGAGCGGCAGGCCGATCTCATCCATCAGCCGTGCAATATCGTCGTCGCGGATATGCCGCCGGTCTTCGCGCAGATGCGCGGTGATGCCATCGGCACCGGCCTCCGCCGCGAGCTTCGCCGCCCGCACGGGATCGGGATGGTCGTTGCCGCGCGCATTCCGGATGGTCGCCACGTGATCGATATTGACGCCGAGGCGCAGATATCCCGGCATGGCCTTCACGTTCATGCAGCGTCTCCCTTGCCCGTCTCCAGAGCGGCGGCTTCGACGCGCCTGCCGGCGGCGGCATCGGCCCTCGCCTTCGCCCGCTCCTCCAGCAGCTTGCGCCGTTGTGATTGATAGGCTTCGACGCCGCTCCGCGTAATGACATAAAAGACACAACCCAGCACAATTCCGACCGGGATTGCGCCCACGAGGAGCGGCACGATATGCGGCAGCAGCCGGTCGAAGGCACCCGCCTGCTGCACCACTTCCTCGATCTCGGGATGGGCCCGGCCCGCCGGGGTGCCGACCATGAACTTACCGACCTCGAACACGACGAAGAAGATGAGCGGAAAGGTCAGGGGATTGCCGACAAAAGTTCCCAGCGCGCTCGCGACGAGATTGCCGCGGATCACCCAGGCAACCAGCATGGCAAGAAGGATGTGAAATCCGAAAAACGGCGTGCAGGAGGCAAACACGCCCGCCGCCACGCCGAGCGCAATCGCATGCGGCGTGCCCGAAAGCCGCCAGACGCGCCGCCACCCATACTGAAAGGAGCGCTTCCAGCCCGAACGGGGCCAGAAGAATTCCTTCAGCTTCTCAATAGGGTGCAGATCGACGCGACGGCGAAACAAAAATCAATCCTCATGCCAGATGCCGGCTTCCCGGCTTGGTCGCAGGCAGCGCGGCGAGTTCCTTCGGCAGCTTGTCGGCGGGATAGGCCGGGATAGCGATCCGCGCGAGCGAGATCAGCTTCGTGCCGACCTTCGCCTTGCCGCCGGAACGGTCGATCAGGCAGGCCGCCGCCACAACCCGGGCGCCGGTCTTCTTGATCGCCTCAATGCACTCGCGCGACGAAAGCCCCGTCGTCACGATGTCTTCCACCATCACCACGCGCATACCCTTTTCGAGATGGAACCCGCGGCGAAGCGCGAATTCCCCGTTCTCCCGCTCGACATACATGGCCGGAACCTTCATGTGCCGCGCCGTTTCATAACCGGGAATGATACCGCCCACTGCGGGCGAAACGATGGCATCAATGGGGCCGCTCACTTCATCGGCGATTTTTGCGGCCAGCGCCTTGCAGAGCTTCGAGGTCCGTGCGGGATTCATGAACACCAGCGCCTTCTGAAGGAAGACCGGGCTGTGCAGCCCGGAGGAAAGAATGAAATGCCCTCTCAGCAGCGCGCCGGCTTTTTCGAATTCCTTGAGAACCTTGTCTTGATCCATTTCTTCACCGGCTTCTTCTTTGGGGAGTGGATGTCAGTTCCGTTCAGCGCCTGGGGCGCACCACGGTGTTGACGCAGGAAAGTCCGTTGAGCGCGGACATGATCCGCGTCAGATGCTTGAGGTCGCGCACTTCGAGGTCGAGCTGTATGTCGTAGAAGTCCGTATCGCGCTGCGCGAGCGAGAGATTGGCGATATTGCTGCCATAGTCCGCGATCAGCGTCGCGATATGGCCGAGCGAACCGACTTCGTTCTTCGCGGTCACGCGCAACCGCGTCGGGAAGCTCTGCGGATGTTCGGGATCGATATCCCATGTCGCATCGATCCAGCGCATCGCATCGCCGTCGAACTCCTCAAGCGCCGGGGCGTCGATCGGATAGATCGTCACGCCTTCGCCCGGCATCATGATGCCCACAATGCGCTCGCCCGGCAGCGGGAACATTTCCGGCGCAAAACGGATGGCGAGACCCGAGGCCCGGCCCGTTACCCGCACCGACCCCCCGCGCTCGTCCTTGCCGTTCATGCGGCCATTGCGCTTCCGCCCGCCCTTCGGCGCACCGTCCTCGGGATAGACGGTCTGCAGAATCTGTTGCGGATTGATCGTGCCGTCGCCGACACCGGCCAGCAGCTCATTGATGTCGTGCTTGCGGAGCGGCCCGAGCGCGCGCTCCAGAATTGTGTCGGTCGCCTCGCGTCCCGCCGCCTCGAAGGCCGTCTTCACGATCTGCCGGCCGAGCTTGCTGAACTCCGCCTGCTTCGTCGCGCGGATCGAACGGCGGATGGCGGACCGCGCCTTGCCTGTCGCGACAATCGCTTCCCAGGCCGGAGACGGCTTCTGCGCTTGCGAGCGGATGATCTCCACCTCGTCGCCGTTCTCGAGCTTGCTACGAAGCGGCATGTGCCGGCCGTTGATCTTGCAGCCGACGCAGGTGTCGCCGATCTCGGTATGCACCGCATAGGCGAAGTCGATGGGCGTCGCACCGCGCGGCAGCGTGATGAGCAAGCCGTTCGGCGTGAAGCAGAACACCTGGTCCGAATACATCTGGAGCTTCGTATGCTCCAGGAATTCCTCGGGCGAGGCGCCATGTTCCAGCATTTCGATGAGCTGGCGGAGCCATTTGAAGGTCGCCGCAAACTCGCCCGATGCGTCCGTACCGCTCGCTTCCTTGTAGAGCCAGTGAGCCGCGATGCCGTATTCGGCGACCTCGTGCATCTTGCGGGTCCGCACCTGTACCTCGGCGCGCTTGCGCTGCGGCCCGATCATGGTGGTGTGCAGCGAGCGGTATCCGTTCGCCTTCGGCGTCGAGATGTAGTCCTTGAAACGCCCCGGCACCATGGGCCAACTCGTATGCAGCACGCCGATCGCGCGATAGCAGTCCGGCACGTCATCCACGATCACGCGAAAGCCGAAAATATCGGAGAGCTGCTCAAGCGAAATCGCGCGCCGTTCCATCTTGCGCCACATCGAATAGGGCCGCTTCTCGCGCCCGATCACCTCGCAGGGCAAGCCCGCCTCTTCGAGCTTCGCCCTGATCTCGTCGGCGATCTTCTTCACCGCATCGCCGGTCGACTCGCGGAATTCGTTGAGCCGCTTGATCAGCGCCTCGCGCGCTTCCGGATTGAGCTCCTTGAACGCGAGATCCTCAAGCTCCTCGCGGATTTCCTGAATGCCCATGCGGCCGGCAAGCGGCGCATAGATTTCCATCGTCTCGAGCGCGATCCGCTGCCGCTTCTCCGCCGACGAGATGAAATGCAGCGTCCGCATGTTGTGAAGCCGGTCGGCGAGCTTCACCAGCAGCACGCGGATGTCGTTCGACATGGCGAGCAGGAACTTGCGGAAATTCTCCGCCTGCTTCGACCGCTCGGAGGTCAGCTCGATCCGGGTGAGCTTCGTCACGCCGTCCACGAGCCCCGCCACCTGCGGCCCGAACAGCTTGGTGAGCTCGTCCATCGTCGAGCCCGTATCCTCGATCGTGTCGTGGAGCAGCGCCGTGACGATCGTCGCCGTGTCGAGCTTGAGGTCCGTCAGGATGCCGGCTACTTCGATCGGGTGGGAGAAATAGGGATCGCCGCTGGCGCGCTTCTGGCTGCCATGCTGCTTCATGGCATAGACATAGGCGCGGTTGATCAGGGCTTCGTCCGCTTTCGGATCGTAGCCGAGCACGCGATCGACGAGCTCATACTGACGCAACATGCCTGCGATTCTCCTGTGTCCTTCCTTGCCACAATCCTAACACTCGGGAGGCCAGCGCCATGTGGCCAAATGGCGCTGGCCCAAACGAAAAGCGCCGCCCCTCACCTTGCGGCCGGGCGGCGCTCGAACTGAATAACCTCTGGGCCTTGAAAGCCGTCCTCCGGCCCTTGCCGCCCGTCCTCAGTCTTCTCCGTCCATGTCGTCCGCATCGGCGGATTTCTGCTGCGGCGAGTCGATCTGGCTCTGGATGGCGCGCAGCAGTTCTTCTTCGCTCATGCGGTCGCCGCCGCCTTCGGCCGAACCGAACGTATCCTGCACCTCGACGCTGGTTTCGCCCGCCATGAGAAGCTGCATGTTCTCGACCTCGGGCTCCTCCGTATCGACCCGGCTCTGCATGCTGCCGATCAGGTCTTCGCGGAGATTGTCCGGCGTCACGGTCCGTTCGGCGATCTCGCGCAGCGCCACGACAGGGTTCTTGTCGTTGTCGCGGTCGACCGTCAGCTCCGCGCCGGCCGACATGGCACGCGCCCGGTGCGCCGAGAGCAGAACGAGCTCAAAGCGGTTGGGCACCTTGTCGACGCAGTCTTCAACGGTCACGCGGGCCATGAACGAAACTCCAGTATGCGGGATCCAATTTGGCCCTGTATGTAGGGGCTGGACCCGCAGAAAGCAAGCAAGAACAGGCCCTTACGGCCAGTTCTGAGACGAATTCAACCGCCGATCCGGCGGATTTGCGCGAGTTCCGCGGGCGGAAGGGCGGCAATCAGCCGCTCCACGCTCTCCCCCGTCACCGGATGCCGCCAGCCGGGGGCCACATCCCGCAGAGGCACCAGGACGAACCCCCGGGCCGCGATCCCCGGATGCGGCAGGGCCAGTGGCGCCCCGGCAACCCCGCTGCGGCCGCCGCCGCTGCCCGGCAATACCGTCCCCCGGCAGTCCAGCAGGTCGAGATCGATCACCCGCGGCGCCCAGCGGTCCCGCCGGACCCGGCCGAACAGAGCCTCGAACCTGTGCAGCGTGGCGAGTACCCCTTCCGGGGGCGCCGCGGCCTCGACCGACGCGACCGAATTAACATAATCAGGCTGCGCATAGTCGGCCAGCGCCGGGGTCCGGTAAAATGGAGCCATCCGGACGACCTGCAGGCCGAACGCCGGCATCGCCGCCAGCGCCGCCCGGAGCGTCGCCTCGGGCCCGCCCGCCGCACCGGGCAGATTGGCGCCGAGCGCTATCAGAATCTGCGACATCTGCACAACCTGCGATTCTGCGATCGGCGTTTTACTTCACATTGAAGAATAGCGCGCCGAAGACTTGCCGGAAAACTTGCGCGACCCATCATTCCAGTTCTAAGTCTCTGCAGGAAAGCTGCTTGCCTGCCATGACTCGTCTTCAAGACTTTTCGCATAATCGCATTCGAGGGTGGAGTTGTTTGAATGATCTTTTATCCGCATGAGCGAATTGCACTCTTTATCGATGGCGCCAATCTCTATTCCGCCGCACGCGGCCTCGGCTTCGACATCGACTACAAGCGCCTGCTGGACTATTTCCGCGGCAAGGGCACGCTCATCCGTGCTTTCTACTACACCGCCCTGCTCGAAGATCAGGAATATTCGCCGCTCCGGCCGCTGATCGACTGGCTCGACTATAACGGTTACTCGGTCGTGACGAAGCCCGCCAAGGAATTCACCGACGCCACCGGCCGGCGCCGCGTGAAGGGCAATATGGACATCGAGCTCGCCATCGACGCGCTCGAAATCGCCGACAAGCTCGACCACATGATCCTCTTCTCCGGCGACGGCGATTTCCGCCGTCTCGTCGACGCGCTCCAGCGCAAAGGCAAGCGCGTCACCGTCGTCTCGACCATGCGCAGCCAGCCGCCCATGATCGCGGACGAATTGCGCCGCCAGGCCGACCAGTATGTCGATCTCGAGTCCATGCGCGACACGATCGGCCGCAGCCATACGGATCGTCCGGCACCGCCGCTGCGCAACGACGACGATTACGACTATGACGACGACGAGGACGAAGCCGACAGCCGCCCGGCCCGGGCCTGACGAATGCCGCCTTCGGTTCCGGCGGAAGCGCCGCTCGATTGCCCGCTCTGCCCCCGCCTCGTCGCCTATCGCCGCGACAATGATGTGGCCCATCCCGACTGGTTCAATGCGCCCGTCCCGTCCTTCGGCGACGAGCGCGCGCGCCTTCTCATCGTCGGCCTCGCGCCGGGCGTTCAAGGAGCGAACCGCACCGGCCGCCCCTTCACCGGCGACTATGCAGGCGACCTTCTCTACGGCACGCTGATGGAGTTCGGCTTCGCCAAGGGCACTTACGACGCACGCCCCGATGACGGGCTCGAACTCAAGCGCGCGATGATCACCAATGCGGTGCGCTGCGTGCCGCCGCAGAACAAGCCGACGCCCGCCGAGGCGAAGAACTGCCTCGGCTTCCTCAAGGCCCGCATCGCCGCGCTGCCGGACCTGAAAGTCATTCTCGCTCTCGGCCGCATCGCGCATGATGCGGTGCTTTCGGCGCACGGCGTGCGCAAGGCGTCAGCCGCTTTCGGCCATGGCGCGGCGTATGAACTTCCCGGCGGCGTAAGGCTTTTCGACAGCTATCACTGTTCGCGCTACAATACGAATACGCGCCGGCTCACGCCGGAAATGTTCCACGGCGTCTTCCGCGACATCACATCCTTTCTTGAAAGCTGAAGGGCCTCAGCCCTTCTCGCGCATGAGACGCGCCTTGTCGCGCTCCCAGCTCCGCTCTTTCAGCGTCTCGCGCTTGTCGGCGAGCTTCTTGCCCTGAGCGAGACCGATCTCGACCTTCACGAAGCCCTTGTCGTTGAAATACATGCGGAGCGGCACGATGGTCATGCCCTGCCGCTGCACGGCCGCCACCAGCTTGTCGATCTCGCGCCGGTGAAGCAGCAGTTTCCGCGGCCGCCGCGTTTCATGGTTGAAGCGGTTGGCCTGCAGATAGACCGGGATATAGGCGTTGACCAGCATGATCTCGCCTTCCCGCGTCGCATGAGCATAGGCTTCGTTGAGACTGCCCTGCCCCGTGCGCAGCGACTTCACCTCGCTGCCCTTGAGCTCGATGCCCGCCTCGAAGGTCTCCGTAATGCTGTAGTTGAAACGCGCCTTGCGGTTGTCGGCAATGATCTTGCTGCCGTCTCCGGGCTTCTTCTTGGCGCCGCCGCTTTTGGAGGACATGACTCCTGCGTTTCCTTCCCGCTCCTCAGTTGAGGAGCCCGGCGCTCCGCATCGCGTCCCGGACCTTGTCCTGCACGGGCGCGCTCGCCGTCACCAGCGGAAGCCTGATTTCGTTCTCGCACAGGCCGAGCAGGCTCGCACCATACTTCACCGGCGCCGGATTGGGATCGATGAAGAGCGAATTGTGGAGCGGCATCAGCCGGTCCTGAATCTGCAGCGCCTTGGCATAGTCCCCAGCCAGCGTCGCCTCCTGGAACTCCGCACAAAGCTTCGGCGCAATATTCGCCGTGACGGAAATGCAGCCGACGCCACCATGCGCGTTGAAGGCAAGCGCGGTCCCGTCCTCGCCCGAGAGCTGGCAGAACTCGGGGCCCATCGCCTGCCGCTGCAGGCTGACGCGCGCGATATTCGCTGTCGCATCCTTCACGCCCACAACGTTCTTGAGCTCAAAAAGCCGCGTCATGGTCTCGAGCGAGATGTCGACGATGGTTCGGCCGGGAATGTTGTAGAGGATGATGGGGATATCGACGGCATCGTTCACTGCCTTGAAATGCCGGTATATGCCTTCCTGCGACGGCTTGTTGTAATAGCCGGTCACACTGAGCACGGCGTCGGCGCCCGCATCCTTCGCGAACGCGGTCAGCTCGATGGCCTCGACCGTATTGTTGGAACCCGCCCCGGCGATCACCGGCACCCGGCCGCGCGCCGCCTCGATGCAGAGCTTCACGACGCGCTTGTGCTCGTCATGCGACAGCGTGGGCGACTCGCCCGTCGTGCCGCAGGGAACCAGCCCATGCGTACCCTGCTCGATTTGCCATTCGACGAGTTTCACGAACGCAGCCTCATCCACCTCGCCATTCCTGAATGGCGTTATGAGTGCAACGAACGATCCCTTGAACATGGCTTTGGCTCCGTTACCCCGGATTAACCCTGCCGGGGGAATTTTCGGGCGTCTCCCGAAGGCGCGCAACATAACCGCAAGTACCCGGCCCGGCAAGAAATCTGCCGGTTTTCCCCGGTTCCTGTTGCGGCGCAGTGGGCAGCGCGATTAGTCTCGAATTAAAGGACAGAATGGCAGGCTGAGGCTCAGGGCCGCCATGTCGTCGGCGGCGCCTCGCCCGGCCCTTTCCCGGCCAGCGCGGCAAGTTCAATTTTTTGGTACGGGTAGGCAGCTTGAAGGCCATGTCCTCGGCGATGCGTTTGCGGGTTGCGGCTCTTTTCCTTGCGGCGCTTGTCGTCATGCCCACACAGGGCTGGACATCGGCTGTCCCTCTTGCGCGCCCCGAACCCGGCAAGCCGGCCGCTGCGCCTGCAAGCGCCTCGGCGCCAGCCCGCCCGGCCGCCAGCGCCGCCGGGAGTTTTTCCGGCCTTGGCGCCGCCGAGATGACGGCGCTGCGCGCCGCCTATGCCGAGACGGATCGCGGCAACTGGCCGACGGCGACGCGGCATCTCTCGCAAGTCTCCGATCCCGTCGCGATCAAGCTCGTCACCTGGTCCCGGCTCATCTCGGACAACAGCACCGCGACCTTCTCTGAAATCGTCGCCTTCACGGATGCGAATCCGGGCTGGCCGCGCCGCGCAACGCTCGACCTCCGCGCCGAGCGCGCGCTGCTCACCTACCCGCTGTCCAACGAGGATGTGACGGAGTGGTTTTCAGCCACCGCGCCTGCCTCCGGCGAGGGCCGCATCCGCTATGGCAAGGCGCTCCTCGAAATGGGGCGGACGCAGGAAGGTGCGGAATGGATTCGCCGGGCCTGGGTCGAGAATGATTTTTCCCCGGCACGCCAGAAGGAAATTCTCGCGGCCTATGGCCAGCATATAAACACCGAGGCGCAGCAGAACCGCCTTGCCCGCCTTCTCTGGGAACGCCGCACCACCGATGCGCGCACGACAGCGGCGCTTCTCGGACAGGAAGCCCGCGCGCTGGCGGATGCCCGCATCGAATTCATTTCCGGCTCAAGCCGCGCCCAGGCCGCGCTTTCGCAGGTGCCGCCGGCGCTGCGCGCCGACCCCGGCCTCCTTTACGAGCAGGTCCGCTATGAGCGCCAGCGCGGCAACGATCACAATGCCCTGCCGCTGCTGCTGACGGCGCCGACGGAAGCGCATCAGCTTGTCCGTCCCGAGACATGGTGGATCGAGCGCCGCATTCTCGCGCGCAAGGCGCTCGCCGAAGGTCTCTATATGCAGGCCTACCAGATATCCTCGGGCCACGGCCTGAGCGAGGGCGTGGATTTCGCCGATGCCGAGTTCATGGCGGGCTGGATCGCACTGCAGTTCCTCAACAAGGCCGACATCGCCTATGGCCATTTCCGCAAGCTGGAGGCGGGCGTCTCGACGCCGATCAGCAAGTCCCGCGCGGAATACTGGTCTGCCCGCGCGGCCGCCGCCGCCGGCAAGCAGGAAGAGGCCGACCGCTATTTCAAGGCTGCCGCAGCCTACCCGACCACCTTCTATGGTCAGCTCGCGACCGCTGCACTCGCCAGCCGGGGCGGCGACGGTAAGCTCGTTCTGCCCGCCCTGCCCGCCCGCGACGCCGAGACGACCAAACAGTTCTCCGGCCGCGAACTCGTGCGCGCCGCCCGCATTCTCAAGGATGTGGACCGCGAGCGCGAACTCTGGGCCGTCATGCTGCATCTCTCGACGACGCTGGAAACCAAGGCGGAGCTCAGCGCCCTTTCCGACCTCGCGCTCAGTTTTGGCGACCGCAAGCTCTCCCTTCGCATCGCGAAGAACGCGCTTGCCCGCAATATCATCGTCGCCGACCACGCTTATCCGACCGATGCCATGCCCTCATGGACGCATCGCGGGCCGCCGGTCGAAAAGGCGCTTGTCTATGGCCTGTCGCGCCAGGAAAGCGAGTTCGATCCCAATGCGCTGAGCCCCGCCGGGGCGCGCGGCATCATGCAGCTCATGCCCGGCACGGCGCGCATCGTCGCCAAGCAGGTCGGCCTGCCCTACAATCAGAGCCGCCTCAGCGACCCTGTCTATAACGCCACGCTCGGCGCCGCCCATCTCGGCGATCTCATCGAGAACGATTTCGGCGGTTCCTACATCATGAGCGTCGCCGCCTACAATGCAGGCGCCTCGCGTGTGCGCCAGTGGGTCGGCAGGTTCGGCGATCCGCGCTCGACCGCGGTCGATCCGATCGACTGGATCGAGAACATTCCCTTTTCCGAGACGCGCAACTATGTCCAGCGCGTGATGGAAAACATGGAAGTCTATCGCGGGCGGCTGAGCGGTACGCCGCAGCCTGTCCGTCTCGATCAGGATATTCGCCGCCACACGGGCGCGGTGCCGATCACGGCGCCGGCGCCGACTCCCCGTCCGAGCAATATTCCGCTCGCGCCGCCCGGCGCAACACCGGCAGCGGCCGCGCCGGCCTCGGCATCGCACACGCCGGTCGCATCGCCCGGCAACGCCATGGCGCCCGTGGTCGAAGCGGAAGACCGCTGACACAATCTTGCCGCTTGCCGTCCGGCGCGCGCCTGCACATGATCCCCTTCCTCGAATGCCGGGAGACATGACCATGGCCGCTGCCTACCGAGACATCTTCTATACGAGCCAGGATGGGCTGAAGCTCTACGCGCGCGATTATGGCGATCGCGCCGCGCCCGGTTCGCCGGTCATCTGCCTGCCGGGCCTGACCCGCAACTCGAAGGACTTTGCCACCCTCGCCGAGCAGCTCGCGACACAGCATCGCGTCATCTGCGCGGACTTTCGGGGCCGCGGCCGCTCCGCCTGGTGCGACAACTGGGCGGACTACACCCCCGCTCACGAGATGATGGACACGCTCGACCTGATGGGTGCGGCGGGCATCGGTCAGGCGGTCTTCATTGGCACCTCGCGCGGCGGCATCGTCACCATGGCGCTTGCCGCCTTCCGCCCGAACGTCATCAAGGCGGCCGTGCTGAACGACATCGGACCGGAACTCGAGCAAAAGGGCATCGAACGGATCGCAGGCTATGTCGGCATCATGGAAACACCCGCTACGTGGGACGAGGCGGCCGTGAAACTCCGGGTGATGAACGAGCGCGAATTTCCGTCGCTGACCGCCGAAGAATGGCGCGCCTTTGCCCGCCGTACCTTTGCCGAGGAGCATGGCGCTCCGAAGCTCGACTACGATCCGAAAATCGGAACCGCCATGCGCAAGGGGCTCGAGGCGACGAAGGGCGAAGCACCGACCATGTGGCCGCAATTCGGCGCACTGGCACAGAAGCCCGTCCTCGTCATTCGCGGTGAAAACTCCGACCTCCTGAGCGCGGATATCGTCTCGCGCATGGAAGCGGCAGGACCGGATATCTCTTCCGCCACCGTCAAGGACCGAGGCCACGCCCCGTTCCTCGACGAGCCGGAAGCCATCGAGGCGATAGACGCTTTCCTCGCCCGCACGGCGCGCTGATGCCTATTCGTTGCGCGCTACCGCTTCGGCGACTGGCGGGCGCTCCGCCTCGGGCCTCGACGGACCGATAATGGTCTCGGCCGCCTCGATGCGCATGGCAGCCCGCACCGCATGATGCGCGATGCGGCGAATGAGATCCGCCTCGCGCACGGCGCCGTCCAGCAGATGCAGCCGGGTGAACCCGCCGCGCGACGCCGCTTTCAGCACCTCATCCTTGATACGTTGATATTCCGCCTCGAAGGCCTGCCCCCGTGCGGACAATGCCTCTCCGTCGGTCAGCATCTGCGTATCGAGAAGCTCCGCCAGCGAATTGCGGTAGGCACGCAGTTGCGCCGCGAGTTCCTCCGGCAATTGATGGATGTCCGCTGAGTGGTCCATCAGTTCCTCAAGCTCGTGCACCATTCCGTTATAGTGCTGCAGAGCCCTGAGCGCATGGGCGAGCGCATCGGGCAATTTGTCCGGCATTCGGGCGGCAGACATGGAGGCTGCATAGTCGCCGATCGCCTCCGACAGCTGACCGAGCGGCAGTACCCGCCGCTTTACCTGCGCGGCCTGGAGTAGAGGTGTCTTGAGATAGCCGGCAACCATCCCGCTCGTGATGCCGCCGAAGCGCCTGAGCTCAAGCAACAGACTGGCCGCCGCGAGCGGGGGCATGTCCTGCAGCGTCTTGTCGAGATGCTGCGGCCGCGCCTCGCTCTCCTCCTGCGAGACAAAGCGCGTCTTCAGCCACTCCACCATGCGGTCGGCCCAAAACCAGACGGAGAGCAAGCCAAGCAGGTTGAAGCTCGTGTGGAAGATCGCGAGGATCATCGCGGGCTCCGGCAGGCCCCAACCCCTCCCGCCGAGCCATATGACTCCCCAGAAGAAAAACGGCAGCAAGACGCAGGCAATAGCAGCCGAGGAAAGATTGAAGATGAAGTGCGCCGCCGCTACGCGCTTCGCATTCGAGGTCGCATCGAGGACGGCGAGTATGCCGGTCACTGTGGTGCCGATATTCGCGCCGATGACCATGGCCGCGCCGGTAGGAAGGTCGATCAATCCGCCGGAAACCGCCGAGAGCGCAATGGCGATCGAGGCGCTCGAGGACTGCGCCATGGCCGTTATCAGCAGCCCCGCAAGTACGAACAGCACGTAGTGCAGGAAACCGCCGCCGCTGAGCGTGTCGAGCTGCATCACCCCGGCAACGCTTTCAAATGAGTCTTTCAGAATCGAAACGCCGAGAAAGAATATTCCGAATCCGGCGATGGCTTCGCCAATAGCGCCACGTGCGCCGCTCGGCGCCGTCAGCCTCAGGATCATGCCGGCACCGATGGCCGGCAGCGCAAGCACCTTGATATCGACATTGAACCCGACAGCGGAAACGATCCAGCCCGTCATGGTCGTGCCGACCGCGCTGCCGAAGACCACCCAGACCGCATTGCCGAGCGTCAGGATGCCCGCATTGACGAAGCCGATGGCCGCCACGGTGACGGCGCTCGACGACTGCACCAGCGCCGTCAGCGAAAAGCCTGCCGCCAGCCCCTTCGCCCGCGTGTTCGTCCAGCGCTCGAGTATCTGCTTGAGCGACGGGCCGGCGGCGACCTTCAGCCCGTCCGTCATCAGCCACATGCCGACAAGGAAGAGTCCCAGCCCGCCGATCAGTCCCGTGAAACTCTCAAAGCCCATCCATGCCTCCGCGCCGCCAAGTATCGCGTCATCCCCGCCTCAGCCGCAACATGCGCGTGGCGCCGCGCTGGAACTCGAACGGCACCTCGACAAGCTCGGCCCCATGGCCTTCGGCTCTCAGCGCCGTCATGACGCCGGGCAGGTGGCTCGACGGGAGCCCGTCGAGATTGAGCAAGGGAAAGACGCGCACCTCCTCCGCCACCCGCAGCAGCTCCCTCAGCGACGTCAGATGGAAGCGGAAGTCGAGCCGGTCGCCATAGAGAAACAGGAGATGCGAAACCAGCGCGAGCCGGTATGTGCCATCGGCAAAAGGCAGCACCGGCAGCGCCGCTTCCACATAGCGGCCTTCGCGCCTTCCCGCCTCATAATCGGCTGTGAACAGCGCCAGCGCCTCGCGCCGAAGCCGCAGCACATTTTCCTCCGAGCCGTAATGCGCCCAGTTGAAGCGATAGGCCGCGCGGCGCATAGCAGCCCGCATCGCATCCACCGTCTCATCGAAACGATGTGCAATCTCGCCGGCCGAAAGCCTGTAGAGCGGATCGGCCGCGACAACCGGCGCGCCAAGCGCATGGGCCTCGGCGGCGAAGGAGGACGGACCGGCCCCGATATCGAGTACCGGCCCGAAGTCCATCGGGTCCCCGAGGGCAAAAAAGGCTGAATATTCGCCGAGCCTGCGCCCCCAGGGCACAATGCCTGGAAGCTCGAAGGCAGGCTTGTCTCTGGTATCGGGCGTCATCGCATCTCTCCCTTGGTAGTGACGCCACCATCCGGGGAAGCCTTTGACGCATGAAAGAAAACGAAAAGGCCGCCTCCAGATGGGGCGGCCTTTTTCCGGTTTCGATCGTCAGACGACGGAACGGGCCACCCTTCAGGTGGTCCGCCAGTTCCGCATTGCGAAAGCGATCGCGTTCATCGTCAGATCCTCTTGCCGGACCGTTCCGGCGAAGGAAATCTAGTCCCGGCGCCCTACTTTGCCAAGCGGTAATGCATCACACCCCAGGCAAGCCAGCCCCTATCGGCCCCGTCCACCCAGCGCTCAAGGCCTTTCAGCATATTGTCGAGATATTCGGTGCTGGCGCCCTTGGTCAGCCGCTCGTAGTTCGCCTCGAGCTCCTGCCCCACCCGCGAGTAATGGCGGCGGAGCTGGTGCGTCATTTCGATCACGTCGCATTTCTCGAAACCGCGCTTTGCGAGCTCCCGGTCATAGAAGCCGAAACTGCCAAGCGTCTCGAGGTGAATGCGATCGAGGATCGGCTGCAATACGCCGTCCGGGCAATCGTCCGCCTGCATCGGGTCGGTGAAGATGAACTCGCCGCCCGGCCTCAGAACGCGCTTCACCTCATTGAGGACGCGCGGCCGGTTGCCGCTATGCAGAATCGCATCCTGAGACCAGACGACATCGATGCAGCGGTCCTCGACCGGAATATTCTCGAAATCGCCATGCAGCACCTCGATGCGGCCGTCGAGTCCGGCCTTCGCGTTCAGTTCGCGATTGAGCCGGTTCTGCGTCTCGCTGATATTGACGCAGATGACCTTGCAGCCCCGGGTCTTCGCAAGGTGCCGCGCCGCACCGCCATAGCCCGCGCCGATATCGAGCACGACCGAATCCCGCGTCAGCCCCTTGAGCATGGAAGCGAGCGTTTCGTCGTTCCGGTGGCTCGCCGGCACGATCGGCTCATCGTCGCTCTCATACATGCCGATATGGATGTCCTCCCCACCCCAAATGGTGAAGTAGAAGGCATCCGCATCCGGGCTGTCATAATAGGCTTCGGCCTGTGCCACCGCGGCGGATCTAGTCTTGCTCATGATAGGTCTTCTCCGCGACGTGAATGAAGAAATCGGTTTCCTCGTCCTTGTAGTCGGCCGCGAAATCGCCATAGGTCGTGACCTTCTGGAAGCCGATCTCATGCATCAGTTTGCGCGTATAGCTCTTGCGCAGGGGAAACATGTTGAGGTGATAGACGGCGCCATCGGCGAAGGTGTAGCGGAAGCGCGCCAGGCTGTCGTCGACATGTTCCGGCTCAGCGCTCACCCGGTCTCCGCAATAGTAATATTTCTTCTTCGACTTGAATCCGAGGTCGAGAATGGCGTCGTAATTGCGCTGGTCGAGAATGAGAATGCCGTCATGGCGAAGCGCGGCATAGAACTCAGCCAGCGCCCGGCGACGGTCGCGCTCGTCAAACAGATGCGTGAAGGAATTGCCGAGGCAGATGATCGCGTCGAACTTTCCGTGCACATCCTTGTTGAGCCAGCGCCAGTCGGCATGAACGGCCTGCATGACGAAGCCGTGATCGCGCCCATTGGCAAAGGCCTTGGCGAGCATTTCAGCGCTGCCATCGACGCTCGTCACATCGAATCCGGCTTTGAGGAGCTGCACGGAATTGAAACCCGTACCGGTCGCCACATCGAGAATCTTCTGCTTTCCCCTGCTCCGCAGGATGTCGATGAAGAACTGACCCTCGCTTTCGGCGCGGCTGTCCCAGTCGATGAGATCGTCCCACTTCTCGACGAAGGGCTCGACATACTCATGCTGATAATTGTCGGTCTCACGCATCGCCAGCGGATCGTCGCCGAACTCCTGTTCGTTTTTTCTGAGTTGTTTCATGGTGGCGTTCCTCGCGAAATGACGGCGCGTGCAAGCGCTTGACGCGCCGCCGGGAATGACAAACGGTCCGGCCGCCAGAGAGCCGAAAACCTATGAATCCGATGTCTGAAGCCCGCGAAAGTTAAGCCGCGCAATTCGCACGAAGCGGGCCGCATCCCATGGCGCCAGTAAAACGGCAAGGCAGCGAGGCTGCGGGATGCGGCTGAAGGACAAATCCGCGTCGGAGACACGGATTATGGATAAGCCCACTCAGCATCGGCACGCTAACAAAGCACTTCCGATGCCGCAACCTTGTGAGGCGAAAAATCCATGCGAATGGCGCTGAATACGCAATTTTCGGCGATATGAGCGACGCTTTGAGCGATATGTGTGAAGCGGGGTGTTACTGCGCTTCGCTCAATAATCCACCATCTGCCTCGCGATTCTCATTGAGTGAGACGCTGCGCACCAGCGGCAATGACTGCGGATGATGATCGCGAATCCACGCGACGAGCTTCTCGCGCACCTCGCAGCGCAGATCCCAGGCTTCTGGCGATGTGCGCGCGCTCACCAGTGCCCGAATCTCGATTGTCCGCGCCGTTGCATCCGTCACCTGAATGACAGCGACCTTTCCGTCCCACAGCGAAATATCCTTCACGATTTCCGAAAGATAGGCGCGCATCTCGTCGACCGGCAGCGAATAATCGGCATGAAGAAAGACAGTGCCGATGATGGAAGCGCTTTCCCTAGTCCAGTTCGTGAACGGATTCTGGATGAAGTAGGAAAGCGGCACGATGAGCCGCCGCCAGTCCCATATGCGGATCACGACATAAGTGGCGCCGATTTCCTCGATCCAGCCCCATTCGCCTTCGATGACCACCGCATCGTCGATACGGATCGGCTGCGTGACGGCAATCTGAATACCCGCAATGAGGTTTTCGAGAACAGGCCGCGCCGCAAAGCCGAGCACGAGGCCCGCTGCACCTGCCGATGCAAAAATGCTGACGCCATACTGGCGCACGGATTCGAACGTCATCAACGCAGCGCCGAGCGCGAGAAGCACGATCATCGTGTCCATGACGCGACGCAAAATGCGAACCTGCGTTACCTGCTTGCGGGCGAGAAGATTATCCGCCACGTCGATGCGGAAGCGCCGCAGATAGGTGTCGCTGACGATATGAACGATCGTCAGGCCGAGCCAGGCGAGGATGGCGATCAGCCCGACACCCATGACGGAACCGATCCGGGCGCGCGCATCCTCCTCAAGCGGCGCCGCCTGCAGGATGAGCGCGCAGGCAACAAAGATGACGATAGCGCCGGTGAGTTTCCGAGTGCGTCGCAGCACCGTCTGTATATAGACCGCGCGATGCGAGAACGCCGCCGTGAGAAGCCTGATCGCAACGGCATGTATCAGCAGCGCCACGACCACCGCGATCGCGAGCAGGATCAACGTCGCTGCCCATGAAGGCATCCAGCCGAAAATCAAGACGAAAGGCGGAAATTGCTGATCGTTCACACACCCGTTCCGCGACTGGTTCCACTTCAGACCCAGTCACGATAGGTCGCGTATCCGCCTCGGCAAGTGCAAGCCCGCGCTCCGCCTTGCCCGCTATTACGGCGGCATGTGCGTTCTCAGAAACGATATCTGGTCGCCGATAACCGCTTCGCGAATGTCGGGCCGGTATACGTCGAAATGCCGGATCGGATACCGCCTGATCTCGCCGCGCGGTGCGGCCCTGGCGATTTCCAGCACCAGTTCGAGCGGTGTTTCCCTGTCCTGCTCGGCGGCGCTCAGGAGAAGCGGCGCATCGAGCTTTTTCGCATGATCGCTCGGCTTGTATCTGGCCATTTCGAGAATGCCCGCCGGGGCGACCCGGTTTTCCCATGTCGTCTCGCCGGACCCGATCATCGTCTCGACGATTTCCGCCGCCTCGTCCGATGCCATCACCGCCAGTTCTCCGGGGCGGCCGACCGCCTTGATATAGCGCCGCGGCAGGCCGAGCTTTCCACGAAGCCAGTCGGAAAGGATCGCACGAAGGAGCTTCCTTGTGTCCCGGGTGCTGCGCCCCTCCGCGGATTTAGGAAATCCGTTGAACGGCACTTGCGATATTACGGCGGCAATTTTCCCGTCCTGCGCAGCCGCGACCACAACATGGCCGCCGCCAAGCGACGAGCCCCAGAGCGCAATCCTCGCCGGATCGATTGAGGGCTCTCCTCGCGCGAAGGCGATGCCGGCCGCAATATCCACAAGCTGCTTCCTGACGGAAACGAGCTGCCGCGGCCTGCCTTCGCTCTCTCCGAAGCCGCGATAGTCGAATGTGAGGACGGCATAGCCCGCCTCGCAGAACATTCGCGCCGCATCCTCGAGCCGGTCCATCGTCCCGCCAAATCCATGGCACATGATGAGAGAGGCGTGAGGCGGCGCCCCGTCCGGCGTGCGGAGATAGCCCTTGATACGGGTCCCTTCCGATTTGAACGACACCGCGCGGCGCTCCATGAGTCCCTCCCGCCTGATTATTTCGATACATATATGTATCGGAATAACGGATTCAAGCACAGACGCATTATTTCGCTGCAAGCAGGCCCAGTGCCCTGAAGCTGCGACGAAGATAGGCTCTTGTCTCGACCTCGCCCGGCGCCTCCGTTCGCATGAGCAGCAGGTTCAGGAACACACCGGCGATCAACGCTTCAAGCGCCGCAAGGTCCGTGTCGGGCGGCAATTCCCCATCGCGCTTCGCACGAGCGAGAAGTTTGCGGAATGCGGCCTGGCGGGGCCCGAGCTGCGTCTCCAGATAAATCTCGAACAGGGCCGGCGCTGCCAAAAGCTGCGCCACCAGCGGCCTTGCGAAGGGCTGCGATACGAGGCGCGGCACGATGTCGACGGCCTGCTGCAGCACACCGGCAAGAGGCAGTTCGCGCCACTCCCCCGCTTGTTCCTCGGCACCGATCCTGATCTGGGCGATGGCATCGGCAAGCAGCGCCTCGCGCGAAGCCCAGCGCCGGTAGAGCGTCGTACGCGCCACACCCGCACGCCGCGCAACCTCCTCAAGGCTCGTCCCCGCCGCACCTCTCTCGATGAAGAGGCCGAGCGCGGCATCGAGGATCGCCTTGTCCGCCTCGTTGTCCCGCGGCCTTCCCCGCCGGCGTCGGCCCTCAGCCGCCATTTACGGCACTCCCGCATTGAGCGGACGCAGCTGCTTCATAAGGTCTTCGGCGCGCTGCACGCCCCGCGCCTGCACTGGAACGCCTGCCGTTTCGAGCCCGCGCGCCGTCCAGGTGTTGCAGGTGTTGGTGAGGCTGAAGCGGCCGGTCGCCGGATAGAAGGCGCTGAAGGCATAAAGCCCCTTGGCCGAAACCTCCGCGCGCTCGCCCTCCCGCGCAAAGCTCTCATGCAGATAGCCGATCAGCACGGCGAAATTCTCCGGTGCGAATTCGAGCGCGAGTTCTTCCACATCGCTGAAATATTCGGATGGCCGGGCCGTCAGCGCGGCGACATGCATGACGGCAGGCCCCGGAAAGGCCGCGCCGATGGCCGCCAGCACGCCCGCCTCCGGCTCCGGATAGAAATCCGCGTCGCCCCAGCCGAATTCGAGATAGAGGGCGCCGGGAAAGTCCGCTGCCTCCGGGATTTTGCCATGGGGGATATCCTCCACGGCGACGACAATGCCCGTATGCCAGCCATTGCTGCTGACATAGACGGTGCGCGCCTCACCCGCCGCGGACGCCCAGGCCGTCGCCGGAAACAGGACGAAGAGGAGAACGAGCGCCAGCCTTGTGCTTTTCATTCGCATCGCCTCAGTCCTCGCCCGGGTCGACTTTGAGCGTCGGTATCGACCAGTTGTAGTGGATCGCAGGGAGCCGGATCGCGAGCACCGCGCCGCTCGATAACCAGAAGGTCAGAAGCGGCGGCCAGCCCATCCAGTCCCCCAGCACGAAGAGCGAAGCGCCGCAAAGCGCGGCCAGCGCATAGACTTCCTTGCGCAGGATGGTCGGCGTCCGGTTCGCCAGCACGTCGCGGATAATGCCGCCGACAATGCCGGTGATGACGCCCATCACCACCGCGATGAAGCCCGATGTACCCATTTCCAGCGCCTTGCGCGTGCCGAGCGAGACGAATACGGCAAGCCCCACGGCATCGGCGATGGCGACCGGCCGCCGGACCCGGTGGGCAAAGCGCGCGAAGGGAATCGTCGCGAGCGCCGCCGCGCCGGCCAGCACCACATACCAGGGCGCCGCAATCCAGAAGACCGGCGCGCCCAGCAGGAGGTCGCGCACGGTGCCGCCACCCACCGCGACGATGATGCCGAGCACCATGACGCCGAACCAGTCCATCTGCCGTTCGCCGGCAACGAGCGCGCCCGAGACCGCAAAGGCGGCGATCCCGATGAGTTGAAGCGAGAAAAGCAGATCGGTCATTTCCATGCCTAGACGCTAGCGCCACTGGCGGACGTGTGCCAGTCCGCACGGCATTGGGCTTGCCCCGTCCCGCCCCGGCTGCCAGTCTTGCGGAAAGCCGTAGCGCTTCCGCCCCGCTTGCCCAAGCCGGAAAACAAGCCAGAAACGAAAGGGAGTACCGCCGTGCAGGAGGAGCCGCAGCCTATCTCGCCCGCCCGGCGCGACGCCCCGGCACCGCAGGCGCCTCGTCCGCTCTACTGGCTTCTCGGCCTCGTCGCCACCGCTCTCGCACTGGTTGCCATCGTGATCGGGCGGGAATTCCTCGCGCCGCTCGCCGTCGCGATTCTCCTTTTCAGCCTGATCTCGGCGCTGATCGACCTTGCCCGCCATTTCCGGATCGGATCGCTCGCCATACCGAACTGGGTCGCGACCCTCACGGTCTCCCTGCTCTCCGCGGCGGCGCTGATGGTCCTGTTCGGCCTCCTGTCGGCGCAGATCAATGCCGCGGTCGCCACTGCCTCCGACTATGCCGACCGTGCCGAACAGGCGATTTCCGCGCTCTTTGCCTGGCTCGGCGAGGATGCCGCCGCAGCCGCGCAGGCCGCCTTCCGCGACATCGATCTCGGCGACAATCTCCGCCTGCTGGCCGGCTCGGCGGGAGGCCTTCTTATCTCGACCATCCTTGTCATCCTCTATATCGGTTTCCTCTTCGCCGAGCGGCCGCATTTCTCGGCCAAGTTCGAGAAGCTCTTTCCCGATCCCGAACGCGCAAACCGGCTGCGCCATATCCTCGGTGCGATCGGGCGCAGCGTCCGGCATTATGTTCTGGTCAAGACGGCGGTCAGTCTCGCCACGGCGGGCGTCGTCTATGTCATCCTGCTGCTGCTCGGCATCGACTTCGCGGAGCCCATCGCGACCCTCACCTTCTTCTTCAACTTCATTCCGAATATCGGTTCGATCGCCGCTTCGCTGCTGCCCGCCATGGTCGCGCTGGTGCAGTTCGGCGACTGGCCGATGGCGCTCATCGTGCTGTTCGGCGTCGGCGCGATCCAGTTTTCCATCGGCAACATCATCGAGCCCATGCTGATGGGCCGCGCGCTGCACCTGTCGTCGCTCGCGATCATCTTGTCGCTGACATTCTGGGGCGCGGTCTGGGGCGTGGTCGGGCTCTTTCTCGCGGTGCCGATCATGGTGGTGGTCATGATCGTCTGCGCCCATGTGCCGGGCCTCAAACCCGTGGCGATCCTGCTTTCTCGTGATGGCGACCTGAACGAGAGCGGCGAAAGCTAGAACTCGATCACCCGTGATCGTGAAAAGGGAATATCGCAGAGCTAGCGCCGGTGAAAGAAAAGGGCGTAGGCAGCGCCCATGGCGGATCCGACGCCCACCCCGAGCGGAATGTTGTCTATTGCGACCCCGAAGACCGATCCAATCGCGACGCCCCAGATCATGGCAATTCCGAAATTCATGTGTTTCCTCCCTTCTCATGGAGCGATCCATGCCGGCGATCTGAGCAAAGGCGAGGAAGCCTAGAACTCGATGACGACCGATGGCGCGCTGCGCTTCGCCTCGCCGTGATGGACGACCTCAATATTGTTGCCGTCGGGATCGAGCACGAAGGCCGCGTAGTAGCCGGGGTGATACTGGTCCCTGAGGCCGGGCGCGCCGAAATCGCGGCCGCCATGAGCGAGCGCCGTGCGGTAGACTTCATCCACCGTTGCCCGGTCCTTCGCCTGGAAGGCCAGATGGTTCCGTCCGGTCAATTCGCCGAATGCCGCCTCGCTGCCGGCGGAGGACACGACAAACTCGTCGGCCCAGAAATAGCCGTCCGGCGTGTCGGTGACGGGAACCTCGAGCACGGCAAGAATGGCCTTGTAGAAATCCCTGCTGGCATCGAGATCCCTCACCACGAGTTGCACGTGATCGATAAGCCGGCCCCGGTGCAGTCGATTGAGTTCCATGGCTCTTCTCCTTCGGAAAATGGGTCCGTGAGGCTTCTTCAAACAACAACGAACGGAGGCGCCCAAACGATGCGGCAGCCTGTTGAATGATTGCGTGGAGAGAATGGGATCGGCGAAAACAGGCTTTGGCCTGTTTTCGTCCTCGGCCTTACGGCCTTCGGATCGAGCGGCGGGGCGGCTCGCCCCAAAACGCCTTTGGCGTTTTGTCGAACATGGGTTCTCGCCCCCCAATCTTCCGCCAATAAAAAAGGCCCCCATTCAGGGGGCCGGCGTCCGGGCTACCAGAGCCGCCGGTTGGCGAATGCCTTGCCCGAGCCCGATTTCAGGTAATGCTCGAACTCTCGCGCCCGGCGCTCATTGGCGAAGGCGTGATAGCCGATCAATTCCCATGGCTTGTATTTGGCCGTGTGCACGGAGCCGCCCGCATTGTGAACGGCCACACGCTTCCGCAAATCCTTGGTGAAGCCGATGTAACGCTGATCTGGAAAGGCCGTGCTTCGCAAAAGGTAGACATAGAACATGCCTTTTCCTTTCACTGGCCCTCCTTCGCCAAGGCTTCGGAGGGCAGCTTCGCTCTAATCTCGCTCGACCGGCTTACTGGCGTAAGCCAGCCGAAGCTCGAAGAGCGAAGGCTGGCGGAGAGGATGGGATTCGAACCCACGGTACAGCTTTACACTGTACAACGGTTTAGCAAACCGCCGCCTTCAGCCACTCGGCCACCTCTCCGGCGTTTCCGTGTATGCCCAAGATTGCGGGGCGCTTCAAGGCCAATATCCGTTCCCGGCCCGCCGCGCCGCTCAATTTTGGGTCGTCAGGCCTTCGGCCTGGGCTTGCCGTGATAGCGGATGAGCCCTTCCTGGGCCACCGAGGCGACGAGCCGGCCATCGCGCGTATAGATCGAGCCCCGGTTGAGGCCGCGCGCGCCGGAGGCGCTGGGGCTGTCCTGCGTGTAGAGCAGCCAGTCGTCCGTGCTGAAAGGTCCGTGAAACCACATCGCATGATCGAGGCTTGCCGACTGGAGCTTGCCGGACACCCAGCTCACCCCATGCGGACGGATGCAGGTGTCGAGCAGCGTCATGTCCGAGGCATAAGCGAGAATGCACTGATGCAGCGGGATATTGTCGCCGACGCTTTTGCGCGCCCGGAACCAGACATGCTGCAGCGGCTCCATGGGCTCGGGGTCGATATAGTCCTGCGGATTGACAGGACGGATCTCGATGGGCCGGGGCCGCTGGAAATGCTTTGCGATCTCCGGCGGCAGCTTGCCGGCAATCGCCTTGCGCAATTCGCGCTCGCTGGCGAGGTCTTCCGGCATCGGCACATCGGGCATGTCCGCCTGATGCTCGAAGCCCGTCTCCGGCACCTGGAAGGAAGCCGCGAGATTGAAAATCTGCTTGCCGTGCTGGATCGCCACGACGCGTCGCGTGGTGAAGCTCTTGCCGTCGCGCGAGCGGTCCACCTCATAGACGATCGGCACTTTCGGATCGCCCGGCCGGATGAAATAGGCATGGAGCGAATGGCAGACGCGCTCCTCGACCGTCCGGTAGGCGGCGACCAGCGCCTGCCCGATCACCTGCCCGCCGAAGACACGCTGCCAGCTCACATCCGGGCTGTGCCCGCGGAACAGGTTCTCCTCGATCCGCTCGAGATCGAGCAGATCGACCAGATCCTCCACCGACTTTTCATCCTCTTGGGGGGATGCCTCGTTCATGGCCACTCCAGACAGAAAAAGGAAAGGCGAAGCGATTTTCCGTCGCGGCGGCGGCGGAAAACAGGCTTCGCAATTGCGCGGAACATAGAACATTTTGCGGCGGAGTCGATGCCGCGAATTCGCAGGTGCGAACGGGAACGCCGGTGAAGGCGATGGCGGGGTTACCGCCGGACCGGGAGGCACGTCGCAGGCGGAATCCACCTGCGGAAAGCCTGATTTAGCTAGTCGATGTAAGGGCTTACTGGTTCGCGAGCCATTCGCGGGCCTGGCGCTGGGCTTCCGCGATCTCGGCCGCCGACATCTCGGCCGCGAGCTCCGCCCGGCAGCCGCGCGCCGCGACGCTGCCCTTCATGGCCGCCAGGTTGAACCATTTATGCGCCGTCACGAGGTCCGCTTCGACCCCATGGCCCGTGGAATACATCAGGCCGAGATTGTAAAGCGCGTCGCCCCCGCCGCCTTCCGCGGCAAGTCCGCTCTTGTCGAGCGTTTCAAGTTGCATGCGAGCCATGTGGCCACTCCTCAGATCGCGGCAGGTCCACCCTGCCGTTATCGACGGAGTTTCCGGCTCCGTCCCCACATGCAAATTTCTATGCCCCCGCTGAAAAAATGGTTAACGCGGCGCTCATCATGAACGCGGATGTGAGGCAGTGTTCGAAAATTGCAACGCGGGGACACCCTCTCAGACCTTGGGCACCTCCATGCCGCGCTGTACGGCCGGGCGCGCGCCGACCGCGTCGAGCCAGCGCTTCACGTTAGCGGCCTCGCCCACGACATCTGCCTTTGCCGGCGCGATCAGCGGGAAGGCGGCCTTCACCCAGGGATAGGTCGCCATGTCGGCGATGGAATAATCGCCGCCCATGAAGGCGCCCTCGCCCAGCCGCTTGTCGAGCACCTTCAGCAGCCGCGCGGCCTCGTCCAGATAGCGGTTGATCGCATAGGGAAGCTTCTCGGGCGCGGCATTCAGGAAATGATTGGCCTGACCGAACATCGGCCCGACACCGCCCATCTGCCACATCAGCCATTCGAGCGTCTTCGCCCGCTGCTCGCCTTTCGGCGCGAGAAACTTGCCGGTCTTCTCGGCGAGATAGATGAGGATCGCGCCGGATTCGAAAATGGAAACGGGACCGCTATCGGCATCGCGATCGACGATGGCCGGTATGCGGTTGTTGGGACTGATCTTCAGGAAATCCGGCGCGAACTGCTCGTTCTTGCCGATATTGATGGGGTGCACTTCATACGGAAGGCCCGTCTCCTCCAGCATGATGGAGACCTTGCGGCCATTCGGCGTAGTCCATGTGTAGAGATCGATCATCGCGCCCTCCCTTGTTCAGATCGGGAAGCGCAGAGGCCAATTCCGAGCACACCTCCCCAGATGGAAGCCAGATGGGGGTGGAGCGTGACGCTGTAAAGAGGGGATATCTTTGCCAGGCGAGAAAAGTTCAGTACTCGACCGTCACCTCGACATGATGGTGCCGGTGCTTTTCGCAGACATAGGGCACGATACTGTATTCGCCCGCCGGAATCTCGGCCCCCACCGCCATTTCCGGCAACAGGAAATCGCCCACCGTATTGCCCTGCGCGTCGACGATGGAAAAGCCGTAGGTACCGTACATCACGCGGACGACCTTGCCGTCGGCGGGCAGCACGAGCTGGCGGCCCCAATGCGACTGGGAGTTGTAGCTGTCCTTCATCACGAGGCTGCCGGTGCCCGTTACCGTGGCCGCCGAAGCGGGAAGCACCGCGGCAAACATGCCGATGGCGGCAATCGAGGTAAGGACGGCGCGCATGAGGCTTCTCCCACGGGTCGAAAGGCAAACAGCGCCCCCGTTTCCGGGGACGCTGCAAGCTTAGCATAGGCAGAGGGACGTTTAAGCCCTGCTCCGCCCTATTGTGCGCGTTGACCGAAAAGGATCTTGCGAGCCTTCTCGGCCTCCTTGGTCTTGTCACCGATGGTGCCCCGGCGCCATTCGCGCCCAAGGGCAAATCCCCTCCGGACGGCCGGACGGGCACCAACCCGCTCAAACCAGTCCTTCAGGAAAGGGAAATCGTCCAGCCGCTGGCCCTGGTTCTTGTAGGGTACGATCCAGCCCCAGCAGGCCATATCCGCAATCGAGTAACGCCCGGCGAGATAGTCACGGTCCTTGAGGCGCTTGTTCATCACGCCGTAGAGCCGGTTTACCTCGTCGGTATAGCGCTTGATTGCGTAGGGTATCTTCTCCTGGGCGTACTGGCGGAAGTGATGGGCTTGGCCCGCCATCGGACCAAGCCCAGCCATCTGCCAGAACAACCATTGGTCGACCTCAATTCTCTGGCGTTCGCTCGAGGGATAGAACTTCCCCGTCTTGCGCCCGAGATATTGAAGGATTGCCCCCGACTCGAAGACCGAGACCGGTTTCCCCCCTGGTCCTTTCGGATCCACGATGGCGGGCATCCTGTTGTTCGGCGCGATCTTCAGAAAGGATCGCTTGAACTGGTCGCCAACTCCGATATTCACCGGCCTGACCGTATAAGGCAGCCCGCATTCTTCCAGCATGATCGACACCTTCCAGCCATTTGGTGTTGGCCAGTAGTAGAGGTCGATCGGGTCGGCTTTGCCCCGCGAAGCCGCGGGACGCCGCCTTGCCGTGGAACGCTTCGCCGCCGCCTTAGCGGCTGATGGCCGACGCGTATCGTTCATTCAGCCTACTCAGGCCGCCTTCTTCGCTGCGGGCTTGCGCTTTGCAGCGGTCTTGCGCTTGGCCGGCGCCTTCTTGGCAGCGGTCTTGCGGGCGGCGGGCTTCTTCGCTGCCGTCTTGCGGGCGGCAGGCTTCTTCTTCGCAGCCGTCTTGCGAGCGGCAGGCTTCTTCGCAGCCGTCTTCTTGGCGGCGGGCTTCTTCTTCGCTGCGGGCTTCCGCTTCGCAGGCGCCTTCTTGGCGACGGTCTTCTTGGCAACCGCCTTCTTGGCAGCAGGCTTCTTCTTCGCAGCCGGCTTCTTCTTGGCGGGGGCCTTCTTCGTCGCGGTCTTCTTCGCGGCGAGCTTCTTCACCGTCTTCTTGGCTGCCGGCTTCTTCTTGGCAGCCGGCTTCTTCGCGGCGGGCTTTTTGGCCGCAGCGGCCTTCGGCTTAGCTTTCGTCTTGGTGGTCGTAGCCATGTTTCTCTAGCTCCTGATGTGCCGTTTCGTTTGGCGACAATCCATGTACTCGTAACGCACACATTGCTAGCGCCCTCGTACCCCTCAGGCGCACACGCCAATTACTATGAGCGCGCATTTTGCGCTCGGCAACTGAATGCAACAGAATTGTGCACAGGCGTCGGCGCCACTCTCCGGGGAAAGTGGTTACCAAACCGTTCATCGGGAGGCCGGAATTTTTCGTCAGCCGTCGGACGATAGACCGAGTTTCCTGGCGAGGATTTCGTTCACGACTTGCGGATTCGCCTTGCCAGACGTGGATTTCATGACTTGTCCGACAAACCAGCCCGCAAGTTGGGGCTTGACTTTCGTTTGCTCGACTTTATCGGGATTGGCCGCGATGATGGCGTCGATCGCGGCCTCGATAGCCCCAAAATCCGTGACTTGCTGCAGGCCTTCTTCCTGGACGATTTTGGCCGGGTCGCGACCCGTTTTGTACATCGAATCAAAAACCTGCTTCGCGATTCGCCCCGAGATGGTCTCGTCGGAGATGAGGTCGATGAGCTCTCCGAGCTGCTTTGCGGTGACCGGAGTCTCCTCGATCGAGTGCCCTTCGCGGTTCAGCGCACCGAACAATTCGCCCGTCACCCAGTTCGCCGCGAGCTTCGCATCGCGCCCCTTGGCGACCGCCTCGAAGTAGTCCGCACGCGCCGCCTCGCCGATCAGAACGGTGGCGTCATAGGGCGAGAGGCCGTATTCGGCGATCAGCCGCGCCTTCTTGTTGTCCGGGAGTTCCGGCAGCGACGCCTTGATCCCGTCCACGAGTTCCTGCGTGAACTCGAGCGGCAGAAGGTCGGGATCGGGGAAGTAGCGGTAGTCATGCGCCTCTTCCTTGGAGCGCATGGAGCGCGTCTCTCCCGTTTTGGGATCGAAGAGCCGGGTTTCCTGGTCGATCTTGCCGCCATCTTCCAGAATTTCGATCTGCCGGCGGGCTTCATAGTCGATCGCCTGGCCGATGAAGCGGATGGAATTGACGTTCTTGATCTCGCAGCGCGTGCCCAGCGGCGAGCCCACCTTGCGCACCGAAACGTTCACGTCGGCGCGGAGCGAGCCCTCCTCCATGTTGCCGTCGCAGGTGCCGAGATAGCGCAGGATGGTGCGGAGCTTGTTCACATAGGCCTTCGCCTCGTCCGCCGAACGCATATCCGGCCGCGAAACGATCTCCATCAGCGCCACGCCCGAGCGGTTGAGGTCGACGAAGCTCATTGCCGGGTGCTGGTCGTGCAGGCTCTTGCCGGCGTCCTGTTCGAGATGGAGCCGCTCGATGCCGACGGTGACGACGCGCCCGTCCGCCATGTCGAGCAGCACTTCGCCCTCGCCCACGATCGGATGCTTGAACTGGGAAATCTGGTAGCCCTGCGGCAGATCCGGGTAGAAATAGTTCTTCCGGTCGAAGACGGAGCGCAGGTTGATCTTCGCCTTGAGGCCAAGGCCGGTGCGGATCGCCTGTTCGACGCAGAAGCGGTTGATGACCGGCAGCATGCCGGGCATGGCCGCATCGACGAGGCTGACCTGCGTGTTCTGTTCGGCGCCGAAGGTGGTGGAGGAGCCGGAGAAGAGCTTCGCCTTCGACGTGATTTGGGCATGGACCTCAAGGCCGAGAATGACTTCCCAGTCGCCCGTCTGCCCCTTGATCAGGTCTTCCGCGCGCGGCTCGCGCTGACGCATCGTGCTTTCGAACTCGCTCATCATGCCCTCCACCAGGCGCCGGGCGCCGCGGTGAACTCCGCGGCTTCCTCGATGGCCCGCGCCGCGCGCAGCAGCGTCTCTTCGTCGAATGTCCGTCCGATCAGCTGCAGCCCGAGCGGCAGCCCTTCGCCGGAAAGCCCGGCCGGCACCGAGATGCCGGGCAGGCCCGCAAGGTTCACCGTCACCGTGAACACGTCGTTGAGATACATGGAGAGCGGATCGTCGGTTTTTTCGCCGATAGCGAAGGCGGCGGAGGGCGCCGTCGGCGTCAGCAGCACGTCGACTTCCGAGAAAGCCTCCGTGAAGTCGCGCGCGATGAGTGTCCTGAGCTTCTGCGCCTTGAGGTAATAGGCGTCGTAATAGCCGGCGGAGAGCACATAGGTGCCCATGAGAATTCGCCGTTTCACTTCGGCGCCGAAACCGGCCGCGCGGGTGTTCTCATACATCTCCGTCACGTCGCGGCCTTCGACGCGCAACCCATAGCGCACACCGTCATACCGCGCGAGGTTGGACGAGCATTCCGCCGGCGCAACGATGTAATAGGTCGGCAGCGCATATTTGGTGTGGGGAAGGCTCACCTCCTTCACCGTGGCGCCCGCGGCCTTCAGCCATTCGATGCCGCGCGTCCACAGATCGTCGATCTCCTTCGGCATGCCCTCGACGCGGTATTCCTTCGGGATGCCGACGCTGAGGCCCTTCACGCCGCCTGCAAGCGCCGCTTCATAGTCCGGCACCAGGCGGTCGACGCTGGTTGTGTCCTTCGCGTCATGCCCCGCCATCGACCGCAGCATGATCGCGGCGTCGCGCACATCGCGCGCGATCGGCCCCGCCTGATCGAGCGAGGAAGCGAAGGCGACGATGCCCCAGCGCGAGCAGCGGCCATAGGTCGGCTTGAGGCCCACAGTGCCGGTGAAGGCGGCGGGCTGGCGGATGGAGCCGCCCGTATCCGTCGCCGTCGCCGCCGCGCAGAGGCGCGCCGCAACCGCCGCCGACGAACCGCCGGACGAGCCGCCGGGCACGAGCTTCGCGTCCGAGCCCTGACGGCGCCACGGGTTCACCACCGCGCCGTAATGGCTCGTCTCGTTGGAGGAGCCCATGGCGAATTCGTCATTGTTGAGCTTGCCGAGCATCACCGCCCCGTCGCGCCACAGATTGGCGGTGACGGTCGACTCGTAAGGCGGCACGAAGCCTTCGAGAATGTGGCTGCAGGCGGTCGTCTGCACATCCTTCGTGCAAAAGAGATCCTTGATGCCGAGCGGCACGCCCTCGAGCGGCCCGCCCTCGCCCTTCTGGAGCTTCGCATCCGAAGCCCTGGCCATCTCCATCGCCTTCTCGGCGGTGACGGTCACATAGGCGTTGAGAGCGCCGGCGGCTTCCATCTCCTTGAGATAGGCGCCGGTGAGCTCCACCGAGGTGATTTCCTTTTTCTTTAGCGCGTCGCGGGCTTCAGCGAGCGTGAGGCTGGTCAGATCGGTCATCGCTTACTCCACCACCTTGGGCACCACGAAGAAGCCGTCTTCGGCGCCCGGCGCATTGCGCGTCACTTCTTTCTGGAGGTTCGTCTCCGTCACCACGTCGTCGCGCATCTTCATCGCCATGGCGACGGCGCTCGTCATGGGCTCCACATCGGCGGTATCGACCTCGCCGAGCTGCTCCACCCAATCGAGGATGCCGTTGAGTTCCTTGGCAAGCGCCTCCAGCTCATCGTCCCGCACGGCAATCCGCGCAAGCCGGGCGATGTGCCGGACCGTTTTCTGATCGACCGACATGGGTCCGCCTTTGTTGGTGATGGACGAGGGGAAGCCGCCTCGGGGCCGGAAGCCCGGCGAAGCGCCCCTTGCTCCTTGAATCGCGAGGGAACATAACAAGCGGGAGCCCCGCGCCGCAACGCCGCCCGCACAATATATATGAGGGAGCCGATTGCGCCCCGGAAGACCCCCGATTATGGTCCGCCCCGTCGGATTTTACCCAAAGGTTGCAGGCACTTGAGCGCCAATGTGAAACTTCTTGAGGAACTTGAACACGGGATCGGCCGCCATGACCGCCTGATGGGCGTCGATCTCGGCACCAAGACCATCGGCCTCTCCCTTTCCGATGTCTCCCGCTCGATCGCGAGCCCGCTCGAAACCATCAAGCGGACGAAGTTCACCGCAGATGCCGAACGGCTGATCGCGCTCGCGAAGGAGCACGGCGTGGTCGCCCTCGTCTTCGGCCTGCCGCTCAACATGGACGGGACCGAAGGGCCGCGCTGCCAGTCCACCCGCGCCTTCGTCCGCAACCTCGAAAAGCTGACCGACCTGCCCGTCGTCTTCTGGGACGAGCGCATGTCGACCCAGGCCGTGACCCGCACGCTCCTCGACGCCGACGCCAGCCGCGCCCGGCGCGCCGAACTCGTGGACAAGATGGCCGCCTCCTACATACTGCAAGGCGCACTCGACCGGCTGAGACGGCTGTAAAAATGAAAAATCTGTCAGGCATCGCCATCCTTCGAAAGCTCACCGGCGTAGTGGCTATCGTTTTTATTACCAGCCTCGGCGGAGCCGGCGACGCGCATCCCACGGAACAAGCCGAAAACGAATTCGTAGAAGCCGTTCACGACTATGTGCGGCAAACAAGAAACTGGCCCGAAGGCAGCTTCAGGATCATCCCGCAAGACAGCCGCGACGGGATGCACATATTCTCTGTGATCTACCTGGCCGATGAGACAGCGCTTCAAATAGGTGGCAGCGAGTCATTCGAAGCCCATATCGCTCCCGGGAGCGGACGGATCGAGAAAGAATTGCGCTACCAATAGCAAGCCTCCCACCCGGCGAACAAGAAGAGCGAACCATGCTCCCCATCCTCTACGCCCTCATTCCCGTCTTCCTCGTGATCGCGCTCGGCTTTGCGATCCGGCGCATGGATTTTCCGGGCGAGGCGCTCTGGGCACCGCTCGACCAGATCAACTACTACGTCCTCTTCCCGGCGCTGCTCTGCTACACGCTGGCCGTGGCGGAGATCAGGCTTGGCGAGATCGGCGCCATGGCCGCGGTGCTTGCCGCCGGCATGATGGCGATGGTCGCACTGCTGATGCTCTCGAAACGCTTCCTGCCGATGACGGGGCCGGAATTCTCGAGCGTCTTTCAGGGCGCGGTGCGCTGGAACAGCTTCGTCGCGCTTGCCGCCATCGCCTCGCTCTGGGGAAAGCCGGGGCTGACGCTTGCCGCCGTCGCGGTTGCCGTGATGGTGCCGATCGCGAATGTGGTCTCGGTGACGGTGCTGACGCGCTATGCGGGCGCGACGCCGGCGGGGCCCGCGGCGATTGCAAAGCTCCTAGCGCGGAACCCGCTGATCCTCGCCTGCCTCGCGGGCATCGTGCTCAACCTCACCGGCATCGGCTTGCCGGGGCCGCTTGCCACCACCTTCAAGATCGTCGGCGACGCCTCGCTCACCCTCGGCCTTCTCGCGGTGGGCGCGGGGCTGCAGGTCGTGAACGTTCTGCAGAAGAAATGGATCGTGCTCTATACGAGCGTGCTGAAGCTCGTCGCCATGCCGCTGATGATGATGGGCTTTTGCTTGGCTTTCGGCGTCGAGGGCCTCGCCCGCCTCGTCGTGCTGATCTGCGCCGCCGTACCGGGCGCCACCTCCTCCTACATGCTCGCCCGCCAGCTCGGCGGCGACATGCAGCTCATGGCAAGCCTCATCACCGGCGGCACCATCCTCGCCGTCATCACCATGCCGATCATGTTGTGGTGGCTGGGGTAAGGAGACGCTCAGCCATTTCGGCGCGTCAGAAAAGCCGACGCCTGTCATTAAATGACAAGACAGGCAGGAATTTCTTCTGCAGCCCTTGCTGGTCAACTTGCTCGGCAAACCATTTTAACGCGTTATGATATTGCTCCTGATACCCGTATTGCCCTCTAAAACTGTGAACTGCTGCAGCGCATTCCCGCATCTTTTTTAGGTACTCATTGATTTCATCGTTGAGCAAGAAAGGCGCATCAGAGACGCCGAGATTAAAAGCTCTTAGGGCTTCCAACGAAACAGCAGCATTGGAAAGCGTTTCTTCTATAAGGGCGCGAGCCGCAACGAAAACAGCAAACCTGCGGTCATAAAGGTCAAAATCCAACCGCCTCGAAGCTATTTGCATCTGTTGCCACGCTATTCGGGCGCCCACAATCGCCACGGCCGGAATCGCAAGTGCTTGGACCACTTGAATCCAATATGGCAGTTCGATTGAATCAAACATTTCTCCCCCCTCACGCCACCCGCGCCCGCTCCGTGATCGCGCGCACATCCGCGCCCACCGGCAGCGTGCCATAGACGTCGCCCCAGTCGCGGCCGAGGCGCGTGGCGCAATAGGCGTCCGACACGAAGCCCGGCGCATGCTGCAGCAGCAGCGCACCGGCGGCGAGTTTCGCCATCTGCTCCACCACCTGCCGCGAGCGCGCCTCGAGCGAGCCCATATCGGTGAAGCCCTCCTTCAGTGCATCGAGCGCGCCGTCATAGGCCGCACTCTGCCCTCGCGCCTTGTCCAGTTCCGCAAACACCACATCAAGCGCCTGCGGCTCGCGCATCAGCGCGCGCAGGACGTCGAGGCACATGACATTGCCTGAGCCTTCCCAGATCGCATTGACCGGCATTTCGCGGTAGATGCGCCCTGCAATGCCTTCCTCGACATAGCCATTGCCGCCGAGACATTCCATCGCCTCATAGGCGAGGTTCGGCGCGCGCTTGCAGACCCAGTATTTCGCGACCGGCGTCATGATACGGCGGAAGGCGGCTTCCGCCTCGTCCTCATGCGCGCGGTCGAACGAGCGCGCCACGCGGAAGGAAAGCGCCGTCGCCGCCTCCGTCTCGAGCGCGAGATCGGCGAGCACATTCGCCATCAGGGGCTGGTCGATCAGCTTCTTCTGGAAGACCGTGCGGTAGGAGCAGTGATGCACGGCCTGTGAAACCGCCTGCCGCATCATCCCCGCCGTCGCCACCGCGCAATCGAGCCGCGTATAGGTCGCCATCTCGATGATGTTTCTGACGCCCCGCCCTTCCTCGCCGATGAGCCAGCCGGACGCCGCCTGAAACTCGACTTCAGACGAGGCGTTGGATTTGTTGCCCACCTTGTCCTTCAGCCGCTGGATGCGGATTGCGTTGACACTGCCATCGGGCAGGAAGCGCGGCATGAGGAAACATGAGATGCCGCCCGGCGCCTGCGCCAGCACGAGGAAGGCATCGCACATGGGAGCGGAGAAAAACCATTTGTGCCCGGTGATGCGATATTCCTCGCCCGGCCCGCCCTTGCCTGCGGGCACAGCTGCGGTCGTGTTGGCGCGCACATCCGTGCCGCCCTGCTTTTCCGTCATGCCCATGCCGAGGGTCACGCCCTTCTTCTCGCGCGCGGGCAGGAAACGCTCGTCATACTGGCGCGACAGAATGCGCGGCACCCACTCCTTCGCAAGCGAGGGTTGGAAGAGAAGCGCGGGGACGGCGGCATTCGTCATGGTGATGGGGCAGCCGTGGCCCGCTTCGGCCTGCGTCATGATGTAGGTGCCGGCAAGCCGCGCCACGACCGCGCCCGCTTTCGGCTTTGCGTCGAGCCCGTCTTTCAGATGATCCCAGGGCGAGCCGTGGAGCCCCTGCTCGACCGACAGCGCCATCAGCCGGTGATAGGCGGGATGGAACTCCACCCGGTCTGCGCGGTGCCCGAAACGGTCGAAGCTCTTGAGGACCGGAAGGTAGGCATTCGCCTGCCGCCCGAGATCGAGCACCTCCGCCGAGCCCACCTTCGCCCCGAATGCCGCGAGCGAGGCGGCTGCATGCCCCGCTCCCTCCCGCTCCACCGTCTCGACCAGCGCCTTGTCGCCCGCGAAGAGGTTTACGTCTTCAAGCGGCGGCGGCTGGTTGAAGACCTCGTGAGTCGCAAAACCGGCGGGCGTTTCCATCTGGCTGGGCATTGGCCTGAACCTCTTTTCCGGGGACTTTCTTCAGGTTAACACCGCCGCCCGCGCCCGGCCAAACCCGGCTTGAAAACCACCTTGCCGCCCCCCGGAATCGGCCCTATACAATGCGGCTTTAATGACCAGCGCTGACAAACAGCTTTCACCGCTCTTCCCGCACCGGCACCTGCTGGGCATCGAAGGGCTTTCCCCTTCCGACATCACGGCCCTTCTCGATCTCGCCGACACCTATGTCGAGCAGAACCGCCAGATCGACAAGAAGGGCTCGGTGCTGCGCGGCCGCACCCAGATCAACCTCTTCTTCGAAGCCTCGACCCGCACGCAAAGCTCCTTCGAGCTGGCGGGCAAGCGCCTTGGCGCGGATGTGATGAACATGTCGGTCTCCTCCTCCTCGGTGAAGAAGGGCGAGACGCTGATTGACACGGCGGTGACGCTGAACGCGATGCACCCCGACCTCATCATCATCCGGCATCAGAATTCGGGCGCGGTGGAACTTCTGTCGCAGAAGGTTTCCTGCTCGGTCATCAATGCGGGCGACGGCGCGCATGAGCATCCGACACAGGCGCTGCTCGACGCGCTGACCATCCGCCGCCGCAAGGGGAAGCTGCAGGGCCTTCTCGTCGCGATCTGCGGCGACATTCTCCATAGCCGCGTCGCGCGCTCGAACATCCTGCTGCTCAATGCGATGGGCGCGCGGGTGCGCGTCGTCGGTCCGCCGACGCTGATGCCGAGCGGTATCGAGCGGCTCGGCGTCGAGGTCTTTCACGACATGAAGAAGGGCCTCGAAGGCGTTGATATCGTGATGATGCTGCGACTGCAGCTCGAGCGCATGACCGGTTCCTATGTGCCGAGCCAGCGCGAATATTTCCACTTCTACGGCCTCGATTACGCGAAGCTCGCCCATGCGAAGCCCGACGCGCTTGTGATGCATCCCGGGCCGATGAACCGCGGCGTCGAGATCGACAGCGCGGTGGCAGACGATATCGACCGGAGCCTGATCCGCGAACAGGTGGAGATGGGCGTCGCGGTGCGCATGGCGGTGCTCGATGCGCTGTCGCGCAACCTGCCGAACGAGCTGCCGCTCGCGGGAGGCCGCGCATGAGCCGCACCGCCTTCATCAATGCCCGCCTGATCGACCCGGCGAGCGGCTTCGAGGAACGCGGCAATCTCCTGGTGGAGAATGGCCTGATCGCCGACCTCGGCCCCGCCCTTTTCAACGACGGCCTGCCGGACGGCGCGGAAGTGGTGGACTGCAATGGCCGCGTGCTGGCGCCCGGCCTGATCGACTGCCGCGTCTTTACCGGCGAGCCCGGCGCCGAACACCGCGAAACGCTGGCGCTCGCCAGCAAGGCGGCGGCGGCCGGCGGCGTCACCACCATGATCGTCATGCCGAACACCAATCCGGTGATCGACGATGTGGCGCTGGTGGACTTCATCGAGCGCCGCGCCCGCGACACGGCGGTCGTCCATGTCCACACCATGGCGGCGCTGACCAAGGGCCTCGAAGGCCGGGAGATGACGGAATTCGGCCTGCTGCTCGAAGCGGGCGCCGTCGGCTTCACCGATGGCGTGAAGGCGGTCGCCAACGCACAGGTCATGCGCCGCGCGCTGAGCTATGCCGGACATCTCGGCGCGCTGATCGTGCAGCATGCCGAGGAGCCGACGCTTGCAACCGGCGTGATGAACGAGAGCGAGCTTGCCGGCCGCCTCGGCCTGGCGGGCATTCCCGCCATTGCCGAGACGATCATGATCGAGCGGGATCTCCGCCTCCTTGAAACGACGGGCGGGCGCTATCACGTCGCTCAGGTCTCATGCGAGGCATCGGTCGAGATCATCCGCAAGGCAAAGACGCGTGGCCTGCCCGTGACCTGCGGCGTCTCGGCGGCGCATCTCCAGCTCAACGAGAACGACGTCCAGTCCTATCGCACCTTCTTCAAGCTCTCGCCGCCGCTCCGCGCCGAACAGGACCGCCGCGCGCTTGTCGAAGGCCTTGCCGACGGCACGATCGACGTCATCGTCTCGAGCCACGACCCGCGCGACCCGGATGTGAAACGCAGGCCGTTCGCGGAAGCCGATTTCGGCGCCATCGGGCTCGAAACGCTGCTGCCTGCCGCACTCGCCCTCGTCCATAATGGCGACCTGCCGCTCGGCCGGATGCTCGCCGCCCTCACCTGCCTGCCCTCGGACCTGCTCGGCCTCGGACGGGGCCGCCTCGTGACGGGCCTTCCCGCCGATCTGGTGCTGATCGATACGGAGGTGCCGTGGCGGCTCGAAGCGGCTAATCTCAAATCCATCTCGAAGAACACGCCCTTCGAGGATCGCCTGTTTCAGGGCCGCGCCATTCGTACCATGGTCGGCGGCCGCACGGTCTACGTGCAGGGGGAGGAACGCTGACGATGGGCTTCACCGGACTTGCGGTGCCGCTGATGCTGGTCGCCTTCGCGATCGGCTATCTGCTCGGTTCCATTCCCTTCGGCCTGCTGCTGACCAAGGCGGCGGGGCTCGGCGATATTCGCGATATCGGCTCCGGCAATATCGGCGCGACCAATGCACTGCGCACCGGCAATCGCTGGGTCGCGGCCGGCACGCTGATCGGCGATGCGGCCAAGGGCGCGGTTGCCGTGCTGCTGATGGGCTACCTCGCCGTGCAAACCGGCGGCGATGTGGCGCTCATGTCGGGGCTTGCGGCGCTCGGCGCGTTTCTCGGCCATCTCTATCCGGTCTGGCTCGGATTCAAGGGCGGCAAGGGCGTCTCGACCATCATCGGCATCCTGCTCGCGCTGCACTGGCCGGTCGGCCTTCTCTTCTGCGCGACCTGGGCGGCCGTCGCCGCGATCTCGCGCTATTCCTCGCTCGCAGCGCTCGTCGCTTCGCTGCTGACGCCCGTCTATCTCGCCTGGCTCGATAAATGGGATCTCGTCGCGCTGAGCGCCGTGCTGGTGGTGCTCATCTATATCGCGCATCGCGGGAATATTTCGCGGCTGCTGGCGGGCACGGAACCCCGCATCGGCCAGAAGAAATCCGAAGGCTGAGCGGCATGGACATGGCGCTCTCTCCTGCCGAGCGCCTTGCCCGTCTTCGACTTGCCCGCAGCGAGAATGTGGGCCCCGTCACCTTCCGCGACCTTCTCCAGCATTTCGGAAATGCGCTGGACGCGATCGACGCGCTGCCCGAACTCGCCGCGCGCGGCGGCTCGAAGCGCCGGCTGAAGGTCGCGCATCCCGCCGATGCCGAAGCGGAAATGGCGGCGGTCGCGAAGATGGGCGGTACACTGCTGGTACTCGGCGACGAGGCATTCCCCGCCCGGCTTGCAGCGCTCGATCCACCGCCGCCCGTCGTCTCCGTCATGGGCGATATCGCGAAGGCCGACGGGAAGGCCGTCGCCATGGTCGGCTCGCGCAATGCCTCCGCCGCCGGCCGCCGCATCGCAGCCGAGATCGCCGAAGCGCTCGGCGCCGAAGGCTTCACCATCGTCTCCGGCCTCGCCCGCGGCATCGACACGGCGGCGCATCGCGCCTCGCTTGGCACCGGCACGGTCGGCGTGCTCGCGGGCGGGCTCGACATCGTCTATCCGGAAGAAAACCGCGAGCTGCAGAAACTCATCGCCGAGCGCGGCGCGCTGGTGAGCGAAATGCCGCCCGGCACCAGCCCGCAGGCACGCCACTTCCCGCGCCGCAACCGGCTGATCTCGGGTCTGTCGCTTGCCGTGATCGTGGTGGAAGCGGCGCTGCGCTCGGGCTCGCTCATCACCGCGCGCTTTGCGCTGGAACAAGGCCGCGACGTCTTTGCCGTGCCCGGCTCGCCGCTCGATCCGCGCGCGCAAGGGGCGAACAAGCTCATCAAGGATGGCGCGCCACTGGTGGAAAATGCGAGCGATGTGATTGCCGCGCTCGCCGCGCCGCTCTCCCACAGGTTCCGCGAACCGGAACCGCCTTCCTATGCGCTGCGCGCCGCCACCCGCACCGATGCGGACGAAGATGCCCGGACGCGCATTCTGTCCGCGCTCGGCCCGACGCCCGCGCCGGTGGACGAAATCCTGCGCCAGGCGCGCGTTACCGTGCCGGAACTCCGGGCGGTACTGCTGGAACTCGAACTCGCAGGCCGCCTTCACCGCGATCCGGGGGACCGGGTGAGCCTGCTGCCCGAGGACTGACCCTCAATCGCCGACAGGCTGCTTGCGAACCGCCGACCGCCCGAGCGAGAGCAGCCTCGACTCCTCCGCCGCCACGCCGATCAGATAGGCAAGAAAGCTGAAACCGCGCTTCGCCGCCATGCGGCGCGAAGCAATCATCAGATCGAGAAGATAGGCGGCAACCGCCTCATCGTCGGCCCCGGCAAGAACATCGCCGCCTTGCGAATTGCGCAGCCGCAGGGCGGTCTCTCCCGCTTCTCCAGCATCGGGCACAGCTTCGGCCCGGATATAGGACTTCCGCATCTTTCGCCTCCATCAAAGCGAACCCTCCCCCAGCCAGCTAGGGAATGGATATAGATCGAAGTCTATATGTCTCCAGAGAAATAGAACCTTTCGTTTAGACACAACTTTATTCAGACTGGAGCAATTCTCACCGCCGCTTTGGACCCCTCTATTTTCCTCAAGGAATCCGCGGCATTTGACAGGCCCCGCCCTTTTCACCATTTTCACCCGGCGGCCCGCGGCGGCGGATGCGGCGCGGACTTGGGGCTTTTCACTATCGGTGACAGTGAAACGCGCCCGGAAACCCCGGGCCCGAAGAACGGGCTGCGGCCCCCAATATAAAGAGAGAGTGCGGTCTGTCCGATGGACGTCGTGATTGTTGAGTCGCCTGCCAAGGCGAAAACCATCAACAAATATCTGGGCAAGGACTACAAGGTCCTGGCCTCCTATGGCCATGTCCGCGACCTGCCCTCGAAGGACGGCTCGGTCAACCCGGACGACGACTTCGCCATGGCCTGGGACATGGATGCCAAGTCCCAGAAGCGGCTGAATGAGATCGCCGCCGCCGTGAAGGGCGCCGGCCGCCTGATCCTCGCCACCGACCCGGACCGCGAGGGCGAGGCGATTTCCTGGCATGTGCTCGAAATCCTGAACAAGAAGAAGGCGCTGAAGGATGTCGAAGTCCAGCGCGTCGTCTTCAACGCCATTACCAAGAAATCCGTCACCGAGGCGATGCAGCAACCGCGCGGCCTCGACAAGGAACTGATCGACGCCTATCTCGCCCGCCGGGCGCTCGACTATCTCGTCGGCTTCACCCTCTCGCCCGTGCTCTGGCGGAAACTGCCGGGCTCGCGCTCGGCCGGCCGCGTGCAGTCGGTGGCACTGCGGCTCATCTGCGACCGCGAACTCGAGATCGAGGCCTTCCGCGCCCGCGAATACTGGACCGTCGAAACGGACATGAAGACCGGCGCGGGCGATGTCTTCGCCGCACGCCTCGTTTCGCTCGACGGCAAGAAGCTCGGCAAGTTCGACATTCCCGACCGGAAAACGGCAGACGAGATCGTCGCGCGCATCAAGGCATCGCGCTTCTCGGTCGTCTCGGTCGAGAGCAAGCCCGCGCGGCGCAACCCGAACCCGCCCTTCACCACGTCCACGCTGCAGCAGGAAGCCTCGCGCAAGCTCGGCTTCTCGGCGAGCCGTACCATGCAGATCGCGCAGCGGCTCTATGAAGGCGTCGAGATCGACGGCGAAACGACCGGCCTCATCACCTATATGCGAACCGACGGCGTGCAGATCGCGCCGGAAGCGGTCGCCCAGGCCCGCACCGTCATCAATAATGAATTCGGCGAGGCCTATCTGCCGGACAGCCCGCGCGTCTATACGAGCAAGGCAAAGAACGCGCAGGAAGCGCATGAAGCGATCCGCCCGACCGATCTTGCGCGCTTGCCGAAGCATGTCGCCGCCCGCCTCGACGACGACCAGCGCCGCCTCTACGAACTCGTCTGGAACCGCACGGTCGCGAGCCAGATGGAAAGCGTGCAGCTCGAACGCACGACGATCGAAATGGAAGCGAACGACGCACCGATCGGCCTGCGCGCCACGGGCTCCGTCATCGTTTTCGACGGCTTCCTGCGGCTCTATCAGGAAGGCCGCGACGAACCGGACGACGCGGAAGAAGGCACCCGCCTGCCGAAGGTCGCGCGGGGCGACAAGCTCGGCACGGAAAAGATCCGCCCCGAACAGCATTTCACCGAACCGCCGCCCCGCTTCACGGAAGCGACGCTCGTGAAGCGCATGGAAGAACTCGGCATCGGCCGCCCTTCCACCTATGCCTCGACGCTGCAGACGCTGCGCGACCGCGACTATGTGCGCATGGACCAGAAGCGCTTCGTGCCGCAGGACAAGGGCCGCCTCGTCACCGCCTTCCTCGAGAATTTCTTCTCGCGCTATGTCGAATACGACTTCACCGCGGCATTGGAAGAAAAGCTCGACAAGGTGTCGGCCGGCGAACTCGACTGGAAGGAGTTGCTGCGCGAGTTCTGGAAGGATTTCACGGGCAATGTCGCCGAGGCGACGGAACTGCGCATCACCGAGGTGCTCGACCGGCTGAACGATGCGCTTGGCCCCCATGTCTTCCCGGACAAGGGCGACGGTTCCGATCCGCGCGCCTGCCCTTCCTGCGACAATGGAAAACTGTCGCTCAAGGTCGGCCGCTTCGGCGCCTTTGTCGGCTGCTCGAATTATCCCGACTGCAAGTTCACGCGCCAGCTCACCGTGGGCGCCGAAGGCGAGGAAGCCACCGGCGACCGCGTGCTCGGCACCGACCCGGAAACGGGCGCGGAAGTCTCGCTCAAGACCGGCCGCTTCGGGCCTTATGTCGAGCGCGCGCCGCTTTCGCCGGATGACAAGCCGAAGCGAAGCGGCTTGCCCGCCAAGATGTCAGCCGCCGATGTCGACCTCGACACGGCGCTGCGGCTTCTGACGCTGCCGCGCGAAGTGGGCATCCACCCGGAAACGGGAAAGAAGATTACAGCGGGCCTCGGCCGCTTCGGTCCCTTCATCCTGCATGACGGCATCTATGCCAATCTGAAGGACCCGGAGGAGCTTTTCGAGATCGGCGTGAACCGCGCCGTCACCGTGCTTGCGGAAAAGATCGCCCGCGCGGAAGAGCGCGCCGGCAAGGTGTTGAAGGAACTGGGTGACCACCCGGACACGGGCAGGCCCGTGCAGCTGCGCGAAGGCAAATACGGCCCCTATATCAAGCATGGCAGCACCAATGCGACGCTGCCGAAATCCGCCGTGCCGGAAGACGTGACGCTTGAAGAGGCACTTGCCCTCGTCGCCGAGAAGGACGCGAAGAGCGGCAAAAAGAAGCCCGCGAAGAAGGCGGCCGCGAAGAAGGAACCGGCGGCAAAGAAAGCGCCGGCGAAGAAAGCCGCCGCAAAGAAGCCCGCAGCGAAAAAGAGGGCGCCTGCAAAAAAGACTGCGGCTAAAAAGCCCGCAGCGAAGAAACCGGCCGCGAAGAAAAGCGGCAAAGCCACTGAAATGGCGGACTGACATTGGCCGAAGGCAAGCCCAAAAGGGCCGCGACGAACAAGCCCGCCGGAAAGAAGAAGTCCGGCGGCTTGCCGACGCGCGAGCAGATTCTCGCCTTTCTCTCCGAAAATCCCGGCAAGACATCCAAGCGCGAGATCGGCCGCGCCTTCGGCGTGAAAGGCGATGACCGCATTCCCTTGAAGCAGATGCTGAAGGCGATGTCGGAGGAAGGGCTGATCGCGAAAGACGAGGCGAAGAACCTGCGCCGGACCGACGCACTACCGCCCGTCACCGTCATCGAGATCACCCATACGGATATGGATGGCGAGCTGATCGCGCGGCCCGTGACCTGGCCGGGCGAGGAACCGGCGCCGCTGATCGTGGTGGCGCCCGACACCTCGCGCAAGAAGCGCGACTATGACGAGCCGCCCGCCGGTGTCGGCGACCGCGTGCTGGCGCGCATCGCCAAGGTCGAAGACGAGGAAGAGCCCTACCCCTACGAGGCGCAGGTCATCCGCCGCATCGGCAAGGGCGCGGAGCGCATTCTCGGTCTCTACCGCGCGAACAAGAAGGGAAAAGGCGGCCGCCTCGTTCCCGTCGAAAAGAAGCTGCGCAATGAATACGAGATCGCACCGGAAGATGCGGGCGAAGCGGAAGACGGCAACCTCGTCCTCGCCGAAACCATCCCCGGCAAGAAATACGGGCTCCTGCGCGCCCGCATCCGCGAAGTCTTCGGCGACAGCGAGGACCCGCGCTCGATCAGCCTGATCGCCATTCACGCGCATGGCATTCCCGATGCCTTTCCGGACAATGTGATCGCCGAAGCGGAAGCAGCAAAGCATCAGGGGATCAAGGGCCGCGTGGACCTGCGCGACATACCGCTCATCACCATCGACCCCGCGGATGCGCGCGATCATGACGATGCCGTATGGGCGGCGCCCGACACGGACCCGAAAAACGAGGGCGGCGTCGTCGCCATCGTCGCCATCGCCGATGTCGCGGCCTATGTGAAGCCCGGCTCGCCGATGGACCGCGAGGCGAGGAAGCGCGGCAACTCGACCTATTTCCCCGACCGCGTCGTGCCCATGCTGCCGGAGCGTATCTCGAACGATCTCTGCTCGCTGGTCGATGGCGAGGATCGCGCCTGCTTCGCCGTGCGCATGGTCTTCGACCGGAACGGCAACAAGCGCGGCCATGAGTTCATTCGCGGCTTGATGCGCTCTGCCGCGAGCCTGAGCTACCGGCAGGTGCAGGAAGCGATCGACGGAAAGCCGGACGACATAGCCGGGCCGCTGCTCGAACCCGTGCTGAAGCCGCTATGGGCCGCCTATCGCATCATCGCCAAGGCGCGCGAGGTGCGCGCGCCGCTCGACCTCGACCTCCCTGAGCACAAGATCGACATCGGCGCGGACGGACGCATTGCGGGCGTGCGCATCGGCGACAAGTTCGAATCGATGAAGCTCATCGAGGAATTCATGATCCAGGCGAATGTCTGCGCCGCCGAACAGGCGGAAGCCGTGCGCCGCAATGTGATCTACCGTATCCACGATGCGCCTTCGCGCGAGAAACTGGTGGCGCTCGCCGAATTCCTCGCGACGCTGAACCTGAACTTCACCAAGGGCGAGAATATCCGCCCCGCGAATTTCAACCGCATCCTCGCGCAGGTGGACGGCACGGAACACGACCGCATTGTCTCCGATGTGGTGCTGCGCAGCCAGGCGCAGGCCGTCTATTCGCCTGACAATATCGGCCATTTCGGCCTGAACCTGCGCCGCTATGCCCATTTCACCTCGCCCATCCGCCGCTATGCCGACCTTACCGTGCATCGCGCACTGATCGCAGGCCTCGGGCTCGGCAAGGACGGGCAGACGGAGGATGAACTCGCGGAACTGACCGAGATCGCCGAACATATCTCGATGACCGAGCGCCGCTCGATGCTCGCCGAGCGCGATTCGAAGGACCGCTTCATCGCCGCCTTCCTCGAGGCCCGCATCGGCGCGGAGTTCACGGGCCGTATCGGCGGCGTAACGCGCTTCGGCCTCTTCGTGAAGCTCGACGAAACGGGCGCGGATGGCTTTGTGCCGATCTCGTCGCTGGGCGGCGACTTCTTCCATCACGACGAGATCATCCATGCGCTGATCGGCCAGCGCACCCGCATTGCCTATTCGCTGGGGGATGCCGTCCGCGTCCGCCTTGCGGAAGCCGTGCCCGTCACGGGCGGGTTGCGCTTCGACCTCATCGAGGGTGGCAGCGAGGCCCCCAAGGGCGCCGGCCGCCGCTCCCGCACGCCGTCAGGTCGGACGGGCGCGAAGCGCGGAAAATATGGCAAGCAGACCCGAGGCAAGGGTTCCCGGCGGTAACACCCTGCCGCGCGGCAACCTGCCACATTTCTTCTCGCCGCCAATCCGACCATTTTGCTCAGGTAAGCCGACCCCCCCCAGCCTTTGGAACCAGCGCGCATGGATATGACCGATACCCGCATCTACGAGACAGCTGAGCCCGCCCCCCGGCCGCTCATGCCCTCGATGCTGCGCGGGTTCTTCGGCCGTTGCCCGGCCTGCGGCAAGGGCAATGCCTTCCGGAAGTTCCTGAAGGTATCCGACCACTGCCCCTCCTGCGGCGAGGAATTGCTTCACCACCGCGCCGATGATGCGCCCCCCTATTTCACCATCATGGTGGTGGGCCATGTGGTGGTGCCCATGCTGCTCTGGGCCGAACTCGCCTTCGCCCCGCCGGTCTGGCTTCACATGGTCATCTGGCCGACGCTGACGCTCGTCCTTTCGCTTGCCCTCCTGCCCCGGATCAAGGGCGCCGTGGTCGGCTGGCAATGGGCGCTCCGCATGCACGGCTTCGGCGGCGAGACGGACGACTGACGCCGCGTCGCCCTGCGCCTTTCCCATCTACTGGCATTCCTGCGCGCAAGCGGGCATCCTGTCCCCAACAAGCATTCGATAACAGGGACGGAATCATGAGCGCAGGCGAAGGGGCGATCTTCGATCCGAAGAAATCGCGCGAACAGGAATATCGCGAGGCGACACAGGGCAAGGCTGTGCGGCCGCGCGACGCCTCGACGCTCATCATCGTCCGGCGCGACAGCGCGACGCCGCAGGTGCTGATGGGCCAGCGCCACGCCAACCACAAATTCATGCCGAACAAGTTCGTCTTTCCGGGCGGCCGCGTCGACCGCGCCGACAGCCGCATCCGCCCGGCGCAGGACCTGCGCGAGCCGGTGGCGCGGCGGCTGATGGTGCGCATGTCCGGCAAGCCGTCGGAGCTGCGCGCGCGGGCGCTCGCGATGGCAGCGATCCGCGAAACCTTCGAGGAGACGGGACTCGTCATCGGCAAGAAAATGACCGCGCCGCAGACGAGCAAGCATCCGGACTGGGCGGATTATTTCGCGCAAGGAGTCGCGCCCGCACTGGGGCATCTCGATTTCGTTGCCCGCGCCATCACGCCCCCCTATCGCACCCGCCGCTTCGACACGCGCTTCTTCATCGCCGACGCGGAAGCGATCCAGGGCGATCCGATGAAGGTGACGGGATCGGGCGAATTGCAGGGCCTGCACTGGCTCACCATCGACGATGCGCGCGGCCTCGACCTGCCGAACATCACCCGCGTGGTGCTGGACGAACTGGACGAACGCCTGTCGCTCGCCAAGGCCGCGCAGGCGCGCCGCGCCGTTCCCTTCGTCTATTTCCGCAATGGCAATGCCATTCGCGACGCGATCGGAAACTGACACCGTGAACGACATGGCCAATACGAAGCGCGGCATTCGCCCGCGCGATGCGGCAAGCCTCGTGCTAATCGACGACAGCGCAGGCGAACCGCGCATCCTGATGGGGCGGCGCCACTCGCGCATGAAATTCATCCCCGATGCCTTCGTCTTTCCGGGCGGCAAGCTCGACCAGGGCGATATCGGCGTGCGGCCGGCTTCGGGCTTTGCTGCTGCAACGGCGGAGGCGGTGAAGCGTGCTGCCGCCTCGCGCCTGAAGGCGGAGGCGCTGGCCGCCGCCGCCATCCGCGAAACCTTCGAGGAGACGGGCCTCATCGTCGCCGAGCCCGGCGATGTCGGCGACATCGCGGGCAATGCCTGGGATCCGTTCCGCGAGCGCGGCCTAGCGCCTCGCCTCGACGTGCTCGATTTCGTCGCCCGCGCGATCACGCCCGCATCGAGCCCGATCCGCTTTCACGCACGCTTCTTTGCCGCGAATGCGCAGGCCGCCAGCGGCGACCTGAAAGGCAGCGGCGAGCTGGAAGACCTCGGCTGGTACACGGTTTCGGAAGCCCTGAAACTCCCCGTGATCGACGTGACCGAATTCGTGCTCCACGAGATCGCCCGCCGCCACAAGGGCGAGCACCGCGCCCGCGCGCCGCTCTACAGCTACCGGAACGACAAGCCCGTCGTGCGGGGCTGAGGCCTTCTCTCAATCCAGATGTGTCATTGCCGGGCTCGACCCGGCAATCCAGTAGCCGCGAAGCGGCGTCAATCTTCGCAAACAACTCACCTCGCAGACGTTTCATTCACCGCACTGGATGCCCGGGTCAAGCCCGGGCATGACATTTTTTGAAGTTTGGTGTGCAGCTCGGGATGTATGGATTCGCCTGCCTTTTCCGGCCCATGACAAACCGTCAAAAACAGGCTATCGCCTGAGGCATGACCGAAAAGAGCCTCACCATGGTGGCCGATGCGCCGCTCACCGAAAGGGAGCGCAAGCGCAGCCTCGTCGCCGTCATCGCCTGCATTTCCGTGGTCGGCATGGGGCTTGGCGTCTCGATCCCGCTGCTCGCGCTGATGATGGAGCGGAACGGCGTGCCAGCCTCCATTATCGGCCTCAACACGGCGATGCCGGCGCTCGCCACCTTCCTGATGACGCCCTTCATTCCGGCGCTGCTGCGGCGCATACCGGCGATCCCCTTCCTTCTCGGCTGCATCGCCATATCCGCCATCGCGATGCCCTCCTATTACTACTTTCCGAATGTCTGGCTCTGGTTCTTCATCCGTTTCATGAACGGGCTGGCACTCACCGGGCTCTTCGTCGTTTCGGAGTTCTGGGTGAACATGCTGGCCGACGACCGGAACCGCGGCCGCCTCATCGGCATCTACGGCACGGTGCTTTCCTGCGGCTTCGCGTCCGGCCCGGTCCTGCTCTTCCTCGTGGGTACGCAGGGCATCGCGCCCTTTGCCGTTATCGGCGCCTTGATCCTTTCCGCCGCCGTGCCGCTCGTCCTGTTCGGGCGCGGTCTCGCGCCGCGCATCACCGAGCGGCCGAGCCATGCCTTCGTGACCTTTCTCGTGGCCGCACCCGCCGCCACGCTGGCGGGCTTCGTCTATGGCGCGACCGAAACCAACATCTTCAACATGCTGCCCGTCTATGGCGTCCGCATCGGCCTTACCGAACAGGCCGCCGCCTTCGTGCTGTCGCTCTTCGCGGCAGGCAACATCCTGCTGCAGATCCCGATCGGCATATGGTCGGACCGGACGGACCGCCGCCTCGTCCTGCTCTTCTGCGCGACCATCGGCCTTGCGGGCACGCTGGCGCTGCCCTTCGTCATGCATTCGATCTGGCTTTTCGCACCGACGCTGTTCTTCTTCGGCGGCGTGGTGGTCGGCATGTACACGGTGGGACTGACGCTGCTCGGCGAACGCTTCAAGGGCGCGAATCTCGCCGCCGCCAATGCCGCCTTCGTGATGATGTTCTCGCTCGGCGCACTCGTCGGCCCGCCCCTGGCCGGCACCGCCATGGACCTCTGGGACCCGCATGGCCTGATCGTCGCCATGGCCGCCCTCTGCGCCCTCTATGTCGCGGTCGCCGGCTGGCGCTTTTTCACCGCGCCACGCACCGACACCCACCGCGATTGAACGGCACCCGGGAACCGGCTAGATTTGGGTCCTCTCCAGCGGAGGATTTCGCGCGATGCCCGGATTGATCGACTGAATTGAGGCCCGTCCGGCCTTGTCGGAAAAGCGTGCTGCCCCGAAAGGGTATGGCCGCAGGACAGTCGATTGTTCCGATCCATCCTTCGCGGGGCTCACCCGATGGCGTATTTCCGCAATCGCACCGTCAACCTGCTCAATCTTCACTACTGGATTCATGCCGTCGCCGTGACCGGCGGCAGCGCCTTCTTCGTCACCTATCTCCTGAAATCGGGCGTGCCCGCCCCGACGGCGCTTTCTTCCTTCGCGCTCATTCTGCTCGGGCGCTTTCTCATCCGCCCGCTGATCGTTCCGCTCACCGTGCGCTGGGGCATGCGCACCATGGTCATCGCCGGCACGCTCCTGACCGCCCTGCAGTTTCCGCTGCTCGCCGAGGTCGAGGGCGTCGGTTACATGCTCGCGATCCTCATCGTCGTTTCGTCCGTCGGCGACACGGTCTACTGGTCGACCTATCACGCCTATTTCGCGACGCTCGGCGACGACGAACATCGCGGGCATCAGATCGGCGTCCGCGAGGCGGTCACCGCCATTGTCGGCGTCGTGAGCCCGCTCATGACCGGCCTTCTTCTTGTCACCTACGGACCCCGCGCCGCCTTCAGCCTTGCGACCTTCTTCTGCATCGCTTCCGCCTTGCCGCTTCTGCGCACGCCGGAGGTCCACGTCGCGCGCAACGTCCCCAGCGCCTTCAGGGCGTCGATACCCGGCATGCTGCTGTTCCTAGCCGATGGCTGGATCATGTCGGGTTACGTCTTCGTCTGGCAGATCGCGCTCTTCACATCGCTCAACGAAGACTTCCTCGCCTATGGCGGGGCGCTGGCGCTCGCCGCCGTCATCGGCGGCATCGGCAGCCTGACCCTCGGCCGCCATATCGATGCAGGCCATGGCAGCCGCGCCGTCGTCTATGCCTTCGCCACCTTCGCCCTCATCATCGTCCTGCGCGCCGTCGCCACCGGCAATGCGACAGTGGCCGTCCTGGCGAATGCGCTGGGCGCGCTGGGCGCCTGCCTCTATGTCCCGACGCTCATGACCGCCGTCTACACGCAGGCGAAGCGCGCGCCCTGCACCTTGCGATTCCACGTCGCAACCGAGGGCGGCTGGGACATTGGCGGCGCAAGCGGCCTTTTCTGCGCCGCCCTTGCCATTCACCTTGGCCTGCCGATCTGGACGGGCATTCTCATGTCGCTTTTCGGGGTGGGGGCCATGGTCCTCCTCCTGCAGCGCTATTACGCGCCCCGCCCGGGCTTGACTTACCCGTCGCCGTGAGTACTCTCCGCACCAAATCGCACGGGATTCCCGTGGGAATCCGAATTTGCGAGCCCTGCCAAGGACTTGCCTGAACTCAAGGATTTCGCGACATGGCGAAGCCAGCTTCCATCAAGATCAAGCTCGAAAGCACGGCGGGCACGGGCTACTTCTACGTGACCAAGAAGAACAGCCGCACCATGACCGAAAAGATGGTCATCAAGAAGTACGACCCCATTGCGCGCAAGCATGTCGAGTTCAAGGAAACCAAGATCAAGTAATCTGGCGGCGCCTCGCGCTGCACTTTCCTGAAACGAAAAAGAGCCGGTCCCGATGGACCGGCTCTTTCCGTTTAAAGGTGGCCGGCCGGGAAATTGCGGCATATCAGAGGAGGCCACTCCAAAACCGCGCCCCGGCCGGCCGTGCCTCGCGGACCCAGGAGATGCGGCGGACCTGAGCGCCCCACGAGGACACGTATCGCTGCCCGATACGGTTCCGGCCTCACCCCCCAGCAAGAAGCGGAACCGACATTGGCAGCGAAACCATGTAGCGCATTAAACTTATCACGCCCTTCTGTCCCAATAAAGGACTGCGAAAGAGATTCATCGCAGAAATACGCCCCTCGACTGCGTTAACCATGAATATTCAAGGTTAACGGCCTACAGGTGGCACGAATGCTGGCCCGGCGAAATATCTGGATTGAGAAAAGACGGAGAAAGACTTACGCCGCTTCCGCTGAGACGCGATTGCGCCCGTCGCGCTTGGCGCGATAGAGGCCCTGGTCGGCGCGCTCGAGAAGCTTCGCCGCCGTGTCTTTCGGCCCGCTCGTCATGGCGATGCCGATACTCACCGTTACATTAAGCTCGCGCCCCGCCTCATCGAGGATGAAGGGCTTTGCCGCCACGCATTGGCGGAGCCGTTCGGCAACCGTCGTCGCAAAAGCGATGTCGGTGTCCGGCATTACCACCACGAATTCCTCGCCGCCGAGACGGCAGGCAAGGTCGACGCCCCGCACATTGCTGGAGATGCGGTCGGCGAACTGGCGCAGCACGGCGTCGCCCGCGGGATGGCCGTAGGTGTCGTTGACCGGCTTGAAGTGGTCGATGTCGAAGATGAGAAGCGAAACGGGCTTGCCCGTATTCGCCGCGTCTTCCACCAGCGTCGCCAGATGGCCTTCCATATAGCGGCGGTTATAGAGCCCGGTCAGGCCGTCCGTGATCGCGAGTTCGAGCCCCTGCTGGAACTTGTCGCGAAGATAATCCTGATAGCGCTTGCGCTTGAGCTGGCTGCGCGCCCGCGCCACGAGCTCGTTGCGTTCCACCGGACGCACCAGATAGTCGTTCACGCCCATGTCGAGCGCGCGCACGAGACGGGGCGTGTCGCCCTCTTCCACGATTGCGAGAATGGGCGTCTGCCGCGTCGCTTCGAGCGAACGAAGCTGCGAGCAGAGGCGAAGCCCGTCGAACTCCTGCAGCGTCAGGCTGACGATATGAAGGTCGTAGTCCCCGGTCGCGGCGAGCTGCATCAGCTCTTCCTGCGTTTCGGCGACGGTGACGTTGTGACTGTCCGCCAGCGTCTCGGTGATGCGCTTGAGCGAAGTCGGCCGGTCGTCGATGACGAGAATGCGCCCCGGCGCCGACATGAGAAAGGCGTCGCCCTCCTTGGTGCCGAGCGCGCCGATGCGCTGGCCCGTTGCCTCGCGCATGCGGAGCTCGTCCGTCACCATTTTCAGGCGCACGAGACTGCGCACCCGCGCGAAGAGCGCGAGATCGTTGAGCGGTTTGGTGAGAAAATCGTCGGCGCCGGCCTCGAGGCCCTGCACCCGGTCTTTCGGCTGGTCGAGCGCCGTTACCATCACGACCGGAATATGCTCGGTCTCCGGCATCGACTTCAGGCGGCGGCAGACCTCAAAGCCGTCCATGCCCGGCATCATCACGTCGAGCAGGATGATGTCCGGCTGCTCGTCCTTCGCCTTCTCAAGCGCCTCAAGGCCGGAGCTTGCCTTGAGCACGTCGAAATACTCGGCGGTCAGCTTGGCGTCGAGCAGCTTCAGATTCGCAGGAACGTCATCGACGATAAGTACGCGCGCGGTCACTCTGCCCTCTCTCGAACCTTCGGGGGGCGACTAGCGGAGGAAACGCTGAACCGTTTCCAGAAACTGGGTCACGGAGATCGGCTTCGAGATATAGGCCTCGCAGCCGCCTTCGCGGATCTTCTCCTCATCGCCCTTCATGGCAAAGGCCGTAACGGCAACCACCGGGATCGCCCGGAGGTTATCGTCTTCCTTGATCCATTTCGTGACTTCGAGACCGGAGACCTCGGGAAGCTGAATGTCCATGAGAATCAGGTCGGGGCGGTTCGTACGCGCAATCTCGAGCGCCTCGATACCGTCGCGCGTCTGCAGCGTCTCGTAGCCATGCGCGTCCAGAAGATCGTGGAAGAGCTTCATGTTGAGCTCATTGTCCTCAACGATCAGGACCTTCTTCGACATTGCGTCCATTGCTCCAGAACTCCACCTGTGCCGGGCATGCCCGTCGCTGTAACCTGCTGTCCGGTCAGCGGGGCGATTCCCTATGGGGTGATATGACCCCAATATCCTTAACCAACCCTTTACCGCCGCCGCCGGGTGTCCCGGATTTCCGGGGTTTTTGATTAAAACCCGCCTATGATTAAGTTTGCGTGTGCGCCTGCCCCCTCCGGATGGCAAAAACGGCCAAAACCGGCGGAAGAAGGCGGGAAATATGGGAATTTTCGATGACAAGTGACGAGGCCGAGCTTCTGGCCATCAGGGCGCTTGGCCATATCGCGGCCGACGAAGACCTGCTGGGCGATTTCATGGCCCTTTCCGGCCTCTCGCCCGAGGAGTTGCGGGCAAGGGCGGCCGAGCCCGAAATGCTTGGCGGCATTCTCGACTTCCTGCTGGCGGACGAAACCCGCCTCCTCGCCTTTTGCGAGGCGGAGGAGCTGCGTCCCGAACTCCCCGCCCGCGCCCGCCTGGCGCTGCCGGGCGGCGAGAGGGTGGACTGGCCATGACCTCGCATCCCGAAAACGACCCCGGATCGACCGCGGGAGAGGTGGCCGGCACCCGCCCGCCCGAACGCGACCCGCTGGCGATCGACGAAGCTGTGATCCCGCAGATCGACGCGCTGACGCTGGAGCGCGGCCGGCCGCTCATCGTCTCGGATGCGGACGAGGTGCTGCTGCAGTTCATGGTGGGTCTCGAGCGCTACCTCGAAACGCAGGGCCTCTGGATCGACCTGCGGAGCTTTGCCCTCAGCGGCAACATCAAGCGCAAGGGCACGAACGAGCCTGTGCCGCCCGCCGAAATGCCGGCGCTTCTCGATGCCTTCTTCGCAGCCTCGGCCCATGACCTCGAAGTGGTACCGGGCGCGGCGGCGGCGCTCGCCGAGCTATCGGAGCGCGCGCAGGTGGTGATCCTCACCAATGTGCCGCTGGAGGCGAAGGCGCGGCGCGAGGCCTGCCTCGCCGCGCAAGGCATTCCCTTCCCTGTGGTCGCGAACAAGGGACTGAAGGGCGGCGCCGTCCGCCGCCTCGCTGCGCGCGTGGAAGCGCCAGTGATCTTTCTCGACGACATACCGCACAATCTCTCATCGGTGGCAAAAGCCCACGCCCCCACGCGCCTCATCCACTTCATCGCCGACCCGCGGCTTGCGAAGCTGCTGGGGCCCGCAAAGGACAGCCACTTCCACACCACGCTCTGGCCGGAAGCGCATGGCTTCATCGACGAGACGCTGAAGGCGGAGGGGTTTTAAAAAGTGCATGTCACCCCCGGGCTTGACCCGGGGGTCCAGAAGCCGCCGCCAGGCGGCGTCCAACTTCACAGAACTCCAATCAGGCCATGCGAACCACCCTGGATGCCCGGGTCAAGCCCGGGCATGACGTATTGATTGAATGAAGATATGGATCCCGGCCTTCGCCGGGATGACATTTTGGATCAATAGAGAAGCCATCAAAAATCCCCCCGCCTGACATCCTTCCCGCAAGCCGCCGCAATCTCCGCCTCGCGCGGTGAGGTTTCCGGCGCCTGCCAGCCCGCGCAGCGCGCATCCGTCGCGCCCGCTGCGCACCAGAGGCCCGAACCATCCGCCTGCGGCGCAAATCGCAAGCCGCCCTCGCCGAGCCGCGATCCGAGATAGTTCATCACCTCGACGCGGAGCCTCCCCGCCTCCCCCGTCATTGGCTCCGGCGCGATATGCATTTTCGTGATCGGCACCACTTCCACCGTCTCGACCGCATAGCCGCCACGCGCGCGCGTGAGCCCCGCCTTCACGACAAGCCCGTAGTCGCGGCAGATATCGAAGCGGCGCATGTCCTGCGTGCCGAGATGAAGAAAATTGCCAAGCCCATAGGCGATCAGCTTGCCGCCTGAAAGCTCGATCCCCCGCGCTACATGGTGATGATGCCCGGCGATGATGGTGAGGCCAGCGCTCTCTGCCTCGCGGAAGCGCATCTGCGTTGCTTTCTCCGTCAGCGGCGCGAACTCCGGCCCGTAGTGAACCGAGAGGATACGAATATCGGCAGGCTCGCCCGCAAGCCGCGCGGCGACGGCGGCGAAATCACGGTCCTCGAGCAGCATGCCGGCCTCGCCGTTGCGCGCAGGCAGCCCGCCGCCCGCATTGCCGACCGCCGAAACGACAACCTTCGCGCCGCGCGCGACGAAGACATGCGGCTGCATGGCCTCTTCCCGCGTTCGCCCGAGACCGGGAAAGGCACGAAGCCCGGCCATTCCCTCCATATGGCGTAGCGTCTCGCCGGCGCCCGCACCGCCGAGATCCATCGCGTGGTTGTTGGCAAGAGGCAGCACATCGATGCCGTGGCGGACAAGCGCGCGAACATGGGCCGGATGCGTGCGGAAGACGAACATCTTGTCTCGCAAGGGGATGTCGTTCCGATCCGTCACCACGGTTTCGAGATTGGCAAGCACGACATCGCCCCGGACGACAGGCGCGATCTTCGCCATGGCGTCCTCGACGGTGACCAGCTCGCCCCGCTTGAATCCGCCCGCCTCCGACACACGTGCACCAGGCCCGTTGAACCCCGTATCGCCCATGAGCACGACACTGAGCCGCTGCTGCGCCTGGGCGGGCAAGGCGGCAAGGACGATCAGGGCCGGCAGGAGGATTGATCTGATGCGCATGCATATCCGCCAAATTTTTCAGACTTAAAATACCACGTCATTGCCGGGCTTGACCCGGCAATCCAGTAGCCGCCGCAGGCGGCGTCATCCTTCACAAAGACTTCATCCAATCCATCGTTTCAAATTCCGGGGCCTGGATGCCCGGGTCAAGCCCGGGCATGACGAGTTTGGTTTTGCGGGTGAAATCCCGAACGGCCTCACCTTCCCCGCCATGCTATCCTGCGCGAAAAAGGAATCTCCCTCATGCGGATCGGCATAGACCTCGGCGGCACGAAAATCGAAGGCATCGCGCTGGGCGCGGGCGGCGCGGAGCGGGCGCGCAAGCGCATCCCCGCGCCGCAAGGGAGCTATGAAGCGACCGTCGCCGCGATACGCGATCTCGTCGCCGCCCTCGAAGCCGAAACCGGCGAGACGGGCCGCATCGGCATCGGCATGCCGGGCGCGATCTCGCCCGCCACCGGCCTTGTGAAGAATGCGAACAGCACATGGCTGATCGGCCATCCCTTCGGACGCGACCTCGAAGCAGCGCTTGGCCGCCCCGTCCGCCTCGCAAACGACGCCGACTGCTTCGCCCTGTCGGAAGCAAGCGACGGCGCGGGCGGAGGCGCGGCGTCCGTTTTCGGCGTCATCCTTGGCACCGGCGTCGGCGGCGGCATCGCGATTGGCGGCAGGCTGCTCTCCGGCCCCAATGCGATTGCCGGCGAATGGGGCCACAACTCGCTCCCCTTCGTCTTGCCGGACGAAATGCCCGGCCGCGACTGCTATTGCGGCAAGAAGGGCTGCATCGAAACATGGCTCTCCGGCCCCGGCTTCGCCGCCGACTACCTGATCGAGAACCGCGAAGCGCTTTCACCAGAAGGCATCGTCGCGGCCGCCGCCTCCGGCAATCGACCGGCGAAGATCGCGCTGCGCCGCTATGCCGACCGTCTCGCCCGCGCGCTCGCCCATGTCATCAATATTCTCGACCCGCATGTGATCGTGCTGGGCGGCGGCATGTCAAATGTCGATGCGCTTTACGACGAGGTACCGTCCCGCTGGGGCGCTTACGTCTTCTCCGACACGGTGGCGACGCGCCTTGCCCGCCACAAGCACGGCGACTCGAGCGGCGTCCGCGGCGCAGCCTGGCTCTGGCCGGAAGGAGAGCCATGAGCGAAGCGCAGGGCCTCTGCCGCGACTGCTTTGCACCCGTGCCGGAAGGCGCGGAGCGTTGCCCTGCCTGCAAGCGGCCGCGGCTGGTGTTTCACCCGGAGCTGCACAATCTCACAATCGCTCACCTCGATTGCGATGCCTTTTATGCGGCCGTCGAGAAGCGCGACAATCCGGAACTCCGCGACAAGCCGCTCATCATCGGCGGTGGCCAGCGTGGCGTCGTCTCCACCTGCTGCTACATCGCGCGCATCAGGGGCGTACGCTCCGCCATGCCCATGTTCAAGGCGCTGGCCGCCTGCCCCGAGGCCGTGGTGTTGAAGCCGGACATGACGAAATATGCGCGGGTCGGCCGCGAGGTCCGCGCGCTGATGCGCGACATGACACCGCTTGTCGAACCCGTCTCGATCGACGAGGCGTTTCTCGACCTCACCGGTACGGAGCGCCTGCATCATGCAAGCGCGGCGGTGAGCATGGCGCGGCTCGCAAAGCGCATCGAGGATGAAATCGGCATCACGATCTCGGTCGGCCTCAGCCATAACAAGTTCCTCGCAAAGATCGCCTCCGATCTCGACAAGCCGCGCGGCTTCGCGGTGATCGGTCGCGCGGAAACGCTGTCCTTCCTCGCCGCAAAGCCCGTCTCGCTCATCTGGGGTGTGGGCAAGGCGCTGGAAGCAAAGCTCGCCCGCGACGGCATCACCCGCATCGCGCAGCTGCAGAAGATGGAAGAAAACGACCTCATGGCGCGCTACGGCTCCATGGGCCGCCGCCTCTGGCGCTTGTCGCGCGGCGAAGACTTCCGCCATGTCGAGCCCGGCCATGAGGCAAAAAGCATTTCCGCGGAAACGACCTTCATGCGCGACATTTCGGACGCCGCCGAGCTCGACCGTATCCTCTGGCCGCTTTGCGAGAAGGTGTCGCGCCGCGCCAAAGCGGCGGGACTGTCGGGCTCGACCGTGGTGCTGAAACTCAAGACCGCGGACTTCAAGACGCGAACGCGAAACCAGACGCTGCATGATCCGACGCAGCTTGCCGAAGTGATCTACCGCATCGCATCGCCCATGCTCGCGCGCGAGGCGGCAGGCACGAAATTCCGCCTGCTCGGCGTCGGCATTTCAGGCCTTGCCGATGGCGACATAGCCGACCCACCCGACATGCTCGACCCCGACGCCGCGCGCCGCGCCGCCGCCGAACGGGCCATGGACCGGCTGCGCGCGAAATTCGGAGACAAGTCGATCGGCAAGGGCCGTGGCCTCGGCCGGCAGAAGCGGGACTAGAACGGAAAGCTCAGCAAGCGCCATCCTCGAAGATCGTGAGCTCCTTGAGGCGAGCCCGGATCTCGATATCGATATAGTCGAGACGGATATCGGTGGCGATGCCGTTTGCATAAAGCATCATGCCCATCTCGAAATTCGGCATGCCGTCGCCGCCTTCCTTGTCGAAATAGCTGATCCGCGCCGGCCAATGGGGAACATCCTTCAGCACTTCCGCGCCCTTGCCTTCGGGCGGAACTTCGCTCGTCTCCGGACGCTGCTTCAGGATGAAGACCGTGGTGGGATTTTCGCGCTCCTCCGTCCCGTCGAACAGCGTCAGTTCGAACACCCGTTCGCCGCGCTCCGCCCTCTCGATCACGGTCCGTTGGTACTGGACCGGAAAGAGAACGCCGGAGGGAAGCTCGCGCCGGACGCCGCCTTCCCTCAGCAGGCTGATCTTTCCGTCCTCAAGGCGGGAGGCCGTGCCATCTTCCTGATCCGTGAGCTCGCCATTGGTGTATTCCGACCGCGTATAGGTGAACTCGCCGCCATCCGCCGCCTCGAAATAGCTGAGGCGAATATCGTTGCTCATATAGGACTGGTCGAGCGCCGTGACGCGCGTCACCACCCGCTGCGTCGAGGTGTAGCCGCCACAGGCAGGCCCCCCGCGCCATTCAGTCACCATGCGCCCGTCGAGCCCGGCAATGTCGCTTGCGGCTTCCGTCCGCCCGAGGGAGAGATCGTAGACCGCGCGGTGCATCTGCAGCGGAACGGCCTGCGCCGCACCGCCGAGAACCAACAGAAAGCCGAGCGGCACCAGCCACTTGCACGCATTTTCCATCACTCGAACCACGCAATCCCTTGCCGACACCGCCCTTTCGCAAGTTTACACCATCGGCTAAACCGGGAAAGCGAATGCAACAGCCGGATGAACGATGCCACGCCCCCGCCTTTTCGTGACCCGCAAATTGCCGCCCGATGTGGAGGCCCGCCTCGACCGGGACTATGAGGTCACGCTGAACCCGGGCGACGGCCTGCCCACGCGCGAAACGATCCTCGAAGGCGCGGACGGCAAGGACGGGCTGCTGGTGACGGTGACGGACCGGATCGACGCCGGGCTTATCGGCGCCCTGCCCGATTCCGTAAAAATCATCGCGACCTTTTCCGTCGGCTACGACCATATCGACCTGGCCGCTGCGAAAGCGCGCGGCATTGCGGTCACCAATACACCGGACGTGCTGACCAACGCGACGACGGAAATCGCCATGCTGCTCATGCTGGGCGCGGCCCGCCAGGCGACATCCGCCATCGCGACCTTGCGCAGCGGTCAGTGGAAGAACTGGGCGCCCACGGGCATGCTCGGCATGGAACTCACCGGCAAACGGCTCGGCGTACTGGGCCTCGGCCGCATCGGCCGGGCTGCGGCAAGGCGCGCCCGCGCCTTCGGCATGGAGGTGCACTACCACAATCGCCGCCGCCTCGTAGCGGAAATGGAGGAAGGCGCCATCTATCATCCGGACGTGGAAAGCCTCTTCCGCATCTCGGACGTGCTGTCGCTGCATTGCGCCTCGACGCCGGAAACGCGCCGCATCGTCAACCGCGACACGATCCGGCTCCTGCCGGAGAATGCGATCGTCGTGAACACGGCGCGCGGCGATATCGTGGATGACGAGGCGCTGATCGAAGCGCTCGCCTCGGGACGCCTCGCCGCTGCGGGGCTCGATGTCTTCGCCAACGAGCCGAACCTGCATCCTGCCTATCTCGGCCTTCCCAATGCCTTCCTGCTGCCGCATCTCGGGAGCGCCACGCGGGAAACGCGCAACGCGATGGGCTTCCGCGCGCTGGACAATCTGGACGACTTCTTTGCCGGCCGCCCGCCGCGCGACGCGCTGACCTCATGATCCGCCTGTCCTTCGCCTTCAGCGTCCTGCTCGCGCTTGCCGCCTGTCCCATGGACACCCAAAAAACGCTGCGCGATTGCGACACTTGCCCGGATCTCATACGCGTTGATGCAGGGACTTTCATGCGCGGCGCCGATGCCGGAGACCCGGCAGCCGATGAAAGCGAATATCCCCGTCATGAAGTGACAATCCGAAAGCCCTTCGCCATCGCGAAGCATCTCGTGACGCGGGCCGACTTCGAGACCTTTGTCGCCGAGACCGGACATGACGCGAATGGAGGATGCTACATATTCGCGGAATCCGGCTGGCGCGTGGACCGGCAGGCAAGCTGGCGCGCGCCGGGCTTCGCGCAGTCGCATCTCGATCCCGTGGTCTGCATTTCGTGGCACGACGCCAATGCCTATGCGGCCTGGATGTCGGCCCGCACCGGAAAAAGCTACCGCCTGCCAAGCGAGGCCGAATGGGAATTGGCCGCACGCGGCGGCACGGCGGGAACGAATTTCTGGGGCGAGGACGACACGCTTGCCTGCACCTACGCCAACGTGAACGACATCACCGCGAAGAACAAGGCGGCCAAGGCAGCCGAGAATTGCGACGACGGCTTCATGTTCACGAGTCCGGTGGGTCAATTCCTGCCAAATCCCTACGGCCTTCACGATGCCGTGGGCAATGTCTGGGTCTGGACCGCGGATTGCTGGCAGGTTGACTACGGCGCCACCCCGCGTGACGAGTCGGCGCACCTTGCAGGCGGATGCGAACGCCGCGTCCTGCGCGGCGGATCCTGGACGGATACGCCCGGCCCCGTGCGCATCGGCGCCCGCGAACACAGGTCGCCTGAGGGCCGGTATTCGATCGCCGGTTTCCGCCTCGTCCGCGACCTCGATTAGGCAGGGCTTGCCGCGGGCGCCGGCCGGACCCGGCAAAATTTACCATGCCCCGCCGCTGCCTATTTTCCACAAGCCATTGTTTTTAATATAGTTTTCCCTTGGCCGCCGCTTTGCATATGGAATTCCACTCACACGGGGCGAAAGGCCCTTGCCATGACTTTGGGGATCGCGATCTCTCGCGAAGGGAACGATGGCCTATCTGAAGCGCGTGATAGCTGAGCCGGAGGAGACGGCGGGATCGGCGGTCCGTCCGGACCACGCCATGCCGGGTGATCCGCAGACGGAACGTTTCCGCCGCAATCTTTCGCTTGGACGCGACAGGGCGAATGAAACCCTGGTCAACCAGGCGCTCAGCTTTGCAAAGCAGACCGAGGCCCGCATCGCGGAACTCAATGCGCGCATCCGCCAGCTGGAGGCGCTGACACAGACCGACGAACTGACAGGCCTTCTCAACCGGCGCGGCTTCGGCGAAATCGTCCGGCGGAATCTCTCCAGCGCGGCGCGATACGACGAAACCGGTCTCCTTGCCTATATCGACCTCAATGGCTTCAAGGAAGTGAACGACCGCTTCGGCCACAATACCGGAGACGAAGTGCTGCGTGCGGTCGGTTCATATCTGGCCAAGAGCATCCGCTCGACGGACTATGCCGCGCGCCTTGGCGGCGACGAATTCGCCATCCTCTTCGTCCGCGCCGAACACAGGCGCGCCCGCGAACGCGCCCGGGAACTCGTGCGCGGCATTTCTGAACTTGCCGTCCCGTGCAAGAGGATCACGATTTCGGTGACCGCGAGCCTCGGCCTCGCCGCCTATAATGGCGAGACCGAAGCCGAAAGCCTGATCGAACGCGCGGACCGCGCCATGTATGCCGACAAGCAGCATGGTGGACGCGCAGCACGGCTCACAACGCACGGCTGACATCTACCTGACGGCGATGCCCTTGGGCTGCTGCTGCGTGATGCAGTGGATCGAGCCCCCGCCCGCCGCGATTTCAAGCGCCGGCACGGACACGATCTTCCGGTCCGGAAATGCCTCCGCCATCACCGCTGCCGCACGCGCATCGTTCGGATCGTCATAGGTCGGCATGATGACGGCGCCGTTCGCAAGATAGGCATTCACATAAGATGTGCAGAGACGCCGCCCATCAGGCCGCCGCATCTGCCGCTCTGGCTGCGGCATCTCGATGATCTCGAATTTCTGTCCGTGTGCATCCCGCGACGCTTCGAGCCGCTGCCTGTTATCCTGCATCCGTGCATAATTTGGATCGGACCTGTCATCCGGCATGTGGAGCAGCACCCGCCCCTTGCCCGCAAAGGACGCGATCATGTCGACATGGCCGCTCGTCTCGTCGTCCTGCAATCCCCGGTCGAGCCAGACGATGCGGCTGACGCCGAGCATGAGGGCGAGATTTTCCTCGATCTGCTGCCGCGTCAGTTCCGGATTGCGATTGTCGTTGAGCAGACATTCTTCCGTCGTGAGAAGCGTGCCGTACCCATCGACGGATATCGACCCGCCCTCAAGCACCATCTGTCCCTTGTAAAGACGCATGCCGAGCCGTTCGAGAATCCGTCCGCCAACGGCCGCATCGTTCTCATAGCCGTGATAGGCGTTGCCCCATGCATTGAACGCCCAATGCGTGCCCGCCACATGGCCTTCGCCATCGACCACGAAGATCGGCCCGCTGTCGCGCGCCCAGCTGTCGTCGATGGGCAGCGGCACCGGCGTTACGCCGCGCCCGCAAGCGAGCTTCACCTGCGCCTCGTCCTCCGGGCGGCAGACCATGGAGACGGGTTCGAATTCTGCAATGGCACGCGCGACCTGCGCATAGGCGGCGTGAGCCTGCGGCAGGCGCTCGCCCCAGACTTCCGCGCGCGCCGGCCATTGCATCCAGCAGCGCTCATGCGGCTCCCATTCGGCGGGCATGAAAAAACCGTCATCGGCGGGCATCCGCACTTCCGTCATGGGAACAGGTCTCCGGGCTTTCGTCTCTGGCGCTTTGACGATAGGTATAACGGCAGGGAAATCGCGGCAACCACGCAAAGGGAGACCCGAAACAATGGCAGGCAGGATCGAAGCGCGGCTGAAGGAACTGGGAATTGAACTGCCCGCTCCCGCAGGCCCGGCGGGCACCTATGTGCCCTATGTGGTGACCGGCAATCTCGTCTTCATTTCCGGGCAAGGCCCGATGGGCGCGAAAGGCATCGAATATCAGGGAAAGCTCGGGAAAGACCATGATGTCGATGCGGGCAAGGCGGCAGCGCGCCTCACCATGCTGAATGTTCTCGCACAGTTGAAGGCGGCCTGCGGCGGCGATCTCGACCGGGTGACGCGCTGCGTGAAGCTGCTCGGTTTCGTCAATGCAACGCCGGATTTCGACCAGCAGCCCGCGGTCATCAACGGCGCGTCGGACCTGCTGGTGGAGATCTTCGGTGAGGCCGGACGCCACGCCCGCTCGGCTGTTGCCGCCCCTTCGCTTCCCTTCCAGATCACGGTCGAGATCGAAGCGATTTTCGAGATCGCCTGAAACGGGCCGCTCCGCTAGAGTTTTCGCATGGGCGACAGCGAAGCAGCCATCGTGAAAGTGATCGACAGTCTTGGCGCTGTCGATGCAGCCGCTTGGGACGCCTGCGCCAATCCGCCGGGCGAGCCGCGCAACCCCTTCCTCTCGCATGCCTTTCTGAGCGCATTGGAGGAGAGCGGTTCGGCGACGCGCCGCACCGGCTGGCTCGGCCAGCATCTGTTGCTTGAAGACGACGCCGGATGCCTTGCCGGTTGCATGCCGCTCTATCTGAAGAACCACAGCCGCGGCGAATATGTCTTCGATCACGGTTGGGCGAATGCCTTTGAAAATGCGGGCGGGCAATATTACCCGAAGCTGCAATGCGCGGTGCCCTTCACGCCCGCCACGGGCCCCCGGCTACTGACGCCACAAGGCCCCGGCCGCGCGGCGGCGGAGGACATGCTGCTCGCAGGCGCCGTCGAACTGGCGAAGCGGCACAATGTTTCCTCGCTTCACATCACCTTCCTGCCGGAGCGACAATGGCAAAGGGCGGGCGAACTCGGCCTGCTCCAGCGGACCGACCAGCAGTTTCACTGGCACAATCGCGGCTATGGCAGCTTCGACGATTTCCTCGCCGACCTGTCGTCCCGCAAGCGCAAGATGATCCGCAAGGAGCGCGAAAAGGCGCTCGAAAGCGGCATCGAGATCGAGCGCGTGACGGGCAGTGAGCTCACCGAGGACCATTGGGATGCCTTCTTCGCCTTCTACATGGATACGGGCTCGCGCAAATGGGGGACGCCTTATCTCACGCGCGAGTTCTTCAGCCTTGCCGGCGAGCGCATGGCGGACGATACGCTTCTCATCATGGCGCGCCGCAACGGACGCCTCGTTGCGGGCGCGCTGAACTTCATCGGCGGCGACGCACTTTACGGGCGCAACTGGGGCGCCATCGAGCATCACCCCTTCCTGCATTTCGAATGCTGCTATTATCAGGCCATCGACTTCGCCATCGAACGGGGCCTTGCCCGGGTGGAGGCCGGCGCCCAGGGCGAACACAAGCTCGCGCGCGGCTACCTGCCGTCGCGCACCTACAGCGCCCACTGGATCGCCAATACATCCTTCCGCGAGGCGGTGGCCGAATATCTCAGCCGCGAACGGCAATATGTCGATCGCGATATCGCGGCCCTTGGCGAATACGCGCCCTTCCGGCACGATACGGAAAACAGGGAACACCAGGAGGACGATTTCTGACGTGGCCTACGACCAGAACAATATTTTCGCCAAGATTCTCCGCAAGGAAGCGCCCTGCTTCGCCGTCTATGAAGACGAAATGACGCTCGCTTTCATGGATGTCATGCCACAGGCCGAGGGCCACACCCTCGTCATCCCGAAATTCCCGGCGGAGAACCTTTTCGATCTCGACCCTGAATTCGCCGGCGCCATGGCCAAGACGACGAAGAAGCTCGCCGCTGCGGTAAAGCAGGCCTTCGATGCACCGGGCATCCTGATTGCGCAACTGAACGGTGCGGCGGCGGGCCAGACCGTCTTCCACATTCACACGCATATCATTCCGCGCTCGCAGGGCATCGACCTGAAGCTCCATGCGCGGGAAATGGCCGATTTCGAGGAACTGAAGCGCCATGCGGAGCTGATCAAAAAGGCGCTTGGATAAAATGAAACAGCGCCGCTCGCATAGGCGCGGCGCGACAAACGGGGGAGGACAGGATGCAGGGGCTGAAACTCGGCGTGGCCGCGGCCGCGCTTGCTATGCTTGTGGCGGGCTGCTCGGAAGGCGACGGCGCCGCAACTTATGAAATGGAAGCCGTCACCGGTCCTTCCCCTTTTCACGGCATTCACGGAATCACCGTCACCCGGGACGGCAAGATTCTGGCCGGCAGCGTCGTCGGCCGTGCCATCTATGAAGTGGACCGCGAGACCGGCGAAACGCGAATCTTCGAGGGCCCGCCCGAAGGCATGGCCGACGATCTCGAGGAAGGCCCCGACGGCACGCTGGCCTGGACGGCCTTTCTCGATGGCAAGGTCTATGCGCGCAAGCCGGACGGCACGCTGCTGACGCTCGCCGAAGGACTGCCGGGCCTCAACTCCCTCGCCTGGACCGACGATGGCCGCCTTTTCGCGACCCAGGTCTTTCTCGGCGATGCGCTTTACGAGCTGGACCCGAGCGGCGCCAATCCGCCGCGCAAGATCATGGAAGGCATGGGCGGGCTCAACGGCTTCGACTTTGGACCCGATGGCAAGCTTTACGGGCCGATATGGTTCAAAAAGCAGGCTGCACGCGTGGATGTCGACGCGGGAACGCTGGAAGTGATCGCCGAGGGCTTCGCGACGCCCGCCGCCGCGAATTTCAACTCAAAGGGTGAACTCCATATCGTCGATACCGAGGCGGGACATGTCTACCGGGTTGACATCGAGACCGGCGAAAAGACGCTTCTCGCCGAAGTCGAACCCGCCATCGACAACCTGGCCTTTGACGGTGACGACAATCTCTACATCACCAATATGGCGGACAATGCAGTGATCGCCATCGACACGGTGACCGGCGCGGCGGAAACCATCGTCTCCGGACCGCTCGCCGTCGCCGGCGATATCGAGATTTCCGGCGGCACGCTCTACATCGCCGACCTTTTCTCGATCCGTAAATTCGACATCGAGAGCGGCCAGGTATCGGAAATGGCGCGGGTCTGGTCCTCCAATATCGACTACCCGCTCAGCATCTCCGCGAATGGAAACACGATCGCCGTCGCGGCCCTGACCGCAGGCGCCGTACAGACTTTCGATCAGATGTCGGAGGAATCGCAAGGTCTCCATCACGAATTCACGACGCCTGCGGATGCGCTGGTTCTGGAAGATGGCAGCGTCATCGTTTCGGAATATGCCCGCGGCGCGGTCGTGCGCGTCGATGGCAATGACTGGTCGAACAGGACCGATCTCGCTTCCGGCCTCGAAGGTCCCGCCATGCTGAAGCTCGACGGCAAGGGTGGCATCTATGTCAGCGAGCACCTGGGCGGCCGGATCACCCGCATCGACCTTGAGACCGGCGAGGCAACCGCGCTGGTCGAAGGGCTCGACGCGCCGGAAGGCTTCGACGTCGCGCCGGACGGCAGAATCGTCGTTGCCGAGGTCGGCGCGCGGAAAATCACGGCCATCGATATCGAGAGCGGCAAGCAGACCGTACTGAAGGACGGACTGCCCATTGGCTTCGAGGCGCCCGAGTCCGCCCCTCCCATCTTCATTCCGACAGGCGTCGCCGTTGCGGAGAATGGCGACATCTACTTCTCGTCGGATGTCGATGTGCGCATCTACCGTCTCAGAAAAGAAGGATAATCCGTTTCATGTGGAGCATTGTTGTCGTCCTTTCCGGGCTGCTCACCGGCCCGGAAGCCTATGCCGTTACCGATGCCGGAGTCTTCAAGACCGAAGAAGCCTGCAAGGCTGCCATCGCCGCGTCGGTCCCCTCCCAGCTCGAAGAAGCCGCGCGCGTTCAATATGAAGGCGGCTACCGGAAGTTCGTCTGCGTGAAGGCGATAGGATCCGAGGCCCTGGAGAAGCTGCAGTAACGAAAAGGCCGCCACTTTCGGGACGTGGCGGCCAATCCATTCCGGCTCGGTTGAGGAGCCTTACTTGCCCATATGGAAGGCGACGAACTTGTTGCCGTCGAGATCGCGGAAATAAGCGCCGTAGAAGGTCTCGCCCCGCAGGCCCGGCGCGCCTTCATCCTTGCCGCCGAGGCTCAGCGCCTTCGCATGCATCTTGTCGACATTCTCGCGCGATCCGGCAGCCAGCGCGACCATCGTGCCATTGCCGAAATTGGCCTTGTTGCCGTCATGGGGCTTCGTCACGGCAAGCATCGGCCCGCCATTCGACCAGCCAACGAAACGGCCCGGGTCCGACATGGCGCGCTTGGCGCCGATGACGGAAAGCAGGTCGTCATAAAAGGCCACGGCCTTGTCGAGATCGTTCGTCCCGACCATCACATATCCGATCATTCATCTCTCCCTGATCTTTTGTTGTCGTCGCACAGAAAAGGACGGCCACGGATGTTGTCGTGACCGTCCTCTGTCTCTTGATAAAGCCCGTTGCGGGCTTCGCTCATTCCACCAGCAGCGGCACCTTCGGAACCGTGCCACCGCCGCCGCCCGAGCCGTCCTTCGGCTTGCGGACGCCGGACTTCTTCGAACCGCCACCGCTGCTCGGGCTGCGGGGCTGTGCGGGTTCGATATCGAAGAGGAGCGTATCGTCCTCGACCTTGACCACCACATGCCCGCCCTTGAGCAACCGCCCGAAGAGCACTTCGTCGGCGAGCGGCTTCTTGATGTTTTCCTGAATGACGCGTGCAAGCGGCCGCGCACCCATCTGCTCGTCATAGCCGCGCTCGGCGAGCCACTTGTTGGCATCCGGCGTGAGCTCGATCGTGACGTTCCGGTCGGCAAGCTGCGCCTCGAGCTGAAGCACGAACTTCTCGACCACCTGCGCAATGACCTCCTGCGGCAGATGCCCGAAGGGGATCACCGCATCGAGACGGTTGCGGAACTCGGGCGTGAAGAGACGCTTGATCGCATCTTCGTCGTCGCCCACGCGCTTCTTCTGCGAGAAGCCGATGGTCGGCCTCGCCATGTCGGCAGCGCCCGCATTCGTGGTCATGATCAGCACGACATTGCGGAAGTCGATCTTCTTGCCGTTGTGGTCAGTCAGCTTCCCGTGATCCATCACCTGCAACAGGATGTTGAAGAGATCGGGATGCGCCTTCTCGATTTCGTCGAGCAGCAGCACGCAATGCGGATGCTGGTCGACGCCATCGGTGAGGAGCCCGCCCTGGTCGAAGCCGACATAACCGGGCGGCGCGCCGATGAGACGCGAAACCGTGTGCCTCTCCATATATTCCGACATGTCGAAACGCAGCATCTCGACGCCGAGAATGGAGGCGAGCTGACGCGCGACTTCCGTCTTGCCAACGCCTGTGGGCCCAGAGAAGAGATAGCAGCCGATGGGCTTCTCCGCCTCGCGCAAGCCCGCCCGCGCAAGCTTGATCGACGCGGCAAGCGCATCGATAGCCTCGTTCTGGCCGAACACGACGCGCTTCAGCTCCGTATCGAGGTCCTTCAGCTTCTCCGTATCGCTCTTGGAGACGGACTTCGGCGGGATGCGCGCCATGGTCGAGATGACGCTCTCGATCTCCGTCACGCCGATGGTCTTCTTGCGGCGCGATTCCGGCAGCAGCATCTGCGAGGCGCCCGCCTCGTCGATCACGTCGATCGCCTTGTCGGGCAGCTTTCGGTCATGCATGTACTTCGAAGACAGCTCCACCGCCGCCTTCACCGCATCGTTGGTGTAGCGGACCTTGTGGAACTCCTCGAAATAAGGCTTGAGCCCCTTCAGAATCTTGATCGTGTCGGGCACGGAGGGCTCGGCCACGTCGATCTTCTGGAAGCGGCGCACCAGCGCGCGATCCTTCTCGAAATGCTGGCGGTACTCCTTGTAGGTCGTCGAGCCGATGCAGCGTACCGAGCCGCTCGCAAGCGCCGGCTTCAGCAGGTTTGACGCATCCATGGCACCGCCGCTCGTCGCGCCCGCGCCGATCACCGTGTGGATTTCATCGATGAACATGATCGCGCCCGGATAGGCCTCGATCTCCTTGATGACCGCCTTGATGCGCTCCTCGAAATCGCCGCGATAGCGCGTGCCCGCGAGCAGCGTGCCCATGTCGAGCGAGAAGATGGTGGCGTTCTTCAGAACTTCCGGCACCTCGCCCTTCACGATGCGGCGCGCAAGCCCTTCGGCAATCGCCGTCTTGCCGACGCCGGGATCGCCCACGAAAAGCGGATTGTTCTTTGAACGGCGGCAGAGAATCTGGATCGTGCGTTCCACCTCGCGCTCGCGCCCGATCAGCGGATCGATCTTGCCCTGCTTCGCCTTCTCGTTGAGGTTCACGCAATAATTGTCGAGCGCTTCCGTCGTGCGCTCCTTGCGTCCGCGCTCGCCGCCGCCCTCGGCTTCTTCCTGCGCGCCGCGCACGGGGCGCGTCTCGCTCATGTCACCGCGCTTGGCGATGCCGTGGCTGATGTAGTTCACGGCGTCGTAGCGCGTCATGTCCTGCTCCTGCAGGAAATAGGCGGCATGGCTCTCGCGCTCGGCGAACATCGCGACGAGCACATTCGCGCCCGTCACTTCCTCGCGGCCCGAAGACTGGACATGAATGACGGCGCGCTGGATCACACGCTGGAAGCCGGCGGTCGGCTTCGAGTCCTCGCCATTGTCGACCACGAGGCTCGACAATTCATTGTCCACATAGTTGGTGAGCTGCTGGCGCAGCAGGTCCATATCGACATTGCAGGCGCGCATGACGGCGGCTGCATCCTGATCGTCCATCAGGGAAAGAAGCAGATGCTCCAGGGTCGCATATTCATGGTGCCGCTCATTGGCGAGCGCCAGTGCGCGGTGAAGGCCCTCTTCAAGACTGCGTGAAAACGTCGGCACTTGCGAACCTTCCCTTCTCTTGCTGAACCACTATACAGCTTCTACGCGCAACTATTCTCTTTCCATCGTGCATTGCAGCGGGTGCTGGTGCTGCCGGGCGAAATCCATCACCTGCGTCACCTTGGTTTCCGCGACCTCATAGGTGTAGAGGCCGCAAATCCCCACTCCATGCTGATGGACATGGAGCATGATCACCGTCGCCTCATCCCGCCCCTTGTTGAAGAACCGCTCCAGCACATGAACGACGAACTCCATCGGGGTGTAGTCGTCATTGAGAAGCAGAACCTTGTAGAGCGAGGGCTTCTTCGTTTTGGGCTTCGACTTCGTGATGACGCCGGTACCAACGCCCCCGTCCTCATCACCGCGCCGCCTGTCGTCCGACATTCCGATCCCGCAATTTCCAAAGCAGCCGCCATCCGTTGACGCGCCGCACAAGCATTAGATAGTCGACCTTAGCCAAATTCAAAGATCGACCCAATTCTAGCCGGATTCGGAGGCTGCCGGGGCGAGATCGCCGCCGGACCGGCATTCGGCGGGATTATTGCCTCGGCCATGCCTGCCGCCTCCGGGTAGCCCGCATCGCGCTGCCCGCGGCTGCCGGTTAACGAATATTAACCATGTTAATCTTTTGGTAATACACTCGAGATACCCTCGACTGCAGCCAACCGCTTAGGATACTTACGGTTTTTCGTCATTTTCGCCCATCAGGGTCTTCGCAAATTGTGCTTGTGACGCTACAGTTTGATCGGGGATTTGATTTGGGGTGACGCGCACGGGACGCGTCCGCTAGAGGGGAAGACACATGCAGGGGCATGCGCACGCGAGTATTCGGCGCAAATCCTTCAATCTGGGAGACCGGGCGGGCCGTATTGCCACGGCAATGTGCCTGACGCTCCTTGCCTGTATGCTCTCGCTGCCTGCCCTGGCTTCCACGAAACATGCCGCGCTTGTGATCGATGGTCATACGGGCCAGGTGCTTTATTCCCGTAATGCCGACGAAGCGCGCTATCCCGCCTCTCTCACCAAGGTGATGACGCTCTATCTCCTTTTCGAGAAGCTCGAAAAGGGAGAAGCCACGCTCAAGTCGCGCATCACCATGACCCAGCGCGGCGCGAACCAGCCGCCGTCGAAGCTCGGCCTTGGCGTCGGCCAGACGCTCACCGTCGAGGATGCGATCCTCGCTCTCGTCACCCGCTCGGCCAATGACGTGGCTTCCGCCACCGGCGCTTTCATCGCCGGTTCGGAAGACAATTTCGCCGCCTTGATGACGAAAAAGGCCCGCGAACTGGGCATGTCCAAGACGACCTACAAGAACGCTTCCGGCCTGCCCGACAAGGCACAGGTCACGACCGCGCGCGATCAGGCGACGCTTGCAATGCGCATGCGCGAGGACTTCCCGCAGTATTATCACTACTTCAGCACCGAATATTTCACCTGGGGCAAGGCGCGTATCCATAACCACAACAGGCTTCTCGGCCGCTATCAGGGCGCCACGGGCCTCAAGACGGGTTACACGCGCGCTTCGGGCTTCAACCTCACCACCACCGTGGAACGCGAAGACAAATATCTCGTCGGCGTCGTCATGGGCGGTGAGCAGGCAAAGACCCGCGACGACCACATGGTCGAAATTCTGGACCGCGCCTATCCGCGCGCCATTGCGATGAAGGCCGGCACCACGCAGGTCGCTTCGGCGCAGCGCAAGCAGACAGTCGCCGCCGCCTCGTCCATTCAGCCGGTCTCAGCGCCGCAACCCGTCGAAACCGTGGCGCTGGCCGCAACCCCGACGCCGGTGCACCGCCCCGCCGGAATCGTGCCCGCGGAAGACCGCGCCGCGCTCCTTCAGCTTGCTTCCGCCATTGAGGTTCAGGACGTCGTCGAGGCGCCAGTGCCGGCGCCGCAGCCCGCCCCCGTGCAGACCGCTGCACTCACCTCTTCCAGCATTCCTGCCAATGCGCCTTTCGCCACGGTGCCCGGGGCGCCGGCGGCGGCATCCAAAGCGCCGGTCGACAGCGCCACGGCCTATGCCGTCTCAGCCCTCCGCTCCGCAGAAGGCCCCGTCCGCCAGGTTGGCCGTGAAATCGGCAATTTCCTTGTTCCCCCGGCCAATGCCGCCGTCGCCCCGGCGGAGCCGCTGACGCAATCGGCACTGAACGATCCCGCCCGCACCGAGCCGCAGCTCGCCCGCGACTGGCGTGACGGCGACCCGCTCATTCCGGAAGGCACCTGGGTCATTCAGATCGGCGCCTATGCGAGCGAGGCCGATGCTGTCGAAAGCATCCGCAAGGCCGTGCGTGCGGCACCCGAGGAACTCGGCAAGGCGGTTCCCGTCACCATTCCAGTGACGACGGCAGAGAAGCGGACGCTCTATCGCTCGCGCTTCGGCGGCTTCGAAGGCGAACAGCAGGCCCGCAATGCCTGCGGACGGCTTGCCCGCCAGTCGATCCAGTGCATTCCCATTCCGCCGACCAACTGGGCCATGCCGAACAATCCGGAAGCGCGGGAAAAGCGCCGCGGCTAAACCGCCTTCGCCGCCTCGTCCCGCATCGTTTCAAACGGCAGTTCCAGCGCCTCGACCAGCGCCCGCACCTCCGCGCGCGCTGCGACATGCGACATGGACATCTGCGTATCCACCCCCTCCTCCCGAAGATCGAGGAGCGTGAGACCGGAGGGGAACATTTCCCTGAAGATCACGCGCTCGCCGAAGCCCGGTCCGATGCGGAAGCCGATGCGGGCGGCCAGCGCCGACAGGACGGATTCCACACGGCGCTTGTTCTTTGCGTCGAGATGCGAGAGCCGGTTGCGGACCACCACCCAGTCGATCTCACCGCCATCGCGAACGGCGCGCCGCTTGCGGCTTTCCCAGACCATTTCGCTGTAAACGCTCGGCCCCTTGATCCGGTATGTCTGCGGGTCTACGCGGCCGAGCAGATCGAAATCGACGAAACTGTCGTTCATGGGCGTAATCAGCGTATCGGCCCGGGCATGGCCGAGCCGCGACAGGTTGCTGTCGCTGCCGGGACAGTCGATCACAAGAAAATCGTTCGTTTCCGAGAGGCGGTCGATAGCGGCATCGAGTTCCGCCCCCTCCTCGGCATTGGCATCGGCGACCGAGGCGGCCATGGAACGGGTGATCACCATATGATCCGGCATGACGAGATTGACCCCCGCCGCCTCCGCCCAGGCCTTGCGGTTTTCGACATAGCGCGTCAGCGAGCGCTGGCGCCCGTCCAGATCGATCGACCCGACGCGAAATCCCTCGCGCAGCAGATAGGCAATGACATGCATCGCGGTCGTGGTCTTGCCAGAACCGCCCTTTTCATTGCCCAACACGATCACATGAGCGGGTTTTCCCGCCTGCGCGCCCTCTGTCATATGCCCCGAAATCCCAACTGAGAGTGCCCCCCTCGAATCGCGCGGAGTCTGGGTTGTGCGGCGGCCAGCGTCAACCGAAGCCGGGGTCTCGCCTGTAACAGTAACAGCCCTTGCAGCCTCCCCCGTCCCTGCGGCTACACTCATGGAACAATTCAGCAGGCAACCCAGGGGGCTTATCGAATGAAGGGCATGCTCACGCTCGACCAGTTATCCGACCTCGTCGCCGGCGGCGAGATCGACACCGTCGTCATGGCCATGCCTGACATGCAGGGCCGGCTGGTCGGAAAGCGTATGGCAGCGCCCTATTTCCTCGACACAGCTGTTCATGAGACCCATGCCTGCAACTATCTCCTGACCGTCGACACGGACATGGAACCCGTACCGGGCTACAAGGCCGCAAGCTGGGCGCAGGGCTATGGCGACTTCGCGCTGAAGCCCGACCTCGCGACCCTTCGGCGCATTCCCTGGCTCCCCGGCACCGCGCTCGTCATCTGCGATACAGTGGACCATCATGGCGAGGACGTGCCCCACGCACCGCGCTCCATGCTCAAGAAGCAGCTGAAGCGCATCGCCGCCATGAAGATGAAGGCCTTCATGGCCTCGGAGCTTGAATTCTATCTTTTCGACGAGACGTTCGAGTCCGCGCATGAGAAGCGCTATCGCGATCTCAAGACGCCGAACTGGTATATCGAGGACTATCACATCTTCGCGACCAGCAAGGAAGAAGGGATCATGCGGGCGATCCGCAACGGTCTCGAAGGAGCCGGCATACCGGTCGAGAACTCGAAGGGCGAATGGGGGCCCGGCCAGGAAGAGATCAATGTCCGCTATGCCGAAGCACTGGAAATGGCGGACCGGCATACGATCCTGAAAAACGGCATCAAGGAAATCGCATGGCTGCACGGCAAGGCCGTGACCTTCATGGCGAAATGGAATTACGAGCTTGCGGGCTCCTCCTGCCATATCCATATGTCGCTCTGGGACGAGAAGGCGAAATCCGCGCATTTCTTCGACAAGGATGCGACGCCCCACGGCATGTCGGAGCTCTGCCAGCAGTTCCTCGCCGGGCAATTGCGCCATGCGCGCGAGATGGCTTACTTCCTTGCACCGCAGGTGAACTCCTACAAGCGCTTCGTGAACGGCTCCTTTGCGCCGACCAATATCGTCTGGTCGAATGACAACCGCACCGCGGGCTTCCGCATGTGCGGCACGGGCAAGAGCCTGCGCATCGAATGCCGCGTTGGCGGGGCCGACCTGAACCCCTATCTCGCCTATGCGGCGCTGCTCGCCGCCGGCATCGACGGCGTGGAAAACAAGCTCGCGCTGGAGCCGGAATTCACCGGCGACGCCTATGGCACGGCGGGCATTCCCTCGCTGCCGAAGAGCCTTCATGCCGCACTTACGGAACTTGAAAAATCGGATACGTTGCGCGCCGCGCTCGGCGACGATGTCGTCGAACACTATCTGCATACCGGCCGCTGGGAGCAGCACGAGTATGAGCGCCGGATCACGGATTGGGAATTGATGAGAGGCTTTGAACGCGGATGAGCGAGGTCCTGAAAGTCATATCGCCCGTTGACGGGAGCGTCTATGCCGAGCGCCCGCTCGCAAGCTGGGCCGAGGTCGACGGCACGCTGGCCTCTGCCAAGGCGGCGCAGGCCGCCTGGAAGCTCGTGCCCGTGGCCGAACGCGCCTCGCTCTGCCTGCGCTTCGTCGAGGCCTTCCTCGGCATGAAGGACGAGATCGTGCCGGAACTCGCCTGGCAGATGGGCCGCCCCATCGCCTATGGCGCGGGCGAATTGCGCGGCTTCGAGGAACGGGCCCGCTACATGGTCTCGATCGCCGAAGAGGCGCTTGCCGATATCGACGCGGGACCGAGGGAAGGCTTCCGCCGCTGGGTGCGCCGCGAGCCGCTGGGCGTCGTGCTCGCCATCGCCGCCTGGAACTATCCCTATCTGATCGCGGTGAACTCCGTCGTGCCGGCGATCATGGCGGGCAACGCCGTGATCCTGAAACATTCGGGCCAGACGCCGCTCTGCGCCGAACGCTTCGCCACGGCTTTCGCCAAGGCCGGTGCGCCGGACGGCCTCTTCCAGATCATCCATATGAGCCACGACATGACGGAACGCACGATCGGCGACAAGCGCGTCGATCACGTCGTCTTCACAGGCTCGGTCGCGGGTGGCCATGCCGTGGTGCGCGCCGCAGTCGACCGCTTCATCGATATCGGCCTCGAACTCGGCGGCAAGGACCCGGCCTATGTCCGCGCCGACGCCAACCTCCCCTTCGCCATCGAGAACCTGGTGGACGGCGCCTATTTCAATTCCGGCCAGTCCTGCTGCGGCAAGGAACGGCTCTATGTCCATGCGGACGTCTATGACGATTTCGTGGAGGGCTTCGTGGACCTCGCGAAGAAATACAAGCTCGGCAGCCCGCTCGACCCGGACACGACCATCGGCCCGATGGTGCGCGCCTCCGCCGCTACATTCGTGCGCGGCCAGATCGAACAGGCAAAGCGCGCCGGGGCAAAGGCGCTGATCGGCGAAGCGCATTTTCCCGCCTCGAAAGCTGGCACGCCCTATCTCGGCCCGGAAGTGCTGGTCGATGTGAACCACCAGATGGATGTGATGCGGGAGGAAACCTTCGGCCCCGTCATCGGCATCATGAAGGTGACCTCGGACGAGGAAGCCATCGGCCTCATGAACGACAGCACGCTCGGCCTCACCGCCTCCGTCTGGACGGAAGATGAAGAGGCGGGCGAGAAGATCGGCGAACGGATCGAAACCGGCACCTTCTTCCTCAATCGCTGCGACTATCTCGACCCTGCCCTTGCCTGGACCGGCGTCAAGGATACCGGCCGCGGCGCAACGCTCTCCCGCGTCGGCTATGAACACCTCACCCGGCCGAAGAGCTATCACCTGAGAACCAAGACAAAATGATCGACAATTATCCGAGCGTCACCGGCAACTGGAACTTCCCGACCAAGATCCGCTTCGGCGCGGGCCGCATCAAGGAACTCGCCGAAGCCTGCGGCGCGGCGGGCATCGAGCGTCCGCTCCTCGTCACCGACCCGGGGCTGAAGCCCCTGCCGATGATCGCGGAAGCGCTGGCGCTCCTTGAAAAGAACGGCCTTGCCGCCGCGGTTTTCGCGGATGTTCATCCAAACCCCGTCGGCGCCGATGTGGAGCTGGGCCTGAAGGCCTTCGCCCGCGGCAAGCATGACGGCGTGATCGTTTTCGGCGGCGGCAGCGCCATGGATGCGGGCAAGGCGATTGCCTTCATGTCCGGCCAGACGCGGCCCATGTGGGACTATGAAGACCGCGAGGACTGGTGGACGCGCGCAGACCCGAAAGGCATCGCGCCCGTCATCGCCGTGCCGACCACGGCAGGCACGGGCTCCGAAGTCGGCCGCGCCGCCGTCATCACCGATGAGAGCGACCACACGAAGAAGATCATCTTCCACCCGAAGATGATGCCGGTCGATGTGATCGCGGACCCGGAACTCACCATCGGCCTGCCGCCGCATATCACGGCGGCCACGGGCATGGATGCGCTGTCCCACAGCCTCGAAGCCTTCTGCTCGCCCTCCTGGCACCCGCTGGCGCAAGGCGTGGCGCTTGAAGGCATGCGGCTCTGCAAGGAATGGCTCCCGGAAGCGACGAAGCGCGGCAGCAATGTGGATGCCCGCGCCTTCATGATGGCCGCCTCCTCCATGGGCGCGACCGCCTTCCAGAAAGGTCTTGGCTCCATGCATGCGATGAGCCATCCCTGCTCCTCGCTGCGCGGCACGCATCACGGCCTAACCAATGCCGTGGTGATGCCCTATGTGCTCGTCCACAACAAGAAGGCGGTTGAGGAAAAGCTCACCGCAGCGGCGCGCTATCTCGGCCTCAAGGACCAGAGCTTCAACGGCTTTGTGGATTGGGTTCTCGCGCTTCGCGAGGAAGTGGGCATTCCGCACACGCTGAAGGAAATCGGCGTCGATACCGATGTCATCCCGGAAGCGGCGCCCATGGCGCTCGAAGATCCCTGCACCGGCGGCAACCCCCTGCCCATGACGCGCGGCGAATACGAAACGCTCTACGCCAAGGCGATCGAAGGCAAGCTCGCCTGATCAGTTCGGACCGCCCGGCTGCCAGCGCCCGTCGGAATCATATCCGCCGGGCCGGTAGCCGCGCGGGCGCCCGTCGGGGCCCGTCGGCGGCGGCCCGCCATCCTTGTAGTACGGGCGGACCCACACGCCATTCTCGCCTGCATGGCCGGGCACGAAAATCCGCGGCTGCTCGACCTTGGGCGACGGATTTTCCTGAGCGCGAAGCTCGGGAACTTTCGGCGACGTCGCCCGGTTCTCCTGCGCCAGCGCGGCAACAGGCAGAAGAAGGACAAACGCCGTCATGGCCCCAATGGTTTTCATGACAGTGATATAGGCATGGGCGGGCGGGTTTTCGAGACCGATTGAGTTCGAGGCCCCCTGCCGGTATCTTCCGCGCGATTTTCCGGGGAGACCGCCCATGCCGCTCGACACGACAAGCTATGCCGTTCCCGTCGCCCGCAGCGCCGCCGCTCTGCGCGAGGCCGTTGCCGAATGGTGCCGCCAGGGGCTCAGCGTGGCGCTGGTGCCGACCATGGGCGCGCTGCATGACGGCCATCTATCCCTCGTCGATCTCGGCCGCGAAAAGGCCGACCGCGTCATCGTCTCGATCTTCGTGAACCCGACGCAGTTCGCGCCGCATGAGGATTTCTCAGCCTATCCCCGCACCGAGGCGGCGGATGCCGCCCGCCTCGAAGGCAAGGCGCATCTCATCTTCGCGCCGGATGCGACGGACATGTATCCGCAAGGCTTCTCAACCACCATCTCGCTCACCGGCGTCACCGAACCGCTCGAAGGCACATTCCGGCCGACGCATTTCGCGGGCGTTGCCACCGTCGTGGCGAAGCTCATCCTGCGCGCCATGCCGGATGTCGCGATCTTCGGCGAAAAGGACTGGCAGCAGCTCATGGTGATCCGCCGCATGGTGGAAGACCTCGACATTCCTGTCGAAATCCTCGGCGGTGCCATCATGCGCGAGACGGACGGCCTCGCCATGTCGTCGCGCAACGTCTACCTCTCGGCCGACGAGCGCAAAGCCGCAGGCCAGCTCAACGTGATCCTGCGCGAGACGGCAGCAAGCGTTGCGAAAGGCGCGAGGATTTCGAACGCGACGGCGAAAGGCGGCAAGCGCATTCTCGCACTCGGCTTCGACAAGCTCGACTATCTCGAAATCCGCGATGCGGCCTCGCTCGCCGCCTTTGCCGAGGACAGGCCCACGAGTCCCGCCCGTATCCTCGTCGCCGCGAAGATCGGCAAGACCCGCCTCATCGACAATATGCCGGTCTGACCCGGCTCAGAGATGGGCCATGAACCAGTCGCGCTGCACGGGCGCCGACATCTTGAACATGTCGCCCGTATAGGCCTGGAAATGCCCGCAAGGCAGCGCGAGGAACTTCTTGGGCTCCAGCGCCGTCTCATAGGCGGCAGCCGTCATGTCGTAAGGCGTGAGATGGTCTTCAAGCGCCGCCACCATGAGCAAGGGCGTCGGCGAAATGCGGTGTATATGGATGCCCGGCTCATACTCGGTGAAAAGTTCGACGGAATGAACCGTCACCTCGTTTTCCCATTTCGTTGAATTCGACCGCGTGAATTCGGTGAAGAACTCATAGGTATCCGCCGTGGGCAAGGCGGCCGGCTCACCCTCCGGCGCCGCCACGGGAATCCGCGCGCCAGGCTCGCCGCGCATCCGCGCCGCACGGTCCGCCTCGAAGCCCGCGCGAAGCCCCTTCCAGTGATCGCCGCGAATGAGCCGCCGCGCCGTCTCGAGCCCCGCGACGAGCGGCACCTGCGACACGACGCATTTCACGCGCCGGTCGATCGCCGCCACGACCAGCACATGCGCGCCCGAATAGCTCGCCCCCCAGATGCCGATCCGGTCAGGATCGACCTCGGGCATCGACTGAACATGCGTGATCGCATCGCGGTAGCCATCGATCTGCTGGCGCGGGTCGATATGGCCGCGCGGTGCGCCATCGCTGTCGCCGAGATTGCGATGGTCATAGACGAGAACGCCGATGCCCGCTTCCGCGAAAAAACCAGCGAAATCGCCGAGATACATTTCCTTCACGGCGGAAAAGCCATGCGCCATGACGATGGCAGGCGCTGGCCCCGTCACGCCCTTCGCGGGATAGAACCATCCGCGCAGCGTCACCCCGTCTTCGGTCTTGAATTCGATATCGCGGCGCATAAGCCCTCCCGTTTTCAGCAAGCGCAGCACATCCTGCCGCGCCTGTCACCCGCACTTTCGGGCGGGATCAGAGGAGGCCCAGCTCTTCGAGCTCGCGGCGCATTTCGTCGGGCATGTCCTGATCCGCCTCGCCCTTCTTCACGTCGGCGGGCGCATCCTTCGCGTCGAGATAGCGCCAGCCCTGAAAGGGCCTACGCTCCTGACGCCGCGTGGCAACGATCTCCTTGTCAAGTAGAAGGCGGCAACGGCCGATGCCCTCGCCATCCGTGAAGGGTTCGATGCCGATAAGCTTCTGGCGGCAGCGGATGACACCCTTCATCACCCAGTAGAGCGAGCCGCCCGCGAGCAGTTCATCCGCCCGCTTCGGCGTCATGCGCGTCACATGGGCGAGCACCTGCGGTTGCTTCAGCCGCTTCTTCTCGGCAAGGCGCTCCGCCTGCCAGTTCGCGAGATCGGCAATATCGTCGGCACCGACGCACAGCTTTACGAGATGGACCGTCAACCTTCCGCCTCTTCGAAGGAAACAAGCACGGCGCCCGCTTCCACCTGGTCGCCGACGCCAACATGGACCGACGCGATCACCGTGTCCATGCCGGCGGCAAGCGTTTGTTCCATCTTCATTGCTTCCATCACGACAAGCGGCGCGCCCTTGCGCACCTTCGCGCCCGGCTCCGCCAGCACCTGCACGATCTTGCCCGGCATGGGCGATTTCAGCGCACCGGCATCCGCGTCCGAAGCCACATCGACGTCAAGCGGATCGGCCATGCCGAATTCGGTCGCAATGCCCTCATGGATCAGGATGAAACCCGATCCCTTCGTGACGCAGGACGCCGTCACGCGCACGCCGTCCACCGTGGCCGTCAGCGCGCCGTCAGCACCGAGAGACGCGGCAATGCCAATGCTGTCCTCGCCCGCTCCGGCGATGCGCCATCCCTCTCCCTCCGGCGTCGCCGTCAGCCCGGCTTCCTCACCGGAAACATTAAACTTCAATATCTCGCTGCGCCGCCCGCCCGGCACCCAGCCGTCATTCGCCGCCCATGGCGAATGGGGCTCGGCGCTTGCCGCCTGTGCCTTCTGCCGCTCCATCCCGCGCATCAGCAGATGCGCCGCCGTGCCGAGCGCGAGCATGCGCGGCGATGCGCCGGTCGCGGGCACGAGTTCGGCGAGATGCCGGTCGATGAAGCCCGTATCGATATCGCCTTTCAGGAAGGCGTCGTGGCCTACCGCATTGATGAGGAACCCGAGATTGGTCCTCGGCCCCGCCACTTCCATACCCGTCAGGAATTGCCTGAGAGTCCGGAGCGCCTGAAGCCGCGTCTCGCCATGCGCGATGATCTTGCCGATCATCGGATCGTAGAACATCGTCACTTCATCGCCCTCGCGCACGCCCATATCGGTGCGGACATGCGGCATGTTCATGGGCATGCGCAACCGCGAGAGCCAGCCCGTGGAAGGGAAGAAGTTCTTTGCCGGGTCTTCGGCATAAAGCCGCACCTCGACCGCATGGCCCCTGAGCGGCACCTTGTCCTGCGTCAGCGGCAGATGCTCGCCCGCCGCCACGCGCAACTGCCACTCCACTAGATCCTGGCCCGAGATCGCCTCCGTCACCGGATGCTCGACCTGAAGGCGCGTGTTCATTTCCATGAACCAGAAGCCATCGGGCTTCAGCCCCTCCGACGCATCGGCGATGAACTCGACCGTGCCCGCACCGCGATAGCCGATGGCCTTGGCGGCTGCCACCGCCGCCTCGCCCATCGCCTTGCGCATCTCGGACGGCATGCCGGGCGCAGGCGCTTCCTCCACTACCTTCTGGTGGCGCCGCTGCAGCGAGCAGTCGCGCTCGTAAAGCGAGACGGCCTGTCCATGACTGTCGGCAAAGACCTGGATTTCGATATGCCGGGGCCGCGCGACATATTTCTCGACCAGCACGCGCTCATCGCCGAAGGCCGCGCCCGCCTCGCGCTGCGCGCTTTTCAACTCCTTCTCGAGATCGTCAGGCGTGTTCACGCGGCGCATGCCCTTGCCACCGCCGCCCGCCACCGCCTTGATGAGAACGGGATAGCCGATCTCCTTCGCCCGCTCGGCGAGGAAACCCGCATCCTGATTGTCGCCGTGATAGCCGGGCACCACGGGCACGCCCGCCTTCTCCATCAGCGCCTTGGCGGCATCCTTCAGCCCCATCGCGCGAATGGCGCTGGCCGGCGGCCCCACGAAGATGAGCCCCGCCTTCTCGCAGGCTTCCGCAAAGCCTGCATTCTCGGAGAGAAAGCCGTAACCCGGATGCACGGCATCTGCGCCGGCACGCTTGCAGGCATCGAGAATGGCATCGGCGCGCAGGTAGCTCTCGGCCGCCGCCGCCCCGCCGATGCAGTAGGCCTCATCCGCTTCCGCGACGTGATAGGCATTGGCGTCGGCTTCCGAATAGACCGCGATGGTGCGAAGCCCCATCCGCCGCGCCGTGCGAATGACGCGAACGGCAATCTCGCCGCGATTGGCAATGAGAAGGGATTTGAACATCTGGTTTCCCCTCACATCCGGAAGACGCCGAACTGCGTCTCCGGTATTTCGGCGTTGAGCGTGGCGGAAAAGGCGAGCGCGAGGACGCGCCGCGTTTCGGAGGGCGCGATGATGCCGTCATCCCAGAGCCGCGCCGTCGCGAAATAGGGATGCCCTTCCTCCTCATATTGCGCACGGATCGGCGCCTTGAAGGCATCCGCCTCCTCCGGCGTCCATTTTTCGGCGTCGCGATGCACCGTCGCAAGCACGCTGGCCGCCTGCTCGCCCCCCATCACCGAAATGCGTGCATTGGGCCAGGTGAACAGGAAACGGGGCGAGTAAGCCCGGCCGCACATGCCGTAATTCCCCGCGCCATAGGAGCCGCCGATGATGAGCGTTACCTTCGGCACATTGGCGGATGCCACCGCCGTCACGAGCTTCGCGCCATCCTTGGCAATGCCGCCCGTCTCATATTCGCGGCCCACCATGAAGCCCGCGATATTCTGCAGGAACAGGAGCGGCACCTTGCGCTGGCAGCACAGCTCGATGAAATGCGCGCCCTTGAGCGCCGATTCAGAAAACAGGATGCCGTTATTGGCGATGATGCCCACCGGCAGCCCGTGAATATGCGCAAAGCCGCAGACAAGCGTCGTGCCGTAAAGCTTCTTGAACTCGTCGAAATCCGAACCATCCACCAGCCGCGCGATAACCTCGCGCACGTCATACTGGATCGACAGCGCGTGCGGCACCACACCATCGAGCTCCACCATGTCGTAAAGCGGCGCGCACGGCTCGGCGAGCGGAATTGAAATCTGCTTCTTGCGGTTGAGCGTGCCCGCGATCTGGCGCGCAATGGCGAGCGCATGACGGTCGTCCATCGCGTAATGGTCGGTCACGCCGGATTTCCGCGAATGAACATCGGCGCCGCCGAGGTCTTCCGCCGAGACAATTTCGCCCGTCGCCGCCTTCACGAGCGGCGGCCCGCCGAGAAAGATCGTGCCCTGCTTGCGCACGATCACCGTCTCATCCGACATGGCGGGCACATAGGCGCCGCCCGCCGTGCAGGAGCCCATGACGACCGCGACCTGCGGAATGCCCTTCGCGGACATGCGCGCCTGATTATAGAAGATGCGGCCGAAATGCTCCCGGTCCGGGAAAATCTCCGCCTGGTTCGGCAGGTTCGCGCCCCCCGAATCCACCAGATAGAAGCAGGGCAGATTGTTTTCGAGCGCGATTTCCTGCGCGCGCAGATGTTTTTTCACCGTGACGGGATAATAGGTCCCGCCCTTGATCGTCGCATCGTTGCAGACGATCACGCATTCCTGCCCCGCGATGCGGCCAATACCGGTGATGATCCCCGCCCCGTTGATCGCCTCGCCATACATGCCATGCGCGGCCATCGGCGACAGTTCGAGAAAGGGTGTGCCGGGGTCGATCAGCCCGTAGACGCGATCGCGCGGCAGGAGCTTGCCCCGCGAGACATGCCGTTCGCGCGAGCGTTCGTCGCCGCCAAGCGCGGCCTTCGCCCGCTCCTCATCGAGCCGGGCGGTCAGCGCTGCCATCGCCTCCGCATTCTCCTTGTAGCGGGCATCGCGCGTATTGATATTCGTCTTGAGAACGGCCACGGCCTTCACCCCGGACTGGACTATTTATAAAAACGATCATACGTTCGTATCCAGACCTGAGCAATAGCTCTATCGGGAGACCGCCTTTGGCACGAACGGCAGGTTCATCCGGCGAAAAGACCCTCGCCGCCATCCGCGAGGCGGGGCTCGACCTCATTCACTCCCATGGCTATGAGGCGATGAGCCTCCGCCAGCTCGCCGCCCGCATCGGCCTCCAGCCGGGCTCCCTCTACAACCATATCGAGACGAAGCAGGACCTCCTCTTCGACCTCATTCACAATCACATGGTGACGCTGCTTGCGAGCCTCGAAGAGGCGCTGGCAGGCATCGGCGATCCATTGGAGGCGCTCGAAGCCTTCATCGCCTTCCACCTCACCTATCATATCGAGCGCAAGCGCGAGGTCTTCATCGGCTCGTCGGAACTCCGTAGTCTTGAGCCGAAAAGCCGCCGGAAGATCGTGGCGCTCCGCCGCACTTATGAGGACCGGCTCTGCGCAATCCTCAAGCAAGGGGCGGGCCGCGGCCTGTTCAAAATTGAGGATGTGCGTGTCAGCGCCTATGCCATCCTCGCCATGCTGACCGGCATCTGCACATGGTACGATGCGAAAGGCCGCATCGGGCGGAAGAAGCTCATCGACATTCACACCCGCCTCGTTCTGCAGGGCGTGATGAAATGACACCGGGAGGACAGCATGGCTGATGCCGCACGCAAATTTCTCGACCGCTGGTATGCCTATGTCGAGAACCACGATCCAGCGCTGCTCGATGCAATCGTCGCCGAAGACGCGATGATCTCATCCCCCGCATTCTACAAGCCCAAGGCATCGAAACCCTATGTGCTGGCGATCCTGAATGCCGTGCTGCAAGGCTTCGAGGATTTCACCTACACCAAGGAATGGGTGGACGGGAACGAGATTATCCTCGAATTCAATTCGCGCATCGGCGACACAAAGCTGAAAGGCATCGACCGCATCACCGTGAATGAAGCTGGCCAGATCGCCCATATCGAAGTGCTGATCCGCCCGCTCAACGGTCTCATCGCCCTTGCCGAGCATGTGAAGAACGCGCTGACGACGGACGCCGCCGCTTAAGTCAGCGTTTCGATCGCAATCGCCGTCGCCTCGCCGCCGCCGATACAGAGCGAGGCGACGCCGCGCTTGCCACCCGTCTGCTTCAGCGCATTGAGCAGCGTCACCATGATCCGCGCGCCCGATGCACCGATGGGATGGCCGAGCGCGCAGGCCCCGCCATAGATATTCATGTTGTCGTGAGAAAGCCCGAGGTCGCGGATCGCCGCCATGGCGACCACGGCGAAGGCCTCGTTCACCTCCCAGAGATCGACCTCCCCCTTCGACCAGCCGGTCTTTTCCATCAGCTTGTTGATCGCGCCGATGGGTGCCGTCGAAAACCACGCCGGCTCCTGCGCATGCATCGTATGGCCGCGGATGGCGGCAAGCGGCGCGAGCCCGCGACGCTCCGCTTCCGAAAGCCGCATGAGCACAAGCGCCGCCGCGCCATCCGAAATCGAGCTCGAGTTCGCCGCCGTCACCGATCCGTCGCGTGCGAAGGCAGGTTTCAACGTGGGGATCTTCGCCGGGTCCGCCGTCAGCGGCTGCTCGTCGTTCACGACCTCGGTAGCGCCCTTTCGGCCCACAACTTCCACCGGCACGATTTCATGCGAAAATGTGCCGCCCTCGACGGCGCGTTTCGCGCGCGCGAGCGATTCCAGCGCATAGGCGTCCTGCTGCTCGCGCGTGAACTGGTAGTGCTTCGCCGTCTCCTCCGCGTAAGTCCCCATCAGACGACCCTCGTAGGCATCCTCAAGCCCGTCGAGGAACATGTGGTCCTTCACTTCGCCATGGCCGAGCCGCATCCCGCCCCGCGCCTTCGGCAGCAGATAGGGCGCGTTGGTCATGCTCTCGAGACCGCCCGCAACCGCAACTTCCGCATTCCCCGCCACGATCGCGTCATGCGCCATCATCACGGCCTTCATGCCCGAACCGCACATCTTGTTGACCGTCGTGGCGGGCGTCCCGTCATCGAGCCCCGCACCCCGCGCCGCCTGCCGTGCGGCCGCCTGACCAAGCCCCGCCGAGAGCACGCAGCCCATCAGCACCTCGTCTACGGCCGTCGGCGTGAGCCCCGCCCGCTCCACAGCACCCTTCACCGCGATGGCGCCAAGCTCGGGCGCCGTTTTGCCCGCGAGCGAGCCCTGAAAGCCGCCCATCGGCGTGCGTGCCGCGCTGACGATGACGACAGGATCGTGACGGGTCTGTGACATGAGACGGATTCCAAGGTTAGACTGACCGCAAGGGGCCGGGATTCGGGCCAAAACCCTATCCCAGAAAAACAGGCTGCCAAAGCCACATGGGGGACACTGCCGTGGAAGATTTCCTGCACAATCTGGATTGGGTGCTGCCGCTGCGAAGCGAGCCTGCCACCTATATCTTCAACGGCTTCACCTTTCTCGGCTACACGACCTTTTTCCTGATCTTCCTGCCCATCGGCTACTGGCTCTGGGACCGCAATCTCTTCACGCGCCTTGCCGTGCTCATCGCCATCACCGCCCTGCTCAACGGCTGGCTGAAGGATTTCTGGCAGGATGCGCGGCCAGACCCCGCCTTCCAGCTCGATGCGGACCGCGTGGCGGATTCCTACGGACTGCCCTCGGGCCATGCGCAAGTCGCGGTGGCCATGTGGTTCTGGCTCGCCTATGAAATGCGCCGCGCCTGGGCCTGGGCGGCGGCCTTCTTCATTGCGGCGGGCGTCTGCTTCAGCCGCCTCTATCTCGGCGTCCATGACGTCGAGGATATTCTGGCCGGCATCGCGCTCGGGCTTGTCAGCCTCGCGGTCTTCGCCGTTCTCGTACATGAGAACGTGGTCGCCCGCTGGCGCCGCCTCCCCGCCTGGATGGATTTCGCGGTGCTTGCCGTCGCCATTCCCCTGCTCTGGGTCATCTGGCCGAACGAGGAAGACCCGAGCGGCATTGCGGCCGTCCTGTTCCTGCTCCTCGGCTGGCTCGGCGGTGCGGCGCTCGACCGGAAGGCTGCACCGGAAAAGCCGCTCCTGCCTGCCTGGTGGCTGCAGGCGATCATGGCGGTTGTCGGCGCCGTCGGCGTCTTTGCGGTACAGATCGGCCTCACCCGGGGCGGCGAGGCGCTCGGGTTGCCGGAGGCTATCGCCACCTATATCGCCGTCGCCGCTATCGGCATCTATGCAACATGGGCAGCGCCCGCCGTGTTCCGCAAACTTGGCCTGATGAAGCAGCCCTGATCGGTCACGCCGTCTCGTTGAAGAGTTCGCGGCCGATCAGCATGCGGCGAATTTCGCTCGTGCCCGCGCCGATCTCGTAAAGCTTCGCATCGCGGAGCAGGCGGCCGGTCGCATAATCGTTGATATAGCCATTGCCGCCCAGCGTCTGGATCGCCTCGAGCGCCATCCACGTCGCCTTCTCGGCGGCATAGAGGATAGCACCCGCCGCATCCTTGCGCGTCGTCTGCCCTCGGTCGCAGGCCTTCGCCACTGCATAGACGTAAGCGCGGCAGGCATTCATGGTCGAATACATGTCGGCAAGCTTGCCCTGCATGAGCTGGAACATGCCGATGGGCTCGCCAAACTGCTTGCGCTCGTGGACGTAAGGCACCACGGCGTCCATGCAAGCCTGCATGATGCCGAGCGGACCGGCGGCCAGCACCGCACGCTCATAATCGAGGCCGGACATGAGCACGCGCACGCCCTCATTCACCTTGCCGAGAACATTCTCTTCCGGCACCTCGCAATCCTCGAACACGAGTTCTGCGGTGTTCGAGCCTCGCATGCCGAGCTTGTCGAGCTTCTGCGCCGGGCTGAACCCCTTCATGCCCTTTTCGATAAGGAACGGCGTGATGCCCTTCGGCCCCGCATTGGGGTCGGTCTTGGCATAGACGATCAGCGTCTCGGCGTCGGGCCCGTTGGTGATCCACATCTTGTTGCCGTTGAGCACATATCGGTCGCCCTTCTTCTCCGCCTTGAGGCGCATCGACACGACGTCCGATCCCGCCCCCGGCTCCGACATGGCGAGTGCGCCGACATGTTCGCCGGAGATAAGCTTCGGCAGATATTTGCGCTTCTGCGCATCGGTGCCCCAGCGGCGAAGCTGATTGACGCAGAGATTGGAATGAGCGCCATAGGAAAGGCCGACGCTTGCGGAGCCCCGGCTGATTTCTTCCATGGCCACCACATGCTCGAGATAGCCAAGCCCTGCCCCGCCGAACTCTTCCTCGACGGTGATGCCCAGCAGGCCGAGTTCGCCGAGTTGCGGCCAGAGATCGCGCGGAAACTCGTTCGTGCGGTCGATCTCCGCCGCGCGCGGCGCGATCTTGTCCGCCGTGAATGCGCGCACCGTGTCGCGGATCATGTCGGCCGTTTCGCCGAGATCGAAATCGAGTGAAGGATAGTCATTCGCGAGCATGGCGTTTCCCTGATATTTGCCGGGCGACTTTGCCGCGCCCTTGTCTTCCTGTCTTTGTCCCGGATGGGCCAGACCAGGTCAATCTTCGGAATAGATTTCCGCAACGTCGGATTCGGTGAACACCGTATAGACGCCCGCCCCGGGACTTCCACCCGCCACAACCAGCTTACCATCGGCCGCCGCGGCGACGGCGCCATGGCGTGGCGAAGGCATGGGCGCTCCATTGCGCCATGCGCCAGCGCCCGCATCGAGCACATAGTGATCGCCATAGGTGCGCGGCGGACGCCGCTGTTCGCCGCCCGTCACATGAATGCGGCCCTGCATCACCGCCGCAACATGCCCGGCGCGGGGCGACGGCAGGGCGGGCCCGCTCTGCCAGCGGCCGGTCGCGGGATCGAAAATATCGACGCGCGCCGTGGCATTGCCATCCACCAGCCCGCCAATCGCATAGATGCGATCGTTGAGTACGGCATATGCGGCGGCAACGCGCGCGCCCGGCATGACATCCCCCACGGCGCTCCAGCGGTTCGCGCCTGGGTCATAGGCAAGAACGCGCGAGGCCCCCTCGCCGCGCCCGCCCAGCGCATAAATCCTGTCTCCCACCGTCACCAGTCCGTGCCCGGCACGTGGCGACGGCATGGCGGCAATACCGATCCATGTTCCGACCGCAGGGTCGTAGACCCAGCCCTTCGCCGTGTCCCCTTCCTGCGCCGGCGCTGTATCGGCCTGCTCGAGCAATCCGAATTGCGGCCGTTCCAGCGGCGGCGCCTCGTAGCCCCCGGCCACGTAGACGCGCCCCCCGAATTCGGCCATGCCGAGTTGCTGCAAACCGGCCGGTAGGGCCGGTGCCGCGCGCCATATATCGCCGCGAATGTCGTAGATTTCCGCGTCGGTGCGCGGCCCGGACGTGCTGTCGCCGCCGACCACATAAAGTTCCGTGCCGACAAGCGCCGCGCCGGCATAGGCGCGTCCGGTGGTCATCGGCGCGCCTTCGCGCCAGCTCGCCGCCATGGCGGGAAGCGACGTCGCCGCAAGAAGTGCCGCCGCCGCCAGCCAGCGGCTCGTGACCGGAACGAGGTTCATCTTCACAACTATCCTCCACGCACGCTCAATAGAACAGGACCACCGCCGCCAGTCCGAGAAAGGCGAAAAAGCCGACGACATCCGTGGTCGTCGTGACGAAGACGGCGGACGACACCGCTGGATCCGTCCCGAGCTTGTCGAGCCCCAGCGGCACGAGAATTCCAACAAGGCTCGCGACGATCAGATTGATCATCATCGCGCTCCCGAAAACGATCCCGAGCCACTCATTCCCGAAGACGAGGCCGACCAGAACGCCGAGAAGAGCGGCAAAGAACAAGCCGTTCAGAATACCGACCCAGAATTCGCGAATGATGGTACGGCTGACATTGAAGTTGACGAGATCGCGGGTCGCGAGGGCGCGCACAGTTACCGTCATCGTCTGCGTGCCGGCATTACCGCCCATCGACGCGACGATCGGCATCAGCACAGCAAGCGCCACCATCTGCTCTATCGTCGCATCGAACAGCGCGATCACAGAAGCGGCAACGACAGCCGTGACGAGGTTGACGAGCAGCCAGGGTATCCGGCTCCGCGACGTCTGCATCACCGTGTCGGAGATCGACTCCTCGCCGACACCCGCGAGCAGGCGGATGTCTTCAGCCGCCTCTTCGCTGATGACTTCGACGATGTCGTCCACCGTGATGACGCCGACGAGGCGTCCGGCCTCGTCCACCACCGCGGCCGAGATCAGGTCGTATTTGCCGAACTGCAGCGCCACGTCTTCCTGGTCCATTGAGACGGGGATCAGCGTCTGCTCCGTCTCCATGATCTCGGAAATCTTGACGGGCCGCTTGGTCCGCATGACGCGCGAGAGCGGTACGGTGCCGACCGGCTTGTAACCCGCGTCGACCACGAAGATTTCATAGAATTCTTCCGGCAGTTCGTCCGCCTCGCGCAGATGGTCGATCGTCTGTCCGACATCCCAGAAGGGAGGCACAGCAACGAGTTCGCGCTGCATGAGACGGCCGGCGGAATATTCCGGATAGTCGAGCGACTGTTCGAGCGCTGCGCGCTCGCTGGCCGGCAATTGATCGAGAACGAGGCGCTGCTCCGCCTCGTCCATGTCCTCGAGCAGATAGACGGCATCGTCCGAATCCATCTCGGTCAGCGCGGCAGCAATATCCTTCGGGCCGAGAATTTCGATCAGATGGTCGCGAACGCTTTCATCGAGTTCGCTCAGAACCTCGGGATTGAGGTCTGCGCCCAGCATGCCGACCAGGTCCTCGCGCTCGTCCGTGCGGAGCAGTTCGAGGAGCTCTGCAAGGTCGGGCGCACGCAGCGGCAGCACCAGCTCGCGCGCGGCTCCGGCATCGGCCCGGTCCACGGCATCGACCACGGACCGCACGAATCCGGGGGACAGCGTCTCTTCCGCCGCTTCGTCACCGGTATTTGCGAGTGCCGGATCGGCCAAGGACGCGCTCCCGCTGAATCGTGTTTTCGGACGCCGCGAGTTTGCGTTATTCGGCCCATGGGCGCCAGCCGGGGACAGCCGGAAAAGCGCGCCAAGCCGGGCGAAAATCGCAATTTACTACGATGAAGGATGAGCCTCTTCCCCTAACCGGGGAGAGATGGTGCGGTCGAGAAGACTCGAACTTCCACGGGAGTTACCCCACAGCGACCTCAACGCTGCGCGTCTACCAATTCCGCCACGACCGCATGTCTCGTGAGCCGGGCGGATGTAACAAATCCGCGTGCGTTGCTCAAGCGGCAAATGGCGGAATTCCCGTCCTAAATGCCGTCGCCATCAAGATTATTGGGCAGATGGATGCCGCACTCGTCCTTGTCGCGGCCAACCCAGCGTCCATCGCGATAGGAGCCGCCTTCCGGCACCCTCTCGGTGCAGGGCATGCAGCCGATGGAAAGGTAGTTGTCCTTCACCAGCGGATGGCGGGGCAGCTTGTGCTCGTCGAGATAGGCCTCCAGGTCTTCCTGGGTCCAGTCCGCCAGCGGATTGACCTTGAAGCGCGTGCCGACGGCCGTTCCGGGCTCGCCGGTGCCGCGCACCTTCTCTTCTTCAATGGCCTCCATGGAGGCCCGCGCATTGGTCTGGAAGCGCTTGCGGCCCGTGATCGAGGCATCGAAGCCCTTCAGCGCCCGCTCGAGCGGCAGCACCTTGCGGATGAAGCAGCACGCGTCGGGATCGGCGTTCCAGAGCCCGCCATGGGGATCGCGAGCCACTAGATCGGCCGGATGCGGGCCGACGGCGCGAATATCGGTCAGGCCGAGCTTTTCCTGCAGCCGGTCGCGATAGCGCAATGTCTCGCCGAAAAGCTTGCCGGTATTGAGGAAAATGACAGGCGTCGTCGGATCGACCTGGGCGACCATATGCAGCAGCACGGCCGATTCGGCCCCGAAGGAGGAAACGGCGGCAATCCGGCCCGGAAATTCGGTCTGGATGGTGGCGCGGAGCAATTCGACGCCGCCCAGCCCTTTGTGAGCCGTGCGCAGGCGCTGCAGCGCGGGCGAAGCCACCACGGTGGGGCTATCCATGGCCGCGGCACGGTCCGAGCCCATGGACGCCTTGCCCGGGCGCTTCCTGAGATCGATTGCGGTCATGGCAGCCAGCCTTTCTCTTCGACATAGGCATCGACCCTGCGGCCGATTTCGGCGAGTTCCAGTCCTTGCGCACGCCAGACACGCCGCTGACGCCCGATTTCGTCCAGCCGGCCCGCCCATTCGGGCCCGAACAGGCCCTCGAGGTGACGCCGGAGGCGCCGAGCTAGTCCCGGCGACTTCCCCCCCGTCGATACGGAGACCACCAGGTCGCCGCGGCGGAGGATGGAGGGAACATGAAAGTCGCAAAGCGGCTTCACATCCTCCGTATTCACGAGCCGCCCGGCATCCCGGGCGGTACCGGCCAAGGCGACACTTTCGCGGTCGCCAAGCCCGGCGAGGAAGACGATATGGGCTGAGGTGAGTACCTCATCCGCGGGCCTCCCGCCCTTGAGCCGCTTGCCGGCCTGCCGCACGAGCGCCGCGGAGGGCGCCGAGGAATAAACCTCGAGCTGCGCCGCACCGGCCTCGTCGAGCAGCGTGAGCCGCTTTTCCGCCGCTTCTCCTTCACCGACCAGAACCACTTTGAGGGAGGCAAGATCGAGCAGAATTGGCAGCATGGGCGGCTCCTTGGCTGGCCCTTGAACAGGCGGCCCTGTCCGGCCGCTCAATTCCCGTTAGAGATAGCAACTATGCCGTATAATTCAACTCACGTCCGTATAATAATATAATTCACATTTATCGTGTGTTTTATAACAAAAAAGGGGCCATCGGGCCCCTTTGAAACTCAAGCGCAGATGAGACGCTCAAAGCTGCATCGCGTTCGCTTCGGAAGCTGACAAAATGGATGTGATGGAGACCGCAATCCGTTCGCCCTGCACGACAATATTGCCCCGCGCGATGGGGACATTGTTGGCAAGCACCCAGATTTCCTCGTCCTGCTTCGTGCCGAGCTCGATCACCGCGCCGCGGCCCATCTTCAGAAGCTGATGGATCGGCATCGACGACTTGCCGAGCACGACCGACAGTTCGACAAAGACATTGTTGACGGAATTCAAGGCGGACCCCACTTACCCGGTGCAGCGATACGGCCCCTAAAGTCGCATGCTAGAGTTACCCCATGGTTAAGCCCCTCCCCCTCGCCGATACTGCCACGGAGATGCCTGAGTGGCGGATTTCAGACGCCCCGGTGCCCTATGAGGTGGCGGTGCGCGAGATGGAGGAACGCGTGGCGGCCATCGCGGAGGGCCGCGCCCCGGAACTCGTCTGGCTGCTGGAACACCCGCCGCTCTATACCGCCGGCACCAGCGCGGAGGAGCGCGACCTGGTGGATCCGGATCGCTTTCCGGTGTTCCAGACAGGACGCGGCGGGCAATACACCTATCACGGCCCCGGCCAGCGCGTGGCCTATGTGATGCTCGACCTGAAGCGCCGCACGCCGGACGTGCGCGCCTTCGTGGGCGACCTGGAGCGGTGGCTGATTGCGACGCTCGCCGAATTCAACGTGACGGGGGAGCTGCGCGAAGGCCGCGTCGGCGTTTGGGTCAGGCGCCCGGAAAAGGGCCTCGCCGCCGAGGACAAGATCGCCGCCATCGGCGTGCGTATCCGCAAATGGGTGACCTTCCACGGCGTGAGCCTGAACGTCGATCCGGAGCTCGATCATTTCACCGGCATCGTGCCCTGCGGCATCAGCCAGCATGGCGTGACAAGCCTCGCCGACCTCGGCATCACGGCAACGATGTCCGACGTCGATATCGCGCTGAAGCGGAAATTTGGCGAAGTCTTCGGCCAGCCCACCCGCTGACTATTTGCGCCGCTGCGTCTTCCGCGCCAGCACCGCCTCATAGGCCGCCTGCAACTCCTCCCGCACCGTAGGCCCGCGCCTGCGCTTCCGGAGCAGGCCGAGATGCTCCTCGCGAAGCTCTTCCATGAAACGCTCGATGAACTTCGGTCCACGCTCGGCCATGACCCTCGCGCGGATGCCGAGTTCTTCCGTAACAGGCATATGGGCGACGCCCCAGGCGGACATCGCCGCGAGCACGGGAAGCAGTTCGATGCCCTTATCGGTGAGGCTATAGACGATCTTCTGCCGGTGCGCGGGGTCGTCCTCCCGCGTGAGGATGCCGGCTTCGGTGAGCATGCGCAGCCTGTCGGCAAGAATGTTGGAGGATATGCCCTCTTCCGACTCGAGAAGCTCACGGAAGTGCCGCTTGCCCCCGAAAATCATGTCCCTGAGAACGAGCAGGCTCCACCTGTCGCCGATAACCTCCAGCGTGAGATTGATGGCGCAACCCGACCTGACCTTTTCCATTCAAGCTCCCCGACAAACCGGTTGCATTATTGCATCGGTTTCGACAATCTCAAACCGGTTGCAAAACAAGATCGGATTGGTGCCGGAGAAAATCATGACCCTCAAGCTCTACTATCACCCGCTCTCGAACTTCTGCCAGAAGGCGCTGATCGCGCTTTACGAAAGCGGGACTGAATTCACGCCGGAATTCATCGATCTGGGAAGCGAGGACGACCGTGCGAAGCTCTCCGCCGTCTGGCCGATGGTGAAATTTCCGGTGCTCGTGGATGAAGCGCGCGGCGAGGCTGTGCCGGAGGCAACCATCATCATCGAATATCTGAACGACCGCTATCCCGCTGCGACGCCGCTGATCCCAGGGGAACCGGAAGCTGCCCGCCGCGTGCGATTGATGGACCGCTTCTTTGACCTTCATGTGAACCAGCACATGCAGGCCGTGGTGGCCGACCGGCTGAAACCGGCGGAACGGAAAGACCCTGCAGGGGTGGCCGAGGCGAAGGAGAAGCTGAAGACGACCTATGAATATGCCGACGGCGCGCTCGCAGGTGGTGAATGGGCGGCAGGCGCGAATTTCAGCATGGCCGACTGCGCTGCCGCACCGACGCTCTATTACGCGAACCGGATTGTGCCCTTCGGCGGCTATCGAAATCTTGCCGCCTATTTCGACCGGCTGATGAACCGCCCCTCTTTCGCCCGCACCTTCGAGGAGGCGGCACCCTACCGGCACTTGTTTCCGGAAGGAGATTGAACCTAGCAGACCCGGCGAAGCGGATGCACGACTGAAGCACTCTACGCCTCAAAGCGGCGTCCGGCGGAAGCCGAGATAGAGGAGGCCGATACCGCCCGCGACGACGAGAAGCCAGACCAGCGCGCCCAGAACGGGAATCGAGATCGCCAGCCAGATGACGGCCGAGGCGAGCACCACACCGACCACGCGGCCGAGCCCTCCGCGCCCCATCTCGCCGATACGGCTCGCGAGATATTCGGCAAGCGCCGCAATCGTCGCCGCCAGTCCGAAGATCATGCCGAGCGGCCAGAGCATCAGCATCACGAAGGCAAGCGGCAACCCGACGATCGTGATGGCGACAAGCACGATCACCACCGGCAGGCCGATCAGCCACAACAGGCCGAGGCCGATGGCCGGCAGCGGCTGTCCGACCAGCGCATCGCGCATGCGCAAAGTGGTGATGGGCGCAAGGAACACGATGAGCAGCGCGATCACGCCGAAGAAAACGGCTCCCCCCGCCGACATGTGATAGCCGGGCGCGGCAAGGCGCGGGCCCTCCCACTGTTCCTCGATATGGCGTTCGCGCCAGCGCTCCCGCGTGTCCGGACGAATGGGCGGTGGCGCGTCCGCCTGCCCGCGCGCCGTGGCGATATCGTGCCCGTTGATCTCGCCGCCGACCTTTGCATTGCGGTCGATCCGGGCGGAGGACGGAGAGTAGTAGCTCACATTGCCGCGAATATCGGCATCCGGCCCGAGCGTGAGATCGAGCCCGTAAAAGGTCACGTCCCCCTTCACCTCGCCATTGATGAGGGCTTCTTGCGCGCGGATCGAAAGGTCGCCCTCGATTTCGCCTTCGACAGCGGCGCGGCGCGCGGCAATCCAGGTATCGCCCTTCACCTCTGCATTGGCTGTGACGATGACCACCTCACCCGCCGCGGACAACGTGCCTTCGACCTTCCGGTCGATGGTGAGATCGCGAGCGACCGAGAAGACATCCGGCCCGCTCGACCACTCCATGCCCTTGGAGGCAATGTCGTTCGGCGCCGCCTGCGCTGGCGCGCCGCTCAGGACGAGGATGAGAATGGCGAATAGCCGGACGATGCCGCCGCGCATATGCGTCTCCTTCGGTTCTCGGGCCCCTTGAGGAGAATATAGCGCGGGGGGACGGCTGGAGACAGGGGTGGGGGAAAGCGGGGGTCAGGGCTGGATATGCCCCACCCCCGAACCCTCACGCAAACTCCATGATCACCGCATCGACGGCCAGGCTGTCTCCCGGCTCTGCATTGATCTTTTCAACAACGCAGTCGTTCTCGGCGCGGAGAATGTTTTCCATCTTCATCGCTTCGACGACGGCAAGCGCCTCGCCCGCCTTCACTTCCTGACCGACCGTCACGTGAATGGCCTTCACGAGGCCCGGCATCGGGCAGAGCAGCATCTTGGACGTATCGGGCGCGACCTTTTCCGGCATGAGCTGGTTCAGGCGGTGGCCAAGCGGCGTGCGGACAACCGCATGAGCCGAAGCGCCGCGATAGCGCAGCACGTAACCCTGCTTCGCGCGAACGAGTTCCACGACCATCGCCTTGCCGTCGATCTCGCCGCGGAAAACGGCCTCACCCGGCACCCAGTCCGAACGTACGCTATGTGCCTCGCCGCGATTTCCCTCCTCGTCGAGGAAGATCACGCGAACCGATCCGCCCATGTCCTCGGCGGTCGCCCGATGCGACCAGTCGTTCACGGACACGACCCATTCCTTTGGCAGCTTGCGCGGCCGGTTGGCGAGCTGGCCGGAAATCTGTACGGCGCGCTCGGCATGGATCTTGTTCATGTAGACGGCGATGGCGGCGAGCTTCATCGCCCGTTCGTTGGACAGCGGCACGCCGCTGAACCCGTCCGGGAATTCCTCGGCGATGAAGCCGGTGGTGAGGCGCCCCTCGCGGAAACGCGGATGCTCCATGATCGCGTTCACGAACGGAATGTTGTGCTGAATGCCCTCGATCAGGAACTGATCGAGCGCAAAGGCCATATGGTCGATGGCCGACAGACGATCCGGCCCATGCGTGCAGAGCTTGGCGATCATCGGATCGTAGAACATCGAGATTTCGCCGCCTTCATAGACGCCGGTATCGTTGCGGATGGTGAGCCCGTCCACAACACCCTCTTCCGGCGGCTGATAGCGCACGAGGCGGCCGGTCGACGGCAGGAAGTTGCGGTACGGGTCTTCCGCATAAACGCGGGACTCGATCGCCCAGCCATTGATCTTGATGTCGGACTGCTTGAGCGAGAGCTTCTCGCCATAGGCGACGCGGATCATCTGTTCGACGAGATCGATGCCGGTGATGAGTTCCGTCACCGGATGCTCCACCTGCAGACGCGTGTTCATTTCGAGGAAGTAGAAATTGCGGTCCTTGTCGACGATGAACTCGACCGTGCCCGCGCTTTCATAGTTCACGGCCTTGGCCAGCGCGACGGATTGTTCGCCCATCGCCTTGCGCGTCGCCTCGTCAAGGAAGGGCGACGGCGCCTCTTCGATGACCTTCTGATTGCGGCGCTGGATCGAGCATTCGCGCTCATGCACATAGACGACATTGCCGTGCTTGTCGCCGAGCACCTGGATTTCGATGTGGCGCGGTTGCGTCACGAACTTCTCGATGAAGACGCGATCGTCGCCGAAGGAGGACTTCGCTTCCGACATGGAGGATGTGAAGCCGTCCGCCACTTCGGACTCGGACCAGGCAATGCGCATGCCCTTGCCGCCGCCGCCGGCCGATGCCTTGATCATGACCGGATAGCCGATCTCGTTGGCGATCTTGACGGCTTCGGTCGCATCCTTGATGACGCCGAGATAGCCGGGCACCGTGTTCACCTTGGCTTCATTGGCAAACTTCTTGGACTCGATCTTGTCGCCCATCACCTCGACGGCCTTGATATTCGGACCGATGAAAGCGATGCCATTATCCTTCAGCGCCTGCGCGAACTTCGCATTCTCCGACAGGAAGCCATAGCCGGGGTGAACCGCCTCGGCGCCGGTCTGTTTGCAGGCCTCGATGATCTTGTCGATGATGAGATATGACTGCGCGGCGGGCGGCGGGCCGATATGCACCGCCTCGTCAGCCATCTCCACATGGAGCGCATCCTTGTCCGCATCCGAATAGACGGCAACGGTCTTGATGCCCATCTTCTTCGCGGTCTTCATGACGCGGCAGGCAATTTCGCCCCGGTTGGCGATCAGGATTTTCTTGAACATGGGAGCGCGCCTCAGAGCGGAATGTTGTCGTGCTTCTTCCACGGATTCTCGAGCTCCTTGTGACGAAGGAGCGCGAGTGCCCGCGCGATGCGGACCCGCGTGGAATGCGGCATGATGACTTCGTCGATATAGCCGCGCTCGGCCGCGACGAAAGGATTGAGGAAGCGGTCTTCATAGGCCTTGGTATGAGCCGCGATCTTTTCCGGGTCCTTGATATCCGCGCGGTGGATGATCTCGACCGCGCCCTTGGCGCCCATCACCGCGATTTCGGCGGTCGGCCAGGCATAGTTGATATCGCCGCGGATATGCTTCGAGGACATGACGTCATAGGCGCCGCCATAGGCCTTGCGCGTGATGACGGTGACTTTCGGCACGGTCGCTTCCGTATAGGCGAAGAGGAGCTTCGCGCCATGCTTGATGAGTCCGCCATATTCCTGCGCGGTGCCCGGCAGGAAGCCCGGTACGTCCACGAAGGTGACGATCGGAATATTGAAGCAATCGCAGAAGCGCACGAAGCGTGCGGCCTTGCGGCTCGCATCCGAGTCAAGAACGCCGGCGAGAACCATGGGCTGGTTCGCAACGATGCCGACGGTCCGGCCTTCCACGCGCGCGAAGCCCGTGATGATGTTCTTCGCGAAGCTTTCCTGCATCTCGAAGAAGTCGCCCTCGTCCACGACCTTCAGGATCAGCTCCTTCATGTCGTAGGGCATGTTGGGATTGGCGGGGATCAACGTGTCGAGCGAATTCTCGATGCGCATGGCGTCATCGAAGAAGGGCCGCTCCGGCACTTCGTCCTTGTTGGACGACGGCAGGAAATCGATGAGACGGCGGATCTGCGTCATCGCGATCACGTCGTTGTCGAAAGCGCCGTCGGCGACGGAGGATTTGGTAGTATGGATCGAGGCGCCGCCGAGCTGCTCTGAGGTGACGGTCTCGTTCGTCACCGTCTTCACGACATCGGGGCCCGTCACGAACATGTAGGACGTGTCGCGCACCATGAAGATGAAATCCGTCATGGCCGGCGAATAGACGTCACCACCGGCGCAGGGGCCCATGATGACGGAAATCTGGGGGATCACGCCGGAAGCGAGCACGTTGCGCGTGAACACTTCGCCATAGCCGCCCAGCGCGTCGACGCCTTCCTGGATGCGCGCGCCGCCCGCGTCGAAGAGACCGATGATGGGGGCGCCGGTCTTCAGCGCCATGTCCTGCACCTTGGTCATCTTCTTCGCGTGATTGCGCGAGAGCGAGCCGCCGAAAACGGTGAAGTCCTTCACGAAGACGAAGACGGGACGGCCGTTCACCGTGCCCCAGCCCGTGACGACGCCATCGCCCGGCACCTTCTGCTTCTCCATGCCGAAGTCCTGGCAGTCATGTTCGACGAACATGTCGAACTCCTCGAAGGAGCCCTCGTCGAGCAGAAGCTCGATGCGCTCGCGCGCGGTGAGCTTGCCCTTCGCATGCTGCGCCTCGATGCGCTTCTGGCCGCCACCGGCCCGCGCCTCCTGCCGCCGCTCTTCAAGCCGACGAAGAATGTCCTTCATGCCGCCCCCTCGATCTACCGGACGGGCCTTGCTCCCGGGCTTCGGGAACCGGCCTCTGAATACTGTGTCTGAACGCCGGAACGCAGGCCGAATTCGGGCCGCCCGCTGGCGCTGTCGCGTCGCGCGAAGGCGACCTCAATAGCACCGAAATCTCCTTTTTGCCAACGGCTTGGCCGCCATTCCTCCGGGTGGGAGGGAACCTCGCCCAGGGCCAGCGGCTACGCTGCGTTAGCCGGGGCCGCAGCGGCCGGATTCAGGCAAGGAGGGAGATGAAACGGCCCGTTTCGGCAAGTTCCGAACGGCGGAGTTCGAGTCTCGCGCGCTCTTCCTCGTCCTCGCCGGAGAGCTCCATCTGCCAGTTTTCGTCGAGATAGGCGAGATCGAAGGCCTCATCCGGTGTGAGCCTGCCGAGCACCATGGCAAGCCCGGTCACTGCCGAACCCGTCAGCGTGACGGCGTTATGAAGGGCGGCGATACGGAAGGCGTCGAGCGCCTCGACGGCGCGGCCATAGGCTTCGAGCGAGGCAGGGGCCTGCGTGACGTGGAGGATGCCGGCGGTCGGTACGAGCGAAATGCCCCGCTCTGCCGCCCAGCCGAGAAGCGGATCCCAGAGCGCCGCCTGCCGCGCGACCAGGGCATCCGGATGCTCGGCGCGGTAGCAGAGAAGATCCGTGCCCGCATAGGTGACGAGTTCGGCAATCACCTCGGCCCGGCGGGGCGCCACGAGATCGATCGCCGTGTTCGCAAGCTTGGTGAGCCACATTCTGCGTGGGTCGATCACCTCGCGCTGCGCCTCCCACTCCGCCGCCATCGCCTCCGCAAGCGCAAGTGCGGGCACGGCAAGCGCCCGCTTCGACGGTGTCTTCACCGCACGCCCGTCAAGCAGCACGGCATGGCCATCGTCATGCGGGCCCGCCTCCGCCTTCTTGTAGAAACGCTTCGGCAGCTTCGGCTTGTCGCGGCCCGGATGCGACACCTGCTGATCCAGCGAGCGATTGCGCGCAAGATCGAAGATCGCCGCCGTGGTGTCGTCGTTGTCGTTTCCGCTCATCGGGTTGTGCTTACCGTCCGAAAATATTGCCGATGCCGCGGCCGACGCCTTCGAGCACTTCGCCGGCGCCTTTGGCAGCGCCTTCCGCCGCGCCGCCAATCGTGCCGACCACGCCGCTCGACTCCTGGCTCGCCGCCGCTGCCGCCGCGCCACACTCGCCACCCGAAGCAACGGAGCCGGAGCCTGTGCTCATCAGAGGCAGCAAGGCTCCGACGCCGCCTGTCAGCGCCGCACCGCCGACAGCGGTGGCAACGCCGGTGGCAACGCCTGCGCGGTCGAGCCCGGCCGTGGGAGAGGTCAATGGACCGGAAAGCCGGACTGGAAAGGCGAGGCTCACAAGGCTGGCTTTCTTGGGCTTCGGCTTGAAGAGAAGATCGATGCGCTCCCGGCCGAGATCGACATTGCCCGAACCGGTAGTGATGAGCGTGTCGGTTTCGAGCGCGAGCGCCGACGCCTTGCCGACGCCGCCCGCAAAGTCGAACCGCGAAATGGCGCAGACGAGCTTTGCCGTGCTCCCGCTTTCGCCGGACGGAATGAGAATCCTCGCAAGGTCGTCCGACACGATGGCGAAGGCGCGCGAATTGATCGTGCCCTGACCGATCACGAGATTCGTCTGGCCGTTGAGCGACGATGCGATGGCATTGAGCGATTTGCCCTGCCCTTTGAGGCGCGCGCCGAAATCGGCATTGGCCGTGAGCATGGTTGTGAGATCGAGATCGGCAAGGAGTTTGCCGAGATCGAAATTCGTTGCATCCGCATCGACAGAGACATTGCCGCGCCCATCCGCACCAAGCCCGAGTTTGACCGGGCGTCCGCGATAGGACGCCGCAAGCGGCGCGGAAAGCCTGCCGCCTTCAAGCTTCAGCAGAAGCTTGAGGTCTGTCAGCGTCACCTTTCCATAGCGAAGCTCGTCCAGCGCCAGGTTCAGATCGGCATCGGCGCTGGTCAGGGCATCGAATGGCAGGGGATCTTTGCTGAAGAGCGGTCCGCCGCTGCCGCCGCCATTTCCTTTCAGGAAGGGCGTGACGTCGAAGGCAGGGCTTGTCAGCGCGCCGCTGAGTTTCGGCCTGTTGCGGAGATCGAGCGCAAGATCGCCGCCAATGCTCGTGCCGGCAACGGTAAGCGCAGCATTGTTGAGCGCAATATTGGTCGCGTCGCCCGCAATGTCGGAAGCGAAGGAAACGTCAGACCCGTTCACCTTGCCTTCGACAACGGCGTGATAGCCGCTGCCCTTCGCGGCAAGCGTTACTTCATCGAGCGCGGCCTCGCTCACCTGTCCCGTCGCGCCGTCGCGATAGGAAAAACGGAAATTGGAAATATTGAGCTCCGGCACACCCGCGAGCACGAATCCGCCGCCCTCGCCTTCGGCAGGCACCGCCGGGGGCGCTTCGCCTTCCGCGAAAACCCAGTTGCCGCGTCCGCGCCTGTCCGTTTCGAGGAAGATGTCGGCATCCTCGATCTCCACACGGCGCACATCGACATTGCCGGACAGAAGAGGCAGTAGCGAGACTTCGAGTTCGAGCCTGCCCGCAGAGAGCATGTTGGGCTTGGTGCCCCACTCCGCATTGGAGAAACTGACCTTCTCGGCGACGATGGTCGGCACCAGCGAGAAGCCGATCCGGAGCGGACCCTCGATCCGGAGCGTTCTCCCCGTCGCGTCTTTCGCAGCCGCCTCGATCTGCGGCGCGAAGCGGCCGAGATCGATCAGCGTCAGCGCATAAAGGCCGCCTGCAAGAAGCAGCGCCACGACGAGAATGAATCCGAGAAACTTCCTCATGATCTTCATGCCCCTCCGGTAATGGCCATCGGCGCCCAGATATCCTCGAGCGCCGGCGTGAGCCCTGCGAAGTCGCCGAGCACCGCCCGCGCCCCGCATGCCGTCAACAGATGGGGCTCATGATAGCCCCAATCGACGCCGAGCGCATGCGCCCGGGCAGCTCGCGCCATTTCCATGTCGAAAGTCGTATCGCCGATCAGAACCGTGTCCGCCGGATTGACGCCGGTCTCGCGCATGGCGCGCCGCAACATCTCGGGATGCGGCTTCGACGGCGCATCATCCGCCGTCTGCAGCGTCACGAAATAGTCGCGAAGCCCGTGCGTTTCGAGCGCATGGCGGAGCCCGCGCTGCGACTTTCCGGTCGCGATGCCGAGCAGCACATTGTCCTGGGCGGCCAGCGCGTCGAGCACCTCCCGCACGCCCGGGAAAAGCGGTTCGGCGAGTTCCTTGCGCGTCCGCAACTCGAAGAAGGCGCCCTTGTAGCTTTCAGTGAGGCGGCGGCGGATCGGCAACTCGACATGCGGCACCAGCGCGTCAATCGCCTCATCGAGCGACAGGCCGACAATGGACAGCACCTTTTCCCGCGGCAGATGCGGCAGACCATGCGCATCGAAGGCGTGGTTCATTGCCGCCACGATCATGTGCTGGCTGTCGATCAGCGTTCCGTCGCAGTCGAAAACGACGAGACGAAGGGGTGCGCTCATCCGTCAAGCCCTTTGAAGGCATCCTTCGCATCGCGTTCGTCGAAGCCGAGCAGCTTCCAGCTCGACTTCATGTGCGGCGGCAGTTCGGCCTCAATGAAGAAGCGTCCGCCATCGGGATGCGCAATGTCGATGGAACGTGCATGAAGGTGTAGCCTACGCGGTATCTCGCCGCCCGGATGTGCATTCACGCCGCCATATTTGCCATCGCCCACGATGGGCGTGCCGATGGCGGAGGCATGCGCACGTATCTGATGCGTACGGCCGGTGAGCGGCATCAAGGCGAGCCAGGCGAGCTTCCAGGACGCTGTGGCAACGGTGGAGAAATGCGTGACCGCGTTGCGCGCGTCCTCGTCATCCTTCTCCGCCGCGAAGACGCGTTCGGCGCGCGGCCCGCCCTGCTTCGTCAATGCAAGATCGATTGTGCCTTGCCGCGGCGTCGGCACGCCGACGACCAGCGCCCAATAGATCTTGCGCGCATCCTTCTGCTTGAAGGCACGGGCGAGCGCCGCGGCGGCCTTGGCCGTTCGCGCCAGCACGAGCACACCGGATGTATCCCGGTCGAGGCGATGCACGAGGCGGGGCCTTTCCGCCGCGTCGAAGGTGAGCGCGTCGAGCATGCCATCGAGATGGCGCTCGGTCTTCGTGCCGCCCTGCACGGCAAGGCCCGACGGCTTGTTGAGCACGAGGATCGACTTGTCCTTGTGAATGACGAGCGAACGGACGAATGCCGCATCCTGTTCACTGACACCGCGCTCGGCCTTCGGCGCGGGCTTCGCCGCGTCGTCTCCCAGCGGCGGCACGCGCACGACCTGCCCCTGTTCGAGCCGCGCATTCGCCTTCACCCGGGCGCCATCGACCCGCACCTGCCCTGTCCGCAACAGCTTTTCGAGGCGGCCATGCGTGAGCATCGGGAAATGCCGTTTGAACCAGCGGTCGAGGCGAATGCCGTCTTCATCGGCACTTACGGCAATCTGCGAAACTTCCTTCATGCCTGAAACAACATCCTGACAAGTGCGAGGCCGACAAAAAGCGCGCCAACACTGAAAACGACGGAACCGCCCATATACGCAAGGCCAAGGCTCATGTCGCCGCGTTCCAGCATGTTCACCGCGTCGAGCGAAAAGGCGGAGAAGGTGGTGAAGCCACCAAGAATTCCAGTCGTGAGAAAGCTGCGCATCTCGGGCGAGAGGTCGAGCTTCAGCGCGAAGAGCCCGACCAGCAGTCCCATCAGCAGCGAGCCGATGACATTCACACCGAACGTACCCCAGGGGAAGCTCGGGCCAAAGAACCGGAGCATCTGCACATTGAAGAGATGCCGCGCACCCGCGCCGATGGCGCCCCCCGCGGCAACAGCAAGGAGTGTGTTCATTCGCCCCTCTCTTCCCTCAGCTTGCGCCAGTATGCGAGCCGCTTTGAAATCTCGCGCTCGAAGCCGCGCTCGACCGGACGGTAGAACTCCTGCCGTCCGACTTCCTCCGGGAAATAGTCCTGGCCGGAGAACGCATGCGGTGCGTCATGGTCGTATTCATAGCCCGCACCATAACCGAGCTGCTTCATGAGTTTCGTCGGTGCGTTGAGAATATGGGCAGGTGGCGCAACGGAGCCCGTCTCCCGCGCGCTGCGCATCGCCGCGCCGAACGCCATATAGGAAGCGTTCGATTTCGGCGCGGTGGCGAGATAGAGCACTACCTGCGCCAGCGCGAGCTCGCCTTCGGGGGCGCCGAGAAAATCGAACACGTCTTTCGCGGCCAGCGCCTGATGCACGGCTTCGGGATCGGCAAGACCTATATCCTCGATGGCGGCCCGAACGAGACGGCGCGCGATATAGAGTGGGTCTTCGCCACCCGCCAGCATGCGCGCGAGATAGTAGAGCGCGGCATCGCAATCCGACCCACGGATCGACTTGTGCAGCGCGCTGATGAGATTGTAGTGCCCCTCGCGCCCCTTGTCGTAGAGCGGCGCGCGGCGCTGCACGGCGGCGATGAGCGCGGCCGTATCGAATGGTTCGGCCGGCGCGAGCGTGTGAACTTCCTCGGCAAGGTTGAGCGCATAGCGGCCATCGCCATCCGCCATCGCACGAAGCGAGGCGCGCGCATCGTCGTCGAGCGGCAACGGCGCGCCGTAGTAATCCTCCGCGCGTTCGAGCAGCTTCTCGAGCGCCGCGTCGTCGAGCCGGTTCAGCACCATTACCTGCGCGCGGGAGAGGAGCGCCGCGTTGAGCTCGAAAGACGGGTTCTCGGTCGTGGCGCCGACCAGCGTCACCGTCCCGTCCTCCATGACCGGCAGGAAGCCGTCCTGCTGGGCGCGGTTGAAGCGGTGGATCTCGTCCACGAAGAGCAGCGTGCCCTTGCCGGTGGAGCGGCGCGCGCGGGCCGCCTCGAACACCTTTTTGAGGTCGGCGACGCCGGAGAAAATGGCCGACATAGGCTCGAAATGGAGCCCCACCCGGTCCGCCAGCAGCCGCGCGATCGTGGTCTTGCCGGTGCCGGGCGGCCCCCAGAGGATCAACGAGGAAAGGTGCCCGGCGGCAAGCATCCGCCCCAGGGGGCCCTTGGGGCCAAGCAGATGGTCTTGCCCCACCACTTCTTCGAGCGTCTTCGGGCGCAGCCTGTCCGCCAGCGGGCGCGGGGCGCCCTCATCCATGCCTGCGGCTTCGAAAAGTGTGCTCATGGCGGCTGTTTAGCACGGATTCCGGGCCAGACTGAGCGGCCTTTCGGGCCTTCTGCCCCCTGCGTCAATTTTGCAAGCGATTGTCAATCACAACGCTATTGCAAACTATTCGCAAGGGTGGCATCTTCCCCGCCTAACCGCCGGAAATGGCGGCAACGGGCCGGAATGGCCGGGCAGGAAACGGGCGTCAGATGATCGTTTGCGTGTGTAATGCCAAGAATTGCCGGACCGTTCGCGAGGTCCTGACGCAGTCCCCCCATATCGACACGCCGGCCGCCGCTCACCGCGCCATGGGTTCCACGCCGCAATGCGGCCGCTGCCTGCCCACCATCGCCGGCATGATCTCCGACGTGCGCAACGAAAATGCGGTCGTAACGGCGTTGGCCGCCGCCGACTGAGCGCATCAGTCGAGAGATATTCTCAAAATCATTCTCAAACTATTGTTTTTGCTGCATTTTTTGAAATGCGGCTTTGACGTTTGACGGCTTCGGCCTACTCTTCCCGAACGAGTCGGCGAAAGAGGTCAATCATGCGCGGCGATGCCAAGGTTATCGAATATCTGAACAAGGCCCTCCGGGCCGAGCTTACGGCCATTAACCAGTATTTCCTGCATGCGCGCATGTTCAAGAACTGGGGCCTGAAGAAGCTTGGCGAGGTCGAGTATCACGAATCGATCGACGAGATGAAACATGCCGACAAGATCATCGAACGCATCCTCTTCCTCGATGGCCTGCCGAACCTGCAGGATCTCGACAAGCTGCTGATCGGCGAAAATCCGGTCGAATGCCTCGAATGCGACCTGAAGCTCGAATATTCGGGCCATGCCTTCTACAAGGAGGCCATCGCCTATTGCGAAGAGGTCCGCGACTACATCACCCGCGAAATCTTCGAGGACATTCTGGAAGACGAGGAAGAACATATCGACTTCCTCGAAACCCAACTCGAACTGGTGAAGACGGTCGGCCTCCAGAACTATCTCCAGTCGCAGATGGGCGACCAGGAAGCGTCGTAAACACCGCTTCTATCCGCCCACCGTCGCCGAGAAGGTGCGCTCGCCGCGTTTGACGGTGAAGTTCCATTGCGCCCGCGTGCCGCCGGTGACCTTGACGAGGTCCGCCACCTTTCCGATCTTCTGGCCAGCGACATCGACGATGATGTCGCCGCGCTGGAACTGGATGCGGTTCGCGGCAGAGCCCGGCTCGACATTGACGATAACGACGCCCTTGTCGGTAAGCGTATCGAAGCCGAGACGGTCTGCAACGGCAGGCGAAAGATTTGCGACGGTCGCACCCGAAAAGGGATTGCGGCCCGCGATCGTGGTCTCCTCCGCCGGCGGCTCCTCGGGCGGCGCGATGAGTGCGACATCGGCCTCGCGCGGCTTGCCGTCGCGGAGATAGGAAATCCTCGCCTTGCCGCCAAGCCCCTTGGTCGCAAAACGGTAGCGCAGCGCCTGGGGCTCTTCGACATCGAACCCGTCCACCGCGCGGATCACATCGCCGACCTTGAGGCCTGCCTTGTCGGCCGGGCTCCCCGCGGCAAGGTCGCGGATAAGGCTACCGCCTGGCCGGTCGAGGCCGAGCGATTGCGCAAGCTCGGCGTCCACCGCCTGCAGCGCGGCGCCGAACCAGGGGCGTTTCACATGCCCGCCATTCCGGGCCGAAGCGACGACGCTCTCCACCATGTTGGACGGGATGGCGAAGCCGATGCCGATGCTGCCGCCGGTCTGCGAATAGATCGCCGTGTTGATGCCTATAAGCTGGCCATCCATGGTGACGAGCGCACCGCCGGAATTGCCCGGGTTGATCGCGGCATCCGTCTGGATGAAGAATTGATAGTCCGAAACGCCGACATGCGTGCGCGCCAGCGCCGAGACAATGCCCGATGTGACCGTCTGCCCGACGCCGAAGGGGTTGCCGATCGCCAGCACGAGATCGCCGACTTCCACCGCATCCGAATTCTTGAAAGCAAGATGCGGCAGCGTCTCGCGCCCGTTTCCGATCCGGAGTACGGCGAGATCCGTGCGCTCGTCGGAGAGAACGAGTTCCGCCTCGAACTCGCGCCTGTCGGCAAGCGCGACGGTGAATTCCTGTCCGTCCCGGATGACGTGATAATTGGTAACGACGAGGCCCGAGGGGTCGACGATGACACCGGAGCCGAGCGACTGTTGCACGCGCTCGCGCGGTACACCGAAGCTGAAACGGTTGCCGAAGAATTGCTGAAAGAAGGGATCGTTGGCGAAGGGCGAGCGCACCTGCTCCTTCACCACGCGCTTCGTGTAGACATTGACGACGGCGGGCGCGACGCGCTTCACCACCGGCGCATAGGAAAGCTGGACCTCGCCCCGGCTGCCCGGCACTTGCCTTTCGGGCTCGGCGCGAGCGCTCCATGGGATGATCACCAGGGCCACCGTAAGAAGAATACCTGCGAGCACCATGGCGAGCGCGCCCGCCCAGTTCGACTCCGACAACATTTCCACCACCATCCCGCGCGTCCTCGATAGAAGGACGGGCATTGGCCCCTTTGACGCCCGAAACATTCGCCGCGCGGGAATTTTGCGAAGCCGGTGCCGCAATGACAAGCCCGGATTGCCCCTTGGCGCGTTACCGGATCGTCATGAACCGGCAAAGAAAAAGGCGGCACCCGCGGATGCCGCCCTGAACCTGAAACCGGGAGAGGAAGATCAATCCTCGTCGCCCTCGTCATCCGAGAAGACCGGGCCCGAGTCCTGGCCCTTGGCGCTCTCGTCGCGATCGACGAACTCGATCACGGCCATCGGCGCGCTGTCGCCATGGCGGAAGCCCGCCTTGAGGACGCGGATATAACCGCCAGGACGTTCCTGATAGCGCGGGCCGAGCACGTCGAAGAGCTTGGCGGCCCAGAGCTTGTCGGGCAGCGCCGCATAGGCCTGACGGCGGGCGTGCAGATCGCCGCGCTTGCCGAGCGTCACGAGCTTCTCGACATAGGGGCGAAGCTCCTTTGCCTTGGGCAGCGTGGTGACGATCTGCTCATGCTTGATCAGCGCCACGGCCATGTTTGCGAGCATGGCCTTGCGATGGCTGGCGGTACGATTGAGCTTGCGGCCGGCTTTTCCGTGGCGCATGTGCCCTACTCCTCGATTAGATGCGGCGTCTTCAGGACGCGGCGTTGACTACTCAATATTGATCTTCGTACCGCTTCGCCAGCTCTTCGATATTCTCCGGCGGCCAGTTCGGGACTTCCATGCCGAGATGGAGACCCATCTGGGCGAGCACTTCCTTGATCTCGTTCAGCGACTTGCGGCCAAAGTTCGGCGTGCGGAGCATTTCGCTCTCGGTCTTCTGGATGAGATCGCCGATATAGACGATGTTGTCGTTCTTGAGGCAGTTGGCCGAACGAACCGACAGTTCGAGCTCGTCCACCTTCTTGAGCAGCGCCGCATTGAACTCGAGTTCCGGACGGCTCTCCTCGACATGCTTCTGCTCGGGCTCTTCGAAATTCACGAAGGTCTGGAGCTGATCCTGCAGGATGCGCGCGGCATAGGCCACTGCATCTTCCGGCGTCACGGCGCCGTTCGTCTCGATCTGCATGGTGAGCTTGTCATAGTCGAGCACCTGGCCTTCGCGGGTGTTCTCGACCTTGTAGGAAACGCGCTTCACCGGGCTGTAGAGGCTATCGACCGGGATGAGGCCGATCGGTGCATCTTCCGGACGGTTGCGGTCGGAGGCGACATAGCCCTTGCCGAGCGCAACCGTGAACTCCATGCGGATCTCGGCGCCATCGTCCAGCGTGCAGAGCACGAGATCGGGGTTCAGCACCTCGATATCGGCGCCGGCCGTGATGTCGCCGGCGGTCACGGCGCCGGGGCCCTTCTTCGACAGCGTCATGCGCTTCGGGCCTTCGGCATGAAGGCGCAGCGCAAGCTGCTTGATGTTCAGGATGATGTCGGTGACATCTTCGCGCACGCCGGGGATCGAGGAGAACTCGTGCAGCACGCCGTCGATCTGCACAGCGGTCACGGCCGCGCCCTGCAGCGAGGACATGAGCACGCGGCGAAGCGCGTTGCCGAGCGTCAGGCCGAATCCGCGCTCGAGCGGCTCGGCTACCACGGTCGCGAAGCGCTGCGCATCATGGCCGGAATTGATTTCGAGCTTATTCGGTTTGATCAGCTCTTCCCAGTTCTTCTGGATCACTTTGAAACCTCGTGCCGTCGTTTGCGGAGCGCTTCACAGCGCCCGGGCGGGAGACATCCGCCACCTGATCTCTTTAACGTCCGCTCCACCATTCAATCGTGCGAGCCCGGACGTGACCGCGCTCCCGGCAGGAGCGCAAGCCAGATACCGGTCGTTAGACGCGGCGCCGCTTCGGAGGACGGCAACCATTGTGCGGGATCGGCGTCACGTCGCGGATGGTCGTGACGGTGAAGCCCACCGACTGCAGCGCGCGGAGCGCCGACTCGCGGCCCGAGCCCGGACCGCACACCTCGACTTCGAGGGTACGCATGCCATGCTCCATGGCCTTCTTGCCCGCATCTTCCGCCGCCATCTGCGCGGCGAAGGGCGTCGACTTGCGGCTGCCCTTGAAACCCATCATGCCGGCCGACGACCAGGAGATCGCGTTGCCCTGGGCATCGGTGATCGTGATCATCGTGTTGTTGAACGTGGAATTCACGTGGGCCACGCCCGACGAGATATTCTTACGTTCCTTGCGCTTGACGCGAACCTTGTCTTTAGCCATCCGTCTGAAACCTTCGTGTCACGCGGGGAACCGCGTCGCCCGCGCCCCGGAATGAGAGAGCTCTCGCCCTGTTACTTCTTCTTGCCGGCGATCGCCTTGGCCGGACCCTTGCGGGTGCGGGCATTGGTGTGGGTGCGCTGGCCGCGAACCGGCAGGCCCTTGCGGTGACGCAGGCCGCGATAGCAGCCAAGGTCCATCAGCCGCTTGATGTTCATGGCGACTTCGCGCCGCAGATCGCCTTCCACGAGATAGTCGCGGTCGATCGTCTCGCGGATCTGAATGACCTCGGCGTCGGTCAGCTCGTTCACGCGACGCTCGGCCGGAATGCCGACCGCAGCGCAGATTTCCTTGGCCTTGGCATCGCCGATGCCATGAATATAGGTCAGGCCGATGACCACCCGCTTGTTGGTCGGGATATTGACGCCAGCGATACGAGCCACGTGTCTCTCCTAAACTTCGGGAATCGCCTAACCCGGCACCTGCGTGAAAACCCGCCTCGAAACACCCCAAAAACCGCGGAATTCCGCCATTTTTCGGTCCCGAGCCGGATCATTCTCTGAAAGTACCGTCGCGAAGGCCGGGATTATAGGATTTACTCCTTCCCAGTCAACCGCTTAAGCCTTTTCCCTTCCCTTTCTAAAGCCCGAGGGCCGCCTCGATCTGGCGGGTTACCTCATCCATTTCCTTCATGCCGTCCACGGCCTTCAGCCTGCCCTTGCCCTTGTAATAGGCCGAGAGCGGCGCCGTCTGCTCGTGGTAGACCGCGAGGCGCTTCTTGAGCGCCTCCGCATTGTCGTCTGCCCGGGCGCCGCCGACCGTTTCGGCTGCGCGGGTCTCGATCCGCTGCAGCAGGATACGGTCGTCGACCACCAGTTCGACCACGGCATCGAGCGCGGTACCCTTGCCCTTCAGCATCTCGTCCAGCGCCTCGGCCTGGGCGACGTTCCGCGGAAAACCGTCCAGGATATAGCCCTTGGCGACATCCGGCTGCTCGATCCGCTCGGCGATGATACCCACCACCACTTCGTTTGGGACGAGCTCGCCCCGCGCCATGATGGCCTCGGCCTTCTTGCCGGTCTCGGTCCCGGCGGCAACGGCCGCCCGCAGCATGTCGCCGGTCGAAAGCTGGACGAAGCCGTACTTATCTTCGAGCCGCTTCGCCTGCGTGCCCTTGCCCGCTCCGGGCGGTCCCAGAAGGATCAGTTTCATCGGCGCTGGCCCCTCAGCTTCGATTTCTTGATCAGCCCCTCATATTGATGGGCCAGAAGATGGCTCTGCACCTGGGAAACCGTGTCCATGGTCACGCTCACCACGATGAGGAGCGATGTACCGCCGAAATAGAACGGCACGTTGTACTGCGAGATCAGGATTTCGGGCAGCAAACAGACCAGCGTCAGGTAGATGGCGCCGACCACGGTGAGCCTTGTCAGCACATAGTCGATATATTCGGCCGTGCGCTGGCCGGGCCGGATGCCCGGGATGAAGCCGCCATACTTCTTCAGATTGTCGGCCGTATCCGCAGGGTTGAACACGATCGCCGTATAGAAGAAGGCGAAGAAGATGATGCCCGCGGCATAGAGCGCAATATAGAGCGGCTGCCCGTGCTGCAGCATGGCCGTCACGGTGTTCAGCCAGTCGGGGCCCTGCCCGCCGCTGAAATTCGCCACGGTGATCGGCAGAAGCAGGATGGACGAAGCGAAGATCGGCGGAATGACGCCGGCGGTGTTCAGCTTCAGCGGCAGATGCGAGCTGTCGCCGCCGTAAAGCTTGTTACCCACTTGTCGCTTCGGATATTGCACGAGCAATCGTCGCTGGGCCCGCTCGACGAACACGATACCCATGATGACGATGACGACCATCACCGTGAGGAAGAGGATGATCGCCATGGAAATGGCGCCCTGACGGCCGAGTTCGAGCGTCCCGGCAAGCGCCCGCGGCAGTTCCGCGACAATGCCCGAGAAGATGATGAGCGAAATGCCATTGCCGACGCCGCGCGCGGTGATCTGCTCGCCGAGCCACATCAGGAAGACGGTGCCGCCAACCAGCGTGATGACCGTCGTCGCACGGAAGAAGTAGCCCGGATCGATGACCACGCTGCCCATGCCGCTCGCCGCGCCTTCAAGACCGACCGCAATGCCATAGCCCTGCAGTGTGGCGAGGATCACCGTGCCGTAGCGCGTATACTGGTTGATCTGCTTGCGGCCCTGCTCGCCTTCTTTCTTGAGCTGGGCAAGGTGCGGCGAGACCGCCGTCATCAGCTGAATGATGATCGAAGCGGAGATGTAGGGCATGATCGTCAGCGCGAAGATCGCCATACGGCCGATCGCGCCGCCCGCCAGCATGTCGAACACGCCAAGCAGGCCCGACTGCTGCTGCTGGAACACCTGCGCCAGGGCAACGGGATCGATACCCGGCAGCGGGATATAGGTGCCAAAGCGATAGACGATCAGCACACCCAGTGTGAACCAGATGCGCTTCTTCAACTCGGTCGCCTTGGAGAAGGCCGCGAAGTTGAGGTTCGCCGCGAGCTGTTCAGCCGCTGATGCCATTCATCTCACCCTGTACGCCCCGGACATCCGGCCCGTAGAAACGACTTCGCCTTACTCGGCCGCTGCCTTCGCCTTGGGCTCGATGACGGTGACCGAACCGCCCGCCTTTTCGACCGCCGCCTTGGCGCCTGCGGATGCGCCCGCCACTTCGAAATTGAGCTTGGCCTTGAGCTCGCCGCTGCCGAGAAGACGGACACCGTCCTTGGCGCGGCGAATGATGCCCGCCTCGATCAGCGCAGCGGCATCGACCTTCGCGCCGCTCGCCAGCTTGCCGGCATCGACCGCTGCCTGGATGCGGCTGACATTCACGGCCACGAAGTCCAGACGGAACAGATTCTTGAAGCCGCGCTTCGGCAGGCGCATGTGGATCGGCATCTGGCCGCCCTCATAGCCCTTGATGGCGACGCCGGTACGGGACTTCTGGCCTTTCACGCCGCGTCCGCCGGTCTTGCCCTTGCCGGAGCCGATGCCGCGGCCCACACGCATGCGCGATTTGCGGGCGCCTTCGTTGTCGCGGATTTCATTCAGTTTCATCGTTCTGCCTCGCGAGCCGGATGGCTCTCAATAAAATGCGTTCAGGCCTCGTCCACGACGCGGACGAGATGGGGCACCTTCGCGATCATGCCACGCACGGAGGGCGTATCCTCAAGCGTGCGGGTGCGGTGCATCTTGTTCAGGCCGAGCCCGATCAGGGTCTGGCGCTGGGACGGCTCGCGGCGGAGCGGGCTGCCAACCTGCTGCACCGTTACCGTCTTGCCGGCGGATTTCTTAGCTGCCATCGGTTTATCCTCCAGCCTTACTCGACGCCGGCTTCGGCAGCGGCGTCCGAACGGCGTCCGACGATCTCGCTGACCTTCTTGCCGCGGCGCGCCGCGACCATGCGCGGGCTCTGCTCGTTCTTAAGCGCGTCGAACGTGGCGCGCACCATGTTGTAGGGATTGGACGAGCCGAGCGACTTCGCCACCACGTCCTGGACGCCGAGCGTCTCGAACACGGCGCGCATCGGGCCGCCCGCGATGATGCCGGTGCCGGGAGGCGCCGCGCGGAGAACCACGCGGCCCGCGCCATGGCGGCCATCGACGTCGTGATGCAGCGTCCGGCCTTCGCGCAGCGGCACGCGGATCATTGCGCGCTTGGCGGACTCGGTAGCCTTGCGGATCGCTTCCGGCACTTCGCGCGCCTTGCCGTGACCGAAGCCGACACGGCCCTTCTGATCGCCCACCACGACGAGCGCGGCGAAGCCGAAGCGGCGGCCACCCTTCACGACCTTGGCGACGCGATTGATGTGGACCAGCTTGTCCACGAATTCGCTGTCGCGCTCTTCCCGATCCCGGTCTCTGTTTTCCTTACGTGCCACAGCCAGATTCCTTTAGAAATTGAGACCGCCTTCGCGGGCGCCTTCGGCGAGCGCTTTCACACGCCCATGATAGATGTATTCGCCGCGATCGAAGACGACGTCGGTCACGCCGGCTTGCTTCGCGCGCTCGGCGACGAGCTTGCCGACCGCCGAAGCTGCATCGACATTCGCGCCCGACTTCGACTTCAGCCCCTCGTCGAGAGAGGATGCCGCCGCCACGGTCACGCCGCGCGCATCGTCGATCACCTGCGCATAGATATGCTTGGACGACCGGAACACGGACAGACGGGGCCGGTTCGTCGAAACTCGCGCGAGCTTCGAGCGATTGCGCATGGCCCGGCGTTGAGTGAGGTTGTTCATCTTGCTCATGGCCTGGTTCCGATCACTTCTTCTTGCCTTCCTTGCGGAAGATGTATTCGCCGGCGTACTTCACGCCCTTGCCCTTGTAGGGCTCCGGTCCGCGGTAGCCACGGATCTCCGCAGCAACCTGCCCGACCTTCTGCTTGTCGATGCCGCTCACGACGATCTCGGTCGGCTTCGTGCACTTGATATCGATGCCTTCCGGGATCGGATAGAGCACTTCATGGCTGAAACCGAGGTTCAACTGAAGGTTCTTGCCCTGGATCGCCGCACGATAGCCGACGCCGTTGATCTCGAGCGTCTTGGTGAACCCCTCGGTCACACCGTCGACCAGGTTCTTCACCAGCGTCCGCGACAGGCCCCACATGGCGCGGGCGCGCTGCGAGTCGTCGCGCGGAGACACCTTGATGCCGCCTTCGCCCTGCTCGACCGTCACATCGTCCACCAGGGTGAGCTTGAGCTCGCCCTTCTGGCCCTTTACAGCCACTTCCTGGCCGTTCAGCGTCACCGTCACCCCTTTAGGGACTTCGATGGGGTACTTACCAATTCGCGACATGGTCCTGTTTCCTGTCGTCTCGTGCCGGGTTCCCTGCCTGCCTTAGAAGACGCGGCAGAGCACCTCGCCACCCACATTCTGTTCCCGCGCGGCCGCATCGGACATGATGCCCTTCGGCGTCGAGAGGATCGAAATTCCGAGGCCGTTATGCACCGTCGGCATAGCCTTCACCGAGGAATACACGCGGCGGCCCGGCGTGGACACACGCTCGATCATCTGGATGACGGGCGCGCCCTCGTTATACTTCAGTTCGATCTCGAAATCGCTCTTGCCGCCCGGATATTCGACACGGGAATAACCGCGGATGAAGCCTTCTTCGGCGAGTACGTCGAGCACCCAGCCGCGCAGCTTCGAGGCCGGCGTCACCACCTTGCTCTTGCCGCGAAGCTGAGCATTGCGGATGCGGGTGATCATATCGCCAAGTGGATCGGTCATCGTCATTCGCGTGTCTCCTACCAGCTCGACTTCACCATGCCGGGGATCTGCCCGCGCGACGCGAGGTCGCGGAGGGCGATACGCGACATGCGCAGCTTCCGGTAATAAGCCTTGCTGCGGCCCGAAACCTCGCAGCGGTTGTGAATCCGGGTCTTGGACGAGTTGCGCGGCAGCTCGGCAAGCTTGAGCTGCGCCTGGAAACGCTCTTCCATCGACACCGACTCGTCTTTCGTGATCGCCTTGAGCTTCGCGCGCTTGGCGGCATACTTAGCCGTCAGCTTCCGACGCTTCTGATCCCGATTAATGGCGCTCTTCTTAGCCATTCAAACCTCCGTCGGTCTGCCCTGCGCAGACCAGAGAAAAAATCACTTCGAGAAGGGGAAGTTGAACTTGCGAAGCAGCTCGCGCGCTTCGTCGTCCGACTTCGCCGTCGTGCAGACGATGATGTCCATGCCCCAGACCTGATCGACCTTGTCGTAATTGATCTCGGGGAACACGATGTGCTCCTTGAGGCCCATGGCGTAGTTGCCGCGGCCGTCGAAGCTCTTCGCATTCAGTCCGCGGAAGTCGCGCACGCGCGGCAGCGCGATCGTGACCAGACGGTCCAGGAACTCATACATGCGGTCCTTGCGCAGCGTGACCTTGACGCCGATCGGCATGCCGTCACGCAGCTTGAAGGTCGCGATGGACTTCTTCGCCTTGGTGATGACCGGCTTCTGGCCGGCAATCGCCTGAAGGTCTTCGAAGGCGCTCTTGATCTTCTTCGAGTCGGCAACGGCCTCGCCCACGCCCATATTGAGCACGATCTTGTCGAGACGCGGCACTTCGAGCAGGTTCTTGTAGCCGAACTGCTCCGTCAGCGCCGGACGCACCTTCTCGATATACTGGGCCTTCAGCCGCGGAGTGTATTGAGCTTCAGCCATCGATCTTTTCTCCCGACGCCTTGGCGAAACGGACCTTCGTGCCGTCTTCCAGCGTCTTGAAACCAACGCGAGTGGCGTTGCCCGTCTTCGGGTCCTGCATCGCGATATTCGACAGGTCGATCTTCGCCTCGCGCGACACGATACCGCCCGTCGTCGTCTGCGACGGCTTCTCGTGACGCTTCACCATGTTGACGCCCTGCACGAGCGCCTTGTTCTCTTTCGGGAAGACGGCGATCACATTGCCCTTCTTGCCCTTGTCCTTGCCGGTCAGGACGACGACCTTGTCGCCCTTCTTGATCTTCGCGGCCATTTAGAGCACCTCCGGCGCCAGCGATACGATCTTCATGTGGTTCTTCGCGCGAAGCTCGCGGGTCACCGGGCCGAAGATACGCGTACCGATCGGTTCGCCCTGATTGTTGATCAGCACCGCCGCATTGCGGTCGAAGCGGATAACGCTGCCGTCAGCACGGCGGATGTCCTTGGCGGTGCGAACGACGACCGCCTTCATGACGTCGCCCTTCTTCACCTTGCCGCGCGGAATCGCTTCCTTGATGCTGACGACGATGATGTCGCCGACGGAAGCGTACTTCCGCTTGGAACCGCCGAGAACCTTGATGCACATCACACGGCGCGCACCGGAGTTGTCGGCAACCTCCAGATTTGTTTCTTGCTGGATCATGACTTCATCCGCCTTGCTCGAACTGGTTCCTCACCCCGAATGGGATCAGGCTTCGTCCGTGTAAACTTCCCACTTCTTCAGCTTCGAGAACGGACGGCACTCGCGAATTTTCACGATGTCGCCGACTTTCGCCGCGTTGTTCTCGTCATGGGCGTGGAACTTCTTGGACCGGCGCACAATCTTCTTGAGGAGCGGGTCCTTGAAGCGGCGCTCGACGTTCACCACGACCGTCTTGTCGTTCTTGTCGCTGACCACGACACCCTGAAGGATTCTCTTCGGCATTTCGCTATCCTCAGCCCTTGTTCGCTTCGGCGGCGCGCTGACGCTGGATCGTCTTGATCCGGGCGATGTCGCGGCGCACCTGGCGCATCTGGTGAACCTTCTCGAGCTGGCCGCTCGCACCCTGGAAACGCAGGTTGAACTGCGTCTTCTTGAGCTTGAGAAGCTCGTCCTGGAGCTGGTCCGGCGTCATGTCTCGTACTTCGCTGGCCTTCATGGCCTTACCCTTTCATTCGACCGCCCATGGGCGGTATCGGATGCCTCAAGCGTGTTCGCCGGGACGCGCAACGAAGCGCGTCTTGATCGGCAATTTGGCAGCACCGAGGCGCAGCGCCTCTTCCGCGATCGCGAGCGGGACGCCGTCGATCTCGAACATGATGCGGCCCGGCTTCACGCGCGCCGCCCAGTATTCCGGCGCACCCTTGCCCTTACCCATGCGGACTTCGGTCGGCTTCGACGAAACCGGCACGTCCGGGAACACCCGGATCCACACGCGGCCCGCACGCTTCATGTGACGGGTGATCGCGCGGCGCGCCGCCTCGATCTGCCGCGCCGTGATACGGGCGGGCTCCTGCGCCTTGAGGCCGAAAGCCCCAAAGTCGAGATTCATTCCGCCCTTGGCCTTGCCATGGATGCGGCCCTTGTGGGCCTTTCGGAACTTAGTGCGCTTCGGTTGCAACATGATCGAAACTCTCTTCGCTCAATTCAGGGCGCTCAGGCGCGCTCTTCGCGGCGCTGACGGCCACCCGTATCGCCGCCACCCTCAAGCGCGCGGCGTTCGGACGCCATCGGATCGTGCTCGAGGATCTCACCCTTGTAGATCCAGACCTTCACACCGCAGGTGCCATAGGCCGTCTTCGCCGTCGCCACACCGTAGTCGATGTCGGCGCGGAGCGTATGCAGCGGCACACGGCCTTCGCGATACCACTCGGTCCGCGCGATTTCCGCGCCGCCGAGACGGCCGGCGCAGTTGATGCGGATGCCGCCGGCGCCGAGACGCATGGCGGACTGCACGGCCCGCTTCATCGCCCGGCGGAACGCCACGCGGCGCTCGAGCTGCTGCGCGATATTCTCGGCGACCAGCGTCGCGTCGATTTCCGGCTTGCGCACCTCGACGATGTTGAGATGCACTTCGGAGGCCGTGATCTTGCCGATGTCGCGGCGCAGCTTTTCGATGTCTGCGCCCTTCTTGCCGATGACGACGCCGGGACGGGCCGTGTGGATCGTCACGCGGCACTTCTTGTGCGGCCGCTCGATCACGATCTTCGAAATGCCGGCCTGCTTCAGCTGCTCGGACAGGAGCTCGCGGATCTTCAGATCCTCGTGCAGCAGCTGGCCGTATTCATGACGGCCGGCGAACCAGCGCGAGTCCCAGGTGCGGTTGATGCCAAGCCGCAGACCAATCGGATTTACCTTGTGACCCATCAGGCCTGCTCCTCGACTTGACGCACGACGATGGTGATCTGGCTGAAGGGCTTCTCGATACGGCCCACGCGGCCGCGCGCCCGCGCATGCCAGCGCTTCATGACCAGGTTCTTGCCCACATAGGCCTCGGAGACGACGAGATCGTCGACATCGAGGTCGTGGTTGTTTTCTGCATTCGCAATCGCGCTCTGCAGAACTTTCTTCACATCGCCCGCGATCCGCTTGCGCGAGAAGGTCAGGTCGGCAAGCGCCGTCTCCACCTTCTTGCCGCGAATGAGCTGCGCGACGAGATTGAGCTTCTGCGGGCTCACCCGGAGCATCCGGCCGACGGCCTGCGCTTCATTGTCGGGCAGGCGACGCTTGGTTGCAGCTTTGCCCATGATTTAGCCCTTCTTCGCTTTCTTGTCGGCGGTGTGGCCGTAGTAGGTGCGCGTCGGCGAGAACTCGCCGAACTTGTGGCCCACCATGTCTTCGGTCACGAGCACCGGAACATGCTTCTTGCCGTTGTGGACGCCGAACGTGAGGCCGACGAACTGCGGCAGGATCGTGGAGCGGCGGCTCCACATCTTGATGACTTCCTTGCGGCCCGAAGAGCGCGTGGCTTCCGCCTTCTTGAGAAGGTAGCCATCCACGAAGGGGCCCTTTTTGAGAGAACGTGTCATGGTCGAGTTCCCTTAACCCTTCTTCTGGTGACGGCTGCGGACGATGAACTTGCTCGTCGACTTGTTGCTGCGCGTCTTCTTGCCCTTGGTCGGCTTGCCCCACGGCGTCACCGGATGGCGGCCGCCCGAGGTGCGGCCTTCGCCGCCGCCATGCGGATGGTCGACCGGGTTCATCACGACGCCGCGCACATGCGGCTTCTTGCCGAGCCAGCGATTGCGACCGGCCTTGGCGATGGTGATGTTCGAGTGGTCCGGATTCGACACCGCGCCAATCGTCGCCATGCAGGTGCCCGGCACCATGCGCTGTTCGCCCGACGAGAGGCGGAGAAGCGCGTAGCCCTGGTCGCGGCCAACGAGCTGCACATAGGCACCGGCCGAACGCGCGATCTGACCGCCCTTGCCCGGCTTCATCTCGACGTTGTGCACGATCGTGCCGACCGGAATGTTCGCAAGCGGCATCGCATTGCCCGGCTTCACGTCCACGCGGTTGCCCGAGACGACCATGTCGCCAACGGCAAGGCGCTGCGGCGCTAGGATATAGGCGAGCTCGCCATCCTCGTACTTGATCAGCGCGATGAAGGCCGTGCGGTTCGGATCGTATTCGATCCGCTCGACCGTCGCCGGGACATCGGCCTTGCCGCGCTTGAAGTCGATCACGCGATAGCTGCGCTTGTGACCGCCGCCACGGAACCGGACCGTGATACGGCCATAGTTGTTGCGGCCGCCGGACTTGGTCAGTCCTTCGGTCAGGCTCTTGACCGGCTTGCCCTTGTAAAGGCCGGAGCGGTCTACGAGCACAAGGCCGCGCTGCGCGGGGCTTGTCGGTTTGTACTTTTTCAGTGCCATCGTTCTAGGCTTCTCGCTTTAGAGGCCGGAGCCCGATCCTCAAAGTCCAGTCGTCACGTCGATCGAATGGCCCTCTTCGAGGGTCACGATCGCTTTCTTGAAATCGCTCTGCCGGCCGGCAATGCCGCGGAACCGCTTGGTCTTGCCCTTCCGGTTCAGCGTGTTCACCGCCTTCACCTTCACGTCGAAGAGCTTTTCCACCGCTTCCTTGACCTGCGGCTTCGTCGCGTTGGAGGCCACCTTGAAGATGACCTGGTTCGCTTCCGAAGCCATGGTCGCCTTTTCGGTGATCACCGGCGACACGATGATGTCGTAATAACGCTCGTTCATTTGAAGCGAGCCTCCAGGCTTTCCACCGCGGCCTTGGTCAGCACGAGCTTCTCGCGCCGCAGGATGTCGTAGACATTGATGCCCTGCACCGGCAGCACATCCACATTCGGAAGATTGCGCGCGGCGAGCGCGAAATTCTCGTCGACCTCCGCACCGTCGATCACCAGCACCGAGGTGAGACCAAGCTTCGCAAAGGCTTCCTTGGCATCCTTCGTCTTCGGCGCCGAAAGCTTGGCGTCTTCGAGGATGATCAGACTGCCGCTCTTCGCCTTGCTCGACAGGGCATGGCGCAGCGCAAGCGCGCGAACCTTCTTCGGCAGGTCGAACGCATGGCTGCGCACGACCGGACCGAACGCCTTGCCGCCACCGCGGAACTGCGGTGCCTTGCGGTCGCCATGACGGGCGCCGCCGGAGCCCTTCTGCTTCACGAACTTCTTGCCCGTGAGCGCGATCTCGGAGCGGCCCTTCGTCTTGTGCGTACCGGCCTGGCGCCGGGCGAGCTGCCAGGCGACCATGCGGTGCAGGATGTCCGTGCGCGGCTCGAGCGCGAACACTTCGTCCGTCAGGTCGACGGAACCGGCCTTCTTGGCCTCAAGCGTCTGAACGTCGATCTTCATCACGCACCTTCTTTCGGAGCTTCGGTCTCTTCGGCCGGAGCCTCGGCAGCCGGAGCTTCAGCGGCGGGAGCCGCGGCTTCTTCGCCCTGACGGCGGAATGCGCCCGGAACCGGCACGCCTTCCGGCAGCTTGGTCTTCACGGCGTCGCGCAGCAGGACCCAGCCACCCTTGGAGCCGGGCACTGCGCCCTTCACCATGATGAGGCCCTTCTCGACATCCGTGCGGACGACTTCAAGGTTCTGCGTCGTCACGCGGGTCGCACCCATGTGACCGGCCATCTTCTTGCCCTTGAAGACCTTGCCCGGATCCTGGTTCTGACCCGTCGAGCCATGGCTGCGGTGGCTGATCGACACGCCGTGCGTAGCGCGCAGGCCGCCGAAATTATGCCGCTTCATGACGCCGGCGAAGCCTTTACCGATCGACGTGCCCGAGGCATCGACATACTGGCCGGCGACGAAATGGTCGGCCGTGATCTCGACGCCGACATCGAGCAGATTGTCCGGGCTCACGCGGAATTCCGCGAGCTCGAGCTTGGGCTCGACCGAAGCGCGCGCGAACTGACCGCGCTGCGCATTCGACACATTCTTCGCCTTCGCCCGGCCGACGCCGAGCTGCACGGCCGTGTAGCCGTTCTTTTCATCCGTGCGCTGGCTCACAACCTGGCAGTTGTCGAGCTTCAGCACCGTGACCGGGACATGACGGCCGTCTTCCGTGAAGAGACGGGTCATACCGACCTTTTTGGCAATCACTCCGGAACGCATGGGTCCCATTCCTCGTTCTGTTCGCGATCCAGCTTCTTAGAGCTTGATCTCGACATCCACACCGGCAGCGAGATCGAGCTTCATCAGCGCGTCCACGGTCTGCGGAGTGGGGTCTACGATGTCGAGCACACGCTTGTGTGTCCGAATTTCAAACTGCTCGCGGCTCTTCTTGTCGATATGCGGGCCGCGAAGCACGGTGAACTTCTCAAGCCGGGTCGGAAGCGGAATCGGACCGAGCACCTGGGCACCCGTGCGCTTCGCGGTGTTCACGATCTCACGCGTCGACACGTCGAGCACGCGATGATCGAACCCCTTCAAGCGGATGCGAATTTTCTGCCTTTGCATTTTCGTACCTGTGCCTCTCGGCCTGCGCTTTCGCGACTTCGGAAACCGGGGCGCGGTGTTTCCGCGCCCCGATAGGATC
>JAHBYJ010000002.1 GCA_019636015.1 Parvibaculaceae bacterium
CAGTTGATAGTGCAGGCCTCTACCGGACACGCGCGGCTTTATTCAAGTTTGCCGGCCTTGTGTCAACTAAAATCCCGGTCCCGAAAGTGTAAACACCCCCGCAGCGTGCCTCCAGCCGAATGGTCCGGCAAGGCATACTGTGCGGGGGCGTTTGCAAGAGCCCGGTCCGCACAATATAAGCCGCGGCATGACCCGGCGCAAGCAACACAACACCTCCCGCAACCGCGGCCCCGAAGGCAGCTCCCCTCGCCCCCAGCAGGCACCGCGCGGGCGCGGCCCGAAACCCGGCAAGCCGGGCGGCGGCAGCGCGAACGACGCCTATCTATATGGTTTTCATGCTGTTTTGGCCGCGCTCGCCAATCCGGAGCGCTCGCCCGAGCGCCTGATTATGACAAGGAACGCAGAGGCAGATCTCGCGCGGCAGGATTTCCGCCCGGAAATCCAGCCCGAGATCGTGGATGGCGAGACGCTCTCGGCCCTTCTGCCGCCGGGTGCCGTGCATCAGGGCATCGCCCTCAAGGCCTCGCCTCTGCCCGACCTTGACGTTTTCGACGCCTGCGAGAGCGCCAGCCGTGTTGTCGTGCTCGATCAGGTGACGGACCCGCACAATTTTGGAGCGATTCTCCGCTCTGCGGCTGTTTTCGGCGCTGAGGCCCTCGTTACCACGGAGCGCAACAGCCCATCGCTCGGCGGCGTACTGGCCAAGGCGGCGTCCGGCGGCCTCGAAAAGGTGAAGATCGCCCGTATCGCCAATCTGGTCCGGGCGATCGAGGAACTGAAGGAGCTGGGCTTCGAGGTCATCGGCCTCGATGGCGAGGGCGAGATGTCCCTCCCCGAGATGAAGCTCTCACCCAAGGTCGCACTGGTTCTCGGGGCCGAGGGGGCCGGGCTTCGCCGGCTGACCCGCGAACATTGCGACCTTCTCGCCCGCCTGCCGGCGGCCGGCGGAATGAAGAGCCTCAACGTCTCGAACGCCGCCGCCGTCGCCCTTTACGAGCTCTTCCGGCGCAGCCAGACCCCGTCTGTGTGAGTCAAATGCGGGGAACGGGCATCCTGTTCTCCGCCAGATAGGCCGAAAACCGCGACACGAGCGGCGCCACGGCAGGCCGCGCAGCCACTCGCTTGCGCCAGCCATGGACATGAACAAGCCCCTCTTCCGGCTCATCCCCGAGGAACGAGGTAAAGAAGCTCGCGCAGAACCAGGCAATATCCGCATAGGTGAATGGCTCGCCCGCGACATGGGCCTGCCCTGCGAGGATGCCGTCAAGCGCGCGATACTCGGCGGCTATCCCGCGAAGCGCCGCGTCTGCTTCGGGCTTCGACCGGTCGCCCAGCACCCGCATCAGCGCGATGAAATGCGGAAAGAAGATTTCGTCGGCGTGAAGCTCCGCCCGCCGCGCCCTTGCCCTGGCACCCGCTTCCCGCGGCCAGAGCGCCGGTGCCGGGAAACGGTCCTCGAGATATTCGAATATCTGCGTGGAATCGAATATTTCGAGATCGCCGTCGATCAGCACGGGCACCTGCCGCTTTGGATTGACCCGCTCCACATCCGGATGGAGCGGCTTGTAGCGTTCGAAAAGGGTGAAGGGCACAAGTTCCACGTCGCAGGCAATGCCCTTCTCCGCGACGGCGATCTCCGCCTTCATGCCGAACATGCTGAGCGGACCTGACAGAAGTTTCATGGCGTCCTCCTCACCAGCCGGTCGCGAGACGGAAAATCTGCTTCCATCCCTTCGGATTGCGCCGGGCCTGACGCAGCACGGCGCGTGAATCCTGGAAGAAAGCGATCCGCTCGATCGCCTCGCCATCGCGGAAAATGAAGCGGTCGACGCTGTCCCATGAAATGAGCTTGCCGCCCACGGTGGCGCTGAACGTCATTTCGATGAAAAGCACATTGCCGGAAGCCGCCCAGCGCTTCGACCGCGCATGAAGATCGGGAAAGGCCCGGAAAGCGCGGAGAAAGGCGCTGCGTCCCGCCGCCTTGCCGCGCGATACCGGCGGCCGCGTCGGCGCTTTCAGCACGATCTCGTCGCTCAGCAGCGCAAGCAGCCTTTCAAGCCGCTCGCGCGGCGCTTCCCACACCTCGTCGAACTGCCGCACCCAATCCCCATAGCTGCCCCGCTCACCCGTCCGCACATCGAGGATCGCCGCATTCTTGTCGTCCATTTCAGCCTCCACACACACCAGCTTGCAGGGGCATAATTGGGCGGCCCCACGCCGCATTTCAGGGTCCAATCCCGGAAAGGATGCAGGCCAGCGGCGCGAAGCGGATCAAGGCGCCGCTTGCCGCCATGGCGCTGCACCACTATGTTGCGCGCCACGGATGCCCTTGTAGCTCAGTTGGTAGAGCACCTGATTTGTAATCAGGGGGTCGCGGGTTCGAATCCTGCCGGGGGCACCACGCTTCGCCCTGATGGGCTACGCGTGGCGCAGCCACGAGGAGACCATCAGTGTAGCGCGCCACATGGTTTGAGGCAGGTGCGCCAGATGGTCAGCGAAATTTCAGGGGGGCTGAAGCGGCCTTTCCGGAGCCGCTGAAAGGGCTCTTCAACGGGCGTTCAGGGGCTCGATGCAGGCCCGGTCGTCATGCCCGCCCTTCACCTTGTTCACCCGGCTAGAGACCTCCTCGACCTTGATCCAGTCGGCCGGGCACGGCTTCAGGACCGCCTCGTCGGCCCGGCCGGCAAGCCAGCTCTCCAGGTCGTAGCGGCCGAGAATGACGGGCATCCGGTCATGGACTTCCGCCATCCGGCTATTGGCTTCGGTCGTGATGAGGGAGCAAGAGGTCACCTCCTCGCCCTCCGGTCCCGTCCAGCTGTCCCAAATCCCGGCAACGGCCATGGGCTCGCCTGACCCCATGGTGATGTAGAAGGTCCGCTTTGACCCCTTTTCCCCGCTCCACTCATAGAAGCCAGACATGGGCAGGATCATCCGCTTCCGCTTGAAAAGCGGCCCCCACATCTTCGCCTGGGCGATGCCTTCGGCCCGCGCATTGATGGTGAAGGTGGGCGGCTTCTCCTGCTTCCACCATGAGGGGATGAGCCCCCACCGCATCCGGGAGGCATACCGGCCCTTCTCGTCGGCCCGGATCGCCCAGACGCGGTTTGTCGGGGCGACATTGAACCGCTCCTCGACATTCTGAGGGGAGCCGGTCAGCCCATAGAGCTCGACCAGCTCCGCCCAGGTGAAATATTGGGTGAAGCGCCCGCACATAGATGAAACTTAGCCTTTGGTTGCCCCCTTGATCAGCACCTTGAGAAATTCCTCATATGTGCTGTAAACGCCATCCGTGAAGTCATATACGCCCTTCGTTCCATCCCTCATAAGAGGAGGCAACCTCTCCCAAACGCCGAATGGGCTGGTGGGTGTGATGGGGGCGATATCCCCAGTCATCATTACCGCCCACGCAAGAACCGGCTCGAAATTCACGCTCGCCGTCGCCGCGTTCTCAACCACTACCGCGAACATCTTTCCGTCTGCGGGAAGGACCTGCGCCACCGTCATCGAGGCGTGCTCCTTGAGTTCGAAGGTTTTACCCGATTTGAGCATGATAGTTTTGCCGTCGGTCCACGAGATTTCATCCGCATTTACATAGCCGTTTGTTGTCTCGACGAAGTGAGCCATTAGTGTCCTCTTCCATTTTGGCCGACTCATTGGGAACGATCGATCCTACCCCCCAGTCCCGACCGGGTGCACGTTTTTCACCCTGCCGGCGTCACGATCAGCTCCCCGGCGGATACCGCCTTCTTGCCGCCGCCCACCATATAGGTCGTCTTCACCTTGTGGAGGCGGAAGGCGGAGAAGGTCTCCCGGATCGGCTTCACGTCGTTGATCGACATGATGAAGCGGCCCTTGAGGGCTGCCAGCCGCTCGGCGAGCTCGGCATAGTCGTCCCGGCTGAAGAGGTCCCGGCCATAGACGTGCTCGGTGCCGTAATAGGGCGGGTCCAGATAGAAGAGCGTTCCCGGCCCGTCATAAGTGTCGAGCAGCTCCCGCCAGTCCAGGCATTCGATAACGACGCGGGTGAGCCGCCCATGCACGTCCTCGATCATCGGCATGACCTTCGTCACGTCGAAGCGCGCCGCCGCCGTCCGCTGCGTCCCGAAAGAGCGTCCCTCGATCTTGCCGCCGAAGCCCGTGCGCTGGAGATAGATGAAGCGCGCTGCCCGTTCGAGGTCGGTCAGGGTCTTGGGATCGGTGGCGGCGAGGCGCTCGAATTCGGCTCTCGTCGTGAGCTGGTGACGGAGGAACTCCGCGAACGGGACATAGTGGCGCTGGACGATCCGAAAGAGATTGGCGACTTCCCGGCTCGCGTCGTTGATGATCTCGGCCTTGGGTTGCAATCGCCTCCTGAAAAAGATGCCGCCCATGCCCACAAAGGCTTCCACGTAGCAATGGTGGGGCGTTGCCTCGATCATTGGAACGATCCTTCCGGCGAGGTTCCGCTTGCCACCCATATAGGCGGCGAGCGGCTTCACCGGCTCGATTTCAACGTGCTGCATTTTCAGCCTCCGAAGTCAGCCTTGAGAGTTCGATACGCGAGCGCTGCAGCCAGGCTGCAAACCCCGTTACCGGCCGCGCGCAGCTCGTCCATCCGATCGGCCACCCCATCATCCACTCCGTGAAGCGCGGGTTGTAGTGAAGGGTCCCTGCGGAGGCATGTGTGCCAAGCTGCAAGCTCACCCGGAGCGGGGGCAAAGAGCGGAAGATCATCTCGTCTCTCGTCCCCGGCCGGAAGCCGGTCGATTGCAGCAGGAGCCAGAAGAGCGTCCACACTTTCGACGCCTCCTTCGGCCCCTTCTGCTGACCCTTCATGCCCTTCGGAATTTCGAACATGAGGCCGCCCGGCCCGATGCGCAGTTCGACGCGGTTCCCGTTGTTGCTCGCGGTCGGCGTGGGCCAATACGAATAGCCGCTGCCTCCAGTGAGAAGCGCCCGCTTCAGCCGCGCTGAACAGGCCCGCTTTAACTCGGAAACCCATCCTCTGTAGTTCGCGGCCGACATCGAAAAATCCCAGATCGAGGTGGCCGAGCACATTTTCGAGGAAGACCCATTCGGGCTCGGTCTCGCCGATGATCCGCGCGATGTCCGGCCAGAGGTGCCGCGGGTCCGCCGCCCCGCGCCGCTTGCCCGACGAGGAGAAGGGTTGGCAGGGATAGCCGGCAGTGAGGATATGAATGCGGCCGCGCCACGGGCGGCCGTCGAAGGACTTAACGTCGCTCCAGACAGGCGCGCGATCCAGCGCCTCGTCTTCCATGCGGGAGACGAGAGTGGCCGCAGCATGGGCTTCCCGCTCGACGAAACAAACAGTGCGATATCCCGGCTCAGCGATATGGATGCCGAGCTCGAGGCCGCCATAGCCCGCGCAGAGCGCGAGCCCGTTGAGCGGGGCAGAAATTCGGGTGGAATGTAGAGCCACAATTTGAGCCTCATGTCGGGCGCTCCTGGCGCTCCGGTTGCGGGCTCGGTGATGGCCTCAGGGAATTTATCGTGCCGCAGCGGCGGCACTTGATCTCGATGAGGCCAGCTATAGCGTTGCCCCCCGCCTTCGCGGGGAATGTCTCCATGGGCTGGAAAGGTTCCACCATGAAGAAACCCGATTTCCTCATTGTCACCGTCGCGACGATCTCGATGGTTATCCTCGTCGCGGGGTTCCTTGTCGGCGTGCTAGGCCTCGCCTTCTGATGTCTCGGCGATCGCCGCGAGTTCGGCATCGGCCTCGATGAGGCGCACCTCGCAGAGCCAGAAGCCGGTCGGCTCTTCATCGTCGAATTCGGGCTGCGGGAAGGTGATGCGCGCTGCATCGACCGTCTTTCCGTCTTCATCGTCCAGCACAAAGGGCCGCTCCTTGCCCTCCTGCGCCGCTTCCAGCATCGCGATCAGCGCGGCTTCGCTCTCCGCGCGAAGTGTGTAGACGTGCATCACGCCGCCTCCAGCAGTTGCAGATTTGCGATCCGGCCATTGAAGGGATTGGCCACCGAGAAATTCGAGCCGACGCGCAGAGTCGTCGCCGCGCCCGGAAGCGTCTCGCTGCTGGCGCTGGTGGTGCCTGCTACGCCCGTCGCATCGACCGCGTAGCCGCCGGGCTTCGCGCGCCATTCCACCTTCTTGAGCCCGGTTGTCGCGACGACGCCGCTTTGCAGCGTCAGCACATCCGAGCCGGACTTCCGGACGATCAGCTTGAAGCGATTGTCTGTGTCGAACACGAGCCGCCAGAGATTGCTTGCATCGGCGCCAGCACCTGCGATGAAGCGCACCGTGGGTGCGGAAAGGCGGTCGATCTCGACATTCACGACGCCGCGATGCGCGGCGTCGAGGCCGGCCGCCTCCCAGCCTGCAAATGGCTCCGGCTGTCCGTTCGAGGGCCGGGTGCCTTGCACGCCGAGGATGTCCGATGCAAGCAGCGTCGCGGTCGAGCCCTCGGTGCGGATCGCCGCTTCCGGTGCGAAGCCGAGGCCGTTGCCGGCAAAGGCATCGCGCACATAGACGGTCTCGGTGCCCGCGGGATTGAAGACGATGCCGGAGCTCGAAGGCATCTCGATCGTGGGATTGACCATCGCAAAGGAAAAGCGCTGCGTCGTCGTCGATCCGGCCATGGCGGTCGTCCAGACCCAGATGAGATAGTCAGTCAATGTGAGCCGCCGCACGGCGGCACCGGCAAGGGCACCGACGACGCTGCCAGCGCCGCTCAACTCGAAAATCGCAAGCGCGCCGGACTCGGCGGAGGCGTTGAGGCCGGAGCTGAAGCCGAACTGAAACCGCGTCCAGTTCGTCGGCCGGACGACGAGACCGGCGGCGCGAAGTCCGGTATTGGCGACGATCGAGCCGCTGCTGCGGCGGAGAACGGGCGTGACATTCGATGCCGCCTGCGCGGTCAGAAGCGTGAAGCCGTCGGTCTTGGACCCGACCGTCAGATTGGTCTTGTCCCACCACGCATCGGAGAAGGTGTCGCTGTAGAGGCAGAGGTTCGCGATTTGCCCGTTCGCGTAAAGCCCGCGATCGGAGCGGGGGAGCGTATTGTTGCCGAGCGTCTGCATGGCACCGGCGGCGTTGGGCAGGATGATGCCGGAGGAGCGCGTCACCGCCAGCACGTCGTTGTCCTTGCGGGGCACGCCGCGCAGGAAACTCCGCCCTTTCTCGAAATCGTAGGCCGCGATCGCGCGCGGGTGCCACCAGCCCATGGGATTGATCGAAAGCCGCTTGGCGGCGAGGCTCATGCTCATGCCGTTTCCTTTCAGGTGCCGCCGACAAAGGCGCAGACGCGCAGGTCGTAGTCCCACGACCGCGAGAGAAGCCAGAGGTTGCAGGGCCAGTTCCGAAGCGGGCTCGACCCGGCGATGCAGCCATGCAGGAACCATTGCTCGCGCAGCACGATCCGGCCGGAATGGATGAGCGGCGTCAGCATGTGCCGTGCGGCCGTGGTGCGCGGATAGACGGGCTGGCCGCCGAAGAACTCGACCGTATTGCGCCACCACGCTTCCGCGAGCACGACCGTCCCGGAGAATTCCTGCCGCGAGCCGTCCTGCAGCGTGATCCAGCCGAGAATGAACTGCGCGCCGAGCGGCGCCGCGCCGAGGTCATGATCGATCGTGTGCCAGGTGTCGTAGCCGCTGGCCGGCGCATGGCGCTCGTCATTCGCCCAGGTGCCGGTGAACATGGAAAGCACCGCAACCTTCGCGACATTCGTGTCGAAGACGGTTTCTCCTTCCGCGTCGCGAAGCAGGATGCGTCCGGGCTCGATTTTGCTCTCGATCACAGTTCCACCTCCACGCCATCGACGAGATGACTGCTCGACATATCGGCTCCGAACCAGCCGCTGAAGGTCGTCGAATTCGTCCAGGCTGAGCAATTGGTCGGGATGATCCAGCCCTTCTCGCCGTCCGAAATGTCGTAGTCGGAGATCGTCTGCTCGCCGCCGATGACGCGGAAGGCAGGGTCCTCCGCCTGCGAGAGAAAGCGGTATTCCGAGCTCACCTTGCCCACCTGCGCGCCATCTATCTCGGCCGGGTCGAGATAGATCATGTAGTCGCCTTCGGAGCGCACCTGGAAGGCCTCCTTCAGCAGCAGCACTTCCCAATGGATGGTCATTGCCGGTGCGTAGCCGCCGCGCGTGCGCAGCATGACATTCGTGTTGTCCACCGCGATCGAGCAGATGCGCCAATTCGTGTTGTTGATGTTTCCGCCGGGCAGCGGCGTCATGCTGCCTGCCAGCGGCTGCCTGTAGCCGCTCACCTCGATCATGGCGATGATGAGGGGCGGCGGCGACATGCCGTGCGCGAAGAGCACGTCAGAGCGGTCGATCACGGCGTCGGAACCCGTCGCGCCGATCGTCACCGCCGAGCGGCCGGCATCGGTGCTCTTCACCACGCCCACGCCGCGCGGATAATCGAAGTCAGTATGGAAGCGCACATCGGAAAGATGGTTCAGCGGGTCGATCGCCGGGTCGAAATCCGTTTTCGTGGCGCCCCGCCAGACGGCGATCGTGCCGGCGCGAATGCCCTCGACCGGTACGTCATCGGCGCCCGCAGCGAGGAAGAAATCATGCGCGGTCATGGTGCAGGTTTCCGCATCAGAATGTAGGGCGACTGCGTATCGACCACCATGGCGGCGTCGTCGAGCGTCTCCTCTTCCTCGAGCGGAGAGGAAAGAATGAGCGCCTCAAGTCGGCCGACTGCGATGAGCGCGGCCCATATGACCTCTGCGGTGATCTCCGGCGCGACGAGACTGTTGAGCCGCACCCCTGCCTCGGTGACGGTGAAGAGAGGGAACGGCTCACCGCCATTGATGCCGGGCTTCACGACCTGAAAGACATCGACCAGCAGCGTGAAGAACGACGAGCCCTCACCGCCATTGATCAGTTCGGTGCCGACAACATAGCCGTCCACATCGGTCTTCAGCGTGACGCGCGCCCCTTGCCCGGCGACCGCCTCCATCGTCTCTTCGATCGCGGTCGTGTGATCGCCCACGGTCGCTTGCACGGCGCTGATCGTGCTGGCGAGCGCCTCGTCGGCATCCGCGCGGGCGAGCGCCTCATTGACGATTGCCGCGCTGTTGCCGTCCACCACCGCCGACACCGAGCTGATCGACTCCGCCAGCGCCTCGTCGGCATCGAAGCGGACATTCTGTTCCTCGGTGATGGCCGTCTCCAGCACCTCGATCTTCGCGATCTCGGCCGCGAGGGCTTCGGAAAGGTTCGCGCCTTCGACCTTGGCCGCCGTGATCGAGACCTGGTCGGACCAGTTGAGGTTCACCTTTCCGAAACGGTTCCAGGCGGCCGCGCGGACATAGACGGTCGCATCGGCCGGGATGGCGATCGGCATGCGTGAGATCGGCGTGCCGTCGTAAACGACTTCGCCCGCCGCTTCCGGATCGAAGCCCGTCTCGGTCGAGACTTTTGCAATGACCCCTTCAATGCCGTCTTCAGCGGGATAGGCAAGGTTGATCCAGGCGGACTTGAAGAAAATCTGGACGCCCGAAATCGTCACCTGCGCCGGCACCTGCTCGGTGGCGGTGAGATCGGCATACCACTCGACGGGCTCGCCGCGCAGCGTACCGATCGCGGTCCAGCGGAGCCAGACGGTCGTGGGCTCGACGAAGCCGGTCCACGAGATCACATCGCCCACGGAGAGCGTCCGCCAGCTCTGGTGGTCGTAAGAGAGCTGCAGGAGGTAGCTCTGAGCGCCGGGGCTCCGGTCGATCGAGGTCACGATCTCGGGCGCGAAGCGCGAGCCGCCCACCGTCACCTGCAGGCCGGTGACGGGCGGCGCTTCCGGCGCCACGGGGAGAATATCGAGGTCTTCTTCCTCCGGAGGCTCGCCATCTTCGCTTTCGTCATAGACGCGCGGGTCGTCCGCCTGGAGCTCCAGCACCATGCGGTCGCCGCCTTCGGGCCGAGCGCCGATCAGAAGGCAGTCCTGGACGAACTCGCCGGCCTTGCCCCAGACAGCGGCCGTCGCCTCGCGGTCGCCCTCGATCGTCGTGACGAAATCCGCCCAGTCGCCATGGGCCGCGATCGCGCCGGCGAGATCCTCTTCATCGGCCACGAGCTCATAAGCGCCTGCGCCGGCCGCGACGAGCACAGGGCCCCAGGCGCGGCCGTCCGGCCGTTTCAGCACGAGGTAGTAATCGCCTTCCTCCTCGAGGCCGGCAGGCACGGTGAGGGTGAGCTGCCGCGTCTCCGGGTCGAAACCCGCCACATCGCCCGAGCGGCCAAGCGTGATCAGCGGGTGCGAGACCGGAATGAGGTCGCCGCGCTTCACGAAGCGGCCCTCGAGCTCGGTCGTGGCGCGCGGGAACATGCGGCGGTAGCGGTTCACTTTCACGCGGAACATGCCATAGCGCCACGCATTGGTGCGGTCGTTGATGCCGCGCACGGTGATGGTGGCGGGGTTTGCCTCCGTCGATCCGGGCAGCTTGCAATGGACGGTGCGCCACTCCCAGACGCGCTCGTCGAAATAGCGCACGATCACATAGTCGGGCGTGTCCGGCGTGAAATGTGCGAAGTCGACGGCGAAGCTGCCCCGCACGATGTTGCGCGGGGTGAGCATGAGGCGGGCTGCCTCGCGCGGCTCGTCGCGGACGAAACTCACCGACGAGCCGACGCGAACGGGATAGGCCCGGCCCACATGCAGCACGTCGATCAGCGCGCGCCAGACATCGGTACGGCTGTCGAAGGCGCCGTCGAAGCGTTCGCCGCGCGGGCTCCACGTTTCCTCGTCGATCTGCCAGAGCGTTTCCCAGTCGACGCGATTGTCGGGCAGGCCCCATCCCGTCACCGGGTTGCGGATGATGTTGGCGGCCGCCGCCGCGATCGAGCGCGTCGCGACCGGCACGCTCCATGTGCCCGTCTCCGTGTCATAGACCGGCAGGCGGCGCGTCTGGATCGTATAGAAGCGGCGCGAGGTGACATTCGAGAGCTGGTTCGTCGCGCGCATCACGACCGCCAGCACAGTGACGCGGCTGAAGACATTGTCGTTCGGCACATAGCCCTTGAGGCCCGCCCACTGCACTTCGTCCTGGACGCGGTCCTCGTCGATCTTCTCGTTGGTGCGCATGCCGCGGACTTCGTAGCGGGCCTCGGGCACGTCCTGGAAGGCCGTCACACGCTGCTGCTCGCGCTTGGCGAAGACATAGTCGCCGGAGGTGAGCTCGAACCAGTCGCCTTGCGGCGCCCCGAAATCGTCGATCTCGCGTGCCTCGTAGAGCACACCCGCCGTCACGCTTTGCAGCGCGCCCGTATCGCTCACCCGGAACGCGCCGTTCGGCCAGACGATATCGTTCGCGATCCGGTTGACCTTCCGGCCGGGCGGGCAGACGGCGAAGGGGCCGATCCAGCCGGCGCCGTCTTCATTGGTGCCGAGCAGCGTCTGGCCGGAGACCTCGACCGAGGTGATGACATTGCCCGCGATCAGCGTGACCGGCTCGCCCGGCTCGACGATCTCGATCTCCACGTCACTGAAGCGACCGGTGAAGCCCTCAAGCTCGGTCCAGAGCGGCGTCTTCTCGATGCCGATCTCGTGAATGTCGCTCCGGCCAAGGCCGAGACAGAAGAGCTGGTGCAGATAGAGGTCGTTGTCGCGGTACTCGACATAGGGTTGCGCGGCGAAGTCGGGCACGATCCGCATGTAGCCGTAATATTCGGGCTCCTTCTGCCCGAGCCGCGCCTGATTGCCCTGCGGCGTCAGCGAATAGGTGGGCGAGGCAGCTTCGTTCGAGAAGGCGGTGTGCGCGGAAGGCGTCTGCGGCGGCATGAGCGCGTTGACGAGATAGCCCGAGCCGATGATCGCGGCCGCCCTGGCGCCCCACATGGCGGCGCCCGACAGGTTGAGCCCGGCAGGCCCTGCGAAATAGATGGCGACGGCGACGATAGCGATCTGCAGCACGGTCCTGAAAATGTCCTTCGCACCGCCGCCGGCGGGCAGCGTGCAGAAGCCGAGCTCGTCGCCTTCCTCGAGCGCCCGGTCCCAGTCCTTGCGGAGCACAGGCTCTCCGTTCAGCAGCGCGAAAAAGGGCAGCACATAGTTCTGCCGGGCAGCGACCGCAGCCACGCTCTCGCCCGCGCCGAATTCGAAGGTGTCGAGCGCGAGAGCCTCGAATGGCGCATGGAGGTGAACGCCGATCATGCGTCACCCGCAAAGCGATAGAAGCGGAGATTGTTCCAGCCGCAGCCGATGAGCGCGGAGCGGTCGTCCACAGCGAGCCCGGTGAAGCTCGCACAGTGAAGGATCACACCGCGATCGACATCGAGCCAGGTGCCGATATGGAAGGGCTCGCGGACATGGGTCATGGATACGATGTCGCCATGCCTGGGCCTGTCCTTCACCGGCCGCCAGAGCCGCCGCGCCTCATGGGTCGAGATCGCATCGAGAACGGCCTTGCGGCCCGCCTCCTTCGCCAGCCGGACCGCCGCCGTCTCCCGCCCGAAGAGCCAGAGCTGCGCGAGCTGCATCATGCCGTAGCAATCGAACTTGCGCGGGCCGCAGCCGCCGAGCTCGTGCACGATGCCCGCCTTGAAGAGCGCGCGGATGAGCTCGCCCGGCTCGCAGCCTTGCGGCGGCAGGCCGGGCGGCGGCACGAGGCCGCTGCCTTCAGACGGCGAGAGAGGGGTATTCATCGGCGGTGTACTCGGTGCGGGGATAGGAGATCGAGAGCGGATCGAAAAAGCCTGCCCGCGCCTCGACGCGCAGCATGGTGACGCTGGTCCGCTTCAATGTGAGATCGCGCAGCACATATTGCGGGCCGCCCGGCGCATCCGCGAAATACTCCCGATAGATGACCTCGATCTCGCCGGGATCGAGTGTCGAGGCACGCAGCGCGGCGGCGAGATCGCCCGGCACCCCATCCACCGAAAGCGGGAAGTCCGGGATCGTGTCGTCGGAAGTCGCCGGCTGTTCGCTATTGAATGCCGCTTCGATGAAGGTCACGGTCTCGCCGGGATTGCGCGGGGCATCGCCTTCGAGCGTCAGCTCGCGCCCAAAGACGAGGGGCTCTTCGGAAAGCAGGACCCCGTGATCGCGCACGACGCGCGCCGGCACGTCGAAGCTCGGGTGCCAGAATTCGAGCGTCCGGAGCACCACCACGCCTTTTGGCGCGCTTGCATAGGCCTCGCGGATGGCATCGTCGAAAGGGTCGATCATGGCTTACTCCGGATCGAGGCCGTAAAAGACGAGGCCCGCATAGACGGTGGCGCCGCCGTCGCGGCTCACCACCGCGATGATGTCGGTCGCATTGCTCGAAAAGGCCGGAACGACGCCACCCGCCCACTTCCAGCTCGCCGGCCAGGTGATGGTGGCAAGCCCCGCCTTGCGCATCTCGAACATGAAACTCGCGACCGTGCCGGCGGCCGGCCAGCCGGTGACGGTCGGCGAGATCGCGCCGGCCGCAAAGGTCCTGGTGAACCAGCCGCCTTCGACGAGATCGATTTCGGTGCCGGCGACGGCGACCGCCGCCTCGCCGGCCGCCGCGATGGCCACGTCGCGCGCGGTCTCCGCCCCCTCACGCGCCGTCACCGCGCCGGCACGCGCGTCTTCGGCATCGCCTGCAGCGCCTGTTGCCGTGGCGGCCGCGCCCGTCGCCGTATCCCGCGCGGCCTCCGTCGCCGCTCGGTCGGCCGCCACATCTCCCGCGACATCGGCGGCGGCCGCCGCCGCCCCGATCGCCGCGTCGCGCGCGGCGATTGCATCGTCCCTCGCATCCTGCGCGACCGTGGTGGCGGGGCCGACGAATTCATCCTCCGCGTCCTTCACGAGCTTGGCGAGCGACTTCACATAGCCGCCATCGGTCTCGACCGTGGTTTCGTCGTCGCCATGCACGATGTCATGCGCAAGGCCGAGGTCCGTTTCGAATTGCGCGATCTTGTTTTCGAGTTCGGTTGCCATGTCTGTCACGCCGGCAGGAGCTGCGGCGCCTCCTCATGAACGATGCGGTGAAGGGATGCTGCAATGGCGCTTGCGACGGCGGGCCCGTAGAGGCCTGCGAACCAGCGCGCCTCGTCGTCCATATATTCGACGTTGCGGACCTCGACCTTGGCCGTCACATGCCACTCAACCTTGACGAGGCTCGGCTGATAGGCCTCCTTGAAGCGGCAAAGACCGAGCTGCTCGCGCCCGCCGATGAAGACCTTGGCCCAGAACCAGTCCTGCCCGTCATGCAGGTCCTTGTGATACCAGGCGCGGAAAACCTCGAACTCGTCGAAGCTCCACGGCCAGACCGGCTGGATGAGCGCGGGCGAATTCTCGTAGACGCGCCGCTGGCGCGCGGGTCCCTGCTCCATGTCGGTCCGGAGGAGCGGATCGTGCGGCTCGAAAGTGTAGCCGTCCTGGAGAGGCCGCGAATTGAGCCCGGCGGGCATGCTGACGATCGCCATGTTCTACCTCTGCGTGCCCATCGCGGGGTTGAGCCCGAAGCGGCCGGCGATCGCGCCGGTGATCGGCCCCTGCCCGGAAGCAATGTCGCTGGCGATGCCTTCCTTCACCTCGCGCACAAAGTTCTCGATGATCGTCTCGCCACCCGGGCCGCGCCGCGTCTTGCTCTCGACCTTTGTGTTGGGCGCGGGGTGATTGATGATGGTGATGCGAGGTTCACCGCCCGGCGCCCCTCCTGAAAACCCGTTGTCGTTGCGAGCCATCCGTCGAAGATTGCGGACGTGGCGCGGATCGTCGGCGGTCAGCATCTCTTCACCGAGCTCGGCGATGATGACGCGCTCATTCGTGCCGATCGGGCCTCCCGTGTGGAAGCGCGGGGCCGAAGCCACGAGATGCGGCGGCACCTGGCGCCGCGGCTTGCTACCGGTGCCGATTACGCCGCCATCGTGGAAGATTGCACCGAAGATGCCGCCGGCATCGTCGATCGTCGCGTAATTGGTGCCAAAGAGGAAGTTCGTGGCAGGCGCGGTGATCGAAAGGCGGGCGAGCTCCCGGATCACGTCCTGCAAGGCGGATACCGCCGTCGCGCCCCAATCCTCCCAGTCGAGCTTTCCCTGCGCGATCTGTTCGGTGACCCGGTTGAGAGCGTTCTCGGTCGTCCGCATCACCATGTCGCGGGTCGCGCCTTCGCGCTCCAGCGCGGCGGTGAGCTGCGTGATCGTGCGGCTGTGCTCGACGATCGCCTGCGCTTCCGCAGACGATAGCGGAATGCCGGCGGCTGTGAGTTCGAGCTCCTTGCGCTTGACCGCGAGCGCCTCGTCGCGGACGCCCGCATTCTCCCACAGCATGTCGCGCTGCATCTGAAGGAGCTCGATCTCGCCCTTCTGCGCGTCATTCATCGAGAGCGCAGTCGCGCGCCAGCTTTCCGCGTTGTAGCGGCCCATGGCGGCGGTGAGCTCGTCGATGATCCGGGTCAGCACCTCCTTGGCGGTGCCTTCGGCATTGGCGGCCGCGATGAGGAACGGGCGGAGCTGCGCTTCCTTCTGCGCCTCGCGGTTTGCTTCGGCGAGCGTCATGGAGCCGCTGGCGACCGCCGCATTCATCCGGCCGAGCGCCGCCGCCTCGGCTTCGTAATGGGCAGCCGACTGCGCGCCCGAAAGCGCGGCCTGCGCCGCCTGCTCCTGCAGCGCGAGCCGTGACCGCTCCGCCGCATCTGCACCGCTGTTGAAGGCCTCGATCAGACCCTGTTGCATGGCGGCGGCGCGCTCGCCGGCGGCCGCGCCCTGGAGCCACGCTTCCGCCGTCTCGAGCGTCAGCCGCGTGTTGAGGCCCATCTGCGCATTCTGTTCGGAAATCGCATGGGTGGCTTCGGCATAGGCTTTGGCGCGGGCCGCTTCCACCCGCTGGTCCGCTTCCGCCTGCGGGATCGCCTCGCCGGCAAGCTGCAGCCGCTCGCGCTGCGCCGCGATCTCGGCTTTCTGTGCCGGCGTCTTCGCGGCAATCGCCTCCATGTCGAGACGGTGCATGGCCGCCGCCTTCCCGGCCGGATCGAGCCAGGTCTCGATCGCCCGCCCGCTCGCGTCATAGGCGCGCTCGAGGCCGCGAAGATTGTCCACATTGTCCCGGATCGCCGGGTTCATGAGATCGAGCGAGGCGCGCTGGCGGTCGGTGCGAAGCTGTTCGAGCTTCGTCTGATCCGGCGAATAGCGCCGCGCCAGCGCGCCTGCCTGGATCGAGTTGAAAGAAATGTCCCCTGACACGCCGCGCTGACGGTCTCGGTCGATCTCGGCCCGCATGCGGGCGATCTCGGAATTTATCCATTCGAGGCTGCGGCCGCCGAACTGGTCGCCCGCCGCGGCCTTGCGGTCGCGCAGAGCAATGAACTGGTCGAGCCGCTCCTGCGTGGCCGGCGCGTCGCTGAAGCCCTTGTCGATCGCGGCTCCGAAGAAGTTCCACATATTGGAGCCGACCCTCAGGGCTCCGTTCCACGCCGCTCCCAAGGCGGTGACGCTATCCCGATGCTTGATGGTGCCTCGGTCCAGCGCCTCGATCATGAGGAGCTGCGCCCGCATCGTCTCGCCGCGCTCGATCATCCGGCGCACTTCCTGCGCCTCGGCATCGGTCAGGGCCTGCAGCGCCTTGTTGAAGTTCTCGACGCCTTTTTCCGGCTCGGCGAAGGCCTTGGCGAGATCCTCGCCGGCGGCGAGGAGGTCCATGCCCATGGTCGCGGCATAGTCCTTGGTGCGCGCGATGAGCTCGCCCATCACCTGCGTGCCGATGCGGCCGGTGCGGAGGTAAACGGTCTCGAGTTGACGCGCCTCGCGCACCGATATGCCGCCCTGCTCGGCGCTCGCCTGGGCAAGCTCCTCCATCTCCCCCTTCGTCGCGCCGATGCGCCGGCCGACACCCGCAAGCGCCGTCTCGACCGGCTTCACCGAGCCGAGATAGGAGCTCCAAGCCATCGCGCCGGTGACCAGCGCGCCCGTGAGCCCGGCGACGGCGAGGCGCGTCGGCGTGATGTGCTGGCGGGCCAGCGCCATGAAGTTCTGGAAGCCGCCCGTCGCCGAGACGATCTGCGGGCCCTGCTGCGCGGCGATCATCAGCGGGTTCATGCCCATGGCGAGCTGCACGCCCACGTCCTGGACCTGCTGCCCGAGATTGACGAGCTGCCACCGTTGAAGCTGGATCGCCTTCGAGCTGTCCATGACGGCGGCCGTCTGCGACCGGATGATCGGAACCGAGGCGGCGAATTCGGCCTTGGTGCGCGCGATCGCGACGCGGGCCTGTTCGCGGGGAAGCGCGCCGGCGGCCTCCGCCGCGCGGATCGAGGCGAGCTGGTCGAGATAATGCCGCTGCGCCGCGAAGAGCGGATCGTGGGCAGCCCGCATTGCATCGAGCGCAGAGCGATTGCCGCCCAGCACGTCTTCAAACTTGCGGCCCGAACGCTCCGCCTCTTCGGCGACCGCCTTGAAGTCGGCGGCCGTCATGTTGATCCGCTCGCCCGGCCGCACATTGGCGAAGCTCTTCACCAGGCGGTCGACCTGCGTAGCCGCCTCGCGCGCTTCCTTCTCGACCTTGGTGAGGCCGCCGGCCGCGTCCGTCGCTTCCTTCTGCAGGCGGCCGGACTCGGCGGCGAGCTTCTGGAAGGAGGCAGCCGTGTCCTTCGACCCCTTGAGGAGGCCGGAGAAATCGCCGGTGATGCGGGCGGCGAGCACTAGCGCCACGGTTCGTCTCCCTTCGTGGGCGACGATCCGTTGAGAACCGGAAGCGCCGCGCCTTCCATCTCGCGCATCGCCTCGAACAATTCGCGCCTGCGCTTCTTGCCGGTCACGACCATGCGGATCGTCGAGGCGACCGCGTCATAGTCGAGGCCGATCCAGATGAGCCGGCTGCCCACCGGCTCGAAGCGCCATTGCGTCCTGAACTTCAGGAAGAGCATCAGCGCCTCGACATTTTCGGCCTCGACCCCGAACTCCCGCTTTTCCTTTTCCACGGGGGCGACATCGATGCCGAGATTTCTGAACTGGGCGGCGATCTCCTCGTCCACCTCGACCGGCCGGGAGAGATCGTCCTTGCCGGTGATCGCCGAGGCCCAGACGACCGCCGCCTGTCTCAGTTTTTTCTCGCGCGCTCGCGGCCGTTCTGCGCATCCGCCCAGGCCTCGTAGGCGGCGACCGAAAACCACGGGAAGCCGAGCGCCTGGACGAGCACTTCGTCGCTGAAGGGCACCTGCGTCTTGTCCGGTGCCACCACGTCCTTCCAGCCCTTGACGACGCGGCGAAGCAGCGCATGCGATTTCGAAGTGTCGCCCGCCCGTTCGGCGGCGGCGACCTCCTCCATGATGCGGCGCGCTTCCTCGGGCTCGATCGTCTCGAAGAGGAGCATGAAATCGTCTTCGACGATCTTGCCCTCGTCGGCCGGCACGCGGGCCGTGGCAGGCCACCAGAAAGTGTGGGACTTCTTCAGTACGAACATGCTTCATCTCCCTTGAAGCGGTGTTGAAAGGGTGCTTGCAGGGGCAAGGTTGCGAGCCCGTTCTTGAGACAAGATGGCCGCAACCGCGCCCCCGCTCTTATTTGACCGTGATCACCAGCTCGTCATTGCCCTCGTCCGGGCAGAGCATCAGCGGCAGGGTGAGGTTCCTGATCTTGTCGGTCTCGCCATAGGTCGGGCGGCCCGTCTCGGTCGCCGGACAGGCGAGCTCGACGATATTGCCGGCCTGCGTGCCGTGGACGAGCGCGAGCGCGCCGCGCGTGCGCGCCTGGGCGACGGCGACCCAGTTCTTGACCGACATGGGCTTCGCCTCAAGGACCGCGCTGCCCGAGCCCAGGCGATCGACGATAAGCACCGCCTCGTCGCCGATGAGGTTCCGGTAGACGACTTCATTGCCGAGATCGAGCTCGACGCTTTCGGCGATCGCCGCCGCAATGCCGTGGAGCGCCAGCGTCGTGTTTGCATTGTCGACGATGACGGGCTTCGCGAAGCCGGCGAAAGCCTGCGTGGGCATCGCCGCATCCGCGACCGGCACGAGGAGGCCGCGCATGTTGAAGCGGATCAGCGGAATGCTGTCCTTCGCCAGCGAGAAGCTCGCATTGCCGCGCGCGCCGAGCATGATGTGCAAGACGCCGTCGAGATTGAAATAGAGGGTCGCGCTTTCGAACGCGTCGGAGACCGGCGCATATTCGACTTCGACATCCTCCTCGATCGTCTCGCTCATGCCGCAGGCTCGGAGCAGCACGCCATAGCCGGGCGCCGTGCCGGCCGCGCCGGAGCCGGTGAGCTCGACCGAGAAGGTTGCGCTGACATGGACCGCCGCGAGAAGCACGCCCTGCTGGCCCATATGCGTCTGGTAGAGGCCGCGATCGACTTCCTGACCTTCCATCGGCGTCAGGGTCACGTCGCGGCAGATCATCGCATTGGCGCCGACAGGGTTGGCGTCGGTGCCGTAGCTCGCCTCGATCTTTGCAAGCATCGCCAGCTTGCGGGCGCGTTTCACCGCCATGTCACTTCTCCTTCGCGGGCGCTTTCACAGGCGCGGCTGCGGTTTCGGGTTCGGGTGCGGCGGGCTTCACGGGCGCCGCCTGTGCTTCCTTCGTTTGCTCGGCGAGGACGCGCTTGCCGCCCTTCTTGATGTAGCGGCCGCCTTCGCCTGGACGTTTGTCAGTCATGTTCCTGTTCCTCTTCGATGCGGCCGGAGCGGAATTCATGCTCCCACCAGAGATGACCGTCACCGAAGCCGGTGACATTGCCGCCGCCATTCTCGAGCGGCTCCTCGAGCCCTTCCGGCACAAAGCCGACGAGCCGGCGCTTCGCCTCTTCCTTGAGGTTCCAGATATCGTCTAGCGCCTGGTCGCCTTGCCGCCCTGCAAGGTTCCGCGTGACGATGACGAGCAGGAAGCGGAAGCCCGTATCCTGGGCTACCGGCCCGGTCGCGCGGCCGCTCGGCTCCGCCGCCTCTTCGCCAAGCACAATGAAACAGGCAGGCACCGATGCGGGTGCCTTCTGCTTCAACGCGGCAAGCTCGGCCGCCGTGCCGATATGGCGGAACACCGGGGCCCCGAGCTCTTCGTCCTTCATCCGCGCCGCGATCGACTGCATCGGGTTCATTTCGAGCCCTCCGCCGCGCGCGCCAGATAGGCCTCGACCTTCGAGGCGACGAGCGCGCGATCGTCGGCATTGATGCCGAGATAGGGCCGCGCCGGAATGGTGATGCTGTGCGCGGGCACCTGCACCAGGCGATCCTGCCGGCTCTTCGCGCGGCTCGACTTCTTCGCAAAGCGCCAGGTATCGCGCCTGTTCTTCGCGTAGGTCACGATCCGCCGCGAAGTCATGCGCTGGAAGGTGTGGCCGAGCTGATGGACCGCGCCGTAACGGACATTCGTGCCCCATTCGACGCCGCCCGCTCCGAGCACGTTATGCGTGATCGAGCGAAAGAGGATATTGGCAAGGCGCAGGATCGTCGCGAAGGGGCCGCGGCGCCGCTTCGTCGAGGGCGCATGGCGCTTCCAGAAGCGGTATTGCGGGTCCTTCTCTGCGAGAAATCGCTGCTGCGTCGAAACCACCATCGACGCGCCGATATCGTCCCAGAGCGGCTGCGGATCGAGGCCCGCATCGATCACGCGCTGAATGGCAGCGGAGATCTCCGCGTCGTCGATATCGATGACGATGCTGGCGCCCGACATCTCAGAAGCCCTTCAGCTTGTCGCGCGAAAAGAGACGCTCTGGCCCATCGAAACTTGCTGCGACACCGGAAGGCGCGGGCTCGCCCTGAACGTCGAGCTTCGCCTTGCCCGCAGACACGTCCGCGAGATACCTGACGGCAATGTCGTGGTTCTTCTGGACCGCTTCCGGCGCGCTGTCGCCCCAGAGATATTTCCACGCGATGTCGCAGCAATAGCGGACGAGCTGATGCGGCACGGTCGAGAGGGGCAGCGTATAACGCCCGCCGATATAGCTGTCGATGAGACCACCCGCATCGGCAAGGGCCTTGCCGACCATTACCTCGTCGATCTCTTCCGGCGGCACGTTTGCATGATCGGTGAGCTCGATGAGCTCCTGCTCCTTGAAGCGAGCCTTCATGTCGTCGAGCGTGGCGTAGGTCATGCCGGCCACCCGCAAACGAAGAGAAACACGCCGGCCAGCAGGCAGATCGCGGGCCGGATGTAATCACCCACCTCGCTCACTTCAAAATGCTTGCGAGGCTCGAACCCCATCCCGCTCACTTCAAAATCCGAAACGAACATGGCAACCGTGCCGAGCCCGCCGATGATGACGAGCACGAAGCCGATGCAGCCGAGGATGTAGAGGAGCGCTGTGGACATGGTCGCCGGGTTTCCTTCGGGTGGTGAGGCTGCTTGCCTGAGCGACCTGGGCAGACCGGGAAGTCGGGCAGATCGCGGGAGAGACAAGCAGCCCCATAAGACCGTTACGTCGAGGTCCGGCGGCGGCGAGGCGGTACTCGAACTCAATGCCTCGCCGCCGCCCTCTCGGGTATTCCGTTCGGCGGCGGCCTACTGCGAAGCGGAGCCGCCGCCGAGGTGCCGGCGGGAAGTCCCCCCGGATACCGCCGGCAAACGATCAGGCGCTCTTGCCTTTGCCGTCGCCCTCCGCTTCGTCTTCGACTTCCACGTCCACTTCGACCACGACCAGCATCGGCTCGGCTTCGAGGTCCTCGCGCTGCTTCTTGCTGAAAGCGTCGAGTTCGTAGTCGGTCGCACCTTTCGGATGCGCGATGCCGGCGCGGCGGAACCCTTCCTGCGTCGAATGGATGCGCAGCATTTTCTTGGTCGGCTTCTTGGCCATCGAGCGATCCTCCGATCAGAGCCAGGGACAGACGAACACCTCGGCGGTGTTCCGGTAGACGTTGGTGGCGCCGTTCGCGAGACGCTCGGCCTGGATAAGCTCCAGCGCCTTGCCTTCCAGCGACGGCGGCACGACGAGCAGCTTCGGCCGCAGACCAAGAGGGCGCTCGTAGTCCCCCTTCATGCCCATCATCGCGGTGCGCGCGGCGGCATAGTTGGTCGCGTCGAGGGTCTGCTTCGATCCGTAGGCGAGCTGCCACAGGCCATAGCCGGAGTTGCAGCGCGTATCGACGCCATAGACATATTCGTCGCGGTCGAAGACGTTCTCGTCGGTCGGGCCCGTCTTGGCCTTGAAGTCGTACGGCCGGCGCGGCTGCCAGATGAACGGCCGGACAGCGCGCGTGGTGTCGAGCAGGAACCAGGGCGCACCGGAGCCGCCGCCGGAATTGGAGACGCTGACAGGCGCGCCGCTCTTGTCGAGCACCGGATGGTCGGTGTCGAAAAAATACTGGCCGTCGTAGCAGGGCGTGTCGAAGCCAGCCCCGAGCAACGGAAACACGAGCTCGTCCGGATGCACCTTGGAGGCGCGGCCCATCTCCGACACGAAGGGCGTGTAGACGCCATAAGTATCGTCTTCAACGGCATCGCGCGGCACCAATACCGTCATTTCGAACTTGCGGTTCCGGATGGTGAAGTCGTGAACTTCGAGGTTCTTGTAGACGCGGTCGCCGATCCATTCGCGAAAGGCGGGAACGGAGCCGAGCCAGCCATAGGTTTCCTTCGCAGTTGTCGAAGGTGCCTCCATGGCGACCCGGTTCCACATGGGCTCGGTGCCTGCGAAGGCGTTGTTGAAGGACGTGCGGAAGCCGGTGTTCAGCGCGTCGATATTCTCGCGGTTGATGATCATGGGTTCGGATCTCCGTTAGAGGATTTCGACCCAGACGCCTTCGGCGTCGATGTCGATGATCTTGCCGGCCGCCGAGCGCGTGTTGGTGCCACTGGTGGCAGCCACGGTTTCGTCGTCGACGATGTAGGCGGTGCCGCCGATATGCGAACGCGCGATCGCGTCGGAGCCCGAGTTCTTGAATGCAAAGCAGCCGCGTCGCACCTGGACACGGACGGCACCATTGGCTCCGTCGGAGTTGTCCACCTGCTCTTCCGCGCGGCCACGTGCCTTGAGCGTGGTGGCGGTAGCGCCGGGCTGCGCCCAGCCGCTCGCGTCGAGGCACACGAGCGCCCCGGCGTAGATTTTCGTCGACGCCTTCACAGGGTCGGAAACGATGTCGCCCTTGCGATAGGGCGTATTGCGATCGGCGGAGAGCGCCATCGGTCAGTGCTCCTTCTGTTTGTTCTTTTTGAAGTCTTCGACGGACAGGCCCATCGCCGAGCAAATCGCGCGCTCGGCATCGGTCAGCCCGTCTTCGCCGGCGGGTGGCTTGGCCCCGAGGCCGGAGGTGCCGGGCTGGAGCACCACAGGCGCCGCGCCGACAAATTCGTCGAACTTCGCCGGGTCGGCCTTGTGGAGCGCGATCGCCCAGTCCTTGAGAGCGGGTGTCAGCTTGCCTGCTTCGATTGCAGCATTGACGGCTGTGGTCGCCTTGTCGCCGGCGCTCGTCGCGGCAAGATCGTTCACCTGCTTCTGCAGTTCGGCGAGCGCCGAAGCAGGGACGTACTTCGTCGGATCGGGATTGCCCGTCGCGGTCTGGATCGCCTTCACCACATCGTCGGCCTTGTCGCCGTCCTTGCAGCCCGCGGCTGCAACGACCTTGCCATAGTTGGAGGCAAGCGCCTTGATGGCGGTTGCGACGGTTTCGGGCTTCTCGTCTTCCTTGCAGCCGGCAGCGACGGCGACTGCGGAGAATGCCGCCGCCCGTGCCATCTGCGAATTGAGCGCGGCGAGAATGTCCGCCTCGCTCGACTTGTCCGTCAGGCCGAGCCCCTTCAGGAGCTCCTGCAGAACTTTGTCCATTTTGTCCTCGGAGTTGGGGTGTTGGGCTGCGGCCACCGCAGCCAGCTCAAGGTTCGGATTGTTGGTGAGGCCGGCCCGCAGGATGCAGAGAACCTTGCCGTCCTTCGTGTGCTCGAAGACCGGGGAGAGATAGCGGTACTCTTTCCGCTGGACGGCCCCGGCACCGTTTTGCGTCCACTCGACGCGCGCCCAGATGCCGTCTTCTCGCATCTGGTATTCCTTCATCCAGGCGGCGGCAGGGGCCCGGCCCCCGACACCCGGCACGGCTGCAAAATCCGTCTGGTGGTCGTAATCGATGGGACGGTCTGCATTGGCGGCCCGTTCAAGCGTCGCCGCGATGATGGCCTGGGCGTCCTCTTGGCTGCCCACCCGGAACCGGCGGCCGTCCCGACCGGGGACCTCGCCTAGCGGCAGAAGGTGCACCCATTCAGGCGCAAGCCCGTCGAGTGCCACCGACAGAACGGCTATGCCCGTCTGGCCGGTCGAGTTCAGCGATACGAGATTTTCCGGGGGCTTCACTTGGCAAATCCGGGGGCGTCGTGGATGATGGCCCGACCTTCCCTGATCGCCGCCCTGCCGGGCACCCTGACAAATGTCAGGGGCAGCCCGTTAACCATCGATTTTGGGGGTGGGTGCCGCCCGGACTGCTCCATATGGGTCCGGCCACCAGATATGGGGCCCTGAGCGCCCAGGAACCGCTTGCAAAACGCGTTGCAGGATTTTTCCGCTGCGACGGGGCCTGAGAGCCGCCTCGCGCGCCAGCGGGCAAATGAGGGGATTTTTGGTTAATGCGCCGGACAGGCCGATATGAGATGCGCCGCAAGGCCGAGGCGGCTTACCCCTTCAGGGCCACGGTGAGGGTCCCTGACCAGGGCCTCGGGAGCCATATCAACGCCATGGCCGCCTGGGCCGTGGCCGAGGCCGGGCCCTGGGGGAAAGGCTATGAGCAGTACCCCGCTCCCGGCCGGCGCGGCGGGCCGGACGCCATCCGCTTCTATTTCCGGGACCGGGCCGTCAGGGACCGCTTTCTGGCCGAAGGCGTTCCGGCCGGGATCGAGGCCGAACCCGAAGACCGGCCGGCGCTTGAAGGCAGGGCGGGAAGGCCCTAGACTCCTGACGTTGCGCCTGAAGCCGGGCCGCGCACCACCAAGGCTTCAGGAAGAGCGAACGCAGGAAGCGCGGGCCTGCAGTTCACGTCCCTCACCGAATTTACGACGAACGATAGGCCAGGACGCCGGACCGCAGATTGTCCAGCGCGGAACCGGGCCGTCCGGTGAACATGGTGAGCGCCTGCCACTGTCCGGCTTCCTCGTCCGCGACCAGGGCGACGACGCGATTGCCCGAGAGTTGCAGCAGCTTCACATAGCGCCGCCGCAGATAGACGCGGCCGCTCTCCTCGTGCCGCGAAAAGCCGACCCAGATTTCCTGCGGGGCTTCGACCAGCTCCCGGATGAAGGGCCAGTAGGCAGCGCGGTTGACCTCGCCCGGATTGCCCTTTGCCTTTTCGAGCAAATGATCGGTCACCGCCTGCGTGACATTCACCCTGTTGCCGAGCGGGTCGGTGAAGATCGCCTCGTCACCGCCAAGCGCATTTCTGAAAGCCCGCTTCAGCGCCTCTTCATAGGGTGTGCCGTCGCGGTTCAACGGCGGCCGTGGCGCAGGCTGCGTCGCGGTCCCCTGCGGCGCGAGCGGCGCCACACTGTCGCGCATCGAGCTCTTGCCTTCGAGCGGCCTGAAATCGTCGCCATGGCGCGCGATGGCGAGCGCATTGGGACCGCGGCCGAACGCGCCGGCGCCGGGATTGTAGGCAAAGCCCGGTGCGATGCCTGCCGGCGTCTCGATCTCGACCGGCCCTTCCGGCGTGTTGATTTTTGACTTCTGCGTCCCCTTCGGCAGTTTGTCGTCCGGCGTCACCTTGAGGCCAAGCCGCTTCAGGTCGTCCTCGGAAAGCGACTGCACGAAGCAGCGGCATCCCCAGTCGTTCGGCGGAAAATAGGTCAGCCAGAAAGGATGATCGACCGGCAGCACGATGTCGTGGAGCTTGCGATGCGAGAAGCGCACCCGCTCGTCAGCCATCGTGATGTAGCGGATGTAGGGCCGGACATGTTTCAGCCGCTGGATTTGCGCCCAGCGCCCGGCCGAGAAGGCGGTGGAGAGGTTCGTCTCATAGATCGTCCGGGAGCGCCAGCCCCGCGAGCCGTTGTAGCTCCAGCCATGCGCCGCGACGATACGGTCGAAGTCCTTCCGGAAATCCGCAAGCGTGCGGCCTTCCGCGATCGCCTTCGTCACCGCCTCGTGGAAGTCCTTGACCAGCGCATCCTTCATTGCGCCGGCGACAACGAACGCGCGGGAGTGCATGTCCTCCCACATGTCGGTCCAGGCGCGCGTCGGCAGTCGTGTCTTGTTCCGCAGGAATTCGATTGCCTCGGTGAAGTGAACGGGCTCCGCGCGCGGCGAAGGCGTCGACCCTGTCGCGACCGTTCCCATTACTCGCCCGCAATGTCGTCGCGGCCCGTCAGCTCCGCGAGCACCATCCCGTCGCGCATCACAGCCGCAAAAGCGTTCACCGGCAAGGAAGCGAACTCGCGCATCATGCGGTCGCGGAACTCATCGAGCGAAGAGCATTCGTCAAGGATGCCTCTCAGTCGCTCGACACTCGCGCCGGCTGCCTTGTCCGCATCGCTCTGCACGGCGTCGGTAAGACGAGCGACGGGATCGCGAAGCTGCTCCTTGTTCAGCGAAACTTGGGCAGCGGGCGGTCCCATGACGGTCTCTCGCTCTCGCGGCGTCAGGAGATCGGCCCCATCTTCGGGATCGGGAAGGCCGAGCTTGTCGCGAATGACGCTTTGCTCGACCTTCAGGCCGAGCGGCACCAGATGCGAAAGCGCGCCGGACAAGGCAGTGATATCCGTCGCTTCGCGCAGGCCGATGCGCAACTTCGGATACTGCTTCTGCGGTCCCCGATTAAGATCGATGAGCGGGCGGATCAGGTCGCGGTTGAGCGTTGCAGCAAGTTGCTTCGCATCCGAACGGACAATCTCGCGTCGAACCTCGTCATGCTCCTTGCTGACCGCGTGACCGCCGGAAATCGCGTCGGTCGTCGTCGTCTGTCCGAGCACCGCCTTTGAAACCTGTTGATCGAAATAGGCGGCGAGCTTTCCGAAGAGCGATCCGTCTCCCGATGAACCTGAGCCGCTCGACCCGCCGCCGACGAATTCGATTTCCATGGACTTCGGAATGACGGCCGCCGCGTCGACCGACATGCCTGCAACTGCACGACGCAAAACCCGCACGTCGTCCTCGGTCGCGCTGGCGTCGTATTTGCCGATGCGAAACGGCATGCCGTAAATCTCGGCAAAGGAGACCCAGTCCCTGACGCCATAGTTCTTGAACATGTAGACCCACGCCACGATACGTGCGAGGCCGGAGCGGATCGGCAGGCCGCTCTTTGCGCGATGCACATGGTGGATGAACTTGAACGGGAGAAGCGGTTCGGCTGTGCCAATGCCGCGCACCAGCGGCGTGCGGCCGTCTTCCTTGTCGAGTTCAAACCAGCGCTGATCGCGCCATTCGAGACGTGCTGGCCACCATTGCCTTTCCGACATGTCCCAGATGATCTCGGTGAAGGAGAAGCCCTTGCCGATGCCATCGAGGATGTCGAAGAGATCATCCTCCAGCTCGTCGCGATCGAGCCAGCCCCGGGCAAAGTCCGCATTCTCCTGGTCGAGCTTGTCGTCGCTCGCCGCCTCGATCGTAATGTCGAGCTGCGCCACCGCGCGCTTGCGGGAATTGAGGACCGCAAGATAATGCAGGTCCTTCTCCTCCATTTCCTCGGCGAGCTCGAAATAGCGGGTGGCATCGCCGTTCTCGGCATCCCGCAGAATGCCGGCAAGGCGGCGCGGCGTCAGTCCCTGCGCCGGATGTCCGGACACCACCTGGCGAACACCGGTCGTCTGTGGCGGCGCCTGCTCCTGTTTGAGCATAGCCGTTGAGACCGGCCGCCCGAGATGGTCGAGTAGCTGTGCCATTACCATGTTCCTCCACTGCGAAGCCCGCGCGCGCTCTCGTAGGAACCTCGGCCGCGCGGTTCATCGTCGTCCGGATCGTCGGGCCAGATGCCATAACGGTTGCGCACAGGCGAATAGGCATACTGGGTGACACCGCGGTCGGCAGCGCTGCAGGCAAGGGCCGCAGCCCAGAAAAGATCGGGATGGACCCCTCCCGCTTCGACGAGCCCGGAGCCCGATCCGCCGGTTCGCTTCACCGCCATGAGGTCGGAGCGGATGATTGGGGAGTGCGGCCAGCGGATCGTATTGCTTTCGACGCGACGGCGAAGAGCTGACGCAAGATCGAGCTTGCTCGGCCCCGTGAAGAGGACGCCCTCGACCCGGTCGCCATGCCGCGCCTGTGCGTCTTCCACAACCTTCTCGCCCATGCCCGTCTGGTCGACCCTTGCGCGCGCGACCCGATAGAAGCGAAACATTCCGTCCATCGCCTCGTCCTGGGCTGCAAAGGTCGCATTGCGCTCTTCGTAGCGCTCTCGCAGCCACAAGATGCCGCGCACTTCCTCGAACGGCCAGATCACCGCCTTGTCGCCGCGGCGCGCCACGTCGCGGCCGATATAGACGAGCCCGCCCTGATACAGCTCACGCTTGCCGGCGTCCGGATGCTCGCAAGCCGCGATGTCTTCCGGCTTGAGCCATGCACCCGCACCCGTCTTCGGAACGCAGTCGAGTTCTTCTTCTGCATCCTCGCCATAGGTGTCGCGGATCGACTTGACCCACTCGTCTTTCGGCGGGACGCTGCCCGGCGGCGAGACCATCTTGACGCGCTCATAGAGCCCGTCCTCCAGCGCCTCGTCGAAGGTGATGCGCATCGCGCGCCCTTTGCGCCTGCCGGCGCGCACATCGTCGAGCAGCAGGTTGAAGGGATTATCGACGCCGTCATGTGTCGAGACGATCACGACGCGCCCGCCCCAGATCAACAGCGCCAAGGCCGCCTTGATGACTTCGGCGAGGTTCTTGTGGAACGCCGCCTCGTCGATGATGACGAGGCCCTGCTTGCCGCGCAGGACGCGGGCGACCGAGGGCAGCGCCACGACCTTGAAGCCCGATGCAAATCGGATGCGGAAGCCGGTGATGGCCTCCTTCTCGTTGCCGTCCGAGAAGACCTCCTCGTCCACTTCCATCGCGGCGGCGCCGAAGGCCTTGGCGAACATGGCGACGGCGTCGATGAATTCCGCCGCCATGTCCTTGTCATAGCCCATGTACCAGACATTCATGCCGCCCTGGGACTTCTGCGAGGCGGCAGTGAGCGCAGCATGCGCCGCGAGGCCCCATGTGAGGCCGATGCGGCGCGACTTCTCGATGACGAGGAGCGCGGTGGTTGAGACGAGCTGCAGCGCCCGCGCCTGGTACTTCAACAGCACCTTGGCGATCGGCGCGCTTTTCAGCGCTTCCGGCAGCTCGGCCTTCTCCTGTTTGGGCAGGGGCCCGATACCGAGTGCGGCGAGATCGCTCATTCGCCCGCACCTTCTTCGTCCGGCTCCGCTTCGGGGACGCCGAGGATTGCCTTCTTGACCGCCTCGATCGTGTCGGCGCCAAGCCCCTTCTGCTTCATCGCCTTCTCGACCTGCTCGGCCGCATCCTTGACGAACTTCTCGCGCTTGAGGGCGGCCGTCTTGATGTTGATACCCCGTGCCTGCTCGAGCCGCTGCAACGCATGCGCGGCCTGAGACAGCATCTTCAGCGACGCGGAGGCATCGTCCATCGGCACGTCCGACACCGCCTCATAGATCAATGTCTTGATCGTCTCTCCGATCAGCAGCCCGACATCGCCGTCCGGTTCCTCGTCGAACTTCTCGGCCATGGCGGCGGCGGCGGCGCGCACCTGCATCAAAGCCGCCCAGTGCTTGGCGAGCTTGAGGCTGTAGCGGTTGAAGGAGGTCTTCGCGACAGGTCCCGCGCCCTTCGACAGAAGCCGAAGATTGAACTCCTCGCGGATCTCGTCCTGCGTCCGCTTTCGCGCCTTGAGCTCCTCGATCGCCCAATCGACATCCACCCGGCATTCGTCGGGCAAGGTGTCGATGAAACTGAGGCGGCCACGGCCGCGGGGAAGCGCGGCCATGGCTATTTGCCGAGCGACGGCTTGGCGATGCCGTCGATAAAGCCTCGCCGCTCGACATGCTCCTCGCCGCGCGCCTTGAGCGTCGCGATGAGATAGCCGCCCACCTCGGTCAGCGAGACGGCGCCCACTTCGTCGAGCCAGCGAAGCTGAGCCTTGACCACGTCACGGCTGACGCGGTGCCCGAAGGTCTCAAGGGCCTTCTGCAGCATCACCTCGTTGAGCGTGGCGTCGAGTTGCTCTTTCAGCGACCGGAGGATGACGAGGCGGCGATCCTCCTCGAGATATTTGGAGAAGCTCATTTGCGCTTTCCCTCCTGCATCAGATAGGCCTCGATCCGCTCCATGCGCACATCCATGCCCTTCATCGTCGTGGCAAGACTTGCAAGCTCGCCATTCATCGCAGCGACGGCGACGGCGGACGGCAGGTGCTGCATTTCGGTTTCGACACGCGTCATGCGGTCTCGCAGCTCGCCCGCCTGGTCGCGGCGCCTGCCGGACTCCTCGTTGAGCCGCGCATACACGGCATCGATCTCGCCGCGCTGCGCCCTGTTCTTGTTCGAGTGCCAGGTGTAGGCAAAAGTGGCGAGCGACAGAGCGAAACTCGCCAGCGCCACTCCTGCGATAATCCATGCCGGCTCCACTAGTCCCCCTTGCCCTGCCGGTGCATCTCGCCGGCCTTCTTCAGTTTCTCCGCGCAGTCGAGCCGCGCGAACCACAGCTCGTTGATCCAGACGGCAAGCTCCGCGCCGTCGAAGGCGCCGGGCTTCGCCGGCGCATCGCGGCAGACGAAGGCTGCGTCCGGGATTTCCACCCCACGCTGCTCCAGCCGCACCGGCCCCATCGCCGTCCGCTCGGTCGTGCCGCATCCCTGCAGCGCGGCTGCGAGCAGGAGTGCAGCGCCAATGAAAGCCGCCTTCATTGCGGACCTTCGCCATAAAGCGACATCACCGTGTCGACGACCACCTTGGGCAGGGGCCCGTTGTCTTCCGGCGGCGCGCGGCGGATCGCCGCCGCAACCGCGCGCTCTTGCGCCGCGCGCAACGCGATCTCCTGTTCGAGCTCCGCGAGAAGGCCGGAGACGCGCTGCTGGCCGGCGATGATCGAGACGGCCGTCTCGAAAGTGCGGATGCTCGTCTCAACGGCCGTATCGCGCTCCTCTTCCGCTTTGGCGAGCGATCCGGACAACTCCTCGATCTGGCCCGCGCCGATTTTCCATGCGGCGATCGCGCCGCCTGCCGTGCCCGCCGCGAAGATCGCGAACCCGATCAAGAGATAGCCCGTGAGCTTCACCGCGCACCTCCCGCCGCCATGCGCGCGCGGTGTTGCGCGATCAGGCGGACATAGTCGATGGTCTCTTTCGAATGACGCCCCGTGATGCGCGGCAGGCAGGGCGAGATTTCATCCCAGAGCCTCGCCCCGCCGCAGAGCTTCTGCGCGCGCAGGATGTTGCCGAGCCCCGCGTTGTAGCTCGCCTGGGCAAGGCGGTGCCGCTCGGCCTGAGGGCGTGGGCTCGACCAGGAGCGCCTGAGGCGCGCCATGTAATAGGCGCCCGCCTCGATCGCGAGCGATGCCTCATGCCGGCTTGCGCTGCGCGGCAGGCGGAGCTCGCGGACGACATCGGCCCAGGTGGCGGGCATGAACTGCGCAACGCCCGCCGCGCCTGCCGGCGAGACGGCGGCGGGGTCGAGCCGCGACTCCTGCCAGAGCTGCGCCTTCCATGCGAGATGGTCGGGATAGTCCGGCCACCAGCGCTTGACGGCCTGCTCGATCTCCGCGTCGTAGCGCGCGGGAAAGGCGTCAGCCGGCGAAGGCAGCAGCCAGATAGAACACAGCGAAAAAGCGAGCGCCGTAATAAATCGCGAGTGCCGTCGGATCATCGGCCATCTTCCTGCGGGCTTCGCCGAAGCTCGCGCAGAGCGTCCAGTCGAACCACTTCAGGAGGCCGACGGCGGCGCCGCCGGCAATCAGGAAATAGGCCACATTCACCAGGAAGCTGAGAAGCGCGAAGTCGGTCATGGGTGGGCTCTCTTGTGAAGCGGCCTCGTTTGCCGCACTCTCTGACCCGAACCTGCCCGCCAATCCCGAAAATAGGAGCCCTGACAATTGTCAGGGCGATTTGTCAGAAGAGATCGCCTTGCCGGTCGTCCTTCTTGCGCGCCGCGACGCGATAGACCGTTCGCTGGTGGACGCCCGCGGCCCTCGCCGCCTCTGCGCGGCTGTCGCCCTGGTCGAGCCGCTCGCTTACGATGCGGCGGCGCTTGGCCGGCCCGGCCGCATCGCCCATAGGCACTTCGACATTGCCATGCCCGATCGCGGCGAATATGGCGCGCGCCTTCTCCTCGCCCAGGAGATAGACCATTTCATGCGTCGGCCGGAATTCCTTCGGCACATAGAGGACACGCCCGCCCCACGTCTCGGCGACGAGGCGCGCGGCATCGGCGCCGGCAACCTCGGTAATCCGAGAAAGGAGATCGGGCACCCGGTCCTTCATCCGTTTTCCGCCCTCAGGCATTCGGTCAGATAGTCGCGCACCGCTTCCATCCGCTTCATGTGAAATTCGAGTTCGGATTTCCGCTTGGGATGCGCGGCACCGATCCGCGCATAGACGGCCTTGCGCTGGCCGAGCTCGTATTCGACTTCCTCGATCATCGCGCGGAGAGATACGGTCCGTTTCATGCGAAGCTACCTTCAACCTTGAACTGCCAGCCGCCGAGCCGTTCCGCGCGATCGAATTCGAAGACATCGCAGAAGGCCTCGCCCGCGCGCTTTGCGGCACTGCCCGCCGCCAGAGCCTCTTCGTCGGTCGCGAGCGGCGTAAAAAACAGCACGCGGCGCACGATCTCGCCCTCGACATCGCGATAGACCGCGACATGGGTGAAGCCCGGATGCTTGAGCGGCGCCATGCTCATGCTGCACGCGCCTCCTTGTATCGCTCGACCTGTGCCCGCAACTCGTCGCGAGCGAGCGCGTAAGGCCCGGTCCACTTTGGCACTTTCCGGCAGGCATGCATGACCGTTGTATGATCCCGGTCGAAATGACGGCCGAGCTGCTTGGTCGAAAGCAGGGTGAAAGTGGCGCCGAGCCATATGGCGAGCTGGCGGGGTCTCGCGATCATCAAAGCCCTGCTTCGCTCCGCGAGCTCTTCCGGCGTCAGGCCGAAGTGCCGGCAGACGAGCCCCTCGATTTCCTCCAGCGTCTCGTATTCGCGCCGCGGTACGCCGAGCGCCGTCAGCCTGGCCCGCGTTCCCCGCAACCGGGCAATCAGCGCATCCATTTCGCGCAGCTCCGCCTGAAGCGCCGAGCGGCGGACCAGCAACATGGAAATCAGCGCGGCGTTCTCGCTCATACCTCTCCGCTCCGGTGAATGAAGGGCCGCGCCTCGAAGGCAACCGGCCCAAGGCAGGTCACAAGACACTTGAGTTCAGTGTCGTAGACGACCCGAAGAAATTGCCCGCCTGAAATGATCGTCAGGTTGTAGCGGTTCACGCCCTCCCGCTCGAAGGCGGGACGCATCCGGTCGATGCGCCTTTCGAGACGCTCGATATCGGCATGGGTGAGCTGCGGCGCGCGCAAAGCCGCCCGCCTCGCGAAATGATTGCGGCAGTTCATCCGATGATCGGCATCGAGAATGTCCCGAAACGTCACGAGGCCTCCTTCATCGCAGCGCGCAGCCGGTAGCCCCATTCTTCGGCCTTCGCCTGGGCGCGCTCGGCGGTCATATGGGCGACCGATATCAGCGCCAGCCGCTCTGTGGCATCGAGGAGGCCCCGGTCTTCGAGCTTGCGGCCAAGCGCGCGCACGAGCTCGCGCTTCGCCCGGAGGCCGGCAGGCCGCTCGGCCTCGTCGAATTCCGGCACGAGGAAGCCTTCGCGCGCGCACCAGTCCTTCAGCGCCTCGATCACCCGATGCGCCTGTTGCGGCCCAAGCCATGCGAGATGCGCGATCCCGGTCTGCCGCTCCACGAAGGCGTCGAGCGCCTCGTCCGTCTTGTTCCGCACCGCGCCGAGCTGCCAGAGCGATATCCACAGCGCGGTGGCGAGCGCCTTCTGTCCCTCGCGCAGCTTGTGCCGCTTCCGCAGCCCTTCGCTCGCGACCTCGACCGCGCGCGGGCCCCGCTTCACCTTGAAGCCGTCACGCTTCAGCGCGGCGAGCACCTTGTCGAGCTCGGTTGTGTTCATGGCCGAGCACGAGCGCTTGCTTGTCTCCCGTTCGAGGAGATCGCGATAGGCGTCTTCGTCGAGCCCCCGCTCGTTCTTCGCGACATGGATGAGCTGGATCAGCCTCTTGCGGTAGTCGGGAGCGGCACCCATCAGCGGCCTCCGATCATCTTGGGCCCGGCCGCGCTGCCCACGCCACGGCTGAGCGGCACCGTGTCACCCGCCCTTCTGCCGGCAGACCAGGCCTCTTCATACCGCGGCTGCCGGCGAGGCCCATCGACCACGGTGAAGGAATGGCGCTCAGACATCGCCATTCTCCGCGTCCAGGCAGCCAGAGCAGAGATCGTCCTCGAGCCAGAAGCAGGGCCCGTCTTCGGTCTGGCAGGCGTTCTCCTGCGTGCAGCCGCAGACGCGGCATTGTCGCCCTGCCGGATCGGGCGCGCGCGCCTCGACAGGCAGCCCGCCCAGGATGCCGGCGAACTGCTGCAGGTCGTTGCCATCGGTCTCGACGCTGGCACAGGCCTCGCAGCTCGACCGAACCTCGACCGAATTCGTGGATTGGCACCAATCGCAGCGCCGCTCGCAAAGGTCGCATCCGTCCTCCGGGTTCACGCAGCCGATCTCGTCGAGGCAGGAATAGACGACGCCCTCACCGCCGCAATTGGGGCAGATATCGTCGAGTTCGGCTTCCGGGGCGCTCTGTCCGCCGGTTTCGTGGTCAAGGTGGGTCATGCCGCGTCGTCCTTCCTGTCCAGGGTGAGGCGCGCGGTGCGCAGGGCCGAACGGCCGAGAAGCGCCAGCGCGTCGAGGGGTTGCTTTTGCCTGGTGAAGCCGCCATCGGCCCGGTCGTTGAAGAGCGGCACGAGGTCGTGCGGCCTGACGCCGAGCCCGGTGCAGGCATCGAGCGTGTGGCGGAAAAGTTCGATCGCCGCCTCGCGCGGGGCTTTCACCGCCTCTTCATCCGGCTTGAAGACGCCGTTGCAGAGCGCGTCGGTGCCCGCCCGCCATGCCGCCATGAAGGCCGCGCGCGCATCGCCCTTCAGCACATTGCGGAGCGGCAGGCCGGCGAAGAGAAGATTGGAAAGCGCATCGGCGAGGGGCGAGGTGCTCATGCGGCTTCTTCCTCCGCCTCGTCTCGTGCGCGCGCCCGCGTAGCACGATCCGTGCCAGTTCTGCCTTCCACCCCGCGAAGGGCGCGCTCATAGGCGGCCAGCCGCTCGTCTTCTTCGTGCACGATGTCGCATTCGCGCTGGCGGCGGCCAAGCATGCGGCGGATCGTCTTCACGTCGAGTTTCAGCGCGCGGGCCTCGTCGAACTTCTCACCCTTCTCGTCGGAAAGGGCCTGCCGCTGCACCTCGATATCCTCGATCTCCTTCACGAGGCGCCGGAGCGTCGAGGCTTGCTGCTTGTTGAGGATGACGCTCATTCCCGGTTTCCTTTCGGTTGGTAGTTGATGGCCTCGCGTTTGCGAGAGAGGTCGGGGAGCGCATAGGCGTGCCGTGCTGCGTGGATGCCTCCCTGCTTAGCCGTGTGGACCGCGCCGCGCGGGCTGCGTCCGAGAACGATCGCGACCTGGTCGCCATCGGCGTCGGTGATACGAAAGACGATGGAAGGCTTCTTCCTGCTCATGCGTTGCCTCCCGTGAGAAGCAACCAGCAGAGCAGCACGATTGCGACGGCTTCGGCCGCGACGCCTCCCACAAGGATCGTGGAAGCGATGGCCAGACGCTTGTAGCGATGATCGGCGGTGGCGAGTTCATGCAAGAGCTGTTCGAGCTCGTGCTGCTCGTCGAGCGCGCGCATCTTGTCTTCCACCGCGGGCGAAAGAACCGGGATGTTCTTTGCCACCCACCCCGCGAGGTCCTCGCGCTCCTTTTCCGTCAGCGCGCGGCCATAGGCCTCGACGCGGAAGTCTTCATGCGTGAGGTCGGGGTTCTCGTAGTTTGCCACGATCCAGCGGCGCAGCTCTTCTGCCTGATTGCTCATAGGCCCGTACTCCTGTTGACTTCGATCCTGAGCGCGTGGCCCCGCGCCGCCCTTGCCGCCTCATGCCTGCCTTGCTGTTCGAGGCGGCGGGCAACGCGCTCCCACCGCCTCGCATCTGCGAGCCGCTTGCTGCCCGCGTTTCGCTTCACCGCGAGCCTCATGACGCCACCTTCCAGTCGCGCTTGCCGGGCGGCTGGTCGCAAACGATCCAGCGGATGAAATCCTCGACGGCCTCGCGCGCGGCTTCGGTCGTCGGTGCTTCCGGAACGCCGGGAACCAGAAAGGATTTGTTGTCCTGCCGGCTGAGCCGCGCGCGTGCTTCAACGAGCTTCGTGTTCGCGCGCGTTGCGGGGAAAAGCAGGACGGCACCCTTCGGCACCCGCTCGCCTTTCCCGATGAGGCCTGACCGCCAGCAGAAATAGACGCCTCTTGCCATGGTCAGCCCTCCGCCTTCTCAGGCGCTTCGGCGGAAGCGAGATCGATGGGAATGTGTCGCCAGGCATCGTTTGGCGAGGCGCGGTGATAGAAGCGGATATACTGCTTCGAACCGACGATGCGGATCGCATCGTTGATCGCGTCCACGGCGCGGCGCCACCGCGGGTCCTCGATATTGAGCGAGCGCAGGCGGAAGAGCGCCTCGCGGTTCACCTTGCCTTCCTTCTGCGGCTCGAAGGCATGATCGACCAGGGCGCGGATTTCATCGCGCGCGCCGCCGGCCCATTCGACGATGCACTCGTCGATCAGCTCCTTCGCAATCTGGAGCTCGGCGCCGAAAGTGATCTGGTCGGCGATGGCGACCTGTATCTTGAAGCAGCCGTCATAGGTGACGAAGCTCATATTGCCCTTCGCCTCCTTTTTGGCCGTGACGCCGTACTCCTGCTTCAACAGGTCGAGAAAGCTGTTGATGTCGTCGAAGCAGTGCGACCGGAAGCGGGCGATCTGCGCGCTGAGATCGGTGGCATAGGCGAGACACTTCCGCACCATCTGGTCGCGGAGCTGATCCTTCGGATCGACGAGGTCGCGTGCCGTCAAGCGGCCCTTCGCATCGCGCATGTAGAGCTTGCCGTCGAGTTCTTCGACGCCGTATTGACCCTGCTCGAGCGCATTCATGAGAACTTCCTTCCTGCCTTGCGGGTTGAGATGCCGACCGACGAGCTGAGAAGAACGCCGTCGAATTGCTGTTGGCGGCGGCGGCGCGCGAGCTGCCGGCGGCGCATATTGCGTAAGGCGGCGGACGCCTCTCTGTTTGCCCGGAATGCACGCCAGCGAAGGCGGAGCGCGTGAAAGAGCGGGCGCAGCTGCGCGCGAAGATCAGGGATGCTGGTCACCGTAAATCTCCATGTAGTTGAATGCCTGGAGCTGCTGTTCGACCTTTGTCGCCTGCACCTCGGCGCGGGCGGCAAGGCCGCGGCGCGCCTCTGCCGGTGCATCTCCAAGACGGTTGAGAAGGTAGATCAGCCCTGCCGCATCGACGCCGAGCTGGTTGAGCGCCATGATCGATTGCGCCATGGCGCGGATTTCGCGCGTGGAAACCATCGTCGCGGCGCGCGGTCCGGAATGCGGCATGACGAGCTTCGTCGCCAGCTCGATCACATCGACTTTCGGAAGCCCGTCTTCCGCGAGCTCGGCTGGCTTCGCCTGGGCGGTGGTCATAACCGGCCCTCCGCGCGAGCAATCACCAAATCGAGCCATGCGTACTCTTTTGCGAACCGCTCCTCCGACATATGGGAGTGGTTGTCCTCCCAGAATTGGTGGCGGCATTCCCGAAGCACCTCGATCATCGCAGGAGCAGCGGCCATCAGTGTCGCGTTGGCTCGCGTTTCCGCTTCGCTTCTGAGGGGGGTCGGCCAGAGAAGCGCGCAGATGGGCTGGCAGTCGTGGGTGGGCGCGTTCTCGTACCCTGCGGGCACGACGAAAGCTGCCTTAGTGTGAACGCGCCATTCGCCCGGCGTATGCTTGCTCATTGCTCGCCTCCCTGTGACCGCACGAGCTGAGGCTTCAGCCTCGTATGCGCGCGGATGAAAACCACCTTGTCGTCTTGTGCCTGGTCGGAGAGCTTGAAGCTTCCCGGCACAGGCATGCGCTCGAAGCGCTCGACCTCCTCGACGATCGCTTCGAGCCGCCCGAGAAAGAGCTTCATGGTGGCGGGCGAAACCGGTTCGTCGCCGAATGCGCGCATCGTTGAAGTGAGGTTGCGGAGATCCGTTGAGATCATTTCCCGTCTCCCAGCCTTGAGTGAGGACAGCCGCCTCTGCAGGCGCGATAGACGCGCGCGCTGAGCGCGTTGCCGAAGGAGAGCTTCTTGCCCTGCTCCGCGATGCAGCGGTCGCGCCCGATCTCTTCGAGCACAGGGCACATCACCGTCACCGAGAGCAGCGCACCGCGAACCTTCTCGGCGATGCCTTCCGTGTCGCCGGCATAGCTGTTGCCGAGAACGCGAGTGACCACCGTGTCGGAGACGCCAAGCCGCTTGGCGGCGGCGCGCTGCGATGTCCGCTCGCACTCTTCGACCAGGGCTTGCAGCCAGTCTTCTGTGGCGCGGTCGCCCCACGCCTTGGCGACGCGATCTTTCAGGAGTTGGGCGCTCATGCCTCACCCCCGAACGCGATTTCCTCGCCGGTATTGGGGTCGTAGACCGCATGCGCCCGAATGACAGGCGCGCGCATGCCCGTCTTCCTCAGCAGAAGGAATTGCTTGTAGCCGTTGGACTCGGGTGCCGTGCCGGGCAGCCGCTTCGACAGCTCCCGGACATAGCCGGCCTTCGCGAGCGCGCGGGTGTAGTGCACGATGTTGGAGGCAGCGTCCTTCTCGGTGCCCTTGCAGGCGTTCTCGAGGAGGTCAGGCACGCTGAAGCGTCCGCGCATCATCATGGTGCGCCAGACGCGCTCGCGAAGCGTGTCCGGCCTGGGCTTTCTGGTGCCGGTGAGGGGCCGCTGCGGGCCCGGCCGGTAGCCGCGGCGATGGGCCTCGACGCCCTCCTTCGTCGCCTGATAACAGCCCTTGTCAGCGCGCTCGACAAAGCGCTGCGTGATGAGTGTGCTGACCGAGGCCGTGATCTTCTTGCGCGCGATGTCGCTGAGCTCATCGGCGAGCTGGTCGAGCGTGAGACAGACCTTCCGCTCGGAAAGCATGGCAAGGACGCGGGCCTGCGCGCCGGGCTTTGTGGTGCGGGGTGCGCGCATCATGCCCTCCGCTTGAGTTCGGAGGGAAGGCCGTCGCTCGTCAGCGCGGAGAGCGGCACCTCGGCGAGGCCGATCTCCTCGACCCCCATGCGAAGCGCAATGGCTTCCACATTCGCGACCGCCTTCTTGATGTCGCGCATGCGTCCCCGGGTGCGGGAATGGATTTGCGTGACAAGATCGTCCTTGAAGCGGAGGTCCTTGCCGCCCTTCAGCTCGGCCAGCCGGCTGCAGACGGTCCGCACATCTTCAGGCGTGGCCGGGCCAAATTCCGTCACATCGGAGAGGCGCGAGAAAATCTGGTGATAGCGCTTGAGCTTGTTGCTCGTGCCGGCATGTCCGGCAACGATGATCGGTGTAAGCGTGAGGTCGGAAATGTCGCGCAGCATCTCGATGAGGCGGATGTCGCGCATCGCATGCTCGATCTCGTCGACGATGAGCGACCGCCCGCTGCCCGCTAGTGCGGAGAGCAGGATGTGAAGAAGATCATTGTTCTTCCCGATCGGCTGGTGGCCGACCGCAACGACCAGCTCGCGGAGCATCGCAGTAAGCGTCCACGAGCTCTTCGCGCGGAGCAGCACGTGACCGCCCTGCACCGCATGCCATTCGAGCGTCGATGTCTTGCCGAACCCCGCCTCACCCTGGCAAAGCTGCCAGCACGCCTCGGGCGCGCCGGACATTTGGACGCGCTTCGTCCCGGCAAGAAACCGCTGGACGTTCGTTACTTCAGTCAGAAACTTGTGCCGCATAGTGTCTCCCTTCACTGCGGGTGGCCTCAGGCTCTCGCACTTGTCTCCGTTTCGAGGTGCAAGCGGATCACCGGATCGTCTTCAAGCGCGCGGAACGTCTCGCGCTGGATGTCGTTGAGCTGGTCGGGGTTGCGCCGTGCCCACTGGAACCACGTCCAGTCGTCAGTGAAGCGCGCCTGGTCTTCCGCCGTATCGCGGGCAGGCATGTCGATCACGAGCGCATCGCGCGCCGCCGCAGCAAGCGCCTCGTCGTCGTCGCTGAGGGCGGGCATGGCCGGCATCGGATCGTCGATCGCGCGCGCCGCTTCCGCCGCCGCTTCGAGCGCGGGCGTGACGTGCGGTGTCGAGGGCCGCGCAAAGGCGATGACCGTCTCGGCCTCCGCCTTGCGGCGCTGGTCTTCGGCGATCTCGTCAGCGATGTTGTGGACGCGCTGGTCCCGCTTGCGCCGTTTCATCTCGTCACGCAGCTCGCGAAGATCGTCGCGCTGGATTTGCTTGGCCCGCGAGGCAACCTCGCGCCGGTCGATGCCGGTGCGCTCTGGTGCTTCCGCCACGCAGATGAATTTCATGTCCGGCGTGTAGACGACGATGCGGCCCATATCCTCGGGATCGAGCCGGACATGCACACGCTCGCCGACAAAGGCGCCAAGCTCCGGGGCGATGAAATGCGTATTCTCGACGCGGATGCCCTTTTTCTGGACTGTCCGCCCGCCCGTGGTGTCCGGCGCTTCGGCCAGCAGCATGTCGAGCGCGCGATCGTCCTCGATCATCCGCACTTCGCCGAGCCAGCCGGCCGCCTGCAGAAGCGGCGAGGCCTTGAGCGCGTTGTGGCGCCGCCGGTGATACTCATGCGCTAGCCAGTTATCGATCCGCGCCTGCAGCTCTTCTGCCGTGATCTCGGCCGATATCACCTTGTCGGCTTCGCCAAGCCGTTGCGAGAAAGCGCGGCTTGCCTCGATACCCTTGCGCTGTTCGACATTGTGTCCGACGAAGCCGGGCAGCATCGAGACGAGCTCGTGTTGCAGCGTCTGGAAGAAGCGTTCGACGTGAGGCTTGCCTTCCGGCGTGAAGGGCGGGCAGAAGCGCTGCTCGATGCCGAGCGCACCAAGAGCGCGGGCGACATGCGCGGACGCAAAGTCCTTGCCGTTGTCCATCTTGATGATGTCGGGCACGCCGAACTGCTTGATCGCGCGACGGATGACGAGCGTCGCGGCGGTCGCTTTCGGCGTCGGCGTCACCAGCACATTGGCCTTGCGCGAATAGACATCGACGACCGCGACCAGCGTGTGCCGGCGCTTCCCGCTCTCGGTCGTCGGATCGAGCAATTCGAGGTCCGCCGGCGAGGCGTCGATTTCCCAAACGGCGTTGAGCGCGGTGGCGGCCGCGCTCTGCGAGCCGAAGGCGACGAGGCGGAGGTTCTTGTGCTGATCCGGGTTCTGCGCCTGCAGGAAGGCGTTCGCGTGGACCTCGCGGGCCTGCGCCATGAAGCGCTGCACCGTGCGCTTCGGAATGTCCTTGCCGAAGCGGGCCGAGATCGCCTGGACAAGCTGCGTTGCGATCAGGTGAGGCCGCGCCGCCATATTGGCGATGCAGAAATCGCGCAGCATCGGGTCGCCCTCGATCTGACCTTTCCCTTTGCGGTTGCCATACTTGCCGCCGAGCCGCTTTGCGCCTTCGCGCATAACCTGGGCTTGCCAGCGCTGCAGCGAGCCGACCGAGACCTTGCCGACCTCCTCTTGCACCCATGCTTCAACGGGGATTGCACCGCGATTGAAGAGGCTGCTGAAAGCCTGCCGCGCCAGCACCATCGACAGCCCGCCCTCTTCCTTGAAGGTGGCGAGCAGGTTGATGACGACGAGGCGCGCTGCAGCACGGCGCGCTGCCTTGCCTGTCGGGATAGAAACCGCTCTCGCCGCCGTGGCACGGGCGCGAGTACACAGCGCCGGATCGTCGGCGAGAGCGGCCCCATGCGCTGCTGGCTGGGGGGAGGCCAGCGCGCGTGAAGAAGCGTGTCCCGCTACGGGGTCAACAGCTTGAGGGATGCTGACTGTCGCGGGACGCGCCGTCGCCAGGATCGAGGAGGACCCGTTTGGCGACATGCCGGCAGGGCCGGCATTGGAATGGGGTGCGGTCTCTTCGGGGAGGGAGGATGAAGAGACCGCCATCGGCGACGGGGAGGAGTTCGGCACCGATGTTTCGCTAAGTGAGCGCAGCGCGAGATCGATCCGCGCGGCCTCGGGCAATGACGTGATGTGATATTCGCGTCCACCGCCGCGACCCTCGCGAGGCCGCGCCCGCCAGCCCTCACGCTCGGCTTGGCGGAATATGTCGGCGCGATCGCTGCAGATTGCGTCGAGCTTCAGCGCGGCAAGCTCCTGCGCGGTGAACCACTCCTTCATGCGCGCACCTCGCGCGCAGGAAGAAGCCCGGAAATGTCCGCGGCCGGACGGAACGCAACAAGCCCGGCCGCGCCTTCCCCTATACTCAGAGAACCACCAGTGAGTCGGGAGAAGAGGGAGAGGGAGATGGAGATCGACATCAGAGCGGAGCGCGTGAGCCGCATCCTGGGCGCGTGGGCTGACCGTCGCATCCGGCCACACTGCGCACCATCGAGCGAACCACTGGACTTCTCGCAGGAACCGGCTGCGACGAGGCTCCTGCTCGATTTGGCAGGCGACCCGGAGGCTGACTTGTCAGCGGTCCCGGGGGCTGTGCTTCGCATCGTATGGGCCCGCGTCTTGTTCGGCGCCGGCGTCGCGAAGATGATGCCTGACACAGTCATGCTGAAGGCCCCTTTCGGGATTTCAGATGACGAACTGCTGCCGCATTTAATTCGGGACGTACTTGCTCAAACGACGCTCCCGACTGAATGGCGGCGAGAACAATGGCGCCGACTTCAGTGACGAAGGCAGGCGGCACACACAAGGCGCTCCAGCATCTCGCTCCCCCCGCCTTGCTCATGCCGCGTCCCTCGACTTCTGGTCGCGCTCCTGATGGATGCGGCGACCCTTGCCGTCGAAGCGTTCGGGGAAAAGCTCTTGGACGCGCATGCCGAGCGCATCGGCCAGAGCGCGCTCAAGCTCGGCGCTCGGCTGATACATCGCCTGCCGGGCTGCGAACCGGGACTTGCCGAGCTTCCGGCTGATCGAGGCGAATGACTCGCCGCGAAGCCGCAATTGCCCTAAAACCCAGACAGCTCGTTCGTGAGGTTCCGTAGGCACTGTTTTCTGTGTGTTCATACCCATGTGCATTATCAGATACACAAAAATAATGCCGATCCAAGCTATTTTTGTGGCGTTAACCACAAAAATAGAAACCTCTTGCCACATCAATGGGTTAAGTGGTCCGATTTTTATGCACGGGAAGTATATTTTTGGTGACGGACCGGGGGAGGGCTCGTGACAACGCTTGGGGAGCGGTTCGAACTCGTCCGAAAGCACCTCGGCGGATCGCAGCGCGCGGTGGCGGAAATGGTTTCCGTCTCGAAGAACACTTGGCAGAGATACGAGAAGGGAGACGTGCCGACAGGCGCCACGCTACTTGCTCTAGCGGCGCACGGCATAAACACTGATTGGCTGCTGACCGGAGAGGGCACAATGCTTCGCGGAGCATTGGAAAGAGAGGCCGCAAGCGGCTTCAGCGACCTTCCACCCGCAGAGCTGGAAGGCAGCGGCTTTGATCGGGGCGGCTTTGTCCGCATCCCGCGTTACGACGTGAAGGTAGGCGCAGGAGGCGGCACCTTTTATGAGGAGCAGAACCTCTTGGGCGGCGTGGCCTTCAGCCGCGAATGGCTCCATAGAGCCTTGCGGGCGAACCCGGCGGACCTGATGATCGTCGAAGCGGCCGGCGACTCCATGCCGGGCATCGCGGATGATGGAGCGCTGTTGTTGCTGGACAAGAGCGACCCGGTATTCCGGGGCGATGGTGCCTATGTCTTCGTGGTGGATGGGCTCTTGCTGGTGAAGAACCTGCGGCTCCTGCTGGATGGCTCGCTGGAGGTGACGAGCGGCGATGATCACCAGTCCACCAGGGAGGTGATCGCGCGCCGCGACCTTGATAAGGTCAGGATCGTGGGAAGGGTAATCTGGAAGGCCGGCAGGGCCTGAGGGGGAAGAGATGTCCGAAGCAGTTCAGCAGTCCGAGCGCCGCAAACACTGGCGCGATGCAGCTATGTGGATTATCGGAATTCCGCTGTTCCTATTCATCATCATCGTTATTGCAGAAGGGCCGAAGACCCAGATTGAGATCGACACGGAGCAGTGCATCCGGGAAAAGGGTTTCGGGAATTGGCGGGGGTCACTCGGCATATCTCTGGAGCAGTTCTGCAAGGCCTCCGCCCAGTACAAGGCCATCCTGCAGCACCGCCGCGACCATCCGGAGCTGTATTAAGCCCCCACAACTTCGTCCCATCCGGATGATCATTTTTGGCGGATTTCTGGGGTTTCCTGCCTGTGGGCAGGGTCCACAACTTCGCGCCAGATGGATTGATTTCCTTAGCCGCGCAAAAATGGGCTAAGTCGTTGCGGCGGCGCGTGTTTCGGGTGATTTCCATCTGGCGCGCCGTCCGGCCCTGCGGCCGCCACCGGGAATGTTTCACGCGAAACCATGTGGCGCGGCGATTTTTCGCCCGATGCCCCTAAATCCCGGCAAATACTACGAAATCCCGCCTAATCCCGGAATTCCCCGCCTCCTCAAACCATCTGGCACAGCACAATCAGGGCGAAGCGTGCCCGGCGAAGCCGCCAGGCGAAGACGGGCGGGAGCAGCGAATGTGGTACGTCTACATCATCCGCAGCGTTAACTTTCCCAGTCAGGAATATACCGGCATGTCTACCGACCTCCGGCAGCGCATGACGGATCACAATGCCGGAAAATCTCCACACACATCAAAATATGCCCCGTGGGATTTGGTGTGGTACTGCACGTTTCCAGAGAAGCACACAGCCCTCGCCTTCGAGAAATATCTCAAATGCATTCCGGCCGGGCCTTTGCCAGCAAGCGGCTCAAAATCACGCAAACGGATCATCCTTAGGGCTACGCGTGGCGCAGCCACGAGGAGACCATTAGGACGAAGCGTGCCCGTCAAAAAGCCGCCCCGACGGGCGGCTTTTCCTTTCGGGTAACGGTCCGAAGCCTATTCCGGGCAGGGATAGTTTTCCGCGAGCGTACGCGCGCCCATTTCAAAGGCCGACCGCTGATAAAGCTCGGAATGACCCGGCGCAAATTCCGTCACCTGCTTTGCGAACTCCTCGAAGGTGAGCCGGTCCGGCAGGCGGAAACAGACTTCCTCGTCCATGTTCTCTCCGAGGCGCCGCACGACCATCGGCGCACCCTTGTCCACCGAGGCGTAGACACCGGCAACAAGTCCTGCAAGGAACTGGTGGCAGGACGCACGTGCGATCCGGTCCTCGACATCCTGACTTGTGCCGAGAGCGACCGTACAAGCGGAGACGAGCTCCGCGCCGGTCGTGATGCGCGGCATTTGCGCGAGGGCAGCGCCTGCCGGCATCATCACGGCGATGAGGCTCGCGGCAAGAAATCCTCTGACTGTCATGGCTTTCCTCCTCTTCATCGTTGGCGGAATCATCGTTGCACGGATGGCGGCGAATGGCGAACCGGACAGCCTGCCGCGCGTCCTTTCGGCGCAGCCCCGCTAGCCTCTACCCCTCGCAATGAGTTAAAGAGAAGGGCTTTCCCCTGGGAGACCCTTTCATGCCCATGCCGACGGAAATCCGGCAGCGCGCCGAAGCCCTGATTGCCGCCGAAAAGACCCGCTATGCCGAGCTCCACCCCCGCTCGAAGCAGATGGCGGCGGAAGCAGGCGCGCATTTCCCGGGCGGCGTACCGCTGCACTGGATGCTCGATTGGGAAACGCCCTTCCCGCTTTTCGTTCGCAGCGCGAAAGGCTCGACCGTCACCGACATCGACGGCAACACCTATAGCGATTTCTGCCTCGGCGACACCGGCGCCATGTTCGGACACTCGCCCGAGCCGGTCGCACGGGCGATTGCGGTACAGGCGGCGCAGGGCCTCACCGCCATGCTCCCCTCCGAACTCACGGCGCAGGTGGGCCGCCTTCTCGCCACCCGCTTCGGCCTTCCTTACTGGCAGGTGACGGCAACGGCGTCCGACGCGAACCGGGCGGTCGTGCGCTGGGCCCGCGCGCTGACGGGACGGCGAAAGGTGCTCGTCTTCGACGGCTGCTACCACGGGCAGGTGGAAGACGCATTCGTGAAGCTCGAAGGCGGTGCCACAAGAATGAAACCGAGCCTGCTCGGTCAGGTGGTGGATATCGCCGAAAACAGCATCGCCGCTCCCTTCAACGATCTTGAAGCCGTGGAAGCCTTGCTCGCGCAGGAAGACATCGCACTGGTGCTGACCGAGCCGGCGCTCACCAACACGGCCATGGTGCTGCCGAGAGAAGGCTTCATCGAAGGGCTCATCGCCGCCGCACGCCGCCACGGCACGCTCGTCTGCATCGACGAAACCCATACGATCTCGACAGGTCCCGGCGGCTTCACCCGCGCACGAAACATCGATCCGGATTTTTTCGTGCTCGGCAAGCCGGTGGCGGGCGGCCTTCCCGCCGCCGTTTTCGGCTTCACGGAAAAGGTCGAAGCGGAAATGAACCGTGTCCTCGAAACGAAGACGCCCGGTTATTCCGGTATCGGCACCACGCTGTCGGGCAACATGCTCGCGCTGGCGGCCATGCGCGCCTGCCTCGAAGAAGTGATGACGCCGGAAAACTACGCCCATATGACGAAGCTCGCCGAAAAGCTCGCCGAGGGGCTGCGCCGCGAGGTGACGCGCCATCATCTTCCATGGACGGTGACGCAGATCGGCGCGCGCGCCGAACTCGTCTTCTCGAGGCGTCCGCTCGAAAGCGGCGCGGAAGCCGCTGCCGCCATCGATCACACGGTCGAACGTGCCATCCACCTCTTTCTTCTCAACCGGAATGTGCTCGTGACGCCGTTCCACAACATGACCCTTGTCGCGCCTTCGACGACGGAGGCCGATGTCGAAAAACTCGTCGCCGGTTTCGGCGCTGCGCTCGATGCGCTTTGCGGCAAGGAAGGACACTGACCATGACACGCGCCAGCGAACGCGAAGCAGCGGATTTCCTCGCAGCAAATCCCGACATCGTGCAGATACAGGCCTATCTCACCGATCCGTCCGGCGTGGCGCGCGGCAAGGTGCTGCGGCCCGAGGAAATCGAGACCGCCTACCGCGACGGGCGGCCCCTGCCCTGCTCCATTCTCTCGCTCGACATGCTGGGCGTGGACGTGCTGGAAACGGGTCTCGTCTGGGAGGAAGGCGACAGCGACCGCCCCTGCCTTCCCGTGCCTGCGACGATCACCCATGCGCCCTGGCATGACGTTCCGACGGCGCAGCTGATCCTCACCTCATATGAGCGCGACGGATCGCCGACGCGCGCCGATCCGCGTCATGCGCTTCAGCGCACGGTGAACCGGCTCGAAGGAATGGGCCTCAAGCCTGTAGTAGCCATCGAGCTTGAATTCTATCTGGTGGACCGGGAGGCTGCGGCGAACGGCAAGATCAAGCCGCCCGCCGCGCCGAACGGCTACGCGCCCGCGCATCACCAGGCTTATCTCATGCAGGATCTGGAAGATTTCTCGCCCTTCCTGAACGATGTCTTCGCCGGCGCGAAAAAGATGGGCCTGCCCGCGCGCACGCTGATTTCAGAATATGCACCCGGCCAGTTCGAGATCGTGCTCGAACACCGCGCCGACGCCATGCGCGCCGCAGACGACGCCATTCTCTACAAGCGGCTCGTCAAGGGCATGGCCGAGCGCCACGGTCTCACAGCCACTTTCATGGCAAAGCCCTATGCCGATCTTTCCGGCAGCGGCATGCATGTCCATGTCTCGCTTGCCGATGAAACGAGCAGAAATCTCTTTGCCGGCGAAGGCACGGAGCTCACACCGCATCTTGCTCATGCGATTGCCGGCCTCGAAGCGACCATGGCCGAGAGCATGGCCTTCTTCGCGCCCAATGCGAACTCCTTTCGCCGCTTCCGTCCGAATTCCTATGCGCCGCTCGCGCCCGCCTGGGCGGTGGACAACCGTTCCGTACCACTGCGCGTGACGGCCGGCCGCGCGGAAACGCGCCATCTCGAACATCGCGTCTGCGGCGCGGACGCCAATCCCTATGTCGCACTGGCGATTGTGCTCGCGGGTATCGCCGAAGGTATCGAGAAGAACCTCGAGCCGAGCGAGCCTGTCACCGGCGACGGCTATGGCAAACGGGAAGCGACCCTGCCGATCAACTGGTGGAAAGCGCTGGAAGTCGCACGCAACTCCGCCTTCATCGAGACGCATCTCGGCGAGTTCGCGAAAATCTTCCTGACCATCAAGGAAGCCGAATGCGACCGCTTCTTCGCGGCGGTGAGCAGCACCGACATCGAATGGTATCTGCGAAACGTCTGATCGTTACTGCAGGTAAACCGGATCGCAGGGATAGTTCGCCTCGAGCGCCCGCACCGCAAGTTCATGCGCAGGCCGCGAGGTCATGTCCGGCTGCCTCTCCGCATAGGTGAGGACGTGCTGCGCGAACTGGCGATAGGTAAGCTGGTTGGGCAGATCGAAACAGGCTTTCTGGTCCTGGTTCGGCCCGAGCCGCTCCGCACGGAACGGCTCTCCCATGGTCAGCGTCTCCTGTTGCGGCATGATGAGCCCGATCAGGAACTGCTTGCAGGGCTCGCCGCTGCTTCCTTCCGCATGCCCGTTCTCGATCAGGTTACGGCAGGCCGAAACAAGCTGGGCGCCGGTCTCGACCGCCGCGGCAGCCGGTGCGGCGGCGCCAACAGCGATGAAGGCGGCAAGGGCGAGAGCGGCGAGGCTTTTCATTCTGACTTTCTCCGGGTGGCGAAACGGGCGGCGATACTCAACACCTAGCCCATTCCCACATGCCGTCAAGCGCCGCCCCGCCCCTTGGTTAATCGACCATCCGGATTTCCGATGGCGAGCGAAACTCGACGCCTTTCAGCGCCGTGCTCTCCGCCGCATGGGCGAACGCCGCCTCGATGGCGCGGGCGCGCGCCTCGAAGAGCGGCGCCATGTCGGGATGGGTGAAGATATAGAGTTCGTTGTCGAGAATGGCTTCCACCACCCGGGCGCCGACGCGATCGGGATCGATGCCTGCCAGCACGAACTGCTTGGCGATTTCGGCCCGTTCGGGATCTCGGTCATCATTCGCTGCACCATACTTTGCCTGCCGCGCGCGGTCGCTTTCATAAATGCGCGTCTTCACGAAACCGGGGCAGAGAACCGACACGCCGATATTTTCCGGAGCGAGCTGCTGCACCCAGCCTTCCGACATGCCGACAACGGCATATTTCGACGCTGTATAGGGCTCCATGCCCGGCGCGGAGATGATGCCCGCCATGGAAGCCGTGTTCACATAATGCCCGCCTTCGCCATGCGCGCGGATATGCGGCAGGAAAACCTCCATGCCATAAACCACGCCCATGATGTTGACGGCGATGGCCCATTCCCAATCGCCGGGCTTCATCGTGCCGATGGCGCCGCCGGCCCCCACGCCCGCATTGTTGCAGACGACATGCACCTTGCCGAAGGCATCGAGCGTCGCCTTCGCCGCCTGCTCGACGGAGGAACGCTCCGCCACGTCGCAGCGCACGCCCTCCACCTTGATCTGCCTCTCGCGCAATTCGGCGACCGCGACGCCGAGATCGTCTTCATTGATGTCCGCAAGCATGACGTTCATGCCCGCCCGCCCGAAGGCCCGTGCCATGGAGAGACCGATGCCGCTCGCGCCGCCCGTCACGAACGCCGTCTTGCCCGAAAGATCCTTCATCACGCCGCCTTTGCTACATCGTCGAGCGCATCGAACTTGGCAAAAAGCTGTGCCCCGTTCGGCGCCTGTTCAAGCCCCGCGCGAATGGCATCGCGCGTCTGTTCCTTCGAAAAGTCGGCCTGCGTCACCGCATGCCAATGCACCATGCCTTCCCAGATCGGGTCGATCAGGTCCTTGCCTTTCACGGTACCGCCATCGACGGTCTTGAAGGTGAAGCTGCGCATCTCGGAGACCGTCGTCTGCAGATAACCGACATGGATCGCCTCGTCGGTGCGGATGCGCTCGACCATCGCCGCCGCTTCCTCACCTTCCTTCTGGAGATTCGGGAAGGCTTCCTTGTCGCGCATGATCTCGCAGCAGAAGGCGAAGAAGCTTTCCGCGCGCACCTCGATCATCAGCACATTCATCAGCAGCAGGATGAGTTGCTCGAAGCCCGCCGGAAGCTGCGGCATCAACCGGCCCGTATCCGGACGGGCAATGCTTTCCGGCACCTCCGGCAGCGGATAACGATCCTTGCCGAACAGCAAATCGCGCGCGGCAAACCACATGGCGTCATGTGCGCCGACATCGGGCTCCGCCGGATCGCCGCCTTCATCCGCGCCATGCGCGTAAAGAAGACCCTTGTGCAGATGCCCCGTGCAAGTCTGCGAAATATCGTCGACGATGATCTGCTGGAAGTCGGGCGCCTGCAGGTCGCACAAGGCGCGGCCGCGCGCTTCGATCACGCCGGTGATGGTGAGCGAATTCCAGAGCGGCTGGCCGATGCCGTTGGAAAGAAGGAAACGCTCCTGCGGAATATTCGGATAGTTGCCGCGCTTGAGAAGCTGGACCGTCGCGTCGATGAGCGGCCAGCCTTTCGCGGTCAGCGCCTCCTGCCAGGCATGAACCGCCGGCCAGCGGTGAAGCACACGCGGCGATACATAGCTGCCATCTGCGAGAAACCCGCCATGCAGACGGTAGCCTGCGCGCTCATGCGGCCGCGCATAATCGTGGCTCGCCATCAGCTCTTCACGTGTATAGGTGAGCTTCGCCATTTCTTCCTCCTCCCTTGGGCCTTGTGGCCCTTATTTCTTCAGGGCCCGGACGAACAGCCAGGTCATGCTGTCGATCATCTTCTTGCGGTCGAGCTTGCGGCGGAAACCGTAGGCCCCACCCTGCTTGATCGCACCGACGATGAGATATCCCGCCATGCGCGTATCGACTTCCGCCGAGACCTCGCCCGTCGACTTCCACTTCTCCATGAGTTCCGCCCAGACCTCCGCCCAGCGGTCCACCGGCCCGCGCCGCCCCACACCGCCGGTGCTAAGCACGTCGATATCGGTGAGCGCCGCGCCGAGCACGCCCGGATTGCTGTCGGAATATTCGAAGACGGCGATCAGCAATTCGCGGATCCCCTCCTCCAGCGAATGCGCCAGTGCCATGTGCCGCTCGACGAATTCATGCAGTTCGTCCGCCGCCTCGTCGGTGAAGGCGAGGAAGCAGTCGAGCTTGTCCTCGAAATGGAGATAGAACGTGCCATGGCCGACGCCCGCTTCCCGGGAAATGTCCTGCGGCCTCGTCTCGTGATAACCGCGCTCGACGAAGAGCTTGCGTGCGGCTTCCATCAGCTTGCGCCGGCTTTCGAGTTTGCGCTTTGCGCCGCCGCTCAAGGGCGCCGCTCCCGCCCCGCTTGCCTGCAAGGCCGGCTCCTCCTGGCTGCTCTCGTCCAGAATGGCCGCTTCTGCGGCTTCTCGGGTTCTGGACCCCGTTTCCTCCATCGTCATGGGTGAAAGCCTCAGCCTTAATTGACATTTTGTCAATAAGAATGACCTCACTTTGCATGGGGTTCGATGCGCCGTTCAGTCGAGCGAGGCAAGCGGCTTCGCCACGCTCTCGAGCGGCTTTCGCTCTGCCGCAATGCCCCACACCGCCTGCACCAGCGCCGCGAGAAGCATCAGCGCCGCGCCGAAGAGATAGCCGCTGAACACCGCTTCGCGCGAGCCTGTTTCGATCAGCTGGCCGAATATGATCGGTCCGGCTATCCCGCCAAGCCCGGTTCCCACCGCATAGAAGACGGCAATGGCAATGGCGCGGATTTCGAGCGGAAAGGTCTCGCTCACCGTCAGATAGGCGGAGCTCGCCGCTGCCGACGCAAAGAAGAAGATCACCATCCAGGCGGCCGTCTGCGTCTGCGCATCGAGCAGTCCTTGCTGGAAGAGAAACCCGCTTCCCGTCAGCAGCACACCCGAAATGGCATAGGTCGAGGCGATCATGATGCGCCGCCCCACTGTGTCGAAGAACCGGCCGAGCAGCAGCGGCCCGAGGAAATTGCCCGCGGCAAAGGGCAGGATGTACCAGCCTACCTGCGCTGACTGGATGCCGTAGAAATCGGTGAGCACCAGTGCATAGGTGAAGAAGATCGCATTGTAGAAGAAGGCCTGCGCCGACATCAGCGCCAGGCCGACAAGCGCCCGGCGCCGATGCGCTTTAAACAGCGTATGGGCGATCGCGCGCAAGCGAAGCGGCCCGCGCGGAGAAAATCTCATTCGCACGAGGTCCGCTTCGGCCAGCATATGGCCCCTTTCGATATGGCGGCCCTCGATGCGGCCGATGATTTCTTCCGCCTCGCGCACGCGGCCATGCGTGAGCAGCCAGCGCGGACTTTCGGGAATCCAGAACCGCATCGCGAAGATGAAGAGCCCGAGCACGGCGCCGATGAAAAAGCAGAGCCGCCAGCCGAGATCTCCGTCGCCTGTCACCGCGGGATCGAGCAGCAGGATCGACAGGCCGGCGCCGAGCGCCGCGCCGACCCAGAAGCTTCCGTTGATCGCAAGGTCGGTCCAGCCGCGATAACGCGCCGGAATGAGTTCCTGAATGGCGGAATTGATTGCCGTATATTCGCCGCCGATCCCCGCGCCCGTGAGGAATCTGAAAAAGGCGAAGCTCCACAGGTCCCATGAAAAGGCGGTGGCGCCCGTCGCGGCGATATAGAGCGTGAGTGTGATGAAGAAGAGCTTGCGCCGCCCGAGACGGTCGGTGAGCCAGCCGAAAAACAACCCGCCAAGCACGGCCCCGGCGAGATAGGCACCGGCAGCAAAGCCGATATCGGCGGCGCTCATTCCAAGCGTCGGGCTGTCTCGAAGCGCGCCGGCGACCGAGCCCGCCAGCGTCACCTCAAGTCCGTCCAGCGCCCAGGTCACACCAAGCGCGATGACGACCAGCGTGTGAAACCGTCCCCAGCGCAGCCGGTCGAGCCGCGAGGGAATGTCGGTTTCGAACGCTCCGGCCGCTGCTTGCGCCTGATTTGCCATGGTGACCCGCCGCCTCTCCAGCGGGTCAACGCTCCGGCAAGCGTTTCGTTCAAGACGAATTTCGGGCGGCCCGCCTATCCTCCGCGCGAAAAGGAGAAATATCCATGACCGCGAAACGCGACTTCGTGCCCGCTCTGGGCAAGTCCGAATTCACCAACGCCTATGACAAGGTCATTGCCGTCATGACGCGCGAGAAGCGCTGGCGGCCGCTCGTTGCGAAGGCACTGGCGCTCAATCCCGGGGAGACCGTGGTCGATATCGGCGCCGGTACGGGCAGCCAGGCGATCCTGTTGAAAACGCAGACGCCAGGCATCCGCATGATCGGGATCGACCCCGACCCGCAGGTCCTCGCCATTGCGCGCGCCAAGGCCGAGGCGGCGAGCGCCGCTATCGAATGGCATGAAGGCTTTGGCGACGAGGCGCATCGGCATCTCGGCGAAGGCTTCGCGGATGCCGTGGTCTCGAGCCTCGTGCTGCATCAATGTCCGATGGAGGTTAAGTCAGGCATTCTCGCCTCCGCTTACCGCTTGTTGAAACCGGGTGGCCGTCTCGTCATCGGTGACTACGGCCTGCAGCGCACCTTCCTGATGCGCACCCTCTTCCGGCAGGTGCAGATGGCCGACGGATTCGAATATACGCAGCCGAATGCGGATGGCATTTTGAATGAATTGATACCGGCTGCAGGATTTGCCGGACTCGAAGAACGCAACGTCTTCCCGACGCATACCGGTTCGATCAGCGTCTATCACGCCGTGAAACCGGCTTGAGCTCAGTTCAGCGTTTCCGCCGCCACGCGCGGCGTGACGCCGAACATGCGCCGCATGGTGCGTGAGAAGTGTGCCTGATCCGCAAAGCCGCCCGAAGCCGCCGCCTCCGCGAGCGAGGCGCCGGCGGCGATCGCCCGTGAGGCGCGGCCAAGCTTCTGCCAGAGCAGCCATTGCGACAACGCAATGCCGAGTTCACTCCGTGCAAGCTCCCTGAGGCGCGGGGCCGAGAGCCCGGCCGCCTTCGCTGCCGCACCGATGGCTCCCGGTTCGCCGGGGCTCCGGCGAAGGCTCGCAAGCGCCGCAGCGAGACGCGGGTCCGGCGCTTCCTGCGCGCCCATGTCGAGAAACGCCGTGAGTGTGGCGACGGTCTCTTGCGGATCGACCGTGGACAGGACCCGTGCGAGACTTTCGGGAAGCGGCGCGATCTTGTCGCCCATCAGCCGCCGCAATGCGCGGCCTGGCGGCAACTCAGCCTCGAGATAGAGCGCCGTCACTTCACCGCCGGCATTCAGGAACTCATGCCGCACCATCGGCGGAATGACGATCGCCCGCGCCTCCAGCACCACGCCATCACTCCGCATTGCAATTCCGGAATCCCGGCCCGCCGCGATCTGGATCGCGGCATGGCGATGCGGCGCATTGACATCCGTTCGTCCGCGATAGACGGCCCAGCCTTCGCCGAACTCGAAGCGCCCGGCCCACATGGCTCGCTATTCCGCCGCCTTGCGGCCCCGCTGCAGGATTTCCCAGAGCTTGAGCGGCGTCACCGGCATGTCGATTTCCTCGATGCCGTAAGGCGCAAGCGCGTCGATCATCGCGTTGATGAAGGCCGCCGGCGCTCCGACCGTGCCGGCCTCGCCCGCGCCCTTCACGCCAAGCGCATTGGAGCGTGCGGGAATTTCATTGTAGCTCACATCGAAATCCGGGAAGTCGGCCGCGCGCGGCATCCAGTAATCCATGAAGGAGCCTGTGACGAGCTGCCCGTTCGCATCATAGACCGCATGCTCGCCCATCGCCTGGCCAAGCCCCTGCACGATGCCGCCATGCACCTGCCCCGCGACAAGCAGCGGATTCAGGATCTGCCCGAAATCGTCCACCGCCGTGAAGCGCGTCACGCGATAGACGCCGGTATCGCCGTCGATCTCCACTTCGCAGATATGCGCACCGTTCGGAAAGGTATTGCCCTTCTGCGTATATTCGCCGTCTCCTGCAAACTCGCCCAGATCGGCCTGGCCTTCCGCGATTTTCGCCACGGCGAAGAGGTCGATCGCCTTGTCCGTGCCCGCGACCGCGAACACTGGTTCGCCGTCCGCCCCGCGATATTCGATATCGGCCTTCGCCGCTTCGAGTTCGTTTGCCGCGATCTCGCGGCCCTTCTCGATCAGCTTGTCGGAAGCGTCCGAAATCGCGCCGCCCGCCATGTAGAGCGCCTTGGAGCCGCCGGTCCCCGCACCGCCGGGCAGCACGTCGGAGTCGCCGAGATGCACCTTGATCTTCTCGCCATCGATGCCGAGTCGCGAAGAGACGAGCTGCGTCCAGGCCGTCTCATGCCCCTGCCCGTTCGTCTGCTGCCCGGTCCACACATGGACGAGCCCGTCCTTCGGATCGACGGAGATGCGCGCATAATCCGCCATACCCGCCGCCGTACGCTCGACATAATAGCTATAGCCGATACCGAGAAGCTTTCCGTCTCGCTCCGCCGCCGCGCGCCGCGCGGCAAAGCCCGCCACATCGGCGCGTTTCATCGCATCGTTGAGATTGCGCTCGAAATCGCCGGAATCGAAAGGCAGCGACGGGGCCGCATTGAGCGGCATGGCGCTTGGCGGCACGAAATTGCGGCGGCGGATGTCGTCGGGCGAAAGTCCCATCTCCCGCGCTGCCTTCTCCATCAGCCGTTCGATCACATAGGAAGCTTCCGGCCGCCCCGCACCGCGATAGGCGTCCACCGGCACCGTGTTCGTATAGACTGCGCGCACGTGATTATGCATCGCGGGCACCATATAGACACCCACATGCATGCCGCGCGGCGCGAGGGAGGGAATGAACGGCCCGAACTGGCTCTGATAGGCGCCGAGATTGGCGATCGTGTCGACCTTCACGGCGAGAATCTTGCCGTCCTTGTCGAGCGCAAGCGCGGCTTCCGTCGCATGGTCGCGGCCCTGGCTGTCCGTGAGAAAGCTTTCCGAACGATCCGCCGTCCACTTCACCGGGCGGCCGATCGCTTTCGAGGCAAACAGCACCAGCGGATATTCGGGATAGACGAACGTCTTCATGCCGAAGCCGCCGCCAACATCCTCCGTCACCACGCGCAGCTTCTCGACAGGGATATTCAGCGAGTGCTTCGCGATATTCGTGCGCATGCCATGCACGCCCTGGCTGCACACATAGAGCGTGTAGTGATCGCGATCAGCCTCATAATTCCCGAGCGCCGCGCGCGGCTCCATGGCAGCCACGACGATGCGGTTATTGACGAGATTCACCCGCGTCACGTGATGCGCGGCCTTCATCGCCGCTTCGACGGATGCGGCATCGCCGATCGACCAGTCATAGGCGAGATTGCTCCCATTCTCTTCCCAGATGACCGGCGCATCCGCCGCAAGCGCGCCCGCCGTATCCGCGACCACGGGCAGGTCTTCATAGTCGACCATCACGAGGTCCGCCGCATCGCGCGCCGGCGCCGGCGTTTCGGCCACAACCATCGCCACGAGATCGCCGACATGTCGCACGCGGTCGCGCGCGATCAGCCAGCGCGTCGTCTTGTAGATCGGCGTGCCGTCCTTGTTCTTCAGCATGTCGGCAGCAGGTGAATAGACCGTGCCGAGCCCCGCCTCTTCCGCGTCCTTGCCGGTATAGATGGCGACGACGCCCGGCGCCGCCTTCGCATCCTCCGTATCGATGCTCACGATCCGCGCATGGGCATGGGGACTGCGCACCATCACTGCATAAAGTTGACCGGGCAGCGAGATGTCGTCCGTGAACCGCCCCTGACCTGAAATCAGCCGCATGTCCTCGACGCGCCGCGCCGGCTGCCCCACACCGAACTTCACCATGAACGGACCTCACTCGAATGCGTGAAGGGTGCGAGGATTGGAGCCCGCACCCGGAATGGAATATCGCCGGCGCAGGACGCGCCGGAGCGCGGATCAATCGCGGAACGTGGGATCGATCCGGTCGAGCGTGCGCAGAAGCGCCGGCCAAGCGAGATTGCCGATGCCGTGCTTCTTGTGGAACATGCCCTGATCGGCCGTCTTCTCCGGCACGCCGGGATTGGGCATGGTGAGCTTCACGCCGCCCGAAAGCGCGCGCACCTGCATGGTGCAGGCCCGCTCCAGGAAATAGAGCCGCAGGAAAGCATCGGCACAGGTTGCGCCCGCCGTCAGCAGCCCGTGATTGCGCAGGATCATGCAATGTTTGCTGCCGAGATCGGCGACAAGCCGCTCGCGCTCGTCATGCTCGAGCGCGATGCCTTCATAGTCGTGATAGGCGAGGTCTTCGAGCACGATCATCGCCGTCTGCGACAGGGGCAGCAGCCCGTCCGCCTGCGCCGATACGGCCACGCCATCGTCGGAATGCGTGTGGATCACCGCATTCGCATTCGGCACGGACATGTGCACCGCGCTGTGGATGGTGAAGCCTGCCGGATTCACCGCATAATCCGTCGGCATGACGATATTGCCGTCGAGGTCGATCTTCACGAGGCTCGACGCCGTGATCTCGTCGAAGCTCATGCCGTAGGGATTGATGAGAAAGTGGTGCTCCGGTCCCGGCACGCGCGCCGAGATATGCGTATAGATGAGGTCGGACCACCCGTAATGCGCGACCAGCCGGTAGGTGGCCGCAAGGTCCACACGCACCTGCCACTCCGCCTCTGTCACCAGTTCGCGAACGGGAACGTCTCTGAAATCTGCAGCCACGGACATGGCGCCCTCCACTTCCTGAAAACCGGATTCTTCGTTCCGGTCAGTGTGGCACGAGGCGGGGCCCGCCTGCAAACCGTGAGCCGCCCGATCAGGGGAATCCGGGCTCGCGCGCCTCAGCCGAGCCGAGTTCCTTGTCATAAAGACAGGCCCAGTCCGTCACGCGACCCGCCGCCTCCGACGAAGCCGGCCATTTGCCATGCACGACGACAAAGACATGCCGCTCGAAATTCGTCACTGGCGTGTCGATTTCCGGCTCGTCGAGCCCGGAGGCGGCGATGCAGGCAGCCTTTGCCGCCTCCTCCAGCTCCGCCCAGGCATCCGGCGACGAGGCAAGCGCCCCGGAAACGGAGAGGGCGAACGCGCCCGCGGTGATCGCAATCCGTTTCATTCCGCCGCCCTCGCCTGGGGCACGGGCTCAAGCACCTTGCCGGGGTTGAGAATGTTTTTCGGATCGAGCGTGCGCTTCAGCAGCCGCATCAGTGTCACTTCCTCAGGGTTGCGCGACCAGTCGAGATAAGGCCGCTTTTCGAGCCCGATCCCATGTTCCGCCGAGACGGAGCCGCTGCGCTTGCGCAACTCTCCATACACGACGGCTTCCACGCCGCGCCGCGTCTCGATATTCGCATCCGGAAAGCGCCCTGGAATGACATGCAGATTCCCGTCGCCGAGGTGACCGAACACCATCAGCGAACTGGAAGGCCACTTCGCAGCGAGGCCCTTCCGCACTTCTGCGATATAGCTCTCCATATCGGCAATGCCGAGGCTCACATCGAAGGTGAACATCGGATAGGTGTGCACCACCTGCCCCACATCGTCCCTGAGCGCCCACATCGCATCGCGCTCCGCCTGGCTCTTGGCGATCACCGCATCCGAAATCTCGCCCGCCTCCAGCGCCTCCATCATCGCCGCCTCGAAGCGCGCCGAGTCCGCCTCCTGATCGCCGCCCATCGACTCGACCAGCACATAGTAAGGGTGGCCATGCGCGATGATCGGCTTCCCCTTGGCGGGCTCCATGGTCACGAGCTTGTAGAAATCCTCCCACATCACTTCGAAGGCGGAGAGCGTGCCGCCAAGCGCGCGCTCCATATGCCGCAGGAATTTCGGCAATTGCTCGAAGCTTTCGACCGCGACAAAGCCCGTATCCTGCGAGCGCGGCTTCGGCCAGACGCGAAGCACCGCCCGCGTGACGACGCCGAGCGTGCCCTCCGAGCCGATGAACATGTGCTTGAGGTCGTAGCCCGCATTATTCTTGATGAGCTTGTTCATCGAGGTCATCACCGTGCCATCGGCAAGCACCGCCTCAAGCCCGAGCACCATGTCCCGCGTCATGCCATAGCGGATCACGCGGTTGCCGCCCGCATTGGTGGAAATATTGCCGCCGATGGTGGCGGAGCCCCGCGCGCCGAGATCGAGCGGGAAGATGAGCCCTTTTGCCTCCGCCGCCTCGCAGACCGTCTGTAGCACGCAGCCCGCCTGCACCGTGATCGTGCCGCCCGCCTCGTCGATCTCCTCGATCTTGTTCATGCGTTCGAGCGACAGCGCGATATGCCCGTCCGCCTCGCCGCCTTCGACCAGCCCCGTCTTGCCGCCCCACGGCACGACCCCCTCGCCCGCCGCGTGGCAGAGCTTCAAGGCCGCAGACACCTCTTCCGTTGTCGCCGGGCGCAGCACCGCCGCAGGCACGCCGAGCTTGCTCCAGCCGCCCTGCGCCTTCTCCGCCGCATCCGCCCCGGTCAGCACGCCCTGGGGGCCGAGCGCCGCCTTCAGCTTCGAGATGAGATCGTCCGATGCCATGTCGTCCTCCCGGGGTCACGTTCTTGGATGCGACTATAGCGCGAAAGCGGTGCGCATGCGCCTCACCCGATCACACGCTTCACATAGCCAAGCCAGCGCTCATACCGCGCCGCCCGCTCGCTTTCCGCCATTTCCGGCGAAAAGCCGCGCTCGCAGCGCCAGTGCTTGGCCACAGATGCCCGGTCGCCGTAGAAGCCCGTCTGCATGCCCGCAAGATAGGCGGCGCCCAGCGCCGTCGTCTCGGTGATTTCCGGCCTTTCGACCGGCCGGCCGAGAATATCGGCAAGGTTCTGTGCGAACCAGTTGTTCGCCACCATCCCGCCATCGACGCGGAGCGCCTGCGGGCTCGTCAGCCCCGCCGCCTTCATGTCCGCCGCCATCGCTTCCATCAGGTCGCGCGTCTGATAGGACACGCTTTCAAGCGCCGCGCGCACCACCTCCTTCGCGCCCGTATCCCGGGTCATGCCGAAGAGCGCCGCCCGCGCATTGGGCTCCCAGTAAGGCGCGCCGAGCCCGGTAAAGGCCGGAACAAGGACGGCCTGGCTGTTCGGATTGGCGTCCCGCGCCATCTGCTCGCTTTCCGCCGATGTATCGACGAGCTTCATCTCGTCGCGCAGCCATTGCACGATGGCGCCTGCCATGAAGATCGAACCTTCCAGCGCATAGGTCGTCTCGCCGCCGATGCGGTAGGCGATGGTGCCGAGCAAGCGGTTGCGGCTCTCGACACGCTTCGCCCCCGTGTTCAGCACCGCGAAACAGCCCGTGCCATAGGTCGATTTCATCAGCCCCGGCTCGAAGCACGCCTGCCCCACCGTCGCCGCCTGCTGGTCGCCCGCAACGCCCGCAATCGGCACGGGGGCGCCGAGCAGCTCCTTCGCCGTCATGCCGAAATCGGCGCAGCAATCGAGCACTTCAGGCAGCACACCGCGCGGAATGTCGAAGAGCCTCAGCAGCTCCTCGTCCCACTCATTCGTTTCGATATTGAAGAGCAGCGTTCGCGAGGCATTGGTCGCATCGGTAACATGGCGCTTGCCGCCCGTAAGATTGTAGATGAGCCAGCTGTCGATCGTGCCGAAGCATAGCTCGCCCTTCTCGGCCCGCGCCCGCGCGCCCTCCACATTGTCGAGGAGCCAGCGGAGCTTCGTACCCGAGAAATAAGGATCGAGCAGCAGCCCGGTCTTCGCCTGTACCAGTGGCTCCTTGCCGCCCGCCTTGAGCTTCGCGCAGTAATCCGCCGTCCGGCGGTCCTGCCAGACGATGGCGTTATGGACGGGCTTGCCGCTCGCCCGGTCCCAGAGCACCGTCGTCTCGCGCTGGTTGGTGATGCCGATGGCGGCGATATTCGCCACCGTCGTGCCGCTCGTCAGCACGCCCCGGCAGACCTCCAGCGTCGCCGCCCAGATTTCCTCAGCGTTGTGTTCCACCCAGCCATCGCGCGGGAAAATCTGCCGGAGATCCTTCTGCCTGACACGCATGGGCGAGCCCGCATTGTCGAACAGCAGCGCCCGCGTGCTCGTCGTCCCCTGATCGATGGAAAGTATGTAGTCCGCCATGGGCCTCCCCTTTTTCTTGGGGCTGAGGCTAACCCGGCGCGCGGCCCGGCAAAAACCCCTTTAGCGCAAGGGGGCGAAATTTCGCTGACCCGATGCTATATTCCGGTCATGGACATGGACCGCCCTGCCGCAAAGCCGGAAATGATCGACCCCTTCGGGCGGACGGTTTCCTATCTGCGCGTCTCGGTGACCGACCGCTGCGACTTCCGCTGTGTCTATTGCATGTCCGAACATATGAGCTTCCTGCCGAAGCGCGACCTGCTGACGCTGGAAGAGCTTGACCGCCTCTGCTCGGCCTTCATTGCCAAGGGCGTCCGCAAGCTCCGCCTCACGGGCGGTGAGCCGTTGGTTCGCCGCGATGTAATGGTGCTGATCCGCGCGCTCGGCCGCCACCTCGAAACCGGCGCGCTCGACGAACTGACGCTGACGACCAACGGCAGCCAGCTCGCTCGCTATGCGTCCGACCTATTCGCCGCCGGCATCCGCCGCATCAATGTCTCCGTCGACACGCTGGACGAGGCCCGCTTCCAGGAGGTCACCCGCTGGGGCCGCCTCCCCCAGGTGCTGGAAGGCATCGAAGCGGCAAAGCGCGCCGGGCTCAAGGTGAAGGTCAACACGGTGGCGCTGAAAGGCGTGAACGAGGCGGAAATTCCCTCGCTCATCGAATGGGCGCATGGCGAGGGACACGACCTCACGCTGATCGAAACCATGCCCATGGGCGATATCGACGGCGACCGGACGGACCAGTATCTGCCGCTGTCCGACGTCCGCCGCTCGCTCGCACAGCGCTGGACGCTGGACGATCTCGCCGAGCGCACGGGCGGTCCCGCTCGCTATGTCCGCGTGAAGGAAACCGGCGGCAAGCTAGGTTTCATCACGCCGCTGACGCATAATTTCTGCGAAAGCTGCAATCGCGTCCGCCTCACCTGCACGGGCACACTCTATATGTGCCTCGGCCAGGAAGACGCGGCAGACCTCCGCGCACCGCTCCGCGCCAGCGAAAGCGACGACCTCCTCCATGCCGCCATCGACGAAGCGATAGGACGCAAGCCCAAGGGCCATGATTTCGTCATCGACCGCGCCAGCAATCGCCCCGCCGTTCCCCGCCACATGTCGCTCACTGGCGGCTGAACCTCACCTCTTCGTCTGCCCCCTTGCCCAATCAAGATAATCCTCGTTCCCGCCAAGGATCGGCAGCACCAGCATGGCTGGCACTTCATAGGGGTGGAGCGCCCGAAGCCGCGCCATCGCCTTCTCCTTCAGCGCCTCTTTCGTCTTGATGAAGACGGCTACTTCCTCGGTCTTTTCCACCGCCTCCTTCCATTCGTAGACGGAGCGCATGCCGGGATGGATGTTGACGCAGGCCGCCAGCCTCTCGCGGACCAATGCCTCGGCCGCCTTCTCGGCCTCCGCCACCGAGCCGAAGGTCGAATAGAGGAAGATGAACTCACCCTCCGCTTGCTTATCGCCGCTCATATGCTTACCTCTGCTGACACTGCGGGGCCCCGCCCCTAATATGCCAGCGCAAGCAGCGAAAGATGAAGCCGATGAGTTTCGACAAGATCGCCTTCGTGGCGACCGAAATGCCCGAGGCCCAGGCCGCGCTGGCCCGCCTGACCGCGCAATATGGCGCCGCCTCTCCGGACGAGGCGGATGTCATCGTCGCGCTGGGCGGCGACGGCCTCATGCTGCAGACGCTTCATGAACACATGAACCGCCGCATCCCGATCTACGGCATGAACCGGGGTTCCGTCGGCTTCCTGATGAACGAATATCGCGACGACACGCTGAAGGAACGGCTTGCGGCCGCCGAGCGCGCGACCATCCATCCGCTGAGGATGCGCGCCACGCTTGCCGATGGCAGCCGCCAGGAGGCGCTGGCGATCAATGAAGTATCGCTGCTCAGGGAAACCTATCAGGCCGCCAAGATCCGCATCTCCATCGACGGCAAGACGCGCATGGAAGAATTGATCTGCGACGGCGTGCTGGTCGCGACGCCCGCGGGCTCGACCGCCTACAATCTCTCCGCCCAGGGCCCCATCGTGCCCATCGACGCCGCGCTTCTCGCGCTTACGCCGATCAGCGCCTTCCGCCCCCGCCGCTGGCGCGGCGCGCTGCTCTCCCACAGGGCGAAAGTACGGTTCGACATTCTCGAAGCGGAAAAGCGTCCCGTCAGCGCGGTTGCCGACCACACTGAGTTCCGCCGCGTCCGCGATGTAGAAGTCGAGGAGGACAGCTCCATCGACCTCTACATGCTCTTCGATCCCGACCATGGGATCGAGGAACGCATCATCACCGAACAGTTCCTCTACTGAGCGGCTTCGTCTTCAGCCGGCCTTCGGCTTCGCCACATTCGCGGCGGAGGAAAGCGGCTCGTCCGTCACGCTGTAGCCTGCTTCCGCCGGAATGCGCAGCACGGGCTCGCCCTTCTCGTTCTTCGTCACCTGCGGCTCCACCGTCACGACGGGCGTCTTGCGCGCAGTTTCGATGGCATGGGCCACATTCGGGCTGCGGCCGACCTTTTCGACGTTCATCCGTGTCGGGAAGATGATGGTGCGCGTGCCTGCATCCGCTTCCTGAAGCGCAAGTTGCGGCCGGATCCAGACGCTGTCGACCGACTCCGACCCGTCATGCACGGCGAGATGATCTTCCGGCGCGCTTGCGAGATAGAAGCGCGTGTCGAAGCGCTTCGGCATCATGTTCGGCGTGATCCAGTGCGCAAACGGCGTCAGTGCATCGCCGCAGAGCCGCAAGCCTTCCCTCGCCAGAAAATCGGCGATGCCGATTTCGCCCCGGTTGAGCGGGTCGCGATAGTGTTCCAGTTTCTTCAGCCGTCCGGCATCGATCAGCGAACCCGTCTGCTCGCTGCGGGCCAGCAGGACGCCCGATTCCTCGAACGCCTCGCGGATCGCCGCCACGCGCATCGAAAATTCCCAGTCGTCGAGGCCTTCCATGCCGTCCGCGCGCTCGCGCACGCCCGGCGCCATGTCGAGCTTGTCCACCTTGCCGCCCGGAAAAACCAGCGCGCCGCTCGCGAAGTCGATCTGGTGGTGACGCACCACCATGAAGACCTCGAGCCCCTCTGTGCCATCTCGCAACAAAAGGATCGTCGCCGCCGGAATCAGCGCACTTCCCTCGGGTTTCCCCTGCCCATCCGCCATTCAAACCTCCCATTGCATCGAATTCGATGCATCTCGTTCACTCGTTGGCGACGTTGTCCGCCGCTCGTCTGGCGCGGTTAAGCACTCGGAAAGAGACTCAGGCCAGTCTGAACCTGGTTCAATCGTGCGTACCGCCCGGAAAAGAAATGTACAGCAGTTCCTTTCGTCTGACCAACCGGGACATTGACCTCGCCTTCGAGGCGGGACACCTGTTCCTTGTCTGCCAGCCGAAACTTTGCCTTGCCACCGGCGAGGCGCTTGGCGCGGAGGCCTATATCCGCTGGGAACATCCCGATTATGGTTTGCTTCCACCCGGCCTCTTCCTCTCCTTCTTCGAGCGGCGCGAACGTAGCGGCGACCTGACCCGTTTCGTCGCCCGCTCCGCGGCCGACGCGATTTCCTCCTGGCAAAAGGTCGGTCAGAACTGGCCTCTCTCGATCAATCTCGGCGCTGCCGATCTGGCCGATATGGGCCTGCCCGGCGCTCTCGACGAAATCATGGGCGAGCGCAGCCTCGACCCTGCCCTGCTCACCCTCGAAGTACCCGAAGGGGCCTTCGCGCGTCACGGCGAGACCGCACAGCAGACGCTCGCCGCCTTCCGCCGTCTCGGCTTCCGCACCGCGCTCGATGGCGGCGGCGCTGTCATCGTGCCGGACGATCTCATCACGCTCGAGCACTTCGACGAAGTGAAGATCGGCGGCACGGCGATCATCCAGTTTGCGCGGCGGCTGAAGAACACCGGTCTCGGCTTTGTCGGCCGCCGCGTCGCGCTCGCCGCATCGCGCGGCCTCGGTGCCACCGCCGTCGGTGTCGAGGATGAGACGACGCTTGCCGCCCTGCCGGGACTCGGCTTCACAGCGGCGCAAGGCGCACACATCGCGCGTCCCGCCTCCCCTGCCGAACTCTATGGCTGGTCCGCTCCGCATCTCGTTCCCGCGCCCGAGCCGGAAGCCGACTCCGGCGAGCTGATGCTGCTCGAAAATCCCTTGCCGGAGACGAGCGCGGATGAGGAAGCGCAGGAAACCCCGCTCGAACTGACCGATCCAATCGTCGAACTCGCATGGGAAGAAGCGGAAGCCTTCATTCCCCGCGAGGAAGTGCGCGGCGTCGCCTGGCGCATCGACCGCGTCTGCCTTTTCCCGGATCGCCACCTCGTCGCTCTGATCCGGCGCAAACGCGTCCTGCCTCACATGAAAAAGGAAGCCGCGCAGAAGCGCACCCGGCAGAAGTCCATCGCAAAGGCTGCCGCTGTCGTGAAGGAAGCGGTGCCGGAGGCAAAGCCGGTCCGGCATACGCCGCCGCGGCGCATGCCGAAACGCACCCCCGCCGGCCTCGTCACCCGGCCAAGCCTCGTGCAATTCGCGCTGGGCTTCTGAGAACGCGCTCGCGCGTCACACCCGCTCGATCACCATGGCAATGCCCTGCCCGACGCCGATGCACATGGTGCAGAGCGCATAGCGGCCCTGCCGCTTTTCAAGCTCATACATCGCCGTCGTCACGAGCCGTGCACCGCTCATGCCGAGCGGGTGACCAAGCGCAATGGCGCCGCCATTCGGATTCACATGCTCCGCGTCGTCGGAAAGTCCGAGATCGCGCATCACGGCAAGGCCCTGCGAGGCAAAGGCCTCGTTGAGCTCGATCACGTCGATATCGCCGATATTGAGACCCGTCTTTTCCAGCACCTTTCGCGTTGCAGGCGCCGGGCCGATGCCCATGATGCGCGGCGGCACGCCCGCGGTCGCCATCGCCACGATGCGTGCGCGAGGGCGAAGCCCGTTCGCTTCCGCCGCTTCCGCCGAAGCAAGAACCAGCGCACAGGCGCCATCGTTCACGCCCGACGCATTGCCGGCCGTCACCGTGCCGCCTTCGCGGAACGGCGCCTTGAGCTTCGCAAGCGCCTCGAGCGTCGTATCGGGCCGCGGGTGCTCATCCTCGCTCACCACCGTCTCGCCCTTCCGGCTCGCAATCGTTACCGGCACGATCTCGCTTGCAAAGCGTCCGGAGGCCATCGCCGCGCCTGCGCGCTGCTGGCTCCGCCATGCAAAGGCGTCCTGGTCCTCGCGGGAAATCTGGAAATCCTCGGCCACGTTCTCCGCCGTCTCGGGCATGGAGTCGACGCCATATTGCCGCTTCATCAGCGGATTGACGAAGCGCCAGCCGATCGTCGTATCGAAAATCTCTGCCTCGCGCGAAAAGGCGGAGGTCGCCTTGCCCATCACAAAGGGCGCCCGCGACATGCTCTCCACGCCGCCCGCGATCATGAGCCCGGCCTCGCCCGACTTGATCGCGCGAGCTGCCGTGCCGATCGCATCCATGCCCGAGCCGCAGAGCCGGTTCACCGTGGAGCCGGGCACGCCGTCCGGAAGCCCCGCCAACAGCGACGACATGCGCGCGACGTTACGGTTGTCCTCGCCCGCCTGATTGGCGCAGCCGAATATGACGTCGTCCACCCGCGCCCAATTTACATCCGGATTGCGAGCCATCAGGGCCATCAGCGGCACTGCGCCGAGATCGTCCGCGCGCACGCTCGAAAGCGATCCGCCATATCGCCCGATAGGCGTGCGGACCGCGTCGCAGATATAGGCTTCCTGATGCTGGCTCATGGCTTCGTCCTCTCCTGTATTCCGGAGGGCGAAACCTAGATCATTTCATGACGCAGGGGAATTGGGAGATCAGGCGACGTTCTGTTTGCGCGCCGCGCCCGGCGTCGCCGCCACTCGGGCCAGCTTGTCGATCATGCTGTCGAGATCGGCCGCCTCGACCTGCTCATAGATCTCGCGCAGGCCCTCCAGCACATGATGCCGGAAGAGTTCGATGTCGAGCGAGCCGTCCGAGCTGCGCACGGCATGGTAGGTATCGAGCACGCGGCGGAAAGCGGGATAGAGCGCTTCGGGCATGCCGGCGCGGGCATAGACCGCGCGGAAGCCCAGCGCACCCACATCGTGAATGAGCCGCCAGATGCGCTCGTCGGGCACCGAAGTGAGCTCCGCGAATGCCGCCTCGACGAAGCGGATTTCGCCCGAACAGGCCGCACGCAGGATGAGTGTTGCCGTGAGCCGGTTGTTCGCGACGAGCTGCTGCGCAAGCGCGCGGAGGTCGCCCTGCCCCGTCCGCTTGATCGTGTCGGCGGTCGTCCGCTCGCGCGTCTGCTCTTCGAGCGTTGCTGCGACGCGGTGATCGACTTCATGCTGCTCGACGAGATAATCGCGGATCTGTTCCGAGACCATCGCGATAAGACGCTCGACCAGCAACGCCGGCAGTTCGCCCCGCTTCACGAGCGGCGCGGCGACATCGGCATCCTCGCCATAGCGCTGCGCCAGCATCGTCGCCGCCGCCTCATTGATGACGGCGCCTGAATTGTGAACCAGCGTCAGCACGGCCTTGCGGTCGCCGCGATGCGCAATCGCCTCCGAAACCGGGGCGCCCACTTCGGAGCGCCCCGCAATGGCGCATTGCTTTGCGGGCGATCCGTAATAGACGAGGCCGACGAGATCCTCATCGGTCAGGACGGGCGAACGCTCGAGAACCGGAATCGCCACCTGGTCGATGTCGCGCGCGAGTTGCAGCACGATGTTGCGCGGCGCGGCCGGATTGTCCGTCAGGCAGCGCGCCAGCGACTCGCGCACAGAAACGGCAACGTCATGTACGAGATAGCCGAGAATTTCGTGCGCAAGTTCGCGCTCGCGGGGGAGAAGCTCCACCTCCGCGAACTGGCGAGCGACCTTCGCCGCCACCTGTGCCCTTGCGTTTTCCGACGGGTCCGACAGGAGACGCTCCACATCGGCAATCGTCAGCTTTTCCGAACTCATTTCGGTCCTCGGCCCACACGAGTTGCAGCACACACCGAATTGGAGCGCACTTCACCCGAGACTAGGCGAGAACCCTTGCCGAACGGTTTATTCAGCGCCCGGAAAATATTAAGAAAACTAACGATTTACCTTCGAATGCATGAAGATCGAAACGAGGATCAGCGCCCCGATCACGCTCACATGCTCCGTAGCCGTATGAAAACTGTTAACCTTCTGCGGCCCGTCCGGCATCGCCCAGAAATTGTGGACGAGGAGAATGGTGAGGAAGGTGAACACGCCAAGCGCGCCTGCCCCGAGCCAGACATAGCGCCCCGAAATCACCAGCGCCGAGCCGATGAGCTGCGTCGCCGCCGTGGCGATCACGACGAGCGCGGGCTGCGCGAAACCGAGCGAAGCGAATATCTCCACACTCTCGCCGAAATTGGCGAGGAGCCCGAGCCCGCTTCCCCAGAACATGAAAGTCAGCAGCACCCGCGTCGCGATGGCAGTCGCCCGCGCTTCGAGAATGGCCGCAACGAATCCCGGTGTCATTTCAATCCCCCCTCTGGTCCGGGGCCCCCGCCCCTCTGGCATCCCCATCCTTCTTTAGCGCAGGGCCCGCCGTCCAGCGCAATCCTGCAGGAACTTTGACTCCCCCGCCTTTTCATGGATGATCCGCCCCAACAAGAAATTCAGCAAACGGGGACCGGAATCCATGCTTGAAGGCATAAAGGTCATTGAAATGGCCACCTATATCGCCGCGCCCGGCGCGGGCGGCATCCTGGCGGACTGGGGCGCGGAGGTGATCAAGGTGGAGCCGCTGTCGGGCTGCCCGATGCGCTACACCATGTCGAATGTCGGCGCCGACCATCTCAAGGGCTCTCCCATTTTCGATCTCGACAATCGCGGCAAGAAGGGCCTCGCCATCGACACATCGAAGCCGGAAGGCGTCGAGGCCGTGAAGCGGCTGGTGAAGGACGCAGACGTCTTCATCACCAATGTCCGCCCCGGCGGGCTGGAACGCGCGGGACTCGACTATGAGTCGCTCAGACAAGTGAATCCCCGCCTCGTCTATGCGAGCGTGACGGGCTACGGCCTCGAAGGGCCGGACCGCGACCGCCCCGGCTTCGACATCGCCGCCTTCTATGCCCGCTCCGGCGTCGGCTGGCTGCAGACCGTGAAGGGCAAGGAGCCGGTAACGCTCCGCACCGGCATCGGCGACCACACCACCAGCATGGCAACCGTCGGAGGCATCCTCGCCGCCCTGGTCGAGCGCCAGAAGACCGGCACCGGCCGCCTTGTCGAGGCCTCGCTGCTCCGCGCCGGCATCTATGCCGCAGGCTCCGACACCGCCGTACAGCTCCGCTACGGCAAGCTCGGCTCCACCAAGTCGCGGCACGAGGCGCTGATGCCGATCAGCAATTTCTTCCAGACAAAGAATACATGGATCGTCATCGTGCCGCGCCAGGGCTCGGTCGACTGGACGGCCGTCTGCCGCGCCGTCGGCAAACCGGAGCTCGAAACCGATCCGCGCTTCGACAATCCGAAAAAGCGCCGTCAGAACGCCGCCGAACTCGTGGACATACTTGACGCAGCTTTCGCCGAACACGATGTCGACTACTGGCGCGCAAAGCTCGACGCCGAAGACATCATCTGGGCGCCGCTGATGCGCCCGGCCGATGTCTATGCCGATCCGCAGGCTCATGCAGCGGGCGCCTATGTGAAGGTCCCGGAGGAAGATGGCAGCGGCACCTATCTCTCGCCCGCCTCGCCGATCCGCTTTCCGGGCTATGACGATACGCCGCGCGCCGCCTCGCCCGCCCTCGGCCAGCACACGATCGAAGCGCTGAAACAGGCAGGCTACAGCGACGCGGAAATCGACGGTCTCCGCGCCGCAGGCGCCATCAAATAGATCGTCCGACAACAGATAAGGCCGAAACCTCAAGGGAGTGCGCATCGTGACCGACAACGCCCCAAGCAACACCTATGTGCCGCCGAAAGTCTGGACCTGGAACCAGGACAGGAACGCCAACCGCTTCTCGAACATCAATCGGCCTATCGCCGGGCCGACACAGGAAAAGGACCTTCCCGTCGGCAAGCATCCGCTCCAGCTTTATTCGCTCGGCACACCGAACGGCATCAAGGTCACGGTGATGCTGGAAGAATTGCTCGAAGCGGGCCACAAGGGAGCCGAATACGACGCATGGCTCATCAATATCGGTACCGGCGACCAGTTCGGCTCGGGCTTCGTCTCGGTCAATCCGAACTCGAAAATTCCTGCCCTGCTCGACCGCTCGACGAACCCGCATACCCGCGTCTTCGAAAGCGGTGCGATCCTTCTCTACCTCGCAGAGAAATTCGGCGGCGCCTTCGTGCCAAAGGATATCTCGAAGCGCGCCGAATGCTATTCATGGCTGATGTGGCAGATGGGCTCCGCGCCCTATCTCGGCGGCGGCTTCGGCCATTTCTATGCCTATGCCCCCGTGAAGATCGAATATGCGATCGACCGCTTCGCCATGGAAGTGAAGCGCCAGCTCGACGTGCTGGACCGCCGTCTCGCCGATAGCCGCTATATTGCGGGCGACGAATACACCATCGCCGACATGGCGATCTGGCCATGGTATGGCGCGCTGGCGAAAGGTCTGCTCTATGAAGCGGCGGAATTCCTCAGCGTCCATGAATACAAGCATGTGAACCGCTGGACAGAGGAAGTCGGCCAGCGCCCGGCAGTTAAGCGCGGCCGCATGGTCAACCGCACCTGGGGCGACCCGGCAAGCCAGCTTCCCGAGCGCCACGACGCGAGCGACTTCGACAAGGTCGGAAAGTAACGAGCGGCGGGAGCAGCGAGGCGAGACAAAATCTCACCTCGCAAATCCCAGCCGCATCGCAATTCGCTTCTCGATCTCCACTACGATCAGCAGCGCAACGCCGATGCCGACGATCACCAGACCATCGGCAAAGGCGATCGGCGCACTGTGAAAGATCTTCTGCAGGAACTGGAGATAGGTAAAGGCGAATTGCGCCGCCGTGATGCCGGCAACGCCGATCAGTACCGCACGCGTACCGAGCACCCCGCGCCATGTCAGCGATGTGCCATGCACATAACGGACGCTGAAGAGATAGAAAATCTCCATCACGACGATGGCATTGACGACCATCGTCCGCGCGGTTTCGACCGTGAGGCCGCGCTCCATCGCCCAGGCGAATATCCCGAATGTCCCGCTCACCATGAGCAGCGACACGAAGAATATCCGCCACAGCACCCGGCCGGAGAGGATCGCCTGCCCCGGCGGGCGCGGCGCGCGCTTCATGGCACCGGGCTCCGTCGGTTCGAAGGCGAATGTGAGACCGAGCGCGACGCCCGTCACCATGTTGATCCAGAGTATCTGTAACGGCAGCACGGGCAGCGTCAACCCGATCAGCACGGCAAGCAATATGGTCAGCGCTTCGCCGCCATTCGTCGGCAGCACCCATGAGATGATCTTCGTGAGATTGTCATAGACCGTGCGCCCCTCACGCACCGCCGCGACGATCGAGGCAAAATTATCATCCGCGAGCACGACCTCGCTTGCTTCCTTTGCCGCCTCCGTGCCCTTGCCGCCCATGGCGACGCCTATGTCGGCGCGCTTCAATGCCGGTGCATCGTTCACCCCATCTCCCGTCATCGCGATCACGGAGCCGTCGGCCTGCAGGGCCTCGACGAGCTGCAGCTTGTGTTCGGGGCTCGTCCGGGCGAAGACGCAAGCCTCCCGCGCGGCCTGTGCAAACTCGGCATCGCCCATCGCATCGAGTTCGAGACCGGTAACGGTCCGCACATCGCTCCCCATGCCAAGCTGGCGCGCAATCGCGCTCGCCGTCGCGGCGTGGTCGCCGGTTATCATTTTCACGGCAATCCCGGCCTCGCGGCATTCCGCAATGGCGGCAATGGCTTCCGGCCTCGGCGGATCGATCAGCGCCACAAGCCCGAGCAGCGTCAACCCCACTTCTGCATCCTCCGTTGCGATCTCTGCCGCTTCTTCCGGCATGAGGCGCTTTGCGAGGGCGATGACACGCTGCCCCTCCGCCGCCAGCCTGTCGATTTGCTGGAGCCAGAAGACACGATCGATCGCCGCCGTGCCTTCCGGCATGGCCGCTGTCTCGCACATATCGATCACGCGTTCGGGCGCACCCTTGAGATAGAGGACGGGGGCGCCGCTATCCCGCCGGTTCATCACGGCCATATAGCGGTGCCGCGCATCGAAGGGTATTTCGCCAAGCCGGACGAAGCGCGCTCTCGCGGCGGTCACGTCATGCCCCGCTTTCATCGCCAGCGACAGCAGCGCTCCTTCCATCGGATCGCCGTCCGTTACCCATCTTCCTTCCCGTTCGGCGAGGGCCGCATCGTTGCAGAGGAGCCCCGCCAAAGCCAATTCCTCCATGACGGGATAGGACGCCACATCGATCGCAGCGTCGTCTTCGAGAAAACGTCCCACCGGCTCGTATCCCACCCCTTCTACACGAGCATGCGCCGAAGCCGTCACCACCGCGCTGACCGTCATTTCGTTCTTCGTCAGCGTGCCGGTCTTGTCGGAACAGATGATGGAAACGGAGCCCAGCGTCTCGACGGCCGGCAATCGCCGGATCACGGCATTGCGGCCCGCCATGCGCTGCACGCCGACGGCGAGCGTGATTGTCATGACGGCCGGCAGGCCTTCGGGAATCGAGGCGACGAGAATACCTACCAGGATCATGAAGGACTGACTGAGATCGTATGTCGGGCCGAGCGCTGCATAGATGAACATGGAGCCGGCCAGCGCCAGCGCGACCATGGCGATGGTCCGGGCGAACTGATCCATCTTCCGCGTGAGCGGCGTGGCAAGCGCCTCGACTTCGCCCAGCATGCTGCTGATGCGCCCGAGTTCGGTGCCCGCGCCCGTCGCCACCGCAATCCCCGTGCCTTGCCCGGCAGCAACGAAAGTGCCTGAATAGGCCATGCACAGCCGGTCGCCGAGCGCCGCCGATACGTTGACTGCCGCAACCGCCTTATCCACCGGAACGGATTCCCCCGTCAGCGCCGCTTCATCGATCCTGAGATTGCTCGCCTTCACGAGCCGCAGATCGGCAGGCACCCGGTCGCCCGCCTCGAGCAGAACCATATCGCCGGGTACGACATCTTCCGCCGCGATACTGATCCGCCGTCCGTCCCGAAGCACGGAGGCATGCGGATCGATCATGCTCCGTATCGCTTCAAGCGCCTTCTCGGCGCGGCCTTCCTGGATGAAACCGATCGCAGAATTGACGAGCACCACCAGCGCGATCACGACGGCATCCGTCGCATGGCCGATGGACAGCGAAAGCACCGCTGCCGCAATCAGCACATAGATGAGAAGATTGTTGAGCTGCCGGAAGAACCGCGCAACCGGGCCGCGGCGCTTGCCCTGGGGCAGCCGGTTCGGCCCATGCTCCGCGAGCCGCCGCCGCGCCTCGTCTCCATTGAGCCCCGCTTCGTCCGCTCCGAGGAGGGGAAACGCTTCACGCGCGTCAACCGAGTGCCAGAGAAGTTCCTTCGGCGCTTCCACAACTCCCCCAATCGCTGCATCCGATCATTCCACTATGCAGCAGACAAGGGGGAGCTGCCAGTCGGTGCCTTGCCGCAGCTTCAGCAGCAGCCCGCGCGTCGCTCGGGATCGTGCATCGCCGGCCTGAAGAACATGCCGAGCTGCAGGCTCTCCGCGATCCGCGCCGCCTTTTCCACAAATCGCTCCGCCGTCTCCGGTGCGCACACGTCCTCTGCCGTCTGCCGGAACAGCATCAGCCAGCGGTCGAAATGCTTCGGCGTCACCTGCTTCAGCTTCAGATGCGCGCGCATGGGCTGGCCCTTGTAGCGGCCTGTGGTCAGCATCACGCTCGACCAGAAATCGCACATCTTCGCAAGATGCGTATCCCAATCCCCGATCTCGCCACTGAAGATCGGGCCGAGCTCTGCGTCCTCACGAATGCGGGCATAGAAGGCATGCACCAGCGCACGGATTTCCGCTTCACTGGTCATCCCCGGACCTGCATCGGCCTCGCGGCACCATTGGCCTTGCGGCCGGTCTTCCTGGTTGTCCGCCATCATGGGCTCCTATAAGATGTATATTAAATACATCATATAATGCATTCGCTTTCAAGCAATGCGGCATTTCGTCGGTACGGAGGAATCGAGGCATGCGCCTCACCATGCACACGGACTATGCGCTCCGGCTCCTGATGCACCTGGCGCTCGCGCCGGACCGGCTCGTCACCATCTCGGAAGTGGCTGAGGCCTATGCGATCTCGCGAAATCACCTCGTGAAGGTCGCACATGAACTGGGCAAGGAAGGCTTCGTGGAAACCGTACGCGGGCGCGGCGGCGGCCTGAGGCTTGCCCGCCTGCCCGAGCAAATCGGTATCGGCGAAGTCGTCCGCGCGATGGAGGAAGATTTCCGTATCGTCGAGTGCTTCGACCGCAAGATCAACGCCTGCTGCATAGCGCCGGCATGCCGCCTGAAACATCTTCTCGCCGACGCATTGAATGCATGGCTCGCCGTGCTGGACGGGGCGACGCTCGCCGATCTCGTGGCGCGGCCCGCACCGCTCCGCCGGCTGCTTGCAATCGGCGCCTGAAGGCTCCGCTCAGTGGCGGCCCTTCTCCGTCTTGCCGTAGTTTTCCCGCGTCACGATCTCGCGTTCGATCTTGTCGCGCGGCGTCTCCTCCTGCCGCGCGGCGCGCCATTGGAAAACGGCATAGGCAATCACTGCGCCGAGCAGAAATGCACCGACAGCCGCCGCAATCGGCAGTTGAAATATGACGATGTCCAAACCGGCCTCCTTCCTTCCGCAGGCAGCCCCGGTCAGGACCGCCTTGTCTTAGTTAACGGCGGGAAGGAAGCGAAGTTCCTGAAAATGCGGAAGATCAGCCGTAGGTGAAGCCGGAACGCGGCAGGAGGCGGGCGCGCTCGCGATGGGCCTCGCGGCGCTCATCGGCGATTTCCTGCTCATTCTTGCGCTCGGTGCGGAGCGACTCCCTGCCCTGCGGGATGGGATCGAGCGAGGCAAGAATTTCGATCACCGTCGAGTTCATGATGAGCGGCGCACGACCGTAACCGGCTGCAGGCGCCGCAGCACCCGCAGCGCCGCTCTCGGTGCCGGACGCGGCAAGCGTCATGCCCCGTGTTGCATAGCCCCGGCGGCTTTCCCCCGGGGCCGCATCGGCCGTGAATGTTGACTGCTTCCGGGTCGCAGGCCGCTTGGCCGCCTCTTCGGCGATCCGCGTCGCATCCGTGCCTTCATGCTTGGACACAAGGTTCCGGTAGACTTCCTGCGCGCTGCGCGGTTCCCCGTCCCTGTTGTAGAAGATCGAGCGATTGGCCTCGGCCGCCGCCGGGAACAGGAGATCGGCGCGCGCATTCGGCGTCTCTTCCGCCGCCGAGATCAGCTTTGCGGCGCCGCCTGCCCCCAGAAAGTGGGCCACATAAAGCTCGCCCTCGCCGACGCTCCGGCCGAGCCGGCTTTCGAGCGAGGAGGCGCTTTCCTGGGTGTAGGCGCCGGCCATCAGCGCCGCCACATGCGGATCGTTCCGCAGGGCAAGAATTTCCGCCCTGTGGGCAGCATTTTCCACGCGGTAGCGGCCGCCATTCTGCTCGATCGCAGCCGCCTCCTTTTCAAGGCCAAGCTCGGCACCGTACTTCTTCATCGTCCCGAGCCAGCTCTGCTCGGTGAACTGGAATAGCCCGCAGGCGCTCGAAGTTCTTGATTTTGCTTGGCAATCAAGGCTCGACTCGCGCATTGCCGTCTTCAGCAGATAGTCGAATTCGACGCCCGTCCGCTGGCTCGCAAACTGGAGCGCGGAAGCGATGGTCGGCTGAACGGCGATATTTTCGACGAGGCTCACGAGGCGGTTCCTTTCCTTCTGGTGGGAAGGTCGCAAACCCCGTGCCAGCCGGAGATGCTTCCATAAGGCGGAAACCCTGCGTTTTTCGCGCGATTTTTCGTCACCTCGCGTTAAGCTTCAAAAAAGCGCGGAGGGGGACTGCGCAAAACGGGAGGGAACATGTCGGAAGTCGAGGTCGCCGCGGAAGTCGAAGAGGAACTCCATCACCCGCATAAGGACAAGGCGGACAAGCCATATCCCAAGGCCATTTACGCCTGGTACGTAGTCGGGGTGCTTGTCGTTGCCTACACATTTTCCTTCATCGACAGGCAAATCCTGAGCCTGCTGGTCGGCCCCATCAAACGCGATCTCGGCATCTCCGACACGGAGATGAGCCTGCTTCAGGGCTTCGCCTTCGCCGTCTTCTACTGCATAGCGGGTCTGCCCATCGGCCGCCTTGTCGACCGCCACCACCGCGTCAACATCATCGCGCTCGGCGTCTTCGTCTGGAGCGTGATGACGGCGCTCTGCGGCACCGCCCGCTCCTTCTGGCAACTCTTCATCTTCCGCGCCGGCGTCGGCGTCGGCGAAGCGGCGCTCTCACCCGCCGCCTATTCGATCATCGCGGACTATTTCCCGCCGAAGCGCCTTGGCTTCGCCCTCGGGGTCTACGGCATGGGCGTCTATATCGGCGCCGGCCTCGCCCTCATTATCGGCGCAGCCGTCATCGCCCTCGTGTCGGAGGGCGGCAGCCTGGATCTCCCGCTTGTCGGCACGGTCTATGCCTGGCAGATCACCTTCTTCATTGTCGGCTTGCCGGGCATTCTGGTCGCGCTGTGGGTCTGGACCCTGCGCGAGCCCGACCGCCGCGGCCATGTGCGCACCGCGGTCGGCGACGACGGCGTGGCCCGCCGCGTCGAAGTGCCGGTCAAGGAAGTCTTCGAATATATGGGCCGGAACTGGCGGACCATGGTGCCGCTCAACCTCTGCTACGCGCTTTCGGCCATGATGGCCTATGGCGTCGCCGCCTGGATACCGACCCTCTTCGTCCGCACCCATGGCTGGAGCTACCCGGAAGCGGGCTTCTGGTACGGTCTGGTCATCGTCGTCTTCGGCACCACCGGCGTCATCGCCGGGGGCTGGGCAGGCGACTTCCTCACCGGCAAGGGCATCCGCAATGGCCGCATGAGGGTCTGCGCCCTTACCGGCCTCGCGACCTTCCCCTTCACCATCGCCTATCCGCTGGTGGATGATCCCTGGATCGCGCTGCTGCTGCTTTGCCCGTCCACCTTCTTCGCCACTTTCACGACCGGCGCCGGCCCCTCCGCTCTTCAGGAGCTGATGCCGAACCAGATGCGGGGCTTCGCCTCCGCGGTCCTCATATTCGTGGTGACGATCATCGGCCTTGGCCTCGGCCCGACCTCCATCGCGCTTGCGACGGACTTCATCTACGCAGACGAGGCCATGCTTCGCTATTCGCTGGTGTTGGTACCGGGCATCGTCCTGACCTTGGCCGTCGCGATCGGCATGCTCGGGCTGCGGTCCTACAACCACAGCCTGGACTATCTGGAAAACTGGAGCGCCGAAAACGAAAAATAAACAAATACAATAGGTTATCGTGTTAACCGAATTCTTGGTCGCAACGGGTGCGGACAATTGAACCGGAATCCGAGGCACTTCAATCGGCGCTTCAGCTTCCGGATTCAATTTCTGAAGAAAGCGGCGTAGCGGGCTGAATCGCGAGCGGGACGAGACTTCTCCACAAGGCCGTGATCAGGCTATCCGGCCATAGACCCGGAAACGCCATGAGGTCTCACCGGTGCTGGAATTGTCCTGCACCAGGCGGAGCGCCGGCCGCCCTGCTTCAAGCTTCCCGCGCGTTCTCGCCTGCATCAGCTTGAAGCGCAGCAACGCTTCGTCATAGGGCTTCACGAGATAATCGTCCGCCCCGGCCTCGAGGGCCCGGCGGACCGAAGCCGCCGAATCGTCGGCGGTCACATGGAACAGGCAGAGATCGCGGCCACCGCCCTGCTTGCGAACCGCTTCCGTCAGAAGCCGCCCGTCGCGCGTCTCGAGCCGTCCCTCGGCCAGCACGAGCTCCGGCCGGGTCCCGGCGATGAGCGCCAGCGCCTCTTCCGCCGTCGCCGCGCAGGCGACCCGAAAGCCAAGCCGCTCCAGCAGATGGGCGGCAGCCCGTCCGGCAGCGGTAGAAGGATCGGCGATAAGAGCTTTTGCCAAGGGCCCATATCCGGCATGCGGGCACCGCGCCCGTCTGCCGAAGACACTAGGCTCTGAGTCTTAAACCAATCGTTAACCGCGTTTTCTCAGCCACGAAACCCGTCCGCCAGCCGCTCGACAAGGCTCCGTGCCTCGTCCGCCCCATAGGGCTCCGCCTGCCCCATGCCCCAGACGGGAGAGGGCCAGGCCGCATCCCCGGAAAAGCGGGCAATCACATGGACATGAAGCTGCGGCACCATATTCCCCAGCGCCGCCACGTTCATTTTTTCGGCCCCGGCCACATCCCGGAGAACTTCCGAGGCAAGGTCGATCTCGGCGTGAAAATCCGCCTTCTCTGCTCCCGCCACATCGTCGAAATCCCGCAGACCCGGCCGCCGCGGCACCAGAATGAGCCAGGGAAACCGCCGGTCGTTCATCAGCAGCACCCGGCAAAGGGCGAGATCGGTCACGAGGAGCGTGTCGGCGGCAAGCCGCTCATGGAGTTCGAAGGACATGGATGATCAAACAGGTTTCCGTCTGCGCGCCTCGCGCCGGATGCCCAAAAGCATACCCGCAGCAAATGACGAAGCCATTGCATAGAAGAACGACTGAAACACCATGCTGAACATATGGTGCTCCCGCAACAGCTGGAAAACGCCCTGTTCAAAGGCAAAATAGATCGTCAATCCGGCAATGAACGCAAATGTAAATGACATGATTTTCAGGTTCAGCGGGACGCTTTGAACCATCAGAATTTCTTTCAATCGCATCGCCCCCTCCCTCAATACGATTTCGGCAGCCCGAGCACCCGCTCGGCGATGAAACTCAGGATCAGCTCGCGGCTCACCGGCGCAATCCGCGCGATCATGATTTCGCGCATATAGCGTTCCACGTGAAACTCTTTCGCGTAGCCCATGCCGCCATGCGTCATGATTGCCGTCTCGCAGGCCCGGAAACCCGCTTCTGCCGCCAGATATTTCCCGGCATTGGCCTCCGCCCCGCAATTCTCGCCCGCGTCGTAAAGCGCCGCTGCCTTGAAAACCATCAGGTTCGCCGCCTCGAGCTCCGCCCAGGCCCGCGCGAGCGGATGCTGGATCGCCTGGTTCTGCCCGATCGGCCGCCCGAACACCTCGCGGTCCCGCGCATATTCGGTTGCCTTTTTGAGCGCGATGCGGCCCACGCCCACGGCTTCGGCACCGATCAGCACACGTTCCGGATTGAGCCCATGCAGCAGATAGTGAAAGCCCTTGCCCTCCTCGCCGATCAGATCGTCCTTCGGCACACGGAGCCCATCGAAAAACACGGCATTCGAGTCGACGGCCTTGCGGCCCATCTTCTCGATTTCGCGTACCTCCGTCGCGCCGCCCCGGTCGAGATCGGTATAGAAAAGCGACAGGCCCTCGGTCGGCTTTGCGCATTTTTCCTTCGGCGTGGTACGGGCGAGCAGCAGGATCTTGTTCGCGCTCTGCGCCGTCGACGTCCACATCTTGCGGCCATGAACGACATACTTATCCCCGTCCCTCTCCGCCCGTGTTGATATGGATGTCGTGTTGAGCCCCGCATCGGGCTCTGTCACGCCGAAGCAGCAGCGATCCTCGCCGCGAATGAGCGGCGGCAGGTTTCGCTCCTTCTGCTCCGCCGTGCCGAATACGACCACAGGCATGGGCCCGAAGAGGTTGATATGAATGGCAGACGCACCCGAGAGACAGGCGCCCGATTCCGCAATTGTCTGCGCGACGATGGCGGCTTCCGTCACGCCGAGGCCCGAGCCTCCATATTCTTCCGGCATGGCAACGCCGAGCCAGCCGCCACCCGCAATATCGGCCACGAAATCGTCCGGGAAGCCGCCCTTGCGGTCGCGCTCCAGCCAATAGGCATCGTCATATTTCGCGCAGATGCGGGCCACCGCGTCCCGGATGGCCTGCTGCTCTTCGCTGAACCGGAAATCCATTTATCCTCCCCGCGCCGTTTCGTGTTGTGATCTGCGCCGCTATAACCTAGCCGGGAGGCACGCTGCGAGCGAGGCCGCCGAGGGAAGAAAAGACAGGGGTCAGAATGCCGGGACTTTATTTCGAGGAATTCACGGAAGGTCACGTCTTCCAGCACCCGATCAGGCGCACGGTGACGGAAACGGACAATGTCCTCTTCTCCACCATGACCATGAACCCGGCCGCCCTCCATCTCGACCATCACTATGCCGAGACGGAAACGGAATTCGGCAAGCCGCTGGTGAACAGCCTCTTCACGCTCGGCCTGATGATCGGCATTTCCGTGCATGACACGACGCTCGGCACCACCATCGCCAATCTCGGGATGACGGATGTGACCTTCCCGAAGCCCGTCTTCCACGGCGACACGCTTCGCATCGAAACCCGCGTCATGTCGAAACGCCGCTCGAAGTCGCGTCCCAAGGCCGGCATCGTCACTTTCGAGCACAAGGCCTTCAACCAGCGGAACGAGGAAGTTGCCTCCTGCACGCGCCAGGCTTTCATGATCGCGAAAAGCGAGGAAGGCTGAGAGATGCGCTCCTTCCTCTTCATTCCGGCCGACAGCGAAAAGAAGCTGTCGAAGGCTGCAAACTGCGGCGCGGACGCGATCATTCTCGATCTCGAGGACTCCGTCGCCCTCTCCGCCAAGGAAGCGGCGCGCATCTCCGCCGCCGCCTACCTGAAAACGGCGGATCGCACCGGCCCCAAAATCATCGTCCGCATGAATGCGCTCGACACGCCTTTCTGGGAAAAGGATCTCGAAGCCGTCATCCCGGCAAAGCCCGATCTCATCGTCGTGCCCAAAACGCTTTCCGGCGAGTGCGTGAAGAAAGTCGGTACCCGCATCGACCGCATGGGCGGCGAGAAAAATATCGGCATCGGCTGCGTGGCGACCGAAACCGCCGCCTCGCTCTTCACGCTCGGCACCTATGCCGGTTCCCACGAGCGCCTCGCCTTCCTCACCTGGGGCGCCGAAGACCTCGCCGCCGCGCTCGGTGCGCGCGACAACAAGGATGAGAACGGCCTCTATACCGGCCCCTACCAGCTCGCCCGCACGCTCACGCTGCTCGGCGCCATCGCGGCAGGCGTCCAGCCCGTCGATGGCATCTGGAAGGATTTCCGCGACGAGAAAGGTCTTGAAGCTGAAGCACGCATCGCCATGCGCGACGGCTTCACCGGCAAGATGGCAATTCACCCGGCCCAAGTCGCGATCATCAACGAGGTCTTCACGCCGAGCGAAGCCGATCTCGCTCATGCCCGTGCCGTCGTCGCCGCCTTCGATAAGGCAGGCGATGTCGGGGTCGTCGCGCTCGACGGCGTCATGCTCGACATTCCGCATCTGAAACAGGCGCGCGCCCTTCTCGCCCGCGCAGGAGAATAGTAGCCGCTTATGAAACCTTCCGTCTTTCTCGCCCTGCCGCTCGGCAAGCCGTTCGAGCGCAAGCTTTCCGACCGCTTCACAATCATTACCGATCCTGCGGAGCGTGGAGCGGCCGAAGCGCTTGTCACCATCGGCGCAAACATCACGGATGCCGCCGCGATGGACGCCATGCCGAAACTGAAGCTCATCTGCTGCTTCGGCTCCGGCCATGAAGGCGTCGACGTGGCGGAAGCGGAACGCCGCGGCATCAAGGTGGCAAACACGGTCGGCGCCAACGCCGCCACCGTCGCCGATCTTGCCGTTGCCCTCCTCCTCGCCTCGATCCGCAAGGTCGTGGAGGCGGACCGTCTGACGCGCGCCGGAAAATGGCGCGGCGACAATCCCGCCTCGCTTCTCTTCCTGCGCGGCCTCACCGGCCGCAAGATCGGCATTGTCGGCCTCGGCGCCATCGGCATGAAGATCGCCAGGCGCCTCGAAGGCTTCGAAACCGAAATCGCCTATACCGGCCGCAGCGAAAAGCCGGGCGTGCCCTATCGCTATTTCCGCTCGGCGCTCGACCTTGCCACCTGGGCCGATACGCTGATCCTCGCCCATCGCGCCGACGAGACGAACCGCCATCTCGTGAATGCCGAACTCCTGAAGGCGCTCGGCCCCGAGGGCCATGTCGTCAACATCTCGCGCGGCTCCGCCATCGACGAGGACGCGCTGATCGAGGCCCTGAAGTCCGGCACCATCGCTGGCGCCGGGCTCGACGTTTTCGAGAACGAACCCGCGCCCCGCACCGATCTCGTCAGCCTGCCCAACATCGTCGTCATGCCCCATCTCGGGGGCGGGACGTCGGAGGCGATCGTCGCCATGGGTGATACGGTGATCGCCAATCTCGACGCCTTTTTCGGCGGAAAGCCTCTACTGAACCCAGTCCTGCCGGCCTGAATTGAAAATGGACTTCGGTCCATTTTTGACTGGCATCCCGTCCACCACGGGCGTAACCTTCCTCAAAAGCATTGGGAGGAGGAACCGATATGCATGATCTCGTCATCCGCGGCGGTCTGGTCGTCGACGGCACCGGCGCCAAAGGCCGCGTCGCCGACATTGCCATCGACAATGGCCTTGTCACCGAAGTCGGAACCGTGGCCGGAAAAGGCAAGCGCGAGATCGACGCGGCGGGCCTCGTCGTCACGCCGGGCTGGGTCGACATCCACACCCATTATGACGGCCAGGTCACCTGGGACCCGCTCCTTTCGCCTTCCTGCTGGCACGGCGTCACAACCGTCATCATGGGCAATTGCGGCGTCGGCTTCGCGCCCGCAAAGCCCGACAAGCATGACTGGCTGATCGAGCTCATGGAAGGCGTCGAGGATATTCCGGGCGCAGCGCTTGCCGAAGGCATCCAGTGGAACTGGGAAACCTTCCCCGAATATATGGACAGTCTCGACCGGCAGCAGCGCGTGCTCGACGTCGCCACGCAGGTGCCGCACGGTTCCGTCCGCGCCTACGTGATGGGCGAACGCGGCGCACGCAACGAAGCGGCGACCGATGAAGACATCGCCGCGATGGCGAAGATCGTCGAGGAAGGCATCGCTGCGGGCGCGCTCGGCTTCTCCACTTCGCGCACCATGCTGCATCTCTCGAAGGACGGCGAGCCCGTGCCCGGCACCTTCGCCAACAAGGCGGAACTCATGGGCATTGGCCGCGCGCTGGGCGCGGCAGGCCACGGCGTCTTCGAAATGGCGTCCGACATGACGCCGGCGGAAGAAGAGTTCAACTGGATGAAGGATCTTTCCGCCGAAACCGGCTTGCCCGTCACCTATGCGCTGCTGCAATCGCCCGTCGACGCCGACAAGTGGCGTCACATGCTCGCGCTCACCGACGAGGCACGCAAGCAGGGCGCGAATGTCACCGCGCAGATCGCCTGCCGCCCGACCGGCATGGTGCTCGGCTGGCAGAGCACGGTGCATCCCTTCATCACCTATCCCGCCTATCGCGAGATCGCGAACCTGCCCTTCGCGGAACGGCTGGAGAAACTGAAAGACCCGGCGGTCAAGGCGCGCATCCTCGCCGACAAGCCGCGCGAGATGGGAACGCTCGGCGCCATTCTCACCCAGGGCTATGACCGCATGTTCCGCCTGGAACAGGGCGAGACGCTGGACTACGAACCGGCGGCGGAAGACAGCGTCGCCGCGCAGGCAAAGCGCGAAGGCCGCAACCCGGCCGAGATCGTCTATGACATGCTCATGGAGAAGAATGGCCGCGGCTACATCTATCTGCCGCTTCTGAACTATGCGCGCTTCAACTTCGACCATATCCACGAAATGATGCAGCACCCGGCAACGGTGCTGAGCCTGTCCGATGGCGGCGCGCATTGCGGCGTCATCTGCGATGCGAGCTTCCCGACCTACATGCTGACGCATTGGGTGCGCGACCGAACGCGGGGCGCCCGCTTGCCACTAGAACAGGTGGTGCGCATGCAGACGCATGACACCGCCCGGCTCTACGGCCTCAACGATCGCGGCGTGATCGCGCCCGGCATGAAGGCCGACATCAATGTGATCGACCTCGACAAGCTGCGCATCCTGCCGCCGGAAATGGTCTTCGACCTGCCTGCCGATGGACGCCGCATGATCCAGCGCGCCGAAGGCTACCGCGCCACCATCGTCAGCGGCGCCGTCACCTTCGAGAATGGCGATGCGACGGGCGAAATGCCGGGCCGCCTCATCCGCGGTCCGCAGCGCGAACGCACCGCGGTGCAGGCCGCCGAATAAGGCTCAGACGAGCCGGATCGCGAGACCGAGCGCGGCGAAGAGACCGAGCACGCTCACCATGCCCATCTTGAACCTCAGCACGGCGACAAGCGCGCCGATGCTGAGGGCAAGGGCCCACGGGTCGAGCGTCGATAAATCCGGCACCCAGAGCCGCAGCACCGAAACATGCCGTTCCGCCACCTCGCCGAACAGGACGTGAAGGCCGAACCAGATCGCCAGATTGAGAATGACGCCCACCACCGCCGCCGTGATGGCGGCGAATATGGCGTTCAGGCTTTCAACCTTCCTGAGCCGCTCGACATAAGGCGCGCCGAGAAATATCCAGAGGAAGCACGGTGTAAAAGTCACCCACACCGTTACGATGGCACCTGCAATTCCGGCCATAACCGGTTCGAGCCCCGTCTCCGCCCGGAAGGCGCCGAGATAGCCGACGAATTGCAGCACGAGAATGAGCGGTCCCGGCGTCGTCTCGGCAAGGCCGAGCCCATCGAGCATCTCCCCCGCCGATAGCCAGGCGTAATTCTGAACAGCTTCCTGCGCCACATAGGCAAGCACGGCATAGGCGCCGCCGAATGTGACGACCGCCATCTGCGAGAAGAAGACCGCCTGCTGCGACAGCACATGGCCGCCGCCGAGGAAGAAGATCAACGCCGCAACCGGTCCGAGCCAGAGCAGGAGCCCGATTGCCAGCGTCTTCGCCGAGCGAAGCGCCATACCGGTCCGCGTCGCCGGTTCGCCGACCACGCCGTTCAACGTATCGCCCTCATGCGGCGGCGCCGCGCTGATGAGCCCGCCCCGCGCGGCGAAAAACCCGAAAAGCGCCGCGCCGGCGATCACCAGCGGAAACGGAATGTCGAAGAAGAAGATGGCAACGAAGGCCGCGGCTGCGACCGCGTATAGCGCGCCCTGCTTCATCGCGCGCTTCGCAATCCGGATCAGCGCCTCGATCACGATGGCGAAAACGGCCGTCTTGATGCCGAAGAAGATCGCTTCGACCACCCCGAGATCGGCATAGGCGGCATAGAAGATGCTGAGCGCCAGCATCACCGCGACACCCGGCAGGATGAACATGAGCCCCGCCGCAAGCCCGCCTTTCACACCATGCAGCAGCCAGCCCGAATAGGTGGCAAGCTGCTGCGCCTCTGGCCCCGGCAGCAACATGCAGAAATTGAGCGCATGGAGGAATTGCGGCTCGGAAAGCCACTTCTTCTCATCCACCAATATACGGTGCATGAGCGCGATCTGCCCGGCCGGCCCGCCGAAACTCAGAAACCCGATCTTCGCCCAGATACGGAATGCCTCGCCGAAGCTTGCCGGCGCTGAAACGCCTCCATCGCTCATGCGTGAACCTCTTTCCGCCCGGGTGACACGGAGCCGGAGGCCGCGCCCCGGATGGGCCGGCCATGCTGAAAACTGATATGGAGGTGATCCAAGATAAGCGCTCCTTCTCCCCGTTTTTGGGGACGAGAAGCGGATTCTTGGACGGTGAACCGTCTGGGGATCGGGCGATCCGCGCTGGGCCCGATGAGAAAATCTAACGATTCGGATGGCGTCCTTCCACCGAAAATCGATGGCGGATTGACGTCACCCGTCCGCCTGTGCAGGTTGAGCGCCGCCCGAACCCGGAAGGGACAAGATTTTGACCACAGAATCCGCCACTCCTGAAATTCCCGAACGCTACCGGGACATCCTCGCCCTGATGAAGGAAGGCCGCAAAGGCATAGCCGAAACGCGCTGCCGCGAGCTCCTCGCCGCCGCGCCCACGGATGCCGACGGCATGGCGCTGCTCGCCTCCATCATCGTCGAGCGCGGTGCAATGGCCGAAGCCGAACAGCTGCTCCGCCAGGCGCTCAAGCTCGCGCCCGATCAGTCGACGACCTGGGTCAATCTCGGCCGCCTTCTGCAGCAGGCAGGCCGATGGGGCGAGGCCCTCACCCACTACGAACATGCCGCCAACCTGTTCCCGAACCACCCGCAGATCGCGGCAACGCTCGGCCAGATCTATCAGCGCGCAAACCGTTTCGCAGACGCCGAAGCGCAATATCGGCGCGCCATCGAGCACGCGCAGCGCGCGCCGTTCCACGTGCAGCTCGGCATGGTGCTGCTTCGGCAGGAAAGGACGGATGAAGCCGTCGCGGCCTTCGAACAGGCGATTGCGATCAATCCGAACCTCGCGGCGGCATATGGCAATCTCGGCAATGCCGAGCAGAAGCGCGGCAACATGGAAGCGGCCGCCGCCGCCTATGAACGCGCCTGCGCGCTCAATCCGAAGGATACGCTCTCCTATGTGAGCTTCGGCATGGCGCGGCTGAAGCTCGGCCATGCGCGGGAGGCCGCGGAAATTTTCGAGCGCACGCTTGCAACGCATGGTCCGGAGCGCCGCGCTGCCGCCTGGCTTCCCTTCGCCCGCGCGCAGGAATTCGGCGAAATGCCGTCCGGCTACCGCGCCGAGCTGGGCAAGCTTCTGACGCGCGTCTCGCTGGAAACGCCTGAAGGCTATGCCAGCATGGCGGATTTCAACGCCGCACTCGCCAAGGCTCTCGATGAAGACCCGACCGTGACATGGGAACCGGCCGGCAAGGCAACGCGCAAGGGCGGCCAGACCGGCCTCCTGCTCGACAATCCTCGCGAGCCTTTCATCGCCTTCGAAAAAGTCCTGCGCCGCGCCATCGATGCGCATTTCGACAGCATCAAGGTTCAGCCGAAACATCCCTATCTCGGTCAGGTGCCGAAAACCTATCACCTCGATCTTTGGGGCACGCTGCTCTCCGAAGGCGGTCACCAGCACTCGCATATTCATGTCGGCGGCTGGATGAGCGGCGTTTATTATGTCGCGCTGCCGCCGACGCTCGGCAAGGGCGAAGCGGGACAGGGCGGCTGGATCGAATTCGGCCACCCGCCGCCCGAATTCGATGCCGCTTTCGAGCCGCATACGATCACGCTGGAGCCGCGCGAAGGGAACGCCATCCTCTTCCCCTCCTATCTCTTCCACCGCACGCTGCCTTTCTCAGGCGATACGCGCCGTATCAGCCTCGCCTTCGACGTGAAGCCGACAAGCTGGCGCTGACCCCTCAAGCACCGCTGGACGAAATCGCCGGAAGCCTTAACATCTCCCGGAAAAGGGAGGGACGGATGACGCCGCAGGAAGCAGCCGCGCATGTCGCGGCGGTGGAGGAACAGGGCTATACGATCGTCGAAAACGCGATCGAGCCCGATCTGATCGAAAAGCTGAACAACACACTGCTTCGTCTCGAGCGGGAGATGAACGTCGTGCCCGCGAAAAACAGTTTCGAGGGACACCACACAGTCCGCATCTACAATCTGCTCGCACTCGATCCTATCTTCCGCCGTATTCCCGTTCACGCTTCCGTGCTGCCCGTCATCGAAGGCGTGCTGGACGATGGCTGCCTCGTTTCCTCCCTCTCTTCCATCTCCATCGATCCCGGTGAAACCGCGCAGCCGATCCATGCCGACGATCAGGTGATGCCGGCGGCGAAACCGCATATCCCCTTCGTCTGCAATTCCATGTGGGCGCTGACCGATTTCACTGAAGAGAATGGCGCCACCCGCATCATTCCCGGCACGCACAAGCGCAACAGCTCACCCGAGTACGGAACGCATTACGACAGCATCCCCGCCGAAATGAAGAAAGGCTCCGTGCTGATCTGGCATGGCAGCCTCTGGCATGGCGGCGGCGCGAACAGGTCGAAGGCGCGCCGCGTCGGCATCGCCATGAATTATTGTGCAGGCTTCATCCGCCAGCAGGAGAACCAGCAGCTCGGTATTCCGCTCAACATCGTCAAGGAATTCGAGCCGCGCCTGCGCGAACTTTGCGGCTTCGGCACCTATCGCAATCTGATCGGCCATATCGACAAGAAGACGCCAGCCCAGCGCCTGCTGGACGACACACGCGGTTTCCGTTCGATCTGGGACAGTTAGCGGAAGCTGTCGAGCAGCCCGGGAAGCATTTCGATCGTCTCGATCACATGATCGGCAAGCGGCGCGAGGTCGTCGCGGCTGCTCGTCCCCGTCAGCACGCCGATGCCGAGTCCTGCGCCCGCGCGCCGGCCCATCTCGAAATCATGCCCGTTGTCGCCGATCACCGCGATCTCGGCGGGATCGAGTTCCACCGCCTCGCAGAAGGCAAGCGCCATGCCGGGCCCCGGCTTCTGCCCGTGGCCGCTGTCATATCCCGCGACGAAATCGACATGGGCTGCAAGTCCGAAACGCGCGACCGTTCCAATCGCCGAGGCTTCCACATCGTTCGTCGCAATGCCGATGATGTGTCCGCGCGCCTTGAGCAGCGTGAAGAGAGCGGCAAGGTCGGTCACCGGCACCGAGCACGCCGGACCCGCCTGCGCGAAATGCGCGTCGAGCAGGGCGATAAGCGCAGCCCGGTCGAAACCCTTGAGATGCAGAAGCCAGGCATCGGCCAACGCGAATGTGTCGCCTGCCGCTGCAATACTGCCGGAACGGAAACGTCCGCTCGCAGGGTCATGCCCGATCGACACGAGCATCGCCTTCGCCTTTGCGCTGTCGCCCTCTGCGAGCCGCAAGGCCACATCGGAAAGCACCGGAGTCCATGTCAGGTGATAGTCGAACAGGGTCCCGTCCTTGTCGAAGAGCAGCCCCTTGGGCCTCTTCACCCCGCGGATTTCCGCCATTTCAGCTCTTGCCTGTTCCGTTTCGACACAATTCACGCCTATACTGCCCTTCCCGACGCAATGCCGGTAGACGGAGGAAGCGCCATGCGACTCTTCAGGATCATCATAGCGGTGACGCTCGCCCTTGGTGGCATTGGCGTTACGGCCGCCGTCTATATGCAGAACGAAACCGGCGCCATCGCAGTGGGCTCGCTCCTCTTCCTCGTGCTCGTCTCCTTCCTGGTGGACAATCGCCGGTCGCTCTTTCCGGGCGAGGCCGAGCGGCTGAAGCTTCAGGACAAGAAGGTGGCGACGGCCATTGCGCAGGGCACCGCCCTCACCCGCTTCGCCGAAGGCGAAGTGCGCGGTTCACCGACCTACAGCGGCAATTGACGGTCAGCGCGCCGGCGCCCAGTCCGATGTGATCTCGGAAAGCTCAGGACGCGGACGTTCGTCCTTCGCCACGCTCTCGCTGCCGAAATAGAGATATCCGGCGATCTTCTCGTTCTCGCCGAGCCCGAGAACGCGGTTCACTTCCCCGTCGAAGGCATACCATTCGGTCAGCCACTGCGCGCCGAAACCGAGCGCCGTCGCCGCCACCAGCATGTTCTGGCAAACGGCGCCGGCGGAAAGCAGCTGCTCCCACTCCGGAATCTTGATGCCCGGGGTGACGCGCGACACCACCGCGACCACGACCGGCGCACGCGTGAGCCGGTTCGCCTCGAAGGCGATCTGGTCTTGCGTGGCGCCGGGCTGCGCCGCTGCATGGATGCGCGCAAGCTCGGCGCCGAACTGCGCTCGCGCCTCGCCCCGGAACAGGATGAAGCGCCAGGGCGCCAGCTTGCCGTGATCGGGAACCCGCGCGCCCGCGCGCAGGATCGTCTGCAACTCGCCCTCGTCCGGCCCCGGCTCCACCATGGTCAGTGCCTTGGCAGAACGTCGAGTAAGGAGCAATTCGATGGTTTCGGGAGATCGAGGCAAAGGTCTAGTCCTTTCGGCGGGCTTGGGCTTTTCGCCCTGCACTACTTAAGCCGGGCGCTTTACAGGAACAAGCCCGCCCGCCACCATGACCCCGGGGAACAAGGGGCATTCGGGGTGCGGCTCTCGCATATTCAGCGATGCATCGCCACGGCCGGCATGGCGATGCTATGCGCGGCGCCCGCTGCGCGGGCAGGCGGCTGGCCCCTGCCGCGCGGCGAGGGCGAGGTCATCTTCACCTATTCCTCGCATCGCGCCGATGAGCGTTATGAAAACAGCGGCAATAAGCGCTGGACGAGCAGCTACACCAAGCATGAAATCTCGCCCTATGCCGAATATGGACTTTTCGACCGGGTGACGCTGGTGGGCGAAGCTGCCTGGCGGGAGGAGAGCACCAACTATTTCGGATACCGTTTCGAGGATCGCGGGTTTTCGCGTGCCAAGGCCGGCGCGCGTGTTTCCCTCGGGACATGGGAGGAGACGCTCTTCTCCCTGCAATCCATCGCGACCTTGCATCTGGCCGATGCGGGCGACGACCCCGCCGCAACCCGAAGCGGCGACTGGGACGCCGAAATCGGCCTCGTGCTGGCGCGCAACGAAAAGCTGTTCGGCCTCGATGCCTTTTCCGTCCAGGAGTTCGCCTGGCGCTGGCGTGACAGCGGCCGCCCGGACCAGATACGTAGCGACATCACCATCGGCACGAAATTCACGCCGGGCACCATGCTTCTCCTGAAAAGCCTGAACACCGCCTCGATCGGCGCGACCGAGACCGGCGAATATTATCTCTCCGGCAAGATCGCCGTCTCGCTGGTGCAGGAACTGCCGCCATCGATCGCACCGGGCGCTTCCATCGAAGCCGGGATTGAGCAAACCGCGTTCGGCCGAAGCGCCATCGACGAGACAGTGTTCCGCCTCGCGCTCTGGCGCCGCTTCTGATCTATTCGCCCGCCGTGGCGATCACATTTCCGCTGTCCGCCCCGCCAAGCGCCGCCATGACATCCGTGCCGGGCGGCGCATCGACGCCAGAACCCGGCTTGCCCGCGCGCAACTCCGCAAGCGAGAAGCCCATCCGCACATCATAGGTTCGCTCGATCTGGTTCCGGAGCCTTTGCTGCGCGTGATACCAGTCGGCCTTGTCGCGCCCGTCCGGACAGGTCGCGAGTTCCGCTGCGTCCCGCGCGCCCCAGCGCCGCTCCGGGCAGTGATAGGGATCGAACGAAAAATCGAACACGCGCGAACGCGCTTCCTCGAAACTCAAGGCGCGCGCTTCGCCATTGCTCGCCGTATAGGAAATCGTGCAGGCGCCCGCCTCTTCCTCATAGGCCGCGCGCAGATCGCGCCGCACATCGTCGCCTTCATAGGAAAGCTTCGGATCGCCCGCCTCCGCCATATCGATGAAACGCGCCACAGTCTCGCGCAATTCCACGAAAGAGGTTTTCAGACGCGCATCGCGCGATGGCGTCGAATAGGTTTCCCAGTCGCCATGTGTGCCGTAGATGTTGTCCGGCAGGCGCGATGGCTGCGGCTGGCGGTGAAGCCCGGCCACCACGGCAACATCCACCGCCTGCATCCGGTAGTGCAGATCGTCGCAAAGCTCGCGTACCATCAGCCGCGTTTCCGCCACCGGATCGTAGTCTACATCCCCGACGGCCAGCGCCTGACGCACATAGTCGTAATAATCGAGCGCAACACCTTCATGCACGAAGCGGCCGGCGCGCCACTGCGCCGGGCGCGGGCTCTCGGTGCCGAAGAACTGCTCATCCGACCAGTCGGCAAGCTCACTGTCCTTGGCCAGCACCACGCGCCCGCCGATCCATGTGCCGTCCTTGCCCTGCTTCGCGCCCACGAGCTTCATGGGCCGCCAGTTCTTGAAGCCTGCTCCCATCGGCGCCGAGGCGCGCACGAAGCGCTTGCCATAGGAGCCGCGCGTCAGCGTATTGTCGGGATGCGTGTCTATGAAGCGGATGCGGCCTTCGTCATCCACCTTGTAGACGACGGCGACATGCCCGTTCGGATCGTAGATCACCGTGCCGGGACGGATCGAGCCGCGCTGAATTTTCACCGGATAGAAATCGAAAACTTCGCCGCGCGATACATCCGGCGCAAAGCGGTACATCGCACTCGACACAAAATTGTTGACCGTGTTGAGCACCGTCCGCGCATTGGGGAACGCGCCATCTGACTGCGGCACCACATCCGCGCGCCGCACCGCGTAATTCCCATAGCGCGAATAACGCAGATCGTTCGACGCGCCGATGGGCGCCACCGCACTCACGTAGGAAAAGGGCAGCCCGTTCTTCCACGCAAAATAGGCGCGCAGCGCATAAGGCAGATCCGCGCAGTCGGCGTAGAAGAACATGCCCTTCGGATCGGAGGCACGGTAGATGTTCCAGGGGCCTTTCAGGCACTCATCGAAGGTACGGCAGTTGCTCTCGCCGATCGCTGTCACGAAGTCGCCAAAGGCGCGCTCGTCGCTCTCGGTCCATCGCGTGCGAACGATGCGCCAGCGAAGCCCGGCGGGTGTCTGCATCAGCGCGGAGTCGACCGTTTCCGTGCCACTCGCCACCGGCGCCATCGAGGCCGTCTCGGCATAGGCAGGCATTGCCGCAGCGGCGAGCAGCAGCGCACCCGCGGCCGCGCACAAGAACGTTCCACGCTTCATTCGCATAGCCCCCACCGGCTGTCTGTCACCGCACCCCTTAATCTTAGTTAACCACGTTCCTGCGCGGCCTGTCCGCCACGCCCCGGCTTTCTTGTTATTTTTATATTGACTTAATTAAGTAATTACGGAATCAATAAGCCATGGAAACATTCACAGCCCTCGCCGACCCCACACGGCGCCAGATCGTTGAAATGCTGGCGGGCGGCGAGCTCGCCGCGGGAGACATCGCGCGGCGCTTCGACATGAGCGCTCCCGCCGTCTCGCAGCATCTGAAGGCGCTGAAAGCGGCACGCCTCGTCCGCGTCCGCGTGGATGCCCAGCGCCGCATCTATTCGCTCGACCCGGAAGGAATCGAAACCGTGGAAAACTGGCTCGCCCAAATCCGCCGCTTCTGGGGAGCGAAACTCGACGCGCTCGAAAGCGCATTGAACGCAGCAGCCGAAAGGGACAGGGAAAATGACCGTAATTGACAAGGCCTGGGGCGAACTGATCGACAACAACACCGTCCGCTTCGAGCGCCTGCTGCCCGGCCCCATCACCCGCGTCTGGGACTATCTCACCGATGCGAAACTGCGGGGCACATGGTTTGCCGGCGGGCCGATGGAGCCGCGCGCCGGCGGCAGGATGGATGTCGTCTTCGACAATTCAAATCTCGGCGCCCATCCCGAGCCCGCGCCGGAGCGCTTCAAGAAATATGAAGGTCCCTTCGACAGCAGGCATGTCGTGACGATCTGGGAGCCGCCGCACCGCCTCGGCTTCACCTGGGACGACGATATGAACCCGGAAGGCTGCACCGTCGAATTCGAACTGACGGAAGCGGAAGGCGGCAAGGTTCGCCTCGTCCTCACCCATCGCCGCATCTCCGGTATCGACGATGCGATCAACTTCTCCGGCGGCTGGCATATCCACCTCCTCATGCTGGAAGAGCAACTGGCAGACGACGTGAAAACGCCCTTCTGGTCCGCCTTCGATGGCACCGAGGAGGAATATCGCAAGCGCTACAAGGGAAAAGAGAAACGGGAGTGAATGACATGTCCGGGACGACAATACGCCCCTTCCTGATGTTCGAAGGCAAGGCGGAGGAAGCGATGAACCTTTATGTCTCGCTCTTCCCGGAAAGCCGCATCGACAGCATCAATCGCTACGCTGCGGGCGAACCCGGCCCCGAAGGAACGGTTCAATTGGCAAGCTTCACGCTCGCCGGCCAGACCGTCATGTGCATCGACAGCCCGGCGAAACACGCCTTCACCTTCACGCCGTCCTTCTCCTTCTACGTCGATCTCGGCACCGAAGAAGAACTGGGGCGTATCGCCGCGATCCTCGGCGAAGGCGGCGCGGTCCTGATGCCGCTCGACAATTACGGCTTCAGCCGCAAATTCACCTGGCTCAACGACCGCTACGGCGTTTCGTGGCAACTGAACCTGCCGTGACGCTACTCAGCCTTTCCCCAGCAACATGCCATTGCCGGGCTTGACCCGGCAATCCAGGGTAACATTCTCGGAGCGAGTAGCTCCTGGATGCCCGGATCAAGTCCGGGCATGACATTGTCGTTGAGGTTATCGCCTCACCTGAGATCGGGCGGCGTCGCCTCCTGCGCAAGCGCAGCCACCACATCACCAAGCGCCATCGTCTTCTGGTCCTGCGACCCGAGGCGGCGAACGGAGAGCGTGCCCTCCTCCGCCTCGCGCTTGCCCGCGACAAGGATCGCCGGCACCTTGCCGACGGAATGTTCGCGCACCTTGTAGTTGATCTTCTCGTTGCGAAGATCGAGCTCCACGCGCAGGCCCGCGGCGCGCAACTCGGCCGCCACCTTCTCTGCATACTCGTCGGCATCCGACGTGATCGTCGCCACCACCGCCTGCACCGGCGCAAGCCAGAGCGGGAAGCGGCCTTCGTAATGCTCGATCAGAATGCCGATGAAGCGTTCCAGCGAACCGAGGATTGCGCGATGCAGCATGACCGGGCGATGCTTCGCCCCGTCCTCGCCGATATAGCTCGCATCGAGCCGCTCCGGCAGGTTGAAATCGAGCTGCAGCGTACCGAGCTGCCATGACCGGCCGATCGCGTCCTTCAGATGGAATTCGAGCTTCGGCCCGTAGAACGCGCCCTCGCCCGGCGCCAGCGTGAACTCGCGGCCGATCTCCGTCAGCGCCTCTTCCAGCGCCTTCTCCGCCTTCTCCCACGTCTCGTCGGAGCCGACGCGCTGTTCGGGCCGCAGCGCGAGGCGCACCTTCAGATCCGTGAAGCCCATATCGTCATAGACGCTTTCGAGCAGCGACACGAAAGCGGACGTCTCCGCCTTGATCTGGTCTTCCGTGCAGAAGATATGCGCATCGTCCTGCGTCATCTGCCGCACGCGCATCAGCCCGTGCAGCGCGCCATGCGCCTCGTTGCGGTGGCAGCAGCCGAACTCCGCCATGCGCAGCGGCAGGTCGCGGTAGGATTTCACGCCCTGCTTGAAAATCTGCACATGCGCCGGGCAGTTCATCGGCTTGATCGCCATGAGCTTCGCCTTGCCGGAAAGCACGGGCGCTTCCTCGTCCGTGCCCGGCACTTCATCCGGCACCACGAACATGTTTTCGCGATATTTGCCCCAGTGGCCCGACTGTTCCCAGAACTTCGAGTCGAGAAGCTGCGGCGTGCGCACTTCCACATAGCCCGTCGCGTCGATCCGCCGACGGACATATTGCTCGAGCGCCTGCCAGATGCGCCAGCCCTTCGGATGCCAGAAGACGGAGCCCTGCGCTTCTTCCTGCAGATGGAACAGGTCCATCTCGCGGCCGATCTTGCGGTGGTCGCGGCGCTCCGCCTCTTCCACCATCGTGAGGTACGCCTTGAGGTCCGCCTCCGTTGCCCAGCACGTCCCATAGATGCGCTGGAGCATCTCGTTGCGGCTGTCGCCGCGCCAATAGGCGCCGGCAAGCTTCGTCAGCTTGAAGGCCTTGCCGAGCTTGCCTGTCGACGGCAGATGGGGCCCCCGGCAAAGGTCGAGCCAGTCGCCCTGGCGATAGACGGATACTTCCTCGCCCGCCGGAATGCTCTCGATGATCTCGGCCTTGTAGTGCTCGCCGATCTTCTTGAAATAGGCGACGGCATCGTCGCGCTTCCAGACTTCGCGCGTGATCGTCTCGTTGCGATCCACGATCTCGCGCATCTTCGCCTCGATCTTTTCGAGGTCTTCTGCCTTGAAGGGCTCGGCGCGGGCAAAGTCGTAATAGAAGCCGTTCTCGATCACCGGCCCGATCGTCACCTGCGTGCCGGGGAAAAGTTCCTGCACCGCTTCGGCCATCACATGCGCGCAGTCGTGACGCAGGATTTCAAGCCCGTCATCCGTCTGCGGCGTCACCACTTCCACGATCGCGTCCCGGTCGATCACCGTGGACAGATCTTTCATCTTGCCGTCGATCTTGATGGCGAGCGCCTTCTTCGCGAGCGATTTCGCAATGCTCTCGGCAAAGGCGAGCCCATCAAGCGGGGCTTCCACTTCGCGAACGGAACCGTCAGGCAGTTTCAACTGGATCATTTTTCTCTCTCAATGCGTTCCGTGCGTGTGAGCATCCGGGTCCGGCATCCGCCACCTTCCATAGCGCCACGGCGCCCAGAGGGGCTGCTTCTCCAGCACCTCGGGCACCGGGTCGAAGCCGTGGCTGCCCCAAGGGTGGCAGCGGAGGATCCGCGACAGGCCGAGCCATCCCCCGCGCCACGGCCCATGCCGCTCGATCGCCTGCACCGTATAGTCGGAACAGGTCGGCAGATGCCGGCATTTCGGCCCGATCAGCGGCGATATGAACCACTGATAGAACCGGATCAGGCCGTGCATCGCGAGCGATAAGGGGTCGCGCCGCATGGGAAAACCCACCAGGAAGCGTTTTCAGCAAAAGTGGACTCCACTTTTGCGGTTCGAAAACGCGACAAACTCAAAATTACACGCACTTGTTAGCTTTTAATCGGATGAGGCACAACACGCAGGCGCACCCGGCGCCTTCCGGCCTATCCGTCTGTTTTGCTTGGAAAAAGCCGCCCGGGCGAATGCGCGGGAGCGGCCGGGCCCGGGCTCTAGGCAGCCGGGCCGGTGCTAGTGGCGGTCCCGGTCTGCATGGGCGCAGTACCACTCCCCTTTTTGGCAAGCGCGGCTTCCACCGCTTCTTCCACCGCATCGAAGACGAGCAGCGTCGAGGCGTGGCGGGCTTTGTATTCGCGCACCGGCTCCAGCACCTCGAGGTCCTTCCACTTGCCGCCATAGATCTCGCGCGGCGGGGAGGCCCCCTCCTTGAGCATGGCCCGCATGGCGGCGCCGACCTCATGAAGCTCCGCGGCGCTCGCGCCGATCACATGCCGAGCCATGATGGAGGATGAAGCCTGGCCCAGCGCACAAGCCTTCACATCGGCGCCGTAATCGGCCACCCGGCCGTCGGCGTCGAGCTTCACATCGACCGTCACCTTCGAGCCGCAAAGCTTCGAGACCGCCGTCGCCGAGGCGTCGGGCGCGGCAAGCCGTTCGCCATGCGGAATATCCGCGGCGAGAGCGAGAATGCGCTTGTTGTAGATCTCGTTGAGCATCTAGCTCGCCACTCTCCAGCTTGTGCCTTGCGGCCCATCCTCGATCTGAATGCCCTGCGCCGCAAGTTCGTCGCGAATGCGGTCGGCCTCGGCGAAATCCCTGGCCTTGCGCGCCGCATTGCGCGCCGCAATCAGCCTCTCGATCTCGTCCCCGTCTATATGGGAAGCCGCCCCGCCGCCTGCAAACCAGGCTTCAGGGTCCATTTCGAGAATACCGATCATCCGCCCCGCCCCGATCAGCGCCGCCTTGAGCTGCGCCCTCGTGCCGGGATCGGTCGCCGTGTTGGCCTGCTTCGCCAGATCGAACAGCACGGCCAGCGCCTTCGGCGTGTTGAGATCGTCGAGCAGCGCATCGACAAAGGCGTCGGGCGCGGCGTCGCTTGCGGGCTCCGCTCTCACATCGGCAAGGTTCCGGAGCGCGCCGTAGAGCCGGTCGAGCATGCGTCGCGCCTGCGTCAGCCCTTCCGCCGTCCAGTCGAGCGGCTGGCGGTAATGCCCGTTCAGAAGCGCAAGGCGGATCGCCTCGCCCGGCGCCTGCTTGATGAGGTCATTCACCAGCAGCACATTGCCGAGCGATTTCGACATCTTTTCGGATTCGATATTCACGAAACCATTGTGAAGCCAGAAGCGCGCGAGCGGCCTACCTCCATGCGAGCAGGCGGATTGCGCCACCTCGTTCTCGTGATGCGGGAATTGCAGGTCGATGCCGCCGCCATGAATGTCGATGGTCTCGCCGAGATGCTTCTCGATCATTGCCGAGCATTCGATATGCCAGCCCGGCCGCCCCCGGCCCCAGGGGCTGTCCCAGCCCGGCTGGTCGGCGTCGGACGGCTTCCACAGCACGAAGTCCGACGGGTCCTTCTTGTAGGGCGCCACCTCGACCCGCGCGCCCGCCACCATCTCGTCGCGGTCGCGGCCCGACAGCCGGCCATAGTCGGCAAAGCTCGGCACGTTGAAGAGCACATGGCCTTCCGCCGCATAGGCATGGCCCGCCTCGATCAGCCGTTCCATCATCGCGATCATCTCGGCGATCGTTTCCGTCGCCTTCGGCTCGAGATCGGGCGCGAGAACGCCAAGCGTGCCCATATCCTTGCGGTAGATATCGGCATATTTCTCGGTGATGACGGAGATATCGACGCCCTGCGCCTTCGCCGCGGCGATGATCTTGTCCTCGATATCGGTAATGTTCCGCGCATAGACGACGTGCGGGAAAAGGCGGCGCAGGAGCCGCGCCAGCACGTCGAACACGACCGCCGGCCGCGCATTGCCGATATGGGCAAAGTTGTAGACCGTCGGCCCGCAGACATACATCGTCACGCGCTCGGGATCGGCAGGAACGAATTCTTCCTTTTTCCGTGTGAGCGAGTTGTAAAGCGAGAGCTTGTGATTCTTGATCTGGGTGTTCATCGGTCGGGCCATTCGGTCATCGGCAGGGGCTTCATCCTCATGCCCGCCTCGCGACGGGCCTCAGACGGTGGAAGGACAGCAGGCGCACGTGGCCGCGCAGCCGCCCGGAAGGCAGCACGAAGTTCGGCAACACGTAGTCGGACGCATCGTCATCCCTGAAACCCTCCGCCGGGCCCGTAGGGCCGGCCGGCAAATCTGCCGGTAATCTGTAAGCGAAGCCCATGCTCCGTGGCAAGTTTTAAGAATTAACCAATGATCCCGGGATTCTGCCGGCCCCGGAGAACCGGATGCCCGTTTCCCGCGTCTAAATCAGGAGGCGCGGGCGCCGCCGGAAGGCGGCGGCCGGGTTCCATTTTGCGGGATATCGGAAACCTCACACCCTTGATAGGCCGTTTGTGCAAGGCTATATGCAAGGTTGAGCCGATGTCACATCAACTACAGCATGGCATAAGACCCCGTGCTTGATGGGCAAAATGGGCAGTTCCCGCAGCGGAAAGGCCTGTGACTTGAACCGGTCGCCCACTCTCCGGAAACGGAGACACGGCCGGGAAACCCCTAAACGAGATTGGTCGAATGGACATGAATGCTGCTGTTGATGGGCTCCGGGCCCAGTCTGAAAACGAGCGCCTTTTGAGCGTGAAGAAGCCCTCCCGCGAGGAAGCCGAAGCCGCCGTGCGCACACTCATCGCCTGGGCAGGCGACAATCCGGACCGCGAAGGCCTGATCGACACGCCCGGCCGCGTCGTGCGCGCCTATGAGGAGTTCTTCGAGGGCTACAATGAGGACCCCTTCAAGGAACTGACCCGCACCTTCGAAGAGGTGGAGGGGTATCAGGACATGGTGATGCTCCGCGACATCAATATCGAGTCGCATTGCGAGCATCACATGGTCGCGATTCTCGGCCGTGCCCACGTCGCCTATGTGCCGACCAAGAAGGTCGTCGGCATTTCGAAGCTCGCCCGCGTCATCGAAATCTACGCCAAGCGCCTGCAGACGCAGGAGACCATGACGGCGCAGATCGCGGATACGATCAACGAGGCGCTCGCGCCCCAGGGCGTCGCCATCCTGATCGAGGCGAAGCATCAATGCATGACGACGCGCGGCATCAAGAAGCCCGATGTCGCCACCATCACCACGCAGTTCACCGGCGTCTTCCGCGACGATCCCCGCATGGAAGCCCGGTTCATGCAGATGATCCGCGGATACTGACCGTCTGAAGCCTCAGGCTTTGACAAAGGGCCCCGCCTTCATCTGAATGGCGGGGCCTTTTCTTTGCGCCTTGCCCGGAGAGAACGAAAACATGTGCAACGAACAGCCCTTTGGCACTTGCGGCAGCAAGGACGAAATCGAGGAAGGATCGGTCTTCTCGCCGAAATTCGACGAAAAGGGCCTCATCACGGCAGTCACCACGGACGCGAAGACGGGCGAACTCCTGATGGTCGCCTGGATGAACGCCGAGGCCCTCGCCCGCACCATTGAAACGGGCGAGGCCTGGTACTGGAGCCGCTCGCGCAACGAACTCTGGCACAAGGGCGACACGAGCGGACAGATCCAGACCGTCGTCGAGCTGCGCACCGATTGCGACCAGGACACCGTCTGGCTGAAGGTCCAAGTCGCGGGCGATGGTGGCTGCTGCCATGTCGGCTACCGCTCCTGCTTCTATCGCCGCGTGCCGCAAGGCCAGCCTGCGGCACTTGAACCCACCGGGGAACGGAAGCTTTCAGCATCCGTTCAGGAATAAGGGCTCAGCCTCGAATGTGATCGCATCTCTTCCCACATGGGGAGAACCGGCGGCGTCCTTCGCCGGAAATGTGTAACATTCATCTGTTCTTCTCACGGCCATGAAGCATTTTCGCATGTCACGTCCAAAGATCGGCATTGCACTCGGCGCCGGCGTGGCGCGCGGCTGGACTCATATCGGCGTGCTGCGCGCCCTGTCCCGCGCGGGCATCGAGCCCGACATCGTCTCCGGCACGTCGATCGGCGCGCTGGTCGGCGGCTGTCTCGTCGCGGGAAAGCTCGACCCGCTGGAGGAATTCGCGCGCTCCCTGACCCGCCGCCGCATGTTGAGCCTGCTCGATCTGCGCTTCCGCTCCTCCGGCCTGATCGGCGACAACAAGCTTGCCGACCTGATGCGCGATCATCTGGGCGATCTGCGCATCGAGGACCTGCCGCGTACCTTTGTCGGCGTCGCGACCGAACTCACCACCGGCCATGAGCTCTGGCTGCATCAGGGCAGTCTCATCAAGGCGATCCGCGCCTCCTATGCCCTGCCCGGCGTCTTCGCACCCGTCGCGCTGGAAGGCCGCTGGCTGATCGACGGCGCATTGGTGAACCCGGTCCCCGTCTCCGTCGCCCGGGCGCTGGGCGCACGCGTCCTCATTGCCGTCAACCTGAACAACGATCCCTTCGATCCCGCGACCCGCCGCCGCGCAAAGAGCAGCTTCCCCGGCTACATCCATTCGGCCGCGCCCGTCATGCCGGAAGACGATCTCTTTCGCGAGATCGAGCGCCAGATTGCCGATGAGGAAGAGGTCGAGGAGGTTCAGGAGGAAATCGCGGACGCCGTCGCTCCGGCCACCGGCAACACGCCCATGGCCGAGCGCATCCGCTCCACCTTCCGCAATCTCGGCTGGAAGTCGAAGCCGGAAAAGGAACTGATGCGCCGCGTCATCGGCGGCGACCAGCGCGAGCCGGGCATCGCGAGCGTCATGCTCGCCTCGCTCAACATCGTGCAGGACCGCCTTGCCCGCATGCGCATGGCGGGCGATCCGCCCGACATCATGATCGCGCCGAAGGTCGGCCATCTGAGCCTGCTCGACTTCGACCGCGCGGACGAACTGATCCGGCTCGGCGAGGAGGCCGCCGAGGAAGCAATCCCTCAGATCAGGGAAATCATCGAACTCGTCGGCTGACGCAGGCGGTTCAGCCGTTCGCGATGTAGAGGCGCAATGCCTCCGTCTCCATCACCGTTTCGGCGATGCGATGCTTCACAACGTCGCCGATGGAGACGATGCCGGCAAGTTCGCCATTCTCGATCACCGGCAGGTGGCGAAAGCGGCCCTCCGTCATGGAATCCATGAGTTCGTCCACGGAGTCGTTCAGGCTGCAGGTAATGACCCGCGTGGTCATCACCTCGTGAACCGGCGCCTTCAGCGCGTCGCCGCCGCGGCGCGCCACGGCTTTCACGATATCGCGCTCTGAAACGATGCCGAGCACCTTGCGGGACTGCATGACGACGACGGCGCCGATGCCGCGCTCGGAAAGAAGCGTCGCGGTCTCGGCCAGCGTCACATCCGGCGACACCGTGGCGACATCCGTGCCCTTGGCCTTCAAGATCGTGGCAACATTCATCGTCTGTACCTCCCGTACCGGAGCTTCGAACCGCCCCCGGCGACTCCCCCCGAAATCGCAGAGCCTTGCCCTTGGGGAAATGATGCGACATTCCGCCGCATCCAGCAAGAAGATACATGTAAAGTGAGGGAATCCGCCCTTTCCAAAGGGTCCGGCAGCCCTGCCTTTGACATGGACCCGCCACCGCCGATAATCGCCGCTGCCTTGGTTGAGTCCCAATTCCCGCGTCTTAATTCGCCTCCCGACAAGAACGAGCGACTCGATCCATGTGGCAACGCGCCTATCTCCGGAAACTGAAAAGCGACATCGACCTCTGGATCGAGCGGGGATGGGTGACGCCGGCCAATGCCGAACTCATCCTGCAATCGGCGGACAGCGCGCCCGCGCAGCGCCGCATGCCGGTCATCCTCGCCATTCTGGGCGCGGTGCTGATCGGCTTCGCCGCCATGAGCTTCGTCGCGGCGAACTGGAACGAGATTCCGAAACTCGTGAAACTCGTCGCGATCTTCGGCGCCATGTGGGCGGCATGGATCGCGGCCATCATGCTCGAGAAGCGGAACCACCCGGCCTTCGCGCAGGCGGCGGTGCTGGCAGGCCTCGCACTCTTCGGCGCAGGCATCATGCTCATCGCGCAGATCTATCACATCGTGACGGACGATCCGGGCGGCGTGCTCGCCTGGGCGATCGCGTCGCTGGCGGCGGCGCTGCTGCTGCCGTCGCGCCCGGCGCTCGCGCTCGGCATATTGCTCACGATCGTCTGGTCCGTCTTTGCCTGGCAGCTCGACGACAGCACGCCGCATTGGCCCTTCTGGATTCTCTGGGCGGTATCAGCCTTCGTCGCGCTGCGTCTTGCATGGGCCCCCGGCTTCCATCTCGTGCTGATCGCAGGCTTCGTCTGGCAGGCGGTGAATGCGGAAGCCATTTCCGACGGTCTCGGCATCGAGCCGGCCTGGCTTCTCGCCTTCGTTACGCTTGAAGTCCTGATCCTCTGGCTCGCCGCGATGCTGGGCGAAAGGCGCGCGCCGCGCTTCGCCTCGGCTGCAGAAGCCTATGCCATGGTGATCGCCTTCGTTCTCTTCTGGGTGCTCCAGCTCGCGCCGGATGCAAACGTGTTTCAGGATGGCGTGGCGACCGGCGGATTGGCGCTCTGCGCCCTCGCCGCCGCCGCTCTCGCCGCATTGATGATGCTCGCCATCTCCCGTGGCCTGCTGGAAGGCCGCCATGCGGCGGGTATCGCGGCGATCGCCATCGGCGCTCTCGCTTATCCCTTCATTGCCGCCTCCAATGCGGCCCTGGTGCCCTGGCTCTATGCGGCTCTCTTCCTTGTGCTCGCGGCCTGGCTCGTTTCATACGGTACGGCGCGGGAATCGCGCTTTGCCGTCAATCTCGGCTTCGTCGCCTTCGGCGCAGAACTCCTCTGGCTCTATTTCGAAACGCTCGGCAACCTGCTCGATACCGCGCTCTTCTTCGCGGTCGGCGGCATCTTCCTCATTGCCGGTGCCTTCATCATGGAGCGCATGCGCCGCCGCCTCATTGCCCGGACGGATGCGGGAGGTGCCGCATGAGCCGCTTTGCCCTTGCCGTTCTCGCTCTCGCCATCGGCCAGTCGCTGTTTCTGGGCGCCATGGTCTGGGACCGCGTGTCCCTGCTGCGCTCGCCCACCGTCGTCACGCTCGAAACGGCGCCCATCGACCCGCGCGATCTTTTCCGCGGCCACTACGTCATTCTGAGTTACGCGATTTCATCCCTGCCGCTCGGTGAGCTCGATGGCGACGATGATTTCGAATCCGGCAGCCCGATCTATGTCGAGCTGAAGCCGGAAGGCGACGTCTCGCGCGCCGTCGCCGCCTGGCGCGAGCATCGCGAACCCGCTCCCGGCAATGCGATCATCCGCGGCCGGGTGAACTATGTCGTGCAGGACATGACCGTCACGGACATGCCGGGCGATGAAGAAGGCCGGCGCATCCCCTGCCCCGATTGCGGCAACGCCTTCGTCTCCTACGGCATCGAAAGCTACTTCGTGCCGGAAGGCGAAGGCCGTGAACTGGAAGACAGCCGCAATGCGGGTCGCCTCACCATCGATGTGGCGGTAGGCGGGGGCGGAACGCCCGCCATCAAGCAATTGCGCCTCGATGGCGAGCCCGTCTACGAGGAACCGCTCTTCTAGTTTGCAGCGCCGACAGGCGTGCCCGCGCCGAATGCGAGATGCCAGGTATGCGCGTCGGCAAGGAAGATGCCCGACGTAACCGCCGGGTCGCTCGCCAGAAGACCGTCCGCCTCCTGCTTGTCCGCCGCGCGAATCACCGCGATGCCGCCATTGGTTTCGAGGAGCGGCCCTGCCACCAGCAGCCTTCCCTCGTCTTTCAGCCGCTGCATGAACCCGACATGAGGCCCGAGCGCCTGCTCCTGCATCGGCTTTCCTTCGATCCAGGCCGGACCCGGCCGGTAGATGAACGCAAAAAGAGTCATCTCAGCTACATTCCCTTGTGGTGCAGGAGCATCGGCCGCATGGGCGCTCCCGGCCGCAAGCACGATCAGCAGCACAGCAAAGGCGCCGCCCAGACCTGAACGCAATGCCATCCCTTCCCTCCCGCATGTTTGACGCCAACCCGATTTATACATACCATACTGTATGGTATGGTAATTGGGAAGCTCATGGCATCCGTTCAAGATGTTAAATCTCCTTCATCCCGCCGCTGGAAACGTGAGCAATGGGCCGAGTTCGGCGTCCGCCAGCTTGCCCGGCACGGTCCAGGCGCGTTGACGGTCGACCGGCTTTGCGAGAGCGCGAAGCTGACCAAGGGATCCTTCTACCACCACTTCCCTTCCGTCGACGCGTTCCTCCTCGCCATCGGTACACGCTGGCGGGAAACGGAAACGGATGCGATAGCGAAGGACGCCCTCGCCTGCACCACGGCAGCCGAAAGCCTGAAGAAACTCTCGAGCCTGTCGGACAGCGTCGATCATCGCCTCGAACTCGGCGTGCGCACGCTTGCGGCGAGCAACCGCAAGCTGCGCGATCTCGTCAACAAGGCGGACGCGGCACGCGAGGCGATTATCGCCACGCTGCTTGAGCGCGCCTATGAACTGGAGAGCGATGAGGCGGCCAGCGCCGCCCGCCTTTTCCATTCGCTGCATCTCGCGGCACTCTTGCGCGCGCCGTCCGATGTGGGAGATTTTTCGCGCGGCGCCGCACGTTTCCTGACGGAACGGCTTCATGCCGCCCCGTCCCGCAGGCGCAACCGGCGTAGTGCCTGACGTCAGGCTTTTGCCTTAGCCCGCGTTCCGCCAGTTGCCGTGGAACCCGAACGGTACTCGCTGCGGCATCTCCACCCGCGCGATCGGCCCCTTCGACAGGTCGTCCGTATCGAGCACGACGAAATCGCTGACATTGCGCGCAGCATCGTACTCGAGCGAGACGATGTAGCCGTCGCCTTCCGTCGCACCTTCCTTGCGCGCCACGAAGATCGGCTCATGCACATAGCGTCCCTTGCCCGGCTGCCATTCGCGCCGCTTGCCGGTCTCGAGATCGATATGAACCAGTGTGTCGTAGGACGAACCCTTCTGTTCCTTCGGCCGGTGCATCGCCGCATAGTAGCCGTGGCGATAGCCATGCCCTGCGAAGCGCTCGTCGAACCGCGGGAATTCGCCACCGAGATCGGTCAGCAGTTCTTCCGTATAGCTGTCGGAATTGCTGTCGAGATCGAAGGTCCAGCGCACAAGCAGGCTCTGCTCATCCTCAAGATTGCTCGGCGGCCGCGTCCCGTCTGCGCTCGGGAACAGCGGTACACGGCTGTACTTCATCATGTCGGCATGCACCCGCGTCCGTCCGCCTTCATGGCTCGTGAAGGCATTCATCGGGTGATAGACATAGCAAGGGTCGCCCTTGAACCAGCGGATCGTATCGACGCTCGCATCCCGCGCCATGATGCCGATATGCGTGCCCGCATCCGGATCCCAGGCGATCACCGGCCCACCCTTCATGATGCGGTCGACATCGATCGTCGCCGGGAAGATCGGGAAGATGACGTGTTCATCCGTCACGATGAAGTCATGCACCATGCTTGCATAGGGCGCCTTGAACATGTCGCTGCGGATAAGTTCGCCCTTCGCATTCACCACCTGATAGGAGATGTCGGGGCTCGCCGGCCCCGCCGCCATATAGCCGAAGAAATGCATCTCGCCCGTGCGCGGATCGAATTTCGGATGCGCTGTCATCGGGCCCGAATATTTGCCCTCGAAAGTCCACGAGCCCTGCGTCGTGAGCGTGTCGCCATCCATCGCAACCGGCGAGTTGCCCTCATCGAGCGCGAAGAGCTTTCCCGCATGCCAGACGACATTCGTGTTCGCCACATTGCGTTTCACATTCTCCGCGCCCGGCAGCGCCGCGCCGCCGAAGGATGTCGGCACCAGCCGCTCGCCCGCCTGGCGCTGCACCTCATATTGCTCCGTGCGCACCCAGCGGTTGCGGTAGCTCGCCTTGCCATCCTCGACATGAATCGCATGAATCATCCCCTCGCCCAGAAACCAGTGATGCTGGTTTTCGAGCGGCGGAAACATCGGGTTCGGTCCGTTGCGGTAGAGCGTGCCCGCGAGATCGCGCGGCAACTCGCCTTCCTTGACGACGAGGTCCGGCGCATCGCATTCCGCCATCACGGGCGCGAAATTGCCTGCAAAGAAGGGATTGTCGGGAAAGGGCTTCGACATGGGCGTGCGTCCTCTGGGCTGGCTCACTGACTATAACAGTGTTATAGAACAACTTAGATATCGCTGGACACATCGTCAAGCCTGTTCGATAGAGGGCGAATGAGCACCGCAGCCCCCGACACCGCCATGGAAACGGCCGCCGGAAAAAGGCGCAACGCGCAGCGCGAGGCGCTGCTCGATGCTGCGAGCGAGATGCTCGTGCATGGCGGTCCGGATGCGATCTCCCTCAGGAAGCTCGCTGCCCGCATAGGCACATCCACCATGGCGGTCTATACGGCCTTCGGCGGCAAGGACGGCCTCATCGCCGCCCTGTTCGAGGAGGCTTTCGACCGGCTCGCCGCCGCCGAGGCCGCAGCGCCGAAGCATGAAGAGCCGCTCCTCTGGCTTGGCGAGCTTGCCCGCGCCTATCGCAGTTTCGCGCTTGCGAACCCTTCCTATTACGCCCTGATGATCAGCGCCACGCTGCCCATTCCGGACGCACTGCGTCATGGAGGAGGATCGGACGAGCCCGCCGCCCGCGGCGTCTCGCAACACGCTTCATATCAGATCATGAGAAGCGCCGTGGAAGCCTGCATCGCAGATGGCAGCTTCCCGGCGGACGCCGAACCGGATGAACTCGCCGGCGCCATGTGGGCCGCGGTTCACGGCCATTGCAGCCTGGAGCTTGCGGGTTTTCACGAAAACGCGGCAGCCGCGGAAAAGCGCTTTCACATGACGACAAGCGCCATTCTCCGCGGCCTGCTCACGCCGAAGGGTCTCGAGAAACTCGAGAAGTTCACTCGGGGCTAGTCACCGAAGGAAAACGGCCGAGCGGAAACGGTTTCTCGTCGCGGGCGAACACCACGAAGGCGAGGCATTCCCAGACATACTGGATGAGATTGCGGCTGAAGCCCCGCAGTTCCTCGTTCTTGTTGCCCGTGATGAGCACCACCACGAATTGCAGCGCGCCGAGAAAGATCGCGACGGAGAACGCGATATTGCCGAGGAACCAGTAGCCGATCATGTAGAGCAGCCTGATCCACAATTCCTTCCTGCCTGCGGACGCGTCGTCGCTAAACCCGCCTTGCTCGCCGGAATGTGCGCCCGAGCCCGCCGAAGTGTCGCTCATGAAGTCCTCCTCCTGAAAAGGGCCTTTAGCTTATGTGGTTTGCCGCCGCCCCAATTCAATAAGCGGTCTCACTCTCGCGGGTCTTCGCCCAGCCACTCCCCATAGCCCACATTGCCCGGCCCGCCGGAAGGCGACCAGCGCAGCGGATCGAAAAGCCCGAAGGCGAAAAGCCCCATCAGGAAGCCGCCGAGATGCGCCTCCCAGGCGACCTGCGAGGTCACCCCAAGCGCACCGCTGAGCGCGGTCGCCCCGAACAGGAAATTGAGGCCAATCCAGACGCCCACGAAAATCAGCACCCGCCGGTTGCTGAGCGCGGCAATGATGCCGGCCCGCCGCCGCGGCGCTCCTGGCAGACTCCCTCCCCGGCCGCCGAGCGCGCCGAGCGGTCCATCCGCCAGAAACACGAACCGCGCCGCGCCGCCCATGAGCCCCGAAATCGCCGCCGAGGCGCCCACGACCGGAATGTCCGACGAGGGATAGAGGGCGACATGCAGGAAAGCTCCCGCGGCCCCGCACAGGAAATAGAAGAGAAAGAACCGAACCGCCCCGAAACGCCGCGCCAGCGGCGACCCGAAAGCGAGCAGCCAGATGGAATTGACGAAGAGATGCTCCCACCCGCCATGAAGGAATGTGTAGGTGACGGGTGTCCAGAGTTCGGCGCCGAAACCACCCGGCAGCAGATGCGCGATCTGGCTCCCTTCCGGGAAGTAGCGCGACGGGAAGAGCGCAAACCAGATCAGCGCCTGTTCGCGCATCGGCCAGTCGCTCCATGAAAGAAGGACATGGATCGCGGCAATCGCAAGAAGAAGCAGAAGCACCGGACCCGGTACATTGAAGGCCGGCGGCTCGCGGCGCGGCGGCAACTCGCCGCTCAGGGGATCAGCCATTCTGGAGCGCGGCCTCCACCAGCGGCAGCCGGTCATTGCCGAAATACATGTCCTTCTCGTTCACGAACATGGTCGGCGAACCGAACCCGCCGCGCGCGATCAGCTCTTCCGTATTGGCGCGCAGCCGCCCCTTCACATCCTCCGTCTTTATAAGAGAACTCACTTCTTCCCAGTCGAGCCCGACCGAGGCGCAGATGTCCTCCAGCACCTCCGGCTGACTGATATCCTTGAGCTCTCCCCAATAGGCGCGGAATGTCGCCCAGGAGAATTCCGGCAGCTTGCCCTTGTCGAGCGCCACGATGGCGGCCCGCATCGCATCGACCGAGCGGACGGGAAAGACCGGCGGCTTGCCGATCTCGATGCCGCAATAACGGGCCCAGTCCTTGAGGTCTTTATTGTAGTAGCGGCTCTTCACCGGATGCGGATTGGCGCGCGCCTCGTAGACGCTTTCGTTAACGGCATTGAACACGCCGCCGACCAGGATCGGCCTCCACACCATCTCCGCCTTGGTGCGTTTCACCAGATCCTCGATCCGGCTGAAGGCGAGATAGGTCCAGGGGCTGGAGCAGTCGTAGAAAAACTCGAGTTTGGCCAAGGCGAAGTCCCGCATCTCTGTCTGTTAACGATTGGACGCGGAGTGTCGCCCGCGCTGGTCCGCATCGCAACCGGCTTGTCGGCCGCCTCTCTCCGCCTGTCGCAAGGCGAGACAGGCTTAAGAAAAGTTTGACGCACCAAATCGGGACGCGTCATGCCGCAGCCGATCCGGTACGTGCCGCTAACCATACCGCCCTCCCCTCCGCTTTTCCGTCTCCTCGCAAAAATCGCGGATTTCCGCGGTTCTTAACGAGACCTTACCGCTGGCACACCGGTTGCAATCCACCGGTCAACCGAAGCCCCGGCGGCCAAGGTGGCAGAATCCAAAAAACAGGGATCGCCAGCCGAAGCGCCGATGAGGTGGACCATCAGGAGGCCAAAGTGTTCAACAAGGTTGTGTCGATCGCGGCGAAGAACGGAATGCCCAAGCGGACGCTGGGCGCCCTCGCCATGGCAGTTGCGCTCACGGGTTGCGTCAGCGCGAATGCGGGCTCAGACGGGCGTTACACCGCGCCCATCGGCAACGCCCCGGTCGTCACCAATGAAACCCCCTACTCCAATGCGCTTCGCTGTCTTGCGCGCCATGTCCCCGCCAGCACGACGGCCACGCGCATCGCGGTCGGCAATATCCGCGACTACACCGGCAAGGCGGAAGCGGACGGCACCGGCATGAAGCTCACCCAGGGCGCCTCGCTCATGGCCATGTCCGCTCTCGGCAAGGCCGGCGTGCCGCTCGTCGAGCGTTACGATACCTCCATCACCGAACTCGAGCTGAAATACACCAACAACAAGCTCATCGGCGACGGCGCGGAAGACGACTACCGCAAGATCTATGCGGGCGAAATCCGCGGCTCCGACTATTACCTCGTCGGCGGCATCACCGAACTCAACTTCAACATCCGCTCGGGCGGCCTCAATGCGGGCTTTGCCGAAGGCGGCGACATGGGCGCGGCGGCCAATGCATCGGCTTCCACCTATGTCATGAACATCGGCCTCGACCTGCGCCTGGTGAACAGCCGCACGCTCGAAGTGGTGGACTACGTTTCCTACCAGAAGCAGATCGTCGGCCGCGAAATCCGCGCCGGTGTGTTCGATTTCTTCGGCGGCAACCTCTTCTCCATCGGCGCGGGCACCAGCGCGCAGGAGCCGATCCAGCTCGCCGTCCGCTCGGTCATCGAACGCGCCGTGCTCAAGATGCTGGTGCCGCTCTATGGCGCAAACCAGGCCGACTGCTCGCGCTTCAAGGACCCGATGGGCGAGATCGACTACCGTCAGGCCAATCCCGGCGCCAAGGCGAAGCCCGCCCAGCGCGTCGCAGAAGCGCCGGCCGAGACGCCCGCCCGCAAGGCCGAGCGCGAGCCCTACGCCTACTACTCCGAACCCGTCTTCGAGACCGGCGGGCTGCGCGGCGGCACCTACTAAGCACCATCCTTCCAGAGAATTACCGGCGATACCGGAGACAGAAATGACAAAACGTATCGCCGGTTCACACCCTCATTGCGTCCAGGCGGGTCGGCCTCCAGCCGGACCATGAGAGCCGAGGCGGAGCTTGTCCGCCGATCCCTGACCGGATTTCACAAGATTCCTTTGTCCGGTCAGGAATACCAACTGGGGAGGGCTTCGCGCCCTCCCCTTTTTTATCCATCCACGAATTTCAGCATGGCAACGCCCGCGACGATGGTCGCAATGGCGGCGAGCCTCGCCGGCGCCATGCTCTCGCCGAGAACCGTAACGCCGATGATCGCAGCGCCCGCCACGCCTATCCCGGTCCACACGGCGTAAGCGGTGCCGAGCGGCAATTCGCGCATCGCCTGCACAAGAAACCAGACCGCAACCAGCATCGCCGCGATGTTCACCGCGACGATGAGGGGCTTCGTGAAGCCGTCGCTCGCCTTGAGCGTGAACGCCCAGACGATTTCCGCGCCGCTGGCAATGAGAAGATAGATCCAGGCCATCTGCCTCTCCTGTCGAAGAAGCGAGGCCGTCCTCGCGATCGGGATAGTGGCGGAATTTCGCCACAGGGCCGTCCCTGCAGGCGCATGGATAGCAAATCGGAGACGGACTTGCATCTTTTGCCATAGTCTTCTATATTGGCAGTGAAAATGCCAATATATTTCGGGAGGATGGAATGACACTCGACAGACTGATGAATTTCATCGGGGCGGCAGTCCTCGCCTCTGCTTTCGCTAGCGCCGCCTTGGCGGACGCTTCCTCGCCCGTCGGCAAGTGGCGCACTTTCGACCCCGACACCGGCGTGCCCAAGACGGTCGTCGAAATCACCGAAACCGGTGGCACCCTCACGGGTACCATTGTCGAACTGCTGGATGACGGCGAAACCACCTGCTCGAAATGCGATGGCGCGCGAAAGAACCAGCCGCTGGTCGGCATGGTCATCCTCTGGGATTTGACGCCGAAAGGCAGCGGCTGGGCCGGTGGCACGATCCTCCGCCCTGCCAACGGCAAGACCGCCAATGCAAGCATCGAACTCACCGATGGTGGCTCGAAACTCGCCGTCACCGGTTCGCGCGGCATCGGCAGCCGCACGCAAACCTGGGAACGGGTGGAATAGCGCGCCGCTAGGCCCTGTCGCGCCGGAACAGATGCGCGCCGGGGCCTTGCTTCGCGAGAATGTCGTCGGGATTGCGCAGCGGGCATGCGGCAACCGAAAGACAGCCGCAGCCGATACAGCCGTCGAGATGATCGCGCAGGGCGATGAGTCCCGCAATTCTCTCGTCGAGCTCAGCCTTCCAGCGTGCCGAGAGCCGTTTCCAGTCCGCCGCATTCGGCGTCCGTCCATCGGGTAACGAACTCAGCGCCTCGGCAATCGCCGCAAGCGGAATGCCGAGGCGCTGCGCCGCCTTGATCACCGCAACATGCCGCAGCACACCGCGCGCATAGCGCCGCTGGTTGCCCTCGGAGCGCATGCTCTCGATCAGCCCCTTGCTCTCGTAGAAATGCAGCGTGGAAACGGCAACGCCCGCGCGTGCCGCAACTTCGCCAACGCTCAGCAATTGCACCGGATTCTTCTTCATTCGCATCATGCCGATTTGTCCTTGACCTAAACCTTACTTGAGGTTTTATAACACGGGCTCCTCGTTCGATGCGTAAAAAGGAGCACGTCATGAAACAGATCTATCCCGACCTCTGGCAGACCGCGCCGGAACAGCCGATCCCTTCGGTACCGACGCTTGTCACCCATGCCTTTCTGCTGACGCGGGATGACGGCAACGTGCTGTTCTACAGTTCGGGCCTGCCTGCCGAGCACCGCCGCATCGGGGAACTGGGCGGCCTCCGGCGCCAGTATCTCAGCCACCAGGACGAAGTCGGCCCGGCATTGCGTGCGATCAAGGCGGAGTTCCGCTCGGAGCTTTTCAGCCACGCCGCCGAGAAGGACGAGGTGAGCGAAATCCTCGCGCCAGACCGCACCTTCGACAGCCCGGAAACCCATCTCGGCAATATCGATGTGATCCCCACCCCGGGCCACACGCCGGGCAGCACCTGTTTCCTCGTCCGCTCGCCGCATGGACCGAAATATCTCTTCACCGGCGACACGATCTTCATGAACGGCGAGGGCCGGTGGCGCGCCGGCTATATCGAAGGCATGAGCGACAGGAAGAAGCTGAAGCAGAGCCTGGAGCTGTTGCGCGAACTCGCGCCCGACGTCGTGATATCGAGCGCCGCGCCGGACGGAAAACATCCTGTCAACGAAGTGACGCCCAAGAGCTGGCGCGCCTCTGTGGCCGAAGCCCTGGCAAGGCTCGAGGAAAGCGTGCCCGTCTGAGATTTCAAAAGAAAACGGGGAGGACTTTCGTCCTCCCCGTCTCGCCCGGTTTTGCGAAAGGCGGGATGAAGCCGCAGCCTTCCGCGCCCTTCGTCAGTAACCCACGCCGCCGGAGAAGAAGGCCCCGCCCGTCGCGGCGACTTCCTCGCCGCGCTCATTCTTGCGGATGAAAACTTCCGCATAGGCCGCACGCGATGCCGGCGGCACGGTGCTCTGCCCGAATTTCTGCTGCGGCACACAGGCGAGCATGCCGTTCGAACCGTGGCGCAGCGCCTCGCCCGGACGGCACTCGATCACATAGCCGCCCATATAGTCCGGCGCCGCGGCGTCGCCCTCGCCCGCCATGCGGCCGATCGTGGCGACGAGCATGTCGCCCGCCGTGCAGTGGAAGAGTTCCACGTCGTCGGTCGGATCGACCTCTGTCACATTCGTGCTCATGCGCGCGGCTTCCTCAAGCCCCTTCGCGCTGACGCAGATGCCTTTCACCGGCTTCACCACCCGCGCCGTGCGCACGATGACGTTCAGCGCACCCATCGGAGCTGCCTGCGGCGCCGAGACGTAATAGCTCGAACCGCCGCCGCCATAGCCGCCGCCGCTGCCATTGCCGATGCCGACCGCGCTGTCGCGCCCCATCGACTGCGAGGCGCTGTCCGCCGCCGCATTGGCATTGGCGATCGCCGTCGCCGAGGCCGAAGCCGAGGCATTGGCGTTCACATTCACATGAACGTTGATGTTGTTCTCGTTGTGATTGTTGTTGATGTTCGTATTGGTGTTCTTGTTGATGTTGGTGTTTTCGTTGTGGTTGTAGTTGTAGTTCTTGTTGTAGTTCGAACCACCGCCCTTGCCGCCGCCATGGCCGCCCCCGCCGCACCCGCCGCAATTTGTCGGCGGAGGCGTGCAGCCCGTGTTGCAGCCGCCGCCACCGCCATATGAACCGGCGCCCGCGGGGGTTGCGAAGGCAAAGAGGAACAGCGCGGCGCCGAACGCCAGCGCACCGAGAACCGGAACCCGGTTCGAATTGATAAGAGACATCTGCTTCATCCTGACACTCCCGGCCCATAAGGGCGCGTTGGCCTGCGTCGTTTGGAAACCCGTTCGGGCTCTTGGGCGGGTCAATGCAGAAGCCGTGCCGCAACCGGAGCTGGCATGAATCGCAACGCCTGATGGTTAATGGCGCAGCGGTCCGCCCCGCAATGAAGCAGCCCGCTCTGCCCGTTAACGAACGGACCGGCGCGCCACCCCACCCTGCGAATATCAGGCCATTGATTTAATTGACAAATTTTCGACCTTGCTCGGTCTTCCATCGCCATCGCGCCCATGCCGTTAACATCTGGCACGCTTTCTGCTCCTGCCCTCTCATCCGGGCCGGTTGTCGCCGACAGCCGTTCCGGATCGGCACCGGACAAGACCTCCGGGGCCGGAATTGGGAAAGGCGAACCGAAACGGGACGTCTTCCCGGGAATGGGTTAGGATTTTCGCCGGGCAATTGGGGGCTTCCCCGCCGGGCGAACAGCGCGACGGGGTCGAGGGCTATGAAGCACAGGAACAACCAGATTCTGTTCGATTACTGGAACGCGTTGCGCGCAGGCCGGCCTGCGCCGCGCCGTGCCGAGATCGAACCCGGCGATATCCGCCGCGTCCTGCCCTACGTCTTCATTCTGGAACGGAAGGACCGCGACACCTGGCGCTTCCGCCTCGCAGGCACCGGCCTCTGCAGCACCTACGGCATGGAATTCCGCGGCCACAACATGATCTCCATGTGGGCCGATGACTGCGCCGGTACGCTCAAGGACGCGCTCGAGGATGTGACGGTGAATGCCACCATCTCGGTCGTCGAATATACCGCCGCCACCAATGACGGCCGCGAAGCCACCTTCGAGATGATTCTTCTTCCGCTCGCGCATGAGGACGGCTCGATGAGTCGCGTGCTCGGTGCCGCCGTCCCGGTCGACCGCTTTCCCTGGATCGGCGACCGCATGTTCGCGCGCCAGTGGATCGACCGCCTCCGCCGCCTCGACCCGGAGCGCATGCGCTCTCCGCAGCACGATGCGGAAGCGGTCGCCCGCCGCATCCTCTCGGAAAAACCGCCCGTTGCCGTGGCCAGCATTGCGAGCCATGCCAGCCGCAGCCGTGCGCCGCTCCGCAGCGAGCGCTCCTATCTCCGCTTGGTGAAAGCGCCCGCCCAGGGCAAGGAAGAACTGGGTTAGGCAGAAGCGGTTCAGCCAACAAAAAAGCCGGTGTCTCGCGACACCGGCTTTTGTTTTGTCCAAATCGGCGATCAGGCCGCGTGGCCCACGCGGTCTTCCGCGATTGTCACATGTTCGGCCGGCAGCGGCGCCTTGCCCAGCATGTCGTCGGAAATCTTTTCCGCGATCATGATTGTCGGCGCATTCGTGTTGCCGCCAACAAGCGTCGGCATCACCGAGGCATCGACCACGCGCAGGCCCTGCAGCCCATGCACGCGGCACTTCGCATCGACGACCGCCATCGGATCGTTGCCCATCTTCGCCGTGCCGACGGGATGATAGATCGTCTCCGCCGTCTCGCGGATCCAGGCATCGATCTCGGCATCGGACTGCTTGCCCGCGCCCGGCCAGAACTCCGGCCCGCGATAGGGGTCCATCGCGCGCTGCGAAATGATGTTCCGCACCATGCGCACGCCGTCGCGCATCACCTTCCGGTCATATTCGGATTCGAGGTAATTCGGCTGGATAAGCGCGTGGTCGGCCGGATTGGTCGACTTGAGCGCGATATAGCCGCGGCTTTCCGGGCGCAGCTGGCAGATATGCACCGTAAAGCCATGACGGTCAGACTTGATCCGCGCATGGTCGCGCATCATCGCCGCCACGAAATGCAGCTGGATGTCCGGAATTTCGAGCTCCGGCCGCGTTTTCAGGAAGGCGCCGCTCTCGAGACCGTTCGAGGTCGCAAGCCCTGTCTTGAAGAAAGTGTACTGCATGCCCGTCATGATCTGCTTCAGCGGGTTGCTCACCGTGCTGTGCAGCGTGATCGGCTGCGTGCATTCATTGATGACCACGCAATCGAGATGGTCCTGCAGGTTCTGGCCGACGCCCGGCAGGTCCGCCACCACGTCGATGCCGAACTTGCGCAGATATTCGCTCTTGCCGATGCCCGACAGAAGCAGGATCTGCGGCGTATTCACCGCGCCGCCCGATACCACGATCTCCTTGCCGGCCTTCGCGACCTTCGTCTCGCCCTTCTGCGTATATTCGACGCCCACGGCCTTTTTGCCGTCGAAGAGAATGCGCGAGGTCAGCGCCTCCACCTCGATCGTCAGGTTCGGGCGGTTGAGCGCCGGAACGAGATAGCCCTTGGCCGCGCTGCAGCGCTGGCCGTTCTTGATGGTGAGCTGGTAAGGGCCGACGCCTTCCTGCTGCGGGCCGTTGAAGTCTTCCGTATAGGGATGGCCGGCCTGCTTGCCCGCCTCAACGAAAGATTCGAACAGCACATTCGTCTTGCGTGGATTGCTGACGCCGAGCGGGCCTTCGCCGCCATGGAAGGCGCTGTTGCCGTTCTCATTGCCTTCCGACCGCCGGAAATAGGGCAGCACATCGGCAAAGCCCCAGCCTTCAAGGCCGAGCTGGCGCCACATGTCGTAGTCGCGCGCATGGCCGCGAATATAGATCATGCCGTTGATCGACGACGAACCGCCGAGAACCTTGCCGCGCGGCCAGTAGAGTTTGCGGTTGTTGAGGAAGGGCTGCCCCTCCGTGTCGTAGCACCAGTTCGCGAGGTCGGTGCCGATCAGCTTGCCGACGCCGGCCGGCATATGGATCATGAAGTTCGAGTCCTTCGCGCCCGCCTCGAGCAGCAGGACCTTGTTGGAAGGATTTTCGGAGAGGCGGTTGGCCAGCACGCAGCCCGCGCTTCCGGCGCCGATGATGATGTAGTCGAATTCGCTCATTACGCTGTTCCCGGTCCCTGTTGCCGGCCTGTCCCGAATGCGGGAGCGGCCGTCCGCCTGCGATAATGCAATGGCGTTCGGCCCATGTCTCTGGCCGTTGCTTGCCCGATTCCACTGTTGGTCGGATTTTGACCGATTGTCGGGAATCGCCGAAGCTGACGCAAGCGTCATTTTGGAGTGAAGATCGGGATTCCGCGCCATCTGGAGCAAATATTCGCCCGTAAACATGGCGTGAGTAGAATTTCATTAACTCTGTTGGCCTTATCCTGAGGCCACCAGATTTGGGCGCTTCCGCGCGCCGTCTCTTTGCAGGCAAACTGATGCAGTCCGACCAAGACGAACGCCGCAAATATCCTCGTGTCGCCTTTCAGGCCAAGGGCCGCTTTCTGGCGCCTGACGGGTCGGAGCACACTTGCGCCATTCGCGACATGTCGCTCGGCGGCATCGCGCTCACGACGGACGTCGCGCTCGAGCTCGGGGAACAGGTCATCGTCTATCTCGACGATTACGGCCGCTTCGAGGGCAAGGTCGTGCGCGCCTATGAAGGCGGCTTTGCGATCGAAACCTCAATCGCCGGCCCCCGCCGCGAACGGCTGCGCCAGCGGCTCGAGGCGCTTGCCCGTGGCGAAAAGCTCGAAATCTCGGCCCGTCGTGCCTTTGCCCGCTATGCGCCGGGCGAAGCGGGGCTTGAGGAAAGCTCGGTGCTGACCCTGTCCGGCGGCGAGTCCATCCCCTGCCGCATCATCGATATGTCGCTTGGCGGCGCGCAGGTTGCCGTCGAGAACCGGCCTCCCATTGGCACGGAAGTGTCGATCGGCCGCATGTCCGGCCGCGTCGTCCGCCATACGGAAGAAGGCGTGGGCATCCAGTTCACCAATATTCCGGAACGCGCCACGGCCCTTTCCCGCCCCTTCGGCTGACGAAAGCCCCGTGCCGCACTAGACTGCCCCGAAACATCAGGGGGAAGTCATGTCCGGACCGCTCAACATCGCCATCGAAAACGAAGTCGCCATTCTCACCATGGATGACGGCCGCGCCAATGCGCTCGGCCATGCCATGATCGACGCGCTCAATGCGGCGCTCGATGAGGCGGAAGGCAAGGCGAAGGCGGTGCTGATCGCAGGCCGCGAAAAGCGCTTCTGCGCGGGATTCGACCTCGATGTAATGGGCTCGGGCCCCGAAAACGTCCGCAAGCTCGTGACCGCGGGCGCCGATCTCCTCATGCGTCTCTACGAATACCGCCTGCCCGTCATCATGGCCTGCACCGGCCATGCCCTCGCCGCAGGCGGCCTGCTCCTGCTTGCCGGCGATACCCGCATCGGCACGGAAGGCGATTTCCGCATCGGCCTGCCGGAGGTTGCGATCGGGATGACCATGCCCGTCTTCGGCATCGAACTCGCCCGCGACCGCCTGGCCCGCAACCGCTTTACGGAAGCCGTGACCCAGGCGCGCATCTATGGCCCCGCCGATGCCGTCGCCGTCGGCTATCTGGACGAGGCGGTATCCGCCGCCGCCCTCATGGAAACCGCAAAGGCACGCGCGGCGGCACTTGCAGCGCTGCAGCAACCGGCCTTTGCAAACACCAAGCGCAAGGAGCGCAAGGCGACGATCGAGCTTATCCGGAGCACGCTGAAGGCCGATTCCGGCACCTTCGACGGCGCAAATTCACGCTAAAGAAACCTTGATACACGTTAGCCATTTTGGGGCGGTGCGCTGCAATTGACAGAAAATGCGACGGACGCACACCGCCGCCTCGTCGCCGTGGCGCACTGTTCTCTCACCAATAATCGTTGAAAACAAAAGGCTTTTCGTGTGTTCCTGGTGCGGACATTTTTAAGCAAATGCAATTCCTTCAAATTTTAGGAAAACCCGCCTCAAACTTGATCTTCATTTGCGTCAAATTGCTCCCGTCCATTTAAACCGGCGCAAATTCGAGCCTGTCATGGTCTGCCCACGCGTTCGAAAGTTGGGTGAGTATCATGGTTTGGCGCATCAGATTGGCCGTAATGGCCGCAACAATGGCGATACTGACGGGGTGTCAGTCGCCGGACTACGTCGGCAGCATCAGCAGCTCGGCATTCGTGCCGCAGGACAGCGGCGTGAAGCTCATCGCCGCCAATATGCAGACCTATCAGCAGGTGGCACCGCCCTTCGGCTATATCGGCTTCTGCGTCCGAAATCCCGATGAATGTGCGGGAGGCACCGACACGCCCCGTCCAGCCGCCATGTCGCCGGAGAAGTGGCTCGAGCTGACCCAGGTCAACGATTATGTGAACCGCAACGTGCGTCAGGTCGAGGACTACGATCTCTACGGCCGCGCCGAATGGTGGGCCTTCCCGGATGAGCGCGGCGGCGACTGCGAGGACCTCGCACTCGAAAAGCGCCGCCTCCTCATCAAGCGCGGCTGGGCGCCGGAAAACCTGCTCGTCTCCGTCGTTCGCGAATGGAATGGCGACGGACATGCCGTGCTGTTGGTGAAGACCGATCGCGGCGAGTTCGTGCTCGACAACAAGAACTGGGAAGTCGCCATCTGGTCGGACACGCCCTACCAGTGGATCAAACGTCAGTCCGAAGAGCGCCCCTATATCTGGGTCAATCTCGACGCGAAGGCAGCGCGCATCGCCTCGGCGAGCCAGCCGCTCCCTCCCGTCGGCGAAAAGGCCCCCTTCCTCGCGGCGCTCGAGAAGAAATCGCCCGAAACCGCCTTGCGGCCGGGCATTGAAGAAGGTCGGACCGCGGCAACCATGGCATCCAAGGAGGAACCCACCGCCGCGATCCATTGACCTGCCGGCTGGACTCCGCCGCCCCCCAACTCGGAGTTCAGCCCTGTCGAGGCCGGCTCTGCCGCTCCCCCCGCGGCAGGGCCGGTACTTTTTCGGGTCTTACTTGCCCTTCCAGACTGGCTTGCGCTTTTCCGCGAAAGCACGAGGCCCTTCGATCAGATCCTCGCTCTTGAAGAGCGCGGCGACGGCGGGATACTTGCCCTCGACCGCCGATTTCAGATTGGCCTCGTCGAGCCCCTTGTAGACCGACTCCTTCGATGCGCGGATCGACATGGGCGAGCATTCCTCGATCATCTTCGCCCAGCGCTTCGCCGCCGCGATGAGCTCGCTCGCCGGCACCACCTCATTCACGAAACCGAGCTCCTTGCCCTCCTTCGCCGGAACCTGGCGTCCGGTCAGGATCATGCCCATCGCCTGCTTCACACCGATCTGGCGCGGCAGCCGGTGCAGGCCGCCCGCGAGCGCCGCAAGGCCGACTTTGGGCTCCGGCAGCGCGAAGACGGCATTTTCCGACGCGATGATGAGGTCGCAGGCCAGCGCGATTTCGAAGCCGCCGCCCATGGCGACGCCGTTCACCGCCGCGATCACCGGCTTGTTGAGGTCGTAGCGCGCGGTAAGGCCCGCAAAGCCCGTCTTCGGCACTTCGATCTTGTTGCCTTCCGCCTGCCAGCGCAGGTCGTTGCCCGCGCTGAAAGCCCGGTCGCCCGCGCCCGTCACGATCGCAACCCAGAGATCGTCGTCCTTCGCAAAGTCGTCGAACACCTTTTCAAGTTCGAAATTCGACGGCGGGTGCAGCGCGTTCATGCGCTCGGGGCGGTTGATGGTGACGACGAGGATATGGCCGTCGCGTTCGGTGGTGCAGAATTCGGTCATTGGCGCTTCCCGTTCATTTCAGATTAACCGATTATTTCGCGGTTTCCCGCGCTTGGAGGCGACTTTGCCCGCTCCCCCGGGCCGCATCAAGCGCTCTCGCGTTGACCTTGCGGTAACCAAAAGCCGGTAAAAATCTCTGGAATTGCGTTCATCCCGAATGTCGGCAGGGCCGCGGCGAAGCACAACATGGCGTATCCACTCGAAGCATCCACCGGCGCAGACGCGCAAAACGGCGCCTCGGCAGCGGCGCAGCACCGCTGGGTGCTGAAATATGGCGACAAGGTCTATGGCCCTTACTCCTTCGACGCCATGAAGGCCTATGTCGCCGAAGGCCGCGTCGCCGAACACAGTCTGCTTGCGCCGGAAGGCACGCCCGCCGGCGCCACCATGTGGCAATACGCGGCCGACATTCCCCTCTTTGCAGAACTTTTCGCCGGCCTCGCAAACGAGACGCTTGAGACACCGGCAGAGCCGAACAAGTCGGAACCCGCAACGGTCGACCTCCATGACACCGCCAGCGAGCAGGACATGGATGGCGAGGCCGGGGATGCCGGAGCGGCGGATGTACCCGCCCGGCAACCCGCAGCTCGGCAACCCGATATCGCACCGGAGTCCTCGGCGGCGCAGCCTGCCGCGGAAGGTCAGCGCCCGGCCTATGGCCCCGGCAAGGGCCAGATCGACCGCCGCCGCCAGCCGGACACCGCGAACTTCCTCATCGTCATGGATATCAAGGCGCGCTTCACCGGTCCGCTCGAACAGGCGATCATGTCGCTCGGGCCGGCCTACAAGCTCGCGCCGAATGTCTGGTGCGTGAACACGGATGCAACCGCTGCGGGTCTCCTCAACGATCTCAGCCAGCATATCGGCCGCACCGACAGCATGTTCATCGCCGACACGACGCGCGATCGCACGGCCTGGAGTTCCATGGGTCCGGAAGTCGACGCGAAGATTCGCCGCGTCTGGCGCCGCACCTACTGAAGCCGATTAATTGCCGTCAGGCGGTGGCCATCCCCATTTCGGGATGCTAACGTGATTGCCGGATGAATGAGGGGTCTTCGGCTGCAACGCCTGAAGGCCCTTTTTCGTTTTTGAACAAAAGCGAATAGCTCGGAAAGGCAAGACAATGGCTGCGAAGAATGGCGACAAGGTGCGCGTGCATTATACCGGCACGTTGAATGACGGCACCGTTTTCGACACGAGCCGCGAACGCGAGCCCATCGAATTCGCGATCGGCACGCATATGGTGATCGCAGGCTTCGAGAATGCCGTTCTCGGCATGGAGCCGGGCGAAACCAAGAGCTTCACCGTCGCTTCCGCCGAGGCCTATGGCGAGCACGACCCGCGCCTCGTGCAGGATGTGCCGCGCAGCGAACTTCCCCAGGAGCTCGATCCGCAACCCGGCATGCGCCTCACCGCAACCGGCAGCGACGGCCGCGAGATCGGCCTCGTCATTACGGAAGTGAGCGAGGCGGCGATCCGCCTCGATGCAAACCACCCGCTCGCGGGCGAGGACCTCACCTTCGAGATCGAACTCGTCGAAATCGCCGCCTGATCGTCAGGGCCGCGGCAGCGGCAACCTGTGCGCCCGGATCGTCTCGACGGAGAGCGTCGAGACATCGGGCCCGAAGTCGGACACGCTCTCCTCGCCTGCACCCGGCCGTCTGAGCGGGAGGGGAGCGCCCTTCACGGCAGCCGGCGCGGACGCCATCTCTTCCACCGGCGCGTCCACAGGCTCGGGAACTTCCGGCTCGGCTTCATCCACAACCGGCGCCATGGTCTCCGTAACCGGAACCTCCGCGCCGCCTGCCCGCGCGAGATCGATCATGATCGCATCCGCCCGGCGCCATCTGAGCACCAGCGGCGATGCAAGCGCGCTCACATCCGCGCAACGCGCCGCCGGCGTCTCGCCCCGGTCGCAAAGCGTGGTCGCGCGCGCCAGTTCGAGCTGGAACAGCGAGCGGCGCAGGAATTCGGCGAAAAGGCCGCCCCGTTGTGCCGCTTCGACCATCGGCAGATAGGCCGCGCAGCCGATCTGCTGCCGGTCCTGCATTTCGGCAAGGCGCGACGCCTCGACCGTCCCTTCCATCGGCCCCGCCTCGCAGAGCCGCCACATGAGTTCGGCGGTCGCATGATCGTAGAGCAGCAGGAGCCCGCGCTCCTTGCCCGACAGACCGGCGTAATGCCGGGCGATGTCTTGAGGACTCCAGCCCCGGAATCCGTCGATGAACGCGACGAGATCCACCGGCTCCTCGGGCGACGTCTTGTACTTGCGTTCCATCTCCTGCGGCACGGTCGGCCGCACGCCGCGCTTGAGGAAGGAATATTCGCGCCCCGCCGCAAGATCGGGCGTGCCATCGCCCCGCGCCGGAATGAAAAGGAACTGCAGGCCGAGCGGCCGTTCCTCCATATGGAAGAAGGCACCGTCTTCGCCGCCCGCCACGCGGAGCGCGCCTTGCGCATCGCCCTCGCCCGGCTTCGCTCGCTCGCCGTTCAGCGCATAGGAGGTGCCGGAGGGGAGCGTGAGCCGGCCGACGACGCGCCGCTCCGCCTCGGTCAGCGTGAGCGCGATGCCCGCCGCCTCGCCGATACCGTCATAGCTGCCTGAGAAATCCGCCGCCTGAAGCCCCGGGGCGCCCGGCAGAACCAGGGCAGCAAACAGGAAAAGCGCGAACCGGGTTCGCGCCATTCCCTTCATCGCCGCTGCCGCGCTTCGCACGGCATGCCCCCAATCCATTTGCCCCGTCGCTCCGCATCAGGCGAAGCAGCTCACCGGCCCTTGAAGGTCGGCGTCCGCTTCTCCACGAAGGCCATCATGCCTTCCTTCACGTCTTCCGTCCGCATCAGCGGCAGAAGCTGCAGATATACATGATGCACGTGCTCCGGAAACGGCTCGTTAAGGCCCATCCGCATCATCCGCTTGGCGGCCTTCACAGCGAGCGGCGCATTGCCTGCGATTTCCGCAGCCACGGCCCGCGCCCGCGCCATCAACTCCTCGTTCTCCACCACTTCCGAGGCGAGCCCCCAGGCAACGCTCTCTTCGGCGGTGAGTGTGCGGCCCGTGAAGATGAGTTCCGCCGCCTTCGACCAGCCGATAAGGCGCGGCAGATACCAGGTGCCGCCCGATTCCGGCACGAGGCCGCGCTTGCAGAACGCGGCTGCAAGCTTCGCTGAACGGGCCGTGATGCGGATGTCGCAACCAAGCGCCGTATCCATGCCGTAACCGGCCGCGCCGCCATTCAGCGCGCAGATGGTCGGCGTTTCCATTTCCTGCAACACCGTGGGCGGCGTGTTCTTCAGGTCGAGCGTGGTCGAGGTGACGCCGCCGCTCGAGCCGATCGAAAGTCCGTTGCCCTGCGTCTGTGCACGCAGGTCGAGCCCGGCGCAAAAGGCCCGGCCCGCGCCGGTGAGGATCACGCAGCGCACCTCCGGATCGGCATCCGCCTGCTGCAGGCGCTTCGTCAGCTGGTCGAGCATCGGCCCCGAGATCGTGTTCATGCGATCCGGTGCATTGAGCGTGATCGTCGCGATGTGCTCGGAGACTTCATAGAGAACTTCATCCGCCGTCTGCGGCGCTGCCTTTGCCTGGCTCATGGTTTCCTCGTGCCTTCCTGTTTTCCGGAATATGTTTGCCCGCATCCTAACCGATAAACTCAGTCGCAAGTAGCCCGCCCGTTCTCGCCGAACCAGGGGTGCCGGAAGAAATCCCCCTCCTCGATCCCGAGACGCTGCGTCAGCCCGCCATTCACCTCGAAGACACCGTTCACCTTCTCGCCGCTCTCATGGATGTCGAGCGTCTGCGGCTCGGTCATTCGGGCGATACGGACGATACGCCCATCCGCCGCGATGAAGATCATGTCGAGGGGCAGATAGGTATTTCGCATCCAGAAGCTCGCCCGCGCGCAGGCCGGATAGAAGAACAGCATGCCCGCATCCTCGGCGAGTTCCTGCCGGTACATGAGGCCTCTTTGCTGCTCCTCGGGCGTGAGCGCGAGTTCGACCGAAAAGTCATGCGCCGTTCCCGCCCGCGTCTCGATCCGCGCCTGGCGCGCTTCTTCCATCTCCTCGCAACCGGAGAGGAGCGGAAGCACAAGAAGCGCGAGAAGAAAAAGGCGGCGCATCAATCGATCCGCTTCAGCCCGGCCGCATATTTCTTCCAGTTCTCGACATAGTGATCGGCAGAAAGCTTCAGCGCCGCCGCCGTTTCATCGTCGAGCGTCCGGATGATCTTGCCGGGCGAGCCGAGCACCATCGAGTGGTCGGGAATCTCCTTGCCCTCGGCAATCAGCGTATTCGCGCCGATGAGGCAGCCCTTCCCGATCTTCGCACCGTTGAGAATGATGCTGCCGATACCGACAAGGCTTCCTTCGCCGATGCTGCAGCCATGCAGCATCACCATATGGCCGATGGTCACGTCCCGCCCGATGGTGAGCGGCGAGCCGGGATCGGTATGCAGAACCGATCCGTCCTGCACATTGGAATTCTCGCCGATGGTGATGAGCTCGTTGTCGCCGCGCAGCACCGCGCCGAACCAGACGCTGGCATTCTTCTCGAGCTTCACATTGCCCATGACTTCCGCATTGGGCGCGATCCAGTAATTGCCCTCCGCGGGCAGGATCGGCCTGGTTTCACCGATGGCATAGACGGGCATGGAAACTCCTCCTTGTCGGGCCGTTGCTTTGGCCGGGACTATGGCATGGCCCGGGCCGCGAGACGAGGCTTGCAAAACTATTGTCATGTGCCGGTCAAACCTGTCTCCTAGTGTCGCAAGGCACGATGCGGGGGTGAACATGAGCAGGAAAAAATCATTCGGCGAGGAATTCGAGGAGCTGGACGACCGTCCCGCCCCGCGAAGCACCTCCCCATCGCTTGCCGACCTCTGGAACCGGCGTATCGCCCGCCGGGGCTTCCTCGCCGGCATGGGCAAGGCCGCCCTCCTCGCCTCCGCCTCGCCTGCAATCCTGTCGCTCGCTGCCTGCGACGAGACGCCGAAAACGGCACCGGACGATATTTTCGGTTTCGAGCCTGTGCCGCATGGCATCGACGGCGATCATCATGTGCCCGCCGACCACCTTTCTGAAATCCTCATCCGCTGGGGCGACCCGATCCTGAAGGACGCGCCGGACTTCGACGTCCGGAACCAGAGCGCCGCCGCCCAGCTCGCCCAGTTCGGCTACAACAACGATTTCATCGGATTCGTGCCGCTGCCTTTCGGCTCCGGTTCGAGCGACAGAGGCCTCCTCTGCGTCCATCATGAATATACCAATGACGATCTGATGCATCCGGGCTACCCGGCGGAAAATCCGGCGAGCTTCTATACGCAAGAGATCGTCGATATCGCCATGGCCGCGCATGGCGGCTCCATCGTGGAAGTCGCGCGCGACGAAAACGGCAAGTGGCAAGTCATGCGCGACAGCGAATACAATCGCCGCCTCACGCCGCTTGCAACGGAGATGACGTTGTCCGGCCCCGCCGCCGGGCATCCGCGCCTGCAGACGAATGAAGACCCGACCGGCCGCCGCGTCATGGGTACGTTCAACAACTGCGCCGGCGGCATCACGCCCTGGGGCACATGGCTCATGTCGGAAGAGAATTTCAATTTCTACTTCCTCGGAGAGAACTCGGACGAGGCGGAAGCGGAGAACCACAAGCGCCTCGGCGTCCCCGGCAGCCGCTCCTATCCCTGGGGCTATTTCCACAAACGCTTCAACCTTGCCGCCGAACCGCGCGAGCCGAACCGGTATGGCTGGGTGGTCGAGGTCGATCCGCTCGATCCCGTTTCGACGCCCGTGAAGCGCACCGCGCTCGGCCGGTTCAAGCGTGAGGGTTGCGAGAATGCGCTGACGAAGGACGGCCGCCTCGCCGTGTATATGGGCGACGATCAGGCCTTCGAATATCTCTACAAGTTCGTGACCGTCGGCAAGGTCTCGGCGGAGCGTGCAGAAAATGCCTCACTGCTTGATGAAGGCACTCTTTATGTCGCCCGCTTCGCGGACGACGGCACCGGCACATGGCTGCCGCTCACATTCGGCGAGAACGGTCTCGATGAGAGCAACGGCTTTGCCTCGCAAGCCGACGTGCTGATCGAAACGCGCCGCGCCGCCGATCTGCTCGGCGCAACGCCTCTCGACCGCCCGGAGGATGTGACGCCTAATCCCGCGACCGGTCGTGTCTATGTCGCGCTCACCAATTCAAAGGAACGCACGGAAACCGACGCCGTCAATCCGCGCCCCGCTAATCTCTGGGGCCAGATTGTGGAGATCGAACCGCAAGGCGGCGACCACGCCTCCAACGGTTTCGCATGGAACCTGATCGTGAAATGCGGCAATCCCGCCTCGCCCGAGATCGGTGCCGCATGGAACGCCGGTACGGGCGCCGAGGGCTGGTTCGCCTGTCCGGACAATTTCACCACCGATGCCAAGGGCCGCCTCTGGGTCGCCACCGACCAGGGCTCCGGCTGGCACGCCGCATCGGGCTCCGCAGACGGTCTTTATGCGCTCGCAACGGTGGGCGGAAAGCGCGGTACGGCCCGGCAGATTTTCCGCGCGCCCGTCGGCGCCGAGGTCTGCGGACCCTGCTTCACACCGGACGGCACCACGCTCTTCGTCGCCGTACAGCATCCCGCCGCCGACGGCACGGCGAACTATCAAGGCTTCGAACGGGCCTCCACCTTCCACGATCCGGCGACCCGCTGGCCGGATTTTGCGCCCGATATGCCGCCGCGCCCCTCCATCGTCGTCATTACCGCGAAGAATGGCGGACCCGTAGGCGGATGATCCGTGCGGGGCCGGGCGGGTTGCACATCGCCGCCCGATGGCCCAAGCTTCTCCTGCGGCATGAGCGGCCGGGGCGGCCGCCCCGCTGGAGCGACAAGGTTTAGTGAATGCGCTTTCTTTTCAGCCTCATCTTCTTCCTCCTCGCCCTGCCGCTCCTCTTCATGTTCGCTTTCGAGTGCGGCCTGCTCGACGACTATGTGGCCGAAGACGCCATTCCCGATGAGCCCTTCATCCGCGCCGAACTCGCATACCGCACCAGCGGAGAGGACCTGAGCCGCCGCGTCGACGAGGCGCTGACGGCACGCGCATGGGACGATGCTGCCATGTATGCCGAAATCGCGGCCTATATGGATATGCCGCTCAATCCGGATACGCAGGTTCGTCTTGAGGCGGAGAATGCCTTCGCCCGCCGCGCCGCGCGCAACACCGGCAGTTTCGTCACCGGTTTCGTCACAGGCTCGGGCGACGACACGCCGGCCTTCATGGGCGCTATCGCGTCGGATCTCACCGTTGTCGGCGACGTTCGCGATATCGGTTCGGAAGGTACGAAGCTCGTGCGCGGCGAGGAATACTCCAAGGTGATCCTTGGCCTCTCCGTCGTCGGCCTCGCCGCCACCACGGCAACGGTCGCGACCGGCGGCGGCGGACTGCCCGCCCGGATCGGCGTCTCCGTGCTGAAGGTCGCCCGCAAGGCGGGGACGATCACTGCAGGTCTCGCCCGCGACGTGACGCGCATTCTGCAGGAGGCGGTGAATTTCGACCGGTTGGGCGACACGCTCCGCGCCGTCGATCTCGCCGACACGGCGGCCACGCGCCGCGCCCTCACTTCTTATGCCGAGGGCGTCTCGCTCGCGAAGGTCACCCCGCTCCTGGACGATGTCGCCGCGATCGAACGCGCGGCAGGCCCCGCCGAAACCGTCCGCCTGATGAAATATGTGGATAGCAGTGCCGATCTCACGCGTGTCGGCAAGATGACCGGCAAATACGGCACCAAGACCCGCGGCATCATCGAGATCACCGGCAAGACCAGCCTTCGCGCCTTCAAGACGGCGTGGAACCTACTCCTGCTCGCGCTGGAATGGGTCTGGGCAATTGTCGGCGGCATCGGTGCGCTTTTCGCGACGGCGCTTGGCCGCCGCGTCACGCGCCGCAGAAGGGCCTGATCAGGCCGAGAGCATCACGCCAAGCAGGAAGATGCCCGAAAGGAAGCTCCAGAAGGTTGCGATGCAGCCGGACAGCAGCATCCAGAAGGGCGGACGGTTCTCGAACACCTGCGCCCGGAGTGCGTTGCGCAGGATCACGGTCGGTCCCGCAAAGATCAGTGTGAAGACACCGGCAATCTGGCCGAGCGTCGATTCCGACGTGAGCTGGAAGCTCGGCGGCTTCCGGGTGACGAGCCGGTAGAAGCTGCTCGTGAGTCCGGCCGCAACGAAGCCGGTCGCGATGGCGAAAAACAATGTCAAAAACTCGTGCATGTGCCCCTGATTGCCCCTGCTCTTCGTCGTCCGGCCATCAGCGGCGGCCGGTTTCGACCCCCTCGATGATGTGATGCGCGAAAATGGCGATCTGCCTTTCGGCGGCCGCCACCGCGAAATCCGGAACGACCTGTTCGTCGAGCAATTCGATGAGCGCCGGATCGGCGAGGCTCATATGCAGCGCCGCGGCGGCATCCCCGCGAGGGAGCCCCTCCGGCAGCGGCAGGTGACCTCCGAAAAACAGGAAGGCACCGGCGATCATCAGCGATTTGAAAACGAAACGGGTCATGCCCGCCTGTCCGCAAGCCGCGGGCCAGAGCAGCGAGCGGCGCGCGCCTGCTACGCCAGATTTGAAATGATCTTTTAATTTCAGCAGGTTATAAGTTAGAGGCTGAAATGGCCGGTGCAGTTCCAGTGGCCGCCCGGCGTCCGGCGTGCCGGATTGCACCGCGGCCGTTTCAATTCGGAACAGGTGTCCGGGACGAGAGGGCGGATTGGCGCGAGGCAGGCAGACGAATGACGAACTGGTCCGGGAGCGCCCAGCCTGGATCATCCCGGTATTGGTGCTGCTCGGCGTTCTGACCTTTTCCGGCGCCTTTCTCTATTATTATTTCGGCCCCACCCCCACCGAGCTTCTCGGCCTCGATCCCCGCGCGAGCAGCGGCACAACCAGTATCGAGGCGATCGTCGCCGACCAGCGCTTCGTCATCCCGGAGAACTACACCCGCTACCCGGGCCAGCGCATCGGCGGCCGCATGAACGGCATCGACATGCACGCCCTCCTGCCGGACCTGCAGCCCTACTCGTCCGGCCTCCAGGAAAGCTTCGCGGATAATTCCGCCCGCTCCGACGTCATCTACATGTCGCTTGTCCAGCGGGAGGCCGCGCTCAACTCCTCGCGCCGCCTGAAGGATGTCTATTCGAAATATCTTGAATCCGCCGAGCCCGAAGAAGGTCCCGAAGGGCTGCAACTCTTCCGCTTCCGCGACGACACGGGCTATGCCAATCAGGATCTGCTGGTCGGCAGGGACGCGGAAGACCGCATCCTTCTGCTTCTATGCGACCGGCGCACCGCGACCATCGACAGCCCCAATTGCTTCCGCACGCTCCTGCTGGGGCCCCGCCTCGAACTCACCTACCGCTTCAAGCGGCATCATCTCGGCAAGTGGCGCGAGATCGACAGGTCGGTCATGTCGCTGGTCGACAGGTTCGCCGCGATCGAACCCATGGACGATCTCCAGGGCCCGATTCTCGACTGACTATTCGAGGTCGATTTCGAGGATCGCCATGTTGAAGGCATAGGACACCTCGCCCTCGTCCACATCCCTGAAGAGCACGCCGATGAATTCGTCGCCGATATGGACTTCCGCGGAATCGTCCTTCTGGGGACGCTGCCGCACGACGATCGAGGGAAGCTGGAACTTCTCGCGCAGATACTTCTCGATCCGCTGGATTTCGGATTTGTTCACAAGGCTCTCCCGTCGCCGCTGCAATGACCGCGGCCGTTCCCGGCCCGCGTCCCGAGGTTTTAACGGCTTGGGCCCGGGGGCGCAAACCGCTATCCCCCTGCCCCTGCGGCGCTTGGTCCGATGGCGGCCCGACCGGGCCTCATGCCAGACTTTCCGCCGGGAATGGGGGGAGCGGATGGCAGCATGCGGCGCAGCACTCGCAGGTTTCTGACATTTGTGGCGGTCGCGCTTACGGTCGCGGCGGCGATCAGCCTTGCCCAGTCGCTCGCTCCGGCCGAGCCCGGCGCGGAGCAGCGGGCGCTGCTCCTGCCAAGCCCGCGTTAAGTGCCTAGCGGCACGTGTAGCCGCCATCCACCACGACTTCCGAGCCCGTCATGAAGCTCGACTCGTCGCTCGCGAGAAAGAGGACCGCATTGGCGATTTCCATGTCGATGCCAAGCCGCCCGATCGGATGCAGCAGGGTTAGCAATTCGCGCATCTCGTTCGGGCCGACGGCTTGCCCGCTCACCACACCGCGATTGAGCGCATCCTGCACCATCGGCGTGTCGATATAGCCCGGATGCACGGAGTTCACGCGGATATTGTAGCCCGCCTCCGCACATTCGAGCGCCACCGACTTCGTCATCAGCCTGACGCCGCCTTTAGCCGCGTTGTAGTCGCTCGCATTCGGCTGGCCGACAAGGCCGAGAATCGATGAGAGGTTGATGATCGAACCGCCCGCGCCTCCCTTCGACGTGTATTTCTTGATCGTGCGGATACCGTGCTTGCAGCCGAGAAACACGCTGTCGAGATCGATCTCGATGGTGCGCCGCCAGGAGGCGAGCGTCTTCTCCTCGATGGGCCCGCCCTCCGGCGCAATGCCCGCATTGTTGACCAGCACATGCAGCCCGCCGAAGCGGTCCTCCGCGAGCTTCACCGCCGCTTCCCATTGCGCCTCGTCCACCACGTCATGGCGCAGGAAGGCCGCCTCGCCACCCTCATTGGCAATGGCATCGGCCACCGCAAGTCCGCCCTTCTCGTCGAGATCGGTGCAGAGCACCTTGGCGCCCTCACGCGCCAGTACTTTCGCCGTCGCCGCGCCGAGCCCCTTCGCCGCGCCCGTCACCAATGCAACCTTGCCTTTTACCCGCGCCATTGCCCTTCACTCCCTGAATTTATGGTTTGTTTTGTGCCATTCTGCCGTGCCCCCGTGCTGCGGCAAAGCGCGAAAGCGCCGCACCCGCGGCTTGTGCTATAGAACGCCACGAGCAAGACAGAAGACCCCGCCGGAACGGGCGGGCCGATCAAGGAGCAGAAATGGCTATCGCCCTCAGGATTACCTTCGAAACCTCGCAGGCAGATCACATCCTCACCCAGCTCCGCGCCTACAAGGAGCGCGAGTTCGACCGCAATCCGCCGCGCGGCTTCATCGGCTCGCGCATCGAGGAAGTGGATGGCAAGGTGGTCTTCCAGAGCGACTGGGAAAACGAAGACGCCCTCGAATACACGCTGGACAGCGCTCCCTTCGAGGCTTGCCTCGACCTCTGCGATATCTATGCGGACGATCGCAGGGACGAGAAGATCGAACTCTGATCCATGCCCTGGCCCGCCTCATACTACGCTGCCACCGCAAATGACGCGCCTGCGGTCGCCCCGCTGGAAGGCGACATTCGCGCCGATGTCTGTGTGGTGGGCGCGGGCTATACCGGCCTCTCCGCCGCGCTTCATCTCGCCGAACGCGGCTATTCCGTCGTCGTGTTGGAGGCCGAGCGCATTGGCTGGGGCGCGTCGGGCCGCAATGGCGGCCAGCTCGGCATTGGCCAGCGCAAGGACCAGCGTTCGCTTGAAGAGCGTCTCGGCAGGGAATGGGCGCACCGCCTCTGGGATCTCGGCGTCGAAAGCAATGCGCTGGTGAAGGAGCTGATCGCGCGGCACGCCATCGACTGCGACCTGAAGCCGGGTCTCATTCAAGCAGGCTGGAAGAAGAGCTGCGCCGACTGGCTCCGCTCCGAGGTCGATCACATGGCCTCGGAATATGGCTACACGAAAATGCGCTACCTCTCGCGCGAGGAAATGCACGAGACGATTGCAACCGAGTGCTATCACGGCGGCATCCATGACGAAGACGGCGCCCATCTCCATCCGCTGAACTATGCGCTCGGCCTTGCCCGCGCTGCCCGCGCGAAGGGCGTCACGATCCACGAGGAAAGCCGCGTCACTGATATCTCACGCACGGACCCCGCCACGGTGAAAACCGCGAAGGGCTCCGTGCGCGCCGCCCATGTTGTCCTCGCCTGCAATGCCTATCTGGGCTCGCTTGAGCCGCGCGTCGCCGGCGCCATCATGCCGATCAACAATTTCATCGTCGCGACCGAACCGCTGGGCGATGAAGCGCGCACGCTCATCCGCAACGATGCCTGCGTGCAGGACACGAAATTCGTCATCGACTATTACCGCCTCTCGGCGGATGGCCGCCTGCTCTTCGGCGGCGGCGAAAGCTATTCGCCGAACCTGCCGAAAGACCTCGCCGCCTTCGTGCGCAGGCCCATGCTCCGCGTCTTCCCGCAACTGAAGAGCAAGCGCATCGACTATGCCTGGTCAGGTTCCGTCGCCATCACGCTGAAGCGCATGCCGCATTTCGGCCGCCTCGAGCCGAACATCGTCTTCGCGCATGGCTATTCGGGACAGGGCATCAACATCGCAACGCTGGGCGGCAAGCTCGTCGCCGAAGCCGTCACCGGTCAGGCCGAACGCTTCGACGTGATGGCAAAACTCAAGACACCGAAATTCCCCGGCGGCACATGGCTGCGCTATCCGGGGCTTGTCGCCGGCATGATCTTTTATGCAATGAAGGATCGCCTGCCCTGAGGCGGGTGCGTCAGATGTTTCCGCCGCTGTCGTCCTGGATCATCTGATCCATCGCATGGGCGGGCTTGTCGCAGCCCGCGCAGCCGACGATCTTCGCCGGCACGCCGACAGCCGTGCAATGCGGCGGCACGTTCTGCAGAACCACACTGCCCGCGCCGATGCGGCTATATTCGCCGATCTCGATATTGCCGAGCACCTTGGAGCCGACAGAGATCAGCACGCCCCGGCGCACCTTCGGGTGCCGGTCGCCCTTTTCCTTGCCGGTGCCGCCAAGCGTCACGCCATGCAGCATCGACACATCGTCTTCCACCACCGCCGTCTCGCCGATCACGATGCCGGTCGCATGGTCGATGAAGACGCCGCGGCCGATCTTCGCCGCCGGGTGGATATCCACGGCGAAGAGATCGGAAATCCGGTTCTGGATATAGAGCGCCAGCGCCTTGCGCCCCTGCCCCCACAGCCAATGCGCCACGCGGTAAGCCTGCAGCGCGTGGAAGCCTTTGAAGAACAGGAAAGGCTGCACATAGGAATGGCAGGCCGGGTCGCGCTCGTAATAGGCGACGATGTCGGCGCGGCTCGCCTCGCCGATTTCCGGCGCCGCTTCCAGCGCCTCGTCCAGCAACTCGCGAAGCTGCATCGCGCGCATCTCCGGATGCGCGAGCTTCTGCGCCAGATGATAGGAAAGCGCGCTGTCGAAATCGCGATGATTGAGGATCGTCACATAGAGGAAGCTCGCGAGTACGGGCTCGCCCGCCGCCATTTCTTCCGCTTCCTTGCGCAGGCGCTCCCACACGGGATCGCAGACCGACAAGGGCTGATTGCGTTCGACCGGCTTCGACATGTCTCTCTCCTCGCCCTCTCTCTGGAGCCAGCCAGTCCCACCGGGCCGGCCTCCAAGGCGGAAAACCACCCTTCATGCTGACGGGCGGCAGTTTCCGGAAGCCTAACACATGGGCGGGCCTCGAGCGAGTTCAATGGGGGAACTCACTTTTCTCCATGTTAACCTCCGCCGGATTCGAAATTTGGCGAGGATGAGGAACCAATGCCGGTCATCGCTGCAGGCGGCATCGACATTTATTATGAGCGTGTGGGCAGCGGCCCCCGCCTTCTCTTCATTTCCGGGACGGGCGGCGACCTCAGGCTGCGGCCCAACGTGCTGGACGGCCCCTTTCCCAGGCATTTCGACATGCTGGCCTATGACCAGCGCGGTCTTGGGCAGACCGCGAAGCCCGATTGTGCCTATACAATGTCGGACTATGCCGAGGATGCGGTGAACCTCATGGCCGCCATCGGCTGGGGTTCGGCCCTCGTCGTCGGCGTGTCCTTCGGGGGTATGGTCGCGCAGGAACTCGCCATCAATCATCCCCATGTCGTGGAAGGGCTGGTGCTCGCCTGCACCTCGCCCGGCGGCGCGGGCGGTGCCTCCTATCCCCTTCACACGCTGATCGGCATGAACCGCGAGCAGCGCGCCCGCCACATGATCCCGATTTCCGATACGCGCCATGATGCTGCCTGGGCCGCCATGAATCCGGAAGCCTATGAGCAACTCGTCGCCTTCGCCGCGAACGATCCCTATGCGGATGAACCGGGCCGCGAAATGGGCGCCCGCCGCCAGCTCGAGGCCCGTGCCGCGCATGACACATGGGACAGGCTCGGAGAGATCCGCTGCCCTACCCTCATCTGCGCGGGGAAATATGACGGCATCGCGCTGCCCGAAACGCAGGAGAAAATGGCATCGCGCATCCGCGGCGCCGAACTCCGCTTCTTCGAAGGCGGCCACCTCTTCATGCTGCAGGACCGCGCGGCGCTCCCCGCCATGATCTCGTTCCTCAAGGGCGAGGATGCAGGCTGATCCATTTCGGCACAGTCGCCGAAGGAAGAATTAACCCCTGCCGCCTAACCTGAACGCGAATCCTTCGTATCGCGTCCAGGGTATCCATGTCCGTATCGAGTATCGCGTCGGCTGCCATTGCCGCCAATCAGAGCCAGATCGCCCAGGCCATGCAGATGGCCATGATCCGCGCCGGCCATGAGCAGGAACAGGCGCTGGTCGACATGCTGGCCGAAGCCTCGCAAGCCGCCACCAAGGCCACGCCGCCCACCGGACTAGGTTCACGCCTCGACATCAGCGTCTGACGCAGGCCCGCCGATGATGGGCCGCATCGTTCCCTTCGAAACGCCGCGCCAGCGCCGCGTGAGGCGCCCCGGCCGGACGCCGCGCTTTCCTGCGCGCCGCCTCCCGCGCCATCTCCGCCGCTCGCTCGGCTTCGCCCTCTTCCTCGCCGCGCTTGTCCTCTTCGCGATTTTCGATGACGAGACGTCGCCCGAAACGGCCAACGCCGCCCCCTATCCGCCCGCCGCTCCCGTGCTTGGCGAGACGATCTCCGTCTATGACGGCGACACGATCCGCCTCGGCGACGAGCGCATCCGCATTGTCGGCCTCGACACGCCCGAACTCGGCCACCGCGCCCAGTGCCAGGAAGAAGCCGTGGCCGCCGAGCAGGCGAAACAGGCACTCGCCGGCGAAATCGCCAGCGGCAATGTCGAACTCCACCGCCAGGGCACCGACCGCTATGGCCGCACCCTTGCCCGCGTCACGGTGGACGGGCGCGATGTGGCGGATACACTGATCGCGCAGGGACTCGCGCGGCCCTATGGCGGCGGACGTCGCGAAGGCTGGTGTAGCTGAAGCTCCCTCTCCTCCTTGCCCCGCTTCCCCTTTCCCTGTAAAATTAATGGATAACATTAAAACGGGGCGCGATGCCGCGCGGGGAGACTGCCCATGGGCCGGAAGATTCTTTTCATCACCACCGACCAGATGCGCTTCGACGCCATCGGCGCGAACAGCCAGAAGATCGCGAAGACGCCCGCCATCGACGCGCTTGCCGCCAACGGCATCAACTACACCCGCGCGCATAATCAGAATGTCGTCTGCATGCCGGCCCGCTCCACCATGATCACGGGCCAATATGTCTCGACCCATGGCGTCTGGATGAACGGTGTGCCGCTGCCGGAAGATGCGCCCTCCGTCGCGAAATATCTCCACGACAAGGCGGGCTACAGGACGGCGCTCATCGGCAAGGCGCATTTCGAGCCCTTCATCGACCCGAAGCAGCAATTCTATGAAAGCCAGATGGCGCGCAAGGGCGAGCATGGGCCGCATCGCGGCTTCGACTATATGGAGCTTGCGACCCACTCGCCGCTGATCCTTCACTACGCCGAATGGATCAGGAAGAACGATCCCGATGCCTTCGGCTATTTCTATCAGAACCTCAACGAGAAGTTTCAGGTGAACGCGGCCGGCGGCGGCGACACCGGCGCCTGTCAGGTGCATTTCAATCCGGTTTCGCGCGCGCACTACCACACCGACTGGGTAGCGGACCGCACCATCGACTGGCTGGGCAGCGTCGGCGCGGAAGACGACTGGTTCTGCTGGATGAGCTTCCCCGATCCGCACCACCCCTGGGACCCGCCGCAATCGGAACTCCACCGCCATCCCTGGCGCGACACGCCTCTGCCGGAGTTCTATCCGGGTTCGAAGGACGAGATCGAAAAGGTGCTGGCGGACAAGCCCCGCCACTGGATGGAATGGTACAAGGGCGAGCGCGTCACGAATTTCGAGGCGCCGCCAGAATTCCGCGCCTGCGACATGACCGCCGATCAGGTGCAGGAGATCAACGCCTTCACCCATGTCGAGAACGAACTGATCGACGAGGCGATTGCGAAAGTCATGGCCTATATCGAAAAGCGCGGCTGGGGCGATGATGTCGATGTCGTCTTCACCACCGATCACGGCGAATTCCAGGGCGAGTTCGGCCTGCTCTTCAAGGGCCCCTATCACGTCGACGCGCTGATGCGCTTGCCCATGATCTGGCGTCCCGCGAAATCGGCGAAGGTTGCGCCCGCAACAGTCGGCAAGCCCGTGGGCCAGGTCGATCTCGCGCCCACCTTCTGCGAGATCGCAGGCCTTCCCGTGCCCGATTGGATGCAGGGAAAGCCCATGCCGAAATCGGAAGCCGAAGCCGAGCAGCAGAAGCGCGAGCGCGTCTTCACCGAATGGGACTGCCAGCATGTCGACGGCACCACCGTCGGCCTCCGCACCATCTACCGCGACGGCTACACCATCACCGCCTATCTCCCCGGCACTCTTTATGACGGCACCGAGGGCGAGCTTTACGACCACAAGGAAGACCCGCAGCAGTTCCGCAACCTCTGGAACGACCCGGCCTACGCGAAACTCAAATCCGACCTCCTCACCGACCTCAAGGATGCCGAGCCCCCCGTCCGCGAACCGCGCCTCGAATGCGTGGCGCCGGTTTGATTAAATAGAGAACGTCATGCCCGGGCTTGACCCGGGCATCCAGGGGACTCTTGCCCCATGCCATCCCGCTCTGGATTGCCGGGTCAAGCCCGGCAATGACGTCCGTTAGGTTGTTGCCAGCCCCGCTCCCCGCCTGTATCCCAATCGGCAGCAGAAACTCCGGCTGGAACAGACCTTTGACGATTGCCTCCCCCACCCCCCGCATGATCGCCCGCAAGGACGGCGCGATCGGCTGGATGATCTTCAACAATCCCGAGCGGCTGAATGCCGTCAGCCTCGACATGTGGGAGGCCGTGCCGGTCATCACCGCCGCCTTCGATGCCGACCCGGAAATCCGCGTCGTCGTGCTGACCGGCGCGGGCGATCGCGCCTTCGTCGCGGGCGCCGACATTTCGCAATTCGGCGAAAGCCGCTCCACGGCGGAAGGCATCCTCACCTATGAGCAGGCCACCGAGCGCGCCTTCAACGCCATCGCCGAGGCGCAAAAGCCGACCATCGCCATGATCGACGGCTTCTGCATCGGCGGCGGCCTCGGCATCGCGCTCTCCTGCGACATGCGCATCGCCGCCGAAGGCTCGACCTTCGGCATCCCCGCCGCGAAACTCGGCCTCGCCTATGGTGCAACCGGCACCGGACGCCTCGTGAATGTCGTCGGCCCCTCTTTCGCCAAGGAAATCTTCTTTACCGCGCGCCGCTTCACGGCAGACGAGGCACTGGCCATGGGCCTCGTCAACCGCGTGACCACGAAAGAGGCGCTGGAGAATTTCGTCCGCGACTACTGTGCCCTTATCGCCGATAACGCGCCCCTGACCGTCAACACGGCAAAACAGGTGGTGGACGAATTCGCAAAAGCACCGGGCAACTTCGACGGCGAGAAATGCGAGGCCCTCATCGCCCGCTGCTTCGCCAGCGACGACTACAAGGAAGGCCGCGCCGCCTTCATGGAAAAGCGAAAGCCCGCCTTCAAGGGCAAATAAAAATACAAACAGGGAGAAACATCATGGGACGTCTCGACGGAAAGGTCGCCATCATCACCGGCGGCACCAGCGGCATCGGCCGCGGCACGGTCGATCTTTTCCTGAAGGAAGGCGCGAAAGTCGTCGCCGCCGACCTGCAGGACCACAAGGGCGAGGCGATGGAGCGCGAACTGGGCGCCGCCTTCTCCTATTGCCGCACCAATGTCGCGCATGAAGACGAAGTGAAGCACCTCGTCGATCACACCGTGAAGAAGTTCGGGCGCCTCGATGTCCTCTTCAACAATGCGGGCTATGGCGGCGTCGGCGGCGAACTCGCCGAGATCGATATGAACGGTTTCGACGAAACCGTGGGCGTGCTGCTGAAGGGCGTCGTGCTCGGCTACAAATATGCCGTGCCCCACATGAAGGCGCAGCAGTCGGGCTCGATCATCTCGACAGCCTCCGTCGCCGGCCTCCAGGCGGGCTACGGCCCCCTCGTCTACTCCGCCTGCAAGGCCGCCGTGCATCACTTCTCGCGCTGCGCCGCGCTCGAACTCGCGCCGCATTTCGTGCGCTCCAATGCGATCTGCCCCGGCGGCATCGCCACCTCGATCTTCGGCTCCGGCCTCGGCCTCGGCACACAGGTCGCCGACCAGTTCGCCGAAGTGATGAAGACGCATCTGGCTAAAATCCAGCCGACGCCGCGCTCGGGTCTCCCCGAAGACATAGCGAATGCCGCCCTCTTCCTTGCGAGCGACGAGTCCACCTTCGTCAACGGCCAGACCATCGCCGTCGATGGCGGGCTCACCGCAGGCCCGATGGCGACGCTCGGCAAGCGCATCGACTTCGAAAAGGTGATCGGCGATTTCCTCGCCGCCCTGCCGGAAGACCAGAAGAAACCCGCCTGAGCCGGCCCGCCGGACGGCATCAAGGGTTTGGCAATCTCTCGCCTCTAGCCTCTGGGCTGGAGGCGAGCCCATGGCCATACCGTCCGAAGCCGGACCGCAAAACCCTCAGCAAAATCAACCGGATGCGGAACGCCGCCGCGCCCGCCGCATCGCCGCGCGCATCGAGGGCCGTATCGTCTTTGCCGGCGTCGATGCCGAATGCCTGATCCATGAAATGTCGGCCACAGGCGCCATCGTGGAAGCCTCGCCGCTGCCGGCCCTCGGCGCGGACGTCGCGCTCGAAGTACCGGGCGTCGGCTTCGCCCGCGGCCGCGCCATGCGCCATGACGGCGCCACCGTCTCGATCGACCTCGACACGCCGCCCTCGCGGCGCGACCGGATGAACGATCGCCTGATCCTCGCCGCCTTCCGCAATCCGCCTCTCTCTGACGAATAGTCGAAAGCGGACAATCCTTTCGATCTCTATTTGGGCTTCCGCCCGCCCCTCGCTACACTCCCCCGCAAATCGCAACAGGGGAGAACGTCATGTCGTCGCTCAAGGGTAAGGTCGCCATCGTCACAGGCTCCGCCACCGGCCTCGGCGCCGCCGTCGCGCTGCAGCTCGCGGACAAGGGCTGCAACGTCGTCATCAACTACACGAAGAGCGAGACGGAAGCGAAGGAAACGCTCGCCGCCTGTCAGGCTAAGGGCGTCGAGGCGATCCTCGCCCAGGGCGATGTCGGCGAGGATGCCGATTGCCGGCGCATCGTCGGCGAGGCGGTGAAGAAATGGGGCCGGGTCGATGTGCTGGTGAACAATGCCGGCGGCACGAAATTCGCGAACCATGCCGAGCTCGATGAGCTGAATGCCGAAGACTTCCTCTGGATCTACAAGGTGAATGTCGTCGGCGCCTATCAGATGATCCGCGCCTGCGCACCGCATATGAAGGAAGCGGGCAAGGGCTCGGTGGTGAACGTCTCGTCCATCGCCGGCGTCACCGGCATCGGCTCTTCCGTCGCCTATGCGGCCTCGAAGGGCGCGCTCAACACCATGACGCTCTCGCTCGCCCGCTCGCTGGCGCCGAAGATCCGCGTCAATGCCGTCTGCCCCGGCTTCATCGGCACGCGCTGGTTCTCGGACCGCTTCGGCCGGCAGACCTTCGAAGGCATCAAGCGCCAGCAGGAAGAATCGACGCCGCTGGGCCGCGCCGGCACGCCCGAAGACATCGCCACCGCCGTCGTCTTCTTCTGCGGCGAAGGCTCCGACCACATCACCGGCGAAACACTGATCACCGACGCCGGCATGCATCTCGGCTTTGCGCCCCTGACGGCGCGCTGACCTCACCGGAAATCACCGGGATCAGCCAAATCCAGAGGTGTCATCCCGGGATTTATTCCCGGGACCCATTGGCCTCTCTCGTTCTAAGGAAAGTGAATTGGACCCCGGCAACAAGTGCCGGGGTGACACTTATGTTTTTCGTGCAGGGCGGAAATCTTACTCCCCCAGAAACGCCAAGACCGCCTCCTTGTAGGCCCGGTCCCCGACCGTCTTCATGTGGTCGCGCCTCGGCACGGTGAAGGCCCGCGCGCCCGGTATCCGCGCGGCGAGAGGCGCGGCCTCGCCCGCCTGCACATCGGTCTCCCCCGCCACCACGAGCACCGGCCGCTTGATGCCGCCAAGCCCTTCCACCGGGAACGGCGCGCGCACCGCCTCGAAGCAGGCGGCCAGCGCCTCGCGGTCCTGCCCGTTCTGATCGGCGAAAGTGCGAAAAAGAAGTGCGCCCTTGCTCGTCACCGTCGAAGGATCGTCGGTCAGCAATGCTTCGATCACCGGCCCTGGATCGCGGTCCGGATCTAGCAGCCGCGCACCGACGCCCGCCGCCACGATCCGGTCGAGCCGCTCAGGCGCTTCCATCGCCGCGACCAGCGCCACCATCGCGCCCATCGAATAGCCCATCAGATCCGCACCCGGCTCGCCCAGATGATCGAGCAGCGCCACGAGATCGCCCGCCATGGCGGAGAGCGTGTAATCCGCCTTCTCGTGGCTCTTGCCGCTCTGCCCATGCCCGCGCATGTCCGGCATGATGACGCGGTATCCGGCGTCCACGAGCGCCTTCGCCCAGCCGGTCGCCACCCAGTTCACCTGATGCGTCGAGGCAAAGCCATGCGCGAGCAGCAAGGGGCTCCCCTCGCCCTCCACCGCATAGGCGATCTTCATGCCGTCATCGGACGTGAAATACTCCATGAATGCCTCATTCCGCTTCGGCTGGAAAATACACGCTTCGCGGTCTAGGCTAAGCGAAAACACGGGGAGAAAACCATGACCGATGCCGCCGCCCTGAAGCGCGAAGTCTGCGACGCGATCGACGCCATGTCGGCAGACCTCCTCGCCGTGAGCCACGAGATTCATGGCAAGCCCGAACTCGCCTTCCACGAGCATGAGGCCGCGCGCATCCTCACCGCCGCGCTCGACAAAGCGGACCTCCCCGTCACGCGCGGCGCCTTCGGCCTCCCCACTGCCTATGCAAGCGCCTTCGGCAACAAGGGCGCGGAAGTCGCGATCCTGTCGGAGTATGACGCGCTCCCCGGCATCGGCCATGCCTGCGGCCACAACATCATCGCGACGACGGGCCTCGGCGCCTCGCTCGCGCTGGCAAAGCTCGGCGCCCGCCTCCCCGGCCGCGTCCGCTATCTCGGCACGCCGGCGGAAGAGCAAGGCGGCGGCAAGGAACTCATGGCACAGGAAGGCGCCTTCGACCGTCTCGACGCCGCCATGATGGTCCATCCCGCGGGCGTCGATCTCGTCACCATGCCCTGCATCTGCGTCTCGGAAGTCGCCGTCACCTATCACGGCCGCTCGGCGCATGCCTCCGCCATGCCGCATATGGGATTGAACGCGCTCGACGCGCTCATCACCGCCTATCAGGCGATTGCGCAGCTCCGCCAGCACATCCGCCCGACCGAGCGCATCCACGGCATCATCAAGAAGGGCGGCCTCGCGCCCAACATCGTGCCGGACGAGACCATGGCGCTCTTCTATGTCCGCGCCGCCAATGCCGAGGATCTCGCGCCGCTGAAGAAGCGCGTCCAGGCCTGCTTCGAGGCGGGCGCGCTGGCAAGCGGCTGCACGGCGGAAATCAAATGGGCGAAGGCCGACTATCTCGACCTCAAGACCAGCATGCCGCTCGCCAATGCCTATGAAGCCAATGCGAAATCGCTCGGCCGCGATTTCTTCCCGCTGTCGAAAATGCCGGCAGGCTCATCGGGCAGCACCGACATGGGCAATATCAGCCACCGCGTGCCCTCTATCCATCCGATGATCGCCTCCGCGCCGCCGCATGTCGTGATCCACAACCCGGAGTTTGCGAAATGGGCGGCGTCGGAGCTTGGCGACAAGGCCTGCATCGATGGCGCCAAGGCGCTCGCCATGACGGCCATCGACTTCATGACGGATGAAGAGATGCGCGAACAGGCCAAGGCCGATTTCGCCGCGACGGCGGATGCCTCGGCCCGCTCCGTCGCCGCCGCCTATGATCCGAACGGTCTCGCCCATATCGGCGGCTGCGGCTGCTCCTGAACCATCACGGCCCAATTCTTCAAGGCAGGTTCGGCAGCCGCTCCGTCTGTTCCACTTCCTCGACGAAACGCTCGGCGAGCTTGCGGCGCAGTTCCTCCTGCTCCTTGAGGCCGATGGGGAACTTCCACATGATGAGCGCGACCAGCGCATTGCAGATCATGGGCGTCGCCACGAACACGATGGAAAGCCCGGTCAGCGTCGCAGGCGTGTTCTCGCCCTGCGGCTCGAAGCCGATCAGCGCCAGCGTCCAGAACACGACACCGACGGCGAAGGCCCCGCCGAGCTTCTGCGTCAGCGTCAGCAACGCATAGAAAAGCCCCGTCCGCCGCTGCCCGGTCTCGAGCTCGTCGATATCGGCCACATCCGCCATGATCGAGCGGTAGAGCGTCGTCGTTGTGCCGACATTCACCCCCAGAAACAGCAGCACCAGCGCCGCCACATAATAGTTCCCTTCCGGAATGAGGAAGATCACCGGCGGGAAGATCACGTTGAACGCACCCGCCAGCACCACCGTCTTGTGCTTGCCGAAGCGGTAGGAAAGCTTCAGCACCACGGGAATGAAGATGATGCCGCCGAAGAAATAGAGCAGCAGCAGGAAGCTCGCGACCGAGCCGATGCCCCAGACATAGGTCGCCTCGTAGATATACATCGAGGCAAGCGCCGCACCGGCGAAGCCTGAGAGAAAGTCCGCGGCCAGAAGCCGCCGCAGCGGCAGGTTCCGCAGGATCGCCTTCACCGCGGCGCCGATCTCGACCGGCGGCTGCGGTTTCGCCTTGCGCTCCGGCACGAAGAGAATGTTGATGCCCACCGCAATCGGCAGCGTGATGACGATGAACCAGCCGATTGCCGCAACGCGCGCCGACTCCATGTTCTCCGCGCCGATCTGCTCGATCACCGCCGGGATCAGCAGCACCAGCGGCACGCCGAGAAGCTGGAATGCCTCGCGGTATCCCTGGATGCGCGAACGCTCGTTATAGTCCTCGCTCAGTTCCGCGGCCCAGGCCATGTGCGAAATGGTGAGCATGGTCCAGCCGATATAGAGGAAGAACATCCAGCCGATGAGATAGAAGCTCGATACCGGCGCCGTCGGCACGAACACCATATAGGCGCAGACGACGAGGAGCGGCACGGAGAGCACGAGCCAATGCCTGCGCCTCCCCCAGCGCGAGGGATACTTGTCGGAGAGCACTCCCATCATCGGGTCGGTGACGACGTCCCAGAGCCGCGCCAGCATGAAGATCGTGCCGACGGCGGCAAGGCCGAGCCCCATGGGGCCTGCATAGAATTGCGGCAGATAGACACCGATGGGAAGGCCGAGCGCCGCGATGGGAATGGCGGGGCCTGAAAAGGCGGAAAGCCGCCAGCCGGAGAGACGCCCGGAAAAACCTGATGATGTCATTTGTCCTGTCGTGCCTCGCGGGAGCGGAAATCGGGAAATGGGGGTTCAGCCGCTCCGTTCAACTCCAGCCGGTGAGAAAATCCATCACCGCCCCCTTGAACATCGGGTTGGGCAGCGCAAACATATGGTCCGTACCGGGAATGATTTCCGCCTTGGCGTTCGCCATCAGCGCGGCGAGCGCATGCGGGTCGCCGGCGAGATCGTCCCGTGCCCCTGCGATGACGAGCGTCCGGTTGCGGATCGACGGCAGAAGGTCGGCGGCGCTTCCCTCGCGCGGCGCCCGTGCGCAGGCGGCGATGGATTTGAGGTCCTGGCCGAGATTTTCCGCATAGAGCCGGAACGCTCTCGCCGTCCTGTCCTCGATCGTGTCGGGGTCGGCCGCCTCAAGCGCGTCCGCCGTCTTCGTGCCGAAGCTGGAGGGCTCGAGCGCCTTGCCGCCCACGCCCGCGAGCACAACGAGCCCGAAGCGCTCGCCGTGATGCGCCGCAAGCCGCATCGCGATGCCCGCGCCCATGGAAAAGCCCATGAGGTCCGCTTCCGCAATGCCGAGATGATCCATGAGCGCCAGCGCATCGCCCGCATGCTTGCCCGTGCCGTAATCGGCTGGATCGTGGAGCTTGCCGCTCTTCCCATGGCCGCGCAGGTCGAAGGTGATGACCTTGAAACGCGCGCGGGTGAGCGCCTGCACCCAGCCCGTGCGCTCCCAGTTGTCATGCGCCGTCGCGGAAAACCCGTGCACCAGCAGGATCGGCCGGCCCTCGCCCTGAACCTCATAGGCGATGGAGACGCCCCCGGAGGAAAATTCGGGCATCGCCGTCAATCCGCCGGAACGCCGGAGGACTGCGCGTCGGAAGGCTGGCCCGTGCGCATGGCGATGGCCGCCGCCGCCGTCTGCAGTCCGCGTTCCTCGATGATGCGCCGGTTCTCCACCTGCTGCTTCTCGTCGATCGGATAGAACCAGAGAATGCCCGCCACCGCCGCGCTGATGATGCAGGCCGGCCAGACATAGACCGCGCGCAGCGCATCGAGCACATGCTGCGCGTTCTCGCCGCCCGCCTTGAAGCCGATGCTGTCGAGCAGCGAATAGGCGATGAAGATGGCGAAGGCCGCGCCCACCTTGCTGGTCGAGGTGAGCAGCGAGTAGAAAAGCCCCGTCCGCTGCTGGCCCGTCACCACCGTGTCATGCTCCGACACATCGGCCATGAGCGAGCGGAAGAGGAACGGCCCCGCCGCCATGTTCACGCCGCACAGCACCCACACGCCGAGCGCCATCAGCGCATCGCCCTGCGGCACCAGCAGGATGAGCGGCACCGTCATCGCGTTGAAGAGCGCCGAGGCCGCCGCCGTCTTGTGCTTGCCGAGCCGGCGCGACACCGCAAGGATCAGCGGAATGAAGGCGACGCCGGAAATGAAATAGCCGAGCAGCATCAGGCTCGAATATTGCCCGAGCTTCAGCGCATCTTCCGCGAGGAAGAGGAACATCGAGGCGACGAGCCCGCCCGACACGCCGCCGAGGAGATCGGCCGCCAGCACGATCTGCAGCGGCCGGCTCGAAACGAGCGCGCCCACCGCCTGTTTGAACGGCACATGCACGGGCCTGGGCGTCGGCCGCTCCGGCACGCGCCACACCGCAAGGCCCACCGCGATCGGCAGCAGGATCAGCACGAACCAGCCCATGGAGGCGACGCGCGCCTGCGCCAGGTTTTCCGGGTTTGTCTGCTCGATCAGCACAGGCAGCGTCAGCACGAACACCATGCCGAGCACCAGTGCCACTTCGCGCGCGCCCTGCACGCGCGAGCGCTGGAAATAATCGCCCGTCAGCTCCGCGCCCCAGCTCATGTGAGAGATAGTGAGCAGCGTCCAGCCGACATAGAGCACGAAGAGCCAGAAGATGAGATAGGCCGCCGACACGTCGCCCGGCGGCATGAAGATCATGAAGACGGAGACGAGCATGATCGGCACGGACAGCACGATCCAGTGCCGCCGCCTGCCCCACCGCGTCTCGTATTTGTCGGAGAGAATGCCGAGCACCGGGTCCGTGAACACGTCCCAGAAGCGCGCCAGCATGAAGATGAGCCCGACCACCGAAAGCCCGAGGCCGAGCGTGCCCGCATAGAAGGGCGGCAGGTGAACCACGAGCGGCAGGCCCATCGCCGAGATGGGTGCGGCCGGCAGCGCGAAGGCGAGAAGCGTCCATCGCGACAAGGGCCGGCGCGCCGCATCGCTCGCCGTGCCCGAAACGGCCGCATCGCTCATGAAATTCCTCCTCCCGAAGGCCGGCGCAAGGCTCTTACCGGCCTGCTCCCCACCCGATTATGACATTAAGTCAATTATGCCTGCCGCCCCCGCCGCCTCCAAGCGGCATCGGAAGGGCCTTTCTCACAATTTCGTAATTTTAGACGCAGATTGCGGCCAACTCCGTCGCGCATAACAGCGGTATGACGGGGAAATGACCGCACGTTCAGCAGCAGGCCCCTCGGAGCCGACGGCTCATTCCGCCGGAATACGGTCCCGCCTCGGTGCGGAAAGAACCCGCCGCAGCATTGGCTCGAAGAAGTCCAGCGGCAGCGACCGGTAGTCGGGATCGAACGCCGGCGCATCGTATTTGGCGCAGAACGCCACCGTCCGCTCATAGAGCGGATCGTCCTTGAAACGATCCCGTGCATGCCGGTCCATGCCGAGATAGTGGAAGAAGTAATAGCCTTGGAAAATACCGTGATTGGCGACCATCCAGTGATTCTCCGGGCTCACGAACGGCTTGAGGATCGCCGCCGCAATATCGGGGTGATTGTAGCTTCCAAGTGTATCGCCGATATCGTGCAGCAGCGCACAGACCACATATTCCTCGTCGCGCCCATCGCGATGGGCGCGGGTCGCCGTCTGGAGGCTATGCGTCAGCCGGTCGACGATGAACCCGCCATAGTCGCCATCGAGAAGCCGCAAATGGTCGAGCACCCGGTCGGGCAGCTTGGCGGCAAAAGGCAGGAACTCCGTCGCAATGCGCGACCAGTCGTCCTGCGTGCCCTGCGCCATATCGGTGAACGTCGCGCGCAGATGCGCATGCTTTTGAGTCATGTCATTCTCCATATGCAAGAATGGGTTGGCGTCAGTCGCGGAACGAAGGATCAAGCCGTTCCATCTTCCGGATGATGGCGGGCCATACCCGGTCCGAGCCGCTGTTTCCGAGCGTCTGGCGAACCTGACGTCCGATACCATCGAGGATCGGTTTCGGTATCTCGATCAGCTCTCCTCCGCCTGCCTGCGCCATCACCTGGACCTGACACGCGCGCTGAAGCGTGAACATCGCGAGAAAGGCATCGCCCACACTGCGCCCACAGGTCAGCAACCCGTGGTTTTCGAGGATCATCATTTTCTTCTTGCCGAGATCGGCCTGCAGCCGCGGCTTCTCCTCTTCTTCCAGCGCCACGCCCTCATAGGGGTGATAGGCAATCGATGCGAGCGCATAGAGCGCGGTCTGCGAGACGGGACGAAGCCGGCCTTTCTGGCAGGACACCGCCACGCCCTCTGGCGTATGCAGATGGATGACGCAGAGCGCATCTTCCCGCGCCTCATGCACAGCGCTGTGAATATTGAACCCGGCTGGAATGACATCGTATGGAGACGGCATGACCTTGTTCCCCTTGATGTCGAGCTTCACCAGCGAAGACGCCGTAATCTCGTCGAACATCAGGCCGTAGGGATTGAGCAGAAAGTGATCTTCCGCTCCCGGCACGCGCGCGGAGATATGCGTGAAGACGAGATCGTCCCAGCCGAGATTTGCAATCATCCGGTAGCAGGCAGCGAGTTCGATGCGAAGCGCCCACTCCGCCTGGCTCACGCTATCCCGCACCGATTTCTCCGGTGTCGCTTGTCGGGCTGTTTCCATTTTCCTGCTCCCGTCTGCCTGTCACGTGCTGCTTCGCAGCACCCGCAGACTGCCCCAGGTTCCGGATTAGGATTGTAAAGCACTTGACAATTTAGTCCGATTTCCGGACCTTGCGCGCGAAGGAACCGCATTTCCATGAACGTCAGCGCACAACGCCATATTCTGTCGCGATCGGAATGGTTTGCCGGGCTTCCCGCGCCGTTGGCGGAAGCGATATTCAAGGAAGCCCGTCTCCTTCGCCTGAAGGACGCCCCCGTCTACCTCACGGGAGATCCGCCGAACGGCCTCTTCGCCGTTCTCTCCGGCGAAGTGCATGTCGCTCAGAACTCCGGCGATGGCCGCATCGCACATCTCCACTCGGTCGGCCCCGGAGGCTGGTTCGGTGAATCTTCCATGCTCGATGGCGAACCGCGTTTCTCGGATGCGCACGCGATTGGCGACACGCGCCTGCTTCGCATTGGCCGGGATGCGTTTCAGAGGCTGACAAAGGAAAATCCGGCCTTTTATCCCGCCTTCACGCGCCTCCTCTGCGCTCATTACCGCGTCGCCATAAGTCATATCGTCAGTTCCGCAACGCTGCCGGTCATGACGCGGCTCGCACAGCGCCTGCTGCATTTCGCGCGTCTCGAAGGCCGTTCCCGGCCCGGCAGCCGCGCTATCGAGTTTCGCCTCTCCCAGGAGAATCTTGCGTCGACAGTCGGCGTGTCGCGCCAGACATTGAACGGCCTCCTGAAGACGCTGGAGGCGGACGGTCTCATCGAGATCGGCTATGCCCGTGTCACCCTGAAACGTCCCGCCGCCATCGAAAAGCTGGCCCGCGAGGAACGGCCCGTCCTCTCGCTGGGCGGCGTCTAGGGCACCCCGCGGGGCCCTTGCCTGCCCCCTTGCCCTCCGGCCCCTGCCCCTCTAGTTTCGGCCCATCCTGAGAGGCCCCGGACATCCGAGGAGTGAGCGACATGGCGGGCGGCAAGACACCGAAATTCTGCAACGAGGCGGGCGTTCGCGAGATCCGCGTCGGCGTGAAGGAGTTCGAGTGCATCGGCGCGGCCCCGCCCTTCGACCATCCGCATGTCTTCCTCGACATGGGCCGCGAGAACGAGATCGTCTGCGGCTATTGCTCCACGCTCTACCGCTACGACGCGGCGCTCCGGGCCGATGAAAGCGTCCCCGCCGACGCGCTCTACACCGAGCCGCGCCACGCCGTCGCCGGCCACGGCTGATCGCCCCCGCCAAAATCTGAAGTGTCATCCCGGGATTTATTCCCGGGACCCATTGGTCTCTCGAATTCCGCGGAAGATCGATTGGGCCCCGGCAACAAGTGCCGGGGTGACAAGCTGTTTTGAGCGGTTGAGTCCCGCGCCGCCATCCCCCTTCGCCTTCGGCTTCGGGCGACTGACGTCCCCCGGAACCGCGAAGGGTGGTGGCCCCTGCGGGACTCGAACCCGCACTCCCTTACGAGAAGCAGATTTTAAGTCTGCTGCGTATACCGGTTTCGCCAAGGGGCCCCATGCGCGTTGCGCAGCTTACCCGCGTTGCGCCGCTTACCTATGCCCGCTCGCAGCCGCCCGCGCAAAAGGAAACGGCGGCCACTGGGACCGCCGTTCCGTAAATCCGCTGATGCGGGAATGGCTTAGCCTTCGAGGCCCTGCCACACCGGCCAGCAATTGTTGCCGGCGGCGGAAGCGGCGGCTGCCTGGGCTTCCTTGGCGTTGGCGCCCTGCTGCGTCGTCTCGCTGTCCGCGCCGCCCGTGCACCACACATAGAACTTGTGGTTGCCGGCCTTCGACATCGCATCGAAGCTCGAGTCGAGAGCCTGCGCGCCGCTCGAAAGCATCATCGCGCCAGCAACAAGGCCAAGAATACCAATGGTCTTCTTCATGTCGTTTCTCCCTCCGGGTCACATGACCCCAAATTTTGTTCTCAGGCCGATCGGGTCGGAGCCTGTATCCCCCTCTGCCGGGGCCCCGGCATCTCCGTGCCAAGCGCGACCGTCAGACCTTCATGCCGGAAACTCTAGTCGGTCCGTTTGAAATTGTATCGCGCGGAAACGGCGGAAATGCTGAAACTTTCGTAATGTTGGCCGGACCTGTTGCACTTATGCGACAAAAGCCCGGATTCCATGGGTTTCTCACGCGGGGTCGCCCATGGCGGGTTCCGCGCCGAATTCCCGCATCAGCGCCATGACCTCCGCTGCCGCCCGGTCGAGTGCGCTCGAATCGGTGCCGCGGAGAACGATGCTCGTGCCGAAGGTCTTGCCGCGGTAATAGGGATAGCTGCCGATGCCGATATCGGGATGCCGCGCCTGCACCTGGCCGAGCTTTTCGGCAATGGTCCCCTCGCCCACCTGGCCGGTCACAGTGCGGCTCTGCATGGTGGCCCCGCCCTCCAGCCGGCCTGTCAGGCTGTCCAGCATCACCTGCATGACCATGGGCACCCCCGCCATCACGAAGACATTGCCGATCTGGAAGCCCGGCGCCTTGCTCAAGGGGTTGTCGATCATGCTGGCGCCCTCCGGCAGCCGCGCCATGCGCATCCGCGCCTCGTTGAACTCGCCGCCCGTCGCCTTGTAGTGGTCGCCGAGAATCTTCACCGCCTCCGGATGGTGGGTAATGGCGACGCCGAAGGCCTTGGCCACCGCATCCGCCGTGATGTCGTCATGCGTCGGGCCGATGCCGCCCGTGGTGAACACATAATCGTAACGCGCCCGCACCTCGTTCAGCGTGGCGACGATCGTCTCTTCCACATCGGGGATCACCCGGGCCTCGCGCACCTGCACGCCGATCCGGTTCAGATGCGTGGCGATATAGGCAAGGTTCGAATCCCGCGTCCGGCCGGACAATATCTCGTCGCCGATGAGCAGCACGCAGGCGGTAACGGTTTTCGGGCGCAGGGGCGCCGCGGCATCGGACATGAACTTATCCCCGGGTCTCGAGTTTCGGTCAGAATAGCGCTCCCGCCCCCCGGCTTTCAAATGCCGCCCGCCCGCTCTATGCTGGAAACCAAGGCAAAGCCGCCATTTTGTGAAAGACCTGATGAGTTATACCGACGCCATCGAAGCCCCGGACCGCAATATCGGCCGGATCAAGCTGCACGACGCCGAAGCCTTCGAGGGCATGCGCCGCGTCGGCCGCCTCGCGGCCTCCGCGCTCGACATGCTGGTGAAGGAAATAAGGCCGGGCATCACGACCGACCATATCGACCGGCTGGTGCATGATTTCGGTCTCGACCACGGCGCTTATCCCGCGCCGTTGAACTATCGCGGCTTCCGCAAGTCCTGCTGCACCTCGATCAACCATGTCGTCTGCCACGGCATTCCGGGCGACCGCGTGCTGCGCGAGGGCGACGCGGTGAATGTCGACGTGACCTACATCCTCGACGGCTGGCACGGCGACACGAACCGCATGTATTTCGCAGGCGAAGCCCCCCGCAAGGCGCAGCGCCTCGTCGAGGTCACCTATGAAGCGATGATGCGCGGCATCGCCGCCGTGAAGCCCGGCGCGACCTTGGGCGACATCGGCCACGCTATCCAGGAACATGCCGAGGGTCAGCGCTGCTCGGTGGTGCGCGAATTCTGCGGGCATGGATTGGGTCGCGTCTTCCACGACGCGCCGAACGTGCTCCATTACGGCCGCAAGGGCCAGGGCGCCACGCTCAAGGAAGGCATGTTCTTCACCATCGAACCGATGATCAATCTCGGCAAGCCGGGCGTGAAAATCCTCTCGGACGGCTGGACCGCCGTCACGCGCGACCGCTCGCTCTCCGCCCAGTTCGAACATTCGGTCGGCGTCACCGCCGATGGCTGCGAGATCTTCACCAAGTCGCCCGCGGGCCTCGACTGCCCGCCCTACGCGTAAGCAGGCGGCGGCGCGTGGCGGCGGCGGATGAGAAGCCCCACTACACCGGCCACCGCGAGCGGCTTCGCGAGCGTTTCCTGAAAGCGCCGGAAACCCTGCCCGACTACGAACTCCTCGAGCTCGTCCTCTTCCGTGCGGTGCCCCGCCGCGACGTGAAACCGCTGGCGAAGGAACTGATCGCGAAATTCGGCGGCTTCGCCGAAGCGATCAACGCCGAGCCTGCGCGGCTCCGCGAAGTCAAAGGCGTGTCGGATGCCATCGTCACCGAATTCCGCATCGCCCGCGAAACCGGCCTCCGCCTCGCGCAAGCCAAGGTGATGAAGAAGGAAGTGATCGGCTCATGGAACGCGCTGATCGATTATTGCGCGGCCTCCATGGCGCATAATCCGGTGGAGCAGTTCCGCATCCTCTTTCTCGACCGCAAGAATGTGCTGATCGCCGACGAGGTGCAGCAGAAGGGAACGGTCGACCACACGCCGGTCTACCCCCGCGAAGTCGTGAAGCGCGCGCTGGAATTGAATGCCTCCGCCCTCATCCTCGTCCACAACCACCCCTCGGGCGACCCGACGCCATCGAATGCCGATGTCGAGATGACCCGCCAGATCGTCGACACCGCCAAACCCCTCGGCATCGAAGTCCACGACCACCTTGTCGTCGGCAAGGGCCGCCACGCGAGCTTCCGGTCGCTTGGGCTGATGTGATGGAAGCGCACCAATTTCCCTCTCCCCGCCGGGGAGAGGGAGGGAGCGGGCGTCAGCCCGCGGAAGGGTGAGGGGCGTCTACCCCGCAAACACCGGCGGATATTTCTCCGCCCAAGGCCGCGCCTGTTCAAGCTCGAAGGCAAGCTCGAGCAGCACCCGCTCTTGCCCCGGCAGCGCCGCGAATTGCGAGCCGATGGGAAGCCCTTCCGCGTTCCATGACAGCGGCACCGACATGGCCGGCGTGCCCACCACATTGTGAAGCGGCGTATAGCTCACATAATTGAACACGCGCTCGTAAAGCGTATCGAAGGGAACGGTCGGCGCCTGCTCGCCGGTCTTCGGCGGCGCGGCGGCAAGCACCGGCGTCAGCCATACATCGTAATCCGCCATGAAGGCCAGCGTCTCCGCCGTAACCTTCTCGAAATGCGCGAGCGACTTTGCCAACGTGTCTTTCGGCATCCTGTTGTAGAGCTCGGCAAGGCCGAGCGTCCACGGCTCAAGCACATCTTCGGGCTTGAGCCCCATCTGCGTCACCAACGCAAGGAGCTCCGCCGGGCCGGACGCCCAGGCGGCGAGGAACGCATTCTCGAAAGCCTTGCCGTCGAGCGGGTTGCGCGCCGGCACGATCTCATGGCCGAGCGAGGCGCAAAGCTTCGCCACATCCTCGATCGCCGCCTTCACATCGGCCGCAGGCTCTGCGCCCTTGTAGTCCATCGTCGCGAAGGCAATCCTGAGCCGCTTCTTCCCCGGTCCCTCCACCTTGCCGACAGGCGGCAGCACGGCGGCAGCGCCCTTCCGCTCCGTCGCGGCGAGAAGCGTCGCACTGTCGCGCACGCTCCGGCTCACGCAATGCTGGAAACCGATATCGCCCGGCAATTGCCGCTCGCCGAGCTCGATGCGGCCGCGGCTCGGCTTGAGGCCGAACACGCCGCAGCACGACGCCGGGATGCGGATCGAGCCGCCGCCATCCGTCGCATGTGCGACCGGCACCATGCCGGAGGCAACCGCCGCCGCCGCGCCGCCCGACGAGCCGCCCGGCGAGCGCGTGACATCCCACGGGTTGTTGCATGGGCCCAGCAGCAGAGACTCCGTCGTGCCGAGCAAGCCGAATTCCGGCGTATTGCTCTTGCCGACCATCACGAAGCCCGCCGCCTCGCAGCCCGCGATGATCGGGTCCGTCTCCGGCGAAATATTCTGCGCAAGGAAGCGCGAGCCGGAAGTGGCCGACGTGCCCTTCAGATTGTCGAGGTCCTTCACGAGATTGGGCACCCCGGTGAAGGGCCCTTCCGGCAGCTTGCCCTTCGCCGCCTCGCGGGCGCGGTCGTAAAACGTGCCGACGACCGCATTGATCTTCGGGTTCACCTGCTCGACGCGGGAAATCCCCGCCTCCACCAGTTCCAGCGCCGTCACCTCGCCCTTGGCGGCCAGCGCGGCCTGCGCCGTCGCATCGAGCTTCGCAAGCTCCGGCATGACCGGCGCGGCACCCTTCAGATTGCTGTCCATGAGCCCCTCCCCTTGTTCTTTTTCTGTCCCCGGAAGCCTAGCCCCAAATGCCCGGCAGGCGCCATACCGCCGCGTTTCCGCCGCGCCGCAACCGCCCCTTGAGGGCCACGCCCCCCGGTGCTAAACCCTGCCCATTCCTTCATGCCTGCCCGCCAACCTTTGAGAGGCGCCTGATGATTCCGCGCTATTCGCGGCCCGAAATGGTCGCCATCTGGGAACCCGACACGAAATTCCGCATCTGGTTCGAAATCGAGGCCCATGCCTGCGAGGCCTTGGCGGAAATCGGCGTCATCCCCAAGGAAGCCGCACGGAACATCCGCGAGCGCGGCGACAAGGCGGTCTTCGACGTCGCCAAGATCGACGAGATCGAGCGCGAGGTGAAGCATGACGTCATCGCCTTCCTGACGCATCTCGCTGAATTCATCGGCGACGACGCGCGCTTCGTTCATCAGGGCATGACCTCGTCCGACGTGCTCGACACCTGCCTCAATGTGCAGCTTGCCCGTGCCAGCGACATCCTGCTCCGCGACATGGACGAGCTTCTCGCCGCCATCAAACGCCGCGCCTTCGAACACAAGGACACGGTCTGCATCGGCCGCAGCCACGGCATCCATGCCGAGCCCGTCACCTTCGGCCTCAAGATGGCGGAAGCCTATGCCGAGTTCGAGCGTTGCCGCGAGCGCCTCGTCAATGCACGCAAGGAAATCGCGACCTGCGCTATCTCCGGCGCCGTCGGCACCTTCGCGAATATCGACCCGCGCGTGGAAGAGCATGTCGCAAAGGCGCTCGGCCTCGAAGTGGAGCCCGTCTCGACCCAGGTCATCCCGCGCGACCGCCACGCCATGTTCTTCGCGACGCTCGGCGTCATCGCCTCGTCGATCGAGCGCCTGGCGACCGAAATCCGTCACCTGCAGCGCACCGAAGTACTGGAAGCGGAGGAATATTTCTCGGAAGGCCAGAAGGGCTCTTCCGCCATGCCGCACAAGCGCAACCCCGTGCTGACGGAAAACCTGACCGGCCTCGCCCGCCTCGTGCGCGGCATGGCGATCCCCGCGATGGAAAACGTCGCGCTCTGGCACGAGCGCGATATCTCGCATTCCTCCGTCGAACGCATGATCGGCCCGGACGCGACGGTGACGCTCGACTTCGCGCTCGTCCGCCTCACCGGCGTCATCGACAAGCTGCTGGTCTATCCCGAGAATATGCAGAAGAACATGGACAAGCTCGGCGGCCTCGTCCATTCGCAGCGCGTGCTCCTTGCGCTGACGCAGAAAGGGGCGAGCCGCGAGGACGCCTACCGCCTCGTGCAGCGCAACGCCATGCCCGTCTGGCGCGGCGAGGGCAATTTCCTCGAACTGCTGAAGGCAGATGCCGACGTGAAGAAATATCTCACCGACGCCGACATCGAGGAACGCTTCGACCTCGGCTACCACACCAAGCATGTGGACACGATCTTCGCCCGCGTCTTCGGCAAGGAAGCCATGGCGGCGGCAACCAAAGGCAAGGCGGCGGAATAGCTGTCAGCCAATATCCGTGTACAGAAAATCGTCGCCCTTGTAGAGAAGCGGCGTATCGAGGGCCTTCGCGCAGGCATAAGCGAAACAATCGCCGAAGTTGAGCGAGGCCTTGTGGCGCCCCTTGCCGTAGCGCCCGAAGGCCGCAATGGCCTCGCGCCCGATGGCCTCGTCTACCGCAACGTTCTCCGCGCCGATCGTTTCGACAAATTCCCGGACCAGCGCCTCGGCATCCTGCGGCGGACAGTCTGCCTGCCGCGCGAGCCCCGCGACCGCCTCCCATAGCGTGAGCGGCGATACGTAAGCGCGGTCAGCCTGCCTCAATTGCCCGGCAAGCGCCTCCCACCCTTCTTCCTGCGCGATAATGGCGATGACGGCAGAGGCATCGACGAACATCTAGAGCCCGCCACCCAGATCGTCGAAGAAGGCCTTGTCGGCTTTCTTGCCCGTCTTCTTGTAGCGAGCGTAGCGGTCGCCAATGGCCTTCAGCCGCTGAACCAGCGGCGTCTCTTGCGCCGACCGTTTGATCTCGTTTTCCACGGCCATGCGGATGGCCTCTGTCAGCCCGGTCTTCTTGAGCTTAGCCAGCTTGCGCACTGCTGCGTCGGTCGCTTCGTCTTTGACGGAGAAAGCCATTCTTATATCCTTACACGATATACCGATATATAATCAGGATATATCAAACTTGCAAGGAATTCCGCCGTCGGGCCTTCACCCGCCCGTCACATTCCGCCCTATACTGCGCGGCAAAGCCATTCCCCTATCTTGAGGTTTCCCCCATGCTCCGCACCGCCTTCGACGGCTCGCGCCGCCGCCGCATCTATCTGTTCCGCCACGGCGACGTGTCCTATGTCGATGACAAGGGCAACCGCGTTGCGGATTCGACCGCCGTGCCGCTGACCGACTGGGGCCGGGAGCAGGCGAGCCTCACCGGCAAGGCGCTCGCCAATATCCCCTTCGACCGCGCTGTGAGCTCGAGCTTCCCCCGCTCGATGGAAACCGCCCGGCTGATCCTCGAAGGCCGCGGCGTCGAGATCGAGCCGCTCGATCATTTCGTCGAGTTCCAGGGCAATGCCGAATACCGCGCCGCCCTGCTCGATCTCAATGAACTCGCTTATGCCTTCCGCGACGCCCATGCGCCCGGCAGCCGCTATCTCGGCGGCGACAGCTTCGAGGATGTGAACGCCCGCGTCGTTTCCGCCCTCGAGACGGTGATCGCAGAGCCCGAATGGGACACGCTCGCCCTCGTCGCACATGGCGGCATCAACCGCCTGGTGATCGGCTGGGCGCTCGGCACCGGGCTTTCGACCTTCGCCGCCCTCGACCAGAACACCTGCTGCGTCAATGTCATCGACTTCGACGAGGATCCGCAGACCCGCGAGATACGCCGCAAGACGCTCCGTGCCCTGAATGTCACGGTCTACGATCTCGTGAAGGAGGGCAACCACCTTCTCTCGCTGGAGCAGATCGCGGCGCGGCTCAAGGTAAGGGAAGTCGCCTGAACCTCACTCCGGCAGCGCATAAGCCTTTACATAATCGCCGAGCGTCGTGCCGGCGCGCGAGTGGCCGCCCGCCGCGATGACGACATATTGCTTGCCCTCCCAGACATAGGTCATGGGCGTCGCCTGCCCGCCCGCGGGCAGACGGCCCTTCCAGAGCTCCTCGCCGGAAGCGGCGTCGAAGGCGCGCAGGTAATTGTCCATCGTCGCGCCGATGAAGACGACGCCGCCCGCCGTCACGATCGGGCCGCCGAAATTCGGCACGCCCCATTTGAGCGGAACGGGAACCGGCGCAATGTCGCGCACCGTTCCGAGCACGCTTTCCCATTTGATCGCGCCTTCGGAAAGATCAACGGCGGTGAGCATCCCCCAGGGCGGCGGCGTGCAGGGAAGATCGAGCGGCGAGAGCAGGAGTTCGCGCTTCACCGCCCAGCGCGTCGGCGCCTGCGGCGAAATCTCTTCATTGGGTTCCGCCGCCTTTGCCGCCTCGTAATTCTCCGACGGGATCAGCGTGATGAGATGCGCGGCGCGGTTCGTGTTGATGTAAAGCGTCTGCGTCGCGGGGTCATAGGCCGCCCCGCCCCAGTTCGCTCCGCCCGCCGTGAACGGGTACATGATCGTCCCTTGCGCGGAGGGCGGCGTGTAGATGCCTTCGGAGCGCGCGGCCGCGATCTTCTCGCGGCAGGCCTTGCGGTCCCACCAGGTGAGCCCCCAGGCCTCGTCCGCGCTCAGCGTCTGCGGCACGAGCGGTGGCGGCGCCACGGGGAAAGGCTGCGTCGGCGAGAGGAATTCTCCCGCCGCGCCATCCTGCGGCACGGGCCGCTCTTCCACTTCGAAGATCGGCTCGCCTGTATCGCGGTCGAGCACGAAAACGAAACCCTGCTTCGTTACCTGCACCACCGCATCGACCGGCTTGCCGTCACGCTGCAGCGTGACAAGGTTCGGCTGCGCCGGAAGATCGTAGTCCCAGACATCGTGATGCACGGTCTGGAAATGCCAGCGCACCTTGCCGCTCGCCGCCTCCAGCGCCACGACGGAATTCGCATAGCGATTGTCGCCCGCGCGCATGCCGCCGAAGAAGTCCGGCGACGGCGAGGATGTCGGCAGGAAGAAGAGCCCCCGCGCTTCGTCCGCCGCAATCGGCGCCCAGACATTCGCATGTCCCGTGCGCTCCGCCACGCCGCCGCGTGGCCAGCTTTCGGGATGGTCTTTCGCACCGCGCGTCACCGGGTCGAACGCCCAGACGGGCTTTCCCGTCCGCGCATCGAAGGCCCGCACCGTGCCCTTCGGCGCATCGGCGCGGCGATTGTCGCTAATCGATGAGCCGACCACGACGACGCCATCCGCGACCGAAGGCGGCGACGAAATCTGGAATTCGCCCGGCCATTGCAGTTCCATGCCGGGATCGATCCGCACTTCGCCATCCATGCCGAAGCCGAGGCAGGGCTGCCCCGTTCCCGCATCGAGCGCGATCAGCCGCGCATCCGTGGTGCCCATGAACAGCCGCGAAGCGCAAAGCCCGTCAGGCGCTGCCGCGGCATCCACCCATGGCGTCACGCCGCGGCAGACGAACTGGTTGCCCGGCCGGTATCCCGTCTTGATCTTCGGGTCGTAGCGCCACTTCTCCGCGCCCGTGCCGGGATCGAGCGCAATCACCTCATTGAAAGGCGTGCAGAAAATCAGCGCCTCCGAAAAGAGGATCGGCGTCGCCTGGAACGCGCTGTGTTTCATGTCGTCGGCATGGGCTTCCATGTCGCCCGTGCGATAGGTCCAGGCCTCGCGCAGCCCCTTCACATTTCCGGCGGTGATCTCCGCCGCCGCGGAGTAGCGGTTTCCCCCGGCATCGCCGCCATAATGCAGCCACCCCTCCCCGGCCTTCGCCGGCATCTGCCCGGCGGCCAGCCCGGTCAGGAGAACCGCAACCAACACCCATGATCCGCGACGCATGGCATCCTCCATGAAATAAATTGACTGAATGAATCATTCATTTAATATCCAGAGTCAAGGTGATTTGTGCTGCTTGACGTGAAACGGAGCGGCTGGAGAAGGAGAACCCGGCCCCATGGCCCGGAAGAAAACCGCAGTAAAGCTTGAAGATATTGCCGAAGCCGCCATCACCTGTTTTTCGGAACTGGGCATCCGGCGCACCCAGATGGCCGACGTGGCCAAGGCCGCAGGCGTCTCTGCCGGCACCCTCTATCTCTATGTTTCGAGCAAGGAGGCCCTGCTCCACCTCGCCATCCTGAAGGTCTGCGCCCGTCCGATGGCGGACCTCGCCCTCCCCCTCGCCGACCCGGGCATCGCGGTCACGGCGGAAACCTTCGCCGCCCGCGTAAAGGAAGTCCGCCACTGGCCCTCTTTCGACGCGGCCGTTGCCCCCGGCGCAAGGGTGGACATGGATGTGCTCCGCAATATCGGCCGCGAGCTCTACGGCATGCTGCATGACGCCCGCCGCGCCATCTGGCTGATCGACCGCTGTGCAAAGGAAGTTCCGGCCTTCGAGCGTTTGCATGCGCTCGACCTGCGCGCCCGCCACCGCGACCAGTTAGCCGGAATAGCCGTAAAATTTGCCGGTTCTTCGGGCGTTGCACGCCCTGAACAGAAGCTCGCCGCCCGCCTCGCCATCGAAACCGTGGCCTGGGCCGCCATGCACCGCCTGCGCGAAACGGCACCCAACGAGATTACCGGATTGACGGAGGAGGACGCCTGCGAGGCTGCCGCATCGAGCTTCGCCGTCATATTGGCAGCGGCAGCGGACAAGACCGGGCGGGCGCTGCCGGAGGCTTAACAGCTTTTTATGCCTTGCCCTTGAGAATGTCGGGGCGAGGCCCTGTCGGGGGCCCGCTTGGGAGAAGGACAGGCTCATGCTGGTGGATGCCCGCCCCGGCGCATATGCATTGCCCGGCTTCGTGACGCGCATCGAGACGAACGTCGTCCCGATCGACGCGCCTCAACATGCCCAGTCCATCAAGCTCTTCGAATTCTGGAAAAGCCGCTGCGTTGACGGCCGCCTGCTCCGCCGCACGGACCTGCCCTGCCGCGAGGCCGCCTCCTTCCTGCCCAGCCTCTTCGTGCTGGAGCCGCTCGACCCGGATGGCGAGGACTGGCGCCTGCGCGTTGTCGGCACCACACTGACGCGCTGGCTCGATTTCGATCCGACCGGCATGACGATCGGCGAGCTCTACCACCCCGACCATGTCGCGCATGACGCAGAGATCTACCGCACCGTTACACGCGAAAGGCGGCCCCACATCACGCAGGGCCGCCTTTGCGGCGTGAACCGGGATTTCCTCGAACTCGAGATCGTGCACCTGCCGATGGAAGGCGCGAGCGAGCAGGACATCCTGCTCCTCGGCTGCATCTCGATCTTCGAGGAGAAATGAACCTCAGCTCTTGATCTGGCGGATCGCCTCGTCCATCAGCTCGTCCATGGTGCGGCGAAGCTGGTGGTCCGACTGCTGCACGCCCTTGGCGTCGAAATCGGCGCGAACCTTGTCGAACACATCCTGGTCGCCCGCTTCCTTGAGGTCCGAGGCAACCACGTCCTGCGCATAGGCTTCCGCCTCCGCGCCGGTCAGCCCGAGCTTCTCTGCGGCCCACAGGCCGAGCAGCTTGTTGCGGCGGGCATTTGCCTTGAAGCGAAGCTCCTCATCGTGAACGAACTTCTTTTCAAAACCTTCCTCGCGCTTGTCGAAGCTGGACATGGAAGCTGGCACTCCGTAATTGATCTGAGGGCGGGTCCCCACGCCGGGAACACCGGGATTTGGCCCTAGGCATAGCGGGCCGCCGAATTCAAATCAACCGTGATCGGCAGCCTCCCTGCCTTCCGCGTCGATATGTCTAACCGCCTGATTCCGGACGGCTTTTCCGGCCAGTTGCGGCGCAATAGAGCTTCATTGTATCGCGTTCGGCCTTGAGTTACCTTGCGCTCGCCGAAGGGGCGATTCCAGAGCCGCTCCGGCCCCTTCCGCCGCGAGGCGGCCCTCGCTATATGTGCGGAAACCCCCGCCAGTCCCGGACCTGCCATCCGGGCTAACCGATTGGAATTCATGACATGAGCCGGCGCAGACGCGTTTATGAAGGCAAGGCGAAGGTGCTTTACGAAGGCCCGGAACCGGGCACGCTCGTCCAGCATTTCAAGGACGACACGACCGCCTTCGACGCCACGAAGCGCGAGGTCATCGACGGCAAGGGCGTCCTCAACAACCGCATCTCGGAATACATCTTCACGAAGCTGAACGAGATCGGCGTGCCGACCCATTTCATCCGCGCGCTCAACATGCGCGAGCAGCTGATCCGCGAAGTCGAGATCATCCCCTGCGAAGTGGTGGTGCGCAATGTCGCCGCCGGCTCTCTCTCCAAGAAGCTCGGCATCGACGAAGGCACGGTGCTCCCCCGCTCCATCATCGAGTTCTATTACAAGAACGACGAGCTGCACGACCCGATGGTCTCCGAAGAGCACATCACGGCCTTCGGCTGGGCGACGCCGCAGGAAATCGACGACATGATGGCGCTCGCGCTGCGCATCAACGACTTCCTGACCGGCCTCTTCCTCGGCATCGGCATCCGCCTCGTGGACTTCAAGGTCGAGTTCGGCCGCCTCTATGAAGGCGACATGGTGCGTGTGGTGCTGGCCGACGAGATCAGCCCCGATTGCTGCCGCCTCTGGGATACGCGCACCAACGACAAGCTCGACAAGGACCGTTTCCGCCGCGACATGGGCGGCCTCGTCGAAGCCTATCAGGAAGTGGCGCGGCGCCTCGGCGTTCTCGTCGAGACGGAGCCGAAGCGGCGCGGCCCCACGCTGGTGAAATGAGTTACGCGAGAGACGAGGAAGCATGAAAGCGCGCATCAAGGTCACGCTGAAGAACGGCGTGCTGGACCCGCAAGGCAAGGCAATCGAAGGCGCGCTGGGCTCGCTCGGCTTTTCCGGCGTCGCCAGCGTCCGGCAGGGCAAGCTCTTCGAGGTCGAACTCGCCGAGACCGATCCTGCTAAGGCGAAAGCCGCGCTGGAAGAGATGAGCAAGAAGCTCCTCGCCAATACGGTGATCGAAAACTACGCCGTGGAGCTCGACGAAAAGTGAGCATCAAGTCAGGCGTCGTCGTATTCCCCGGCTCGAACCGCGAGCGCGACATGCTGAGCGCTCTCGAAAAGATCACCGGCAAGAAGCCCGCTTACATCTGGCATGCGGATACCGAACTGCCGGATCTCGATCTCGTGGTGCTCTGCGGCGGCTTTTCCTATGGCGACTATCTGCGCACCGGCGCCATCGCCGCCCGCGGACACATCATGCCCGCCGTCGCGAAGGCCGCCGACAAGGGCGTGCGCATCCTCGGCATCTGCAACGGTTTCCAGATCCTCTGCGAAGCGGGCCTCCTGCCCGGCGTGCTGATGCGCAACGCGGGCCTCAAATTCGTCTGCAAGGAAGTGAAGCTCGAAGTCGCGAATGCCGATACGGACTTCACCCGCAAATACAAACGGGGCGAAGTCTGGCGCTGCCCTGTGGCACATGGCGACGGCAACTATTTCGCCGATGCCGAAACGCTGAAGCGCCTCGAAGGAGAAGGCCGCGTCGGCCTGCGCTATGCCGAAGGCACGAACCCGAACGGCTCGCAGAACGACATCGCCGGCATTCTCAACGAGCGCGGCAATGTCTTCGGCATGATGCCGCATCCTGAAAACATGATCGAACCGCTGAACGGCGCGACCGACGGGCGCGCCCTTTTCGAAAGCATTGTGGAGGCCGTGGCGTGATACCGAACGATATCAGGATCACGCCGGAACTCGTCGCCGAACACGGGCTCAAGCCCGACGAGTACCAGCGTATTCTCGACCTGATCGGCCGCGAGCCGACGCTGACCGAGCTCGGCATCTTCTCGGCCATGTGGAACGAGCATTGTTCCTACAAGTCGTCGAAGAAATGGCTGCGCACGCTGCCGACTACCGGCCCTCGCGTCATCTGCGGCCCCGGCGAGAACGCGGGCGTCGTCGATATCGGCGACGGACAGGCGATCATCTTCAAGATGGAAAGCCACAACCACCCCTCCTATATCGAGCCGCATCAGGGCGCGGCGACGGGTGTGGGCGGCATTCTGCGCGACGTCTTCACCATGGGCGCGCGCCCCATCGCCGCGCTCAATGCGCTGCGCTTCGGCGAACCCGATCATCCGCGCACGCGCCACATCGTCTCCGGCGTCGTCGCCGGCATCGGCGGCTATGGCAACAGCTTCGGTGTGCCGACCGTCGGCGGCGAAGTGAATTTCGATCCGAGCTACAACGGCAACTGCCTTGTGAACGCCTTTGCGGCGGGCCTTGCCGATGCCGACAAGATTTTCTATTCGGAGGCGAAAGGCGTCGGCCTCCCGATCGTCTATCTCGGTTCCAAGACCGGCCGCGACGGCATACACGGCGCAACCATGGCGTCTGCCGAATTCGGCGAGGACTCCGAAGAGAAGCGCCCCACTGTTCAGATCGGCGATCCCTTCTCCGAAAAGCTGCTGCTTGAAGCCTGCCTCGAATTGATGGCGTCGGGCGCCGTCATCGCCATTCAGGATATGGGCGCCGCCGGCCTCACCTGCTCCGCCGTCGAAATGGGCGCCAAGGGCGATCTCGGCGTCGAGCTCGATCTCGACAAGGTGCCCTGTCGCGAAGAGGGCATGACCGCCTATGAGATGATGCTGTCGGAAAGCCAGGAGCGCATGCTCATGGTGCTCGACCCCGCGCGCGAGAAAGATGCCGAGGCGATCTTCGTGAAATGGGGTCTCGACTTCGCGATCATCGGCAAGACGACGGACGACCTGCGCTTCCGCATCCGCCAGCATGGCGAGGTCATGGCCGACCTCCCCATCAAGGAACTTGGCGACCAGGCGCCGGAATACGACCGGCCCTTCGTGAAGACCGCAAAGCCCGCCCCGCTCGCGCCCGCCGATGTGCCCGCGCCAAACGATATCGGCGAGGCGCTGACGAAAATGCTCGGCCTGCCCGACATGTGCTCGCGCCGCTGGGTCTGGGAGCAATACGACCACCTCATTCAGGGCAACACGGCCATCGGCCCGGGCGGCGATGCCGCTGTCGTGCGTATCGGCGAGGGACCGAAGGGCCTTGCCTTCACGCTCGACGTGACGCCGCGCTATTGCGCCGCCGATCCGCAGGAAGGCGGCAAGCAGGCTGTCGCCGAATGCTGGCGGAACCTCACCGCCGTCGGCGCCGAACCGCTCGCCATCACCGACAATCTGAATTTCGGCAATCCCGAAAAGCCCGAGATCATGGGCCAGTTCGTCGGCTGCATCGAAGGCATCGGCGAAGCCTGCCGCGCGCTCGACTTCCCGGTCGTCTCCGGCAATGTCTCGCTCTACAACGAGACGAACGGCAAGGGCATCCTGCCGACACCCGCCATCGGCGCCGTCGGCCTCCTGCCCGACATTGCGGTGCGCACCACCATCGCCTTCAAGGCGGCGGGCGAGGCGATCATCCTTGTCGGCGAGACGAAGGGCCATCTCGGCCAGTCGATCTTCATGCGCGACATCGCCGGCAAGCCCGACACCAGCGCGCCGCCGCCGGTGGACCTCGCCGTGGAGCGCCGCAACGGTGATTTCATCCGCACCGAAATCCGCAGCCGTAACCTCACCGCCGTGCATGACCTCTCGGATGGTGGCGCCTTTGTCGGCGTCGCGGAAATGGCCATGGCAGGCGGCATCGGCGCGGTGCTGAAGCCGGACACCGCCCTCCCCCTCCATGTCTGGGGCTTTGCGGAGGATCAGGCGCGTTACCTCGTGACGCTGCCGGAAAACGCCGCCACGGCCTTCCTCGACCGCGCCGCAAAGGCCGGCGTCCCCGCCGCGCGCATCGGCGCAACCGGCGGTACGGAATTGACACTGGACGGCGCCAAACCCATATCCTTGAAGGCGATCAAGGATGTCCACGAAGGCTGGCTGCCCGCCTATATGGCGGCTGGCGCAGAGCTCTAGAAGCACAAGGAAACTGCTGCATGGCCATGACGGCGTCGGAAATCGAACGGCTCATCAAGGAAGCGCTTCCCGATGCGGTCGTCGATATCCGCGATCTCGCGGGCGACGGCGACCATTATGCCGCGAACGTCATCTCGGCCGCTTTCAAGGGCAAGACGCGTGTGCAGCAGCACCAGATGGTCTACGCCGCGCTGAAAGGCGGTATGGGCAACGAACTTCACGCATTGGCGCTGCAGACCAGCGCGCCGCAGGATTGAACCGCCCCAGGGCGAAGGAGTGAAACCATGAGCGAGAACCCGGTCTTCGACCGCATCAAGGGCGAACTGGCGAGCGAGGATGTGGTGCTTTTCATGAAAGGCACGCCCGTCTTCCCGCAATGCGGCTTCTCCAATGCCGTCGTGCAGGTGCTGACCTATCTCGGCGTCCCCTTCAAGGGCATCAACGTGCTCGAGGATGAGGAAATCCGCCAGGGCATCAAGGAATTCTCGGACTGGCCGACCATTCCCCAGCTCTATGTGAAGGGCGAATTCGTCGGCGGCTGCGACATCGTCCGCGAAATGTTCGAACAGGGCGAACTGCGCGACTACCTCGCGCAAAAGGGCATCGAGACCCAGGCGGCGTAACACGCCACGCCCTCTTTCCTCGTCATTGCGAGCGAAGCGAAGCAATCCAGGGGCCGCAAACCCTCAATCTGCCGCCCCTGGATTGCTTCGTCGTTCCACTCCTCGCAATGACGTTCAAACGAATGCGAGAAACAAAAAAGGCCCCGGAAAACCGGGGCCTTTTGTTTTGTCTCGCTCCGCGCTGCGATTAGCTGCGCGAATAGAATTCCACCACGAGGTTCGGTTCCATCTGCGCCGCATAAGGCACATCGGCGAAGGCCGGCGTGCGGACGAAGGTCGCCTTCATCTTGTCGTGATCGACTTCGAGATAGTCCGGCGTGTCGCGCTCGGCCGACTGCGCGGCTTCAAGCACCAGCGCAAGCTGCTTCGACTTCTCGCGCACTTCCACCACGTCGCCCTCGCGCACGCGGTAGCTCGGCACGTTCACGCGCTTGCCGTTCACGAGCACATGGCCATGGCTCACGAACTGGCGGGAGGCGAAAACGGTCGGCACGAACTTCGCGCGATAGACGATCGCATCGAGACGGCGCTCGAGCAGGCCGATCAGGATTTCGCCCGTATCGCCGCGCAGACGGCTGGCTTCCTTGTAGATGCCACGGAACTGCTTTTCGGAAATATTGCCGTAGAAGCCCTTGAGCTTCTGCTTGGCGCGCAGCTGCACGCCGTAATCCGAGAGCTTGCCCTTGCGGCGCTGGCCGTGCTGGCCGGGACCGTAGTCGCGGCGGTTCAGCGGGCTCTTCGGACGGCCCCAGATGTTCTCGCCCATCCGGCGGTCGATTTTGTACTTGGACTCCTGGCGCTTTGTCATCGCGGTTCCCTTGAGGTCAAAAGGTAAGGAAACGCGCCCTCCTTTGTCCCTTTCGGGACCGACAGGGACCGGCTACAAGCGTCGCCTTTCCCGCGGGTGCGTATTCAAATGAAGCGGGCCCCCGATCGACGGGAGCCCGTTTCGAAGCGGTTTGTAGCGCGGGGGGCCTGCCCTGTCAAACCGGCGGCAAGCCGCTGAAAAACCGCCGGAATTCGGCCTCAGCCACCCGGCAGCTCGACCGCCGGGGCGAATTCGCCCCGGAGCGGCGCCCGGAAGGTGAGCACGGTGTCGGACCCCTCCCGCACCGCCTCGACCGGGCTTCCATCCATGAGAAGCCGCCCCTCGCCTGCCGCCGCGAAATCCCGGACAGTGAGCCGCTCGCCCGAAGGACGCCCGAGCATAATGAGGTTGAGCCTGCCTTCCCCCTTCGTGATCCGCACCGGCAGGCCCTCGGCGGTGAGGGCGGAGGCCGTCTCCCCCGGCGCGCCGCCCGGCCTCGTGCCATAGACCGCCTCGCCATTCGCCCTCAGCCACTCACCGAAGAAGCGCAGCCGCGCGAGTTGCGGTTCCGGGATCGAGCCATCGGCCCGCGGCCCGACATTGAGAAGAAGGTTGCCGCCCTTCGCCACGCCGTCGATGAAATCGGAAAGCAGTCCTTCCGCCGGCTGGTAGTCCGCTTCCTTGTCTTCGCGGTTGAAGCCGAAGGAATGGCTCATGCCGCGCGTTGCCTCCCACTTCTTCGCCTGCACCGTGTCGAAGCGGCGGTATTCGGGTGTGCGGAAATCGCTATGCGGCACTTCCGGCGGCAGCACGCCCTCGACTGCCTCCGGATGCTTCGCGATATAACGCTTGGCGAAGAAATCGAGCAAGCGCCGCGCAGGCCTGTAGCGCAGCATGCGCGACGGAAAATCGACATGCGGCCAGCGGTCGTTCACCACGCCCTCGGGTACCGCATTGTAGTAATCGGCAAAGAGCTCCAGCAGCGGCGGCAGCGTGGTCGGCCAGGAAATGTCGTTCCACAGCACGCTGGGCTCGTATCGCTCGATCAGCTCTCGCGCCTGCGCCATGGCATAGGCTGGATAATCGCCGCCCGGCCGCGAGCCCGCGAAATCGGCGAAGGTTCGCAAGGGCTCCCGGTTGAAGCTCCAGTCGATGCCGCCGGAATAATAGACGCCGAAGCGCATCCCCGCCGCGCGCACCGCCCGCGCAAGCTCGCCCACAATGTCGCGCGGGCTCGTCCAGCCGGGCTCGTGCCGGTTCTCGACCGCGCTCGGCCACAGGCAGAACCCGTCATGATGCTTGGTGACGAGCACGACATATTTCGCGCCCGCATCGCGAAAGGCCTCCGCCCAGGCGTCCGCGTCCCAATGCTTCAGCCCGTCGAGGAAGGGTTCTCGAAAGCTGCTGTAAGGCGCGCCGCCATATTCCCGCGCGTGGAACTCGGCCGATGGCGTGCCCGGCACCTTGATCGCATTGGCATACCATTCGGTATAGGGCGTCATCGCGACGGCGCGGTCGTAATCCTTCTTGAAGGCGTCCGATATGCTGCCGAGCCGCGAGGCGAAGGCGGGGACAGAGAAAAGCCCCCAGTGAATGAAAATGCCGAACTTGGCGTCGTCATACCATTGCGGCAGGACGCGCGCCTTGAGCGATGCCAGATCGGCCTTGAATGCCCCCATCCCGAATCCCCCTCCCGGTTTCGAAGGGGGAGTATAGCGCCTATTCAGGCGGCCCCTCGCCCTTCGGATAGCGCCGTGTGAGCGAGGCGACGACGCCCCGGAGTGTGCGCACCTCCTGCTCGGTCAGCCCCGCCCGCTGGAACATGTTGCGCAGGTTCCGCACCATGGAGGGCCGCTTCTCCGGCGGCTTGAGAAAGCCGAAACGGTCTAGTTCGCCTTCCAGATGCTCGAAGAAGCCGATCAGCTCTTCCTTCTTCGCCGGCCGCGTCTGCTGATAGTCGATCCGTTCCGCTTCCGTGTCGTCCCCCGCCTTGAACCACTCATAGGACATGAGCAGCACGCATTGGGCGAGATTGAGCGAGGCGAAGGCCGGGTTCACCGGCACCATCATGATGGCGTCCGCCAGCGCGATATCGTCGTTCTCGAGCCCCGTCCGCTCCGGCCCGAACAGGAGCCCGCCCCTTCCGCCCCCGCCAAAGGTGCGGCGCATGGCCTGCGCCGCCGTTTCCGGCGTCAGGATCGGCTTCACCATGTCGCGGCTGCGCGCCGTCGTCGCCACGACATAATCGAGATCGGCAACGGCCTCCGCCGTCGTCTCGAAGAGCTGCGCCCCCTCGATCACGAAATCGGCGCCCGAAGCGGCCGCGAGCGCGCGTTCGTTCGGCCAGCCGTCGCGCGGCTTCACGAGCCTGAGGTCCGACAGGCCGAAATTCAGCATGGCGCGCGCCGCCGTGCCGATATTCTCGCCAAGCTGCGGCGCGACGAGAATCACCGCCGGGCCAGGCGTTGCCGATGCTTCCGATTTCTTCGTGCGGTCCGTTCCGGCCATGTGGCGATCTGCTGCTTTCCGTCGGGGTAACCGGGCCGGGAGGGTCCGGCAGCCGGTCAATAGGCGATTGGCCGCCTTTAATCAATCGGCCTGCAATGTTATAGGGAATAGGCTCGCGCGCGGCTTTGCGCCCACGCGATTCCGCCGTTTTCTGCCTCAGTTCGAAGGACCCCCCATGCCGAAGATCAAAGTCGCAAATCCCGTGGTTGACCTCGACGGCGACGAGATGACCCGGATCATCTGGCAGATGATCAAGGACAAGCTGATCTTCCCCTATCTCGATCTGACGCTGGACTATTACGACCTCGGCATGGAGCACCGCGACGCGACCGACGACAAGGTCACGGTCGAAAGCGCGGAAGCGATCAAGAAATACGGCGTCGGCGTGAAATGCGCCACCATCACGCCGGATGAGGCGCGCGTCGAGGAGTTCAAGCTGAAGAAGATGTGGAAGTCGCCCAACGGCACCATCCGCAACATTCTCGGCGGCACCGTCTTCCGCGAGCCCATCATCTGCCGCAACATTCCGCGCCTCGTGCCCGGCTGGACCGAGCCGATCGTGATCGGCCGCCACGCCTTCGGCGACCAGTACCGCGCGACCGACATCCGCATCCCCGGCAAGGGCAAGCTCACCATGAAGTGGGTGTCCGAAGACGGCAAGGAGACGATCGAGGAAGAGATCTACGACTTCCCGGCCGGCGGCGTCGCCATGGGCATGTACAATCTCGACGACAGCATCCGCGACTTTGCTCGCGCCTGCATGAAATACGGCCTCGACCGCCGCTACCCGGTCTATCTCTCGACCAAGAACACGATCCTGAAAACCTATGACGGCCGCTTCAAGAATCTCTTCCAGGAGATTTACGAAAAGGAATTCAAGGCGGAGTTCGACAAGGCGAAGATCACTTATGAGCACCGCCTGATCGACGACATGGTCGCCTCGGCGATGAAATGGTCGGGCGGCTATGTCTGGGCCTGCAAGAACTATGACGGCGACGTGCAGTCGGATTCCGTGGCGCAGGGCTTCGGCTCGCTTGGCCTCATGACCTCCGTGCTGCTGACGCCGGATGGCAAGATCATGGAAGCCGAAGCCGCCCACGGCACGGTGACGCGCCACTACCGCGCGCATCAGCGCGGCGAGGAAACCTCGACCAACTCCATCGCCTCGATCTTCGCCTGGACGCGCGGCCTCACGCACCGCGCAAAGCTCGACGGCAACGAGCCGCTGGCGAAGTTCGCCGCCACACTCGAGAAGGTCTGCGTCTCGACGGTGGAGTCGGGCTACATGACGAAGGATCTGGCCCTCCTCGTCGGCTCGGAACAGTCTTGGCTCTCGACCGAAGGCTTCCTCGACAAGGTCGCCGCCAATCTCGACAAGGCGCTCGCCAAGGCGGGGTGAGGGCCTTACGGCAATATTCACTCGTCATTGCGAGCCCACGGGTATCGCCTTTGGCGATCCCCAGGACAGGCTCCGCGAAGCAATCCAGGGGCCACAAGCGCAGTGCTTGCCGCCCCTGGATTGCTTGGTCGCAGCTTGCGCTGCTCCTCGCAATGACGAACCTCTGAGATGTACTAAGCCGCGCCTGCCAGCGCGCCGACGGCGCCGCGAACGGCCTCGAGCGCCGCGTCGGCCTTGGAGGCATCGGGCCCGCCGGCCTGCGCCATGTCGGGCCGCCCGCCGCCACCCGAACCGCCCATTGCCGCCGCACCCGCCTTCACGAGTTCGACCGCGTTGAAACGCCCGGTGAGATCGGCGGTGACGCCGACCGCGATGGCGCCCTTGCCGTCTTCGGAAATGGCGACGAAGGCAACGACGCCCGACCCGATCTGCTTCTTGCCGTCATCGACAAGACCGCGCAGATCCTTCGGGTTCACGCCCTCAAGCTTGCGCAGCATCAGCTTCACGCCGCCGAGTTCCTCGACCTTCGAAGCGGCCTCGCCGCCGGAGGCGCCCCCCGTTCCGCCGCTCAGGGCGAGCTTCTTCTTCGCCTCGGCAAGCTCCCGCTCGAGGCGCTTGCGCTCTTCCATCAGCGAGACGACGCGGGCCGGCAGGTCTTCCGGCGCGATCTTCAGCGCCCCGGCGGCTTCCTTCGCGATGCGCTCCTGCTGCGAGAGATAGGTGCGCGCGCCCTCGCCCGTCAGCGCCTCGATGCGGCGGATGCCGGAGGCGACGGCGCTCTCGCTCACGATCTTGAAGATCGCGATGTCGCCCACGCGGCGCACATGCGTCCCGCCGCAGAGTTCCACCGAATAGATATGGTTCTCCTTCTCGTCGTCCACGCCCATGGCGAGCACGCGCACTTCATCGCCATACTTCTCGCCGAACAGCGCCAGCGCGCCGGCAGCGATGGCGTCTTCGGGCGTCATCAGCCGCGTCGAGACTTCGCTGTTCTGGCGGATGACGCGGTTCACGATCGCCTCGACCTCGCCGATCTCTTCCGCCGTCATCGGCTTTGGATGGCTGAAGTCGAAGCGAAGCCGCTCCGGCCCCACCATCGAGCCCTTCTGCGTGACATGGGGGCCGAGTACACGGCGCAGCGCCTCATGCACGAGATGCGTCGCCGAATGGTTCGCCCGCGTCGCATCGCGCAAACCCTTGTCGACGCGCATCTCGACCACGTCGCCCACCTTCAGCTTGCCGCGCACCAGCTTGCCGATATGTACATTCATGTCGCCGAGCTTCTTCAGCGTGTCGAGCACGGGGAATTCCGCCCCGCTCGCCGAGAAGATGATGCCGCTGTCGCCGATCTGGCCGCCCGACTCGCCATAGAAAGGCGTCTGGTTGGTGATGAGCGCCGCTTCCTGGCCCGCCGAAATCTCCTCGACCGGCTGGCCGTCGACCAGCAGCGCGACGATCTTGCCCTCGGCCGTCTCGCTCTCATAGCCGAGGAACTCCGTCGCGCCGTGCTTCTCGCGAAGCTCGAACCAGACCGCTTCCGTCGCCTTCTCGCCGGAGCCGGACCAGGCGGCGCGCGCATCCTGCCGCTGCTTCGCCATGGCGGCATCGAAGCCCGCCTGATCGACGCTGAGGCCGCGCGAGCGCAGCGCATCCTGCGTGAGATCGAGTGGAAAGCCGAACGTGTCGTAAAGGCGGAAGGCGACCTCGCCGGGCAGTACGCCCTTGCCGCCGATCTTCTCCACCTCGTCGTCCAGAAGCTTGAGGCCCCGCGTCAGCGTTTCGCGGAAGCGCGTTTCCTCGAGCTTCAGCGTTTCGGTGACGAGCGCTTCGGCGCGCCGCAATTCCGGATAGGCGTCGCCCATCTGGCGCACAAGCGCCGGCACCAGCCGATGCATCAGCGGCTCGGCAACGCCGACAAGCTGCGCATGGCGCATGGCGCGGCGCATGATCCGGCGGAGCACATAGCCCCGGCCCTCGTTCGACGGCATCACGCCGTCGGCGATGAGGAAGGAAGACGAGCGCAGGTGATCCGCGATCACCCGGTGGCTCACCGCATGGGGCCCGTCCGGATCGCTCTTCGAGGCATCGGCGGACGCAACGATCAGCGCCCGCATGAGGTCGGTCGCGTAATTGTCATGCGTGCCCTGCAGCACGGCGGCGATGCGCTCGAGCCCCATGCCGGTATCGATCGAGGGCTTGGGCAGGTCCGTCCGCGTCCCGTCGGCATGCTGCTCATACTGCATGAAGACGAGGTTCCAGATCTCGATGAAGCGGTCGCCATCCTGATCGGGGCTGCCGGGCGGGCCGCCCGGAATCTTGTCGCCATGATCGAAGAAGATTTCCGAGCAGGGCCCGCAGGGGCCGGTATCGCCCATCGACCAGAAATTGTCCGAGGTCGGAATGCGGATAATCTTCGCATCGGGAAGGCCGGCGATCTTCTTCCAGAGGCCGAAAGCCTCGTCGTCCTCCGCATAGACGGTCGCGAGCAACCGCTCTTTCGGAATGCCGAATTCCTTCGTGATCAGCGTCCAGGCGAACTCGATCGCCTCGGGTTTGAAATAGTCGCCGAAGGAGAAATTCCCGAGCATCTCGAAGAAGGTGTGGTGGCGCGCCGTATAGCCGACATTGTCGAGGTCGTTATGCTTGCCGCCCGCGCGCACGCATTTCTGCGCGCTTGCCGCCCGTACATAGGGCCGCGTCTCCTGTCCGGTGAAGACATTCTTGAACGGCACCATGCCGGCATTGGTAAAGAGCAGCGTCGGATCGTTGTTCGGCACGAGCGGCCCCGAAGGTACGGCCTCGTGGCCCTGCGCCCGGAAATAGTCCAGAAACTTGCGTCGGATTTCGTTGAGGCCGTCCATCGCTGCACTCGTCGTTCAAACCGGGTCCGGCCCGGGGCCGAAGGGACGGGGAACCAAGGTTTTCCGCCCCTTTTTCCAATGAATATAAGGTGCCCGCTTTTACCTGTCGCCCGCTCCGCTGTCCAGAAAGCCCCCGGAATGCACCGGCAAGGCCCGGAAAGCGCCCGGCAGGCGGCGGAACCCGGGTCCAATGAAAACGGCGCCGGAGGGTACCCGGCGCCGTCTTGTGCCCGGCCGGACGGCCGGAGCTAGAGAAACTTGTCCCGCTTTACCGGGCGCGCCTCAGGCGCTTGCCTCCATATCGCCATCCTCGATCTCGTCGGGGCTGACCTCGTCCAGAATCTTCTCGGCGATAAGGCCGGCATTCTGGCGGATCGCGGTCTCGATCTCGGCGGCCATGTCCGGATTTTCCCGGAGGAACTGCTTGGCGTTCTCGCGTCCCTGCCCGATCCGCTGGCTGTTATAGGAGAACCAGGAGCCGGACTTCTCGACGATGCCGGCCTTGACGCCGAGATCGACGAGCTCGCCCATCTTGGAAATGCCCTCGCCATACATGATGTCGAATTCGACCTGCTTGAAGGGGGGCGCCACCTTGTTCTTCACGACCTTGACGCGGGTCTGGTTGCCGACCACCTCGTCCCGCTCCTTGATCGCGCCGATGCGGCGGATATCGAGGCGGACGGAGGCATAGAATTTCAGCGCATTGCCGCCCGTCGTCGTTTCAGGGCTGCCGAACATGACGCCGATCTTCATGCGGATCTGGTTGATGAAGATCACCATGGTGTTCGACTTGGAGATCGAGGCGGTGAGCTTGCGGAGCGCCTGGCTCATCAGCCGCGCCTGAAGGCCGGGCAGGCTGTCGCCCATCTCGCCCTCGAGTTCGGCCTTGGGCGTGAGCGCGGCGACCGAGTCGATCACGAGCACATCCACCGCGCCGGAGCGGACCAGCGTATCGGCGATCTCGAGTGCCTGCTCGCCCGTATCGGGCTGCGAGATCAGCAGGTCGTCGAGCTGCACGCCGAGCTTGCGGGCATAGACGGGGTCGAGCGCATGTTCCGCATCGACGAAGCTGCAAATGCCGCCCTTCTTCTGGGCCTCGGCAATGGTCTGGAGCGCGAGCGTCGTCTTGCCCGAGGATTCCGGCCCGTAGATTTCCACGATGCGGCCGCGGGGCAGCCCGCCAATGCCGAGCGCGATGTCGAGGCCGAGCGAGCCGGTCGAAACCGCCTCGATTTCCACCACCTGCTCGTTCTTGCCGAGCCGCATGATGGAGCCCTTGCCGAAGGACCGCTCGATCTGGCTCAAGGCGGCGTCCAGCGCCTTTTTCTTGTCGGAATCGTCTTTCACGAGGCTCACTACATTCTTGGACATGCCGTTTTCCCCTTTAACCATCGCCCGCCGAGTCGCGCAATGCGCGTGTGATGGCCATGAGAGTACCTGTTTTGTTCTCATTGGCAATATATTTTTTAAGATGTTGATTTAATTGTATTAATCAGGTCATGTTCATATCGTGTTCGCATTTTTTCGGCCATTGCCTTTCCACGCCCGATGGCCAAAATAACATTTATGTTGACTTTAACACTTCTGTTAAAGAGCCTTGAACCCAGATGAACAGCGCCGAACTGAAGAAGTATCTCGCGCGGCATGGCTGCACATTCGAGAACCACAAGGGCGGCTCCGGCCATCTGACTGTCAGGCGCGGCGCGCGTACCTCGCAATTGCCGATGCATGGAAGCGGCAAGGAGCTGGGCAAGGGCCTCGTGAACAAGATCCTGAAAGATCTGGGACTGAAGTGATGCGGAACTATGAAATCGAACTGACGGCGGATGGCGATACCTGGCTCGTCACCTGCCCCTCATTGCCCGAAGTGACGAGCTTCGGCGAGACGCGGGAAGACGCCCTCGCCCGCGCCGCCGATGCGATCGAGGAAGCGCTCGCCGCGCGCATCGCGGATGGCGTCGAAATCCCGCCGCCTGCCGGCAAGCCCGGCGCGCTTCATGCGGTGCTGCCGCTTCTCACGCATTTGAAGGTGGAGCTGTATCGGGCCCTGCGCGCGGAAGGAAAAAGCCGCGCCGATCTGCAGCGCGCGATGAAGGTCCACCGCCCGCAGATCGACCGCCTCCTCGACCTCAACCACGCCTCGAAACTCGACCAGATTGAGGCGGCCTTCCGGGCATTGGGACGCGAGGTGAATATCTCGGTGGAAGCGGCTTAGCCCCCTCACTTCGCCCCCATCACGTCCTTCACGGCCGCGGCGAGCTGCTTCAGGGAGAAGGGCTTGGGCAGGAAGTGGAATTCCTGGTCGGGGTCGAGGTTCTTGGCGAAGGCATCTTCCGCATAGCCCGAGACGAAGATGATCGGCGTGCCTGGGAGCAGCGTCTTCAGCTCCTTCGCCATGGTCGGCCCGTCCATATTGGGCATCACGACGTCGGACACGACGAGGTCGATGCGGCCCTCGTGCTCGCGCACGACCTCGAGCGCCACTTCGCCGCTTTCGGCCTGCAGCACTTCATAGCCGCGCGTGGCGAGCGCGCGCGCGGCGAAGGTGCGCACCGCGTCCTCGTCCTCCACGAGAAGGATCGTGCCCTTGCCGGTGAGGTCGGCCGTCTCGGCCGGCGCCGATGCGGCAGCGGCTGCGGCGGCGGCTTCCGCCGCCTTCTCGGCCGGGGTCTCGATATAGCGCGGCAGATAGATGCGGAAGCTCGTGCCCTTCCCCACCGTCGAATAGGGGAAGATGAAGCCGCCCGTCTGCTTGATGATGCCATAGACGGTGGAAAGCCCGAGCCCCGTGCCCTTCGAGGGGTCCTTCGTCGTGTAGAAGGGCTCGAAAATCTTGCCGAGATTTTCCTTCGGAATGCCGGTGCCGGTGTCCGACACCTCGATCAGCACATATTCGGCATGCGGCATCAGCGGATGGTCGAGCGCGCGGCTGTCCGCCTCCGACACATTCGCCGTGCGGATGGTGAGCCGCCCGCCATCCGGCATCGCGTCGCGCGCATTGACCGCGAGATTGATGATCACCTGTTCGAGCTGGTTCTGGTCGACCTTCACGAGACCGAGATCGCGGCCATGCACGATCTTGAGCTCGACCTTTTCCGTGAGAAGCCGCGCCAGCAGGTTCTGGAGTTCCGCCAGCGCATCGGTGAGCGAGAGAACCTTGGGCCTCAGCGTCTGCCGCCGCGAGAAGGCAAGCAATTGCCGCGTCAGGTTCGCCGCGCGGTTTGCGTTCTGCTTGATCTGCACGACATCGGCAAAGGACGGATCGCCCGCCTGGTGGCGCGCGAGCAAGAGGTCGCAGAAGCCGATGATCGCAGTCAGCAGATTGTTGAAGTCATGCGCCACGCCGCCCGCAAGCTGGCCCACCGCCTGCATCTTCTGCGACTGGGCGAATTGCATCTCGAGCGATTTCTGCTCCGTCGCGTCGATCAGATAGACGACGACAGAGGCTTCCGCGCCCATATCGACGCTCGCGGCGTAAAGCTGCCCCACCCGGTCGAGATTGCGCGCCAGCCGCACGTCGATCGCCCCGCCGCTCACGCCCTTCCGCGCGTTGCTGATCGCCTCTTCGGCCGCCTCGCGGTCCTCCTCCATCAGCAGGTCTGCGAGTTTCAGCCCGCGCTTCACCTCCGCCCCCGCATAGGCAAGGAAGGAGCGGTTCGCGTTGTCGATGCGGCCTTCGCTGTCGACGGTCGCGATGCCGACCGGCGCATTGTTGAAGAAGCGGGCAAAGCGCATTTCGGCGTCGCGCGCCGTCTCTTCCGCCTTGTCGCCCGTGGTGCGGCTCAGCACCAGCGCGAATATCCGCGCCTGCCCCGCCGCATCGGCCACCCGCGTCCGCAGCACGCGGACCGGAAATGCCTTCCCGTCCGCCCCTTTCAGGTCGACATCGAGCGGCAGCAACTGCCCGCTCTGCGCAGCCTCGCCTTCTTCCAGCGCCGGCACTTCGCCAAACACCAGCTCGGCAAGTTTCGTCCGCCGCTCGGTCAGGAGCCGCGTGTCCACCCCGAGCCATTCGCCAAGCCGCGCATTCATGAAAATGAGCCGGCTTTCGGCATCGGTCGCAAAAAAGCCGAACGGCGCATGTTCGATATAGGAAAGGGACCGGCGATGCCGCTTTTCCGCCGAAGCCGCGCGCTCGCGCTCCACCGTGAGGTCGCGGAACAGCCAGACCGCGCCGCCCGACGCACCGCCGAGCGGCCGCACGATGGCGCGGTAGGCGCGCGCCATGTTGCGGGGGCCGATCACGATATCTTCTTCGGCCGCAAAGCCCGTCCGCGCCGCCTGCGCCAGACGGAAGGAAACTTCCGAGCCCTCGCCCTTCCCCGCGAGCAGCCGCTCGACCGGCACGACGCGGTCGCCGTCGAAGGCGCCGGTCAGGTCGCGCCAGGCCGCATTGGCAAAGAGAACGGAACCCCGCCGGTCGGTCACATAGCAGGGGTCGGGAAGCGCGGACAGCGCATCGGCGGCGGCAAGCGGCGACCGGCTGAACGCATCCGCCTGGCTGCCGGAAAGGCCGTAAAGCACCGCGCCGCCAATGGCGACAAGCCCGAACGCCGTCAGAAGGCCGGGGAACCCGAAAACGTGAACGCCAAGCGTATCGAGAAGCGTGGTGACGATGCCGAGCGCGACCGCCGCGATCACGACCCAGCGCCGGGCAGGCAGCGAGAAGCCGCCCTCGGACGCGCGTCCGCCTTCGTCTCCGGCGCCGATTTCGGTTTCATTATAATCGGCCGGCGTATCGGCCATGGCCTGCTCCCGCGTCTCTCCGCCGGGCCGAATCACCTTCGGCCACGCCCGCCGGTCATCTTAGCCTTAAGACGCATGACATATCCAATGACCTCGGCCACCGCCTTGTAGTGTTCCGGCTTGACCTCGTCGTCGATATTGACGGTTGCGTGAAGCGCGCGCGCAAGCGGCGGATTCTCGACGATCGGCACATCGTTTTCCTGGCCGATTTCGCGGATCTTGAAGGCGACGGCATCGACGCCCTTGGCGACGACGACCGGCGCACCCATGCCCTGCTCGTATTTGAGCGCCACTGCGTAGTGGGTCGGGTTGGTGATGATGACGGTGGCGGTCGGCACTGCGGCCATCATGCGCTTGCGGCCACGCTCGGTGCGGATCTGGCGCAGCTTCGCCTTCACCGTCGGGTCGCCTTCCATCTGCTTGTACTCGTCCTTCACTTCCTGGACGGTCATGCGCTGCTTCTTCATCCACTGCATGCGCTCGAAGAGGTAGTCGAGCACGGCAACGACGGTCATCACCGCGATCACGCCGGCGAACATCTTCAGCGCCATCACCTGCACGACGGGCAGAAGCTGGATCACGTCCCAGGTCATCATCAGGGCGAGGCGGTCGCGCTCCGGCCAGACGATCATGAAGGAGACGACGCCCACCACGACGATCTTGACGATGCCCTTGGCGAGGTTCATCAGGCTCTTCGCCCCGAACAGGCGCTTCAGCCCTTCTTTCGGCGAAACCTTGGAGAGCTTCGGCTTCATGTTCTCGGTCGTGAAGACCGGCGAATGCTGGATGAGGTGCCCGAAAAGCGCTGCGCCCGCGAGAATGCAGAGCGGGCCGAGCACGGCGCCGAATACGTCCCGCCCGATGCCGAGCCAGATATGCCTGAGATGCTCGGCATCCATCGGTATCGCGTTGGGCTGCGAGAGGAAGATCGAGAGCGACCCCATCATCGACGAGGCGGTCGAAGGCGCGAGCATGGCGATCGAGATCGCCGCGCCCAGCATCACGAACCAGGTGCTGATCTCCTGGCTCTTGACGATATCGCCTTTCTTTTCGGCTTCTTCTAGTTTTCGGTGTGTCGGTTCTTCTGTTTTTTCCGAATCGTCATGTTCGGCCATGGGGGTCCCTCCGGCCTAACCGACGAATACGGACATCGCCTGCTCGAAATACTGCAGGAACCACGTCATCATGGCCGCCAGCAGGAAGAGCAGAAGCACGAATCCAAGCATGATGTTGGCCGGCATCGCGATGAAGAAAATCTGGATCTGCGGCATCAGCCTCGAAAGAATGCCGATGCCGACATAGAAGATGAGGCCGAACACGAGGAAGGGCGCCGCAAGCTGCAGCCCGATCTTGAACGAGCCGGAAATCATCTTCACCGCAACCTGCGAGAAGTCCCCGACCGGAATGGCCTGCCCCGGCACGAAGAGCTTGTAGCTGTCATGCATCGCGGCAATCAGCAGGTGATCGAGATTGGTAACGAAGATCAGCGTCACGGCCGTCAGCGACAGGAAATTCGCGATCAGCACGCCCTGCTGCCCCTGGGTCGGGTCCACGTTCTGCGCGAAGGCAAGGCTCACCTGCAGCGCGATGATGTTGCCCGCCACGTGAAGCGCGCTCATGACGATGCGCGCCGCACCCCCGATGAAAAGCCCGACGGCGATTTCCGTCACCACCACGAAGGCGAGCCCCGCCACGCTGGCCGGCAGCTCGCCATAGCTCGAGGCGACGAGCGGCATCATCACGAAGGAGAGCAGCAGCGCAAGGATGATGCGCACATTCGCGGGAATGCTCGTCTCGCCCAGCGCCGGCATCAGCATGATCATCGCCGCAAGCCGCGTGAAGATCAGCATGAAGGTGAACGCCGTTTGCGGCAGGTACTCGATGGTGATCATGGAGGCGCTGTCTCTAGCCCGATATGATCTTTTGCGAGATCAGCACCGTGAAACCCTCGAGCGCCTGCGCCATGAAGGGCAGCGATATCAGCATGGTGAGGAAGATCGCGATGATCTTCGGCACGAAGACCAGCGTCATTTCCTGGACCTGCGTCAATGCCTGCAGCAGCGCAATCGCGAGGCCGACGCCGAGCGCGACGAACATCATCGGCGCCGAGACGATCAACACCACATAGATCGCCTGCTGTGCGATATCGAGTACTTCAGGTCCGCTCATTTACTGTCCGCCCCCGCCCTGCCGTCAGATCGGCATGCGCATGATTTCTTGATAGGCCGTGATGACCTTGTCGCGCACGGTCACGACCGTCTGCAGCGCGGACTCGGCTTCGGCAACCGCCGTCACCACGTCCACGATATTGCCGCCGGTGCCCCCGGTAACGGCCGCCATCTGCATTTCGCTCGCCTTCGATACGTTCACCGTGTCGGAGAGCGTCTGCTTCAGAATTTCGCCGAAGCCGCCGTTCGCCTGTCCCGCGTTGCCGGGCTGGGGCGTTTGCACATTGCCGCCCATGCCTGCCGCGCGGGCATAGGCATTGAGCGCCATGGATGCCGGAATGGTGGTCATGGATCAGCCCCTATCGCCGCAGGATTTCGATGGTCTGCGTAATCATGCGCCGCGAAGCCTGGATGAGATTGAGATTGGCCTCGTAGCTGCGCTGCGCCTCGCGCATGTCCATGGATTCCACCATGCTGTTGACGTTCGGCATCTTCACATAGCCGTTCTCGTCCGCGCCGGGATGGCCCGGCAGATATTTGAGCTGGAAGTCCGACCTGTCGAATGTCGGCCGGCCGATCTTCACCGTCTCGGCGCCGATCTCGCGATTGAGCGCCTTCTCGAAAGTCACGACCTTGCGGCGGTAGGGATCGCCGCCGGGCACGCGCGCGGCGGAATCGGCATTGGCGATATTCTCGGCGATGATGCGCATGCGCCCGCTCTGGGCCTTGAGGCCCGAGGCGGCCACCACCATCGACTTGATAAGATCCATCGCGCTCATGATGCGTCCTTTCAGCCCGGCTCAGTTACTGCGGCCGAGTGCAATCTTGATGAGGCCGAGGCTCTTCGTGTAGAGCCCGGTCACGGTCTGGTAGTCCAGCTGCGTCTCGGCGACCTTGATCATCTGGTCCTCGAGCACGACCGAATTGCCTGTCGGCGAGGTTTCGAAATCCGGCTTCTTGATGACTTCGCCGCCCTTTGCCTGGCCGGGCTTGAAGCCCTGACCGGCGCCCATGGCCGGGCTGCCGATATGGGCCGCCTGCGTGGCGACCGGGCGCATGGCGGGGCCGCTGCGCTTCACCATGTCGCCGAAATCGAGCTGCTTCAGATCGCGCGCGGTATAGCCCGGCGTGTCGGCATTCGCGACGTTCTGCGCGAGCACCTGCTGGCGCGCCGCGAGCCAGTGCATGCGCTGCTTCATCATGCCGATGATGGGAAGGTCGCCAAACGCCATCTTGCGTGCTCCCGCGATCCTCTCAGGCGCTGTCTTCTGGGCGCGCGAGAAGTCCGATCCGAAGCCACGCATTCCTTGGCGGCAGGGTCAGTCTCACCATCCCGGAGTTAACATCGCACTAACGCGGCAAATTCTGCCGGGACGCTTCACAAAGGAGTAACCAGCCAAACCCCTGAATTCGCTGGCCCTTAACCCGGCATTAAGGCTGACGCGGCAAATTCTTCCCATTCCGGGCCGTCGGGCGGCGGCCTTCTGGGTGGGAAGCAAGTCAAAATGGACTTCTCTGAAATCTTCCGCTTCGTGGCGGCGCTGGCCTTCATCATAGGTCTGATCGGCCTTTGCGCCATGGTCGCGAAGCGCTTCGGCCTCGCGCCGGGCATCACGTCCGCCGGCGCAAACCGCCGCGTCGGCATTGTCGAGGTGAGGCCGGTCGATGCGAAACATCGCCTGCTCCTCATCCGCCGCGACGGCAAGGAACATCTGGTTCTGATCGGCGGCGAACATCCGCTGCTCATCGAAAGCGGCATCGACGCGCCGGCGGCGCCTGCCGCCACGGCGGAAACCGATACGCCGCGCCCGGCTTTCACCGGTCCTGCCCATATCGTCCAGCTTCAGCGTTTCGTCGAATACATCAAGGAGCGCCGCGCGTGATCAGCCTCTCCTCCATCGCGTCCCGCCTGTCCGTGCCTGCCTCTCTGAAGCGCGGCGCGGCGATGCTCGCGCTTACGCTCGTCTTCATCGGCTTCGCAATGCCGGCAGGCGCCCAGTCCATCCAGATCGACATGACGGAAGGCCTCGGCCTCACCGAACGTGTCGTCCAGATCGTCGCGCTCATCACCATTCTGAGTCTCGCGCCGTCGATCCTGATCATGGTCACGTCCTTCGTGCGGATCATCGTGGTGCTCGGCCTGTTGCGCACCGCGCTCGGTATGCAGCAATCGCCGCCCAACGCGGTGCTGGTGAGCCTCGCGCTCTTCCTCACGGCTTTCGTGATGATGCCGACCTTCACCGCCGCCTATCAGCAGGGCATCGAGCCGCTCATCAACGAGGAAATCGATACGGGCGAAGCCTTCACGCTGACCAGCGGGCCCTTCAAGACCTTCATGCTCTCCCAGGTGCGCAAGGAAGACCTCAAGCTCTTCGTCGACCTGTCGGGCATCGAGGAACCGGAAGAGCCGGAAGAGATCGGCCTTCAGGTTCTGGTGCCCGCCTTCATGATCAGCGAGCTGCGCCGCGCCTTTGAAATAGGCTTCCTGGTCTTCCTGCCCTTCATCGTGATCGACATGGTGGTGGCCTCCGTCCTCATGTCGATGGGCATGATGATGCTGCCGCCGATCATCATATCGCTGCCCTTCAAGCTCATATTCTTCGTGCTGGTGGACGGCTGGTCGCTGATCGCGGGAAGCCTCGTCCAGAGCTTCGGAACGTGACGGCGGCGCGGCGCGCGCGCCTCACGGGCTTCCCCGTCAGTTGATCGCCGTCACTTCGTTGATCTTCAACGCGGCGATGAATCGGTCCAGCGTATCGATGGAGGCGACCCGGCTCGCCATGTCGCGGAAGGCGACGCCCTGCTTCACGATCGGTTCCGTGACCACGGCAAAGGCTTCTGCATCCGGGCTGCCGGCCATCGTCTCGCCGAACATGATCCGGAAGCGCGCAAGTCCTTCTTCATCCTCCGCCAGCGAATAGGCGATGGCGCCGCGCATGATGAGCAGCCGTTCTTCGCTGCTCGGCGGCTCGCCGCTCTTCCATCTCTCGCTGAGTGCCGTCTCGATAGCCGCGCCTGCATCCGCCCAGCGCCCCGCGCTCCACAGCGTATCGGCCCGCAACCTGTCCACAAGCGGACCTTCCTTGCCCTCGATCAGGTCGAGCGCATGGTCGAATTGCTTGAGATCGGATAGCGCCCGCGCCTCGAGCAGCATCCGCCGTTCGGCCAGCGCCTCGGGCAGCAGGTTCTGCCGCGTCGCCCGGAGCGCCGCCAGCGCCCGGTCGGGCTTGTGATCGGTCAGGAAGATCGAGGCGAGCCGCGCCGCCACCTGCGCCTTGGCGACGCCGCCATGCAGGCGGTTCGCCACCTGATAGTCGAGCAGATGCGCCGCCTGCTCCAGCAGGTCGACTTCCACCAGCCGCTCCGCCAGATCGCGGATCAGCTCGTCGCCCCGCTGGCCGATCGGCGTCAGTTCCTTGAACGCCTCGAAAAAGGCAAGCGCCTGAACGGGCGTCAGGTCGTCGATCGACTTGCTGAGGAAATAATCGGCGAAGATTTCCGACATCCGCATGTTCATGCGATGCGCTTCGTCGCTGTCGGGAAAATTGTCGGTCGCAGTGCGCATCACCTTCAGCGCCTCGCCGACCTTGCCTTCGGAAAGCCGCACCGCCGCAAGCTGCGTGAGAATATCGAGTTCGAGATCGTCGCCCCGCCAGGCATAGCGCAGGCTTTCGAGCTCCTTGCCGAAAGCCTCGTCGTCCATTTCGCCCGCGCGATGGAGCATCTGCGCCTTGCCGAAGCGCGCCCGCGCGGCGGCCGGCGGATAACCGCCGTCGATTGCGGCGTCGTAATAGACGAGCGCCCTGTCCTTACGGTCATGCGCATCCGCAATCATCGCATTCACGAGCACGATCTGCGCATGGGCGCGCTGGCTCTGCGGTTCGCTCGGAAATCCGGCCGCATATTGTTCGGCGGCGGCAATGTCCTTCGTCTTGAGCGCGGCGATGGCGGCAAGCGAGCGGAATTCGGTCTGCAGCTCCTCGCCGAACGAATCCGAAATCGCACCGGCAAGCGCGAACTGCGCCCGCGCCTCGTCCCAATGGCCGAGCGAGGCACGCGAAAGACCGCGCCATGCCGCCGCATGAGGCGAATTGTCGAGACCGGGGCCCGAAAGCTCGCGGATCGCCTCGACATGCCGGCCGCTCAGCGCGGAAGAAACGCCGAGCGCCGCCTGAAAGGCGGGATCCGTTGCGAAGCGGAGATGGACCTGCCGCGCCGCAAGCAGCATCGCCCTCGCCTCCGGCGCAAGACCATAGGCAAGCAGGAAGCGGCCATAGGCGAAGCGGAGATCGCCGATCTCCTGCTCGCGCGCGCCTGCGAGTGCCGAAATGTAGTGCTGGCGCCGGTCGTAATAGGTCTCGCCGGGCGCCTCGCGCCACTCGGCAAAGCGCATTTCGGCGGGCGAGGCCTGATCCACAAGCGGCGTCTCGCTTCCGTCCCGTCCGTCGCGGTGATCGTCCGCCGAGAGGGTAAGTCCGTCGACCCTTGTCACGATGACGCTGTCCGGCGCCGCCGCCACATTGAGATCGTCCGCCACCGGCACGATGGCGACGCCCTGCGCCGTTCTGAGCGCCTGGAACTCGACGAAGCTCCGCGGCATCTGCATCGCCTGTCCGGGGCCGATGGCCGTCACGGCGATGATATCGTCGCCGACCAGCGGATCGCGCACGCGCAGCACCTTGCGCGGCGTGCGCAGGTCGAACTCGACAAGGCCGCGCCCGTCGTCGCGCCACTTGCGGGAAATGCCGATGGGCCGCCCCGTCGTCGGCAGCGTCTCGCCGGCCGAGATGCGCCAGCTCGCGCCCTCGTTGACGGCGCCGGTCAGCACACGGCCCTTCAGCGCAACGGTTAGCGCCACGCCTTCATCGAGCTCGATCGCCTCGACGGCACCCGCGAACGGACCTTCCGCCGGATCGGGAGCGCCCGCCTGCGAAAGATCGACCGGCAGCGCGCGGTCGAAAATCATCCAGAGCCGGTCCGCGCGCTCGAACACCGCCGCGCCGACAGGCTCCGGCCAGTCGACGAGAATATCCTTGCCGTTGCGGCCATCGGCGAAGCGCACCACCGCCTTGCCGACGGGGCGCTTGCCCTGAGGCACCGGACCGGCGGCGGCTTCGGGCTGTTCGGCCGGAGCCGCCTCTTCGGCAACCTTCGGCGCTTCCTCGGCATCCGCCTCACGCACCGCAGCCTCTTCCGCCGCAGGCGGCGTGATCTGCCGGGGCTCGCCCGCGGGCGCTGCGCTCTCCGGCACGTCGGCCGACGCCGAATGCAACGGCTTGATGTCGAGAACGACGCTCAGGTCCTCGCGGAAATCGGAAACGGCAACGCCGGGCTTCAGCGTCAGCACGATCGCGAGACGCCCCTCATGCTCCACCGCATTGATGCCCGCAAGGAAGGGAGGAAGATCGGCCCGCAGCCGCGACAGATCGACCTTCGACGTGCGATCGAAGGTGATGGTGGCGAGGCCCTCGCGGTTCACCAGCGAATAGAGAACCGGCTGGTTCCAGTCGAACACGAGCCGCGTCATCTCCGGCAAAGTCGCCGCGCGGACGACGAGGCCGGGCGGCGGCGCATCCGGCTCGACGATGCCCTGCGCCTTCGCAGCCATCTCCGCCGCGTCCGCCGCCTTCTTCGCCAGCCGCGCCTCTTCGATCCGCGCCAGCACCTCGGCGGGCAGCGGCGGCGGCGCACCGGTCCAGCCGGGCGGCAGCAGGTCGACATAGACGGCGTTCTCCGCCGTCTTGGTATCGAGCGTGAAATCTGTGGTCAGTGCGGCGCGGATGTTGCGGCGGTCTTCGGACTGCCGGATCATCGCGAAATAGCGCGGCATCTCCCGCATGAACATGTCGCTGTCGATCTGCACGGCGCGGCCGAACTCGAGCACCAGCACGCCCGAATTGACCGATGCGCGATGCGAGGGAATGCCGCCCGGGAAGGTGAAGATCATGCGGCCATAGCCGTCTTCCTCCCGCAATTCGACGCGCGTCTCATTCGCGCTGGCCGGATGCGAAAGGACCGTCAGCATCAGGAGGAAAGCGAACGCGGCAAATGCCGCCAAGCGGCCGGATATGCCGATTGTGCCGTCCGGACAACGATGTCGGATGAGCCGGTTCACGCGCTGCGCCCCTGAAGCTTCTGCCTGCAAAATCGCGGCCTTCTGCCGCTGCGAGAAGTCAGTCTAGGTGGCGCCGGTTAAGTGGGCCTTAAAGCCCGGCAATTTTGCGCGGATTAGCTGGCCTTTTCGGCATTGCGAAAGGCCGGATCGGCCGAAGCGTCCGCGCCCTGGGGAGCCGCCGCCGGTTCGGCGTTCAGATTCGTGCCGAGAGCGAGCTCCACCGTCAGGTCCTGAGCGGCCACCGGGTCCATTTCCGACAGCACGCTTGCGAGCTTCCGGGGCTGCATGCGCTTGGCCACCTCGATCAGCACGCCCATGTCGAGCCGCTCGAAAATCCGCGCCGCGTCTTTCGGCTTCATGGTCTCGTACATCGTGACCACGCCCGCGAGACGGGCCTCGTTTTCCGCATCCTGCTCGCCGATGCGTGTGCCGATGCGGGACTCGATCTCTTTCAGTTCCGCGATGCGCTCCTCGATCCGCTTTTCGGCGGCGGTAAGAAGCTGCTCGCGCGTATCGAGCGCCTGGGCGCGCCGGTCGAGTTCCTCGCGGCGGGCCGTAAGGCTTTCGAGAACCGTGGTTTCCGATTTGCTGAAGCGCGAGGTAATGCCTTCATCGGCCGGCATCGGTGCAGCCGCTTCTCCGCCCGCTGCGGCATCTTCGCCGGGCACCGCTTCGCCTTCCGGCGCGGCCTGCGTCTCCGGCTCCGCCTTCGGCGAACTTGCCTGCGCGACCGAAATCGCGTGTCCGCTCCCGCCCGCCGCAATATCGGCAAGCTTCAGCGTCAGCAGCAGCGAAGCGCAGAGAATGACGGTGGGCAGCAGCCGCAATCGGTTGAGGAAGCTCATGGCGCCGGTCACCCCGACTTCTTTTTCAAGGCTTCGAGAAGCTGGCTCGCCGCCCGCGCAGCCGTGGCCGCATCGCGCGGCGAAGCGGGCCGCGCGGCCTGCCGCGCAGGAGCGGACGATGCAGGCATGGCGGGGCGGTCTGCCCGGCCCAGCCGGTCGGCAATGCTGTTGCCGGATTCGAGCATCAGCGACAATTCATCGGCAAGCCCGCGCGCCCGGCGGATCCGCTCGGCAAGTTCCTCGCCGCTCTCCTCGCTCGCACGCTTCAATCCGTCGATGGCGCCCACGGCGCGCTGTGTCGCCGCATTGAGCTCCGCGACGAGTTCGCGCATCCCGTCCTGTCCGGCGCGCATCGCGCGGAGCTTGCGGTCGAGAATGGCGCAATAGGCGATGGTCGCGGCCAGAAACAGGCAAACGACGATCTCGAGCACGGTGCTGAAGGGGAGTTCGCCCAGCATGGTCACTTGCCTCCGCCCGATATGTTCATCTCGGGGATTTTCGTTTCGACGGCAGGCGCTGCCACGCGCTTGTGATGGCGGATGCCCTGCTCCACGCGCACCGCGACATGATTGCCGACACGGCCCATCTTCCCCGTGCCGAGGCGAATGCCGCCGCAGCGCAGGTCGACCGAGCAGTCGGGCCCGTTGTTCAGCATGAGCGTCTGGCCGGGCACGAAATTCATCACGTCCCGCAGCGTCAGCTGCTGTTCGTCGAGCACCGCTTCGAGCGCAACCTTGGTGGACCAGAGTTCGGTCGCGAGATGGCTTTCCCAGATCGAGTCGCGTCCGAATTTCTCGCCCATGAACATCTGCAGCAGAAGCTCGCGGATCGGCTCGAGCGTCGCATAGGGAAGCATCATCTCGATGCGCCCGCCGCGGTCTTCCATGTCGACGCGCAACCGCACGAGAATGGCCGCGTTGGCCGGGCGCGCGATCGCCGCAAAGCGCGGATTGGTCTCCATCCGGTCGAATTCGAGCGTGACCGGCGACAGCGGCTCGAACGCCGCCTGCACGTCCTGCAGCACGACCTCGATCATGCGCTGGACGAGATTGAGTTCGATGGTCGTATAGGGCCGGCCTTCGATGCGCATGGCCGCCGTGCCGCGCCGCCCGCCCAGAAGCACGTCGACGATCGAATAGATCAGGTTCGAGTCGACCGTGAACATGCCGTAATTGTCCCACTGCTTCGCGCGGAAAACCGCAAGAATGGCGGGCAACGGAATCGAATTGAGATAATCGCCGAAGCGGATCGAGGACACGTTGTCGAGCGACACTTCGACGTTGTCGGAGGTGAAGTTGCGCAGCGAAACCGTCATCAGGCGCACCAGCCTGTCGAAGACGATTTCGAGCATCGGCAGGCGCTCATAGGAAACAAGCGCCGAATTGACGATGGCGTCGATGCCATGCCGTTCCGGAACCGTGTCCTCATCGACCTCGAAGCCGAGAAGACTGTCGATCTCGTCCTGGTTGAGAACGCGCTCGGGCGCCTTCGAAGCGGCTTCCGTCGCTGCGGCAAGCACGTCCTTGGCGATATCCTGGGTTTCTTCGGCGCTCATGAAAACCTGTCTGCGACTGAACTGTTACTGGACGATGATTTCCTTGAAGAGCACGTCCTTGACGAGCGGCTCCTGCGTCGCGAGCGTGAGCCTCCGCATCAGCTCTTCGCGGAGATTGAGCATGCCCTGCGAGCCTTCGAGATCTTCCGGGCGCAGTTCGCGCAGGAATGTCTGGAAGCCGTCCATGATGCGCGGCATCGCCGCCTCGATCAGCGGTACGGATTCCTTGTCGCGCACCTGCAGCGACACGCGCATCTTGAGATAATGCTGCGGCGGTGGGCCTGCGAGATTCACGAGGAAATCCGGCATGTCGTAATAGACCGGCGCAGCCGCCACGGGCGCCGCCTCTTCCGGCTCGGCGCTGCCGCCGAGAATGCCCGACATATAGACGCCCACACCCGCGCCGATCAGGAGCAGCAGCGGCAGCCCCACGTAAAGCACGAGCACCTTGCCCGCCAGCCTGCTCTTCGCAGGCGGCGCGGCGCCTTCCACGTCGTCTTCTGAAATGTCGGCGTCCACTGCGGCCATTTCGGTATCGCCCCGGATGTTCGCGAAAGCGCACCTGCGCGCTTCCCTGAATTACAACCGGATGCTCGCCGACTTTGGTTAACGAAGCGTTGGCGAAACCGGCTCGCGGCGAAATGTCTTTAAAGAATGGCACACGAGAGGCAGTCCCCGCTCGGCACGGCAAAATCTGCCCGGTAATCCCTGCCGAAAGCACCGCCGCGCCGGGAGGGAATTACCCTAACCATTTGATTTAACAAGGCTTTTTATCTGGCACAGGCCCTGCACTCCCTGTGGCAACGCAATCATGCGCCCTCGACAGCACGACCAGCCGGACCCGACATGGAAAACGCTCTGCTCATAGGTCTCTCGCGCCAGATGGCAATGGCCCGCGAAATGGCGACCATCGCGAACAACATCGCGAATGTGAACACGACCGCTTTCAAGGCGGAGACGATGATGTTCGAGCAATATCTGAAGACGGATGCCTCCGAGGAATCCCCGGACCGGCGCATCTCCTTCGTCCAGGATGTCGGCCAGTACCGCAACATGCGCGACGGCGCCCTGCAGACGACGGGCAATCCCTTCGACGTGGCGATCGCGGGCGAAGGCTTCTTCCGGATCGAAACGGAAGCCGGCGTGCGCTACACGCGCAACGGCAACTTCAACCTGAATAATGAAGGCCAGCTCGTTACCTCTGCGGGCGACCTCGTGCTCACGGATGCAGGCGCCCCCATCGCCTTCGCCAATGACGAGACGGGCATCACCATCGCCCGCGACGGCACCATCTCGACCGATCAGGGCCGGCGCGGACGCCTCGCCGTCGTGACCTTCGAGAACCCGCAGGACATGAAGAAGACGGGCGACTCGCTGCTCGAAACGGCGCAGCAGGAAGTTCCGGCCGAAAACATCCGTCTGGTCCAGGGCGCGCTCGAGGGATCGAACGTCAATCCCATTCTCGAGATGACGAACATGATCGACGTCTCGCGCTCCTATGCCAGCGCGCAGAAGCTCATCGACCAGGCCGACCAGATGCGGCGTCAGGCCATCCAGCAACTTGGCGGCACCGCGGCTTAACGCGCGCACCGCAGGCAACGTAGAGTAGGGAACAGAAAATCATGCAGTCGCTCAGCATCGCCGCCACAGGCATGATGGCCCAGCAGCTCAATGTCGAGGTGATTTCGAACAACATCGCCAACATGAGCACCTCGGGCTTCAAGCGTCAGCGCGCCGAGTTCCAGGACCTGCTCTATCAGAACCTCCGCCGCGTCGGCACCAACTCGTCCGATGCAGGCACCATCGTGCCCGCGGGCGTGCAGGTCGGCCTCGGCGTGAAGACCGCTTCGGTCAACCGCATCATGACGCAGGGCAATCTCGACAACACCGAGAACAAGCTCGACATGGCGATCCAGGGCCGCGGCTATTTCCGCGTCGAACTGCCGAGCGGCGAAGACGCCTATACCCGCGCCGGCTCCTTCCAGATCAGCCCGGACGGCCAGCTCGTGACGGCGGACGGCTACACCCTCGCCCCCGGCATCAACATTCCGCCGGAAGCGATCGACGTCACCATCAGCCGCGACGGCCAGGTCCAGGTCACGCTCCAGGGCGAGACCGCCTCGCAGGTCGTCGGCCAGATCGAGCTTGCGACCTTCGCCAACCACGCCGGTCTCGATCCGCTCGGCAGCAATCTCTTCGTGGAAACCACCGCGAGCGGCGCGCCCACCATCGGCATTCCCGCCAATGACGGTGTCGGCTCCATCCTGCAGGGCTTTCTCGAAACCTCGAACGTGAACGCCGTGACGGAAATCACGACGCTCATCACCGCCCAGCGCGCCTATGAAATGAACGCCAAGGTCATCACCGCTTCCGACGAGATGATGTCCGTTACCACGAACATTAAGTAAGCGGTGAACAGGATGATGACCCGTCTTCTCCCTCTCCTTGCCGCCGCCACGTTCGTCGCGCTCGCAGGCACGGCCTCGGCCGCAGACCTCCGCTCCGCCGTGACGGTTTCTGGCCCCACGGTCACGCTCGGCGACCTCTTCGACGACGCAGGCGCCGCCGCCAATGTCGTCGTCGCGGATGCACCGGCGCCCGGTCTTCGCAGCGAGATTTCCGTGTCGCGCATCTCCCTCGCCGCGCGCCGCAACGGCATCGCCTGGCGGAACGAAGCCGGCGTCAGCCATATCGTCGTCGCCCGCAGCGGCATCGCCGTGCCGGAAGAGGAAGTCTCCTCCGCCATCGCCGCCGCCATCGTGGCGCAGTCGCAGGGCCTCCCCTCCGCCTCGCAGCTTCAGGTCGATTTCACGAACGGTGTCGCGGGACTCCAGGTCGCCGAAGACGCCGACATTTCGGTGAAGGTCGAGCAGCTCGCCTTCAACCGCCGCAATGGCAGCTTCACCGCGATCCTGCGTGCGCCCGCGGGCGACGCGCTGAGCCCGCTCCACCGCGTGACGGGCCGCGCCTACCCCGTCTCCGACGTGCCGGTGCTGACGCGCGACATGCGCGCCGGCGACATCGTTCGCCACAGCGACATCGACTGGGTCCGCATTCCCGCAAACAGGATCGGCCAGAACGTCATCACCTCGCTCGACCAGCTTGTCGGCATGTCGCCGCGCTACCAGGCACGGGCGGGTGAGCCGCTTCGCCTCGCCGACATGGTGCCGCCGGTCGTCGTGCAGAAAGGCGCAGAGGTCGACATGCTTCTCGCTTCCGGCGCCTTGACGCTCATCGCCCGTGGCCGCGCACTCGAAAACGGCGCCATCGGCGACATCATCAATGTGCTGAACACGCGCTCGAACCGCACGCTCCGCGGCGTCGTGGACGGGCCGAACAGCATTCGCATCGATACGCCCGGCAGCGCCCGCGCCGTCTCGGCCGCCGCCCAGCCGAACAATTCGTAAAAGCACAAGGGCCCCATGGGTCCCGACCGAAAAGGTAAAGTCATGTTCGCCGGTACTGCTTCCCGCTTCGCTGCCATTATCCTTCTCGGCGCCACGCTCGCCGCCTGCAACGCGCCGGACCGCCTGTCGAATATCGGCAAGGCGCCGGATCTCGCGCCCATCGGCACCACCCCGCCCACCGTCACGATGCCGATGCCGCAGCCCGAACATGTGGTCTATCAGCCGAACTCGCTGTGGCGCTCGGGCTCGCGCGCCTTCTTCCGCGATCAGCGCGCCGCCCGCGTCGGCGACATTCTCACCGTGAACATCAACATCACGGACAGCGCCAAGGTGAACAACACCACGAAGCGCAGCCGCGCCAATTCCGAAAGCGCCGGCGTCAACAATCTCTTCGGCTATGAGTCCTATCTCGGCAAGGTCTTCCCGGATGCGGTGGACAATACGAGCCTCGCCGATCTCGGCAGCACCAGCTCGAATGCCGGCACCGGCTCCGTCGACCGCCGCGAGCAGGTGGATCTCACCATCGCCGCCGTCGTGACCGACGTCCTGCCGAACGGCAATCTCGTCATCGCGGGCCGCCAGCAGGTGCGCGTGAACTTCGAGGTGCGCGATCTCCTCATCACCGGCATCGTCCGCCCCGAGGACATCACCAACACCAACACGATCCAGCATTCGCAGATCGCCGAAGCGCGCATCTCCTATGGCGGCGAAGGCCAGATCAGCGACGTGCAGCAGCCGCGCTACGGCCAGCAGCTTCTCGACATCGTGATGCCCTTCTGAGCGAGGCATCGCTCCAACGAAAAACGCGGCTCCGAAAGAGCCGCGTTTTTTGTGTGTCCCGGGTGAACTCTACCGTTCAGTCGTCGCGATAGACCTTCTCGCGCCGCTCATGCCGCTCCTGGGCCTCGATGGAGAGCGTCGCGATCGGGCGCGCGTCGAGCCGCTTCAGGCTGATCGGCTCGCCCGTCTCTTCGCAATAGCCATAGGTGCCCTCGTCGATCCGGCGGATGGCCGCGTCGATCTTCGCGATCAGCTTGCGCTGGCGGTCGCGCGTGCGCAGTTCGAGGGAGCGTTCGGTTTCGGAAGAAGCGCGATCGGCGAGGTCCGGATGCTGAACCGAGTCGTCCTGCAGATGCTGCAGCGTCTCGCGGTTCTCGACCAGAATGTCCTCTTTCCACTTCTCGAGCTTGCGGCGGAAATATTCCTTCTGCCGCTTGTTCATGAACGGTTCGTCGTCTGACGGCATATAACCCTTGGGCAAACGCACGGCCATCTAGGCACTCTCTTTCTGACACAAACCCTTGCCGAAGCGCGCGGAGTATAGGGAGCACGCCCACGATTCTCAACCGGCCAATGGCCGCCAAGCCGGTGAAATATTTGTGGAAATCGCCCGGTTTCAAGTGCGGAAAGCAAAGCCCGTACAGACCGGCTCTCTAGACCTTAAGTATAGGTCCCGAACTTCGCCAGTTCCACCCGCGCCCGGAGCTCGATCTGGTCGAGAACCTCCCGCAAGCCCGGGTCGGCAAAGCCGCCCTGCTGCCGCTCCACCACCGCGAGCAGGCGCGAAAGCTTGGACTTCGGCAGTTGCCCGGCAAGCAGCGCGAGCTTGATCTCGTCCAGAATGTCGAGCATGTCCTCGGCCCGGCGGATGGCCCGGCGTCTCGGCGCGTGGAGCGCGTCGTCGGTCTCCTGCAGCGCGAGCAGCGCATCGACCGCGGCAAGCGATGCGGGGCCCGAAAGCCCGGCCGCGCCGCGCGCCGCCGGAGCGCCGGAAAGGGAGAAATTACCGCCACCACGGCCCTGCGCTGCGCGCGAGCCGCCAAGCGGGGAAGCCCCTCTGCTCTCACCGATCTTCATTCATGTCTCCGGCGCATTTCCCGGCGGGAACCTGCAACCCCTCCAAAATGGACCGGAGGTCTTAAAGCCGCGTTAAGCCTGTTTTTCGCCCCGGCAGGAATTGCCGGGAGGCGGCATCTTCTGCTCCCGCACCGCCGCCCGGATAGCGCCGCCAGAAATAAAAATATAACAAAATCAATTACTTGGAGAGTCCATCCAGCGCCCCGCCGCATGGCATGGCTTTCGCAAACATCGGTCCGTATCGCAAGCGATTGAACGGTCGATTCATGTCCCGGTTGAAGTCCTGGCTGCCCCTCTCCCGCCCCGCCGCGTTTCTGGCGGCGCTTTTCGCCGTCATGGCGCTTCTGCCCGTCACGGCCGAAAAGGCCGAAGCGAGCTCCCGCATCAAGGACATCGTCGATGTCGAGGGTATCCGCGACAACATGCTGGTCGGCTACGGCCTCGTTGTCGGCCTGAACGGCACGGGCGACACGCTCCGCAACGCCCCCTTCACCCAGCAGAGCCTGATCGGCATGCTCGAGCGCCTCGGCGTGAACACGCGCGGCACGACGCTGAAAACCGCCAACGTGGCCGCGGTCATGGTCTCGGCGAACCTGCCCGCCTTCTCGACCCAGGGCACCCGCATCGACGTCACGGTCAGCGCGCTCGGCGACGCCTCGAACCTTCAGGGCGGCGTCCTTCTCGTCACCCCGCTGATGGGCGCCGATGGCGAGGTCTACGCCGTCGCCCAGGGCTCGATCGCCACGGGCGGCTTTGCCGCCGCCGGCGAAGCGGCCTCTGTCACGCGCGGCGTCCCCACCAATGGCCGCATCGCGAACGGCGCCATCGTCGAACGCGAACTCGATTTCCGCCTCGCCGACCTGCGCACGCTGCGCCTCTCGCTCCGCAACCCGGACCTGACGACCGCCCAGCGCGTCGCCGGCGCCATCAACACTTTCCTCGGCACGAATACCGCTATGGCCGATAACCCGACCACGGTGCAGCTCAACGTGCCGGCCGGCTGGCGCGGCGGCGTTGTCGGCCTTCTCACCGATATCGAACAGCTCCGCGTGCAGCCCGATCTCGCCGCCAAGGTCGTCATCGATGAGTCTTCCGGCGTCATCGTCATGGGCCAGGACGTGCGCATCAGCAAGGTCGCGATCGCGCAGGGCAACCTCACCATCTCGATCAGCGAAACGCCGCAGGTCAGCCAGCCCTCCCCCTTCTCGACCCAGGGCGACACGGTCGTCGTGCCCCGCACCAATGTCGATGTGGACGAGGAAAATGGCCGCAAGCTCGGCATTGTCGATGGCAGCATCAGTCTTGCGCAGCTCGTGGACGGTCTGAATGCACTCGGCGTCAGCCCCCGCGACATGATCACCATTCTCCAGGCGATCAAGACCTCCGGCGCGCTCCAGGCCGAAATCGAGGTGATGTGATGGAAGCCCTGACCGCCTTCCCCGCTCTCCAATACGCATCGGCGGCGAAGCCCGCCGCGGCGCATGGCGCGCGCGATGCCCGCGCCTGGGAAGCGGCGCGCGACTTCGAGGCCCAGTTCGTCTCCACTCTTTTCCAGTCGATGTTCGAGAACACGGGCGAGGAAAATCCCTTCGGCGGCGGCCCCGGCGAAAAGATGTTCCAGTCGCTCCTCGTCGACCAGTATGGCCGCGAAACGGCAAAGGCCGGTGGCATCGGCATCGCCGACCAGATCTATCGCGAAATATTGAAGCTGCAGGAGGCATCGCAATGAGCGCCCCGCGCCGTATCCCCGCCGAAACCATGGCGCCCGCCGATCTTGCCGACCGCATGATCACCGCGACCGCCGCCCTTGCCGCCCTGATCGGGCAGGAAACCGAAGCCCTGCGGAGCCGCAACCGCGAAGAGGTCGCGAACCTTCAGGCCGAAAAGACCCGCCTCGCCAACGACTACGCGATGGATGTGCAGTCGGTCCGCAGCCGCAAGGAACTGCTCGACCGCGCGCCCGCCGAACGCGTCGCCCGCCTCAAGGCCGGCATGATCGAACTCGACCGCGCCCTCGCCCTCAATGGCGAGGCGCTTGCCGCTGCCCGCTCCGTCTCCGAAGGCCTGATCCGCATGGTCGCCGACGCGATGAGCGAACGGGCCGCGCCCACGCTCGGCTATGGCGCCAATGCAGCCACCGCGCCCCGTCGCGCAGGCGGCAGCGCCGCTGTCGGCTCGCTCACGCTCGACTCCCGTATCTGACGGCCGCGCTCCATCCGGAATGGCAGCATTCCGGATATATTAACCCGGTGGTAACCATGCCGGGCCCAAATGGCTGTCACTGCAATTCGCGGCGTTCCGGGGGCGGAATTCGACATGTCGAGCATGATGAAGCGGCGCAAGGACACGGCCGAGAGCGACTCCATCCGCAAGAAGCTCGAACAGGGCCTCCGCCTGCAGGCGCAGGACCGGCACGACGAAGCCGTGTCGCGCTTCCGCAAGGTCGTGTTTGCCGAACCGGACAATATGGCCGCCCTGAAAGGCCTCGCCCAGTCGCTGATCGCGACCGAGCGCCAGGCCGAGGCGATGCAGCTGCTCGACAAGCGCGCCGAAACCGTCGCCGAAGCCCATGCCGCGCTGACGGACCTCATCGGCGTCTGCCTCGCCATCGAATATTTCGATCTCGCCGAACCGCTGCTGAAGCGTCTTCTCGAAGTTGAGCCGGACGATCCCGTCGCCCTGCTCAACCTTGCCAATATTCATGAGCGCCGGGACGAACCGCAGCAGGCCGTCGATCTCATCTCGCGGATCATCGAAAAGGATCCCGCCGGCCCCCGCGCGGGCGATGCCTATGGTGCGCTCGCCCGGATACTGGCTAGCCAGGCCATGTTCGAGGAAGCGATTTCCGCCTATCGCCGCGCCATCGAGCTGAAGCCGAACTCGCCGTCCGTCTACACGAACCTCTCCTCGCTCTTCCTCAACATGGGCCGCAACGAGGAGGCCCTGAAAGTCTGCGAACAGGCCCTCAGCATCGACCCGGAATGCGACGGCACGCGCTGGAACCTGTCCCGCGCCCTGCTTGCCGCTGGTCATATCGAGGAAGGCTGGGACCTTTACGGCTTCGGCTTTGCCTGCGGCCAGCGCAAGCCCCTGCGCCCTTTCCCGGGCCTCATCTGGGATGGCGAGCCGCTGAAGGACAAGACCATCATGGTCTGGCGCGAACAGGGATTGGGCGACGACCTCTATTTCGCAACCTGCTATTCGGACCTGATCGCTCAGGCCGGCCACGTCATCGTCGAGACCAATCCGCGCCTCGTCGGTCTCTATAGCCGAACCTGGCCGCAGGCGACGGTGCGCGCCGACACGCCCGCTTCGACCGGCCTCGGCAATTACGGCAAGGTCGATTTCGACTACACGGCCCCGGCCGGCCTCGTCGTCTCGAAACTCCGCCGCAGGATTTCCGACTTCCCTGCCGGGAACACGAAGCTCGTGCCCGATCCCGCCCGCGTCGCCCAGTGCCGCGCCTGGCTCGACACGCTCGGCCCCGGCCCGAAGATCGGCCTCGCCTGGAGCTCCGGCGTGTCGTCGAAGCTTCGCGCCCTTCTCTATACGGAGCTGAAACACTGGGTCGACCTCTTCCGCATCGAAGGGGCCTCCGTGATCAACCTTCAATATGCGCATTTCGCGGAGCCTGCGGCCGAGCTTCAGCGCGAGCATGGCCTGACGCTTCACTCCATGCCCGGCCTCGACCTCTTTTCGGATATCGAAGGCGCCGCCGCCCTCACTTCCTGCCTGGATGCCGCCGTGTCCCCGGGCACCTTCCCCGCCGTGCTGGCGGCCTCGCTCGGCATACCCGTCTTCTATTACTCGCCGAAGAGCGGCTGGCCGCGCCTCGGCACCGACCGGCTTCCCTGGTTCCCGACGATCCGCTGCCACACGCTCGACTACCGCACCGACCGCGATGCGCTCGCCCGCGAAGTGACAGGCAACCTCCGCGCCTTCCTCGGACGTTGACCGAAGGCGGCAATTGCCGCCCGGCCCCGGCAAAACTTTCCGTCTTACCGGAAGTTCCTTCCCCTCCCCGCCGGGCCAGCCCAACATAACCCCTTGATTTCATTATATTTTCAAATTGGCCCGGCCCTTGCGATGAGAGGGCCAGATGCAATCGCATGGATATCGAGCCAAACGAAAAAGCGCCTCGGTATCCGGTTCGGCGGCATGACGGCGAAACCGGAATGGATTTTTGGAACCCGCCGTTTACGTCGAATTAATGATTAACACCGAGTGTAGCGCTCGTGCCGTGGTGAAACGGCGGGCCTGAACCCTGGAGGGTAGAGACAATGGCTGATGTGGTCCTTTCCGGTGCAATCCGGTCGAATCTGCTCAGCATGCAGAATACCGCGAAGATGCTCGATCAGACGCAGCTTCGCCTCGCAACCGGCCTCAAGGTCCGCAGTGCGATCGACAGCCCCACGTCCTTCTTCACGGCCCAGGGTCTGAACAACCGCGCCTCCGACCTGAACAATCTGCTCGACGCGATGGGACAGGCGGTGAAAACGCTTGAAGCCGCCGACCAGGGCATCAAGTCGATCGTCAAGCTTGTCGAAAGCATGAAGGCGGTCGCGAACCAGGCCCTTGAAACCAAGATCAAGGCGACGGTCATCACCGGCAACCAGTCGGGCGCACTCACCGCGGGCATGGCCCTTGCCGGTCTCGGTGCCCTCTCCGCCGGCCACACCATCAGCATCGCCGTCGGCGATGTCACCGAAACCGTCACCATCGGCGGCGGCTCCGGCCAGGTATCCGCGATCCAGGACCTGATCGACTGGGCGAACGACACGTTCGACGGCGATGAGCCCCTGTCCGTGGTTCTGACGGATGCCGGCAAACTCGAATTCTCGGCCTCGAGCGGCCGCGATCTGACGATCACCGCCGACGATGCCGGCACCCCGGTCAGCCTTGCGAGCCTTCTCGGCAGCCGCACCTCTTCCTCGGAGGGTGTGAACCGCGACAAGTTCGAACGCGATTTCAACAATCTGCGCGAACAGATCGAACAGCTCGCCCGCGACAGCAGCTACAAGGGTGTGAACCTGCTGAAAGGCGACCTGCTCAGCGTGTTCTTCAACGCCGACCAGACCTCGCAGCTCGATATCGCAGGCGTGGACCTGACGCCGGAAGGCATCCTGAACATCGGCACGGTTGCCAATGCGTCCGGCAATCATGGCTTCCAGGCCGACGCGGACATCCGCACCTTCATCGACACGCTGAACGCGGCCACCAACGTGCTGCGCCAGCAAGCCTCGACCTTCGGCGCCAATCTCGGTGTCGTGCAGATCCGCCAGGACTTCACCTCCTCGCTGGTCAACACGCTGCAGGGCGGTGCCGCGCAGCTCACCGTGGCCGACACGAACGAAGAAGGCGCAAAAATGCTCGCCCTTCAGACCCGCCAGCAGCTCGGCACCACCGCGCTCTCGCTCGCGAACCAGGCCGAACAGGGCGTGCTGCGTCTCTTCGGTTAAGGATATTTCCCAAGGGAATCCCGAGGGGCGGACCGAAAGGTCCGCCCTTTTGTTTAACCGTACACGGAAAATAAACGCGAAAATTCTCGGCAAAAATGCCGCCAATTTACGTCGCTTTAACGAGTGACGCGCATGCTGCACCCATGGCTCAGGAAGAGCCTGACTATTCTGTTCCTAGGAAAGGACGCTTCAAATGGGTGATATCACTATTAACAGCGCCGTGCGCGCTAATCTGCAGACGCTCCAGAGCACCGCTCAGCTGATGGCGCAGACGCAGAACCGCCTCGCGACCGGCCTGAAGGTCTCGAGCGCTCTCGACAATCCGCAGTCCTACTTCACCGCTGCCGGCCTGAACGCCCGCGCCACCGACCTCGGCGCCCTTCAGGACTCGATGAGCCTCGGCGTGCAGACGCTGAAGGCCGCCGACGAAGGCATCAAGTCGATCCAGAAGCTCGTGAACCAGGCCCGCTCGGTCGCCAACCAGGCGCTCCAGGCGAAAGCGACGGCGACGACGCTGTCCGAAACTGCGGGCACCTCGAACCTCAGCGCGGCCGCTGCCTCGGCCCGTACCTTCACGATCCAGGTCGGCGACAACTCGGCTGTCTCCGTCACGCTCGACGCCGCAAACTATGCGACGGCCGCTTCCGCTGCCGCCGCGATCAAGGCGAAGATCGACGCCGAAGACATCGAAGGCCTGACCGTCTCCGTCACCGGCGGCAACCTCTCCTTCTCGCTCGCCGGCGGTGAAGATCTGACGATCGCCGGCGCCGCGGCCACGACGCTCGGCTTCGACGGCACGTCCGACAACGGCGAGACGCTGGCGGAAGCCCGTTCGACCTACGCGACGGACTACAACAACCTCCGTACGCAGATCGACCAGCTCGCGACGGACGCTTCGTTCAACGGCATCAACCTGCTGAACGGCGACAGCCTGCTCGTGAAGTTCAACGAAGACGGTTCGTCGAACCTGAACATCGAGGGTGTGAGCTTCAATGCGACCGGCCTCGGCATCGCCGAGACGACCTTCGCGGACATCGACGCGGACATCGCGCTGCTCGATGGCGCCACGAAGACGCTGCGTACGCAGGCCTCGACCTTCGGTGCCAACCTCTCGGTCGTGCAGAACCGCCAGGACTTCACCAAGAACATGATCAACGTTCTTGAAGGTGGTGCGGGCGCCCTGACGCTGGCCGACACGAACGTCGAAGCGGCGAACCTGCTCGCCCTTCAGACCCGCCAGTCCCTCGCCCAGACCTCGCTGTCTCTGGCGAACCAGGCGGAACAGGCGGTTCTCCAGCTGATCCGCTAACAGGGACCGCGCTCCGGCGCTATCCCAACGAAATGACGGCGGCGGGAACTCCGGTTCCCGCCGTTCGCTTTTGAAGCCCCGCGCCGATGCACTGCCCCTTGGGGCCGATTCAGGCTAACATGGGCATTGCACAAGATTCTTCTCTGGAAGGTCCTCATGGCTCTCAAGGTCGAACTCAAGCCCGGCGAACGCTTCATTCTGGGCGACAGCGTCATCACCAATGACGACCAGCGCACGCGTCTCTTCATCGAGGGCGACACGCCGATCCTCCGCGAGAAGGACATCCTGCGCACCTCAGACGCCGACACGCCCTGCAAGCGCGTCTACCTCCTCGTCCAGATGATGTATCTCTCGGCCGATCCGCGCCCCCACCACGAGCTCTATTTCCAGATCGTTAAGGACGTGATCGAGGCAGCCCCCTCCACGCACCCCTACATCGACGCCATCAACAATAAAATCTTAACTGGCGAAATGTATAAAGCTCTGAAGGAAGCCAAGAAGCTGATCGAGTACGAACGGGGGCTACTGGAGAATGTCAAAAGCTCATGAGGCCTATGCCAGCGCATCGCGCATGGCGCCGAAGGATCCCCGCGAGTTCGAGGCATCGATTCTGACACGCGCCGCCGGCCAGCTGCAGCGCATCCGCGACAACTGGTCGAACGAGACCGGCAGTTCCCTCTACGACGCCCTGGTCTACAACCGCCGCATCTGGACGGTCTTTGCCGCCTCTGCCGCCGAGAACGACCATCCCCTACCCCGCGAGATCAAGCAGAACATCGCCAATCTCGCCATCTTCATCTTCAAGCGCACCAGCGAGATCGAGTCCGCCACAGAGCCGCAGCCGCAGCTCCTCGACTCCCTCATCATGATCAACCGCGAGATCGCCGCCGGCCTTTACGGCCGCTGACGCCCCCGACCACAACGAAAAAGGGCCCGCTTCGGCGGGCCCTTTTCATTGTCCGGTATACGCCGGGCTAGATGAAGTTCACCAGCGACATCTTCGACAGCATCGCCGTCACCTGATAGCTCGCCTGGAGTTGCGTCTGCAGCGTGGTGAGCTTCACGCCGACCTCATAGGGGTCCGCGTTCTGGATGTCCCCCAGAAGCTCGTTTGCCGACGCCATCACGAGGTCGTGACGGTCCTGCGTCTGCTTCAGCGTCGAGGCGGCAAGGCCGAGCCCCGTCACGATGCTCTCGAGCGACTGCACATCCTTGAAGTTCAGCCGCTGCGTCACGCGCGAGGACAGCGCCTTGTAGGAGGCAAGCTGCTCCTTGTCCTCGGCATCGGTATATTCCACCGATGCCAGCATGGCCGACATCTTCACCATGTCGCGGATCGCATCCTGGTCCGCCCGCGCACCGTAGGAAAGCTGGCGCCCCTGGTCGATCTGCGCCGTGAAGTTCTTGCCCGCCGTGCCGGAGAGGTCGCCGCGATACCAGAAGACCGTGTCGGCCTCCGTCGCATCGCGATAGCCTGTCGCCGTATCGAAGGGCGGACCGTCGACGCGCTGCGGCGCGCCGCCCGCGGCATAGTCGAAGAAATTGTCGGACGCAGCCACCGCCGACGCCGCCTTGAGGCTCGTCTGGCCTTCGAGCTTGATCGCCGTATCGAGCGCCGCCTGGAAATTGGCCGCCGTCTGGTCGGCATCCGCGCCGATCGTGAATTCGCCCTTGCCGGCAGGATTGTTCGCCGTCGCCTTGAGCGAAACCACCGCCGTCGTGCCGTCCGGCAGGTTGAGCGTGATCTCGATCTTCTCGCCCCCTTCCGGCACGCCGGTGAATTCGACATCGAGCGAGGGCGGCGATCCGGCGGGCCCCGTCACGGTTGCATTGCTGAGCCCCGAGCTGACATTGCCGAGCTTGAAGCCGAAGACGCTCGGATCGGCGTCCTCGCCCAGCGTTACCGTGGCGCCGGCGGTGCCGAGCGTCAGCCGCCCGAGCCCGTCCGCGCCGAGATCGGCCGCCGCACGCTCTGCGATGAACTGCTTGAGCCCCGCCTTGCCGTCCGTGCCGTCGAGAATATGCGCCGGCAGCGCCACCGGCCGCGTCTGCGTGTCGATGCCGCCGAAGAGATAGCGATCCTCGACATTGAGATTGAGCAGGTTGACGATTTCGTCGAACTGCATCGCCGCCTGGATCTGCGCCGAGGTCTGCTTGCCGTTGACGAGTTCGAAGCCGGAGCTCGCAAGCGTCGTCTTCGTCTCCGACGCGATCGAATTCATCCGCGTCAGCGCATCGGCCATCACCTCGATCCGCATGCCGGTCTTGGTGATCGTGTTCGTGTAGGTCGAGAGCTGCGACAACTGATGCGACAGCGACAGAACCGTATTGCGGTCCGTGCCGAGCTTTGCGAAGGAGTCGGTCTTGAGCCCGGTCGAGAGCTGCCGCTGCAGGTCGTCGAACTGCGCCCGCATGTCGTTGATCGACTGCCGCAGGGCAAGAGACTGGGAAAGTGTGGATACCTGCATGATTTTACCTGCCGATGCTCATCAGCACGCTGAAGAGGTCCTGAATTGTGGAAATCACCCGCGCATTGGCCGAATAGGCGTTCTGCAGCAGGAGAAGGTTCGACATCTCGTCGTCGATGCTGACGCCGGTCTGCGCGTCGAAGCGGTCCCGGAGCGAGGAGGTGACGACCTCCTGGGCCGCCGCGTCGCGGGACGCATTGGCCGCCTGCCCCGACTGGAAGGAAACGAGCCGCCGCGCGAACTCGTCCACCGAGCCGCTGAAGGGCGCGGACGAACCGCCGATACCCGTGGACGGCGCATAATACCGGCTCTGCGAGGTGAGGCGCGACAGCATGTCGAGCGGCCGCGTCGAGTCGCCGAGCGGCACACCCGCCTGGTAGGAAACGAGCAGCGTATCGTCGGCGAGAAGCGCCGGGTTGATCTGGATGCGCGAGGCAAAACCCGTCTTCTGCGGCGGATTGCCGAGCGCATTCGAGAAGATCGTGCCGCCGGAACCGTCCACGAAGAGCGCCATGCCGGTCGAGCCGTCGGCGAGCGCCGCCGGCGTCACAGTCGCGCGCACCGCCTCGATATCGCTCGTATCGGCCGCGCCGTCGTCGAGGAAGCGCAGCACCCCGCCTGACGGGTTGGACACCACCACTTCGGGCGGCAGCGCCGCCTGCAGCGCGGTAACGATATCCGCCATCGGCTGGTTGAAGTCGACGCCGATCACCGTGTCGTTCGGATTGGCGGTCGCGTTGTTGGACAGCGGCAGGAGCGACGGATCGTCCACCCTGACGATCGTCACATTCTGCCGCACCCCGCCCACACTGAATGTCAGGCTGATCGTGTTGCCGGAAAGCATTCCGCTCGTATCGACCTCGAAGCCTTCCGCCGCGCCGTCGGTCACCGCCTCGCCCGCAACAGTCTCTTCCGAAAGCGCGAGCGCGAGCTGCGCCGCCAGTTCGTCGAGCTGGGCCTGCGCCTGCGGCAGCACCTTGTCGCGCATCTCGATATAGCCGGCCAGCGCGCCGGAACGGATCGCGCCTGCGGCAATGAGGTCGATGCTGGTCGAGCCGGACACGAGGCGGATCGTGCCGACGCCGCCATTCTCATAGGTCGAGGTCGGATCGATCTGCGTGCGCTCGTCGAAAGTGAGCTCCACCGGCGTCCGGTCGAGCAGCAGCTGCCCGCCCGTCGTGAAGATCGTCACCGTGCCGTCGTCGCGGTTGACCACGCGGACATCCATCAGGCGCGACAATTCGTCGATCGCCATGTCGCGCTTGTCCTGCAGGTCGCCCACGGAAAGGCTGCCCGCCTGGCGCTGCGAAATCTGGTTGTTCACATCCGCGATGGTCTTCAGCAGCGCATTCGCCTGCTCGACCCCTGCCGCGATGTTCCGCTCCGCCTCGAGCCGCATTTCCTGGATCGACCGCGACATGCCGTTCATCTTGGCGGCAAGATTGCCCGCCTCGTTCAGCAGCGACTGGCGCGCGGCATCCGATTCCGGATTGTTCGCAAGCTCCTGCAGCATGGTCGCAAGTGCGCTGATAGAGCCCGCGATCGACGCCGCCGAATTCGGCGTGCCGAACATGCGGTCGATCCGGCCGAGCATGCCCGACTTAACGTCGATGCTGGCCGATGTCGCCGAAGCCGTGCGGAGCTGCTGCTGCAGGAAAGTGTCGATCTGGCGCTGCGCGGCTTCCCGGCGCACGCCGATGCCCTCGCCGCCGGCAAGGAGGTTCGTCTGCTGCGCGACTTTCCGCGTATAGCCCGGTGTGCCCACATTGGCGATATTGCGCGCGGTAACGTCGATCCCGGACTGGGAGACGTTCAACCCGCTCAATGCGGCGCCGAGTGCGGAAGAGAGGGACATGGGAAAACCTGACCGCTGGAATTGCTACCGGCTTGGGGTTCGCGCCGGATGCCCTGTGAAGGCGCCCGGCGCGAACTTCATTAGCGCTTCATGTTGAGCGTTTCGCGGATGAGTTCGTCCGCCGTCGAGACGATGCGCGTGCCCGCCGTATAGGCCTGCTGCGTCACGATGAGCTTGGAGAATTCGTCCGCGATATCGACGTTCGAGGCCTCGCGCGCCGAGCCGATCACATTCGTGCCGCCCGTCAGCATCGGCTCGCCCGAGTCCTGCGTCGCCGCAAAGGCCGTGCCGTCGAGACGCTTCAGCTTGTCCGGCGCGTTGAAGCGGGCAAGGGCCACTTCCGCGAGATCGACCGTCTTGCCGTTCGAATAGGTGCCGGTGATGCGGCCGTTTTCCGAAACCGCGATGCTCACGAGCTCACCCGAGGGATAGCCGTTCTGGTCGAGCGCCGTGGTCTTCACCGTGCCGTTGTCGTCCTGGAACTGCGTGACGTTGGACGCACCGTGGTTGAGCGTCACATTGCCGAGGCTGATGCCGTTCACCGTGAGGCCCGTGATCGTGGTCGAGTCGACCGGCGGGTCGAGGCGGCCCTGCGCGTCGAAGGCATAGCTCTGGCCCACATTCACCCACTTGTCCTGCGCGCCGGTCGCCGTGTCGCTCGTCTTGTAGAAGAGCTGCCACTCGTCGCCGCCGCCGGCTCCATTGTCCACCTTCGCCCAGCGGAACTGGATATTGGCGGGCGCACCGAGCGAGTCGTAGCCTGTCACGGCGCCGCCCGAGAGCGAGTTGTCGAGGAAGATGTCTTCATTGTCGGCCGAAATGACGGAAAGGTCGGCAAGCGCCGGCGTGAAGCGGTTGACCGTCAGAAGCTCGCTGTTCGCGATGTTCGGATCGGCATTCACCGTCTTCGGCCAGGCAGGCAGGTTCGCCTTGTAGTCGATATTGCTCGTCGTGCGGGCGGCAAGGAAGTCGCGGTTGATCTGGATGCGGCCCGGCGTGTCGCCGATCGGGTTGCCCGTCGCCGGGTCGATCATCAGGCCCTGCAGCGTGTAGCCGCCGCCATTCACGAGATAGCCATACTTGTCCATCGAGAAGTCGCCGCGCCGCGTGTAGTAGTTCACCCCGTCGAAGACCGGATTGCCGTCCACCGTGGCCACGCGCGAGGAGACGATGAAGAAGCCGTCGCCATTGATCGCCATATGGGTCGGCACTTCGGAAGCGTCGATCGAGCCCTGCACGCCATTGGTGAAGGCCGGCGCGGCCAGCACGGCACCCGGCAGGTGGTTTCGGCTCGTGGAGGCGGTGACGATGTCCTGGAAATTCGTGTCCGTCCGCTTGAAGCCGATGGTCTGCGAATTGGCGATATTGTCCGAGATATGACCGAGCGCGCTCGACTGGGCGCGAATGCCGGTAATGGCGGTGGTCATCGATCCAAAAAAGCTCATGGCGCTCTCCATACGGTCCATCCCGGCCGTGAGGGACGGGGACAAGTGTTGGCCCATTGGGAGCAAGGACCGGGCCAAGCATTTTTGTTAGCAAAATCAATGGTTTAACTATTGTTGACCATGCCGGGGCGGAAGCCCCTGCCGCCCTTTTCGGGCCCTCCCGGCAAATATTTCCCTGCGTCAGGTCGCTTCAGCCCCCTCCCCGCCGCTCATTTCGGGGGCCGGTCCCTGCCATCCGCGAACAGGCCTTTTCCTTGAACCCCGAAGGGCCAGCCTTTAGGTTCCTTCGCGTTCAGCAATTCGGTAACGGACGCGCCGCGCGTTCAGGGGAAAGCCAGATCCATGAAGTTTGAGGGAACCAAGAATTACGTCGCCACCGATGACCTGCGCGTCGCCGTCAACGCGGCCATCACGCTGCAGCGTCCCCTTCTCGTGAAGGGCGAGCCGGGCACCGGCAAGACGGTGCTGGCCGAGGAAGTGGCCAAGGCGCTCGATGCCGAGCTCATCACCTGGCACATCAAGTCCACCACCAAGGCGCATCAGGGCCTTTACGAATATGACGCCGTCTCCCGCCTGCGCGACAGCCAGCTCGGCGACGAGCGCGTGAAGGACATCCGCAACTACATCGCCAAGGGCAAGCTCTGGGAAGCCTTCGAGCGCCCCAACCGCCCGATCCTGCTGATCGACGAGATCGACAAGGCCGATATCGAGTTCCCGAACGACCTGCTTCAGGAACTCGACCGCATGGAATTCTACGTCTACGAGACGAATGAGACCATCAAGGCCGCCCAGCGCCCCATCGTCATCATCACCTCGAACAACGAGAAGGAACTGCCGGACGCGTTCCTCCGCCGCTGCTTCTTCCACTACATCAAGTTCCCGGACGAAGACACGATGCGCGCCATCATCGACGTCCACTTCCCGGGCCTGAAGGGCAAGCTCGTGCAGGAAGCGCTCTCGATCTTCTACGAGATCCGCGAAGTGCCAGGCCTGAAGAAGAAGCCCTCGACCTCGGAACTCCTCGACTGGCTGAAGCTGCTCCTCTCGGAAGACATCTCGCCGGAAACGCTCCGCGAGAAGGACCCGACCAAGCTCATCCCGCCGCTCCACGGCGCGCTCCTGAAGAACGAGCAGGACGTCCACCTCTTCGAACGCCTCGCCTTCCTCGCACGGCGTGAGCGGAACTAACTCGGATCGTCATTGCCGGGCCGGCGCAAAGCGCCGTGACCCGGCAATCCAGAAGCCGCAACCTGTCCACCGAAGCTCCGCAAGGAGCGGAGGTGGAAGCGGCGTCAGGAAAAGGCTCATCAAGCAAAGAAAGCCCGCACCCAACCCGCGCGGGCTTTTTTTCATGTCAGGCACCTGAAAACCTAAGCCAAAACACAATGTGTCATCCCGGCGAAAGCCGGGATCCATTGGTTCCCTCAGCATGCGCGATAAATGCGGCGGCGGCCCCAAGCTCGCAATCGAAAGCTGCGGCAAATATCGCTGCGAGTGGACCCCGGCTTTCGCCGGGGTGACATCTACAGGTTTATCGCCAAGAGCCCCTCTGCCTCCCGACAAAAAACTTATCCCCGCCCCTGATTCAGGCCCCATCTTATAGGGACCGCCTTCGGGAGGGGTGCTCCGGAGCATCCGTTGCAGAAAGGCGGGCGGCGAAAGCGCCAGCGGAAGTGTAGCGCCTTCCGGGCAACGCCAGAGCCGCGCGGAGCGTATTCGGACGCTTCCCCAAATAAAGTAGAGACCAGCCGGATATCGCTCCGCGCCCCTCCACTTTTTCAGAACCTGCACTGCGCGGGGAGCCTCGCCATGCGCCTATTCTTCCATCTCCGGCACGATCGTGGGCTCATCGCCGAGAAAATCCTCGAGCACCCGGGCGCGCTCGAGCGCCAGTTGCGCATAGCAGGCGGCAAGCATCGGCCCGTACATCGTGCCCATCGGAATCTGGAAGCGCGAACAGGTGAGCTCGCGATGCTTCTCATAGGCGGCGCTGCTCGCCTCCACCCAGTCGGTGAGCCGCTGTTTCTCCTTCGCAACGATTTCCGCTTCCCGCGCCTTCACCACCTCGTCCCAATAGCCGATCACCTCGTACTGGCAGAAGTTCATGGCAAGCGTCGTCCAGTTCCCCGCCTCGGCGCATTGCGTGAAATACCTGTCGCCGCAGTCGCGCGCCGGATCGCCCGCGCCCTCGGGCGGCTCGGCAAGACAGGCCTCGATCTCGGCCTGGGCCTTGCCGGGCTCCAGCCAGGGATTGTCCTCCTGCGCCGCAGCCGCCCCGCTAAACCCAAGCACCAGAAGGAAAATTGCCGGAAACATGCCGCGCATAAATGAACACCTCTGCCCCTTCAAACCGGCCCTCTTAGGCCCTAGACTGCGCCCAAACGCCATTCAGGATTCTGGAAACGCCCATGTTCGTCCATTTCTTCCATGAACTCAAAAAGGCCAACGTGCCCGTCTCGTTGCGCGAGTACCTCACGCTGCTGGAGGCAATGGACCGGGACGTGATCGACCGCCGGGTCGAGGAATTCTACTATCTCGCCCGCGCCTCCCTCGTGAAGGACGAGCGCAACCTCGACAAGTTCGACATCGTGTTCGGCCATGTCTTCAAGGGCCTCGAACTGATGGGCGAAGGCGACCTCGCCAACATCCCCGAGGAATGGCTGCGCGCCCTCACCGAGAAGTTTCTCACCGAAGAGGAGAAGGCGCAGATCGAGGCGCTGGGCGGCTGGGAAAAGATCATGGAGGAGCTGCAGAAGCGCCTCGAGGAACAGAAAGAGCGCCACGAAGGCGGCAACAAGTGGATCGGCACGGGCGGCACCTCCCCCTTCGGCGCCAATGGCTACAATCCCGAAGGCGTGCGCATCGGCCAGAAGGAAGGCCGCCACGGCAAGGCCGTGAAGGTCTGGGACAAGCGCGAATACAAGAATCTCGACGACCAGGTCGAACTCGGCACCCGCAACATCAAGGTGGCGCTGCGCCGCCTGCGCCGCTTCGCCCGCGAAGGCGCGCCGAATGAGCTCGATCTCGACGGCACGATCAAGGCAACCGCCCATCAGGGCTATCTCGACATCAAGATGGTCCCGGAGCGCCGCAACAAGATCAACGTGCTGATCTTCTTCGATATCGGCGGCTCGATGGACAGCCACATCAAGCTCTGCGAGGAGCTGTTCTCCGCCGCGCGCACCGAGTTCAAGAACCTTGAATATTTCTACTTCCACAACTGCCTTTACGAAGGCGTCTGGAAGGACAATCGCCGCCGCCACTCGGAAAAGCTGAACACCTGGGACGTGCTGCATAAATATCCGTCCGACTACAAGGTGATCTTTGTCGGCGACGCCACCATGTCGCCTTACGAAATCACCTATGCCGGCGGCTCGGTGGAGCACTGGAACGAGGAGCCGGGCGGCATCTGGCTCGAGCGCGTCAACCAGATCTATGAAAGCTGCGTCTGGATCAACCCGATCCCGGAGCGCCACTGGGAATACACGCCCTCTCTCCAGATCATCAAGCAGATCATGGGCGAGCGCATGTTCCCGCTGACGCTGGAAGGCCTCGACCACGCCATGCGTGAGCTTTCCCGCTAGCGTTTGACGTCGCTTTCGATCCGCCCGTCGACAAGATGGATGTTACGCGGCGCCGAATCCGCGAAGTCTTTGTCATGCGTCACGGCGATGACGGTGCGCCCCTGCTCCGCCGCAAGCCGCGCGAAGATGCCCTGCACGATCTCGCTGTTGCGCATGTCGAGATTGCCGGTCGGCTCGTCCGCGAGAATGAGCGGCGGATCGTTGGCCAGCGCCCGCGCCACGGCAACGCGCTGGCGCTGCCCGCCCGAGAGCTGCTCGGGCCGCTTCTTCGCCTGGTCGGCAATCTCGAAATCGGCGAGCAGCGACATGCCGCGTTCGCGGATTTCCTTTTCGCCGAGACGCCCGAGCCGGAGCATGGGCAGCGTCACATTATGCAGCACCGTGAATTCCGGCAGCAGGAAATGGAACTGGAAGACGAAGCCGAGTTTCGCAAGGCGGATGTCGGCAAGATGATCGGGGCTGAACCCGGCCGTATCCTCCCCGTCGATCAGCACATGGCCGGAAGTCGGCAGGTCGAGAAGCCCGAGCAGATAGAGCAGCGACGATTTGCCGGAGCCGGACGGACCCGTGACGCTCACGAACTCGCCGCGATGGATCGTGAGGTCGATGTCGCGCACAAGCGTCACCGGCACCACCTCCTGCAGCACGCGCGTGACGCTCCTCAGTTCGACGATCGCCTCGCTCATGTCGCCCCCCGGATGATGTCGACCGGCCGGACCTGCGACGCCTTCCGCGCCGGTATCCACGCCGCCGCCACGGCGGAGACCAGCGCGAACAGGCCGCCCACGCCGAACTGGAAGAGGCCCTTCTCGAGCGGCAGCTTCTGCTTGTCCATGAGCCCGGGCACCGTCATCTCCACCGTGCCGAGCATCTGCAGCAGCACGAGCCCGAGCATCCAGCCCATCACCATGCCGATCATGCCGACGAAAACGCCCTGCACGAGAAAGACCCACTGGATATCGCTGCCGCGAAAGCCCATCGACATGAGAATGGCGATGTCGCGCCGCTTCTCTATCACCACGGTCGAGATGATGTTGAAAATGCCGAAGGCCGCCACCGCCATGATCGCGCCGACGATCGAATAGGTGATGACGTTGCGGACGACGAAAAGACCGAGAAAATCGCGGTTCACCTCCTGCCAGCTTTCGGTGCGGTAGCCCCAGCGGCTTTCGAGATCGGCCGCCATCTCCTCCGCCATGTCGGGATCGGCGATCTTGATGCGGATGCGGTTCGCGACGAAGGGTTTGTCGAGCAGCACCTGCGCGTCCTTGAGGAGCATGTAGACCTGCCCCTCGTCGAGGATGAGATTGCCGGTACGGAAAAGCCCGACGATCTTCATGCGCCGGACGATCCCCTCGGGTGACACCACCGTCGCAAGATCGTCCATGCCGAGGCCGAGCCGCGCGGCCATGCCCTCGCCGATCACGATGCCTTGCGAGGCGGTCCTGAGGCGCATCAGGCTGCCCTGGCGCATGTCCTCTTCGATGGTGGTGAGGAAGCGTTCCTTCTCCGGATCGATGCCCGCAATGGCGGCGCTCACATCCTTGGCCGCATAGCGCACGATGGCCGTGCCCGTGAGCGCCGAGGCGGCGATCACGCCCGTCTGCCGCGACACTTCCTCGACCTTCGCGCCGTGGTTCTTGACGCCGCGCAGATATTCGCGCGGCTTGGTGTTCGAGAGCGATACGGCGCCCGCCGGATAGGCGGCGAACACGGGCTGCGGCGCAGCGGTGCGGAACTCGTCCTTCACGGTGATATGCGGCGCATTGTCGACAAGCCGCTGCACCATGTCCTTTTCAGAGCCCGACATGAGAGCGGAGGTCGCGACGAAAAAGCCGACGCCGAGCGCCACGCCAAGCGTCGAGACGATTGTCTGCCGCCGGCGGTGGGAAAGCTGCGCCGCGGCAATGCCGATGCTCACGCGCCAGAACATGGGCCTAGCCTTCGCCGCTCTGCCGGCCGCGCAGGCGCTGGCCTTCCTTCAGCCCCGAAGGCGGCTGGAGAATGACGGGCGTTGCTTCGTCGAGACCGGAGAGAATTTCCGCCTTGCCGGCGCCGACCGCGCCAAGCTCCACCGGAATGCGCACTGCCCGCCCGTCGCGGATGGTCCAGACCGAATTTCCCGATATCGCCGGCAGGGGCACGAGCAGTGCATTCTCCTCATGCCGCACCACGACGTTGATTTCGGTCGTCATGCCCGGCACAAGCGGCGTATCGCCCGGCAGCGAGATGTGAATGCGATAGGTGCGCCCCACGGGGTCGCCAAAGGGCGTCATCCGGAAGACCGCGCCTTCAAGCACCCGGCCCGGAAAGGCATCGGCGCGGATAAGCGCTTCCTGCCCCGGCCGCACTTTCACGATGTCTTCCTCGTCCACTTCCGCATCGACATAGAGCTCGGCCGGATCGCCGACCATGTAGAGGATCTGGCCGGGCTGAACCATGTCGCCCACCTTGATCTTGTATTCCGAGCGCAGCACCTCGCCCGCCACCGGCGCGGTGATGAAATGGTCGTCAAGCCGCGCCTTGGCGCCGCGCACCGCCGCACTCGCCGCGGACTGCGCGCTGCGCGCCTGATCGAGCGCCGCCTCGCTCACATTACCGGAGCGGCGAAGCCGCTGGGCGCGGTCGAGTTCGGAGTCCGCGAGGCGAAGGCGCGCCTGCGCCTCCTGAAGCTGTGAATAGCTCTCGGTGACGTCGATCACGGCGAGTATGTCGCCTTCTTCGACCTTCTCGCCTTCCTGCTTCAACACATTGGTGACGCGGCCCGCAATTTTGGAGCCGACCCGCGCATAGCGGACAGGCTCCACCGTGCCCGTCGCATAGACGGCCTCGACCGCCCTTCCGCGCTCGGGCGCAGCGATCTCGACCGCCGCGGCGCGAAAAAACAGGAGATAGACGAGAATGAGGAAGAGAAGAGCGACGCCGGCTCCGCCTGTCCAAACGATACGCTTGTTCAAATCGCCTCCGGGGGGTTCGCGCGGCCTTGAGCGAATAGTCTACAATACCTGAAGATTATGCGAGTGTAGTTCCAAGAAGAAAACGAATGACCGAATGTCGCATAGGGGAAAAAGGAATGCCGGAACGGATTTTCAAGAGGGTCGCCTGGTTCGATCTTGCGGTGACGCTGCCTTTCGCATTGCCGCTGATCGCAGAAGCGTTGATCGTGCTCATTTATATGGCCGATGGCTGGCTCGGCTTCGGCACGCCTGGTCTTTATTTCGAGACGGGGCCTTTCGGCATGATGTTCGTCCACATCATGGGTGTGCTCGGCGTCGTCTGGGCGCTGGCGCGGCTGCGGACACCGTCGGCCGAACTCGCCCGCATCGACGCCGTTGCAAGGCTCGCCGTCGCAGCGCTCATCATCTATGCGATTGCATCCGGCGCTACGCCCGTGCTCTGGCTTTTCGTGGCAACCGAAATCGGCGGCAGCGCGCTGCAATTCCACGCGTTGAGGAAGGGTCGTTCGTAGGGGGTGCTTGAGACTCCGGTCGCGTAGATCTCCGCCACTCGCTTTGGGTCCACCCTCCCCTTGAGGGAGGGTCGAAAAATTCAAGCGAAGCGCGGAATTTTTCGGGGAGGGGTGAACGGGAGACTGATGACGAGCCACTTGCTGCGAGCGGAGTCCCCCTCCCCAAACCGCTTGCGCGGTTTGACCCTCCCTCAAGGGGAGGGTGGTTCAGTTGGTTAGACCTTTCTTCTCCGCAACGTCTCTAGTGAAAATCGCGGCTCTTCGGCACGAAGCGCGCGGCGCGCATCCGTTTCTGTTCTTCCCGGCTGTGATTGCCGTCGCGCGGGTCGTGGCCCGGATGCTTGACGCCATCCGCACGCGCGATCGCCGCATCGCCGAAATCCTCCGCCGAGAGAAGACCGAGTTCGGATGTCCAGTCTTCCAGCTCGTCGGCCACGACATGGATGACGATGCCTTCCTTCTGTACCCGCCCGCGCACGAAGAGAAGACGTGAGGTGAGAACGATGCGCCGGCGCTTCTCGTAAAGCTTCGGCCAGATGATGATATTGGCAATGCCGGTCTCGTCCTCGAGCGTGGCGAAGATGACGCCGCTCGCCGTGCCCGGCCGCTGCCGCACCAGCACGAGCCCGGCCAGCGTCACCAGCCGCCCGGCCTCGACCTCTTTCAGTTTTGCGTTGGGCAGAATGCGCTGCGCGGCAAAACGCGGACGCAGGAAGGAAACGGGATGCGCCTTGAGCGAGAGGCGCAGCGTCGCATAATCATAAACCACATGCTCGCCGGGCGGCATGGCAGGGAGCTTCACATCTTCTTCCTGCTGGTATCTCTTTTCCTCATGCACCGCGAAGAGCGGCAGAACGGCAGGCGCCTTGCCGCCCTCCCCGCCCGCATAGCCGCCGAGCCCGCGCACCGCCCAGAGCGCCTCGCGCCGGTCGAGCCCGATGGAGCGGAACGCATCCGCATCCGCAAGCCTTTCGACAATGCGCGGCGGAAGCGCGGTCCTCGCCCGGAAGTGACGCACGGAATCGAAGCCCTGCCCCCGCATCTCTTCGACGAGACGCGCCGCCTCCTCCGCCATGCCCTTCACCTGCCGGAAGCCGAGCCGCACGGCGCATCTTTTCCCGCCCGTCTCCTCCAGCGTGCAGTCCCAATCGCTGTGGTTCACATCGACGGCCCGCACCTCCACGCCATGGTCGCGCGCATCGCGCACAAGCTGCGCCGGCGCATAGAAGCCCATGGGCTGCGAATTGAGGATCGCCGCGCAGAAGGCATCGGGATAATGATATTTGAGCCAGGCGGATACATAGGCGAGCTGCGCGAAGGCCGCCGCATGGCTTTCGGGAAAGCCGTAATCGGCAAAGCCCTCGATCTGCTTGAAGCAACGCTCGGCGAAATCCTGCTCATAGCCGTTGCCGATCATGCCATTGATGAATTTCTCGCGGTAAAGGCCGATCGTGCCGGACTTGCGGAAGGTCGCCATGGCGCGGCGCAACTGGTCAGACTCGCCCGGCGTGAAGCCCGCCGCGACAATCGCGATCTTCATCGCCTGCTCCTGAAACAGCGGCACGCCATAGGTCTTCTTCAGAACCTCGCGCAACTCCTCCTTCGGATAGTGAACATCCTCCTCGCCGTTCCGTCGCCTGAGATAGGGATGCACCATGTCGCCCTGAATGGGCCCCGGCCGGACGATCGCCACCTCGACCACAAGATCGTAGAAGCAGCGTGGTCTGAGGCGAGGCAGCATCGACATCTGCGCCCGGCTTTCCACCTGAAAGACGCCGATGGCATCCGCCGCGCAAAGCATGTCGTAAACCTGCATGTCGTTCTGCGGCACGGTGGCGAGATCGAGCTTCCGCCCGTGATGCTTATCCACGAATTCAAACGCCTTGCGGATGCAGGTGAGCATGCCGAGCGCCAGCACGTCGATCTTCAATATGCCAAGCGTGTCGAGATCGTCCTTGTCCCATTCGACAAAGGTGCGGTCTTCCATCGCGGCATTCTGGATCGGCACCACTTCTTCGAGCGGCCCATCGGTGATGACGAAGCCGCCGACATGCTGCGAGAGATGGCGCGGAAAACCGATCAGCTCGCTTGCGAGCCGGAGTGCGAGACGAAGCTCCCGGTTCTCCGGATCAAGGCCGATTTCTTCCGCATCCTCCGCCGAGACGCCGCTGCTCGACCAGCCCCAGGTGGAGCGCGCGAGCGCCGCGATCACATCTTCCGAGAGACCGAACGCCTTGCCGACATCGCGGATGGCGCTGCGCGAGCGATAGGAAATGACGGTGGCGGCAATGCCCGCACGGCGGCGTCCGTATTTCTCGTAGATATACTGGATCACTTCCTCGCGCCGCTCATGCTCGAAATCGACATCGATATCCGGCGGCTCGTTGCGGTCGCGCGAGACGAAACGCTCGAACAGGAGATCGACTTCGGCGGGATTGACGGAGGTGATTTCAAGGCAGAAGCAGACGGTGGAATTCGCCGCCGAGCCGCGTCCCTGGCAGAGAATGCCCTGCTCTCGCGCATACCAGACGATGTCATGCACGGTGAGAAAGTAAGGCGCATATTTCATCTCGGCGATGAGCGCGAGTTCATGCTCGATGGTCTTGCGGAGTTTTTCGCCGACGCCTTCGGGAAAGCGGCGCGCTGCGCCTTCCCATGTCAGCCGGATGAGAAGTTCCTGCGGCGTCTCGCGCGCCGAAAAGACATCGGATGGATACTCGTAGCGAAGCTCGTCGAGCGAAAAACTGCAGCGGCGCATGATCTCCTGCGGCGCGGCAAGCGCCTGGGGGAAGGCAGCGAGGAGCCGCGCCATTTCCTCGCCGCTCTTGATGTGGCGTTCCGCATTGGCGGCGAGGCGGAAGCCCGCGTCCTTCAGCGTGCAATGCTCGCGGATGCAGGTGAGCACATCCTGCATCTTCTTGCGGTCGGGCTCGTGATAGAGAACGTCGTTCGTCGCGAGAAGCGGCACATGCGCCTCCGCCGCAAGCCGCGCCAGCATGCGGTGCCGCCGCCTGTCGTCGGCGCGGTAAAGCGGCGTCAGCGCAAGCCAGACAGAGCCGGGGAAGGCATCGTTCAGCCTGTCGAGGCTTGCGCGGAAATCATCGCCCGGCACGGGCGGCGGCATGGCGATGAAGCAGTGCCCCTCGCCTTCGGCAAGAAGATCCTCCATCCAGAGATGGCACTCGCCCTTCTTCGCCCGCCGGTTGCCGCGCGTGAGAAGCCGCGCAAGACGGCCATAGGCCGCGCGGTCCTGCGGATAGGCGATGACCTCGAATCCGTCCATCAGCACGAGACGCACGCCGGGCAGGAAGCGGATGCCCGCTTCCTTCGCCGCCGCATGGGCACGCACGAGACCCGCCATGGTGTTGCGGTCGGCAACGCCGATGGCGTCGAGCCCTTGCGCAGCGGCCGCCATGACGAGTTCCTCGGCATGGGAGGCGCCGCGGAGAAAACTGAAATTGCTCGCCAGGGCGAGTTCGGCGAAACCGCTCATTCGAAGATGCCGTGCAGAAACCAGCGCGGCCCCTCATGGTCGTTGCGATAAAGCCCGTCGCGATAAAGCCAGAAGCGGCGCCCGTCGCTGTCTTCGACGCGGTAATAGTCGCGGGTGCGCTGGCCGCCGCCCCGCCACCATTCCGGCACGATGCGCTCCGGCCCTTCCGCGCGCGCGACCTGATGCGCGATTCTGCGCCAGCGGAAAAGCCGGGGCGGCCCTTCCGGCACTTCGGCGACCGCCTCCACGGGCTCGGGGGCCGGCAAGAGGCGCAAGGGGCGCGGCAGGCTCCCGCCGAGAAGAGCGGCCTTGTATTCCTCGCGATGCGTCGCCCAGCCCCGCATGGCGGGCGTAAGGCCCTGAAGCGCGGGCACGGCCGCAACCGCGCGCTCGGGAATATGGCTCGCGCGCGGCTCGATACGGAGAAGACGCTCCGCACCGAAGCGATTGCTGATGCGGTCGACGAACCGGTCGAGGGCGGCTTCCCGGTTTCCCTTGCCGTCGAAATCGTTCTGCGCGGGGAGAAGCGGTTCCACCGCGAGACAGGACAGCATGATCGCCTCGATGCCGAAGCCGGGGTCGAAATCGTCGCCGAGCAGCATGAGCTTCTCGCGGAAGAGCCGCGCGAGATGCGCCGCCTCATGCGTCGCGATGCCGGTGCCCGCGCGAAGCCGCGTCACCTCGCCATCGACGCGGAAAAGCTGCAGCTCCATGCGCCGCGCGCCTTTCCGCTCGCGCGCCAGCACTTCGCAGAGATCGCCCGCGATGCGCGTGACCGCTTCGAGAATATGCGCCTGCCGCGTCAGCCCTTCGGCGAAGGAAAGGCTCGCGCGGAACGGCACGGGCGGACGCGCGGGCGAAACGGGCTCGGGCTCGACGCCCAGCGCCTCGTCGAGACGGCGCGAGAGAGAGGCGCCGAAACGCGCGGTGAGCGGCGCGCGCGGCCGCCCGTAAAGATCGCCCACCCGCTTGAGGCCGAGCCGGACGAGCCCGCCGGCCTGCGCGGAAGAAAGCCGCAGCGCCGCGACGGGAAGCCCGCGCAGGGCATCCACCTCGCCGCCCTCGGGCAGCACGAAGGCCGCCTCCTGGCCGAACCGCGCCAGCGCCCAGGCCGCGCCCGGCGTGGAGGCGATGGCGATGCGCGCCGTGAAACCGAACCGCGCGAGCCGCCGCCCGATCTCGGAGGCAAGCGCCGCCTCGCCGCCGAAGAGATGCGCACAGCCCGTGATGTCGAGCAGGATGCCGTCCGGCTCCTCGTCAAGACCCACGGGGTCCGCCGCCGTCCAAGGTGTCCAGCGGCGGCACCAGTCGGCAAGCCGGTTGAGCGCCTTGAAGTCGCCCGAAGGATCGGCGGCATGAATCTCGAGCTTCGGGCATAGCGCCATGGCGTCCGGCACGAGCTGGCCGGGCGTAACCCCCGCCGCCCGCGCGGCGGCATCGCAGCCCGTGAGCCTTATGCCCCCCGCCCCGGCCCGCGCGAGCGCCCTTGGCCTCTCCGCCACCGGCAGGGGCGCCGCCTGCCGCGCAAGCTCGCGGTACAGCCGCTCCACCGGCCAGGACGGCAGGAAAATCGAGGCAATCCGCCGTTTTTCACTAAGGCGAGGCATGATCCGGGACCGACTAGAACAAAACAGGAACTAATGTGCCCGAAGCCGCCATGCAAGGCGAGTCCAATCGGGAAAATGCCTCTTTCTTGCCTGAAAGAAGGATAGGATTACCTCATGGGAGCAAGGTTCCCCCCGATGTCAGGAGAAGCGGCATGCTGAAACGGCCGAAGACGAAGGTTCTGCTCCTCGCTGCCGTGGCGGCAGGTTTCACGCTCGCCGCCTGTAGCGACCCGGCGGCCGAGCAGGCGCGGCTCGACGCGATCGACCACCAGAACTGCACCGAACTCGGCTTCCAGCCGAATACCGAGGCCTATGGCAATTGCCGCCTCAAGATGAAGGAAATCCGCGCCAAGGAAGAAGGCCGCCGCGCGCCCAATGTCGGCTTCGGCGTTGGCATCGGCGTCAGCAAGGGCTTTTGACGGCAGGGAGTGTTCCTCATGCGTATCGTGAAAACGGGCCTCACCTTCGCGGCGCTTCTCGCGCTCGCCGCCTGCGCAAGCCCGGAACAGCAGGCCGCGCGCGCCGCCGCGCAAATGCAGTCCGATGAGGCCGAATGCCGGCGCATCGGATTCGATCCGGGTACGGAGGCTTTCTCGAACTGCCTCCTGAAGCTCCGCGAGATCCGCGCGCAGGAGGAAAACACCCGCGAACTGCGCCGCGCCAGCGCACCGCCGCCCTGGTGGGGGCCTTATCCGGGCTATTATCCCTATCCTTATCCCTATCGCCGCTGGTGAGCCTCAGCCCGCCTGCATGACGGGCGCGGCGAAGGGAAGAAGCGCGCCGCGCCCTTCCCCGGCAGAGGCCGCCGCCTCGCTGTCGCCATGGAGCGGCGCGAAGGAAAGAGCCGCTGTTTCGGCATTCCATGAAGTGAGCCATGTCCCGGGCCTGCCGCCCCGGCAGCGCATGAGCGAGACCGACCAGCGGGGCGCGCCCGGCAATTTCTCGCTCGCCTCCATGCCCGGCACATCCGCGCTTGCCCCCGCCGCGACATGCCAGCGCGTGACGGCGACGCTTGCCGCCGCCTTGCCATGGCCGGTGAAGAGAAGCGCCGGCGTCTCCGTTTCTTCCGCCGCAAGCTGCAGCCGCCGCGTGGCCGAAAGCGTGAGCGCGGCGGAGCGCCCGTCCACCTCGCCGATCACCGCCGCGAAGGCCTCCGCGCGCAACGCCTCTTCCATGATCCAGAGACAATCCGTATCGGAAGGCGGCAGCGCGACGAGGAGCCGCGCGGGGTCGATCCCGAAAGCGGCAAGGCCGGCCCCGTAAAGCCGTCCCATGTCGAAAGGCGGCCGCGCCGCCTCGCACCAGAGCACGGGCAAGGCCGAATGCTTCATCGCCGCCGAAGCGAGCGCCGCGGCAAAACCCGTCGCCGCCCCCATGTCGCGATAGGCCGCCGCCGCCACTTCATGCAGCGCGCCCTTGCGGAGCCCGCCGCCCGGCAACACGCCAGCAGCCTCCGCCCCGAGCGGGATCAGCCCGGACCCCGAGGCCCCTTCGGCCCCGCTTCCGGCAATCCTCGACTTCAGATCGGCAATAAGGGCGCGCCTGTCCATGGCCCCAAGATAAGAGTTCTTGTTTTGTTCTTCAACTCCAGGCTTGTCTCTTGGGTCGCCATGGGCACTTCCAAGACATAAAATCGCACCGAAGCGTCGTTACGCCACATTTATTTCCTATATTAGAATCGTGATAAGAAATCTGCAGGCGTTAACCTATTGGTTACAGAGTGTTAATGATTCCTTGTTGACTTTCGTTGAAAAATGAGGTTGGCAAAAACCTCTTGTCAGAGTGATAGCGCCCGGTTATCGTGCGCGGAGCCGCAGCAGTGATTTGCCCCCTCTGTCACGGGCCGAATCAGGGCGGGTCTGCACGTGGTCTGCACACAAAACTGGACCAACTTATCCCCGCTGGCATTGCTGGCGATATAAACTTAGCTCGCCAATTATGGCGTGCATTTTGAAAAGAACGGAGACCGCCATGTCCAAAGAGAAAAACAGGATCATCGACTACCTGTTTTCAGGGCAGGAGTCTAAGCTGCTGAATATAAAGCTCTTTCGCGGCGACGCAGACATCGTCACGGAAGCCGAGCTCGTTAATGAATCGCACGCTGCAATCATGCAGAAACACGTCGGTTCAATTCAGGGCTCGCCCAATGCTCCCCGCAGCAAAAAGCCGGTGGTTGACGTAAGGGCGCTTGTTGCTGATATGTAATACACACGCGCACTAAGTCCTTGATTTAAGGGTTCGGCTTTAATTAGTCGGACCCTTTTTCATATCGAGAGATTTTCGATGAACACAGGCGACTTAATTAAAAAATTCAGCGACCTTGAAAACGTCCCTGTCGACGTAGACAACGTCAAAGCCGAAATCGAAAAAAGCGGCGTTGTTGACGAGGTCTACTTCTGGGGGGCCACAATCGATGGCGAGAAACTCAAAGGTCAGTTCGTTCTCACTGAGCCTTGGGAATATCCGGAGGGGGCAGCCCGGCGCCGTGTCGCAGATATATACTATGATGTAAGTATGACTGATGATTGGCAGCGCCTTGTGTGTTGCAAAGAACTTTTGCACATCCTAGACCCCGAAGGATGCCAAGCATCCACGGAGGCGGAAGTCGAGCGCTTATTTGCCAGACTCGCATTACCTCGCGAACTTCAGGAGCCTGTAAAGGACGGTGCCGCAGTCATAACCGACCGCGTAGCGGTCTACCAGGCACTCGCGGTCTTGTTTCCGATGTCATCCAGAAACCTTCTCATGCCTAAATTTAAAGAGGAGCGTATCACTCTGCAGGACATCGCGGGTTTTACAGACCTGCCGCTTCGCTACACACAGTTGGTAATGCACGAGATATGGGATGAAGTTTATCCATTGCTAGTTAGCTAGCCGGACTGTTTGACCTCCCCGTAGCAGAGAAAGTTCTGTTCAATTCGCGGCATAAACAATGTCGGCCCCTGAGATTGCCGCCGTTCTGAGGCACACCATTACGCCACCCCCTACCGCATATGCGCCTGGAATTCTTCGGTGGAATTGGTGCGGGGGAATGGCGTCTTGGGCTCAGCCACGCCGAGGAAGCGGCAAAGCGGCTCCCAGCCTTCCGAGACATTGAAGACGAGGAGGCGGTGGGCCGGGATCGCGCGCTTCACCTCCGCCTCATGCTTCGCCAGCACATCGAGCACATGCGCCTTGTCGAGATTGCCGCCGAAGGTCCTGTCGCGGACGACATAGGACGCCATCTGCAGCACATCGCGCGCCGGGCCTTCGGGCGGCAGTTCGCTGCCGACAGCCCGGAAGATCGTGTTCACCATGCTTTCGTACCAGCGCTCATGATCGCGCGTCGAAAGGATCACTTTTGCGTCCGGGAAATGCGCGGTGAGTTCGCGCCAGAAATGGCAGCCCGGCCAGTCGACCAGCGCCTTGTAGCCCTTGAGGAGCGCGTCCCAGTCGACCGCCTCGCCCCGCGCCGCCGCATGCCATTGCGGCGCCTGATGCGGATTGGCGAAGACCTCCGTCATGTGATGACAGGGCGCGAAGCCGAGCTCTTCCAGCGCGAGCTTCAACGACAGCGTGCCCATGCGGCCAAAGCCGGCGCCGATAACCGATAAAGTCATGATCGTCTCCGGGAAGGATCAGGCTTCCGCCACGCCCCAGTAATTGAAGCCTGCGATGCGCGGCGTCGACGGCAGATACATGCTCTGGAGATCGGCGATGCGGAAGCCGCCCTCCTCGATCAGCGAGGGCATCCGGCGGTTGAGATTGCAGCCGCCGAAGAGAACCTTCCAGACCGGGTTCACGCGGTCCTGCCACTTCTTCACACCCTCGTCGGGCGCGGCGCCATGCTCGCAGAAGACGAGCTTGCCGCCCGGCTTAAGCACGCGCTTCATGCCGTGCAGCGCCGTCACGGGATCGGGAATGGTGCAGAGGCTGAAGGTGCAGAGAACCGTGTCGACGCTTTTATCCTCGAGCGGAATCTGCTCGCCCGGCAATCCGATGAACTCGACCGGGAAGGTGAGACCCTTCGCGCGCTCGCCCGCGAGCTTCCAGGATTCTTCCGACGGGTCGAGGCCGATGACCTTCGTCACCTTCGAGGCATCGTAATAGGGAAGATTGAGGCCGGTGCCGATGCCGATTTCAAGCACCGTGCCTTCGGCCATGGGCACGACCTTCCTGCGCTGATAGCGGATCGGCTTGGTGCCGCAGGCGCAATTGATGATATGCGGCACGATGCGGCGTTCGTAGAAACCCATGGGTCCACCCTCCCCTTATTGTTTGGGTGAGTATGACCCTGCGCCGGGGTCAGCGCCACTCCGAAACGCCGAAGCGGAGCAGCCTGTCGCCATCGACGGGACCGATGGTCCGTCCCCGTCCCTTGAAGCCGAGCGCCGCCGCGGAGAGAAGCCGCCTGTCGCGGAGCGACGAAGCCTGACGGGCGGAAGCCGACAGCGCATCCCAGATCGCCTCCGGTTCGACGAGGCCCGGCGCGCCGGCGACGACGCGCCCCGCCCAGCCTGCGGCAAGAAGGCGGTCGCGCGGCGCAGCGCCCTTTGGCGGCGCGAAACCGGATGCCGCCGCATCGGCGACAAGCACGGCGGCGAAGCCTGCATGAGCCGCGCTTTTCGATTGAACGGCTACCTTGTCGAGCGCGCCGCAGCTCGGCATCGCAGCCTGAATGCCGCCAAGCGCCACACCGCCCTGAATGCCGGGCCCGAGCGCGCGCGCAAATTCGCCGAGCACCGGCGGCATGTCTGCATCGGCTTTCAATTGAATGCCGGGTTCGAGATGAAGCGCCGCCGCATCGCCAAGCGCGACGAGAAAGAAATCCGCCTCGCCCGCGGCGCGGCGCATGGCATCGAGCACCACATCGCAGATCGCGCCCGGCAGGGCCGCGAGCGACGGCGGCAGAGCGCCGCCCTGCATGTCGCGGAACGGCGCTACCGCTTCGAGCGCATGACGCCCGGCGACACCGCGCGGCAGCACATCGCCGCCCTTGGCGAGAAGCTCCGCATCCTCGATCACGGCACGCGCGAGCGAGCGCGCCATGTCGGTCGCGGCATCGAGCGCATCGCGCGCGCCGGCGCCGCCCGCGGCAAAGGACAATTTGCCGGGCCAGATCTCGAATGTTTTTTCAGCCTGCAGGGAAGCGGCGTACATGGAGGGAAGACTACTCCACGATCCGGACGGACGCATCCGTGTGGAAGACGGATTTCTGATCGAAACGCCTTTTATAGAGTGACTTGATTTCCGTAATCGCCCTGTCCGTCTCCGCCGTGCCGGGATGCACGATAATGAGGAGTTTCGTTTTCTCGCGGATGATGGGTGCATCGGCAAGCGACGGATCGCGCCATTGCCCATAAGCATCGATGACGGTGAAGCCGTCCGGAAAACGCAGCGTCACTTCTTCCGCGAGGAAAGCGCTCCACTCCTCCTCGCTCACCTCGCCGCCCGCATCGAGCGCGAGGCCGAAATAGAGATTGGTCTGCACGGCATCGTGAGGCTCCGCAAAGGACGGAACTGCGACGACCAGCACGACGAAAAGACAGGCGATGAAAGAAATACGGCGCAAGAGAAGCCCTCCACTCCCTGCATTGTTGGCAGAGAGATGGAGGGCTTGTCCAGTGAGGGAGTTGCAATGGCGGACGGGATGGGGGTGCAAATATTGTCGCTGCCCCCCAAGTTCGTCATGGCCCGCCCACCTTGATTTTAAAGGAGGGCGGGCCATGACGAACTTGGGTTTGGAAACTACCTGAACGAGAGCCGGCAAGACGCCGCAAACGCTACGCCGCTTCGCGGATCGCGATGTCGGAGAGGCGGAGCCGCAATCCGTCGAGTTCTTCCGACATGATGAGCTGGCAGGACAGGCGCGACCACTCGCCGCCGTAATTCTGGTCGAGCTGGTCGAGTTCGTCCTCGCGCGGCGCGTGAAGCTTCGCCGCCCATTCGGGATCGACTTCCACCTGGCATGTGCCGCAGGCACAGGCGCCGCCGCATTCGGCGACGATGGGGAACCCGTAATCGCGGATGATCTCCATCACCCGCCAGCCTTCCACGGCCTCGAGCTCATGCTCGCGGCCCTTGCCGTCCACAAGGATGATACGCATTACAAACTCCAGGAGTGCTGAGAACGTCAGGCGACGCCGAGCTTCTTCTGCAGGCTGGTCGAAGACGTCGTGTACTGGAACGTCACCTTCGCATCCGGATTCGCATATTTGAACGCGGCCTGCGCCATGAGCGCCGCCTCGTGGAAGCCCGAGAGAATGAGCTTCAGCTTGCCCGGATAGGTGTTGATGTCGCCGATGGCAAAGATGCCCGGCTCGCTCGTCTGGAACTTCTCCGTGTCGACCGGGATCAGGTTCTCGTGGAGATTGAGACCCCAGTTCGCGATCGGCCCGAGCTTCATGGTGAGACCGAAGAACGGCAGCAGCGTGTCGCACTCGATCTCGTAATCCTTGCCGTCATTGCCCTTCGCCGTGACGCCGGTGAGCTGGCCATTGTCGCCGTGAAGCGACGTGATCTGGCCGAGATGGAACTGCATCTTCTTCTCTTCGACCAGCGCATGCATCTTGTTGACGCTGTCGGGCGCGGCGCGGAAACCGTCGCGGCGATGGATGAGCGCCATGGACTGCGTGATGGGCTGCAGGTTGATCGTCCAGTCGAGCGCGCTGTCGCCGCCGCCCGAGATCAGCACCTTCTTGTTGCGGAAGGTTTCCATGCGCTTCACGGCATAGAAGACGGACTTGCCTTCATAGGCCTCGATGCCGGGGATCGGCGGCTTCTTCGGCTGGAAGCTGCCGCCGCCGGCCGCGATGACCACGACTTTCGCCTCGAAGACGAGACCGCCATCGGTTTTCACGCGGAAACGGCCGTCCTCGAGCTTCTCGAGCTCCTCGACCATCTCGTTGTAGTGATATTGCGGGCCGAAGGGCGCCGCCTGCTCCATCAGCCGCTCGGTGAGCTCATGGCCGCTGACAACGGGAAGGGCCGGAATGTCGTAGATCGGCTTTTCCGGATAAAGCTCGGCGCACTGCCCGCCCGGCTTGTCCAGAATGTCGATCAGGTGGCATTTCATGTCGAGCAGGCCGAGCTCGAACACCGCGAAGAGCCCGCAGGGCCCCGCTCCGATGATGACCACATCCGTCGAGATCGTTTCTTGCGTCATCTCAGCCACCTGTCTCCGCCTGCTCCCGGAGCAGGATTAACATTGAAAATTTGTGGTTATAGGTATTTCACAACCATTGACGCCTATATAGGTTGCCCCTGCCGCTGCGCCAAGCAAAAAATCGTGCCGATTGACCGTGACAAACCGGGCGCGATGCCTATCTTACGCTGCGAATGCGGCGGCGCAGCATGACCGCATGCCGCACCAGCCCGGAGGCTCCCAATGGTCAAATGCAGCACGATGGCGGAAGTCCGCCGGGAGATCGACCGGATCGACCGCGAACTGGTCACGCTGCTGGCCGAGCGGCAGACCTATATCGAGCAGGCCGGCGTGATCAAGGGCGAACGCACCGCCGTGCGCGACGAGGCGCGGATCGAGGATGTGGTGCGCAAAGTGCTCGCGGAGGCGGACCGGGCGGGCCTCAGCCGGGCGATCGCGGAACCGCTCTGGCGGCTCCTGATCGAGAAGTCGATCGAACATGAGTTCGACGTGTTCGACGCCCGCCCGAAGAAGAATGTCAGTTCGGCTTCATGAGCGCCATTTCCTCGGCAGCGGCGCGGGCGACGGCAGGACGGGCGGCGAGCCCCTCGTAATAGGTCTGAAGCGACGGCCAGCGGCCAAGATCGATGCCGAAGAACGGGCATAGCGACAGCACGAAAAACGCATAGGCATCGGCCACCGTGAAGCGGTTGCCGATGAGGAACGCCTTCCCCTTCACGGCTTCCGCCAGCACGGCGAACTTGACCGGCGCCACCTCGTCCCGCGCAAAGGCCTTGGCCTCTGCCGGGGCGAAGGGATTGAAAATCTGCGCCAGCACTTTCTGGTGGAGCTCCGAGCCGATGAAATTCAGCAGTTCCTGAAGCCTGTACCGCTCCATGGTGCCATAGGCCGGCGCGAGCCCCGCTTCCGGCGCGAGGTCGGCGACATATTGGAGGACGGCGGCGTTCTCCGTCAGGATCTCGCCATTGTCGAGCCGGAGCGCCGGCACCTGGCCCTTCGGGTTGATGGCGTAATAGTCCGACCCGTCTTCGAGGGTCTTGCTGGCAAGCGTGACGCGGTGAAACGAGGCATCGTCGCCCTTCCCCATCTCGTAAAGCGCGATGCGCGTGGCGATGGAACAGGCCATCGGCGCGAAATAAAGCTCCATGGGTTTTCCTCCCGGCTGGATTTTTGTACCGATCCGAACAATAATGAGCGCCGGACGCCCGTCAATGATTTTTTGCGAATTGGTACAAAAATGACGAAAAGCCCGCGCGGAAGGCCCCGCGCCTATGACCCCGAAAGGGCCCTAACCCGGGCCATGGAGACATTCTGGGCGGCGGGCTTTACCGGCACCTCGCTCGACGACCTCGCTGCCGCGACGGGCATGAACCGGCCGAGCCTCTATGCGGCCTTCGGCGACAAGAAGTCGATCTATCTGAAAAGCCTCGACCTCTATACGGAGAGCCTGCGCGAGGCGCTGCGCGGCATCATCCAGGCGGACGTGGCCCTCGCCGACGGGCTCGCCGCCTTCTACCGGGGCGGCATCGAACTCTATATGTCGGGCGAGAAGGGCCCGCGCGGCTGCTTCGTCTCCTGCACCGCGCCGGCGGAAGCGGCGGTGGATGACGACATCAAGGCGGCGCTGAGCGGCGTGCTGGGAGAAATCGACCGCGGCCTCGAACTGCTCTACAGGCAGGCGCAGAAGCGCGGCGAGATATCAAGGGAGGCCGATGCGGCGGCGCTGGCGAGGCTCGCAGGCGCGGTGCTGCACAGCCTTGCGCTGCGCGCCCGCGCAGGCGCGAGCCGCGCCGAACTTCAGGCGATCGCGCTCGAGGCGGCGAAAACGATCCGGTGAGAGAAGGAAAACCCGTTCTCAGAACTGCTTTTCGGGCAGGTTCACGACAAGGCCGTCGAGCTCGTCCGTCACCTTGATCTGGCAGGACAGACGCGAATTGTCGCGGACGTCGAAGGCGAAATCGAGCATGTCTTCTTCCATGCTCTCGGCGGGGCCGACCTTGTCCTTCCATTCCGGGGCGACATAGACATGGCAGGTCGCGCAGGCGCAGGCGCCGCCGCAATCGGCGTCGATGCCGGGAATGGAGTTCTTGATGGCGCCTTCCATCACCGTCATGCCGTTTTCGACATCGATGACATGTTCCGTGCCGGTGTGCTCGATATAGGTGATCTTCGCCATCTTGCTTTTCTTCGTCGGAGGTGAAGGAACCGGGCTTGCCCGCCTGACGCCCCGAGGGGCGGCACATAAATGACGCAGGGCTCATTTCTTTTCAACCCCTCAATGCCCAGAGGGACTTTTTCACGCAGGGGCCGCCGCCCGGCTCCCCTCTCTCCCCGTTGTCCCCCTGTCACCGGCATCGCATAGTCTGACGCCGGAGAACGTAGCGGGAGGGCGGAAAATGGCGGACAGGCTCAATATTCTCTTCATCACGGCGGACCAGTGGCGCGGCGAATGCCTGTCGGCCCGCGGCCACCCCATGGTGAAGACGCCGAACCTCGACGCGCTGGCGGCCGACGGCGTGCTCTTCCAGCGGCACTACGCAAATGCGGTGCCCTGCGGCCCCTCCCGCGCCTCGCTCCATACCGGCATGTATCTGCAGAACCACCGCTCCGGCACCAATGGCACGCCGCTCGATGCTCGTCATACGAACTGGGCGAAGGAGGCGGGCCGCCTCGGCTATGACCCGGTGCTTTTCGGCTATACCGACACGAGCCAGGACCCGCGCGAGGAAGACCCGGAAAGCCCCTGGCTGCAAACCTATGAAGGGCCGCTGCCCGGCATCCGCCCTGTTGCCATGATGGGCACCTGGCCGACGCCCTGGACCGACTGGCTCGCCGCGAACGGCTATGAGGTGCCGGCGGACATCCGCTACGCCTATGGCGAGCGCGCGCCGGGGCCTGAATATGAAGACGGGGCGGCGGTGCCCCGCCCGCTCGTCTATCCGAAGGAGGTGGACGACACGAATTTCCTGACCGACCGCGTGATCGACTATATCGGCGAGAGCGACCGGCCTTTCATCGCCCATCTCTCGCTGCTCCGCCCGCACCCGCCCTTCGTCGCGCCTGAACCCTTCAACGCCATGTACGACCCGGCGGCGGTGCCGGGCTTTGCGCGGAAGGAGAGCCACGAGGCAGAAGCGGCGCAGCACCCCTGGCTCGAACACCAGCTTGGCCGCAAGCTCTTCCGCGCGCCGGCGGACGAGAAAAAGCTCCGCAGGCTGAAGGCCGTCTATTACGGCCTCATGTCGGAAGTGGACGAGGCGCTGGGCCGGCTCTTCGCCTTCCTCAAGGAAAGCGGGCGCTGGGACAACACGCTCATCATCTTCACCTCGGATCACGGCGAGCAGATGGGCGACCACTGGCTGCTCGGCAAATGCGGCTATTTCGACGCCTCCTACCACATCCCGCTCATCATCCGCGATCCGCGCCGCGCGGCGGACCGGGCCCGCGGCCGCGTGGTGACGCGCTTCACCGAGAATGTCGACATCATGCCGACCATGCTCGACCTGATCGGCGCGGAAATCCCCGTGCAATGCGACGGCGCCTCGCTCCGCCCCTTCCTTGAAGGACGGGAGCCCGCGACATGGCGGAAGGAAGCGCATTGGGAGTTCGACTTCCGCGACCCCGCCGACGACAGCGCGGAGAAGCGTCTCGGCCTCACCCTGCATCAATGCACGATGAACATCATCCGCGACGAGAAATACAAATATGTCCACTTCACGAAACTGCCGCCGCTCTTCTTCGACCTCGAGAAAGACCCCGGCGAATTCGTGAACCGCGCGACCGACCCCGCCTATCTGCCGCTGGTGCTGGACTACGCCCAGCGCCTCCTCTCATGGCGCATGAACCACGACGAACAGACCCTGACCCATATCGCGCTGACGGATGACGGCCCGGTGGAGCGGCGGGCGGCGAGGTATTAGGCAGATGCGGGTTTGTTTGCAGAGAATCCGCTCAGAAAACTCAAAGCAAAATCTTTCTGCTATTTAGAATTACGCACCGCTTTCAACAAAATCAGCAACCGCCTCCAAAGCCAAAATCCCAATATTATCTAGGCTACCGCTCAACATCGTTGGATAGAATCGCTCATCCGAATATTCGATTCCTAAACCAACAATAGAATCCACTACCTTTGACACACCAATCCAGTTCACGGCTTGAGAAAGGTGGTCTGAAAGAAATCCACCGTCACTTTCCGAAAGAGTGGAGTCATCTACCGGCGCCCCATCGGAAAGCACCAAAATCATCCTCTTCTTTGCATCAATTTTTTGAATTCGCTCGACCGCCCAAAGCAGCGCCTCACCATCAATATTCTCTTTAAGCAGCCCCTCTCGAAGCATCAGCGCAAAAGACGGTTCAGACTTGCGAAGACTTTCCCCTGCCTCCTTGTAAACAATGTGCCGTAGGTCATTCAAACGGCCTGGCTGTTTGGGCTTACCTTTCGAAACCCACAACTCTCTCGATTGCCCGCCTTTCCAAGTCCGCGTAGTGAAACCAAGCACCTCGGTACTCACGCCGCACTGTTCTAAATTCTGAACAACAAGAGATGTCCAAGCGGCGGTGTACCGAATTTTTGAGCCGCGCATTGAGCCCGAATTGTCTATAAGAATGCAAACGCAAAGATCATTTCGTCCGACACGCAACTCAATCCGCTTTCGCAAGCGAGATAGTGTGTTTCGATTTTCCTCGGAGAGGGGATCGATATCCATTGTCAAATACGCATGTAGCTTAGCGATCTCCGAAGGACTAGCTAACTCTTCCGCTCGAATGATTTCGTCATATCTTTTCGTAAAAGCATAGTACTCTGAACGGTCTACACTCGAAGATACTTTGACCTTCCCTTTCGGCAGCAGCTCAGGAACATCTGTCGACCGCACCGTCAAGCGGGGATGAGTTTTCATCTTGACAAGAGTCGCCCGTCTTTTCGAGCGGACTACGCTCGGTGCATCTTCTTTACGTGAAAGCGCGTCTACAGCTGCAGCTTGTATAGAGGCAAGACTGTCAAGCCGGGCCTTTATAGAAACAGCAAGGTCTGCAATTGCGCTTCCAACTGCCGGATCTTTGAGATCTGAAAATCGATAGCGCCGCCAATCTGCCCAATTCCGCTCTCGAATTACTTTCGCAATTGGATCGTCAGCACTTTCAGTGATTTTTTCGACCACATCACATGACACATAATAAATGGGCAAAATGAGGTCTTTGCTGCCAAGGGTCTTCTCACGCTCTTCAAAGGCTTCAAATTCATCCCTGCACGCGGGGCTATTGAAATAGCTCGGGGTAACGATTGGGATTAGGAACGACGCGCTATCGACCGATTCTTTGATTCTTTCCTTCCACAGCTGACCCCATTTTATATCGTTGCGGTCTTGGAAGATCGGAAACGACCCGCCGGTTTGAAGCTCGACTTCACCCTGCAGTCTCTTTCTGAGCTCTGAGAGCCGCCCATACTCATGCTCATCAACAGCCCTGACATAACTAAAAAAAGCAATCGGGTTTGTTATTTTCATAGCAAAGCTCGATCAATAATTTCTCTGTCCATAACCCCAACTTTTACCGAAAGATGGCTTGAATTGTAATTCCAATCACACAGGACGCTTGCCTCTTCTTTGCCCTCACTCCCCTAAGAAACTTGCCAAAGAACCAGCTGGAAGCACTCTTATGACCGAAAGGCCCCTCACCCTTCCCACCTTCGGTGGGCCCCTTCCCTCTCCCCAACGGGGAAAGGGAGAAAGATGGTGCCCGCTTTGACAGACACGCAGCAAATTGACGCCGTCGTGATCGGCGCGGGCGTGGTGGGCCTTGCCTGCGCGCGGGCGTTGGCGCTGGCCGGGCATGAGACGGTCGTTCTGGAGCGGCACGGCGCCATCGGGACGGAGGTGTCCGCGCGGAACAGCGAGGTGATCCATGCGGGGATCTATTATCCGCAAGGGAGCCTGAAGGCGCGGCTCTGTGTGGAAGGGCGCGCGCGGCTTTATGACTATCTGGAGAAGCGGAACCTCCCCCACCGGAAATGCGGCAAGCTGATCGTCGCGGCGGATGAGGCGCAGCTCGCCGAGCTTGGCGGCATTGCCGCGCGCGCCAAGGCGAATGGCGTGAGCGACCTTCGCGAGTTGACAGGCGCGGAGGCGCGGGCGCTCGAACCGGCGCTGAAAGCGGAGGCGGCACTGCTCTCGCCTTCCACCGGCATTCTCGATGCCCATGCCTTCATGCTGAGCCTTCAGGGCGAGTTCGAGGATGCGGGCGGCGCGATCGCCTTTCACGCGGGGGCCACGCGCGTGACGCGGGACGGAGGCGGCTTCATCGTTCATGTTTCCGGCGCGGAGGAAACGCGGCTCCGTACACGGATCGTTATCAATGCGGGCGGGCTATGGGCGCCGGCGCTTGCGGCGCGGATCGAAGGGCTCGACGCGGCGCATGTGCCGCAGGCGCATTTCGCCAAGGGCAACTATTTCTCGCTGACGGGCCGCGCGCCCTTCTCGCGCCTCATCTATCCCGTGCCGGAGGCGGCGGGGCTCGGCGTGCATCTGACGCTCGACATGGGCGGTCAGGCGCGCTTCGGCCCGGATGTGGAATGGATCGATGTGGCCGAAGGCGCGGAGCCCGATTATGCGGTGAAGCCGGAGCGGGCCACGGGCTTCTACGACGCGATCCGCCGCTACTGGCCGGGGCTGAAGGACGGCGCGCTCCAGCCCGCCTATTCCGGCGTGCGGCCGAAGCTCAACGCGCCGGGCGAAGCGGCGGCGGATTTCATGCTCTCGGGGCCCGCGCGCCACGGCATCGCCGGGCTCGTCAATCTCTTCGGGATCGAGAGCCCGGGGCTTACATCGTCGCTTGCGATTGCGGATGAGGTGGTGGCGATGGTAGAGGGGTAGTGCTTGTGTTTCCCCCAACCTTCCCCTTGAGGGAGGGTGTATCTCAAGAGCGGTCCATGGAGAGTCTCAGGCTTCCGCCACGCTGTCGATGAAGGCGTTCACGGCGGCGATGGCGTCGCGGATCTCGGCCATGATGCCGGCGCGGGCGGCGAGCGCGGTCTGTTCGGCTTTTTCGGCAAGCGCCGCCAGCGCCCAGGCGCCGAGGCCGCGGGCGGAGCCCTTGAGGCTGTGGGCGGCGTTCTTCCATTCCTTCTCGTCGCCCGCCGTATCGAGACGCGCGAGATAGACATCGGCCTGGGAGCGGAAAAGCGCCAGAATCTCGTTCTCGAGCGAGCGGTTGCCGAGCGTGTATTTGGAGAGATGGACGAGATCGATGGGCCGCGACGTGCCGCCGGTGAATTCGCCCGTTTCCTGCCGCATCATCGTCGAGGGTTTCATGCCGCCGCTCCGCAACTGTACTGACCGATGAAAGTCTAGGCGCGGGGCCGATACGGATTCGTTAACGCGGGCGCAAGGATGTTGACGCTCCCCCCGCCTTCCGACACCCTGACCCCTGCCGCATTCAGCGCGAGGCCGGGGAATCGCCGGGAAAATCGATGAAAAACAACGAACTGACCCAGGGCGAACAAACCGGCGAGCCCGCCGGAGCGGAAGCGCCGCCGGCCGCCGAGCCGAAGGTGCTCGCGGCCAATGAAGACAGCCCGACCGGCGGCGCGCTCTATCGCATGATCGCGCGGCGGCCGAGCCCGCGGATTTTCGGCGCGGCGGCGGTGGCGAGCCTCGCCGTCATCGGCGCGGGCGCGGCCTGGGCCTGGGGAACCTACGGGCTCGACGGACTGCAGGCGCTGAGCCGCCTCGAAACGGGCGTCTTCGTTGCCGGCGCGCTGCTGCCTCTCGCACTCATCTGGATGTTTGCCTGGACGGCCTGGCGCGCGGCGGAGATGCGGCTCATGTCGGAGGCGCTGGCGCGCACCGCGATCCGCCTGTCCGACCCGGAAGATTTCGCAACCGACCAGATCGGCACCATCTCCTCCGCCGTGCGGCGCGAGCTTGCCGCCATGCGCGAAGGGCTCGACGCGGCGCTGAAACAGGCGACAGAACTCAATGAGCTCGTCTCGCGCGAGGTGGAGGAACTGGACAGGGGCACCGGCCGCGCTGAATTCCGCACACGGACGATGGAGGACCTGCTCGGCCGCCACAGGAAGAGCCTCGAGGAGATTGCCGCGACGCTGGGGAGCGAGAGCGACAGGATTTCGCTTTCGATCCGCGAACAGGTGGAGGCCGTGCGCGGCTTCGCCGGACAGGCGGAAGCGGACCTCACGGCAGCCGGCAGGCGCGCATCCGAACAGGCCGAGGCGCTCGCACGCACCAGCGAAGCGGCGCGCGCCGGCGCCGACCAGACGGCGGCCATGCTCGACCGGCAGTCCTCGCGGCTCGAGGTCGTCGCGGCCGATGCGCTGTCCAAGGCCGACGAGATCGGCAAGACCTATGAGCGCCAGCGCGAGATCATCGCGGAAGCCGCGGACAGGCTGGAGCATGAACACGAGCGCCTCAATGCCGTGTTCGAGGCGCATCGCGACGGCATGAACGAGGCCGACAAGGCGCTCGCACACCATACGGCGGAAATCTCGCGGGCGGTGGCAAGCCTCGGCGCGGGCCTCGACACGACCTTCGAGGCGGCGGCCGCCCGCGCAGCGGCGTTGCGCGAAAGCATCGCCGGGGAAATCCGGCGCGGCGCGGAGGAAGCCGCCGATGCCTCGACCTCGGTGAGCCGTTCGGCGGGCGCGGCGACGCGCGCCATCGGCGCGACGGTCGACGAATTGAAGGCGGCGTCCGGCGCGCTGGCGAACGATGTCTCCCGCGCGGCAAGCGAGGCGATTGCGGCGACGACGGAACGGCTCACCGCCGCGACCGCCACCCTGAGCCGCGACCTCGCCGTGGCGACCGACAAGCTCGCCACCGATGTGGGCGGCAAGACAGAAGAATTGCGCAAGCTCGCCGAAGCGGCGGCAAATGACAGCGACCTCGCGGCGGAGCGTTTCAACGCCGCCATGATCCGGCTGGGCGGCACCGCGCGCGAGGCGGGCCGCGCCCTGCACGAGGCAACCGACGAACTTGCAAGCCGCATCGGCGAATTGCCGGACGAGGCGGCGGAAAGCGCGAACGCGCTGCGCGACGTGCTGGAGGAACAGGTTTCCGCGCTCGCCGCCATTGCCGAGATCGTGGTGCGCCACGCGCGCACGCTCGACCGCGCTACGCCGATGCGCCGCGAAAGCGACTTCCCCCGCCCGCTTCCCGCCTATCGAGAGCCGCCGCGCGCCACGCCCAAGAGTGACCGGCGCTGGGGCCTGCCCGAACTTCTCGCCGCCGCCGAACGGCGCGCGCCGGCAGGCGACGCGCATGGCGAGGAGGACCGCGACTTCCAGCGCGCCTCGCTCCATGTCATCGAGGCGCTGCAGGCGCTCGCCATCGATCTCGACCGGGCGCTTGAGGAAAGCCCGCCGCCCGATCTATGGCGGCGCTATCAGGCCGGCGAACGCAACGTCTTCACGCGCCGCCTCTACAACATGGCGGGGCGCGAGCTTTACGACCGCATTTCGCAGAAGTATCGCAAGGATGGCGAGTTCCGAGGCAATGTGGACCGCTTCGTCGCGCAATTCGAGGAGCTGCTCGGCGCCGCCGCCTCGCGCGACCGCGACAACATCCTGGTCGAGACTTATCTCACCTCGGACACGGGCAAGGTCTATCTCATGCTCGGCCAGGCCATCGGGAAACTGGCCTAGGGGCTACTTACGCGTCTTGAAATATCCAAACACTCCATGTCACCCCGGCGGAAGCCGGGGCCCACTCGCAGCGCAGCGCCCGGATGAGCTACTTCGTTTACATCCTCGCGAGCCGCAAGCACGGCACGCTCTATGTCGGCGTGACAAATGATGTCGCACGTCGCGTTTTCGAGCATCGCGCGGGTAATGCATCAGCTTTCACGAAGAAGTATCGGGTTCACCGGCTTGTTTACGCCGAGAGCCACGACGATGTGGAAGAAGCCATAAAGCGGGAAAAGGCCATCAAGGAATGGCAAAGGGCGTGGAAAGTCCAGTTGATCGAGCGCGCCAATCCAGAATGGGATGATCTAGCCGAGTCATTAAACCGATAGGCCAATGGGTCCCGGCTTTCGCCGGGATGACACCGAATTCTTAACCCAGGAAGTTATTCGGGTCTTCCTCAGCTCCCCGCCGCTGCCGTAGCGATGGACTGCGCCGTCCAGCCGGAAATTTCCGCGAGCACCGAGCCGAGCGCCGCATCATAGGCGGCGACGATATTCGCCATGCCGCTGCCGGGGGCGGCGGCTTCCGCCGTGAATTCCCGCGAGGCGAGAATGCTCCGGTCGCGCGCGCGCAGGATACGCACATAAAACGCAACGCGGACTTTGGTCGTACCCTGCCCGAGCCCGGCCGCCTCGTCGCGATGCGCGGAGAAGACGCGAATGTCGCCGGTCAGCGCATAATCCATCCGCGCCGTGCTGCCCGGGCCGACAACCGCCGGAAACTGACCGCTGCGCGACAGCGTTTCCACGAGCAGCGAGGAAATCATGCGCGGCGCGCGGTCGCTCCAGCGCGCGCCGGCATAATAGGCGATCTCGTTGTCGCTCGGCTGGAAGACGATGCGCGTCGTGTCGATGGCGGCGGGCGCCGAGAAATCCTCGACCACGAGCTGCGCCGCGACGGGCGCGGCCTGCACCGTTTCGACGGCGGGCGCGCGAAGCGTGTAGAGCGAAGGCGCCGGGCCGCTGCCGAGATCGGCAAGCGCACAACCGCCAAGCGGCAGGACGGACGCGGCCAGAACCGCGCCCCGCAACATCTTTCCGAACCGCAGCATGACAGCCTCCCCCATTATTGCGCCTCCACTTCCGGCACGTTGTTGCCCACCAGGAAGCGGCCGGGATCGTCGCCCGCCCGCGTCGCGATCCGCTCCAGCGACGAGACGAGCGAGCGCGTATCGGCGACAAGCTGCGGCAATTGGGCGAGCCCCGCGCCGACGCCCGGTCCGCCCTGTTTCAGCACCGCGTCGAGTTCTTCCGCGACCTCGCGATAGGCGCGCGCCGCCTCGCGCGCATCGCCGATAAAGGCCTTCACGTCTTCCTTCATCAACTGGTCGGCATTGCGGCTGATGCTGTTGAGATGGACCGATGCTTCCGACAGCTGTTTCAGCGCCTTCGTGACGTCGTCCGATCCGTCGGCCAGCGCCTTCGACATGATGGCGACATTGGCGAGCGACTCGTTCACCGCCTGCTGGTTCTCGACGACGAGCTTGTTCATCTCCTTCAGGAGTTCGTTCGCGCTTTGCAGCGTTTCCGGACCGCTTCGCAGCAAGTCCTGCAGCGAGGACGGCGCCGCGCGGATGACCGGCAGGTCCTGGCCCTCCCGCGGCACAAGCTCCGCGGATTCGGGGCTGCCGCCGGTGAGCTGAATGAAGGCGACGCCGGTGAGGCCCGAAAGCTCGAGCTGCGCGACCGAGTCTTCCTTCACCGGCGTACGCGCATCGAGCTCGATGATCGCCACCACCTTGTTCGGGTTGCGCTCCATCAGATAGAGCTCGCGCACCCGCCCGACCGGAAGGCCGTTATATTGAACCGCGCCCGACTCCGACAGACCGGACACCGAACCGTCGAAGATGATCTTGTAATAGGCGAACTGCCGGTTGAGCTGCATCCCGCTCACCCAGAGGATCACGAGAAATGCGCCGACGATCGTGAATATCGTGAAGGCGCCGATCAGGACGTTGTTGGATTTGATTTCCATGGCCGTTACTTGCCCGCAAGAGCCGCGCGTGCACGCGGCCCGTGAAAATATTCGTGGATCCAGGGATGGTCGCTACGCAACATGTCGTCGATCGTGCCGACAAGGATAACATGCTTTTCGGCCAGCACCGCGATGCGGTCGCAAGTGGCGTGAAGCGTATCGAGATCGTGCGTCACGAGGAAAACGGTAAGCCCGAGCGCTTCCTTGAGTTCGTTGATGAGATCGTCGAAGGCGGCCGCCCCGATGGGGTCGAGACCGGCGGTGGGCTCGTCTAGGAAGAGGATTTCCGGATCGAGCGCGAGCGCCCGGGCAAGCCCCGCCCTCTTGCGCATGCCGCCGGAAAGTTCCGAGGGATAGAGCGAGGCGGCGGTGGGCCGCAAACCCACCATCGCGATCTTTATGGCGGCGAGTTCGTCCATGAGTTCCTGCGAGAGATGGAGATGCTCGCGATATGGAACCTGGATGTTCTCGGCGATGGTGAGCGCGGAGAAAAGCGCGCCATCCTGGAAGAGCACGCCCCAGCGGCGCTCATGGAGCCGGCGTTCCTCCTCCGGCAGTTCGGCAAGGTCGATGCCGAAGACGCGGATGCGCCCGGCATCGGGCTTCTTGAGGCCGAGGATCGTGCGCAGCAGCACAGACTTGCCGGTGCCCGAGCCGCCGACAATGCCGATGACCTCGCCGCGATTGACCGTGAGATCGAGATCCTCGTGGATCACATGATCGCCGAACCGCGTCATGAGACCCTCGACTTCGATGATCGGTTCGCCCTTCTGCGCCATGCTCAGATCCCGACCGCGGTGAAGAACATGGCGAAGAGCGCATCGAGAATGATGACGAGGAAGATCGAGCGCACGACGGAGCGCGTGGTCATGGCGCCGACGGATTCGGCGCTGCCCGTGACGGAGAGGCCCGCGCGGCAACCGACAAGCGCGATCACCGCCGCCATGAAGGGCGCCTTGATGAGGCCGACGGCGATGGTCCAGAAATCGACCGCTTCCTGCACGCGCGACATGTAGACGCCGGGCGACATATCGAGCATGAAGAAGACGACCACGCCGCCGCCGAGAAGCCCCATCAGATCGGCGATGAAGGTAAGGAGCGGCAGCGTGACGGTAAGCGCCGCAACGCGCGGAATGACAAGCATCTCCATCGGATCGAGACCGAGCGCGCGCATTGCGTCGATCTCTTCGCGCATCTTCATGGAGCCGATTTCGGCGGTGAAGGCGCTGCCCGAGCGGCCCGCCACGATGATGGCGGTGAGGAGAAGTCCCACCTCGCGCAGAAAGATGATGGCGATGAGATTGACGGTGAAGACTTCCGCGCCGAACTGGCGAAGCTGGACCGCGCCCTGCTGCGCCACAACGGCGCCGATCAGGAAGGTGAGAAGGCAGACGAGCGGCAACGCATCGAAGCCCGACTTCTCCATGTGATGAACGAAAGGCACCAGGCGGAAGCGGCGCGGATTGGCCGCCGTGCGGCCGATCGCGGAGACGACCGTGCCGATAAAGCCGAGCATGCCGCGCGCTTCCTCGCCGATCTCGCGCGTCGTGACGCCGATCCGCTCGACAAGTTCGATGTAGAACGGCGCGGGCGGGGCTTTCGACGTGTCCGGCGTCCCATAGGTGTCGATCTTGTCGAGAAGGCGCCGCTGCGGCTCGCTCACGCCCTCGAACTCGACCCGGAGACCTTTTTCCTCGAGCAGCCGCGCCGTGCGCTCGAGAACGGCGGCGGAAGATGTGTCGAAGCGGGCGATACCCGAAAAATCGATGACGGCGCGCCCGGCCTTGACCGGCCCGGCGGTGAGCGACCGCAATTCTCCGTCCGCGGCGCTGAGATGCGCGATCGTCCAGTCGCCCGAGGCTGCGATGCGCAGCACTCCGCTCTCCGTCGAGATGCGGCACTGCGCGGCATCCTGCTGCTGGGCCGATTTTGCTGTACGAGATGCCGGACCGGCCAAAATTCCCCCGATTTCCGCCGTTGCATGCCAGCAAGCCGCCAGCGAGGCCAATTTGCCCGTCCCCGCGCCCCGCCGCAAGCGAAGCCGCGCCGGTTCGTCGCATCCTCTTCAAATGTCCACAGGATAGAATAGGTTCCCATCCGGTGGCCGCCGAGTCGCGCCGCCGGGTTCATGTTTTCAGGGAGATCGGATCATGCGTGGTTTGTGGACGGGCGTTGCGGGATTTGCCGTGGCCATGGTGCTGTCGGGTGCGGCGCTGGCCGACGAACCCGATCTCGACAAGGGCAAGAAGGTGTTTGCCCGCTGTCAGGCCTGCCACACGCTGGACGAAGGCGGCGCAAACCGCGTCGGCCCGAATCTGCATGGCGTCTTCGGCCGCACCGCAGGCACGCTGGAAGGGTTCAATTATTCCAAGGCCATGGCCGCCAAGGGGGCCGAGGGCCTTGTCTGGACCGAAGAGACCATGAACGATTATCTCCACAAGCCGGCCGCGCTGGTGCCCGGCACCAGCATGGCCTTCCCGGGCCTGCGCAAGGAAGACGAGATCAGCAACCTGATCGCCTATCTGAAGGCGGAAACCGGCGCCGAATAAGGCGCCCTCTCCCGGCCGCCGGCAGGGCGGCCGGGCATCAAAACTCGCCATAACCAAAGCCTCGCTCCTTCCTCTGGAATGGAAGCTGCAATGGAACCCGCAAGGGGACTGAATTCTGTTCAGATTAGGGACAGGATCGGCCCGATAGGTTCAATTTGAGGCAATACCCGGGCCGGGTGCGGCGCGGGTGGCGAGTAGCGAGACATGAATCCGACGCCTGCATTCCGCAGACTTTCCGCGATCCTGCCCGGCCTCGTGCTGGTGCTGAGTCTCGTGCTTGCGAACTACAACCCGGAAGGCACCGGCACTTTCCTCCAGGACCGCGTTTTCGACCTTTATCAGCGCTTGTTGCCGCGCGCCGCATCGGCGGAAGGCCCCCGCGCCGTTTATATCGACATCGATGCCGAAACCGCGAAGACCTACGGCCCCTGGCCCTGGCCGCGCAAGCGGCTCGACGACCTCGTGAGCCGCGTGACGAAAGCGGGCGCAAGCGCCGTCGTCATCGACATGCCGCTGGCCGACCCCGACCCGACATCGGCGGGCGAGCTCATCCGTCTCTGGGCGCCCTTCCCCTCCGGCGGCGATCTCGGCGGCCTGTCCCAGGCACTCCGGCAACTTCCCGACCATGAACGGGAGCTCGCGGCGCTGCTCGCGGAGACGCGCTCCGTCGTTTCCTTCGTTCCCGGCAAGACCGATTTCAGCGGCCGCCATGTGCCGCGCTTGCCCGCCCGCATTGCGCCGCAGGGCGGCGATCCGCGCCACTACCTGAAGCGCTACGAGACGTGGCGCGCAACGCTCGCTCCCTTCGAGAACGCGGCCAATGGCATCGGCGCGACGCTTGCGGCCGAAGCGAATGGCGCGACGGTGCGGAGCATCCCCCTGCTCGTCAATCTCGACGGCGCGCTCTATCCCTCGAATGTGCTCGAGGCGCTGCGCGTGTCGCAGGACAGCAATGATTACCGCGCCTTCGTGGCGACGGCCGAAGGTGGTATCTCGTTCGAGATCGAACCGGGCATCGAGCGTGTCTCGATCCTCGGCACGGGCTTCGAGGCGGAAACCGCGCGCAACGGTGAAATGCGCCTCTATTTCGGCAAGGAAGACACGCGCCGCAGGATTTCCGCGGGCGACATCCTGCGCGGAACGGCGGAGCTTGCAGCGCTCGACGGCCGCATCGCCGTGATCGGCGTCTCGGCGAACGGCTCCAGCCAGTTCTTCCGTACGCCGATCGGCGTGAACATGGCGTCGGGCGCGATTGCCGCCAACGCCATCGACCAGATCGCCGCCGGTCAATATCTCGTACGGCCGGGCTGGGTTTCGCCGGCGGAGCAGCTTTTCATTCTCGTCGGCGGCGTGATCGTCATTCTCGCCGTGCGCCGCTTCCGCCTGCGCTGGGGCCTGTTGCTGACGCTGCTCCTTGCGGCAGGCGCGTCCTACGGCTCCTGGTGGGCTTTCGAGAACAATCGCTGGCTGATCGACCCGGCGCTTGCAAGCGTGACGCTGTTCGCGGCCGCCTTCACCTGCGCGCTGATGACGCGGCTCCACACGGAAGATGAAATCCGCTTCGTCGAAACGCAGTTCGGACGCCGCCTGCCGACCGCCGGGCTCGCCCGGGTAAAGGCCAATCCGCGGATGATCCGCGCCGAAGGCACGCTGCGCGACGTGACATCGGTCGTGGCCGGGCTTCGCGGCTTCAATATCATTTCCGACCGCTATCTCGAGGACCCGACGGCCTATGCCGACATCCTCAACCGCTTCTTCTCGCCGATGACGAAGATCGTGCTCGACCGCAACGGCATGGTGGACCGCAATGTCGGCGACACGCTCTATGCGGTATGGAACGCACCGCTCGATGCCGCCGATCACGCCTCGAAGGGGTGCGACGCGGCGCTGCGCATGGTGGAGAACCTCGAGGCGCTCAATGAATTCCTCGAAGAAGATGCACGCCGCCAGCACCTGAGCCATGTGCCCCTGAGCCTTTCCATCGGCATCGACACGGGCACGGCGATCGCCGGCAATATGGGCGCCGTGCAGCGCTTCGACTATGGCGTGCTGGGCGAACCGGTGAGCTTCGGGGCTTATCTCCAGAAGAATGCGCGCCACTACGGCCCCGCCATCATCGTCGGCGAAGGCACGCAGCGCGCCGTGGGCGACCGCTATGCGCTTCTCGAGATCGACCTCGTCTCGACGCCCCGCCACCCGGAAGGCCGCCGCGTCTATGCGCTGCTGGGCGACCCGATCATGCGGGCGAACCCTAAATTCCGGGCGCTGCAGGAGGCGCATGTCCTGATCTTCTCGGCCTATCGCAACCAGCGCTGGGCGGAGGCGCGCGCCGCCATTGCCGAGTGCCGCAAGCTCAACGGCGCGATCCCGACGCTCTACGACTTCTATGAAGCAAGGATCGCCCAGTACGAGGCGAACCCGCCCGGCGAGAACTGGAACGGTGCCTGGTTCGCAGGCAGAATTTGATCCGGAAGGCCCAAAGGTCTCGAAATGGGACTTTGAGGACGCTCACACAAACGCCATTATCGCGCGCCAGTCTCCGGCTCCCTGCAATTCGAGACCCCCGCCCGATGCGCGAACTTTCCGTCGAAGCTCAATCCTGGCCCATCGCGGGGGCCTTCACCATTTCGCGCGGCGCCAAGACGGAGGCCCGTGTGGTGGTGGCGCGCGTCACGCATAACGGGCTGACCGGACAGGGCGAATGCGTGCCCTATGCGCGCTATGGCGAGACGGAGAAGGACGTCATCGCCGCCATCAAGTCGCAGCAGCAGGCGCTGAACGAGGGCATGACGCGCGAGGAACTGCAGCGCGCGATGCCGCGCGGCGCAGCACGCAATGCGCTCGACTGTGCGCTTTGGGATCTCGAGGCGAAGAGCGCCGGCAAACCGGCATGGGAGATCGCCGGGCTTGCCCAGCCTCGTGCGCTGACCACGGCCTATACGCTGAGCCTCGCGACGCCGGAGGAAATGCGCGAAGCGGCAGCGGCAGCGGCGCACCGGCCGCTGCTTAAGCTGAAGCTCGGCCATGGCGGCGGCGAGGACATCGCCCGTGTGGAAGCCGTGCGCCAGGGCGCCCCGCACTCAGCCCTCATCGTGGACGCGAATGAAGGCTGGAAGACCTCCGACATAGCCCCGCTTGCGAAAGAATTTGCCCGGCTCGGCGTGTCGCTGATCGAACAGCCTCTGCCCGCGAAGGACGACGAGGCGCTGCGCGGCATCGAAAGCCCGGTGCCGCTCTGCGCCGATGAAAGCGCGCATGGGCTCGAAGGCATGAAACGGCTGGTGGGGCTTTACGACTTCATCAATGTGAAGCTCGACAAGACCGGCGGCCTGACCGAAGCGCTGGCGGTGATCCGCTGCGCGAAGCTCCGCAAGCTCCGCGTGATGGTGGGCTGCATGGTCTCGACCTCGCTCGCCATGGCACCCGCCATGCTGGCGGCGCAGCAGGCGGATTACGTCGATCTCGACGGACCCCTGCTGCTGGCCGAGGACCGCAAGCCGGCGCTGCGCTATGACGGCAGCCTCGTCTATCCGCCGGAGCGGGAGCTTTGGGGGTAAGGCGCGCGCACCCCACCCCCACGCAAATCAGATATTCAGCACGATCTTGCCGAAGTGAGAGGCGCCCTGCATCAGGCGGAACGCCTCCTGCGCCTCGTCGAGCGGGAAACGCTTGTCGATGACAGGGTGAATGTCGTTCTGCTCGATGGCGCGCGACATTTCCTCGAACTGCGTGCGGCTGCCGACGGTAATGCCGCTGATCTTGAGGTTCTGCGCGAAGATCGCCGCGACATTCACATCCTTGGTGAGGCCGGAGAGAATGCCGATCACGGCGATGTGACCGCCGACGCGCGCCGCCATGATGGAACGCGGGAAGGTATCGGCGCCACCGACTTCCACCACATGATCGACGCCACGGCCGCCGGTGAGCTTGCGCGCTTCCATTTCCCAGTTCGGCGTCGCCTTGTAGTTGATCGCATCGTCTGCGCCGAGTTTCTTCGCGCGCTCGATCTTTTCGTCCGATGACGAAGTGACGATCACCCGCGCGCCCATCGCCTTCGCGAATTGCAGCGCGAAGATCGAGACGCCGCCCGTGCCCTGCACGAGAACCGTGTCGCCCGCCTTGATATTGCCTTCGACGACCAGCGCGCGCCATGCGGTGAGCGCAGCGCAGGGAAGACAGGCGACCTCTTCATCGGAAAGATTGGACGGCGCCTTCGACATGCCCTCGGCGGAAAGCACCATATATTCCTGCGCACAGCCGTCGATCGGGCTGCCAAGCGCCGTGGCGCCAAGCTGTTCGGCGACGGGGCCACCGGAAATCCAGCCCTGGAAGAAGCTCGGCGCAACGCGGTCGCCCTTCGCGAGGCGCTTCACGCCTTCGCCCACTTCCACAACCTCGCCGCAGCCATCGGAGAGCGGCACGAGCGGCAGCAGCGCCGGATTGCCGCCGAAGGTGACGGTCGCGAGATCGCGGTAGTTGAGCGAGCCGGCCTTCATCTTCAGCACGACCTGACCGGGCCCCGCCTTCGGAACATCGCGGTCCTTGAGCTTCAGATTTTCAATGCCGAAATTGCCTTCGAGCACGAGAGCGCGCATGGGAGTTCCTCCGTTCGTGAATTCTTTTGCCGCAGAAACTGGCGCATCCGCGGGCAAAGTCAAACGGAAGAGAATTGACGCAAGGGAGGCTGCGGCTCAGCGCGGGGCGTCGCCCTTGATCTGCGTGCGGTGCATGACACGCCGCTCGCGGCCGTCGAAACTTTCGCGGCGATGAATCGCACAGCGATTGTCCCAGATGAGCAGGTCGCCGACGGCCCAGCGATGCGTCCAGGAAAATTCCGGTTTCGCACAATGCGCCCAGAGACGGTCGAGCAGCTTCTCGCTTTCCTCGACGGAATAGCTTTCAAGCCAGCCATTGAGACGGCGGCCGAGATAAAGTGCCTTGCCGCCGGTGGCGGGATGCGTGCGGATCGCCGGATGCATGGCGCCCGGCGCCTCGCGCACGTCGACCACGGCGGCCGCGCCGGCACGCAACTCGCCGACGCTCGTGGTGCTCGAGTCGTGATTGCAGTTGCGGCCTTCGATGGCGGCGCGCAGATCGGCCGGCAGTTCTTCCAGTGCCTTATACATATTGGCGAAGCTCGTATTGCCGCCCGCGCTCGGAATTTCGAGCGAGTAAAGCACGCTCGCCATGGGCGGTTCCGCGACATAGGACATGTCGGTATGCCACTCGGCTTCCTTGTCGCCGAGCGCGCCGATCGGCTTTCCGTTCTCGATCACGTTGGAGATGATCCAGATTTCCGGCCGCGACTTTTCCTGCGCCCCTGCCATGTCGGTCGCCGAGGCGGGCGCGATGTCGAGTTCGCCGAAGCGCCGCGAGAAGCGGATGAGATCGTCGTCGCTCACCTTCTGGCCGCGGAAGAGCAGCACGATATGGTCGTACCAGGCCTGCTGAACGGCCTCGAAATCCGCATCGCCGAGCGGCTTCGACAGATCGAGGCCGCGAATTTCCGCGCCAAGCGCCGCACCTGTCGGGATGACTTCAACCGGCATGTTCTTCTTCCTCTTCGTCCGATACGACCGCCCCGCCCTGCCACAGCATGGAGAGGAGGAGCGCCCCTGCCAGCGCCACCAGCGAGGTGACGGCGGGCAGCAGATAGGCATGCGCAAGGAAATGCGCATAAAGCGGGCCCGCTGCAAGGGTCATCGCGCCCATCATAATGCCTGCGGACATGGATGCGTAAAGACTTTGCGCCGTGGAGGCGAGCGAGGGCGGCGAGGCCTGCGCCACGAAATGAAGTGCCCCGAGATGTGCCGCACCGAAGCTCAGCCCATGCAAGGCCTGGCAAAAGAAGAGGACCGGAAGCGGCGGATCGAAAGCGAGAAGAGCCCAGCGGAGCGCCGCGCCGCCCGAGGCGATCATCAGCAGGCCGGGGGCGCCGAACAGGCGGATCACACGTCCCGATTGTGTGAAAAGCAGGATTTCGGCAATGACGCCGATGCCCCAGAGAATGCCGATCAGCCCGTCGTCATAGCCGAGCCGCTGCCAATTGAGCGAGCCGAAGGCGTAATAGACGGCATGGCTCGACTGGACGATGCCCGCCGCGACGAGGCCCGTGATGAAGACGGGATGGCGCGCGATGCGCAGGGTGGCGAGGAGCTGCCCGCCCTTCTTCTTGCGGCGCTTCGGCTGCGGCACCTCGCGGGAGAGGAGGAAAGTGCCGGCGAGCGTCACGAAGAGGGCGATCACCATGCAGACGCCGATGATCTCCGGCGAGCGCCAGCCAACGAGCCAGCCGGTACCGGCGCTCGCCCCGATAAAGGTGACGGAACACCAGATGCGCACCCGGCCATAATCGATCCGGCCTTCCTGGGTCGCCTTCATGGCGATGGTTTCGATGATCGGCGTGATGGAGGGCCAGCACGACATCAGGATGAGGCTGACGATGAGAATGGCCCAGAAGCCATTGGCCACGAGGAGCAGCAGCCCCGCCAGCACCGAACTCCAGGCGAGAAGAACGACGACACGGCGCCGGTCGTCCAGCCGGTCGGCGGCGAAGGCGAAGACGGGCCCGGCCGCGATGCGCAGCATCATGGTCGCGGCGATGACGATGGAGATTTGCGTCGGCCCGAGACCCTTGGACTCCAGCCAGACCGGAAAGAAGGGAAGCTGCACGCCCGAGAACAGGCAGAGCGAGCCGTAGAAGATCGACAGGCGGACGGCGAGCGGCATGATGCGCGGGTTTCCCGATCGGAACGCACACTCATACCGCGCCCGCCCGTGAGGGGGGAAGTCCCCCCTCTCCGCCTAGCCGAGCGCCGGGAAGGTGAGTTTCCGCCTGTCCGCCGCCGTGACGAGATAGTCCCATATACGGGCTTCGAGGCCGGCGGCGTGAGGCGCCGCGCTGTCCTCCACATGGGCCTGAAGCTCGATCAGAAGGGCGGCAAGCGCCGCGTTCTCCTTGTCGAGCGCACTCACCCGGAGGGAGGCGTCCTTTTCCTTCGCCGCTTCCGCAAGCTTCGCCTTGAGCCCGGCATCCTCGACAAGTCCAGCAGCCTCCGCGAAGAGCGCGCGCATTTCGGCATTCTCGGCCGTGCGGATTTCCGCCGCGCGGTCATATTCCTCGGCGGTCATGAAGATCATCATGCTCATGATGCCGATGCTGCCGGCGGAATATTCGGCGGTGAGGTTCGGCGCGATCTCCATCAGCATGGTGCCGAAGAGACCGCGCATGACGACAGGTACATCGGGCTTCATGAGCGGGCTTCCTTCGACAGCGCGGCAAGACGATGCGCCAGCACGCGGTTGTGAACATCAGTGCAATACCAGCTCGGGAAAGCGAGGATCGGATCGCTGCTCGCACCCGACTGATATTCCTTGCCCGATGAAATCCAGATCGCGAGGCCCTTCAGCGAATTGAAGACTTCCCACCAGCGCAGACGGACGGGATCGATCTTCATGCCGCTCGCCTCCTCCCAGAGGCGGAAGGCTTCAGCGCGCGCGATCATGCCGCCCGGCCGCTCTGTCTGCTGGAAGGCCCAGAGAGGATCGGCCGCCCAGGCGACATCTTCCAGCGGATCGCCGAGATGGCACATTTCCCAGTCGAGAATGGCGCGGATCTCGCCCTCACCGTCGAAAAGAAAATTGCCGGTGCGGTAATCGCCGTGAACGGCGGTGACGCGCGGCGGTGGCGGCGGCGGATTGCGGCGGAGCCAGCGGATCGCGGCGCGCGCAATCGGCTGCGGCACGAGTTCGTCCTCGTCGATCACCTTTTCCCACTTGTCGAGCTCGTGTTTCCAGCAGGCATCCGGCGCGATGGCTTCCATGTTTGCCGAGAAGCCGGTCTTTGCCGGATCGGCGGCGGCGATGCGGCCGAGATGCGTCCAGAACTGCCTGCCGACCTTTTCACCGAGTGCGCCGTAAGGCGCCGCATTGAACGGCGAGCCCGCCTGGCAGTTCTCGATCTGCTCCATCACGAAGAAGGGCCGGTCGAGCCATTTGAGATCGGTTTCGAGGAACAAGGGTTCCGGTACGGGAAGTCCCGTCGGATGGAAGGCGCGATAGGCGTTGAACTCGACGTCGCGCTCCGTCTCGATGAGGCTTGCCACGGGATCGCGGCGCAGGATCAGCGGGCGGCGCATCTTCTTGCCGCCCTCTTCCCATGTCGCGGTGAGGCGATAGGTTTCGCGGCTGGCGCCGCCCGGAATGCGCGAGACGCCGCTCACCTCGACATGCGAGGCGGCGGGCATCCGGTGCGCAAGATAGGCGGCGATACGCGGCGCAAGGTCTTCCATCATTCGCCCCTATTTCGCCGGATCGAGAATATCCTTGAAGCCCGACGGCGCGTGCGGCCCGATCACGAGCTGCTCGAGAATGCCGCAGCCCTGCCGCTTCGACCCGTCGGGCAGCGTCATCACCGCGTCGGAAAAGGCCTGAATGTGAAGATGAGGCGGTGCGAAGCTCTTCACGTCCGACAGCTTGAATTCGTCATAGCCGATCGCGTTGTCGCCCTTATGTGCGCCATGGCTCCATTCGGGATGCCCATAGCCGATGCCCTGCATGTAGAAATGGAATTTCGGCGTGAGGTCGATGCGCGTCTTCTCGCCCTTGCGCGTCTCGAAGAAGATCGAGAAGGACTTCGCATGGCGCGAGCCGGAGGTGTAGGCAATCTCGTAGTGAACGCGGTCCACCTCCTGCGACACGGCATCCGCGCCGAGCGAGCACATGACGCCGGAGAGATTCCACGGCTCGCCATGCTCGTCGTCATTCACATGGAACAGCGTGATGCGATCCTCGAAATTGAGCGGCGCCCACATCCAGAAGAACTGGAACGGCATGGGCGGCACCAGCGGCTGCGGATCGGACGCACCGATGGCGCGCACACCCCAGGAGCGGTCGCGCGTACCGACATAATCCTGCGGTTTGATTTCGATGCGCTTGCCCTTGACCTCGATCCAGCCTTCCCACGTGCCGTTCTGCGTCATGCGGGTAAGGTCCATCAGCGTGCGCGGACCGTTGCGGCGCGTGAAGCGCGGCTCTTTCAATGCGGGCGCGCGGCCGCGGAAGGTCACATCCGCCTTGATGCCATGCTCATTGTCGCCGACACGCACGCGCAGCACCTGCAGCGGCTCCACGATATCGACCGAAAGCGGACCGACGCGCGTATCCATGCGTTCCATGTTGAGGAAGCGCGAAACATGGAGATTGTGCTGCACGCCATCGACGATGACGCTGAAGGCGCCATCCATGATGTTGAGATGCGGATAGACGCCGAGCGCCGCCGCAAAGAACACGTCGCCGCCGCGCGTATAGCCGTTGAAGAAGAAGCGGTCGTAGAAATTGCGGTCCGTGCCCGCAAAGGCGATCGGTTCCGGCGTCTGGTGAATGGGATAATCGTCGGCTTTGGTGAGCATGGCTCTCCTCCCTGCGCGCCCCGGCTTTGCCGGTGACTTCTTATGTTTTCGTTGCGGCAAGAATGGCGGCGCGGGAGAGCCGGGTCAATGACCGGAAGGCAGTTCCGCAACGCATGACGCTGCGGAACCGTCGCTTCACAATTCAATCATTTCAAAATCGCTCTTGGGCGTGCCGCAAAGCGGACAGATCCAGTCGTCCGGAATGTCGGCCCAGCGCGTACCGGGCGCAATACCCTCATCGGGAAGGCCCTCAGCTTCGTCATAGATGAAGCCGCAGGTCGTGCACTGCCAGGTCTTGAAGCCTTCCATCGCTTCTCCGTCCTCTCAGTTCATGCGATAGCGGATCGGCACCGATTTCGGCCCGCAGACGAAACTTGCCTGCATGCGCTTCGGTTCGCCTGCCAGTTCAACACTTTGAAGGCGCGGCAGCAATTCCTCCCAGAGGATGCGCATTTCCATGCGGCCGAGATGCTGGCCGAGGCAGACATGCGCACCATAGCCGAAGGCGACATGCTTGTTGGGCGAACGGTCGACCTTGAAGGCGAAGGGATCGTCGAAAACATCCTCATCGCGGTTGCCGGACGGATAGGAAAGCATCAGCCAGTCGCCCCTGGCGATCTTCTGGCCGTGCACTTCCGCATCCGCCGTTGCCGTGCGCATGAAATGCTTTACCGGCGTCACCCAGCGGATCGACTCCTCCAGATAGGAGGGGATGAGCGAGGCGTCGGCCTTGAGCTTTGCGAACTGATCCGGATTTTCCGCCAGCGCCCAGAGCCCGCCCGCCGTGGTGTTCGAGGTGGTGTCGTGGCCGGCGGTCGCCGCAATGATGTAATAGGACATGGCTTCGAGATGGCCGAGCGGCTTGCCCTCGATCTGCCCGTTCGCGATGACGCTCGCAAGATCGTCGCGCGGACAGGCACGGCGATCTTCCGTCATCTCGTTGAAATAGGTGATGAACTCGCCCACCGTCGCGCCGATCTCCGCCAGCGCCGCATCGGCATCCTTCACTTCCGCGCCGCTGCGGTTGAGATCGGGGTCGGCACTGCCGAAAAGTTCCTGCGTCAGCTTCAGCATGCGCGGCTCGTCCGCTTCGGGCACGCCGAGCACTTCCATGATGACATGCAGCGGATAGAGGAAAGCGACATCGCGCGCGAAATCGCAATTGCCGTTCATGTCGGCCATGCGGTCGATGAAGCCCTTGGCAATTTCCCGGATGCGCGCCTCGAGCTTCTTGAGGTTCTGCGGCATGAACCAGGACTGGGTCAGGCGCCGATAGGCGAAGTGGTCGGGATTATCCATCTGAACGAGCGAGCGCACGAGATGGGGCGAGCCGCCCATCAGCTCACGCACCTTCTTGTCCACCTCGATGGGCGTCAGCGTCGTCGCGCGGTCGCCATTGTGGAAAAGCTCGTTCTGCCTTTCGACCTCGAGAATGTCGGCATGTTTCGTGACGACCCAGAAGGGATCGAAGCCTTCGGGCTGCGCCTGCGCGAAAGGCATTTCCCTGCGCAGCCAGGCGAAGGCATCGTCCACGCGCTTGCCATCCGCATAGGCCTTGGGGTCGATGATGGTCTGGGCGGTTTCCTGGGGGATCATGGCCGTTCTTTCTGCTGCAAACGTTAAACCCACAATCAGATTATGGATTTATGTCCGTTGCTTCAAAGCGTCAAACGGTCGCTGAATTACCGCAGCGGAACGCGACAATCCGCGTCTTCCGGCGCCTTCGCACCCCGCCTAGACTTCACCTTGAGGTCGCCAACAACCCGGGAAGAAGAGAATGAAATTCTGGCTCGTGGCAGGCGCGATCAGCGGCTTTCTCTCGGTGGCGCTTGGCGCCTTTGCCGCACATGGCCTGCAGGCCCGGGTGGGCCCGGCCGAAATCGCGGTCTTTGAAACCGGCGCGCGCTATCAGATGTATCACGCGCTGGCGCTGCTCGCCGTCGCCTGGGTGGCGGCGCAGGGCGGCGGCCTCTCCGCCAGCGTGGCGGGCTGGGCCTTCATCGTGGGCACGATTCTCTTTTCCGGCACGCTCTACTATCTCGGGCTGACCGGCAGCCGCGCATTGGTGATGGTGACGCCGGTCGGCGGCCTCGCCTTTCTGGCGGGCTGGATCGCCCTTGCCGTCGCGGCTTTCTCCCTCCGGACGCCCTGATTTTCCCGGCCGCTCTGGACAGGCCCCCTCCTCACTCCTATTTTACTAGACCGAGGTCTAGTTTTTGGTTATGCCCCTTCCCGGCATGACTTGAGGAGGTTTTCATGAGCGAGCGGATTCTCGTTATCGGCGGCGGCATTGCGGGTCTCTGGACCGCGCTGGCACTTGGCCGTGCCGGACGCGAACTGACGGTTCTCGACCGCGACCCGCCGCCGCCGGAAACCTCCGCCGACGAGGCCTTCGAGAAATGGGAGCGCAAGGGCGTCGGCCATCTGCGCCACAGCCATGCCTTTCTCGCCCGGCTCCACATCCTGATCCGCGATCACTATCCGGACCTCATGGAAGAACTACTGGCCGCCGGCTGCCGCGAACTCACTTTCGCGGAAGGCCTGCCCATCGCGATCAAGGAAACCTACAAGCCCGTGCCCGGCGACAAGGACATGACGATCCTGACCAGCCGCCGCACGACGCTCGAATTCATCATGCGCCGCTATGCCGCCCGTCAGCAGGGCATCCGCTTCGTCACCGGCGCGCTGGTGCGCGACATCCTGACGGAACGCGATGCAGGCGGCGCGCTGCGCGTCACCGGCGTGAAGGTGGAACAGGACGGCGAGACGAAGGACTGGCACGCCGACATCGTGGTCGATGCTGCCGGCAAGAACAGCCAGATGATCGAATGGCTGAACGAACGCGGCGCCGGCATCACCGAGGAGACGGAGCGCGCGGGCATTCTCTATTTCACCCGCCACTACCGCCTGCATGAGGGCAAGAGCGAGCCTGAGCGGAGCAAGGTCCCCGGCGCGGGCGATCTCGGCTTCATCAAGTACGGCGTCTTCCCCGCGGACAATGGCTGCTTCTCGATCACGCTCGCCGTGCCGGAAATCGAGATGGAGATGCGGCGAGCCATCGTGCGTCCGGAAACCTTCGATGCGATCTGCGCCATGCTGCCCGGCATCGCGAGCTGGACGTCGCCCGAAACCTCGAAGCCCGTCAGCCGCGTCTTCGGCATGGGCGAACTCATCAGCCGCTGGCGCCACATGGTGAAGGATGGCGAGCCGCGCGTGCTCAATTTCTTCCCGCTCGGCGACAGCGTGATCCGCACCAATCCGCTTTATGGACGCGGCTGCTCCTTCGCCGGCGTGGCCGCCGAGGCGCTCATCGAAGCGCTGGGCAAGTCGGACAATGCCCGCGAACGCGCGAAGCACTATCACGCGCGCCTCGCAAAGGAACTGCGCCAGCACTACGACGACATGGTGAAGCAGGACCTCGCCGCCACGCGGCGCGCAAAGAATGCGCTCGACCCCGACTACAAGCCGAGCGTCAAGGCGCGGCTCATCAAGAGTTTCGCGGAAGACGCGATCCTGCCCGCCATTCGCGGCGATGTGGAACTGATGCGCAGCTTCATGCGCAGCTTTCACATGGTGGATGCGCCGAACACATGGCTGCGCGATCCGCGCAACGTGACCAAGGTGCTCGGCACATGGGCGCGCGGCAAGAAGCGCAACGCCGACCTCTACCCGCCGAAGCTTGGCCCCGGCCGCGAGGAAATGTACCGCTCGCTCGGTATCTCGCCGGAAGCCGACCGCGCCCGTGCAAAATCGGCCTGACGAACACAAGAAACGAATATCGAAACCATGGGAGGACCGGCCGTGAATTTTCCTGAGCCGCATTACGTCGAGACGAATGGTATCAAGATGGCCGTCTACGAACAGGGTCCGAAAGACGGCGTGCCGGTGGTGATGTGCCACGGCTTTCCCGAACTTGCCTATTCCTGGCGGCATCAGCTTCCCGCCGTTGCAGGCGCGGGCTTCCGCGCCATCGCGCCGGACATGCGCGGCTACGGCAATACGGGCGGACCGAAGGGAAAGGACGCGGTGCCGCTCTACGACATCGCGCATCTGACGGACGATCTCGCCGGCATGCTCGACGCGCTCGGTCTCGACAAGGCGATCTTCGCGGGGCACGACTGGGGCGGCATGGTGGTCTGGCAGATGGCGCTGCGCCATGCGGACCGCGTCGCGGGCGTCATCGGCGTCAACACGCCCTTCATTCCGCGCGGGCCTATGGACCCGATCGCCGCGATGCGCATGGCCTTCGGAGAGGACATGTATATCGTCTTCTTCCAGAATTTCGGCGTGGCCGAAGCGATCTTCGACAAGGACGTCGCCCGCTCCATGCGCTTCTGGTACCGCAAGAGCCCGATGAAGCTTGCCGACTACGACAAGCTCCCGGCCGACCAGAAGAACCTCTCCTTCACCAAGAGCTTCGAGAGCGACGAAAGCACCTGGGTGGGCGAGCAGCTGCTGAATGCGGAAGAACTCGCCTATTACACACGCCTGTTCGAGAAGGCGGGCTTCGAGGGCGGCATCAACTGGTACCGCAACTTCACGCGCAACTGGCAGATCACCGAGGGCCAGACGGAGAAGGTGAATGTTCCCTCGCTCATGGTATCGGCCGCGGACGACATCGTGCTCCGCCCGGAAATGACCATCGGCATGGAGCAATATGTGCCTGACCTCGAGAAACACGTGATCCCCGACTGCGGCCACTGGACCCAGTCGGAAAAGCCGGAAGAACTGAACGCGCTGATGGTGGACTGGCTGAAGCGCCGCTTCGGCTGAGGCCTTCTCCGCTCAATTCGGCTTGCTTCCCGCCCCGCGCCGGGCCAGAATGACCAAATTAACTATTTCGGTCATTCTGTTCGGCGGGAGGGGCGCGGGTGACACTGGTCGAGCATCTTGCGGCCGCGCCGGACGCACTGCGCGGCGCCGTCTACTGGCTCATCTTCATCAATTCGCTGTCGCTTGCCCTCGTCCTCACGCTGGCCGAAGCGCGGGTCGTTTTCGCCGTCTGGATGACCACGCTCGGCCTCACCCTGCTCTCCTTTGAATGGTGGGGCTTTTCGCGCGCGCTCGGGGCCGCCTATCTCGCGCTCTGGACGCCACTCCTTTTCTGGCTCGTGATCCGCAACCCGGCAGACGGACTGAAGCGGACAGGAGATGTGTGGCTTGTCGCGATGTTCGCATCGAACCTCGCCGCGGTGACCATGGGCCACCTTCTGATGTTCCGCCTGCTGCCCGTCTGACCGCGAGACCGATGCAATGAGCCGCTCCCGCTGCTAGACTGACGGCCCCGTCATCAATCGCCGCCGGCTCCCATGCCCTCCACCTCCGCCCGCGATCAGGCCGCCCTGCTCTTCGCCAACGAGACCTTCTATCGCGCCTTCGCGGACCGCGACATGGCGCTGATGAACGCGGTCTGGGCGGAGCGCGAGCCCGTGACCTGCCTCCATCCCGGCTGGCCGCCGGTCGAGGGGCACGATGCGGTGATGCAGAGCTGGCACGCCATACTGGGCGGTCCCGCAAGCCCCGACATCCAGTGCCTTCACGCCAAGGCCGGCATCCACAAGGACATGGGGATCGTGATCTGCTATGAGCGCATCGGACAGGATTTCCTGCTGGCCACCAATGTCTTCATCCGCAGCGGCAATGGCTGGCTCATGGTTCATCACCAGTCGGGCCCTGCGCCCGAACCCGAGGCAAGTACCCCTTTTCCAAGGCGCAGCATCAACTGAGGGGGCGCTGCTTACATTCCTGTTAGCGGGTTGTTGCCCCGCACCGATGCCTATATGATCCGCGCGCCCGGGCGCGCACCGCAGCGCGCGGGCCTTTGCTGTCTGGCCCACCACATCACCGCCCTTCAGGGGCAGGAATTGAAACGGTCCGGGTTCGCGCCCGCCCATGGGAGCTCCGGACGATACCCCTTTGTTGCGGGGGCATGCGGGCAACGAGTTTGAGAGGACGAGGCATGTCGCAAGTGCTGGAGCGGAACGCGGCCGCTGAAACGAAGCTGGAGGAGCCCGTCATCGAGCGCCATGCGCCGGACGGGCCGCGCCTGGCGGCGATCAAGGGCGACCGGCCGCTGCGCATCCTGCTGCCGAGCTACCGCTCCAACCCGACGACCGGCGGCCAGGGCGTCTATATGCGCCACATCGCCAAGGCGCTGGTGGAACTCGGCCACCAGATCGACGTGATCTCGGGCCCGCCCTATCCCGAACTCGATCCGCGCGTGCGGCTCATCAAGCTGCCCTCGCTCGACCTTTACGCGAACCCGCATCCGATCAAATCCATCCGCCCCTGGATGTTCGCCTCGCCCATCGACCTTTTCGAATGGTGGAGCCACGCGACGGGCGGCTTCTCCGAGCCCTATACGTTCGGCGAACGCATGGCGCGCTATGTGCGCGGCACGCTGAACGACTACGACGTCTGCCACGACAACCAGACGCTGTGCTGGGGCCTCCTGAAGATGCGCGACATGGGGATGCCGGTCGTCGGCACGATCCATCACCCGATCACCATGGACCGGCGCATCGACATCGACCACGCCAAGACCTTCAAATTGAAGCTCCTGAAAAAGCGCTGGTACTCCTTCCTCAACATGCAGATCAAGGTGGCGCGCCAGCTCGATCCGCTGATCGTCGTCTCCGAAAGCACGCGGCGCGACGTGGTGCGCGAATTCGGCGTCGATGCCTCGAAGACGCGGCTCGTACTGCACGGCATCGACCATCTGCAGTTCCGCCCCATGCCGGAAGTGAAGCGCCGCGACGACCTGATCGTCGCCTGCGCCAGCGCCGACGTGCCGTTGAAGGGGCTCATCTATCTCATCCGCGCCTATGCCATGCTGCTCAAGACGCGCCCGAACCTGAAACTCAAGGTGATCGGCCGCCTGCGCGAGGGCAATACGTCCGACGAGTTGCGCGCGCTCGGCATCATGGACAAGGTGGAATTCGTCGGCGGCATCACCGATGACGACATCACCCGCATATATAATGAGGCGACCATCGCCGTTTCGCCGTCGGTCTATGAAGGCTTCGGCTTTCCCTGCGGCGAAGCGATGTCCTGCGGCACGCCGGTGATCGCCACCAATGGCGGCTCGCTGCCGGAAGTGGTGGGCGATGCCGGCATCGTCGTGCAGCACTCCAATCCGCCGGCGCTGGCGCAAGCGATCGGCGCGATGCTCGACGATCCGGAGATGCGCGCCCGTTACGGCCAGGCCGGACGCGAGCGCATCCTCGCGAAATTCAAATGGGAACGCGCAGCGCGCGAATGTGTGGACGTTTACAGGCAGACGATAGCAGATGCAGACAATCGACTTGAACGTGCTCGGGCTTAAGGACGGCCAGCGCGCGCTCGACCTCGGTTGCGGCGCGGGGCGGCATGTGCACGCCATGTATTACCACTCGCAATGCCATGTGGTCGGGCTCGACCTCGGCTTCGAGGACGTGCGCCGCACGCGCGAGGGCTTCGGCACCTGCCCGGACATGGACCCGGACACGAAGCGCTCCTTCTCGCTGACCGTGGGCAATGCGCTGTCGCTCCCCTTCCCCGACGCGAGCTTCGACAAGGTGCTCTGTTCGGAAGTGCTGGAGCATATTCCCGACTACGGCCAGGCGCTGAACGAGATCAACCGCATCCTGAAGCCCGGCGGCACGCTGGCCGTCAGTGTGCCCCGCTTCTGGCCGGAATGGGTCTGCTGGGCGCTGTCGGACGACTACCACAACGAGCCGGGCGGCCATGTCCGCATCTTCCGCGAAGGCCAGCTCAAGGGCGCCGTCGAAAGCCGGGGCCTGTCCTTCTTCCATCGCCATTTCGCGCATGGGCTGCACTCGCCATACTGGTGGCTGAAATGCGCCGTCGGCGTGAAGCGGGAGGATGTGAAGATCGTCAATCTCTACAAACGCTTCCTCGAATGGGACATCCTGCAGGGCCCCTGGCTCACCCGCACGCTTGAAAAGATCGCAGGGCCGCTGATGGGCAAGAGCGTCGTTCTCTATTTCCAGAAGGGAGCGGCTTGAACGCATGGCCTATCTGACCTGGGGCGACCGCCCGCCGGAAAATTTCTTTGAAGGTTCGCGCGCGCGCATTCTGGAATTGCAGCGCGATAATGGCGCGATCCCCTGGTATGACGGCGGCGTCGTGGACCCCTGGAACCACACGGAAGCGGCGATGGGTCTCACCGTGCTCGGCGAGATCGATCATGCGCGCCGCGCCTTCCGCTATCTCGCCGAAACGCAGCTGAAGGACGGCTCGTGGTGGGGCCAGCTCGGCTCTGCCGTGCCCTTCGACGAAGAAGAGCAGCGCTTCACGGGCGAGGAAAAGGACGCGGGCCACCCGATCCGCGATACGAATTTCGCCGCCTATATCGCAACCGGCGCCTGGCACCATTATCTCATCACCCGAGACCGGAAATGGCTGGCGGGCATCTGGCCGCATGTGGAAGCCGCGATCGGTTTCGTGCTCGCGCATCAGAGCGAGCATGGCGATGTCCGCTGGGCAGCGGCGGACCCGCACACGCCGGAAGACGATGCGCTCATCACCGGTTGCTCCTCGATCTACAAGAGCCTCGAATGCGCGGCGCAGATTGCGCGCGAACTGGGCCACCCTTCCCGCCATTTCATGGAAGCGCGCGCGAAGCTCGGCGAGGCGCTGCGCGACAAGCCGCACCGCTTCGACCGCACATGGGAGCCGAAGGACCGCTATTCGATGGACTGGTATTACCCGGTTCTCGCGGGCGTCGTCACGGGCGAGGCCGCGCGCAAGCGGCTTGCTTCCAAGTGGGATATTTTCGTTGCCGAAGGAAAAGGCTGCCGCTGCGTGCTGGACCAGCCCTGGGTGACGGTCGCGGAAAGCGCAGAGCTGACAATGGCGCTCCTCGTCGCCGGCCAGCGCCGCGAGGCGGAAGCCATGCTGTCCTGGCAGCACCAGTGGAAAGCCGATTGTGGTGCCTACTGGATGGGCTATCAGTTCGCGGATGACGTCGCATGGCCCGCCGAAAAGCCGGCATGGACCGCCGCCGCCGTGATCCTCGCGACCGATGCCGTTGCGGGTCTCACGCCCGCCGCACACCTCTTCGCCGAGCGGACGCTAGCCGAGGCGGCGGAGTAGCCTCAGGCTCTTCACAACCTTTTCTTCCGCGAAAAGATTGGACGCGAGCGCCATCTTGTAGATCTCGTAGGGCGGGCGGCCGCCATCCTTCGGGTCCGGAAAGACGTCATGGATCGCGAGGATGCCGCCCGGCATGACGCGCGGCGCCCAGAGACGATAATCGGTCAGCGCCGGTTCCATGCCATGCCCGCCATCGATGAAGACCATGGCGAGCGGCGTCGCCCAGCCTTTCGACACGACCTCGGACGGCGCGACGAGCGGCACCACCGTGTCCTCGAGCTTCGTCATGCGCAGGGTGCGCCGGAAGAGCGGGAAGGTGTTGAGCCGGTCCGTCTCGGCGTCATAAAGCGCCTCGTCGTGATGCTCCCAGCCCTTCTGGTTTTCCTCGGAGCCATAGTGATGGTCGAGCGCATAAAGCACCCCGCCATTCTGCTGGCAGGCGACACCGATATAGACGGTGGACTTGCCGCAATAGGAGCCGATCTCGAGTACCGGGCCGAGGCGCGAGGCCTCGAGCGCCGCCTCATGGAGCGCCCGGCCCTCCGCCGCATCCATGAAGCCCTTGATGCTCTCTATGTCGACGGGAAGCTGCACGGCGCGGCCCTTTTTGTCTGAATTCCGCCCTTCCCTCGCATGTCCGGCGGGCCGCGGCAAGCGGGTTAACAGGGGCTCAATCAATGGCCTGGATAATGCCGGCAACCCGATATGCCCCGGAGCCCCGGAAATGAGCGACGCCGCCCTCAAGATCGAACCGGATGAATATGACGCCATAGAACGGGCGGTGCTGGAAACGCCGCGCGGGCGCTGGTTCCTGCAGGAATTTGCCCGCCGCAACCGCACAAGCGGCACGGACGAGGTGATCGGCGCCATCGAACGGCTCTACGACCTCGCCCGCGAAACGGCAGCGGAGGCACGCTACGGCTTTCTCTATCACGAGATGCAGGAGATGCGCCGCGCCATGAGCGAAACGCGCGCGACGATCGCCGCGGTGAAGCCCGGCGAAAGGCACAACATCCCCGCCTCAAACGACGACCTCGCCGCCGTGGCGGAAGCTGCGGATCGCGCCTCGCGCGATGTGGCCGAGGCGGCAGAACGCCTGCAGGAGATCGCGGACACGCTGCGCAAGGCAGGGGCCGATGCGGACCTCTGCGATGAGATCGAGACCCATGCGAGCGGCATCTTCATGGCTTCGGCCTATCAGGAAATGACGGGCAAGCGCATCGCGCTCGTCGTCGAGGCACTTGAAAAGGCTGAACACCACGTCGCGAACTGCATTTCGCTCTGGGAAGAGGAAGCGCGGAGGGCGTGACCCTTAGCGGCTCACCTCCGCGTTGATGCAGCCGACGCTCCACTGCGCCTCGCCATCCACAATTCTGCAGCCAAGCTTCGTGATCGAGAGCGGCGCGACTTCGATGCGTAGCGCCGTCGCGAGGTCTATGTCGAGCGCGAGCGCGATGGCCGCGCGGATCGTATTCGCATGGCCGATGGAAACGAGCGTGTGGCCGGCATAATGCTCCGTCAGACGGCGGATGCCGGCATAGACGCGCGTTGCGACATCGACGAAGCTCTCGCCCTCGGGCGGCACGATCTCCGCCGGCCAGGCCCAGTCGAGCATACGGTTCGCGGTATAGACGTCATTATATGACCGGCCCTGCCAGAGCCCGTAATTCTGCTCGTTGAAATCCGATACGGAGATGGGGTCCGCGCCCGGCTTGAGCGCCATTGCCGTCACACGTGCCCGCGTGAGCGGCGATGAAAGCCAGACGGCGACGCCCGGCAATCGCCGCGCAATGGCGGCGGCCTGTGCCGGATCGACCGGTTCCGGCGCGACATCGAGCTGGCCGAAATAGCGGCTCTCCTGCCCCTGCACCGGTGCATGGCGGATCCAGATCCACTCCGTTCGCATGCCGCTCATAGCCAGCCGCGAAACTTGAAGAAGAGATAGGGAAGAACCGCAAACAGCACCATGAGCCCCAGCGACATGGGATAGCCGTAAGTCCAGGCGAGCTCCGGCATATACTCGAAGTTCATGCCATAGATGCTGGCGATCAATGTCGGCGGCAGGAAGACGACGGCAGCAACCGAGAAAATCTTGATGATGCCTGTCTGCTCGTTGTTGATGAGGCCGAGCGTCGCATCCAGAACGAAATTGATGTTGTTCGCGAGATAGCTCGAATGATCGCTGAGCGCCGTCACGTCGCGGGCGATGATCTTGAAACTGCGTTCGGCGGATTTCGTGAGCTTGACCTCGGTCGGCCGCGCAACGAAGCCGACAAGCCGGCCGAAGCTCACAAGGCTTTCCCGCGCCTGCGCCGTGAGCGAATGCCCTGCGCCGATGCGCACGAGAATGGCGCTGTAATCGCGCTTCATCCGCCCTTCGCTGACGAAGATGTCGCGCGAAACCGCGTCGAGATCGCCTTGCACACGTTCGAGAATATCGGCGAGCCGGTCGACGATCGCATCGACGAGACCGGCGAGCACTTCCTCGCCGCTCGCGCAAGGCACGGCATGGCGCTGGACCTGGGCAGCATACATGCGGAAGGGCGTCGGCTCTGCATAGCGCAGGGTGAGAAGCCGGTGCCGCGCGAGCACGAAGGTGACCGGCACATTCTGCGGACTGGGCGTGTCGGCCTGGCAGATCATCGTCGCCGTCATGTAGAGCGCATCTTCCTCCTGGTAGAGGCGGCTCGACATTTCGATTTCGCGCATATCCTCCTCGGTCGGCACGTCGAGTCCGAGCGCCTTGTCGAGATAGACGAGGTCGTCGTCTTCGGGCGAGAGGACATCGATCCAGACTGCATTGTCCGGGATCGCGTCACCGCGCTGAATCTCTACGGGGGTCAACATGCCGTTGGCATGCACATAGGCTGTAATCATCGAATCGACCGCTTTCCGTGCATGGGGAGCCAGATGATGCCTGTGCGCAGGCGGCGCGACAATCCGCCTCGCCCTCCTTCATCAATGTTTCAAACGCCTGTTCCTGCTTGACATTTCCCCGGAAAAGCCCCATGTCACTTCCGGTTGTTCATGTGTGCGCGCTTTGCGCTGCCTTCCGGCACCGCCTGATCCCGGAACAACCTCCCTTCCCGATTCCAAGCGCGTTGGAACGCGGCAAGACCCCGCGTTAAAGCACCGGCCGGAGTGGCCGGGCGCACGACGTTGACTTGAAAGAACTTGAGTAAATGACGGACAAGACCTTTGCGGATCTCGGCCTGGCCGAACCGCTGACCCGCGCTCTCGCGGACCAGAACTACATTCACCCGACCCCCATTCAGGCCCAGTCGATCCCCGCCCTTCTCGAGGGCCGCGACCTGCTCGGCCTCGCCCAGACGGGCACGGGCAAGACGGCCGCCTTCACCCTGCCCATGCTGCAGCACCTTTCGGAGAAATTCGAGAAGCGCCAGCCTAAGCAGGCGCGCGCGCTCATCCTCGCGCCGACGCGCGAACTCGTGGTGCAGATCGCGAAAAGCATCGAAACCTATGGCCGCAATCTGAAGCTGCGTCACACGTCGATCTTCGGCGGCGTGAACCAGTTCCGTCAGGTGCGCGCCATGTCCGGCGGCGTCGACGTACTCGTCGCAACGCCCGGCCGCCTGCTCGACCTGATGAACCAGAAGCATGTGGACCTCCGCCGCACCTCGTTCCTCGTGCTGGACGAAGCCGACCGCATGCTTGACATGGGCTTTGTGCGCGACGTGCAGAAGATCGTCGGCACGCTGCCGAAGGAGCGCCAGTCGCTGCTCTTCTCGGCCACCATGCCGAAGACGATCGAGCATCTGGCCGCTGAAATCCTGAACGACCCCGTTCGCGTGGAAGTGACGCCGGAAGTCGTGACGGTCGACAAGATCGACCAGCGCGTCATGCATGTGGATGGCAAGAAGAAGCGCGAGCTGCTGGCGAAGCTTCTCGACGATGCGGACCTGTCCCGCGTTATCGTCTTCACCCGCACCAAGCATTGCGCGAACCGCGTCAGCGAGCAGCTCGAAAAGTCCGGCGTGCAGACGGAAGCCATTCACGGCAACAAGTCGCAGGGTGCCCGCCAGCGAGCGCTCGACAATTTCCGCAATGGCAAGGCCCGCGTTCTCGTGGCGACCGACATCGCCGCGCGTGGCATTGACGTGGCGGACATCACCCATGTCATCAATTACGAACTGCCGAACGAGCCGGAAAGCTATGTTCACCGCATCGGCCGCACTGCGCGTGCGGGCCGCAGCGGCATCGCGCTTTCCTTCTGCGACAATGCGGAACGCGGCCACTTGCGCAGCATCGAACGGCTGACGAAGCGCCCGCTCACCGTGGTCGATACGACCGAATGGCTCGGTGAGCAGATCGTCGTGCCGGCGGGCGAGCCGCGTGCACCGCGCGGTGCCGGTGGCCAGCGCAAGGCCGGTGGCGGCAATCGCAACCAGCCTGGCAAGCAGCGCCGCTTCGGCGGCAAGCCGAAAGGCGGCCAGGAAGTCCGCGGTGGCAACCCGAACGCCGGACGCAAGCCGGGCGGCCAGAAGCAGGGCCAGCGCAACCAGGACGGCGCCAAGCAGAGCCGCCGCCACATCGCGGGCGCCTGAACACCCGCTCCATAGGGGGCGTAATTCGTCTATCCAATATCGCGCGGCTCTGGTTCACTCCAGAGCCGCGTTTTTTTGCCGATCGCCATGACAACCCGTCTCTTCGCCGTGCTGACCGTCATCCCGCTGCTCGTGGCCTGTGCCGTGGCAACGCCAGAAGAGCGCCGCACCGCTGCGGACAGGCTCGGCAGCGAAGCCGCGCTGGCACCGCTCACGATCCGGACAGCGGATTTCGACCTCCATGCAAGGCTTCGCGCAGAGCCGGGAAGCAGGCTGCTCGTCATCTTCATCGAGGGCGACGGTTTTGCATGGAAGAGAACGGACGAGCGCTCAACCGATCCGACGCCGCTCAATCCTGTGGCCCTCACCCTTGCGGCACGGGACCCCTCGCCTGCCGTCGCCTGGCTCGCCCGGCCCTGTCAGTTCACTGGCGGCGAGACAGCGCGCGGCTGCAACAGCGATCTCTGGACAGGCGCGCGCTACAGCGAGCGGGTGATCGCGGCTTCCAATGAGGCGATCGGGATACTAAAGCAGAAGGCCGGTGCAAGCCGCATCGCCCTCGTTGGCTATTCGGGCGGCGGTGCTGTCGCCGCGCTCGTCGCCATGCGGCGCGACGATGTGGCCTGGCTGAAGACCGTCGCCGCACCGCTCGACACGGAAGCCTTCACCGCCCATCACAGGGCGACGCCGCTTGCAGCCTCGCTCAATCCGGCCGTCCACGCAGCCCGCCTCGCGGCCTTGCCGCAGATACATTATGCGGGAGCTGACGACGACATCGTGCCGCCATCCATCAACCGCTCATTTCCCGCGCGCATGGACGAAACGCGCTGCATCGCGCTCAAGGAACTACCCGGCGTGAGTCACGGCAAAGGCTGGGAAGAGGCTTGGAGCGACATTGGAGCGGAAATACCCGCCTGCCATTGATTCGGCCGCTAACGCCCGCCTTCGCCCTTCGGGCTCCGGCGCGGCAGCCTCCGCTCGCTTCGCGATGTATGGAATATGCCTGTCGAGAGAAATTGGTGGCTGGCCTGCCGAGCCGTAGCTCGCGAAGCGAGCGGAGGCTGGTGGGCGCACCAGGACTCGAACCTGGGACCCGCTGATTAAGAGTCAGCTGCTCTACCAACTGAGCTATGCGCCCGCCGTGCCGCAAGAACGGCCGGTGGAAACCACCATCCCGGCCACCGATTTTGTGGGGGAGCGGTGCCTATAGCAAAGGATTGGGGGCCTGTCCAGCAGACTTGCCCGGCCCCCGAACATTGCCGGAAAGCCGTCTACCAGAAGGCGCTGGGCCCGCGTGAAATCTCGAGATTCCGGTGGATATGGACGCTCATCAGGAGACCGAAAGCGAACAGCAGCGAAAGCATGGACGTGCCGCCATAGGAGACGAGAGGCAGCGGTACACCCACCACCGGCAGCAGGCCCATGACCATGGCAGTGTTGATGAAGACATAGAAGAAGAAGGTCATGGAGACGCCCATCGCGAGCAGCCGCCCGAACTGGTTGCGGCACTGGAGCGCGACATTGAGCGAGAACATGAGCACGATGAAATAAAGCGCGAGCAGGACCACGCCGCCCACAAGGCCGAGCTCCTCTCCCAGCATGGTGAAGATGAAGTCGGTATGCTTCTCGGGCAGGAAGTTGAGCTGACTCTGCGTGCCTTCCATAAAGCCCTTGCCGAGCACGCCGCCGGAGCCGAGCGCAATCTTGGACTGGAGAATATGGTAGCCGGTGCCAAGCGGATCGCGCTCCGGCTCGAGGAAAGTGAGAACGCGGTTGCGCTGATACTCGTGAAGCCGGCTCCACAGAACCGGGATCGCGGCAAGTACGGCAACACCCGCCAGAATGAAGAATCGCCACCGCAGACCCGCCGCGAAGAAAAGAATGGCACCGCTCGCAAGCAGCAGGATCGCGGTGCCAAGGTCGGGCTGCAGCACGACCAGGCCGACCGGAAGACCAACCATGGCCAGCGGAATGACGAGATTTCGGAGACGCGACACTTCGTCGAGTGTCAGCCCGTGGAAATAGCGCGCCAGCGCCAGAATCAGCGTGACCTTCATCACTTCCGAAGGCTGGATCGAGATGAAGCCGAGATCGAGCCAGCGCTGCGCGCCCATGCCGACGAAACCGACGATCTCGACCGCGACCAGCATGACGAGCGCGATGGCATAAAGCGGATAGGCCGCGCGCATCCAGAACCGCAGATCGACCATCGCCACGACGATCATGATGCAGGCACCGGCGGCAAAGCGCGCCGCCTGCCGCAGCGCCCAGGGCGAGAAGCTCCCCTCCGCCACCGAATAGAGCATCGCAAAGCCCATCGAGGCGATCAGCGTGAGCAGCAGGAGAAAGCCCCAGTTGAACTCACGGAGCTTTTCCGAGAGCTTCATGTCGTGCCCGGTGAAGCGGCGCAGGTCGAGCATCAGCCGGCCTCCGACGGATTGCCCGATCCGGGGGGCACCTTGGCCTGCGGGGTACTCGGATTGCGCAGCAGCACCTCATGCATGATGTCGCGCGCGATTGGCGCCGCGGCGGCGGAGCCCGACCCGCCATGTTCCACGACGACGGACATGGCAAAACGCGGCTCGTGCACCGGCGCGTAGCAGACAAATAGCGCGTGATCGCGCTGCCTCCATTCGAGATCCTCGTTGCGGATGACGCCGGTGGCGCGCTCGGCGCGCGAAATGCGCCGCACCTGAGCGGTGCCTGTCTTGCCCGCAAGCTCCATGCCCGGATCGGGAATGCGATGGCGGAAGGCCGTGCCGCCCGGCTCGTTCGAAACGCCGTTCATGCCGCCCTGCGCAATCGCAAGTGCCTGCTCGCTGATGCCGACGAGCTCCGGCTTCGGCACCGGCACCAGCTCGCCGCCCAGAGCCCGGGTAAGCCGCGGCACGACAGCATGGCCGCCATTGGCGATGCGCGCCGTCATCACGGCGAGCTGCAGCGGCGTCGTCAGCAGATAGCCCTGCCCGATGCCGGCGATGACGGTTTCGCCCTGATGCCAGACCTCCCCACGCGCAGCGCGCTTCCATTCCGGCGTCGGTACGAGCCCGGCCTTCTCGCCCGGCACTTCGAAGTCATAGGTCTGGCCAAGGCCGCATTTGCGCGCCATGTCGGCAATCGCGTTGATGCCAATGCGCCGCGCCACGTCGTAGAAATAGACGTCGCAGGAATATTTGATCGCATCGTGCATGTTCATGGCGCCATGCCCGCCGCGCTTCCAGCAATGGAAGTCGTGGCTGCCGAGCGAATAATGGCCGGGACAATGCACGCGCTGCGCCGGCGAAATACCCGCCTCCGCCGCCGCCATGGCGACCACCATCTTGAACGTCGAGCCCGGCGGATACATGCCCGCGAGCGCCTTGTTCAGCAGCGGCAGATAGGGACTTTCAAGCAGCTTTTTATATTCCGCGGTCGGATACCCCATGTTGAAGAGATTGGGGTTGTAAGCCGGTGCGGACACGATCGATATCACGTCGCCGGAATGAATATCCATGACGACGGCGCTGGCGGATTCGCCTTTCACCCGCTCCCAGGCATAGCGCTGGACGTCGAGATCGAGCGTGAGCACGAGTTCCTGGCCGGGCTTGCCGGGATCCTTCGCAAGCTCGCGAATGACGCGGCCATAGGCATTGACCTCGACATGGGACGAGCCCGGCGTTCCGCGCAGTTGCCGGTCATAGGTGCGCTCGATCCCGTCCCTGCCGATGCGGAAGCCGGGAAGTTTGAGCAGCCGGTGATCCTCGCGCTGCGCCTGTTCGAGATCGTTGTCGGACACGGCGGCGACATAGCCGAGAATATGGGCGAACTCCTCACCATAGGGATAGTCGCGCGTCTCGCCGACATCGGGAAGGATGCCCGCGAGATCGGGTTCGTTGATATTGACCTGCGCGAACTGCTCCCAGGTGAGGCCTTCGACCACCGTGACGGGCATGAACCGCGGCGAGCGCGCTATGTCGCGAAGAATGCGGCGCTTGCGGAATTCGTCGATCTCCACGATGCGCGACAGGCGAGCAAGCGTCGCCTCGACGTCGGGCGTCTGCTCCGAGATGATCATGGCGCGGTAGTTCTGGCGGTTCGACGCGAGAGTGCGTCCGTAGCGGTCGACGATATTGCCGCGCAGCGGCGCAAGCAGTCTCATGCTCACGCGGTTCTCTTCCGCAAGCATCCGGTACTGATCGGTCTTGAGGACCTGCAGGTAATACATGCGCCCCGCAAGCGCGAGGAAGGCAGCGCCCTGCAAGCCGGCCAGAAGCGCCGCGCGCCGCGTGAAGGTCTGATACCGGTTGCTGTCCCGACCGCTGATCTGCATGGCCCGCTCCCCCTACCCGCCCGAAAGGACGCGCGTTTCGAAGCGCCCGAACAGCATGGCAAAAATCGGGAAAACAGCAACCGTCACCGCCATGTGCCAGAAGACGGGACCGGGCGGCACCAGCATCCCGTGGATCACCGACACGATGACCCAGCCGAGCGCGCCCGCGAAGGCGGCGGTGAAGGCAAATCCGACCCAGAAGGCCGAGAACGGCGCATTCATGACCAGCGGACGCTGCGTGACGACCAGCGCATAGGTCACAGTGTAAACGAAAGCCCAAAGCCCGATTTCGCCGCCTGAAAGCAGATCGAAGGCGACGCCGACGCCGAAGACCGCCAGCGGCGGAAACATTTCCGGCCGCACGATCGCCCAGTAATAGATCGCCATCAGCGGAAAGGCGGGTGTGAGCGGCGATCCGACGATGCGGCCGAACGGAACGAAGGAGAGAAGCACGCAGACAATGCCGATGACGAACGGCGTCACCGTCATGACGACGCGTCCCGCGCGGGCGGCTGGTGTCGGGGAATAGGGCTCGAGCTTCGCCATCCCGCTACTCCGCCGCCGCTCGCGGGCCATCGCCCGCCGCAGAAGAAGTATCGGCGCCGCTCTCCGCTTCCGCGCCCTCAAGCACGGAGGGCGGATCCTGAAGCTTCACCTCGGACGGAAACTCGTATTGCAGCACACGCACGAAATCGAGGCGGCCGCGATCGCTGAAGGTCTGGACGCGCAATTCGCCGCTGCTCGTCTGAATCACAAGGCCGATGGGAAGTCCGGCGGGAATAAGCCCGCCATCGCCGGATGTGACGACGCGGTCGCCGGCGCTCACCGCGCTTTGCACCGGCAGATATTCAAGCCTCGGCCAGCTCGTATTGTCGCCCGCGAGAATGGCCTTGTACTGGGCCGGTTCGACGACCACGGGAATGCGGCTGTTGAGGTCGGTGAGCAGCAGCACGCGGCTCGCCTTCGGCCCTGTCGAAACGATGCGGCCGACGAGCCCGTCGGAATCGATGACGGCAAGGCCGCTGCGCGCACCCTTTTCGCGACCGACATTGACGAGAACCGTGTCGATGAACGGCCCGCCGGAATCGCTCACCACGCGCCCGCTGACATATTCGATGGATTGATCGACCTGCACATTGAGCAGGGCTTCATAGCGTGCGATCCGCGCCTGAAGGCGAAGCGCCTCTTCCTTCCATTCGAGCAGCCGCGCATTTTCGGCACGCAGCCGCTCGTTCTCGTCGAAGACATAGGCGTATTCGTCGGTCCGCTCGATCACGCGGCGCGTCGCCGCCACCGGACGCGAGGCGATTTCGAGAAGCGGTGCGGCCAGATCGGTCACCACCTGCCGCGCCTGATCGAAGACATAGGTTTCGGCGCGGCCGAGCAGCAGCAGAGCCGCCGCCAGCGTCAGCATGAAGATCAGCGAGATGCGGTGCGAGAACTCGCGGAACGGCAGAGCTGTACGATTCGGCTCCATGACGACTGACTACTGCTCTTTCGCTATGGCGGTCCGCCTCTGCCCGCCCGGCTTCACCTGCCGGGTTTGCCGTTACACCTTGTCTAGTACACCGACGAAAGCACGTGCTTCATCGTCCGGATATGTTCGAGCGCCTTGCCGGTGCCGAGCGCAACACAGGACAGCGCATCGTCGGCAATCGAAACCGGCAGGCCGGTCTCGTCGCGCAGCACCTGGTCGAGATTGGTCAGCAGCGCGCCGCCGCCCGTGAGCACGATACCCTTGTCGACGATGTCGGCGGCGAGCTCCGGCGGCGTAGCCTCGAGCGCGACTTTGACCGCTTCCACGATGGCGCCTACCGGCTCCGCAAGGCTTTCGGCGATCTGCTTCTGGCCGATGGCGATTTCCTTCGGTACGCCATTCATCAGGTCGCGGCCCTTGATCTCGATGGTCATGCCGTCGCCATCCGCGGGAATGGCGGCAGAGCCGACTTCCTTCTTGATGCGCTCGGCACTTGCTTCGCCGACGAGAAGATTATGGTGGCGGCGGATATAGGCGATGATCGCCTCGTCCATCTTGTCGCCGCCCACGCGCACCGAACGCGCATAGACGATGCCGCCGAGCGACAGCACCGCGACTTCCGTCGTACCGCCGCCGATATCGACGACCATGGAACCCGTCGGCTCCGTCACCGGAAGACCGGCGCCGATTGCGGCAGCCATCGGCTCTTCGATGAGGTAGACGCGGCGGGCGCCGGCCGAAAGCGCCGATTCCTGAATGGCGCGGCGTTCGACAGCCGTCGAGCCCGAAGGCACGCAGACGATGATCTGCGGATTGGCGAAGGAGCGGCGGTTGTGCACTTTGCGGATGAAATGCTTGATCATTTCTTCCGCGATTTCGAAATCGGCGATGACGCCGTCGCGCATCGGGCGGATCGCCTGGATGTTGCCCGGCGTGCGGCCGAGCATCATCTTGGCTTCCTCGCCCACAGCGAGAACCTGCTTCTTGCCGCCCTTCTCGATGATGGCGACGACGGACGGCTCGTTCAGAACGATCCCCCGCCCCTTCACATAGACAAGGGTATTCGCCGTGCCGAGGTCGATCGCCATATCGGCCGAGAACATGCCGAGAAGTCCGGAAAGCATGTTTGTCCTATTCCTTTGACAGTGCGTCGCCAGACACAGCACGCGCCGCGGCAACAGTTGAGAATGCGCCACGCAAGGTGGCCGAATTGTTAAGGCGGATCCGGCAAGCGGCGGCCATGAACCGGGAAAGGCTGGAAGACCGGGGACCCCTCACCCCTCCGCGGGCGCGGCCGAGAGTCAATTCTCCGGCCCCGCCGCATGAAACGGATCGATTCTCAGTCTACGAACCATGTGCGACGAAACTGAGGCAAGGTTGCGCAGGGAATAACCGGAAAGCCGCGCACCGCCGCCCGCTTTCCCGTCGAATGCCGTTCCCGCCTCGACCCCATCTGCCATCTTGTATCCCGTCCGCCGGTCTCGCATCCGAATGCCGCTGATCGCCGCCCCGTGAAGCCCGAGAGAGGCGCCGCCGGAGCTAACGCGGTGCTAACCATATGCGCAGGGAAACTAAGGGCGCGTTAAGGCTGTCCGAACCCGCATCAGCACAAGATTTTTACGCTGAAACCTCGCGCAATGGCAATGGGCAGGTCAGAATCCGGACGGCTTTTCAATGGTTTGGACGGTTCCGGACAGGAAGCTCCCGTACCTCATGCGCACGCCCCTCAAGACGCGCCCGCCGGCGCTTAACTGCCTCCACGACGAATTCCATAACGGCGCGGACATGCGCAAGCTGGGCGAGGTCGTTACGCGCCATGAGCCATAGCTCGAGGCTGCCGAGAATGTCCGGGCCGAAGACGCGCACGAGCCCCGATTCGTCGTCGCCCGTGATGCAGGGCAAGGCGGCGAGCCCAAGCCCTTCGCGCGCCGCCATGGCACGCGCGGCAACGCTTGAGGAGCGCAGCGCGATTCGCGCGGACTTTTCCGCCCGCGAGAACCACCAGACCGGCCCGAGCGGCGTTTCGGCCCTTGGAAAGCCGATGAGATCGTGCCCCGCGATGTCCTGCATCTGCGAGGGCCGGCCGCGGGCCTCCAGATAGGCGGGCGAGGCATAAAGCGCGTAGGCCATGTCGCCGACCTTGCGCATCAGCATGTCGCCCTGCGTCGGCCGCGCGAGGCGGAGCGCCACGTCTACGTCCTTGAGCGGATTACCGATTTTCGGCGCCTGACCGATCGGGGAGAGGCGCGGATCGGTGACGATCTCGAGTTCGAGACCCGGATGCTCGCGGCGGAAGGCAGGAAATTCAGGGGCGAGCAGCGCCGCCGCCGTCACCTCGCCAGAGGCGAGCCGCACGGTGCCCTCGGCCCCCTCGCCCGCCGCCGCGAAGTCGCGCGGCAGGGCGGAAAGCCGCCGGTCCACCGGCTCGAGGGCCTCGACCAGCTTCTCCCCCGCCGCCGTCAGCCGGTAACCGGTGCGCTCCCGCTCGAACAGGCGGGCGCCCAGATCGTCCTCGAGGGAGGCCACCCGCCGCAGGACGGTGGTCGTGTTGACGCCAAGCTGCTGGCCCGCGCCGGAGAGACTTCCGGCACCCGCCACGGCAAGGAAAAAGCGCAGATCGTCCCAGTTCATGCTGGTCGAGCCTCGATAAAGGGCAGTCAGACCAACAGGATAGCGGCGAGAACGCGCCCGTAAATGCGAAAATGCAAAAGATGGTTTGCGGAAACTGCCCTACCGGAGCAGGAAGGCAAGGTAAGCGCCATAACCGGCCAGCAGCAAAAGCGCCTCCACCCGGCCGACCCGGGCCCCCGTCCATGCAAAGACCATGAACAGGACAGAAGCCGCCGCCATGACCCAGATGTCGAATGACGCGATGTCGGCCGGTACGGAAATCGGCTTCACCACGGCCACGACGCCGGCAATCCCGAGCACGTTGAAGATGTTGGAGCCGATCACATTGCCGATGGCGATATCGGCCTTGCGGCGGAAGGCGGCAAGAACGGAGGTCGCGAGTTCAGGCAGGGAGGTACCGACGGCGACAAGCGTCAGTCCGATCACCGAAACGGAGATGCCGAGCCCGGCGGCAATCTCGACCGCGCTGTCGACCAGAAGCGAGGCGCCGCAGACAAGCGCGACGAGGCCGCCTGCGGCCATGCCGAGCTCAAGCACCACGCCCAAGGGCCGCCCGGAGGTCACGAATTCCGCTTCGGCGGCGTGGAGCGCGCCGCCCCCGTCCATGCCCTTCTTGTCGGCCCGGTAGGTGTAGATGAGATAAAGCGCGAGCCCGGCGAGAAACAGGAAGCCCACCTCGCGCGACAATACGCCAGTCAGGCAGGCCGCGATCAGGGCCGCCGCCGCGATCAGCATCATGGTGCCGTCGCGCTTCAGCGCATCGCGGTCGCAGACCAGCGGGAAGACCAGACCCGAAATGCCGAGGATCAGCAGGATATTGGCGATATTCGAGCCGACCACATTGCCGAGCGCAATGCCCGGATAGCCCTGAAAGGCGCCTTCAAGGCTCGCCACCAGTTCCGGCGACGAAGTGCCGAAGCCGACTAGCGTCAGGCCGATGAGAAAGGGAGAAACACCAAGGCGGGTGGCCAGGCCCGCAGCACCTTTGACCAGAAACTCGGCCCCGCCGAGAAGCAGCAGGAGGCCGAGCACGAGATAGAAGGCGGTCAATCCAAACTCCCGGAAACCGAAGCCCATGAACGGGCCCGCAAGACATGGGCATGGAACGCCTGCTTGCGAGAGGCGGCAAGCCCCCGCGCGATATTTATTTTTTTCCGGGTACCGGTTTCACCGCGTCTGCCGCCTGTTTGGCAAGACGGCGCGCCTCATCCGTCCCCGCGGCCCGCGCCAGCGCCACGCCCATGCGGCGGCGCTCGAAGGATTCGGGCTTGCCGAAAAGACGGATATCCGTGCCCGGAAGGGCGAGCGCCTTTTCGACGCTCTCGAAGGCAATCCCCTTTTCTTCGAACCTGCCATAGATGACGGCGGAGGCGCCCGGCGAGATCTGTTCGACCGAAACCGGCAGGCCGAGAATGGCGCGGGCATGAAGCGCGAATTCGCTCTGATATTGCGTGATCAGCGTGACGAGGCCGGTATCGTGCGGCCGTGGCGAAACCTCCGAGAACCAGACCGTGTCGCCCTTCACGAACAGCTCGACGCCGAAAATGCCCCGTCCGCCCAAGGCGCCCGTGACCTTCGCCGCGATGTCGCGCGACGCGGAAAGCGCCTTCGCGCTCATCTCTTGCGGCTGCCAGCTCTCGACATAATCGCCCTTCACCTGCCGGTGCCCGATAGGCGCGCAGAACTGCGTCTCGATGTTGCCATCCGCACCGGCGGCGCGCACGGTGAGCTGTGTGATCTCGTAATCGAAATCGATCAGACCTTCGACAATGACGCGGGGTGCCTCGACGCGCCCGCCAGCCATTGCATAGTCCCAGGCGGGCTGAACATCCCCCGGCCCCTTGAGGAGGCTCTGCCCCTTGCCGGACGACGACATGACCGGCTTCACGAAACAGGGAAAGCCGATGCCGCCTGCGATTGCCGCCTTCAGCTCTTCGGCCGTCGAGGCAAAGGCATATGGCGAGGTCGGCAGGCCAAGCTCTTCCGCGGCGAGGCGGCGGATGCCTTCGCGGTTCATGGTGAGCTGCGTCGCCCGCGCGGTCGGGATCACTTCGGCAAGCCCGTCCGCCTCGATGCGCGCGAGTTCGTCTGTCGCAATCGCCTCGATCTCCGGCACGATGAGATGCGGACGCTCCTTCTCCACCAGCGCCCGGAGCGCCTTTGCGTCCGTCATGGCGATGACATGGCTGCGATGCGCGACCTGCTGCGCCGGCGCATTCTCGTAGCGGTCGACCGCGATCACCTCGACACCGAGCCGCTGCAGCTCGATCGCGACTTCCTTGCCGAGCTCGCCGGAGCCGAGAAGCATGACGCGGAAAGCGGATGGGGAAAGCGGTGTGCCGATGCGCATGGAGCCTCCGGAGATTGGATGGAGGCGGTTTAGCACATCGGGTGGCGGGCCGGAACGGAAGCCGGGGTGGCGTCAGCCATGAAAAGTCACGGTTTCGGCAACCGGCGCCCTGCCAAGCGGAAAACTGTTCACGGGATTTTCCGGTTCGGGATAACCGAACGAGATGCCGAACAGCATTTTGAGCGACGGGTCGATACCGAGAACATCGCGCACGGTACCGGCGAAGAGGCTCAGCAGCGTCTGCGGCACGCCGGCGAGCCCGTGCGCCGTCAGAGAAAGCAGGAAGGTCTGGCCATACATGCCGACATCTCCCGCCACGCGAACGGGATCGTAGACCGGCGCCATGAAAAGCAGGCAGACATGCGGCGCACCGAAGAATTCCAGATTGCGCAATATGGCGTAGCGCCTTTGCTCGGCGGCATCGCGCGGAATGCCTGCCGCCTGGAAATAGGCTGCACCTTGTGCCTGCTGGCGCTCCCTGTAGACACCGTAAAGATTGTCGTAGCTGAAGGGAAAGTCGGGCGTCATCCGCTCTTCCGCCGCCGCATCGAGCATCGCCTTGCTGAGCCTGTCGCGCGTGGCGCCAGAGGCGATATGGACGACCCAGGGCTGCACATTGGAATTCGACGGCGCGTGGCGGGCGTCCTCGGCCACAGACTGGAGCAAGCCGTCGGGCACGGCATCCGGCAGGAAGCTGCGCGCCGATTTGCGGCGGCGAAGGACCTCGTGAAACGGCATTGCTCGCTGCATCTTGCCCGCCTCCGTTTTGAGCTTCATCATCGACAGGATCACTGCCCCCCGACGGCACGAAAATATATCTAGTGCACTAGATATAAGTACGCAAGAGAATAAATAATGCCCAAAACCGCCGGCCGGACGCTTCCCGATGTGGACAAGCAGCTTTCCTTCGCGCTCTACGGCGCCGCCAACCGTCTCGTCCGCATGCACAAGCCGTTTCTCGACCCGCTAGGGCTCACCTTCCCTCAGTACCTCGTGATGCTGGAGCTCCTCGGTTCCGGCCCACGCTCCGTCGGCGAGCTGGGAGCGAAGCTCGGCATGGATACCGGGACGATCACGCCGCTGGTAAAGCGCCTGGAACAGAACGGCCTCGTATCCCGCCGACGCGACGCCCAGGACGAGCGGCGGGTATTCGTCGCTCTCACGCCTTCCGGCGAAGCCATGCGCGAGCGAATCCGGGTCGTGCCGGACCGGATCATGACTGCCTGCCAGATTCCCGAAGACAGGGCCGACGAACTGCGCGACGTTTTGAACGGTATCGGCCGTTCGGAGGACGACTGAGAGCCTTGCCCTTCCCTCTGTCGCCTGATAACAATTGAACAGTTGTTCAATTGATGAGGTTGGCATGAGCGCCGCCCCGAAAACCGCTGCCAACCCCGTTCCGCGGCCGCCCGCCCCCGCCCTTCGCGAGGACAAGACCTTCGAGCTTGCCGACATGTTCAAAATGCTCGGCGACCCGAGCCGCTTGCGCATCGTGATCGCAACGCTGGAAGGGCCGGTGGCGGTGAGCGACATCGCCGATCGGCTCGGCCTCTCGCTCTCGCTGGTGAGCCATCATCTGCGGCTCCTGCGCGCGGCGCGGCTCGTGACCGCCGACCGGCGCGGCAAGCAGATTTTCTACCGGATACACGACCAGCATGTGGCGCATGTCATCTCCGACATGATCGCCCATGTGAACGAGGACGCGGAATGAGCGCGCATCGGCATCATCATTCGCACGATCATGGCCACGCGCATGGGCCTCACACGCATGGCCAACACTCACATGAGATGGGCAATGAGAAGCGTGTGATGTTCGCCATGTGGCTGACCGGCGGCTTCATGGTGATCGAAGCGGTGGGCGGCGTCATTTCCGGCTCGCTGGCGCTGATCGCCGATGCCGGCCACATGCTGACCGATACGGGCGCGCTCTTCCTCGCCTTCATTGCGACGCGGCTAGCGAAACGCCCGGCCGACGGCGCGCGCTCCTATGGCTACGCGCGGGCCGAAATCCTCGCCGCCTTCACCAACGGCCTCGTGATGATCGGCGTCGTTGCATGGATTCTCTTCGAGGCAGTGAGCCGCATTCTCTCGCCCTCGCCCGTGATGGGACTGCCGATGCTCGTCATCGCGGTCGCCGGCCTCCTCATCAACATCGTCGCGTTCAAGCTGCTCCATGGCGGCGAACAGACGCTCAACATGCGCGGCGCCATGGTGCATGTGCTGGGCGACATGCTCGGCTCCGTCGCCGCCATCGTTGCCGCCCTCATCATCATGGGAACGGGCTACACCATCGCGGACCCTGTTCTCTCCGTCGTCGTCGCGCTCCTCATCCTGCGGAGCGCCGTTGCCATCGTCCGCGAAAGTGCGCACATACTCATGGAAGGCGCGCCCGAAGGTGCGGAAGGCGAACGGATTGCGGAAGACCTCATCGCGCATGTGGAGGGCCTTACCGACGTTCACCACGTTCACGTCTGGTCGCTCGGCTCGAACAGGGCGGTCGCGACGCTCCATGCTCGCCTCGCGCCCGGAACGGAACCGCCGGCCGCCCTGGGCGCGATCAAGCTCCGCCTGCAAGAACAGTTCGGCATCGGCCACGCCACCGTTCAGATCGAGGAAGAGAACTGCCCGGATCATGCGCCCGGACACGCCCACTGACCGCCCTCGTAAATATTCCGCCGCTTCATGCTGCAATGCGGTATAATCCCGCCATAGCGTGAAGGGGCCTTCCATGACTGATACCGGCGGCTATTGGAATGACGGCGCGGGGCACGAGCCCGGCTGGCTTTCCTATCTCGGCGAACTGCGCATTTTTGCGGAACTCGGCACGCTGGCGCCGGCCATTCCCGCCCTGCTCTCGGCTCCGCGCGGCGATGGCCATGGGGTGCTGGTCCTGCCCGGTGTGCTGACAGGCGATGAATCGACCGTCGTGATCCGCCGCTACCTGGAGGAACTGGGCTATGCCGCCCATCCCTGGAAGCAGGGCCATAACTGGGGCCCGAGCCGCGAACTGCATGAAAAACTCCGTACACGGCTGAAAGAACTCTACGAACGCTATGGCCGCCGCATCAGCATTGTCGGCTGGAGCCTCGGCGGGATTTTTGCGCGGGAACTTGCGCGGGAGTTTCCCTTCGCCGTGCGCCAGGTGGTGACGCTTGGCAGCCCCTTCGGCTCCGACATTGCCGTCGATGGCAGCCGCAAGCCGGAAGCGGCCGCGCGCCGCCGCCTGCCCCCGCCGGTACCCTGCACTTCGATATATTCGAGAAGCGACGGCATCGTGTCCTGGGAGGCTTGCCGCGAACTCCCCTCATCGCGCACCGACAATATCGAGGTGCCGGCGACCCATATCGGCATGGGCTTCAACCCGCTCGTGCTCTGGGCCATCGCCGACCGGCTGGCGCAAACCGAAGCCGACTGGTCCCCCTTCGACCGCTCCGGCTGGCACGGGATGGTTTACGGCTGAACTTTTTGCACTTTGCTCTCCGTGTTCGTCACCCCCGGGCTTGACCCGGGGGTCTAGAGCGACACACTCAGCGTCAGACAAAAAGAAGAGTCTTCGTGAAGGAGACGCCGCCTTTCGGCGGCTACTGGATTGCCGGGTCAGGCCCGGCAATGACAGTAAGCAAGGGGAAACGCAAATGAGCCTCACGGACCGTCAGAAGCAGACCGTCGAACTTTCGATCGAGCGTGTGGCAGAGCTGGAAGGCGATCCGGCGGAGAAGGTCTATGCGCGGCTCTTCGCCGAACAGCCGGAGATGGAACCGCTTTTTGTGCTCGACAGGGATGGCAGCGCCAAGGGGCATATGCTCGCGGAAGCGCTCGACTGCGTCTTCGATCTTCTGGGACCCCGCGCTTATGCGCCGACGCTGATCCAGAGCGAGCTCACCAACCATTCGGGCTTTGGCGTACCTCCCGCCGTCTTCGCGACATTCTTCCGTGTCGTGAGGGATTGCTTCCGCGATATCCTGGGGGACGAGTGGGACGACGCAACGGATACCGCTTGGGCCGCCCTTCTCGCCGATATCGACACCTTCGTCGCGGAGCAGGCCGCGAAATACGGGATGGAAGTGGGTTAAGGGATTTCATTCCCACACTCGTCACCCCCGGGCTTGACCCGAGGGTCCAGAGCGACAAACGGCAGCGCAAGCGGCTCCTGGATGCCCGGGTCAAGCCCGGACATGACAGGGTTGAATTGTTGGTTCAAGCAGCCTCTCCTACCCTCACACCTGCAATCCGCGCCGCTTCCTCGAAGCCAATGCGCGGGCTTGAGAGCACCGGCGCGGCGAGCGCACCGGCAAGCGGGATCGCCGGCGCCATCGAGGCCTGCGCCAGAACCAGCACATCGACCTCGCGCGCCGCCTCGCCCAGCCGCGCGGCGATGCCTGCGTGATAATCGCCGAGACGACCTGCACGAAAGGCGGACCAGACATCGTCGAACAGAAACTCGCGAACGGAAACATCGCGCCGCACCCGCGCCGCCGAACTCTCGATCAGCGCGCGCGTGGGCGCGAGCGTCGCGCCGAGCGCGGCGCAGATGCCGATGCGGGCGCCCATGCGCACCGCGCGGTCGGCCATCGGCCGGTCGATCCGCATGACCGGGATTTCCGCCTCGCGCGCGGCCTTCTCCGCCTCGCCGCCAAGCGTCGAGCAGGTGCAGACGACGACGCGCGCCCCGCCTTCCGCCAGCGCCAGCAGCGCCTCCTGCGTGTCGAGCGAAATGGCGGGCGTCACGCGGCCCGTCTTCTCCGTCGCGGCGAGAAGGTCCTCGCGCACGGCATGATGAAGCCTGAGGCCCGGCGCAAGCTCGTCACGCAGGCGCTCGAAGGTTTCGATATGGAGCGCCGCCGTATGCAGAAAGGCGATGGCAGCGCCGTGTGGAGCAAATGATGGAGGCATGAGACCTCTCCAAAAGAGAAAGGCCCCCCGCGCGATCTGCGCGGAGGGCCCAACATGTAAGGGGCTGTTCGCGTGATCGCGTCAGTTCTTGGCCTTGTCTACGAGTTTGTTCGCCGAAATCCACGGCATCATCTCGCGCAGACGGGCGCCCACCTCTTCAATCGGGTGAGCGGCGGCGGCGGCGCGCGTCGCCTTGAAGCTCGTCTGGTTGACCTTGTTCTCGAGCATCCAGTCGCGCGTGAACTTGCCCGACTGAATGTCGTGCAGCACGCGCTTCATTTCCGCCTTGGTTTCCGGCGTGATGATGCGCGGGCCGGTGACGTATTCGCCATACTCGGCCGTGTTCGAGATCGAGTAGTTCATGTTGGCGATGCCGCCTTCATAGATCAAGTCGACGATCAGCTTCACTTCGTGCAGGCATTCGAAATAGGCCATCTCCGGCGCGTAGCCCGCTTCCGTCAGCGTTTCGAAACCGGCACGGATGAGCTCGACGAGACCGCCGCAAAGCACGACCTGCTCGCCGAAGAGGTCCGTCTCGCATTCCTCGCGGAAGGTCGTCTCGATGATGCCGGCGCGGCCGCCACCATTGGCGGACGCATAGGAGAGGCCGACGTCATGGGCGTTGCCCGTCGCGTCCTGATGGACGGCGATGAGGGACGGCACGCCGCCGCCGCGCTTGTATTCCGAACGCACCGTGTGGCCGGGGCCCTTCGGCGCGACCATCAGCACGTCGATATCCTTGCGGGGCTCGATCAGGTTGAAATGGATGTTGAGGCCATGCGCGAAGAGAAGCGCGGCGCCCGGCTTCATGTTGTCATGGAGGTCGGCATAATAGATGTCGGCCTGAAGCTCGTCCGGCGTCAGCATCATGAGCACATCGGCCCACTTCGCAGCTTCGGCGACCGTCATCACCTTGAGGCCCTCGCCTTCCGCCTTCTTGGCGGTGGCCGAGCCCGCGCGGAGCGCCACGGCGACTTCCTTCACGCCCGAGTCGCGCAGGTTCAGCGCATGGGCATGGCCCTGGCTGCCATAACCGATGATGGCGACTTTCTTGCTCTTGATGAGATTAACGTCCGCGTCGCGGTCGTAATAAACGCGCATGGCTCTTGTCCTTTGTCCGTCTTTTAAAGTCGTATCGTTCACATCGCCTCGGGACCGCGGGCGATCGCCACCACGCCTGTCCGCGACACATCAACCAGTCCGAGCGAGCGCATCAGCCCGATAAAGGCGTCGAGCTTTTCCGGCGTGCCCGTCACCTCGAAAATGAACGAGGCGTGCGTCGTGTCGATCACGCGGGCACGGAAGGCATCCGACAGGCGCAGCGCCTCGACGCGCTTCTCGCCCGAGCCCGCGACCTTCACCAGCGCCATTTCGCGCTCGACGGCCTTCGTCTCGACGGTCAGGTCCACCACCTTGTGGACCGGCACCAGCCGGTCGAGCTGCGCCTTGATCTGCTCGATGACCATGGGCGTACCGGACGTCACCACGGTGATCCGCGACGTATGCTCCGCCTGGTCCACTTCGGCGACCGTCAGGCTCTCGATATTGTAGCCCCGGCCCGAAAAGAGCCCGATCACGCGCGCAAGCACGCCCGCCTCGTTGTCCACGAGAACGGAAATCGTGTGCCGTTCGATAGGTTCATCCTTTTTCATGCGCGTCTCTGTAGTGGGTATGGGGTCCGGGGGGAAGCGATTTCTGGGGTCTGCCGCCCCTTCCGGGCCGTCAGACCAGCATCTTCCCCTCTTCCGAGACGCTCGCCCCTTCGGGGTCGTCGCCCAGGATCATCTCGTTATGGGCGGCGCCCGACGGGATCATCGGGTAGCAATTCTCGAACTGGTCGACCCGGCAGTCGAAAATGACCGGGCCCGGCGTGTCGATCATCTTCTGGATCGCCGCATCGAGTTCGGAGGGCTTCGAGGCCCGGATGCCCGTCGCGCCATAGGCCTCGGCGAGCTTCACAAAATCGGGCAACGAGTCCGAATAGGAATGCGAATAGCGGCCCTCATGGAGCAATTCCTGCCACTGGCGGACCATACCCATATATTCATTGTTCAGGATGAAGATCTTGACCGGCAGCATGAACTGCACAGCCGTGGACATCTCCTGGATGTTCATCAGGATCGAGGCTTCGCCAGCGATGTCGACGACCAGCGCCTTCGGATGCGCGATCTGCGCGCCGATGGCGGCCGGCAACCCGTAACCCATCGTGCCGAGGCCGCCCGACGTCATCCAGCGGTTCGGCTCGTCGAAATGGAAGTGCTGCGCCGCCCACATCTGATGCTGGCCGACTTCCGTGGTGATGAAGGTCTCGCGGCCCTTCGTCATTTCGAAAAGGCGCTGGATCGCCTGTTGCGGCTTGATGACCTCGTCATTCGTCTTGAAGGCGAGCGACTTGCGGCCACGCCACAGATCGATCTGTTTCCACCAGTCGGCCAGCGCCGCCTTGTCCGGACGCCGCGCCTTCGACTTCCAGATGCGCAGCATGTCTTCAAGCACATGGGCGCAATCGCCGATGATGCCGACATCGGCGCGGACGTTCTTGTTGATCGACGAGGCATCGATATCGACATGGATCTTCTTCGAATGCGGCGAGAAGGCGTCGAGACGGCCCGTCACGCGATCGTCGAAGCGCGCGCCGATATTGATGAGCACGTCGCAATCATGCATGGCGTTGTTGGCTTCGTAGGTGCCATGCATGCCGAGCATGCCGAGCCACTGCTTGTCGGAAGCCGGATAGGCGCCGAGGCCCATCAGCGTCGAGGTGATGGGATAGCCCGTCAGCCGCACGAATTCGCGCAGCAACTGGCTTGCAACCGGACCCGAATTGATGACGCCGCCGCCCGTGTAGAAGATCGGCTTCTTGGCATTGGCGATGAGATCGACCGCTTCCTTGATCTTCTCGATATCGCCCTTCACGACCGGACGATAGGTGCGGTGCGTGATGTGGGGCGAGACGGTGTATTCCGCCTTCTGGAACTGGACGTCCTTCGGAATGTCGATGACGACGGGGCCGGGCCTGCCATGCGTCGCGACATAAAAGGCCTCGTGCATGACGCGCGCAAGCTCCGGCGCGGACTTCACCAGCCAGTTGTGCTTCGTACAATGACGCGTGATGCCGACCGTGTCGGCTTCCTGGAAGGCATCCGAACCGATGAGATGGGTGGCAACCTGCCCCGTCAGGCAGACGAGCGGGATCGAATCCATCAGCGCGTCCGTGAGGCCGGTGATCGCGTTGGTCGCCCCGGGGCCGGAGGTGACGAGAACGACGCCGGGCTTGCCCGTCGAGCGTGCATAGCCCTCCGCGGCATGAACCGCGCCCTGCTCGTGGCGGACGAGGATGTGGCGGATCTTGTTCTGCTGGAACAGCGCGTCATAGATGGGCAGCACCGCGCCGCCGGGATAACCGAAAATCGTATCCACGCCCTGATCGACCAGCGCCTTGATGACGATTTCCGCGCCTGTCAGTTCCTGAGCCGCCATTGTTCCGGTCCTTCTTCGCCCCTCAGGGGCAAAAACAACAAGGCGGCCCCGCGCGAGAGCCGGTTTCCCGGGCCTTTTCCGCGCATCGCCGCCGAAAGCGCGCGCAACCTAGCCGCGCCTCAGAACCGGGTCAACCCCAAATCGTCAATAAACGAAAAGATTTCCCCGTTAAGACTTTCCGAATCTTGCGTTAAGAAGGCCTTCCACGCAATCATCTGCGTCCTGAACCAGGTTTCCTGCCGTTTCGCATAGGCCCGGCTCTCGCTTTTCCCGGCCTCGACGGCCTCCTCGCGGGACATCTCTCCCTCGAGATGCCGGATGAGCGGGCGGAGCCCCAGCGCCTTCATGGCAGGGAGCGAAGGTGCGAGCCCGAAGCCGGCCATCGCCCGCGCTTCCTCAAGCGCCCCCTCCTCCATCATGAGGTCGAAGCGCCTGCCGATCCTCTCGCGCAGCCAGTCTCGCTCCGGCGTGAGCACGAGCTTCCCGAAACGGCCAGTGACGAGCGGCGCCAGCGGCTCCTGCTGCCAGGCGGAAAGCGGCCGCCCCGTGGCGCGAAACACTTCGATCCCCCGTGCGATCCGCTGCTTGTCGGAAGGACGAATGGCGGCGGCAAGCGCGGGGTCGGCCTCCGCCAGCAGCGCATGGGCATGCGGCCCCGCCTCCGCCACCTCGGCGCGCACCGCCTCGCGGATATCCGCCGGTATCTGCGGCACCGGCGCGAGCCCTTCGGTCAGCGCCCGAAAATAGAGCCCCGTCCCGCCCACCACGATGGGCACGGCGCCGCGGCCCGCGATCTCGCTCATGACGCGCGCGGCAAGCACCGCCCAGCGCCCGGCTGACAAGGGCTCCGCCGCCCCCGTCACGCCATAGAGATGGTGCGGAACCCGCGCCTCATCCTCCCGGGATGGCCGCGCGGTGATGATCCGCATCTCGCGGTAGACCTGCATCGAATCCGCATTGACCACCTCGCCACCCAGCCGCTCGGCAAGCGTAAGCGCCAGCGCCGACTTGCCGCTGGCGGTCGGCCCTGCAATAAGGACGGCACGTTCGATATGGATGGGATCGGTCAACTGGGTCTCATTCGCTCTCAAGGCACTCGCAATGACACATGTCCTGACCCTGATAGGCAACAAAGCAACGCCGCTGGCAAGTGCGCATGTGGAGGCAGCGCGTGCCGCCCTGCCCGGCTCCGGCGCGGCAGACTGGCTCCACGAGGCAATGGCCTGCGACATTCCTTTCGAGGGCGATGCGAAAGCCGCTGAAGCAGCCGCCCGCGCGGCGCTCAAGGGCGCGACGATCGACCTTGCTGTGCAGCCCGCCGAAGGGCGCCGCAAGAAGCTCCTCGTCGCCGACATGGATTCGACGATCATCGAGCAGGAATGTATCGACGAGCTCGCCGCCGAATTCGGCATCGGGCCGCAGATCGCCGAAATCACCGAGCGTGCCATGCGCGGCGAAATCGAGTTCGAGCCGGCGCTGCGCGAGCGCGTGGGCCTGTTGAAGGGCCTGCCGCTGGAGGCGCTGGAGAAAGTTTACCGCGAACGCATCACCGTGATGCCGGGCGCGAAGGCGCTCACCGCCACCATGCGCGCCGATGGCCATGCCTGCGCGCTTGTCTCGGGCGGCTTCACCTTCTTCACCGAGCGCGTCGCCCATGCCGTCGGCTTCAACACCAATCAGGCAAACCGTCTCGTCTTTGCCGACAACAAGCTGACAGGCGGCGTGGCCGAACCGATCCTCGGGCGGCAGGCAAAGCTCGATGCGCTCATCCATCTGCGCGAGGAACTCGGCTTGAAGCCGCATGAAACGCTCGCCGTCGGCGATGGCGCGAACGACCTTGCGATGATCGGCGAAGCCGGCCTCGGCGTTGCCTATCACGCGAAGCCCGTGGTGGCTGAAGCCGCCGCCGCGCGGATCGACCATGGCGATCTGACGGCGCTGCTCTATCTGCAGGGATACCGCGAGGACGAAATCCGGGGCTGAGGTCAGCTGCCGCCGAGCCGCAGCGCAACGAAGCGCGTCTCGCCTTCCGCGACAAGCCGCAGAAGAACGGAATTCCGCCCGGCCTTCTGCTCCGATGTGACGATCCGCAGCACATCCTCAGGCGAGGAAACGGCGCGCTGCGCCACCTGAACGATCACATCGCCCTCGCGAACGCCCTTTTCCGCGGCAGCGCTCAGCGGATCGACTTCGACGACCACCACGCCCGAAAGATTCTCGCCGACATTGAAACGGCGGCGCAGATCGTCATTGAGCGCGGAGAGGCCAAGGCCTAGAACCACGGGGCCCTTCTCCTCCGGTTCCTCCACGGGCGGCGCTGCCGGTTCTTCCTCCGGTTCATCGGCAAGCCGCGCCACCGCAATGCGCCGCGTCAGCGTCTCGCCGTCGCGGAAAATCTGCATATCGACGGTAGAACCGATCCTCGCTTCGGCGACAACACGGGGCAAATCCCGCATGGTCGCGATGTTGCGTCCGTCAAAGGCGAGCACCACATCGCCGGGCTCAAGCCCTGCCTCGGCGGCGGGCCCTTCAGACGTGACGCCCGCCACGAGCGCGCCCCGCGCCGCGCCAAGGCCGAGACTGTCGGCGAGATCCGGCGTCACGGTCTGAATGCGGACGCCGATCCAGCCGCGCCGCGTTTCGCCATATTCGAGAATCTGCGCAACGATCGGCTTCACCGTACTGGCCGGAACGGCAAAGCCGATGCCAACCGATGCACCGGAAGGCGAGATGATGGCGGAATTCACGCCGACCACTTCGCCATCGAGGTTGAACAACGGTCCGCCGGAATTGCCGCGATTGATCGCCGCATCGGTCTGGATGAAATCGTCGTAATTGCCTGCGTGAATGTCGCGGTTGAGCGCAGAAACGATGCCGGCCGTAACCGTGCCGCCAAGGCCGAAGGGGTTGCCGATCGCGATCACCCAATCGCCGACGCGCAATCCGCTGCTGTCGCCAATTTCCACATAGGGCAGCGGCTTGTCGCTCTCCACGCGCAACACCGCGAGGTCGGTTTTCGGATCGGTGCCCGCAACCGTCGCAGGCAGCGTGGTGCCGTCGGTCATGATCACTTCGATACGGTCCGCACCGTCGATCACATGATTGTTGGTGACGACGACACCATCCGGGTCGATGAGGAAGCCGGAACCGAGCGACTGCATGCGCTGAGGCCCGCTCTTGCGCTGCTGCTCCAGGAATTCCTCGAAGAATTCATGCAGCGGCGAATCCTCCGGGATACCCCGCAGCTCCATCTCGCCAGGGTCGACGACATGAGAGGTTGAGATATTCACGACGGCGGGAGACAGGCGTTCGGCAAGCTCGGCGAAACTTGTCGGCGCGGGACGGGCATCGGCCGCAGCCGCACCGAGGAAGATGAGGGCTGCAAAACAGAGCCCCAAAAGGCTGCGCTTGCCGCCATTCGCCAGATACATCAAGCCGCTCCGCACGAGAAACCGCTGCCGCCAGTGGCAGTGTCTCCATGTTTCGTTCCGATTATGGACGAAATGAGGCGTGGCCCGGGATCAGCCCCGGACGAGCCAGACGACGAAGACGCCGAGCGCAAGCGCTGCGAGCCCGCCCATGCGGAGCATCTGGTCGGAGACGGTCGCGAGCGAGAGCAGCGCCCGGCGCATCGGCCCCGGAAAGGCGGCGTAAAGCATACCTTCCAGGGCAATGGCGAGGCCAAGCGCGGAGAGGAGTTCGATCACTTCCGGGGCTCCCGCCCTAGCGCCGCCTTGCAGCATCGCCGCCGAAGTAGCGGAAGAACTCGCTGTCCGGCGTCACGATCATCGTGGTGTTCTCGCCCTTCAGACTCTGCCGGTAGGCATCCATGGAGCGGTAGAAGGCGAAGAACTCCGCATCCTGCGAGTAAGCTTCCGCGAAGATTTCGTTCCGGCGCGCGTCGCCCTCGCCACGCATGATCTGCGCATCGCGCTCGGCCCCGGCGAGAATGACCGTTACTTCACGATCGGCGCGGCTGCGAATGCGCTGCGCTTCTTCGTTACCCTGGGCGCGGATTTCCGCCGCCTCACGCTCGCGCTCTGTCTGCATGCGCTGATAGATCGCCTGGCTGTTCTGCACCGGCAGGTCGGCGCGGCGGATGCGCACATCGATCACCTCGATGCCGAACTGCTGCGCGGCATTGCTGAAGGCAACCTGGATATGCTCCATCAGGCCTTCGCGATTGTCGCGCACCAGCTCTTCCAGCGTATGGTCGCCGAGCACGTTACGGAGCGACGACACGAAGATCGGACGCAGCCGGGCATCGACGTTCCGGGGGTCGCCGACCGACTGATAGAAGCGGAGAGAGTCGACGATGCGGTAGCGCGCGAAGGCATCGACAACGAGACGCTTGCGGTCCTTCGCGATGATTTCCTCCGGCTCGACCCCATGAATAAGGTTGAGAATGCGCTTGTCGATATAGACGACATTCTGGACGACCGGCAGCTTCCAGTGCAGTCCGGGTTGCGTGATGACAGCGCGCGGATCGCCAAACTGCAGCACGATCGCCTGTTGCGTCATGCTGACGGTGAAGGCGGAGAGATAGACGACGATCGCTGCGAAGATCGCGACAACACCGACGCCGATTGCGATTGACCTGTTCATCAGCGCTCTCCCGCCGTCGTCTGGTTACCGTTCGTCGAAGGTGCCGGCGCAGATGTGGCGCCGCTGCGCGGTTTCAGTTCATTAAGCGGCAGATAGGGAAGGATGTTCTTTCCACCGTCCGCATCGCTCAGGAACAGCTTGTTCGTGTCGCTGAGCACATGCTCCATCGTCTCGATATAGATGCGCTGGCGTGTGACCGCCTGGGCCTTGCGATACTCGTTGTAGATGGCGAGGAAACGGTTGGCGTCGCCTTCGGCCGCAGCAACGATCTGTTCGCGATAGGCTTCCGCCGCCTGCGTGATCTTCGCGGCATCGCCTCGGGCACGCGGGATGACCGTGTTCGCATAGGTCTGCGCCTGATTGACGAGACGCGCCTGGTCGGTCCGCGCGGCCTGCACGTCGCGATAGGCATCGATCACCTGCGCCGGCGGATCGACCTCTTCCATCGTGACTTCCGTGATTTCGACACCGGCCTTGTAGCTGTCGAGCGTCTCTTGCACCTTGCGGAGCACCTGCGCTTGCGCGCTGGACCGCCCGGTGGTCTGCAGCACGTCGATGTTCGACTGGCCGACCACTTCGCGCATCACGCTTTCGGCGACGGCTTTCACAGCAAGCTCGGGGCTCTCGACATTGAAGAGGAAATTCGAGGCCTCGCCATGCTTGATCTTCCACTGCACGGTGAAGGCGATATCGACGATGTTTTCGTCGCCCGTGAGCATCAGGCTCTCATGCGGCACGCGGCCGATATTGATCGGCTCGATGCGCGTGACCGCCGGCGTATAGACCGTCTCGATCGGATAGGGAAACTTGAGGTGAAGGCCGGGCTCGACCGTGCGCACGACGGAGCCGAAGCGCAGCACGATACCCTGCTGGTCGGTGTTGACGCGGAAGAAGGACGAATAGGCGATCAGGCCCAGCACCACGAGGCCGAACAGGAAGAACGGCCCCGAGCCGCCGCCTGTGCCCGTGCCGACGCCGCCCGGCCCGCCCGCACCGCCGAACACCTGGCGCAGTCTTTCCTGCGCGCGCCGCAACAACTCGTCGAGATCCGGCGGCTGGTTTCCACCGCCACCGCCGCCGCGCGGGCCCTGGCCCCATGGGCCTCTGTCGCCACCTCCGCCGCCCTGCCAGCCGCCGCCGCCGTTATTATTGCTCCAGGGCATCAAAAATCCTTTGATTTCGAAGGGATGGGACTGTTGAAACGCATGCACCCGGGTTTATATGACAGAGACCCGGCAGGCGCAACGCGAACCGGACAGTCCCCGGCAAAACGATACCCCGCTCGCCCGAGTAAAACCGGAAGTACGAATATGACGCGCGTGAACAGGGACGACATTGAAGCCGCTCTCGCAAAAGTGATCGATGAGGAGAGCGGAAAGGATGTCGTGAGCGCCGGCATTGTGCAGGGACTCGTGGTGCGCGAAGGCCATGTCGGATTCTCCCTTGAAGTCGATCCCGCGAAAGGCGCCGCGAAAGAGCCGCTGCGGGCAGCCTGCGAAGCAGCGGCGAAGAAGGTGCCAGGCGTGCTGAGCGTCACCGCCGTGCTGACCGCCCATCGCGGCACCGCGCAGGCGCCCGCGAGACCCGGCGCCCACACTCATGCGCAGGAAGCGCCGCGCCCGCCGCAGGGTACCGTCGCCATTCCCGGCGTGAAAGCCATTCTCGCCGTCGCGAGCGGCAAGGGCGGCGTGGGAAAATCCACTGTCGCCGTCAATCTCGCTTTGGCGCTCGCGAAGCTCGGCCGCCGCGTCGGCCTTCTCGATGCGGATATTTACGGCCCCTCCGTTCCGCGCATGATGGGGCTGACCGGCAAGCCCGAAAGCAAGGACGGCAAGAAGCTGCTGCCGAAGGAGAAGTACGGCATCAAGACCATGTCCATCGGTTATCTCGTCAATGAGGACACGCCGATGATCTGGCGCGGGCCTATGGTTCAGTCCGCCCTCACCCAGATGATGAGCGATGTCGAATGGGGCGAGCTCGATGTGCTGATCGTCGACATGCCGCCCGGCACCGGCGATGCGCAACTGACCATGGCGCAGCGCGTGCCGCTTGCCGGTGCGATCGTCGTTTCGACGCCGCAGGAAATCGCGCTAATCGACGCACGCAAGGGCTTCGCCATGTTCGAGAAGACGCATGTGCCCGTCTTCGGAATCGTGGAGAACATGGCCTGGTTCGCGGTCCCGGGCACCGGAGAGCGTTCCTATATTTTCGGCGAGGGCGGCGCACGGCGCATGGCGGCGAAACTCGGCTGCGATTTTCTCGGCGAGATACCGCTCCATATGTCGATCCGCGAGAAATCGGACAGCGGCGAACCTGTCGTCGCCACCGCGCCGGAAAGCGAAGAGGCTCGTCCCTTCATCGAGATCGCGCGGCGCGTCGGCGAACATCTCGATCGCGCAGCGGGCGGCGGCGCGCGCAAGGCGCCGGCCATTTCCATCGAAGACTGACACGATCCGGTTATGGAATTTTGCCCTGTGGAGGCGCCATCTCTTTGACTCGCTCCATTTGGTTTGATATCAACCGATATGTAACCTGAAGGAGAGCCCCCCATGTCATATGTAGACGGATTTCTGGTGGCTGTGCCCGCCGCCAACAAGGAACTCTATCGCAAGCACGCGCAGGACGCCTGGCCGATGTTTGCCGAATTTGGCGTCAGCCGCCTCGTCGAGGGCTGGGGCGATGAAGTGCCGGATGGCAAGGTGACGGATTTCAAGCGCGCTGTGGATCTGAAGCCCGATGAGGTGGCGCTTTTTTCCTGGTTCGAACATTCCTCGAAGGAAGCGCGCGACGCCGCCAACGAGAAGATGATGGCCGATCCGCGCATGCACGAAATTGGAGAGATGCCTTTCGACGGCATGCGCATGGTCTATGGCGGCTTCTCGGTCATGCTGGATGAAGGCCCGGGCGGAAAGATGGGCCATGTCGATGGCTATGTCGTCGCGGTGCCCAAATCCAATAAGGAATCCTATCGCGACATGGCGACGAAGGCCGCTGCCGTCTTCCTCGATCATGGCGCAACGCGGGTGGTCGAATGCTGGGAAGACGACGTGAAGGACGGCAAGGTAACGGACTTCCGCCGCGCCGTGAAAGCCACGAAGGAAGAGGCGATCGTCTTCTCCTGGGTCGAATGGCCTTCAAAGCAAGCGCGCGAAGCAGGCTGGCCGAAGCTCATGGAAGACGAGCGCATGAAATACGATCCGGCCAACATGCCTTTCGACGGCCAGCGGATGATCTACGGCACCTTCTCGCCCATCGTCGATGAGACGGCCAAGGGCGCGAAGCGGAACGTCGCTTGACGATCAGCCCCGGGCAAAAAAGAAAACGGCCGGTCCGCAAGGACCGGCCGAATTCGTTTCGCGATGAACGGTATCAGCGGCCGGCAACGAGCGTCGCCGTTTCCTTCGAGCCGTCCGGCGCCGTCAGTTCCCAGGTCTCTCCGACATTGCGCGACTGGGCCGGCACGCAGTAAGGCTCGGCGCCACCCAGGAAGCAGGCCGTGTCGCCATCGATCTCGTACTTGCCTTCCGCGGTGCTGCCATCCGGCAGTTTCTGCGAATAGGCGCCGCCCGCGTCGATATAGACCTGCCGTTCGCCGGCCGCGCCGACAACCTTGACCGTATTGCCGTAGAAATTCGCAAAAGGATCGGCGAGTGCCGCTCCGGTGAACGCAAACAACGCAACGAGTACACTGACAAAAAGGCGCATCTTTTATCCTCCCTGATAATTCAGACGCCGCGTACCCCAAAGGCCGCGCATCGTTGCACAATGGCACACACAGAAAAAGGCACGTTCCGCCTCCGGAACGTGCCTCTGCAAAGCCAGTCCCGCTGGGGACTTACTTGTTCAGGAAGTTGAGCGCGAGACCCGGCCTCTCCCATTCGGTCGCGACGAGACGTCCCGTCGTCGACAGGGTGATATAGGCCGTTTTCAGGTCCTTGCCGCCAAAGCAGATATTGGTGGTAATGATGTCGTCCGTCGGCACATGGGTGATTTTGGCTCCATCGGGCGAGAAGATCGTGATGCCCGCATTGAAAATGGTCGCGACGCAGACATTGCCGGCCGAGTCGACCGCGAGCGAGTCGAAGAAGTTGAGCCCTGCCGGAGAGCCGACGAAACGGCCCGGCAGCGGCCCTTCGGGCGGCGCGACTTCGCCCGGCCCCGTGATGTCGAACGCCCATAGCCTGCCCGGAATCGTGTCCGCGACATAGACCGTCTTCTCGTCGGGCGAGAGGCCGACGCCGTTCGGCGAGGTGATCGGGAAGACGACTTCCTTGATGAAGGAGCCGTCCGCCTTTGCATAATAGAGACCGCCGCGATCCTGCGTCCGCCCGCGCCCCTTGCCGAGATCGGTGAACCAGAAGCCGCCCGACTTGTCGAACACGATGTCGTTCGGCCCGTTGAGCGGGATGCCGTTGCACTCCTTATAGAGCGTCTCGACCTTGCCGGTCTTCAGGTCGATGCGTTCGATGCGGCCGCCCGAATAATCCTTCGCCATGTCGCCGGGGAACAGAAGCCCGCCGCGATCGTGCCACTCGAAACCGCCATTGTTGCAGATGTAGCAGGCGCCGTCGGGACCGATGGCGGCACCGTTCGGACCGCCGCCCGGCTCTGCCACAATCTCTTTCTTTCCATCCGGCGTGATGCGCGTCAGCGTACCGCGCGCGATCTCGACGAGCAGGATGCTCCCGTCGGGCATCGCAATCGGCCCTTCGGGAAACTTCAGCCCATCGGCAATGAGTTTCATGTCCGCCATTTCTTCCTCCCTGTTTATATGCGGTGTTCTCGTTGCGCTTATTCTGTCAACGCGGCAGCGCCGCCGCAATGGCGCGCTGGAGAAAGGCTGCCGCCTTCTCCGCCGCTTCGATGCCGCTCACATGCGCGCCCTGCACCGTCGAATACCAGTCGGCCGACACCGCCTCGCCCGCAAGGAAGAAGCGCTCGCTGACCGGTTCGGCCAGTACCGCGCGTTCATGCGCATGGCCCGGCCGCGCACAGGAATAGGCGCCGAGCGTATGCGGATCGCTGGTCCACTGCGTCGCGGCGACACCGGACAACTCATTGAAGATATCCGCGCCGAACATGTCGGAAAGGGCGGCCCGAGCGAAAGAAATCATCTCCGCCTCGCCTGCCCTGTCGAGACCTGCCGCAAGGTCGCCGCCGAGATAGGCGATGGCGAGGTTGCTGCCGAAAGGATTGATCTGAAAGGAACAGGCGGACCGGGCCGGATCGCGCTCATCCATGAAATTCACATAGCTCGTTTCCGGCAGGCCGAAGAGGTCGCGGCGAAAATGAAATGCGACCTTGTTTGCGTGGCCGGTCGGGACAAGCGCGAGCGCGGATTGAAGCCGGTCCGGAAGTTCCGGCGTGAAGCGGATCGCGCCGGAAGCGAGCACATTGGTCGAAACGGTGACGATGAGGCTCCGCGCCCGCACCGTGCCACGCGGTGTTTCGATGAGGACATGGGCGCCGCGCGTGTCTATGACGCTCACGGGCGTCGAAAGCTCGACCGGAAGCCCTGCATAGCGCGCTTCGAGGAGCGCACCATAGCCGCGCGTGAGCGGCCAGTTCGCTCCGCTGTCACGATAGGCGGCGAGATCGCCTGTCGAGATTTCCGAGGGCGGCATACCGGAAATCGCCGTGAAGATGTGATGCACCATGCGCCTCCAGCGCGAGGCGCTGTCCATCACATCGGCCACGGAAATATCGCGGCCCTCGTCTCCTGCTTCATGCGCGCGCTCATAGGCCGCCTCGAATTCGTCGCGATAGGCGCGCCATTCCGCGCCCGTGCCCCAGCGCTCGCCGAGATGGAAATTGCCGTCGAAGGGCCGCGGCCGCGCGAGATAGGGATGGCCGAGTTCTTCGGCGATCTGCGTGAGCGGATTTATGTCCGCAGAATGAAGCCAATGCGCGCCGCGATCCCACGGAACGCCGAATGTTTCCGTGTCGGTATGCGCGCGCCCGCCGATGCGCGATTTTGCTTCGAGGAGATAGCAGGAAAGGCCAAGCTCATAGGCCCGATGCGCGGCGGCGAGACCGGCGGCACCCGCACCCACCACCGCTACATCGACGACTGTCATTTGAGCCGCTCTGCATGAAAGCGCAGATGATCCTCGATGAAGCTCTGGATGAAATAATAGGAGTGGTCGTAACCTTCCTGCCGCCGGAGCGTCAGCTTCTGGCGATGCGTCGCGCAGGCCTCCTCGAAAAGCTCCGGTTTCAACTGGTTCTCGAGAAACGTATCGGCGAGCCCCTGATCGATCAGAATGTCATCGAAATGACCGACCGCATTGCCGCTCGTCATCAGGGCCGTCGCATCATGCGCCGCCCATGATGAACGGTCGGCACCGAGATAGGCTGTGAAGGCCTTCTCGCCCCACGGGCAGCGCGTCGGCGAAACGATGGGCGCGAAGGCCGAGACAGAACGGAAATGCTCTGGATATTTGAGAGCCAGCGTCAGCGCCCCGTGCCCGCCCATGGAATGGCCGCTGATCGACTGCCGCCGCCCGTCGACTGGAAAATTGTCGCGCACCACGGCCGCAAGGTCGCGGACGACATAGGTCTCCATGCTGAAATGTGGTGCCCAGGGCTCTTCCGTCGCATCGATATAAAAGCCGGCGCCCTGCCCGAGATCATATGCCTCGTCATCCGCGACGTCCGGCCCACGCGGACTCGTATCGGGTGCGACGATTGCAAGGCCAAGCTCGCTCGCCGCGCGATAGGCGCCCGCCTTCACCGTGAAGTTCTCTTCCGTGCAGGTGAGCCCCGCCAGAAAGGTCAGCGCCGGAAAGGGCCCCTTGCCCGGGGGCAGAAACAATGTGAAGCGCATCGGCGTGCCCGTCGCCGCCGAGGAATGCCGGCAGACATTGAGTGTGCCGCCGAAGCAGCGATGCGACGAAATTATTTCAGGCGTCATCAGTAAACGACCACGGAGCGGATCGACTTGCCCTCATGCATGAGGTCGAAGCCCTTGTTGATATCTTCAAGCGGCATGGTGTGGGTGATGAGATCGTCGATATTGATCTTCCCGTCCATGTACCAGTCGACGATGCGCGGCACATCGGTGCGGCCGCGCGCGCCGCCGAACGCCGTGCCCTTCCAGACGCGACCGGTAACGAGCTGGAAGGGGCGCGTGGAAATCTCCTGTCCCGCGCCGGCCACGCCGATGATGATGCTTTCGCCCCAGCCGCGATGGCAGCACTCGAGCGCCTGCCGCATCGTGTTCACATTGCCGATGCATTCGAAGCTGTAATCCGCGCCGCCGCCCGTGAGTTCCACGATATGGCCCACCACATCGCCCTTGATTTCCTTCGGGTTCACGAAATGGGTCATGCCGAATTCGCGGGCAAGGCTCGCGCGCGACGGGTTGATGTCGACGCCGACGATCATGTTGGCGCCCACCATGCGCGCGCCCTGGATCACGTTGAGGCCGATACCGCCAAGGCCGAAGACCACGACATTGGCGCCTGCCTCCACGCCCGCCGTGAAGATGACGGCGCCGATGCCCGTCGTCACGCCGCAGCCGATGTAGCAGATCTTGTCGAAGGGAGCATCCTTGCGCACCTTGGCGAGCGCGATTTCCGGCAGCACGGTGTAATTCGCAAAGGTAGAGCAGCCCATGTAATGCAGCACGGGCTTGCCTTTGTAAGAGAAGCGGCTGGTTCCGTCCGGCATCACGCCCTTGCCCTGCGTCGCGCGAATGGAGGTGCACAGGTTCGTCTTGTGGCTCGTGCAGCTTTTGCACTCGCGGCATTCGGGCGTGTAGAGCGGGATCACATGATCGCCGACGGCGAGCGACTTCACGCCCTTGCCGACCTCGACGACGACGCCCGCGCCCTCATGGCCAAGGATTGCAGGAAAGGCACCTTCCGGGTCTTCGCCGGACAGCGTGAAGGCATCGGTGTGGCAGATGCCCGTCGCCTTGATCTCGACGAGAACCTCGCCCTCTTTCGGGCCCTCGAGCTGAACCGTTTCGATCTCGAGGGGTTTGCCCGCTTCGAAGGCCACTGCCGCACGCACATCCATAAGCCGTCTCCATTACCGCATGAAATGCCAATTCCGGCATTGTGCGGCGGCGGCAGACGAAACTCAATCGCGTGGCGTGGAAATGATGCGTCTCATTGCCCGGTAAGCCAGGCCTCGTTTTCCGCGTGAAGCGCGGCAAGCTCCGGGCTCTTGTCGAGAACGGTGGAAGGTGAAAGCGGAATGCCGCCTTTGTCGAGGCTCGCAGCGAGAAATTTCAGTTGCGCCGGATATTTCTCCAGCCCGTCAAAAAACGCATCCGGCAGCGAGGCCCGGTCCACCGGATCCGCACGGTCCTTCTCATAGATGGCCACCCGCTGCACGATACGCCACGCACCGTCGCGCCTTTCGATCCGGTCGATGAAGCGCGCATAGGATGTGGTGTCGACTTCGCCCCCCGGTGTTTTCGCGCGCACCATGATCGTCACATTGACTTCGCTGAGCGCGCGGCTGCCTTCGAGGCGGATGCGCGGCACACCGATATAATGCTTGAGCAGCGCGCCGCCTCGTGCCGCAAGCTGGCGCGAAGCCGCCACGAATCCTTCATGCGGGCCGGCGTACCAGCTGAGCGAAATCGTGCCGCCTTCATGAAAGGTTGCGGAAAGTGCGTCCCATTTCTCCTGGTCCCGGAAAAAGGCCCAGTTGTTGACGAGATCGGCGATTTCCATTCGCGCGTCGAGCATGGCGGTCCTTTCCCCGGCCGCATCGCCTTCCGAGGCTCTCGCGGCATTGGCGCCACAGGCAATGAGGAAGGAAAGGAAAAGAGCGGCGAGTTTCATGTGTCCCCCCGGAGGTCTTTCCGCCTGCATGGCGGAGGAAGACTATGGGAGCGCCATCGCCCAAACTCAATCGGACGGCCGCGATTCTGACCAGCCGTCAATTTTCTCAGCCGCGCCGTTCGAGAAGCACGAATGAATAGGACGCGCTGTCCTTCTCGCCCGCTTCGTGCCGCTCGCGCGATACCTCGCGCCATTGCCTTCTGTCGAAGCCGGGAAAACTCACATCGCCTTCCGGCGCGGCGTGAACCTCGGTGATATAGAGCCGCGTCGCGCGATCGAACGTCTCGGCATAGAGCTGCGCGCCACCGATCACCGCCACTTCTCCGACGCCGGCCTCTTCCGCAAGCGCAATGCCCCGCGCAAGAGCCGCTTCAGCACTGGTCGCAACCTCCGCTCCCTCCGCCACATAGGCCGGATCGCGCGTGACAACGATATTGGGCCGTCCCGGCAGCGGCCTTCGCGGCAGCGACTCCCATGTCTTGCGGCCCATGATGACGGGTTTTCCCATCGTCACGCGCTTGAAGAAGGCCATGTCGCCGGAGAGCTTCCACGGCAGGCTGTTATCGCGGCCGATAATGCCGTTCTCGGCAACGGCGACGACGAAGGAGATGTGGATTGTCATGTCGCTACCACAATATGCGCCGTCTCGATCAGAGAGAAGCCGGGCGCACGCAGCATTTCAGGATCGAGCGGGCGCATGCGCAGGAGAATGATCCACATGGAAAATGCCGCAAGCGCAAGAACCGCGAGAATGAGAAGCCCGGCGATAACGCGCTGGCGAAACCGCATCAGACCGCGACGGGCGCGGAGATATGCGGGTGCGCCTCATATCCTTCGAGCCTGAAATCGTCGAAGGTGAAATCGAACAGGCTCTTCACATCCGGATTGATGATCATGCGCGGCAGCGGCTTCGGCTCGCGCGAAAGCTGCTTGTCCGCCTGTTCAAGATGGTTGAGATAGAGATGCGCATCGCCGAACGTATGGATGAACTCGCCCGCCTCAAGCCCCGTCACCTGCGCCACCATCATGGTGAGGAGCGCATAGGACGCGATGTTGAACGGCACACCGAGGAAGATATCCGCCGAGCGCTGATAAAGCTGGCAGGAGAGCTTGCCGTCGGCGACATAGAACTGGAACAGGCAGTGGCAGGGCGGCAGCGCCATCTTGTCGACATCGGCGACATTCCATGCCGACACGATCAGGCGGCGCGAATCCGGGTTCGATTTGATCTGGTCGAGCAGGTTCTTGATCTGGTCGATCTTGCCGCCATCGGGCGTCGGCCAGGAACGCCACTGATGCCCATAGACGGGCCCGAGCTCGCCATTCTCGTCCGCCCATTCATCCCAGATGCTGACGCCATTCGCCTTCAGGTAGCGGACATTCGTGTCGCCCGAAAGGAACCACAGCAGCTCGTGAATGATCGACTTCGTGTGCAGCTTCTTCGTCGTGACCATCGGAAAACCCTCCGAAATATCGAAGCGCATCTGATGGCCGAAAATGCTGCGCGTGCCCGTGCCCGTGCGGTCGGTCTTGGTCACGCCCTTGTCGCGCGCGAGGCGCAGGAGGTCGAGATATTGCTGCATGGGCCTGTCCTGAGATTCGGGTAAGCCAGTCTAGCGCGAAGCGCCGCCGCCTCGCCACCTCGCACCCCTGCTTATCCACAGGCTTCCGGGGCGGCGGAAACTGTGGTTCCCTGCGGCCCAACCGCCGGAACGAGCGGCAATGAACGACATAATCGGGTGAAAACGCCATGAAACGCTTTCTGATCGGCCTCGCCATCTTTCTCGTGCTTGTGGTGATTCTCGCCCTCGCCTTCCTGCCCGGCGTCGTGGAGGGCCAGATCAACCGCGTCACCCCGCACGAGCCCTATGAGGTGAGCGAGGACACCCGTGCCCTCCACCAGCGCCTCGTCATCGCCGATCTTCACGCCGATACGCTGCTCTGGGCTCGAGACCCGCTGAAGCGCGCCTCGCGCGGCCATGTGGACCTGCCCCGCCTCGACGAGGGTAATGTGGCTCTGCAGGTCTTCACTGCCGTCACCAAGGTGCCGAGCGGCCAGAACTACGAGAGCAATGAAGCGGGCTCCGACGTGCTGCCCTGGCTGCTGATGGCGCAGCGCTGGCCTGCCCGTACATGGGACAGCCTGCTCGAACGCGCGCTCTATCAGGCATGGAAACTCGAAGACGCCGAACGCCGCGCGCCGGAAACGCTCCGCGTCATCCGCAGCCGCGCCGATCTGGACGTGCTTCTCGCAGCCCGTGCCGAAGGCTCGCGCCAGATCGGCGGACTTCTCGGCATCGAGGGCTCGCATCCGCTCGAAGGCGACATCGCCAATGTCGAACGTCTCCATGCCGCCGGCTACCGCCTGATGGGCCTGCACCATTTCTTCGACAATGAACTCGGCGGCTCGTTTCACGGCATCACCGGCGCCGGCCTGAGCGACTTCGGCAAGGAGGCGCTCCGCGAGATGGAGCGGCTCGGCATCACCATCGACGTCGCCCACTCCTCCCCCGCCGTGGTGGAGGATGTGCTGGCGATTGCCACCAAACCCATCGTTCTTTCGCATACCGGGCTTCGCGGCGCCTGCGACAGCCCGCGCAACCTCGAGGACGATCTTGCCAAACGCATCGCCGAAAAGGGCGGCGTGATCGGCATCGGCTACTGGGCGGGTGCGGTCTGCGACGCCAGCCCGGCAAATATCGTGCGCACCATCCGCTATGCCATCGAGCTTCTCGGCGCGGATCATGTCGGCCTTGGCTCCGACTATGACGGCGCCGTCCGCACCGAATTCGACACCTCGGAAATCGCCGTGCTGACGGAGGAGATGCGCAAGGCGAATTTCACGGAGGAGGAAATCTTCAAGGTGATGGGCGGAAACGCGATCCGCCTGTTCCGTGAAAACCTGCCGGCGGATTAGGCCCGCTGCGGATTGGGCTTTAATTCCCGGCTTTCCGCCCTATATTGAGGGTGCCGGCGGTTTTCCGCCCGGCTATGGCGATAAACGGACTGTGTAATAAACCATTCGGACCCGGGGGCAGTACCCGGCGCCTCCACCAGATTTCCTCCTGTCATGGCAGGGTCCCTGGGGGCGAAACAGGATCGACGAGGGTGTAAAGACAGTCTTTTTGCCCGGCATGGTTCCGCCGTCATCGGGCCGTTTTATAGTTGCCAACGACAACTATGCTGAGGCGCGTCTCGCTGCGTAAGCAGTGCGACAACCTCGATTGAAGTCCTTGCTCTTAGCCGGGTAAGGCGGGGTTCGCAGGTACCTGGCAACAGAAACCTGCACTTTTCTCTCTCCCTCGCTCTTCCGGCCACATCGCATACCGCGCGCATCTTTTGCGGCGCCGTCGCCTCGCGTTTCGCGAATCCGCCTACAATTGGCGTGCGCAACCCGGCGTGAATTTAAACAAATTTTTTGTGTGATACAAAAATGATCGAAAAGATTCCTGTGGAATTCCGCTTGACGAGACATCATCTCCTTTATACCCTACTTGGGAGATAGAGAAATGTTGTCGCAGAAAGCCAAATATGCGCTGAAGGCCATGATCGCCCTCGCTACTCAGGAAGAAGGTGACCTGATGCAGGCAGCGGACATTGCGGAACGGCAGAACGTGCCCCGGAAGTTTCTGGAGCTGATCCTGCTCGACCTGCGCAAACATGGCCTCGTCCGCAGCCAGCGCGGCAAGCTGGGCGGATATGCGCTCGCGAAACCGGCCGATACGATTACCTTCGGCCAGATCATTCGCATCATGGATGGGCCATTGGCGCCTATTCCCTGCGCGAGCCTGACCGGCTACCGGCGTTGCGCCGACTGCCGGGATGAGAAGGCCTGCGCCGTCCGAAAGACGATGCGGGAAGTCCGCGATGCGGCGGCGGCGATCCTGGACGGGATGACGCTGGCCGATGCAACCGGAACGGAAGCCGCCGCGTTAAAGGCGGCGATCGGCGCCTGAGCCGAAAAAATTTTGCGCTTAAACACTACTAATTTGATGGACAAGATAGGTAACGGAGACTGACATGACTTTTGCAGATTTGACCCGGCGCTCTGCGCTGCTTCTGGGCGGACTGGCCCTCCTTCTCGGCACGACCTTCGAGGTTCACGCGCAGACGAACCTCGTCAACGTGTCCTATGACCCGACCCGCGAATTCTATCGCGACTACAACGCCGCCTTCGTCGAACACTGGAAGAAGGAAACCGGCGAGACCGTCACCATCGAGCAGTCGCATGGCGGCTCCGGCAAACAGGCGCGCGCCGTGATCGACGGCTTGCAGGCCGACGTGGTGACGCTGGCCCTCGCCGGCGACATCGACGAGATCGCGGCCCTCTCCGGCAAGCTCCCCAAGGACTGGCAATCGTCCCTCCCCTACAACTCCTCGCCCTACACCTCGACCATCGTCTTCCTGGTGCGCGACGGCAATCCGAAAGGCATCAAGGACTGGGACGATCTGGCGAAGGATGGCATTCAGGTCATCACACCGAACCCGAAAACGTCGGGCGGCGCCCGCTGGAACTACCTCGCGGCCTATGCCTATGCGCTCGAGAAGAACGGCAATGACGATGCCAAGGCGCGCGAATTCGTCGGCAAGCTCTTCAAGAACGTCCCCGTGCTCGACACCGGCGCCCGCGGCTCCACCACCACCTTCGTCCAGCGCGGCATCGGCGATGTCTTCATCTCCTGGGAGAACGAGGCGTTCCTCGCCCAGAAGGAATTTCCCGGCCAGTTCGAAATCGTCGTACCGAGCCTCTCGATCCTCGCCGAGCCGCCCGTGGCAGTCGTGACCGGAAATACGGAAGCAAAGGGCACGACCAAACTCGCCCGCGCCTATCTCGAATTCCTTTATTCCTCTGCCGGCCAGAACCTCGCGGCGAAACATTTCTATCGCCCCGTGAAGCCGGAATTCGCCGACAAGAACGACCTTCGCCGCTTTCCGCCCGTGAAGCTCGTGAAGATCGACGAAGTCTTCGGCGGATGGGCGAAGGCACAGCCCGAGCATTTCGGCGATGGCGGCGTCTTCGACCAGATCTATCAGCCGGGCCGATAAGACCGGGTCATTTTTCAACCGCTGCAAATTTTTGACTGGCAGCAAATTTCGGGGGCAACCCACATGAATACCGAGAACCTCAAAACACCCAAGACTTTTAAGTCCGCCCTTTTCCTGAGCACGGCGCTTATCGGCGCCGTGCTCACGGGGCCGGCGCTTGCGGGCCAGCCGGTCGAGGCACGTGTACAGAAGCTTGAGGCGACGATCCTCGAACTTCAGCGCGAACTCGATGCCGTGAAGAAGGATCAGGCCGCAGCCGCCGCCAAGCCCGCGGCGGAATCCCCCGTCGTCTTCAAGGGCGGTCCTGCCATCGAGGCCGCGGATGGAAGCTGGGCCTTCAAGGTGCGTGGCCGCATCGAGGCCGACGCCGCCTTCTACGACAAATCCGGCGGCAACAACCCGGTCGACCTCAATGACGGTACGGAACTCCGCCGCGCCCGCATCGGCGTCGACGGCAAGATCTACAATGACTGGCTGTACCGCCTCGAAGCCGATTTCGGCAAGGCAAGCCGCAACGACAACACGAGCAACGAAGTCGATGTGAAGGACGCCTATATCGCCTTCACCGGCATCGAGAACACGCGCATCACTGTGGGCCAGCACAAGACGCCGAACTCGCTTGAACAGCTCACAAGCTCGACCGACCTCGTCTTCACCGAACGTCCCCTTGCCGTGGAAGCCTTCAATCATCGCCTCACGGCAGGCGGCGATTTCAAGGCAGGTGTCTCTGCCGGCTATACCGGCGAGAACTACACGCTGACGACGGGCATCTTCGGCTCGAACTTTGCCGCGAACAGTGATCCCGCCGGCGCCGCAAACGACGAAGGCTGGGGCGTGCATGGACGCGCCACCTGGGCGCCGATCCAGGACAAGGGCAAGGTGCTGCATCTCGGCGCCTCGGGCTACTGGCGCGATGCAGGCGGCCAGAACGGTTTCGGCGGCACCTCCGTCCGCTTCCGCTCCGGCCCCGAAGTGTCCGCCGTCGACGGCACGCGCTTCGTCGACACCGGCAATATCGCTGCCGACACCTACACCTCCTACGGCGCCGAACTCGGCGGCGTCTGGGGCCCGTTTCATGCGCAGGCGGAATATCTCGTTGCCTCGGTGGAGCGGACGGCGGGCCTTTCCAGTCTCGATTTCGACGGCGGCTATGTGCAGCTCGGCTATGTGCTGACGGGCGAAAGCCGCAATTACAAGAACGGTCTGTTTTCGCGCGTAAAGCCCGCGAACCCCTTCTCGCTCAAGACGGGCGGCGCAGGCGCGTGGGAAATCGCCGGTCGCTTCAGCACTATCGATCTCAACGATGGCGCGCTGCTCGGCGGTTCGCAGGACAACTATACCGGCGCCCTCAACTGGTACATCAACGAGTATCTGCGTGTCGGCGTGAACTATGTGAACTTCGATGCGGAACGTGCGGGCGTGACCACCAAGGGCAGCGCCGTCGTCACCCGCGTCGGCGTGAACTGGTAAAGCGGATCGGGGGGCGTCATGTCGAACAGATCATTTGCACTTCTTCGCCCGGCGCCCTCCGTCCTTCCGGGATGGGGCTTCACCATGGGCCTCACCCTTACCTGGCTGAGTCTCATCATTCTCATTCCGCTCGCGGGCGTCTTCGTCCGCTCGGCTGGGCTCGGCTGGGACGCGTTCTGGACGCTTGCCGCCGACCCCCGCACGATTGCGGCGCTGAAGTTGAGCTTCGGTACCGCGCTGATCGCGGCCGGCGTGAACGTCGTCTTCGGCTTTCTCGCAGCCTGGGTGCTGGTACGCTACGACTTTCCGGGCAAGCGTCTCTTCGACGCGGCGATCGATCTTCCCTTCGCCCTGCCGACCGCCGTGGCGGGCCTCGCCTTCACCGCGCTCTATGCACCGAACGGCTGGATCGGCAGCCTGCTGGTGCCCCTCGGGATTAAGGTCGCCTACACGCCCCTCGGTATTGTCGTTGCGCTCATCTTCATCGGATTGCCCTTCGTGGTGCGCTCCGTCCAGCCGGTGCTTGCCGATTTCGACAAGGAACTGGAAGAAGCCTCTGCCACGCTCGGCGCGAGCCGCTTGCAGACAGTCGCCAGGGTCATCCTGCCCACTCTGCTGCCTTCGCTGCTGACGGGCTTCGCTCTCGCCTTCGCGCGCGGTGTCGGCGAATACGGTTCGATCATCTTCATCGCCGGCAACATTCCGTATGTGTCGGAAATCGCGCCGCTTCTCATCGTGATCCGGCTTGAGGAATTCAACTACGCGGGGGCGACCGCCATCGCCGCCATCATGCTGGTGATCTCCTTCGCGCTACTTCTGCTCATCAATCTGTTGCAGGCGTGGAACCATCGCCGCACTGGCATCCAGGCTTGAGGAGAATTGCCCATGTCCTCCGATCCTCTCGCCCTCGACACGTCGCGCATTCCCTCGCGTCCCTCGCCCGAGCCCCGGCCCTTCTTCCGCACACCGGTCAGCGAAACGCCGCTGGTGAAGGCAGCGCTGATCGCAACCGGCCTCGCCTTCATCGTGCTGATGATCTTCCTGCCGCTTGCCGCCGTTTTCTTTGAAGCTTTCAGGCGCGGTGTCGAGCCGTTCTTTGCTTCTCTGGTGGAGCCGGATGCACTCTCTGCCGTCCGTCTCACCCTGCTTGTCGCCGCAATCTCCGTGCCGGCAAACCTCGTCTTCGGCCTTGTCGCCTCGTGGGCGATTGCGAAATTCGAGTTCAAGGGCAAATCGTTTCTCGTCACGCTGATCGACCTGCCCTTCTCCGTCTCGCCGGTGATCGCCGGTCTTGTCTATATCCTTCTTTTTGGGTCATACGGCTTTGTCGGCCCGTGGCTGATTGCCAATGGCTATCAGATCGTCTTCGCTGTGCCCGGCATCGTGCTCGCAACGATCTTCGTGACGTTCCCCTTCGTCGCCCGTCAGCTCATTCCGCTCATGGAGCAACAGGGAAAGGGCGACGAGGAAGCCGCACTCTCGCTCGGCGCGAGCGGGCTTCAGACCTTCTTCCGGGTGACGCTGCCCAACATCAAATGGGCGCTGCTCTATGGCGTGCTGCTCTGCAATGCCCGCGCCATGGGCGAGTTTGGCGCTGTTTCAGTCGTTTCAGGTCATATCCGCGGCAAGACAAACACCATGCCGCTTCATGTGGAGATCCTCTACAATGAGTACAATTTCGTTGCGGCCTTTGCGGTTGCCTCTCTCCTGGCATTCCTCGCCCTCGTCACCCTCGTCCTCAAATCCGTCCTCGAATGGCGCTACGGTGGTGAGCTTGCCGCGAGCGGGCGGCACTAACGCCACGCGCGCGGACGAGCGGCACCGGCCCTCGCCCGTGCGCATCGACGTCGAGGAACTGGGCAAGTCCTATGGCAGCTTCGCCGCGCTGGACAATGTCTCGCTCACGGTGAAGCCGGGCGAACTGCTGGCGCTGCTCGGACCTTCGGGTTCCGGCAAGACGACACTGCTGCGCGCAATCGCGGGGCTGACGGCCACGGAAGAAGGCACGATCCGCTTCGATGGCGAGGACGCGACCGTGCTCTCGCTGCGAGAACGCCGCGTCGGATTCGTCTTTCAGCAATATGCACTGTTCCGCCATATGACGGTCTTCGACAACGTGGCCTTCGGCCTGCGCGTGCGGCCACGCGAGGAACGGCCCCGTGCAGGAGAGATCGCGCGCCGTGTGCGCCGTCTGCTCGAACTCGTGCAGCTCGGCGGCCTCGAAAAGCGCTTCCCGAGCCAGATCTCCGGCGGCCAGCGCCAGCGCGTGGCGCTCGCCCGCGCCCTTGCCATCGAACCGCGTGTGCTGCTGCTCGACGAACCTTTCGGCGCACTTGATGCGAAGGTCCGCAAGGAACTCAGAAGCTGGCTCCGTGAACTTCACACCGAAACCGGTCTTACCACCGTCTTCGTGACCCACGACCAGGAAGAAGCGCTCGAACTCGCCGACCGCGTCGTCATCATGCGCGCGGGCCGCGTCGAACAGATCGGCACGCCGTCGGAAATCTATGACGAGCCGGCAACGCCCTTCGTCTGCGAATTCCTGGGCGGCGTGGCGCGCTTCGAGGTGACGGCGAAGGAAGGCGAGGCGGACGTGCTGGGCAGCCTCTTCCCGGTGGAAGGCGACGGCGACTACCACGGTCCCGCGCTCGCCTATGTCCGCGCCCATGAAATCGAGATTGTGGCGCGGGAGCGCGCCGAAGGCGTGCCGGCCGTCATCCGCGCCGTGCGCCCCTTCGGGCCCACGGTGACCGTCGAACTCTCCATCGAAGGCCGGGCGAGCCGTATCGAGGCGGAAGTCCCGCGCGAACTCTATAGCGGCGGCGAACTCGGCATAGGCCAGGGAGTTTTCATCCGTGCCACCTCCGCCCGCATCTACGCGGCGAACTGACCGCAGGACGAGGCCGGAACCGGGCGGGCGGCGCTTCCGCCCGGTTCCGCTGCGTCTTTCTCGTTACAGGCTGAAGAAACCGGCCGTCCGGGCCGGCTTCGTCTGGATTTCCCGTCCAAACGCTGCTTGAATCGGCGTTAACGAAATTTGACTCGACGGGAGCCCAGCTTGGCCGAAGACCTGATGCGATATGACGTGCTGGCGCAGGATGCACTGCGAGGCGTCGTGCGGCGCGCGCTCAAGATCGCGCGCGATCAGGGCCTGCCCGGCGAGCACCATTTCTACATTTCCTTCCGCACCAATGCGCCGGGCGTCGATATTTCCGAAAAGCTCCGTTCGCAATATCCGGAAGAAATGACCATCGTTCTCCAGCACCAGTTCTGGAACCTGGAGATCAATGACGAACGCTTCTCGGTCGACCTGACCTTCAACAAGATTCCCGAACGCCTCGTCGTGCCCCTCTCGGCCGTTCAGGGCTTCTTCGACCCGAGCGTCCAGTTCGGGCTGCAGTTCCAGGTGGAGGGCGTGAGCGCCGGAACCAACGTCGCGGAGGACAAGGCGGCCGAGGCATCGAATCCGGCCGAGCCTTCCGCCGGGGAAAGCGCGCCCGGCGAGGTCGTGAGCCTCGACGCTTTCCGCAAGAAATAGCGCTCCGGCCCCATGCCCTGCCCGCCTTGGCGGGCCGCACCCCACATGCTAAACCGGCGCCCATTCGAACTTTCCGTCCCTGCCGGGCGGCATTTCTGGAGCGCGACATGACCAAGACCCGCACCGAAACCGACACATTCGGCCCCATCGAAGTGGACGCCGGCAAATATTGGGGCGCACAGGCTCAGCGCAGCCTCGGTAATTTCAGGATCGGCTGGGAAAAGCAGCCGCTTCCTGTGGTCCGCGCACTCGGTATCGTGAAGCGCGCAGCAGCGGAAGCGAACATGGCGCTTGGCCGCCTCGATCCCGCCCTCGGCAAGGCCATCGTGCAGGCCGCTCAGGAAGTGATCGAGGGCAAGCTCGACGAACACTTCCCCCTCGTCGTCTGGCAGACGGGCTCCGGCACCCAGTCCAACATGAACGCCAATGAAGTGATCTCGAACCGCGCCATCGAAATCATGGGCGGCGAGATGGGCTCTAAGAAGCCTGTCCATCCGAACGATCACGTCAATATGAGCCAGTCGTCGAACGACACCTATCCGACGGCCATGCACATCGCCTGTGCCGAGGAAATCCACCATCGCCTCCTGCCCGCACTGCAGAAGCTGCGCAATGCGCTGAACGACAAGGCGCAGGCGTGGAACCACATCATCAAGATCGGCCGCACCCACACACAGGACGCGACGCCGCTGACGCTCGGTCAGGAATTCTCCGGCTACACGGCACAGGTCGAAAACGGCATCGCCCGCATCGAACAGACGCTGCCGAAGCTGATGGAGCTTGCACAGGGCGGCACCGCCGTCGGCACCGGCCTCAATGCCCCCATCGGCTTCGCCGAGAAGGTCGCGGAGAATGTTGCCGCTATCACCAAGCTTCCGTTCAAGACCGCGCCCAACAAGTTCGAGGCGCTCGCCGCGCATGACGCGATGGTGTTCAGCCACGGCGCGATCAACACGGTCGCCGCCTCGCTCTTCAAAATCGCGAACGACATCCGCTTCCTCGGCTCCGGCCCGCGCTCCGGCCTCGGCGAACTCTCGCTCCCGGAAAACGAGCCCGGCTCATCCATCATGCCCGGCAAGGTGAACCCGACCCAGTGCGAGGCGATGACGCAGGTCTGCGTACAGATTTTCGGCAACCACGCCGCGCTCACCTTCGCGGGCAGCCAGGGCCATTTCGAACTCAACGTCTTCAACCCGGTGATGGCCTACAACTTCCTCCAGTCCGTGCGGCTGATGGCCGATGCGGCGGTGAGCTTCACGGATAATTGCGTGCTCGGCATCGAGCCGCGCGAGGACAACATCAAAGCAGCCCTCGAACGCTCGCTGATGCTCGTGACCGCGCTCGCGCCGAAGATCGGCTATGACAATGCCGCGAAGATCGCCAAGACGGCGCACAAGAACGGCACAACGCTCCGCGAGGAAGCGGTCGGCGGCGGCTATGTGACGGATGAGGAATTCGACGCCGTTGTCCGCCCTGAAAAGATGATCGCGCCGGAATAACCGGAGAAACAACATGGCTGGCGATGACATCGAAGACGTCAAGCGCTCGGTGACCATCGCCGGCCACCGCACCTCGATTTCGCTCGAGCGGCCCTTCTGGGAAGCACTCAAGGAACTCGCCTGTTCCGAAAAGACATCCGTGAACGAACTCGTCCGCCGCATCGACGTGGCGCGCGGCGGCAGGGGCAGCCTCTCCTCCGCCATTCGCGTTCATGTGTTGAAGGCGGCGCAGACGAAAGCAGCCTGCCGGACCGAACCCTAATTCGCGACCGGCCGCGCCAGCGGCATTGCCGCGGCACCGTCCGCCGGCACCGGAAGCTCCATGAGCTCGCGGAGATCCTGCGGCACAGCGGCTCCCGTTTCATCTAGGCTTCGCTGCAGCAAGCGCCGCGCAACGAAGTTCTGCAACTCGAGCGTCTCCGCTTGCACCTCTGCCTGACCGGATCGGCTCGTCGCCGTGATCAGGAATTCCGGGGCGCCTTGCGGCTCGGCGAGCCAGATACTCATCGCCGCATCGGCGGCAAGGCGTGGCAGGTCATAGACAAGATCGAGTTCCGCCGAACCGCCTTCCAGCTTCATATCCTTCGCGGCGACGCGCATCACCCCGTTCTCCACGGCTAAATCGAGCGCAAGATCCTCTGCCGCCGTTTCGCCTGTGAAAAGCGTCGCCTCAACAAGATCGGGAAAGGCTTCGATGGCCTGCACCTGCCTGAGCGCCGTTCCGAAACCCGAGAGATCGAGAGGCGAAAGCCGCAGGTCGGAAAGCGCAATGTTCATCGTGCCGCTCATGGAAGAAACGAGAGCCAGCCAGCTGCGCCCTTGCCCCTGCAACTGTGCGTTGACGTCGAGGCGCCCGTCTCCCGGCGCGCCACCGAGCGGCTTCGCAACAGCGTCGCGAAGGGCAGCATTCTCGAGAAGCAAATTGACGCCGATGCCCGGCTGCCCGCTTCCACCCTCGACGCGCACCCCGGCCGAGAGCCGCCCCCGCGCAAAATTCGCGGTGAGCGGAGACGCCGTCAGCACACCATGCGACACGGAAATGCGCGTCGCGAGGTCGCTCGCAGAAAGACGTCCGAGCACCAGGCTGCCGGATTTGACTTCCACGTCGGATTCGAACGCCCCCAGCGCCGACCAGTCGAGCGCCGAAGCAGGCCAGGCCGTGTCGTCCTCTTCATCGTCCACAACGAGCGGCGTGAGATCGATCCCGTTCGTTTCGAGCGTGCCGGCAAGATTCGGCAGTTTCCCGTTCTCGCCCGCCGACCATACGGCGTTGCCGGAGACGCGGAAGCTGCCGGCAACCGTCTCGAGATCGGAAAGAGCAAGGCTCTTCTTGTCCCACACAACATCCGAGGAAAGCACGAAGCCCGGACCCGCGGCCTGCCGGCCGACCCAATGCGCCAGATTCTCCGGCGCACCGAACCCGCCGAGCACATGCATGACGCCGGATGCCGCAATGTCGGCGCGCCCCGTAAAGCGCAGCGCCTTGAAGGGTGCCTCGACCTTGCCACGTGCGGTGAGCGTGGTCCCGCCGATATTCACGCGGAAATTCGCATCGTAATCGCCACCCGTCTCGCCATCGAGCTGCACGGATACATTGCCCGCACCCGAGAGATCCTTTCGCGGCGAAAGGCCTAGCTGCTCGAGAAGAACACGGCCATTGTCATTGGCTGCATGGCCGGAAATTTCAAGACGATCCACGCCGCCTCTCGGGCCATGCCGCCGTTTGATGACGCCGTCCACGCGGCTGCCGCGCACCGTGCCCTGCAGCGTCAGCGTATCGACTCGCAGATCGCTGTCATCCGCTTCGCCGGACGTTCCGGTCACGGCTATGTCGACCGGCCCCTCGACATCCGGCACATCGAATCCGCCAAGCGCCAGCAGCCCGCCGAAACGCTCGGCCTTGATCGAGCCGCTGAAGCGGCCCTTCACATCATGGCTGGTTCCCGCCGTCACTCCATCAAGCTCGCCGGTGAGCGCGACAGTGGCCCCGGAAATATCCGCGATATCGAACCGCGCAATCGAAAGCATGCCGGAGCGAAGCGCCATTTCCGCATGCGCATCTTTCATCTCCTGCCGGAAGATCGTTACCGCCTTCGCGTCCAGTTTAAGTTCCATGTCTCGCGCGTCGAACCAGGGGAATGGATCGCCTCCCTCCGGCAGCAGGGCGATGAGAGGATCAAAATCGAATTCCTCGATGTCGAGCGCGGCGCGAATGAAGGGCCTCGCGGAATCCGTCTGCCAAGCCAACCGGCCCCGGAGAGACGGTTGCCCGATCTCCCCTCCATAGGAAAGCGCTACATCGTCGAAACGATAAGTCCCGGGGCGGAAATCGAGCTTCGCGCGTGCCGCAAGCGGTCGCCCGCGAATGGCGGGACGCGCCGCTTCGCCATTATCGGAGGGGGCAAGCCAGGCGGCGAGGCCTGCAATGTTCCTGCTGCTCAGCCTTGCTTCACCAAGGAAGCTGGAGTTCTCCTCGGCAGATACGATCTCCCCCTTGATGTCCACTTCCGTGGCACCGCCCAGCTCCGCTGCCGCGCGGTTGAGATTGATGACGCCGTCCTTCAGCGCCAGATCGAGAGCAGCCTCGCGCAGCGGAACATCCCGGACGAGGAGCGTCTTCGCCGCGAGCTTCACTTCGCCATCCAGCCAATTCGGCACGGGCGAAGCGAGAAGCAGGTCGAGCAGCGGCGCCTTGTCGCTTTCCGCAGGCGCAAGTTGCGCAAGAAGTGGATCGAGGACAAAACTTTCCGCCGCAAGATCGAGCGCAAATCGCGGCCGCCCTTCCCAGCGCAAGCGGCCGGAGCCGTTAGCCGTTGCTCCATTGGCGGCCAGGGCGAGATTCCGGAAATCGGCACGCCGGGCATTCACCACCATGCCGGCGTCGAGACGGATTGGCGCTGCATCGCCCTGTCCCTTCGTTCCTCCGATGCGCAACCGGCCATTGCCGTCGAGGCGGCCTGCCATGGAAAATTCGGTGGCAATGCCCGAGAAGAGAAACTGCGCCGGATATTCCGTGGTTTCCACATCGAGCGCGACCTGAAAGGCCTTGTGTCCGCCAAAGGCGCCAAGTCCAAGCCGCATGGCGACGGGAACGCCGGAAACCACCGCCTCCACATCCGCACGCAAAGGGCCTAGAAGCGAAGAGGCGACGATCTCGCCCGTCGCCTTTTCCGCCCGCCAGCTGCGGCCATTGCTCCGGTTGCGGTAGTTGACGACGCCATCTTCGAAACGCGCGCGATCGAGGCTGATCGAGGCAAGCGAGAACATGCCGTTCGCCGGAATCCGCTCCGCAATGTCTATCCCGCGCCAGTTCGGTGTCCCGTCCGGCAGGATTTCGAGATTGATCCGTGGGCGAACGAGAATGATGCTCGTCACCTTGATGTCACCCGTCAGGAGCGGTGCAAGCGCGACTTCCGCATCGATCGCCTCGAAGGTCGCAAAATTGAGATCCGAGGGCAGCGCGCTCGCCTGCTGGACATGACCGACACGGACACGGTTGAGCGTCATTTGCGGCGCGGGAAGAACGCGAAAGCGGATATCGCCGTCGATCTTCACCGGCCGGCCCGTCGCCTCGGACGCTTGCGCCTCGATTTCCGCGCGGTACTCATTCCAGTCGATCAGGCTCGGGCCAACCAGCGCCGCGAAGAGCAATGCGACGAGCAGCCCTGCGATATAGGTCAGGATCGAATTCAACACCATCTCCAGCGCGGCAGTCAGACAATCAAGGGCGCGCCGCCGGTTTCCCGGGCCCCGCAATTGGCCTAGGATTCACAGACGACCCGAGCGGCCCCGGTGCCGCATCGCCAGCAGAAGGCAAAATATGGATTCGGACGGCGGAAATATAGTTAATTTCTCTTCGTACAAGAAAACCTCGCGCGCCGGGAAGAAGCGCGCGGCGAAGCAGGAAAAGGAAAAGACCGCCGCTGCGAACCGCGTCCGCTTCGGCCGCACGGGCGCTGAGAAAAAGCGGGAAAAGATCGAGGCCGAACGCCGCGCCCGCCTGCTCAACGGCAAGAAGCTGGACGACGAGGCCGCAGATTCACCGGGCAAAGGCGGCCCGGCAAGAAGCTGACCCTCACAGCCCCCTCCCTCCCGTTACCGCCAAAGGCCAGGAATGCCCGACGGTGCTTGACGCCCATAATGGATTGATTTAATAACTGACTGGTCAGTTATTAAATGGATTCCCGACATGTCGCAGCATCGGAGCACCTTCGCCGGTACCGCCCTTTTCTTGGTCCTTGCACCCGGGACAGTTGCCGGGCTCATCCCTTGGATGCTGACGGGATGGGAGCACCGGCCCCCTCTGCTGGGTCTCACGCTTCTCCCCGCCGCCGGGTGGCTGCTCATTGCACTGGGCCTGCCGATTCTGCTCGAATCCTTCCTTCGCTTCGCCCGGCACGGCGGCACGCCGGCTCCGATTTATCCGACAGACCGGCTGGTGGTGACGGGCTTCTACCGCTATGTCCGCAACCCGATGTATGCCGCCGTCCTCGCTCTGATCGCCGGTCAGGCGCTTGTTCTGGGAAACGTCCTGCTCCTGTCCTATGGCGCGCTCATATGGTTCGCCTTCCATCTCTTCGTCACCCTCTATGAAGAGCCCAAACTGCACCGCCAGTTCCCCGAGGACTATGCCGCCTTCTTCGCTGGCGTCCCCCGCTGGCTTCCCCGCCTTACGCCCTGGAGCACCCGATGAGTTCCCCAAAACGCCAGCGCCGCAAGGAAGCACGCCCCGCAGAAATCATGGCGGCAGGCCTTGAGATTTTCGCGGAACGCGGCTTTGCAGCCACGCGGCTCGAGGATGTGGCCGAGCGGGCGGGCGTCAGCAAGGCCACGATCTATCTCTATTTCGAGAGCAAGGCCGAGCTTTTCGCCGCGATCGTGCGCGATATCGCGACCCCACGCTTCGAGGAGATGGAAGCCCTGCTCGCCGCCTATGAAGGCCAGAGCGCGGACCTGCTCGACTTCGTGATCGGAAAGTTCCGCGAGATCGCGACCGAAACGCAGCTTCCCTCGCTCGCCAAGATCATCCTGTCGGAAGCGAAGAACTTTCCCGAAATCCGCGACTTCTACCGCGACCAGGTGATCCTGCGCGGCTTTGCCAATCTCGGCCGCATCATCGAGCGGGGCATTGCGCGTGGCGAGTTCCGCCCCTGCAATGTGAATGCCACGGTGCAGGAAATCATCTTCCCCATCCTTCTCAACACCATCGCGCGAAATACATTCGGCGAGCTTCCGCAGTTCGATCCCGACGGTTTCTTTACCGCCCATGCGGAGTTCGTCCGGCGCGGCCTCGCAGCGGAAAGGGAGGCGTAAGCGATGCGCCTCCACTCCCTCCTCTCCGTCTGCCTGGCCGCGCTCCTTCTTGCCGCCTGCAACGACGATCCCGACAACACCTGGCAGGGCTATGCCGAAGGAGACTACGTTCGCGTCGCCGCCATCGAAGGCGGGATCGTCGAGGAAGTCGCCGTGAAACGCGGCGACCGCGTGAAAGCGGGCACCTTCCTCTTCCGTCTCGAAAAGCGGTCGGAAGAACTCGCCCGCGACGCCGCCATGGCGACGCTCGCAGAAACAAAAGCGACGCTGCACGAAGCCGAACTCGAACTGAAACGGAAGCTCGAATTGCGCAGCGCGCGCAATGTTGCACAAGCAGAGCTCGATACCGCCCGGGCGCGGCGTGACCGCGCCGGCGCGGCCATGCTCGTCGCCGCCTCCTCGCTCGACCAGGCAAAATGGCGCCTTGCGCGGCGCGAAGGCCGCGCGCCCGCCGATGCGCTGGTACAGGATGTCCTCTTTCGCGAGGGCGAGACGGCAGCACCCGGCCAGGCAGTCGTGACGCTCCTTCCTCCTGGCAATATCAAGGTCCGCTTCTTCGTGCCGGAAGCCGACCTCGCGAAGCTCGCCGAGGGCCGCGCAGTACGCCTCACCTGCTCGAACTGCGCGGAAGGCCTCACCGGCACCATTCGCTTCATCTCGAAAGAAGCGGAATTCACGCCGCCCGTGATCTATAGCGACCGCTCGAAGGAAAAACTCGTCTACATGGTGGAAGCGGTGCCGGATGCTACGCCGGAGAATTTCCACCCCGGCCAGCCCGTCACGGTTTCGCTGCTTCCAACCGCGCCGGAGTAACGCACATGAACCCGGCGCTCGCCATCGATGTGCGCGGCCTGACCAAGAGCTTCGGCGGCACCAAGGTCGTCGACGGTCTCGACATGCAGGTCGCGCGGGGCGAGATCTACGGCTTTCTCGGGCCCAATGGCAGCGGCAAGACGACGACCATCCGCCTGATCTGCGGTCTGCTCACGCCGGATGGCGGCGAAGGCTCCTGCCTCGGCCATGACGTGCGGAGCGAGAGCGAGGCGATCAAACGCGAGACGGGTTACATGACCCAGCGCTTCAGCCTTTATGAGGATCTGTCGATCCGGGAGAATCTCGAATTCGTCGCGTCCATTTACGGCATCGCAAAGCCGAAACACGCGGTGAAGGAGACGCTTGAAAAGCTGAACCTTGCCGACCGCTCGCATCAGCTGGCCGGCAATCTTTCCGGCGGCTGGAAGCAGCGCCTCGCGCTTGCCGCGGCCATCATGCACAAGCCGAAGCTTCTGCTGCTAGACGAACCGACGGCAGGCGTCGACCCGAAAGCCCGGCGCGAATTCTGGGACGAGATTCACGTACTCGCCGCAGAGGGCCTCACCGTTCTCGTCAGCACGCATTACATGGACGAGGCCGAACGCTGCCACAAGATCTGCTATCTCGCCTATGGCAAGCTTCTCGCCCGCGGCACGGTGGATGAGGTCATCGAGCAATCTGGCCTGCGCGCATTGAAGGCGTCCCCCACGCTCGAAGATGTCTTCGTGCATCTGATGCGCGACGTGACCGACAATTTCGCCAGGCGAAAGGCAGGTTGAGCATGAGCGCGCGATTCTCGCTGCGCCGCCTCGGCGCCATGATCCGCAAGGAATTCATCCAGATGCGGCGCGACCGGCTCACCTTCGCCATGATGCTGGGCGTGCCGGTGATGCAACTCATCTTGTTCGGCTATGCGATCAATGCAGACCCGAAACACCTCCCCGCGGCCATCCATGCGCAGGATCATTCCGCCTTCGCGCGCAGCTTCGTGAAAGGCATGGAAAATTCGGACTATTTCCGCTTCGTCGCGACGGCGGAAAGCGAGGCGGAAGCGGACGAGCTGATCCGCTCGGGCAAGGTGCAATTCGTGTTGCACATCCCGCCCCAATTCAGCCGCGACATCGAGCGCGGCCTCCGCCCGCAAATATTGCTCGATGCAGATGCGACGGACCCCGCCGCAACCGGCAATGCGGCGGCAAGCATCCAGTTCCTCGCGGCAAGCGTTCTCGCCCGCGATCTCAAGGGCCCGCTCGCTGCGCAAGGAGCGCCCAGCCCGGTCGATGTCGTCATCCATCGCCGTTACAACGCCGAAGGTCGCACCGAACTCAACATCGTGCCGGGCCTGATCGGCGTTATCCTCACCATGACCATGATCATCTTCACAGCGCTCGCCATGACGCGCGAGACCGAGCGCGGTACGATGGAAAACCTCCTCACCATGCCGGTACGCCCGATCGAAGTGATGATGGGGAAGATATTGCCCTACATCATCATCGGCTACGTGCAGACCGCCGTCGTGCTCGCCGCCGCCTGGTGGCTGTTCGAGGTGCCGTTCGCAGGCAGCCTCGGCCTTCTCGCCTTCGTTCTTTTCTTCTTCGTCGCGGCGAATCTCGCCGTCGGCTTCACCTTCTCGACGCTGGCGCGGAACCAGCTTCAGGCCGTGCAGATGACGATCTTCTTCTTCCTGCCCTCGATCCTGCTCTCGGGCTTCATGTTTCCCTTCCGCGGCATGCCCGAATGGGCGCAATGGCTCGGCGAGGCGCTGCCGCTTACCCATTTCCTGCGCATCACGCGCGGCATATTGCTGAAGGAAAACGGCTTCCCCGAAATCGCTCCCGACCTCGCCGCGATCCTCGCCTTTCTCCTCGTCGTATCGCTCGTCTCGCTCAATCGGTATCGGCAGACGCTGGACTGAGTCCCTCATGCCCCGAAAATCTTACCCGGATTTAGAATGCCCTGTGGATCGAGCGCCTGCTTGATCGCACGCATGACGCCGACGCCCGGCCCGTGTTCCGCTTGGAGGAATTTGATCTTGCCCTCGCCGATGCCATGCTCGCCCGTGCATGTACCGCCGAGCGAGAGCGCGCGGGCGACCATGAGATCGTGGATGCGCGTCGCCTCGGCAAGATCACGCGGATCGGACGGGTCCATCAGCAGCAGCATGTGGAAATTACCATCGCCGACATGACCGACGATCGGCGCCTTGAGGAACGAGGTTTCAAGATCGGCAAGCGTGCCCGAGATCGCTTCGGCAAGCCGCGAGATCGGCACGCAGACATCCGTCACCATGCCTTTCTTGCCGGGCTGGAAGGCAAGCGCCGCATAATAGGCATTGTGCCGCGCTTCCCAGAGCCGCGTGCGGTCCTCCGCCTTGGACGCCCATTCGGCCTCCGCCCCGCCATGCCCCGCCGCAATGGCGCCGAAGCGCTCGGCCTGCTCGGCGACGGAGGCCTCCGTCCCGTGAAACTCGACGAACAGTGTCGGCACTTCTGCAAGCGTGAGCTTCGAATAGGCATTGCAGGCGCGGATCGACAAAGGATCGAGAATTTCGATCCGGGCCACGGGAAGCCCCGACTGGATTGTCTCGATCACCGCATCGACCGCACCTTCAATGCTCGCGAATGGCACGACGCCGGAACGTACCGCTTCCGGTATGCCGTAGAGCCTGAGCGTCAGTTCCGTGATGATGCTGAGCGTGCCTTCCGAGCCGATCAGAAGCCTGGTGAGATCGTACCCGGCCGATGATTTTCGCGCCCGCGTGCCCGTGCGGATGATGGAGCCGTCCGCCATCACGGCGGTGAGCGCCAGAACATTCTCGCGCATCGTGCCGTAGCGCACGGCGTTCGTGCCGGAAGCCCGCGTCGCCGCCATACCGCCCAGCGTCGCATTGGCGCCGGGATCGATCGGAAAGAAGAGCCCGGTGTCGCGCAGATAATCGTTGAGCGCCTTCCGCGTCACGCCCGCCTCGACACGTACGTCGAGATCTTCGGCATTCACCTCGATGATGCGGTCCATTCGGGAAAGATCGAGCGAGAGCCCGCCCTGCACGGCAGAGACATGGCCCTCAAGCGAGGTGCCCGCCCCAAAGGGAATGACCGGCATGTCATGCGCCGCGCAGATGCGCATGATCGCGGCGACGTCCTCCGTCGTCTCCGCAAAGGCGACCGCATCGGGCATCGCAACGGCGTGCCAGCTCTCGTCGCGCCCATGCGCCTCGCGGATCGCCGCCGCCATGCTGAGCCGCGCGCCAAGCAGCGCGGAAAGCGCCGCCAGCGCCGCCTCTCTGCCCTCTTTCCTCGCCGCTTTGCTCATGGATGTTTCCTCCGGTGGAGAGAATAGCATGGGCAAAGCCGATCCCTCAGCCTCAGCCTCTCCCTCTTGCGTCATCCCGGCGAAAGCCGGGATCCATGGGCCGCCCGGCAAACGCTTGCCTAGCGGCCAAGCCCGTAGACCCCCGGCTTTCGCCGGGGTGACAGCGGGTTTTGAAGACGGCTATGGTTCGAAAAACCCTCGAACAAGAACACCGGGAGACGCCCATGACCGACCTCGCCTTCGCCGCCCCACTCGAAAGCCCGCTCCGCAAGGTGGAGAAGCAATGGGTCGACCTGAACGGCCATATGAACATGGCCTATTATCACCTGGTCTTCGACGAATCGCTCGATGTCGCCTTTTCGGAGCTCGGCATCGGCTGGGACTACACGCAGAAGGGCGAGGGCTCCTGCTTCACGGCGGAAGTCCATGTCTGCTATCTCGACGAAGTGAAGGAAGGCGATCCGCTGCGCGTCACCTATCAGCTTCTCGATGCGGACGAGAAGCGCATCCATGTTTTCGGCCATATGTACCACGCCGAAAAGGGCTATCTCGCCGCCACCAGCGAGCAGATGTGCATCCATGTGGACATGAAATCCCGCCGCGCCTCCCCCTTCCCGCCCGAACAACAGGCCCGCATCGCCGCCATGATGAAGGCCCATAAGGACATGCCCCGCCCCGTGCAGGCAGGCCGGGTGATCGGGATCAAGCGGAAGTAGGGAAAAGTAAAAAATGGACGTCACCCCCGGGCTTGACCCGGGGGTCCAGAAGACGCCGGCAGACGGCGTCTCCCTTCGCAAAAACCAACGCAGTAAATTGCTTGTCAAAGAAGGTCCGCGCTGACGCGCCTTCTGGATTGCCGGGTCAAGCCCGGCAATGACATCTAATATGAAGGATGCTTACGCAAAATACCCCTCACCCTGCTACAATGCCGGAATCATGACCCCATCCGGTGACCCCTTCGATCTCGGGAACATTCCCGAGGAAACGACGGCCCGCACGACGAGCGAGCAGGCCGTCGCTGCCATGCGCGCGCCCTATCTCGAAGGGCTGAACGCCGAGCAGCGCGAGGCCGTGGAGTCGCTCGACGGCCCCGTGCTTGTGCTGGCGGGCGCCGGCACCGGCAAGACCCGCGTGCTGACGACGCGGCTTGCCCATCTCCTTGCCACGCGCCGCGCCTGGCCCGGCCAGATCCTCGCCGTGACCTTCACCAACAAGGCCGCCCGGGAAATGCATGAGCGCATCGGCGCGCTGATCGGCGGTGCGGTCGAGGGCATGCAATGGCTCGGCACCTTCCATGCGCTGGGTGCCAAGATGCTCCGCCGCCATGCGGAACTCGCAGGGCTGCGGCCCGACTTCACCATTCTCGATGCCGACGACCAGCAGCGCCTGATGAAGCAGATCATCCAGGCCGAAGGCATCGACGAGAAGCGCTGGCCCGCCCGCCAGCTCGCCGCCCATATCGATGGCTGGAAGAACCGGGGGCTCACGCCCGAGAAAGTGCCCGCCGGCGAGGCGCAGGCCTTCGCAAACGGAAAGGGCGGCGAGCTCTACGCTGCCTATCAGGCCCGCCTCAAGGTGCTGAACGCCGCCGACTTCGGCGACTTGCTGCTCGAGGTGCTGCGCATCTTCCAGGAACATCCGGAAGTGCTGGCCGAATGGCAGAGCCGTTTCAAATACATGCTGGTGGACGAATATCAGGACACCAATGTCGCGCAATATCTCTGGCTCCGCCTGCTCGCACAGAAGCATAAAAACATCTGCTGCGTTGGCGACGACGACCAGTCGATCTATGGCTGGCGCGGCGCGGAAGTGGACAACATTCTCCGCTTCGAAAAGGATTTTCCGGGCGCCAAGGTGATCCGCCTCGAAAGGAACTATCGCTCGACGGCGAATATTCTCGGCGCCGCTTCGGGCCTCATCGCCGCCAATGAACAGCGCCTCGGCAAGACGCTCTGGACCGAAGCGAACGACAATGAAGGCGAGAAGATCAAGATCGCCTCCTATTGGGATGGCGAGGAAGAAGCCCGCGCCGTCGCCGAGGAAGTGGAACAGTTGCAGCGGCAGGGTCATTTGCTGCGCGACATGGCGATCCTGGTCCGCGCGTCGTTCCAGATGCGCGAATTCGAAGACCGCTTCATCAATCTCGGCATCCCTTACCGCGTCGTCGGGGGCCCGCGCTTCTATGAGCGCGCTGAAATCCGCGATGCCAATGCCTATCTCCGCCTGATCGCGCAACCGGATGACGACCTCGCCTTCGAGCGCATCGTCAACAGGCCGCGTCGTGGCATCGGCGATGTCGCGCTGCAGACGGTGCACAGGCTCGCCCGCGCGGAAAACACCTCGCTCTATCGCGCCTCCAAGATGATCGTGACGACGGAGGAGCTGAAGCCCGCCGCACGCCGCGCGCTTTCAGGTTTCATCGAGATGATGGAACGCTGGCGCGCCCTCGTCACCGGCATGCCGCATACCGAGCTCGCCGAAATCGTGCTGGATGAATCCGGCTATACCGAGATGTGGCAGAACGACAAATCGGCCGACGCGCCCGGCAAGCTCGACAATCTGAAGGAACTTATCCGCTCGATGGAGCATTTCGAGACGCTGGCCGGCTATCTCGAACATATCTCCCTCGTCATGGAGATCGAGCAGAACGAAACCGCCGACAAGATCAACCTGATGACGCTGCACAGCGCCAAGGGCCTCGAATTCGACACGGTGTTCCTTCCCGGCTGGGAAGAAGGTCTTTTCCCGCATCAGCGTTCGCTCGATGAAAACGGCATTGCGGGGCTCGAGGAAGAGCGCCGCCTCGCCTATGTCGGCATCACGCGCGCGAAGAAACGCGCCCTGATTTCCTTCGCCGCGAACCGCCGCGTCCATGCGCTCTGGCAAAGCTCCATCCCGTCCCGCTTCGTGGACGAACTGCCGAAGCACCATGTCGAGGTGACGGAAAGCGCAATGGCGGGTTCGAGCTATCAGAACTACGGCCAGAGCCGCTTTGCAAAGGATTTCGCCAGCGGCAGCGACTATTCGAGCCCGGGCTGGCGCCGCGCGCAGGCAAACGCCGAAATCCGCACGAAGCCGCCCGCCTATGAAGCCCATGCCGATCTCGTCGCGACTTCCGATCCGTCGGCTGCAAGCTATGGCAAGGGCGAGCGCGTCTTCCACCAGAAATTCGGTTACGGCCATGTCACCGAAATCGACGGCAATAAACTCACCGTCGAATTCGACAAGGCCGGCCGCAAGAAGGTGATCGACAGTTTTCTGGAGCGGGTGTGAGAGTGACCCCCCTCTGGAAATTCTCCTTCACCGTGCCCTATGAAGCCGTCGACGCCTTCTCCGACGCGCTTGAAGCGGCGATCTTCCCGGAAGCGCTTGCCGTATCGACATGCGAGGCCGAGCCCGGCTCCTCGCCACTCGTGAAAACGGCCTCGGAATGGAACGAGGTGGAAGCGCACGGGATATGGCGAGTCGAGGCGCTCTATGATGAAGAGCCAGCCCTCGAGACACTCCGCAAGCTGATTGAAGACGTACAATCGGAAACCGGCATAGAACCCGCCGCCCTCGCCGTCGAGCCCTTGCCCGACGAAGACTGGGTGACCCGCTCTCTGGAAGGGCTGGAGCCCGTCCGCGCCGGCCGCTTCTTCGTCTATGGTAGCCATGATGCGGACAAGGTGCCCGCAGGCGCGATCCCCCTCCTCGTCGATGCAGGGCAGGCCTTCGGCACCGGCCACCACGAAACGACCTCGGGCTGCCTCGAATATATCTCTGAGCTCGTGACGCCTGGCCGCCCCATCAATGCCCTAGATATCGGCACGGGCACCGGCGTCCTCGCCATCGCCATCGCCAAGCTCGCCCGCGTGAATGTGCTCGCCTCCGATATAGACCCCGTGGCCGTGAAGGTTACGCGCGCCAATGCCCGGGCGAATGGCGTCGGCCCCTTCGTCACGGCCGTCACGGCCAGGGGCTTCGGCCACACCGCCCTTGCCGCCCGCGCGCCCTACGATCTTATCGTGGCGAATATCCTCGCCCGCCCCCTGGTCTCGCTCGCCCCCGCCTTCCGCGCCCATCTCAGGCCCGGCGGCACGCTGATCCTCTCGGGCACCCTTCGCACGCAGGAAACGATGGTGGCGGGCGCCATGCGGCTTCAGGGCTTCCGCCTCGTCTCCCGCAAGCCGAAGGGCGACTGGGTGACGCTCCGCATGGCGCGCTAGCTCGCCGCCAGCCCCATTGCCCCGGCCCCGGCCGCCTCTTACATTCATTCCATGTTCCAGACCTATGACGACACAGCCAATCCGGCCCTCGGCAAGGCCCGCGCCGCAAAACTCCGCGACGAGCTTGCCCGCCGCGGCCTCGACGGCTTCCTCATCCCCCGTGCCGACGAGCATCAGGGCGAATATGTGCCGCCCCATGCCGAGCGCCTGCGCTGGCTGACGGGCTTCAACGGCTCGGCCGGCATGGCCGTGGTGCTGCGTGACCGCGCGGCGATCTTCGTCGATGGCCGCTACACGCTTCAGGTCCGCCACCAGGTCGATCTCGACACATTCGAGGCAAAGCACCTGATCGAGGAGCCGCCGTCGCGCTGGATCGAGGAAAATCTGCCGAAAGGCGCGAAGCTCGCTTACGACCCCTGGCTGCACACGATCGACAGCGTGGCGCGCCTCCGCGCTGCCGCCGAAAAGGCAGGCGGCTCACTCGTCCCCGTCGACACGAACCCCCTCGATGCGGTCTGGGACGACCAGCCGGAGCCGCCGCGCGCGCAGGTCGCACCCCACCCGATCGAATTCGCGGGCGAACCGGCGTCCGACAAGATACGCCGCCTCGCCAGCAATCTTATGTCGGGCGACGCCGACACCGCCGTCCTCACCATGCCGGATTCGATCGCATGGCTTTTCAATATTCGAGGGAAGGACGTACCGCACACGCCGCTGCCGCTCTCCTTCGCGCTGCTCCATGAAGACGGCCATGCCGAACTCTTCATCGACGAGCGGAAACTCGGCGGCGAGGCCCGCGCCCATCTCGGCAATATCGTGACCGTGCATCCGAAGGATGCGCTGGGCAGCGCGCTCGATGCGCTTGGCGCGGCGGGAAAGACCGTGCTGGTCGACCCCGCCACCTGCGCCTCGTGGATCGAGGCGCGGCTTTCGGCCGCCGGTGCCGAAGTGAAGCGCGGTGCCGATCCTTGCGAACTGCCGAAAGCGATCAAGAATGACGCCGAAGTGGCAGGCACGCGCGCGGCCCATCTCCGCGACGGGCAGGCGCTGACGAAATTCCTGGCATGGATCGCGGCGGAAGCGCCGAATGGCACCGTGACCGAGATCGATGCCGCCAAGCGCCTCGAAACCTTCCGCGCCGAAACCGGCAAGCTGAAGGATGTAAGCTTCGACACGATTTCAGGCGCCGGCGAAAACGGCGCCATCGTGCATTACCGCGTGACCGAGGGCACCAACCGCAAGCTCAATCCCGGCGAACTCTTCCTCGTCGATTCCGGCGCGCAATATATGGACGGCACGACGGATGTGACCCGCACCATCGCCATCGGCAAGCCAGGCGCGGAAGAACGCGACCGCTTCACCCGCGTGCTGAAAGGCCATATCGGCATCGCCACCGCCCGCTTCCCGGAAGGAACCTCGGGCGCGCAGCTCGATGCCTTCGCCCGCATGGCGCTCTGGAAGGCCGGGCTCGACTATGACCACGGCACCGGACATGGCGTCGGCTCCTATCTGTCGGTTCATGAAGGCCCGCAGCGCATTTCCAAGATGGGCCACCAGCCCTTGAAGCCCGGCATGATCGTCTCGAACGAGCCCGGCTACTACAAGACCGGCGCCTATGGCATCCGCATCGAAAATCTCGTCGTGGTGACGCCGCCCGCGCCCATCGAGGGCGGCGAGCGCATGATGCTCGGCTTCGAAACGCTGACGCTTGCGCCCATCGATCTCGCGCTGGTGGAAAAGAACCTGTTCTCGGAAGAGGAAGTGGCGTGGCTCAACGCCTATCACGCCCGCGTCCGCGCGGCGCTCTCCCCCGGCCTCGAGGCGGAAACGAAGCGCTGGCTCGACGAGGCAACACGAGCGATTTGATACCTACTTCCGCAGCTTCTGCCTGATCTTCAGCGGCAGCCGCTCGAAGAGCCGCTTCGCTGCAGGCCTTGCCCAGGCGGCAACGGCAAGCGAGAGATAGCCGCTCCAGCCGAGCACGATGCCGTAGTCATGCACGGCGATGCGCGTATTGCTCCAGGCGAGCTTGTACTCGTCGGCCGGCGGCATCGGGTCGTATTCCGCAATGCCCTGTGCCACGCAATCGCGGATCGTGAGTTCCGTCACCACGAAGCCGGGGCTGTGCTTTGCAAAGTCGGGGGCGAAAGTACCCATATAGGCATAATGCCTGCCGCCACGCCGGAAGCCGATTTCGATGGCCGCCGTCTCGCCATCGACGGAGAGATGCGATACCGCAAGCCCCGACGATATCGTCGCATCGCCCGCAAATCCGGTAAGACACTCTTCCATGCGGTTGTCGTTGAAGGCGCGGCCATAAAGCCCGCGCGCCGCAAGCCACTCGCGCTTGAAGGCAAAGGCCTTGGCGACAAGCGCCGCCGCTTCCCGCCCCGGCCCCACGATCTCGAAATTCATGCCGCCCATCGAGTCGAATTTGCGCATCCGCTTGGCGTTCCGCCTGGCAAGCGGCCAGTCCTCGGCCAGAAATCCGTCAAGGCCGCTATAGGCCGTCGTGTCGAGCACCGGCGTTTCGGCGGCAGGGCCGAGCGCAATGCCGCGCCGCGCCGCCCAGGCTCCAATCGCGCTGTCCGCACGAAGCCCGCGCAGGCAGAGAAAACCGATATCGTCCTGCCGGCCGATTTCCGCGAAGGCCGCTTCGATCCATTCCTCACGGACCGGTCCTTCCACGGCGATCACATCCCCATATTGGCCGATCGGGTCGCCCGCCCAGCAGGCGATCCGTCCGAAAGGCCTCGTTTCGATGGCCAGCGGCCAGACGAGCACGAGCTCCCCCCGGCGCCGCACGGTGACCACGCGCAGCTCGTTTCGCGCATCCGCGAAATGCCGCTCCCAGGCAAGAATGAGGTCGCAGGACTGGAAGACCGTGCCGGCGTCTGGCTGCTGCGCCTCGAGGGCCCGCCACTCCGGCGCAATTGCGTGGATCTCGGGGCCGGAATAGCTTGAGACCTCGATGCCGGCCGGGAGGGCCTTCTCCCGCCCGCGCGTCAGCGCCGCGCCAGCCGCATAGATCAGCTGGTCGAGCACAAGCGCGTCCTGAAGGAACAGAATGGCTTCCATGACTCTCCGCCCGGCGCCGGAAGGTCCGGCCGATGGTGAAATCCCAGTGTCGCCCGAAGAGGGTTAAAATCGTCTGACCATTTGCACCGAAACGGGGCCTCAGCCGCCCGCCATTTCGATCCACTGGTCCTCGTCGATGATCTCGATGCCGAGTTCGCGCGCCTTGGCGAGCTTCGAGCCCGCGCCGGGCCCGGCCACAATGAGGTCGGTCTTGGGTGAAACGGAGCCCGCCACCTTCGCCCCCATCTGCTCCGCCCGGGCCTTCGCCTCCGAACGCGTCATCCGTTCGAGCGAGCCCGTGAAGACGACGGTCTTGCCGGCCACGGGGCTGTCTGTCTGTTGCGCCGCGAGCGGTAGCGCTTTCACGCCCGCCTTGCACAAACCTTCGACCACCTCGCGGTTATGCTTCTCGGCGAAGAAATCGACGATCGATTCCGCCAGTACCTCGCCCACCCCATCGATGGACAAGAGTTCCGCCCGGGCCTCGCCTTCCGGGTCGGCGGCAGCGCGCATCTGCGCCTCGAAATTTTCGAGCGTGCCATAACTCCGCGCCAGCAGCCTTGCATTCGTCTCACCGACATGGCGGATGCCGAGCGCAAAGATGTAGCGGTCGAGTTCCACCTCGCGACGATCGTCGATTGCCTCGAAGAGCTTCTTCACCGATGTCGCGCCCCAGCCTTCACGGTCCTTCAGTTTCTTGAGCGAGCGCTTGTCCCGCTCCTCAAGCGTGAAAATATCGTCGGGCCTGGCGATGAGCCCGTCCTGGTAGAAAGCGGCAATCTGCTTCTCGCCAAGCCCTTCGATATCGAAGGCATTGCGCGACACGAAATGCCTGAGCCGCTCCACCGCCTGCGCCGGACACACAAGCCCGCCCGTGCAACGCATCACCGCATCGAGCTTGCCCGTCTTCGGGTTCGTCTCGCGCACGGCATGGCTGCCGCATTCGGGGCATGTCTCGGGGAACTTGTATTTCGCCTTGCCGCGCGGCCGGTCTTCCACCACGCGCACGATCTGCGGGATCACATCGCCCGCCCGCTGCACCACCACCGTGTCCCCGGGCCGCACGCCAAGCCGCTCGATCTCATCGGCATTGTGGAGCGTGGCATTGGACACGACGACGCCGCCCACCGTGACCGGCGTGAGCCGGGCCACCGGTGTCATTGCACCGGTCCGCCCCACCTGAATGTCGATGCTTTCAAGCACCGTCATCGCCTGCTCGGCGGGAAACTTGTGCGCAATCGCCCAGCGGGGCGAGCGCGAGACGAAGCCGAGGCGGTTTTGCCAGTCGAGCCGGTCCACCTTGTAGACCACGCCGTCGATGTCATAGCCGAGCGTGGCGCGCCGCTCTTCGATGTCGTGATAGAAGGCGATCAGTTCCTCGATGCTCTTGCAGCGCGTGAAAAGCGGATTGACCGTGAAGCCCCATGTCGCGAAGGCTTCGATCATGCCGGTCTGCGTATCCGCCGGCATCTCCGGCATCTCGCCCCATGTATAGGCGAAGAAGCGCAAGGGTCGCGAGGCTGTCACTTTCGCGTCGAGCTGGCGAAGAGAGCCCGCAGCCGCATTGCGCGGATTGGCGAAGACCTGCTTGCCGGCCTCGCGCTGACGCTCGTTCAGCTTCGCGAAATCCTCATGGCTCATATAGACTTCGCCGCGCACTTCCACGACGTCGGGAATGTTCTTGCCCTTCAGTGTGGCGGGAATATCGCCGATGGTGCGCAGGTTCTCTGTGACGTTTTCGCCTTCGCGCCCGTCGCCCCGCGTTGCACCCTGAACGAGCTTGCCTTTCTCGTAGCGAAGCGCCGCCGACAATCCGTCGATCTTGGGCTCCGCCGTCACGGCGAGCTCGTCGCTCTCCTTGAGGTTCAGGAATTTGCGAATACGGTTCCAGAAATCCGTGACATCCTCATCGTCGAACGCATTGCCAAGCGAGAGCATCGGCACCGAATGCACGACCTTGCCGAACCCCTCGGCTGGAGTCGCGCCGACACGCGCGCTCGGACTATCCTCACGCACAAGTTCGGGGTAGCGCGCCTCGATCGCATCGTTCCGCCTGCGCAGCGCATCGTATTCGGCATCCGATATACGCGGCGCATCCTTCTGGTAATAGGCCTGATCGTGAACCGCGATCTCATGCGCCAGGCGCTCGAGCTCCTGCGCCGCCTCTTCCATCGTGAGATGGGAAGCGTCCTTGCGGGATAGCGCTTCGTCCTTTTCCGGCGCCTTTTTCTTCGGTGCCTTGCTCACGCCGCCTCGCTCATGGGTGACTTCCGATCAGCCGGTCTGCCGCCGCCCGCGCCTCGTCCGTTACTGTCGCGCCAGCGAGCATCCGCGCGATCTCCTCGCGCCGCGCCGGAGCGTCGAGCGTCTCGACACGCGTGGCGACCTTCGCCGCCTTCGCCTCCCCACCCTTCGAAATCCGGAAGTGATGCTGCGCCCTTGCCGCAACCTGCGGCGAATGAGTGACGACAACGACCTGCACCGCGCGGGCGAGATCGGCCAGCCGCAGCCCGACGGCCTCCGCTACCGCGCCACCGACACCAGAATCCACCTCGTCGAAAATGAGCGTCGGTGCACTGCCTCGCGAGGCAAGCGCAACCTTCAGCGCCAGCACGAAACGCGACAGCTCGCCGCCGGATGCGATCTTGATGATCGGTCCGAAAGGTGCGCCAGGGTTGGTCGCGACGAGGAAGGACACGCGGTCAATTCCCTCCGGCCCGCCATGACTTTCCGGCAGCACCTCGATATTCGTCCTGAAGCTCGCCTTGTCGAGTTTGAGCGGTTTCAGCTCCTTCATCACTTCCTTGTCGAGCTTCGCCGCCGCGTGCGCCCGTTCCGCCGAAAGCGCGCGGGCCGCCGCGCCATAGCGCGCTTCCGTTTCCGCCGCCGCCTTCTTCAGCACCGCGAGCCGCGCCTCACCGCCTTCGATTTCCTGCAATTCGCCACGCAATTTGTCCGCCAGAGCGGCGAGATCGTCCACCTGCACATTGTGCTTGCGTGCGGCGGCACGAAGCGCGAAGAGCCGCGTTTCCGCCTGTTCGAGCCGCGCCGGATCGAGCTCGAGCGCGCGCATCGCCTGCGCGATCTGGTCGCGTGCTTCGGCTGCTTCCGTCAGCGTCCGGTCGAGTGCGGCAATCGCCGCGTCGAGCCGCCCGCCCGCCTGCTCCGCCGCGCGCGCAAGGCGCCGGAGCGCCACGGTGAGTCGCGCGTCGAGCCCGCCATCGCCGGATAACGCCTCTTCCGCTTCCGCGAGGTCGCCCGCGATCTTTTCCGAATGCATCATCAGCGTGCGTTCTTCGGCAAGTGTCGTCTCCTCGCCCGGCTGCGGCGCGAGTTCATCGAGTTCGCCGACGACATGGGTGAGATAGTCCTGCTCGGCTTTCGCACGGGCGAGCAGCGCCTCATGCGCCGCCAGCGCCTCGCGTGCAGCGGAAGCCGCATTCCAGAGCGCGCGAAGATCGGCGACCTGTTTTTCGAAACCGCCAAAGGCATCGAGCATCGCCCGGTGGCCTGAAGCGTCGAGCAGGCCGCGCTCGTCGTGCTGGCCATGCACTTCGACCAGCATGTCGCCTACCTGGCGCAGCAGGCCGACACTCACCGGCTGATCGTTGATGAAGGCGCGTGAGCGCCCGTCCTTCGTCTGCACTCGGCGCAAAATGATGTCGCCATCGGCTTCGAATCCATTTTCACCCAGAATTGCCCGCGCAGGATGAGAGGCGGGCAAATCGAACACCGCGCTCACGCTGCCCTGCTCGGCCCCCTGCCGCACCAGCCCGGCATCGGCCCGGGCGCCGATGGCAAGCCCAAGCGCATCGAGAAGAATGGATTTGCCCGCGCCCGTTTCGCCCGTCAGCGTGCATAGCCCGCCATCGAGGGAGAGATCGAGCTTTTCAATCAGAACGATGTCGCGGATCGACAGCGCGGCGAGCATGAAACACGCCTTCTATGGATTGAACCGGAAGATCAGAAAACGCTGTTCCACGCCCGGCTGATCCATGAGTCCTTGTTCTCGACAGGCTCCAGACCTTCATTCGCAAGCAGCGCATAGCTGTCTTCATACCAGTCGCTGCCCGGGAAGTTGTAGCCGAGAATGGCGGCCGCGGTCTGCGCCTCGGTGGTGACGCCGAGCGAAAGATAGGCCTCCGTCAGGCGCTCCAGCGCCTCGGGCGTATGCGTCGTCGTCTGGTACTTTTCGATGACGATGCGGAAGCGGTTGATCGCGGCCACGAAATCGCGCCGCTTGAGATAATAGCGGCCGATCTCCATTTCCTTGCCCGCGAGATGGTCATAGGTGAGATCGATCTTGAGCCGCGCGTCGCGCGAATATTCGCTCTGCGGGAAGCGGCGCACCAGCTCGGTGAACGAAGCGAGCGCATTCTCGGTCATCCTCTGGTCGCGGCCCACATCCGAGATTTGCTCGTAGTAGGAAAGACCGATCAGGTAGTAGGCATAGGGAACGTCGCGATTGCTTGGATGCAGCGAGATGAAACGCTGCGCACTGAGGATCGCTTCGTTGTACTGGTTCACCTTGTAGTTCGCATAGGCGTTCATCAGCATGGAACGCCGTGCCCATTCCGAATAGGGATGCTGCCGCTCGACCTCGTCGAACTCCTTGGTCGCCTGCAGATAGCGCCCGGCTTCCATATGGTCCATAGCGGTGTTGTAGATCTGCTCGACGGGCCGCTCTTCATAGGGCAGTTCGTCGTTGGACGAACACCCGGCCAGACCTGCCACGGCAAGAAGTGCGGTGCCCGCGGCAAGGGCGCGGAGCGAGCGGAAACGGAAACGACGGAAGGTCAACCGGGCCTCACGCATTCGGGCAAAGTCCATTTTCATAACAATTCCGGCCGCACGGCGCGGATCTCGGCCCCGAAGCGGCCGAGTCGCGCGGCACAAGGCCGATCCGGCCCCTTTTCTAGCCCAATAAGGGGCGAGAGGCCATAGTCGCCAGAGCCCCTGCCCTTCAATGAAAAAGGGCGCCCGAAAGCGCCCTCGATTTCATGATTGAAGCGATACGCTTCAATCGGCGGGAATGGCGGCAAGCTCGGCATGCCGGGGGGCCGCTTGCCGGGCTGCTTCCGAATATTCGACGATTTCCCAGGCCGAACGGTCCGCCATAAGCGCCCGCAGCACGCGGTTGTTCATCGCATGGCCGGCCCGCGAGCCCTCGTAGCGGCCGATCAGCGGCATGCCGGAAAGCGCAAGGTCGCCCACCGCGTCGAGCAGCTTGTGGCGCACGAACTCGTCTTCGTAGCGCAGGCCCTCCTCATTGAGGATGGCATGGGTATCGACCACCACCGCGTTTTCGAGCGAGCCGCCCTTGGCAAGGCCCACAGCCCACATCGCCTCGATATCCTTGCGCAGGCAGAAGGTGCGCGCGCGGAGAATGTCCTCGGCAAAGAAAGGATCGTGAAGATCGGCTTCGATCTCCTGATGACCGATTACCTCATTGTCGAAATCGATCTCGAAGAAGAGCTTGAAGCCCTCGCCCGGCAGAAGCGCGGCGCGCTTCAGACCGTCCTCGATGACGACCGGCTTCAGAATGCGGATCGCCTTGCGCGGCGCATCGAGCTTTTCAAGCCCCGCCGCTTCGATCGTCTCGATGAAGATTTCGCTGCTGCCGTCGAGCACGGGCACTTCCGCCGCGTCGATCTCGACCAGTGCATTGTCGACGCCGAGCGCGGAAAAGGCCGCCATCAGATGTTCGATGGTGCTGACCGTCGTGCCGGCAGCATTGCCGATGGCGGTCGAGAGCGTCGTATCCGCGACATGGTCGTAGACAGCCGGAATGTCCGAAACCTCGCGCCCTTGGGCCACGAGATCGGTGCGCCGGAACACGATGCCCCGGTCGGCTTCCGCGGGGTGCAGCACCATGTGGATAGCCGCGCCGCTATGAAGCCCCACGCCGTCGATGACAACGGGGCGCGCCAGCGTCTTCTGCGGAAAGGCAATCGCCCGCACGCGACGGTCGCGCCGGACGTTTTCCAGCATGATGGCTTCGAACTCTGATTTCGGCACTCTGAACACCTTTAGATACCCCCAGCAAACCTGCCCCCTCCGGTCCGCTTCGAAGTTTCTATCAGCGCGCAGAATCTCGCTCAAATAACAGTTTCTTACTGAATGTTACGGTTGGAAGCGGTCAGTAAGATACTGATTCAAAAGAGAAAACCCGTCCGCCCGGAAATCGTTCCGAACGGACGGGTTTACGCTTGTAACGAGCCTCTCCGTGCCTAGTTCGCCTGGCGGCGAAGGAAGGTCGGGATCTCGAGCTGCTCTTCTTCATGCGAGGGCTGCACGAGGCGGCTCTCGGTCGAGGGCGACAGGCTTTCGGGCTGCCGGACCGGCTCGGGCGCAGGGCGCGCGGCGGGGCGCTGGGCCGCCACGGGCTCGCGGCGCGCTGCCTGCGGCGCGGGCTGCATATCCTCATCCGCGTCCTTGCGGCGGCCGCCCGTCAGACGCTCGAAGAAGCTCGGGCCCTTTTTCGGCGCCCGCGAAGCCTGAACGGACTGTGCCTTCTGTCCGAGGAAAGACGGAAGATCGCTCTGGCCCGTCTGCACCCGGTCGAGGTCGCCCGGGATGAAGGGGCGCGGAGCACGGGGTTCGGCCCGCACGGCGCTTGCCGCGACGACCGGCGCTTCCGGCTCCGGCCTCACCGCCTGATGGCGGGGTTCCGGCTTGTGGATGATCACCTCCGCCTCGAACTCCTTCGGATCGAACTGGCCGGAGATCGGCAGCTTGGGCGCCTCCTCCTCGATTGCCAGTTCCGGCTGAGCCGAAACGGCAGACGTCATCCGCTCTTCAATGTGCTCGACCTGCGCCTGCACGGGGCTCGCTTGGCGGGCAACATGCGCCTGCACCGGTGCCGTGCGGAACGGGGTCCGCTCGGGCGCCACAGCCCGGACCTGCGCAGCCGGCGCTTCGGGCTTTGCCATCTGGGTTTCGGCCGCTTCGATGCCCGTCGCGACGACGGAAACGCGCATCCGTCCATCCAGCGAGGTGTCGAAGGTCGAGCCGACGATGATGTTCGCATCCGGGTCGACTTCCGACCGGATCCGGTTCGCCGCCTCGTCCACCTCATAAAGAGTGAGGTCCATGCCGCCCGTGATGTTGATGAGAACGCCCTTGGCGCCCTTCATCGACACTTCGTCGAGCAGCGGGTTCGAGATCGCCGCCTCGGCGGCTTCGATCGCGCGGTTGTCGCCGCTCGCCTCGCCCGTGCCCATCATGGCCTTGCCCATCTCGTTCATCACGGTGCGTACGTCCGCGAAGTCGAGATTGATGAGGCCGGGCTTCATCATCAGGTCGGTGATGCCCGCCACACCCGAATGCAGAACCTGGTCCGCCATGCCGAAGGCATCGGCGAAGGTCGTGTTCTCGTTCGCGACCCGGAAGAGGTTCTGGTTCGGAATGATGATCAGCGTGTCGACATATTGCTGCAGGTCGCGGATGCCCTCCTCGGCAAGCCGCATCCGGCGAGAGCCTTCGAACTGGAAGGGCTTCGTCACCACGCCGACGGTGAGAATGCCATGCTCGCGAGCTGCGCGGGCGATGACGGGCGCCGCGCCCGTGCCCGTGCCGCCGCCCATGCCAGCCGTGATGAAGACCATGTGAGCGCCCTGCAGGTGCTCGACGATCTCATGCAACGCCTCTTCGGCGGCAGCACAACCGACTTCGGGCCGCGACCCGGCGCCGAGCCCCTCGGTGATCGACTCACCGAGCTGGATGCGCCGTTCGGCGGAGGACAGCGCCAGCGCTTGCGCATCCGTGTTCGCCACCACGAAGTCCACGCCTTCGAGGCCTGCTTCGATCATGTTGTTGACGGCATTGCCGCCCGCGCCCCCGACACCGAATACGGTGATCCGGGGCTTGAGTTCCTGTGTCTGCGGAACCGAAAGTTTGATGCTCATGACTGCCTCCTGGGAGCGAATTGGGATACCGGGGTCGGGGTTGCCGCACATCGTCGTCGTGGCGGCGGTTCTGCGCCCCGTTTGCCGGGCGGCGCCGCAAGCCGCCCGAGCGCGCGTTCTGCGAAAATCGTTCCCGGCTTTGCGCTCTGCATCAGAAGTTCTCCTTCAGCCAGCGCCCGAACCGGCGGATATGGCCGCCGGTCTGAGCCGAGTCGCCTTCATCGCCTGCTCCCGCCGTTTCCAGCGGCGAGATCTGCGAATAGGTGAGAAGTCCGGCACAGGTCGAGAAAGCAGGGCCGCCCGTCGCATCCGCCAGGCCCGTGACCCTGAGCGGATGTCCGACCCGGACCTGCTTGTCGAGCATGCGGGATGCCAGTTCGCGCGCACCATTGAGCTGCGCGGCGCCACCAGTCAGCACCACCCTCCTGCCGGCGAGCCGGCCATAGCCGCTCGCCTCCATCCTGTCCCGTACCAGTTCGAACGTCTCCTCAAGACGCGGCTGAATGATGCCGGTCAGCATCGACCTCGGAATATGATTGGCCGAATCGGCATCGCTTTCACCCACCTGCGGCACGTCGATCATTTCCCTCTCATCCGACGGGCTCGCAAGCGCGCTCCCGTAAAGCGTCTTCATCCGCTCGGCATGAGCGAGCGGCGTGGAGAGCCCCCGGGCAATGTCATTGGTAATGTGATTCCCGCCAATTGGCACGGAATCGCAGAAAACCATCGCGCCTTCGAAGAAGATCGAGAGCGACGTCGTACCGCCGCCCATGTCGATCATGGCAACGCCGAGGTCCATTTCGTCCTCGACGAGGCAGGCCAGCCCGCTCGCATAGGGCGATACGGCGATTCCCGCCACCGCAAGGTGGCAGCGCTCGATGCAGAGCTCGAGATTGCGGAGCGGGCCACGCAGCACGCTCACCATATGCACCTCGACGCCCAGCTTTTCGCCGAACATGCCGCGCGGATCGCGCACGCCCCGGCTGCCATCGACCGAGTAGTTCGTCGGAATGGCGTGCAGAACGTCGCGGCCCTCGGGCTGGAAGTTCGCCTGCGCGTGCTGGATCAGCCGTGAGACGTCCTGGTCCGTCGTTTCGCCGCCCGAGATCGAGGCGCGCACACCGACCGTCTGGCTCTTCGGCTCCGCACCGGAAAAACCGACCACCACATCGCGAATCGTGACGCCGGCCATCCGCTCCGCCGCATCGACCGCCACGCGGATTGCCTCCTCGGCGGCGTCCATGTCCACGACCGCGCCCGCCCGGATGCCGCGAGACACCTGATGCCCGATGCCGATGACACGAACCGGCGCATGCCCATTGGCGAGCCGTCCCGGCTCGATCTTCGCGATGAAACAGGAAATCTTGCTCGAGCCCACATCGAGCGCGGCGATCGTGCCCGACCGGCCCGCCGCAACCGGACGCCCCTGAAAACTACGCGATCCCAGAGAGACCATATTCATGTATTGCCTCCACGTGCGGCGCCACCCGTCCGCACCAAGCCCTTGTTCGCCTTTACTTCAGCCGCGAGACCCATGCCGTTCATCGCACCTTCGGCCAGCTCGACCGTCACGCGGTCCGGCAGGCGGAGATCGATGGCAACGACATCCCGCGACAAAATCCTGTGCTTGCCGTCCTGCGCCGTCAGCATGGCGAGCGCGGCGGCAATGCCGGTCTCCGGCAGCTTCACATCGACCCCGTTTTCGAGACGGAGGTTCCAGCGCCGGTCGCTGACGCGCACAAAGGCGCGCACGCGAGAAAGAAGCTGCGGCTGCTCGGCCCGCATCAGCTTGAGGAGTTCGGGCGCCGCACGGGGTGCGCCGAAGCCCACGATGAACGGCAGATGTGCGAAATCCTGCACGCCCTCATCCGTGATCGGCCGGCCGCTCGCATCGATCAGCGAGAGTTCGCCGCCCCGCTGCCAGAGAGCGAAAGGCTCGCGCTCGGCGATCTCGATGCGGATCGTGTCGGGCAGCAGCCGCGTTACCGTCGCCGCCTCGACCCAGTCGAGACGCTCGATGCTCTGCCGCGCCGTTTCCGTGTCAAAGCCGAAGATCGGATCGCCGCGCTTCACGCCAACCGCCGTCAGCAGCTCGTCCTTGCGGGTCTGCGTACGCCCCGTCACGCGCACGTCCTGGATCGAAAAACCCGACAGCGCGAGAGCCTTGTTCACCTGCCGCGAGGCTTGATCGCGCATGGCCTGCGCATGGCCGCCAATGCCGAAACCGTAGATGCCGACAAGCGCGATCAACGCCACGGCGCCCCAGGCGAAAGGCCGCGTGGCGATGTCGCCTTCTCGCAGCCGCTCGAACCATTGCCCGATGAGTCCGGCCGGACGTTCCCTGCGGCGGCCGGCGCCGCCCGCGGCCCGGCGCTTGGCCGGCGCCTGTTTCGCGTTCCGCTTCGGCGCTGTGCGAACGCCGGTGCGCGACTGGGCCTTTACCTGTCGCATGAAGCGTCCTCCACCATCCAGCTCACCAACTCGCCATAGGTGTATCCCGCAAGCCCGGCGAGCTCCGGTACCAGCGATGTCGGCGTCATGCCGGGCTGCGTGTTCACTTCGAGCAGAATGAGTTCGCCCTTGCCGGGCCGCGTATCGTCGAAGCGGAAATCGGCGCGCGACACGCCCCGGCAGCCAAGCGCCTTGTGCGCGGCGAGCGTGACGCGTTGCACCTCGGCATAGGTCTCGGCATCGATCGGCGCCGGGAAGATGTGGCGCGAACCGCCCGCCTTGTATTTGGCTTCGTAGTCATAGAACTGCGTGGAGGCGACGATCTCCGTCACTTCGAGCACCTGCTCGCCCATCACGGCGCAGGTCAGTTCCCGTCCCGCGATGTAGCGCTCCGCCATCACCTCGTCGCCGAGATTCCATTCCGGCGAGGTAAGCTCTGCCGGCGGCCGGTTGTCGCCCTCACGGATGATGAAGACGCCGACGGACGATCCCTCGCTCACCGGCTTGATCACATAGGGGGGCTCCATCACATGACCGAGCGCCGCCTGCTCGCGCGGCACCACGACACTTTCAGCGACCGGCAGTCCCGCCGCCCGGAACATCGGCTTCGACCGCTCCTTGTTCATGGCGAGCGCCGAGGCGAGCACGCCCGAATGCGTGTAGGGAATGCGCAGAATTTCAAGCAGGCCCTGGATGCAGCCATCCTCGCCCCAGCGCCCATGCAGCGCATTGAAGGCGACATCGGGCTTCACCCTGAGAAGCTCGTCCGCAATGTCGCGGCCGACATCGATCTCGGTCACACGGTAGCCATGGGACTTCAGCGCCTCGGCGCAGCCCTTGCCCGAAACGAGGCTCACTTCGCGTTCCGCGCTCCAGCCGCCCTTGAGAACGGCAACATGCTTCCCGCTCATGCGCTGCCCTCCTTCTGCTTGCGGCCGATGCGCCGGATTTCCCATTCGAGTGTGACGCCGCTCGCTTCCTTCACGCGGGCGCGCACTTCCTCGCCCAGCTCTTCGAGATCGCTCGCCGTCGCCTCGCCCGTATTGATGAGAAAGTTGCAGTGAAGTTCGGACACCTGCGCCCCGCCGCGCGTCAGACCGCGGCATCCCGCCGCGTCGATGAGCTGCCAGGACTTGTGGCCTTCCGGGTTCTTGAAGGTCGAGCCGCCCGTCCGCGTACGCACCGGCTGCGTCGCCTCGCGCGACGAGGTGATCTCGTTCATCTTTGCGAGAATCTCGTCCTTGTCGCCGGGCCGCCCCTGAAACAGCGCCTCGACAAAGATCAGGTCTTCAGCTGCGCCACTGTGACGATAGCGATATTGCATATCTTCGTTCTTCAGGATGAGCCGCTTGCCCTTCCGGTCGATCGCCACGGCCTCGATGAGAACGTCCTTCGTCTCGCCGCCATAGGCGCCTGCATTCATGCGCAAGGCGCCGCCGATCGAGCCCGGAATGCCGCGATAGAACTCGAGACCTGCAAGCCCCGCTTCCTGCGCCGCGCGGGAGACCGCGACGTCGAGCGCCGCCGTTCCCGCGCGGACACAGGTCCCCTCGATAGAGATATTCATGAAGCCCCGGCCGAGACGGATGACGACGCCTTCGACGCCGCCTTCCCGCACGAGCAGGTTCGAACCGACACCGATCACCGTCACCGGAATGTCCTCAGGCGTGGCCGCAAGAAAGGCCGCGAGATCGCCCGCATCGGCCGGCCGGAACAGCACCTCGGCATTGCCGCCGGCGCGGAACCAGGTGAGCGGCGCAAGCGGCGCATCAGCCACCAGCTCGCCGCGTACTTCGGGCAAGTGGTCGATGAGGGAACGGGTCGCTTCGGCGGCCATCATTTCTTCCCTCCCCGCTTCTTCGCCTTCGCAGGCGCCTTCTTTGCAGCAGACTTCTTCGCGCCCTTCTTGCCGAGCTTTGCAAGATCCTCGGCCAGCGCATTCGCCCAATAGGTGATGCTGCCCGCACCGAGACAGACGACGAGATCGCCGGGCTTCGCCACGTCGGCTATCAGCCCCGGCAGTGCTTCGGGGCTCTCGAGCGGCATGACATCCCTATGGCCGCGGTCGCGAAGTCCCTGCACCAGCGCATCGCGGCTTGCGCCTTCGATCGGCTTCTCACCCGCCTCATAAACATCGGCGACGATCACGGCATCGGCGTCGTTGAAGCAGGCGCAGAACTCGTCGAAGAGATTGTGGAGCCGCGTATAGCGATGCGGCTGCACCACCGCGATGGTACGGCCCTGCGTGGCAGATCGCGCGGCCTGAAGCACGGCGGCGATTTCCACGGGATGATGCCCGTAATCGTCGTAAATATTGACGCCATTCCATTCGCCAACATGGGTGAAGCGCCGCTTCACGCCGCCAAAGCCTTCCAGCGCCTCGCGGATGCGCTTGTCGCCGATGCCCATCTGAATAGCGACGCCGATGGCAGCGAGACTGTTCAGCATGTTGTGCGTGCCATGCATCGCCAGACGCACGCCGGTCAGCTCGCGCTTCTCGCCGGTCTTGCGGTCGGTGATCGTCACGTCGAAGACATTATAGCCGCCATCGACACGCTGGTTCGTGGCACGGATATCGGCCTGCGGATTGGTGCCATAGGTGACGATCCGGCGGTCGCGCACGCGGCCGATCAGTGCTTGCACTTCCGGATGGTCGATGCACATTACGGCGGCGCCATAGAAAGGCACGTTCTCCACAAAGGTCAGGAAGGCGTCTTTAGCGGCTTCGAACGTGCCGTAATAGTCGAGATGTTCGGGATCGATATTCGTGACGATCGCGACAGTTGCTGGCAGCTTCACGAAGGTGCCGTCGGACTCGTCCGCCTCCACCACCATCCACTCGCCTTCGCCAAGGCGCGCATTGGTGCCATAAGCATTGATGATGCCGCCATTGATGACGGTCGGATCGAGGCCCGCCTTGTCGAGAATCGCGGCGACGAGAGAGGTCGTCGTCGTCTTGCCATGCGTTCCGGCAATCGCGACGCAGCTCTTGAGGCGCATCAGTTCGGCGAGCATTTCCGCGCGCCGCACTACAGGCAGGAAGCGCGCCCGCGCTTCCATCAGTTCGGGATTGTCGGGCCGAATCGCCGAGGAGACGACGATCACCTGTGCATCCGCAAGGTTCTCCGCTTTCTGGCCGATAAAGACCTTGATGCCGAGCGCCTTCAACCGCTTCACATTGGCGCTGTCGGAAAGGTCGCTTCCCTGCACCTTGTAGCCGAGGTTATGCATGACTTCGGCAATGCCGCTCATGCCGATGCCGCCGATGCCGGTGAAATGGATGGTGCCGATGTCGAGTGGTGCCGGACGCATCATGCACCTCCCGCTGCAAACTGAAGTTCGGCGGAACCGCCGTCATTCGCGATCTGCTTTGCGGCGCGGTTGCGCAAGGCCCGATAGTCGCCGCGCCCCAGCGCCTCGACGAGATCGGCAAGATCGCGCACGGCGTTGGGCTGGCCAAGCGATTTGGCCGCACGCGCTGCATCGGCGAGGTCGCCCGGATGTGCGAAGAGCGATTGAAGCCGCGCCGAAAGCGCTACTTCAGTGAAATCCTTTTGTTCGATCATGAACCCCGCGCCCGCTTCCGCGAACTTTCCTGCATTGGCCTTCTGGTCGTTGTCGAGCGAGTGCGGCAGCGGCACGAGGATCGCCGGACGGCCGATCACCGCGAGCTCGCTCACCGTGGAGGCGCCTGACCGGCCGATCACGAGATGCGCCGCCGCAATACGCTCCGGCATATCGTCAAAGAAGGACTGCAGCTCGGCGGCAATACCCGCATGGGCGTAGATGCCTTGCACGCGTTCGATATCCTCCGGCCGCGCCTGTTGCACCACGCGAAGCCGGTCGCGCATTTCCTGCGGCAGCTGCGCCAACGCGCCGGGCACGACATCGCTCATCACGCGCGCACCCTGGCTGCCGCCGAATACCAGAAGCCGGATCACGCCATCGGCCTGCGGCGCCTCATAGAGCCTGCCCGCCTGCTGGATCACGGCATCGCGCACGGGATTGCCGGTCGTCACGAGCTTGCTGGCATCGCGCGCCTTCAGGAATTTCGGCTTGTCGAAGGTCGAGGCGATAGCGTCGACATGCGGCGCCACAAGACGGTTTACCCGCCCGAGCACCGCGTTCTGCTCATGCACGCAGGCAGGCGTGCCGCGCAGCACCGCTGCGACAACGGGCGGCAGCGTCGGATATCCGCCGAAGCCGATCAGCGCTGCAGGCTTAACCCGCTGCAGAATGGCAAGTGAGCGGGCGACGCCGGCGATGATCGCCGGTGCCGCCCTCACAAGACCGGCGATGCCTTTGCCTGAAGGTGTCGCCGAAGGAACCTCGTAGATATCCGCTTCCGGAAACAGCTTGTCGAAGCGCTGCGCCCGCTCGTCCGTCATCAGCACGATCTTGCGTCCACGGCGGCGCAACTCCTGCGCCAGCGCCTGGCCGGGAAAGAGATGGCCGCCCGTGCCGCCCGCGGCAATGACGATGGGGCCGTCCGGATGGCGCGTCATGCGTTCCTCCATCCGTTGGCCGTGCTCGCATGGGCGCCGACCCGGCGCCGCGTCAGCGCGAGCAGCATGCCCATCGAGAAGGCAAGCGCGAGGAGCGACGAACCGCCATAGGAAATGAAGGGAAGCGTCATGCCCTTGGCCGGCATGAGATTCACATTCACCGCCATATTGATAAGCGCCTGCAACCCGAACTGCGCGACCAGCCCGCAGGTCGCGAACTGAACGAACAGATCCTGTTCTTCCATCGCCTGGCGCAGCGCGCGAATGACGATGAAGGCGAACAGTCCGATGATGATGAGGCCGACGATAACGCCATATTCTTCCGCCGCCACGGCGAAAATGAAGTCGGTATGTGCGTCCGGCAGGATGCGCTTCACCACGCCCTCGCCGGGCCCGCGGCCGAACAATCCGCCCGCGTTGACGGCGTCGAGAGCCCGGTCGATCTGATAGGTGTCGCCGGATTCCGGATTGAGGAACCGGTCCACGCGGCTCGCTACATGGGGCATGGTCGAATAGGCACCGAAGGCGCCCAACGTCGCGGCGCCCGCAAGTCCGCCGATCCAGGCCCAGGAAAGCCCGGCCATGAAGAACATCGCGCCGAATACCAGCGTCACCAGCATGAGTTGGCCGAAATCGGGCTGCAGCGCCAGCACGCCCACGACCATCGCATAGAGCACGAGCGCAAAAGCTGTCCCCGGCACTTCGGGCGTGCGCTGCGCCTCGGCGAAGAACCAGGCGACAAGCACCACGAAGGACGGCTTCACGAATTCGGAGGGCTGGAGACCGAGCGGCCCGATATGAAGCCATCGATGCGCGCCGTTGATCTCCGGGCCGATGACGAGGGTAAGCCCCATCAGCACGAAGGAGACCGCAAAGACGATGGCGGCGACGCGGCGCACCATACGCAGGTTGAGCAGCGACACACCGATCATGATGGCGATGGCCGGCACGAAAAATACGAGCTGCCGGTAGACGAAATGGAAGGGCTGCAGATTGATGCGCATGGCGACGGCGGGGCTCGCGGCAAGCGCAAGCACGGCACCGAGCATCATCAGACTGAACAGGCCGAGCAGCGTCCACTTGTCGACGGTCCACCACCATTCGGCGATCGCGCTGCGGTTGGTGCGGGCGAGGCGGATCATGCGGCAGCCCCTCCCTTGGCGAGACGCTCCTGCACGGCGGCACGGAACATGTCGCCGCGCTCCTCGAAGCTCTTGAACTGATCGAAGGAAGCACAGGCCGGCGACAGCAGCACGACCTTGAGAGCATGAGGATCGGCCACCGCGTCGCGCGAGGCCGCTTCGACCGCGCGGTCCAGCGTGCCGCAATGAACGGCCTCGACCTTGCCACGCAAGGTTTCCGCAAAGACAGATGCCGCTTCGCCGATCAGATAGGCGCGGCGGATGCGCGGGAACCATTCTTCGAGAGTGGAGATGCCGCCCTCTTTCGCCTTGCCGCCGATGATCCAGTAGATGTTGTCATAGGTCGCGAGCGCCTTCGACGCAGCGTCGGCATTCGTTGCCTTGCTGTCGTTCACATAGCGCACACCATCCGCCTCGCCGACGATCTCCATGCGATGCGCGAGACCGGGGAAGCTTTCGAAAGCGGTGAGAATGCGCTCGCGCTGATAGCCGAGCGCGCGGCCCGCGGCATAGGCGGCGGCGGCATTCTGCCAGTTATGCGCGCCCGCGAGCGTCTTGATGGCGGCAAGGTCGCCTGCCTTGATCGCTTGCGTCCCGAGACTGTCATGCAGCACGCCATTCAGCGCGTAGACGCCACGCGACAACGCCTTGCCGACGGAGATCGGCACCACGGTCTCCGCCCGCTTTGCGATCTCGCGCGTGCAGATTCCGCTGGTCATGGCGTCGTCCACGCCGATCACCGCCGTGTCACCAGCCCGCTGATGCGCAAAGAGCCGCGCCTTCACGTCTGCGTAGTGCTCGACCGTGCCGTGGCGGTCGATATGGTCCGGCGTGATGTTGAGCAGCACCGCAACATCGGGCTTGAGAGAAGGCGCGAGGTCTATCTGATAGGACGACACTTCCACCACATAAACGGTCGAAGATTCCGGCGCTTCAAGCTCCAGTACCGGCTTGCCAATATTGCCGCCGACCTGCGCATTGCCGCCGCAGCGCCGAACCATATGGCCGATCAGCGCCGTCGTGGTGGATTTTCCGTTCGTGCCCGTGATTGCGACGATGCGGGCAGCCTTGCCGCTCGCTGCCACCGCGCGCTGGAAGAGTTCGACATCGCCGATCACCTCGACGCCTGCTGCCTGCGCCTTCTTCACGGCGGCATGAGGTTCGGGGTGCGTGAAGGGAATGCCGGGGCTCAGGATCATGGCCGCAAGCGTGCTCCAGTCCCATTGCGCCGCGTCCGCAAGCAGGAAACCTTCCTTCGCGGCTTCCTCACGCTTCGCAGCCGCATCGTCCCAAGCGAAAACCTTCGCGCCGCCGGCCTCGAGCGAACGCACGGTCGCGAGCCCGGACTTGCCGAGCCCCAGCACCGCCACGTTCCTTTTCTCGAAGCCTGTCGCGGCGATCATGTCCTCACCTCAGCTTCAGCGTGGCAAGGCCCGCCATGGCGAGCACGACCGAGATGATCCAGAAGCGCACAACAACGGTCGGTTCCGCCCAGCCCTTCTGTTCGAAATGATGATGCAGCGGCGCCATGCGGAAGACGCGCTTGCCCGTGAGCTTGAACGAGGCGACCTGAACGATCACCGACACCGCTTCGAGCACGAAGAGCCCGCCGATGATGGCGAGCACGAGTTCATGCTTCGCCGCAACAGCCACCGCGCCGAGCGCGCCGCCAAGCGCGAGCGAACCCGTATCGCCCATGAACACCATGGCCGGCGGCGCGTTGTACCAGAGGAAGCCGAGCCCTGCGCCGATCAGCGCCCCGCAGAAGACAGCGAGCTCGCCCGTCCCCGGCACGAAGTGGATTTGCAGATAATCGGCAAAGACCGCGTTGCCCACGAGATAGACGATGAGGCCGAACGCCGCCGCCGCGATCATCACCGGCACGATGGCAAGCCCGTCGAGCCCGTCCGTGAGGTTCACTGCATTGGACGATCCGACGATCACGAGCGCGCCGAAGAGGAAGAAGAAGCCGCCGAGCTGGATCAGCACGCCCTTGAAGAAGGGAATGGTCAGCGCCGTCTGCAGCGGTTCGCTCGCCGTCAGCACCAGCGCCCACATCGCGGCGAGCGCGATCGCGAACTCGAAAAAGAGCTTCACCCGGCCGGGAACGCCCTTCGGCGAAATCTTCGACACCTTGAGATAATCGTCGGCAAAGCCCACCGCGCCGAAGCCCAGCGTGACGAAAAGCACGATCCACACATAGGGGTTGCCGAGATCGGCCCAGAGCAATACCGACGGCACCAGACCGACGAGAATGAGGAAGCCGCCCATGGTCGGCGTTCCCTGCTTCTGGATCACATGCGTCTGCGGCCCATCCTCGCGGATCGGCTGGCCGCGCCGCTGCCGCGCCTTGAGCAGCGCAATGAGCCGCGGCCCGAAAAGGAAGCTGATCAGCAGTGCCGTCACCGTCGCCCCGCCCGTGCGCGAGGTGATGTAGCGAAAGACGTTCAGCGCCGGATATTGGTCCGCCATGCCGACCAGAAGATCGTACAGCATCAGTTGCCCCCTCTATTGCGCCGGATGCTCTCGCCCTCGTCGTCGCCGAGCCCCCTCAGCATCTCGACCAGCGGCCCCATGCGGGAACCGAGAGACCCCTTCACCATCACCACATCGCCGGGCTCGATGGCGGCGCGAAGCGCCTCGCCGAGTTCCGCAGAACTTTCCGCATAGCCGCCCTGCACGCTCACCGGCAGCGCCTTGAAGAGCTCGCGCATATGCGGCCCGCAGGCGAAAACGAGATCGACATCCGCCGCCCGGATCGGCTCCGCAAGCGCGCGATGCATGTCGATGGAGCCTTCGCCGAGTTCCAGCATGTCGCCGATAGCGGCGATGCGGCGTCCCTTGCCCGCCGGCTTTGCCTGGCCGAGCGCCTCGAGCGCCGCGCGCATCGAGGCCGGGTTCGCGTTATAGCTTTCATCGATCACCGTGAAGGCGCCGGTCGGCATCTCCACCCGATGCCGCTCACCGCGCCCCTTCGGCGCCTTGAGGTTCGCCATGGCAAGCGCCGCCATGGCGAGGTCGGCCTCGAGCGCATGAACCACGGCCAGCATGGCGAGGGAGTTCATCACGATGTGGCGGCCCGGCACCGACAGCTTGTAGGTCACGGGCTGACCGCAGATCGTCGCCGAGACGCAGGAGCAGTCTTCCTTCAGCGCCACCTTGTCGAGCCGCGCTTCGGCCTCGGCATGTTCGCCGAAGGAAATGATCCGGCCCGCGCCGCTCGCTTCCGCTTTCTTGCGCAGCCGCTCGAAATGCGGATTGTCGCGATTGAGAATGGCAACACCGCCCTTCTGCAACCCGTCGAAGATCTCGCCCTTCGCATCGGCGATCTGCTCCACCGAGTCGAAGAACTCCATGTGAACCGCTTCGACCGTCGTGATCAGCGCGGCAAAGGGTTCCACAAGCTTCGACAGCGGCGTAATTTCGCCGGGGTGGTTCATACCCACTTCGAATATGCCGAAGCGCGTATCGGCCGGCATCCGCGCGAGCGAGAGCGGCACGCCCCACATATTATTGTAGGAAGCGGCGGAAGCATGGGTCGCTCCCTGCTCCGAAAGGATGAGGCGGAGCGCTTCTTTCGTGCCCGTCTTACCGACGCTGCCCGTCACGGCGACGACCTTCGCCTGTGCGCGGTGCCGCGCGGCCCGGCCAAGTGCCTCGAGAGCCTGCAACGTATCGGCGACCACCACCAGCGGGCCCGCGGCGCGCATCACCTCGTCGGGCGCGGAAACGATCGCAGCAACAGCGCCTTTCTTCAGAGCACCTTCCACATATTTATGTCCGTCCGAGTTCTCGCCCATGATGGCGACGAAGAGGTCGCCTGGCTCCAGCGTGCGGCTGTCGATAGACACACCGCTCGCGGTCCAGGCGCCTCCTTCGGCCTTGCCCGCCGTCGCCGCTACTACATCTTCTCTGGTCCAAAGAGGGGCCGTCATATGCCGCCCCCGATCTTTTTCGCTGCCGCCGTCACCGCCGCCTGATCGGCAAAGGGGATCGTCCGGTCGCCGACCGTCTGCCCCGCTTCATGGCCCTTGCCCGCCACGATCAGCACATCGCCGGCGCCGAGCGCGCGCATGGCGGCCTCGATGGCCTCTGCCCTGTCGCCGATCTCCGTGGCGTCGGGGCAACCTTTGAGGATCGCCGCGCGAATGGCCGCCGGCTCTTCGCTGCGCGGATTGTCGTCGGTCACGAACACGGCGTCGGCGAGCTTCGCCGCCACTTCGCCCATCATGGCGCGCTTGCCGGGATCGCGATCGCCGCCGCAGCCGAACACGACCGAAAGCTTGCCGCGCGTATGCGGTCGCATCGCCTCGAGTACATTCTGCAAGGCATCGGGCGTATGGGCGTAGTCGATATAAACCGAAGAGCCGTTTGGCAGATGCGCCGCTTCTTCCATGCGGCCCGAAGCGCCGCTGAGCTTTTCGAGCGCGGCGAACACCTTTTTCGCATCGCCGCCGCAGCCGATGGCAAGCCCCGCCGCGACCAGCGCGTTCGACGCCTGGAAACCGCCGACCAGCGGCAGCTTCACTTCATAGTTATGGCCCTCATGCACGATATCGAGCACCTGGCCGCGCGCATGCGGCCGCGCCGCGACGAGGCAAATGCTGCGTCCCTTGCGCCCGACCGAGATCACGCGATGCCCGCGCGCCCAGGAGACGGCTTCGAATTCGGCGAATTGCGGACTGTCCGCATTGATCACGGCGATACCGCCCGGCCCCATCACCTCGCCGAAGAGGCGGAGCTTCGCATAGAGGTAGTCGTCGAAACTTGTGTGATAGTCCATGTGGTCGCGGGTGATGTTGGTGAAGCCCGCGGCCGTCAGCTTCGCACCGTCCAGCCGGTATTGCGCAAGCCCGTGACTCGACGCTTCCATGGCGAGATGCGTCACGCCTTCTTTCTCGAGCTCCGCGAGCGCCGCCTGCAGCACGATCGGATCGGGCGTCGTATGACCGAGCGGGCGGTCTCCCTTCGCGCTGGTAATGCCGAGCGTGCCGAGGCTTGCCGCCTCTTCGCCGAGCGCGGCCCAGATCTGCCGCAGGAACGTCGCAACGGACGTCTTGCCATTGGTGCCCGTCACCGCGGCAATCACCTTCGGCTGCGCGCCGAAGAAACGCGCTGCCATCTGTGCGAGCTTGCGGCGTGGATTGCGGTCGGCGATTACCGGCACGCGCGCATCCACCCGCGCGTCGAGCGGCACGAGCAGCGCCGCCGCGCCCTGTTGCAATGCCTGGGGGATGAAGGCGGTGCCGTCGAGCTTCGTTCCCGGCAGCGCGGCAAAGAGATAACCGGGCTTCACGGCACGGCTGTCCGCCGTGAGGCCGACGATCTCCGTCGCTCCCCCTTCAGGGAGCGGCAGGGCATCGGTCCCGATCAGCGCCGCCAGTTGCATCTCACCCAACATTCCGTTCCGCCGTATACGCGCCGGCGTCCTCGACCCTTGCTTACTGTCCCGTCGTACCGAACGAGACGAGCTGCGCCTCGCGCAGCATGTCGTTTTTCTGCGGCTGCGTTGCCGGGCGAAGACCCAGCAGCGGCGCCACGCGCGTGACCACGCGCGAAGTCACCGGCGCCGCATTCCAGCCCGCCGTCGCATAGCCATAGGTATTCTTCGTCGCCTTCGGTTCGTCGAACATCACGATCATCGCGTAGCGTGGATCGTTGGCCGGAAAGGCGCTGATGAAGGAGGTGATCAGGCGGTTGCGCGCATAGCCGCCATTGATGGCCTTTTCCGCCGTGCCGGTCTTGCCCATCACGGGGTAACCGTCCACATCCGCGCTCCGGCCCGTACCTTCCTGCACCACCATGCGAAGCAGCGTCCGCATCGTCGCGCTCGCTTCAGCCGAGATCACGCGTTCGCCGAGCTGCACATCGTTGCGGCGAAGGAAGGTCGGCTCCACCTTGAAGCCGCCATTGACGATGGTCGAAACGGCGCTCACCACCTGCAGCGGCGTCACGGCGATGCCATGGCCATAGGAGGTCGTGATTGTCGAAAGCTCGCTCCACCGCGCGGGCACGAGCGGCGCGCCCGCTTCCGGCAGCTCGATCTTCGGACGCGACATGAGCCCGAAGCGGCGCAGATAGTCCTTGTAGTCCTCGGTGCCGAGCTGCAACGCGATCTTTGCCGTGCCGATATTCGACGAATGAATGAAAACCTCCGGCACACTGAGCCAGCGGTTCTTCGCATGGAAGTCGCGGATCGTGAACCGCGCCACCTTGATCGGCTGCGTCGCATCGAAGCGCTCATCGACACGGATGCGCCCGCTGTCGAGCGCCGATGCCAGCGTCACCGCCTTGAACACCGATCCCATCTCGTAGACGCCGAGCGTCGTCCGGTTGAACCTGCTTTCCTCGGGCGAGGCCATGGGGTCGTTCGGGTCGAAGTCCGGCAGCGAAGTCATCGCCACCACTTCGCCCGTATGCACGTTCATGATGATGCCCGCTGCGGCCAGCGCGCGGAATTCCGTCATCGCCTTCTCAAGCTCGTCGCGCAGCGCATGCTGCACATGAAGATCGAGCGACAGCATGACATTGGCATTGCGGTCGAATTTGGGCTTGCCTGCGGCATCCGTGCGGCTCAGCGCACGATCCATGTAGAGCTCCATGCCGCCGGTGCCGCGATTGTCGATATCGACCGTGCCGAGGACGGTCGAGCCGTTCTTGCCGTTCGGGTAGACGCGCTTCTGTTCCTTGCGGAAATCGAGGCCCGGCAAGCCGAGATAATGCACGGCATATTGCTGCCGGGGCGTAAGGTCCCGTTTCAGCCAAACGAAGGCACGGCCGGATTCGAGGCGCTGCGCCACATCTTCTTCATTGAGATCGGTGAGCACCGTCACGAGCTGTCGCGCCGTCTCGCGCGGATCGATCACATAGCGTGTGTCCGCGAAGAGCGATGCCGTCGCGATATCGGTTGCCAGAACCTCGCCATTGCGGTCCACGATGTCGGGCCGGCTGATCTGCGTCGTGCCGCTCGCGACCGCGACGGCCCCTTCGCCGCCCCCGCCCATGATGGCAAGACCGACAAGCCGCGCTCCGACAAGCGTGAAGCAGGCCGCAAAAACGGCGAGCGAGAGGAAGATGCGCCGCTGCGATGGCGTACGTCCGCCCTCGCGGCGCTGCTGCGCGCGCGACTTCGAGATAGCGTCATGGCCTGGCGGCAGATAGCGGCCCTGACGGGCGGTGGTGCTGTTGCGCCCGATCATTGGATGGTACTCCCCGGCGCACCCGGCACAATGCCGCCCGCATAGCCGCCGAGCGGCTGGCGGCCCGACGGCGCGTAGAATTCATCCGCCATATGCGGCATGGGCACATCTTCGAAACTGCCGATCTGGCCAGCCGTCAGCGGCTCGAGCCCCGTATAGCGGCTTGCAAGCTCCTGCAGGCGCTCCGGCTGGTTGAGGTAGCTCCATTCGGCGCGCAACACGCGGATCGCTTCCTGCTCGTTGGCGATGCGCTGCTCGAGCTGACGCGCATGGCGCACCGCGCCCTCCGCCTTGTACTTGATGTCGTAAAGGCCGACCGAAAGACCGATCACAGCAAGGATGAGGAGGAAATTGATGGTTCGCATCATGCCACACCCCCATCGAGCGAGGGGACGGCGCGAAAGCCGAGCGCGCCGAGATCGAGCGGGCGCCGCGGTGCGGCGGTGCGGATCGCCGCGCGGAGTTTCGCCGAACGCGCACGTGCATTCGTTTCCACTTCCGCGTCCGAAGCCTTGCGCGCCTTGTGCGCAATCTCCTCGAAGGACGGCGCTTCTTCCTCGACCGCCGGCATATAACGGTTCGGCCGTCCGGCCCGGCCGGTGCGTTCGGTGAGGAACCGCTTCACGATCCGGTCTTCGAGCGAATGGAACGTTACGACGGCAAGCCGCCCGCCTTCGGCAAGCAGCCCCTCCGCGCCGGAAAGCCCGCGCGCGAGTTCGCCCAGTTCGTCATTCACGAAAATGCGCAATGCCTGGAAAGTTCGCGTGGCCGGATGGATCTTGTCCTGCGGCTTGCGGCCGATCACCTTGGCAACGAGATCGGCAAGTTCGAGCGTGCGGTGAAGTTCCGCTTCTTCGCGCGCCTTCACGATGGCGCGGGCGACCGCACGAGCGCGCTTCTCCTCGCCATAGACGGCGATGATGCGCGCAAGCTCGCTTTCGTCATAACGGTTCACGACATCGGCGGCCGAGGGCCCCTCGCCGCCCATGCGCATGTCGAGCGGCCCGTCCTTCTGGAACGAGAAGCCGCGTTCGGCCTGATCGATCTGCATCGAGGACACACCGATATCGAGCACCACGCCGTCCACGCTCTCGTGGCCGAGCGCATGCACGAGGCGCTCCATGTCGCCGAAGCAACCTTCGATCAGCGTCAGGCGCCCGGCGAATTCTGTCGCAAGCGCCCGCCCCCGGAGGATCGCGCTCGGATCGCGGTCGATCGCGAGCACCGCGCAATCCGCCGCGCCGAGGATCGCGCGCGTATAGCCGCCAGCACCGAAAGTCCCGTCCACATAGATGCCGCCGTCGCGAGGTTTCAGCACATCGAGCACATCGGCCAGCATCACCGGAACATGAGGAACATTGCCCTGGCCGGTGACGCTCATCGTGCGCCTCCCATGCCGGTGCCGGGTTGTCCGCCGCTTGCGGGCGCCCGCAGGAGATCGCGGTTGCGCTGCGCATCTTCCAGCGCCTTCGCGTAATATTCCTCATAGGCCTTCGGCTCCCAGACCTGGAAGCGCTGGCCCATGCCCACAAATGTCGCCTCATCCTTGATGCCGGCGAGATTGCGCAGAGCCTCCGGAAGGATGACGCGGCCATCGGCATCGAAAGAGAGCTCGGCGCTCTCGCCGATCAGCACGGCTGCCAGCGACTGCCGTTCCGGGGAGAACGGATCGAGCCGGTCGAGCATCTGGTCGACAATGTCGGAAAAGGCCGGGCCGCAGCCCTCGAAGAAGGCGCCGGGATTGAGCGGCGGAAAGCAGATCACGCCATTGAGCCCCTGAGCCATGGTGACGGCACGAAACTTCGCGGGGACGGAAATGCGTCCCTTCGCGTCGATCCTGTTCGTGAAACGCCCCCGGAACGAATCCATCGTCCGACCTGCTCCCTTTTTGGGCACCCCTTCCCCGGTGAAGGAAGCCCTGTCACCGCGGGACCGGCTGGCACCAATCGGGGCAGCATGGCCGTATACGGGACATCATGGGATAACATGGGATAGTATGGGCGTCAACGGGAAACCCCAGTATTTTGGCGGTTTTCAGCGGTATTCAGCATGCCTAACAGCTCGTTAAAATTGTCCGGATTGGGCGGAACATAAGTAGAACATCGATCTGTATTGGAAGACATCTGTGCCGTCCCGGCACAGCTCGGGGCGGTGCAGGCGACGGAGCCGCAAGACGGGAAAAGTGTCAGATGGCCTGTAAGCCGGGTTCTGTACCCTTGCGGGCGATGACCATTCATCTGGGACGCCCGTCGCCGGACGCCTCAAGCAACCAACCCGGGCGGCCGCCCGGAAACGGGTTCTCGGGTTTTCGCCCGAAATGCCGCCCCTATTTGGTCTTGCTCCCGGTGGGGTTTGCCGTGCCGCTTCCGTTACCGGCCGCGCGGTGCGCTCTTACCGCACCCTTTCACCCTTACCGGGCCCGCGGGCCCGGCGGTCTGCTCTCTGTGGCACTTTCCCTGGGGTCGCCCCCGCCGGACGTTATCCGGCACCGTGTTTCCGTGGAGCCCGGACTTTCCTCTACCCATCCTTCCGAAAAAGGAGGGCAGCGGCCATCCGGCCATCTGACCTCCTGCAAATGAGCCCAAACCGACCTTGCGTCAAGAAGCTTGCACTTTGGTCCCCAAGACCCGACATAGGCCGGAACACATAAAACATCAGGGAGGACAATCCATGAAAGCCGCCGTCTATTACGAAAACGGCCCGCCCGGCATCTTCAAATACGAAGATGCACCCGATCCCGCCTGCCCGGCGGAAGGCATCGTCATCGAAGTGGAGTCCGTCTCCATCGAGGGCGGCGACACGCTGAACCGCGCCCGTGGGGCCCTTAACTCGGTCCCGCATATCGTCGGCTATCAGGCGGCAGGCATCATCATCGAGGTGGGCGCAGAGGTCACGAACCTGAAGCCCGGCCAGCGCGTGACGACCGTCAATATGTTCGGCTCCCACGCTTCGCGCCGCGCCGTCTTCGCCCGCACCGCCTGGCCGGTGCCGGACGCGATGGACATCCGCACCGCCTCGGCGATCCCCGTCCCCTTCGGCACCGCCCATGACTGCCTCTTCGAGTTCGGCCATCTGAAGCGCGGCGAAACCGTGCTCATCCAGGCGGGCGCCAGCGCCGTCGGCCTTGCCGCCATCCAGCTCGCAAAGCGCGAAGGCGCGACCGTCATCGCCACCGCGTCGAGCGAGGAAAAACTCGAAAGGCTCCGTGAATTCGGCATGGATCACGGCATCAACTACCGCACGCAGGACCTTGTCGCGGAGGTGAAGCGCCTCACCGGCAACAAGGGCGTCGATGTCGTCGTCGATCCCGTCGGCGGCCCGACGCTGCAGAAATCGATCCTCGCGCTCGGCTATCGAGGCCGCGTCTCGACCGTCGGCGATGCAGGCCGCGAAGAGGCGCTCATCGACCTTTCGACCTTGCGGGCGGGCAATCAGTCCGTCACCGGCGTCTTCCTCGGTGCGGAAATCTTCACCGACCGCGTCTACAACAATATTGCGCGGATGATCGAGGAAATCGCGAAAGGCGAATTGAAGGTCGTGCTCGACAAGGAGTTCGCCCTGAAGGATGCCGCCGCCGCCCATGAATATATCGAAAGCCGCAAGGCTTTCGGCCGCGTGACGATGAAACCCTAGGCCTTTGCGGCTTCGAGAAGGCGGCGGAGCGTGGCAATGGTGGAAACATCGGCCGCCCCGTCGACCTTCTCGGGCCGGAAATGCCGCTGGAATGCCGTCACCACGGCCTCCGTCGCCTCGTCGTAACGGCCCAGCACCTCGATGCCATAGCCGTAGTCGCCCAGCATGAATTGCAGTTCGGCCACCGTGTCGCCGCGATCGCCTTTCCGAAGGCTTGGGCCTTCAATCACCGGCTCCGGCGTCACCCAGAGCCCTACACCTGCGCGCGACAATCGCGCCCAGTCGAACCACTCACCCGGGTCAGCCTTCCGCCCCGGCGCAATGTCCGAATGGCCGAGCACGCGGCGCGATGGAATGGGCTGCCGCGAAAGAATGTCCCGGCACAAAGCTTCCACGGCGCGCATCTGGATATCCGGGTAGGGTGGCGAACCGAACTCATGCCCGCCATTCGCAATCTCGATGCCGATGGAACAGCCGTTGATATCGCTCTCGCCCGCCCAATGGCCGACACCCGCATGCCAGGCGCGCAGATGCTCCGGCACCATGGCGATGATCCGTCCATCTTCATCGACGAGATAATGCGACGAGACTTTCGCGGCCGGGTCGCAGAGCCGCGCTGCCGCCGCTTCCGCGCTTGCCATGCCCGTGTAATGCAGCAGCAGAATGTTCGGCCGCCGCCCCTCCGGGCGCTCGTTGAAATTCGGTGAGGGCCGCTCGATGAAGTCGAGAGACATCAGAACCCCGTATCCACGATGCGCTTCTGCCGTATCGACACGATGAGGACGCCAGTCAGCGCTATGCCTGCGCCGATCATCATACGTGTGGTCAGCACTTCGCCAAGCAGCATCACGGCGAAAAACACCGTGAAGATCGGCGAGAGCAGCGTCAGCGGCGCCGTTTGCGTCACCTCATAGCGCTGCAGCAGGTAGTAGATACCTGCGTGGCCGACAAGGCTCGACGCGAAGGCGACATAGAAAACGCCCGCCCATTGCAGCAGGTCCGCACTCATCACCAGAGCGACGATATTGCTCTCGAGCGCGAAGGAGGCGCCCAGCATCAAGGGCGATGCGGCCACCGCCACCCAGGCCTGCAACTCGAACACACCGACATTCTTCAGCTGCCGCTGGTAGATCGTGCCGACCGAGCCGACCAGCGCCGAGGCGACGACGAAGAGCACACCGTCGATATAGGTGAAGACCGCCGGATCGAAGCTGATCACCATCACGCCGAGAAACGACAGCGAAATGCCGAGCCAGCGCCGCCAATGCACCTCTTCCTTGAGGAAGACGATGGACATGATGGTAGCGAAGGGGACGCCGAGCTGGCTCGTCACCGCCACGACAGAGGCATTGGAAAGCGAAAGCCCGGCAAAGAAGAAGCCGAAGCCCACCGGGCCCGCGCAAAGTGCAATGATGATGACTTCCTTCATCCGCCCCCGATGGATCTTCAGGAACGGAAAAAGCACCAGCACGATCAGCGTGAAACGCAGCGCCGCGAAGAGGAGCGGCGGAAAATGCTCGAGCGACACCTTCGCGGCAATCAGCGCGAAGCCCCAGATCAGGTTGATGAGGACCATGAAGCCCAGATGGAGGGGGGTCATCTCGAAACCGCAGGAAGCCCGGCAGGTGAACCCCGCCGGATGATTATGTTCCGGCCTGTGTTAGCGCAGCCGGGGCGGCACGCCTAGGGCCGTAAACGAATAAAAGCGGGAGCGTGCCTCAGGCCGCGATCCCCCTGGCCTTGGCGATCCGGCCATAGGCGACGTTGATCGCCGCGAGCTTCTCATTGGCGATGGTGACGAGTTCGGGCGGCACCCCGCGCGCGATCAGCATATCGGGGTGATTCTCGCGCACGAGGCGGCGATAGGCCTTTTTCAGGTCGTCATCCGATATGTCGGGCGTGATGCCGAGCACCAGATAGGGGTCGCCCTTTTCCTGGCCCAGATGGCTCGCCCGGATACGCGCGAACTCGATCTCCGAAAAGCCGAATATATCGGCCACGGTTCTCAGATATTCGAGCTCCTGCGGATGCACATGCCCGTCCGCCTTGGCGATATGGAAGAGCGCGTCCAGCACGTCTTCGAGGATCGCCGGCTTGTCGCGGTAGATGCGGGCGACCTGCCGCGCATAGGCCTCGAAACCCGCGACATCCTGCTGCGCTACCTTGTAGACGCGGGCGACATTCTTCGCCTCGCCCGGCGGCACCTTGAAGATTTCCTCGAAGGCGCGGACTTCGGAATCGGTCACCTCGCCATCGGCCTTGGCCATCTTGGCCGACAGCGCGATCAGGGCGATCGTGAACACGACCTCGCTGTCCTCCAGCGCCCGGTCGATGACCACATGGCCGGCGACCGCGCCCAGAAGCGCACCAAGGGGCCCGCCGACGGCAAGTCCTACGCCGGCGCCCGCGATTTTTCCCCAAATCGACATGGGGAGAGATTAGGACCTTTTTCCGCGCTTCGCACCTGCGAAATCTCAAGATGACCTTGCGGAAAACACGCAAAGACAACCCTCGCCCCCTATTGAAAGCTAGGCCAGGCTGGAGAGCCTGTGGCAGGTTGCGCCCCATGACGGCAAAGACGACGAACAACACACGCTGGGACTTCTGGATCGACCGCGGCGGCACCTTCACCGATGTCATCGGCCGTGCGCCGGATGGCGCCCTCCATGCGCGGAAGCTTCTGTCCGAGAACCCCGAGCAATATGAGGACGCGGCGCTGCAGGGCATTCGCGACCTGCTGGGCGTCCCCGCCGGCGCTCCGCTGCCCGAAGCCTGCATCGGCTCCGTCAAGATGGGCACGACCGTTGCCACCAATGCGCTGCTGGAGCGCAAGGGCGACCGCACCCTCCTCCTCACCACAAAAGGATTCCGCGATGCGCTCGCCATCGGCTATCAGGCCCGGCCGCATCTTTTTCGCCTGAGGATCGAAAAGCCGGAACTGCTCTACGAGCGCGTGGCCGAAGTGCCGGAGCGCATGAGCGCCGAAGGCGATGTATTGATGCCGCTCGACCTCGATACTGCGCGCCGCGCCCTCGAAGAAGCCCTCGCAGACGGCATCCGCTCAGTCGCCATCTGCTTCATGCATGGCTACCGCTATCCCGCACATGAAGATGAAGCGGCGGCGCTGGCCCGCGAGATCGGCTTCACCCAGGTCTCGGTCAGCCATCGCGTGAGCCCGCTCGTGAAATTCGTCTCTCGCGGCGACACGACGGTGGTGGACGCCTATCTCTCGCCGCTGCTTCGCCGCTATGTCGACCGCGTGGCGGGCGCCATCGGCACGGGCGACCCGGCAACGCGGCTCTTCTTCATGCAGTCCTCGGGTGGCCTTACCGATGCCGCGCTCTTCCAGGGGAAGGACGCCATCCTGTCGGGCCCCGCAGGCGGCGTTGTCGGCGCGGCCATGACGGCAGCGGAAGCGGGCTTTGCAAAAGTGATCGGCTTCGACATGGGCGGCACGTCGACGGACGTGTCGCATTTCGATGGCGAATATGAGCGGAGCTTCGAGACCGAAGTCGCGGGCGTCCGCATGCGCGTACCCATGATGCGCATTCACACCGTCGCGGCGGGCGGCGGCTCCATCCTCCATTATGAGGACGGCCGCTTTCAGGTCGGCCCCGATTCCGCCGGCGCCAATCCCGGACCCGCCTCCTACCGCCGGGGCGGCCCCCTCGCCGTCACCGACGCGAATGTCATGCTCGGCAAGCTGCAGCCCGATCTCTTCCCCCATGTTTTCGGGCCGGAGCAGAACGCGCCGCTCGACGCCGATGCCGTGCGCGCCCGCTTCGCCGAACTGGCGGAGAAGATCGGCAACCGCACACCGGAAGACATCGCCGAAGGCTTCCTCCGCGTCGCCGTCGAGAACATGGCGAATGCCATCAAGAAGATTTCCATCGAGCGCGGCCACAACGTCACGGCCTACACGCTCTCCTGCTTCGGCGGCGCGGGCGGCCAGCATGCCTGTCTCGTCGCCGATGCGCTCGGCATGAAGACCGTCCACATCCACCCCTTCTCAGGCCTTCTCTCCGCCTATGGCATCGGCCTCGCCCGCATCGCCGCCTCGCGCGCCCGCGCCATTATCAATCCCTTCGATGAAGCCTTGCTGCCTGAACTCGACGCCGCCATCGCGGCCCTCGCGAAAGAAGCTCTCGCCGAACTTGCCGCACAAGGCATCAGCGAAGCGGATACCGAAGTGACGCCGCTTCTGCATCTCCGCTATGACGGCAGCGATACCGCCCTGCAAACGGACTACTCTTCCCGCGACCGCGCCGCCGCCATCGCGGCCTTCGAGAAGGCGCACAAGGCACAATTCGGCTTCAGCTTCGAGAACAAGAGCGTCGTCGTGGAAGCGGTCGAGATCGCCGCCGCGACACGTCTCGAAAAAGACAAGGCCCAATCCGTCGCGGCGCCCACGCTGCACACACCCGAGACCGGCGACATCCGGCAAATCCATTTCAACGGCAAATGGATGGACACGTCGATCTTCCGCCGCGCAGGCCTCACGCCGGGTGCGCGCATGGCAGGCCCCGCGCTTATCATCGAGGACAACCAGACCGTCGTCATAGAGCCCGGCTGGACGGCGGAGGTAACGCCGCTCGACCATATCGTGCTGAGGCGCACATCGCCGCTGCCGCCGCGCACCTCCATCGGCACCGGCGCCGATCCCGTCATGCTCGAAATCTTCAACAATCGCTTCATGTCGATTGCCGAGCAGATGGGCGCTGCGCTCCAGAACACGGCCTCCTCCGTCAACATCAAGGAGCGGCTCGACTTCTCCTGCGCCGTTTTCGACCGCGCGGGCGGCCTTGTATCGAACGCACCGCATATGCCGGTGCATCTAGGCTCGATGGGCGCAAGCGTGCGCGCCGTCATCGAGCAGAATCCCGATATGGGCCCCGGCGACGTTTTCGTGCTCAACGCGCCCTATAATGGCGGCACGCATCTACCCGACGTGACCGTCGTCGCGCCCGTTTATGACGAGGCAGGAACGACGCGCCTCTTCTACACCGCCGCGCGCGGCCACCACGCCGATATCGGCGGCATCTCGCCCGGCTCCATGCCGGCTCACTCGCGTAATGTCGAGGAAGAAGGTGTCCTCATCGACAATTTCCGCATCGTCGAGCGCGGCAGCTTCCGGGAATCGGAAATGCGCGCGCTGCTCGCCGGCGCGAAATATCCCGCCCGCAACCCGGAGCAGAACCTCGCCGACCTCCGCGCCCAGATCGCGGCCTGCGAAAAGGGCGCGCAGGAGCTTCGCCGCATGGTTAGCGAATTCGGCCTCGACGTCGTCGAGGCCTATATGACCCATGTGCAGGACAATGCGGAGGAAAATGTCCGCCGCGTCATCGGGCGGCTGAAAGATGCGCGCTTCGAGCTGTCAATGGACGATGGCTCGAAAATCTGCGTCTCCGTGAAGGTGAACCGCGAGGCGCGCAGCGCCCTGATCGACTTCACGGGCACAAGCCCGGCGCTTGCGAGCAATCTTAACGCGCCCTCCTCCGTCACGCGCGCTGCCGTGCTTTATGTCTTCCGCTGCATGGTGGATGACGACATTCCGCTGAACGAGGGATGTCTCAAGCCCATCGAGATCGTCATTCCCGAAGGCTCCATGCTCGCGCCCTCATTCCCCGCAGCCGTCGTCGGTGGCAATGTCGAGACGAGCCAGGCGGTGACGGATGCGCTTTTCGGAGCGTTCGGCGCCATGGCCGCCGCCCAGGGCACGATGAACAATCTCACCTTCGGCAATGAGCGCCATCAATATTACGAGACGATTGCGGGCGGCGCGGGCGCGGGGCCTTCGTTCGACGGCGCGGACGCCGTGCAGACCCATATGACGAATTCGCGCCTCACCGATCCCGAAATCCTCGAATGGCGCTTCCCCGTGTTGCTCGAAGAATTTTCCATCCGCCGCGGCTCGGGCGGCACGGGCAAGCATAGAGGCGGCGACGGCGTCGTCCGCGCGCTTCGCTTCCGCGAGAAGATGAGCCTCTCCATCCTCTCGACCCACCGCATCGTCCCGCCCTTCGGCCTCGCAGGCGGCGGCGCTGCCGCCCTCGGCGAAAACGAAATCCGCCGCGCGGATGGAAGGATCGAAACACTCGGCGGTTCCGCTACGGCAGAACTCGGCGCAGGCGACACCGTCATCGTGAAAACACCCGGCGGCGGCGGATTTGGCGCAGGCTGACACTTGCATCGCGCCTCGGCCCGCGCATCATGCGAGGCAAATTACATTCGGAGACGAAACATGAAAGCCATCCGCTGCCATGCCTATGGCGCACCCTCCTCGCTTACGCTTGAGGACATGGACGATCCCGCACCCCGCGCAGGCGAAGTCGTGATCGAGACGGAGGCGGCAGGCCTTGGCTATGTCGATGCGCTGCTCGTCGCGGGCCGCTACCAGGTGAAGACGCCGCTTCCCTTCGTGCCGGGCAGCGAGGTCGCGGGCCGCGTCGTCGCGCTTGGCGAAGGCGTGCCCGGGAAGATGATGGGCCAACGCGTCATGGCGCTCTCCCCGCGCGGCGCGCTCGCCGAAAAACTCGCGCTCCCCGCCGTGGTCTGCATTCCCGTGCCCGCGAACATGAGCGCGGAGGCCGCCGCCGGTTTCATCGTCTCCTATTGCACCGCGCTTTACGGCTTCGACACTTGCGGGCATCTCCGCGAAGGCGAAACCGTGCTCGTGCTCGGCGCGGCCGGCGGCGTCGGCATGGCGGCAATCGATGTCGCGAAGGCCATGGGCGCTAAGGTGATCGCCGCCGCTTCGACGGAAGCAAAACGCAACGCGGCGCTCGCCGCTGGCGCCGATGCCGCGCTCGACTATTCCGATCCGGAATGGCGCAAGGCGCTCGAGCCGCTCACCGGCCGCCGCGATGTCGACATCGTCTACGATCCCGTCGGCGGCGATTTCTCCGAAGCCGCCTTCCGTTCGCTCGCACCGGGCGGCCGCCACCTCGTCGTCGGCTTCGCGGCAGGCGACATTCCGCGCATTCCCTTGAACCTGCCGCTCCTGAAGCGCGCCTCCATCGTCGGCGTCGACTGGGGCGGCGAAATCCGCGCGAACCCTGCCTCGAACATTCCCCTGATGCAGAAGCTGACCGAATGGGCGGCCGCCGGAAAGATCCACCCCGAGCCCGCCGCGAGTTTCCCGCTCGCCGAAGCGCCGGCCGTGCTTCAGCGCCTGCTCGACCGTGAAAGCGTGGGCAAGCCGGTCATCCGTTTTGCCGGCTGAACCACAGCCACGAGCTGCGAAATGGACGGGAATCGGCGGAACCGCCCTCCCGCGCTGCGGCATGCGCCTGAAAATGGATCGTGACGGTTTGTCATTCACACGCCGATTGAGGGCCGGATTCAAGGGCTTGTACGACCTTCTTGAAATGCCCGAAAACACCGCTTCGCCCTTGCCTCGATTCCGCTTGCGGAGCGCCACAGGAAAGCCTGAAAATTCTCCTCCACCCGCGAGTGGAGGCTGAAATGCTTGCAATGAAGGCTGGATATCTGGCGACCGGGCTCGCGTTTCTTTTCGTAGGTGCGGTCACAATGGGGGTCTTCTGATCCCCGGCGACCGGCAGGAGCCGCAATGAAATTCGGAGGGCGCTTCCCGGCGGGAGGCGCCCTTCCTCGTTTCAGTTCCGCGCCGGAAAGCGCGGCGCGTAATCCTCCAGCGGCAGGCGCAGCGCGTTCACCGTGAACGACACCATGTGATAGAGCCCCGTCAGCACTACGAGTTCGATGATCTGCTCATCCTCGAACTCGGCCTTGAGCGCCGTCCATAGTGCATCGTCCACGTTGTTCGTGTCGTGCAGCTGATCGACCAGCCGGACGATCAGCCTCTCCCGCGGCGACCAGCAGGCTGCCTCCGCGCCCGGCGCCACAGTCGCCGCGATCTCCTCCGGTCCAAAGCCGATGCGCTCCGCAAATAGCGCCATATGTACGCCCCATTCGTACTCGCCGCCGCAGCGCGCGCAGGCACGGTCGATGGCGATTTCCCGCTCGCGCATGCCGATCGTGCCCTTGTCGAGCAGCCCGCCCGCCATGAAGCGGCGGAAGACGCGCGGATTGCGCGCCAGCGTCCGGAACAGGACAAGCGGCTCGACGCCGGGCGGCATCAGCTTCTCGAGCGTCTTTTCCATGTCCTCTGCATAGGGCCTTGCAGCCGGCTCGATCCGTGCGCTCATGCGCCACCTCGTTTGCTACTGTTTTCATAGCAAACATATTGCTTCTGTTTTCGAAGCACAAGCCCTATTCTTCGGCCATGAGCGAGAGAAAATCGAACCCGCTGAAGCCAGGCCGCCCCGCGCGTGGCTCTTCCACCGGCCGCCCGGTCATGCTGCTGCTCGACCTGCTCGGGCGGCGCTGGGTTTTGCGGATATTCTGGGAGCTTCGCGGCGAGGCATTGAACTTCCGCGAGCTGCAGGCGGCCTGCGGCGGCATTTCGCCGAGCGTCCTCAATACGCGGCTTGCCGAGTTGCGCGAGGCGGCGCTTGTCGACCTGCTGCCCGATCGGGGCTATGCGCTGACAAGGCAGGGGCGCGAGCTGCTCGCGCATCTCACGCCCCTCACCGTCTGGTCTGAAAAATGGGCGAAGTCGCTCGCCTGATCGTTAGGCCGCTTCCTCTTCCGGCTCACGGCCGGGCGTGTAGTTGAGGATCGGCGCAAGCCAGCGCTCCACGACGCGCAGCTCCATGCCCTTGCGCCGCGCATAATCCACCACCTGGTCGCGCTCGATCTTGCCGACGCCGAAATATTCAGATTGCGGGTGGCTGAAATAGAGCCCGCTCACAGAAGCGCCGGGCCACATGGCATAGCTCTCTGTCAGCTTCACGCCGATCTTCTCTTCCGCTTCGAGCAACCGGAACAGCGTCGCCTTCTCCGTATGGTCGGGCTGCGCCGGATAGCCGGGCGCCGGGCGGATACCCTGATATTTCTCCTCGATCAACTCGGCATTGGTGAGCTGTTCGTCCGCGGCATAAGCCCAGAACTCGCGGCGAACGCGCTCATGCATGTGCTCGGCAAAGGCTTCCGCGAGACGGTCCGCAAGCGCCTGCGAGAGAATGGCGCGATAGTCGTCATTCTTCGCCTTGAAGTCCTTGGCCACATCGTCCTCGCCGAACCCGGCGCTGACGCAGAATGCGCCGACATAGTCGGCAATGCCGCTCTCCTTCGGCGCCACGAAATCTGCCAGCGCGAAATTCGCGCGCTCCGACGTCCGCTTCATCTGCTGCCGAAGCGAGTGGAACGTCGCGAGCGGCGCTTTCCGGTCGTCGCCCGTATAGAGCTCGATATCGTCGGCACCCACCTCGTTCGCCGGCCAGAAGCCGATGACGGCGCGCGCCTTCAGCCACTTCTCCTCGACCATCTGCTTCAGCATCTCCTGCGCATCGGCAAAGAGCGAACGCGCTGCCTCGCCCACCGTCGCATCCTCGAGAATTTGCGGATAGCGGCCGGCAAGTTCCCAGGTCTGGAAGAAGGGCGTCCAGTCGATATAGGGAACGAGCTTGTCGAGCGGGTAGTCGTCGAAGACTTTCGTGCCGAGGAAAGAGGGCTTCACCGGCTTGTAGCCGTCCCAGTCGATCTTCAGGCGATTCTCGCGCGCCGCCGCCAGTGTCTGCCGGTCTTTCTTCTTCTGCCCGGCGGCATGGCGCGCTGCGAGATCTTTGTAGTTATTCCGGATATCGGCGATGTAGTCCTCTTTCCGCTCGGAAATGAGATTGGAGGCAACGCCCACCGCACGGCTCGCATCGGTCACATAGATCGCCTGCCCCGCCTTGTAGTTCGGGTGGATCTTCACCGCCGTGTGAATCTGGCTCGTCGTCGCCCCGCCGATCATCAGCGGAATGTTGAAGCCCTGCCGCTCCATCTCCGCCGCCACATGGCACATCTCGTCGAGCGAGGGCGTGATGAGCCCCGACAGCCCGATGATATCGACCTTGTGCTTGCGCGCTTCCTCGAGAATCTTCTCGGCCGGCTGCATCACGCCAAGGTCGATCACCTCGAAATTATTGCACTGGAGAACGACGCCCACGATGTTCTTGCCGATATCGTGCACATCGCCCTTCACCGTCGCCATCAGGATGCGGGCGGCGGCATCGTCGTCCGTAATGCCGAGTTCTTCCTTTTCCTTCTCCATGAAGGGCATGAGATAGGCGACCGCCTGCTTCATCACGCGCGCGCTCTTCACAACCTGCGGCAGGAACATCTTGCCCGAACCGAAAAGGTCGCCGACGACATTCATGCCGTCCATCAACGGGCCTTCGATGACATGGAGCGGCCGCTCGAAAAGATGTCGCGCCTCTTCCACATCCTCTTCGATAAAGGCGTTGATGCCCTTCACCAGCGAATGGGTGATGCGCTCCTTCACCGGCTTCTCGCGCCAGGAAAGGTCTTCCTCGCGCTTCTTGCCCGCCTCGCCCTTGAAGCGTTCGGCAATCTCGAGCAACCGCTCGGTCGCATCCGCTCTCCGGTTGAGGATCACATCCTCCACGCGCTCGCGCAGTTCCGGTTCGATATCGTCATAGATCGCAAGCTGCCCTGCGTTGACGATGCCCATGTCCATCCCCGCTTTGATGGCGTGATAGAGAAACACGGAATGCATTGCCTCGCGCACTGGCTCGTTGCCGCGGAACGAGAAGGAGATATTCGATACACCGCCAGAAATATGCGCGTAGGGCAGGTTCTGCTTGATCCGCGCGCAAGCTTCGATGAATTCGACGGCATAGTTGTTGTGCTCGTCGATACCCGTCGCCACCGCGAAGATATTCGGATCGAAGATGATGTCTTCGGGCGGGAAGCCCACCTTCTCGGTGAGGAGATTATAGGCTCGCTCGCAAATCTCGAACTTGCGGTCGGCCGTGTCTGCCTGCCCCACTTCGTCGAACGCCATCACAACCGTCGCCGCGCCGTAGCGGCGGATCTTGCGCGCCTGCGCGAGGAACGGTTCCTCGCCTTCCTTGAGGCTGATCGAGTTCACGATCGGCTTACCCTGGACGCGCTTCAGCCCCGCCTCGATGACGTTCCATTTCGACGAGTCGATCATGATCGGCACGCGCGCAATGTCCGGCTCCGCCGCGATCAGGTTCAGGAACTTGATCATCGCGGCTTCGGAGTCGAGCATCCCCTCATCCATATTGATGTCGATCACCTGCGCGCCGTTCTCGACCTGCTGGCGCGCAACCTCAAGCGCCTCGGCAAAGCGGTCTTCGAGGATCAGCTTCTTGAAGCGCGCCGAACCTGTCACATTGGTCCGTTCGCCGACATTGATGAAGTTCGCCGTGGTTTGAGTCATCTCATCCCGATCTTGCTTTACTCGTTTTCAACTGGAGGCAGCCGCCGGCTTTTCAGTCGGCCGCAAAGGGCTCAAGCCCCGAAAGCCGCATCCGCCGTTCGATCTGCGGCACCTCGCGGGGCTTGCCGCCCTTCGCCGCCTGTGCGATGGCGCGGATATGGTCCGGCGTCGTGCCGCAGCAACCGCCGAGAACATTGACGAGGCCCGACGAGACGAACTCGCCGACAAGCTTCGACATCTGTTCCGGGCTCTCGTCATATTCGCCCATCTCGTTCGGCAGGCCCGCATTCGGATGCGCCGAGACAAGCGTGTCCGTCACGCGCGACAGCGTGTCGATATGCTGGCGCATCTCCTTCGCGCCAAGCGCACAATTGAGGCCGATCGAGAAAGGCTCAACATGCCGCACCGAGTTCCAGAACGCTTCCGGCGTCTGGCCGGAAAGAAGCCGCCCCGACATATCGGTGATCGTGCCGGAAATCATGATCGGCAGCTCGATACCGTCCTGCTCGAACACATCTTCCACCGCATAAAGCGCCGCCTTGGCGTTCAGCGTATCGAAGATCGTCTCCACCAGAATGATGTCCGCTCCGCCCTTGATCAGCCCGCGCGTCGCCTCCTGATAGGCGACATAGAGCTTGTCGAAATCGACATTGCGAAAGCCTGGATCGTTCACATCCGGCGAGATCGAGGCCGTCCGGTTCGTCGGCCCGAGAACGCCCGCCACATAGCAGACGCGGCCCGGCTCTTCCTTCTCGCAGATATCGGCCGCCTCCCGCGCGATCCGCGCGCTCGCCACATTCATCTCGTAAGCGAGATCTTCCATGTGATAGTCGGCCTGCGCGATGCGCGTCGCGCCGAACGTGTTGGTCTCGGCAATATCGGCGCCCGCGCGGTAATACTGCATATGGATGTCGCGCAGAATGTCCGGCTGCACGAGCGAGATGAGCTCGTTGTTGCCTTTCACGTCGCTGCCATGATCCTTGAAGCGCTCGCCGCGGTAATCCGCTTCGCCGAGCTTGTAGCGCTGGATCATTGTGCCCATTGCCCCGTCGAGAATGAGCACGCGCTTCTTCACCTCTTCCTTGAGATGGGCAATGCGTTCTTCGCGTGTTTTCGGATGGCTCATGTCACGTCCTCCAGGACAGGGTCATACGGTAACCGGCTCGGCCGGAACGGATTGCGGGCGAAGCCCCAGTACATGGCAGATCGCAAAGGTCAGGTCTGCCTGATTGAGGGTGTAGAAATGGAAGCGGTCGAAGCCGTAACCTCGCAGCCGGTTCACCTGCTCCGCCGCCACATAGGCCGAGATGAGCTTTCGCGTGCCCAGATCGTCGTCGAGCCCGACATAATAGTCGTCGAGCCACTTCGGAACGCTGGCGCCGCAGCGCTCGGCCATCCGCTTCGTACCCTTGAAATTCGTGGTCGGCATGATGCCCGGCACGATCGGCACCTCGATGCCGGCCTTGCGCACCTTTTCGAGAAAGCGGACGTGGCGGTCCGTGTCGAATACGAACTGCGTGATCGCCCGCGTCGCGCCCGCATCGACCTTCCGCTTCAGCAATTCGATATCGGCCTCGAGCGAAGCCGATTCCGGATGCTTCTCCGGATAGGCGGAAACGATCACGTCGAAATCCGCGATCCGGCGGATACCGGCGATCAGTTCCGGCGTGGATTGATAGCCGTCCGGATGCGGCTGGTAGGGCGCGCCAAGTTCCGGCATGTCACCGCGCAGCGCCACGATATGGCGTATCCCTGCGTCCCAATAGGCGCGAATGACATCGTCCACCTCCGCGCGCGAGGCGCCGACGCAGGTGAGATGCGCCACGGGGTCGAGCGTCGTCTCGTCGTGAATCCGCTTGACCGTCGCATGGGTGCGCTCGCGCGTGGAGCCGCCCGCGCCATAGGTCACGGATACGAATTCCGGCCGCAGCGGCTCGAGCCGGCGAATGGATTTCCACAAGGTCTCTTCCATCTCCGGCGTCTTCGGCGGAAAGAACTCGAAAGAAACCTTCGTCCGCTCTGCCTTTTGCGGTTTCTGCACCTTGTTCATCACTCTTACTTCGCTCCCTCGAATTCGATCGAACGCGCCGCCCGGCTCGCCGTCTTTCCGGCCTTGTCCGCCACCCAGATCCGCACCGTCAGCTTCGCGTCTTCGCCGCCCTCGGGCGGCATGGTTCTCGTTTCACCTATACGCAGGCCCGCTTCCGCAAGCCATCCCGCCACTTCACTGTCGGCAAAGCCGAGGCGGCGATGCGCGTGGCTCTCACGCAGGAAGTCGAGCTCATGCGGCGCGAAATCGGCGATCAGCAGCCGCCCGCCCGGCTTCAGCACCCGTGCGGCTTCGGCGATCGAGGCAGCGGGATCGTCCAGAAAGTGCAGCACCATGTGAAGCGTCACGAGATCGGCGGTCTCGTCCTGCAGCGGCAGGTCGTAGAGATCGCCTTGCCGGACCGAACAATGCTGCAACTCCGGCCGGTCGAGCTGCGCCCGGGCCAGCGCGAGCATTTCGGGACTGAGGTCGATCCCGAGCCCTGCCTTCGCCATGGGCCCGAAAAGCTCGAGTATGCGCCCCGTGCCGGTGCCGAGATCGGCGACGAAGCCAAGACCTTCCCGCGCGCCGAGTTCCACCATCGCCTGTTCGACCTTGTCTTCCGGCACATAAAGCGAGCGGATGCGGTTCCATTCGCCGGAATTCGCGCGGAAATAGGCCGAAGCTCTTTCTGCCCGTGCCGCCCGCACGGCTTCCAGCCGCTCGAGGTCGCGCGCGATCACCAGATCCTCCTGCGGGATGAGCCCGCTCAGCACATTGGCAAGCTCCCCAACCTGGCCTGTTCCGGCGAGGCGGTAGAAAACCCAGCTTCCTTCCCGGAACCGTTCCAGCAGCCCCGCCTCGCACAGCAGCTTGAGATGGCGGCTCACCCGGGGCTGGCTCTGGCGCAGGATCTGGGTGAGCTCCGTCACGGTCAGCTCGCCCCGCGCCAGCAGCGCCAGCAGGCGCAGCCTCGTGGGTTCGCCCGCAGCCCTCAATCCTGCCAGAAGTTGATCCATCGGAACTCTCCGCCAAATGTTGCGAAGGATATAAACATATCTTTATGTCTTTCCAAACGCCTTTTTGGCCCGGGCGCTACATTTTCGCAACGCCTGGCGGAATCCTCATTTCCATCCAACCGCTCGGCTGGTTAACGCAACCGTCATATGTTAGCTAGGGGAACCGCCGGAACGCGGGAATCGGCGGAAATCCGTGAATTTCGGGCGCCGTTTATCAGGTTTTAATCTGCGTGCGGAATGCTCGCAGCACAAGCCGGACGGATTGCTGCGTCGCGACAGCAAGGTCCGGGCAAGGACGATCAGGGGGCGGTTTCATGAAGTTTTCGCTGGAGAGAAGCTGGGTGACCGCGCGGTTCTGCCTCGCGATTATTCTCGCTGCGTCACTCACCTTGGCGGCGCCGGGCGGCATCGCCGCCGCGCAAGCCCAGGACGCCGAAGCCTCCGACGGCGAGAACGATCCGCTCGAGCCGATGAACCGCTATTTCTTCGAGCTCAACAAGTTCTTCGACACGATCCTGCTGAAGCCGGTCGCCACCTGGTATGACGGCGTCGTGCCGGAACCGGGCCGCGATAGCGTGCGCAACTTCCTCGACAATCTGCGCAGCCCCGTGATCCTTGCGAACGACCTGCTGCAGGGCGAATGGGACCGCGCCGGCACCACTGCCAGCCGCTTCGGCATCAATACCACGGTCGGCGTGCTCGGCCTCTTCGATCCGGCCGCAGGCTGGGGCCTCCCCCAGCACAGCGAGGATTTCGGCCAGACGCTCGCGGTCTATGGATCGCCCGAAGGCCCCTACCTCTTCGTGCCGGTCCTTGGCCCCGCCCCGCCCCGCGACCTGACGGGTTTCGTTGTGGACCAGTTCTTCGATCCGCTCACTTATATCTATTGGGATCGCCCGAAGACCGTTCCGACGATCCGCTTCGTGGTGAACGGTATCGACCAGCGCGCGCGGAGCCTCGATACGCTCGACCAGATCGAACGGACCTCCGTGGATCACTACGCCACGGTCCGCAATCTCTATCGCCAGATCCGCAACAACGAGATCGCGAATGGCGAGCGGAACTTCGACGATCTGCCGGATATCGATAACCTAAATTTCGACACAAACGAACCCAACACTCCCGAGGCACGTTGAGAAAGCGCGCTCCGCACCGATGCGGGCAGCGCACGACGCCGGGAATAAACTGGTTCAGGAGAGTTCGATGTCTGCCATGATGAGTGGTCTTTCCTTGCGCTTGCTCGCGGCGCCGCTTGCGCTTTGCCTGGCATTCGCCGCAACGCCCGCCAGCGCCTCCAAGGACGAGGCGGTCGCCTTTGTCGAGAAGGTGTCCGCCGAAGCGATCGAAATCATCAGCGACAAGTCGGCAAGCCAGCAGGAGCGCGAGGTCGCCTTCCGCACGCTGCTCAACAATACCGCCGACATGGACCGCATCGCAGCCTTCGCGCTCGGCCAGTACCTGCGCACGCCGAATGAGGCCCAGCGCACGGAGTATCGCAAGCTCGTCGAGAACTTCATCGTCAAGGTCTATGTGACGCGCCTCAGCGACTACAACAATGAGAAGCTCACCATTCTCGGTGCGCGCGAACGCGGCGAGAACCAGGCGATCGTGCAGAGCGAGATCCGCTTCACCAATGGCCGCCAGCCCGTTTCCGTCGACTGGTGGCTCATCCAGAAGGACGGCGGCTACAGGATTTTCGACGTCAATGTCGTCGGCGTCTGGCTCGCGCAGGAACAGCGCTCGGCTTTCACCAGCGTCATCCGCTCCAATGGCGGCAACTTCGACGCGCTTCTCACGCATCTGCGGACGCAGATCGGCCGCGTCGAGGCGGGCGAGGACATCGATCTCACGGCCTCGAACTGACAACCCGGCATACTCGCTTCAACGGCGCATTCCGCGGAATGCGCCGTTTCCATTTCTGAGGCACCGGTCTTCGTCCGCGATTCAGCGCCTGTTAACGCGGCGCATCGACAATTGCACTGTTCATTGTCGAGACCGGAGAGGTAAGGCCGTGCATATCGAGGCCGCCCGCCAACAAGCAGCATCCCCCTGTCACAGACGCATGCGTTCGCCGCAAAGCCTCGCCTTCCAGCAGGCCTGGGCCACGATTCCGAAACAGGGCTTCGTCCCCGACAAGGCAGACTTCCGGCCGGAGCGGCTTGCGCCCTTTCTCAACGACATTTACCTCGTCGAACTTACCGGTGATCCGGAACGTCGCCTCGTCTTCCGCCTCGCCGGACAGACGATCCGCAATGCGCTCGGCATCGACCTTCGCGGCCTGAGCTACGCGGACTTCGTTCCGGAGGAACACCGCTTGCATGCCGGCATATCCATGGACCTGATGTTCGGCCCTCGCCCTTGCGGACGCTGGATCGGCAAGGACATCGTGCATCTGGACGGCTATCGCGAACCGATCGAATTGACCCAGCTGCCAATGACGGATCGCGCAACGGGCGCACGTCTCGTCCTCGGCATCGCCGAGGGCTTCGGCGCGGCCGGCATGCATGAGGGCGAAGGACAATTTTGTTTCGAATGCCGCGAGACCGAATATTTCATCGACATCGGCGCGGGCTTGCCGGCCTGAGCTCGCTCAAGCCCCCGCCCGCCTGAGGTCCGGATAGGCAGCCTTGGGTGCCGGCACGCGGCCGAATTTCGTCTCCAGCACGCGACCGATCTCGATGATCAGCTCGCGATGATCGATCGGCTTTCCGACATATCCATCGGCGCCCATCTCGTGATATCGCGAATTCTCCGGGCCGAGCGAATCCGCCGTCAGCGCGATCACCGGCACATTGCGGATCGCCTGCATCTCATGCAGGCGGATATGGCGAAGCGCCGTCATCCCGTCCATCACCGGCATATGCATGTCGAGCAGTACGAGGTCGAAGTCCCTCGTCTGCAACCAGCGGATGGCTTCCTCGCCGTTCTCCGCCTCGACAATGACAATGCCGAGCGGCTCGAGAAAGAGCCGCGCAACTTTCCGGTTGAGCGCGTGATCGTCGACCAGCAGGACAGACATGCCCTTCGCCCACCGTACGCCGCCCGTCTTGTCGACATCGGCCTTCGCCGGTGCTTCGTCGGCGCGCTGTCCCATCGCCGCGCGGAACGCGAGCGTGAAGGATGAGCCCTTGCCCTTCTCGCTCTCCACCGAAACGTCGCCGCCCATGAGCTCCGCAAGCTTCCGGCTGATCGAGAGGCCGAGCCCCGTGCCGCCATAGCGCCGCGAGGTCGAGGCATCGGCCTGCGTGAAAGGTGCGAAGAGCTTGTCGAGCGTCGCTGCATCCATGCCGATGCCTGTATCCGAAATGCGGATGCGAACCTCGAAGAGCTTTTCCTCGACCGGTGCGACGCTGGCGCTGACGGTTATCCCGCCCACATCCGTGAACTTGATCGCGTTCGACACGAGATTCGAGACGCATTGGCGCACGCGCACGGGGTCGAAGCGGAGAAAGGTCATCGACTCCGGGTCTATCTCGAGCGTGAGCGTGAGACCCTTCTCCACTGCCCGAGGCGCCCAGAGTTTTTCGAGGCGGCGCAGCAGATGCCCGAGATCGTTGTCGATCGGCGATATGTCGAACTTGCCCGCCTCGATCTTCGAAAGATCGAGCACGTCGTTCAGGATCGCCATCAGCGTCTTGCCGCTGTCGAGGATCGTGTCGAGCTGGTCGCGCTGGTCGGGCGTAAGGTCGGAAGCCGCCATGAGCTGCGCCATGCCGAGAATGCCGTTCAGCGGCGTGCGGATTTCGTGGCTGATATTGGCGAGGAAGGCGGACTTCGCTTCATTCGCCGCTTCCGCTTCTTTCCGCGCCTTCTTCAGTTCCTTTTCGCGCTCACGCAGCGCCGTCACATCGGCGCCCACCGCCACCCAGCCGCCGAAGGACAGCGGAATTTCGACGACCTGCATGATCGTGCCGAGATGCGTCTGGAGCTCGACAGGCTCGCCTCTTTCCAGCGACCCGATAATGGATTCCGCTGTCGCCCAGGCGTCGTCGTCGGACAGACTCGGAACAACCGCCTTCACCGCCACATAGGCCGCCTCGACATAGGTCTTGCCCTCGCGAAGCGCCTTGTTGGTGAAGGGAAAGTCGCGTTCGTTCTGGTCGTTGGAGAGAAGGATTTCGTGATTGGGACCGAAAATGACGAAACCGCCCGGCAGGCGGTTCACCGCCTCCAGCACGATGGCTTCCATATCCCAGTCGCTTGCCGTCTTTCCGCCCATGCGAGCCATTCCACGCGAGCGCGATGCCGCATCCCCTGCGGCCGCGCTCTTGCGCCTCCAGTTCCCCCTCGAAGAGGTAAAATCTAGGGTGATGGGCTTAACGCAGCGTGAAGATGCAACGCACCCCGACGGAAATGCGCGATTTCCATTGGGGTGCGGCGCAGCAAATGACGGAAATCAGCGGCTGAAACGCTTGTATTTGATCCGGTGCGGAATTTCGGCTTCCGGCCCGAGGCGGCGCTTCTTGTCCTCCTCATAGTCCTGGTAGTTCCCCTCGAACCATTCCACATGGCTGTCGCCCTCGAAGGCGAGCATATGGGTGGCGATACGGTCGAGGAACCAGCGATCGTGGGAGATGACCACGGCGCAGCCGGCAAAGGCGACCAGCGCATCTTCGAGCGCGCGCAGCGTTTCGACGTCGAGATCGTTGGTCGGTTCGTCGAGCAGCAGCAGGTTCGCGCCCGACTTCAGCATCTTGGCGAGGTGAACGCGGTTGCGCTCGCCGCCCGAAAGCAGCCCCACCTTCTTCTGCTGGTCCGAGCCCTTGAAGTTGAACGAGCCGACATAGGCGCGGCTCGGCATGGTCGTCTTGCCGAGTTCCACGATGTCGGTGCCGCCCGAGATTTCTTCCCAGACCGTCTTGTTCGGATCGAGCGCATCGCGGCTCTGGTCGACATAGCCCATGACGACCGTCTCGCCGATCTTCAGCGTGCCGCTGTCCGGCTTCTCCTGTCCCGTCAGCATGCGGAAAAGCGTCGTCTTGCCGGCGCCGTTCGGGCCGATCACGCCGACAATGCCGCCCGGCGGCAGCTTGAACGACAGGTCGTCGATCAGCAGCCGGTCGCCGAAACCCTTGGAGATGTGTTCCACCTCATAGACATTGCCGCCGAGCCGGGGTCCGGCCGGAATGACGATCTGCGCCTTGCCCTCCTGCTGGCGGCCTGCCTCGGCGAGCAACTCGTCATAGGCGTTGATACGCGCCTTGGATTTCGCCTGCCGCGCCTTGGGGCTCTGCCTGATCCATTCCAGTTCGCGCGCCAGCGTCCGCTGCTTCGCCTCTTCCTGGCGCCCTTCCTGCTCGAGCCGCTTTTCCTTCTGTTCGAGCCATGAGGAGTAATTGCCCTCGTAGGGAATGCCCGACCCGCGGTCGAGTTCGAGAATCCAGCCCGTCACATTGTCGAGAAAATAGCGGTCATGGGTGACCATGACCACGGTGCCCGAATATTCCTTCAGATAGTTCTGCAGCCAGGCGATAGATTCCGCATCGAGATGGTTCGTCGGTTCGTCGAGCAGCAGCAGGTCCGGCGAGGCAAGCAGCAGGCGGCACAGCGCCACCCGGCGCTTCTCACCGCCCGAGAGCTTCGACACATCGGCGTCGCCTTCCGGACAGCGCAATGCATCCATCGCCATCTCGACCTGGCTGTCGAGATCCCAGAGGTTCTGCGCGTCGATAATGTCCTGGAGCTTGGCCATCTCCTCGGCCGTCTCGTCCGAATAGTTCATGGCGAGTTCGTTGTAACGGTCGACCAGCGCCTTCTTCTCGGCTGCGCCGTCCATCACATTGCCGAACACGTCCTTCGTGCCGTCGAGTTCCGGCTCCTGCGCGAGATAGCCGACCTTTGCGCCTTCGGCCGCCCAGGCCTCCCCCGTGAAGTCCTTGTCGACGCCCGCCATGATCCGCAGCAGCGTCGACTTGCCGGCGCCGTTGAGACCCACGACGCCGATCTTCACGCCAGGGAAAAACGACAGGCGGATATCCTTCAGAACCTGCTTGCCGCCCGGATAGGTCTTCGACAGGCGGTCCATGACATAGACATATTGATAAGCGGCCATGTGGCGCGTTCCTCAGGCATCTGGTGGCGGAATTGGGCCCCTTCTACTCAATCGGGGCCATCGGAGCAATCGCTGCCCTCTTGACATGCAACCTTTTAGTTGCATATTAAACCCATGACGCTCGACCTTGCCTTCCGTGCCCTTGCAGATGCCAACAGGCGCGACCTGCTCGACCGGCTCTACGCCCGGAACGGACAGACGCTGGGCGAGCTCTGCGAAGGGATCGAGATGTCCCGTCAGGCTGTGACGAAACATCTCGCCATTCTCGAAGAAGCGAACCTCGTGGCGACCGTCTGGCGCGGCCGCGAAAAACTTCACTACCTGAACCCGGTGCCGATCGCCGAGATCGCGGATCGCTGGATCAGGAAGTTCGAGCGCACGGAAATCGACGGGCTGATCGGCCTGAAGAAGTCGCTCGAAGGAAAACGCAACGGCAAACCGGCTGAAGGAAAAGACAAATGACCAAGGCACCTGCACTCCATGCGGAACGCGATCCCGATTTCGTCTATGTGATCCATATCGACGCGAAGCCGGAAGACGTCTGGGCGGCGCTCACCGACAACAAGTCCGAACGCGCCTGGTGGGGCGGCACGCTCCACGATTCGACCTTCGAGCCGGGTTCCCCCATCCTCTATCGCCGCAAGGGCGGCGTGGATGTGCGCGGAGAAATCCTGGAGAACGAAGCGCCGCACCGCCTCGTCTATACCTTCAATGTCGAAGGTCCCGGCCCGCAGCATGACGAGGGCCCGTCCATCGTCACCTATGATGTGGCGGCGAACGGCAAGCTGACGAAGCTCACCGTCACCCACACCAATTTCCCGAAGAACTCCGCCGTGCTAGTCGGCATCTCCCGCGGCTGGCCGGGCATTCTCTCCGGCCTCAAATCCATGCTGGAACGCGGCACGGTGCCCGCCTTCTTCTGAGTGCAAATAAAGGGAAGCCGCGCGCAGGCGGCTTCCCCTTTTCGTCTCGTCCCATGTCAGCCTTGCGGCAGCATGATCGTCACGCCGGCAAGCCACAGCCAGCCGAGCATCGCCGCCCAGTAGAAGGCGATTCCGGGCGCAACGGTCATCGACATGCCAAGCCCGATCAGCACCGGCATCGCAATGCCCGCTGCGACGGATACTCCCGCCCAGACCGTCTGCTCCGTCTGCCAGAAGTGAAAGGCGAACGCAAAACAGGCGAGAATGAGCCCGCCGAAAGCAATCATGAAAGCAACGCTGTGCAGGATGGCGGCGGTCGTCATCACCGGCTGCTGATCCATAGGCGTGCCGGGCGGAAAGCCGAGCCCCGCCGGCGCGTCGAAAATGCCGGCAAGAATGAGCCCCGCCCCATAGGCAGCGATCAGCAGAGGCGCCACGATACCGCCCTGCCCGCGTGCTAGTTCCGCATGCACGCCATAGGCACAGACGAGCACGAGCAATCCGCTGACGATGAAGACGGCCTTCATCATCCAACCGCCTTCGCCGAGGCTCAACGAGCTGATCGCATGCCGCTCGATGTCGAAGCCCGCACGCGTATAGATCAGGATCGTCGGCACGATGAAGAAAAGCAGCGCTGCGGCTAACCCTGCATGGAGCATGAGCCTATCCGCCATGATCATCCCCTCCGCCACGTTGCGCTCATCCGAGCTTTTGTTTCGCATATTCCACAAGCTGATCGAGCGCCGTGCCCCATCCGCCGTGAAAGCCCATCTCCTCGTGGCGCTTGGCCCCCGCTTCATCGGGATGCATGGCAATGGCGGTGTATTTCGTGCCCTGCCCCTGCGGTTCGATCAGGATATAGGCTGTGAAGAAGAGATCGTGGACGCGCGTCACGGCCGGCCGATAGCCGGGCCCGAGCGCGGAGGTCCAGACGAGGCGGCGCTCCGGCACCACTTCGAGATAGCAGCCCGAACCGCCTTCCATGTTTTCGCCATCCGGCGAGCGCATCTGTGTGTAGAACTCGCCGCCCGGCCGGAGGTCGATCCGGCAATCGACCGTCTGCCACGGGCGCGGGCAGAACCACGGCATCAGATGCTGTGGCTCCGTCCAGGCGCGCCAGACGAGACGCGGACTCACATCCACCACGCGCTCAAGCACGAGGTCGAGCTTCGGATCGAGGGGAGGCATACTCATGTTTCACTTTCCTTCATCTGCAAAAGATAGTCGTCGAGTTGGTCGAGCCGCGCTTCCCAGAGCGCGCGCTGTTCGCTCATCCATGTCTCCGCCGCCTCGAGTGGCTTCGGCTGCAGCCGGTAGATGCGCGACCTGCCCTCCTTCCGCGAGGTGACAAGGCCGCATTTCTCCAGTGCCGCGAGGTGCTGCATGAAAGACGGCAGCGCCATCTTGTGCGGCTGCGCAAGCTCCCCCACGGCCGCCGGCCCCTGGCCGAGACGCCGGATCACGGCGCGCCGCGTGGGATCGCCAAGCGCATGAAAAACACGGTCGAGTTGCATCTGCTGTTGGTTAGGCATGCACCTAAGTAACAGCCCGCCACACTTAGGTCAATACCTAAGTTTGAGCCGCAAGGCCGAAAGCCTGCTGGCAGCGCCGGAATCTTGCTGTTATATGGCGGCTGCTGGGGGCCTGTAGCTCAGTTGGTTAGAGCGGACCGCTCATAACGGTTTGGTCGCAGGTTCGAGTCCTGCCGGGCCCACCACCCCCTTGTGGGGACAAGTTGAAAGTGACTCATTTCCAAGCTGATTTGACTCAAGTCTGGAACGAGTCCAAACCCCGAATCGGTTTCGGTCTTGTTGCAGGTTCAGCAAGCACCTGAAAACAAAAGGAAAATACGCTGGTGCCTGCGACAGGATAAAACCGTCGCGTCGGAGCGTTCTTCACCGCGTGCCTGATCCGTGCCCGCTGCCGAGTTGCTCGGCTTCCGCGAAATTGAGAGAAATGACGCTACGGACGGGTTGTTCATTGCGATGTTTCACAGGTTCAACCTGACTCATTCGTGCGAGCGGACCTCGCTCTGGCCCACACCCGCAACGTCGTTGCTTCACTAGCAAGACTGCTCTTTCGCAAATAGCCGACATCTCCCAGAATGCGTTTTTCTATTTTGGATTGGGAAGGCATGCCCCGGCGGAACGTGCTCCACGTACCAGAACCGCGTCCCCGCGTCCGCAAATGGAATCGGGAGGCAAGGGAAGAGCGTCTGAGGAGCGCGGTGTTTGCTGCCATGACGGAGGGCCGGGCAAATCCTCTCAGCCCTTCTGACATTGCGAGACACGCCGGGGTGTCGAAAGCCCTCATTTACAAGCATTTCGGCTCTGTAGATGCGCTGGTCGACGATGCGATCCGCTCCCGCCTTCAACTTCTGGACCTCGATGCTCCAGCGGAACACGAAAACAAGGCGGAGGTCTTGGAGCGTATATTGAGGGTCGTGTCCAAACTCCGCGAGGAGATTCAAAATCAACCTGAGCTAATCGACCTCATTGGCTGGAGCTTGGGAAATCCCCATCCGCAAGCGCTGAATGTGACTGAGGCCGTTCGGAGGTTCTGTGAGGAGTTAGCCACAAGAGTCGGTGCCGGCGCTGAAGCCGCGGTTTTCTTTCTGGGGGCGTTCGCGAGTGTGTTGTGCGATCAACAAGAACGCGTTTCCGAGGAAATTCAGGGAGATGAATCGTGACGCCTAGTCAGAAGCAGCATTTAGCCAATTGACGCCAAAGGGCTAATTCAGTGCGCTCGCCGCGCCGGACAGTTGTGTCTGCTTTGCGCCAAAACGCGCCCGTCGGCGGTCTCGTAGAAGAGGTCTTCGCCAAGATGAGATGCACAGTAATAACACCGTCGTCCGCATCTACGAAGGTTGGGCTGCTGCCGGTTTCGTAGACGTTGAGTTAAGCTAACAGCATCTTCTTTTCGAACTCCATAGGGCTCAGATACCCGAGCGTCGAGTGCCGGCGCCGGGGATTGTAGAAGCGTTCGATGTAGTCGAACACATCGGCCCTGGCCTGGTCTCTCGTGCGGTAGACCTTGCGGGCCACCCGCTCGATCTTGAGCGAGGAGAAGAAGCTCTCCATCGCCGCATTGTCCCAGCAGTTGCCCGAGCGGCTCATCGAGCAGGCAACGCCATGATCGGCCATCAGCCGCTGGAACGGCTCACTTGTATACTGGCTGCCGCGATCGGAGTGATGCAGCAGCGCATCCGGTTTGCCCCGCCGCCAGATCGCCGTCACCAGCGCATCGGCGACGAGCTGGGCCGTCATCGACGAACTCATCGACCACCCCACCACCCGGCGCGAGAAGAGATCGATCACGGCCGCTACATAGAGCCAGCCTTCGGCCGTCCAGATATAGGTGAAGTCCGCCACCCATTTGCGGTTCGGGGCATCGGCCTCGAACTGACGGGCCAGCACGTTCGGCGCGATGGCGCTGGTCGATCGCTCGCCATTATCCCTGGGGAGAGACCGCCGCCGGGGCCGCGCCCGCAAGGCCTGCTGCCGCATCAACCGTTCGATGCGATGCAGGCCGCAAGCATGCCCGGCCGCCAGCACGTCATGCCAGACGCGCCGGGCTCCGTAGGTCCGGTCACTGGCAAGGAAGCTCGAGCGCACTTCACTGCCAAGCACCTCGTCGCTGCGGCTCCGCGCACTCGGGGCTCGCGTCAGCCAGGCATGGAAGCCGCTTCGCGAGACCCCGAGTGCCCCGCACAACCACGCCACCGGCCAGACCCCTCGGTGCTTCGCGATGAAGGCGAACTTCACATCGACTCCTTCGCGAAGTAGGCCGCGGCTTTTTTTAGGATGTCGCGCTCCGCCTTGAGCTTCGTGACCTCGCGGCGCAGCCGCTCGATCTCCAGCTGTTCGGGCTTCATCTGCCCGTGACCGGGAAAGGCATGCGCCGGATCGGCTGCCGCGTCCCTGATCCATTTGCGAAGCACGTTCTCGTGCACATCAAGGTCACGGGCTGCTTGCGCGATCTTCACGCCCCGCTCCCTGACCAGCTTCACCGCCTCAAGCTTGAACTCGCGGCTGAATACCCTGCGTCCCATAGTCCACCTCCAGTTCCATCATGACACCTAAACTTCGTGTCCGTGAAACCGGCAGCAGCCCAGAGATCCAATTTCGTTCGAGTTGCCAGTCAGCCTGCGGATGCACGCTAAGAAACGACGTCCATTCGGTTGAGAACCATAGGAAATTCCTAGCCTGCGATTTAGAGTAGCAGCGGCCAAGACATAATCTTTGGCGGGGGACGGGTGTCGAAATCATCACGCCACGGAAATGGCAAAAGTCTCGCTGACCGAAACGAAAATCGGGAGGCAGCGAAACGTCGTGAGGCTGAGCGCATCCAAGCGCTCCTGACGGCGCGCCGAGTGGCTGCACGATCGCAGCGAATATCCCGTCCCGGCGTATCGGTGCCGTTCTCGATTCGGTATGCCTCGACCAGCGCCCCTTCGAATTGGCTGATGCCCGAACGTGGACGCCCGATTCTCAACGCTATGCTGGACGCTGTGGAAGACGGTGATGATCGGGCCATTTTGGCTTGGCCTATGCGGCCAAGCGGAGGTTTTGCCTGCGCCGCCGTCGCGCTGCGCGAAGCCCGCGCCTCGGGCCGTCTGGCTTACGCGACGCTGGCGCTGTGGCCTTGGCGGAGCGGCGCGACCTGGGGAGCGCGCTCAATTCTGGTGCATCCTGGTGATATCGCGACCGCAGCCGCGCGCACCGTCGATGAAATTCAGCATGGCGCCGCTTGGGCGAAATCCGGATTGGCGCAGGAATCGCTTTGCCTGCTGGAAATGCGATTGCGCGATCTCCTGACAAAGCCGGATTCTTCAACTAACGGCGCTGGTACGAGTGCGTCGACGCTTGTCGTCCGCAACCCCACGCTTCTGGAGACGACCGCCGTTTTTGTGCCGATCACGGCTGGCCAAGCGGTCGCCTATGCCTCTGATGGCGCACAGGTATTGCGCCGGGTGCGTGACCACACCCATATGGGAGATCGCGACGCAGATCTCGCCCAGCATGTCGATGCCATCGGCAATCCATTGAAAACGCCCTTTGGTGTGTTCGGCCTTCCCGCCGAGGCTAAACCCGAGACGCTGGCACGCTGCTTAAGTTTCTCGCGATTCAAGACACTAGGCCTCGACGCGGTGATCGTTGATCTGACACAGGCCGGTCGCAAGGATCTGCCGGACGATTGGGAACAGCGTTTCGCCAATCTCCTCCAGGCGCTCGCCGATGTGCCCGGCCGCCGTCCGCCCGTAGTTGTTCTTTCTGAAGATGCTTTCTCCTTGCGCCGCGCGGTTCGCGCCTTGCGATCCTATGGCGCCGCGTCACGACTTTCGCGCAAGCCGCCACTTGAGATTGGGGCCTATCTTCCGGAACAGGGCCTTTTTGGCCCGGCCTCCACACTCACAACCGATCTCAAGCCCATTGCGTTCGAAGCTGACATAAAGGACGCCTCGCTGGCCGGGCTGCGCGATGGTCTTCTCTCGCTTGGCCGCAATTTTCGTCAGGCTGGCGAGTCGGCGGCCGCGGCAAGCGTATCGAAGGCGCTCGCGTTTCTGCGCCGCTCTGCATCTCTGCCGATCGGCCTCAAGGAAGCTCGCGACGTAGCAGACATTCTTCACGATGGAGACGACGAGGTCGACAACGCTGCGCGCACCCTTTTTAGGCCCAAGATGGCGCTTTCACGCTTGGCGATGGCCGCAGAGACGGTGCCGCAATTTGGCGAGGCGACACGACGCTTGGTCGCCGAGGTTGAGGCCAAGGTTCAGGCATGGGAAGACGAAACGCCCGTTTCCGCCAAGCTAGTGCAGGTCTTGGCCGACCCCGCCTGGAATGCCTCCGATGTGCTTCTCTCTGTTCCAGATCGCCGAACAGCAGATGTCTATCTCAGTTCGGATCGCGCATTGGGCGTTTCATGCGAGATCATCGACCATCGAGCGCTGTTTGGACGCATGATCGCTATCAAACCGCGGCGCGTCATTGTAATTGGCCCAACGCCGGAGGCGATCCGGGCGCTGCTGACGATCGAGACTTCGCCGGACCGCGCGCTTCTCTTGGGAGATGCGGCGGGGAGTGCCTTGCTTGCCGCGGAATTGGCGCCCTTGGCACGTATTCCCGCATTTGCCGCGGTTGCGCAACGGGCACGACCGCTGACGGCTGCGCTTCAGCGCGGCGGAGCGGACGAAAAGCTTGATCTGGCGGAGGCGGAATTCCGTATCGTCGCCACGTTGCCTGAAGGACTTTTGGATTTCACGCGCGCCGGCGAGGCCTACAGCGGCGATATCGTCCAATTCAAGACCAGCCGCATTGATCGCATCCGCTATCGTCCGAACAGCGACGTTTTGGAATTTTCTCCTGGCGAGCTTCGGCCGTTTGAGCGCAAAGCGGCGCGGACCATCCGCGCCGGCGACCGTATCCTCGTTCTCAGCGCCGCGCTGCGTGAACCTATCCGTCGGGCCCTTGCCGGCTCCCAAGAGACCTTGAAGCAACTCGCGATCTATCACACCCGCATTGCGGCCATTTACAGCGCCACGCCCGGGGCCACTGATCAGGACAAGGCGCGCTATATCCTGGCCAAGATGCAGGAACTTGATCCGGCGCTGCCTGCGCAAGAATTGCCTAACATCGTGCGCTGGCTAACGGCCCATAAGGCGCCCAGCGGAGCGGATGGCGTCCGTCAACCGCGAGCGGCGCGGGACTGGCCCCGTTTTCGCATCTTCATGCAGGCGGTCGGTGTCGATTCTGCCTTGGCCGACATGTTTTTTCGTGGCGCCATTGTCCCAGCGCGATCCTACCGAGTGCAGGAAGGCTATCTGTTTAACCAGCGCGTGGTGCAGTTCGTTCTCGATCCCGAAGGCGCTGCTGCCGGCGCTGCAGTGTGGAGATCGATGCCGGGGCTTTGGCAGCTCGTGCTGGATGCCGTAGACGAGGTGCTTGTCGCACAAACCCTCTCGACAGAAGAGGTGAGGAAACATGGCTGATCCCCACGCGCTCGGCGGAATGTCTTCTGACGACCGCCAGATTCTGAAGGAGGCTGTTTGCGATGCGGTGCTGGAGCGCACCCGCCGCGTTGTCTCGGGCGAAGGGCCTTACGGCGCCACCGTGCTGGGAGAAAAGCCATCGCGCACCCTGTCGAGTGGCTTTATTCTGCCACGGTTGAATGAAGACGGCGACGATGAGTCCAGTGATATCAAGATTCCGGCGCATGGTCTGGATCTGATGCTTCACCCGGCACCCGGCGCCGTGCGCATTCTGGCCTCCATGTCGGTGTATGTCCGCGCCTTACCGACTGCAGAGGAATTATTCGCGCGGGAGGGCCGGTTCATCCCACGCGCTGATTTCAGCGAGGCCGCGCGCCAGCAAGCCAATGACGAAATCCGGCGGCGGGCTGCCGCCGAGATTCCTGCCGGCGCCTCGCATAGCGCGCGGGCCGAACAGCGCGCCGCTATTTCCCGCGAGGTCTACACTGTGATGGGGGTAGGCGTGCCAGCCACCGCGCAACTTCCGGGCGGGGATGATCGTGATGCTGCCGCAATCGAGGATGGTGTGCCGCCACCGCCGGTGACCGGCGGGCGTCTGCGGATTCCGGATCGCATTTCGCGACGCTACGACATTCCTCAGAAATGGATACGTCTGGACGTGGCAGTTCCGCCGCTGGAGCTTCCGCTGCCGTGCGACCCGGAAGGTTGGGCGACCTTGGCGGCCACGCACAAAGGCGCCCTTCTGGCAGCAATCCGTGCGGCTTTCACAGACTGGATCGCCAGTCCTGTCGGCCAGGCCCAGGCTTGGCGGAAATTGCATCCGCCTTCGGAAGCCTTCTGGGAGCCCCAAGCTTGGGAACGCTTTCTAGAAACCGCCCGTGCCGTGTCGACACGGGATTCGGATCTCGTTCCGGATTTTGACGCGCAGCTTCTTGTTCAGCCTCTGGCAGATTCGCTGGACGACAGCGTCTATTCGGTGCGCTTTGCGCTGGAGAACCTGCGCGAAGGTGACGCCAGCATGGAATGCGGCCTGTTCGGCGTTGATCTGCGCGTCGTGATGCCGACACAAGCTCTTGGCCCGATGCGTCTTGAGCGAGTGCGCCGCAGTTACCATCTGGCAGGCTTTATGACGATGCCGGCCATTGGTGTGAATGGCGGCGTGTGCGATCTCGGCGTGATCGATGGCGAGCGTCACCTGCGGACCACTTGGATGCCCCGCTATGTACTGCCGCGGGCGCGCGCAACCGAGATTGCCGCTGTTCCCACGGCCTATCGTGACCTGGCCTCTCCGACCCTCAATTTGAGTCAGCTCGCGGGGCTTCCCGAAGCGATGAATACCTGGATTGCAGCGGTCGCCCAAGAAACCGTGCTGTTCACCCCGGGCGAAGAGGGCAGTGCGGCCGATGAAGCCTCACAGCAGGCTCGGTTTCAGGATGATTTGCTGGCTTGGCGCGGCGAGGCCGCCCGCATTGCCAGAGGGGTCCAGCTTCTGGCTGCGTCCCAGATCGCCTGGCAGACAGCGCCGACTTCGTTAGCGGCGGCGCCGTTCCGCGCATGGCTTCTGCTCAACCGGGCCTTCGATGGCGCCAATCCGCTACGGGCTGACGAAGCCCCGCCAGGCTGGCGGTTGTTCCAGTTGGCCTTTGTGCTGGCGCATGTGCCGACCTTTGCGTCACGCATTCCCGAGTATGCCGGCAGTTTCGATGTCAGCTTCGATGAAAACGCTGCAAGTCTACTCTATATGGCAACCGGTGGCGGCAAGACCGAAGCCTTCTTCGGAACGCTCGTCTATGCGCTGTTCCTCGATCGGTTGCGCGGCAAACACCGCGGCGTGACTGCGATGATGCATTATCCGTTGCGTCTCCTCACTGTCCAGCAGGCACAGCGGCTGGCGCGCCTGCTCGCCCGCGCCGAGCTGGTCCGGCGCGCGGAGAATATCGCGGGAAGCTCGTTTGAAATCGGCTTTTGGGTGGGCGGCACCAACACGCCCAACTCGACACAGAAACCAAATGGCGATGTCTCGGACGCGCTGCGTTGTATCCCAGTCTGGAACAGTCCGCGGGCGCTGGACGAACACGCTCTGCTGGTCAGTCAGGACCGGCTCGACCGCGAGTATGTAGCGTCCAAGACGGCCTGGAACAAACTTCCGGTTTGCCCTTTTTGCACCTCACCTGATGGCACCGGGCTTCGGCTTTTCCCGGAGCGTCATCACCAGCTAGGCATCGTCTGTTTGAGCCAGGCCTGCGCCTGGAATGAAGCGCATCCCGGCCGGTGCGAACCCTTGCCGTTCCTGCTGGCCGACACTGACATTTATAGGCGCAGTCCCTCAGTACTTTTGGGGACCATCGACAAGCTGGCCTTGCTCGGCCAGAGCATAACGACCATCGACCGCATCGCGGGCATGTTTGGTCTCGCACGCTGGATAGAAGCGAGGGCCGAAGGCCTTCTGCAAATGCCCAATGGTGCAGTCACCGGCGCTCCGCCCCCACCAAATGTGCAGCGCGTTGCGCCAGCCTTCAGCGGTGGCGCGGAGGTGTTCTTCGATCCCTTCCCCAGCCTTATCATCCAGGACGAAATGCATCTCCTGGAAGAAAGCTTGGGGACATTTGGCGGCATTTTCGAGACAGGATTGTTCGTGTGGCTGGAACGCTTGAGCCGGCTGCTCGGCGAGAGGGTCTGCCGTGTACCGGGTAGCCCCAATCGTCCCCGTCTACCGCATGTCATCGGTGCCACCGCGACAGCGGCAGACGCCGCCAAACACACACGCGCGCTTTATCAGAAGCGTGTCGTGCAGTTTCCGCACCCCGGCCCGAGCCTCTATGGTGGGTTCTATACGCGCACGGCGAGCTTTACGTCTGGAGGCGAGGCAGAGACGATTCGCCGTGATGCGCTGACTACGCCACGAGGGCGCGAAGCGGCCGCGCCTTGGGGTCGGCTTTATGCCAGTCTGATGACCAATGGGCGCCTGCACACCGTAACGACGCTCTCGGTTCTGGCCTCGCACGCGGCGACCATTACCCGCTGGCAGAAAGACTTGGCGTCAACCGATCCCATGCGCCAGGCCAGCGCCGCCGCCGAAATCGAAAGCAATATTTCCGACGCCCCTTGGTTTGAAGGCCGCAGCGCGGCGGTGCGCGCTGCCGCACGCGACGGACGCTATGATCGGCTCGCCGCGCTGGTCGATTTGCATCGCATCCAGCTGACCTATGTCACCAACAAAAAGGGGGGCGATCAGATCCTTTCTGCTCTGGAAGCAGAGGTTCGCGAAGCGCATGCTGCAATGGGGCAAGAGTATGCGCTGGGCGCTTATACTATGGATCTGATCTCCGGCGGCGTCGATATTGGCGGCATCCAATCTGTCATCCGCCAGGCGGAGCGACCCTTCGATCCGATGCAGGAGGACATCAGTACCGCCCTGCGCGGTATCGTGGCCACCTCTGCCATCTCTCACGGCGTGGATGTGGAATTGTTCAATGCGATGGCCTTTGCCGGCATGCCCTCCGATATTGCGGAATACATCCAGGCCTCGTCGCGTGTCGGACGCACCCATGTCGGTTTTTCGCTTTTGATACCGACGCCGCAAACCCGGCGTGACCGCTTCGTGGTGGAAGTCCATGAATCCTTTCACCGGTTGCTGGAACGGATGATTTCGCCGCCGGCAGTAGAGCGCTGGGCCGACCGGGCCATCGATCGCACCGTTCCCTCCCTGGTGCAGATGTGGCTTGCGGGCGTGCGACACCAAGAAAGATTTGCCGCGGCGGCCGTAGACCAAAAGGCGCATGTGATGCTGCCCGTGACCGTGGAGCAGGTCGACCGCCTGCTGCGCGATCCGGCCGCGTTCAACGATTGCGTCGGCTTTGTTACCGTCGCCATTGGCATAGGCGCCAATACTGGTGGTCCGGCCAATCCCGCCTACTATGCCAACTTGGTCCGGGCCGCCGTGCTTCGGATCCAGGCCGAGGTGGCCAGCGGCAGTTTTGTAGGTAAGCTTTCTGATTTTTGGAGCAATCCCATGGCCCGGCTCCAACGCCCCATGCTCAGCTTGCGCGATGTGGATGCGGCTGGGCAAATTCGTGCGTCCGATCGGACCCTCCACCATCGCAGCCTGAGTTGGGAGGAAGTGGGCGAGGCCATGGCCATGATTCGAAATCGGGGCGTCTCCCGCGACCGCCGCGCAGCGTCCAGCGAACTGGATGAGGATAATTGAGCATGACCCGTCCTCCCTTTATGCAACGATCCCGCAGCCAACTCGCCACTGCCTATGCGCCAAACTCGCTTTTCACCTTTGAAGGTGGCTCCGGCGCCTGCATGGCCTTACCCGTGTCGGGCAATCGTACCGCGGAATTGCGCCCGATCACTCAGAACATGATCAGTGAGCAGATTCAGGAATATTGCGAAGCCTGGGCGGACCGCGCCATGCGCGGCCAGAATCTGCGCCATCCTGTACCCCCCGCTCTTGCTGTAGACAATCGAATCCTGAGCGATGGCATCGTGCGGGTGCGCATCGGCGACCTGGCGTTTCAAGTGCCCGATGTCGTGGGCTATGTGCCGTTCCCCTTGGCGTTCACCTGCACGCGCTGTGGCCTTCATCGTGAGACCCGACGACTGGAGCGGCTACCGCAAGAGGCGGCGGCCTTCCGTCAGGCCTGCCCGACAGGCTCTGCCGGATGCGCCGATGACTGGGAACAGATCGATGTCGTGTTGACCCATTGGGCGGGCGCCGTAGAACCGATCAGCCCCGTCTATCGGTATTGGGCCGCCCAGAGCGGAGAGGTGCGCGAAATCTCCCGCTGCAGTTCCTGCGGCTTGGACCGGTTTTATCTGCGTCGCCCGCCCGGCCCGTTGGGGAGCTGGCACTTCGAATGCATTCGTTGCCACACCGTGCGACCCATCTTGCAGCGCGACCTGCAGACTTTACAACTGCTGGGGCCGCTGACCGATCAGAACTTGGCCGTGTTCGCCGAGATCAACATGGAGCCGGTCTCCTATCGCGCGTCGGCCGCCTATTATGTGCATGGCGACCGCCTGCTGGTGTTCGATCAGGATCAGTATGTTTCTCTTCTGGGCAGTGGACAGAACGGTCCCCTCGAAGGGTTCTTGACTACCCGCTACGGCTATCCACCCTCGCAAATCTCCGATGATGACAAGGCGGCCATTTTGCGCGCCGCCGGCCGCGGTAGCGAATGGGATAATTACGTTGGCATGCGCGACCTGCTTGCCATGTTAACAGCATCAGGCAATGCGACGGAGGCGATGATTGCATCCTCGCGGTCCGCAATGGCGCGTTGGGAAGACGATTGGAATGCAACAGTTTTCGTCGGCCGCCAGCAAGCCACGCCCGGTATCGTCGCTGCCTGCCGGGACAGGACCCGCTATGTGCGCCGCTTCGATCCCGTGCGCATGGCGGTGGAACACGAGACCTTGGTTCAGGAAAAGCTCCATGGCGGACAGCTCAGTGACGGCAAAGAGGTTTCCGTCGATGTGACAGTCCTAGATCAATTCTTGATCCCGGATGGTCTCGGCGAGGCCGAAGTCGCCTTGCTGAGAGCTGAGGCACGCCGGCGTCGCGATCTGCTGGGGATTGCCGAAATGCGCCTGCTGCGCGATGTTCGGCTCTGCGAATACACCTTTGGCTATACCCGAACCTCCTCTTCACCCACGGTCAAGCGGGATAAAGCGGGCGATGCCGAAATGCCCGTCCGGTTGCGTCTGTTCGACCGTGTCGAGGTGGGGGATTCGGCGCGCCACCCGGTTCTGTGCCTGCTCCAATCCAATGAAGGGTTCTATATCCGCCTGAACGAAGCCACCGTTCTGGAGTGGCTGGCCGTCAACGAGATACCGCTCGCACCTGCGCTCCCGGGCGTGCGGCTGGGCGGCCGTCTGATCGAGGAATTCGCGGACATCGAGAGCGATGATAGTACCCGGTTCTCGCGATTCCTCGATGAATATCGCCGCGAACGTGGTGTCGCGCGCCGCGCCTATCCTTATGTCTATACCTTGCTGCATTCCATGGCGCATCACCTGATCGGGATATCAGCGTCGATGTCGGGTTTGGATCTCGGCTCCTTCGGCGAGCACATCTTTGCGCCAGACCTGTCCTTTCTGGTCTACCGCCGAGGGGTGACCATGGACCTGGGCAACCTCTCATCGATGTGGCGGGACCACGGCGATCCGAACCTTGGCAATGAGGTGCTCGACCGGATGGTCGACCCGGTCAGTCTCAGGTGCGGCTCGGAAAGCGTCTGCAATCACCGCGGCGGCGCCTGTCCGGATTGTGTTCTGATCCCCGAGACGGCCTGCCTAACCCGCAACGAACTTCTGTCGCGTTCTGTTCTGATCGGCCGGGGCGCTCCGCGTTGGGATGCGCCTGGTACTGCGCTTACGGGCTACTATGAAATCGCCCGGCGGCATGCCCACTCATACCAGCAACCTACACCCTAATCGCGCGACCAGGAATTTCGTGACCCATCTCGAACGCAGCCACAGCTTCCCCAAAATGGCCTCCGACCTGGTGGGTGGGGCTGCGCCAAAAGCTGAGTGCGCGGCTGCGCCGGCCGTGAGCGAGTGGGAGAGTGCGGCGCCGATCCTTCAGAAGCTTTTGGGGTCGTATCGCAGAAAGCGCGCCGCCTCTGACCGGTTGAAGAAATGTTTGAACCTCATCTCCGGGAAGGGGCCGACCAAATCCGTCGCGCTACTGCAATCGCTGTCACCGGCCTGGGCCGACCATGCAATCGCCAGTATTTATGCTCTGTTGATGTCCAACGACCGCCGCAAGAATCTCGGTGCCTATTTCACGCCGCCGCATCTGGTCGATCATTTGGTATCGCAGCTCCAGGCCCACGGTGTAGACGTTGTTGAACATCGTTTGCGCGACCCGGCTGCGGGTGGCGCGGCATTCCTTGTGCCACTCGCACGCCTCAAAACCGCAGCTTGGCGCGCGCAGAAGCTTTCTGACCGCGAAATTGTCGCGCGCCTCCAACGCCACCTTATAGGGCGGGAAATCGATCGCGATCTGGCCACCATCGCTAATGCGCTAGTCCGTCGGATGCTGGTCGACGAGTTTAAGATCGACAGAAGTCTGGCCGCAAAGGTCCGGCTCGTTCGCGTCGGCGACAGCCTTAATCCCAAGGCGGCTGCCAAGGACCGCATTGACCACGAGGTTGGCAACCCGCCTTTCTTGCGCCTCAAAAACAACGACGCCCGGGCAAAGCGTGCGATCTTTTCGGAAATGGTCTCTGGGAGGCTGAACCTCTATGCTCTGTTTGTACGCCGAGCCTTGGAAGAGGTGCCGGCAGAGGGAACGGTTGGATATGTGATCCCGGCATCTTTTTTGGGCGGACCGGAGTTCGAAGCTTTTCGCCGACGAGTCCTGCAACTGGCCGAGGTATTAGTCATTGACCAGATTGAAATGCGTGATGACGTTTTCCTGGACGCCATTCAGGATGCTTGTTTCATAGTTCTGCGACGCCGAACGACTCCCGTTGCCATGCCGGCACTTGCGCAGGCAGCAAGCGGCGTTCTGCACCGGAACGGAAAATTTTCAGAAAGCGGTACTGCCGAGATCGCGGCCGATGGTGCTGCCTGGCGTCTGCCTGGCCTTGAGCAGCCTCAGCCCACTACGCTTAAGGAATGGGGTTATCGCGCCACCATCGGCTACTTGGTGCCCAATCGTCAGCCCGAACGTCTCCACAAAAGAAGTGCGAAGGGGCGCTATCCCCTGATCTGGGCGAAATCGATCACGACGGAGGGGCGTCTGGACTTTGATCGGGGTGCGGCCTTCAAGGGGCACGGTTGGGTCGATGCCCCGTCCGATGCTCCCTATATCATCCGCACACCTTGCGTCGCCATTCAGCGAACCTCATCACGTGGCCAGAAGCGTCGGCTCAATGCCGCGCCGATCTTCAAGTCCTTTGTGGCGCGGCATGGTGGCATCATAGCTGAGAACCACGTCATCATATTGCGGCCCCTGCATTCCGATGCCGCCTCCCCCAGGGCGCTGGCAGCAGCGTTGAATCAGCCCTTGGCAAGCGCTCAACTGGACCGCATCTGCGGTTCTGCCTCCATCTCGGCGCGATTGTTGGAAAGTTTGCCCCTCCCAGCGCCGCCGCGCAAAGGCGGAAAGCAATGAACGGACGGCCGGATCTGTTCTCTCCCCTTCATGACCTGGACCTAGTGCGGCTCCTGCTCGCGGATATGCACGACGATCTCTACGGCAAGGTGGGACGGTTTCGCCAACTTGCGGATCTGTCGGAGACGTTCAGGATCGGCCGCACAATCCTACCGGGCGGGGAAACGGCCTTTGCCGCCTGGTCGGAAGCTCGCACCAGCTTTATTCACGGAAACTATGTCGCGACCGTGCTGCTCTGCCAGGGACTGGCTGAGCATTTGCTGGCTGCCCATCTGACTATGGGACTCAATGCCGAGCAACTGCCGGAGCGTATCCAGTTTCCCGAGACGTTGCGTCGATGTGTAGAGAAAAACATTATCCCTCAGAATATCGCCGACGATCTTCACAACTTGATGAAGATGCGCAATCCCTTGTCCCATTACAGGGATATAAATGATCCTTACAATCTTTCCCGTCGGGTCCTGGATACGATGGTACCAGTCGAAAGCCATCTTCGCGCCGATGCCAGTTTTGCTATCAGTATGGCAATTCGTTTGCTGGCGCTGCCTGCCTTCAACTTGGGCGGCTAAGCGGCTTGGAAATCCATCGAGCTGGACATCGCTCTCTTGAGGCAAGAAGGCCGGATTTCCACGGTATTCTCTCTTGAAGCTGACTGTTCATAATGACCATACCCACGTTGAAAAGCTATTTAGTCCAATAAGATTGATTGCCTCTTCGAGCAAAAAAAGCAGGCGGCATTTCCCAGCGCCTGGTCGCGACAAAATAGGCAGAGAGGTATTGTGACAAGCGAGCCGCCATCAATAGGCGTCAACATATTGGAGGCTCTCTAGCTGCGAATTTGCTCGCCGACACTAGCACCCTCAGCGAGGGCAAAAGCCACCTCAGTTCCAACCCGAAGTAGCGAAAAATGATCTATGCGCATGAAACTCTGCGCCTTAGCGTCCTGCGATGTCCGCTCTTGGCGCATCTCCGTCGTCCCAAGATCACGGGTGGTGTCCCGAAGGCCGTCGTTCCCACGACGCCCAACTATCGGAGTGATCGAGGCCGACAGCTGACAGTCTGCTGTTGGAAACATTCTCCAGCTGATCTGCCGTTCAGTCTCCTCAATGCAAACTTTGCGACTTTGTGGGCCGAGGCAGTGGTTCCCGTTACGCTATTCGTCGCCATCAAAATCCGTGAACGACTGCATCAGCATGGCAGTGGTGACCTCATCTCTCACAGCATCCATTTCTGCTGATGGCCCTGCCTTGAAATGCCCACGTAGCGCGAGGCATGATTCGAACGTCTCAACTCGTGAGGCGGCTGTTGTCATCTGCCTCAAAGCAGCATGATGACGATCATAGTCCCCAGCCCTCACCATTTGAGGCAGCATGTCAATTACCGGAAGCATGGTCCCGTTCCCATGCGCAGTCTTTTGTGCGACGATTTGTTCAAGCACGCCGCAGAGGAAACCAAGATCAGGGGCAATGCGTATGGCGAAGCGGCGTGCGCGCTGCGCCGTGGACGATCGATTCGCCTGCTGTTTGACCTCTCCCTCGTGCTTCCTAATGAAGGAAAGGGTCCAAGCCTCGATATCTACAAGCGTCCGGCCTCCACACCACATCGAGACCAATATCTGAAGCGCACCCAGTATCCGTTTCGCCGTGGCTTTGGGTTTTGTCGTATTTGTGTAGGCTCGGCCGAACACCGACTCCAATGCCGTTTCTCGGACAAAGATCGTCAAATCCAAAGGGTGTTCAGCCACGACACCTAGCAGCCAGTTTATCCAGTCTTCGGTCGCGGTCTCTTCGACCGGTGCCCGATCAAACGCCTCCACCAATCGCTCGATGAAGCTTGGAGGAACGCCATTGCGGACAGCGATTTCCCGCTGCCAATCAAGAACTTGCGGATCTTCCAGCTGCTCCTCGGCGGCTTTGAGTGCGGTACGGCGATGTTCGAGCCATCTATCCGCTCGTTGAGGATCAGCTTCTTTGCGCCGAAAGAACCCCAAGGAACGACGAACGATATCGTCAAAGCCGCTTTCCCCCGCTGTCGTGACAGCGGACAAACGCCGGATAATCGACTGCACTTTCGGATCGGGATCGGCAGATGCCTCAATGCGATCGAGTAGAAGCTCGATTGGATCATAAACCTCCTCACAGGCGTCCTGCTCCGAAAAGACAGTCTTCAAGATTCCTTCAGCCGGCAGGGCAAGGTTCTCTTTCTTTATACCGATCGGCTCTGCGGGTACAACGATCGCAAGACCAGTTGCAGCGTACGCCGCGCGCCCAGCTCTTCCGAGTGCGTTGAGTATCTCGTGAGGACGGAGATCCGTGCGGGGATTTCCATGTGGGTCGTCGACCGAACTCCTGTCCGTACCTGCGAGGATCACGACATCGCACGGTAGATTCAATCCCTGCGCGATCGTCGATGTGGCGGCTACCACGTCGAGGCCCAATTTTTCGCTATCAGCATCCCTGCGAAGCCGGAAAACGCTTTCCGTCAGCCTCCGCTCCAAGGGTAGCAGATCTCCATGATGCACCGCCGCCCTGCGTCCGGCGGGATCGAAAGTAGCTTCGGCCGATCCTACGTCCTTCAGAACTGACGCCTGTATCGCTTCTTGCGTTTCGTCCAAACTGATCGTGGCCGATGGCAGGAGACCGTTGATTTGATCTGCAACGCTTCCACATGCCCTGGTATCATTACAGAATACGATCACACGCTTGCCGACGGAGGCGTAGTCCGCTGCGATCTGCGCAGCGACTTCGTTCCTGTTCGATGTCAATCGGCCTCTTGCGTTTCTCAGAAGCGGCGGCCGTCGCTCCGTGAGCGCTTGCACGACCAGCTTCTCCGGCCGCTTAGGATGCCATCCGGAAATCAACGAAAAAAGCCCGAGAGGCTGCGCGGCAACCCGGTTCCGGGCAGCCTTGCTTTTCTCTTTCGCTGCCGCTTGCGCGGCCTGTGCGACGTCAGAATGGTCATAGATGACGCAAGAGCGGAGTTGCCGTGTTGGCTTCCAGGGATCGTCGAAGGCCTCGACCTCCCTTCCCGTCACGCCGCGCAGCCAGCGCGCAATTTCGGCGCCGTTGGCAACCATGGCGGAAAGCAACAGCAGGTCCGCTTCCCTGCGATGACGGAGAAATGTCAGAAATGCCAGCATTGCATCGATCGCACGCGCGCTGACCTGTGATGACGTGGTTGGATCGTCTGCGCTGATGAGATGGAATTCATCGAATACAAGAAGCCCCACCTTGTCGAACAACTCAGGCGCGAAACCCAGAAGGGCAAGGCAACGCTCGGGCGTCATCACAGAGAACCGTGGCAGCCTTTCTCCAATCTCCTCTAGTGCAATGTCTTCGACGACGCTGACGGCTTCCAACTCGCCGATTTGTCCGGACATGTCGGTTTCGACCTGATCGACCAGAGCATGGGTGGGCGCCAGATAGACGACGCTCTCGCCGGCACACAAGGTCGCTGCGATCTTCAGAACTGACAGAGTCGTCTTTCCCGACCCTGTGGGCGACGTCATCACCATCGACCGGCCCCGATTCAGATATCCGGTCCTAACCGCCTTCAGATGATTGACCCATAGAAAAGGACGCGATTGCGTTTCCGAAAGAAGCCAGTCGCCCCAAGCTTTCGCTTGCGCACCGGATGGCGTCGGCAGGCGAACGAGCATCGCATCCTGCATGCCACCCACGAGGCGGCTCAAGAGCGTTGCCAAGTGATGTGGCCCCGCAAACTGGTGATGTACAAACCCGGGAAGTCCAAGTTTGATCTCCGCCGCCGATGGCTCAGACAGGCGGATCACTCGAACCAGCCTTGAATTTAGATCGAGATCGGGAGCGGCACTCCCCCGCGCCTGTTGACCGAGGCCCTGCACGACGTGGGCGCACTCCCTCAGAAGCAGGTCAGTGGCTACCTCACGGCTGTCGCTCGGCGCGATGTTGTCTTCATCGAGGTCGCGCTCCATCAGCCCGGTGAGATTGCCGGTCGCCAGATCCCGAAGACTTAGGATCAGGGATCGTCGGACTGTCCGCCTTTCGCCTCTCGCACGCAGTTGGCCTGCGACTTCCGCAGCATCGGCCGCGCGGTCGGCAATCAGGAACAGGAGCGTCGCCGAAATCGATGATCCGATCGCGTCACTCGAGACAAGCGTCGGCCGGTTGAGTTGGGGTCCGTGGAGGCGGCTCAGTATCTGATGAGCACTCGCCGCGACGAAAGCAGCTGCACGCGTCTGTTCGGGGCGAAGATCGAGTGCGACATAGGCCTCGAACGTCGAGGCAAGGCGCCTTATTCGGTCGAGCACATCGCTTGCGGCCTCAGCTTCACCTTCGCGGGACAGAAGGCGCACCGTTGCCAGCTCTATATGCGCGGCTGTAAGTAGTTCGTCTAAGGTCTCGGGGTCGAGACCAGGCAGGTCGGGAGCCTGACGCAAAAGTGCGCGGGAGCTCGGGTCAAACACCGGCGATCTCCTTGACCTTTGCCGCGACGTCTTCTGCGAGGATGGCTAGGCCGGCGCGCACGTCATCGAAGGGCAGCACGCCTGCAGTGCGGGATTCGAGGGGGCCCCCCGCCACGGTCTCGAAGCCGGCAACGATGTGGAGAAAGCTTCCCGATTTGCGCCGGTTTTCTCCCGTCGCGACCGCAACCCGGAATTCGCGAACCTCTTCCCAGAATATCTCGTCGACAGCGGCTTCGACATCGATATCGTCGACGCTCTTGAGCAGCGTAACTAGATCAGCAAGGATTTCGTCGTCGCGATCCCCTCGTCGGATCGCCTCGACGTCGGGCCAAACACTCGAGCTGATGAGCTTGCGCGGAGTGATCGACGCCTTGTCCTCGCACAGCACAATTCGACCGATTCCGCTTTTCGCTTCGTCGAGTTCAATGATGAAACCGTCAAATCCCTTGTCGGCCTGCCGCACGTGAGGAGCGGTCATGTAGGCTGCCGGCATTGCCATTCTGGCGACCACCCAAGAGATGTGCTGAAACAGTAGGCCGTCGCGGTGAATGATCGATATTTCGATCCGCCTTTTTGCTGCAGCTCTTTCCTCGGTAGAACCCGTCCGCGCCAGATCAACGTCGTTTTGACGCGGAGCCGTCAGCTTTCGCACGACATTTTCGGCAACGTTGCCTTTGGGAATTCGGCGACGTGGCTCCAAGGCATTTATCACGCGCTGAGCGTTTTCTTCCTGTCGCAAATAAAGAAAGGCGATGATTTCGACCAGCTTGTGGCGGTTTCTCTTGTTGATGGACCATTCGGCGAAATCGCATTCCCTCGAGGAGAAAGATTTGACTGAAACTGGCATTTCGATCTTCCATATCACAGCAACTGAATCGCGCCTTGTGGAGTATTTGATGGAAATCTGACGGTCCGCAATCGGGGGAAGGTTTCGATCTTTCTCAATAACTGACCTGGAGGCGCGTTGTACTCGAAGTATGACAACCGCCCGAATAGCCGCTTTCCCAGTTCCACCGGCCAGAAGCGGTCGGGCAGGAATCCACCCCATTCACGTCATTCGGACGGAGCTTGTTGAGGAGGGCCTGTGGAGAGGGGTAAGGCGTAGCTATCGGTTTTCGTTTTTTTAGGCTTCGTTCCACCATCAAAATCTAGCGCAGCGTGGCGCGGCCACGGTACTCTTAGCGTAAAATCGACGTTCTCCGCATCAGGCGCCCACGGTCCTTAGGTAGCATCGAAATAGTATTCGGCGGTTTTTTTGAGCTGAGACTAGTTCTACATAAACAATCGATATGGATAAACGTTTCTCGGTAAGTCCGGCACGTTCGCGATCGTTCGAGCCAATTTCTGAGAGTAGCGAATGCTCACCGGCACGGGATCATAGAGAGCATCATTATTCCAATCCATTTTGGTAAGGGCGAGCGCCTCATGTGCTGTAATTTCAAGGGGACCACTTCCTGCATGCCGAACAAGCTGTAATGGCTTCGGGATGCTCTTCTTTCCCTGATAATAGTCGCCCTTAGTTGAGACGTCGGGAGCGTTACCCGCTACCCACACCAGTGCTGAATTCCCAGATCGTACCACCATCGTCCCCCGTGGCACGGGATAGCCCGATGGCTTGCTCGGAGGCTTTGCTTGGCCCGATTTGATCAGCCAGACACCACGCCAGCAGGAAGCCGAGCTGACCTCGATGCACTCTATTTCCGGGACGCCAGCCAAGGCATCAAACGCTCCTTCGATCTCGCCGTCCTTAAAGGAGGTTGTTTTGTGAATGACCATCCGCTTGGGCAGGTTGCCGCCATTGCGCCCTTGGTAGAGCTCAAGACTGCGCGCGAGTACAGCGCGCATGTCGTCGCGACTAAGAAAGGGATTTCTACGAGCTTCTGCTACATCGGCGACAGGATCGCGCGCTTCGAACGCGACGAACTGCATGCCGCCGCCATCCATGTCGAAAACCTGCGAGCAGCAAGTCACATAGTGCGCATCTCGCTGATCGCCACGGAGCGCATAAGCTAGTCCGATATAGGCGGTTTCCGCCGGCACGCCCTGGAGGGGGGCAAGCTTCCAAGGCGTACCGGCGGCCTTAACGTAAAGAGCGGTTGCCAGCCGCCACGCGAGCGAGGCCTTGTGGGTGAAAGTGAAAGCCCGATCATTGAGGACTTGGGTCGGGATGTTGTATTTCGCGCCCAAAGCCTTGAGTGCGTCGTGCGCGTCGAAGAAGCTGCCACGCGTAGCCGAACTCCAAGTGTCGGGGAAATGGACCAGCACGACGTCAAAGTCGTTTCTTATCGTCTCAAGCCTTCGTAGGGCGGCTTCCATCGCCAGGAATAGACGCGCCTGCGGCTCGCCTTCGCCGGGGAGCTGATGGAGATGCTCCGGCCATTTGATGTGCGCCTCACGCGGCGCCGCCTCAAGTGCAACGTGGAACAATGCCTCAAAGCCTGGATACTCCGGCACGTATTCGGACCGATCGGAAGGGCGATGTGAATTGCGCAGCGACAGCATAAGCTCGCCTCGGCGCTTGAAAGCGCTCTCCGGGCCGACTGTCGCAATGCGCACCCGGGGCGTATATCCGCCGAAAGACCCCTTCGAATAAGGCCCGAAATTGACCAGCCCTCTGAGGGGGTGGACGTCGACATGCGTGGGTTCGGAAGGTGAGAACGCCAGAAGGGGCTCGTCCAGCAATGTGAAGGGTGGAAGCTTCGTCACCAGAGCAGGAGCGATCATTACTTGCTCCTGTCGAAATATACGTGGTGATGGGCCGGGCGACTCCAGCCGGTGACCGGCGAGATCTCGAACACTGCATCGATCCCGGCGACATCTTCCAGGCCGAAGGCCTGCCTTGTTCCACTCCCACTGGTGGTCAGAAGCTCGGCCCACGCATTGATAATACCCGACCAATGCTTGTTGTACCGTTGTGCCCACCGCTCCCGACGCCAGTCGCCGGCCGGGTCGCCCCTGCTATCAAAGCGAGCGCCCATCAAATCAAGGTCGGCTGAGTTCGGTTCGCCTGGGTTTCCTTCGTGAGCGAAATTTGGCCTCGGGACATGCACGAAGGTGTAGGGTTCGAAGCCACACCACCAGCGCCCATCGATATGGTCCAGCTTCAGGAAAACACCTTCTTGAAATGGGAACCCTAGACCGGGAACGGTCCCTGTTAACGCACTTCCATAGGCATCTCGCAGCCTCGTCAGCACCTGCACATTCCGACGGGTTCGTTCTGGATCTTCCCTCTCACGCGGCGCTGCAACAACGACCGAATGGCCAGAACGCTTATATCTGGGAATGAGTGGGCGATGCCTTGCCAGACTCCTTACCAACGCGTCGTAGATCAGTCCCAGTGCCCAACTGTCCGCAACAGGGTCCAGATCAACCTCTCCGGCAAGCTTGGCGCCAAGCGGCGCGAGCGCGTCCAGAATTTCCTGATCCCTGCCGAAGACGGCCAGTTCCCGTCCGTTAGCCGCGACAGTAGCCCTGCAATTTTTTTCCTTAAGCAACGTCCTGATCGCGGGAGAGGTCGTGGGTTCGGCGAGCGTTATATGCCTGGCCGCTCGTGGCATCTTCTCAATCAAAAGCGCGGAATACCGCAGGACGGGGAACGACCTTGCTTCGGAAGTCGGTAACTGAACGGGCACCAGCCGGGGCGTAGGGCGGCCAAGCATCACCCGATCAAGCAGCAACGCCGGAACATCAGTTGTCTTGATGACATCAGCCGCCAACTCGTCGAACGTCGCGCACTCGACAACCGCCACGTCGACGCCGGCTATCTGCGCGCGGCTCAGGAATTCAGTGACCGCCGATAACATCCGTGATGCCGAGGAGGTGACCCAGTACAGGCCGTTCGGGAAAGGCGACGGCTTATCGAGGACCGAATTCAGGGCCTCCATGATTGAGGCGTCACGCCCGCTATAACCTACAAACACCATTCCAAAGCGCGTGCCGGCCTCCACCAGCACATGCCGCATCCGGGCGTCCTGCTTCTCCAGCTCAGACCCCGTATTCTTGATCGCGATCGACTGGTAATCTCCATGGAGCTTCGCGATCAATGGCCAATCCGACTCGTTCAGGCACCGCATAGCTCGGTCGGCGGAGTCGATCGCCGCAACTGTCGGACGGGCTTGGTCGGCCACAGGCAGGATCGCGTTCGCCGAAAGCGTGGACTCCTCCACCAAAGGGTCGAAGTTCGTTGTGAACGCGCAGTCAACTTTCCCCGCAGCGATCAGGCTTCCGAGAACCTTATGACCAAAGCAGGGCGTACCCTTGGAAATCGCGTCGTCGATATATTGCCGACGATGCCTAGGCTGCGGGTATACCACTTCGAATGCGGCCGCATACTCGGTCGGATCGCCATCAGGCGGAAGGAGCGACGTTCGGCGGAAAAAGGCGTCGATCCTGTCAATCCAAATTGGATCGGCGGTATCGATTTCGCGCATTGAAAGGTTGTTCTCGCGGCAGAAGATTTGCGCCTTGAAATCTCGAATCATCGCGTAGCCGGTCGGGATACCCGAGGCGGCCGATGCGCCCGCGCCGAGGAACCAGGCCACCAAATTTGGCCGCAGAGCGAAGGCGGTCGCAAACTGTGCGGCGGACATCGTTGGAATGGAACTGATGAGCGACTCCCTCAATATGCTCGAAAGACGATCATAGTCGGGGTCGGCCGAACATCTGTAAAGTCAATTTGCCTTGCCGGCGGCGGCTCTACGATGACCGGCTTTGCGCCCGGTACTGCCGCTGCGGCGCTCGGATGCTAGGCTCGATATAGCCCATCATTCATTTGGACGGTGACAAAAGCTGAGGTGGCATTTGATGCTGCCAACCCGCTCTCGCATCCTAGAGCGCCATGCCGTATACATAGTGCCCGTCATCACTGTTCACGGCCCGCCAAACACCGTCGATTACCGCCCCCACCAATCGGCAGATATATCCACCAATTCTACACTGCAGCTCGATATTTCTTGAAAACCGGCAGCGGCCGCGATCGACTTCGATTACAGCGACTGGCGCTTCACACTGGCCATGACCGCTTCTGGCGCAAAGCGGACGCTTGCCCGTGCCCTTGCCCATCTCCCCATAACAGGTGGCGCTTGGTACAGACGGCTCGTTTGTTCCATCACTCGTTCGAGGCGACCCTTGAGCGGATATCGGCCTTGACTCGGGATATCGCACATGGTTTTGTTCTTGTTATGTTCCAGCGCTGCGCATAGTCTGCCTTCGATCAACGAGGAGGGCGGACATGGTCATTTATGTAGGAAGAGATGGCGTTCTGCAGACGACGTATCTGAATGAACAGCTGGTGCGTCTGAAAGGCCTGTGTGCCGATCTCGAATTGCTGAGGGCTGGTGTTGTCAGGTCATCAATCGAGGAACTCGAGAGTGCACCTCTCATTGATGATTACACCTTCGTTCCACGTGGTGTACCCGCGCTTCAGGGCAGGGTCACGGGCCACCCCATTCTCGGAACGACGACCGTCAGGACGTCGGACCTCTATGTGTTCGCCCCCGATCTTGGATGGGCCCGTACCTTCTCGCGCTATTACAGACTCGGGTCGCCATCGCTCACAGTGGCGAAATGGCTTTCCTGATGGGAGCATCCTGCAGGAGGCACAGCAATGCATGCTGCGGCACAGTTTCGGCGCGGCTGCTCCATTTCCGTCGGGCCTGATCCGCTCTGCGTCGGCTTTACCGCGCCCAAGTGTGCCATCGCGTAGTCATAGACGGACCGCCGTGCAGCTCTTCGTCCGGCGCCACAGCCTTCCGAACGAATTTTTCGCTCCCTAGCCAATTGCACGATCGTGCCGGGCGAAGTTCGCAACAAGGTTGCGGCATCGTTGTATGTCATGAGCAAGGGGGCTTCCCTGAGTTCGGGAAGCACAATATTTTCGCTGATCTTTGTTTCGAACTGCTTTCGTCGCACCAGCAATGAGTCAATGAACGACGCCGACGGATCCTCGTGTCGTGAGACGTTCAAATCGCCTTTCAATATGAAATCTATAGCCATCGTCCATGGCGATACCCGGACAGACGAGCATTCAACGGCGTTTCTCAAGAGCACGATATCTTCGTCGTCACAGTTCATCGGGATGCACCGAGCGAGAAGCGCATCCTTGAGAGCAGTCACGGACTCCGCTTCTATGAAACCCTTTCTGGGATTCATGATTCTGGTCTCGGATGTAAGGGGCTTCAGATGTCCGAGTTCGAGCAGGTCCCAGACGGCATGCTCGGGAATCCCGATGCACTGCATCGTTTCCGATACGTCGAGCGCCTCCTTCATCTTCTTTAGCCATCGGAGCAGGTCTGTCTCGTGCAGCAGGCTCGGTGACCTTTCTCCGCGCTCGTGAGTAATCCTCCGGACTTCCGGAGAACGCGAGGCTTGTTCAACAGTCCAGTCCGTGAGCTTGTACTTCTTCTTGGCTTCGATTGACGGCAGCCAGCCGGGTCTGTGCCACTCCGCACTGCTTCCGATGGGCCTCAAGGCGATCACGCCGTTACGCGCATAGCTGTCGGTGACCACTCTCCTCAGAATCTTTGCGAGATCGGCGTTCACAGGCATGAGATGCGCCGCGACAGGACCAAGTTCCTCGATCATGCCATAGCCTGCATCCTCTTTCGGGATAGCAAGCTGCGCGTTGACTATCTCGTATGCGGAATGAGGCCAGTTCCCGATACGCTCAAAGCCCGCGCGCCACATCTCCAGAGACGGCGCGCTTGCTCTGTTCATTTCATAAAGCGCATCATGAACCTGCTTTGGCGACCATTCGAAGCGGGAGGCCAGAGCGAGAGCCAGACAAAGAAGATCGACATCGACCAATTTGCGCAGGTCCTCATGAAGCGAGGCCCGTATCCGTGTCGCGGCGTCGCCGTTCAACACGAGGTCTGAAATCAGGCGGGCTGTGTCTTTCTCACCGTCGGCGACATATTCCGCGTCCAGCTTGCTGACATCCGCTCCGCAATGCTCGCAGATGTGGATGCCCGCCAGTTTTTCCCAGCCGAAGCTCTTGTCGCATGAAGGGCAATGGCTGAGAAGATACTGGAACGATTCCGGACACCATTGAAGAAAGCGCAATTCCCAGGCCGCTCGATGATGTGGCGATACGCTGAGGCTCGCCGGGGACAGGCGCCTTATCTTCGATTCCCGGCATCTCAATGCGAGGTGTGAGCCGAAGAAGTCGATTTCAGCGCCCAGACCTGCAGCTTGCCTGTCCAACCGTTTATAGAAGAGCGGCCGAAGCTCGTCCGCCATGGCGCCAATGAGATGAGCCAGGTCATTGCAGTAAGCGGAATGGCGTGTCGCAACGCTCCCGAGGCGGGCTATCGGCATGCCCAGATGAGAAAAGATCTGCGTCGGGCTCGGGATCAGATTCTCATTGGCAGCCCGGGCGATAAGACCTGCGAGACTTTCTCCCGTCAACGGAGAAACCGGCACGACGAACTTTGGCAAGCTCATGCCGTCGGCCTCTGCGTTTGCGCCTTGAACGGGTTTTGTGTGGCGAAGCCGGTCGATATTGCCCAGTCGTCCGTGGCCTTCACGAAATCATGTCTTTCAAGCGATGTGCCGCCCCGTGAAAAGCAGCAGATAAGCGCGTGATAGACAAGGTGTGAGACTATGCCGATAACGCCACCGGAAACCTCGTACAGACACGCAGGCACATCGCCTTCAAGGAGACCGCTCCTCGTATCGGTGACCTTCTCCTTCAGCATCAGTTCGTCCAGTCGTCCGATGAAGCCCAGAAACATATCCCTTTCGGATTTGTTCTGCAGATCGAGCGGTCCCAGCGGAACTGGGCTGATGCACCGCCTTGCGAGCTGGCCACCCCTCTCGAAGAGAACGGCCGCTTTCTCGATACCGCTCAGTGCGAGACAGCAAGTCTTGTCGTTCAGGATGCTCTTGAAGAGCTCGGCAACGTCCCAACGAACCTTGTTGGTCTCGGCGCTGATCAGGTGATGCACTTCATCGATAATCAATAGCTCTACGCCGCACTTGCGGATAAACGCCTGGGTCCGTTTTTCGAGCTGCTGCTGGGTGCCTTTGGCGAAATTCGGATCGCCAAATCCCTTCAGGACGTCGGAGTAGAAGCCCTTGACGGTGACATTCGTAGAGAGATTCACGACCACAACGGGAAAAATTCCCGGTGGGCGCTGCTCCTTCTGAACTTTCTTCTGGTAGGTGTTGATGATGCGGGTCTTTCCGCTTCCCGTTGGCGCTATGAGCGGCAAGGCGGACAGGCTGGTGATGTCAAGTGCGTCGGAAGGTCCGAGGTTGCGCATCGCCTGTGCTTCGGCGCGCAGAAAATCGAACCTCTTGAAGACCTCATTCATTCTCGGATAGCGAATGGTGATCGCCTTGAAGCGCGTCAATCGGGCATGCTGGTTCTTATCAATCACGTTCGTCCCACCCCTCGGCCTTGCCGATGTATGTCATGAAAGAAGATGGGTCTTTGAGCTCAAGACCCGTCGATGGAGCTGATATGGTCTCTTTTTTCGAGCGCGAGCCGACCGATTTGCGATGCTTGTTCGTGTTCACTTTGCGTTTGGCTCTGCCACGCAAAAATCCGGCCGGCATTTCTCCTCCGTCCGCCCGGTTTTCCATGCCCGGTGCTGTACTCACAACCGGTGCCTTGCCATCGTGCCGGGGAGGGGCGTGCTGGACGTCCAACGAGGACAGAGATTCGATCTGGGTCACGATACGAGCGCGCCTGAGCTTGTCTGTCGCACCGGCATTTTCCACGGAACGCGTCAGCCTCACGCGGGCCCTTACCCGGTCGCTTTCGGAGACGAATTCTTCCTGTTCCTGCTTGGCTCGTTTCCTCAGAACCCTGTGGAACCAGAGAGACATGCCTTTGCTGTAGTGCTGCTCTACGTTGGGCAATTCCTGGTAGGTCAGCGTATGTGAATTCCACACCCGGATCTTCGAGATGTCCTCAGGGTCGAACTTGATTTTGACCGGAACGCTGTTGGATGGTTTGCGTCGTCTCCCCCGGGGAGACAATGGCAACAGATCGGCGAGAAGTTCGGTTACAGTATTTCTGTCGTGAAATCTCAGCCCCTCAACCTTCACGCCGTCTCTTGTCAGATTCGCTTTTTTGACATAGCCGCAAGCATCGTCAATGCGAGTCAGATCATCGAGGACGTCGATGCCGTGTATCTTCGTCAGTTTCTCCCAGAGTCTTATTGGTATGTCATTGATACCTCGGTGGTACCGGTACTGATAGACTTCAAGAATGAACTGAAGAACGAGCTCCTCCAGACGATCGATCGTCATGCACGCCTGCTTGCGGGGATCGATGTCCTGTTCGCGCAACTCTTTCGGCGGGGCAGGAACTCCCCCGGGCAACCTGTGCAGCAGGCCCGTATTGAGAGTGCCAAAGAAGCGCTCGATGTGCACCTTGAACTCCGGTGACTTGACGGGAGCCCATTCGACATCAATGCTTAAATCGCGCAGAGCGTCCTGCAACGAAGAGCCAACATTCTCCAGGGCATTGTCCAGAACTATAAGTCTCAACAATCCAAATGCCACGAATGGCTCGCGAAGGTCGGGAAACTTCTGCGCGATAATTCCTTCTTTCGGCGTCAAAATCCCTTTGATGCAGTTCATGACGGCATAGATGCTGGGCGGTTCGAAGGTGATGAATATCGCGAGAATCATTCTCGTGCATACATCGATGGCAGCCATTAGTGTCGGACGTCCGAGAACATTGCCGCTGTCATTGTCCACGATGACGAAGGCATCGAGGGTCGTCGCGTCGATCATCACAACATCAAGCGGCCGTTTTGCCTCTCGAGCGCTGCTGGATCCTTGAAACCGACGGCGTGCCGCTTTCTCCCCGTACTTCTTCTTGCAAAGGGCGAAATTCTCGCACCGTCTGATCCAGTATCGGACGGTTTCGTGACTGGGGCATTTCAGTCCGGAATACCGACCATACCTTCTTGCGCGTAAGTTGAGGTAATCTACCAAGCTCCTCAATCGATCATAGGCATCTGCAACTCTTCTCTCTCTTTTTTCGTAGAACCAGTCGACGCATTTGAGAAGGAGCCTCACTGAACTCTCATCCATGCGTGTAGATGTAGACCGGCTCGATTTGTAACTCATGATGTGGATCGGCCGATGGCCGTTTTCGATTCTGTTTCTTATGTCTCTTCGCAATGTTCCTGCGCTTGGCCGATAATTTGCGTCGTCAAGATCCTTCGGCAAGTCAAAGTTCCGAATGAACGCATTCAGTGACTTGTCGGACCGGGCGACCGGCGATTTGTCATATTCCACCAGCAGCAGTTGACGGATCCTGGCCCGCGGATCGGGATCGATATTGGGATCTCGGGCTGTGGTTTTTCTGAATGTGTCTATCCTCACGCGCCTGCGGTCTTCCCGTCTCACAATCTTGAGGAGGCGATCGGCATAGCGCTTGAGGAGCTCGCTTTGCGTCATGAACAAGCTGTCGTGCCCGAACTGCTTCAGCAGCAAGAGCTTGCCATCGGGCATAATGTTTTTGATCTCGTAGTCACCCTCGACTACCGAGATGATGTCGCCAACATCCAGTCTCAGAAACATCGGTATCGCTCCCTATGTACTCAGTCGGTCGAAACAGGAAAGACAGGCGAGGCGCCGGTCAGGTTTGTATCGAGGTCGACGCCGAAATGCCTGCCGACGATCATGGCGCAGAGCTTCTTCTTGCCGACCACGCCTCCACCCAGAATCTCGACGGCTTGGGCAAAGGGTATGGTTCCAGTCGGATGTCGGAGGATTTGCTCGGTCAGCCAGAAGACTTCGCGCCGGAAGTAGCGTGTACGCGCGTGACGCTGGATTTCCTCAGCGTTCGAATGGCGCGGCTCCGCTCTCAGGTCTGAGAGGTCGAGGACGCGGAATTTGATATTGACGGAGCGATAGATCTGCTCTGCCAGTTCGAGTTTGAAAGCGAGATCGCCTGAGATTTCGCTCGCTTTGTCCCGTTTGATCTCGACGACCTCTTCGCGCAAATCAGCGTAGAACACTGAGAAATCCGGAAAATAGGTCAGCGTTTTCCCTTCCGAAAACATTTCCAGACGATGAGGCTGCGCAAGCCACGCGACCACGTTGTGATCAGCTTCGCATTGCTGCATGTAGAGACGCTCGGCCTGGGACTCATAGGGTTGTGCGTGACCAGTCTTTGTGCTGTGAAAGATGCCGGTCGGGCGGCACTTGGTGCCGGTGATGATGGTCCGAAGGGGACCGCCGGTCGTACTGAATACGATCCGCGCGACGTTGTTCATCCTCTTGCAGTCGGCCCTTACCTGAGCGAGTTCTGCAAGGCTGCGATAATCTTCCGGGAGCTGTTTCAAGTTCAATCTCTCGATATCCAAATTGGGCGTGCAAAGCCTGTCGCAGCCGGAACACGGTCTGCGCTACGTTAATTTGTCGACGATGATTGGAGTGCCGGCGGGACCGGCGTGGTTCTGCAACCAGGAAGATCACAGCCAGATGGCTGCTCTGCCCGGTGGACCACGATCGGGGACTAGGTGAAAACTGCTGTCATTGTCTGCTTCTCCTGGTTGCTGGCGACCGGAGCGGCTCGTATCCACGATGCGGCCGCGCATTGAAGGCAGACCCGTATATGTTCTCTTTTATTTCGGAGTCGCGTTTCGCCCTGCCAAATTCATTTAAAATTTAGGATGATTAAAAGTAACTGTCTAGTCACCTTTTTTCGTGACTTAGTCTTGGCCGTCGTAGCCATTTTGGGAGGGGCGCTATCAGACGACGGAGCATCTACGCGCCCTGACGTCTAACTGATTGATATCGTTCGATTTATCCCACATTCGGCGGAAATCGGGGATTTGTGGGACAAATCTTTTGTTTTCAATGGTTTAAGTGAAATTCACGCACGGCCAAGGCTGGACGGGGGTTCGACCGCAGCACGTCCAGCAGGGCGTCATGGTGCGTCGGACAGTTTCCTGATTTCGATATTTCGTGAGGTCGAGGAAACAGCGATTTCGAAATGATCCGTTTGCGTAATATCGACGATGTTGCGCGGGCGATGCGCGACGACATTGACGCCCGTGCGGCGCCGCAGGCTGTCATAAAGCAGGCCCGCGCCGCCGGCCGCGCGAAGCGTCTCGCCGAATTTTTGCGCGGCGGCGTAGCTGTTCTCCGCATAGAGCTCGGGGCGAGCGGATTGCTGTCCCCTGATATCGAGATACTCGCCTTGCAGCGTCGCCGTGTAGGCGCGGTATACGCGGGTCATTCCCGCTACGCGGCGGGCAATCGCTTCGCGACGCAGATGATGCCCGACTTCGGCGGCCGCGGTGCGGATATCGCCGGCGGCATACCATGCGCCGAGATCCGGACCGTTGAACCGCATGCCGCCGGGAGCGACATGAAGAAAGGCGGCCATGACGACACTCGCATTTGGCACGCCATATACCCATTCGTCCCTGGACAAACGATCGATGCGTTCGGCGACAAGCCGGTCGTTGGTCCAGCCGGCAAGTTCCATTACGGCCTCGAGGTCCGCGGCGGTCGCGACTGTGTCGAACAGTCCGACTGGTGGAAATCTCGAGGGGATCAATCGATGCGACGGCTGCGGCGCGGCGGCATGGACATCCGTCACTGGAAAACGAGCTCTTCGTCGGTATAGGGCTCGAACGCTTCGTCAATGCTGCCCGGTGGCATATAGAGCCCGCCGCGCGCGCCATCGAGAAAACGGCGCACGCTCAGCAAGCCGTCCTGGGATCCGCTTGTGAGGAGTGAGAGCGGCGGCCTGCCACCGAATACAATGGCGCCGTGCGGCATGGTCAGCCATTCGACGCCGGAACGCTCATCGGGAAAAAGAACGCCAAGCGCCTGGTGGATGCCCAGAACCGCGGAGATACGCAAGAGCACGTCCACATCAAGCGTGATGGCGTCGTGCTCCCGCACCCGCTTGCACCAATTGTGATAGGTGGATCGGGCCGGACAGCCCAGGACCAGGAGACGCTGTTCTTCCGTCAGGCCCCAGAGGTCCGCTATCGTCAGAAAGGTCCGCAAGGCGGGAGCGCTGAGACGGCGGCGGTTGGTCGGCGCGAACCGGGAAACGTCGAACCGCTGAACGCCATCCCCTTCACTGGTAGCCTGCTTCTTCCGGTGAGCCATCTTCGCCTCCAATCCGAATATGGATATAGTCCATATCTGGACAATCTGCAACAACGGCGGATGGCAAAAGAGGTTCCAGATGCCGCTCGCGGAAACCCGAAATGAGACGGCTGCGATGGAAAAACACCGTAGTTGCCTTGGTTTTTGTTACCGACTGGATACCCAGGAGGATATGGCGCTCTGCCGAAATGGGATAATGTCGAACATTGCTTGAAAATATGCTAATTCTGCTATATCTTGAGATGCAAGAATGACATTCGATGAAAGTTTCGACCTCAAGGAAGTTGTTTTTATAAACCAACGGGCCGAACAGGATTATCGGGCGATGCCGCCTGAGGTGAAGGAATCCGCGGATGGAGCGCTTACCGAAATTCAGAATGAACGGCCACTATCGAAGAAATTGTTCAATGCGTTGAAGGGCAGCCTGTCCGGTGTCAGCGAAATAAGGTTGCCCTACGATTCCGATACTTATCGAGTTTACGTGATGGTGTTCAAAGCCGTTGTTTATGTCCTCGACGCAGGCATGAAGAAGTCGAAAAGCGGGGCGGCAATCCCGCCGAACCAGACCGAGAGACTGATTGAAAGACGCAAGCGCGCCGTGAAGGGCTATGAGAACAACAAGACCGAATTCGAGCGAGGGGCCGAGCGACGGAGACGGCGCCACGATTATCTCGTCAAAATTGGAAAGCTGCCATGAGTGACATTCACGATATCCCCGACAACTGGCGCGACGACCCGCTTGAAAACACACCGCCGGTTCGTGCCAAGAATTTTCTGCGCGAGAGCGGTTACGAGGACGCGAGCGAGGCAAGAGTCAAATTCCTGCTCGCGGGACGCGCACGCAACATCATCGAAGCCCGGCATCTGCGCCAGGCCGATGTGGTCAGCCGCATCAAGGCACACGACGGAACACTCGGCATCCGGCAGCCAGACGTTTCCCGGATTTTGAAAGGCAATGTCAGCGGATATTCCGTATGGAGATTAATCCGTGTGCTGAATGCGCTCGGTGATGACGTCCGGCTTGTGACGAGCCCCGCGAAGGCCGAACGTGCGACGGTAGATGTCGTGGAAGAAGAAGCCGGTGTCGCGGACAACGGCACGCTCACGCGCGAAGGCTTATCCAGTTGTCCCAACCACCCACAATAGGTAGAGGGACTCGGCCGGGCTTTTTGGGGTCATCTGGCGGCTCCGACGGAGCCGCTTCGATGCGCAAGCCGCGTTCACTTATAGCCTTCCAGAAGCATTCCCGGATGAAGCGGCATGTGCCGGATTCTTCGCCAAGCGACGCTGGTCTAATCGGTTCGTTTGCGCCGGCGGCAGACATCGGTCATGGCGGCGCACCGCGACGAGCACAGGCAAAGCACCCGGTGCGGCGGGCCAGTCCAGACAAAGGAGCGTGACACTTCGGTCTTCACCGATCTTTTGATCTCGGACCAATCCGATTTCTTGATCTCACTGAAGGCGCCCGCGCCCCGTATGTCGATTCCCGGCATGGTATCGAGGCGGTAGTTTTTTTGACTGAGGCGTGCGACTTATGTAAACGACAGGATTCGTGCTCGACAAATGTCGAGTACGCTCGCGACTATCTTTCGCATATCGTCGGTGAGTCGGATGGCCGCCGGCAAGCTGAGATCGTCGACGGCACCGAGCATCCGCTGCAACACATCGTCCATTGCAGCATCGGCATCCCTCGCCCGCAGCCCGGCGGTCGTTGCAAGTGCGCGGAAATCGGCACGGCGTAGATTATCGTCCTTGCCGTTGAGCTTGAGCGCCATGCGATCATGCTTGAGATTAGGAAAGACTCGCGTCGTCACCGCGTCGTACAGCGGCGCCATCCGCACACTCCGAAACTGCTTCTCTCCAGACTCGGCGATTTTGAGCAACGCCATGTTCTTGAGGTGCATGTCGCCATCGGCGATCAGCCACGCGAACAGCGCGCGCTTAACGATAATGAGAAGGTCATTGTCAGGCGCCGTCGATAATGGGCGAACCGCACGCGCGACCCGTTCCATGGAGCTGCTGTACTTGGCTACGGTAGGCAGTTCGAGAACGGAACAGAGGTCCTCGAGAGCCAGCATCCTTGTGTCCTCCGGCCTCTCGCGAATGTCGAAGCGTTCCACTATCAAGGCCGGGGGCATGCCATCCGGCATTTCGACGAGCGCTGTAGCGTAAGTTTCGAATCCTGCGGCCCGGCCAAGCGCCATGGCGGTCCATTCGACAAGCGGCAGGGCATCGTAACCGCTGGTCCCCGCCGGCTTCAGGATATGTGTAAAAGGCTTGCCCGTACTTGGCGTAAGGACACCTTCGGGATCGAGATACATCGGCGCCTTTATCTGAACGCCAGAAAGGCGCGGTGTATCGGCACGCTGATAAATCAGCGCGAGGTTAGCCTCGAAGTTCGCCTCGATTTCGCTGCGGCCCGGTCCGGCATAGCCGCCGGTGAATGCGCCGTTGCTGGAATGTTGATCAAGGCGGGTTAGCAGAACGTCCAGCGGCAACGCTGCCAGTTCGGCTTCGCGTTCAACGATTGTGATATTCGACATGTAGCGCTTGCCCGACCGCAGCAGCGTGCGCTCGTCCTTGTCCTTGAGGATATTTTCGAGCCAGCCCTCCGGGAGCAGGGAGACAATAAAAGGCGGCAGCTTGCCGGGCGTGGTCTGCCGGATGAGCGGAGGACCCTCTCCGCCAGACGGCTGCCAGCGCCATTCGAAACCGTCATGGAGTAAATGACCTATTGATACACCATGCCAGGCGACAATGAGGTCGAGTGCCGCCTCATTCTTTGTCGGCGTCGCGCTTGGCTTATGCCGGAGATAGCGCTCGGCTGCCTCACCCTCACGATACCATCCGCTCTCACGGGCAAGCGTCCAAAGCGCGTCCGTCGCCGCCTGCGGACTGCCGTATTCCTCGATCAGGCGGGCGGCGATCGTCGCCCGCATCTCTTCGTCGATCGACGCAGCGTGTTCACTGCGCAGGCGGAAGGCTTCAAGGAAGCGCTGACGGATCGACGAGACACGGACATGGAATTCGCCCATGCCATCATCGACGACGGCGTCACCGACGGACGGTTGTTTGGGCGCTTCGTTCTGGATGATCTCCAGCGCGCGGATGCGCGTGCGTTGCTTGCGCCGCGCGCTCAGAAATAGCCGCCCATCGCGGGTCGGCCCGAGCAAGGCGGCGCTGGCACCGGACAGATAGGCTTGAGGGTAAAGATATTTAGCGATGCGGACGGCGTGCCTGAGCACGACGGCATCGATATCGTCGCCAGCGTCGACGTAGATACCCCGCATAAGCTGGACGAGTTTACCCGTCTCGGCCATGTAGTGGCTGCGGGTTTTGTCCAGAGTTTCGCCGACGAGGTGGAGTGCCATGCTAACTTTCCCGTACTTAAAGTACGAGAAAGTTAGTATTTAGGACACCTTCGGTCAAGATGAATTATAACCCTCTCGTACTTTAAGTACGGGAAAGTTAGACAAGATGCGGTCCAACGAGACGTAGCAGAGCTATTGTCCGCCATACTTGCTTAGAAGCGTTCCCGCCCACGCATGTCTCTGCGGCGCAAGACGGCGATGGGGATGCGTTCGGATAGCGCATCGAGCGCCTTCGCCTGGACACGGGAACCACTGAACCGATCTGCTCCAGCCGTCTCGACCGGTTGATTCAACATCTTGATTAGATGGGACAACGAGATAAGCCTTCACGCGCGAGCAAGCTTAATGTTTGCGGACAGATCGCCGTTGCGGTCTATCGTGCTACGCAGTCTCGCGGTGCGTCCGATCACACACCTTGTTACCAAGCAAGGCGTGAAAAATTCCAGAAAACGGCACAAAGAACAGCACGATAGCTTCAAAGACCTGCGTCCGAAGGTAGGTTTTGTCCACCACAAATCGAGCCTCATTGCCGGGCTCAATCGGGACGATCCTGTCCATACTGCCATTTGGGCTGCTGCCGGTTTCACGGACACGAAGTTTAGGTGTCATGATGGAACTGGAGGTGGACTATGGGACGCAGGGTATTCAGCCGCGAGTTCAAGCTTGAGGCGGTGAAGCTGGTCAGGGAGCGGGGCGTGAAGATCGCGCAAGCAGCCCGTGACCTTGATGTGCACGAGAACGTGCTTCGCAAATGGATCAGGGACGCGGCAGCCGATCCGGCGCATGCCTTTCCCGGTCACGGGCAGATGAAGCCCGAACAGCTGGAGATCGAGCGGCTGCGCCGCGAGGTCACGAAGCTCAAGGCGGAGCGCGACATCCTAAAAAAAGCCGCGGCCTACTTCGCGAAGGAGTCGATGTGAAGTTCGCCTTCATCGCGAAGCACCGAGGGGTCTGGCCGGTGGCGTGGTTGTGCGGGGCACTCGGGGTCTCGCGAAGCGGCTTCCATGCCTGGCTGACGCGAGCCCCGAGTGCGCGGAGCCGCAGCGACGAGGTGCTTGGCAGTGAAGTGCGCTCGAGCTTCCTTGCCAGTGACCGGACCTACGGAGCCCGGCGCGTCTGGCATGACGTGCTGGCGGCCGGGCATGCTTGCGGCCTGCATCGCATCGAACGGTTGATGCGGCAGCAGGCCTTGCGGGCGCGGCCCCGGCGGCGGTCTCTCCCCAGGGATAATGGCGAGCGATCGACCAGCGCCATCGCGCCGAACGTGCTGGCCCGTCAGTTCGAGGCCGATGCCCCGAACCGCAAATGGGTGGCGGACTTCACCTATATCTGGACGGCCGAAGGCTGGCTCTATGTAGCGGCCGTGATCGATCTCTTCTCGCGCCGGGTGGTGGGGTGGTCGATGAGTTCGTCGATGACGGCCCAGCTCGTCGCCGATGCGCTGGTGACGGCGATCTGGCGGCGGGGCAAACCGGATGCGCTGCTGCATCACTCCGATCGCGGCAGCCAGTATACAAGTGAGCCGTTCCAGCGGCTGATGGCCGATCATGGCGTTGCCTGCTCGATGAGCCGCTCGGGCAACTGCTGGGACAATGCGGCGATGGAGAGCTTCTTCTCCTCGCTCAAGATCGAGCGGGTGGCCCGCAAGGTCTACCGCACGAGAGACCAGGCCAGGGCCGATGTGTTCGACTACATCGAACGCTTCTACAATCCCCGGCGCCGGCACTCGACGCTCGGGTATCTGAGCCCTATGGAGTTCGAAAAGAAGATGCTGTTAGCTTAACTCAACGTCTACGAAACCGGCAGCAGCCCAA